>NZ_CP088022.1:4800000-7200000 GCF_013373795.3 Bradyrhizobium quebecense
CGCTGAAGCGCTCTTATCGCGACATCCTGGTGCACGGCCGCGACGACATCCGCATCGTCTTCCTCGACGGCACAGAGGAGCTGATCGCCACGCGGCTGGCCGCGCGCAAGGACCATTTCATGCCGCCGGGCCTGCTCGCCAGCCAGTTCAAGACGCTGGAGCCGCCGACGCCTGACGAACGCCCGATCACGGTTGCGATCGACCGTTCGGTCGACACCATCGTCGAAGACATTGTCAGTCAACTGAAACTGGACCGCTCATGACCCGCATCGCCCTTGTCGTATCCGATGTCGACGGCACGCTGCTCACCAAGGACAAGACCCTGACTGACGGCGCCCTGACCGCGGTGCGCAGGCTGCATGAGGCCGGCATCGGCTTCACCATCGTCTCGAGCCGGCCGACGATCGGAATGGGTTTCCTGGTCGCGCCGCTCGCGGTCACGCTGCCGATCGGTGCCTTCAACGGCTCGTCGATCGTCGATCCGCAATTGCAGCCGATCGAGCAGCATGTGATTCCCCCTGCCGTCGCCAGGCGCAGCGTCGACCTGCTCTGCGAGCGCGGTGTCGACATCTGGCTGTTCACCAACGACCGCTGGCTGACGCGAAATCCTGACGGCGAGTACAACGCGCACGAAAAGCGCGCGATCAAGCATGATCCGACTATCGTCAGCGATTTCACGCCCTATCTCGACCAGGCCTGCAAGATCGTCGGCGCGAGCTCGGATGCGCCTCTGCTGCAGCGCTGCGAGGCGGAGATGCAACAGATGGTCGGCCATGATGCGACCGCGGTCCGCTCGCAGACCTACTATCTCGACGTCACCCCGCCCGGCCACGACAAGGGCACCTTCGTCGAGGGTATCGCGAGGCGCCTCGGCGTGGCGCTGGAGAATGTCGCCACGATCGGCGACATGCAGAACGATCTGCCGATGTTTGCGAGAAGCGGCGTCTCGTTCGCGATGGGCAATGCCAGCGACGACGTGAAGGCGCGCGCCACGCATGTCACCGAAACCAACGAGCACGACGGTTTCGCGCGCGCGATGGACACGGTGCTGACGATGGGCCGTTAGGGCGGCTTTCTAAGAAGATCGTGCGCAAAGCAAAAACCACGATCAAGTCGACCGCTGCACCGCGGGTTTCTGGGCGTCGGCTCTGGCGGCGCTGAGATTGTGCGCCGTGTTGATCAGCGCGATGTGGGTCAGCGCCTGCGGAAAGTTGCCGGTCTGCCGGCCGGCGCCGGAGTCGTACTCTTCTGCCAGCAGCCCGAGATCGTTGGCGACCGCCACCACGCGTTCGAACATGGTTTGCGCCTTGTCGAGATCTCCCGCCAGCACATGGGCGTCGGCAAGCCACAGGCTGCAGGCCAGGAATGCGCCCTCGATCGGCTGGATTTCGTCGGACACCTCGCGCGGATCGTGCCGCAGCACGAACCCGTCGCGCATCATGTGCCGCTCGACCGCCGCGATCGTGCCGCGGATGCGCGGATCGGACGGCGGCAGGAAACCGACCGACGGCAGCAGCAGCAGGCTGGCGTCGAGCAGCTTTGAGTCATAGCTCTCGACGAAGCTGTTGAGACCAGGATCGAAGCCGCGCCGGCAGACGTCGCGATGAATCGCCTCGCGCAGCACCCGCCATTTGACCAGCGGCCCCTTGAAGCCGAACCGCTCCGCGCTCTTGATGGCGCGGTCGAAGGCGACCCAGCACATCACCTTGGAGAACACGTAATGTCTGGGAGTGCCGCGACGCTCCCAGATGCCGTGATCCGGCTGGTCCCAGACATCGGCGAGATGACTGACGACGGTGCATTCGAGCGACCAGCTCTTATCATCGAGTTTCAGCTTGGCCATGCGGGACTGGTGGAAGGCGTCGATCAACTCGCCGTAGACGTCGAGCTGCAGCTGCGCATGTGCGGCATTGCCGACGCGGACCGGCTGCGCGCCTTCATAACCGGGCAGCCATCCGGCTTCCCATTCCAAGAGGCGCCGCTGCCCCAGGATGCCGTACATGATCTGCATGTCGGCAGGAGCACCGGCCGCGGCCCGCAGCAGCCAGTTGTGCCAAGCCGCCGCCTCCTCGGTATAGCCCGAATTCATCAGCGCCAGCAGCGTGAAGGTGGCGTCGCGCAGCCAGCAGAACCGGTAGTCCCAGTTGCGCGCGCCGCCGAGTTTTTCCGGCAATGACGTGGTCGGTGCGGCAACGATGCCGCCGGTGGGCCTGAAGGTCAGCGCCTTCAGCGTGATCAGCGAGCGCATCACGAGGCTGCGCTGATAGCTGCCGTCATAGGTCGAACGGCTGCACCATTCCTTCCAGTATGCCTCGGTATCCTTCAGCGCTGCCTCGGGGGCGATCGACCCCGGCACCGGCTGATACGACGCACCATATGTCAGGACGAACGGCACGGTGTCGCCCTCGCCGATCTCGAAATCGGCGATCGTGGTCAGGTCCTTGCCCGATGTCTTAACCGGCGTGCGCAGCACGGTCATGTCCTGCCCGCTGATCGCCAACAGTCCGTCGCCGTCCGGGTTCTTCTTCACCCAGGGGACATCGACCCCGAAGCCGAAGCGGATCACCAGCTCCATGTGCATCTTGACGCGGCCGCTGATGCCGCGAACCAGGCGGACCACGTCGGAGGCATTGCCGCGCGGCGGCATGAAGTCGATCAGCGCGACCACTCCATCCTCGGTCTCGAACCGCGTCTCGAGGATCAGCGTATCGTCCCAATAGCGGCGGGAGGTCTGTCGGACCTCCCCGGCCGGCGCCAGCAGCCAGCGGCCATTCCGCGACGTGCCGAGCAGCGCCGCAAAGCAGGCGTCGGAATCGAATGCCGGCCAGCACAGCCAGTCGATCGAGCCGTCACGGCCGACCAACGCTGCGGTCTCGCAATCACCAATCAGTCCATAGTCTTCGATACGAGAGGCCACGCGCCGTGCTCCGCGTTGTCAGGCGTGCGACCGCTCGCGGGTTGCACGCTTGAGCGCGTCGATATCGATCGCCGACGCGAGATGCTCGATCGAGACCGGCAGCCGCCGTTTCCAGTTCGGATGCTCATAGACGGTGCCGGGGATGTTCGGCTGTTCGACGATGCCGAGCAAATCCTCCATCGAAACCGCCATCATCCGCGACCGCGTCCGTGCCATGAAGTTCACCACCGAATAGAAATCATTGTGGTGGATGTCGTGACGGCGCAGCACGTCGTCGAGATGGCCGAGCGCATCCCAACGCCCCTGGTCGGTCTCGCCGGGATCGATCCCGAGCGCGCGCTTGGTCTTGAGGTCGCTGAACGAGCGCCAGCCGGCATAGGTCGAGAGGTCGTGGGTGTTGAACGTCACCAGCGCATTCGGCAGATAGTAGTCGACGTTGCGGAAGGCGCCCTGGTCGTCGGTCTCGAACATCATCACGAGATAGGACCAGATGCCCCAGCCGTTCATCTGCTCGCGGAACCCCGGGGGCACGGTGCCGAGGTCCTCGCCGATCACGACGCAGCGGCTCGCGACGCTCTCCTGCGCGGTCGCCGCCAGCAGCGCCTCGAACGGCATCAGCACGTAGGCGCCATTAGCCGGGCCGAAGCCGCGCGGCACAAGATAGAGCCGCTTCAGCCCGAAGGCGTGGTCGAGCCTGATCGCGCCGGCGTGGTGCATCGAGGCGCGCAGCATCTGCCTGAACGGCTCGAACGAGCGCTGCTCGAGGCCCGCGGCATTGAAGCCGGCAAGCCCCCAGTCCTGACCCGCGGTGTTGAGCGGGTCAGGCGGCGCGCCGACGCCGAGATGACGCGAGATCGCGACCTGCTCATTCCAGGCGTCGAAGCCATCCGACTGCACGCCAACGGCGACGTCGAGATAGAGTCCGACCCGCATGCCGAGCTTGTGCGCGAGCGCCTGGCAGGCGCCGAGCTGCCGGTCCGCCGTCCATTGCACGAATTCGACGAATTCGACCTCAGTGGCGGTGTCGCGCGCCCGGCGCAATTTCGCGCACGCCGTATCGTCGGGCTGCCGCCACTCGTCCGGCCATTCCCACCACGGCGTGCTGAATTTGTGCCGCATGACCTCGAAACAGGCGAAGCGCGACAGCAGCACGCCCTGCTCCTTGCGATAGGCCTCGAAATCCTGCCAGCGGCCGAGGCCGGGATTGGCCTTGAAGGCCGCGAAGGCCGCGCGAAGCGCGGGCCATTTCAGCGCCGCGGCACCGACATAGTCGACCATGTCACGGTTGCGGAGTTGCGCCAGCGCGGCTTGCGTCTCGGCATCGGCGCGGAATTCGGGAATCTTCGCGACGTCGATATAGAGCGCGTTGAGGAACAGCCGGCTGTTCGGCGAGTATGGGCTGCAATCGCCAGGTCGATCGTCGAACAGCGCATGCAGCGGATTGAGCCCGATGCCGTCGGCGCCGAGCCGATGGGCGAATTCGAGCAGGCCCTGCAGATCGGTGAAGTCGCCGATGCCCCAGTTGCGCGCGGACCGCACGCCATAGAGCTGGACCGCGATCACCCAGCAGCGGTCGAACGCGCCGCCGAATGCGCCGTCCGGCGCCACCAGAAACGGCAGCTCCTCGCTGCCCGAGGCGTCCTTCAGCTGCAACCGGTGCACGCCCTCGGGCAGGCCCGACGGCCACGTCACACTCCGCTCATGCGCCTCGCCTTGCGCGAGCACTGTCGTGCCGTTGGTGAGCTTCCATTGCACCGGAAGCCGGGCCGCCTCGGCGAGCTGCGTCTGTCCGCCATGGCCGCCTCTGACGACCACGGGATCGGCGATCATCCGACGCGGCGCCTGGGGCGGCAGCGCCGCGAGGATCGCCGTCAGCGCCTCAGGGGTTGTCACACGGCGGTGACCGCTACCATCGATATACTCGGTCTGGATTCCCAGGGTCTGGGCTTTGGCGTAAAGGTCCATTCGGCACGCTGCTTGCTCGCAACGGTATTGGGATCGTTGCTAAATTGTACAGATACGGGAAAGGGATAGTTGATGTTCAACGCTCTACCCTATCCGGCGTTCCCACCGGGAACCATTGCCCGGCGAGCGGCTTTCTATATGGGTCTGGCGTGCCTCCTTCCCGGCGCCGGGACTTCATTTGCCTATTCAATGGCGGCATCACCGTGAACAAAACCGCCCGGCCTGTCGAGAGTGCCCACGGCACTTTTCATATTACCGATGTCTATCCGTCGGTTGATGGCGGCCGCTTTGCGGTCAAGCGCATCGCGGGCGAACCTGTCGAGGTGTGGGCCGACATCTACCGTGACGGACACGATGTGATCGCAGCGGCATTGGTGTGGCGACATGAGGGCGACGGCGAATGGCAACACGCACCGATGACGCCGCACAGCGACGACCGCTGGGGCGGCGCCTTCGTGCCCGACCGGCCCGGCCGCTACAGTTTCGCAATCGAGGCCTGGACCGACGAATTCGCCAGCTGGCGGCATCGCTTCGAGCAGAAGCAGCGCGACGGTGGCGACCACACGCTGGATGCCGTCGAAGGTGCGGGCATGCTGACCCGGGCGCAGGCCGGTGGCCCGGCCGCGGCCGCAATCATCATCAGGCAGTGCGAAATCTTTCTGCAGACCGGCGAGCCGGGCGCGCTGCTCGCACCGGAATTGCGGGAGGCGATGGCCGACAGCCAGTTTCGCCGCGACCTGATGCGATCGCAGCTCTATCCTCTGACCGCCGACCGGCCGCGGGCGCGCAGCGGCGCGTGGTACCAGATGTTTCCGCGCAGCCAGGGCAAGACACCGGGCCTGCACGCGACCTTCAACGACTGTATCGCGCGGCTGCCCGATATCGCCGCGATGGGCTTCGACGTCGTGCTGCTGGCGCCGATCCACCCGATCGGACGGACGCATCGCAAGGTCCGCAACAATGCCGCCAACGCGCAGGCAGGCGATCCCGGCAGCCCCTACGCGGTCGGTGCGGCCGAGGGCGGCCACGACGCGGTCCATCCGGAGCTCGGCACGCTCGACGACTTCCGCGCCTTCGTGGCGGCATGCCAAGCCCATGGCCTCGAGGCTGCGCTCGATTTCGCCGTGCAATGCTCGCCCGATCATCCCTGGCTCACCGCGCATCCGGAATGGTTCAAGCGGCGTCCGGACGGATCGATGCGCACGGCCGAACATCCGCCGCAGCGCTGGAACGATGTCGTCAGCCCGGATTTCGGATCCGAGGATGCCGCAGCGCTGTGGCGCGCGCTGCGCGATGTGGTGCTGTTCTGGGTCGAACAGGGTGTGAAAATCTTCCGGATCGACAATCCGCACACCAAGCCGCTGGCGTTCTGGGAATGGCTGATCCGAGAGGTGCAGGACCGCGATCCGGACGTGCTGTTCCTTTCGGAGGCCTTCGCGCGGCCGAAACTGATGAAGGGCCTCGCCAAGCTCGGCTTCACGCAGTCGTACACTTACTTCACCTGGCGCACGCAGCGTTCCGAGCTCGAACAGTATCTCGGCGAGTTGATATCCTATCCTGATCGCGACTTCTTTCGGCCGAATTTCTTCGTCAACACACCTGACATCCTGCCCTTCCACCTGCAAAGCGGCGAATCCTGGATGTTCAAGTCGCGTCTCGCGCTGGCCGCGACGCTTTCAAGCAACTACGGCATCACCAGCGGCTTCGAGCTGCTCGAGCACACGCCAGTCCCCGGCCGCGAGGAATATCTCAACTCCGAGAAATACGAAATCAGGGTTCGCGACTGGGATCAGGCCGGGAACATCAAGCCCTATATCGCGGCCCTCAACGAAATCAGGCGCGGCAATCCGGCCCTGCAACAATTCGCCGATCTGCGCTTTATCAATGTCGATGACGGCGGCGTGATCGGCTTCGTCAAGGAGGCGGCCGATCAGGGCAATGTGATCGCGGCCGCGATTGCGTTATCGTCCGAGCCCCGCGACGTCTGGCTACCGTTCGGCGACGTCATGGTCGGCCGTGGCGATGCCCGCCGCCCCGTCACGGCCGTGGAAGACCTTGTCACCGGCGAGCGTCATGCGCTCGAATGGGGAGGCATCCGCCTGCGTCTGGATCCTGCGCGCGATCCCGCGTTGCTGTTGCGCTGTGTCGCCTGAAGGAGCCGTCATGAACGTATTCTCCTCCGTCAATAGCCAGGAGAAGGTCGCGACCGAGACCGCGGACCAGCTGTGGTACAAGGACGCCATCATCTACCAGCTGCACGTCAAGGCGTTCGCCGACAGCAACAATGACGGCATCGGCGACTTCGCAGGCCTGACCGAGAAACTCGGCTATCTGCAGGAGCTCGGCGTCACCACGCTGTGGCTGCTGCCGTTCTATCCCTCGCCCGGCCGGGACGACGGCTACGACATCGGCGACTATGGCGACATCAATCCCGATTTCGGGACGATGAAGGACTTCAAGCGCTTCATCCAGGAAGCCAAGAAGCGCGGCTTGCGCGTCATCACCGAGCTCGTCATCAACCATACCTCGGACCAGCACGCCTGGTTCAAGCGCGCGCGCCGCAGCCCGCCGAATTCGAGCGCGCGCAGCTGGTACGTCTGGAGCGACACCGACCAGAAATACCTCGATACAAGGATCATCTTCACCGACACGGAGAAGTCGAACTGGACCTGGGATCCGGAAGCCGGCCAGTTTTACTGGCACCGCTTCTTCTCGCACCAGCCGGACTTGAACTTCGACAATCCGCGCGTGGTGCGCGCCATCGTGCAGGTGATGAAGCGCTGGCTCGATACCGGCGTCGACGGTTTCCGGCTCGATGCCATTCCCTATCTGTGCGAGCGCGACGGCACCAACAACGAGAACCTGCCGGAGACGCATGCCATCATCAAACGGCTGCGCCAGGAACTCGACGCCTATGCCAAGGGCAAGATCCTGCTGGCCGAAGCCAATCAATGGCCGGAGGACGTGCAGGAATATTTCGGCCATGGCGACGAATGCCACATGGCCTATCACTTCCCGCTGATGCCGCGCATCTACATGGCGATCGCGCAGGAAGACCGCTTTCCGATCACCGACATCCTCAGGCAGACGCCCGACATTCCGGCAGCCGCCCAGTGGGCGCTGTTCCTGCGCAATCACGACGAGCTGACCCTGGAAATGGTCACCGACGTCGAGCGCGACTATCTGTGGTCGACCTATGCCAACGACCCGCGCGCCCGCATCAATGTCGGCATCCGCCGCCGCCTTGCGCCGCTGATGGACAACGACCGGCGCAAGATCGAGCTGATGAACTCGCTCTTGCTGTCGTTTCCCGGCACGCCGATCATCTACTACGGCGACGAGATCGGCATGGGCGACAACATCTATCTCGGCGACCGCAACGGCGTGCGGACGCCGATGCAATGGTCGCCGGACCGCAACGGCGGCTTCTCGCGCGCCGACCCGGCGCGGCTCTACGCACCGATGATCATGGACCCGGTCTACGGCTATGAGGCCGTCAATGTCGAGGCGCAATCGCGCAGCCTGTCGTCGCTGCTGTCGGCGACAAAGCGGCTGATCGCGGTGCGCAAGTCGACGCTTGCCTTCGGGCGCGGCACCATGACCTTCATCCGCCCCGAGAACCGCTCGGTGCTCGCCTATGTCAGGCAGTACCAGGGCGAGGCAATCCTGTGCGTCGCCAATTTGTCGCGCTCGGCGCAGGCCACCGAACTCGACCTCTCCGCCTTCAAGGACCGCATTCCGCTCGAGATGCTCGGACGCACGCGCTTCCCGGCGATCGGCGAGCTGCCGTACATGATCACGCTGGCGCCCTACGGCTTCTACTGGTTCCAGCTGCAGGAGCGCGACAAGTCCGAGCCGGTGAAGCCGCGGGCGGTGCCGGAGTTCGAGACGCTGGTCGTGCCGCTCGGTTCGACCTGGACGTCGCTGGCGCGGGAGCGCGGCGTGTTCGAGCACGACGTGCTGCCCGGCCATCTCGCCCGCTCGCGCTGGTACCCGGAGCATTCCGCGAAAGCGATCCAGCCGACGCTGGTGTCCGCGATCCCGTTCTGCGACATCGGTGACAACCGGCCCTGGCTGATCTTCTTCGAAACCACGGAGCGCGGCACCACCAGCCGCTACGTGCTGCCGATGCAGATCGAATGGGTGCGCTTCGACCGCGAGCGCTACAACCCGCGCGCCTTTGCCGCGATCCGTCAGGGCGCGCGCGAGGGCACGCTGCTCGATGTCGCCACCGACCAGATCTTCACCGGCCTGTTCCTGCGCAATCTCAGGGAAAACCTCACGGTCGACGAGGGCGAACAGGGCCTGAAGCTCGAATTCCGGCCGACCAGCCGCTTCTCCGACCGCCCGGTCCGGCAGCCCGAGCGGATCCGCGTCTTCGAGAACGATCAGCCGCATTCGACCGCGCTGGTCGACAACGAATATGTCACCAAGATCTACCGGAAGCTCGAGGTCGGCATCAATCCGGAGATCGAGATGGGCCGCTTCCTCACCGAAGTGGTCAATTTCCCCAACACACCGGCATTGCTCGGCACTTCGGAACTGGTGGAGGGTGACAATCGCAGCGCGATCGCGGTGCTGCACGCCATGGTGGTCAACCAGGGCGACCTCTGGACCGTGGCCGCTGCGCACCTCGATCGCCTCGTCGAGCGGCAGCGCCTGCTGGCAGCGAGCGAAAATCCCGATGAGAACGGCGATCATGCGACTTATCTGCGCCATCTGTCGCACGGCGGAAAACGTCTCGCCGAGCTGCACATCGCGCTCGCCGGCAACCGCGACCTGCCGGATTTCGCGCCCGAACCGACCAGGCCCGAAGACCTGCAGCGCTGGAGCGACGAGATCATGGCGCGCGCCGAACGCGTGTTCGACACGCTGAAGCAGCGGCGCGGCTCCCTGAAAGAGGCCGACCGGCTGCTGGCCGATCAGTTGCAGGCCCAGCACGACATGCTGCCGGAGCGGCTCAAGGCCCTGCTGCCACGTGAGACCGACGGGCTCAGCATCCGCCATCACGGCGACCTGCATCTCGGCCAGTTGCTCGTCGTCAGGGACGACGTCTTCATCATCGATTTCGACGGCGGACCAGGCCGCACCATCGCCGAGCGGCGCCGCAAGGCGCCGGCGGCGCGCGACGTCGCCGGGCTGATCCGCTCGATCGATTACGCGGCGACTGTCGCGCTGGAACGGGCCCTCAAGGTCGCGCCCGACGAGAGCGGCAGGCTGAGCCTCGCTTTGGCCGATTGGCGCGACCAGGCCGCGGATGCCCTGCTGGCGGCCTATCGCGAGACCATGGCCGGCCAGCGGCTGTGGCCCGCCGACGCCAGGGCGGCCGATCGCCTGCTCAACTTTTTCCTGCTTGAGAAAGCCTTCTACGAGATCGAGTATGAGCTGGCCAACCGGCCGGATTGGCTCCGCGTCCCACTGACTGGCCTGTTGAGACTCCTGGCCCAACAGCCGCATGAGGTTGCATGACCAAACTGCCCGCCGAGGCCTATGCCATCATCGAGGGCCGCCACTCCGATCCCTTCCACTATCTCGGGCTCCACGCCGAGGGGGATCGCAACGTCGTGCGCGCCTTCCTGCCTGATGCCAGCAATGTCGAGGCGATCGGCGAGCATGGCGAGGCGGCGCCGCTGGCCAAAATCCATGACGCAGGCCTGTTCGCGGGTCCCTTGCCGAACGGCTCGACGCGCTACCAGCTCCGCGCCCGCTTCGGCGACAACGTCGTCGAACTGGAGGATGCCTACCGCTTTCCGCCGATCCTGAGCGATTTCGATCTCTATCTGCTCGGCGAAGGCACGCATCTGCGCGTCTACGACACGCTCGGCGCCCATCCGATGACGCTCGACGGCGTCGACGGCATCGGCTTCGTGGTGCTGGCGCCCAATGCGCGGCGGGTCAGCGTGGTCGGCGACTTCAATTTCTGGGACGGACGGCGGCATCCGATGAGGGTACGCGGCCCGGGCTATTGGGAGCTGTTCATCCCGCGCGCACGCGTCGGCGATCACTACAAGTTCGAGATCATCGGGCGGAACGGCCAGCATTTGCCGCTGAAGTCCGATCCGCTGGCGTTCGCCGCCGAGCTGCGCCCGAAGACCGCCTCGATCGTGATCGACGAGCGCAAGATCCCGCATCCGCGCCCGGCGCCCAATCGCGTCAACGCGCTGAGCTCGCCGATGTCGATCTACGAGGTCCATCTCGGGTCGTGGCGCCGCAAGGGCCGCAATGAGTGGCTAACCTATCGCGAGATGGCGGAACAGCTTCCGGCCTACGCCAGCGATATGGGTTTCACCCATATCGAATTCCTGCCCATCACCGAGCATCCGTTCGACGGCTCGTGGGGCTATCAGCCGACCGGGATGTTCGCGCCGACCAGCCGTTTCGGCTCGCCCGACGATTTCGCCGCGCTGATCGACGCCTGCCACAGCGCAGGGCTTGCCGTGCTGCTCGACTGGGTTCCCGGGCATTTCCCCGACGATCCGCACGGTCTCGGCAATTTCGACGGCACCGCACTCTACGAGCATGCCAATCCGCTGCAGGGCCGTCACCTCGATTGGGGCACGCTGATCTATAATTACGGGCGCACCGAGGTCACCAACTTCCTGGTGTCGAACGCGCTGTTCTGGCTCGATCGCTACGGCATCGACGGGCTGCGCGTCGATGCCGTCGCCTCCATGCTTTATCTCGACTACAGCCGTCCCGCCGGCGGCTGGATTCCGAACAAATATGGCGGCCGGGAGAACATCGAGGCGATCGACTTCCTGCGCCGCTTCAACACCGAACTCTACGCACACTTCCCGCAGGCGATGACGGCGGCGGAGGAATCCACGGCGTGGCCGCAGGTGTCGCGGCCGGTCGAATATGGCGGGCTCGGCTTCGGCTACAAGTGGAACATGGGCTGGATGCACGACACGCTGAAATATATCGGCAAGGATCCCATCCACCGCAAATTCCATCACGGCGACATCCTGTTCGGCCTGCACTACGCCTTCTCGGAGAACTTCATCCTGCCGCTGTCCCACGACGAGGTCGTGCACGGCAAGCGCTCGATCCTCGGCCGCATGCCCGGCGACGACTGGCAGCGCTTTGCCAATCTGCGCGCCTATTACAGCTTCATGTTCGGACATCCCGGCAAGAAGCTGATGTTCATGGGCTGCGAGTTCGGCCAGGAGCGCGAGTGGAATCACGACCACTCGATCGATTGGCATTTGCTGCAACAGCCGAGGCATAGCGGCATCCAGAACCTGGTCCGCGACCTCAACCGGCTCTATCGCGCGCTGCCAGCGCTGCACGAACTCGACTGCGACCAGGCCGGCTTCGAATGGGTCATCACCGACGACGCCAGCAACAACGTGTTCGGCTGGATCCGCAAGGGCAATGATGCGCGCGCCCGCTGCCTCGTGGTCCTGAACTTCTCGCCCAACGTCTACCGCAACTATCGCGTCCGGGTGCCGTTCGCGGGCAAGTGGCACGAGGTGTTCAACTCGGATTCCTCCCATTACGGCGGCACCAATGTCGGCAATATCGGCGAGGTCTGTGCCTCGGAGGGCGCCACGCCCGAGCTGAGCCTGACCATTCCGCCGCTGGCTGCGATCTTTCTCGTACCGGAAAGCTGATCCATGCGACTGACCGGGGGTACGTCCGCACGGCTCGGTGCAAGCTGGGACGGCAGAGGCACCAATTTTGCGTTGTTCTCGGCGAATGCGGAGAAGGTGGAGCTGTGCCTGTTCGACGGCCAGGGCCGCCGCGAGCTCGAGCGGATCGAGATGCCGGAGCGCACCGAGGACGTCTGGCATTGCTATCTCAACGACGTCTCGCCCGGCCAGCTCTACGGTTATCGCGTCTACGGGCCCTACGCGCCGGAGCGCGGCCACCGCTTCAACGCCAACAAGCTATTGCTCGATCCCTATGCCAAGCGGCTCGCCGGCCGGCTGGTGTGGAGCGATGCGCATTTCGGGTATCGTACCGGCAGCGCGCGCGAGGACCTTTCGTTCGACCGGCGCGACAATGCCCGCGGCATGCCGAAGGCGGTCGTGGTCGACGAGACCTTCAACTGGGGCCGCCGCGAGATCCGGCCGCAGGTTCCCTGGCAAGACACCATCATTTATGAAGCCCACGTCAAGGGCCTGACGCAGAAGCGCGAGGACGTGCCGCCGAACCTGCGCGGCACCTATGGCGGCCTGTCGTCGCCGGCGATGATCGACCACCTCAAGCGGCTCGGCGTCACCACCATCGAGCTGTTGCCGATCCACGGCCTGATCGACGACCGTGTCCTGGTCGAGAAGAAGCTTTCGAATTACTGGGGCTACAATACCATTGCCTTCTTCGCGCCGGAGGCGCGCTACGCCCAGGACAATGCGCTGGACTCGTTTCGCACCACGGTGGCGCGGCTGCACGATGCCGGCATCGAGGTGCTGCTCGACGTCGTCTACAACCACACCGCCGAGGGCAACCACATGGGCCCGACGCTGTGCTTCCGCGGCATCGACAATGCCTCCTACTACTGGCTGAACCGCGAGAACCCGCGCTTCTACGACGACTTCACCGGCTGCGGCAGCTCGGTCAACCTCACCCATCCGCGCGTGCTGCAGATGGTGATGGATTCGCTGCGCTACTGGGTCGAGGTCTGCCATGTCGACGGCTTCCGCTTCGATCTCGCCACGACCTTGGCGCGCGGACCCAACGGGTTCGATCGCAATCATCCCTTCCTCACCGCGATCCGCCAGGACCCGGTGCTGGCAACCGCCAAGATGGTCGCCGAGCCCTGGGACCTCGGTCTCGGCGGCTACCAGGTCGGCGCGTTTCCATCGCAATGGTCGGAATGGAATGACCGTTATCGCAGCGCGATGCGGCGCTACTGGAGCGGCGAAGGCAGCCTGATCGGCGACATCTCAGGCCGCATGACCGCGTCCTCGGATCTATTTCACCACGACAACCGCGCGACCCGCGCCAGCGTCAATCACATCACGGTGCATGACGGCTTCACGCTCGCCGATCTCTTCAGCTACAACGAGAAGCACAATGAGGCCAATGGCGAGGACAATCGCGACGGCTCGAACGACAATCACAGCAACAATTGCGGCCATGAAGGCCCGACCGATGATCCCGCGATCATCGCTCTGCGCCGCCAGCTCAGGAAGAACGCACTGGCCTGCCTGCTGCTCGCGCAGGGCACGCCGCTGATCCTTGCCGGCGACGAGGTCGCCAACACGCAAGCCGGCAACAACAACGCCTATTGCCAGGACAACGAAACAGGCTGGATCGGCTGGGAGAACCTCGGCACGGACGACGACGCCGTCGCCTTCATCGGTCATCTCACCGCGCTGCGCCAGCGCTTCGGCCAGATCCGCTGCCAGAGCTGGCTCGACGGCCGCCGCGCCGACGGCAGCTATGGTGTGATCTGGCTGACGCCGGCTGCAGAGGAAATGAAGGAGTCCGACTGGAAATTCCCGGAAAGCCGGTTCCTCGCCTACGTGCTGGGGCCGATGGAACAAGGCCAGGCGCCGATCTTTGTCGTGCTGAATGCCGCGCCGCAGGAGATCGTGTTCAGGATGCCGAGGATCGCGGAATACAGGAGCTGGCAGCAGGTCTTGAATACGACCAAGGCAGAACAGACGGCCGAGCAATTTGCGGCCGGCGCCGACACCACGGCACCGCCACGCTCGGTCCTGGCATTCGCAGGCTCCGCATGAGTGCGCAGCATTTCGGACCCGAACCGACCGCGGACGGCACGCGCTTCCGGCTCTGGGCGCCGGCGGCGAAGCGTGTCGATCTCCTGCTCGACAAGCCGCATACGCAAAGCCGCGATGCGCATTCGCTCACGCGCGATGCCGCCGGCTGGTATATCGCCGAGATCGCGGGCGCACGCGCCGGCACGCGTTACAAATTCCGCATCGATAACGACGTCGACGTGCCGGATCCGGCCTCCGCGTTCCAGCCGGACGACGTGTCCGGCCCGAGCGACGTGATCGATCACTCAGCCTTCAAATGGCGCGCGACGGAATGGCGCGGCCGGCCCTGGCACGAAGCCGTCATCCTCGAGGCCCATGTCGGGAGCTTCACGCCGGAGGGCACCTACCGCGCCATGATCGACAAGCTCGATCATCTGGTGGCAACCGGCATCACCGCGCTCGAACTGATGCCGCTGGCGGATTTCGCAGGCAAGCGCAACTGGGGCTATGACGGCGTGCTGTGGTATGCGCCCGACAGTGCCTACGGCCGCCCCGAGGACCTCAAGACCCTGATCGACGAAGCGCATCTGCGCGGGCTGATGGTGATGCTCGACGTGGTCTACAACCATTTCGGGCCGGAGGGGAATTATCTCGGCCGCTACGCGCCCTCCTTCTTCAGCGACGCGCATACGCCATGGGGCAGCGCGATCGATTATCGCGTACCCGAGGTGCGCGCGTTTGCGATCGGCAGCGTGGTCAACTGGCTGCGCGACTATCGCTTCGACGGGCTGCGCTTCGACGCGGTCAACACCATCGTCGAAGCCGGCGAAATCTCCATCCTGCATGACTTCAGCAAGGCTGCCGGCAAGCTCGCCACGGAGACCGGCCGGCACATCAACCTCGTGCTCGAGAACGGCGACAACATTGCAAGCCTGCTCGATGCCGCCGAGGATCCGCCGCACGGCAAATTCCGCGGCCAATGGAACGACGACTATCATCACGCCTGGCATGTGCTGCTGACCGGAGAATCCCAAGGCTACTACGGCGACTACCGGACGCCGAAGCAGGACCTCGCGCGGGCGCTGTCGTCCGGCTACATCTACCAGGGCGAAGTCTCGGAGTTCTGGGGCGGCAAGGCCCGCGGCGAGCCGAGCGGCGCGCTGTCGCCGACCTGCTTCATCAACTTCCTGCAGAACCACGACCAGATCGGCAACCGGCCGCTGGGCGATCGTCTCGAGAGCATTGCAAAACCGGCGGCGATCGAGGCGGCGCTGGCGGTCACGCTGATCGCGCCGACCACGCCGATGCTGTTCATGGGCGAGGAATGGGGCGCGACGACACCCTTCCCGTTCTTCTGCGATTTCAAGGGCGACCTCGCCAACGCCGTCCGCGCCGGCCGGCGCAAGGAATTCGCCTGGGCCTACGCCAAATATGGCGACGACATTCCAGACCCGCTCGCCGAGGAGACGGTGCAATCGGCCGTGCTCGACTGGGCTGCGCTTGGCCATGATCCCGCCCGCGCGCGGCTCGCGCTGGTACGCGACCTGCTCGCCGTGCGGCGGCGCGAGATCACACCGCGGCTCATCGGGGCACGGTTCGGCGGCGACCGCGTCACGGGCGATTTCTTGACCGCGCATTGGCGGATGGGCGACGGCCGCACCCTCTGGCTGGAAGCCAATTTGTCGGATCGGGAGATCAGCGGCGCAGCGGAACCGAAGGGAACTGCGATCTGGGGCGGCGCGTTGTCGAGCGACCTCCCCGGCTGGGCGGTGCGCTGGCACATCGGATAGTACAATGCCTCCGGCGATCCCGATCGCAACCTACCGACTGCAACTCACTGCCGATTTCGACTTCGATGCCGCCGCCGCCGTGGCGCCGTATCTGAAGGCGCTCGGCATCAGCCATGTCTATGCCTCGCCGTTCATGAAGGCGCGCAAGGGATCGACCCATGGCTACGACGTCGTCGACCACACCAAATTCAATCCGGAACTTGGTGGCGAAGAAGGCTTTGCGCGGTTCAGCGATGCGTTGAAGCAGAGCGACCTCGGCCTGATCCTGGATTTCGTGCCGAACCATGTCGGCGTGCACTTTGCCGACAATCCATGGTGGCTCGACGTGCTGGAATGGGGACCGGTGTCACCGCATGCGGTCTCCTTCGACATCGACTGGGACCTCTTGCCCTATCGCGCGCGCGGCGGTGTGCTGCTGCCGATCCTCGGCTCGTCCTATGGCCAGGCGCTGGAGCGCGGCGAGATCGAGCTGCGCTATGACGCGAGCGAAGGCAGCTTCTCCGCCTGGTATTTCGAGCACCGCCTGCCGATCGCGCCGGAGCGCTATGGCGAGGTGCTGCGAACCGTCGTCCGCGAGGCTGGCGCCGAAGACAGTCCGGCCGGGCGCGCGCTGCTCGAACTCGCCGCCAGGTATCGCGGGCTGCGTCACCCGAACCGCAAGGAAGCGCCGGCCCTGAAGGCCGCGATCCAGGCGATCGAGGGCGGTGCCGAGATCATCGCGCGTGGGCTCGACGCCTATCGCGCCGGCGAGGACCGGCCCACCCAGATACTGGCGCTGCATCATCTTCTGGAACGCCAGCACTACAAGCTCGGCCACTGGCGGCTTGCCTCCAGCGACATCAACTATCGCCGCTTCTTCGACGTCAACACCCTGGCCGGCCTCAGGGTCGAGGACGCCGCCACGTTCGAGGCGAGCCACAGTCTCGTGAAGCGGCTGATCGCAGAGGACCGGCTGCAGGGCCTGCGGCTCGACCATATCGACGGCCTGCGCGATCCCGCCCAATACTTCCAGCGCCTGCGCCGCCTGATCCGCTCCGCGCACGGCGCCAAGGCCAAGCCGATCTACATGGTGATCGAGAAGATCCTCGGCGAGGACGAGAAGCTGACGAAATTCAGCGGCGTCCATGGCACCACCGGCTATGAATGGATGAACACGATCAGCCAGGCGCTGGTCGATGGCGGCGGGCTCGATCCGCTCAACGAGATCTGGCGCCAGATCAGCAACCAGTCACCGAATTTGACGCCGGTGCTGCGCGCGGCCAAGCGCCGCGTGCTGGAGACCTTGCTGACCAGCGAATTCACCGTGCTGGCGCGGCTGCTGGCGCGCATCGCCAGCGGGCACTATTCGACCCGCGACTTCTCCGCCGACAGCCTGCGGCAGGCGCTCGAACTCTATGTGCTGCACTTCCCGGTCTATCGCACCTATCTCACCGCCTCTGGCCCGACCGCGCATGACCGCGCGCTGATCGGCGCGACCATCGCGCGCGCCCGCGCTGACTGGTTCGCCGCCGATGAAGGCATCTTCGACTTCCTGCGCGATGCCCTGACCATGGACCTCTTGAAGCCCGGCCGGCCGCCGCACGGTGCGCCACGGATCCGGCGCTTCGCGCTGAAGGTGCAGCAATTCACCGGGCCGATGATGGCGAAGTCGCTGGAGGACACCACCTTCTATCGCTACCACCGCCTGCTGGCACTCAACGAGGTCGGCGGCGATCCGGCGGCGAGCGCGATTACGCCCGCGACCTTCCACGACATGATGCAGACCCGCGCCCGCGACTGGCCGCACGGCATGACGGCGACCGCAACCCACGACACCAAGCGCGGCGAGGATGCCCGCGCCCGGATCATGGCGCTTGCGGAGATCCCCGGCGAATGGACCAGCGCGGTGGCGCGCTGGAAGGTGCTGAACGCGCCGCATCTGGTGCTCGACGGCGAGATGCGCGCCCCATCGGCAACGTTCGAATACATGCTGTATCAGGCCCTGCTCGGCGCCTGGGACCCCGACGATACGTCGCTTGTCGCGCGTATCCAGGCCTATGCCCTGAAGGCCGCGCGCGAGGGCAAGCAGGAGACCAGCTGGCTCAATCCGCACGAAGCTTACGAGGCGGGCGTGAAGACCTTCATCGCGCGGATCCTTGATCGCACCGCCTCGCCGGAATTCCTCGACGCGCTGGACACACTGGCAGAGCGCACCGCGCTGATCGGCGCACTGAACTCGCTCAGCCAGATCACCCTGAAGGCGACGATGCCGGGCGTGCCGGATTTCTACCAGGGCACCGAAAGCTGGGATCTTTCGCTTGTCGACCCCGACAACCGCCGTCCGGTCGATTTTGCCGCACGCGCAGGCATGCTCGCGGCGCTGGAGGCGCCGGACTGGGACGCGTTGGCGCAGAGCTGGCGCGACGGCCGTCTGAAGTTCGCCTGGACGCGGCATCTGCTGCGGCTGCGCAACGAGCTTCCCGAGGTCTTCAGCAGCGGCGGCTACCAGCCGCTCACGGTCAGCGGCCCGCATCGCGATCATGTCATCACCTTCGCACGGCGTCATGGCCGCGAGGCAGTCATCGTCGCGGTGGCGAAATCATTTGCCCCGTTCACGCAGGGCGGACGCAGCTGGCCGCGTCCCGAAGCCTTTGAAGGCGAGATCGACGTGGCTGGATACGCGCTCCCGGGCGGCGACAGCAGGATTCAGCTCTCGACGCTGTTCGCCAAACTGCCGGTCGCGGTGCTGAAGGCGAAAGCCGTCGCTGGAGCCAAGCAAGCTTCAAGCCGTGCGCGCGCACATGGCTAGCTCCGCGCGTCAGCGCTTGGTCAGCAGCAGCTGCCCGCTCTTCTGGATCGCGGACTGCGCGACCTCGGCGAAGCGTTGCAGCAGCCACGGCAGCGTCACCTCCAGCCGCACACGGGTATCCTCGACATCGAGATGGCCGGCCGCGACCTGCCCTAGCGCGCGGACGCGGAAGCTCATGCGGTTATCCTCCCAGCGCTCTTCGTCGACGCTCATCACCGGCACGTTCGCCGCTGCGCGCGACAGGCCTGTCTTCAGGCGGCGCATCGCCTCGTCGCGGCCGAGGCTGTGGGGAATCGAGACAATCAGCGGAGCCGACATCGCGGTGCACTCCTCCATGGATTCCCTTGATGTAATTGTGTTCCAGCGCAAACGGAAGGACCACACAGGTTTATCGCACCGCCGAATCCGGAACCTTCGTAGTTCGCACGTGTTTCCTTTCCCGAAGGGCAGAGATCAATGGGCCCACGGGCTGAGGAGAGACTCAATGTCACTTGGAACGATCATTCTTATTATTCTGGTCATTGCGCTGCTTGGCGGCTTCAGCGGCATCGGCGGCGGACCGTTCTACGGCACAGGCTATTATGGCGGCGGCGGTCTCGGCCTCGTGATCGTGATCCTGCTGATCCTGCTGCTACTGGGACGCCTCTAGCGCCCGGATGGATGTTGCGCAATCCGCATCAACAACTGTCATCACCCGCGAAAGCGGGTGCTGCAGTATTCCAGAGACGTCGACGATTGAACCGATGAGCCGCGGCGTACTGGATACCCCGCTTTCGCGGGGTATGACGGCTAAGCCAGCGGCACAAGCTTGCCTAGACGTTTGCTACTCGGCCGCGAGCTTCTTCATCGCCGCCTTGATCGGCGAGGCCGCATCCTCATAGCCGTCCCACGCCTTGCTCTTCGCAAGCAGCGCCGGCACCGACCGCACCGTGTATTTCTTCGGATCGAGGTCGCCGCGCACCTGGGTCCAGGTCAGCGGCATCGACACCGTGGCGCCCGACCGCACCCGCGGCGACAGCACCGCAACCGCGGTCGAAAGCCGGTCGTTGCGCAGATAGTCGAGGAAGATCTTTCCGGTGCGCTTGGCCTTGGACATGTTGATCAGATAACGCTCGGGGTCATCCTGCGCCATCCACTGGCAGATCGCTTGCGCGAACGCCTTGGCCTCCTTCCATGTCACTCTGTCCCTGGCACCTGCGAGCAGCGGCGCCACGACATGAAGGCCCTTGCCGCCGGTGGTCTTGCAGAAGCTCTCGAGGCCGACTGCCGTGAGCCGCTGGCGCATGTCCTTGGCGGCCTCGATCACATCGGAGAACGCGACATCGGGCGCGGGATCGAGATCGAACACCAGCCGGCCCGGCGTGTCATAGGCATCGGGCGCGCAATTCCAGGGATGCAGCTCGAGGCCGCCGAGCTGCGCCACCGCCGCGAGGCCCTCGACCTGGTCGATCTGGAGATAGGGTTTGCGGTCGCCGGAGACCTTGGCGAGCTTCAGGAGCTTCGACGTGCCGGCCATCGCGTGGCGCTGGAAGAACGTCTCGCCCTTGATGCCATCGGGGGCGCGCACGATCGAGCACGGCCGGCCCTTGAGGTAGCCGATCATCCATGTGCCGACCGCCTCGAAGTAATTGGCGAGATCGAGCTTGGTGACCGGCTCGCCGTCGCCGGCATCGGGCCACAACGCCTTGTCCGGATGGGAGATGGCGACGCCCATCACCGCGCTGGATTTTCCTTTGGCCATCGGCTTCACCACTCTGGTTACGACCGGCCGTTCGGCCTCGACCTCGCGCGCCGGCTTGTCCTGCCGCAGGCCCTTGAACGCCGCCTGGCGGATATTGCCGGCGTCGGTCCAGCCGGCGAACTCGATCTCGGCGACCAGCTCAGGCTTCAGCCAGTGCACGTCGCGGGTCTTCTTCGGCGCATCCTTGCCGCCGAACGGGCTGGTGTCTGACGCCGCCGCCTTCAGCGCCGGCATGATGCGGCGGACCGTGTCCTGGCCGAAGCCGGTGCCGACGATGCCGACAAAGACCAGATGATCGCCGCGATAGACGCCCGCCATCAGCGAGCGGAATTTGCCGTTGGTGGTCTTCCAGCCACCGATCACTACTTCATGGCCGGCGCGGATTTTCGCTTTCGTCCAGTCGTCTGAGCGCCCGGAGCGATAGGCGCCGTGGAGCCGCTTGGAGACGATGCCTTCCAGCCCGAGCTTGCGCGCGGACTCCAGCACGGCGTCGCCACGCTCCTCGAAATGCTCGACATAGCGGATCAGCTTGCCCTTGCGCGCGGCGAGCAGCGCCTGCAGCCGCGCCTTGCGCTCGCTGAGCGGCAGCGGCCGGAGATCCTCGGAGCCGGCAAACAGCAGATCGAACGCGTAGAAGATCAGCTTCTCAGTCTTGCCGTCGGACAGCGCCGCCTGCAGCGCCGAAAAATGGGGGATACCGTTCTCGTCGAGCGCGACGATCTCGCCGTCGATCAACGCATCCGGCAGTTTGCCGGCCTCCTTCACGATCGCGCCGAACTTGTCGGTCCAGTCGAGCCCTTTGCGGGTCCTCACCACGGCCTTGCCGTCCTCGATGCGAAGCTGCACGCGGTAACCATCGAATTTGATCTCGTGGCACCAGCCCGCGCCATTGGGCGGACTCTCGACCATGGTGCAGAGCTGCGGCGAAACGAAGTCCGGCATCTCCGCCACCTGCTTCGGCCTCGCCTTTGGCGGCGTCTTCAATTGCGCCTTGAGTTTTTCCCTGGGCGCCGGCGCCTTGGTCCTGGCGCGCGCGTTGGCGGCCATGCCGTGATTGGTTTGCCAGACCGCATCTGCCTTGGCTTTGCCGTTGCCCTTGGCCAGCATGAACGGCTTCGGCGCCCGGCCCTTGCCGGCTGCGATCTCTGCCATCGAACGGCCGGAGGCGACCGAGCGGTCCTCGCCCAGGACCGCTTCGCCATTGCCATCCACAGCGTATTCATCGCGGTGTTTGATCAATAGCCAGTTGGGACGCTTGCCGCCGAAGCGGTCGTTCTTCATCCGCACCAGCACCCAGCTGCCGTGCAGCTTGTCGCCGTGCAGCGTGAATTTCAGGTCGCCCTTCTTGAAGCCGCGCTCGGGATCGTCCGATTCCCAGGTGCCGCGATCCCAGAGCTGCACCGTGCCGCCGCCATACTGGCCTTCCGGAATGGTGCCTTCGAAGTCGCCATAGTCGAGCGGATGGTCCTCGACCTCGACCGCCAGCCGCTTGTCGTGCGGATCGAGCGAGGGCCCGCGCGTCACCGCCCAGGACTTGAACACGCCGTCGAACTCCAGCCTGAAATCATAATGCAGCCGCGTCGCGTCATGCTTCTGGATGACGAAGCGCCGCTGCTTGCCGGGCGCCACCTTGACGTCGCCCGACGGCTCATTGGTCTTCTCGAAGTCGCGCTTCTTGCGATAGGTGGTGAGATTTCTCAGCGACACGTGATTTCTCAGCGACACATCCAGGCCTCGGCGCAAACCCCGGCCGCCGCCCTCGGTGCGGCCATCAGGAACCAAAACCTACGGTATCCGTTCAAGTTCCAAACTCAAGCTGTTTGGAGACGATCATGGCCGCTCCCCGCGCCTACTGGAAAGGCACGCTCAAACTCTCGCTGGTGTCGTGCCCCGTGGCGCTTTACCCGGCCTCGACCACGGTCGAGAAAACCCGCTTCCACATGATCAACCGGGAGACCGGCAACCGGCTGAAGCAGCAGATGGTCGATACCGAGACCGGCGACGTCGTCGAGGGCGACCAGAAAGGCCGCGGCTACGAGGTCACCAAGGGCAAATATGTCGAGATCGAGAAGGACGAGCTCGATGCGGTTCAGATCGAAAGCAACCACACCATCGACATCGACAGCTTCGTGCCCGAGGGAGAGATCGACAAGCGCTATCTCGACCACCCCTATTACATCAGTCCGGACGGCAAGGCCGGCGTGGACGCGTTCGCGGTGATCCGCGACGCCATGAAGGACCAGGACCGCGTCGCGCTGGCACGGATCGTGCTCACCAATCGCGAGCACGTGATCGCGATCGAGCCGCTCGACAAGGGCATGCTGGGCACCACCCTGCGCTACCCTTACGAGGTGCGCGATGCCGGCGATTATTTCGACGACATCAAGAGCCCGAAGGTGACCAAGGACATGGTCGAGTTCGCCGGCCACATCCTCGACAGCAAGGCCGCGCATTTCGATCCGTCGAAATTCAAGGACGAGTACGAGACCGCGCTGAAGGCGCTGGTCCGCCGCAAGGCCGCCGGTAAGCCGATCAAGGCCGCCGCGCGCGAGGAGAAGCCGAGCAATGTGGTGAACCTGATGGACGCGCTGAAGCAGAGCCTGAAGGACCGAAAAGGTGGCGCGCGGCGCTCACGCTCCAGTGCACGCCGCCCGGCTGCGCACCGTGCCGCAAAGAAGGCGCACCGGCCGAGTGCGCGGTCGCGCAAGGCGGGGTAGGCCTCTCCACGTCATTGCGAGGAGCGAAGCGACGAAGCAATCCATCTTTCTGCAAATGCGGAAGGATGGATTGCTTCGCTTCGCTCGCAATGACGCTAGGTGGTGCTCGCCGCCCTACTTCTTCTTCGCGCTCTTCCGCTTCTTCGCGGCCTTGCGCATCGTCGTCTTCTTCGACGCCTTCTTCGGCACCTTCCGCCCCTTGGCGCGCGCCTCCGACAGGCCGATCGCGATCGCCTGCTTGCGGCTCGTCACCTTTTTCTTGGAGCGGCCGCTGCGCAGCGTCCCGGCTTTGCGCTTCTTCATCACACGCTCGACATCGCCTGATACCTTCCGCGAGTATTTTCTTGCCATGGCTTCTCTCCCGGTAACGGAAAACAAGCCTCGATCGGGATGAAAGTTCCGACCATGTCGTCGCCCGGCTCGACCGGGCGACCCAGTATTCCAGAGACGCCAATGGTTGAGCGGAGAAGCCGCGGCGTACTGGATGCCCCGCTTGAAGCGGGGCTGACAGGTCAGTCCGCCGCGCGCAGCCGATAGCCGATCCCGGTTTCGGTCAGCACGAATTGCGGACGCTCGGGGTCGGCCTCGATCTTCTGGCGGAGCTGGCGCACATAGACGCGCAGATATTGCGCGTCGGTCAGCTCGTCCCACAATTCCTTCAGGAGGAAGCGATGGGTCAGCACCTTGCCGGCATGCTGCACCAGCACGCGCAGGAGATCATACTCCTTCGGCGACAGCTTGATCTCCCTGTCGGCGACCTTGACGATCCGGCGCACCAGATCGACCGAGAGATCGCCGGAGCGGAACACCGGCCGCTCGCCCTGCACCTGCAGCTGGTGGCGCAGCGCCGCGCGCAGCCGCGCCAGCAATTCGTCCATGCCGAACGGCTTGGTCAGGTAGTCGTCGGCGCCGAGGTCGAGCGCCTGCACCTTGCCGGCCTCGTCGCCGCGGCTCGACAGCACCACGATCGGGACGCTCTCGTTGCGGCCGCGGATCATGCGCAGGAGATCGTGCCCCTGGATGTCGGGCAAGCCGAGATCGAGGATGATCAGCGCCGGCCCCTCGCTCAGCATCTCCAGCGCAATCTTGCCATTGGAGGCTTCGAGAATGTCGTAGCCCTGCGTGCTCAGCCCCATCCGCAGCAGCTTGCGGATCGGCGGCTCGTCATCGATGACCAGGACCTTGATTGGCGTCGCGTTCATGCAGCAGTGTCCAGCGCGTTGGTGTCGGCCGGGATCGGCAGGCGGATGGTGATGATGGCGCCGCTCCGGTCGGAGCGGTTGGCCGCCGCGATCGTGCCGCGCATCGCCTCGACGAAGCCGCGCGAGATTGCAAGCCCGAGGCCGGTGCCGGGGCGGACATGGTCGCCCTTCTCGGCGCGGTAGAACTTGTCGAACACGCTTTCGAGCTCGGTGGCCGGAATGCCGTTGCCCTCGTCGAGGACCTGCAGCGCGATGGTGTCGCGGTCGCGCGCGCCGCGGATCGAGATCGTGGTGTCCGAGGGGGCGTATTTGGCGGCATTGTCGAGCAGGTTGAACAGCACCTGCTCGAACAGCACGGCGTCGAGCTCCAGCATTGGCAGGTCGGCCGCGAGCTCCAGCGACACCCGGTGATGCACCAGGATCTTGGCGGCGCGGCGCAGCGCGCTGCCGACGATCTCGCCGACATCGTGCCGCGCGGTATTCGGCACGATCGCGCCGGATTCCAGCTTGGTCATGTCGAGCAGGTTGGCGATGAAGCGATTCAGCCGCTCCGACTCGTCGATCACGGTCGCGAGCAGATCATGCTTCTGGGCATCGCTCAGGCTGGTGCCGAGATCGCGCAGCGCCGAGGCCGAGCCGAGCACCGAGGCCAGCGGCGTCTTGAGGTCGTGCGAGATCGAGGTCAAGAGCGCGCCGCGGAGGCGATCGGACTCGACCGTGCGCTTGACGCGATCCATGTCCTCGACCAGCAGGACGCGCTCGATCGCCAGCGCGCCCTGGTCGACCAGCGCGTCGAGCAGCCGGCGCTGGTCCGGCGTCAACAGCGGCCCGGTGCGGTCGTCGTCGATGCCGATCACGCCGATCGGGCCGCGGCCGGTGCGCATCGGCAGGAACAATCGCTTGCCGCCCGGCAGCGTGTCGGAGCCGCGCCCGGCCGGGCGATCGTTGCCCCAGGCCCAGTTGGCGGCGGCGAGATCGGCCTGGTCGAGCTGGTCCTCCGGCGGATAGCCGCTCTTGACGGTCAGCATCCCGCCCTCCGGCAGCAGCAGCACCACGCGTACCTTCAACATCAGAGCAATCTGGTAGGCGGTTGCCCACAACACATCGTCGAGCGTCGCGGTGCCGGCGAGCTTGCGGCTGAACGCATAGAGCGACTCGGTGGTGCGGACGCGGCCGATCGCGGTGTCTGCCTGGACGCGCACCCGCGCCGCGACGTTGGAGACCAGAAGTGCGATCAGCATGAAGAAGAAGAACGCCGCGACGTTGGTCGGGTCGGTGATGGTGAAGGTGTAGACCGGCGGCAGGAAGAAGAAATTGTAGCACAGCGAGGCCGCGACGCTGGCCAAGAGCGACGGCCACAAGCCGTAGCGCGCTGCCGCGCCGACCACCGCGGTGATGAAGACGAGGTCGACATTCTCGATGCCGAAGAATGGCTGGATCAGCTTGGCCGCGCCGAGCCCGATGGCCGTCAGCAGCAGCGCCATCAGATAGGGCCGCGGGTTGAACGGCTCCTGCCGCTGCGCGGTCTGCACCGCCGCCTTGCCGACCGGCAGCTCGTCGCCGGCGATCACGTTGACGCTGATATTGCCGGCGCGGCGCACCAGGTCGTGCACCACCGAGCCGTGCGTCAGCTCGAACCAGCGCGAGCGCGTCGATTTGCCGATGATGATCTGGGTGACGTTGTTGGCCTGGGCGAAATTGATGACGTCGTCGGCGATGCGGCGGCCGACGCCGGGAAGGGTCAGCGCCTCGCCGCCGAGCGATTCCGCGAGCCGCATGGTGTCAGAAAGCCGATCGCGCTGCTCGTCGTTCAGTTGCAGGCTGCGCCGCGTCTCGATGCTGACGGCGGTCCATTGCGCATGCAGCCGGTCGGCCAGGCGCTTGGTATAGCGCACGAGCCCGGCCGCGCGCGGATCCTCGCTCAGGCACACCAGGATGCGCTCGCCGGCGGCCCAGGGACCCTGGATGGCATTGGCCTGCATGTGGGTGAGCAGCTGCTCGTCGACCCGCTCGGCGGTACGGCGCAGCGCCAGCTCACGCAGCGCGGTGAGATTGCCCGGCGAGAAATAGTGCTCCAGCGCCCGCTCGGCCTGTTTGGGCACATAGACCTTGCCTTCCTTCAGCCGCTGGATCAGGTCGTCTGGCGTGAGGTCGATCAGCTCGATGGCATCGGCGCGATCGACCACCGAGTCGGGCACGGTCTCGCGCACCCGCACATGGGTGATCTGCGCGACGACGTCGTTGAGGCTCTCGATGTGCTGGATGTTGATCGCGGTATAGACGTCGATGCCGTGCGACAGCAGCTCTTCGACATCGAGATAGCGCTTGGGATGCCGGCTGCCCGGCGCATTGGTATGGGCGAGCTCGTCGACCAGCGCAAGCTGCGGCCGCCGCGCGATCAGGGCGTCGAGGTCCATCTCCTCGAGCGTCTGGTCGCGATAGGCCAGCCGCTTGCGGGGTATCACCTCGAGACCCCTGAGCAGCGCCTCGGTCTCCACCCGCCCGTGGGTTTCCACGACACCGACCACGACGTCGACGCCCGCCTTGAGGCGGGCGTGGGCGCTTTGCAGCATCTCGTAGGTCTTGCCGACACCGGGGGCGGCGCCGATGAAGATCTTCAGCCGCCCCGATCGATCGGTCTCCCGGCGCGCCGCCTCCAGCAGCGCATCCGGCGAGGGTCGTTTATTGGGGTCACGCTGATTGGCCATGCCGCAATATAGTCATCCTGCGAGAGCGGGCCTACTCCCCTATTTCGCCTTTGCCGCGTTGAGCGCCAGGTTGAGCGCAAGAACGTTAACGCGGGGCTCACCGACAATGCCGGCGAAGCGGCCCTGCGTGTTCTGCGTCACCAACTCGCGCACCGCGTCCTCGGACATGCTGCGCGCCTTGGCCACCCGCGGCACCTGGAACAGCGCGGCGTCCGGCGAGATGTCGGGATCGAGGCCGCTGGCCGAGGTGGTGACGAGATCGACCGGCACGTTGGCCGACGGATTCTCCGCCTTCAGCTTCTCGACATCCTCCTTGACCCGGTCGTTCAGCGCCTTGCTGGTCGGGCCGAGGTTGGAGCCGCCGGAATTGGCCGCGTTGTAGGGCGCCGGCACGGTCTTCGTGGAATCGTTCGGATCGGGCGCGACCGTCGCCGACGGCCGGCCGTGGAAGTATTTGTCCTCCTTGAATTCCTGCCCGATCAGGGCGGAGCCGATCACTCTGCCGTCCTTCTCGATCAGGCTGCCCTGCGCCTGCTTCGGAAAGATGACGCCGGCAATCGCCGTCATGGCGAGCGGATAGGCAAGGCCCGTGATCGCGGTCAGCAGCACCAGCACGAGGATGGCGGGGCGGATTTCTTTAAGCATTGTAGGTCTCCTCAGTCTGCTTCGTCATTGCGAGCGAAGCGAAGCAATCCATGGCTCGGCACGGGGATCGATGGATTGCTTCGTCGCTTCGCTCCTCACAATGACGGTTGTGGTTACGCGAGGCCCAGGGCGGCGACGATGAGGTCGATCGCCTTGATGCCGATGAACGGGATGATGATGCCGCCGAGACCGTAGATCATCAGGTTGCGGCTGAGCAGTGCGCCGGCACCAACCGCGCGATACTTGACGCCCTTCAGCGCCAGGGGAATCAGCGCAATGATGATCAGCGCGTTGAAGATGATCGCCGAAAGGATCGCACTTTGTGGGCTCGCCAGGTGCATGATGTTGAGCACCTGAAGCTGCGGATAGAACGCGAGGAACATCGCCGGGATGATCGCAAAGTACTTTGCGACGTCGTTGGCGATCGAGAACGTGGTCAGCGCGCCGCGGGTCATCAGCAGCTGCTTGCCGATCTCGACCACCTCGATCAGCTTGGTCGGGTTGGAGTCGAGGTCGACCATGTTGCCGGCCTCGCGGGCCGCCTGGGTGCCGGTGTTCATGGCAACACCGACGTCGGCCTGCGCAAGCGCCGGCGCGTCGTTGGTGCCGTCGCCGCACATCGCGACCAGCTTGCCCTTGGATTGCTCGTCGCGGATCAGCTTGAGCTTGTCCTCAGGGGTTGCCTGCGCCAGGAAGTCGTCGACGCCGGCTTCGGCTGCGATCGCGGCCGCAGTCATCGGATTGTCGCCGGTGATCATCACGGTGCGGATGCCCATGCGGCGCAGCTCGGCAAAGCGCTCGCGGATGCCGCCCTTGACAATGTCCTTCAGGTGCACGACGCCGAGCAGCTTGCCGTCCTTGGCCACCGCCAGCGGGGTGCCGCCGGCCTTGGCGATCTCGTCGGCGATCGCCTGGATCTCGCGCGCCTCCGGACTCATCGTCGCCGCGACCGCGCGAACCGTGTTGCCCGACGCGACGGCGCGGGACGAGCCGCCATCGACATAGGCGAGGATGGCATCCACCGCGCCCTTGCGGACGGACGAGGTGCCGGCATCGATGCCGCTCATGCGGGTTTGCGCCGTGAACGGCACGAAGGTCGCGGCAAGCTCGTGCATGTCGCGGCCGCGGATGCCGTATTTCTCCTTGGCCAGCACCACGATCGAGCGGCCCTCCGGCGTTTCGTCGGCGAGCGAGGCGAGCTGCGCCGCGTCGGCGAGGTCCTGCTCGGAGACGCCGCGGATCGGCCGGAACGCGGTGGCCTGGCGGTTGCCGAGGGTGATGGTGCCGGTCTTGTCCAAGAGCAGCGTGTCGACGTCGCCGGCGGCTTCCACCGCGCGGCCGGACATCGCCAGCACGTTGAAGCGGACCAGGCGGTCCATGCCGGCGATGCCGATCGCCGACAACAGCGCGCCGATCGTGGTCGGGATCAGCGTGACGAACAGCGCCACCAGCACCACGACCGAGATCGAGCCGCCGGCATAGGCCGCATAGCTCGGGATCGTCACCGTCGCGAACACGAAGATGATGGTGAGGCCCGCGAGCAGGATGTTGAGCGCGATCTCGTTCGGCGTCTTCTGCCGCTCGGCGCCCTCCACCAGTCTGATCATGCGGTCGATGAAGGTCGAGCCCTGCGCCGCGGTGATGCGGACGCGGATCCAGTCCGACAGCACCTGGGTGCCGCCGGTGACCGCCGAACGGTCGCCGCCGGACTCGCGGATAACAGGGGCGGACTCACCCGTGATCGCAGCTTCGTTGACCGAGGCGACGCCTTCGATCACCTCGCCGTCGGAGGGGATATTGTCGCCGGCCTCGACCAGCACGATATCGCCGACCTTCAGCGAGGTGCCGGGCACCATGCGATAGGTCCGGTCGGTGCCGGTGAGCAGCTTGGCCTGGCTCTCGGTGCGGGTCTTCTTCAGTGATTCCGCCTGTGCCTTGCCGCGGCCCTCGGCGACGGCTTCGGCGAAATTGGCGAACAGCACCGTGAACCAGAGCCAGAGGATGATCTGGAAGGTGAAGCCGAGGTTGGCGCCGCCGGTGACGAGATCGCGCACGAAGATGATTGTGGTCAATGCGGCCACCACCTCCACCACGAACATCACGGGGTTCTTCATCATCAGCCGTGGATCGAGCTTGACGAAAGCCGACCAGATCGCCGGCACCAGGATTTTCGGGTCGAGCATGGTCGACGCCGTCACCTGTTTCTGCAGTTTCATGGCTTCCATGGATGTCACTCCGGACGTATTCGATCAGAACAGGGTGTTGGCGTTCATCGCGAGGTGCTCGACGATCGGCCCGAGCGCGAGCGCCGGGAAGAAGGTCAGGCCGCCGATGATCAGGATCACGCCGATGACGAGGCCGACGAACAGCCCGCCCGTGGTCGGGAAGGTGCCCGCCGAGGCAGGGATCGACTTCTTCTCGACCAGCGATCCCGCGATCGCCATCGCCGGCACGATCATGAAGAAGCGGCCGACGAACATCGCAGACGCAAGCGTCAGATTGTAGAACAGCGTGTTGCCGGACAGACCCGCGAAGGCCGAGCCGTTGTTGCCGGTCGAGGACGTGTAGGCATAAAGCACCTCGGTGAAGCCGTGCGGGCCGGCATTGGCCATCGAGGCCACCGCCGACGGCAGCACCACGCCGACGGCGGTCCAGCCGAGATACATCAGCGGCAGCACCAGGATCGCGAGCATCGCCATCTTGACCTCGCGCGCCTCGATCTTCTTGCCGACATATTCCGGCGTGCGGCCGACCATCAGGCCGGCAACGAAGATCGCCAGCACGACGAACAGCAGCATGCCGTAGAAGCCGGCACCGACACCGCCGATGATGACTTCGCCGAGCTGCATGTTGATCAGCGGGATCATGCCGCCGAGCGCGGTGAAGCTGTCATGCATGGCGTTGACCGCGCCGCAGGACGCCGCGGTGGTGACGACGGCGAACAGCGAGGACGCGACGATGCCGAAGCGGACCTCCTTGCCCTCCATGTTCCCGTCGGTAAGACCCAGCGCCTGCAGCGCGGAGGTTCCGTTGGCTTCCGCCCAATAGGTGACGGTGACGCCGGCGACGAACAGGATGCCCATCACGGCCAGGATCGCCCAGCCCTGGCGCTCGTTGCCGACCATACGGCCGAACACGTTGGTCAGCGCAGCGCCGAGCGCGAAGATCGAGATCATCTGCACCAGGTTCGACAGCGCGGTCGGATTCTCGAACGGATGCGCGGCGTTGGCGTTGAAGAAGCCGCCGCCATTGGTGCCGAGCATCTTGATCGCAACCTGCGAAGCCACCGGTCCGAGCGCAATGGTCTGCTTGCCGCCCTCCAGCGTGGTGGCATCGACATAGGCGCCGAGGGTCTGCGGCATGCCCTGCGAGACCAGGAACAGCGCATAGACGATGCAGATCGGCAGCAGGACATAGAACGTGCAGCGCGTGACATCGACCCAGAAATTGCCGACCGTGCGCATCGACGAACGGGTGAAACCGCGGATCAGCGCCATCGCCAGCGCGATGCCGGTCGCCGCCGACAGGAAGTTCTGGTGGGTCAGGCCCAGCATCTGGACCAGATAGGACAGCGTGCTCTCGCCGCCGTAGTTCTGCCAGTTGGTGTTGGTGATGAAGGAGATCGCGGTGTTGAAGGAGAGATCCTCCGCAACCGCCGTCTGGCCGGCCGGGTTGAACGGCAGCACCGCTTGTAGCCGCATCAGGCCGTAGATGAGAGCGAAGCCGCCGACATGGAACAGCAGCATGGCGACCGTATAGGTCAGCCAGTGCTGCTCGCGCCGCTCGTCGACGCCGCCGACCCAGTAGATGCCGCGCTCGACCGGGCGCAGCACGGGCGAGAGGAAGGTGCGCTCGCCGTTGAACACGCGGGTCATGTACCAGCCGAGCGGTTTGACCAGCGCGACCACGATCGCGCAGAACAGAATAATTTGAATCCAACCGATGACGGTCATTGCGTCAAACCTTTCGAATGGGTGCGAAGCGCAGCAGCGACGCGAACACGCCGAGCAACAGCCCGGTCAGCACCGCGTCGGCCAACAGAATTGTGCAAAGCGCTGACATCGCGGGCCGCCTAGAAGCGTTCGGGCCGCAGCAGTGCGTAGGTGAGGTAGAACAGCAGGCCGAGCGAGACGAGGCCGGCGAGCGAGTAATCGAAGATCATCGCCGCCTCCCTTAAAGCCGTTCGCAGGCGTAGGCATATCCGATGCCGGCCGCGAAGAAGCCGATCGCGAGCGCCGCCATGAGAATGTCCATCATGAGAGACTCCTATGCGTCCGAGGGGCGCGGGCGACCGTATAAGCGCTCCGCGCCGGATCACCGTGAGGTGCCATCCGGGGCATAGGTTTTCGAGATGTGACGCATAAGGACGTTATAGGAATTCTATAAGTGCGACGGATGCTCTTCGCCGTCGTCCCGGCGAAGGCCGGGACCCATATGTGGACGGCCCCCGTGGCACAAGAGCTTTCTGGGATTGGTCGGATCGCTGTCATCCATATGTCCGGCCTGTTTGATGCGATCGTGTTGATCGCTGGGCCAAGATGGTTTCCGCGACGCGAGTGCCAAACAACCTGGCGACCTTGTGAAGGCCAATGGGTCCCGCGGCTTGTCTCGCGTTCTGGATCGATCGATCATTCCATCTGCTCTTGCAGCTCCGGTTCGTCCGGCGAGCGCTACGTCCGGCCGGCCGACCTGTTAGGTGACAGCGTTCATGCGTGCGGCATCATAGCTCTCGCCGGTCGCCATCAGCTTCCAGGCGATGCGGGCCACCTTGTTGGCGAGCGCCACGGCCGCAAGCTTCGGCGGCTTGCGCCTGAGCAACGCCACGAGCCAGCGCGAGGGGTGGCCGCGCCCGAGCCTTGCCTGCCGGATCACCGCGGTCGCCCCGGCCACGAGCAGGCGACGCAGGGTCTCGTCGCCAGCGCGGGTGATCTTGCCGAGCCTGGTTTTGCCGGCGGTGGAATGGTCCTTGGGCGTCAGGCCGAGCCAGGCCGCGAACAAGCGGCCGGAGCGGAAGGCGTGCGGGTCCGGCGTCTTCATCACAAGCGAGGTCGCGATGATCGGACCGACCGAGGGGATCTGGGCCAGACGACGGCTTGTGGCGTTGGCCTGGTGCCAGGCCAGCAGCCTGGCCTCGACCGCCTTCAGCTCACCCTGCAACTGCGCATAGTCACGGCCCTGCATGGCGAACAGCTCGCGCGCCATAGCGGGAACGCTCTCGTCCTGCGTGATCCGGGCCAACAGCGGCTCGATCTTGTCCAACCCCTTCGGCGCGATCAGGCCAAACTCCGCCGCGTAGCCGCGGATCGCATTGCTGAGCTGGGTACGGCGGCCGATCAGCCCATCGCGGACACCTGCAAGCATCAGCGCGGCCTGCTGTTCGGCGCTCTTCACCGGCACAAACCGCATCCGCGGTCGGCCCATCGCTTCGCACACCCCATCCGCATCTCGCCCGTCGTTCTTGTTCCGCAGCACATAAGGCTTCACCAACTGCGGCGCTATCAGCTTCACCTCATGGCCAAGCTTGCCAAGCTCGCGCCCCCAGTAATGAGCCGCCCCGCAGGCCTCCATCCCGATCACGGTCGGCGGAAGCTTGGCAAAAAACTCAAGCACCTGCTTGCGCGACAGCTTCTTGCGCAACACCGGCTGTTCCGCCGCGTCAACTCCATGCAGCACAAAAATATGCTTCGACGTATCCATCCCAATACGGATAATCTCTCTCACGGACGGTCTCCTTGTCTGAGATTTACAACAACCTCATTCTGGCACACTGATGCCGTAGGGGGCCGTCCACACCATCAACCACAGGGCCAAGTTTTGCGATGGCTGGGGCCCCAGCCTGATCTCACAAGCAGATTCGGTGGCTATGGCAATTGCGCACTAGGCCGGGACGACGCATGATCTTTATGGAATCCTTATATCTCCGCCCCTCGCCTCATCTCGTTTTCAAATGGCCATCGCGCCATTTTTGGCCTGCGGCCAATACCTTCGGCCGCATCTTCGACGAGATGACGCCATGTCCGTGCTATCCCAACCCACCTCCACCGACCTCGGCGACCGGCTCCGCGATGCCCATGCTGTCACCGCCGATTTCATGGCCGAGATCATCAGCCAGACCTGCCGGCGCTTTCCCTCAGTCGGACAAAGCGGCAAGACCGCCCGTGTCGAGCGCCTGATCCAGTCCGGCGCCTGGACCGATGCCGCGATCGCGCTGCTCGATCTCGAGCTGCCGCAATGGCAGATCCGCCGCCTGGTCTATGACGAGGGCGAGTGGCACTGCGCGCTGTCGCGCGAACGCGAGTTGCCCGACTGGCTCGACCAATCGATCGAGGCCCACCATGCGGATCTTGCGCTCGCGATCCTCAGCGCCTTCGTCGAGGCGCAGCGGATCACGACACCCGAGAACCGCACCAGCGTGCCCACCGTCCGTCGCGGCATCAGCTCGCTCTACGAGCCGATGCTGGTCGACAATATCGGCTGATGGCGGCGCCGTCGTGAACGCAAAGCAACTGCCGCAGCAGCTGCAGTCGGTCCAGGTCATGGTCCGGTTCGGTTTCCGGCTTGCCATCATGATCGGATTCGCCGTCTTCGCGGGCGCAGGCTTCGGCAGAGGCCTCGTCACGCTGCTCTGGATGTCGGCGCTGATCTGCGCGCTCGCTGGCCTCGTCAAGCGCGAGATGCCGTTCGCGGCAAACCTCAATCACTGGGACGAGATGACCGCCTATGTCGCGCTGTGCGCGCTCGGCACCGGTATCGTCCAGCACATCTAAGCCACCCCCTCAAATCCTATGCCGCTCCTATGAAGTCGGCCGTCCGTCGCGCTCGATTTCATATCCGGCAAAACAGACATTGAACGCGTGACTTCCACCTGAAGGACTATCACCGTGAAACTCGTCGAACCTCCCTCGTGTAGCGCTGTGTCCACCATTGTCTTCATCGGCCGCAATCACCGCGGCCAGTGGGTCGCCCAGCAGCAGAACGGCCTCTATGGCGGCCTGTTCGTCAACCGCGCCCAGGCCGTCAAATACGCGCTGTTCGAGAACGGCCAGCACCCCGAAATGATCGTCGAGCTGTCGCGCGAGCTCGAGCTCGATATGCGCGGCGAAACCGCGCCCCTCCCCGCAAGCCGCGTGGCCTGAGCCACTCCCATGACTGCGAAAGTCACTTCGAAAGCGGATTCGGCGGCGTGGCTGTCAGGCTTCATCCCCGATCTTCCGACCCCCTTCAACCACCGGGACGAGATCGACGCTGATGCGTTCGGCCGGCTGTGCGAGCGCCAGATCGCCGCCGGCGCTTCGGCGCTGGTGGTCGGCGAGACCGCGGGTGAAAGTTCGACGCTGGAGCCCGCGGAGCGCGCGCAGCTGGTTCGCATCGCGGCCAGTGTCGCGCGCAAGCGGGTCCGCATCATCGCCGGTGCCGGGTCGAACGCGACGGATCGTGCCGTCACGTTCGCGCGCGCGGCGGAAGCGGCCGGCGCCGACGCCATCATGTCGGTCGTGCCGTATTACAACAAGCCGATGCCGCGGGGCATGGCGGCGCATTTCCGCGCCGTCGCCGCCGCCACGACACTGCCCGTGATCCTGCACGACATTCCCGCGCGGACGGTGAAAGGCCTCGCGGACGAGACGCTGGTTGAGCTCGCAGCATCGCCGCGCATCATTGGACTGCGAGATGGCAGCAGCGACGTCGCCCGTCTCAGGCGCCTGCGTCCACGCCTGCCGGCGACATTCCGGATGCTGACCGGCGACGACACCGTGTCGCTCGCCTATATCGCCGCCGGCGGTGATGGCTGCATCTCGTCGGTCTCGAACGTCGCGCCTGATCTGTGCGTGGCGGTGGCCCGGCACCTGCGTGAGGGCCGGCTGTATCAGGCGCGCGAGCTGCATCAGCGCCTGGTCCCGCTCGCGACGCTGCTGGAGCGCGAGCATCCCGCCGCCCTGAAATTCGCACTGGCGCTGTTGGGGTTCATGCAGCCGGTGACGCGGCTGCCGATCGTGCAACTGGGTACAACGGCAAAGGCCGAGCTCGCGCAGGCGATGGCTGAGCTTGCCGACGAGTACCTCGCCGCTGCGAAGTGAGCTTTACCGACCCGACGCCAGCCATCGCGATGCACAATGGATCAGCGAACGGCGACCGTGACACCGCGCCATATTGAGGTTCCGGAACGGCATCCCATATCCCCGGCAAGGGAGTGCTTGCCGTGCAGACCTTCAAGGCGGCTCTCGTTGTGGCGATCGCCCTGGTCGCTCTGGTTGTTTCCATTGGTCCCGGTACGGCCGCGGACAACAACCGTCTTGCCCTGACCATTTCAATCGACGGAGCGATCGGGCCGGCATCGGCCAGCTACGTCAAGGACGGCCTGGCAAAGGCCGCCGAGCGGCACGCCGAGATCGTCATTCTGCGCCTGAATACGCCGGGCGGTCTCAGCAGCAGCATGCGCGAGATCATCACCGACGTGCTGGCCTCGCCCGTTCCCGTCATCGGCTATGTTGCTCCCTCCGGCGCCCATGCAGCGAGCGCCGGGACCTATATTCTCTATGCGACCCATCTCGCGGCCATGGCGCCCGGCACCAATATCGGCGCGGCGACGCCGGTGCAGATCGGCGGCCCGATGCCAGGTTTGCCGGGCAGCACCCCGGACAAGGACGGCAAGGACCAGAAGGACGGCGACAGCTCGTCCACGACCAAGGATACCATGACGGCGAAGGTGACGAACGATGCCGTCGCCTTCATCCGCAGCCTCGCCGAACTGCGCGGCCGCAACGCCGACTGGGCCGAGAAGGCGGTCCGCGATGCCGCCACCCTCTCCGCCAACGCCGCGTTGCAGGCCCGTGTCATCGAATTCACTGCGCATGATCCGGCCGACCTGCTCAGGCAGATCGACGGCCGGACGGTGGAGCTTGCCGGCGGCAAGACACAACGCCTGGCGACGAAGGATGCCGTGATCGAAGCCATCGATCCCAACTGGATCTCGCGCGTGCTTGCTGTAATCACCGACCCCAACATCGCATTCGTTCTCCTGATGGTCGGCATCTACGGCCTGATCTTCGAATTCATGTCCCCCGGTGCCGTGGCGCCCGGAGTGGTCGGCACGATCTGCCTGCTGCTCGGCCTTTACGCGCTCAACATGCTGCCGATCAACTATGCCGGCTTCGCCTTGATGCTGGTCGGGATGGCGCTGCTCGCGATCGAAGCCTTCAACCCGACCGTTGTGATCGGCCTCGGAGGCGTCGTCGCCTTTGTCCTGGGAGCCGCCATGCTGTTCCGGATCGAGGCGCCCGGATACCACCTGTCATGGCCCCTCGTCGGCATCGTCGCGGCGATGTTCGCAGGCCTCATTCTCGTCGTGCTCGGGGCGCTGCGCCGCGCGCGCAACGGTCTGCTGCGGACAGGCGCGCAAGCCATGCGCGGGCTACCGGCCGAGGTGCTCGACTGGTCCGAGACCACGGGTCACGTCTTCACCAATGGCGAACGCTGGCAGGCGCGGGGCACCGAGACGTTCAAGGCGGGAGAGACGGTCGAGGTGGCCAGCATCGTCGATTTGACGCTGGTGGTGCGGCGTGCGCCGGCTTCCGCCGGCGAAGGAGGTACAGCATGATGCTTGATTATTTCACCTATGCGGCGGTCGTCCTGCTTGTCATCATCTTCCTGACCCAGGCCGTGCGCGTGCTGCGCGAATACGAGCGCGGCGTCACCTTCACGCTCGGCCGCTTCACAGGGGTGAAGGGCCCCGGGCTCATCATCCTGATTCCGGTGGTGCAGCAGATCGTGAAGGTTGATCTCAGGGTGATGGTACAGGTGGTGCCGCCGCAGGACGTGATTTCCCGCGACAACGTCTCGGTCAAGGTCAACGCCGTGCTCTACTTCCGCATCGTCGACCCCGAGCGCGCCATCATCAAGGTCGGCGACTACATGGCTGCGACCAGCCAGCTTGCCCAGACCACGCTGCGCTCGGTGCTCGGCAAGCACGAGCTCGACGAGATGCTGGCGGAACGCGACAAGTTGAATGCCGATATCCAGGAGACCCTCGACAAGCAGACCGACGTCTGGGGCATCAAGGTCACCGCGGTCGAGATCAAGGATATCGATCTCAACGAAACCATGGTGCGGGCGATCGCCAAGCAGGCCGAGGCGGAACGGCTGCGGCGCGCCAAGGTGATCAATGCGATGGGCGAGCAGCAGGCTGCCGAGAAGCTGGTCGAGGCCGGCCGGATCCTCGCCCAGGAGCCGCAGGCGATGCAGCTCCGCTATTTCGCGGCGCTGCATGATATCGCCGGCGAACGCTCATCGACCGTGGTCTTCCCGCTCCCGATGAACCTGCTCGATCACCTGACGCCACGAGGTGGAACGACGTAATCCGGTTTGCTAGTGCCCGTGATGCTTGGCCCGCCACGCCGGACCCGGGCCGCGCATGTAATGCGCCTCGGGCCGGTAGCCGCTGATCGGCTCCTCGCCGATCCAGGCGAGGAATTTCAGCATCCCTTCCGCGGCGCGGCGCAGCAGGGCAGCGATGAATGAAGCTGCGCGCATCTCAATAGTCCCACTTCTCGCCGAGCACGACCGGCGCCCGGGGATATTTCTCGGCATCGCCGCCGAGCATGCCGACATTGAGATTGGCGCGCGCCCAGTCCTCATGACCGCGGTGCAGCAACAGCTCGTTGCGCAACCGATGGATCTTGGCGGCGGCGATGGCGCGGTGGATGGTTCTGAAAGCAAGGCCAATCCGCCGGATGATCCGCCGCAGCGCCAGGGGCGCAGCGCCGGCCGAACCATGCAGCCGGACATCGTGGTAATGGAGCAAGGTCATGTCCCACCCTCCTGTTGGCGGCGCGCGCGAGCGCACCGCGTCACGCCAAACATGCTGGGACGGCCGTAGGAATTCGAGAGGACCCGCAGCGATGCGGCATAGGCGCCGTATAAAGACCGGCCGCGCCGCCTGCTGTGACGGGGCGCCCCCGGACCGTCGGAACAGGACGGACCCGCGCGTGTTGACCAGCGCCCATTCGGTGCTAGCCTTTTGATCGTGAATTGTCGTCAAGCGGATTCGATAACCGCGTCGAGGGGAGAGATCATGAACCTCGCATCGCCAACTGTCGCGACCGCCGGGCCCGTCCTCTCCGATGGCGTCATCGCGGCAGGCGTCTACGTCGAGGGACGGCGCGTTGCCAATATCGCGATCGATGAAGCGGCGGACTGGCGCAACAAGCCGGATCACGTCGTGTGGATCGGCCTGCACGAACCCGATATGGCAATACTCAGCAGCTTGCAGCGGCAATTCCAGCTGCACGACCTCGCCATCGAAGATGCGGATCACGCGCATCAGCGGCCGAAGATCGAGCAATACGGCGATGCGCTGTTCATCGTGGCCCGCACCGCGCAGCTCGACGGCGAAAGTATCGCATTCGGCGAGACGCATTTGTTCGTCGGCGAGGGATACATCGTCTCGGTCCGACACGGCGCCTCGACATCCTACACGCGGGTCAGGGAGCGCTGCGAGAGCTGCCCGCGCGCGCTTGCCCGCGGCGAGGACTACATCCTCTATGCCATCCTCGATTTCATCGTCGACAACTACTCGCCGGTGCTCGAGACGATCCAGGACGAGGTCGAGGCGATGGAGGCGGAAGTGCTGGCGAGCGCGATGACGCGGGCGCAGATCGAGCGGCTCTATCTGCTGCGGCGGGATCTGCTGCGTCTGCGCAACGCGATTGGACCGCTCGTGGAGGTCTGCCGCAGGCTGGAACGCGACGATCTGCCGATGGTGCGCGACACGATGCGGCCCCTGTTCCGCGACGTCACGGATCACGTCCGCACCATCCAGGAACGGATCGACTCGCTGCGCGAGGTGCTCGCCTTTGCGTTTGAAGCAAGCCTGCTCGTCGGTCAGGCGCAGGAAACGGCGATCTCCAAGAAGCTCGCCTCATGGCTTGCGATCGTTGCGGTGCCGACCGCCGTCGCCGGTATCTACGGCATGAATTTCAAGTACATACCGGAGCTGCAATGGGAGTACGGCTATTTCGTCGTGATGGGCCTGATGCTGGTCGTATGCGGCGGGCTGTTCTGGCGATTCCGGCGTTCCGGCTGGCTGTAGGCGGCGATCCGAACATCGAGCCATTCCGGTCCGGGCAGCGCGTCGCGCGCCGCCGCAAATCGCGGGATTTCGGACAATTTTAGCCTCGAACGGCCTCGCCCGGGGGCGGTTTACGGTCGGCTGCAAGACCGGTAACGTCGCCTCCCAATGCGACGTGGAGAGTGCCCATGCGGCCCAAGGATCAGACCAACTGGATGCTGACGGATGCGATCGAGGCGCTCGCCCGCGCCGAGCGATTGCACCAGAGCTTCCTCAATTTGCACCCGCGCGCGGGCGGCAGCGAGCCGAGCTGGGAACCGCCGATGGACGTGATCGAGACCGAGGAGGAAATCCTGATCCTGGTCGCGCTGCCGGGGGTCGATCCCGACGAGGTCGAGGCCGCACTCGACGGCGGTACGCTGGTGATCTCGGGCCGCCGCATCCTGCCCGCCGAGCTCCGCAACGCCCGCATCCTGCGCCTCGAGCTGCCGCAGGGCCGGTTCGAGCGCCGCATCGCGCTGCCGACCGGGCGCTACACCATCAGCCGCTTTGCCGCGCATGGCTGCGTCGGCCTGCGGCTCGGAAAATCGAGCTGAGGGATTTCGACATGGCTGCTTCAGGCGTTTCAAATCCGGCGAGTTCGGCGCCGATCCCGAGCGACGCAACGATCATCGTCCCGGTGCGCAACACCGTGCTGTTTCCGGACGTCATCATCCCGATCACGATCGCGCGCGCCACCTCGATTGCCGCGGCCCAGCAGGCGGTGCGCGAGCAGCGGCCGATCGGCATCCTGCTGCAGCGTGATCCCGAGACCAACGATCCCGGCCCCGACGGGCTCTACCGCGTCGGCACCATCGCCAACATCGTGCGCTACATCACCGGCGCCGACGACAGCCATCACCTGGTCTGCCAGGGCGTGCAGCGCATGCGCGTGCTCGACTATCTGCCCGGCACGCCGTTCCTGGCGGCGCGCGTGCTGCAAATCCCCGAGCCGACCACCACCTCGCCCGAGATCGAGGCGCGCTTCCTCAATCTGCAGCGCCAGGCGCTGGAGGCCGCACAATTACTGCCGCAGACGCCGCCCGAGCTGATCGCCGCGCTGCAGGGCGCGACCTCGCCGGCGACACTGGCTGATCTTGCGACCTCCTACATGGACATCAAGCCGGCGGAAAAGCAGGACATCCTGGAAACCGTCGATCTCGTGGCGCGGATGGACAAGGTCTCGCGGCATCTTGCCGAGCGCATCGAGGTGCTCAGGCTGAGCCAGGAGATCGGGCAGAAGACCAAGGCGGTGTTCGACGAGCGGCAGCGCGAAGCGATCCTGCGGGAGCAGATGGCGACCATCCAGCGCCAGCTCGGCGAAGGCGACGGCAAGGCCGCCGAGGTCGCCGAGCTGACCAAGGCAATTGCGGACGCCAAGATGCCGCCGGAGGCCGAGAGCCAGGCGCAGAAGGAATTGCGCCGCTACGAGCGGATGCCGGAGGCGGCGGCCGAATCCGGCATGGTGCGCAGCTATCTCGACTGGCTGATCGACCTGCCCTGGAGCATCCCCGAGGAGAAGCCGATCGACATCGCCGAGGCGCGCAAGATCCTCGACCATGACCATTATGGCCTGGAGAAGATCAAGAGCCGCATCATCGAATATCTCGCGGTGCGCAAGCTCGCGCCCGGCGGCAAGGCGCCGATCCTCTGCTTCCTCGGACCGCCCGGCGTCGGCAAGACCTCGCTCGGGCAATCGATCGCGCGCGCGATGTCGCGGCCGTTCGTCCGCGTCTCGCTCGGCGGCGTGCATGACGAGGCCGAGATCCGCGGCCATCGCCGCACCTATATCGGCGCGCTGCCCGGCAACATCATCCAGGCGATCAAGAAGGCCGGAGCGCGCAATTGCGTGATGATGCTGGACGAGATCGACAAGATGGGTCGCGGCATCCAGGGCGATCCGTCGGCCGCGATGCTCGAAGTGCTCGACCCCGAGCAGAACGGCACCTTCCGCGACAATTACCTCGGCGTGCCGTTCGACCTCTCGCGCGTCGTCTTCATCGCCACCGCCAACATGCTCGACGGCGTCCCCGGACCGCTGCTCGACCGCATGGAGCTGATCAGCCTCCCTGGCTACACCGAGGACGAAAAGCTCGAGATCGCCAAGCGCTATCTGTTGCGCCGCCAGCTCGAGGCCAACGGGATCAAGGCCGAGCAGGTCGAGATCGATCCGGATGCGCTGCGGCTGATCATCAAGAGCTACACCCGCGAGGCCGGCGTCCGCAATCTGGAGCGCGAGATCGGCAAGGTGCTGCGCAACGTCGCGGTGCAGATCGCCGATGGCAGCACCAGCCATGTCACCATCGCACCGAAGGACATCGTGTCGCTGCTCGGCCAGCCCAGGTTCGAGAACGAGATCGCGATGCGCACCAGCATTCCGGGCGTCGCAACCGGGCTCGCCTGGACGCCGGTCGGCGGCGACATCCTGTTCATCGAGGCCTCGCGCACGCCGGGCCGCGGCGCGCTTATGATCACCGGCCAGCTCGGCGACGTGATGCGCGAGAGCGTGCAGGCCGCACTAACGCTGGTGAAGAGCCGCGCCTCCCAACTCGGCATCGACCCCGCCGTCTTCGAGAAGAGCGACATCCACGTCCACGTTCCCGCCGGCGCGACGCCGAAGGACGGCCCGAGCGCGGGCGTTGCGATGTTCACCGCCCTCACCTCGCTCCTGACCGATCGCACCGTGCGCAGCGACACCGCGATGACCGGCGAGATCTCGCTGCGCGGCCTCGTGCTGCCGGTCGGCGGCATCAAGGAGAAGGTGGTCGCCGCCGCGGCCGCCGGCCTGACCCGGGTGATGCTGCCGGCGCGCAACAAGCGCGACTACGACGACATCCCCGCCGGCGCCCGCGCCAAGCTCGAGTTCATCTGGCTGGAGCGCGTCGACGATGCGATTGCGGCGGCGCTGGAGCCCGCCAAGGCGACACCGGCCGCAGCAGAGTGACCGCTGGCTGGCGGTGGGATGAAGCTCCACGCCAATCATCTCGCCCTGGGCTTACCCCTCTCCCCGACCCTCCCCCGCAAGGGGGGAGGGAGCCTGACGAGCGTGCTCACCTCACGCTGCGCCGGACGAGCACGAACGATGCTTGGAAGTACATTGCTCGGCAACGCAGACGAAGCGTTATGAGCACCAACCTTGTTTTCGACGGCCGCTGATGTGCGCGCGTGTAAGGGAGTCACCGGCGGAAGGGTTCCCTCCCCCCTGGCGGGGGAGGGTTAGGGAGAGGGGTGCCGCACGGCGGGCTCTCTCAACTCAACGCTCAACACATTCAAATCGGAGCAGCCGGTTCTCAGGTCTTGTTCTCAGGTCTTGGCCATGCAGTCCGAGATATAGAACCAGCGATCATCGCCGGTCAGTCCCTTCTGCTTTACCTCTTTGCGGCAGGCCTTGAGCTTGGGCTTGTTGGCGCGCCACTGCTCCTTCATGGCCTTCAATTTCTCCATCGTCAGCTTGAGCTTCGACGGCTTGGCCGTAGTGGTGGCGGCTGGTGCCGGCGCGGTCGGCGCCGCGGTCTGGGCTGACACAGCATGAAGCCCTACGGCGAGCAGCGCGGCGGCAAGGCAAATCCGGGTGCGAAACATTGAAATCCCCCAATCCGATTTCTGTTCAAGGAATAGAGCGAATGCCGCGGGCGCCGGGAATCGGCGGCACGCGGCGATGATGGTCGCAATCAGAGGATTTTGACCGCGCTAAGCAGCGTCATGTAAATGCCCCAAGCCAGCGGAATGCCGACGAACAGCCAGAACAGCGCCGCCCTGCCGTCCAGACCGCCCTTGCCGATGCCGAACGATCCGGTCGCGCCGTTGCCGCCGGTCGCCGTCGCCGCCTGCAGCTTGGCCACCTCGGCGTCGCTCATGTGCCACTTCGGATCGACCGGCTTGATCAGATAGTTGCAGATGAAGCCGGCGATCAGCATGCCGCACAGGATGTACATCGTGGTGTTGTAGAGCTGGTCGCGCGGCACGCCGGCGGCGAGCTGGAATTCGCGAAGGTAGTTCACCACGACTGGACCGATGATGCCCGCGGTCGACCACGCCGTCAGCAGACGGCCATGGATCGCGCCGACGAACTGGGTGCCGAACATGTCGGCGAGATAGGCCGGCACGGTGGCGAAGCCGCCGCCATACATCGACAGGATGATGCCGAAACCGAGCACGAACAAAAGTTTCGAGCCCATCGCTGCGAAGGTCGGCGCCAGCGCGTAGAGCACGATGCCGAGCACGAAGAACGTGTAATAGGTGTTCTTGCGGCCGATCTTGTCCGACAGCGAGGCCCAGAAGAAGCGGCCGCCGATGTTGAACAGCGACAGCAGGCCGGCGAAGCCGGCAGCGATCGCCGCGATCTGCGCCTTCTGCGACGCGTCGAGCGCGTTGAAGCCGACATTGGGCAGCCCGATCAGCTTGCCGGCGAAGATCTCCTGCAGCATCGGCGAGGCCATGCCGATCACGCCGATACCCGCCGACACGTTCAAGCACAGCACCCACCAGATCAGCCAGAATTGCGGCGTCTTGTGCGCGTTGTCGAGATGGACGTTCTTGGTCGAGATCATCGCGTTGGTCTTGGAGGGCGGTGTCCAGCCGTCCGGCTGCCAGCCGCTCGGCGGCAGGCGATAGCGGAAGGCGCCGATCATCATGAAGACGAAGTAGATCGCACCCATGACGAGGAAGGTTTCCCAGACACCGACCGAGGTCGGGGTCTTGAAATAATTCATCAGTCTGTCCGCGAGCGGCGCGCCGATCATGGCGCCGCCGCCGAAGCCCATGATGGCCATGCCGGTCGCCATACCGCGGCGGTCGGGGAACCACTTGACCAGCGTCGACACCGGCGAGATGTAGCCGAGGCCGAGACCGACGCCGCCGATCACGCCGGAGCCGAGCCACATCAGCCAGAGCTGGTGCGTGTAGACGCCCAGCGCGCCGATCACGAGACCGCCGGCCCAGCACAACGCCGCGACGAAGCCTGCCTTGCGCGGACCGACCTTCTCGAGCCAGCCGCCCCAGATCGCGGCGGAGACGCCGAGCAACACGAAGAACAGAGTGTACATCCACCCCAGGCTCGCGACCCTCCAGTCGCAAGTCGTCGTAAACAATTCCTGGACCAGCGAGATATCGGGGCACGCCTTCGGCGCGGTCAGCCCGATCGCCCGCGACAGCGGCAGCCAGAACACCGAGAAGCCATAGGCCATGCCGATGCACAGATGGATGCACAGCGCCGCCGGCGGCACCAGCCAGCGGTTGAAGCCGGCGGTCGCGATCGTGTGTTCCTTGTCGAGGAAACCCGCACCTGCCGCGGATACGCGTGCGGCGCTGCTCACTGTGGTCATTGACTCCTCCCCTGCAGCCGCCGTTACGTCGGGCGCATCTGCGTCTTAGATCCCGTCTCAGCCCTTTGCGGCCACCGTCAGGCGGCTGCTCCGCTCATTTCCTCGATGCGCCGGGACCAACCATGCGCATTCCGCAAATGCTAACCCCCAATACGACCGGATATGCCCACCCGTGCCGTCGTCCCTGATCTGGACGCAGGCCCGCCGTCGCGCGTCGATGTGCCCACATCCGGGCACAGCTCAATCTCCGCAATCCGGCGGAGATTATCAATTCGCGCAGAATGGAAAATAGGTGTCGATAGGCAAAAGGTAGATATCAAGCCGGATCTAGCGCGTACGCGGCGCTGCAGCATTTGAATTCTCTATCATTCCATTCGCCTTCTCGATCAGGAAAACGATCCGGACGTCGCTTCGCTCGGTGATCTCGACCTTGTCGCCGGTCTCCTGGATAAGGGCCGGAATATCGATCACCGAAAGCGGATCGGTGCAGTGCACTTCGAGGAAATCTCCCGCCGTCACGCTCTTCAGGGCCTTGCGCGTCTTCAGCGCGGGCAGCGGGCATTTCAGGCCGGTGAGATCGAGCTTTGTCGTGGTCATGGTTCGACCATGGCGAAGCCGTCAAGTATCGTCAACGGCGGCTCCTTCTCGCCCTGTCAGCTTTCCGCCGCGGCCGAAGCGAGCACGTCGTCGACCGGAATGGCGGAGCGCAGCATCAATTCGGCGACGTCCTCGATGTCGTCGAGATGCGCGACCGGCAGCCTGGTTTCGATCGCGACGTCACTGGCGATCCCGACCACGCGCGGGTCGTCGGGGAACAGCAGCGGCTTGCCGTTGGCGGCGCGATATACCTCGATCTTGTTGACCGGCTCGCGCTTGAATCCCTCGACCACCACCAGGTCGACCTGCGCCATCTTGGCGAGCAGTTCCGGCAGCCGCGGCTCGCTGGCGCCGCGCAGCTCATGCATCAGCGCCCAGCGCCGCGTCGAGGACACCAGCACCTCGGTCGCGCCGGCCTGCCGGTGCACCCAGGAGTCCTTGCCGGGAATGTCGACATCGAATTCGTGATGGGCGTGCTTGATCACGGAGACGCGCAAGGCCCGGCCCAGCAGATAGGGGATCACCCGCGACAGCAGCGTGGTCTTGCCGGCACCGCTCCACCCCGCGAGGCCTATCACTTTCATGCGCAATCTCCGCAGACATATAACGTCCAATGCTGCTTATATCAGCCTTGACGCAATGTCATGCCAGCCCCGCCGGCGGCTGGCGATCGTTCAGGCCCCCAAGAGGATCGCCTTCGGAAACCCCTGGAGCAGCTGCGCCCGCGGCAGCGCGGACGCGACCGGGCCGCCCCATAAGGGCAATATTAACGGCATTTGCCGTACCAGTTCTCCCGATCAATGGGAGGCCTGTCCAGTGCCCAATCGTGATGGTGTTCGAGACGCCATAAGCCTGAAGAACAGGGCTCTGGTCACGGCGATCTTCCTGGCATCGGGCGCGGCATCCCTGATCCTCCAGGTTCTCTGGTTCAAGCAACTGCAATTCGTGCTGGGAAGCGCGACCGTCTCCGTAAGCGTAACGGTGGCGAGCTTCTTTTTCGGTCTCTCCCTGGGCAGCGCTTTCGGGGGCCGGATCGCCGACACTGTCAGCCGCCCCCTGAAAATCTACGGCTTTCTCGAACTTGCGCTCGCAGTCGTTTCCCTGGCAGTAACCGCGTTCCTGTCGCACTGGTCGACATGGGTGGGCTGGCTGTCGCCCATGTTGGACCTGGAGTCCCCATTCCGGTTGCCTCTCATGGTCGCGCTGTCGCTCGCCATCCTGTCGCTGCCGACGATGCTGATGGGCGCAACCCTGCCCTTCCTCGTGAAATTCCTGACCCGCTCGCAAACCGACCTGGCCAATCGCATCGGCCTGCTCTACGGGTTCAACACCCTGGGCGCCGCGATCGGCACCCTGGCTGTCGGCTTTGTCCTGATGGGCTTCTGGGGGATCACCGGATCGAGCCTGGTCGCAGCAGGCCTGTATGTCTGCGTCGGCGGCGTCGCCCTGCTCCTCGCGCGCGGCGCAAGCCCGCTGTCGCCGGTCACGGCGGAAGCGCCGGTGCAAACCGCCGGGCCGGGGCATCGCGGGACGTCCATCCTCATCGCGATCTTCGCGTGCTCCGGCTTCGTGTCCATCGCCTATGAAGTCGTCTGGTTCCGCTTCCTGACCAATGTCAGCACCTCGAGCGTTTACGCCTTCTCCGGCATGCTCGGCGTTTACCTGCTGGGCTTGGTGATCGGCGCCCTGATCTGCGCGAGGGTGCTCGCACCCCGCAAGGATCAACTGCTGCGATACTTCGCCGTAACACAGCTGCTCATCGCGGTTGCGGCCACGCTGACCGTCGGAATCCTCGGCAAGGCGCGCAGCGTGGAAGCCGTGCTGTCCCCCATCGTATCGGGCCTGGTTCCAGTCCCGGCGCAGGAGCTCTTGGGAGGTGATGTTTCATTCTTCCTGATCTGTGCCGTTGCCCTGTTGCTGCCGACCACGCTGATCGGCATCAGTTTTCCCCTGGCCAGCGAACTGACGGTGATGCAGATGAGCGCGCTGGGCCGTCGAATCGGCACGCTCTACGCCTTGAACACGATTGGCGGCGTGGTGGGCTCCCTGTCGGCAGGGTTTCTTCTGATCCCCTATCTAGGCAGCCAGGGGGCGCTCACCGCCCTGATCGTTCTGAACGTCCTGCTCTTTGTCGCGACGACCGTATCGCAACCGGGTCTTCTGAGGGAGAGGAGCCTGTGGCGGCAAGGGGCAGTCGCCGCAAGCATCATCGCTGCAGCGCTCCTGCTCTTCACCCCACACTATCTGGAACGGGTCCTGACCGCGATCGAAGGCGGCAATGTCCTCGAGCTGCGCGAGACCAAACAAGCAACATTTGCGGTGGTCGAGTATCGCGAGAAGGCGGCGGGCACTTATCAGCAATTGGTGGTGAATTCGAAGAGCTATGCCAACAACCGTCCGGAGGGCCGACGCTACATGGCCGCGATGGGGCACTATCCCATTCTGCTGCACCCGGGCCCGGTTGAAACGGCGGTCGTGATTTGCATCGGGACCGGCACCACCGTGGGTGCGGTCAGCACCCATCAGGAATTACAATCCATCGACGCGGTCGATCTGGCCTCGACGGTTTTCGAGTTTGCGCCCCGCTTCGTGCCGATCAACAAGCAGTTCTATCAAAATCCCAAGGTCCATCAGATCGTCGCGGACGGGCGCCATTTCCTGCTGGGGACAAACGAGACATTCGACGTCATCACCCTCGAGCCCCCGCCGCCCCATGACGCCGGCGTCATCAACCTCTACACAGAGGAATTCTATGCGCTGGCAAAGCAGAAGATGCGCCCCGGCGCCGTTCTCGCGCAATGGGTGCCGCTGGATTTCAACCGCGGCATTCTTCCGAAGATGATCCTCAAGGCGATGATGGGCCAGTTCAAGCACGTCTCCCTGTGGTTGCCGTCCAGAATGGAAGGCGTGGCCATCGCCTCCGATGAACCGCTGAAAATCGATCCTCGCGTGCTCGCCACGCGCATGTCGAAGCCTGGGGTGGCTGAAGACCTGACAGCCAACGGCCTGCGCTCGCCCGAGGATTTCCTCGCGACGTTCATCGCCGCTGATGAAAAGCTCGCGGCCTTTGTCAGGGATGTGCCGAGCCTCACGGATGATCGGCCGCGTCTCGAATATTACAACTGGTATCCGCTGAGTTCGGTCGGCGTGGACGAACTGAAGCGCCTCCGCGAGCCCGTGGAAACTTATCTTGCCGACAAATCCATCGACGAGGCCCGTCTCGACACCGCGCGCACGGTGGCCAATGCGATTCTGGATGAGCACCAAGCCACGGCTGAGGGTGACAAGTCCGCCGCCCGTGCCGCGCTTCGCCTGGCCGTCAAGCTGGACCCGCACAATTCCTATGTCGGCTTCCTGGACCGCAAGCTGCGCGAGTGATCGGGCAGCCTCCTAAGAGGGCCACTGGAAGCCGGTGCCGTCGCCGGGCGTCCCCAGGATCGATCACGCCACGCGCCATCCGACTATCCAGCGGATATACCTCGAAGTTTCCAATGCACGGGGCGACCGGAACACGATAATGTGCGGTGCCGGAGCACCAGCCATGCCTCGCTCACCTTCGATCGTGCCGCACCAAATCGACCACGACACCTATCTGGTGCTGAACGATTTTGGCCGGCTTGGCCGCGCCTGGTGCGAAACCGATGAAGAAGGCAGCGACCGGAAAACGTTGATCCGCCGCCTGCTGGATGACCATTACAGCCATCCGGTCCGCATCGTGGCCTTCAATACCAGCGAAGGATGGTCGCGCGACGTCACGACCGATATTGCCGACGAGCTTCGGCGCCGCTTCGTCGAATACGATGAGGTCCCGCGCTCCGTGCTGGAGTTCGTTGAGACGGCCATGCGGCACTGAGCCGGATCCGCAGTCGCACCGAGACCTGCGGCAAAACAACCCGACAGGCAACTCAGCAAAAACCTGTCAATCCTCGCACGCAAAAATATTTCGCTTTATCAGAAAACAAACTCCGTGTATGAATCCACCTGTCTCACCCGATCGAGGGGCGCTGCGCATCGTCACGGGTGTTGCGGTGAGATGCGGTGGACGCTGATCATGCTGGAGACGAAAGCATGTGAAGCGGACGGTGAAGTCGTGTGGTCCTGACGCCCTAGTGGTAGGTGTCTTTTCGCATTGCGCGATGCGCGTTGTGAAGACGGTGACAAGCAAGCCCAGTCTCGCCGGGGAGAGCACGAAGTAAGCCGTAACCCATCGCGCAGGGAAAGCCGGGTTGTTTCCGGTTACACCTGTGGTCCTACCCCCGTGCTTTCTACCTTTGCACGGGGCCCATGGGTGCGATCGGCACCCGGCTTTCCCTGCGCCCTCTGCCAAGCGAGAGGGCGAAGCAAGAAGCAAAACTCGGACAAATCATGTCGCGAGAATGCGAGTCCATGACTCCGCGGCCGCGCCACACATTCACTGTCGTCCCGGCGCAGGCCGGGACGACAGCGGTGGTGTCTGCAGCGTTCTTGAATCTACCAAGCAGACGCCAACAATCGCCGCTACGCCGGCCTGAACCCTGCCGCCGTCAACGCGGCGCGGCCCTCGTCCGATGCCAGCGCGTCGAGAAAGGCCTGTACCGCCGGCCGCTGCTTGCGCGCCGTCACCAACGCGAAGTCGTAGTGCTCTTCGGCAAGCGGAATAAAACCGAGCCCGGACGCGCGCGCGACCGGGGCGATGGTCATGCCCCAGTCGGCGCGATGCTGCGCCACCGCGGCCGCGACCGCATTATGCGAGCGCGGCTGATTCCAGTAGCCGTCGGGCCGGCTGCCTGCCAGCAGGCGATCGATCAGGATACGCGTGCCGGCGCCCTGGTTGCGGTTGACCATGATGCAGGCGGGATCGGCGAGCGCGGCGCGCACCGCCTCTTCCGCGCTCAAGCCCGCAAAGCGCGTGTCGTCCTTGCGGAACACGATGCCCTGCATGCGCCGCCAGCCCGGCACGAGCTCGAGGCCGTCGGACAGATACGGCGTGTTGTAGGTCTCGGTCTTGTCGTCGAACAGATGGATCGGAGCGAGATCGCATTCGCCACGCTTGGCTGCGGCGAGGCCGCCGAGGCTGCCGACCGCGATCGAACGCACCACAAGGCCGGCCTGCGCCAGCGGCGCGGTGACGAGATCGAGCCCGGTGCAGTGGCTGCCGACGATGACGAGATCGGGCACCCGCACATGCGGCGTGAACAGCGCCACCTCGGCGTCGCTGCCGGCCGGCAGCTGGTCGGCGAGCGCCTCGATCTTCAGGAAGCCGTCGGCCTGGGCGAACGAGGTGATCGCGCCCGAGCCCTTGCCGCTGGGATAGGCGATCAGGCCGTCGGCGCCTTCGACCAACGACACCATCACGAACTCGGTACGTCCGAGCTCGGAGGCGATCCGCACCGGCACTTTCGCCGCCACCCTGGCATCCGAGCGCGGCGGCAGGCCGGCCATCCGCCGCAGCACCGGCACGATCATGTCGTGGAAGGTGAACATCGCCGAGGTCGGAAAGCCCGGCAGGATGATCACCGGCTTGCCGTCGCAGACCGCAAGGCACAGCGGCTTGCCCGGCTTCAGCGCCACGCCATGCGCGATGATGCCGGGCTTGCCGAGCCTTGTGATGATCCGGTGCGAGACGTCGCCTGCACCCTTGGAGGTGCCGCCCGACAGCACCAGCATGTCGCTGTCCGCCAGCGCCTTGCGCATCGCAGCTTCGAGCATCGCCTCATTGTCCGCGATCGCGCCAAGGAACGCCGCATCACCGCCATTCTCGGCAATCGCCGCGGTGACGATCGCGCCATTGGTGTCGTAGATCGCGGCCGGCCGCAGCGTCTCACCCGGCTGCACCAGTTCATCGCCAGTGGAGAGGATCGCAACGCGCGGACGGCGCACCACCTGAACGTCGGCAATGCCACAGGCCGCGAGCATGCCGATCTCGCGCGACCGGATCATCGTTCCCGCGCGCAAAAGCGCCTCGCCGCGCGCGATGTCGGAGCCGGCATAGGACACGAACTGCCCGGGCGACGCCGCGCGGCGGACCTCGATGGCGCCATTGCCGGCGGGTTGGGTGTGCTCGACCATCACGATCGCATCGGTACCGCGCGGTACCGGACCGCCGGTCGCAATCGCGGTCGCGGTGCCCGGCAGCACCGGCCGGGTCGGCGCGGTGCCGCACGAAATGATCTCGTCGTTCAGCGCGAGTTGCACCGGCGTGGCTTCGCTGGCGGACGCAAGATCGGCGGAGCGCACCGCAAAGCCGTCGACATTGGAGCGATCGAACGGCGGCACGTCGATCGGCGCCACCACGTCCTCCGCCAGCGCACGCCCGAGCGCGTCAGCGAGCAGCCGCGTCTCGGACGGCAATTGCCGCGGGAACAGTGCCGCCTCGAAGCGCGCGATCGCCTCCTCGCGCGACAGGATGGTCAGGAACTGATCCTGCTCGACGGATGGGTTGGGTTTCGGCGTGAACGTGTTGGTCATCTCGGGAACTCACTCCCGCAACATATAGGCATCGACAACCGTGGCCGCAGCAAAACCCTCGGCGGCGCCAGGCACGATCAGAAGGGCTTCGGCGCGCGCGATGGCATCGAGCGACAGGTCCCCGATCGCAAGCACCGCCCAAAAACCCTGTTGAGAACTCTGCCGACGCGTCAGCAGCACGACCTCGGCGATGCCGACGCCGGAGGCGATCTTGCGTTCCAGCGGCAGGGCAAGTGATTTGCGCTGGCGCCGGCCCGACAGGCGATCGAGCACCGGAAGCGCAATCGCCCACCAGGCCGCGAAAGCCTGATCCGGCGCGCCCGGCAAGGCGACGACCGGCGTTGCATCGATCCGGCCGACCGCCGTGGTGCGCCCGGGCTGCAGGGCAATGCCGTGCGCGACCAACGCTCCACGCGTCGCCAGCGCATTCACCGCCGCATCGTTGTGACCAACGCCGGTGCCGCCGATCGTGATGATGAGATCGCAACCATCTGCCTCGAGCGCGTTTGCAATCGCCCCCACATCGGGCGCCGCCTCGGCATAGACGATCTCAGCGCCCGCGAGGCGCGCGGTGTCAGCGATCAGTTGCGCGGTCAGCTGGCCATTGCAGATGTTGACGATGCGAAGCCGAGGCCGCCGGACGCGCAACAGCTCCAGTCCGGCCGCGCGCGCGAGCAGCAGGTCGCGCGGCAGCAGCGGTTCTCCCGCCGGCATCACGGCACGCCCAGCCGCAATGTCGCTGCCGGCACGCCGGACGCCCTGCCCCGGGATGGCTTCGGCGAGCACCTGCGGAAGCGGACCGGAGGTGTCGACGGCATCGGCATCGACCACGCAGTCGGTGCCATCGGGCATCGCCGCGCCGGCCGCGACCCAGACCGGGAGTCCGGCCAGCGGCAGCGGCGCATAGGACGACGCGCCGACCAGGTCATTGGCGCGCATCGCCCAGCCGTCGCTGACGGCGACATCGTGCGGCGGATAGGCGCGCAAGGCCGGCATCTCGGCTGCAATGCAGCGCAGTGCATCGGCCGGCGGCAGCTCGATCGGCTGGACCGGCGCGAGGTCGCGCAGCACGGCGGCCAGCGCCGCATCGAGCGGAGTGAGCGAAGCCGGAAGGCGCTGGGCGGTGATCATGGCCCGCTATGGACTGAATCGGCCCCGAAAGAAACCGGCTTGCGCCGTGCCGGGGCACCGCCATTAGACCGATGGCGCGTTGACGCGGACCCCAAAGTAGTTGCAAAAGAAACCAATATGACCGGGTCCCGGAGGCCCGGCACAACCATAATGGCCAATGCGCCAATTGAGGAGGGAGACAGAATGATCGCCACCAGACTAGCCATGTTCGGGACGCTCGCAGCCGCGCTGCTGGCCTCCTCGGCCGTATCGGCGCAGGTATCCGACGACATCGTCAAGATCGGCGTGCTGACCGACATGAACGGCCCGGCCTCGACGCCGACCGGACAGGGCTCGGTCACCGCCGCGCAGATGGCGGTCGACGATTTCGGCGGCAAGGTGCTCGGCAAGCCAATCTCGGTGATCGTCGGCGATCACCAGCTCAAGCCGGACATCGGCGCGACCATCGCGCGGCGCTGGTATGACGTCGATCAGGTCGATCTGATCGTCGACGTGCCGGTCTCGGCGGTCGGGCTCGCGGTGCAGAACATCGCCAACGAGAAGAAGAAGCTGTTCATCACGCATTCGACCGGCGCGACCGACTTCCATGGCAAGTTCTGCTCGCCTTATGCGATGCAATGGGTGTTCGACACCCGCGCGCTCGCGGTCGGCACCGCGCAGGAGGTAGTGAAGCGCGGCGGCGACAGCTGGTTCTTCATCACCGACGACTACGCGTTCGGCCACTCGCTGGAGAAGGATGCCTCCGCGATCGTGACCAAGAACGGCGGCAAGGTGCTCGGCGCGGTGCGGCCGCCGTTTGCGACGCCCGATCTGTCGTCATTCATCCTGCAGGCGCAGGCCTCGAAGGCCAAGATCATCGGCATTGCCGGCGGACCGCCGAACAACACCAACGAGATCAAGACCGCCGCCGAGTTCGGTGTCTTCGCCGGCGGCCAGCAGATGGCGGCGCTGCTGGCCTTGATCACCGACGTCCACTCGATCGGGCTGTCGGCCGCGCAGGGCCTGTTGCTGACCACCTCATTCTACTGGGACATGGACGACAAGACCCGGGAATGGTCGAAGCGCTATTTCGCCAAGATGAACCGGATGCCGACGATGTGGCAGGCCGGCGTCTACTCCTCGGTGACCGCCTATCTGAACGCGATCAAGGACAGCGGCACCGACGATCCGCTCAAGGTTGCGGCCAAGATGCGCGAAAAGCCGGTCGAGGATTTCTTCGCCCGCAACGGCAGACTGCGCGAGGACAATCTGATGGTGCACGATCTCTGGCTGGTGCAGGTCAAGACCCCGGCCGAGTCGAAATATCCGTGGGACTACTACAAGATCCTGGCCAAGATCTCGGGCGAGGACGCGTTCGGCCCGCCGGACCCGGCCTGTCCGCTGATCAAGAAGTGACTGCGCAAGCAGTGATTCCGGGTCTGGTCCTTCGGACCATCCCGGAATGACCTTTGCGGAGACGCGATAACGTCTCCGCAAAGATCACTTCGTCACCCCGATCTCGCGAAAATATCTGAGCACGCCGGGGTGGATCAGATTGATATCGGGCGCGGCGGCGACGGTGTTCGCTGCCGTCGTTTCGCAAGCCTGGGCGAGCTTCTTGCAGAAATCAGCCTCGACACCATGCAACGTCTTCGCCAGCCGGTAGGCGACATCGTCGGGCAGGCTCTCACGCACCAGGATGTAGCTCCACGAGCCGACCGAAGAAATCGCCTCGCTCTGCTTCGGATAGCTGCCCGCCGGGATCGTCAGCGGCTTCAGAAACGTGTGCTTGGCCCGGATGCGGGCGATCTCGTCCGCGGTCGGCGCGATGAAGCGAGCGCCGCTCGCGCTCTCGGCCATCTTGCTGAAACCGGGCCAGCCGATGCCGGCACCCCACAGCGCCGCGGCGCGGCCGTCCTCGACCATCGCAGGGCCATCGCCGGCGCGATCGAGATAGATCGACTTGAAGTCCTCGTCCTGCTTCAGCCCGATGCCGTCGAGGATGTAGCGCGACAGGATCGGCAGGCCGGAGCCCTTGGCGCCGAACGCGACGGGCCGGCCGACCAGATCCTGGATCGTCTTGTAGGGGCTGTCGGCACGCACCACGAACATGCCCGGGCTCGAATACATCGCGGTAAGGATCTTCAGCTTGGTGGCCTTCGGCCGGCCGATGCCCATGAAGGCCTCATAGGACGGCTCGCCCGCAACGGTTGCGATGTCGACGCTGCCGGTCTCGAGCAGCGGGATGTTCTCGTTGGAGCCCTTGGTGTTGCGCGGCTCTATCGACAGCGTCGCATCGGCCGCGTTCATCACCTCGGCGAAGGCATTGCCGTAGAGCGGAAAGCCGCCGCCCGGCGTCGCCGTGGCGAAACTGATCGTGGTTTTGGAAATGGTCTTGCTCCCCTCTTGCGCCGCCGCGCCGCCCGCGAGCAGCAGCGCGCCGGCGCAGATCATAACAGCGAATTTCATCCCGAGCCTCAAGCATTGCACATGAGCGCGACTATCGTCGCACGGGCGGGGTCGTAGGCAAAGCCAGCGTTTTGTGAAACCATGATGGCAACAGTCACGAGAAAATGACGGGAGAGACGATGTTCCGGTTCGCACGTGCCGCGTTGCTTGGCTTGATCTGTTGCCTTGCCTCCGTTGCGCCTTCCTCCGCATCCGACTATCCGAACCGCCCGGTGCGCTGGCTGATCGGCTTTGCCGCCGGCGGCCCGGTCGACATCGTGGCGCGCATCATGAGCCAGTGGCTGTCGGATCATCTCGGCCAGCAATTCGTGGTCGAGAATCGCGCCGGCTCCGGCGGCAACATCGCAGCCGCCGCCGCGATCAATTCGCCGGCGGACGGCTATACGCTCTTGTTCGTCGCGCCGAACAACGCGATCTCGACCTCGCTCTACAAGAAGCTGCCCTACGACTTCCTGCGCGACACCACCCCCGTCGCCAGCATCATGCAGCTCACCAACATGCTGGTGGTCTCGAACGCGATGCCCGTGAAGACGGTTCAGGAGTTCATCGACTACTGCAAGGCCAACCCGGGCAAGATCGCCTACGCCTCATCCGGCAACGGCACCTCGGTGCACATGTCGGCCGAGCTGTTCAAGGCGATGACCAAGTGCGACATGCAGCACGTGCCGTATCGGGGATCCGCGATCGCCTTCCCCGACATCATCTCCAACAAGGTGCAGCTGATCTTCGACAATCTGCCGTCGGCACTGGAGCAGTCGCGCGGCGGCAGCGTCCGTGCGCTCGGCGTGACCTCGCCGCAGCGCTGGCCGGGCGTGCCTGACGTGCCGGCGATCGCCGAGACCGTGCCGGGCTTCGAGGCGGTCGGCTTCTACGGCATTTCAGCGCCGAAGGGCACGCCGCCGGAAGTCATCGATACCCTCAACAAGGCGGTCGGCGAGGCCCTGAAGGACCCCAAGCTGGTGGCGCGTCTCGCCGAGGTCGGCGGCATCCCGAAGCCGATGACCCCGGCCGAATTCGGCAGACTGGTCGCCGACGAGACCGAGAAATGGCGCAAGGTGGTGGAGTTCGCCGGCGTCTCGGTGGACTGAGGCGCCGATCGTGGAGCGCGCCGGATGGTCACGGTAGATGGCTGCCGGGCCGGTGTTCCAGCGATGCCGTCCGTGCGACGTGGCGGTACGACGGCGATGGCGCAGGGCCCGGGGGTGGCATTGCCGAAACCCCACGCACCCTGTAAACGGAGCCCGCACCGTTGCCGGCCGCGCCCCGCGGCCCGCAAGGCGGCGGGGCCTGTAGCTCAATGGTTAGAGCCGGCCGCTCATAACGGTCTGGTTGCAGGTTCGAGTCCTGCCGGGCCCACCATTCGAATCAAAGCCTTGATTAGATCAAAGCCCTGGCTCCGGGACCCATGCGCGCCGCGTCGATCGAGCCCTGCGGCATCGCCGCTCGCCACATCATCTCGCTACGGTCAACTACTCCCAGGCCGCCTGGAAAATGGCGCGGTAGCCGTCGGCATCCACAGGACGCGGATTGGTGGCGGTGGAATGATCCCTCGCCGCCTTCTCCGCCATATCGTCCAGCACCGAGGCCGGCACACCCATGGCACGCAGGCCGCGCGGCAGATTGAGCTCGGCATTGAGAGCGTCGAAGAACGCGGCGATGTCGGCATCTTCGGGCAGACCGAGCGCCAGCCTCAGCCGCGGCAGCTTGCTCGCGATCGCCGGACCATTGTAGCGCATCGCTGCAGGTATCAGCACCGCATTGAGTGTGCCGTGATGCAGGCTCGGCGATGCGAGGCTGCCAAGCGCGTGCGACAGCCCGTGCACCGCGCCGAGGCCTTTCTGGAAGCACAGGCCGCCCTGCAGCGCGCCCATCATCACTTCGGCGCGGGCGTCGCGGTCATCGCCCGCCATCACGGCCTGATTGAGATGGCCGACGATGCGCGCCGCGCCATCGAGGGCGATCGCATCCGCCGGTGGATTGAAGCGCGGCGACAGATAGGTCTCGACGCAATGCGACAGTGCGTCCATGCCGGTCGCAGCCGTCAGTGCCGGCGGGAGGCGGAGCGTCAGCAGCGGATCGCAGATCGCCCGCGCCGGGATGAGATGCGGACTGATCAGGCCAACCTTGCGGCCGTCCTCGAGCGTGATGAGGGCCGCGCGGCCAACCTCGCTACCGGTGCCGGCAGTGGTCGGAATCGCGATCACCGGCGCGACGGCGGCGGTGATCCGCGCGACGCCGCCATCGATCGCGGCATATTGCGCCAGCGGGCCGGCATGGGTGGCGAGCAGCGCCACCGCCTTGGCGAGATCGATCGGCGAGCCGCCGCCGAGCGCGACGAGGCCGTCGCATCCGGCCTCGCGATAGCGTGCGAGCGCCTGCAGCGTCGCACGTTCGGTCGGATTCGGTGGCGTCGCGTCGAACACGACAGGCGCAGTGCCGAGCGGAGAGGTCACGCGCTCCGCCAGGCCGGCCGCGACAATGCCGCGGTCGGTGACCACCATCGGCCGACGGATACCGAGCGCTGCGATCTCGTCGCCGAGCGCGTCCGCCTCGCCGAAGCCGAAGCGAATGGTGGTGAGATAGGTGATCAGCGCCATGGCCTGTCGTCCGTTGCGCCGATTGATCAGAGATCAGTGCGTTCTTCGGCGATGTCGCGACGCTGCTCCATGTTGAAGCGCCCCGCATAGATCGGCCGCCCGCCGGTGGTCGGACCGGGATATTGCACGATCAGGATATCGCCACCGGTCGCGGTCTCGAACTTGCCTTCGAAATGCGGGTCCGGATGAAAGATCATCGTGCCCGGCGTGTAGAGATTGTCGTCGATCCTGAATTCGCCGCTCAGGACGTACCAGACCTGCGCGAACTCGTGATTGTGGATCGGATGATGTGCGCCCGGCTCCAGCCGCAAGATACCCGCGTTCGGCTCGGTCGGCCGCTCCGGCCGCGGGTGGAACAGCATCTTGCCGGTCTCGCCAGGCCAGCGGATCGTCTCCCACTCCACATCGTCGATGTGCTTCGCCTCATACGGCAGGTGCCTGCCGGTCGCGGTTGCGGTCTGCATGGATCAGTCTCCTTGGGGCTTGCTCTTGGGTGATCGAGGCGGGGTGGCGGCGCTCGGCACGCGCCACCAGTCGAAATGCTCGGCCTTCTGCGGCGACTTCGCGACCACCATCAGGATGCGCGCTTCGTCCTCGCTGATGTTGTCGGCGCGGTGCGGCAGCTCGGAATTGAGGAAAATGCCTTCACCGGGCGCGAGATCGAACACCTCGGCGCCGACGTGGAAACGGATGCGCCCGCTGATCACGTAGCAGTATTCCTGTCCCGGATGCGACACCATCAGGTCCATCCGGTTCTTGCGCGGGAACGAGAGGTGAAACACCTCCAGATCGTCGTTCGGCATGCCGCCCGCGAACAATCGCCAGCGATAGCCGGTGCTCGGGATGCTCTGGTCTTCACCATCGTCGCCATGGCGATGCAGCGTGACGTGGCTGCGCGACTGGTCCTGCGGCGCGGCAAACAATTCGCTGACGCCAATGTCGAGCGCCTGCGCGATCTGGATCAGATTGGCAACGGAGCTCGACACCTGCCCGCGCTCGAGGCGAGACACGAAGGCGTCGGACAGCCCGGTGGTGTCGGCCAGATCCTTCAGCTTCATGCCACGCTCCTCCCGCAACGAGCGAATGCGTGCTCCAAGCCTCGCCAGCGTCTCGTCCTGCGTTTTCATTGCTCCGACCCTCCCCCTAATTTGCTTCCTTGTCAACAAAAATTGCTCTACAAGCAATTTTCATTGTGTCCGATGTTGAAATCGCGGGAGATGCCAGTGGTTCTCCGCATCGATGCACAAGCGAATTGCGTATCACGCAACAAAACCAAACAGCAAACAACACGACCTCCGGAGGAGCACCCGACCATGACAACCACTCTCAGGCACTTATGCGCGGCGATGACCGCGACGCTGCTGCACATTCACGTCGCGCACGCCGCCATGTCCGACAATGTGATCCGCATCGGGATCCTCAACGACCGCTCCGGCGCCTATGCCGACCTCGGCGGCGAAGGCTCGGTCGTCGCGGCGAAGATGGCGGCGGAGGAGTTCGGCAACAGCATCGGCGGCGCACCGGTCGAGATCGTCTCGGCCGATCACCAGAACAAGCCGGACATCGGACTTGGCATCGTGCGGCGCTGGTTCGACACGGAGAAGGTCGATGCCGTTGCCGACATTTCCAATTCGGGCGTGGGTTTCGCGGTGACCGCTCTCGCCAAGGAACGCAACAAGATCGTGCTGAACGCATCGGCCTCCTCGGACTTCACCGGCAAGGCCTGCACCCGGACCTCGTTCCAGTGGATCTACACGAGCTATACCAACGGCTACGGCCTCGCGCGCGCGCTCACGGCGCAAAAGCTCGACAGCTGGTTCCTGATCACGGTGGACTATTCGTTCGGACACGCCTTCGCCGCCGACATGCGCCGCGCGGTCGAGAACGGCGGCGGCAAGGTGATCGGCGAGGTGCGCCACCCGCTCAACACCGCCGACTTCAGTTCGGTGCTGCTGCAGGCGCAGGCGTCCGGCGCCAAGGTGATCGCGCTGGCCAATGCCGGCGCCGACATGACCAACTCGGTGAAGCAGGCAGCCGAGTTCGGCATCACCCGCGGGCAGGCATTGGTGGCGCCGACCGTGTTCCTCACCGACGTCGACGCGATGGGCCTTGCCGCCGCGCAGAACCTGCAGTTCGTCACCGCATACTATTGGGACCGCGATGCCGAGTCGCGGGCGTGGGCCAACAAGTTCTTTGAGAAGACTGGGCGGATGCCGACCATGACCCAGGCCGGCGTCTATTCGGCCGTGCGGCACTACTTGCGTGCGGTGCAGGCCGCAAATTCCGATGATGGCCTTGCTGTCGCAGCCAAGATACGCGAACTGCCGGTTGCCGATTCGTTTGCTCGCGGCACGGTCCGCACGGATGGCCAGTTCGTGCACGACATGTATCTGGCGCGCGTCAAGACACCGGCGGCCTCGAGCCGACGATGGGACTACTACGACATCGTCGCGACGATTCCCGCCGAGCAAGCCTTCCGCCCGCTCGGCGAGGGTGGCTGCGAGCTGGTCTCGCAGTGACGACGCAGGCGGACGGTGGCAAACACCATCGTCCGCCATCGCCCATAACGGCCTGTATGCAGGTTGGCGAGCGACGTCTTTTGGGCTGCGTCAGGCGGGCTTTCGCCGTCGAAGTCTGAAATCGATAGACCGCTCGCCGGCGTTCAACTGCCGAAGTCAGTTGCGCGCTTCCCGCCGAAGAAATTGAGCAATCGGCATCAAGGCGTCGATCGAGGGCAAACCTGCGCGCGCTTCACCGTATGACGACCAAGGATAGGGGATAGCCGAAAGCCATTGCAGGACGGGCGTCTGATAGACAGCCGGCAGCACACACATGAACTCAATCTTGATGAGCAGCCGCTTGACGCGACCGTCTCCGGCGGCATCAAAATCCCAAGTGTACTCGCCGCAACCGACGCGAACGTCGCCGTCGGACTTGTTTGACATCCCCACCAGCCAGTCGCATTGAAACTGTGGAAGGCGATTGGACTCAGGGCGCGAGAGGCAGACGGTGCGCACATTCTCATACTGCGATCCAAAGTTTCGTACGAGAACGTCGGTGACGCTCTCCAATCCATGAGCGGAGCTTGGAAAAGAGATTACGTCGGTCAGGAGCTGCATCTGGAGCTCACACTCCTGCACGAACGCACGCTTCATGAGCTGGGGCAGGTTTCGGTCCTTTGCCTCGATGTACGTGCTGATCGCCTCGGCTGCCGTGATCGATTGGGTCTGAATCAAGTATTCTCTCCAGAGTTGCGCGACCAGATGCCAAGTGACAGCGGCGCCAACGACACCGCAGGAAACAACAAGATGGGTGCCGCCAAACCAGGCCCCACAATATACCGCAAGCTTGATTCCTTCACCCGCACGCCGCTGCGAAAGACGACTGCGATCAGGCTGCCGGAAATGCCGAGCACCGATCTGCCTGAATGGCAATGCCGACAGGCGCCCCCATTGGCCAGCGCAGAATGGCCTGCTCGCCCGGGGATCGCACCAGCAGCCGCTCCCCGGCGCACTCGATCTGAAGATCGACGTGGCCACCCTGGTAGATCTGAGCAACAACGCTGCCCTTGATGGCGCACGGCTCCTCGGGCGCCACAATGCTAAACTGCTCGGGGCGGACGAAGAGGTCAACCGCCGCGGACTTCTCGAGCCCGGACAGGCTCTCGCCCGGCACCTTCACCAGGGCATCGCCGAGCGCGACGGTCGCTTGCTTGGCCTGCATACTCACAAGCTGGCCACGCAGCCTGTTATTGTCGCCGACAAAGCCGGCCACGAACGGGTCCGCCGGGCTGCGGTAGACGTCGACAGGGCTTCCGAGTTGCCTGATACGGCCCTCGGACATGACAGCCACACGATCGGACATGCTCAAGGCCTCGCCTTGGTCATGCGTCACAAAGATCGTGGTCAGACCCAGCTTGCGCTGAATTTCCCGCAGCTCCACCTGCATCGAGGTCCGCAGGCTCTTGTCCAGCGCCGAGAACGGCTCGTCGAGCAGCAGGACGGTCGGGTTGATGACGAGAGCACGCGCGAGCGCAACGCGCTGCTGCTGACCGCCGGACAATTGCCGGGGCTTGCGGTTCTCCATGCCCTTCAGCTTGACCAGCGCCAGCGCATCGGCGACGCGCTTGTCCCGCTCAACCCTGGGGACCCGCCGCGTCTTCAGACCATAGGCGACGTTTTCCGCCACACTCATGTGCGGAAACAGCGCGTAGTTCTGAAACATCATGCCGATGCCGCGCTGGTAGGTCGGAATGTCATTCACGCGCTTGCCTTCGATCGAGATCGAACCGCCGTCCGGCCTCAGAAAGCCCGCGGCCAGCTTGAGCAGCGTGGTCTTGCCGCATCCTGATGGACCGAGCAGCGTCACGAACTCGCTGCGGCCAACGCCGAGCGTAACCGCGTTCAGGGCCACGACATCGTCAAATCGCTTGGTCACGGCGTCGAAATGGACCGCCGTTTGTTCCCCTTCAACGTTCGCAGACGGCTTCAAGATCCGTGCTCCCTAGTGAGACTGCTCGATATTGAGGACCTTGCCGAGGCCCAGGAACGCATTGGCAAAGGCGATCAAGGCGGCGGTGCCGACGATATACATGACCGACAATGCCGCCATCGACGGATCGGCGAACTCGCGCACGTAATTGTACATCGCGACAGGAAGCGTCTGGGTCCGCTGCGAAGTCACGAACAGCGAGGCCGTGAACTCGTTAAACGAGAGGATGGCTGCGAACAGCCAGCCGCTGACGAGCCCGGGCAGCAGCAGCGGCAGGGTGACGGTGGTCAGGACGCGAAGCGGTCCGGCGCCGAGGCTCGATGCTGCGTGTTCGTAGCTCTGATCGAGATTCCTCAGCGAGACATACACGCTGCGCAGCACGAACGGCAGCACCAGGATAACGTGGCAGATCACGACGACCGCAAAACCGCGGCTCAGGCCGACTTGCGCCGCGAGGATGAGAAAACCGAGCCCTACCGTGAAGTGCGGAATCACCAACGGCGAAATCAGGATTCCTTCGATGGCGGACTTGAGCGGAAACTTGTACCGGTCGATGACAAAAGCGAACATGCCGCCAACGCACAGCGCGATCGTCGAGCTCCAGGCCGTGACGATCAGGCCGTTGAGGAACCCTTGCCGGAAGTCTTCATAGGCGAGGGCCTGACCAAACCATCGCCACGACCAGGTCTGCGGCGGGAATGACAGGATAGGCTTGTCGTTGAACGCGGCGATTGTCACGACTACCGCCGGCAGCACAAGAAAAGCGATGATGACGAGCACCGTCAACAATCCGACCCAGCCGAGCACTCTCTGATAGGTCGAGCGCGGGATCATCAATGCACCTCCATCTTCTGAAGCGGTCGGGAGGCAAGCTGAAGCAGTCCAAGCACCAGGGCGGTCAAAGCCAGCCCGGCCACGCACAATGTCGCGGCGAAGGGAAAGTTGAAGCTTGAAAATCCAAGCTGGTAGACCAAATTGGAGATCATATTGACGCGGCCGCCGCCGATCAGCTGCGGCGTGGCGAATGCCGAGAACGTCCAGGCGAATGCCGTCGTGGTGCCCGCGACCACGCCGGGCAAGGACAGCGGCAATGTCACGGAGAGGAACACGCGAATCGGACCGGCTCCCAGGCTTTCAGCCGCGCGGGAATAGTCGCGGTCGATATGGGACAATCCGGCAGCCAGCATGATGACCATGACCGGCAGCGTGACATGCACGAGAGCAACCACAACGCCGAATGGCGTGAACATCAGCTGCAGCGGCTTGCCGATGAAGCCGAGCGACATCAGCAAGGAATTGATGAAGCCGTTGTTGCCCAGGACGATGATCCACGCATAGGTGCGAACGACCTCGCCCAGAAACAGCGGCGTCACGACAATCACGAGGAGAATGGAGTGGAGGATCGGCTGTTCGACGCGCACAAGCGCATAGGCCAGCGGATATCCGACGATCAGCGTCACGACTGCGGTCATCGCGCACACGACGACGGTATCGAGAAACACGCGCGCGTAGAGCGGTTTGAGAAGGTCGGCGAAATTCCCGAGCGTAAATCCGCCGGGGTCGAGCGATCCCGGCACGTAGGCCCTGAGGCTGTATTGCAGAACCGCAACCATCGCCGCGAGGAACCCGATCGCACAGAGCGTCGCCGGCGCCGTGAAGATGCGCAGAAATGGTTGCTGCTGATTCATGATGCGGGACCGATCTGGCAACGGATCAGTTCATGATGTTTTCGGCAAACCATTTGCGCCATTCCGCCGTCTTGTTGGCGCGCAGCCTGGCGTCGATGTTGATCTGCTGCTTCCATTGCTCCGCCGACGTGAAGACGCCCGGAAGCTTGGCGATTTCAGGATCGATCTTCGCGTTGAGGACTGCCGGGCTCCCCTTCTTCTGCTTCGAGATCTCAGCCTGAATTTCGGGGTCGTAGAGCGCGTTGATGAACTTGTATGCGAGGTCAACCTTCTTCGACCCCTTCATGACCGCGACGGTGTCGATTCCCAGCACCGCGCCCTCTTTCGGCATCGCGAGCGTGATCGGAATGCCCTGCCCGATCATGTAGTAGGCGTTCATCGAAAGCACGATCTGCACCGGCGTCTCGCCGCTCGCGAGCAGTTGCTGGCTGTTGGCATCGTTGGTGTAGAACGCCTTGAAGTTTGGCTTGAGCGCCTTGAGCTTCTCCTCGCCTTTTTCCCAATGGGCCGGGTCGGCGCCGGCAAGAATGGCGGCGACCGCAATGATGTGACCGGGATCGAAATCCGGAGCGGCAAGCTTGTCCTTCAGCTCCGGCTTCCAGAGATCATTCCAGCTCTCGAACTTGGTGTCCTTGATCAGATCGGGGCGGTAGCCGATCGTATAGACATAGGCCCAGGCGGCGAGATGGTAGGGACTGATCCGCGCCTCGTCCGCGAGGTTCTTCGCATTGGGGATCTTCGATGTATCGATCGTCTCGAACAACCCGTCATTGGCATAGAGCCACCCGACATGCGACGTCGTGAACGTCACGTCGCTTTCGGGATTTCCCTTGGCGAGCTTTTCCTTGTTCAGTCGATCGATGGTGCCGCCTGTGACGAATTCGACAGGGACGCCGGTTTCGGCGGTGAATTTCCTGGCCACCGTCGCGGCCACCAGATCGCGCCAACTGCCGCCCCAGATACTGACAACGAGCTTGTCTTGTGCGTGAGCCGGCAATGCAATCAGAACAGCGATCAACACGGACCAAAGGCGAAGCATAGCTGCAGTCTCCCTCCAGCGAGGGAATGCAGCGCCCGGCTCCAGCTGCAATCCTCGGTCATGAAATTAAACTTATCATCTGCTTAATAGTACCTTTTATCAGGCACCTCATCGACCCGCAATAGGTTTGTCTTATCGACAATAGTACCTTTTGCGATTAGCCTGCGCGCCAGGTTGGTTGAAATCACGGAGGCAGTCGATGAAGACATCGACGGAAGCTTTAGAGGCCCATCGGCCGTCTGCCGTTCTCAATACGCTCAGGCGTCTTGGTTTCGGCACCGTCGTCTCTGTCCCCGACAGCTGGCTGGGCGAAATCCTCATTCGCATCGACCAGGAGCCGGGCATGACGCTGGTGCGCGCAACGCATGAAGAGGAGGCGCTTGCGATCGCTTGTGGAAGCCGGCTCGGTGGCGTGCGCACCGCCCTGCTCGTGCAGAACGCCGGCGTGCTCAGCATGGGTGCGGGCATGGTGTCGCTTGCGCAGCGCTATCAATTTCCGCTTCTGATGCTGGTGTCCTACCGCGGCACGCCCGATGATCCGGTCTTCTATCATGTGCCGAAGGGCCGAGCGACGGAGCCGGTCTTCCGCGGCATCGGCCTCGCGCATACCTGCACCGACCGATACCGCCCGATCGGTCCCCAGGTCGAACATGCCGCAACCTATGCGGAAGAGGCTTCGTGTCCGTTTGCCCTGCTCATGGGTCGGGAGGATATCCAGTGGTGACCAATGCACGACCGACCCGGTCGGATCACTACAGGGCGCTTGCCGACAGTCTGCCGTCCCGCGCGCTCGTCGTGACGTCGCTCGGCAATGCTTCGTATTTGTGGGCATCGCTGCATCACGCACCGGAGAACTTCTACTTCGAAGACGCCATGGGACTGACACTCCCCCTGGCGCTGGGCCTGGCGCTCGCTCAACCGGATCGTCCGGTCATTGCTGTCGAAGGCGATGGCGCCGTGCTCATGCATATGGGCGCGCTCGTCACGATTGGCGCGATGAACCCGTCAAATCTCACCATTCTCCTGATCCAGAACGGCGTTCACGCAGCTTCGGGTGGCCAAGCCTTGACCAACGCGACGCTCGATCTGGCACAGCTGGCGCGCGCCTCGGGAATCAAGCACGCCGAGAACCTGAATGCGTCGAGCGCACTCGCCGCCGGCATCGCCGCGGCCGAAAGGCGCGATGGCGTCGGAGTCCTGGTTCTGGCGACGGAGCCCGACATCGAAGTCGTGCGGCCGCCGATCTCACTCGATCCGGTCGCGACAAAACATCGCTTCATGGCTGCGATTGAGGCACCACGTTACATCCCGACGCTGTTCGGCGGCGGGATGCTCGAGCGGCCCTAGCCAGCCGGCATTTCCCTTGCACAACGCCCGTTGCGGTCCGCTTCGTTGCCGAAGCGGGCCGCTTTTTTTAGGCGCTCCGGCATACCGCCAGGCTGTCGGACGACGCTGCGATCTTAGGCACAGGACGTCGAAACTTTGAACTTGTCGGTCGTCCATCACATAGTACGATGCATGGGACCCATGGAGTATTCGCTGGTTTGCTCGCTCTTGATGAGGACGACGACAACGATGCATCGCAACCACGACGCCTTGCGGATTGATGTGGCCGCGTCGATTTCCGTCGGCATGCCCGTTATTCACTTCAATGACGGCCGCTCCCCGGTCCAGACGAAGTTTGGTGAGACAGCGGCTGCGGGTCAGCCGCAACGCAGCGAGCATCGAATGCCGGTGCCCCAGGCCTTGCTCATGTGGATTTGCTCGTCATCCGGTGAGGCATGGCCTTCCCTCGAGCTCATCCTGGGCCGCACTCTATCGCCGCGGGACCCGATCGGATCCGGCGCTTCATAGGCCATCTGCTTCCGGCTTAGCCAATCGCAAGGCCCTGGCACAGGCGCGCGCCATTCGCCGCGTGCCTTACATCGCCTTGACGATGTTCTCGGTGACCTTCTTGGCGTCGCCGAGCAGCATCATGGTGTTGTCGCGGTAGAACAGCGGGTTGTCGATGCCGGCATAGCCTGAGGCCAGCGAGCGCTTGATGAACATCACGGTGCCGGCCTTCCAGACCTGCAGCACCGGCATGCCGTAGATCGGCGAGGTCTTGTCCTCTTCGGCGGCCGGGTTGGTGACGTCGTTGGCGCCGATCACGAACGCGATGTCGGCCTGGGCGAACTCCGAGTTGATGTCCTCGAGCTCGAACACCTCGTCATAGGGCACGTTGGCCTCGGCCAGCAGCACGTTCATGTGGCCGGGCATGCGGCCCGCAACCGGGTGAATGGCGTACTTCACCTCGACGCCTTCCTTCTTCAGGAGGTCGGCCATCTCGCGCAGCGCGTGCTGGGCCTGCGCCACCGCCATGCCGTAGCCGGGCACGATGATGACCTTGGAGGCGTTCTTCATGATGAAGGCGGCATCGTCCGCCGAGCCAAGCTTGGCGGGCTTCTGCTCGCCCGAGCCGCCGCCGGCCGCCGCGGTCTCGCCGCCGAAGCCGCCGAGGATCACCGAGATGAACGAGCGGTTCATCGCATGGCACATGATGTAGGACAGGATCGCGCCCGACGAGCCGACCAGCGCGCCGGTGATGATCAGCGCCGAGTTGCCGAGCGTGAAGCCGATGCCGGCCGCGGCCCAGCCGGAGTACGAGTTCAGCATCGAGATCACGACCGGCATGTCGGCGCCGCCGATCGGGATGATCATCAAGACGCCGAGCGCCAGCGCGATGATCGTGATCAGCCAGAAGTCGAGCGCGCTGCCCGACATCACCAGGCCGACGATGAAGAACACCAGCGCCAGTGCCAGCACGATATTGATGACGTGGCGGAACGGCAGGATGATCGGCGCGCCGCTCATCCGGGCCGACAGCTTCAGGAACGCGATCACCGAGCCGGTGAAGGTCAGGGCGCCGATCGCGACGCCGAGCGACATCTCGACCAGGCTCTGCGGATGGATGTTGCCGGGCGTGCCGATGTCGAACGCCTCGGGCGCGTAGAACGCGCCGGCCGCGACCAGCACCGCGGCCATGCCGACCAGCGAATGGAACGCGGCGACCAGCTCCGGCATCGAGGTCATCGGCACCCGGCGCGCAATCACGGCACCGATGCTGCCGCCGATCGCGATCGCGACGATCACCAGGAGCCAGGCCACGCCATCGGCCGGCGGATGGCTCGCCAGCGTGGTGGCGACCGCGATCGCCATGCCGATCATGCCGAAGAAATTGCCCTGGCGCGACGATGCCGGGCTCGACAGGCCGCGCAGCGACAGGATGAACAGCCCCCCCGCCACGAGGTACAGAACAGCAGCCAGATTGGCGTTCATCTCAGGTCCCCCTTTGTCTTCGTCACCCCGAGGTGCACGCCGCTCACTTGGCTTTCTTCTTGTACATCGCCAGCATGCGCTGGGTGACCAGGAAGCCGCCGAAGATGTTCACGCAGGCGAAGATCAGCGCCACGAAGCCGAAGCCGCGGGCCCAGCCCGAGCCGCTCGACACCATGCCGACGCCGACCGCGAGCAGCGCACCGACCACGATCACCGAGGAGATCGCGTTGGTCACGCTCATCAGCGGGGTATGCAGCGCGGGGGTCACCGACCACACCACGAAGTAGCCGACGAACACGGCAAGAACGAAGATCGACAGCCGGAACACGAACGGATCGACGGCCTGCGCGAGATGCTCCATGGCTTCTCTCCTTACTTCGGCTGGAAGTTGGGATGGATGACGGCGCCGTCCCTGGTCAGCGCGGTGGCCTTCACCAGCTCGTCGTCCCAATTGACCGCGAGCGCCTTGCTGGCCTTGTCGACCATCGTCTCGATGAACGAGAACAGATTGCGCGCATACAGGCTCGAGGCCGAGGCGGCGACCCGGCCGGCGACATTGGTGTAGCCGACGATCTTGATGCCGTCGGTCTCGACCACCTCGCCAGGCCTCGCGCCCTCGACATTGCCGCCACGCTCGACCGCGAGATCGACCAGCACCGAGCCCGGCTTCATCGATTTGACCATCTCGCCGCTGACGAGCTTCGGCGCCGGACGGCCCGGGATCAGCGCGGTGGTGATCACGATGTCCTGCTTCTTGATGTGCTCGGCGGTCAGCGCGGCCTGCTTGGCCTGATACTCTTTCGACATCTCCTTGGCGTAGCCGCCGGCGGTCTGCGCGTTCTTGAACTCCTCGTCCTCGACGGCGAGGAATTTCGCACCCAAGCTCTCCACCTGCTCCTTGGTGGCGGGCCGCACGTCGGTCGCGGTGACGACGGCCCCGAGCCGCCGCGCGGTCGCGATCGCCTGCAGGCCGGCGACGCCGACGCCCATCACGAACACTTTGGCGGCCGGAATGGTGCCGGCCGCGGTCATCATCATCGGGAAGGCGCGGCCGAACGCCTCGGCGCCCTCGATCACCGCGCGGTAGCCGGCGAGATTGGCCTGCGAGGACAGCACATCCATCACCTGGGCGCGGGTGATGCGCGGCATCAGCTCCATCGCAAACGCCGACACGCCGGCATCGGCCATCGCCTTCAGCGCGGTCTCGTTGCCGTAGGGATCCATGATCGCGATCACGAGCGCACCGCGCTTGTACTTCGCCAGTTCGGAGGCCTCCGGCCGCTTCACCTTGATGATGATGTCGGCATCCTTGAGCGCATCGGCGCTGACGGTGGCGCCGGCCGCGACAAGCTCCGAATCGGGCAGCCCCGACTTGACGCCCGCGCCCGGCTCGACCGCGACCTCGGCGCCCAGCGCCTTGAACTTCTTGATGGTATCGGGCGAAACCGCAACCCGCGGCTCGGACGCATCGATTTCCTTGGCAACGGCGATCTTCACACTCACAGCACCACTCTTGAGAACCAACGAGGTCATTCACCAAATCCGCGACGCAAGCACGGCATATCCCAGAGGATCGTCATCGATCCCAGGGGGCCGCCCGCGTCGCAGGATTTTCCGGCTTGGCAACGCCGACGCATCAATCGCGCGGCGTCTCGAGCCCAAAGGAGACAATTCCGCCGGGCTCGAAGTCGGCGCATCGTTGCGCAAACTTGACAATCTCAGCACGAGCCTTTCGATCCCGCACCCTCATGAACGACGCGAGAAGCACCAGGCATTCGTCGGAACCCACCTCGTCCCTCGCTCGCGCCGCACCGCCCATGAGAGTCTCGTCATTCCTGCTCACCTGCCGTCATCCGCCCAAGTAGGCAGATCGCACATGTTCATCGTCGATGAGATCCTTGCCACTCCCGGAAAGAACGATCGAACCGGTCTCCAGAAGGTAGGCATAGTCGCACATCTCGAGCGCCGAGTAGGCGTTCTGTTCGACCATCAAGACCGTCGTCCCGGATTTCCTGATGCTATCGATGATCGAGAACACCTGTTCGACGATGTTGGGCGCAAGGCCGAGCGATGGCTCGTCGAACATCATGAGCCTGGGCTTGGACATGATCGCGCGCCCGATCGCCAGCATCTGCTGCTCGCCGCCGGATAGTGTCCCGGCAACCTGATGCCGGCGTTCGGCCAATCGCGGAAACATCCCGAAGATCCGCTCCCGATCCGCCGCGATCTCCCGACGGTCGGAGCGCAGATACGCGCCCATGTCGAGATTTTCGTCGACGGTCATGTCGGGGAATACACGCCGCCCTTCGGGGCAGTGGGCGATTCCCTTGCTCAGGATCTCCCGCGCCGAGCACTTCGTAATGTCGTGGCCGTCGAACGTAATCCGTCCGGCCGCTGAAGGCAGGATTCCCGAGATCGCCCGCAACGTCGTGCTTTTGCCCGCACCGTTCGCTCCGATCAGAGCGACCAGCTGCCCCTGCCCGATCGACAAGGTGACGCCCTTGAGGGCCTCGACCTTGCCGTATCGGCAAACAAGACCATTAATGTGCAGCATGCCGGCTGGCTCCTTCACCGAGATAGGCACGAATGACCTCGGGATTGCCGCGGATCGCCGCAGGCGGCCCTTCGGCGATGATGCGGCCGTAGTTGAGCACGACGATGCGATCGGAGACGCCCATGACCATGGGCACATCGTGTTCCACCAGCAGGATCGACATGCCGCGGCCGTGCAACTTGTTGAGCAGCTCCATGAACCGCGCGGTTTCCGTCGCGTTCATGCCCGATACCGGCTCATCCAGCAAAAGCATCGACGGGTCGGTCGCAAGTGCAAGGGCGACGCCGAGCAGACGCTGGTCGCCGTAAGACAGCGACCCGGCGAGTTCGTCGGCACGGCGCGCGATCCCGACGATCTCGAGCAGCTCGTGCGCAAGATTCCTCAACTCCGCCTCCGCGCGCCCTTCGCGCGGCAGCGCGAGCAGCGTATCCAGCAATGTCGACCGGCTCCGCCGGTGCAAGCCGATCATCACGTTCTCGAAGACAGTCACGCTCTGGAACACGCTGGTGCGCTGAAAGGTCCGCGCCAGGCCGAGCGAGGTGACTTCATGCGGCTTGAGGTTGCTGAGCGAGGTATTCTTATAGCGCACCTCGCCCTTGGTCGGCCGCAGAAAGCCGGTGATGACGTTGAAGGCCGTCGTCTTGCCGGCGCCGTTCGGTCCAATCAGGCTGACAATCTCACCCTGGTTGACGACGAAGCTCATATCGGTGATCGCAATCAGTCCGCCGAAATGCACGGCGATATGTTCAACGGACAGAACTGGCTGCGGAACGCTGGAGGGCATGGTGCTCATGGCGTGTCGTGCATCTTGGCTTGGAGAGGCTCCGGCCCCGCGCGAGTGCTAGGCGCTGCGAACCACTTCTCGACTGCGGGGACAATGCCCTTCGGCAACACGAAGACGATGATGATCATCAGCAGGCCATAGAGGATCCACTGAATCTCGGGGGTAGCGAAAGACCGGGCGGCGACGGGAATGAAGCCGAAGATGAGGCCGCCAACGATGGGTCCCGCAAGGGTGCCCTTGCCGCCCGAGATCACCATGATCACCATCGTGACCGTGTAAAGAAACGCAAACACGTCGGGATCGATGATCTTGAGGTAATGGGCGTAGAGGCTGCCGGCGGCCCCCGCGATGCCGGCCGAAAACACCGCGGCCAGCACCAAATAGCGGGTGACGTCGATGCCGACCGAAACCGCGAGCGACTCGTTCTCCTTGAGCGCGATCATCGCGCGCCCGACGCGGGAATAAACCAGACGCTGGATGACGATGTAGGACACCACGAGCACAGCAAGCACGAGATAGTAGTTGGATTGCTTGCTGTAGAAGTCGAGGTAGCCAACTCCGGGCACGCCCAGCGTCATCGGCGGGATCGAGGTCAAGGCCAGCGGCCCTTGGGTCAACTCTACCCAGTTCAGCGCGACCAGCCGGACCACTTCCGCAAAGCTGATGGTCACGATGACGAAGTAAGCGCCCCGCACCTTGAAGGACAGCTTCCCGACGGCGTAGCCGCAGAGCGCTGCAACCAGGGTGCCGATCACAAACCCGGTCCAGACCGGCCAGGGTTCGTGAACCACGCGGATACCGCCGATCAGTTCGACATCGAAGCCCAGCGACACCAGCGCGCTGGTGTAGGCTCCAATTCCAAAGAATGCGACGTGACCAAGGCTCAGCTGTCCGGTGTATCCGAGCAGGAGATTGAGGCTCATCGCCGCGACAATGAGGATACCCGTCGTGATGAAGGCGTTCAGCAAATAGGGATCGTGCAGCCAAAGCGGGACCGATGCGAATGCGGCGAGCGCGATATAGGGGATCAATCGCTTCATCCGATCCGCTCCGCGCGTGCAAAGAGGCCGGTCGGCTTGAAGAGGAGAACGACGATGATGATCAGAAAGCCCATGGCATCGCGGTAGCCCGACGAAACGTATCCGGCACCAAGCTCCTCGGCCAACGCCAGCAAGAAGCCGCCGATCGTGGCCCCGCCGATGCTGCCGAGACCGCCCAGGATGACGATGGCGAAAGCCTTCAGCGAAGCGAGATTACCCATTTGCGGGGAGATGACGTAGACGGGTCCGAGCAATGCACCCGCCGCTGCCGCGAGGCTCGAGCCGATCGCGAACGTCGCCATGTAGATGAACTGGATGTTGACGCCCATGAGCGAAGCAGCATCACGATCCTGGAAGGTGGCGCGCATCGCCTTGCCGAGTTTTGTGCGGTTGATCAGGAGATAGGACACGCCGATCAGGGCAAGGGCAGCGCAGAAGACGAACAGGCGCAACCAGGACACCGAAATCGAACCAATGACGAGCGGAAGTTCCGGGAACGGCGTCGAAACCGACTTCGCGACACCACCCCAGACGAACTGCTCGCCATTCTGCATCACGATCATGGCGCCGATCATGACCAGCATGGTCGTATCGATGTCCGCACCACGCATCGGGCGCAGCAAGACGACCTCGATCAGCGCACCGGCAAAGCAGCCCAGGACCACCGCCACGATCAGCGCAAGAAAGAAGTTGAGGCCGAGCATCACGCCGACGAAATACAGCGCATAGGCCCCGAAGGAGTAGAGCTCACCGTGCGCGAAATTGACGACGCGCATGATGCCGAAGATGAGCGTGAGCCCAATGCCCAGCAGGGCGTAGGTGCTGCCCAGAATGAGCGTGTTGACGATGTGTTGCAGAAGCTCGGTCATGCTGATTTTTTCGGCCGGAAGACCGCTGATCCTCTCTTCAGAGCATGTTTATGGGCGAGGCAATGCCAAGGCGCCACCAAATATGGTGGCGCCTTCCGCGATCGTCGAGCTCAGGAGCCCGACAGGATGATCTTTTCGTTCTCGATCTTGATCAGATAGAGGTTGGGCATGCTCTGGCCGCTTTCCTTGCCGGTCGGCCCTTGCTTCTGGAACTTGATCTGACCATTCAGGCCGGGAAAGTCGGTCGTCCAAAGCGCATCGGTGATCGCCGCGGGCTCTGCCTTGCCGGCCCGCTGAATCGCATTGGCGATCGTGCGAATTCCGTCGTAGCCGCGGAAGCTCTCGGTCGCGCCAGCGATCGCATAGCCACGCTTTTTCCACTCGCCGAGGAAATACTTGGTTGCTGCCGGATCCGGGGTCTTGTCCGGATACCAGGGCGCGAAGGTCGTCAGATGCATGGAGCCGTTCGCTGCGGCGCCGGCCTGCTCGATCAGCTGATCCGGATTCTGCGAACCACCGGTGGTGACGATGCGCTTGGTGATGCCGAGCGCTGCGGCCTGCTTCAACACCAGGGTGAGCTGCTCGACCGCGGTCGTGACCATGATCGTGTCCGAGTCGGTTGCCTTGATCTTGGCAAGCTGCGCGCTCATGTCCTGTGCGGCCTGATCCATGATCTCCACGAGACCGACCTGAATGTTCTGGGCCTTCATGATCTTGCCGAAGTCCTCGGCTGATCCACGGCCCCAGTCATTGTTGATGACGAGGAAGTCGGCCTTCTTGATGCCGAGCGACGGCATGATAGACTTGAACTCGGTCGCCTCGACCGACGACGGCGGCGAGATGCGGAAGATGTAGGAATTGCCCGACGTCGTGATCTTGCTCGAGGAGGAAGTCTCCACCACCATCGGGACCTTGTATTCCATGAGCTTCGGCATCACCGCGAGCGTCAGGCTCGAGCCCCAGGCGCCCATGATCACGGGCACCTTGTCGCCGGTGATCAACTTCTCGGCGACGGCCGCGGCCTCCGTCGGATTGCTCTTGTTGTCCTCGATGACCAGCTCGATCTTGCGACCGAGCAAGCCGCCCTTGGCATTGATTTCGTCGGCGGCAATCTTTGCGCCGTTCACGACATAGGTACCGGAAGCGGCGAACGGACCGGTGAGTGGCTCATTGACACCGATCTTGATGGTCTGCGCCGCTGCGCCCGTCGCCAGTGCGGTCGACATCGCCGCGGCGAGGGCCGCGCCCGTAATCAATCCGTGTGCTCGCTTCATCTTTCCTCCTGTGCTCGCATGAGCCGTGCCTAGGGAACGAAACACCAGTGCAGCGCGCCAGCTTATGGGTGCCGGCCATTCGTCACCGCCAGGATGATCCTATCATCCTATTCTTAGTATCTTAAAGATACTTCTAATCCGTCGTCAAGCAGGCGCCCTGCTCTATTTTTGTTTTCGCAGTGCCCTCATTTGACGCAGCCGCTCATCATTTGCGCGATTGCTTTCGCCTAGACCAATTTCGAAACTCCTTCGACGGACACGATGCCGCGCGTGCCGATCAAGCGTTCGCCAAATTCGCTTCCTTGTTGAACTCGATGGTGAGTTGATCCCATTCGCCCAGGCTGTCCTGAATTTTGCTCCAGAAGGACTGCGAACGGCGCCGCTCAAAATCGGCGACTGAAACCCCCTGCTGCTCGACCCAGGTGTAGTAGCCGAGGTTGAAGACGGCGCGGCGCGAATGCTCCGTCAGCTCAACGACATTGTCGGAGGCGGCGCCGAGCAGGCAGGCGCCGAAGATTTCGGCGGCGTTCACCTGATCAAGGCCACGCGCGTAGTGGCTCTCTTCGAACTGCCTGCGTTCACTGCCATACATGGAAGCGCTGTCCGTCGCCACGGTGACAATGGCCTTCTCGGGCCCGTAGTTCATCTGCCTGGCCAGCTTGATCGAGGCGATGATGTTGGCGAGCCCGGAGATGCCGATATGGTCAAAGGCGCGCACCAGCGCGGGTTCGAGACCGCGGCGCGTCTCGAGATAATCCCGGCCCGCTCTCGTGCCGAACAGCAGGTTGAGCTGGTCCGTGGTTCGGTCCGAGACCCCGACGACGAAGTCGAGGTTCATGACATTGTGAATGAGCGGAATGTGCTTGTCGCCGATCCCCTGAATGTTGTGCTCGCCATAGCCATTGTTGAGCATCGTCGGGCATTCGAGCGCCTCGACCGCTACGACCTTTGAGCCCCAGCGCCTCTTGAGAAAATCACCGGCGGCGATCGTCCCCGACGATCCGGTTGCCGAAACGAAGGCCGCCAATTCGTGGTTATCGTCTTGATTGAACGCCTTGAAGGCATCTTCCGCCGCGCGCCCCGTGCACTCATAGTGGATGAGATAGTTTGAGAACGACGAGAACTGGTTGAGAATGACGTTGCTGTCGTCCCGACTGAGCTCCGCGCACTTGTCGTAGATCTCCTTGACGTTGCTCTCGGTGCCGGGTGTCCGGATGATATCGCCCGGGTCCGTCACCCACTTCTCGAGCCATTCGAAGCGCTCGCGACTCATCCCTTCTGGTAAGACGGCAACGCCGCGACAGCCGAGGATCCGCGAAACGGCGACGCCGCCGCGACAATAATTGCCGGTGGAGGGCCAGACAGCCTTCTGTTTGGATGGATCGAAGCGCCCCGTCACGAGCTGCTCGATCAAGGCGGCATAGGCCGGCAGGACCTTGTGCGCGCCGATCATCGGAAAGCGATCGCCGAGCAACACGATGATCTTGGCATCGACGCCGGAGATCTCCTTTGGCAGCACGATATGGCCCGGCACCAGGTCCCTGCCCCTGCGGTCTTCCGCATTGTACCAGTGCATGCGCCAGAGGTTCGCGGCGCTCGGCTCATCCGGCCCGACCGCCGCAATGTCCTCCCACACCCTGGCTGACGGAAGCGGCGGGTGCGCGAGCTGCGAGAAGGTCGGCAGCTTCAGGTTAAGTTTGCGCGCTTGCGCCGCGGCTTGCCGCCAGCCTTTCCGGTCGACGACATTCGGCTCGATTACAAACGCCATTTCCAATCATCCCTGTTAATCTCACGGCCTCGCCCGGGTCCTTTAGCACCCCGCGGATCGCATGCCCGTGCTGGTCTGCCGCTCATGGACCGCGTCAAATGAACGCTGCCTCCGAACGTCATCCGCGACGCCATACGTCGTCGTGCGCTGACGCGGCACACGGCCTGCCGAAATGATGATCGATTCGAGCGCCTGCGGCGTCATTTCCTGGCCGTGCGAGGCGCCGGCCGACCGCGAGATGCTCTCATCCATCAGCGTACCGCCGAGGTCGTTGACACCGGCCGAAAGGCAGTGCCGCAGCCCCTCTGGTCCCATCTTGACCCAGGACGCCTGGATATTGGTGATGTGCGGGTTGAGGACGAGGCGCGACACCGCATGCATCAGGACCGCCTCGCGGAATGTCGGGCCCGGTCGTGCCCGGCCCTTGAGATAGACCGGCGCTTCCATGTGAACGAACGGCAGCGGCACGAGTTCGGTAAATCCGCCGGTCTCCGCCTGCAAGCGCCGCAGCCGGAGCAGATGCCGCGCCCAATGGTCGTACCGCTCGATATGGCCGAACATGATGGTGGCCGTCGATCGGAGCCCGATCGAGTGCGCCGTGCGCATGACGTCGAGCCACTGCTGGGTCCTGATCTTGTCGGCGCAGAGCGTCTCGCGCACCTCGTCGTCGAGGATCTCGGCGGCCGTTCCGGGCAGGGTGCCCAAGCCGGCCGCTTTCAGCTCCTGCAAGAATTCGGCAACCGAAATGCCAAGCGTGTGCGCGCCTTGATGGATCTCGAGCGGCGAGAACGCATGGAGGTGCATGGACGGGACGGCGCCCTTCACGGCCCGACAAACATCCAGGTACTTCTGCCCCGTATAGGAAGGATGGATGCCGCCCTGCATGCACACTTCGGAGGCGCCACGGTCCCAGGCCTCGGTGACCCGCTGCGCGACTTCCGACATTTCGAGGTCGTAGGGCCGCCCGCGCAGATTCTCGCTCATCTTGCCCTTCGAGAAGGCGCAGAACTGGCATTTGAAGGAACAGATGTTGGTGTAGTTGATATTGCGGCATACGACGTAGGACACCACGTCGCCGTTGACGCTGCTCCGCAATTCGTCGGCCGACCGGCAAATGCTGGTAAAGTCGCGCTCGTGAGCGCGGAACAGCCTGACGATCTCGCCCTCCGAAAGCTCATCGCCGCGCTGGGCCTTGGCAATGACGGATGTGACCTCGCTGCCGTGTGCGGTGCGCGGAGCGGATTTCAACCATCCGAGTTCGCGCGATGGAAGCCCGCCGATGTGGCCGGGGTGCCAGTCGTCGGTGCGCGGAAATCCGTCCCCATCGATGCGATCGAGGACCGACTTCAGCAGCCTGTTGTCGAGCCAGCGCGAGGGATAGCGTGCGAAGCTCGGATAGATCGGCAGCCGCTTCTCGAGCCGCTTGCCGGTTGACCGCGTTGCAGCCTCCAGGAGCCGCAGATGCGGCCACGGTGCTTCGGGATTGACGTGGTCCGGCGTGACAGGCGACACGCCGCCCCAATCGTTGATCCCTGCCGCAACGACGCGCCCCAGGGCGGCCGGACTGAGGTTCGGCGGCGCCTGAATGTTCATCTCCGGCTCGAATATCAGGCGGGCGACAGCAATGGTCCAGAGATGATCGTCCACGGATGGCGCCGGCGCATTGGCCATGCGCGTCCCAACCTTCGGCCGGAAGTTCTGGACGATGATCTCCTGCAGATGCCCATGCGCATCGTTCAGGTCCCGCAGCGCGAGCAATGCATCGATCCGTTCGGCCCTGGTCTCCCCGATGCCGATCAGGATTCCGGATGTGAACGGAATGGCCTGCTCACCGGCAGTCTTGATCGTCTGAAGCCTGACGGCGGGCACCTTGTCCGGCGATCCGAAGTGGGGGCCGCCCTTCGCGCAAAGCCGATCGGACGCGGACTCCAGCATGATCCCCTGCGAGACCGATACCTTGCGCAGCATGGCCAGGTCGAGCTGGCTCATGATCCCGGGATTGACGTGAGGGAGCAGGCCAGTTTGCTCGAACACAGCCCCGGCGACTTCGGCGAGATACGAGAGCGAGGATTCGTGGCCGAGCCTTGTCAGCTCCTCACGCGCGACGCGGTAGCGAAGCTCGGGCTTGTCGCCGAGCGTAAACAGCGCCTCATGACAGCCGGCCTCCCTGCCGGCCCTGGCGATGGAGACCGCTTCCTCGATCGAGAGATACGGCTTGACGTTCGAACGCGGCGCGTGGGCGAACGTGCAGTAGTGACAGACATCGCGGCAAAGCTGGGTAAGCGGGATGAACACCTTCGGCGAATAGGTGATGACGTCGCCATGCGCGGCATCCCTTCGCCTGGCGGCTACCGTCAGGAGTTGGTCGATGTCAGCAAGATCTATCAGCTCGTAGGCTTCGCTTCGGCACAGGCGACGGTCGAACGGGAGATTTAAGACGGACGTCATCAGAACAGCCTCACGGGAACGGGATGGTCGTCGATGCCGAAGCGCTCGGCAATTCTGAGCTCATCAAGAAACGAACCTGTCGTTCCGAGGTTTTGCGACGAGATCAGATATGGACCAAAATCGATTGGGCAGTCGATGTCCTTGCCGATGCCATGCGACTTGAACACGCTGCAGCTCAATTGCCGCTGCCGCGCCAGGGCGCGGTGCGCGCGAAAGCTGTCTTCGCCAAATCGAGGCTCCAGCATGTCGGGCGATCGCATCGCCAGAGCATTTGTGCCACCGTCGTAAAGCGCGGGTACGAGCACGATCGGCGTGTGGTCCAGTAACCGGATGACGTGTTCGAAGTCCTCCGGCCGGGCGAACGGAATATCGGCGGGCACGACAAGAACCCGCCGCCCGTACGGTTGCAACGCATCGAGGCCACGCTGTACCGCGGCATTAACGCCGGTCTCGACCTCGTCGAAGATCATGGCCGCGCCGAAGCGCTTGGCGATCGCAAAGGCTTCCGGATCGGCGCTCACCACGGCGATGCCGGCCAGCGAGCGCGTATCCCGCAGGTTTCCGAGAACATCGCACAGCATGGCTTGCGCCAGTTTTGCGCGCTCGGTCGCCACCAGGATGTCGCCCAGCCTGCTCTTTGCTTGACTGAACCGTTTGACAGGCACCAGGGCCCAGGTTTCCGAATCGTCCATCGCTTCGCTCAGCCGTTTAGTCGATCAAGAAATCCGAGACACTGCCGTGCCAGCTCAACGCGCTCATCCTTCGAGTGCATGATCGTGTTCGTCACATGCACGGGAATGCCGATCGCATCGGCGGCGGCCTGGTCTTCGCGATCCATCACCAGACCATCGAGAAAGCCATAGTGCCTGACAATCGAGGCGCAGTTGGTCGCGACGCCAAGCTCGTTCATGATCTTTGCGGTCGGCCCCTTGATGGCGCGGCCGCCGACCAGCGGCGAGATTGCAACGATGGGAGCCTTCGCCGCGTCCAAGGCTGCCCGGATACCGGGTACAGCCAGGATCGGATCGATGCTGAGATACGGGTTCGACGGACAGACAATGACAGCATCGGCAACGCCGATGGCCCGCAATGCGGCGCTGGTCGCCGTTCCACCGCTGGGGCTCTGGAATTCGATCTTCCGCACTTCGGGCCGCGCCTGCAGATCGACGAAATAGCGTTGAAACGCGAGCTTCTGATCGGCCGTCACGACGATCGTCGCAAACGGATCGTCGGTCATCGGCAGGATGCTCGCCTCAATGCCGAGATGCGATGCAATCCTGCCCGTGAAATCGGTCAAGGTCACGCCGGCGCTCAGCGCGCGCGAGCGCAGGACGTGCATGGCAAGATCGCGGTCTCCCAAACGAAACCATGTCTCGCCCTTCAGGCCGCCGAGCGCCTCCATGAAATTCCAGCTTTCGCCGGCTCGCCCCCAGCCACGCTCTTCGTCGGCAAGCTCGCCCAGCGTATAAACGACCGTGTCGATGTCCGGCGAGATCGTGAGACCGAGATGCTCGAAGTCGTCGCCCGTGTTGACGATGACGGCGAGCTTGGCGCCCAGCAGGCGATTGAGGCCATAGGCAAGCTTGGCGCCTCCGACTCCGCCGCAAAGCGCAACAACGTTGAGGTCAGCGCCACTCATCGGAACATGTCCTGGCTCTTGGGTCGCGCGAGCGCGGCCGCGGGTGAGACCGCTCCATCAAACGTGAGACCACGGACGAGGATGATCGGCATCCCCTCGCCCGCTTGCCCCATCAGGAGCGACGCCGCGCCGGCGATCTCGTCGGCGATGGCGATTTCAGTGACGCGCATGGCCCGGCCGAACATGTCGGGGACGCCGATCTGGCTCAACAGCGAGGGAATGCCGGCGGCGCCGATCGCCACGCCGACGACACCATTGCGCCAGGGACGGCCAAAACTGTCGTTGATGATGATGCCAAGATTGAGGTCGCCGGCGGCGTCCAGCGCGACCTTCAGCCTCTGCGCTGATCCGTCGGGATCTTCGGGCAGCAGCAGGACACGCTCTTCGCCTTCACAGTGCTCGATGTTCGATTGATCGATGCCGGCGTTGGCCATGACGAAGCCGAGCCGGTGCGCGGCGATGACGACGTTCGGCCGCGTCTTGACGACTTCGGTGGATTCGCGCAGCACGACCTCGAGGAAGCGCGGATCCTTGCCGACCGTCGCCGCGAGTTCGAGCGCCGCCGGGGAAGGCTCGGCGTCGCTCAGGCGAACGTACCGCCCTTCCGATTTCGAGACGATTTTCTGCGCAATGACGAGGATGTCGCCCCGCTGCAGCTCGAGAGACATCCCGGCCAGGCTCTGGCCGATGAGCGCGGCAAGATCCTCGCCCGGCTCAACGCGCCGAATGTCCTGCAGGGCGATGTATTCGACTCGCGTCCCCACAGGCATGGATCAGGTACCCGGGCCAGCGGACAGGCCGGTGATGCGGATGCCGGCGCCCGGCACCTTGTAGCGCCGATTGATCCCGATCAGCACGGATGTCAGCGCCTCGGCCGCCGCCGAGTTCGCCAGCACGCCGCCGTCGATGCCTGCGGATGCAACTTCATTCGCGAGATCGATGACGACATCGCGCGACGCCTTGTCGTCGCCAAAGACCAGAACGTCGCAATCCGCCCGGCTGCCCTGGTGCAGCTTGGTCGCGCCCACATTGTGGAAGGCGGAGACGACCCGCACGCCGGGTCCGAGCAACTGCTGCGCGATCTGCGCGGCCGAACCGGCGGACGGAAGCTGCACGACAGACACTTTCGGCGGCACCAGCGGGACCGCGGCATCCACGACGATCTTGCCTTGAACCATGTCCTTGACTTCGTTCAGCGTCGCGTCATGGCTCGCGAACGGCACGGCAACGACCACGATGTCGGCAGCCCGGGCGGCGGCGGAATTGTCGTCGCCCGCGACGTCGCCGGTCATGGTCTGGGCCACGCTCTTGGCCTTCTCCGCGGAGCGTGAACCGAGAATGACTTTGTAACCGGCCGCAAGCCAGCATTTCGCGAGGCCGGATCCCAAGTCACCGGTTCCTCCAAGGATGGCAATCGTTGGTTTCGTGTTCATGTCTCGGTGGCCTTTCCGGGATTAGTCGAGGGGCATTTCGGTGAGCGGCACGAGCTTGACGCCGGCCTTCTCGAGGCCCTCCCGCACCGCACGGGCCGTGGCGACGCCGGTGGGCTCGTCGCCATGGACGCACAGCGAGTGGACCTTGCATTTGATCTTCTTGCCGTTGCGGGAGGTGATGGTGTTGTTCAACACCATGTCGAGCACCTGCCGGGTGGCGACCGCCGCATCCTTGATGACCGAGCCCGCGATCTTGCGCGATGTCAGATTGCCGTCGTCATCGTACTGGCGATCGCAGAAGCCTTCGATCGCGACGGGAAGTCCGAGCTTGCGGCCGGCCTTCTCCATCTCGGACCCCGCAAGAGCCACATAGATGATGCGCGGATCGACGGCCTTGATGGCGCGGCCGATGGCGAGCGCGTATTCGGCGTCTTCGGCGGCCATGTTGTTGAGCGCGCCGTGCGGCTTGAGGTGGGTGACCCGCTCGCCTTCGTAGGCCGCCATCGCCTGCAGCGCGCCAATCTGGTAGGCGACCATGTACTCGAGGTCGTCGGGCCGCATATCGATGCGCCTGCGCCCGAAGCCCCAGAGATCGTTGAAACCGGGATGGGCACCGATCGTGACGCCGAGGCGCTTGGCTTCGCGCACGACGTTGCGCATCACCCGCGGGTCACCGGCGTGAAAGCCGCAGGCGATATTGGCCGATCCGATGATCTTGAGGATTCCGGCATCGTCACCGACGTCGTAGGCGCCGAACCCTTCGGCCATGTCGGCGTTCAAGTTGATCGATATGGTCATCCGTCACCTCGTCTGCTTGAGCCATAATGTCCTATCATTAGTACGACAATCCCTTTCGCAAGAAATTTTTCCCGGTTTTCCGAAATACCGTTTTGGAGCGACGACAGCAGGCGGCTGTCTCACGAGATCCGTATTGAACCATCATCCCAATGATAGTATGTATCTCCAATCCTGGCAAGCTACGCTGCCCGATGACAACGCGTTCGATCAGCGGCGGCGGCTCCCACCAAACAACTCATCGCGAAGGCCGGTTCGAATGTTCCTGTCGAATACAAGTTCATCTCACGACCAATCGCTCGACCCGGCGGATGCCGCCACGCTGGCGCGTGAAGAAGCGAGCGAAGTCGAGCGCTTTCTCGCCTTCCGACCGAACCACGCGGAAACGCCGCTGCGATCGCTGCCGGCGCTCGCCCGCGAATTCGAGGTGAAGTCCATCCATATCAAGGACGAATCGCATCGGCTCGGCCTCGGCAGCTTCAAGGCTCTGGGCGGATCCTACGCCGTCGTCAGGCTACTGCTGGAGCATGCCAGCAACAAGCTGGGCCGCGCGGTGGATATCAGCGAGGTCGGGACGCCTGCGATACGCGAGATCGCGCGCAGCCTGACGGTCGGATGCGCCACCGACGGAAATCATGGGCGATCGGTCGCGGCCGGCGCGCAGATGGTCGGAGCCAAGGCGGTTATCTTCGTGCATTCCGGGGTCACGGATGAGCGCGTGCAGGCGATTGCCCGCTTCGGCGCGGAAATCGTGCGGGTGCCCGGCACCTACGACGACTCCGTCGCGGTCGCCGACAAGGTCTGCCAGGACAATGATTGGATCGTCGTCTCGGATACATCCTGGCCCGGCTATGAGCGCATCCCCGGACTGGTCATGCAGGGCTATACGGCGATGCTGAACGAGATCCTCCGGCAGCAGCCGGAGGCGCCCACCCACGTCTTCATCCAGGCCGGCGTCGGCGGCCTCGCGGCCGCGGTCGCCGGTTACTTTGATGTCGTCTTTGGCAAGAGCCGGCCGACATTCGTGGTCGTCGAACCCGAACGGGCTGCGTGCCTCTATCAAAGCGCCATTGCGGGCGCGCCGATCAAGATCGCCCATGGCGAGCCGACGATCATGGCGATGCTGGAATGCTACGAGCCTTCTCTGGTTGCCTGGCGCATCCTGTCGCGGAAGGCGGACGCATTCATGATGGTCGGCGAAGAAGGTGCTGCGGCAGCGATGCGCCGCCTCGCGCACCCGACAGGCGATGATCCAGCCATTGTGGCCGGCGAAAGTGGCGCAGCTGGATTGGCCGGCCTTTGGCGCGCCGCCAAGAGCAGCGCCGCGCGTGAATCGCTGGGCTTGAACCAGGCGTCGCGCGTCCTGCTGATCAACACTGAAGGTGCGACCGACCAGAAGCGCTACACGGAAATCGTGGGCGCTTCGCCGGCCAACATCCTCGCCTAGAGCATTTTCGGTTCTGATTACATCAGAACCGAAGCTCTAGATTCTTGTTTCGACGCGTTTTCTTCACGCGAACCGGTGGCCACTTCGCTCGAAAACGCTCCAGCGCGGCCGCGGAGCGGGCCTTGCGCCCGCTCCTTCGTCAGGCCTTCGTTCGCTTCTTCGATTTTTCAAGAAGATCGGAGCGGAGCGCGAAGCAACTGCGATGATAGTGGATGTTGGCGACATAGACGGCGATGTCGTTGCTGTCGACCAGCACCAGGCGACAATCGGCGGTTGGTTCGCCGAGGCCGATCTTGAGCAGTTCGGCCGTTTCGGGATCGGCCACGCCGATCGTCACAACCTGATGAGCATGGGCGAGCGTTATGTCGTCCATCTCCATGATTTTCGTCAGCGCGGCCGTGTGGGTGAAGCGCTTGCGGTCCTTGAGGTAGAGGTTGCGCGCCAGATGGAGGTTGACGACCGAAAACGGCTCATCCTCGTTGTATTGCACGCTTCTGAGAAACGCGTAGCTGGCGGCGGGCCGGCCTTCATGCGCGGCGAGCCGGGGCGGATCCGCATTTTCCTCGACATAGACGCGCTTGAGGACGTTGTTCCTGACGGAATCGACCATCGACTCGAAATCATTGGCCAGGTTCAGCCAGTGACGATTCCTGGGTCTTCCGGACACGAACGTCCCGCGTCCCTGCTGCGCGTCGAGGAGCCCCTCGTTCCGCAACATCTCGATCGCCTGCCGGATCGTAACACGCGCGACGCCGAATTCGGTTTCGAGCTCCTCGATGGTCGAGATCTTGTCGCCCTCTTGCCATCGCCCGGACTCGACCCGTTGACGCATGACCGACGCAACCTGCACGTAGAGGGGAACCCGGCTGCGCTCGTAATTTGGGACTACCTTATTCATGATAGTAAGATAGTCCATTTCATCGCCAAAGGCGAGTTTTTATCGCCGAACAACTAGGATCGTCGCAAGAGCCATCGAAGCGCTCGCCTCACATAATCTAACGCCATCGATCGCATGAGCGCTCCGGCATCGAATTCCTTGACCATGGCCGGCTCGCCCTCGCCTCCACCCGATCGATGGGAGAGCCGCGTCTCGAGGTTCTGGACAAAGACAGCGATGATTCGTCCGGCCACATCCTGGATCAAGCCAGAGCGGCTGAACTGCGCCAAGGCCCCGGTCAAGGTGAAGCCAATGCTGAGATCGACCCTGGTTTGGTTCTCCACGTCACCCGGCTTGACGGCATAGCCGATCAGACCGCGGGTTGACGAGTTGCTGCGCTTGTCCTTGCCTGCACCGACAATCGTGCCCGTGCGGCTCGCATCATCGCGCGTTACATCAGCGATGCCTTGAAATTCGGCAGAGATCGGACCGACCTTGATCTTGATCTGACCGTCGACGTGACCGTCGACCGGCTCTCCGGCCAGCGATGCGCCTGGCAGACAGGCGGCGACCGCGCCGATGTCGGAGAAGAAATTCCAGACGTCATCGACTGGATGCCCGACGGTGAAGCTCTGCGTGAACGTTGTTTGCGGCTTCCAGCTCGTATCCCTGAGCGAGGCCGCCGCCGCTGCCGGAGCTTCCGCCTTTATCGCCGTTGGTGCGGCGGCTGTCTTGGGTCGAGCAGCAGCCGCGGTAAGCGCGGTCGCATTGCCCGAGCCCGAAGGCCCAAGACGCGTCCGGTTGCCGTTTGGAATCGCCGCGATCCCTCGCCCCCTGCGGTCCGCGATCACACCCTGGATGGCGCGGACGATGCCGACATAGCCGGTGCAGCGACAAAGGTTTCCGCTCATCGCCACGCGAATATCGCGCTCACTGGGGTCCTGCATGCGCAGCACGACATCGCGCGCCGACACAACCATCCCCGGCGTGCAATAGCCGCATTGCAGGCCGTGCTCCCTCGTGAAGGCCGCGCGCAGCTCGCGCGTGATCTCGTCGTCGTCGAGCCCCTCGATCGTCGTGACTTCGGCCTGCTGGCAAGCCAACGCGAAGGTGATGCAGGAGCGCGTGGGCACACCATCGACAAGCAGCGTGCATGCGCCGCAGACGCCGTGCTCGCAGCCCAGATGGGTGCCGGTCAGATTGAGCTTCTCGCGGAGAAAGTCCGCAAGATGCGTCCGCGGCTGGATCTCCGCGCTGACGGCGCTCCCGTTGACGTTGAGGTTGCAGGTGCTCATTGCGGCCGTGCCTGCTCGATCGCGCGGCGCAGCGCGGCGACATGGGTTTGCTTGTCCAGGGGATCGACCATCCCTGCCTTCTCCAGAATCTCGTCGACGGCCCCGCCGTCGAAACTGTCGCTCGGACGCGGCGCGCGGCCGTCGCCGATCACATTGCTTGCCTTGGCAATGACGATCGGACGGCTCTCCGTCGCGCCGATCACCGCGCGGCTGATGCCGCGATCGGGGTCGGTCATGAAGGCGCCGATCGCGTGGGCAAATTCGCCCGTCTTGCGGCAGCTCTTGTAATAGCCCCAGCGCGCCGACTTGCTCAGTCGCGGCACCATGACGCGAACGAGAACTTCGCCGGGACGCAGGTCGGCTTCGAGGGCGCCGACCATGTAGTCCTCAACGGCCACGGTCCGCTCTCCGGCCGGGCCGCGCAGCACGACTTTTGCCCCAACCGCGGCGAGGATCGAGTGCCAGTCGGCTGACGGATCGGCATGCGTCAAGCTTCCGCCAATCGTGCCGCGATTGCGCACCGCGCGATAAGCGATGCCGTTGGCCACGGTCGGCAACGCACCGCGGGTGACGTCGGTGACGCGGAGGTCCTCGATATCGGCATGCGTGACGCAAGCCCCGATCGAGATTTCGTCCGCGCCGTCACTGAAACAACGGAGCTCTTCGATCCCGGTGAGGTCGACGATCAGATCGGGCTGCACGAGCCTGAGGTTCAACATCGGCCCGAGCGACTGGCTCCCGGCCATCATCTTGACGGTTCTGCTATCGTCCGCGATGAGCCTGATCACCGCGTCGACCGCATCGGGGCGCGCATAGTCGAAATTGACAGGTTTCACGCTGGCAACCCTTCCGCCTGTTCGGGCGCCTTCTCCTTGCGGCCCTCGGCTGCGGCCCGAATGGCCTCGAGAACACGCCGCGGCGTCATTGGCGTGTGCAAGACCTGCGCACCGAGAGGCCGCAATGCGTCATTGACCGCATTGCCGATTGCTCCGGGAGGCGCAATGGCGCCGCCCTCGCCGATGCCTTTGACACCGAACTCCGTATACGGCGCCAACGTCTCCATGTGGCCAAGCTTGGGCGCGGGCACCTCGGTCGGGCCCGGCAGCAGATAGTCGGCAAAGGTCGACGCGAGGGGCTGCCCCGACGTGTCAAAGTTCATTTCTTCATACATTGCGGTGCCGATGCCTTGCGCCAGCCCGCCATAGATTTGCCCATCGACAACCATGGGGTTGATCAGCTGGCCGCCATCTTCGACGACCACGTAGTCGATCAGTTCGATATCGCCCAACTCCGGATCGACGGCGACCACCGCGATATGGGTCGCGTAACTGAACGTGCCGGAATCACGCGCGGGCTTGTAGCCGATGGTGACCTCCAGGCCCCTCGGATCGACAGTTGCCGGCAGATCCTGTGGCCGGCGATACCAGGTGTGCGCGATTTCATCGATCTTCACGCTGTTCGACGGACCAACCACCGCGCCGTTCTCGAGCTTGACGTTCTCGACTTCGGTCTGCAGCAGATGCGCGCCGATGCCCTTGATGAGCTTGGCGAGTTCACGCGATGCCGTCGCAACCGCGCCACCGGACATCACCGCGCAGCGTGACCCCCAGCTGCCCGTCGAGTACGGCGTGTACTCGGTGTCGCCGTGAACCAGCTTGATGCGCGCGATGTCGATGCCAAGGATCTCGTGCGCGACCTGCGGAAGCGTAGTCTCCATGCTCTGACCGTGCGAATGCGCGCCGATGCGCAGCTCGAGGCCGCCGTCCGGGGTCATGCGGGCGGTCGCCTGTTCGTGCCCCGGAACCATCGGGATGCCCCAGCCTGCGTAGACCGACGTGCCGTGGGCGCCCTGCTCGCAATAGACTGAAAGGCCGACCCCGATCAACCGACCGTCCGGCTCGCCCTTCTTTTGGCGAGCGCGGAGGCCGGCCAGATCGATCTTTGCCAGAGCCTGCCGCAGCGATTCCGGATAATTTCCGCTGTCGAAATGCTTCTTGGTGATGTTGTCGAACGGCATCTGTTCCGGCCGCACCAGGTTCTTGAGCCTCACCTCGTACGGCTCGAGACCGCATTCGTGCGCGATCGCGTCCATCATCAGTTCGATCGCGTAGCACACGCCGGTGCGGGCAACGCCGCGATAGGGCAGAATCGGGCACTTGTTGGTCGACACCGACCAGGTGCGGCAGCGATAGGATGGGAAATCGTACGGCCCGGGCAGAATGCTGGCGATCTGCGCGGCCTCCAGGCATGCCGAAAACGGATAGGACGAGTAGGCGCCGGAATCGACCGAGGCCTCGCACTCGACACCGCGCAACTTGCCATCGCGATCGGCATAGACGGTGATGTTATAATGATGCTCGCGGCAGTTCGCGCCCGCCGTCAAATGCTCGCGACGATCCTCGATCCAACGCACGGGATAGCCGCAGCGCATGGCGAGCCAACCCAGACAAACATCCTCCGTCAGCACGATACCCTTGTAGCCGAAGCCGCCGCCGACATCGGGCGAGACGATGCGGATCTTCAGCTGCTCGAGATTGAGGCATTCCGACAGGCCGTTGCGCACGATGTGCGGTTGCTGATTGCCGGTATAGAGGACGAGCTGGTCCATCCGCTTGTGCCAGACCGCAACCGTGCCGCGGCCTTCCATCGGCGCCATGCTCTGCCGCGCGGTCGATATCTCGCGCGTGATCTTGATCGGAGCGTCGTAGGCCGCGTCCATGTTGATGTCGACAAACGTCTCAAGGAAGACGTTGTCACCCCACTCTTCGTGCACCAGGGCCGAGCCCGGACGCCGCGCCAGCAGCATGTCGTGCACGGCCGGCAATTCCTCGAAATCAACTTCGACCGCAGCCGCAATGTCCTCGGCTTCCGCGCGGGTATCGGCGACGCACATCGCGATCAATTCGCCGACCTGACGGACCTTCTCGAACGCGAGGATCGGCTGATCGGAAGGCTTGAAGCCCGGCAGTCCGGACACAGCGCGAATGGGACGCGTATCGGCCGCGATATCCGACGCAATGAAGACGTTGCTGCGGAGGTGCGGCGGGATACGGATATCCTTGATCCGCGCATGTGCAACCGGACTACGGACGAACGCAACGTCGCGCATGCCGGGCAAGCGAATATCGCCGACATATTCGCCTCGTCCACGCAGAAAGCGATCATCTTCCTTTCGGGGAACGGAAGCTCCAACGCCTTGCTTTGCCACTCCGTCTCCCCTCTTGTCGTCCGTGTCCGGAGCGATCGACGGCTCGAACACCAAATTCATTCTATTATCGCAAAGATAGCGTCACTAGGAATGAGCGTCGAGTCTCGAGAACCCTCCCGCGCGCGACAATAGCGAGTTCGCACCACCGACGCCGCCCAAAAAAGGGGCCCAAACCATGGGCCCCTTCCCGATCGATCCGGCCCTTGATTACTTGGTTGGGGCGGAATTGCACCAGTCGTGGATGCTGAGCGCCATGACCTTGATGGCCGTCAGATAATCATCGATCGACACATACTCGTCGTTCGCATGCATGACCGCCGTCGAGCCGGGTCCGAAGATCACGGTTGGCGTATTCGCGTACTTGTTCAAGAACCGCGTATCCGCGGCACCCTGGCGCCCCGAGATCGTCGGCTTCTTGCCGGTCACTTCCGTATAGACGTCGCAGACGGTCTGCACGATTGGATGCTGGACCGGAATCTCCGAAGCCTCGGCGTCGTAGCCGACGAACTTCACCACGGGAGGATGGTCCTTCATCCAGGGATCCTGAGCCGCAACTTCGGCGATCTTCTTGACGAGGCTCTGCTTGACGCCCTCATGGTCCTCGCTCGGCACCGTACCGATCGATCCCTTCAGAACGGCGCTCGCCGGGAAGGCGCTCGGATAGTTGCCGGCCTGGAAGCTGCCGATGATGCAGGGCAAGGAGTCGATGGCGCTCGGGTAGAGCGCGTGCTTGACGTTCGTCACGCGCTCGTCTTCCAGCTCCTGCACGGCCTTCACGATCTTGTTGCCGAGCTCAATTGCGCTGATGCCAAGGTAGCGCTGCTGGATACCGGCGGGCTTGCCTTCGATGTCGATCTGGAACCAGATACGCCCGATGCAAGCCGGCTGCACGAACAGGTCGCTGGTCTCGCCGGAAATACCGGCGTCCGCCTTGTATCCGCGGATGACGGTGTCGAGCGTGCCGTGTCCGCTGACTTCCTCGTCGATGACGATGTTGATCATGACATCGCCCTTCGGATTGAGCCCAAGCTCTTTCAAGTACTGGACCGCGAGCACGTGGCTGGCAACGCCGCTCTTCATGTCGCACGAACCGCGGCCATAGATGCGCCCGTTCTTGATCGAAGCGGACCACGGATTGTCGCTCCATCCCTCGCCGTTGCCGACGGGGATCACGTCGGTGTGACCGTTGAGAAGCAGCGAGCGGCCGCCGCCGGTGCCCTTCAGGGTCGCAACGATGTTGGGGCGATTCTCATAACCGCGGTCGACCGGGCGATAGCCGGGATGCTTCTTCAGCTCGTCCCAATTGGTCTCCCACATGTCGACCTCGAGACCGACCTCGGTCAGGTAGCCGTGCATGTGCTTCTGGATCGCGGCTTCGTCGCCGGTCACGCTCGGGATCGCGACCATATCCTGGAGGAACTTGATCGCGTGATCCTTCGAAGCGTCGACCTTGTCGAGGATCGTCTTGCGTACGGAGTCAGTCATCTGCTTGTCGCCTGTGTTGAGCGTTTTCCGGGTTCGTTACTTGGCGCGCAGGCGCGGGATGATCTCACGCGCGATGGTCTCGACCTGGTCCGCCTGATACTTGTAGGGGACGAAGATGATCTTCTGGACGCCGAGCGCGATATGCTCGCGCAGCTGGGCGACGCACTCATCAACCGAGCCCATGATGGCGCTCTCGCGGCTGCAATCGCTGTGAGCCGGGAAATCCCACTCCTTGTTGAGCCAGTCCATCATGTCGGCTTCGACCGCCTGCCGCGATTTGCCGATCATGATCGGCAATTGCGAGGCGTTCTTCAAAGTCGACGGATCCTTGCCGCCCTCCTTGGCGAAGTTGATGATCTTGTCCCAGGACTTCTTGAAGTCGGCGGGACGATAGAAGTAGGTGAGCCAGCCATCCCCGTTCAGAGCGGCGCGCTTCAGCACGGGATCGGCGTATCCGCCGATCAGCAGCGGAATTTGCGGCTGCGCCGGCTTCGGATACATCACCGCCTTCGAAATGTTGTGGCGCATGTATTCGCCAGTAACCGACTCTTCGGTCCACAGCCGGCGCATGATCTCAAGATTCTCATCCATGATCTTGCCGCGCTTCTCGAAGGGAATGCCGAGCGCGTCGAACTCGCGCTTGTACCATCCGGACGCCATGCCCATGATCAGGCGGCCGTCGGACAGCTGATCCATGCTCGAGAGCTGCTTGGCGAGCGCCACCGCGTTGCGGAGCGGCAGCACCAGGATGCCGGTGCCCATCTTGATCCGCTTCGTGCGCGCGGCAATGCCCGTCAGTGTCGTCAGGGAGTCGATGATCGGGAAGTTCGGATCGACGCCGAGAAGCATGTGATCCCAGACCCAGACCGAATCGTAGCCGAGCTCCTCGACCCGAACGCCGTACTCGACGAGCGCCCGGGCGTTGGGCATTTCGGGATAAGCGGTGAAGTTGCGCGCGGCAATACCAAACGTGTTGGCAAGCGTGGTCATCAATAGATCTCCGGACTTGGTGTAGCTTTAAGCGGTGAAGAGACGGTCGGGATCGAGCATCCGCAGCGTCTCGAGTTCGTGGTCGGTCGGCGGCGACGTGACGTGGAGCTTCTCGTCGAAGTCGAGCCTGAAGCCGGTATTGTCCTGCACTTCCTCGCGGCTGACGCCGGGATTGAGCGCGAGCACCTTGATGCGCCGGGTCCTGTCGTCGAAGCCGAACACGGCGAGCTCGGTAATCACGCGCCACATGCGGCCGCTCGGCAAGCCGGAGTCGCGCCGGCTGGTGCCGCCGCGGATGAACCCGGGGCTGGTGATGAAGTCGACCTTTTCGACGAAGCGCCGCTTCTCGTGCTTCATCGCGACGATCATGTTGGTCAGGCTGGAGATGTCATTGCCGCCGCCGGTACCCGGCAGGCGCGTCTTCGGCTTCGCCGGATCGCCGATGAACGACGAGTTCAGATTGCCGAACTGATCGATCTGGGCGCCGCCCATGAAGCCGACATCGACGTAACCGCGCTGGAGCAGCAGCAAGACATCGGCGCTGCCGAGGACCATGTTGGCGCGCTTGGTGCAGCGCTGGTCATTGGTCGACGGCGGCAATTTGCCCGGCTCGACGAAGGCGCCGACAACGCCGCCTTCGAACAGAATGGTCAGGGCCGGACAGCGGGTGCGCTGGGCCAGGGTTGCGGCGAGCAGCGGCACGCCGATGCCTGCGAAGACCACCTGCCCGTCCTGCAGCTGGCGCGCGCTCAAGATCGCGAGAATTTCGCTTGCGGTGTAGCGCTGCGCCTCAGTCATTATAGATGCTCCTGCCCTTCTGCGTCGCCTCCAACACCTCATCCATGCCGATCAGCGAGAGATATTCGTTCCAGGACTTCGGGCTGTAAAAATAGCGATCGAGATATTCCTGCATGCCCTTCACGGGATCCGCGTTGACCTGCGCGACATAGGCTTCCATGTGCCGCATCATCGGCTCATAGAGGCCGTAGCACTCGTGCGGCGCCGATCCGTAGGGAACCTCGACCACGGCATCGACGCAGAAGAAGGGAATTTTGGTCTGGTCCGGCGCGCGCCGGATCTGGTCGTTCGATACGATCCGCTCGGTCGTGAGGATCACGCTGTTGGCAGCGAGCGCGAGATCGATGTCCATGAATTGCAGGCCGTCGATCTGGGCGTTGCCGTAGGGGTCGCAGCGCTGGACGTGGATCAGCGCGACGTCGGGGTTGAGCGCGGGGACCAGCAGCAGCTTCTCACCGGTGAACGGACAATCGATCTGCTTGGCTTCGGGACGCTGACCAACGATATCCGACCCCAACATGGCGCGAGTCGGCAGGAACGGAACGCCCATGCCGCCGGCGCGAAAGCGCATGCCGACAGCCATGTGGCTCCATTCCTCATAGCGCTTGCCGCCATTTTCCACGTGATGCCGCATCACCTTGGACAGGCCCCAGAGAATACCCTGGGCGAACCAGCTGGTGACGACGTGGTTCGCGAGGCCGGATCCGAACACGAGGTCGCCGTCCGTCGAGACGATGCAGCGCGAAATCGAAAGGTCCTTGCGATGCTGGCGGATCAGCTCCCAGAGCATCGCCATCGGCGTGCGGGACATGGTCGACCCGCCAACACCCACTTTCATGCCATCTTGGACGAAGCCTGCCGCTTCCTCGAGCGACACCACCTTCTCGCGCAGGCTGCGGTCGCGCTGCGCCATCTTCTCTCTGAGCCGCGTGTACGGCTCCACCAGGGTATCCGGCAAAACATCCTCCTTGTCGGCAACCGGCAGCGGTTGAGGAGCGAACCGCAGGCCCTTCCTGCCAATTGGACCTATCGTACTAATGTTAGTCCCATACGTCTAGCAGAATCTTCGCAACGGCCAATCGTGACGGATTCGGTCTCCGCGACATGACATGGCGAAGGAAGTGGCCATCGAAGGACCGCAGCAGTCCTTGCTGCGGGAGATGAGCTATTGCGTCGGGCGACAATAGCTCGGCGCGTCATCGCGCCCTTCGGCCGGATGGTTGAGAACATCCGAATCACCAGGCAGCTCGGCAAGGCTGACCATTCCTTGACGCGAAACAGGGCGAAGCACTTGAAAAAGCGCTACGGCATCATTGTGCCGCTTGGCGATCGCAAATCATGAGTCGAACGCGCGAGCTCGCTCATGTCTCAGATGATCCGCGACGGAAGACCACAGGTCGGCTGCACGTGAGACGAGCAGCGCGCACTATTCCAACTTGACGGTCCCGCCTATCACGGTTCCGGCTATCAGCTACGCGAGCGGACGGAACCTGCCGCACGGTTGACCGGACCAGCTCAAAATGTCGGCTCGAAGAGGGGAGTATTAGGACCATAAGGCGATAGATAGGACGTCCTACCCAGCATCACGGGTCTTGGCACAGATCGTGCTTATGAGCCAACGTCACTTTCGAAAGCATCGCCATGCAGCGCCCTCACCCCGTTGAAGTGGCCGCTTGGTGCCGCAGCGGACTCAGAGGCGCCAACAAGAACCAATGAGAAAGGATGGACCGTGGAGCATTATCTTACCTCGACACCAGATCATCTTCATTGGGGACTGTGGGATGGTCGGCTCAGTCCCGTCATCAGAATTGCGTCTGGTGATCGGGTGACGATCGAAACGCTATCGGCCGAGCCGGATGAAGCGTTCGATCTTGTGAGCGACCTGGTCGAACCGCTTGGCTGCAGCGACATCCCCGCGTCCCACGGAGCCGCACCGCGGCTATTGACCGGACCGATCCACATCGAGGGCGCCGAACCGGGTGACGTGCTCGAGGTTCGTGTCCTCGATGTCCGCCTGCGATCGGACTGGGGTTGGAACATGAGGGCCCCGACGAGCGCTGCGCGGGAAACTTCATTGGACTTTTGCTGCCGGCATGTCCCGCTCGATCGCGCGCGCAATATCGCGCGTCTGCCTTGGGGACGGGAGCTGAGGTTGTCGCCGTGCTTTGGCAACTTTGGTGTCGCGCCGCCGGCGAACTGGGACCCCCGCAAGCCGAACGAAGCGAATGGTTTCAGCGGGCGCATCGACGACAGGGATCTCGGCGTCGGATGCATCGCCTATTTTCCAATTTTCGTCACGGGCGCACTGTTCTCGGCGGGTCATGGCCATGCGTTGCTCGACGATGGAGCTGCACACCTCTCCGCCATCGAAACGGCGCTCGCCGGTACGTTCGAATTTCACATTCGCCGCAATCTGCATCTTGCGGCCCCTCGGCTCGAGACCACATCCGCGTCGGCTAGCTCATCGATCGTCAATGCGCATGCACCGCAAGGCCGCGGCCAACGCACGAACTAGTGCTGCACGCCGCGCACAGCGCCTTGGCTCATCGCCGCCGGCGCGATGACACCACCGTCTATTGCTGCTGCAACGCCTGCTCGACGATAGCCACGGCTTCCGGAGGAGCCTTGGCCTTCCACATTGCGATTGGTGCCGACGCACCTTGCTTGAGCGCGGCGAGAACGGGAGCCGGCGCCGGCTCTGCGATCTCAACCCCGTTGGCGCGCATGCGCGCATAATTCTCGACCGTGCGATTGGCCAGAAGCTGGAACTGGCTTTGTTCCGTCTCGGCAGCTACCTGCATCACCTGGCGTTGAACCGATTCCGGGAGCGCTTCAAAGGCATCGGTCCTTACAAAGGCAAGCGAGATCGGAATCGCGTAGTTGATCGCCGTGAAATGGGGCAGATCCTGCCAGAGCTTTCGGCCGGCCCCGCCGTCACCCGACGTCAGGATGGCATTCAGCTCATGGCTTCTTACCTTCGCGATTGCCTCGTTGAACGGAAGGTACTCGGCCGTTGCACCGACCGCGCGCATCACCTCAGCCGAATTGTAGTCATACGTCCGTGCGGCAATGGATCGCAGGTCCGCCGGCGTCGAGATTGGCTGGACACTCCAGAGGCCGGTGGACGGCCAAATGGTGATGTACAGGAGCTTGAGGCCCTGCGCGGCTAACGCCTTCTCATAGAGTGGCCGCGCTTGTGCGTTGATGGTCCGCGCCGCCTCGATGGACTGGACGACAAACGGCAGCGACGGCAGACCAAATACCGGATCGGACGCTTCGAGCGGTCCCGCAAATGCGTCACCACCGGCAATCCGTCCCTCTTGGGCCGCGCGCAGCATTTCGCCGGAGCTGATCTTCAACTCGTTGTCGAACGCATTGCGGACCGTAACGTATCCGCTCGTCTGCGCGGACACGAGCTCCGCGAATTTTGCCAAGCCAACTCCCGAGATATTGCTTCGAGGATATTCCGTCGCCATCGGCCACGCTACTTGAGCGGACGCAGGTAGGCTGAAGATGACCGTCGACGCGATGAGAAGCGCCGCCATGGCAGAGCGCAGACCCGCCCAACGGGTCGGCGAAGGCAAATCAGAATCCGAATTGAGCACCGGAAATGTCCCGCAAGCACAGTTTGACTGCGATCAGTCTTGCCTATGCTGACTGGGCCGTCAAATGACCCAGCTGTCTGCAACTTGTCTTGCGCTGGCTCCGTTCAATCAGCCAGGCTTCTCGCCTCCCTGCACATGCCGTCCTAGACCGGCGAGTGCCCATCATCGCTTGCTGCTACGCCGTTTCTCGGCGCGGCGCGGTGCCGCCTTTGCCGTCACACGGGCCTTGTTCGGCTTTGGCGCCTGCAAGCCGTAGGTGGAGAACCCCTTCGCGGTGTCGGCGATCTCCTCGTCGCTCAGGATGATCCGCGAGTCGAGCGCAAGCGAGAGGTAGTATTGCCGCGCGAGGGTCTCAAGCTCGACCGCGAGCCACATCGCCTTGTCGAGATTGGCGCCGAGCGCGATCATGCCGTGATTGGCGAGCAGGCAACCATTGCGGCCTTCGAGCGCGGCGATCGCATGATCCGAAAGTTCCTTGGTGCCGTAGCGCGCGTAGCCGGCGCAGCGGATGTCGGTGCCGCCGAATGCCGCTATCATGTAGTGGCAGGCCGGGATAGGCTTGCGCGCGATCGCGAGCACGGTTGCATAGGTCGAGTGGGTGTGAACGATGGCGCCGACATCGGGCCGGGCGCGCGTGATGTCGAGATGGAAGCGCCATTCGGTGGAGGGCTGCAGCGGCCCCTCCCACGTGCCATCGTCGCCCTCGAGCGGCATCGACGCGATCATCTCCGGCTTCATCGAATCATACGGGGTCGCCGAGGGCGTGATCAGCATCCTGTCCTTGTAGCGGGCGGAGATGTTGCCTGATGTCCCCTGATTGAGACCCGACGCGTTCATCCATCGGCACTTGGCAATGATCGCCTCGCGCAATTGTCGTTCCTCACGGGTCATACGGACTGCCTTTCTCTTCAGCACGAATTGCCTCTTCAGCACGGATTGCGTGACGGCTCGCCGATGTCTTGCACCGCCAACCGTTCTCTTTACTCTGGACCAGCGTAGGACCTCGTCGCTTCATCCCTTCTCGGCGGAGAGGAACAGCCGATAAGCCGGATTCTCGCTCTCGTTCCAGTAGGGGTAGCCGAGCGCGTCGAGCGCCTGAACGAACCGCGCGCGCTCGGAAGGCTTGACCTCGATGCCTGCAAGGATGCGTCCGTAGTCGGCGCCGTGATTTCGGTAATGGAACAGCGAAATGTTCCAGTCGGGCGCCAGGCTCTCGAGGAATTTCAGCAATGCGCCGGGACGCTCCGGAAACTCGAAGCGGTAGATCACCTCGTCCTTGAGAAGCGGCGCGCGACCACCCACCATGTAGCGCACATGGTCCTTGGCCATCTCGTTCTCGCTCAGATCCAGGATCGGATAACCCTCGCGCCGGAGCAGCTCCATGACTTCCCGCTTCTCGGCCTCGCCACGGCTCAGCGCGATACCGACAAAGAGCTGCGCCGGCGCGGTGGTCTCGGCGAAGCGATAGTTGAATTCCGTGATGGCCCGCGAACCGAGGATGCGGATGAAGTGCCGATAGCTGCCCGGCTTCTCCGGCACGGTTACCGCAAGCAGCGCCTCCCGGTGTTCGCCGACCTCGGCGCGATCGGCAATGGTGCGCAGCCGGTCGAAATTCAGATTGGCGCCGCTGTTGACGGCAATCAGGCTTCCGTCGCTGAGCGCGCCGCGCTCGGCGTAGGCCTTGAGGCCGGCGAGCGCCAATGCGCCGGAGGGCTCGGCCACGGATCGGACGTCATCGAAGATATCCTTGATAGCCGCGCACATGGCGTCGGTATCCACGGTGACGACCTCGTCAAGCAGGTCGCGGCAGAGCCGGAACGTCTCGGCACCGACCTTGCGGACCGCAACACCGTCGGCGAACAGTCCGACCTGATCCAGCGCGACAACGTTGCCCTTGGCGAGCGCGGCCGCCATCGACGCAGCGTCTGCCGGCTCCACGCCGACGACCTTGATCGACGGATTCAGGAATTTCACGAAGGCGGCCACGCCGGCCGCCAGCCCACCCCCGCCGATCGGCACGAAGATCGCCTCGATCGGATCGGGATGCTGGCGCAGGATTTCCATCCCGACGGTCCCCTGGCCGGCAATCACATCAGGATCGTCGAACGGATGCACGAAGGTCAGGCCGCGCGCGACCTCGATTTCCCTGGCCTTGGTTTGCGCATCGTCGAACGTGTCGCCGTGCAGCACAACGTCGCCGCCCAAACGCCGGACGGCTTCGACCTTGATGGCGGGCGTCGTCCTCGGCATCACGATCGTCGCGGGAATGGCGAGCTTGCGCGCCGCCAGCGCCACACCCTGCGCATGGTTGCCCGCCGACGCGCAGATGACGCCCTGTCTTCGCTGCGCGTCCGGCAGCCTGACGATCTTGTTATAGGCGCCGCGAAGCTTGAAGGAGAAGATCGGCTGGAAGTCCTCCCGCTTCAGCAAGACGGCGCGCGACAAGCGCTCCGAGAGCCGCGGCATCGGATCGAGCGGCGTCTCGATCGCCACGTCGTAGACACGGGCGGTCAGGATGCGTTGGGCGTAGTCACGGAGAGCGTTGGCGGCAGTGGTCATCAGGTCGCTTCTGTCGATGGGGAGGCAATCCATATCGGTTGCACCTGCCCATCGTCGGCGCCGACCTGGCGAGCAGACGGCACGGAGCCGGCCGCTGTATCCAGATCGAACCTTCGCATGACCGGAGGCTGGAGTGAAGCAAAGACCGCCGGATCAATCGCCTGGCCGAGCGCACATGAAGTCATCTGGGCCGTCGCAGGGGACGCCGCCAAAATATCGAAAACAACCCCATGCAAAGTAGCCGGCGGCGGCCGGGCCACTTGACACGTCGGGCAATTCAGGGATATATTTCTAGTATTCCGAAATTGGCCGACGATCACCTCCAGCACCGCAGCTGAAACGGTGACCCAGCCAAAAATCCCGCCCTGGCGTTGACCGCTTCACGCCATGAGATGCGACGAATTCCACCCCCTGCCGTGGTCGCCGGGCGCTTCCCAGCCCACCTCGGAGACGAGCAGCGTGTCCTCGAGCTTGATGTAACCGCGCGCCGGGTGCAGCAGCGCGGTTTCGATCGAGATCACCATCCCACATTCGAGCGACCGCTCGGCGTCATAGGGCGCGTAAGGTACCGGGCCGGTCGCGGTGAGGCGCGGCGCTTCGTGACTGACAAGCCCAATGCCGTGTGCGGTGAAGTCGAGCACGGCGCGATGCGGAGAGATTTTGACGGCTGCCTCGCCCGCCGCAATGATGTCGCCCCCCATGACGCCCGGCCGGATCACGCGCCGGGCCACCTGCTGGATGTCCTCGACCTGTTGCAGCAACTCGCGCAGCTCGCTGTCGGGCTCACCCAGAATGCCCATGCGGCTGAGGTCGCCAATGTAGCCCCGGTAGTTTCCGCCGGAATCGACCGAGATCACGTCGCCCTCCGCGAGAATCTGATTCGACGGCGCGCGGTTATGGCTCTTGCCCGCGGCAATCAGACAATATTCGAAGACGAGATCACGATGCTGCTCCTCACGACGCAGACGGGCGACGACGTCGTTCTTGGTCATGCCCGGCACGCAGCTCTTGAGCGTGGCCAGCATCGCATCGACGACCCGTTCGGAAGCCTCTCTGATGAGATCCAGTTCGGCCGGCGACTTTACGGCGCGAAGCCGTTCCAGCGTGAAATGGGCCTCGCGGACCTCGACGTGGCCAAGACCGGCAAGCAGGTGATCCCTGGCGTCGGCCGGCAGGAAACCCGCCTCGATGCCGACGCGCTTGGCGGCGCCCCCGAGCTTTCTCACATGATCAATGGCGAGGCCGATCGCATCGATCGTTCCCCATGCGCTCGCTTTAACGATCGGCGCCGATATCCGTCCGAGCTCATGCTCGAACTTCTCCATGCGGTTGCCGATGTAGACGGAATTTTCAGGGTGCCCTTTCTGGTAGACGAAGACAGGCAGATAGCGGCTGGTGCCGATCGCCTCCATGACGTCGAAGAAGAAGAAGCGATATCCGCCGAGCAGGTACTGCACATTATGCCGCGAGGTGACGATCAGGATGTCGAGCCCCGCCTCATCCATCAGCCGATCGAGTTTTGCGGTATCGAACGGCGCCGCCGCCGCGACCATGTCGAGCGCATTGTCCATGATATGACCTTCCGTCTTCTCAAGTTGCCGTTTTTGCCGCCAGCGGCTTCGGAGCCGTGCTCGCGCCCGCGTTCTCGCCAAACAGAGCCACCGGGCGTCCGTGCGGCTCGACGCCGAGGAACGTAAAGGCGAGTCCGATCAAGAGACCCGCGCCGGAAAGAAAGAGAAACGCCGGCATCACCGCCGAGGCGGTCGCGCTGGGATGCACGACATTGTCCGCGCCGGCGATCAATGCGAGACACAGCGGCCCGACGATCTTGCCGACCCCGTTCGAGAGCTGGGCAAGGCCGACCGCGCGCCCCGAAAGCTGGACTGGAAATATCTCCGCGGGATACGGCCCGATGTTCGAAAATCCACCGTCGAAGAACACGGCGCCAATGATCAGGAAGACCAGAAACAGCGGGACCGAGCCGGCAAAATCAGCGTGAAAATAGGCAGCCAGCGCCAGCGAGATCGCGGTGCCATAGCCCATCAACTGGCCACACGGCTTGCGGCCGATCCGGTGCGCGAGAAAGGCAAAGCCGGTCCGGCCAGCAACGCCGGCGAGGCTGACATAGATGAACATCTTCGCCGCGTCCTGGGGCGCGACGCCAAGAAGCAGCGCCACGATGGTCGGTCCCCACAGGAAGACACCGTAATTCGCCGTGCTGGCGCCGAACCAGATCAGGACTGTCAGCCAGAAGCGCCGCTGCTCGGCAAACAGATCGGCGAACGTCGCCGGGTTCGCCGGCGGCAGCGTGGGCAGGACAAATGACTCGCCGCCGACCTGATAGAGCTTTCGGATATTCGACTGCGGCTCGCGCACGCGGCCCTTGCTGATCAGCCAGCGCGGCGATTCCGGCATGATCATCATGGTCAGAATTCCGAGGATGATCGGCAGGAATCCGACCGCCGCCAGGCCGCGCCAGCCCACCAGCGGCAACAGGAAGCTCGCCGTCAGCGACGCCGACAGCACGCCGAAGGCGACCGGAACGACCACGAGGCTCGTAACCAATGTGCGATGGCGGGTCGGTGCGAATTCGACGATCGCAGGAACTGCCGCCGCCGCGCCCGCGGCAAGACCGAAGCCGACGAAAAAGCGCAGGATCGCAAACGCAATCCAGCCGTCTTCCGGAATGAACGCGATCGCGCCCGAGGTCAGGCCACAAAGCAGAACGCCGGCAACCGCCAACGGCTTGCGCCCGAAACGATCCGCGAGGATCCCCGCGGCGAACGCGCCCAGCATTGCTCCAATGCCGGCGCTCATCAGCATGATCGAGGTTTGCCCAAACGTCAGGTGCCATTTCGGCGCCAGCACTGAGACCAGAAACCCGACCACAAAGAAATCGAAGAAATCGACCACGCCGGAGATGGCGAAGATGATGATCGATAGCCAATAGCGCGTCGTCACCGGCGCTTCGTCGAACGGCACCGCGCTCGCTTGCTCAGCCATGGTCTCCCCCTGTTGTTGTCAAGCCGCCTTCTTTTTCGAATTCAGAAATGCCGTCACCGCCTCCGCCACCCGCTCGGGGGCCTGGATCGACGCGACATGGCCGACGTCCGCGATTGTCTTGGTCTCGACGCACACAAGATCGCGGGCGAGCGCAAATGTCTCCGCATTCGGGATCAGCCGATCGTCAGCACCCGCCAGCAGCAGCGTCGGGCGATCAAAGCCCGTCAGATCGGCGGCGACGGGCTGCGCGAGCAAGGCGCCGCGTCGCGCCTTCTGGCCGTCGTCGCGGTTCGAGCCACGGAAGATGTCGATCAGTTCGGGCCGCGCACGCAGGTAGTCCGGCGGGAAGAAGTATTCTGCGATCTTCGGCGCGTTGCCGACGGTGTCCGCGCGATAGGACGCAAGTTTGCGGAAGACGTCCGCATTGACGTCCAGCGGACTTCGGTTGACCTTCCAGGTGCTGCTCAGGATCAGTCGGTCGATGCGACCGGGATGGCGGGCTGCCAGCACTTGCGCGATCAGGCCGCCGAGCGAGGTCCCGAAGACATGGGTACGATCGTAGCCGAGCCCTCCGATCAAGGCCGCGGCATCATCAGCCAGGTGGGCCAGCGAATAGGACGACGGAGGATTCCTGGTGGCACCGGAATCGCGCTGGTCATAAGCGATCACGGTGAAATGCGCGGCCAGCGCGGGCGCAAGGCTGTCGAACATCGAATGATCAGCCTCTCCGCCATGCAGCAGCACGATCGGCTCGCCGCGTCCGGTCTTCTCAAACGCCGTGACGACGCCATTGGATTCGAACGATTGCATGGGAGGCCCCGCTAATGCAGCAGCGTTGAAAGCGCGCCGGCCAATTCCTTCGCCGGATCCGACGGCACCCACGGCATCCGCCACGCCACATGTCCATCAGGGCGCACCAGCACGGCGCCGCGCATGCCCAACTGGAATCCGTCCGCCGGGTCGGCTGACGGCAATTGCTTGAGCGAGAGCGGCAGGCGGGTCTTCTCCGATACCTGCTTCCCTGCTTCCAGCCACTCGCTGCCGAGTGGACCCGTGACGACGGTGAATTCCTTGTCGAACCAGTCGAGCGTCGATTTCTTGCGCGAAGGCTCGAGCCACATATGCGGAAAGCGCGCGCCGGGGCGGTCCGTCGGCGTGTAGTAGCGGGAGTTGAGCGCCTTCGCGACGGTGCCATCAGGGATCACCGCGCCCTCCTCGTAATTGTGCCCGAGGTTCTGCCCGATGCTGTGCAGATGATTGTCCATATCGTTGATCCAGAACTTGATCCGGTCCGGATTGCGCGATCGTACGGCGTCGTCGGTCAGCCCAAATCGCAGCCTGTTGCCGTAACTGAAATTGGCATTGGATTGCGCGATCGGGCGGCGCTCGCTGGAATAGCTGTCGAGCAGCTTTTCTTCGGCGCGGCCCTTCAACACGAAGGCCAGCTTCCAGGCGAGATTGTGCGCGTCCTGAACGCCGGAGTTCAGGCCGAAACCGCCGGTCGGCGGAAAGCGGTGGGCGCAGTCGCCGACCAGAAACACCCGGCCCTTTCGAAAGGTCTCGGCCACCTGCATGCTGACGCGCCAGATCGAGCGATTCAGAAGCGTGACATCGAGGTCCGGAATGCCGACATGGCCGCGCGCGATCTCGATGAACTCCTGGTCGGTCCACGGCCGCTCGCGATCGTCCTTGGTCAGGCCGATTTGCGTCACGGTGAGCCAGCGATCCCGGCCATTGGTGTTCAAGATGCCGGCGCGCGGCAGATCGGGCCTGTCCGGGACGATGATGAAACCGGCGGCCTCGCGCGCGATCGGCAATCGCGACAGATCGGCACGCCAATACTCGTTCGACATCACCGCCAGCGTAGAGGGGCCGACCATGTCGATCCCGGCGCTGCGCCGCGTCTGGCTGCCCGCCCCATCGGCGGCGATCAGGTAAGTCGCCGTCCACTGCGTCACTTCGCCGGTCTTTTCGCAACGTGTCGTGACGCTGACGCCGCTGTTGGTCTCCTCGAACGATTCACAGGCCGTGTTGAACAGAACCGTGGCGTGTTTTGACTTCTCGACCACCCGCAGAATTTCCTCCTCGACGGCGTCCTGGGCGACCAGGCTCTTCCAGGCGGGGGTATGTCCGACATTCGGTTCGGGACGGGTGCGGCCGAACTCGTGACCCGCGATGCTGTCGAGGAACACGAACATGTCGGAGTTGTCCTGCAGGCCGCGGTCGCGGATCGCCTGCTCGATGCCCCACTGCCGGAAGATCTCCATGGTGCGGACCCAGCAGCCGCGCGACTTCGGATGATCTGTCGTCGTCGGGCTCTTCTCGACCACGACGCAGTCGATGCCGAAGCGATCGAGCAGCAGCGACATCGCAAGGCCGACCGGCCCGCCGCCGGCGATGAATACGGACGTCTGGCGTGCCTCATCGGTGGCGATGCCCATCCTTGTCTCTCCTCCGTTTGATCCTTGGGAAGGAGACTGCTCCTTTCTTGGTATCTCACAAGAATATGTTTGATATGGTATCCATCTCGAATTGAGATGGAGCGCCCGTCATGGACCTGCGGCAGATCCGTTATTTCGTCGCCGTCGCCGAGCGTGGCGGCTTTGCCGCCGCCGCGAGCACGCTGAACGTCGCCCAGTCGGCGCTCAGCCGTCACGTCAAGGAACTCGAGGACGAGTTGGGCGGCGCCTTGCTCGAACGTGGCGCGCGCGGCGTCTCGGTTACGGAATCCGGCAAGGTGCTGCTCGCGCGCGGGCGCTGGCTGCTTGGAACGATCGACGACATCAAGGCCGAGGTGCGTACGGAAAATCGGGAGCCCAGCGGTACGGTCCGGATGGGCGCGCCGCCAAGCCTCGGCGATATCCTCTACCCGCCGCTTGCCCAGACATTCGTGAAGCAATTTCCGCGCGTGCGGCTCGAGCTCAGCGAAGTCTTGACGGAAAACGCATCCGAACGCCTGCTGCGCGGTGAGCTCGATCTGGCGATCGTGACGACGCCGCCCCCCAACGATCACCTCGACTATGAAATGCTCATGGTCGAGCAGGTGTTCCTGATCGGGCCGCCGCGCGATCCGCTGCTGAAGCGTGGCAGACTGACCCGCAAGGAGTTCGACGCGCTGCCATCCGCCGTGGGCCCGCTCAGCCGCAACCCGTTCCCATCGACAATGCCCTGCGCGGTACGGGTCGACAACAGCACGCCGATGAAGCGCATGGTGGCATCGGGCCTCGGCTATGCCCTGCTGCCCTTCTCCGGCATTCACCAGGAAGTGGCTGCCGGCGCGCTATCGGCAGCGCTGTTGCCGTGGATGCGCGCCGACCGCGTCCTGGCATTGCCGCGTGGACGGCCGGTCAGCCGGGCAACGCGTGAAGCGATTGCAACCTTGAAGAAAATCTGTCGCGCCCTGATCGATGAGGGAATCATCCTGACTGCGCCGGTGCGCAAGACCTGAACACGCAACTCCACGCCAAACGATCTGCTCGTTCCGCGCTGGTGCCCTACGCGGCCCTATGCACTGCATCCCGCCGTCCGTTCCAGACGGCCGGCCGGGCCCCACCGCGTCTCACTCCGGCTGTCCGGTCGACCAATCGTCTTGACCATAGTTGTCATGACAACTATAGAGTCATTCCAAGATTGGCGATCACGCCGGCTGTTCCCGCCGTGGACGGACGAGAGCCGTGAAACGGCCATGGCTCTGCAGGCGACCTTGTGGGTCGCCTTGCGCAGCCGGCGGTAAGTCGAAGGGAGGACGTGATGAACGCTGCTTCGCAGAACCACGCGGCACGGCTGCGGGAGATCTCCCGGCTGATTGACGACCGCCCCAGCGAACGCATCTTCGAAGTCGATCGCCGGATCTTCACCGATCCTGACGTGTTCGACGCCGAGCTCCGATATATTTTCGAGGCCAATGGAATTTCATCGGCCTGGAATCCCAGATCGCCCGGCCCAACGACTTCGTCACCACCCATATCGGCCGGCATCCGATTCTCGTGATGCGGAGCGCCGAAGGCAAAGTCGGCGCATTCCTCAACACCTGCCGACATCGCGGAACGATCGTCTGCCCCTTCAAGCAGGGCCGGCAGAAATTCCATGTCTGCCGCTATCATGGCTGGGCCTACGACTCGAGCGGCCGCAACATCTCGGTGACGGAGGAAGCGAGCGGGCAGTATCCGCCGTCGTTCTCGAACCGGAATCACGACCTTCTCCCGGTCGCCCGGCTTGGCTCGTATCGCGGATTCCTGTTCGCAAGCCTCTCGGCCGACGTTCCACAACTGGAAGATTTTCTCGGCGACACCCGCGCCTTTCTCGACCTCATCATCGATCAGAGCGACAGCGGTGAGGTCGAGTTCGTGCCGGGTGCCAGCACCTACACATTCGATGCAAACTGGAAGCTGCAGTTCGAAAACGGCCTCGACTACTACCATTTCGCGACCACCCATAGCTCCTACGTCGACATCCTGAAGAAGCGCAACGCCACAGCCGGACCGGACGCCGGTTTCACGGTTGAGCCGGAAGGCGAACAGGAAGGGCAAGGCAGCTTCAGCTTCGACTATGGCCATGCCGTCAACTGGTCGATCAAGCGCACGCAACTGTACGGTCGTCCGCTCGGCATGGACCCCGCGCGTCTCGATGCCGTGCGGCAGCGGGTCGGCAGCACCCGCGCCAAGTGGATGCTTCGGCAACGCAACCTCACGATCTTTCCGAACCTCCAGGTCATCGACATCCTGTCCGCGCAGGTGCGAACCTGGCGGCCGCTGGCGCCGGACAAGACCGAGATGGTGTCGCATTGTCTCGCGCCGGTCGGCGAAAGTGCCGCCGCGCGCACGCTTCGGATTCGCAATTACGAAGACTTCTTCAACGCCTCCGGGCTCGCGAGCTCGGACGATAACGTCATGTATGAATTCTGCCAGACCGGCTACGACGCGACATCAGCCGCGCCCACGCAAGGATATCTGCGCGGCGTTGCGGAGGTCGGCCACGGCGAGAGCGCGCATACCCGCGAGCTCGGCATCACGGCGTCCGAATGGTCGTTCGGCCCCGCCAGCTTCGGCGGCGAGACGAATTTCCACCCGGGCTATCGTGAGTGGCGCAGGCTGTTGCAGCACGCCGCCGGGGAGACAGTGTGATGGCTGAAAGCGCAATCAAACATACGGATGTGCACGCGGTCGCCGCCGCGACCATCTTCCGCGAGGCCCGCCTGCTCGACAGCGGCGAATGGGCCGATTGGGTCGCGATGTACAGCGAGGATGCTGTCTATTGGGTGCCGGCATGGCTCGACGAATACACCACCACCGATGATCCCAATACACAGGTCTCGCTGCTCTACCACGATGCACGGCGCGGGCTGGAAGAGCGGATCGCGCGCATCGAATCGCGCAAATCGATCACCGCGTTGCCGCTGCCGCGCACGGTGCACCAGATCTCGAACCTGGACGCGTCCGAAACCGGACCTGACGAGATCACCTGCCAGTCGGTGTTCTCGGTGCACGTTTACGACCCGCGCGTCGCCAAGGAGCATCTGCGCCACGGGCGCTATCAGCACACGCTGCGGCGTCAAGGCGAGACCTGGAAGATCGCACGCAAGGTCATCACGCTGGTCAATGACCGCGTCCCGACCGCGCTCGATTTCTACAGCATTTGAGAAGGCAAATGACGGATCAGGGAACCTGGCACGAAGCTGCCGCACTTGGCGCGCTGAACGAAGGCGAGCCCCACGGCATCGAGATCGCCGGCCACCACATCGCGCTCTATCGCGTCGGCAATGAGTACTACGCCACCAGCAATATCTGCACCCATGCGGAGGCGCTGCTGTCCGACGGCATCCTGGACGGCTGCGAGATCGAATGCCCGCTACATATGGGCCGCTTCGACATCCGAACCGGCGAGGCGCTGACCAGTCCGGTCGAGATCGACATCCGGACCTATCCCGTGCGCGTGGCAGGCGATCGGCTGGAAGTCTGCCTGTCCGCATAAGGCGACCATCAAAAATCAAGAATCGGGGGAACTGGGATGACCGAAGTCGTGTTGGACAAGGCGGCGAGTGCGACCGCCGACCCGGAGATCGAACGCATCACCATCCGCAAGGTCGCGCTGCGCCTGATGTGGTTCGTGATGGCGATGTACTTCCTCGCCATTCTCGATCGCGGAAACATCTCCTTTGCCGCACTGCAGATGAACAAGGAGCTCGGCCTCAACGCCGAGATGTTCGGCATCGCGGTCGGAATCATGTACTTCACCTATTCCATCTTCGAGATCCCCAGCAATCTCATCCTCAGCAAATACGGCGCGCGCGTCACGCTGACGCGGATCGCGATCCTGTGGGGCATTGCCACCGTGCTGATGGCCTTCACCCAGGGCCCGCTGAGCCTCTATGCTTTCCGCGGCTTCCTGGGCTTTGCCGAGTCCGGCCTGTTTCCCGGCGTTATGCTGCTGCTGAGTCTCTGGTTTCCGTTCAGCTACCGCGCCCGCTACAACGCGATGTTCAATTATGCCGTGCCGATCTCCTATATCTTCGCCTCGTTGATCTCCGGCGCCATCCTCGAGCTGAACGGAACGCTCGGCATTTCGGGCTGGAAGTGGCTGTTCATTCTCGAAGGCGTGCCGCCCATCATCCTGGGGATCGTCGGCATCTTCTATCTGACCGACCGCCCGCAGCAGGCGAGCTGGCTGTCGACGGCGCAGCGCAACTGGCTGACCGGCGCGCTGGAGCGCGACGCCAAGGCAACCGGGGTGGTGCATGCCGAGGGCGTGCTCAGGACCATCACCAAGCCGATGGTGCTGCTGTTCGGCTTGTGCAATTTCGGTCTGTTTTGCGGGCTGGCGTCGCTGTTCCCCTGGCTGCCGCAAATCATCAAGTCGTTCGGCCTGCCGAATTCGCAGGTCGGCTTCGTCACCGCGATCCCGCCGATCGCCGGCCTGATCGGCATGATTGCACTGTCGCGGCACTCCGATCATATCGGTGAGCGCTTCTACTATGCCGCGACGACCTTCGTGATCGCCGCAGCCGGCTTCGCGATCGCGGCCTTTTCCACATCGCCGGCGTGGATCATCATCGGATTCATGGTTGCCAATGTCGGCGTCTATGGTACGCAGGCCGTGTTCTGGACTATTCCGCAGTCCTACATGTCGCGGCAGAGTGCGCCGGGAGCGATCGGCCTCGTCGGCATGATCGGCAGCATCGGAGGCGCGACGATCCCGATCGTGATCGGACGCGCCAAGGACGCTTCGGGCAGCTTCACCACCGGTTTCCTCGTGGTCACAGGCGTTCTCCTCGTCGCGGCGGTCCTGGTCTTGATCGCGCGCACACAACTCGTGAAAGAATGAAAAATCGGACAGCCACAAGTCGCACCAAAGTCGCTGACGCGCGCCGCGCCCCGCAGGATGACGCGCGCTCGGAGCCGGTGATCGATTTCGAACGCTATGTGCCGACGGTGCTGTCGAGCCTCGTCGCCAAGTTGCGCGCGAATGCCAATGCGTTCTTCCCGCAAGCCTACGGCGTCTCGCTCGCGGAATGGCGAGTGCTGTCCTTTCTCAGGGAACATGAGCCCGCCAGCGCCTACGACATCTGGACCAACGCGCAACTGGACAAGGCCGTCGTCAGCCGCGAGACGACGTCGCTGAAGAAAAAGGGGCTGATCGCCTTGACGCCGGTCAGGGGCAGTGCCCGGAACCGGAGCGAGATCCGCCTCACGTCCCAGGGCGTGGCGCTGCTTGACCGCAGCCTGGACGAAATCCTGCGCCGGCACAGCAACCTCACGGCCGGCCTCGATGCCAGGACGCTGGACACCTTCTTCCGTGTCGTTGATCACATCGAGCACCGCATTCCTCACATGGCCGATCCGTCCGAACATGCCGCGCCGGCCCATGCGCCGGTCAAGCGGATTGCGAAACGGAGATCGCCGAGCGGCGCCTGACAGCGGCAGGCCGGGAAGACGGCGATCGCGCAGGTCGAAATACGAGTCACGGTGCGGTGAGTGCACGAAGGAACCGGGCGTAATTTAGGTTTCAGTAAGCAAGTTGTAGCTAAAGTCGATCAGTGAGTTGCGTATAGGAGACTTCCAGTGATCGACTTTGACGAACTTCGTAGTATCGCCGCGGATGTTCGTATCTTTATCGATGCTTCGGAAGACAAGGGTGGTGCGTTGAAGGCCATCGTCGACGCCTACGATGTCGTCCTCGGCATCTTCCCCGCCGGCCCCGGAATGGACCTTCACGTGGTCAAGGGCACCGAGGTCCTCAATCACATCGCGCAGACCCAGGCCTCGTCGGGCTTCACCCATACCGCGATCGCTTTCCAGACCCGCGAGCAGGCTGTTGCACTTGAGCATCTGATGGCGGCCTAGCCACCGGCGCAGAGCCGCTGACGACCGCGCAATTTGCTTTGAGATCAATCGATTGCCCGCCATGCGACGCGATATGCACTTTGTGCCAGTCTCGTCCCCAAGGCGCGCGGTCCTGACAAAACGACGTCCCGACCCATCAATTCCGTGCCGTCGTCCACGTTGCCTTCCCGGGCAAAACCGGCAAAAATCCCGCCCACGATTCCGCCGTGGGACGCATGGATATGGGCCAGCACCTGACGGTTCACAGCGGCGAGCTTGACGGCTTCGAGGGACTCCACGACGCCGTCAAAGGCTCGCATGTCGAGGTCATGCAGCTTGAGCGCGGCAAGCTGCGCGGGACGTTGTCCCATGTCGGGATCGGCGATTTTTCGCTCAGCATCGGCGCATTCAACGTCGGGGTCCGCACCCAGCGTACTTCGGCCGATGACAAGCTGATCATCGGAATGCTGCTGGACGCCACGGATCGCGTCACACATTGGGCATTCGACATGCAGCCGGCCGACGTGCTGGTGATCCCTCCCTCGGTCGAGCATGACGGCGTCTTTCACAAGGCCTCGTCCTATGCCGCCATTCGCTTCGACATGGCCGATCTGCCCGACATATTCGGCGGCGAGCCGCGGCTCGCCGATGCCGAAACATGGAGCGTCAAGAACCATTTTCGCGCTGACCGCACGATCGGCATGAGCGCGGCGGACAGGCTGCCGCAAATCATCGCGCATCTCGCGCGGTATCCGGACGCCTTGTCGGAGGCGTCGGCCGAATTCTGGAAACGTGCGATCATCGACTGCGTGACCGCGACGGTCGTCACGTCGATGCCGCCTGACGGAACCAGCTATCTGCCGTCGGCGATGAAGCTGGTGCGCGACGTCGAGGACTATCTGCATGCCGCAGGTGCTCGCCCGGTCCATGTCTCGGAAATCTGCACCGAGCTTCGGCTGTCGCGACGCAGCCTGCACCGCGCCTTCCACGAGGTGTTCGGCGTCGGCCCGGTGACGTTCCTGCGCTACAAGCGGCTCTGCATGATCCGTTCGATCCTGCGCGAAAGCACGCCGGAGCAGACCACCGTTTCCAAGGTCGCGATCGAACAGGGCTTCATCGAGCTCGGGCGCTTCTCGCAATACTACCGCGCTATGTTCGGGGAGTACCCGTCGCAGACGCTCGGCTACGCCGGTTAGAACGATCCGGCGGCGCTCACGCACATTCAAACCGCTGCGCGCGCAAGCTCATTTCGATCGTCCCGGATCGCCATTGCCGGACAGCACCTGCGCGGCGCCGCCGATGCCGCGCCGGAAGGCCTCATCGAAGGTGACGCCGCGAAACCGCCATGTGTAGTCCCTGCCGCGCCACGCCATCCGCCATTGCGTGGTCCAGCCGAGATCCTTGTCATCCCAGACCAGCTGTCCGACCAGGATAGCCTCGCCGCCCCGCGGCGCCGCGATCGAACTCAGCTGTGCGGGCGGCATCTTCAGGAGCCCGGCGGCCGTGACATTGGCGCTCGTCAGAGCGGCCGTCTCGGGCAGCACGAAGTGCATGCCGCGCTTGCCGGCCGCAGCCGCGAGTGCATCGCGCTGCAAATCGGACTGCGTCCCCTCAGAGGTGACGATAAAGTCCTTCGGGCCGTGCAGCATCTCGACGAAGACGCCGAGCGCCGGCCGCTGCGATCGCCACGGCTTGAGGCCGAGCTTGGCGAGAAGACCGTCGATCTTGTTCTGGTCGAAAGCCACCGTCAGGTCGTACGGCCGGTCGCGGGTGCCCTGCTCGTCATGATGCGGCTTGCCGGCATACTGGTCGTGATAGTCGAAGCTGCTGACGAATTCTCTGGCCTTCGCTTTGTATGCGGCAAGCCTGCGATCGCTTGCCAGCATCGGCTGACCTGACACCTTGATCAGGACGTCCTCCAGACATGCACCGAAGCCGATGATGCGGTTCGGCTCGCCCTGGCCGGTGACGACGGTCTGCGCGCGGTAGAGGCTGCCGTCCGCCCCCGCCATCGCACCGCTGCACCAGATCAATGCAGCGGCAAGCAGCACCCGGACCACACCACGCGCGAACGCGGCGATCGGATTGCGTTTCGTCTCAAGCAAGGCAGCCATGGTCACCTCCGCTCGGTCACGTCATCAACGGCACATTGGCGGTATTTTCCGGCAGCGCCAACATGTTCGGACATGGGCGCCATTCCATCGGCCGCACTGCACGCTATGGCCACGCGCGGCAGGCCTGACATATGCTCGGTGGATGCGTGGCGGCGCCCGGAGCGCCGCCGACGACGAGAACAGCCAGCAGGAGACGTCCCGTGAAATGCTATGAGTTGCAAGGCCCCGGCGGCGTCGACGCGCTTGCGCTGGTCGACAAGCCGGTTCCACAGGCCGGCCCCGGCGAGGTCCTGGTGCGGCTGAAGGCGGCAACGCTGAACTATCGCGACCTTCTCACGGTCAAGGGCGGCTATGGCTCGCGCCAGAAATTTCCGCTGGTGCCGGTTTCCGACGGCGCCGGTATCATTGAGGCGGTCGGCGCCGGGGTCAGGAGTTTCGCGCCCGGCAATCGCGTGATCGGCAGCTTCTTCGAAAGCTGGCTCGGCGGCGAGCCCAGCGAGGCGCGGATGCGCGCGGCGCTCGGCGGCAGCGTCGACGGCGTGCTGACCGAATACCGGGTGTTCCCGGCGCACGCGCTGGTGCGCACGCCGGACCATCTCAGCGACATCGAGGCCGCGGCGCTGCCGTGCGCCGGCCTCACGGCGTGGAGCGCGGTGGTCAAGCTCAGCGACATCAAGCCGGGACAGACCGTGCTGACCCAGGGCACCGGCGGCGTCTCGCTGTTCGCGCTGCAATTCGCCAAGATGTGCGGCGCTCGCGTCATCGCGACCTCTTCCAGCGACGCCAAGATCGTGCGGCTGAAGCAGCTCGGCGCCGATGTGACGCTCAACTACAAGACCACGCCCGACTGGGGCAAGAAGGCGCGCGAGCTGAGCGGGCGCGGTGTCGATCTCGTCGTCGAGGTCGGCGGCGTCGGCACGCTGAACGAGTCGATCCGCGCGACGAAAATCGGCGGCACTATCGCCTTCATCGGCGTGCTCGCCGGTCCCGCCTCGTCCGACACCAGGCTGCCGCTGATGGTGATGCAGCAGCAGCGACTGCAAGGCGTCACCGTGGGCTCGATCGAGGATTTGCAGGCGCTGTGCGACGGCATCAGCATGCACGGCGTCAAGCCCGTGATCGACAAGGTGTTCGCGTTCGACCAGGTCAAGGACGCGTTCGCCCACATGGCGAGCGGCGCGCATTTCGGCAAGATCGCGATTGCGATCGGCTGACTTGCACACCATCTCGCTCTACCGTCCCGTGAACCGGGCCTTGCGCTTTTCGACGAGGGCCTTGCGGCCTTCCTGCGCGTCGGCACTTTCGCGGATCACCATCTGCAGCTCGATTTCGCGGCGGAACTGATCGGCGTAGCTTGCGTGCTCGCTCTCCTCGAGCAGCTGCCGCGTTGCGACCAGCGCGCGCGTCGGGCCATCGGCGAGGCGGGCTGCAAGCGCTTTCGCCTCGTCGAGCAGCCTTGCGTCATCGACCACGTCGCGCACCAATCCCCACTCCTTGGCCCGCTCGGCCGACAATGGCTCGTTCAGCAGCATCAGGTCGAGCGCGCGCTGGCGCCCGACCAGCCGCGGCAAGAGCCAGGTCGAACCGAGATCGGGCACCAGGCCGATCCGGCTGAACACCTGGATGAAGCTCGCCGAGCGCGCGGCCAGGATGATGTCGCCGGACATCGCAAGGCTGAAGCCGCCGCCGGCCGCGACGCCGTTGACCGCGACCACCACCGGCATCCGGCACTCGCGCAAGGCCTGCATCGCCGGCCAATAGTGCTTCATCACGCCGGTATAGATGTTGTCGCCGAGCGAGTTGAACGCCTTGAGATTCTGCCCGGAGCAGAAGCCGCGTCCCTCCCCGGTCAGGATCAGCGCGCGGATGCCGGGCTCGACGCCCATCTCGCCTATGGCGCGTGCGAGATCGCCGAGCAGTTCCGGCGTCATGGCGTTCAGGCTGGCGGGATCGTTCAGCGTCAGAATGCCGACCTTGCCGTCCCGTTCACGCTTCACACTGCTCATATTCCGCTCCCTGAAACTGGTTCTTGTTGCACTGACAGTGCCATGCTTGGCATGCTACGCCAACGTGACCCACCCGCAACAAGAACAGCGAAAGCAACGCCATGTCGGACCAGTTCTCCAACTCGCAAGTGATCCGCAAGCCGGCCGTCAGCGCCAAGGGCGGCATCGTCGCCGCGCAGGCGCGCAAGGCGGCCGAAGTCGGCGCGGAGGTATTGGCAGCAGGCGGCGATTGCGTCGACGCCGTGATTGCAACCACCTTTGCCCTCGGCGTGCTGGAGCCTTGGATGAGCGGCGCCGGCGGTGGCGGCGCGATGGTGCTGTATCGCGCCCAGGAGAACCGCGTCGAGGTGCTCGACTACGGCATGCGCGCGCCGGACGGCCTGCGCCTGGAGGACTATCCGCTGACCGGCGGCGCGGCCTCCGACCTGTTCCCCTGGGCGCGGGTCAAGGACGACCGCAACCTGCATGGGCCTGCCTCGATCGCGGTGCCCGGCGTCGTCGCCGGCATGGAGGAGGCGCATCGCCGCCACGCCAGAATGCCGTGGAAGGACCTGCTGGCGCCGAGCGTCAAGCTTGCCGGCGAAGGCCTGCTGGTGGATTGGTGGACCACCGACATGATCGCAAGCTCGGCCGCGGATCTGCGGCGCTACCCGGCCAGCGCCGCGGCGTATCTGCTGGACGGCCTGCCGCCGAATGCGCAATGGGGCATCCGGTCCGTGGTCCGCATGCCGCAGCACAGGCTGAAGGCAACGATGGCGCAGCTTGCCGCGGCCGGCCCGCGCGATTTCTACGAGGGCGACTTGGCGCGCAGCATCGCCGACGACATCCAGGCCGCCGGCGGCGCGCTGTCGGTGCGCGATCTCGCCGCGTTCCGCGCCCATTTGCGCGAGCCGCTGAGGATTCCCTATCGCGGCGGCACGGTCTACGCGACGCCGGAGCTGACCGCGGGTCCGACCATGGCGCGCACGCTCGGCCTGCTGCAGAAGGCGCTCGCGCCAGCACAGGGCGGACCGGACGCCGTCGCCTATACCGCCTACGCCGAGGCGCTGCAGGCCGCCTATCGCGAACGGCTGAAGGACATGGGCGACGTCGACGGCCGCCGCGCGCTCGGCGCGGAGGCGATCGCGCCATCCTGCACCACGCATTTCTCGGCGGTCGACCGCGACGGCAACATGGCCGCGGTGACGCAGACGCTGCTGTCGACCTTCGGCTCCAAATTCGTGACGCCGAACACCGGCCTCACCATGAACAACGGCATCATGTGGTTCGATCCGACGCAAGGCACACCGAACTCGCTCGCGCCCGGGAAGCGCTGCCTGACCAATTACACGCCCGTGGTGGCTGAGGCGGCCGACGGCCGCCGTCTTGCCGCCGGCGCATCGGGTGGCCGCCGCATCCTGCCCGCGGTGTCGCAACTGCTCTCCTTCGTGATGGACTTCGGCATGGATCTCGACCCCGCGATCCACCAGCCGCGCATCGACGCCAGCGAAGGCAATGTGGTGATCGGCGATGTCCGCCTGCCGCAAGCCGTGCGCGAGGTGCTGCGCGGCAGCTTCGACTATGAGGAGGCACGCATCCAGACCCAGCCAAAGAAGTTCGCCTGCCCCAGCATCGTGCTGCGCGATGGCGCCACAAACAGCGGCGCCACCGAGCCGTTTCATCCGTGGAGCGATGCAATCGCGGAGGGGTGAACCGAGCACGGCGCGCTCCATCGAAGTCGTCGTCCCTGTGAAAGTTACCAAACCCGTCATCCTGAGAGCGCAGCACGCGCGTCTCGAAGGATCGACGGCCACCAGCCGGGCCGCGCATCCTTCGAGGCTCGCTCCGCTCGCACCTCAGGATGACGGTGATAGAGACGGGCGCGGGATCTCCCAATCGTCGTCCTGGCGAAAGCCAGGATCCATAACCACCGCGTACGGTGATGAACGGGATAGCGGCCCAGCGTCGCGCAACGATTGAGATTTGGGATAATGGGTCCTGGCTTTCGCCAGGACGACATCGAATTTGTTGCGCGATCTGCGAGTCATACATCCGCATTCTCGCGACGTGATTGCCCGAGCTTGCGCCGTCGGGCAACTCAGTGATTGGCGCTTTCGTGATGGCGTCTCGCGTGCCGGCAAGCCGGAAACCACGAGGCCACCGGGCATGGTCCGAGGTATCCGGAACGTGAACCGTGTTTCGGCAGCAGAGGACGATGGCGCACCGGGGACATTGCAGGACGCCAACGGGCTGATACATTTCGGCTGACAACGAACAATGGTGACCGGCTTGAGCGATGCAAGCGCAGACGTGCCGCCCGGTGCTCAGCTCCTGGGACGCGAATGGCTCGGCTTCGACGGCGAAATCGCCTCGATCCGCTTCGTGGCGCAGCCGCTGTTCACCAACCGGCACGGAACGATCCAGGGCGGCTTCCTTGCGGCGATGTTGGATTCGGCCACGGGTCTCGGCGCCCTCGCTGCGCTCCCGTCCACCAGGACCGTGGTGACCAGAACTCTCACCACGCGGTTTCTCAAGCCGGCGCGCGTCGGTCCGATCACGGCCAAGGCCAAGGTCGTCTCGCAGACCGACCGCGACATGATCGTCGAGGCCGATCTGATCGACGCTGACAATTTGACCGTTGCCAGCGCCACGGCCGAATTGCGGATTCTGGACAAGCGATAGCCATGCGTTTTGCTCCCTTCGTGCTGTCAGCGCTGTTGCTGCTTGCGGTCTCGGCGGCGCAGGCGGCCGGGCTACGGCGCTTCGACGTTCCCGCGGGCCCCGACGGGCCTGCGATCAGAGGGGCGGTATGGCATCCCTGCGCCGAGCCCGCGCACGAGATCGACGCCCGCGGCGGCAGAACGTTCTTCGGCGTCAACGACTGCCCGATCGTGGGAAACAAGCTGCCGCTGATCGTGATCTCGCATGGAAGGCGCGGCTGGCTCGGCGGCCATCATGACACGGCCGCAGCGCTTGCGGATGCCGGCTTCATCGTCGTGACGATCAATCATCCGACCGATACCGAGCGCGACACCAGCGGCACCGACAGCCTTGCCGTCATGGTCGAGCGGCCTGCCGACATCGAGCGCGCGATCGACTACGCGCTTCAAGGATGGCCTGATGCTGCTCACATCGACGCCGGACGCATCGGTCTCTTTGGTTTCTCCTGGGGCGGTTATACAGGCCTCGCGGCGATTGGCGGTGAGCCCGATCTCCGCAAGGGCCTGCCGAACTGCCAGACGTCGAGCTTGCGGGCCTGCAAGGAGCTCGAAGGCGGAGAAAAGCCGAGCGGACCGGTCGTCCACGATCCGCGGATCAAGGCCGCGATCATCGTCGATCCCTTTCCTGTGCTGTTCTTTGCCGCCGGGAATCTGAAAGCCGTGACGATCCCGATTCAATTGTGGAGCTCGGATCCCGCGCAGAATGGCGACGGTCTCTCCGGGTGCTGTGCTGCTGCGATCAACGACAAGCTTCCGTCCAAACCGGACTTTCACCTGGTGAAGGACGCGAAGCACTTCTCCTTCCTCGCGACCTGCACGCCGGAGGAGACAGCGAAGATGGCTGCCATCTGCACCGACCCGCCAGGCTTCGATCGCCCCGCCTTTCATCAACGCTTCCACGCCGCGGCCATCGCGTTCTTCAGAACGCAGCTTGGCGAGGCCGCGACGCGATAGCGCGTAGCTACACCCCGAGCTTGTCCCTTACCCGGCCGGTCAGCACCGCCGTGGTGACGCCGACGCGCCAGAAGGCGTGCATCGGGATCGGCTTGATGCCGGTCACGGGCATGTCGATCTCGGCTTTTGCACCTCCGATCAGGCGGCGGGCGAGTTGCGCGCCCATTGCGGTCGAGAGCGCGACGCCGCGGCCGTTGCAGCCGAGCGAGATCAGCAAATTCTCCGCGGGCGCATGGACATGCGGATAGTGATCGGTGGTGATGGCGAGCCGGCTGTTCCAGCCGTGGGTCCAGCTGACGCCTTTGAGCTGCGGCCACAGCCGCGCGGCGTAGCGGATCAGGTAGGCGACGTCGGTCGGCTTGCTGATCCAGCGCATTGGGCCGCGGCCGCCCATCAGCAGGCGATTGTGCTGGTCGATGCGATAATAGACCGTGATATGGCCGCTCTCGTACAACACCGGACGCGTTGGCATGATCGAACGCGCGACCTCGTCGGACAGCGGCGCGGTGGCCGCGATCGAGGAGAATACCGGCACGATGGTGCGGCGGAGCGCGGGCCACAGATCATCGGTAAAGCCATTGGTCGCGAGCAGCACCTTGTCGGCATGCACGATTGCGCGCGGTGTCTCGATCCGCCAGCGGCCGCCGTCACGGCGCAACGACAGCGCCGGCGTCTCGCCATGGACGGCGACGCCGGCGCCGATCGCGGCGCGCGCCAGGCCGCGCGCGTAACTCAGCGGATGCAGATCGCCGCCGCGCGCATCCAGCATCGCGCAGAGGTAACGGTCGCTGCCGGTCATCTCGCGCATCTCGGCGGCATTGAGCAGCTTCACCGGCATGCCGTGCCGGATGCACTGCTTCGCCGTGGTCGCGATCGCGGCGGCGCTGGCTTCGTTGTAGGCGGCGCGCAGCGTGCCGTTCTGCCGCGCCTCGCAGGGAATCTGGTAGCGGCGGATCAGGTCGTGCGTGAAGTTGGTGGTGCCGTAGGAGAATTCGATCATGCGGCGGCCGAGGTCGGCGCCGAAATCCCGTTCGATCTGATCCGGGTCGTGCTTCAGCCCCGGATTGGTCTGGCCGCCATTGTTGCCGGAGGCGCCCCAGCCCGGCTCCTGCGCCTCCAGCACGGTCGCGAGCACGCCCTGCTCGGCGAGGTGCAGCGCGGTCGACAGCCCGGTAAAGCCGCCGCCGATGATCGCGACCGGCACGCTCTTGTCTGACGCCAGCGGCGGTGTCGGCGTCGCTTCCACCGCGGTGTCGGCATAAAGACTCGGGGGCAGCGGCAGGCGTGTTGGCGCGTTCATAGCGAGTACCGGATCACAACGGGTGCAGCACGCGGCGCAGGAAATCCTGGGTGCGCGGATGCTGTGGTTGGTTGAGGACGGATTTGGCGGCGCCCTGCTCGACGATGACGCCGCCGTCGATGAACAGCACGCGGTCGGCGACGTCGCGGGCAAAGCCCATTTCATGGGTGACGACGACCATGGTCATGCCGTCATCGGCGAGCTTACGCATCACCGAGAGCACCTCGCCGACCAGTTCCGGATCGAGCGCCGAGGTCGGCTCGTCGAACAGGATCGCCTTCGGCTGCATCGCCAGCGCACGCGCGATCGCGACGCGCTGCTGCTGGCCGCCGGAGAGCTTTGGCGGATGCACCTCGGCCTTGTCGGCGAGGCCGACCTGCGCGAGCAGCGCGCGGCCGCGCGCGATCGCCGCCTCGCGCGGCTCCTTCTTCACGTAGAGCGGCCCCTCGATGACGTTCTCGAGCGCGGTGCGATGCGGAAACAGGTTGAAACGCTGGAACACCATCGAGACCTGGGTGCGGATCGCCACGATCGAGCGGTCGCCCTGATCGACCCGCGCGCCTTCGACGCTGATCTCGCCGCGATCGTAGCTCTCGAGCCCGTTGATGCAGCGCAGGATGGTCGACTTTCCGGAACCAGACGGGCCGATGATGCAGACCACCTCGCTCTTGGCGACCGAGGCGGTGATGCCCTTCAACACCTCGACCTTGCCAAAGCTCTTGTGGACGTCGCGCAGCTCGATCATTTGCGGTTCGCCTTGTTCTCGAAGTGCCGAACCAGCAGGATAAGCGGGATGCTCATGGTGAGGTACATCAGCGCCACCAAGGTGAACACGCTGGTGTTCTTGAAGGTCGAGGAGGCGATCAGCTTACCCTGCAGCGCGAGCTCGGCGACCGTGATGGTGGAGGCTTGCGAGGAATCCTTCAGCATCATGATCATGATGTTGCCGTAGGGCGGCAGGATGATCCTGACCGCCTGCGGCAGCACCACGCGGCGCATGGTGAGCCACCAGCCCATCCCGATGGTCTGCGCCGCTTCGATCTGCCCCTTGTCGATCGCCTCGATGCCGGCGCGGAAGTTTTCCGCCTGATAGGCCGAATAGGCAATACCGAGCCCGATGATCGCAGCCTGCAACGCAGAGAGAGCGATGCCGAAATCGGGCATCACGAAATAGATGTAGAACAGCAGCACGATGATCGGGATGCCGCGGATCACATTGATCAGCGCGGCGCTGAGGCCTGTGAGGATGCGAATTCCGGACACCCGCATCAACGCCCACACCAGCCCGAGCGCGGTCGACAGCAACAGCGAGCCGACGGTGACGACGATGGTCAGCCAGACACCCTGCAACAGGATCGGCACGAACTCGACGGCGTCATGGAAGAATTTTTGCATCGGTAGAATGTATCCAGTCCCTCGAATACGTCCCCGTCATCCTGAGGAGCGGCGCCTTCGCCGCGTCTCGAAGGATGAATCGGCCCGGCTGGTGGCCGTCGACCCTTCGAGACGCGCTACGCGCTCCTCAGGGTGACGGGTCAACTGATCTCATCTAGCCCGGACGGAGTGAAGCAACGCGCTCACGACGCGCTGGCCTTCTGGCCCCATTTCTCCAGGATCTTCGCGATCGTGCCGTTGGCCTTCAGCTTTGCCAGCGAGGCGTTGATCTTCGCCAGCAGCTCAGTGTCGCTTTTGCGGATGCCGATCGCGACCGTGCCCACAGTGACCGGCTTGTAGCCGTCGACCAGCCGCACGTCGGCGAAATTGCCCTGCTGCAGATTGTAGGCGAGGATCGGATAGTCGGCGAAGCCGGCCTTGAGGCGGCCGGCATTCACGTCGCGCAGGATGTCGGGAATGGTGTCGTAGACCTTGACCTCGCTGAACAGGCCGGTCTTCTTCAGCGCATCGACGAACGCGGTGCCGACCTGGGCGCCGACCACGGTGCCCTTCAGATCCTCCTGCGTGGCATAGGCCTTGGCGTCGGACTTCGGCACCACGAGGCCCTCGCCATAGGCGTAGACAGGCTCGGAGAAATCGATCACCTCCTTGCGCGCGGCGGTGGCGAACATCGCGGCCGCGATGATGTCGATCTTGTTTGCGGTCAGCGAGGGGATCAGCGCCGAGAACTGCATCGGCTCGATCTGCACGGAGAAGCCTGCATCCTTGCCGATCTCGGTGGCGAGATCGACCATGATGCCCTGGATCGAATTGGTCTTGGTGTCGAGGAAGGTGAAGGGGATGCCGGTCGGCGTCGAGCCGACCTTCAGCACCTGCTGCGCCCCTGACGGCGCGCTCAAGGCAAGGGCAAGCGCCGCGACCGCGGCATGGACGAGACGCTGAAACGACATCGCAACACCTCCCGAAGCTGGCCTCGGCGCCGCATCGCCCTGCTTTTCGAGCTAGATGTTGCGGGCGACGCCGTTCCGGCCTATTTTCACCAATATGAAATTGTGGTCACGAAACCGCGGCCAATGCAAGCGGTTTTCATGCACATGAAGGAAGCGGATTGACGTGAGCGGCGGCAAGAGAATGCGCAAAGGCGCAGCAGCGCGGCCCGTGACGCCACGCCGCGCGGCCAAAAAGCCGGTCAAGAAGCCGGCCGAGCCGGCGATGGATCTCGCGGTCGGGCGCCGTATCCGCGACCTGCGCCGCACCAAGCAGATGTCGCTGGAGGTGGTCGCCGCGCGTACCGACCTGTCGATCGGCTTCATCAGCCAGATCGAGCGCGGCCTGTCGTCGCCCTCGCTGCGCGTGCTGGCGACGCTGGCCGACGTGCTCGGCGTCGGCATCGCCGCGCTGTTCGGCGCGACGCCCAAGGATGAAGGCGCCGGCGGCGTCGTGACCCGCGAGGTGCAGCGCGCCGAGCTGAAACTGTGGCGCACCGGCATTTCAAAGCAGCTGCTGAGCCCCGCGGGCAGCGAGAGCCGGCTCAATCTGTTCCTGGTGCATCTCGAACCCGGCGGCAACACCGGCGACGAGTTCTATACCCATGACGGCGAAGAGGCCGGCCTCGTGCTATCAGGCGAGATGATTCTGACGGTCGACACCGAGACCTGGACGCTGAAGCAGGGCGACAGCTTCCGCTTCGCCAGCCGCCGCCCGCATCGGTTCTCCAATCCGGCGCGTGATGCCAACGCCGTGGTGCTGTGGGTGAATTGCGTGACGGCAGCAGGGTAGTCCCATCCAATGTCGTCCCGGCGAAAGCCGGGACCCATATGTGGACGGCCCTCGTGGCACAAGAGCTTTCTGGGATTGGTCGGATCGCTGTCATCCATATGTCCGGCCTGTTTGATGCGATCGTGTTGATCGCTGGGCCAAGATGGTTTCCGCGACGCGAGTGCCAAACAACCTGGCGACCTTGTGAAGGCCAATGGGTCCCGCGGCTTGTCTCGCGTTCTGGATCGATCGATCATTCCATCTGCTCTTGCAGCTCCGGTTCGTCCGGCGAGCGCTACGTCCGGCCGGCCGACCTGTTAGGTGACAGCGTTCATGCGTGCGGCATCATAGCTCTCGCCGGTCGCCATCAGCTTCCAGGCGATGCGGGCCACCTTGTTGGCGAGCGCCACGGCCGCAAGCTTCGGCGGCTTGCGCCTGAGCAACGCCACGAGCCAGCGCGAGGGGTGGCCGCGCCCGAGCCTTGCCTGCCGGATCACCGCGGTCGCCCCGGCCACGAGCAGGCGACGCAGGGTCTCGTCGCCAGCGCGGGTGATCTTGCCGAGCCTGGTTTTGCCGGCGGTGGAATGGTCCTTGGGCGTCAGGCCGAGCCAGGCCGCGAACAAGCGGCCGGAGCGGAAGGCGTGCGGGTCCGGCGTCTTCATCACAAGCGAGGTCGCGATGATCGGACCGACCGAGGGGATCTGGGCCAGACGACGGCTTGTGGCGTTGGCCTGGTGCCAGGCCAGCAGCCTGGCCTCGACCGCCTTCAGCTCACCCTGCAACTGCGCATAGTCACGGCCCTGCATGGCGAACAGCTCGCGCGCCATAGCGGGAACGCTCTCGTCCTGCGTGATCCGGGCCAACAGCGGCTCGATCTTGTCCAACCCCTTCGGCGCGATCAGGCCAAACTCCGCCGCGTAGCCGCGGATCGCATTGCTGAGCTGGGTACGGCGGCCGATCAGCCCATCGCGGACACCTGCAAGCATCAGCGCGGCCTGCTGTTCGGCGCTCTTCACCGGCACAAACCGCATCCGCGGTCGGCCCATCGCTTCGCACACCCCATCCGCATCTCGCCCGTCGTTCTTGTTCCGCAGCACATAAGGCTTCACCAACTGCGGCGCTATCAGCTTCACCTCATGGCCAAGCTTGCCAAGCTCGCGCCCCCAGTAATGAGCCGCCCCGCAGGCCTCCATCCCGATCACAGTCGGCGGAAGCTTGGCAAAAAACTCAAGCACCTGCTTGCGCGACAGCTTCTTGCGCAACACCGGCTGTTCCGCCGCGTCAACTCCATGCAGCACAAAAATATGCTTCGACGTATCCATCCCAATACGGATAATCTCTCTCACGGACGGTCTCCTTGTCTGAGATTTACAACAACCTCATTCTGGCACACTGATGCCGTAGGGGGCCGTCCACACCATCAACCACAGGGTTGAGTTGTTGAAGAGGGCTGCGGCCCCAGCGCCGCCTCAAAACTTACATTCGTGGTTATGGGTCCCGGCTTTCGCCGGGACGACGATGATGGTTACACCGCGATCGTATCAAGCTGCGTCAGCTTAACCCCATCACCAATTCCTCGATCTTGATCGGGAAATTCCGCACGCGGATGCCGGTGGCGTGGAAGACGGCGTTGGCGACCGCGCCAGCGCTGCCGGTGATGCCGATCTCGCCGACGCCCTTGATGCCGAGCGGGTTCACATGCGGATCATGCTCGTCGACCGTGATGACCTCCATCGGCGGCACGTCGGCATTCACGGGCACATGATACTCGGCGAGGTTCGCATTCAGGATGCGCCCCGAACGATGGTCCATCACCGCCTCCTCGTGCAGCGCGAACGAGAGGCCCCAGATCATGCCGCCGTAAAGCTGGCTCTGCACCATCAGCGGATTGATGATGCGGCCGGCCGCGAACGCGCCGACCAGCCGCGTGGCGCGGATCTGGCCGAGCTCCGGATCGACCTTGACCTCGGCAAAGACGGCGCCGTGCGCGTGCATCGCATATTGCGACTGCGCCGCCGCATCGGCCGCGCCGCTGCCGGTGGCGTCGACCTCGGCGACGCCGGCGCGCGCCAGTATCTCGGCGTAGCTTTCGCTGCGCGCGTCATCGTCGCGGCGATGCAGCCGGCCGGCCCGCGCCACCACGCCGGCGTTGCCGGCGCCGAACAGCGGCGAGCGCTCATCCGAGGTCGCAAGCTCGGCGAGCTTTGCGATCACGGCAGCACCGGCATTGTGGATCGCGGCGCCGACGGTTGCGGTATGCCCCGAACCGCCGGCAATGCCGGCATCGGGCAGATCGGAGCTGCCGGACCGGAACGTCAGCTGATCGAAATCGAGACCAAGCGAGTCGGCCGAGATCTGCGCAAGCGCGGTCCAGGCGCCCTGCCCCATATCATGCGCGCCGGTCTCCATCACGCCCTTGCCGTCGGCGCGGATCACCGCGCGCGCATTGCCCTGGAACATGATGGCCGGGAAGGTCGCGGTGCCGACGCCCCAGCCGACCAGAAAGCCGTTCTCGTCACGCATCTGCCTCGGCTGTAGCGGACGCCCCGCCCAGCCGAAGCGTTCGGCGGCTCTTGCATAGCACTGGCGCAGCGCCTTGGAGGAGAACGGCTTGCCGGTGGTCGGCTCGACCTCGGCGTAGTTCTTCAGCCGGAACTCCAGCGGATCGATGCCGCAGGCGAACGCCGCCTCGTCGATCGCGCTTTCCAGCACGATCGATCCGGTGGCCTCGCCCGGCGCGCGCATGAACAGCGGCGTGCCGGTGTCGACGCGCACCGCCTCGTGCGCGGTCCGGATCGCAGGGCTCGCATAGAGCGTGTGCGAGGCGTCGGCCGCGGGCTCGTAGAAATCGTCGAAGCTCGACGTCGTGACGCGCGCCTCATGATTGATCGCGGTCAGCTGGCCGGCATCGTCGGTGCCGATCCGGATGCGCTGGCGGGTCGGCGGACGATGGCCGACCGGGCCATACATCTGGCTGCGGCGCAGCACGAGCTTGACCGGACGGCCGATCAGCCTGGCGGCCATGATGCCGAGCACCTGCGGCCCGGAGATCAGCCCCTTGGAGCCGAAGCCGCCGCCGAGAAACGGGCTGTTGATATGGATATTCGCCGGCGGAATGCCGAACAGGCCGGCGATGCGCATCTGGGCGAACCCCATGCCCTGGCTCGGCGTGTCGATGAACAGGCGGTCGCCGTCCCACACCGCGACGATCGCATGCGGCTCCATCGCGTTGTGATACTGCGCCGGAGTCTCGTAGGTCGAATCTGTCAGCTTCGCGGCCGCGGTCATGCCGGCATCGATATCGCCGTGGCGGACTTCGGCGGGGTTGCCGATCCCGACCACCGGTGGCGCATAGGCCTCGCCGGCGTCGAGGCCGACGCGCGCGATCTCGACCTGGTAGCGCGGCGACAGCAGCGCCGCGCCTTCGGTCGCGGCTTCCAGCGTCTCGGCGATCACGACCGCGATCGCCTGGTTGGCGTAGCGCACCTCGTCGCTCTGCAACAGCTCCATGCGGAAGGCGAACGGGTTGCCCTTGGCGTCGGGGTCTTCGGCAAGGTCGGGCCTGTGCGCCGGCGTCATCACGTCGATGACGCCGGGATGGCGCTTGGCGGCGGCGACGTCGAGCGCGGTGACACGGCCGCGCGCGATGCAGCTGGTTGCGATCACGGCATAGACCATGCCGGGCGGATGATTGTCGGCGGCATAACGGGCCTTGCCGGTGACCTTCAGCACGCCGTCGGTGCGGGTCATCGGCTGGCCGATGTTCGAGCCATGCCTGATATGGGCGGGGTCGCGGGTCAGACTGAGTTCAACCGTCATGCGTTACGCTCCTGCAACGGATGAGAAGGGAGAGCCGGGCAGCGCGGCAATGCGGTCCGGCGTGCCTGCGGCAGCAAGGGTGAGCGCGCGCACGACGATACGCTGCGCGAGCTCGATCTTGAAGGCGTTGTCGCCTGACGGCTTTGCGCCAGCGAGCGCAGCGCGCGCCGCCTCGCGAAAAACCGCCGCATCGGGCGCGGCGCCCGCGAGCACCTGCTCGGCCTCGCGCGCCCGCCACGGCTTTGCCGCAACGCCGCCGAGCGCGAGCCGGGCGTCGCGGATCTTGCCGTCTTCTATCCGCAAGGCCGCCGCAGCCGAGACCACGGCGAAGGCATAGGACGTGCGCTCGCGCACCTTGATGTAGCGGGCATGCCCGGCGAAGCCTTGCGCCTCGGCCGGCAGCCGCAGCGCGACGATCAGGTCGCCGCGCTCCAGCGCAGTCTCGCGCTCCGGCGTCTCGCCGGGCAAACGATGCAGCGCCTCGAGCGGCAGCTCGCGCCGGCCGCCCTTGCCCTCGATCTCGACGATTGCATCGAGCGCGACCAGCGGCACGCAGAAATCGGACGGATGGGTGGCGATGCAGCCCTCGCTCCAGCCGAGCACCGCGTGCAAGCGGTTCTCGCCCTTCAACGCGTCGCAGCCGGCGCCCGGCCAGCGCCGGTTGCAGGCGCTGCCGGCGTCGTAGAAATAGGCGCAGCGTGTCCGCTGCATCAGATTGCCGCCGACGGTCGCGGCATTGCGCAGCTGTGCGGATGCGCCCGATAGCAGCGCCTCGGCGACCGCAGGATAGTTGCGCGCGAACGCGGCGTCATGGGCGAGATCGGCGTTGCGCACCAGCGCGCCGATGCGCAAGCTGCCGTCGGAGAGATGCTCGATACGATCGAGCCCGGGCAGACGCGTGACATCGACGAGGCGGCTCGGCCGGCTGACGCCGCCCTTCATCAGGTCGAGCAGGTTGGTACCGGAGGCGAGATAGCTCGCGCCCTTCTCGGAAGCCGCCGCGATCGCGTCCGCGACGCTGGCCGGCCTGACATAATCGAAATTCATCATGCGGAGCGCCTCTGCTTGCTGGCGGCCATGTTGGATTGTGCCTCGAGCACGGCTTCGGTGATCCCCTGATAGGCGCCGCAACGGCACAGATTGCCGCTCATGCATTCGCGCACGCGCTCCGGGTCGTCGCCGGCCTGCCCCTCCCGGATCAGGCCGATGCCGCTCAAGATCTGGCCCGGGGTGCAGAAGCCGCACTGGAAGCCGTCATGGGCGATGAAGGCGGCCTGCACCGGATGCAGCTCGCCGCCGCGCCCGACGCCTTCGATGGTGGTGATCTCGGCGCCGTCGTGGCTGACGGCGAGCGCGAGGCAGGAATTGATGCGGCGGCCGTCGACCAGGATGGTGCACGCGCCGCACTGGCCGCGGTCGCATCCCTTCTTGGTTCCGGTGAGGTCGAGCCGCTCGCGCAACAGGTCGAGCAGCGTGACGCGGGGGTCGTCGAGGGCAATGTCCCGGCGGACGCCGTTGATGGTGAGACTGAGTGGGAGATTCATGCAGGGCTCCGATCCGTGTATGGTCGGGTTGAATCGAGGGCAACGCGAACCCGTGGCCGCCGATGCATGATCGGCGCGCCTTGTCAGGCCCGGTGCTGGTCGCCATATACGGAGGCATCCTCCGTTTACAAGGGAGGGTAAAAAGAAAAAGGAATGGCCGGTTCATCACCAGAAATTGTCCGCAAGCCGCGCGCCGACGCCGTGCGCAACCGCGAGCGCGTGCTGGAAGCGGCCAAGGCCGTGTTTTCGGCCGGCGGCAGCGAGGCGAGCCTCGAGGCCGTGGCGCGCCATGCCGGCGTCGGTATCGGCACGCTGTATCGCCACTTCCCGACCCGCGAGGCGCTGTACGAGGCGGTCTATCGCCGCGAGGTCGAGCAGCTCGGCGATCTTGCCGAGCAGCTGCAATGCGCGCCCGAACCGGTCGAGGCGCTGCGGCGCTGGCTGCGCGCCAATGTGGAATTCGTCGCCACCAAGAAGGGCATGGTGGCAGCCCTTGCGCTGGTCGCGCACGGCTCGACCGAACTGCACGCCTATTCGTTCGATCGCCTGACCAAGGCGATCGGCACCCTGCTGGCGCGCGCCGTCGCGGCCGGCGCCATTCGCGACGACATCAGCGCCGAGGACGTGCTGCGTGCGCTGATCGGCATGTGCTACATGCACGACCAGGCGGGCTGGCAGACCACGGCACTCAGGCTGTTGGATGTGTTCGTGGACGGACTGCGGATGCAGCCGGCAGGTGCGGCAGCATCCGCGGCGAAACCCGCGAAGAAGAAGAAGGCCGGCCGGCCGCGCTCGCCGTAGCTGCTACAAATATATCGTAATCGGAAAAACTCCTCGCGAACGCCACGTGTTGGGCCTGCAGATGCCGGCCATTGAACGAAGGTCGAATGAGCGATCCGGTGTTTCCATTCGCGCGCCGTCCCCGGGAATGACTATGCTGGCAAAAAACAGGTAGACGCGAAAGCCAACTCCGCGATCTGCCGATTGGCCATGGCGAGGAAACGCGCGTTCGCGCTCGAGCTTTTCGAGGACGAGTCCCGGCATTCGGGAAAAGATGCGCCTGCCGTTCATTTGGATTGCCGAAATGAACGAGAGCATCTCATCTCCGTTTATCCGCTACCCTATCGGCACCTCGCTGCTGATGGCCGGCATTCTGTTCGTCGGCATCGTCGCCTATCCACTGCTTCCGGTCGCACCGCTGCCGCAGGTCGACTTTCCGACCATCCAGATCTCCGCAAGCCTGCCGGGCGCAAGCCCCGAAACCATGGCCTCCTCGGTTGCGCAGCCGCTGGAGCGGCAGTTCGCGCAGATTCCCGGCATTGCCCAGATGACCTCGACGAGCTCGCTCGGGTCGACCGCAGTCACCATCCAGTTCGATCTGAACCGCAACATCGACGGCGCCGCCAACGACATCCAGGCCGCGATCAACGCCGCAGGCGGCCAGCTGCCCAAGAACCTGCCGTCGCCGCCGACCTACCGCAAGGTCAACCCGGCCGACTCGCCGATCCTGCTGCTGTCGGCGACCTCCGACACGCTGCCGCTGATCCGGGTGAGCGATGCGGTCGACGCCCAGCTCGGGCAGCAGATCAGTCAGATTTCCGGCGTCGCCCAGGTGTTTATCGGCGGACAGCAGAAGCCCGCGATCCGCGTGCAGATCGATCCCGCCAAGCTGGTCGCCAAGGGGCTCTCGCTGGAAGATATCCGCAGCCAGATCGCCATCACGACGGTCGACAGCCCGAAGGGCAACATCGACGGCGCCAGCCGCGCCTACACGATCTACGCCAACGATCAGCTCCCGGATGCCAAGGACTGGAATGACGTTATCGTCGCCTACCGCAACGGCGGCCCGTTGCGGATTCGCGACATCGGCCAGGCCATCGCCGGACCGGAAGACATGAAACAGGCCGCCTGGGCGGACGGCAAGCGCGGCGTCTTCCTCGTCATCTTCAAGCAACCCGGCGCCAATGTCATCGGGACGGTCGACAGGATCAAGGCGCAACTTCCAAGACTGATTGCCGCGATTCCGCCCGCCATCAAGATCAAGATCATCAGCGACCGGACATTGACTATCCGCGCCGCCGTCGAGGACGTGCAGATCACGCTGCTGATCACCATCGTTCTGGTCGTCATGGTGATCTTCGTCTTCCTGCGCAGCTTCTGGGCCACGGTGATTCCCGCCGTCACGGTGCCGCTCGCGCTGCTCGGCGCCTGCGCGCTGATGTGGGTGTTCGGCTATACGCTCGACAATCTTTCGCTGATGGCGCTGACGATTGCGGTCGGCTTCGTGGTCGACGACGCCATCGTCATGCTGGAGAACATCACGCGATACGTCGAGCAGGGCGAGCGGCCGCTTGCCGCAGCGCTGCGGGGCGCCGGCGAGATCGGTTTCACGATCCTGTCGATCAGCATTTCACTGGTCGCGGTGCTGATCCCGTTGCTGCTGATGGGGGGCGTCATCGGCCGGCTGTTCCGCGAGTTTGCGGTGACCCTGGCGATGGCGATCTTCGTCTCGCTGGTGGTGTCGCTGACGCTCACGCCGATGATGGCATCGCGCTTCCTGCGCGCGCATGGCGAAACCAGGCACGGCCGGCTCTACCAATGGAGCGAGGCGGCATTCGACAGGATGCTGCATGGCTATGAGCGCGGCCTCGATCTGGCGCTGAGCTGGAGCCGGACCACGCTCTGCATCTTCTTCGCGACGCTGGCGCTGTCGGTCTATTTGTTCGTAATCATACCGAAGGGATTTTTCCCGCAACAGGACAACGGCTTCCTGAACGCCGTGTCGGAGATGGCCCAGGACATCTCGTTTGCCGACATGAAGCAGCATCAGGAAGAACTCAGCCGGATCGTCCGGGCCGATCCCGCGGTCGACAGCATGGCCGAGTTCATCGGCGGCGGCGGCACCGCGCTGAATTCCGGCCGCATGTACATCACGCTGAAGCCGCACGAGGAGCGCGACGCGGACGCGCAGCAGATCATCGCGCGGCTGCGGCCGAAGCTCGAAGCGGTCGAGGGAGCACGCCTCTACATGCAGGCCTCCCAGGACGTCCGGCTTGGCGGACGCGCCACGCGAACGCAGTTCGAGTACACGCTGCAGGATGCCAATCTCGCCGAGCTGAACGAATGGGCGCCGAAGATCCTGGCCAAGATGAAGACGCTGCCGCAATTGCGCGACGTGGCGACCGACCAGCAGACCGAGGGAACGACGCTGACGATGACCTTCGATCGTGACACCGCGTCGCGCTACGGCATCCAGCCGCAATTGATCGACGACACGCTGTACGACGCGTTCGGCCAGCGCCAGGTGGCCCAGTACTTCACCCAGCTCAACAGCTATCACGTCATCCTGGAGATCCTCCCCGAGCTGCAGGGCAAGGTCGATACGCTCAACAAGCTCTACATCAAGTCACCGACCACGGGCGACGAGGTGCCGCTCTCGGTGTTCTGCAAGTGGACGACGGTTCCGGTGCGCCCGCTCGCGATCGCCCACCAGGGGCAGTTTCCCGCGACCACGATCAGCTTCAATCTCGGGGAAGGCGTGGCGCTCGGCCAGGCCACCGATGCCATCCAGAACGCCGTCGCCGATCTCGGCGCTCCGGCAACGCTGAGTTCAAGCTTCCAGGGCACCGCGCAGGCCTTCCAGCAATCACTGAGCTCGGTGCCGCTGCTGATCCTGGCTGCGCTGGTGGTGGTCTATCTGATCCTCGGCATGCTCTATGAAAGCTACATCCATCCGCTCACGATCCTTTCCACGCTGCCGTCGGCCGGCGTGGGTGCGCTGGCGATCCTGATGGCGTTCGGATTCGATTTCAGCCTGATCGCGCTGATCGGCATCATCCTCCTGATCGGGATCGTGAAGAAGAACGGCATCATGATGGTCGACTTCGCGATCGCCGCCGAACGCGAGGAGCATTTGTCGCCGCGTGAATCGATCCGGAAAGCGGCGCTCTTACGTTTCCGCCCGATCATGATGACGACGATGGCCGCTCTGCTCGGCGGCGTACCGCTGATGCTGGGCACTGGAACAGGAGCGGAAATTCGTCAGCCGCTTGGCTATGCGATGGTTGGCGGCCTGATCGTGAGCCAGGCGCTGACGCTGTTCACGACGCCGGTCGTGTATCTCTATCTCGACCGGCTGTCGAACGCGCTTTCGAACTGGACGGCGACGAAACGAGACGACGATGCCGAACCGTCCGTGGACCGGGATGCCGCCGAATAGCGCAGCTCAGCCGCGTTGCGCCTCCTCCACCAGCCAGTCCCGGAAGGCGACCAGCGCGGGATTGGACTCCGAGGACGTCGGATAGACCGCATAGTGGCAATAGGCCACGCGCAGACTGTGGTCGAACAGGCGCACCAGTTTCCCCGCCAGCATGTCCGATCGTGTGATCGAGAGGCGCCCGAGCGCGATGCCCTGCCCGGTCACGCCAGCCTCCATCAGCGCGTTGGTATCGGTGAAGGACGTGCCGACGATGTCGCGATCGAGCTTCAGGCCCGCCGACTTGAACCAGGCCCACCATGACAGATTGCGGTCGATCAGGAGCGGCTCCGACAGCATCGCAACCGGGTCCTTCGGCAACCGGCCGCCGTTGAGGCTCGGGCTGCACACCGGGAAAAACTCTTCACCGAACAGCTTGATGGCACGAAGCCCCTTCCAGTCGCCGGTGCCGAACCGGATCGCGATGTCGACGCCATCGGATTTGAAATTGGCCAGCGCCTGACCGGTCTTGATGTGCAGGTTGATGTACGGATAGCGGGCCGTGAAGCGCGACAGCCGCGGAACCAGCCAGCGCGCCGCCATCACCGGCAACAGGCTCACGGTCAGCTCGGCGTCGGCGCGACGTGTATGAAGGCTGCCGAACGCCGCGTTCAATTCCGAAAACGCGCCCTTGACGCCGGCCTGTAGCCGCAGTCCGGCCGGCGTCGGCACCATCCGGTTGCCTTGCCGCACGAACAGGGTGAGACCGAGCTCCTCTTCCAGCTGCCGGATGCGCTGGCTCACCGCGCTGTGCGTCACATGCAGCTCGCGCGCCGCTTCCGAGTAGCTGCCGTGACGGCAAGCCACCTCGAACACGCGCAGGGTCTCCAACGGCGGCAACGGGGCCATCCGGCAATTGTTAGGAACGCTAACAAGTGCTGTCAAATCATATCGTTCGCCCCATTGCCGCGGCGGGACTAGGTGAGCAGGTCCCGAGACCGAGCACCCTGGAGCACCTGCGATGTCCTCTTCCGCTGCCCTATTGCGCCGAACCGAAGCATCGGCCGACGGACGTCGTTGCCCGCATCGTCACGCAAGCCCGCCGTCGCGCGCCGCGGCCGCCGATCTCGATCCGCGCACCCGCATGCTGCTGGAGCAGCCGATCGCGCCGCTGATCCTGCGGCTTGCGCTGCCCAACGCCACCGTCATGACCGTGCAGATCCTGATCGGCCTGCTGGAGGTCTATTTCGTCTCGCGCACCGGCGTCGATGCGCTGGCCGGCGTGGCGCCGGTGTTTCCGCTGGTGTCGCTGGTGGTGGCGATCGCGCAGGGCGCGATCGGCGGCGGTTTCGTCACGACGGTCGCGCGTGCGCTCGGCACCGGCCGGATCGGCGACGCTAGCGACTACGCGAGGTATGCCGTGGCGCTCGGCGTTTTGCTCGGCCTTGCGACATCGATCGTGATGTTAACCTTGGGCTCGCAGCTCTACGGCACGATGGGAATCTCGGGCAACGCGCTTGCGATCGCGCTGTCCTATTCCGGCATCATCTTTGCCGGCGCGATCCCGATCTGGCTGTTCAACCTGCTGATGGCCGTGGTGCGCGGCACCGGCAACCTGCTGGTCCCCGTGATCGTGGTGTGCAGCGGCGCCTTGATCCTGCTGCCGCTGTCGCCGGCGCTGATCTTCGGCGCGTTCGGTTATCAGGGCCTCGGCCCCTCCGGCGGCGCGGTCGCGATGCTGGTGTACTACGCGTTCGGAACGCTGGCCTACGCGGTCTATCTCTGGGGCCACTTTGGCGCGCTGAAGCCATCGTTTCGTATGCCGACGCTCTCACTTGCGCCAATGCTTGCGATCCTTCGCGTCGGCGGCATGCCAGCCGTCGTATCGGCCGCCACCAATCTCACGCTTGCGATCGTCACCGCCTATGTCGCGATCGGCGGCGTCGAGGCGCTGGCCGGCTATGGCGCGGGCTCGCGACTCGAGTTTCTGCTGGTCCCGCTCGCCTACGGCATCGGCGGGCCGGTCGGCATCATCATCAGCGCCAATCTCGGTGCCGGCCGGATCGACCGCGCGGTGAAGACGTCGTGGATCGGGATTGCGATGGCCTGCACGCTGACCGAAGCGATCGGGCTGGCCGCAGCGGCTTTTCCGGAAGCCTGGATCGGACTGTTCAGCCAGGACCCCGCCGTGCTGCAGATCGGCGCGGAGTATCTGCACCGCGTCGGTCCGTTCTTCGGATTCTTCGGGCTCGGCTACGTGCTCTACTGTGCCGGCCAGGCGACCCGGCGAATGGAGGCGTCGGTGCTCGCCGCGCTGCTCAGAGCCGCGATCGCGATCGCCGGAGGCTACGCGGTGGTCGCGTTGAAGGCGGACGTCACCTGGAATTTCATAGCGGTTGCGGTCGGCATGGTCGCGTTCGGCCTGTTCGCACTGCCGCCGCTGATCAGGCGTGCGGGCTACGAATAGCCCACTCGCTTTCACCCGAACCTGACATCGTAGCGCTTGATCGACAGCTCCTTGGTGTCGATCTCGGGCTTCTTGCCGGAGAGCATGTCGGCCAGCACCCGGCCCGAGCCGCAGGCCATGGTCCAGCCGAGCGTGCCGTGGCCGGTGTTGAGGTGCAGATTGGCAAACCGCGTCGCGCCGATCACCGGCGGGCCGTCCGGCGTCATCGGGCGCAGGCCGCACCAGAAGGTGGCCTTGGGCAGGTCGCCGCCGCGCGGAAACAGGTCGGTCAGCGAATGGTCCAGCGTCGCGCGCCGCGCGTCGTAGAGCTTGGTCGAATAGCCCGAGATCTCGGCGGTGCCCCCGACCCGGATGCGATCGCCGAGCCGGGTGATCGCGACCTTGTAACTCTCGTCCATCACGGTGGACTCAGGCGCGCCGCTCGCGTCCTTGATCGGCACCGTGATCGAATAGCCCTTCACCGGATAGACCGGCAGCGAGATGCCGAGCGGCCGCACCAGATGCGGCGAGTAGCTGCCCAGCGCCAGCACATAGGCATCGGCCGTCATCATCCCGGCGCTGGTCGCAACGCCGGTGATCCGCGTCGCGTCAGCGTTCAATCCGTCGATGCCGACATTGAAGTTGAAACGCACGCCGATCTTCTCGGCCTCCAGCGCCAGCGCCTGCGTGAACATGTGGCAGTCGCCGGTCTCGTCATGCGGCAACCGCAGCCCGCCGGCGAATTTCTGCTTCACGCCGGCCAGCGCCGGCTCGGCTTTGATGCAGCCGTCACGGTCGAGCACCTCGAACGGGACGCCGTATTGCTTCAGCACGGCGATGTCGTCGCCGGTGTGATCGAGCTGGGCCTGCTCGCGAAACAGCTGCAAGGTGCCCTGCGCGCGCTCGTCGTAGCGGATGCCGATGTCATTGCGCAGCGCCTGCAGACAGTCGCGGCTGTATTCCGCGATCGGGATCATCCGGCTCTTGTTCACCGCGTAGCGCGAGGTGGTGCAGTTGCGCAGCATCTTCAGAAGCCAGAGCCACATCACGGGATCGAGCTTCGGGCGGATCACCAGCGGGCCGTGCTTCATCAGCAGCCACTTCACCGCTTTCACCGGCACGCCGGGGCCGGCCCAGGGCGACGAATAGCCCGGCGAGACTTCGCCGGCGTTGGCGAACGACGTTTCGAGCGCAGGCTTCGGCTGACGGTCGATCACCGTCACCTCATGGCCGGCGCGCGCAAGATAGTAGGCCGAGGTGACGCCGATCACGCCACTGCCGAGAACAAGGACCTTCACTTTTCCTCACATCCTGCAGCGAAAACGCAATCGCCGCTGCGAAACCACTCTGCTTCGCAACGGCGACAGCAATTTGTAGAGCTAGCTAAAGTTTAGCTAGCAATTATCAGGCCACGCGCTTGATGGCGTCGCCGAGGATCGAGACGATGTCGTCGATATGCGACTTCTCGACGATCAGGGGCGGCGACAGCGCCAGCGAGTCGCCGCTCATGCGGAAGTAGAGGCCGCGGTTGAAGCAATCGACCATGACGTCATAGCCGCGCGCACCGACGGCACCATCGCGCGGCGCGAGCTCGACCGCGCCCATCAGGCCCTGATTGCGAATGTCGACCACGTTCGGCAGGCCCTTCAGCGAGTGCAGGCCATCGCGCCAGTAGTCGGAGAGCGAGGCGCCGCGGGTCAGGAGACCCTCATCCTTGTAGATGTCGAGCGTGGCAAGACCTGCGGCGCAAGCCACCGGATGCGCCGAATAGGTGTAGCCGTGGAACAGCTCCATGGCGTTGTCCGGGCCGACCATCAGCCCGTCATGGACCTGGCGGCTGGCGAACACCGCGCCGCACGGCACGGTGCCGTTGGTGATGCCCTTGGCGGTCGTCATCATGTCCGGCGTCACGCCGTAGAAGTTGGCGGCGAACGGCGTGCCGAGGCGGCCGAAACCGGTGATGACCTCGTCGAAGATCAGGAGGATGCCGTGCTTGGTGCAGAGCTCGCGCAGGCGCTGCAGATAGCCCTTCGGCGCCGGCAGCACCGCGGTGGAGCCCGGCACCGGCTCGACGATCACGGCCGCGATGGTGTCTGCGCCATGCAGCGCGACCATCCGCTCGACATCGTCGGCGAGCTCGGCGCCATGATCCGGCTGGTCCTTGGCGAATGCGTTGCGGGCGAGATCATGGGTATGACGGATGTGGTCGACGCCCGGCAGATGGGTCGCGAACTGGCGGCGGTTGGCGACCATGCCGCCGACCGACATGCCGCCGAAGCCGACGCCGTGATAGCCGCGCTCGCGGCCGATCAGGCGGGTGCGGGTCGCCTGGCCGGCGGCCCGATGATAGGCCAGCGCGATCTTCAGCGCGGTATCGACCGATTCAGAGCCCGAATTGGTGAAGAAGATCCGATCCAGCCCCTTCGGGGCGATCTCGGCGAGGCGCTCGGCGAAATCGAACGCCAGCGGGTGGCCCATGTTGAAGGAGGGCGCGAAGTCCAGCGTGGAGAGCTGGCGCTCGACGGCGGCCGCGATCTGCGGGCGGCCATGGCCGGCGTTGACGCACCAGAGACCGGCGGAGCCGTCGATCACCTGCCGGCCGTCGACCGAGGTGTAGTACATGCCCTTGGCGGAGGAGAACAGCCGCGGCGCTTTCTTGAACTGCCGGTTGGCCGTGAAGGGCATCCAGAACGAATCGGTCTTGATGGTGTTCGGAATCTGATGAACGGTCACGGCGGCGCTCCATTGCTGACTGCGCCTAGTCGGACCACTCTTCACGACACTCAACAAGTCCTTTTCTGTCGCACGGCAAGCCATTGATCTTGTTGAGGCGGTCTGCGACTATTTGTTCGATCCGCAACACCTGCAACAGGGATCTTCCATGAGCGTCGACATCGGCGGGCGGCTTCGATTCATCCGCGCGCGGCACAAGCTGTCGCAGCGCGAGCTCGCCAAGCGGTCCGGCGTCACCAACTCGACGATTTCGCTGATCGAATCCAACCAGATGAACCCGTCGGTCGGCGCGCTGAAGCGGATCCTCGACGGCATCCCGATGGGGCTTGCGGAATTCTTCGCGATCGAGCCGGAGCGGCCGCGCAAGGCGTTCTACCGCGCCGATGAGCTGACCGAGATCGGCAAGAAGCCGATCTCCTACCTCCAGATCGGTGACAGCCTGTTCGGACGTGCGTTGCAGATCCTGAAAGAGCGCTACGAGCCCGGCAGCGACACCGGCCGGGTGCCGCTGGTGCATGAAGGCGAGGAAGGCGGCATCGTGGTCTCGGGCCGGCTCGAGGTCACGGTCGACGACGAGCGGCGGGTGCTCAACGCCGGCGACGCTTATTACTTCGAAAGCCGCCGCCCGCACCGCTTCCGCTGCATCGGCGCCAAGCCGTGCGAGGTGATTTCGGCCTGTACGCCGCCGACATTTTGAACCCGGCGCAGGCGCTGCGCGACCCAAGCCGCAAGGGCCGCATGTCGCGGTCTTGCGGGTGACGTCGATGCCTTGCTCCCCACGGCTTGCGGCCGCCGTCGCGGCCATCTCGGTCCTTGCGCCCGGCGCGTCGGCTGCGATGGACGATTTCCTGCGCGCATCGAGCAGCGCGCGGACCGCGATCAGGCTGTGCGGCGATAGCGGCGACGACCGGATCAAGACCGCTGACTGCAGGAAGGCCGGCTACGACAAGCTCGTGGCGCAGATCGACAAGGCGTTCGACGCGGCGCTTCCCAAGCTGCCGGCGAATGTCAGGCCGCTGTTGAAGCGCGACCAGGCCTGGTTCAACGAGATGATCATCGACGCCGCGGACGTGCTGGCCGATACCGACGAAGACGAGCTGAAAGCAAGTTTTGCCGCGGCCTTGCGCCGCCGCGCGGTCGCGCTTGAGGGCATCGCATCCGGCCGTCCGGGCCTGTCAGGCAACTGGGTCAATGCCTTCGGCCACCTCACGCTGACGCCGACTGAGGGCGGCGCCTATCGCCTCGCCGCCGATCTGCGCGGCGACTATGGCGGCGATCGCAGGCGAACCTGCAAGCTGACGGCCGATCTGAAGCCCTCGGGGACTGCCTGGCTCTCCGGCCCCGTGCTGATCGAGGCCGAGACGGCGCCCGACAAGCCCAAGACTAACATGGCGACCGATGCCACGGGCGCTTCCGCCAAGTCGCCGTCAATAAAACTCCGCCGCCAGGGCGACACGCTGCGGATCGTCGGCACCATCGATGACGAGGAGTTTGACGGGCTCAACGACTGCTCGTCGATGTGGCAGGTCACCGGCAGCTACTTTGCCGCCGGCAAGGATGCGGCATCCGACAAGGCCGACACCGCGTTCATCGCGCCGACCTTCGACTGCACCAGGCCCGAGACCGCGACCGACGAGGAAATCTGCGCCGATCCTGATCTCGCCGACAACGACCAGCGGCTGAATCGCGCCTGGAAGGCGTTGCAGCCGCGGCTCGACGAGGCGACGCGGCGCGCGCTGATTGACGACCAGCGCAACTGGGTGAAGAGCCAGACCGAACAATTCCCGGAATTCCTGCATCCGGCCTGGAACAAGCAGAGTTCGCAGGTCCACTTCACCGTCGATGCGCGCGATCACGTCAACGGATTGCAGCGCGAACGCCTGGCGCTGCTCGAAGGCTTTGACGACAAGCGCAGCGGGCTTGCCGGCGTCTGGCTCGCCTATAACGCCATCATCAAGGTCACCGTTGAGAAAGACGGCGCGCTGAAAGCGGCCGGATGGAAGTGGGACCAGGGCGACTGGAAGGCCGGCTGCGACTACGAGATGACCGGCAAGGTCACCGGCGGCGCGTTCCGCTCCGACGAGCAGCGCAAGAATCCGGATACGCTCGAGCGCGACCATGCGATGCTGATCGTCAACCGGCAGGACGATGCCTTTGCCAGGAAGCGCACCGGGAAGGACGGCACCGAGGACAGCGCCGACGAGGCGAAATGCAAGCGCCGGCTCGACAACTCCTCAACCGCGCGGCTGTTTCCGGCCCGTCCCTCGCCCGACATCGATAGTTTCAAGGGCTCGATCAGGTAGCGGCGCGGCCGGGCGGCTGCGCCATCACAGATTGCGGGTCTGGTGGTCGCCATAGGCGATCACGAACGCGACCGTCGCGAACATCATGGTCACGGCGATGACGACGAGAATGGTATCCAAGGTCATGACGGTCCTCCAAGATTGGCAAAACAAAGGTTAGTGCGCCGGCCGGAGGAAGCCTTGCGGCAGATCAATTTTTCGACGGGAATCGATCGCGCTTGAAACCACGCCGGATTTGCCGCGTAAGATCAAGGATCGACCAGGGAGCCTTCCGATGCGCGCGATCGCCCTCATTGCCGCCATTTTGTTCGCCATCGCCTCGCCGGGCATGGCCGACGATGTCGGCGCCGCGCAGGACGTGATCCGCGCCCAGGAGCAGGCCTTCGGCCGCGACGACGCCGCGGCGGCCTATTCCTATGCCGCCCCCGCGATCCGCCAGATCTTTCCGCAGGCCGATATCTTCATGTCGATGGTGCAGAACCAATACGCGCCGGTCTATCGCCACAGGAGCTTCGAGTTCGGCGAGGCACGCAGCGAAGGCGACCGGATCGCGCAACGCGTTCACATCGTCGACGCCAATGGCGAGGCGTGGGAGGCGCTCTATACGCTGGAACGGCAGGCCGACGGCAGTTTGAAGATCACCGGCTGCTCTTTGCTGAAGGCCGGCCAAGCAGTATGATCGCGCGGATCGGGTCCGCAACGGTCACCCCAAGACAGTCGCTTCAGGACAAGCCCTTTCTCAGCCGGAGCCTGTCTTCAAGCCAGTCGAATATCACTTCATTGGCCAATGTAGGGTTGTCGATATGCCCCTGCATGGCGGCGGTCTCGGCACGCCGGAACAGGATCAAGCTGGCGTCGCGATGAATGCTGCTCAATTGGTTGCCGAATTCAATCAGGGCGCCTGGAAGAAGCCAGCCGCCCTCGCCCGCGGTGACGAGGAGCGGACAATCGATGCTTCGCGAGATCGCATTGGCTTCTTCGAGCCATCCGGCCTGCTCGCCGTCGCCGGCTTGCCGATAAAAGAAACTCTTCTCGTGCGAGTCCCAGATTCCGGCGTCGCAAACGGCCGCGGCAAACCGGGCATCACTTGCGGCTGCCCGGGCGACCAGGGACGAGTTGCAGGCGTCCGCCACGATAGCGATCCGCGTGCTGTCGACACCGGGCTTCTCCGAAAGAAAGTCGAGGACGCGGCTCATCGCCGCCTCGAACTTGTGGCCCTCCAGCCGTTCCGGCGACAAGGCCGTGTCAGTCCCCAACAGATCCATGGCGAGAAGCGAGAACCCGCGCTCGTTGGCGTGACCTGCGTATTTGGTGATCAACTCTTCCTTGTAGGAACCCGGCTCGCCAATGCACACGATGACGGGTCCGTCGTCGCGCAAGGTTGACGGCAGGTAGTAGGCCTGAAGGGACAGGTCTTCCGTCCAGGGAACGGAGAGCACCTGGCCGGCCGGAACCCGGGTCTTCAAAAAGCTGGTTGCGCATCGCCGCATGCCGTCGACGGCACGATTCAGCAAATGGTTGGCGTATCCGGGAGGCCTGGCGGCGGCGTGAAAGTAGGTGGTCGCCCGAAGCCAGTTGCGACGGGCGGTGACCAGATTGTTGTTCAGCAACGAAAGCTCAGCTCTCGCCTCGTTCAGTTCCGCGGTCTTGATCCACTCTTCGGACCACGAGCTCTCCGCAGCGAGGTTTATCTTGCTCAATGTCAGCCAGCATTCGGAGACCGTCGAGCCGCCTTCCTGTGCGGCGGCCAGAAGCTTGATGAACTCCGCCGACAGATCCTCGCGATCCGGCCAGGCAGGCCAGCCCTTGTCATCGAACTCGACGCTGCTTGACGAGGCTCCACGCGCCCCACAGTGCTCATGCATATTTCTTCAACTCGTTCGCACCCGGCTCCGCTGCCGGTACGCGTGAAAGGTACGAGTCCGCCCGTTGGGGTCGACGAGCCGCCGCTTCGGTCGCCACAAAAAATCGGCGCCGAAATCGCAAACGCCAATCACGCGGCTCTCCCAAGAAATTATTCCAAATCGGATTCATATAATTGAAGTAATTCGGCGGCGGCAAATGTTGATATGGCGGCGCAGGAATGCGTTGCGCTTATGCCTGAGGGCGAATGTTGCTGCGGCAATCGTTGTCGAGCAAATGCTCGGCCATGTGCCGGAAGCCACCGACTCGCTTCTCTCGCCTGGCGAACTTGCCGTCGGTATACTCACGGGATCGCGAGAACCGGCACGCCGCCACTCACTCGGCCGTGACTTCGCAACGCAGGTCGCTCGAACGCGTCGGCACTGCGCAGGCTTATCCCGGCACCGCTAAGGGGATGCGTTGTCGCCGTCGTCCTGCATCGCCCGCGCCCAAGCTCGGGATCGCGCGACCATACCGCCTCAAATGAAAAACCTCCGGCAGGGCATTGCCGGAGGTTCTGGAGGTTTCATGAAGAAGTCTGATATCTCCCTCGTCATGGTCGGCAGAGCAACCGACACCCAGTTTGTACATGATAGACTAATGTTAGTAAATCATACAACAGACTCTTCTTTCAAAATCAAAGCCTCGACAGTTTCCCGTCGAGGCTTTGGGTAGCGATCAAGTCCGGATCAACCGGGCTTTACCAGTTGCGCTGCGCGCGCAGCAGCAGCATGTAGGTGTCCTGGTTGCTGAGAGAGTAGACGGCGGCCGGCTTGCCGATCGCAGCGCTACCCGGGTAGGTGATCGTGCCAGCGTAGTTCTGATCCAGATGGGTGTAGGTGAAGTCAGCCGAGAAGGTCAGGTTCTTCACCGGGGTCCACTGGGTCTGCGTACCGATCTGAGCAATGCTGTAGTCGGGGTTGCACGAGGTCAGATTCGAGGTGGCGCCGATCAGGACGCCGAACGATCCGCCCACGCCAGTCCCGCCCGGGCCGCAGATGTAGCCTTTGGCGGTGCTGTTGTAGTTAACCTGGGCCCACGCACCATAGACACTGGTGTTCCAATAGGGATTCCAGTTGTGGACGTACGCACCGCGCACGCCGTACGTCGTGATCAGCTGCTGCGAGCCGCCGCTGACGAACACGCTGTCCGGCGCGATGCCGAAGCCGATGCTCTGGTAGGCACCGGGAACGCCGGTGTTGCCGAAGTAGGTGAACGCACCGGCACCCGAGAGATCCTGGATGTTGTAGCGCGTTGCGCCGTTGGTATAGACGCCCTGGACGTTGATGGTATCGCCAGGTCCGGTCGGGATGTTCTTGATCGACAGGGCCAGCTGACCCGCCCAGCCCCACTTGTCGTCCGGATGACCGGTCAACTCGGTGCCACCGTAGTAGGCCGCGTGATTGTCATGCGCCGCGAACGACGCCTGGAACAGACCCCAGGCCTGATCGACGCGGAGAGACGCGACCAGATCCGGAGCAATCGTGCCGGCATAGTCGCTCGCGCCGTAGGGACCGAGAGCGCCGGTACCCTGCACACCGAGATTCTGCACGCCGGCCTGATAGTAGGCCGACTGATCCTGGGCCGACAGGGCCAGCGACACGCCGTTGCCGAACTGCGCGGTGTAGGTGAACTGGTTCACACCGGTGATCGTGCCGCCGCCGCCGACGAGACCGTCGAAGTTGTTGCCCGGATAGTTGGCCCACGGCGCCGAGAACTGGGAGACCGCCTTACCCATGGTGAAGCCGGCGAACTGGATGAAGGCGTAATAGACGCCGACCGTGCCGGCGGCGACACCGCCTGCACTTGCGTTGTTCGGGGCAGCAGCCGTTCCGATCGGCGAGTAGACCGTCGAGCCTGCCGCAGCGCCCGCGCCGTAGCTGTCCGAGGTCCAGCTGAAGGTCGCATCGAAGAAAGTACGGACCACGCCGTATTCGGTCGCGGTGCGGGTGTCGACGTTGAGGTCTTCACGCGAGCGCCAGGTGTAGCCGTTGGTGAAGCGGTTCTGTGCGCCGCCCGCGCCGGCGTAGTTGCCGGTGTGGTCCGAGTTGGTGTTCGCCAGAACATCCATGCGCAGGTAGCCGCCCAGCTTGATGCAGGTGTCGGTGCCCGGAATAAAGTAGAAGCCCGGACCATAGAGCGAGCAGACCTTCACGTACTCGACTGCCTTGGCCTTGACCGGAAGGTCGGCCGCCATCGCTCCGCTGCTCGCGGCGAGAGTTGCCACCGAGCCCAACAAAAGGCCCTTAACGATCTTCATGCTATCCTCCAAGTGATGCCTTGCACTGCTGGCAAAGCGACAAACGTTCCCCTCCCGAAAACCGCTGCGGCGCAGCCATTTTCAAGATGCTCGTGGTCAACTCGGCCACTGCAGGCGTGAGATGGTGGATGCCCCCCATCTACGACGGGGGAACAATGCAATCGGGTAGTCACATATTCAACTTATATTAGTTAGTCATTCTCTGTTTGCGCAGCCATGTGTCATTCAGGCAACGCATCGACGAACATTTTCGTCACGGCGCCCGCTTCAAAAATTGCTCGATATCCGTGAACATGAATTTTTGTTAAGGTACGTCATGACCGAGCGCAAATCGACCGACAAACTGCAGGACGCGGCTGAGCGATTGGCTTGGGAGATCGTGTCGACCAGCATCCGCCTGGACGAGCTGCGCAGCATCTGGGCCAAGATGATCGGAATCACCGGTCCGCAATGGATGATCATGACGGTCCTGGCGAATGCCGAGGACCGCAGCGTCGGCCTGCCGGTCGGCGCGGTGTCGAGGGCACTGCGCGTCGATCAGTCGTTTGTGGTGACGCAGTCGAAGCTGCTCGAAAAAAAGAACCTTGTGCGCCGCAAGAGTTCGACCGAGGATGCCCGGGTCGTGAACCTGTCACTGACAGAGCACGCCAAGAAGCAGATGGCGAACCTGTCCGCGCAACGCAAAGAGTTGAACGAGTTCGTCTATGCCGACCTCGATCTGCGGGAGCTGCTGCAACTGACCGGCAAGATGGATTCCATCAAGAGCCGCCTGGAAAAGGCGATCGCGAGAATCTCGGTCGATCTTTAGGAAGTTGCCGAGATTCCGCTGCAGTCCCGCTTCGCACTTTTCCGGATCATGCGATCGCCAGCCGCTGCCGCGACCGCATCAGGAGCAGCAGGATGATGCTGACATTGAGCAGGTTCCAGGCGAGGCCATTGGCGAAGGCCGCGGCATAGGAGCCGGTGGCGTCGAAGATCACGCCCGAGATCCAGCCGCCGAACGACATGCCGAACACCGAGGCGAAGATCACGATGCCGATCCGGGTCGCGGCTTCCGAGGCCGGCATCGCCTCGCGCACCATGATGGCGTAGCTCGGCACGATGCCGCCCTGGAACAGGCCGAACATCGCCGAGATGATGTAGAGCGAGGTCAGGCCGTCGAAGAACAGGTAGAACAGCAGCGCCGCGCCCTGCGCGATCGAGCCGATCAGCAGCGTGCGGATGCCGCCGATCCTGTCGGCGAGGAAGCCGGAGCCGATCCGGCTGATGATGCCGAAGCCCAGCATCAGCGACAGCATCTCGGCGCCGCGCGCCACGCCGTAGCCGAGATCGCCGCAATAGGCGACGATGTGAACCTGCGGCATCGACATCGCCACACAGCAGGAGATCGACGCGAGCGACAGGATCGCGGTCAGCGCGTTGGTGGAGAGCCGCATGTCGACCCGCGGCGGCGCGGCGTTGACATGGCTGCGCCGGGTCGCAGCCCCCATCAACAGACGCAGCACCACGAGCGCAAGCGCCATCGCGATCGCGGTGACGATGCCGATCGCGATATGGGTGGTGCGCCAGCCGATGCTCTGCATGCCGAAATTGACCAGCGGCGGCCACACCGTGCCGCCGACATAATTGCCGCTGGCGGCGATCGCGACCGCAAGGCCGCGGTAGCGCTCGAACCAGTGCGAGGCCTCCGCCATCAGAGGGCCGAAGGTCGCGGCCGACGACAGACCGATCGCGAAATGCAGCAGGATGAAGGCCCAGATCGACGGCGCGTAGCCGGCGCAGATATAGCCGAGACCGAGAATGCCGATCCCGGCGCCGATCGCCGCGACGATGCCGTGGCGATCGCTGATCTTGCCGGTCACGACCTGGCCGAGGCCGAAGCCGAGCATCACCATCGTGAAGGCGAGCGACGCCGTTCCGCGGGTCGCGCCGAAGTCGGTCTGCACTGCCGGCAACGCCACTACGACCGACCACATGCCGACGCTGCCGAGCGAGCCGATCACCACGGCGACGGCAAGACGCAGCCATGCCCGGCGCGAGTCGGGAATGAACACTGCTGCTTCAGGAGAAAATTCAGAAGAAATTACCACGGCGCGCGGAACTTCGTCGGCATTTGCCTCCGGGTCAAGCCACATTGCCGAGAGATTAGGCATGCGCCAGCGAGGGGACGCATTGCCTTCACCGGCGCGTGAGGCGGCTCAATTGCCGTAGTTCGGATCCTGCGCCCGGAACGGACCGCACTTCGCACCGATGCCGAAGCGCCGATCGAAATCCACGGTGCCGCCGCCGACCGGTATGCGGGTCGGCGGCAAGCCGCGCGTGTACTGGTCGACGGTGACGGACTTCCTGTCCGCACTCATCGTCACATGCACCGGCTCGAGGTCCTTGCCCTTGTTGAGCTCGGTCAGATCGAGCGTGTAGTAGCCGTCCGCCGTCTTGCCCGCGGCCATGCCGCCATGCGGCGCGAAGACGACGGATTGCGGCAGGTAGACCTCCATCAGGACGCCGTTACCCTTGCAGGTGATCATGCGGATCATCCAGGCCCGGTCGTCCGGCAGCGTCACGGCGGACGCCGGCGCCGACAGCAGTGCGATCGCGGCAGCAAAGCCTGCTGTCATGGTTCGACCTGCCCGGTTCGACATGGATGCCTCTGGCGGCTGAGTGGCGTTGCTGGCGTTTGGTCGGCGGCCGGGCCGCGAAAGTTCAATCCGCATCGTGCACCGCAGCGGTCGCAACTGACCGATCGACCGGGAATATCGTCCGTCGAACCGTGATCCATGCTGATGAGAAAAACTGCTACAATGCGAGCCGGTTCACATTGGCGGCTCGCCGTCCGGACCTATCATCCGCCCGGATGGCGCGCAGCTCGCAAGGTAAAGGATCGAAGCGCACATCGTCGGAGGATCGTCATGCATTCGTCGTCAGCAGAGTGGTTACCCGTTGCGTCGGCGCCGTCGGACCGAGAGCTCGAGGTCTGTGTCCTCGACTATGACGGCATGGTGCACGCGCTGATGTTCCCGTGCCACCGGGACGGCGCCGAATGGGTCGATCATGCCGGCAGCAGGCATCTCGACATCCAGCCGACGCATTGGCGCAGATGGATGCTCTCAGCCAATTGACGCCGCCATGATCGGTCTCGGGCAGCCGACGCCGATCTCGCGCCGGACCGGATATTGAGCTAGACTTGCCACGTGAGGTTCAAGGGTGGGCCAGGAGGCTCGTCATGGAATCACACGTGATCCCTTTCGAAAATCGCTGGACCAACGGCAAGCATGCCTGGGAGTGGCATTGCGAGCTCGAGCGGCTGGGCGTGCCGACGGTCCGCACGATGTATTGCGAGCATGAGACGCACCATCGCGACGAGCTTGCCGTGGTGTTCGACATTCCCGCGGGCTTTGTTCGCGACTGGCTCGCCTTTCATGACCAGCGCGCCGCCCGGCAGCAATTGCTGTGGCGTGCCAGCGTCATCACGCTCGGCCTCATCGCCGCATCGGGCGTCGTGCTCGGCGCGCTCAGATAGAGGCTGCGAACCCGCCGCCGGAACGGCCGGGCGGTCCCACCACCCCTCGCGGCCGAAAATCCCCCATGCCCGGCGCCTGCGACGCCCCGCGCGGTCCCTGGACGGCACTTATTAACCCTTTGCTAACCATACACCCGGCAAGAATTGCCCAGTGAAGTCGAGTGTCGTCGAACGCGTCTAACGGGCGGAGATCCCCGTGAACGCCAGCGCGGTGCCTCACTTTCGGAACGGCGGCCCTGCGGCCGTCGCGCAGACGCTTGGCGGCCGCGGCCGCCAGTCGCGGGGGAGAGCGGCTACCATGGTCGACGTCACGGCGGGTCAGGGCACGGCAGGCAAGGGCGGATTGCCTAGCCTCGGCGAGATCGGCGACATCCTCAAGCGCGGCGATCTCGCGCTGGCGCTCGGCGTCCTCACCATCCTGGTGGTGCTGATCCTGCCGCTGCCCTCGATCGTGCTCGACCTCTTTTTGGCGGTCTCGATCACGATCTCGATCCTGATCCTGATGACCTCGCTGTTCATCCAGGCGCCGCTGGAATTCTCGTCTTTTCCGACCATCCTGCTGATCTCGACCATGATGCGGCTGTCGCTGAACATGGCCTCGACCCGGCTGATCCTGAGCCACGGCCACGAGGGCACGGCGGCCGCCGGGCACGTCATCGAGGCCTTCGGCAACTTCGTGATGGGCGGCAACTTCGTGATCGGCATTATCGTGTTCGCGATCCTGGTGATCGTGAACTTCGTGGTCATCACCAAGGGTTCGGGCCGTATCGCCGAAGTCGCGGCGCGCTTCCAATTGGACTCGATGCCCGGCAAGCAAATGGCGATCGACGCCGACCTGTCCGCCGGCCTGATCGACGAGAAGGCCGCCAAGGAGCGCCGCAAGGCGCTGGAAGACGAAAGCGGCTTCTTCGGCGCGATGGACGGTGCCTCGAAATTCGTCCGCGGCGACGCCATCGCCGGGCTTTTGATCGTCGGCATCAACATCGTCGGCGGCATCATCATCGGCGTCGCCCAGCAGGGTCTTTCCTTCGGTGAAGCCGCCCGCACCTACACCGTGCTGACGGTCGGCGACGGCCTCGTCACCCAGGTGCCGGCGCTGATCGTCTCGACCGCAGCCGGCCTGCTGGTCTCCAAGGCCGGCATCACCGGCGCCGCCGACAAGGCGCTGATGCGTCAGCTCTCCGGCTATCCGCAGGCGCTCGGCATGTCGGCCGGCGTCATGCTGGTGCTGGCGCTGCTGCCGGGCATTCCGACGCTGCCGTTCCTGGCGCTCGGCTCCGGCGCCGCGGCGCTGGCCTGGAACGCGCGCAAGAAGAAGCGGGTCGCCAACGCCGCCGAGGCCGCCGCCGCTGCAGCCCCCGCTGCAGCCGCTGCCGCGGCCGCCGCCGCCGCCGAGGAGCCGATCGCCGCCGCGCTGAAGATCGACGACCTCAAGATCGAGCTCGGCTACGCGCTGCTGCCGCTGGTCAACGGCCCCGACGGCACCGACCGCCTCACCGAGCAGATCAAGGCGCTGCGCCGCTCGCTCGCGATCGAGATGGGCTTCGTGATGCCGGCGGTGCGCATCCTCGACAATGTGCAGCTCGAGGCCAACAGCTACGTCATCAAGATCAAGGAAGTCGACGCCGGCACCGGCAAGATCTGGCCGAGCCAGTTCATGGTCATGGACCCCGCCGGCAACCAGGTACAGCTGCCGGGCATCCACACCATCGAACCGACCTTCGGCCTGCCGGCGACCTGGGTCGATGCCGGCCTGAAGGAAGAGGCCGCGCTGAAAGGCTACACCGTGGTCGACGCCGCGACCGTGCTGTCGACGCACCTGACCGAGCTGCTCAAGACCAATATGGCGGACTTGCTGTCCTACGGCGAGGTGCAGAAGCTGCTGAAGGACCTGCCGAAGGAGCAGGGCGAGCTGATCAAGGACATCGTGCCGAGCCAGGTCACGATGTCGGGCATCCAGCGCGTGCTGCAATTGCTGCTTGCCGAGCGGATTTCCATCCGCGACCTTTCCACCATCCTCGAGGGCATCGCCGACGCGCTGGCGTTCTCGCGCAATCCGGCCACCATGGTCGAGCATGTCCGCGCCCGGCTGGCGCGGCAGATCTGTGCCCAGAACACCTCGCCGAACGGCTATCTGCCGCTGATCGCGCTGTCGGCGCGCTGGGAGCAGGCATTTGCCGAATCGATTGTCGGCCAGGGCGACGACCGTAGCCTGGCGATGCAGCCCTCCAAGCTGTCGGAATTCATGACCGCAGTGCGCAACGCGTTCGAGCAGGCGGCGCGCGAGGGCGAGGCGCCGGTGCTGGTGACCTCGGCCGCGATCCGGCCGTTCGCTCGCTCGCTGGTGGAGCGGTTCCGCTCGCAGACCACCGTTTTGTCGCAGGCCGAGATCCATCCCCGGGCCCGGCTGAAGACCGTCGGCAGCGTGTAGAGCTTCTTGTTTGGACGCGTTTTCTTCACGCGAACCGGCGTCCGCTTCGCTCGAAAACGCTCTAGCCGTCGCAAATCATTTGCGTTTTCGCCTGTGCTTTCTCGCCACAGGCAACTGATTTATGCGGAACGGTCCGAAACGGCCCCATATAGGGTAACATGATCCGGATTCCGAGCAAGCTACTGATATTACGTCAAGTTAATGTAGATTTTGGCAGCCGGAGACGGTTTTTGATCGCGCCCGATCACGTCTAATCACGCCCTTGTGATGACCCCTAGGGAACGGAATCGGCAAATCCTACGTTGGAGAGGCACGAGACGTTGAACCGGACAACAGACCGAACCGACAAATTTGTAGAGAGCTGGAAGGCGGCAGGAGACTTCCATGAACCACTCGATCTACAGCGCTGATCGTACGACGCACCTGAAGATTGTGGTCGTGGCTTTGGTGGCCGGTATCTTGGTCGCTGGTTTCGGAATCACCGCGCACAATTCGTCGGACGAGGGTTACACCCAGACGGCACGTGTCATGAAGGCCGGCAAGCCGGTCGCGATCACGAGCACGAGCAACTCGCTGGTCCGCTAACAGGAGAGTTTCACGAATTCACGTAGTGTTCTTTACAGCCCCCCAAAGTCGCTGCGTGGATATTTAAGACCCCCAACTACCCCAAGTTGACTATCGAAAACGCCCGCTCCCCACGGGCGTTTTCTTTTTGTGCGGGCGGTGGGTTTAACGCCGGTGCCGACTGACAGCGCGCATAGCCCTCTCCACGTCATTGCGAGCGAAGCGAAGCAATCCATCTTTCCGCACGTGCGGAAAGATGGATTGCTTCGTCGCTCCGCTCCTCGCAATGACGTGCTCACCGCTTCCGACAAGTCTCCAACGATGAGGCGCGCTGGCCTACCGTGGCGGCGTGTTCGACGCAGGCGGCACGGTCTCAATCAGCTTGCCGGTGAAGATCGGCGCCGAAGTCGGCAGGCCATTCGGCGAACCGCCGGCCTGCTCGACGGTCACCGCGTAGGTGGCGCCGTTGATCACGTCGGGATCGTAGCCCGACAGCACCGGGCGCGCGGTGAAATCATCAGCGCCGATCACGCCGAGCGAGCGCGGCTGCGGCAGCTTGTCGGAGATCAGCCAGAGCTCAAAGCTCTTGCCGGGCTCGGACGGGGCGCCGACCTTGCGCACGGTGAAATTCTTGGTCGCGCCGTCGATGGTCATGATGAAGGCCGGCCCGCCATTCTGTCCCTGCAACAGCGCGACATATTGCGCCGACGGCGCGAGCGCCGGCGCCGGCGTCTTCACTTCCACGGTCTGGATGCGCGGCTTCGGCCGGATCGCATTCGGCAAGGCGTCGGGCCGGTAGACCTGCAGGCCGAGCGTGACCAGCAGCGCGGCCGCGATCGCGGTCGCGACTGAGGCGATGCCGCGCCAGCGTTTCACCCGGCTCGCAAGCGCGACGACGTTGCTGTCGCCCGCGCCAATCGGTGGCTGGACCGGTAGCTGCCGGATCTCGGCCGGCCGACGGATCTCGGATGGCTGCGGGGGCTCCGGATCGAACGCCGAGCCGAATTCGGGATCGTCGGTTATCGGCGGCGGCGTCACCGTCGCGGCCGGCGTCTCGGGCAGCACCAGCGGCGCCTGTGGCGCGCCGGCATGGCCGATCGCCGCCTTGATGTTTTCCCAGACCACCGGGCGCGGCTCGACCAGGCCGACCATCTGATTCAGCGGCCCGAGCCTGAACTCCCAGGCTTGCACGAGCGCGGCGAACTCGGTGTCGACGGCCATCATGGTCTCGACCTGCGTGCGCTCGTCGGCATCGAGCGTACCGAGTGCATATTCCGCGGCGAGCGCGATATGGTCTTCGCTATAGGCCATCAATCAGAGTCCAAGACACTCCCGGATATCCATCAGGCTGCGGCGCAGCCAGGTCTTCACCGTGTTCACCGGTGTCTCGAACTTTGCGGCGAGCTGCTCGCGGCTCCAGCCGTTGTAATAGGCGAGCAGCACGAGCTTCTGACGATCGGGCTCCAGACGCCCGACGCACTCCAGCAACCGCTTCAACTCTTCCGTCATTTCCCGTCGCGCCAGCGGATCGGGCGAGTCGGCGGCGACTTCCATCGCCGCAGGCTCATCTTCCAGCGAGGACTCGCCTCGCTTGCGCACGACATCGATGGCGCGGTTGCGCGCGATCGACGCCATCCACGTGATCGGGGACGACAGGGCCGGGTTGAACTGCCCCGCGCTGTTCCAGATCTTGACGTAAGCCTCCTGAATGACCTCCTCGGCGAGGTCCTGACGCCGCAAGATACGGAGCACGACGCCAAAGAGTTTCGAACGGGTCGCGGCGTACAGCCGCTCAAAGGCGTCCTGATCCCCCTTCGCGACGGCGGCGATCAGCCAGACGAGCTCAGCCGGCGTCAGCATTCAGCGCCCTCCAAGCCTGCATCCCCCATCGCCCCATTGCCACCGCGCCGCCGATCATCATCTGGTCTGGACCGGTGGTAGCATATTTTGGGACAGCACGATCCGCCAAGTGGCCGACGAGCGGCCGGCTTGTGGACAGCGCCCAACAAAAAGCCCGGGCGATCGGCCCGGGCTCTCAAGATTGTCAGCGGAGGGAGCGAGGTATCAGGCGATGACGCCGAGCCGGGCCCGCATCAGGCCGATCGAATCCATGTCGGCTTGCTCGCGGGCGCTCTCCTCCGCGCGTTCGCGCGCCTGGTCGCGCTCATCGAGCAGCTCGACCTTCTTCAGCTCCTCGAACGCCTCCGACAGCAGCGCCTTGGCGTCGTCGAGCTGGGCGCGCAGTTCGTCGGCCGAGCGGGTCAGGTTCTCCCGGCGCTGGATCGCGGCCTTGGCGTAGGTGGGATAGGCGAAGTGCGTGGGGTCGTTGATCCCGGCGCGCTCCTGCTCGGTCTGGATCTCGCGCTCGAGCTCGACGGACATGCGCTGGAAGTCGGCGATCATGCCTTCGATCTGGGTAACCCGACGGCGCTTTTCATCGACCTGAAACTTCTTCAGGCGGATCAGCGTTTCACGTGACTTCATCGACTCATACTCCCCAGAAGTCCCAAATCTGAACGCGGGACAGAACCGGCTCCCCCCTGGGCCCCGCCGGCATAGCTATGGTGTGCCGAGGATGATGGCCTGACAAAGTTAGCGTTCCGTTTCCAAACCCGACAGGATTTGAGCGAGTTGCCGGTAGCCATCGCCCAGGCTGGTCGCCTCGTCCTTGGCCTGGCGCAGGAAGCTCTCCAGCGGCTCGTGCAGCCGGATCGCCTCGTCGACCTCGGGGCTGGAACCCGGTCGATAGGCGCCAAGCCGGATCAGTTCCTCCATGTCGGCATAGGTCGCCATCACCTGCCGCGCCTTGTTGATGAAGGGCAGGAAGTCGGGGTCGGCGGACCGCGGCATGGTGCGCGAGACCGACTTGAGGATGTTGACCGCGGGATAGCGGCCGCGCTCGGCGATCGTCCGCTGCATCACAATATGGCCGTCTAGGATGCCGCGCACCGCGTCCGCGATCGGCTCATTGTGATCGTCGCCGTCGACCAGCACGGTGAAGATCGCGGTGATGGTGCCGACGCCGGTGCCCGGCCCTGCCCGCTCCAATAGCTTCGGCAACTCGGTGAACACGGTCGGCGTGTAACCCTTGGCGGTCGGCGGCTCGCCGGCCGAGAGGCCGATCTCGCGCTGCGCCATCGCAAAGCGCGTCACCGAGTCCATCAGGCACAGCACGGCCTGGTCCTCATCGCGGAAATACTCGGCGATGGCGAGCGTCAGGTACGCGGCCTGGCGCCGCATCAGCGCCGGTTCGTCGGAGGTGGCGACCACCACGACCGAGCGCGCCAGCCCCTCCTCGCCGAGATCCTCCTGGAGGAATTCCTGCACCTCGCGGCCGCGTTCGCCGATCAGCCCGATCACCGAGATCGCGGCATCGACATTGCGCGCCAGCATCGACAGCAACACCGACTTGCCGACGCCGGAGCCGGCGAAGATGCCGAGCCGCTGGCCGCGGCAGCAGGTCAGGAAAGTATTGAGACCGCGCACGCCGAGATCGAGCGGCGGGCCGACCCGCCTGCGCGAATGCGCCGGCGGCGGCGAGTTGCGGTAGGACATCGGCGAGGCGCCCTGTTGCAGCGGTCCCTTGCCGTCGATCGGCTCGCCCATCGCGTTGACGACGCGGCCGAGCCAGGCCGGCGACGGCCGCACCTGGCTCGCCGCATTGGTGATCACGGCGCGGCAGCCGCGCCTGACGCCCTCGAGCCCGCCGAACGGCATCACCACCGCGTTGTCGCCGGAGAAGCCGATCACCTCGGCCGGGATGAAGCGGCCGGCGCCGACGTCGATCACGATGCGGGCGCCGACCGACATTGCGTGAATGGGGCCGGCGATCTCGACCATGAGCCCGCGGACGCCGACCACACGGCCATAAATATTGACGCCGTCGATGTCCCCGATCTGCTCCGCGAGCGCCTTCATTGCGAAAACCTTAAGTTTCCGCAATTTTGCGCCGGCCGCTTAACTTCGTGTTTACCCGCATCATTAATCATTGCGTCACTGTCTTTGGTGACTGAGGTCGCTCGCCCATCAGAAGAAGGGCGAGTCGCGAGAGTCGGTTAGGCCCGGCTCTTAATGTGGAAACTGAACGAGCGCGGTTGGGAAAAGCTTCTTCTACGCAATATCTTAGGGCGATTCGACAAAAATTGCACGGTTAGAGCTTGCGTCGAGGAATCAGTTTTTGTTAACCATATCTCGTCAGGATCCGAATCAGTTGTTCAAAGGCGTTTTGTGAGTGCCGCAAGTGCGGCCGACCTGACGCCCGGAGCGGCGACTATAGGGGACTGGCATGCGCGTTTTGCTGATTGAAGATGATAGCGCCGTCGCGCAGTCGATCGAATTGATGCTCAAATCCGAGAGTTTCAACGTCTACACGACGGATCTCGGTGAAGAAGGCGTCGATCTCGGCAAGCTTTACGACTACGACATCATCCTGCTCGACCTCAACCTGCCCGACATGTCCGGCTACGACGTGCTCAAGCAGCTCCGGGTTTCGAAGATCAAGACTCCCATTCTGATCCTCTCCGGCCTCGCCGGCATCGAGGACAAGGTCAAGGGTCTCGGCGTCGGCGCCGACGACTACATGACCAAACCCTTCCACAAGGACGAGCTGGTCGCCCGCATCCACGCCATCGTGCGCCGCTCCAAGGGTCACGCCCAGTCGGTCATCCAGACCGGCGATCTCGTGGTCAATCTGGACACCAAGACGGTCGAGGTCGGCGGTCAGCGCGTGCACCTCACCGGCAAGGAATACCAGATGCTGGAGCTGCTCTCGCTCCGCAAGGGCACCACGCTCACCAAGGAAATGTTCCTCAACCATCTCTACGGCGGCATGGATGAGCCGGAGCTGAAGATCATCGACGTCTTCATCTGCAAGCTCCGCAAGAAGCTCGCCAACGCCTCCGAAGGCCGCAACTTCATCGAGACCGTGTGGGGCCGCGGCTACGTGCTGCGCGAGCCGCACGAGGCCGACGAGCGGATTCCCGCCTGACCTTCTGGCCCGCAGCGTTCCGACTTCGCTTTCGACTTGAGCCCCGCCGCAAATGGCGGGGTTTTTGTTTTTAGGGCTTACGCCACCGGGATCGCGGTCAAAGCGGCGAGCAGATCCGCGCCCTTCGGAACACCGAGCCCGGTGCAGGCGCTCCAGCCAGGGCCGGCATCGTAGCCCTTGCCGCCGACGCGGTTGTTGCCCTGCTCGACCAAACGGAATGCGCCGGGGTTGGAATAGAGCGCAGCGTTGAGAAGGCCGATCTGCTCGCCGCGCGCGGCGATCGCAATCGCGACCAGGGCGGCCCATAGCGGTGTCGCAGCACTGGTCCCGCTCATCGCCATCGCCTGTCCGTTGACGATGATGCGGTAGCCAGGGCTTGCCGCGGCCGCGCAGGCGACATCAGGGACGCCGCGCCGGATGGCGCCGTCGTTCTGCGATTTCGGTAGCGTCAAATGCGATTGATAATCGGGGACCGGAAACGCGTCGCTGATGCCGCCGCCGGTGCCGACCGCACCGGCGTTCCAGACCGCCTCCGCTGCGGCCGGCCCATTGCCCGCGGCAGGCACGGGCTGGGTGCCGCCGCAGCTCGTCGCATAGGGGCTCGAGGCGGGAAACCAGACATGGAGCTTGCCGTCGGTCAGGCCGCTCGTCGCGAGTTGATCACCAGAGGCGAACAGCACGCTGACGCGCAGCCGCGCGGCATCGGCCAGCACCGCCTGCATCGCGTCGCGCCCCGGCCCGGTCCAGTATTTCTCGGCACTGCCCCAGCTGACGGAGACCACCTGCGGCGCATGCTGTTCATCGAACACCGCCTGATGGATCGCGTCGGTGAGACCCGCGGCGGAGTTCTCGGCAAAGTAGACCACGATCTTGCTCTTCGGCAGCAGGCCGGCGAGCACCTGGAGATCGAGCGCGATCTCCTGATCGGCGACATCGTTGCTGCCGAAACCGCCATTGCCGGTCGGCGGCACATTGACGACAACCGGCGGCGGCCGGTTCATGCCGGCCACCGCCATGGCGAGATCGCTCGCGAGATAGCCGCCGCCGAGAGCGACGATGCCGACGCAGATCGACGACACGTCGCGATCCAGCGGAATGCCGTAGAGGGCCGCGATGTCGGTCGGCCACAGCCCGCTGCCGCTGCCCATGTCGGCCTGGGCCTGCGCAAGCGGCGTCCTGGTCCGCAGCGGCCGCTGATCGAAGCCGAGAATGGCCCGGGTCCACGGCGCGATCTCGGCCGGCACCGTCAGGCCGCCGACGCGCGCGCGAAACGTGCGCTCGCTGTCGCGGTAGGTGCGAAGCGTCGCGCCGAAGATCTCGGCCATCTGTCGCGCGGTGCCTTCCAGCTCGACCGTGCGCGCGACCGGATCGCTGCCGCCGACGGTCAAGCCCCGCTCTGCCGCCAGCCGCACCACGCGGGCGACGGCGCGGGCATGGCTGCGATGGCGCTGCGTCGCGAGCTGGTGCCGCGTGATCGGCCGGGCGAGCCGGGCGAGATCCCCGGCGCTGCCCGTCGGAAACTTGTCGGGCGTGCGCCGCTTCACATAGACCACGATGGGGATCCGCTCGTCGGAATCGACATCGCCGACCAGCGTCGCGCCGACAGGCGCGGCGCGGTTGCTGCCGGCAAGTGGAACCCTGCGCTCGGAGGTGCCCGCCATCGATGCGATCTCACTTTCCGCCGCATGGCGTCGGCTGCACCGGATTTTGCGTGTCGTCGTAGGCGCAGAACGGGATCGACCAGACGAAATCGGCCGAGGTCGCGACGCGGGTGAGACCGGGCTTGCCTTCGAAGATCGGCGGCTGGCCCGAGAACTTCCAGTACCATTCCGGCAGCAGCGGCCCGAGCGGAGCGATCGGGCCATTCGGGCCGAACGACAGGAATCCCGCCTGCGAAGACGGCGTCCCGTCCGCCTTGAAGGCTGCGCGGCCGTGGCAGGTAATGCAGGACGACGTCGCGACGAAGCCGTCCTCGGTGACGGAATTGCCAACCCTGATGTCGAGCCCGACACTGTCGACGAAATCGGCCTGTGATCCCTTCAGGCAATAGTTGCTGTAGACCGGATCGATATCCGCGCTCGACAACATCGCCGTCAATGCAGCCGTCTTCACGCAATCCGGATAGCCCTGGCCGGCAGTCCGGTTCGACGGCACGAATGCGGTCTGCGCGCCGAAATTGTCACGACAGCCGATGATGTCGCAGCGACTCGGGTTGAACCGGTGCTCGAACGTCGCCCAGGTCCAGTTCGGCACCTGCTTGCTGATCACGTGCATCGAGACCAGGGCGTACTGCACGCCGGCCGCGCTGTTGACGTGATAGAGCTGCGGCACCTGCGCCACCGTCACCTTGTTGTTAGTGAAGTTCGGAATCTCGCTGACCGGCAGCCAATTCCCCTTCACCTCGATCGAATCGACCGGGAACGACAGCGCCTTGCCGAATGCGGCCTTCACGCCCGAGCGCTTGTGGAGGTTGTTCTGGACGATGAAGTCGAACGTCGGCTTGTTGTGACGCGTTTCCTCCATCTGCCCCTGCGCCGCGCCGGGCGGCAGCGCCGGCAGCAAACCACCGCTCTCCTGCACACCTTCTCGCGCCACCTGGGGGAGGATCGGCGGGCGCAGCGCCAGCGGCGTCGCGGCGGCCGGAAACTGCGGATTGGGCTGAAACAGATCGGTATCGCTTGCCCAGGTCTCGAACGTCGAATTGCTGCCGCCGGCGCGGGTATTGGCCTGGATGAAGAGCTGCCAGGCGACCTGATCCGGCGCGGTCATCGCGGGATTCGGCGGCGATTGCGCCGCGGCCGGAAGCGCGGGAAGCACCAGCAGACCACAGACGAGCAGCGTATCGATCGACCTTCTCATCTTGCTCTCCACATCGGGTTCAAGGTTGGAATCCGTCCCCCATCCAGCTCGCATAGACATCGAGCGCGTCCTGCGACCATCGGTGACCGGGCGGCATGAAGCCGGCTGACAGCGCGGCGAAGACGCGACGTGCGTTGGCGTGATCGGCAAAGTCATCATTAGCGGCCGGGTCGCAGATCCAGTCGGCGTCGCCGAGCCGAACGCCCTTTGGGGTCATGCAGGCGATGTCGCCCGGTCGAAACATCGGCAGGATGTCGTTGCCAAAACTGGTCGTCATCGGGAGCACCGAACCCATTCGCGACATGCACTTCTGGTTGCATATCGTATAGGCGACTATCGCGAGGGCCGCTGTGAAGCGGCTCACATCCCCGCGCAGCAATTTTCCGGCGGCCGTCCGCGGCCACCGCAGCCCACAGGTTGGATCGAACCGAAGCTTCGCGAACCGCGACCAATCAGCTATAGGATGACCATCTAGGGCTGTTCGGGCGCATCACATGATCCTGCAATCCCTCGCCGGCCTGCCGGCGTTCCTGGTCTATTTCTGCACGGCGCTGATCGCCGTGGTCGCCTACCTCTTCGTCTACACCCGCGTCACCCCGCACGACGAATTCCAGCTGATCCGCGACAACGATCCGGCGGCGGCGATTGCGCTGGGCTTGAGCCTGCTCGGCTTCGTGCTGCCGGTGGTCAGCGCCATCGCCCATTCCGCCAATGTGGTGGACTGCCTGATCTGGAGCATCATCGCGCTGATCGTGCAGATCATCGTCTATTACATCGTGAAGATCCCGGTGCCGAACCTGTCGGCGCGGATCGCCTCCGGCGAGATGGCGGCGTCGATCTGGCTCGGGCTGTCCTCGCTGGCCGCAGGCGCGCTCAACGCCGCCTGCATGATCTACTGAGTCATAGAGCTGACCATGGCGCGCAAACCGAACCCGGAATTCGGCAAACGGCGACCGGTGGTGCCGGCGGTGCCACCGCGGCCGGATCCACCTTCCAAGCGCTCCAGCCATGTCGCGCTGCTAATGATGGGCACGCTCGCGGTCGGCGGCAGCGCCTACGCGCTGATGCCGCGGCAGAATTGCCAGCCGATCCAGCCGACGCCACCGGGCGTGACCGCGCCGGCCCCCCTGCAACCCGGCGCCGATTGCGCGCCGCGCAGTTCGTCGTCCGGGTCGGGCGGCAGCGGCGGCGGCTCGTCGCACAGCAGCTTCTACAGCGGCAGCTCATCGTCGGGCGGCTCTTCATCCTCGTCGGGTTCATCGTCAAGCTCGTCGGTCAGCCGCGGCGGCTTCGGCTCGTTCGCGCATGCGTTCGGCTTCGGCGGCGGCTGACAAGCACATTGCCGTGTCGTCATGCGCTTTCACTTGCCCGGCGATCGGAGCTGATGGAGACTCGGCGCGGCTCGCAAACGACAAGACGGAAGGCAAGGATCGCGTCCATGAAACGCTCGCGACGGGTCTGGCTGAAATTGATGGGGAGCGTCGCGATCGGCGCAGCCTCGATGGGCCTGGCGCCAGGCTAGGCCCGCAGTCGTCACCATGCGGGGCACAAAGCCAAGCGGAAGCCCGAGCAGATATCACCTTCCGGCGGCTTCGGCGGCGCGCCGCGCAGCATCGCCCACTACGACAACGGTCCCTCGCATGGCGGCGCCTGACGTCCGAGCCGACACCCATCGTCTGAAGATCACGGACCCCTTCATGCAACGCATCGCATGTTCCGAGCGCGACGATTGGCAGGCAACCGCCGAAAGCGCCGGCTTCACCTTCCACACCATCGACGGCGAACGCTACTGGGACGAGCGCGCCTATTACGCCTTCACGCTCGACGAGATCGAGCGCGATATCGAGGCGCCGACCGGCGAAATCGACGCGATGTGCCTCGAGCTCGCCGGACGCGCGGTCAGGGATGAACAATATCTGCGCCGGCTGAAGATACCGGAAGCATTCTGGGACCTGATCGCGGCGAGCTGGCGCCGCAAGGAGCCGAGCCTCTACGGCCGGCTCGACCTCAAATTCAGCGGCAACGGCCCGGCCAAGCTGCTCGAATACAATGCCGACACGCCGACCTCGATCTTCGAGGCGGCGGTGTTTCAATGGACCTGGCTCGAACAGGCAATCGAACGCAACATCATCCCGAAGCGCGCCGACCAGTTCAACTCGATCCACGAGGCGCTGATCGAGGCCTGGAAGACGATCGGCGCGACCCATCCGCTGCATCTCAGCGGGCTGACCGGCAACGCCGAGGACGCCGGCACGCTCGCCTATCTCGAGGACACCGCGGCGCAGGCCGGGCTGAAGACCACGCTGCTCGACATCGAACAGATCGGACTGCGCAATGACGGCCAGTTCGTCGACCTCGACGAAAGCCCGATCGCGCTCGCGTTCAAGCTCTATCCATGGGAGTGGATGTTCCACGACGCGTTCGGCAAGAACCTCGCGACGGCGCCGACGCAATGGATCGAGCCGCCCTGGAAGGCGATCCTGTCCAACAAGGGCATCCTGCCGCTGCTGTGGGAGATGTTCCCGAACCACCCCAACCTGCTGCCAGCCTATTTCGAGGACGACCCGCAGGCCGCGCAGCTCGGCACCTCGTTCGTGCGCAAGCCGATCTATTCGCGCGAAGGCGCCAATGTCGAACTGGTCAGCGCCGGCATCACGCTGGTCGCGGAGCAAGGCCCCTACGGCGCCGAGGGCTTCATCCGGCAGGCCCTCGCGCCGCTGCCGAATTTCTCCGGGCAGTATCCCGTGCTCGGCAGCTGGCTGGTCGATCACACGCCCCGCGGGCTGTCGATCCGCGAGGACGAGAACCCGATCACCGGCAACACATCGCGCTTCCTGCCTCACGCGATTTTGTAGAAACGTTGACACTCTGCACCACCGTCATTGCGAGGAGCGTAGCGGCGAAGCAATCCATCCTTCCGCACGCGCGGTGAGATGGATTGCTTCGCTTCGCTCGCAATGACGTGGGTAGAGGGTGCGGGGCCGCGGGGGACTTGCCCTTCACCGCGCGGACGCGACCGCCTTCAGCACATGCGCGGCGCCGGCGCGCGCGACTGGCGCGGTGCTGGGCTGATAGAGCCCGCGGCGGTCGGGATAGGGCCTGAACAGATTGGTGATACCGACCACGGATTCAGCCGCGCCAAGCGCCAGCACGCCGTCGGGCTCGAGCATCCGGGAGATCTTGCCGAAGATGCCTGCCTTGGTCTGCTGATCGAAATAGATCAGCACGTTGCGGCAGAAGATCACGTCGAAGGTGCCGAGATGCGAAATGTCCTGCAGCAGATTGAGCTGGCGGTGCTGCACCATGCCGCGGATATCGGCGTTGAGCTGCCAGAGCTCGCCCTTCTGCACGAAGTGCTTGACCAGCAGCTGGATCGGCAGCCCGCGCTGCACCTCGAACTGGCTGAACAGGCCGGCCTTGGATTTTTCCAGCACCGCCTGCGACAGGTCGGTGGCGACGATCTCGATGCGCCAGCCGGTGAATAGCGCGGTCATTTCCTTCAGCAGCATCGCGATCGAATAGGGCTCCTGCCCGGTCGACGAGGCCGCGCACCAGATGCGCAGGCTGCGGCGCGCGGCGCGCGCCTGTGCCAGCGCCGGCAGCACCGCCTCCTTCAGATGGTCGAACGGGATCTTGTCGCGAAAGAAGAACGTCTCGTTGGTGGTCATCGCCTCGACCACCTCCGACGTCAGCATCTCGGCGCCGCCCTTCATCTTCTGCACGAGTTCGGGAATGCCGGCGAGGTTCGACCGGCGCGCCAATGGCAGCAGGCGGCTCTCGACGAGATATTGCTTGTCGGCCGACAGATCGAGGCCGGAACGTTCTTTCAGCAGCTTACGCAGATACTCATAGTCCAGCGGCGTCACGAACGGTCTCCGGCAAACACGCGAACAAGCTTCGATGCAATCTGATTGAGCGGCAGCACGGCGGCGCAGATGCCGGCATTGACCGCGGCACCGGGCATGCCCCACACCACGCTGCTCGCTTCGTCCTGGGCGATCACGCTGCCGCCGGCGGCGACGATGTCCTTGCCGCCGCGCATGCCGTCGGAGCCCATGCCGGTCAGGATCACCGACATGATGCTGCCCTGCCAGACATCGATCGCGGAGGTGAACATCGGATCCACCGCGGGTTTGCAGAAATTGACCGGCGGCCCGTCGTCGAGCGCGATCGTGGCATCAATGCCGTGACGAGCGATCCGCATGTGGCGTCCGCCCGGCGCCAGATAGATCTGACCAGGTTTGATGCTCTCGCCGTCGATCCCCTCATGCGCGGGCCGCTTGCTGGTGCGCGCCAGATGCTCGGCGAGAATGGTGGTGAAGGTCGGTGGCATGTGCTGGGTGATCAGCACCGGGACGCGATCGATCACGGGGCCGATCTCTGCGACCAGCGTCATCAGCGCCTGCGGGCCGCCGGTGGAGGAGCCGATCAGCAGCACCTTGGGCTGCAGCAGGCCAAACGAACGGCGCGCGACCTGGGCGGGCGCGGCGGCGGGAGGCAGCCCCGGGCGCGGCTTGTCGTGTCCGGGCGCCAACGGCGGGCTCACCGCCGTATGCACCGTGCTGCGCCGCGCCTTGGCGCCGAGGTGACGGATCTTCTGGATCAGGTCGTGGCGGAAGGTTTCCGCGGCGGTTGCCTCGCGCGTGCTCTCCGGCTTCGGAATGTAGTCGGACGCGCCGAGCGAGAGCGCCTTCAGGCTGATCTCCGCGTTGCGGCGGGTCAGCGTCGAAGCCATGATAATGACGAGGTCGCGCTTCTTCGCCAGCAGCTGCGGCAGCGCCGAGATGCCGTCGAGGTCGGGCATCTCGATATCGAGCACCGCGACGTCGGGGTTGATGCGCTCGAGCTGGTTGACGGCGTCGAGGCCGGTGCGCAGCGAGGCCACGACCTCCATGTCGGGTTCGGCGCCGATCCAGCGCGAGATCATCCCTCGGATGACCACGGAATCGTCGACGACCATCACCCGCACCTTGTCGGAACGGGTCGATGTCGGGACCGCAGTACTTGTCAACGCAACACTCATGACTTCACCAGCGACGCAACACGACGCACAACAACCGTTGAGCCGAAGGCTTCTGCCGCCGGATCGAACGTAGAGTTAAATCAAACCGACTTCCTGGAACTTCGCGGTGACGATGTCCCGGTCGAACGGCTTCATGATGTATTCGTTGGCACCGGCATGCAGCGCGCGTGCGATATGCGCGACGTCATTTTCGGTGGTGCAGAACACGACCTTGGGCTGATCGCCGCCGGGCATGCGGCGGAGATTGCCGAGGAACTCGTAGCCGTCCATGACAGGCATGTTCCAGTCGAGCAGCACGGCCTCGGGCATCGCGCGCTTGCAGGCCTCGAGCGCCTTGGCGCCGTCCTCGGCCTCGACGATCTGGAAATCGAGACCTTCCAGGATACGGCGGGCAACCTTGCGAATGACGCTTGAGTCATCGACAACAAGACACGTTCTCATCTGCGACCTCTACTTCCTCATCCCCGGTGGGATGTTTCAGTTCTTCGATTCAGTCGGCCCGTCTCAGGCCGCTTTGGCATCAGGCACCAGTTCGAGCACGCGATCGACATCGAGGACGACCATGAGCTGTCCGTCGAGGCGGTGAACACCGCCGGCGAGCCTGGCCATGCGGGGATCGAGGTTGACCGGATTGTCCTGGCGGCTGTCGTCGGGCAGCCGCAGCACCTCGCCGATCTGGTCGATCAAGAGGCCGTAGGATTCGCCGCGCTGGTCGACGCCGACCGCCATCGGCGGCTTGCCGTCGTCGGCCTTCGGCAGGCCGAGCCGGGCGCGCATGTCGACCACGGTGACGATGCGGCCGCGCAGATTGAGCACGCCGGCGATCTCGCTGGAGGCCAGCGGCACCCGCGTCAGCCGCTCCGGCATGAACACGTCCTGCACCCGCGAGATCGGCAAGCCGAACAGCTGCCCGCCGATCACCGCGGTGACGTATTCGGCCATCGCGCCTTCACTGGTCTCGGTCTTGCTGGTCATCACTCTCGTTTCCTTTAAGCGGCGCGGCGCAGCTCGGCGGTCTGCTCTTTCAGCGCCGCGATCAGCCCGGGACGATCAAACTTGGCGACATAGTCATGGAAGCCGGCCTGGCGGCCGCGCTCGATCGCCGCCGGCGACACCATCGCCGACAGCGCGATGATCGGCAGCCCGACGAGGTTGTGGTCGCTTCGGATGTTCTCGGCGAACTCAAAGCCGTTCATCTCGGGCATCTCGATGTCGGTCAGCACGACGTCGAAGGCCTGCCCCGAGCGCAACGCCGCGAGCCCTTCCTGCGCGCCTCCCGCGGTCCGCACCTTGTAGCCGGCAGCCTTCAAGACCGGGGCCAGCATGTTGCGGAAGAACGCCGAGTCGTCGACCAGCAGCACCGACTGCGCCGAGGCCGACGGGCGCATCTCCTTGCGCGAGAACCAGTCGGCGAACGCCATGGGGAGGAAGTGGCCGACGTCGATCACCTCGGTGGCCTGGCCCTTGATCACGGCCGAACCCAGAATGCCGTCCTGGCTGCCCGCGACCTCGATGTTGAGCCGCTCCTCGACGATGTCGATGATCTCGTCGACCACGAGCCCCATCGAGCGGCCGTCGTCGGCGAACACCAGGATCGGCTGCGCCCCCTGGGTCTGCACCTCGACCCCGGCCATCTGCACCAGCGGCATCAGCTGCTCGCGGTACTGCACCATGTAGCGGCCGTTCGAGAGCTCGATCTTGTCGGTTGCGATCTCCTCCAGCCGGGTGACGAGGCCGAGCGGCACCGCCTTGGGCTGGCTCGAACCGGCGCGGAACACCAGCAGCGAGGTGAGCTGCTCGCCGCTCGAGGCATGCGCGGCGGCATTGTCATCGGCCATGTCATGGGCCGCCGCGCTGGAGGCGCCGAGCGCCTTGGCAATCCCATTGGGGTCGATGATCATGATCACCGCGCCATCGCCCAGAATGGTGTTGCCGGAGAACATGTCGATGTGCCGCAGCTTGGTCGACATCGGCTTGACCACGATCTCCTCGGTGTGGAACACGCCGTCGACCACGATGCCGAAGGTCTGGCTGCCCACCTGGGTCACCACGATGAAGCCGTTCTCGGCATCGCTGGTGGCGCCGTCGTCGATCTTCAGCAGCTTCTTCAGATGGATCAGCGGCAGCAGCTTGTTGCGCAGCCGCAGCACTGCCGTATCCTTGATCCGCTCGATGCGGTGCTCGGAGTTGGCGCGCGCCCGCACCAGCTCGACCACCGAGAGCTGCGGAATGGCAAACCGGTCGCCGCCGGCTTCCACGATCAGAGCGGAGACGATCGCCAGGGTCAGCGGGATCTTGATGGTGACCGAGGCGCCCTCGCCGGCCACGCTCTTGATATCGATGGTGCCGCCGATCTGGTCGATATTGGTGCGCACCACGTCCATGCCGACGCCGCGGCCGGACACCGAGGTCACCTGCGCGGCGGTCGAGAAGCCCGGCGCGAAGATGAACTTGTGGATCTGGGCTTCGGTCATCTTCTCCAGTTCGGCCTCGGTGACGAGACCGTTCTGGAGCGCCTTGGCCTTGATCCGCTCGGTGTTGAGCCCGCGGCCATTGTCGGCGATGCAGATGATGATGTGGCCGCCCTCGTGATAGGCGCTGAGGCGAATGGTGCCCTGCTCGGGCTTGCCGCTGGCGACCCGCTCGGCGGTGGTCTCCAGGCCGTGATCGGCGGAGTTGCGCACCATGTGCGTCAACGGATCCTTGATCAGGTCGAGCACCTGGCGGTCGAGCTCGGTGTCGGCGCCGTGCATCTCCAGCTCGATCTGCTTGCCGAGTTCGCCGGAGAGATCGCGGACGATGCGCGGCAGCTTCTGCCAGGCATTGCCGATCGGCTGCATGCGCGTCTTCATGACGCCCTCCTGCAGCTCGGCGGTGACGTTGGAGAGCCGCTGCAGCGGCACCTTGAACTCGGTGTCCTCGTTGCGGCGACTGATCTCGAGCAGCTGGTTGCGGGTCAGCACCAGCTCGGAGACCATGGTCATGAGGTGTTCGAGGGTATCGACATTGACCCGGATCGACTGGTTGGCGATCTTGTCGCCTTCCTGGACATCCTCGGTGGCGGCCTTGCGGGCCGGCTTCTTTGCAGCTTCAGCCGGCTCGGCTGCGGGGGCAACGGCTGCGGGCTTCGCGACCGGGACAGGCGCGGGTGCTGCGACTTCGATCTCGGTCTCGCGGAAGGCGCGCTCGAGCTCATCGAGCGAGACCTCACCCGGGCGCAGCGGACGCTCCAGCGTCTGCACCACCAGCGTGCCTTCGGTCATGGCCGGTTGCACCGACGGGGCATCAACGACAGGCACCGCTTCTTCGCCGGCCGCCATAGCGGCCATGCCGTGCTCGACCATCGCTTCGAGCTGATCGATCAGGTCGCGGTCGTTGCCCTCGGGCTCGGCCTCGGTCGCCTCGAGCCCGCCGAGGATCTCCTTGATGCGGTCGATCGAGGACAGGATCAGCGTCACGGCTTCCGCCTTCACCGGCATGCCGTCGCGGAATTTGCCCATCAGGGTCTCGCCGGCATGCGCCAGCGCTTCCAGCCGCGGCAGCCCGAGGAAGCCGCAGGTCCCCTTGATCGTGTGCACAAGCCGGAAAATGTTATCCAGGATCTTCGCGTTGTTCGGATCCTGCTCGAACTGCACCAGCTGATTGTCGACCGTATCCAGGCTCTCGCTGCTCTCCGTCAGGAACTCGCGCAACAGATCGTCCATGAAACCAACCTTCGAAAAACGCCGAAAACGCTGCGGCGCACGACATCGACGCGCCGGCCGGAACTTAGGTCAGCTTCTCCGCAAAGCGTTTAAGTTTGGTTGAGTAATTGGAAAAGAACGGGATCAACAAAGAGATAAGGCCGCACGATCGAATCGCGCGGCCGCTCGTAACCTTTGCTTAATGATGTTCCCGCGGCCGCGTTCAGGACGCTGCGATAATGACCTTGTCGCCGTCGAGCGTGAGCGTCACTTTCAACCCGCAGGCTTCGGCCAAGAGGCGCGTGTAATGCGGCTGTACAGCATGCGCATCGACCGTGTTCGACGAGCTTGCATTGAGCAAGTCGACGATGTTCTGCGGCACCCGCGCATTGAGGCCCGCGGCCAGGATGCGGAAGCTCATCGTCTCACCCTCGCCGACCGGATCGATGGTGAGCGTGCCGCCGCGCGGGATGGTCTGCTGCGCGATGACCAGCATGTTCAACAGCAGCTTGACCCGGTTCTTGGGCAGCAGCAGCCGCGGCAAATTCCAGGTCAGCGTCACCTTGCCGTCCTCGATATGCCCTTTCGCCATGTTCTGGGCATCACCGAGGTCGATCTGCGCGCCGGAGGAACCCGCGGCACCGAACGCCAGCCGGCAGAACTGCAGCCGCGCCGAAGCGGTCTTGGCGCTCTTGCGGATCAGATCGAGCGCGAAGTCGCGGTCTTCGGGCTTCGGATTGTCGTCAAGGACCTCAAGCCCATTGACGATCGCGCCGACCGGACTGATGAGATCGTGACAGACCCGCGAGCACAACAGCGCAGCTAGTTCGAGTGCATCGGGAGCGGGACCGGGAGACGAAGTGCCAGACATCAATTGTTTCCTGGAAAGCCGCACGCCGCGGGAGGAGTGCGAATCACGCATGCCTGCCGGCTTGATACACCGTGCAGACGGATGCTGCCAGCTTGCGGCGGGACTGATAAGGCATGATCCGGAAAAGTGGAAACCGGTTTTCCGAAAAGATCATGCTCAAACAAGGGGATGAGATCATGATGCGATGCCTTGTCATCGCATCATGATCTCAGGGAACACAAACAGGATATGAGACCCGCCCATGAATAAGGCACAGCCGTCCCTGATCGGCTGCGAAGCCGCCGCCGCGCTGCTCGAATCGCTGACCGAACTGGTGATCCAGGCCGGCGAGGCGATTCTTGCGGTCAACCGATCCGCGATGAACGTCACGGGCAAGAGTGACGGTTCGCCGGTCACCGAGGCCGATCTCGCCGCCGACCACATCATCGTCGAAGGGCTGACGCGGCTGACGCCGCATGTGTTGCTGCTGTCGGAGGAGCGCGTCCAACTGGCGACGCCGCCCTACAAGGACAGCTTCTTCCTGATCGATCCGCTCGACGGCACCAAGGAATTCGTCGCCGGCCGCAATGAATTCACCGTCAATGTGGCGCTGGTCACGCACGGCGTGCCGCTGCTCGGCATCATCGGTGCGCCCGCGCTCGGGCTGATCTGGCGCGGCATCGTCGGCAAGGGCGCCGAGCGGTTGACGCTGCAGAATGGCGCGGTTTCGCAGGCAGTGCCGATCAAGACCCGTCCCTGCCCGCCGCGCGGCGCGCCCTGGACCGTTGCGGTCAGCCGCTCGCACGGCGATGCGCACACCGAGGCCTTCATCGACGAACGCGGCGGCTCGGTCCGCGCCGTGCTGGGATCGGCGGTCAAGTTCGGCCGTGTCGCCGAGGGTGCAGTCGATATCTATCCGCGTCTGTCGCCGACATCAGAATGGGATGTGGCGGCCGGTCACGCGGTCGTGGTTGCGGCCGGCGGCAAGGTCACCGATTCGAAGGGACGCCAATTGCATTTCGGGCTCGGCCGCGAAGACTTTCTGGTGCCCGAATTCATTGCCTGGGGCGACCCGGCCGCAGCATTGTGATTACTGCGCGAGACTTTCTTCCAGCTCCGGCCAGCGCGCCGCGGCTTCCTTCAGGAAGCGCGCGGGATCGGCGGCGAAGATGTCGCGGCTGTGTTCCCGGTTGAACAGATAAAGCCTGTTCCCGACAACGGCCCAGAAGCGCGGATTGCCCGCGCAGGTCACGCCCCGCACCAGATCGGTCGGATCATAGCCGCCGAACTGCGGGCCATAGATTTCAGGATGTGCCACGAACGAGGCGCGGTTGCCTTCGTTGCGGAAACGCCAGACCACGCCGCTTTCAGCAGCCTCGAATTCCGGCCGCCCCTGGGTGGCGGCGGCATCGGTGAAATAGGCGACGGGATCGAATCCCTCGATCGCGAGGCCAGAGTAGCGGTTCGTCACCACGCGCTCGGTCGTCGTGGCCTGAACAGGCAAAGAGGGCCCGATGGCCGTCAAAATGCCCGCCAACAGGCCGAAAAACGCCATGCCCCGGCACGATCCATATCTTTCCTGCCGTTGTGCCGTCATAGTTGATACCGATAACATCCGAGTCGAGGGGACACTGGGCGCAACCTAGAGCCGTGCCTGTTGGCATCAGGTTAAAGGGCAACGCCCGGATTTCGATAGCAGGGGTTCTTAATGACTTTCGCATCACGCCTTGCCGCGGTCGCGTTTGCCGCGCTGATGTGCTGGAGCGCAGGGGCGTCCGCGCAGCAGCCCCCACCACCGCAATATCCACCGCCGCAGCGTGAGCCGACACCGTATACTTACGGGCCCGACGAGCTGGTGGGCGCCGGACACAAGTTCTTCGGCAACGTCTCGCGCGGGCTCGCCTCGGTTATCGAGCGCGCGGTCAGCCAATGGGGCCTGCCCAACGGTTACGTGCTCGGCGAGGAAGGCTCCGGTGCTTTCGTGGCCGGGCTGCGCTATGGCGAAGGCACGCTCTACACCAAGAACGCCGGCGACCTCCGGGTCTATTGGCAGGGTCCTTCGGTCGGCTTCGACTGGGGCGGCGACGGCGCCCGCACCATGACGCTGGTCTACAACCTGCCCTCGACGCAGGCGATCTATCAACGCTTCGTCGGCATCGACGGCTCGGCCTATATCGTCGGCGGCTTCGGCATGACGGCGCTGACCGCCAACAACATCGTGCTGGTGCCGATTCGCTCCGGCATCGGCTTGCGGCTCGGTGCCAGCGTCGGCTACCTCAAATTCACCCCGCGCGCGACCTGGAACCCGTTCTAGGTCTTGGGCCCGGACGGGTGATCCGACACGGTTAGCGATTCAGGTTAACGCGGCAAACGGGCTGGCCTTTGGCCGGCCCGCCGTGGCATTGTGATTAACAAATTCCTTCCTTCTTTGGAGTGACCCTTCATGATCGAGCCGATCATGTACGCGGCGATCGGTTTCCTGATCTCGATGCTGTGCGGCCTGATGATCGTTCCGCTGGTGCATAACCGGGCGGTGCGGCTGACCACGCGCCGCATGGAAGCGGCCACCCCGCTGTCGATGGCCGAGATCCAGGCCGACAAGGACCAGCTCCGCGCCGAGTTCGCCATGTCGGCCCGCCGGCTCGAGATGAGCGTCGACCAGCTCAAGAGCAAGACCACGAGCCAGCTCGCCGAGCTCGGCAAGAAGACCGATGCGATCAACCGCATGAAGATCGAGCTCGGCGAGAAGAACGCCGCGATCTTCGCGCTGGAGGCGCGCGAGAAGGCGATGAAGGAGCAGCTTCGCGCCACCGAGGAAGAGTTTTCCGCCAAGACCGCGCTGTTGCGCAACGCCGAGCAGGCGCTGACCGACAAGCAAAGCGAGCTTGGCAAGATCAACGCCGAGCTCAGCGACCGCTCGATGACGGCGGACAGCCGCCAGATCGAACTGGTCGCGGTGCGGACCCAGGTCGAGGAGCTGAAGAACCGTGTCGGCGATGCCGCCAGGGAGTTTGCCGCAACCGAAGCCCGCCTCGCCCAGGAGCGCAACCAGTCGGAAACCGCAACGCGCGAGCTCACCGACGCGCGCGGCCGGGTCGAGAACCTGAGCCAGCGGGTCACCGATCTCGACCGCCAGCTGATCGTCCAGGTCAAGGAAGCCGAGATGCTCGGCAACCGCGTCACCGACCTCGAGTCCCGGCTTGCGACCCAGGGCAAGCTGCTTGCCGAACGCGAATTCGAGAACGGCCAGCTCAAGCAGGCCAACGCCGCCGCCGAGCGGACGGTGCAGGAGCTGCGCGAGGAGATCGCTGCGACAAGCGGCGGCAAATCGTCCGTGCTCGAGAAGCTGCGCCAGGAGAAGGCGGCGGTCGAGGAGCAGCTGCGCATCGCCCGCGACGATCGCGGCAAGCTGCAGCGCGACATCAACGCGATCCAGCAGCAGGCCGAAAGCTCCTGGGCCACCGAGCGGATGGAGAACGCGCTGCTGCGCGAGCGCATCAACGACATCGCCGCCGAGGTAGCCAAGCTCGCGATCCAGCTCGAGGGCCCCAATTCGGCGATCGAGGCGATGCTGGCGGCGGAGCCGACCGTGCCGGCCAAGGCGGCCGCCAAACCCGCCAACGGTGCCGCAAATGGCGTCCCGCCGGGCAGCGGGATGCCCGAAGGCGGCGGCACGCTTGCCGAGCGCATCCGGGCGCTGCAGTCGCACGCCTCCCGCGCCCGCCAGCAAGGCGCCTGATTCCCGCAGGGTTTGGCTTGACACCCCTACCCGGCACTTCGTAAATCGCACGCTCTGACGAAGCGCCACCATCGACCGGCCGCCGACCAGCAGCCATTGGCACGTCACATCCCGGACGCATAGCTCAGCGGGAGAGCGTTCCCTTCACACGGGAGAGGTCCAAGGTTCGATCCCTTGTGCGTCCACCATTAATCCAATGAAATCAATAAGTTCTTTGGACGATTCCTTTCTGCGTGCCCCGAAATGGTTGGGGCACGATCGGGGCACTTCCTGCTGCTATATGCTGGTTCAGATCTGGGACCCCTCGTCGACCACGAAGCGGCGGGCTGAAGGCGCCGACCTTAAGGAATTATCCCGCCTAGCCGCCGTCGTGCCGGGCCAGAAACGGCAACCAGTGAGACAGAGGTGAGGGCAAGTGCGGTGCCCCTGCCGATTCAGCGAACCGTACCCTTCTGGCGGTGGCTCTAGTCGGCATGCGAATAGGAGCCCTCGCGCACCCGTTATCTTCGACGCGTCACTCCGAGAAGTATTCTTGCTCGAATCGATTGAAGCTTACAGGCTTCGAAATCCATTTGAGCGTCCTTCCTGCGAGTTCCGCAAGCGTCCCTGATGCAAACTTGATCATCGCCTTCCCGGACGCATCCTGTCCGAGAGGCTTACCGTCCTTCACGACGATCAACCCACTGCCCTCAAGTAGCTGACCGACGGCAAGCCCTCCGGGAGTTCGATGCGTAGTAGAAGCAGCCAAGAACGTCGATTTAGGTCCTTGCCATTCGACCACGGCATTTCCTGAGAGTGTGGCACCTTTCAGCAAGCCGTCCACGCCCACGCAGGAATACTGAATGCTCTGGATCGTGTGATCGGGGCGATCTCCGACTGGCTCTGGGACACTTGGGCCGACCACGCTGCATTCATACCGACCGACCATGTCCGCAAAAGTCACCCCGGTTGAGCTGATCACGCCTATCGCGGAGTACACAACCAAACCAATAGCGCGCCTCTTCATTGCCGTTCTCCTGTGATTGCCGGCCAGAAAGCTAGAGGGCGCGTCCGTGTTAAGGTTGATTCAGATCAACACGACAACTCAGTGGTGGAGGGCGGATAGGCATGGCCTTCATTTCATACCGCTTAAGCTGCAATGATGAGACCATAAAACCTCGGCGGAGATTTCTGCAGCGAGATCGATTGGCACCGGAATTGACTTGAACATCAACGCCCCATCAGCGCTCAATTTCAGGTCGCGGATCGGGCGAGATCGCGTCTTCCTCGGGCAGACTCGTGGGTGCACGGCTTCGGGCGGCGAATGACCATAACTCCGCGGTCAGTGGCGCTTCTCCGCTGCGAACGTCCTGCCTTCCAGACACTCGCCTGCTGTTCAAGTCTTCTAACCCACGCCTCATCTACGGCTTGTTGAACATGAGGCGGCACAATCTCTTGCATCACAATCTCCGCGGATGAGCTTAAGTTACAATCTGCCGGGCACAGTCATTCAGAGTCATTACGACACCCACGACAGAACCACTGGCGCCTTTCTTGTCCCGGCCGGTATCGGCCCCTTAGGCACACCAACAATGATTGGAGCCACAGCAGCACCCGCTTCGGGGATGCCAAGCTCGCGCTTCACGTCGGGGGTATTCAAGACAGCGACAGCGAACCCAATGCAGCAGGTGCCCAAGCCTCTTGCCGTGGCGGCAAGCATAAGGTTTTCCGCTGCAAGCCAGCAGTCGGCCTCCACGAAAGGACCACGTGCCTTGCAACCAATGACGACGAGCGTCCCCGCATCATAGAAGATGTTGAAGTTGGGATCGGAAAGCACGGCAAGAGCCTGCGGTTCAGCCGCGCGGAAGAAGGACGTTGCCTCTTGCTGCGCAAGCAACAGGGATTTTGCCCGATCCGAATACTGCCGCAGACGTTCCTTGTTCTGGATCACAACGAACGCCCAAGGCTCACGATGAACCGCCGTCGGCGCATGCACCGCGGCGTCGAGCAGTTGCTCTATCGTAGCTTTCTCGATCTTCTCGGCGGTGTAACCTCGTACCGCTCGACGCTGATAGATGGCACTGAGCGTATCTAATTTTGTTTCAGCGAGCATTTCTGGCACCTCTTGTGATGATCGCTTATGAAGATCCACGTCGTGGACGAGCGGCCGAATCAGTTGCCAATACTCGCCGTAACTAGTGTAACGTTCTATGTTGCGGCTCCATTTGCTCGCGATAATATTTGAAGCGCGGCTTCAAGGCGTTCGTTGATCAAGAGCGACATGCTCCGCGAGCGTCGCCGCTGCACTCATCAATCAGGCAATCTATCATGATCGTCTCTCCAGCGAGTTCGTCCATCAATTGTGCGACCGCTATCGGAAGGCGCGAACGCATCACCACAAGACACCGAGTTCGTCAGGTCAGGCAGGCGAGATAGATGACCGCGATACTGAGGGCGGTTGCAATCGACCAGAGCGCGGGGTCAAAGGGCTCGACAACGACCTGAGTTTTCATTTTGGTCCTTGGCATGGAATTCCTCCGGACTACCGAGCGACAATTGCCGTCGAGCTGCTCATGCTCATCGGCTTTCCAAGTTTGAGTACTGCGGTTCTCTCCGTCGGAACGGACTGCGTGTAGGCACTGAGGTCTAGGGTAAGGCCGCAAACAACCGCTACCGCCATTCCGGCGACGACTACGACTTTGAGGTGCGTTGCGCGGTCGGCGCTGTGAATCGAATGGTTCATTGAAACCTCCGAACCTTCTATGGTCTTCCGGAGTGTTAACGAAAGCCCGTCGCGCCGCCATTGCGCGTCTTGCCGTAGGGTAAGTTCCTTACGTAGTTCGACGGAGTTCGGTCTCGACGCCCTGCCGGCGCTGAGGAGCGCTCTTCTAGTTCGCCCTGCAATTTACAGAACCTGGCTCAACAACACCGCAGGGAAACCATGGGTGCCGGCGTCTTCGTCTTGATTCCAATCAACGTGCAGCAAAGCTCCCGTGTCATGTTTTGTTAACAAACAGACGAGGTGCGACATGAGGTGCGTTGTGACTTTGAAGAACGGCGGCGCGATGGAGCGGGCCGTGGAGGCGCTGGCGAAATACAAATACGCCGCAGGGAGCGATCCGGTCGCGCCCGAGGGACATCCAAGAGAGTGGAAGCGATGGCTCCTCGAGATCAATTCGGCGGAGTTCGAGGCAATCCGCGACCACGTCAACGACGGCGACATTGTCGACATCAAGCCCGTCAACGAGACGGTGAGTTCTGATCTGCACTAGGTTCGGCCGTCGCCGAATTGGGGTGACGTAACGACTTGCGCCGGTCGCGGCTCGTGTCATTTCAGACCTGGAGCTCAGAGCTCACCGGAAGTTGATGGTGAGGGTTCAGACAGAGGAGTCAGCTCCATGAACTATTGAGCTGCGTCAATGGCTTCGATTGCGCACGTGCGATTGAGGCTAGGCTCAGGATTTTAGGCATAACTATGGACCAGCAGGACGTCGTCACCACGGGAGCACGCGCTTCCGTAGCGGCCAAGACACCGACGGTTGTCGCTCCGACGGATACGCATCTGCCGGTGCCCGTATCTCCACGAAACGTTCGGCGGACGTGGCCTACCATGCTGTCCGTCCTTATCGCGCTGCTCCTTGCGGGCGGAGGCGGCTATTATTGGTGGAAGCAGATGCATCCGCCGCTGCCTGTCGGGATAAGCTTTGGCAATGGCCGCATCGAAGCTGACGAGATCGATATCGCCACCAAATACGCAGGTCGCGTCTCGGAACTGTTGGCCGATATCGGCGATGCGGTTTCCCCCGGACAGGCGGTTGCCCGGATGGATACAAGGGACATAGAGCAGTCTCTTTCGAAGTCCGAAGCACAGGCGCGAGAGGCGCAGCATGCCGTTGAAGAAGCCCAGGCCACCCTTGTCCAGCAACAGACCCAGCAGACCCTAGCCGAGCACGAAATCGAGCGGACGCGGCAACTAGTGAAGAATGGCTGGGCGACCAGAGAGTTGATGGATCAACGGCAGCAGCAACTCGATGCCGCCAACGCAGGTCTTGCCGCCGCCCGGGCAAGAGTCCTGCAAGTTCAACACGCGCTCGACGCCGCACAGCATGACGCCGGCTTTTACAGGGTGCAGATCGCGGACAACACGCTGATCGCGCCCAAAGCGGGCCGCATCCAGTATCGCCTCACCAACATCGGCGAAGTGCTCCCTGCCGGCGGCAAAGTCCTCACGATGCTGGATCTCTCCTACGTCTACATGGATATCTACCTGCCGACGACAGAAGCGGGCAAGGTCAAGATCGGCGCCGACGCCCGCATCGTGCTCGACGCCTACCCTGACCATCCTATTCCGGCAAAAGTCTCCTTTGTCGCGAGCCAATCGCAGTTCACGCCGAAAACCGTTGAAACCCAGAGCGAGCGCGACAAGCTGATGTTTCGTGTCCGGGTGCGGATTGATCAACAACGTCTGCTTGAGCATGCGGACGCTATCAGAAGCGGGTTGCCCGGGGTCACTTATGTGCGTTGGGATTCGTCGACCAGCTGGCCGAAGCAGCTGGAATCCACTCCATGAGCACTGCCGATGATGCGGTCGCTTCCGTCAGGGGCGTTTCCCATTATTACCGCAGGGTGACCGCGCTCGACCACGTTTCGATCGAAATTCCCGCTGGCAGCTTGGTCGGCCTGATCGGTCCTGACGGGGTCGGGAAGTCGACACTCCTGGCCATCCTCGCAGGTGCACGCCGGATCCAGGAGGGCAAAGTCATTGTCCTCGATGAGGATATTGCGAATACCACCGCGCGCGCCTTGATGTGCCCTCGTGTCGCGTACATGCCGCAGGGACTGGGCAAAAATCTCTATCCCGATCTCAGCGTACGCGAGAATATCGAATTCTTCGCGCGACTGTTCGGTCATTCGCGTGCAGAGCGCGAGTGGCGGATCGATGAGCTCTTGAAGAGCACGGCTCTTGCGCCCTTTGCCGATCGCCCGGCCAAGAAGCTGTCTGGTGGCATGCGCCAGAAGCTCGGTCTCTGCTGCTCGCTCATCCACGACCCGGATCTGCTGATCCTCGACGAGCCCACGACGGGCGTTGATCCTCTTTCGCGTCGGCAGTTCTGGGATTTGATCGATCGCTTGCGGGCGCGGAAGTCCGGAATGAGCGTCATCGTTGCAACGGCCTACATGGAGGAAGCCGAGCGTTTCGACTGGCTGATCGCCATGGATGACGGAAAGGTGCTGGCAACCGGTTCGCCATCCGAACTGAGGCGCCAAACAGGCACGAGTTCCATCGAAAATGCCTTCGTAGCCCTGCTTTCAGAGCGACCGAATGGTGCCCGATCGAAGCAGCCGATTGAGCCGCCGCACGACAATCAAAGACAGACCGTCATCGTTGCAAGAGGGTTGACCTGCCGATTCGGCGACTTCACGGCCGTCGATCAGGTAAGCTTCACGATCAAGCAGGGAGAGATTTTCGGATTTGTCGGCTCGAATGGATCGGGCAAGACAACAACTATGAAGATGCTGACCGGGCTTCTGCCGCCGACCGAAGGCGAGGCACTGATTTTCGGCAAGCAGCTAGAGGCCGGCAACTTCGAAGCCCGCCGCCGCGTCGGTTACATGTCACAATCGTTTTCCCTCTACGGCGAGTTGACAGTCCGTCAAAATCTGGCGTTACACGCCCGCCTTTTCCATCTCCCGCCCGATTTTGCGGAGGAGCGGATCAGCGAACTCGTGGACAAGTGCGGCCTCGCCGGTTACCTCGACAACCTCGCGTCCGCCCTGCCCCTCGGGATCAGACAGCGTCTCTCGCTTGCAGTTGCCATCGTTCACAAGCCGGATCTGCTCATTCTTGACGAACCCACATCGGGGGTCGATCCCTTGGCGCGCGATCAGTTCTGGGACCTATTGACAGACCTGTCGCGCAACCAGGGCATGACCATTTTCGTGTCCACTCATTTCATGAACGAAGCCTCGCGCTGCGATCGGCTTTCGCTGATGCATGAAGGTCGCGTGCTGGCCACCGACACCCCTTCTGAACTCATTCGGGCCAAAGGCGCAATGACGTTGGATGACGCCTTCATCGGGTTTCTCGAACAGGACACTCCGGCCGCAACCTCGGGGCCGATTCTCGACCAGCCGCCACTGACAGCCGGCTTCGTTTCAGGCAAGACACGGCAGCAGAGACTTGCCGGCGCTTTGTTCAGCTTTCAGCGTCTGTTTGCCTACACCATCCGCGAAGGCCTCGAACTGGTTCGAGATCCGATACGGCTGATGTTCGCACTGTTCGGCACCACATTGCTCATGGTGGTCTTCGGCTTGGGCATCTCCACGGATGTTAACAATTTGACCTTCGCCGTCCTAGACCGCGATCAGACACCCGAGAGCCGCGCCTATCTTGAGGAACTCAGAGGCTCGACCTACTTCGTCGAGAAATCTCCTCTTAAAGACTACGCTGATCTCGACCGACGCCTGAAGGATGGGAGCATCGACGTCAGCATCGAAATTCCGCCGAACTTCGGCATAGACATCAAGCGAGGACGTCCAGCCTGGGTTTCAGCGTGGATCGACGGTGCCATGCCGTTCCGCGCCGAGACGATCCGCGGCTATCTGAAAGGTATGCACCAGCTCTATCTTACCGATCCCGCCATAAAGACAACGCGGCCGGTTGCAGCTCTCCCGGCCGACATCGAAATCCGGTTCAAGTACAATCAGGACTTCGACAGCATCTATGCGATGGTGCCTTCGACCATTGCCATGATGCTTGCGCTGTTTCCGGCGATCCTAATGGCGCTCGCCGTCGTTCGCGAAAAGGAGCTTGGCTCGATCACCAACCTCTATGTTACGCCGGTCACGCGGCTAGAATTCCTTCTCGGCAAGCAATTGCCTTACGTCGCGGTAGCGTTGATCAATTTCGTCATCATGTTTGCGATGGCCGTTTTGCTTTTCCAGGTTCCGCTGAAGGGCAGTTTCCTGGCTCTTCTAATCGGTACTATCATCTTCGTCTTCACCACCACCGGCTACGGAATGCTCATTTCCTCATTTTGTCGCACGCAAATTGCGGCGCTGTTCGGCACTGCCATCCTGACAATCGTTCCCGCTCAGCAATTCTCAGGGATGATGACTCCCGTGTCGTCGCTGTCCGGGACCGCTCAGATCATCGGCCGCGGCTTTCCCATGAGTTATTATCGGCCGGTCGTCGTCGGCACCTTTACCAAAGGCCTCGGCTTTCCAGACCTCTGGACCAGCATCCTGCTGCTTGCTGCATTCATTCCGATTCTCACGTTGGCAAGCCTCCTGCTGGTCAGAAAACAGGAGAAGTAGAACGAGATGCGCTCGCTCTCTAACATATTCTGGCTCGGAACAAAGGAGCTTCGCAGCTTCTTCAGCGACTGGGTGCTGATGGGCCTGGTAATTTACTCGTTTTCCCTCTCCATCATCAGTCATGCACAGAGCAATTCACAAGAACTATACCATGCATCAATTGCCGTTGTTGACGAAGACCATTCGGATCTTTCGCGACGAATTACGCATGCATTTCTCATGCCCCTGTTCAAGCCGCCGGTCCTGATCGCCCAGTCCGACGTCGATCATCTAATGAATGACGGCCAATACACGTTCGTCATCGACATTCCGCCGAATTTCCAGCGCGACGTGTTGGCCGGACGCCAGCCTGGCCTACAGATCAATGTCGACGCAACCGCCATGGTTCAGGCTGGCTTGGGATCCGGTGATGCGCAGCAGATCGTCAGCACCGAGATCGCCCGGTTCCTGTCACAGGACGAATCGACACCATTATCATCTGTCAATCTAGTGATCAGGGTCGCCTTCAATCCCAACGTGACCACCGCTTGGTTTACCAGCGTCATGGGCATCATCGGCAGCATCAACATTCTGGCAATCATCTTGGCTGGTGCAGCTCTCGTGAGGGAGCGCGAACACGGCACGATGGACCATCTCATGGTCATGCCGGTCACCCCCTTCGAGATAGCGATGTCCAAGATCTGGGCCAACGGGCTCGTCATTGCGGTCGCAGTAGGTTTCTCGCTCTCTTTCGTCGTCCGGCTGCTCCTGAAAGTTCCGATTGCGGGATCCATTCCGCTGTTCTTGCTCGGCACCGTCCTTTACCTGTTCTTCGCAACGGGTCTCGGACTATTTCTTGGAACGGTTGCGCGATCGATGCCGCAGCTCGGGCTGCTCTACATGCTGATTGCGGTTCCGATGAACGTCCTATCCGGCTCCGCAACGCCATTGGAAAGCATGCCGCCCTGGCTTGCGACCGTCATGCAAGCGTCGCCCTCCACTCATTTCGTCTCGTTCGCGCAAGCGATTCTCTATCGAGGTGCAGGGCTGGACGTGGTCTGGCCGCAGTTCTTGGCCGTCTCGGGCATTGGAGCACTGTTTCTCGCCTTGTCACTCCTACGTTTCAAGGCTGCCCTGGCTTCCGCGTAGGCGATGTGAAAGACATCGAAGCCATCTGAGCTAGCGATAGCCCGACGCTGGCAATTTTTGCTCGCAATCGGCCCAAAATAGCTGCTGACGATGCTTGGCGTCTTCATCGGGGTTGCCGCACTCATTGCCATGGTCGCTGTCGAGCAAGGAGCCAACGAAGCGGTCCTGAAGCAGATCGAAAGTCTCGGGACGAATCTGTTCGTCGTGGTTCCCGGAGCGACTGCTTTCGGCGGGGCGCGGGCCGGCTTTGGGAGCGCGTCCACACTGACCACCGCGGACGTCAATGCCATTCGCCGCGAAACAATGGGCGTCGGCAGCGTGAGCTATCTGATCCGCCAGAGCGGCCAGATCCAATACATGAACCGCAATTGGACGACCAACATCCAGGGCGTCAGCGCAAATTATCCGCCGATCACCAACTGGCGCATTTTAGATGGCCGCGGCATTAGCGGTGACGATGAGCGTTCAACGGCCTTGGTTGCCGTCCTCGGTCAGTCAGCCGCCCGCCAGCTCTTCGATCCTGACCAGAGCCCCATCGGAGCCACGATCCAGGTCAAGAGCACGCCGTTGCGCGTGATAGGGTTGTTGGCGCCGAAGGGGCAGACGGCCTATGGCCAAGATCAAGACGACGTCATCATGGTGCCGTTCACGTCCGCCGAACGGAAAATTCTTGGCGTCGCCGCCCTTTCGCAAAGCCAAACTCCGCTGAACTGGGTCTATCCTCCGAGCCCCAATCCCTACAATTTGCAATCGCGGCTGACTGGCTTCGTGAACCAGATCTACATCCAGGCCAGCAGTCAGGGTGACCTGAGCGATGCAGTCGAGCAGGTCAACCATATCCTGACAAGGCGTCACAACATTCGGCCTGGCCAGCCCAACGACTTCTCGGTGCGCAACCTCAGCCAGATCGCAGAAACGGCCGAAGGCAGCAGCCGAACCATGGCCGTGCTACTCGCGGCCGTTGCCTCGATCTCCCTGCTTGTCGGTGGGATCGGCATTATGAACATCCTTCTGGTGTCCGTCACCGAGAGGACTCGCGAAATCGGACTTCGCATGGCGATCGGGGCACGCCGAATCCACGTCCTGCTTCAGTTCCTCGCGGAGGCGGTCTTTCTCAGCGTCAGTGGCGGACTTGCAGGAATCCTGACCGGCGTCGCTTTCCCGCTCGCCTTGCCGCCCCTGTTCGGCTGGCCGGCGCTGATATCGTTGTCAGCCGTGCTCGGCGGCCTCGCATTTTCGGCCGCGGTCGGAATTTTCTTCGGTTACTATCCAGCCCGCAAAGCAGCCCGTCTAAATCCGATCGAGGCCCTGCGATACGAATAGGAGGCCGGCCGCAATCGTGCGTCGCTCTGGTAACCGGAGTCACTCAGGCGCGGAAAATCTGATGCCGCACGACGACCCGAGAACTCCTCGGGTACGTGCGGCATTTCGGAAGCCTGCAGCGTGCTTTAGGAGGCGTTGGCACGGCGCGGATCGAGCGTCAACCTATCCTCCAACCTGCTGGCAGCTGTCTCGGCATGACGCCCGACGACGCCGGCCATCTCGTCGGTATCGTTTCGGAGAGCGATTTTCTGAGACGCAGCGAAATCGGCACCGGTCGCAAGCGCGCCGCCTGGCTGCAGTCCTTCCTCGGGCCGGGAAAAGCGGCGACCGAGTACGTCCATGAACGTGGGCGCAAGGTCGAGGACGTCATGACGCCGGATCCGATCACGGTCACCGAGAGCACTCCGCTTGAGACACTCGTCGCCCTGATGGAGAAGAATGGCATCAAACGGCTTCCAGTCACGAGTGATGGAACATTGAAGGGTATCGTCACAGGACCAACATTTTGCAAGCAGTCGCAAGTCTGGCGCATGAAATCCCCGATCCCACCGCGGATGACGATCACATCCGCGATCGAATTCTGCGCACGGTCAATGAGACCGACTGGGGACCGATCGGGTTTGACGCATCGGTCCGGAACGGCGTCGTTCATCTCCACGGCATCATCACGACCGACAAGTCTCGCCAGGCGACAAAGGTAGCTGCTGAAAATACCGCCGGCGTCAAGGAAGTCCACGACCACCTCTGCTTCGTCGACACGTGGTCCGGCTTCTACGTTGAATCGCCAGAAGACATGAAAGCCGCAAGCTGAAGCGGGCGGATCGTGCGCATCCTCTTTATGCTTGCAGCGCCGCTTACGGCGCTGTTCGGGACACAGCCGAATACGGCCTGCCGTAACGTAGAGCGAGAGTCGTGCACGTTCAGGCCGCAGGGACAACTCTCATCGTACGCGGAATCAAGGCTTGCGCGTTGATGGTCCAGACATTCACAAGCGGTCGGCCGTCGCGTAGTGATCGATGGCGGCCAAAAGCATATTGACCTGTCCGTTTCCCCACAGAGGCAGTAGGACTCTGGAGAAGCTGTAGCCGGATAACAGTGTCAGGCGAAGGAACGTCGGCGCGGCGGCCTCCACCGTCGCGCTGCTCTGGGCGCGCAGAAAGCTGAAGTTCACGTTCGGCGAAATCTCGTCGAGGAAGCGTCCAACCACCGCACCACCCTGCAAGCTATCGCTCATAAGTTCGAAGCGGTAGCGCTCCGGCGACTCGGACACGCTCAGCAAGAAAGGAGTTCCCGGCAGATTGGGTAGGCTCTGAACACCGAGGTCGTCAGCAAAAGGCATTCCATTCTCGCCGCGCCTTAGGCCCTCCCAGATAGAGACGACTGGCTGAAGTCTGGCATCGACGCGATCAGGAACCGGAAAGGGATTGTGGCAGCGCATCATCTCGCTCCCGTGAGAACTGCAATTAGTATCTAGATGGTTCTTTCAGCCCCCTCTTGATCTTCATCAATCGGACAATCGATAGGCTCTGCATTGTTTCTTCATTCACGGCATTCAAAGGGCGGCAATGGTCAAGATCCAAGGTGCGCCGCAGATGTCACTGGCGCCGAACTCCGGTTTCGTGTGGGGCGTCTCGACGTCAAGTTTTCAAATCGAGGGTGCGGCGCGCATCGATGGTCGCGGCGACAGCATCTGGGATGTCTATTGCCGCGAGCCCGGTCGCGTCAGAAATGGCGATACCGGCGAAACCGCTTGCGATCACTATCACCGCTACAAGGAAGACGTTGCACTTATGCGCGATCTTGGCATCGACGCATACCGCTTCTCGATCTCGTGGCCGCGGGTTCTGCCCAAAGGACGCGGCGCAGCCAACGAGGCCGGGCTGGCCTTCTACGATAGATTGATTGATGAGCTGCTCGCATCAGGCATCGAACCCTGGATATGCCTCTATCACTGGGATCTGCCGCTGGCCCTCCACGAGCTTGGTGGCTGGCAGAACCGGGATATCGCAGGATGGTTTGCCGATTACACGGCACTCATCGCACGACGCTATGGCGACCGCGTCAGGCGGTTTGCAACGTTCAATGAACCGTGTGTCTTTACGCTGTTCGGATATGGTTTCGGCTGGAACGCGCCGGGGATCGCCGACGCCGACGCCCTGCACAGGGCCATCCACCACGTCAATCTGAGCCATGGCGCTGCCCTTGAGGTGCTCCGGGCCGCGGTTCCCCACGCCTCGCTCGGCGCTATACACAATCGGCAGCCGTGCTTTCCGGCTGGTCCGAATGTTGACGATGCGGCTGCCGCGAGGCATTTTGCCGAATACTGGAACGATGCGTTTCCCCATCCGCAGTTCTTCGCGTCCTACCCTCCTGCGCTGGCGAAGGCGATCGAACCCTTCCAAAAACCCGGCGATATGGCGCTGATCGCCGGGCCGGTCGACTGGTTCGGGCTGAATCATTACTTGCCGCATTACATCAAGGCAGACCCTAATGTCATCGGAGCTACTTTCGGTGCGCCGCCACCGGACGTGCCAAGAACCACAATTGGATGGCCAATCGAGCCTAAGGCCTTTCGCGATAGCCTGCTCGACATTCATCGCCGCTTCGGCTTGACGATCTACGTTACGGAGAACGGAACCGCATCCGACGACACTCCCGACAGCTCCGGCCACGTCGAAGATGTTGGGCGGATTGCCTACTTGCAAGCCTATACCAATGCCATGCAGGACGCGATCGCAGCGGGTGCGGATGTCCGTGGCTATTTTGTGTGGTCGTTGCTGGACAATTTTGAATGGACCTCTGGCTATGATCAGCGCTTTGGCCTGGTTTACGTCGACTTCCCCACGCAACGGCGCATACCCAAAGCTTCGGCCCGATGGTACGCCAGCCTCATCACGGGAAAACGAAGACCTTCAGTTCCGCAAATCAGCAAAAATTCTGCCGAAGCAATAACGGCAACGCGATGAACCACCGTCGATCGAGGAACGAGCAGGCTCTTCTCGCGGACATCGGCGGCACCAACGCACGTTTCGCGCTTGCGCAGCGAAACGAAATTGGGCCGATCGAGCATGTCAGGGTCGCCGATTATTCGAGCGCGACCGAGGCGATCGCTGCCTTCCTCACCCGTCGCGCAGGCGCCTCGCCTGAAGCCGCGGTGCTCGGGGTCGCGGGGCCGGTGGAGAACAATCGCTGCATTATCACCAACAGCCGATGGACGGTCGATGCGACCGACCTGCAGAACAGGTTTGGGTTCGGGACAATTCATCTCCTCAACGACTTCGAAGCTGTCGCCTGGTCGCTGCCGGCACTGCAACCGTCCGATCTCTTCGCCATTGGACGGCAGCCTCCGGCAACTGGCGCAGCCATGCTTGTGGTCGGGCCGGGCACCGGCTTTGGCGCAGCTTGCCTCTTTCCACGGGCGCCGTTGGTGGCGGTCACTGAAGCCGGTCACGCGACGCTTCCTGCGACTTCCGAAAGGGAGGAGCGTGTCATCGGCCAACTGCGCCGGCGCTTCGAGCATGTATCCGTGGAGCGCGTTCTGTCCGGGCCCGGCCTTGCAAACCTGTATCAGGCGCTCGCCGCGATCGATGGCGTGGCAGTGCCGGACCGTGATCCCGCAGGGATCACTCAAGCGGCGCTGGACAAGAGTTGTGACGTCTGCTGTGCGGCACTCGATATGTTCTGTTCCCTGCTCGGCGCCGTCGCCGGAGATCTCGCGCTGAACTTCTGCGCCCGAGGCGGGGTCTATGTCTCGGGCGGCATCGTGCCGCGCTTTGCGGGTCGCCTCATCGAAGCGAAATTTCGAGTGCAATTCGAAAACAAGGGACGCTTTGAACGCTATCTTCGCGGTATTCCGATCAGCGTCATTATCCACCCCGACAGCAGCTTCATTGGGCTCAAGGCGTTCTTCGATCGAAATATAGCAAGCACTGACACATAGGCGGTTCATGCCAGGTCATGACAGATATTGTGACGATCACGCCTAATCCGGCAGTCGATCTGTCGACATCGGTTGAGAAGATCCTCCCGGTCTACAAGCTGCGGGGCACGTCGCAACAACGCGATCCCGGAGGTGGCGGCATCAATGTGGCGCGCGTAATTCGACGCTTAGGCGGAGATGTCCGCGCAATCTACCCCGTCGGCGGCGCCACCGGAGATTTGCTGCGCAGATTGCTCGATAGGGAGGGAGTGCCAAGTCAAACTTTCCCTATCACGGAGGAAACGCGGGAAGACTTCTTCGTTACTGAAGCCAGCACTGGCCGGCCGTTCCGCTTCATCCTGCCCGGACCGAGCCTCAGTGAGGGGGAGTGGCAACAATGTCTGACATTGCTCTGCAAGATCGAGCCATTTCCCCGCTTTGTGGTCGCAAGCGGAAGTCTGCCGCGAGGGGTTCCCGACGATTTCTATGCAAGGGTGACGAGAATTGCGACGCGGCTCGGCGCAAAAATGGTTCTTGATACATCGGGCCCAGCACTTGCTGCCGCCGTCGCCGAAGGAGTCGATTTGATCAAGCCGAATTTGCGGGAAATGCGGGAGTTGGCCGGCCACGAGCCAAACGATGCCGTCGAATGGGAAGCCTCCGCCAAAGCTCTCGTCCATAACGGCAAAGTAGGCACCGTTGCCCTGACCATGGGCCATCTCGGCGCGGTGCTGGTGACCCGCGACCGGGTGTTGCGAGCTGAGCCGCTTCCCATCACGCCGGCCGGCGCCGTCGGCGCAGGTGATAGCTTTCTCGGAGCGCTGCTCTGGCGGTTCGCTTCGAGAAGTAATCTCGAAGAGGCCTTCCGGTACGCTGTCGCCGGTGGGGCCGCAGCGCTGCTGAATCCCGGCACCAGTCTCTGCCTGCCCGACGATGTCGAGCGTCTTGCGCAGCAGGTTGTGATTAAAGCGGCGTGACGGGTTCGCCGAGGATGGAGGCCTTCTCACGAGCGGCCGACAAGACTCCATGATCGAGCTCGTCGAGCGAAAGCAGCAGACCGCCTACCCTTTCGAGGGACGAGACCCAATCCGCCAGACGGCTGTAGTTGTCGACCAACCAATTGAACGAGGCCTGAACGAGAGTGAAAGCTGCGGCGGCCTGTGTAAGCTCGCCGAGCGTCATTGTGCCCGTCAGGAATTTTGGTGAACACAGGACAAGCCCGACGATGGGTGCAAGCAATGTGTTTCCTTGCGACACCAGCGTTGTATGCACGAGCAGCCAACACAGGCGCCGCCATTGAGCGAGCACGTTCCGTAACGCCAGCTGGAGTCCCCACCGGACATCCGCCTCCTGCTGCTTGGGCATCACCCCCTCACCGATATCCCGCAGCAAGTGAGCTGCCGTAATCAATTCAGCCTCGGCCTGGTTCTTGATCTGAATGACCCTTGTCAGTGGCGAACCCACCAAAATCGTAGCGGTCGTTACGATGCCGGCATAGACCGCGACACTTCCGACCAGGTAACCCGGTATCCAAAGCCGATAACCGAACACCGAGAAGCTGGCATCCCCCCGACATTCCACAACACTTGAATGAAGATGACGGCGGTCAACAGAGATGAGACAAGCCCAAGCGCAAAATCGACCGGCGCATCTGTTGCGATCCTCACATCCTCGGCAATGCGATATTCTGGGATGATCTTCTGATTTCCTTGCACAAGCGACAAACCTGTATATCGGTTGTCGTCGACCCAATAGTCGATCAGATTGTTGGTCAGCCATTCGCGCCATTTGCGCTGCACGGTCATACGGTCCCAGACCGACGTGGCTGCGAGTACAACGCTCGCACCGCACAAGGGGATGAGAAGGATGGCCTGAGCCTGCAAACGCTCTGGATCCCGGCTCTCCAGCGCGTCGAAGAAATCGCGATTCCAGTAATTCAAGCGAAACTGAAAATAGAGCTGCAACGCCACCATGGCGACCAGCGAGGCGCAGAGCAGCCAAATCCGCTACGCCGACAGGCCGCGCCAGAGACCTGACGCGCTTTCCCAAAATCGGCGCCACTCCCGGTACCGGTTGTCTTCGCGCTCTTTGGACATGATCAAATTTGATAGCTAAAGACCTATCGTTGCCAAACACTTGATCTTCCGCAAAAGCTGCGACCGCCGGTCGGGCAAAATTGTATTGAAAATGCTGCGGCGCGGGAGAAGCACCATGAACGCTTCTGTTTACACGCGATGGTTTAAGGATATCCGGCTTGAGGATGTTCCCCTGGTGGGCGGCAAAACCGCCTCGCTGGGGGAGCTTTACTCGGCGCTCGCGCGGCACGGAGTCAAAGTACCGAACGGCTTTGCGCTGATCGCATCGGCTTATCGTGACGCGCTGACAGAGGCAGGAGCCTGGGACGAACTCGGCGGCCTGCTCGCTGGCCTGGACAAGCGGAACATTGCGGATCTCGCCAAGCGAGGTCGTGCAGCGCGTGCCATCGTTTACGCTGCGACTGATCAGGAGTATCTGCGCCGCGAAGTTGCTGACGCCTATCGGCAACTGGAACAAGAATACGGCGCCAATGTCGCGGTCGCAGTGCGAAGTTCGGCGACTGCCGAAGACCTGCCGACCGCAAGCTTCGCGGGACAGCACGAGAGCTTTCTCAACGTTCGCGGTCCGGATGACCTCATGCTCGCATGCCGGCGATGCTTTGCCTCGCTGTTCACAGATCGAGCGATCTCCTATCGCATCGACAATGGCTTCGATCATTTCAAGGTCGCGCTATCCGTTGCGGTCATGAAGATGGTCCGCTCCGATCTCGCGGCGAGTGGCGTGATATTCACGCTCGACACCGAATCCGGGTATCGCGATGTGGTCTTCGTGACCGGAGCGTATGGCCTCGGCGAAAACATTGTCCAGGGAACCGTGGACCCGGACGAATTCTATGTACACAAGCCGACTTTCAATAGCGGTTTTCGCGCCGTCCTGTCGCGCCGAATGGGAACGAAGGAAATGCGGATGGTCTACGCAAAAGGACACGCAACCACCCGCAACGTTGCGACGTCGCAAGCGGCTCGCAAACGATTCTGCATCGACGACAAGAATGTCCTGGAGCTCGCGCGCTGCGCCATCGTCGTGGAGGGCCACTATTCTCAAAAAGCCGGCGCGCCTACTCCAATGGATGTGGAGTGGGCGAAAGACGGCAGCGACGGCGCGCTCTATATCATCCAGGCGCGTCCGGAGACGGTGGCATCTCGCCGCGGCCCCGACGCGCTGGAAAGCTATGCGCTCAAATCAACGGGCAAGGTTGTTGCCGCTGGCCGCGCCGTCGGTGAGAAGATCGCCACCGGGAAGGTTCGGCTGATCAAGAACGAACGCGATCTTCGCGCTTTCAGGCCCGGCGAGGTACTGGTTGCCTCCGCGACCAGTCCGGACTGGGAACCGGTGATGAAGACCGCAGCTGCCATTGTCACGGACCACGGCGGCAGAACCTGTCATGCTGCCATTATCGCCCGCGAGCTCGGAGTGCCGGCGGTGGTCGGCACCGAAAACATCACGCGGCAGGTGAAAACTGGAATGTCGGTCACTGTGTCCTGCGCGGACGGCGACATCGGTCATGTCTATGATGGCGCACTACCGTTTTCGGTCGAGCGGATCGCGACGGACAGACTGGAAAGACCGCACACCGAAATCATGGTCAACCTTGGCAATCCGGAAATCGCCTTCAAGACGGCAATGGCGCCGAACGACGGCGTCGGGCTCGCGAGGATGGAGTTCATCATCAATCAACATATAGGGATCCATCCGATGGCGCTTGCGCAGCCCGCGAAGGTCAAATCCGCGCGCGATCGCCGCTCAATCAAGCTCCTCACCGAGCGCTACCAGAAACCGTCCGATTTCTTTGTCGAGCGGCTTTCGGAGGGTGTCGGCACCATCGCCGCGGCCTTCTATCCGCGCCCTGTCATTGTCAGGCTTTCCGATTTTAAGACGAACGAATATGCCAACCTATTGGGGGGCGCCGACTTCGAGCCGAAGGAGGAGAATCCGATGCTCGGGTTCCGCGGCGCCGCACGGTATGCTCACCCGGCTTATGCCGAGGGCTTCGCGCTGGAATGCGCAGCGCTGCGCCGCGTGCGTAACGCGATGGGACTGACCAACCTCAAGATCATGATTCCGTTTTGCAGGCGCCTCGATGAGGCGCGCAATGTCATCGAAGCCATGGCACGTCACGGCCTTACCCGAGGCGAAGGCGGCCTTGAGATATTCATGATGTGCGAGATTCCGAACAACGTAATTTTGATAGATCAGTTCGCGAAACTGTTCGATGGATTTTCGATCGGCTCCAACGATCTGACCCAACTCACGCTGGGCGTCGACAGGGACTCCGACATCGTCGCGTTCGATTTTGACGAGCGCGATCCCGGAATGCTGCAAATGCTGACAATGGCGGTGAGAGGCGCCAAGCGCAGCCAGCGGCATGTTGGGATCTGTGGCGAGGCGCCGGCAAACTATCCTGAGATCGCGAAATTCCTGACCGAACTCGGCATCGATTCGATCAGCGTCAATCCATCGAGCGTACTGCGTACGATGGTTATCGTCCGTGAAGCTGAACGGAGTATGGCCAAATCGACGGTTGTCGCAAGCTAGGTGCTTTTGTCGCGCCTGCGACAGTTTCAGCGCTTCGCAAACTTCATCGTTTTTAACGGCATCCTGAAATCGGCGCTCTTCCTCCAGCTCGAGAAGAACCGCCCCCGCGATTGATCTTCGCTGTCTTCGAACCGTTCTTGTCCTGCTTTTTTTGCGTGCCCTCATTGCGCTCATGCATGAGTTTTAGCGCTTCGCGCACTTCATCGTCGTCCAAGGCGTCCCGCACTCTGCGCTCGTCATTCTGCTGCTCAAAAAGAAGGGTCCCGCGATAAGCCTTCGCTGACGGCGAACAATTCTCTTCTCGCTTTTTCCGCATCTCTTTGGTCATTTGGGCATTCTCCGAAATAACCAAAGAATGGAAAACCCGGCCATCGGGCCGCTTGAGCGAGATCAATATCTTTCTGTTTTATTAAAGCTAGCTTTTGAGTGGTTGCCGACGCGAAGGGACAAATGTCATGACAACCATCATGGTGGCTACCGACGGATCTGCGGGAGCAAGTCGCGCAGTCGAAGCCGCGGCAGAGATTGCCAAAGCATTGGCATGCGATCTGCTGATCGTGACGGTTGCAGATCGCCTTCTGGGAGAAGAGGTGCGGCAACTGCCGCAGACCGGGGTCAGTACCGGCGACGTGCTGGAGGCCTTGACGGCCCAGACAGTGAGAACCGCGGAAGCCCACGCGCGACAGCTCGGCGCGCAGCGCGTCGAAGTCAAGACGAGTTGGGGTGACGTTACTCAATGCCTACTTGATTTGGCGGTAAGCAGCTCAGCTAAAATGATCTCACAGCATCTCCCGAAACGCCGTTGCACGAAATCGCAATGATGCTTGAAGAACATCAGATCAAGCGTGTACCCATCGTCAACACGGTCGGCCAACTCCTTCGCATGAGGGAGTTCTTGGGCCCGTAGCGGGTTCAGCGCTCACGCCGTTAGAGACGCACGTTGAAAGACCACGAATCCTGGAATCGGGCCAAAGCGGTCGAACTCGCGGAGATTCGAAAGACAGCCGCATGTTGGCGCCACTGTCGAATCCATCACGCAGTGCCCGGACATGCTCCACAGGAGCAAGGTCCCGCCGCAACGCGAACGTTGCCCCAAACCCAACCGCAAGCAGGGCGCTCTCCGTGCCGGCGGCCCAGTTCATGACCAGCGCCGTGGAACAACGGATCCAAATTCAAGCCGCCGCGCACGTAGAGAGCACCGACGCCTTTCCGCGCATAGGGCTTATTGCCAGAGATCGACATGTCGACGTCGAGCTCGTTGAAGTTGCTCTACGTGCGGCCGGACAGCTTTTTGTGGCGAGGCAATGAGAATTGCCCCGAAACCATCACCGCTACCTCACTCCTGACCGTGGAAGGCGAGTTTGACGACACTTGTGGCCTGGGGCAGACCCAGGTGGCGCATCATTTTGCCCGGTGATCGCAGCCGAACGACGTGGCCATTTGCTGCGCCCGAACACGGGCCGCCTTGGTTTGATCTATGGAACGGCTTGACGACGCGAAGTTCTTCCACGCATCAGCCGGTTCATTGAGGAGACCCGACAATCTCGCTGCGGCGGTGGGCTAGGGCAAGAACGATCAGCGCAACCACGGTAGTTCCCGCGCCGGCAAGAAAGGTCGCCGTCGGCCCATAGGCATCCCATAGCCCGCCCGCCAACACACTCGCTACGAGCATCGCAAGGCCACCCGCGAAATTGAAAATGCCGAACGCCGTTCCCCGCAATTCTTCCGAGGCGGTATCAGCCACGAGGCTCGCGAACAGCCCTTGCGTGAGCGCCATGTGCAGCCCCCAGAACACGACGCCCAGCATGGTGAGCATGACGGTGGCGCCGAGCGCGAGGATCAGATCGGCTACGGTCAAGCAAGCCATGCCAACCGCAAGCAGCCCGATCCGGCCGATCCGATCCGACAGTGCGCCAGCCGGAAATGCTGCAATGGCATAGACAATGTTCATTACCACCATGACGGTCGGCGCCAGCGCCACGGGCAATCCGACGTTTTGCGAGCGTAGGATGAGGAACGCTTCGGAGAACCGGGCAAGCGTCAAGATCGTCGCGACGCAAACCACCATCCAGAAGCGGCCGGACAGCCGTTTCGCGTCCGCGAGGCGCAGTGGCGGCCTTGCATCGACATCACGTCGGATAGGCTCTTCGACTGCAAAGATCATGACGGCGAGCGCGACGAAAGCTGGGACGACCGCGATCCAGAAGACGAGTCGGAAATTGTCGGCAGTCAGCGCCATCAGAGCGATTGCCGCCAGTGGTCCAGCAACGGCCCCGATCGTATCAAGCGCCTGCCGCAGTCCGAAACTCGCGCCGCGGCGGCTCGCTGGCGTGAGGTCGGCCACGAGCGCATCCCGAGGCGCATCGCGGATGCCTTTCCCGACACGATCGATAAAGCGCGCCGCAATCACCCATCCCACTGTAGCAGCGAGCGGAAAGATCGGCTTGGTGAAAGCCGCCAGCCCGTAGCCGAGAGCCGTCAGAAACTTGCGATGGCCTAGCCAATCGGACAACGCGCCGGAGAATATCTTGGTAATGTTCGCGGTCGCCTCGGCAACACCTTCGATGAAGCCGATAGCCAATGTCGACGCACCAAGCACCGTTGCGAGGTAGATCGGCAGCAATGCATGGATCATCTCGGAGGAGATATCCATGAACATGCTGACGAAGCCGAGTGCCCAGATGCTCGGCGGTAGCCGTGGACGCGCTTCTAAGCCTGTATCAGGCGGGATTTCGACTGCCATTGCTCATTCCATCGACCGTTTGGGCCACCCGATCCGCAACGCAAAGAAAGAGCGCAACCGCGATTGACCAAATCACGGAACGATGATCACGATGCACGGCGCAAGGCACGACAACTTTTGAGAAACACTGCCGAGCAGAAGACCCTCAAGCTGCCGCGCCCACGCCGGCCGATTACGATGGCATCGGCCTGCTTAGTCTTGATGGTCTCGATGAGCACTTTCGCCGGATCACCACCTCCGCTCAGCGTCTTGATATCTGTTGCTCCGCGGTGTTCGGCTATCTCTTTTGCTCTCGAAAACAGCCGGCGACTGATTTCGTCCAGCGCATCGCCTTCCGTGATCCGGAACTGACCCAGCAACATAAGCTGTTTGCTGGAAAGCCCATCTTCACCGACGTGCACGAGCTGCACTTTCGCCTTAGAGGATCTTGCAAATTCAGCCGCGACAGCGATTGCCCGCTCTGCGCCTTCAGAGCCGTCCGTCGCCGAAATGATGAGCTTCATCTCCACCTCGCAATAGGTATTCCCGCCCTGGCACACCACGCTCCTGTTATTTCAGGAACACTCTGAACCTCCACAGCGAAAACATAAATAGCGCCGCCCCGATCGCGAAGAGCGAGGCAAACTGAGTCCAGACGACATCAAGTCCGGCACCGCGGAACAGTATCGCCTGCGCCATCATGACGAAGTGCGTATTCGGCGCAGCGAGCATGATGTCCTGGATCAGGACAGGCATGCTTTCACGCGGCGTCAACGTTCCGGACAGCATTTGAGCGCGATCTGCGGGAATCAGATCACTGTAGGATGTGAGTTCCTCAGTCCGGCTCCGGGCGAGCGTGTTGCCGAAGGGGCCCCTCAACGAAAGCGCAGCGGAAACCTCACTTCGCCCAGCAACGCCGAGCAGAGTTGCGGATAGCTGGCCGCCGAGGACCGGAGTTGCAAAAACATAGGTCGGGCCAAAGAGTCCGTCCCGGCGATGCCCACATCGACTCGACCGCCGCGCGGAAACGCGGCGCCGGCCCCCGAGCTAACGTCCGTATGGTAAGTAGACTGTCGTCCACCATCCGGGCATGCTCGGTGTTGCGGCGAGACTGCCGAAAACGCCTGGAATCCAGAAGCTGACGCCACTTTCATCCGCGAATGAGGGCGCCGGTCGCACCAGCAAAGCCGCACCCAGGCCAAGCATCGACAGGGTGATGCTCGCGAGCCGTCGATAGCGTTTCATGCCTTCTTCCATCAAAGGATGGTTGTCGTTGGAGAGATCTGCTTGTCGGGCTGGGTTTCCGGAAACTTCCACTTTCCGTTCAAGATCTCCGCCCGCGGCCTGTAAAGCCGCACCATATAGTTCCAGCCCTTCATGATGGGCAGGCAATTGGGAATCTTTCCGTCACAACCGCCGAACTGCACGGATACTGAATTGTCTTCGTTCTTTCGTGCCGTGATGTTGTTGAGCGAATAGGCGTTGTACTGGTTGGGCTCGAAGTAGCCTTCCGGGTTGTACAGGCTTATCGACCAGAACCCGTCCACCGGCACGTCTTTCACGTTTAGCCGATAGACCGTCGTACCATCGTTACGGGTCGGGACGACGTTGAGGTAGAGCGCCTCCTTTGGAGGATTTGCCCCCCAGCCAAGGGCGGCCCCGATCACGAAGCGGAGGGGATCAACCTCCCCCTTGCGTCCATACATTCGGTTCGTATCGGGAAGTGTGGTTCCCAGCGCCAGCAATGCATCGCGCACCTTCTTCTGGCTTGCTTGATCCCAATCGGGAATCTCGAACTTCCCGGCCTGCTTTTGGGACACCTTGATCGCGTCCTGCAGCGCGTGCACCTCCTTGAGGTCCTGGGGATCGGCCGGATCGACCAGCGTTCGAACGGCGGCCAAAGCATAGCGTGTGCCTACATCCTTTCGCGCAAGCGTGATGCTGCCGGGCTTGTAGAACACACCAAACGTGTACTGGTCTTCGTCGATCACCTGTAGCGACATGAATCGCTTGCCAGCGTTCGGCAACGTTATCGTGACGGGTCCGGCATCGAGGTCGAACACGGCGGCCGAATAGAGCGTGTCTCGGTTGAGACGGATGACGGTTTGCTTGTCCAGCGGCGCGGGCGAACGGGTATGGTCGAACTTTCCAAAACCACCGTTCTTCACGACACCCCCGAAATACAGATCCGATTCCGCACGGGCAAAGTTCTCGGGCGTAACCAGAGCGGGCTTTTCTCCTGCAGGAGATCCGCCCTGCGCAGCGCCGAACTGCACTGACGCAATCAATGCTGCAAAGACAGAAACACGGCCGATCTTCATGCCAATCTCCTTAGGCTTAGGCAACGCGCTGCAACGGAGGCTGCTTCCATTGGCCTTTCAAAGCCTCTGCTTTGGGCCAGTATATGCGAAGCGTCGTCCAGAACGGTCCTTTGGGACAAGGCAGCCAGTTCGGCTCGCGATCCACTCCGGGCGATTCATTCTGAATGTAGAGTGTGTAACCACCATCGGGATCGCGCTTGAGGCTATCGTGCATTGCCGAATTGATCAGATAACGGTTGATCTTGTTGGCGTAGAGCAGGCTCGACGGCAGCTCGTACATCGTGAGGGACCAGAAGGCATTGGCCGGCGGCAATTGTCCTGACTTGAAGCGAAGCATGTAGCGGTTTGCACCATTGAGCATACCGCCGTCTGCATCCCGGAAATAAGCCGGGTACATCGCCTCGTCCTTGGTATTGCCGTAGATGCCCAGCACGGCGGATGCCATTCGGGTCATGTAGTCGTTCTTCAGCATGGCCCGCGTGCCGAATCCGTCCGCCGCGGTGCGCTTGCCGGTATCGACCTCCTTCGCCTTGAACTCGGCTAACGCCTTCCATGCGTCTGCCATTCCGTCCGTCACGGCTTTGCGCATTTCGGGCGATAGGCCGCCCGGATCGAAGTTCTTTCCGGCCGCGATGTTCAGCCTCGCGAAGCGAGCCATCAGGGATCTTTCGGATGGATGGGTCGGACAGAACTGCAGGAGGAAATTCAACAGAACGAAGAACTCGGGCGAGCTCTTTTGCTCGTCTTGCACGAGTGGTGCTGGAAAATGGGTTGCGGACATTGGGGGCGGAGCCGGTCGCCCCAGGAAGCTGGATAGCGTCTGGACCTTGTAGCCAGCCTGAACTCGTTTGACCCCATCGAGGTCGGCTTGGTCGAACAGCTGCGTCCGGTAAAGCACCAGATTGAGCTCGGTCTCGGAACGGATGATCGCCTTGATGCCTTTCGGCCTCTCGCCTTTCCATCGTGGGCCGGCCAGCAGGAAACTTCCGGAATCATTGCCCGTGGCACGGCTTCCTACATAGGCGAAGTTGAATGTGTAGAGATCGATGAACTGCAATGAATAATACCGCCTCTTCTCGACGGCAGGCACTGTCAGCACCAGCGGTTCGGCACGCAGGTCAGCGCCGAGCTGAGAGTATGGGGTATCGGAATTCGGTGTCTGGATCGCCTTGTCGTCCGGAGTGAAGACACGCGCAACGCTGTTGATTGCATTCCATGGCGCCTTGAAGTCGGGATCGTCGCGATTGACGAAGTAAGACGTCATGATGCGATAGTTTTCCAGCATCGGTACGCCGTAGATTGTCGCCTCCTTGGCGATAACTCGCGCATCGCTCGGTGCAAGCGATGCCGCCGCGGCGCCATTCGTGTTAGCGCCGACGGATAGTGCAGCCGTCCCGAGTACAAAGTCGCGACGGGTTAGAAGCGTTGTCATCACTCGACCCCCCTCTCTTCCGAGCTGTAGGCGCCCTTGAGTTTAACCACCTCAAAATGCAAGATTGTCCGAAATCGGACAAAGGGTGAGCGCTTGTGCAAAAAATATCTAAGGTTGAGTCTGAAAAAATCGTAAGCTCGTCGGGCTGGCTCACCCGGGTACCAAGCAAGTTTCGGGCGGACGTGCTGGATCATTCGATATTGATTCAATTGAAAAAGGGAGAGGTGCTGTTTCACGTTGGCGATCCGCCCGGTGGAATTTACGGGCTCGTGGCTGGCACCATTAGCGTTAGTCTGGCGCCCCTCGATCACGCACCGCGCTTGATGCTGCTCGGTATACCCGGCCATTGGACGGGAGAGGCTTGTTTCCTGACAAGGAAGCCGCGACGAGGGGAAGTGAGGGCTGCCCTTGATACGACGCTGTTGCACGTGCCGCTCGATGCACTGGACCGAATGGCGGCGAAAGACCCCATGGTCTCGCACCACATCGCGCAAATCTTGATGATGAGCGTCGAAACTTTGCTTGAGGTCGTGCATGACTTGCAGAAGCCCCAAGCAGATCGTCGCATCGCCTCCGTCTTGCAGCGGACGATAAGAATTGGTGAAGCCCCTCTGCCCTCGACTCAAAGCGAGCTGGGCATCATGGCCAATGCATCACGCAAGCAGGTGAATGCCGCATTGAATCAATTCAAGGACGCTGGCTGGCTCACGAACACCTATCGCTCGATCATAGTAAATGACGTTGATGCGCTTCGCCGATATGCCGAAGCGGAGAGGAATGATTGAGATTCGCGGCTTGCGCGTGATTTTACTCGCCGGTGCGCAAAATTTGTTGGGAAACCGCAGACTGGAATCGCCGCCCAGTCGACCCGTCCTAAGAGTGCTTTATGCAATGGCACACGATCATGCATGCCGTCCTGCAGGGATATCCAGATTGCCACTTTCAAACGGTGGCTGGCGCCTCGCTGCTAGCCCGCCCTTGGTGCGCGCCTTAGCGAAAGCCTCGATCTGAGGACTCCCACCTTTCGCCCCTGGTCCCTGCACTCAATGGCAGTCAGGTTCGGCCCGTGGTGGTTATGACGGACAATCACCACGTCATGTTCGCGAAGCCGCCTGGTGTCCTTGTCGGGCAATCGTAGGGAGGAAGCCACAATCACTCCGTCCTGGTGCGCGAACATGCGCTCCAAGACGGCGGCTAAATTATGGAATCGCTGACCAGGCCGTTCAAGAGAGACGGTTTCTTTCACGGTGCAGATCCTACCCCGATCGTGTCAACTTTGTACCCCAAATAGGACTACCAGCCTTCGCCATCTTTCGAAAGGAGGCCTTACAGGGTTATGGAGTAGATATAAGTCGAGCTTGTCGCGAGTCTCCTGTTCGACGTCGAGCGGCTTGAAGTTTGCCCGCCCAGTTCTTCATCGCGAAACCCCGTCCTCCGAGCCCAAGGTCAGAAGCTACAATTTTCGTGGTGACGAAGCGTAACGTCGGGTAACCGGCCGTAACAGCCTTTGTCGCGACAATCATTGGTTTTGCTGTCGGTCCGAACGATCGGATACAAGGGACAACAGTGCAGCGGCGGAGAGAGTGTCAGTCAACCCCCATTGAAAGATATAGCATTTTCGGACCTCCCAGACCAAAACCCACCGTTTGAGAACGGCAATTCAGGTTGCTGGCAAACAACCACGTCTGCGCGATTTGATCGTGTCTTCTGGAAATGTCTGCGAAGGGGGCGCGTCGGAAACTCTTCCTCAACCCGTAGATGTTGTAAATTTCTCAACCACATCCAAGGAGCGGAATGTCCAGATGGGGGCCCCGATTAGCGACACCGCCTCCACAATCCTGTTGATCACGCTCCTTGTTCTGGGGTTCGTCGCAACGGTCCTGTGGGGGCCGTCCTTCGAGCGGCTCGGCGACGACGTTGAGGCCCCGTATATCTTCAAGCTGGTCGGCATCGGGCTGATCGGGTTCTTCTTGATCGCAATCACCTTCCGGCTCATCTGAACAAAACCCCTTGGAAGGGCGGCTCCTCAAGGTCAACCTTCTTGAAGTCTGCTTCGGGTCTTGGCTGTGTGAAAACGCCGAGACGCTCAACGACGAGAGGCTAAACCATTCGTCTGTAACTGTTTTTGCTCCTCGCATCGCAAGCGAACTCAGAGAACGAACTGGAAAAACTAATTCTCGCGGCGTTCTGATTCGATCTGTGCCAGCGCAATGTGAAAAAACTCGTCCATCTTCCGGGCGACCTGCTGCTTCGAAATGCTTTTGGGTGCAAGGTCGTTCGCCACCTTGCGCAAGGTATCGTCGCTGGTCTGGCTCGCGAGGTTGGCCGTGACGAGCTCGTTCGCATAGGCGGCCGCAGCATCTCCAGTCAGGCCGAGCTGCCCCGCGGTCCAGTTGCCAAGCATCTTGTTGCACCTCGCAACAACCTTGAATCTCAGCTCTTCATCATGGATGAATTTGGCTTCGAAGCCTTGTTCGCGTTTGTCGAAGGTTGTCATTTTTGATCCCACCCGGATTTGTGCACGCTGTTAGAAGGCGGTCGCAGCCGCCAGGCTCGTACGGATAGACTTGTAGTGGTCGAGCAACGCAATGGCTCGATCGAGTTCAGTGCCGACCGGCTGTTTCTCCAGACTTTGCTGCAACTCCTCGATCATCGAGTGAAATTCGGCCAGGTCAAACTCTTCAACGGGGGAAGCCGACTCCGCAAGGATCGTGCGCTCCTCTCCGGAAAATTCGGCCAGCCCTCCCAAAGCCACAAATTTCCTGGTGGTATTGCCAGCCATCACGGTCACAATCCCCGGTCTGAGCATTGCGACGATCGCCGCATGGCCGGAAAGCACACCAAAATCCCCCTCCACGCCGGGCAGGTCAGCCTGGTCGACTCGATCGGAAAACAACAGACTTTCAGGCGAGACGAGGGTCAGCCGGAAAGTCGGCATAGTCGCTTCCTGTCGTCCGGGCAGTTGGATTTCAAAAACACGGTAACTCCGGGACACCAGGCCTCATTGATCTGCGTCAAGCGGAGAACAGACCGGCTCTCCCAAGGTGGGCTTTCAACGCATGACCGCTCGCTCAGCGCGGCAATCGTGGATTTTGTCGGCTTCTTGCAGGAGATTGGCGCTTGGCCGAACAACAGGACCGCGCGGGTCAGGCGCGCGTCATCGGCATCGCCTCCATCATCTGGGCCAGCTCGATCTTCCTGAGCCGCGTGATGGGGCTGGTCCGCGAACAGATCATCGGCCGCACCCTGGGTGCGAGCCGCGTGGCCGATCTCTATTTTGCAAGCTTCACGTTGCCCGATTTCCTCAACTACCTGCTGGCGGCCGGCGCGCTGTCGATCGTGTTCATCCCGATCTTTCTCGCGCATCTGGAGCGCGGCGACCACGAACGCGGCTGGGAATCCTTCAGCGTGATCGCGAACTTCATCGTCGTGGTCGGGACCATTGGCATCGGTCTGCTGATGATATTCGCCCGTCCGCTGGCAACTCTGGTTGCCCCGGGGTTCAGCAGTGACGGCGATGTCGAAACCCTCGTTCGGCTGACGCGGATCATCTTGCCGGCTCAGTTTTTCCACGTGATCGGAGGCTTGCTGTCGGCCGCGTTGCAGGCGCAGAACCTCCACGCCCTGCCGGCGATGGCTCCGCTGGTTTATTCGGCCGGGATCATCATCGGCGGTCTGATCGGAGCCCACTATCCGCAACTCGGGGCGGAAGGGTTCGCCTGGGGCGTGCTGGCCGGCTCCATCGCCGGCCCGTTTGCGTTGCCATTATACGGCTGTATGAAAACCAGGATGCGCTGGACTGCCCTCTTCACCTTCCGCAATCCGGACCTCAGACGCTATCTCTGGCTGTCGGTGCCGATCATGATCGGATTCTCGATCGTCGTGGTCGACGAATGGATCGTGAAGAACCAGGCGTCATATCTGGGAGCCGGGAGCCTGTCGTATCTGCAATACGGCCGGACGCTGATGAAGGTCCCGATGGGCATGTTCGGAATGGCGGCCGGGGTGGCGGCCTATCCGACCATCAGCGGCCTGGTCGCCGCCGGGCGCATCGTCGAAGCCTACGGCCTGCTGTGCCGCGCGGTTCGCCTGATGCTGCTCCTCACCTTCGCGGCGCAGGTGTGCCTGACGATCGCGGGTTTCGAGGCGGTGTATCTGATCTGGGGCCTGTTCGCGGACCGCTTCACCGTTGCTGACGCGCAGCAAACGGCAACCGTGCTCGCCTATCTCTGCCTCGGGCTCAGTGCCTGGGCGGCGCAAACGGTGATCAGCCGGGGCTTCTATGCTCTCGAGAGCACATGGTTGCCGACCATCATCGGCACTGCCGTCGCCATCGTTATGGTACCCCTCTACGTGGTGCTGCGGCAGCAATACGGCACGATCGGCCTTGCCATCGCCAGCTCTACGTCAATCATGGTCTACGTGATCCTGCTCGGCTGGCTGCAGCGCCGCCGTTTCGAGAAAGAGGCGGCAGCCAGAGGCACCCGGCTCCTTCGGGGGAGCCAGGAGATGCTCGGCCCTGTGCTCCGCCTGGCCGCGGCCGCCGCCATTGCGACGGGCCTGGGCCTCATCGCGAGGACACAATTGTTGTCCTGGCTTCCTGACATGGACCTCGCGACAATCCTGCTCCGCGCCACGCTGCTCTGCATGTTCGGCATTGGGGCCTATCTAGGCTTGGCCCGCTCCTTCCTGGTGACGGACGTGATCGAGTTCGAAGTCAAACTATTCCGGAAATTGCGTCTCGGCTAACCGACCGCGGTCTTTTCCGCTGTTGGACACGGATGGCTGATCTCCGGAGAACTCCTTAAGGAAGTCGCCTTAAGAGAACGCGCGAAGTTTTGGACGAGGCAGATTTCGTCTAGGAAAGGCCGACGGACAGCTCTTCGGAGGCGTTGATGAATCATTCGATTTGCAGTGCTGATCGCGCCACTCACCTCAAGATCGTGGTCGTGGCGCTGGCGGCCGCAATCTCGCTGGCTGCGCTTGCCATATCTTCGCACATCACAGCCGAAGTGGCATCCGACAAGATCACCGCGGTTATCAAAGCGGGGAAGCCGGTAGCGATGACCCGTACAGATCTGACGGTTATGCGCTGATCCGAGGATGGTCGCGCAGATCCGCGGCAGACCATGTGTTTCGCCAAACCGTGCGCCGCAACCCAGTTTTGACCGACGCCTTGATTGAGATCAACGTTGACAGGCGATTGGACCCCCATTCTCACAATCATGACCGAGAAACCGGGCAAGATCCTGCGAACGCTGCTATTGGCCACGATCCTTGCAACGTTTTCGTTGCCGAGTGAGGCGGGGCCGCCTGATGTTGCGCCAGCCGGAAGCCAGCCTTCCGCGTTATCAGACCTTATGATCAGACTTCAATTCCAGCACATCAAGCTGTGGTTTGCAGGCCGCCTCAACAACTGGAGCCTTGCGACCTACGAGGCTCAACAGATCGACGCCAGCCTCAAAAACATGAGCAAGCCATCGCCCGGCGGCGCGGACGCCAATCGTGCCATCGAAAAACTGCAGGCGGTCCGCGAAGCGATACAATCGCTGGACGTTTCCGCCTTCACCCAAGCCTATTCGGCCCTCACGAACGAATGCAACGGCTGCCACCGCGCCAATGGTTACGCTTCGATCACCATCCAGGTCCCCGTCAACTCGCCATTTCCCGACCAACTCTTCACGGATCAGGTGGCCGACGGGCGCGCGCTCGCCAATGCCTCCTGCGGCGGTTGTCACGTCGTCTCGGATGGGGCGAAAGACACACCGGCGTCTGGCTTCCCTGCCCCGCGCTTCGTGGAAATCAGCAAGCGGGCATCGTTTTCCGCCGATGGTCTTCGACAATATCTCATGTCAGGACATCGCAGGCTGGGACCGGATCAGGCCATGCCAAATCCGAGACTTGCGGACTACCAGATCGAGGCGATTGTCGCGTACTTTGAGATTTTACGTACCGGCGGGTCGCGCTAAGGCAAGTGCTCCTTGTTACGGGCAATCATGAACGGCTATCTCCGCACCATATGATTTGTCGGCGTTACCGTGCTGGCCGGCGGAGCTTCAGAGATCGCAAGCGTTAGCCAGGTGTTCCAGCCGGACGGCCGGTTGGCGGCATCTGGCCGATACTGAACTGGTGATCAGAGCCTAGGCCAGAAGCAATGCGACCGCGCGGCGTTTTTAGCGTGATCGAATGATGGAGAGCTGAGCTCCTCCGCTTTGTCACTCTTGCTCCACGGCCACCGAGCACACGTGCCATCGCCTATTGCTTGTAAGCTGCTCGTGCACGTGCATGGCACCTACGTAGGCAGACGGCCAAACTCGTCTTGCTGAAAACGACCTCGCTCCAAGACGAGCTCACAGGGCCGCTGACAATCATCCCTTTCAGAGGGCGTCGGAGGACACCGATAGCGACGCGGTACCGCCAGCTACGTCAGGAAATGTGCGTGCGGGCCCGCGCAATGATGCCGGCGGCGATCTGCATCGACGCACCAAAAGCCCAGCCCCAAAACACGGCCCTGGCGCCTTGAGGACGTGTAACCTCGTCGAGAATGATGCTGCTTACCGCAATAGCGGCCATAACCGCGGCGAGAAAGGTGCCGGCCGCGCTGAGCAGCTCGACGGCGTCCGCCCTGGATCCGAAGCCGCGCGGCGACAGCTCTCTGATTTTCTGCGGAGCAGGAGGCAGATCGATGCCGAGATAGAAGCCGGCTGCCCCATAAATCGTCACGGCCATGATCACGGCGTCCGAGCCGAACAGATTGAAATCTGATCTTGCGACGTGAGCTGCCACGAACAACCCACACGATCCACCGGCCAAAGCCAGTCCCGCTCGCTCCACGACATGAGCGAACCTGCTGAGCGGGGAGCGCGTTTTCCAGTTTTCATAGTGTCTGACCATTTTCCTCTGATAGCGACTTCTCAAGTGGTCCCCTTGAGCGGGATCAAACAACGCGCGCCGCTGCGAAGGTCGGGCCATCGGCGACGTTCTGACGCAATTTGTTTCCGTCAACAAGGTCGATCTGCTGGTCGTAGGTGCATACGGTCACTCCCGTTTTCGCGAGTTCATCCTGGGTGGCGCCACCAAGTCGATCATGTCGCGACCGCCGGTGCCAACGCTCCTTTCGCACTGATTTTTTCTGGAGCCGTCATGGACCAGGACTCCTCGGACGCCCCCCGAACACACGCGGGTCTGACCGAGGCAGAAGCCAAGCAGCGCATGTCGGCCTCGCGATGGACAAACGGGGCACAGACGTGGCGCGCGAGGCCGCCGACATCGTCTTGCTCGACGACAGCTTCCCATCCATCACGGCGGCATCCGGCTTGGGCGTCGGATCTTCGCCCAATCTGCGCAAGGCGCTGATCTTCATTACCGCCACTCACATTCCAATTCCGGGACGGGAATTGCTGCCTATTCTCCTGAAGTCTTTGATCTCTATCATGTCTCCTACCGGATTCTTGGGTTATGCAGGTGTTGCCGGCGACCGAGCCGGAACGTCAAAGAGAAAATCAGCGCACTCGGCCGTGGTCGGGATGCGCATCCCGCCATGAACGTGCGCATCCGCCCTCTTCTCATAACTAGCCTGTTGTTGGGCTTTACGGCCGACGGCGCATGGGCAAGCATGGCTGTGCGAATTCAACTTTCGCTGCAAAACATGACGGTAACTGTCGACGGCACCGAATTCGCGACCTGGCCGGTGTCAACCGCCCGCAAAGGCTACCGGACGCCGGTCGGCATCTACCACCCCTATCAATTGGAGCGGATGCATTATTCCAAACTCTACGATTACACTCCGATGCCTTATTCGATCTTTTTTCACGCCGGATACGCCGTTCACGGCACCACTGAAGTCCGCAATCTGGGCCGCCCGGTGTCCCACGGCTGCGTCAGGCTCGGCCCGGACGATGCGAGATCACTATTCCAGTTGGTTCAAAGCCAGGGATTGCAAAACACGACGATCGAGATCGTCGAGTAGCGCCAGGATAGCGCCAATCGACACCCCTTCAGTCAACGCAGTTTCAGTCAGTTGGCGCGATCAGGATCGCCTTTAGCGACGCGCAAGCAATTCTGAAACTCCGGCCCGGTTGAGGTGATCAGTATCGCAATAGAACCTGGGCTCCTCCAGCTCGGCGGAGACACTGTAGAAGCCAATGCCCAAATTCGCGATTGCCGCCGTTACCGCTTCGTCAAACGCGACCTCATTCGGCAGGAGAGCTCGGAACCGAACGGACGCCGACAGCGACACGGACATTTTCGCTGCTTTGCAAATTCAAGCAGCTCACAAACCCCGTCGAATAGCGGGCCGCCACTGCTTGACGTCCGGCCTCCAGGAAACGGTAAGCAATCCGACTTTTTAGTAGCTGTTCCTGAGGGGCCGGTAGGCACGATCGAACAGCAACTCTTCGTCCAGGCCTCTTTTTGGAAACGATCGCGATCATTGATCTTCGAGAACCCGGTGATCTAGTTTGCAACTGCGCACGGATCGACGCGATCGTGCCGACTATACTGCAACAGCCGCCAGACCATATCGAAATTGATGGCGTGATTCTGGGGTAACGTACTTGCGCTGTCATGGAAAGTAGCAAGATCTCCCCGACAAACGAGGGAGGCTTCTCCGAACCCGCATGCGTCTCCCCATCTTCGTGCCGGCGAAACACCGGTCTGCAGTGAATGTCATCATGTGCATCGTTTGTCGGACATTTCTTGCAGCTCGTGTCACGGCGAGTTTCAGTTCAGCGTGAAACGAGCGTGTCGCTCGCCGTTTTCTGAGCGACACCTTTGTTGATCGAGATCAAGGAGGCTCTCTCTTCCCGGCATATGCTTTGTCAGCAAACCTCAAAGGAGAGTATTCGCCATGGCGGAAGCTGCCACCAAGTTACCCGTCAAGACTGAAGGGACTCCGGTTGCGCAACCTACAAGGTTCCCGGATTGGCAACCGTTCGAAGCTCTACGCAATCAGGTCGATCGGCTGTTTCATGAGTTCCAGACTGGATTCCTACAGGCTCCGTCCTATCGTTCGCTGTTGGACATCGAACCCTTCTGGCGCCGTGATTACGGGTTCAACGTCACGCCGGCTATCGATATCGTCGAAAGGGACAAAGCGTTCGAGGTGACCGCCGAACTGCCGGGCCTCGATGTCAACAATATCGATCTTCAGCTTTCCGACGATGTGCTGACGATCAAGGGCGAAAAGCAGGAAGAGAAGGAAGAGAAGGCCAAGGACCACTACGTTTCGGAACGTCGTTACGGCTCGTTCCGCCGGTCACTTCAGGTGCCCGGGACCGTCGACACCGACAGAATCGAAGCACATTTCAAGGGCGGCGTTCTGACCGTCACCCTTCCGAAGTCGCCGGAAGCGCAGAAGAAGCAGAAGACCATCCCTGTGACCCCGAAGTGAGTGAACCGCTGGCCTCACCGTCGCACGTGATCGGTGAGGCCGCAGCGTTTTGACGATGGCGCGCGGAGACGGAGCGAAATGACCCATAAGCAGATCCTGTTTCATTCCGCGGCCCGAGAGAAAATCCTGCGCGGCGCAACGCTGCTGGCGGATGCTGTCCGCGTAACGCTCGGCCCCAAGTCGAAATCAGTCCTGATTCAGAAGAGCTGGGGGGCGCCGATCGTCTGCAATGACGGCGTTACCATCGCCAAGGAATTTGACCTCAAGGATCCGGAAGAGAACCTCGGCGCTCAAGTGCTTCGCCAGGCCGCGGAGAGAACCGGCGACGTCGTCGGCGATGGCACCAGCACGTCGACCATTCTTGCCCACGCTATTCTTGCCGATGGCGTGCGCAACGTTGTGGCTGGAGCCAGCGCGATCGATCTCAAGCGAGGACTTGATCGGGCAGCGCGCGTCGCGATCGAGGCACTTCACGGAATGTCACGCCCGGTGAATTCCAAAGCGGAGAAGGCTCAGGTCGCAACCATCTCAGCCCACAATGACGCCGCGGTGGGCACCCTGGTTGCCGACGCGATCGAGAAGGTCGGCGGCGAAGGCGTGATCTCTGTCGAGGAATCGAAGACCACCGAGACCACACTGGATGTCGTCGAAGGCATGAAGTTCGATCGTGGCTTTATTTCACCTTACTTTGTAACCGACGCGGAGCGCATGGAATCGGTTCTTGAAGATCCGTTTGTGCTGCTTTGCGACCACAAAGTCGGCGCCTTGCGCGATCTTGTTCCTATCCTGGAGCAGGTCGCCAAGTCGGGCCGATCGCTATTGATCGTCGCCGAAGACATCGAGGGGGAAGCACTAGCGACCCTGATCGTCAATCAGCTTAGAGGCGTCCTTAAGGGCTGCGCCGTCAAGGCGCCCGGCTTTGGAGATCGGCGAAAGGCTATGCTGGAGGACATCGCAATATTGACCGGTGCACAGGTCGTGTCCGAAGAACTCGGATTGAAGCTCGAGAGCATGACGCTGCAACAGCTTGGTCGCGCCTCACGGGTGGTGGCCGATAAGGAGAATACCACGCTGATCGGCAGCGGCGGCGATCGCTCCCGGATCGAAGCGCGCATTCTACAGATCCGGCGAGAAATCGAGAAGACAACCAGCGACTACGATCGCGAGAAACTCGAGGAGCGGCTTGCCAAGCTCGTCGGCGGCGTTGCCGTCATTCGCGTAGGAGCTCCCACCGAGGCCGAAATGAAGGCAAGGAAGGAGGCGTTGGATGACGCCATCAGTTCCACCAAGGCCGCAGTGGCCGAAGGAATTGTGCCTGGCGGCGGTCTCGCACTACTGAAATGTATCGACGCGGTCACGCGGGAAGAAACCACCTGCGAAGGTGACGAGAAAACCGGCATCCAGATCCTGAGACGAGCGCTCGAAGCACCGGCGCGGCAGATTGCGGAGAATTCCGCTGTAGATGGTGGCGTGGTCGTTGCTCGCATGCTGGCAGGCCAGGGCAACTTTGGTTTCGACGCCGCGCGCAAGGAATATGTCGATCTTGTCGAGGCCGGTATCGTCGATCCAACAAAGGTGGTGCGAACCGCATTGGAGAATGCAGTCTCCGTCGCCAGCGTGCTGCTGCTCACCGAAGCGACGATGACCGAAATTCCGGAGACGAAAAGGGAACGGCCGGCCGAGCCAGAGATGGCCATGTAGCTGACTTGCTAACCGCGGCTGGAAAGGAGCGGGTATATTCGAAGGAGGAGCGCCAATGAACTACTCCAGGCGAGATTTCCTGTCTGCGGGCGCCGCAGCCGCACTCCTAACGGAGGCGCGAAGTGTGTTTGCGCAAGGCGCTGCGCCTGCTGCATCCGAATCGCCACTAAGCGGAGCCGGCGCGCTTCCAAACAATGAGAACCGGCTTCGGATTATCAATCTACCGCGACCAACCGCCGACTTGCCGATCACTTGATCTCGCTCAACACCAGACCGGTTATAGGGGCTCATACAGGATTGACCTGTCAATTCGTGAGCCCTGCGATGACGAAAGCACCACCCCTTCCCAATTTGTCGATCTCTCCGGAGAAGGCGTTCTTCATTGTCGCCATGGCGCGCCAGTACGGCGCCAAAGACGGTCTCACCGATCCAGAATCGGGCTCCAACGCCACCGATGACGGCATGCGCTCCGTGCTTGAGGACCGAAAGGGTGATCCGGTTCGTGCCGAACTCGACAGCTTCATCCACGATTTGAACGAGGACGAGCAGATAGATTTGGTTGCCCTGGCCTGGCTCGGACGCGGCGACGGGAGCATCGAGAATTGGGATGAACTTCGCGCCGAAGCCTCCCGCGCGCATAACAAGCGAACTGCCGCTTACTTACTGGAAATGCCCTTACTGTCCGATCATCTGGAAGAAGCCCTTTCGAAATTCGGCCATTCTGCAGAAGAATATGAAGGATCGCTCCTATAGGCCATCTCCATCGGTCATGACCTGTCGGTAAATGGCGACGCTCTGTATCGATCCGCAATCAAGCTGCATTCCATGCGCGGAACATGTGTCCTGCGGACTTTAACCGTGTCGTCGGTGCATCCGGAACCCGCAGACCGCACCGCGTGGGCGGCCGTCAGGTGATCCCACATCCAAGACCGCGTTCAGTGCTGTCGCGCGAATCTCCCGGCTAGAGCATTTTCTGACCTGGCGGAATCGGAAGGGATTCCCTTGTGAGGCAAATCGTGATTCACCCTGAGGGCTGGTGATGGAGGCCAGCCCCCATGGCTAAGCCGCTCTCGCCGGACCTTCGCCTTCGCATTATTCGGGCTGTGGAAGAGGAAGGCATGAGCTGTCGGGGCGCCGCCGGCCGGTTCGGCGTAGCGCCATCGACAGCGATCGAACTGGTCAACGAATGGCGCAGCACCGGCGCTTGTGAGGCGGGAGCGCAGGGCGGAGACAGACGTTCAGCTCGGATCGAGGGTCATGCTGCGGAGATCCTCTCCCTGGTCAAGGCTACGCCTGACATGACGCTGGCCGAGATCGCTGACCATCTCCTCAAAGTCCACGGCGAGCGTTTCGTGCCGAGCGTGGTCTGGCGATTCTTCGATCGCCGCAACATCACGTTCAAAAAAAACATCGCACGCCAGCGAGCAGGATCGGCCGGACGTGGCCGCTGAACGCGCGGCGTGGAAGGCATCTCAGCCTGAGATCGGCATCCATCGGTTGGTGTTTATCGACGAGACGGGAGCCTCGACCAAGATGGCGCGGCGCTATGGCCGCTCGCCGTACGGCCAGCGCTGTGTCGCAGCGCTCCCGCATGGTCATTGGAAGACGACGACCTTCGTCGGCGCGCTCAGAGCGACCGGCATGACTGCGCCGATGGTCCTTGACGGTCCCATGGATGGTCTGGCGTTCGAGGCTTACGTGACGCAAGTCCTCGTGCCGACACTCAGGCCCGGCGACATCGTGGTGATGGACAATCTCGCAGCACACAAGCGCGCCGAGGTCGGCATCGCAATCGATGCCGTGGGCGCCCAGCTCCTCTATTTGCCGCCTTATTCGCCCGACCTCAATCCGATCGAAATGGCCTTCGCCAAGCTCAAAGCCGCACTTCGAAAGGCCGCCGCCAGATCAATCGAGGCTTTGGACAACGCTATTGCCACCGCCCTGACCGCCTTCACCGCCCAAGAGTGCCTGAACTTCTTCGCCGCAGCCGGTTATGACCGTGTCTGATCAGAATCTGCTCTAGTGCCCGCTCGAGCCCGAGAGGCGGTGCCTAACACCGCGGCCGGCACACCACAGGGCGCTCCGTACTTCCCCCTATGGAATCGACCCGAATTTTCGGCAGACACTCCCGTTGCTATCCGTAGAGCCTGCGCACCTCGTTCGTAGGAGACGGAACATGACTCAAGTATATTTTCATTGCTCCAACATTGAAGGTGTCTTGATCGATCGAAGCGGCGCCGCTGTAGGCGACTTGGCTGAGGCATGTGATCATGCCATCCTTGTCGTGCAATCGCTCATCACGGCGCCCAACTTGGAAGATTGGCGCAGCTGGGTCTTGCACGTCAGTGATGATTGCGGCGAAGAGATACTGATCCTCCCCTTTGCGTCCGTGCTCGGCAAGCCACATTGAGAGGGCATCATGTGGATCGCACAAGCGCACCCGCAATCGCCGCCGTCGCGCCAACGCATGAAATCGATCATGACGAGGCGGCACAAGCTAATCAGAGCTGCCCGTGATCCCTATCGACCGGAGCTTCACTACATGCGAGGACCCAAAGTGGCACGAAAAGCATCGAAGTCGCGCCGGATGCGCTTGATCCAATCAGAAATACTCGCTTCTCTTGGCTGACCTTGGGCCGTCATGTACGCTATGCTTGGTCATCCTTTTTCTTAAGAAGAGCCTCTTTCTCTTTCTTTTCTTCGTCCTCTTTCTGTTCTTCGTCGGCGAGCAGCTTCAGCAGCACCTTGCGCTCCCCCTCCGTATGCGGCTCTTCGAGGCGCTTTCAAAAAAGCGCCTCGTTTTCCTGATGGATGAACTTCTCCACGGCAGCCTCCTGGAAGGCATTGATCAAGCTTCATGACTGCAGTCCAGTGCTCAATCTGGATTGTTTGAAGGCAAAACGCCGCACTCTGGCTTTTTCCAGTCATTCACTGGCCCGAGCCTCACCTGGCAGCGGCCTGGAATCTCAGTCCTCGAACAAGGGTGGGTCCGGTTGGTCGCTGCGCTGGATTTGCTCGACCGACTGGTTGTGTTCTGTGGGGATCTCGCGTTCGACGTCAACCTGCTCTTCTTCGATCAGGCCCGAGGCTTCGCCTGTCTGTTCGGAGAGAGGCGCGCGCCCTTTCCGTGGAGGCGATGCTGATTGCGAAACATTCCGCTGGCTTGTGTATCGCATGTGCCTCGCAACCCATGACCTCAATGGGACATCAGACAGCAAATCGGGCTCGACGTTAGCAAATCGCGCGTCGTACCGCCAAAGACCCACTCGTTGAGCCGGCTGTGGCCGTAAGCCCCAGTCACCAGCAAATCGGCCCCCTCGTCGTCGGCCAGCCCGATAATTTGATCCGCCCCCGATCCGTGGGCCTGGACTTCGACTCGGGATTCAGCCTTGATCCTGTGATGCGCCAGATAGCGAATGACGTCATCGACATGAAGACGCGCGATGTCCATCTGGTCCTTCCCGCAAATCTCCATAACGGTCACGCGCCTCGCTTCGTGGAGGAACGGTAACGCGTCCTGGACCGCACGTCGCGCCTCACGCGTGTCCTTCCATCCGACCACGACGTGGTCGGCGACCAAGGATTTCACTGTTGCAGGCACCACGAGGAAGGGACGGCCGGCTCCCAGAATGGCCGCGCCGACATCGACATCTCGATGAATATCGGCCGCGCTTCGCTCAACAGGGACTGGGTCGGAAACTCAATGGCCGATCGCCATTCGGCCTTGCGATCGGGACCGGCTGCCGATCCAAACTTGCTTCCAGCGTCCGCAAGCGTCGCCGTCATCTTCGCGATATCGACCTCCGACGCGTTGTCGACGATGACAACACCTTCGGCCACGAAGGGTGGGACGATGGCAAGAGCTGAACAGCCGATCAGCTTCGCTGAGAATTTGTCAGCGAGGCCCGCTGCGACGCCGATCAGTTGTTTGGAAACGCGGTCCGCATTCACATACACCAGAAGCGTCGCGTAGGACATGGCGGCTCCTCATTGGCAATGGCCACATACGACCACGTCTCGGCCCAATCCTCTTGACTCAAATCAAATCCTTGCGGGCAGCGCGGTTCAGATGAAGCCGCTTCAGGCGGCGTCAAGATGCCTTTCAATTTCGCTGATTGGAATTTTCGTCAGGTCCTTGTTTATCTCGGCAACAATGCACGCCTTGACATCGGAATGGAACGAATTTCGCAACTCCGCGAGCGTTCTCGGTGGCGCTACCACAATGAGGGCCTTCGCCCTGCTGGTCCGAACCAGCTTTTCCATGGCTGCGGCGACCTTTCGCGCAAAGTGATGCTCTTCGATATCATGCCAATCGGTTGGTTCGACAGCGCTACGGCGGCCTGGCAATGCCGCTTCGCTCATACGTCCCGGTCGGTCGCTGCCCTGATCGTGAGTTGACGGATTTACGTCTTCAAAAACCTCCTCAGCCCTGAGATTTGGAGATATCGCGTCGCCATCATTTCGCAGGAACAAGGCCTTTCGGCCGTCGCCGACAAACACCAGTGCGTTATGCGGGATCTTTAGCATGTTCGTGCGCTCCTCTTACCGGCACCTGTACCCGAGCCACGTTTCCGCACTTTGGCCTTTCACACGCCGAACGGATAGGTATCAGGAAGTCCCTTGATCTCAGCGGTCTCCAGCGGGGTCACGGCACGGGTATCGTCGAACCAGATGTACTCATCAAACTGTTGCGGCAGGGTGGCCCGGAAGTAATGGCTCGCGAGTTCAGTCTCGGGCCGGTAGATTACGCCGATTGCCCGCTCAAGACGCTCCTTGCCAAGACCGGCCGGCCCGCGCAGATCGCTGCGGCCGCGCAAACCGAGCATAAAGCGCGCCAGCCCGGTTGCGTGACATAACTGCTCGTAGCTATTCGGAACCGAAGGCCGAACCTTCTTCACTTCCATCGGACCATCCCAGTCTGATGCTGCGGCAACCGTCCCGCTGTGGGTGCCGAACCCGACCAGATAGGCCTGCTCCCCGAACTCCTTGCGGCAAAGTTGACCGAGATTGTACTCACCGCGAACAGCCATCTCGGTCGCTCCTGCGTTGCCCACGTGCGAATTGTGCGCCCATACCACGGCTTTGCTGTCCGGACCGTGAAACGCGAGCAAATTCTTCAGCGTCTCGAACATATGGCTGTCGCGCAAGTTCCAGGACGCGCGTGAGCCGTAATACATGACGCGGTAATAGCGCTCCGCGTTCGCAACGAGACGCGCGTTCTGTTCGGCATCGAGAAAACGTTCGCCATCATGCTCGGCGTAAGTTCGGCGCTTTGCCAGAAGGTCGGTGAGGGCGCCGACCACGTGAGATTCGCATGTGGGATAGGATCCGGTCAACGCCGCATGACCGTACGTGGCCGGGTCGCGCTGCCAAGGCGTCAGGCAACCGTAGCGTTCGCGGGCGACGCTCGCCGATTCCGGGTCGACATCATCGAGGTAGTTCAGGACAGAGCGGATCGAGTCATAGAGGCTGTAGAGATCAAGACCATGAAATGCAACGCGCTTGTTGCGTTCGAGTGTGCCATTGTGTTTGCGAAGCCAACTGACGAAATCGCGCACCTCGGTGTTTCGCCACATCCAGGTCGGAAACCGCGCAAAAGCAGTCCACTCGGACGGCGGATACTGGAAGTGTCGCACGTAATGGTCGACGCGCGCGGCATCTGGCCAGTCGGCCTCGATTGCAACAAAGCGAAAGCCCTTCTTGACGACGAAATCGTGGGTGATGCGCTCGCGCATCCGGTAGAATTCCGAGGTGCCATGGGTCGCCTCGCCGAGCAGCACAATCCGAGCTGGGCCAACCCGGTCCATCAAGGGGTTGAGATCGGCAGTCTGGATCGATGAAAACGATTCAGCAGCATCCGCAAGATTACGGACCAATTGTTCGTCCGTCGATACAGGACGCGACACCCGGCGCGCACGCGCGTGGCCGCCGCCTCTGGCGGTCTCCCAACCCTCTTCCCCGATCAATGGAACGAAGCGAACGTCGGCAATATCTTCGCTGCGATACTCGTTGGTTGAAACGCGGGTGACCCGCACCAATTCCTGACTGCGTTGGTCCGACCCCACCGGGATCACCAGCCGGCCCCCGATCTTCAACTGCTCCTTGAGAGATTCCGGAACTTGCGGCCCGCCGGCGGCGACCACGATGGCATCAAACGGAGCGTGGTCCGGCCACCCCTTAGTGCCATCGCCATGCAGGACATGAACGTTGTCATAACCGAACTCGGCCAGTGTCGCCGCGGCTTTCTCGGCGAGCGGGCCGAGCCGTTCGACCGTGTAGACGTTGGTCGCGATCTCCGACAGCACCGCCGCGGCATAGCCGGAGCCTGCTCCGATCTCGAGAACCTTCTCCCCGCCTTTGAGCATCAAGGCCTCGATCATGAAGGCGACGATGTAGGGCTGCGAAATCGTCTGATCGCCGGCGATCGGAAGCGGCGAATCCTCGTAGGCAAATTCACGAAGGTTTTTTGGCAGGAACACTTCGCGCGGCACTTTCTGCATCGCATCAAGTACCAACTCGTCGCATACGCCGCGCGCGGCGATATCTCGCTCGACCATCCGCTTCCGAAGCGATGTCATTTCACTGGAAGGCGGGTCTTTGAAGGTCGGAACTGCCATGATGATGGCTCTCTGCCGAGGTTAACTTATCAACTATCGACAATAATGCCTACGACCGTTGCGACCCAAATAAGTTCCACTGACAGGATCGAAAGTGACCACGCCAGCCGACCGGCGTTGCGTCCGTAGCACTCGCGGACGCTGTGGAGATGGCTGCCGTGAGCAGCGGAGCCGCCGAAACAGTCCCGCCTGCCAACACGACAATGGCGATCGCACTGGCCGCAATCATTTTTTCTAAGATATTCGCATCGTCGTCCGAGCAGTTTGATCGACATCAAGGGCGACCGGCGTATCGGACCCAAATGCGGCTCGTCGAATCGGCCGTGCAGGCCCAGGTGCCGTCAATCGACAACCATCGCTGTTTGCGATCGTGAGGGACAGGGAGTTGCTCCCACGTATTGCGGACAAAGCGAAAGCGCACACCCTGAGACCCCCCGCCCGCGGCTCTGGCCTCGCAAAATTCCTGCCTGTACGACCGGAAGTTCGACATTTTCTATGGCGCAACTCATGGGCGTACGCACAACCCGAGCGTTACGGTTACAAACGGAATCGTGATCTCTGGGATTACGCGGAATCCGGCGCCCAGCGGAAAGTAATCCGCGTGGTCGCCGAGGCGTTCAGGACCCACCATTGGCAACGATTCCACTCGGACAGCTTACCGTTCGTCTACTGACGCGAACTCTCAGGCTGCCGCCTGATTACCCACGGCAGCGCCTGGGGAGCGCAACGGAGCGAATTGCTCGGCCGTGAGGGATTCTTGCGCTATGAGAAGGGCAACGCCGGCCTCAAGATCCGCCCGTCGCTTCTCCAGAATCTGTCTTGCGCAAACGTCTCCGGCTTCAATCAGCTCACGCACGGCGAGATCGATCTCTCGCCCCGTTGCCTCAGCGGCGCCGACTAGTGTGTCCTGCATCGCAGGCAGGAAGGCCTGCGGCCGGGGCGCATAGGTACGCTGTCCAACTTTTGTATCCATTCCGTATTTGGTCACCATCTCAACCGCGATCTCCGTCGCCCGCTGCAGATCATCGGCGGCTCCTGTCGACACGTCACCATCGTAGATCAGCCGCTCGGAGGTACGGCCTCCCATCAATACCGCAATGCGGTTCCTCAATTCACTTGCTGAAAGCAAGAACCGGTCTTCAGTCGGCCGCTGCATGGTATAGCCGAGCGCACCAACGCCGCGCGGTATAATCGACACTTTCTGGACGGGATCGACACCAGGCAGGCTCGCAGCAACAAGTGCGTGGCCCATCTCGTGATAAGCGACCCTTCGGCGCTCCTCTTTGCTGAGCACCCTGCTCTTTTTCTCAATTCCGGCGACGATCCGTTCGATAGCGACGGTGAAATCGTCGAAGCCGACCTCATCAGCGTTTCGCCTCGTCGCGGCGATGGCAGCCTCATTGATCAGATTGGCAATGTCAGCGCCGGTGAAGCCGGTGGTGAGACTTGCGATCCTGTCCAGATCGACACCCTTGCTGACCCTTATTTTGCGGATATGCACCTTAAGGATGGCAACCCGGCCGTTTTTGTCCGGCCGATCCACCAGCACCTGGCGGTCGAACCGCCCTGCCCGCAACAGCGCTGGATCGAGAATCTCGGGTCGATTGGTGGCCGCCAGCAGGATCACGCCCACTCTCGGATCGAAGCCGTCAAGTTCGGCGAGCAGCTGGTTTAAAGTCTGTTCTTTTTCGTCGTAGCCGCCAAATGCGCCGGGAGTTCGATTGCGTCCAAGCGCATCAAGTTCGTCGATGAAGATGATGCAAGGCGCTGCCTTGCGCGCCTGCTCGAATAGGTCGCGAACCCGGGCCGCGCCGACCCCAACGAACATTTCGACAAACTCCGAGCCGGAAATGGAAAAGAACGCGACCCCGGCCTCTCCGGCCACGGCGCGGGCAAGCAAGGTCTTGCCGGTGCCGGGCGGGCCTACCAGCAGGATACCCTTGGGAACATGAGCTCCGAGCCGCCCATAGCTCTTGGGAGCCTTGAGGAAAGAAACCACTTCCTGCAGCTCGAACTTTGCTTCATCGACACCGGCAACGTCGACGAACGTGACCTTGATGTCCTTTTCGACGTAGACCTTCGCGCGCGACTTGCCGATCGCCATAAAGCCGCCGAGACTTTGTCCACCATCCAGGCGACGGCTCATAAAGTTCCAAACGAGATAGAACATCAAGGCGGGGAGCCCCCATAGCAAGATGGTCTGCGACAACCCGCCCGAGGGCACCCCCCTTACGACAACGCCTTTGGCAATCAGCTTTTCGGCAAGCGCCGGATCAACGCGAGCCGTCATGAAAAATGAATTTCCGCTCGACAGCTTGTCCTTCACTTTGCCCTGGATAGTATCGGACTCGACAGTCACTTCGGCGACGCGGCCCGCGGCAACCAGCTGCTCGAACTGGCTGAAGGGAATCGTGTCGACCCGGTCGTAAGATATCCACGCCCATTCGAGTACGAGAGACCCGAGGGCAACAACGACCATGATCGCGATCACGGTCTTTTGCTTTCGTGACAGCTGATCTGTCGTCATGTCATTTTCCGATCGTGACCGACCGTGGAGGCAACGGTCGCCATCCTTCTTAATTGCCCTTTGGGCGCGTCGGCTTGCTTTGGATCAAATTGGCTTCGTTCATCAGGACTATCGTTTGGACGTCTGCGCTGAAGGCGGAGGGGCACGTGCCATATTCACCGGTCGACGACCTTCCGCCGCGAGTTCGGATGCAATTGCCGCTGAATGCCCTGGAAGCCTGCAATAATCCTGGACGGAACAATGATTTGCGCGGCCCGGAGCGGCGCGAGCGGACCCGCCACCGCCTCGTCTGGTCAGACGTAAACCAAAACTCCGGAAATCCGGTGACGGCTGCGTCCGTCTGGCTGATCGGACGTCGCATACCAGACCGGCAATCGTCAGCCTCACCGATGCGATTGATCCCGGTCAACATCAACGACGCTGAAGGATGCAACCAAAGCCATCATTAAGAGGAGGCGACCATGATCGGCATAACATTGAGTTCGGAGCAAATTCGGAACGCGCCTGTGGATGTTCGCCGCTGGATCGAGCGGGAGGTAATGACATCCATGAATCAGCACGCCACGGTCGAAAATGGCAGCGGGCCGCATGGCGAGCATCTGGCGGCCTGCAGCGAACAGGACGTGGCGGCAATTCTCTCCCAGATTCAATCCGTATTGCCTGCCGTGAACGTGTTATTTGAATTCGGCCGACAGGGCGCGGTGTTTGGCCAACCCAATATCGAGGCTTTCCGGCTGCTCGATGTCGCAAGCCATGCCCGGCTGCAGAATGTGAGCCAGGTCATTGCCTGTCTCGATATGATCAATCAGGCGCTCGGTCGGATGTGTGATGACACGGACGCGAAGTTCTGCGCGTTTGATCGCGAAGGACACTGTTTTATTACCCAGGAAACCCAGCAGAACATCCTGCGAGTCTGGCAAAAAGTCATCGCCAGCCAGCAGCTCGACCTCGAGCAGACGGAGCTGCCCCCGGCCTCTGATTCCAGCGGAGCAGCCGGCAACAATCAGGTCGTGCAAGATGGGCCGTCAAGACCGCCTGCGACGGAGGGCATCGAAGCGCCCGCGTAGCATGGTCAGAAAGTACCAAGATGCCCCCGGCCAAGCGCCCGCGCTGCGCTTTGACGCCAGAACCGTTCTGTCCGGGCATGCCGCCTCGCTCGCACGCGAGTTCGATCGCGAACGGCGCGGTCGCTTTGGAATACTCTTCGGCGGGCAGTCGCCTTGGGCCGCCCTGCAGGCGTGGGAGGATTGGGCCTTCCATTTGATGCTCTCAGGCGGCAAGCAGCTTGAGCTTTGTGAAACCGCTTGGGAGGCGGCTTTATCGCTTGGCCGGACGGTTCTGGAGCCTGACGTCCCACGCAGCGATTTCGCGCCGAAGTCCGGCGACCGCCGCTTCCGTGATCCGCGCTGGCAGACTCCGCCATTCAGTGTCTTGGCACAGGCGCAACTGGCTGCCGAAGCGCTGTGGCATGCTGCCACTCGCGATATCCCCGGCATCGGACGGCACCATGCCAAACGTGTCGACTTCCTCGGCAGTTTCTTGCTTAACGCACTCGCGCCCGTCAACTTTGCCTTGACCAATCCGGTAGTTCTGGACGCCGCCTGGCGTACAGCCGGTGCGAATTTTGTGGCCGGAGCATCACTGCTGGTCGACGATATTGGCCGGCGCATCCAGGGAGAGCAACTGAAGGGGCTGGAAAAGTTCAAGATCGGCGAGAACATCGCACTGACCAAAGGCAAAGTGGTGTTTCGAAACGAATTGATGGAGCTGATCCAATATGCTCCGACGACGCCGGAAGTACGCGAAGAACCATTGCTCATCGTACCGGCCTGGATCATGAAGTACTATGTTCTCGATCTCAGCCCTGCAAATTCTCTCGTACGCTATCTGGTCGATCAGGGATTCACGGTCTTCATGATATCGTGGAGGAATCCTGGAGCCGAGCTAAGAGACACTTCATTCGACGACTACCGCAGCAAGGGTGTCATGGCTGCCATCGGCACGATCGGTGAGATCGTGCCCGGCAAAAACCTGCATGCGGTCGGATACTGTCTGGGTGGAACTATTCTGGCCATCGCCGCCGCAGCCATGGATCGAGACCATGATGACAGGCTTGCCAGTCTTAGTCTGCTAGCCGCCCAGACTGATTTCGAAGAAGCTGGGGAACTGATGCTGTTCATTGACGAAAGCCAGGTTGCCTTGCTCGAGGACATGATGCACGTTCAGGGTTATCTCGATACACGGCAGATGGCTGGCGCATTTTCCGTCCTTCGCGCCAACGAAATGATCTTCTCGCAATTTGTCGAGCGATACATTCTCGGCGAACCCCGGACCGCGACCGACCTCGACGCCTGGCTTGCCGATGCGACCCGGATGCCGGCACGAATGCACGGCGAGTATCTGCGCGAGTTGTTCCTCGATAACAGTTTTGCTCACGGAAACTATCTGGTGGACGGCCGAGCCCTCGCGCTGAAGGACATCAAGACCCCTATATTTGCGCTGGGTGCTGAAAGGGATCACATCGCCCCTTGGCGCTCGGTCTACAAGGTAGAGCTTTACAGCTCCGCGGATACCGAGTTCATTCTCACTGGCGGAGGCCATAATAGCTCCGTTGTCAGTCCGCCGGGCAAGGCCGGAGCATACTATCGTATCAGCACTTGCGACGCCTCCGACAAATATGTCGACCCCGATACGTGGCTTGCTTCCGCCTCGCAAAAGCAGGGGTCCTGGTGGCCGGAATGGATACGCTGGTTGGATGCCCACTCCTCGTTCGTGAGAATCACACCATCATCGCTGTCAAAAGCCGCTGACGGCTTCCCCTCCTATGGCCGGGCACCCGGGTCATACGTTTTCCAGACTTGAACTAGCACGATGCGCCCGCTTCGAACGCTTCACGAGCAGCACCCTGTCGAGACGCTGCAAGATGCACTTGCCAAGGGGATGTCAACAGGCCTTCCGCGGTCGCGCGAGTTTCAACGAGAATCGAGCCAAGTCGGCGGAATTCATTCTTCTGAAGTCGCTTGAATAGCAAGATGCGCCACACTTGGTCTTCCGCTGACCTATTGGAGGGAGGGGGCAGACCAAGCGGCGGTGTCATGACCCGACGGGTCTGCCTCATCTGCACGCTGGCTCATTAGCTCGACATTGATAACGACGCGCTACCGATGTTGCTGTTCGACGCTCTATGGACTCGCGAGCGGTTATTCTCGCCCGAGCTGTCGCGGGGCAGGACAAAGCGGCTAAGGCAGCAATCATCCTGCCATGTCGGGCGACGATCTTCTCCAGCACCGACCAATCTTGACAACGTTCTCCAACACGCTTGGCGCGTCACCCGGCACCACCCTATCTGCACACATTGATGCCGGGATTTGGAATATTGCGTTGAATTCGCCAGGTCCGATAAGGGCGCCGATAGGCAATTTCCCCCTTCTCCGGGATCGCTCCCGAAATAGCCTCGAGATTGTTCCAGCCCTTCGTGACCACCAAGTCGGAAGGAATGGGGATAGGTTTAGCACTGTGTCGAACCATAATCGAATCCCACGGCGGTCGGATCAGGGCAGAGGCCAATCCAACGGGAGGAACGGTTTTCCGATTCACGGTCCGCGAAGCCGCGGAAATCGATGATGTCTGATCCGACCATTTACGTGATTGATGACGATGATGCCGCCAGAGACGGATTGGTGTTCCTGCTGACCACGGCGAATTTCACCGTTCAGGGCTATCACTCCGCGCGAGCTTTCTTGGACGAAATTCACCTCGCGGAGTAGGGCTGCGTGATTTGAGCATGCCGGAGATGAGCGGAATTGATCTTCTTCGCAAGATCAAGGCTCGAGGAGTGGAGTGGCCGGTAATCGTCGTTACCGGCCATGGTGATGTCACTCTCGCTGTGGAGGCATTGAGGGCGGGAGCCACGGAGTTTGTCGAAAAGCCATACGATGCTGACGTCCTGTTGAACGCGATCGCGGCCGCCATCAAGAGACCGACGGGCGCAAATACCGACGCAAGGGCGGTGCGGAAATCCGTCAAGTTTGTATTGGAACTGGAGGGGTTTGAAGTGCGCGACTTTCCAGCGCCGAGGAACTTTTACTCAAGCAGAGCATCCCGCCGAATAGTTGTCTGGTCGTGGACTACTACATGCCCGGAATGAACGGGCTTGACCTGGTGGCCAGATTGCGCACCCACAAAAAGGCTCTACCGGGCGTCCACGAAGCGCCGGCGCAAGAACCGTGGTATGCCGCCGCCGGCGACATTCGACATCGATACGCTGCCGGGCAGCTCTAATTTGACGGCATTGGAGGCGGCCGCGATCATCCGGCGAACGCCCGGAGCGCTGGAGCAGTGGCGACGCGATCCGAACCACCCACTGAAATGGCGATACGTCGACGGACGCCCGCTCTATCGTGTTGATGCCGTGCGGGACTATCTGGCCAAACGCGAAAAGGCCGCTAGACCGTCCCAGCCGCATAATGCTCGCGGAGACGACCCAGCAGCTCGGCCTTGATCGGGTCGAGCGGATTCGTCCGCTGTAAGCGCACGATCTTACCGACCCGCATCGCACCGACCAGTTCCGCGATGTAGTCGTGAGCTGCTTCGAATGCCATCTTGCGGATGATCCACTGTTCGTCGTGATTGTAGACCTGATCGATTCCGCTTGGCTTTCGCCGGACACATAGCCGCTGAATTTCGTTGTCGTAGCCACAACGTGACATGATGGTACGCAGACTGCGCCTCAAGTCATGCATGGTGAACTTGGCGACACCTGCTTCCTTGACTAACCGGTTGACCATCTTGGTGAAGCCCGACATCTGTCCACCAGTCTTCGGTGACGGGAAGACATAGTCGGACGTGGCGCGCCGGAAATGCTTCGCGGCCGCGAGTACCTCGTCCACGAGGTGAGTGCGCGGTACATCGTGGTACAAGCCCATCTTGGTCCACGCCGCATCGAAAGTGATGCGATCATCCATGATATGCTTTTGCCATTCGATCATGGTTGGCTCACTCCGGCGCGGGCCACCGAGTAGGCACATCCTCGTCAAGAGCCCAAAGGCGCCGAGCTTGCCTGATGCATGCCAGACCTTGATGATTTCTTCATCGTTCAGTGCACGACCCTTTGTTCGGCGCCCCACCCTCTGCGCACGGGTTTCCTTGGGTTCACGATAGCCAGCCAGCACATTGTAGCCGACGTATCCTTCCCCAACGCACCATTCGAGGAACGTGTGGGTGTGCTTGCGCAGATCCTTGGCTGCGCCACGCTTGCCGGTCTTGGCCACCCGGTCGACTGCCGCCATGATTTGCCGCCGCGTCAGGTCCCCAATGCCGCTCTCCGCGTGCTCCTTGAGCCCGCGCCGCAACGCCGACATTGCTGGCTTCCAGTTGACGACCTGACGTCCAGTCAAGGACGTCTGGTAGGGACCATCTTCGACGATGAGGTCCGCCAGTGTGGTGCGCTGCTTTTCGGCTGCCTGCTGCCGCCTCGGCTCGCGTTTGGCATCGTTGGGGTCCGTGCCCTTGATGACCTCGCCTGCGGCGATGGTGGCGGCCTTGCGCGCGGCCTTCTCATTATACTTGGGCCACGGGCCGAGGGTCTTGCGCTGGGTTCCCCTCACCCCCGGTTTGGTGAAGAGATAAACCCAGGTTCGACCACCGGTGGCGCGCATGCGCAGGGCGAGACCGGGCAGCTTGTCGTCGTGGAGATAATGCTGCGCCTTGCCGGGCGGCAGCGTAGCGTTGCGGATCACCGTATCGGTGAGCGTCAGCTGGTTCGTCGGCGCGGTCACGATTCCTTCCCCCAGTGTGCCCCAGGTGTGCCCCACGAGAGGACGATCAACCCCACGCAGAACCAGCTCTCAGACCTTCCCGACATTTTGTACCCCAGGGGAAAATCCGCCGCGGGCACAACAGGGGCACACAAAATGCAGTTTGGCCGCTTATGGGCTGCTGAGGCCAGAATGACCATAAGCCACTGTACTTAAATGAGTTATATCGACAAAACTATGGCCGCACGTGGCCTGCATAGATCTATGGATTGTGGTTCACACGGGAGAGGTCCAAGGTTCGATCCCTTGTGCGTCCACCATTCCCCTTCCTGAACCGCCGGTGGCGGACGATTGTCGACATTCTGCTGCCCTTCGGGACCGCGCCTCATCAAAAATGTCGAAAACAACCCCATGCAAAGTAGCCGCCGTTCGTCGCGCCGTTCCGGTTCACTGCCGGCGGCGGTTCGGTGCGGATGACGGCTTGGCGGTACGTCGGCCGAGTTCGCCGAGCAGGTCGCGGACCGCGCCGTCGAGTTCGTCGGGTGGGGTGGCGCGACCGGCCTGCCGCGTGCCGGGCGGCTGTCGCAGGTTACCGGCGGAGATGTCGTCGTTCGCGGCGAGGAGCGCGTCGGCGTCATCATCGTGCCGTCTCCGTGCCCAATGCCGCGCGGCGCGAACCTTCGGCGCGTGAACGCCGAGAGGAGACCGCCGTCTGCGGCGGGAGATCAGTTCGCGCACGCCGTACCCCACCACGAACCCGATCCCGGTGACCAGCACGACAATCAGAAATTCCAGCATTGTGTCGTCCCACCATCACCCTGCCGCAATGCAATAAGCGCGACAATGCGGCAGCGGCTTGACCGGGACAGTTCCTTTTCACTGTGCCGAGCACAACGCTGACCCTCGGAGTCCTACGGGGTTTTGTTTGCAGGCCTCCTCGGCTACCTTCCCGGAACTCGCGGAGGCCGGGACGTCTCGATGCGCAAGGGCAACGACTACATTTTGAAGCTGCGGCCGTGGTCATTGTCGACGTTCGTCGTCGCCCTGCTGGCCGTGGTGCTCGCCACCGCGACGCAGGAGATGTTCGCAAGCTTCGGCATGCAGTTCTATTTCGCGGCTTTCGTGCCGGCGATCCTGATCGCCGGGCTGATGGGCGGCGCGCCGGCCGGCGCCTTTGCCACCATCATCACGGTACCGATCGTGTGGTGGGTGTTCATGCCCCCCTACTTCGAGTTCGCCTGGCCGACGGCCGACGATTATGACAGCCTCGCGACGTTCCTGCTGTCGAGCGCGCTCTTGCTCGGTTTCTCTCAGCTCTACCGGGAAGCGCTGGCCATTTTGCGGAAATAGCTGACCCGCGCAGGCCGCGAGCGCCCGCCGGCGCCGGCAAGCCGGTTGCCTGCGCGGATCGTTCGCCCTCAGATCCCGAACATCCAGACCGCGACGATGGTCGCCAGTGTCGCCAGCCCGCTGATGGTCCAGCCCACCGTGTAGAAAGTATCCTCGGGGGCGGTGTCGAGCACCGTATTGGTGGTTTCCGTCATTGACCGCCAGCGCATGGCGTCTCTCCTCGGAACTCCTGCCCAGCGACATAACGCGGCTCGCGGTTCCCGGTTCCGGCGCTTTCGCGGCGACTGCGCCGTTCACGCACAGCTCACGGACTGCTGATCGGGGTCGCGGAACCTGCGACATTCTGTCCCGTTGAGGGGCGCCGGAAACCAACTTGGGAGAACCATCCGATGCGAACACTGATCCTCGCCGCCACGGCGCTTGCCTTCGTCTCGTCCACCGCGCTCGCGCAGGACAAGGCCGGCAGCAGCCCGGCCCCCGCAGCGCAAAGCGGCGACACGGCGACCAAGGGCGAGGCGACCAAGATGGCGCCGAAGAAGAAAGCCAAGAAGTCCGCAAAGAAATCGAGCGCCAAGGGAGGCACCAAGGGAGGCACCAAGGCTGGCGCCGCCCCGACCGGCGATGATGCGGCCAAGCAATAGACAGAAACAATCGCGGTAGCCGATCACAGATCTGGCGATCACGGAAAAGGCCGCCCCGAAGGCGGCCTTTTTGCTTGCTGTCTCGGTGCGGATGCCGCCTCGCCCGTCGCGTCGCGATCAAATGCGCCGACCGCTTGGGGCAGTGATTGTTGGGCAAGCCAAAATTGAACCAGTGAGAATTGAACCAGAAAATTAAAGTGCGGGAGAGGGAGCGAAAGAGGCGCAGAGCCGATAATCCGCACCGCCATTGGATCGTTCTGAAAATTGACCACCAGCTCCAGGAATTGCTCCACCTCCCGCATCTTCTCTTGTGACGCGCGTGCAACGGCAACGCATGATCCAAACGGGCTATCACTGCGATGCAGAGCAAGATTCATCGCGATAGAGTCAATGCTGAGCACCATCGTCGCGCCTGCCCGCGAGCCCGCTCTCGCGTATGCGCTCCTCAAACCAGCGCGACGTGGCGCTGTCGATGGCGCCGCCGGCATAGACTTCGGAATGGCTCACGCCGTGCTGTCCGACGATCACCAGAACGCCCATTGCATAGGCAAACCAGACATTCGGATCGGTCAGCGCCTGCAGCTTGCGCTGATCGTGCTCGAGCGGCTGGTGGTTGCTGTCCTTGCGCAGCTCGATGGCCAGGAGATTGTTCGGGATGTCGCGCTGATGCACGACGATATCGGGATAGATCGACTTGCCGAGATGGTCATCGGTCGAGCTCCCCGAGCCGCGCGGCAGCCGCAGCGTGCGCTCGCCGAGCCGATCATAGTTGCAATCGACCTGCCAGCCGGGAAACTGCCGCTCGACATAGACAGCCAGCCGGTGAGTAAGCGTTCGCTCGCCGAGATCGCGCTCCAGCAGGAAGGTCTCCTGCGCATAAAACTCCTGCACGGCGACGATCACCTTGTTCAGCTCGGTCTGCATTGACGCCTCCGACTGGACTGGGCCGCCGCCGCGGCCTTTTCAAATCATGCTGCTACATCTGCACTTCGATTAGCCGCGGGCCCGGCTCGGCGACGGCATTCGCCAGTGCCTTGTTGAACTCGTCGGCAGTCGTCACCGCCACTGCCGGCACGCCCATGCCCTTCGCGAGCGCGACGAAATCGAGCGTCGGCCGATCGATCTTCAGCATGTCCTGCGCCCGCTTGCCTGGCTCGCCGGCGCCGACGCCGTCGAACTCGCCGCGCAGGATCTGATAGATCCGGTTGGCGAACACGATGGTCACGACATTGAGCCCTTCGCGCGCCTGCGTCCACAGCGACTGGATGGTGTACATCGCGCTGCCGTCGCCCACCATGCAGATCACCTTGCGGTCCGGGCAGGCAACAGCGGCGCCGGTCGCGACCGGCGTCGAGAAGCCGATCGAGCCGCCCATGTTCTGCAGCCAGTCGTGCGGCGCGGCCGCCGCCGTCGGCGGGAAGAAGCCCCGGCCGGTGGTGACGGACTCATCGACCATGATGGCGTTCTCGGGGATCGCGCAGGCGATCGCCTGCGCGATCGTGGTGTGGTTCAGCGCGCCGGTCGGCTTGACCAGCTCCTGGTGCTGCTGCGGCTTGACGTCCTGCGCCGTCGCATGCAGCGCATTGGCGAGCGCCCCGAGGGCTGCGACCGAATTCTCGCCCCAGGCGGTCATGCGATGCACCTCGCAGCCTTCCGCCTTCAGCATGCTCGGCTTGTTCGGATAGGCGAAGAACGCCACGGGATCGTTGGCCTCGACCAGCACGATGTGACGGAAATTCTTCAGGATCGGCAGCGCCTGCTCGATCACATAGGGGATGCGGTTGATCGAGAAGCGGCCGCGGCCGCGCGCCATGCGCGGGTGATAGGTCTGGCCCATCACGGTGCAGCCGGTCTTGCCGGCGATGCGCTCGGCGAGCGCCAGCCCCTGCTCGGTCAGCGCGCTGCCGGTGACTAGCAGCAGCGTGTGCGCGGCATCGCCATGCAGGATTTTTGCCGCGGTGTCGACCGCCTGCGGCGAATAGCTCGGCCGCTGCGTATCGACAGCCACCTCGGCGATGCCGTCGGCCTCGTTCCAGGCGGTGTCGGCCGGCAGGATCAAGGTTGCGATCTGCGGCGGCGCGCTCTTGGCCGCGGCGATCGCAGCCGCGCCATCGGCGGCGACTGACTTGGCATCGGGTGACGTGCGCACCCAGGACGACATCGGCCGCGCCAGGCCTTCGATATCGGACGTCAGCGGTGCGTTGTAACCGATGTGGTAGGTCGCGTGCTGGCCGACGATGTTGACGATGCCGGAATGCGCCTTCTTGGCGTTGTGCAGATTGGCAAGGCCGTTGGCAAGGCCGGGCCCGAGATGCAGCAGCGTCGAGGCCGGCGTTCCCTTCATGCGGAAATAGCCGTCGGCCGCACCGGTCACCACACCTTCGAACAGGCCGAGCACGCAGCGCATGCCGGGGACCTTGTCCAGTGCCGCGACGAAATGCATCTCCGAGGTGCCGGGATTGGTAAAGCAAACGTCCACGCCGCCTGCGACCAATGTCCGCACCAGACTTTCCGCACCGTTCATGCTCACGCTCCCGTTTCGAGATGTTCTTGAGGTCGCTCCAGATCAACCATTCTTCATCCGCTTCGTCAAAGGTTTGGCCGGACAATGCAGCTATCGCTTCCGGTCTGTTGCCTTTTTAAACCGTCTTGTTCGAAAGTGCCTGAAGTCACGGCTTCGTCGCTTGCGAAAGGCCGGCGATTGTGGCCTTTTTGGCTGCATATTTGATTGTTCGCGAGGACGACGATGCGCCCGATTGCCGTGATTTTTGCCGCACTCACGATCCTGGCAGGTGCCGGCCAGGCCCACGCTCAGTTCTTCGACTCCCGTGGCTACCAGTCCGAGGCCCCGAGCTTCTTCGGCGGTGGCGGCGCGAGCCCGATCCCGCGCACCACCGTCAACTACCCGACCAACTATGCCCCCGGCACCATCGTGGTGAACACCGCCGAGCGCCGGCTCTATCTGGTGCTGGCGAACGGCCAGGCACTGCGCTACGGCATCGGCGTCGGCCGCGACGGCTTCCGCTGGGGCGGAGTCCACCGCATCAGCGCGAAGAAGGAATGGCCGTCGTGGACGCCGCCGTCGCAGATGCTGCGCCGCCGCCCCGATCTGCCGCGCCACATGGCCGGCGGCATCGAGAACCCGCTCGGCGCGCGCGCGATGTATCTCGGCTCGACGCTGTACCGCATCCACGGCTCCAACGAGCCCGAGACGATCGGCCAGGCCGTCTCGTCGGGCTGCTTCCGCATGACCAATGAGGACGTCACCGACCTCTATAATCGCGTCTCGGTCGGCACCACCGTCGTGGTGAAGAACTGATCGCGTCGATTTCAACGGAACCAGGCGCTTCCATCCGGCAAGATCGCTGATCCCGCCTTGCGCTGCCGCGCGCATTGCGGCAGCGTGATTCGAATGCGCCAACCTTGCTCGCCGATCCTGCTGCTGCTCGCCGCGGCGCTCACCACCTCGCTCACCGACGCCATCGTACCGGCGACGGGCGCAGAGATTCCGGCCATCGCCTCGCGCCAGCGCAACGAAAAGAAGGTCTTCACCGACGCCGAGATCGTCGAGGGCTTTCTTAAAACCGCGTTCGGCGCCGAATATCATCTCGCCGGTCGGGTCGACCGCATCCGCAAATACGACAGACCGGTGCGCGTGTTCGCCGACGGCAACCGCGCCGACCGCAAGGTCCAGCTCGCCAAGGTCATCGCCGACATCCGAGCCAAGGTGCAGCATCTCGACATCGCGATGACCGAGAACAACGACGCGGCCAATGTCGTGGTCAAGCTGGTGCGCGACCGCGAGCTCTACCGCACGATAGCGATCTTCTACGGCCAGGAGCGCGCCAAGGAGATCCGCACCTCGCTCGACCCGCAATGCCTGTCCGGCTTCCGCAAGAACGAGAATTACGAGATCGAGCATTCCGACGTCATCCTCACCGTCGACAATGGCGATTTCGTCTTCCTCGACTGCGCCTATGAGGAGCTGTTGCAGTCGCTCGGCCCGATCAACGACACTGCGACCGTGCCGTGGACGATGTTCAACGACAGCGTCTCGATGGGCTTTTTCGACGTCTACGACCAATACCTGCTCAATCTGCTCTACGACCCCCGCATCAAGCCCGGCATGAACGTGCAGGAGGTCAAGGCCGCGCTGCCCGAAGTCCTCACCGACGTCCGCGCCTGGGTGGCGAAGGTGAACCATCTGGAGTGATGGTGGGCCGCCGCAATAGGCAGGGATGCCGCAACACATCAAACTGTCGTCCCGGCGAAGGCCGGGACCCGGGACCCATATGTGGACGGCCCCCGTGGCACAAGAGCTTTCTGGGATTGGTCGGATCGCTGTCATCCATATGTCCGGCCTGTTTGATGCGATCGTGTTGATCGCTGGGCCAAGATGGTTTCCGCGACGCGAGTGCCAAACAACCTGGCGACCTTGTGAAGGCCAATGGGTCCCGCGGCTTGTCTCGCGTTCTGGATCGATCGATCATTCCATCTGCTCTTGCAGCTCCGGTTCGTCCGGCGAGCGCTACGTCCGGCCGGCCGACCTGTTAGGTGACAGCGTTCATGCGTGCGGCATCATAGCTCTCGCCGGTCGCCATCAGCTTCCAGGCGATGCGGGCCACCTTGTTGGCGAGCGCCACGGCCGCAAGCTTCGGCGGCTTGCGCCTGAGCAACGCCACGAGCCAGCGCGAGGGGTGGCCGCGCCCGAGCCTTGCCTGCCGGATCACCGCGGTCGCCCCGGCCACGAGCAGGCGACGCAGGGTCTCGTCGCCAGCGCGGGTGATCTTGCCGAGCCTGGTTTTGCCGGCGGTGGAATGGTCCTTGGGCGTCAGGCCGAGCCAGGCCGCGAACAAGCGGCCGGAGCGGAAGGCGTGCGGGTCCGGCGTCTTCATCACAAGCGAGGTCGCGATGATCGGACCGACCGAGGGGATCTGGGCCAGACGACGGCTTGTGGCGTTGGCCTGGTGCCAGGCCAGCAGCCTGGCCTCGACCGCCTTCAGCTCACCCTGCAACTGCGCATAGTCACGGCCCTGCATGGCGAACAGCTCGCGCGCCATAGCGGGAACGCTCTCGTCCTGCGTGATCCGGGCCAACAGCGGCTCGATCTTGTCCAACCCCTTCGGCGCGATCAGGCCAAACTCCGCCGCGTAGCCGCGGATCGCATTGCTGAGCTGGGTACGGCGGCCGATCAGCCCATCGCGGACACCTGCAAGCATCAGCGCGGCCTGCTGTTCGGCGCTCTTCACCGGCACAAACCGCATCCGCGGTCGGCCCATCGCTTCGCACACCCCATCCGCATCTCGCCCGTCGTTCTTGTTCCGCAGCACATAAGGCTTCACCAACTGCGGCGCTATCAGCTTCACCTCATGGCCAAGCTTGCCAAGCTCGCGCCCCCAGTAATGAGCCGCCCCGCAGGCCTCCATCCCGATCACGGTCGGCGGAAGCTTGGCAAAAAACTCAAGCACCTGCTTGCGCGACAGCTTCTTGCGCAACACCGGCTGTTCCGCCGCGTCAACTCCATGCAGCACAAAAATATGCTTCGACGTATCCATCCCAATACGGATAATCTCTCTCACGGACGGTCTCCTTGTCTGAGATTTACAACAACCTCATTCTGGCACACTGATGCCGTAGGGGGCCGTCCACACCATCAACCACAGGATTGGCTTGGTGAGGAAAGCTGTGGCCCCAGCGTCGCGCAACAATCACCTTCAGTGGTAATGGGTCCCGGCCTTCGCCGGGACGACACTGAGTTTGTGCTGCCGCTTGTGAGCCATACTTCCGCATTCTCACGACATCTTTTGCCCGAGTTCTGCATCTCGCTCCGCCCTCTCCTCGAACAGAGGGCGCAGGGAAAGCCGGGTGCCGATTGCACCCATGGGTCCGTGCAACAAACGGCGTGCTCACCTCACTGTCATTCCGCGACCTGGGGACGGCCTCCCTGCCCACTTGACCTTGCCCCTGCGGCCGCCTCCATAGAAGCGCGGTCAGACGACGCGAGGTGATTCGATGAATGCTTCTGCTGCCCGTTTCCTCAGTCCGTCCGAAGCTGCAAGGCAGCTCGGGATCTCGGCGAAAGCGCTGCGCCTCTATGAGGAGCGCGGCCTGATCGCACCTGGCCGCACACCGGCGGGATGGCGCGCCTATGGTGCGGCCGAGATGGCGCGCGGCGCCGAAATCGTCGCGCTGCGCGCGCTCGGTCTCAGCATCAATGAAGTGGCGCGGATCCTGAGCGGCGACGCCGTGATCCTCGATCGCGTGCTGGCCGCGCACGAGGCCACGCTCGAAGCACGCATCCGCCAAAGCGGCGACAGCATCGCCAGGGTGCGCCGGCTGCGCGCCGACCTCGGCCGCGGCAAGATGCCCGCGACGTGCGATCTCATCGGTGCGGTCAGGGTACGGCCTGCGATCGGCGTCGCGTTCGATCTGCCGTGGCCGTGGGGCGGCGAGCGCTTCGAACTGCGTGACATCAAGCTGCTGAACTACATCGTCGGGCCGCTCGGCAGCGGCAAGACGCGCCTCGCGCAGCGTCTCGCCGAAGTGCTGCCCGACGCCGGCTTCGTGGGGCTGGACCGTGCCGCCGACGGCGGCGCGGCCGTTCGCGCGCGGCTCGATGCCGACCCGGCGCATAAGGCGAGGGTCGAGGCGAGCCTTGCCGTCCTGCTCGCCGATGGCGCGATGGACTCAGCGGCACTGACCGCCCTGCTCGCCGCTCTCGAGGCCGACGGCGACACCATCCTGGTGATCGACATGCTCGAGCAAGGGCTCGATGCGGCCAGCCAGGAAGCCGTGATCGCGCATCTGCGCCGCCGCGGGCCCGAGGCGCGGCCGCTGTTCTTCCTCACACGCTCCAACGCGATCCTGGACCTCGACGCGGTCGGCGACGACGAAGCGATCATCCTGTGCCCTGCCAATCACAGCCGGCCGATCTGCGTCACGCCCGTGCCCGGCGCGCCCGGCTATGAGGCGGTTGCGACCTGCCTTGCCTCGCCGGACGTGCGCGCGCGGACCGAAGGCATGGTTGCGTGGCGGCCATCCTGATTTCTCGCATTGGTTGTATTATAATCACGCGACAAGGTCGGATGCACGGCAGGAAAAGTATGCTATAAGCTCACGCAATGAGCGAGCTTCCCCGTACCCAGGCCTTGCGTTGCTTCATCACGGTTGCCCGTGAGGGCACTGTATCGCGCGCTGCAGCGATGCTGAAACTGACCCAGCCGGCGGTCAGCCTGCAACTCAAGGCGCTGGAGGAAAGCACCGGGCTGCAGCTGTTCAACCGCACCCCCGGCGGCTTCACGCTGACCGAGGCCGGCGCCGCGCTGCTGCCGCTGGCGCACCGCGCGGTGGCCGCGGCATCCGACTTCAAGGCGATGGCGGACTCGCTGAACGAGGCGCAGCGCGGCACGCTGCGCGTCGGCACCATCCTCGATCCCGAATTCACCCGGCTCGGGCCGTTCGTGCGCAGCCTTGCGATGTCCTCGCAACGCACCGAAGTGTTTCTGCGCCATGGCGTCAGCGACGACGTGCTGGCGCAGGTCGGCCGGGGCGAGCTCGACGTTGGCTACTACGTCGACGCCACGCCGCCGGAGCAGCTCAACCATCACAGCTTCGCCGAGCGAACCATCGCCGACGGCCGCTACCAGCTGGCGCCGCTGCTCAGCTACCACTACCGCGTGATCGCGCCGATCGGCTGGCGGGACCGGGTGATCGGCAAGGACTGGGCGGAGCTTGCCGAGCTGCCCTGGCTTGCGACACCGCCGCATTCCGGCCACCGGCGGCTGCTCGACGACATCTTCCGTCCGCTCGGCGCCTTGCCGAAACGCGTCGGCTACACCGATCAGGAAGAAGCAATGATCGACTTCGTCGAATCCGGGCTCTGCCTCAGCCTCGCGCGCGACAGCGTGCTGGCGCCACGGATGGCGCGCCCGCATCAGTTCGTGGTCTCCGACAAAGTGAAGCTCACCTGCGATCTCTCTTTCGCCTGCCTTGCCGCCCGCCGTCAGGAGCCGGTGATCGCCCACGCCTTCGCGGCCGTGCGCGCGGTGTGGAATATCAAGCCGGCGATCGCCGGCGCCGGACCGACGCGAACGCGGAAGGTCGCGAAGAACGTGTAGGCGGCGCGCGGTCCAGGGGCCGCACTCTGCGAGACGCCACGTGAATTCGCCGAGAATGCAAGTTGAGAGTAGCGATCAGCCCATGGCCGAACGACAGCGGAGCGAGAGACCGTTTCGTGAGAAGATATGAAAGCTCGCGCATCGTCGCGTTCTGCGTCGCATTGGCGATGCTGGCGCTGGATCAGCTGACAAAGCTTTGGGCCCTTCGATCGCTGGAAACCGGCGCCACCCTCGAGCTGCCCGGCCCCATTGATCTCACCCTCGTGTTCAATCGCAGCAACGCATTCGGTCTCATTCCCGACTACGGTGCGTTGTCGCGGTGGGCGCTGGCGTCCGTCGGCCTTGCCGCAGCGGCGGCCCTGCTCGGATCCATCCTGCGGCGATCGACATCGACCATCAACGCCTTTGGATTCGCCTTGATCGGCGCCGGAGCCGCCGGAAATGCCCTCGACCGTCTTCGATTGGGTGCCGTCGTCGACCTGTTCGATGCCTCGAAACTTCGATTTGTCTGGATTTTCAACGTCGCTGACGTTTCAATCGACTTGGGGATCGCGCTCGTTCTGCTTGCTGCGCTGCTGCCATCGTTGGAAGCGCCCAAGACAGACCACGGCAACAACTAGATCGATATCCTAGGCCGCGACGACCAGCGGCCGCGTCATCTCCGCGATTGTTGGCACCAGCGACGGCGCCTCACAATCCTGCAGAGCGAGTTCGTTCACGAGCTCGCGCAGCCTTGGCGGCAGATTGGTGTAATCGTCGCGCAGCACGTAGCGCAGTCTCTCGCCAATCTCTTCGCAGATGGCGCGCGCGTGCTCCGGCGCGATCGGATGATGCTCAATCATGGACGTGCACCGCTTGCGACGGCCGCGCGCCGTCCACCTGCACGCCTGCAACCACGGATCCCGCATGCCGAGATGCGATCAAGACGAGGATCCGAACAATGCTGAACATGTTCGTACTCCCTTTTTCCGGCCATCAATAGCAGGAGGACACTACCGTCCGATTAGGGAAACTGGTTCCTGCGGCCTTTAAGGGATTGGTAAACGTGAGGTTCACGACTGCGCCGCAGCCGGATCGAAATCTGCGAGATGGGGTCGTCTTTCCTGAAGGCGCGAGCCCTTCCCCGGCGCCACCCGGATGTCCCCAATCAGGGGGACAGACGGATCAAGCGGAATCAATATGATGCGAAACCGGACGCCGGTCGGCTATCATCGGCGGCGCATTATAGAAAAAAGACTTGCTGGGAGGATTTGCAATGAAGCTGGCCATGGCCGGACTCTGGGTACTCGCGGGCGCGCTCCTGATCGCGCCGGACGCGCGTGCCGACATCAAGGTCGGCGTGGTGGTGTCCGCATCCGGGCCGGGCTCGGCGCTCGGCCAGCCGCAGATGCGCACCATCGCGGCGCTGCCGAAGGAGATCGGCGGCGAGAAGGTGGTCTATATCGCCCTCGACGACGAGTCCGACCCGACCAAGGGCACGCAGAATGCCCGCCGCCTCGTGATCCAGGACGGCGTCGATATCCTGATCGGCTCCTCGCTGACCCCCGTGACCATGCCGATGCTCGACGTCGCGTTCGAATCCAAGACGCCGATCATCTCGCTGGCGGCGGCGACCGCGATCGTGCGGCCGATGGACGACCGCCGCCGCTGGGCGTTCAAGGTGGTCCCCAATGACGATCTGATGGCGGCGGCGATCCTGAAATACATCGCGAAATCCGGCATCAAGACGCTCGGCTATATCGGCGTGTCCGACGGCTATGGCGAAGGCTATTACAATGAGGTGTCACGGCTGGCACCCACGCTCGGCCTCACCGTCACGACGCATGAGGTCTATGCGCGCGCCGACACCAGCGCGATGGGCCAGGCGCTGAAGGTGATCGCGACCAATCCGGAGGCTGTCTTCATCGCGTCCGCAGGCACGCCGGCGGTGCTGCCGCAGGAGGCGCTGCGCAGCCGCGGCTATGCCGGCAAGATCTTCCAGACCCACGGCGTTGCGTCGGAGGAATTCATCAAGCTCGGCGGCGCCAATGTCGAGGGCGCAATCTTCACCGGCGAGGCCTTCACGATAGCCGACGATCTGCCGGCGAGCGATCCGTTCCGCCAGGCGCGCGACGAGTTCGTGACGTCCTACGAGAAGGTCAACGGCTCGAGCCCGAACATCTTCGGCGCGCATCTGTGGGACGCCGTCACGCTGTTCAAGCGGGCGGCGGCGAGCGCGCTGAATACGGCGAAGCCCGGCACGCCGGAATTCCGCGCCGCGCTGCGCGACGAGCTCGAGCGCGGCAAGGACGTCTACCTCAACAACGGCCTCTCGACGATGAGCCCGACCGACCACAATGGCTATGACGAGCGGTCGGCGTTCCTGATCAAGGTCGACGGCGGCAAGTTCAGGCTGGTGAAGTAACCGGCTCGGCTGTCAGCTACTGCTGGAACGGCGTCGAAGGTTCACCTCTCCCTTTGGGAGAGGTGAACCGAGACCGCGCCAAAGCCGATTCAATCAAAACTCATCCCGCTTTAGTCGCCGCCCCAGCGCCAGCGCGGCGGCTCGCCCTTCCACCAGCACACGCCGGTGAGCAGGACGCTCAGCACGACGACATAGGCGATGAAGCGTGCCGGAGAATGCGGCAGGATCGTCGCTGCACCGACGGCGATCAGCGCGACAAAGCCCGCGACAACCGACCAGCCTTGCCAGTTGTTCGGAGGTCCCCAGCCCCAGCCGTAGCGCTTGGCGGGAAACCAGTATCTGTCGTCACGCGGCATGGGACTGCTCCAGTCTCGAAATCCCCCTGCTTCACACCTTGCCCTTGCCCGATCCGCAGATGCCCTTCAGCGCCTGCCATTCGGCGGACGACAGCAGCGGCTGGCCGTTGGCCGAGCCGGCGGCATCGGCCTTGTCCATGCGCGCGAGGCGATCCTCGGTCAGCGGATGGCTGGAGACGAGCGAGAGTCCCTTGCCGCCTTCCTTGCCGGTGACGCGGAACATCAGTTCGCCCATCGGCTTCGCCGGGCGGCCGAGCTTGTGCATGGTCTCGATCGCAAAGCTGTCGGCATTGGTCTCGGCGTCGCGCGAATAGGATGACGTCACCAGCGAGCGCGAGGCGAAGAGCAGCGCGCCGGACCCGGTGATGTCGCCGAACAGCAGCCCGATCAGGAACGAGGTACCGCCATTGTGGATCAGCTCGCGCATGCTGTCGCGATGGCGGAGATGACCGAGCTCATGCGCCAATACGCCGGCGATCTCGTCGGGATTTTCGGCCTTCTCCACCAGCCCCTCGAACAGATAGACCTTGCCGCCCGGCAGCGCGAAGGCGTTCGGCACCGAGGTCTCCAGCACGCCCGACTGCACCGAATTGTCGAGGCCCGCGGTCTCCCGCAGCTTGCCGATCAGCTTCTCGAATGCCGCCTGGCCGGCCGCGTTGCTGCACGGCTTGCCGTCGAACACCACCTTGACCTGCGCCTCCGCGACATCGCCGAGACGCCGCTCGAAGGAATCCGGCACCAGCGGCGTGAGCCGCTCGGCGGCAAGCGGCACGCCGAACAGCACCACCAGCACGATCGACACCGCGGCCGCGAGCGACCAGCCGACGATGCCGGCGACGCCCTTGCGGTTCGGCAGGTCCTGCTCGAGCCTGTCGCAGCGCGCGACCAGCGCGGCCGTCAGCTGCGCGTCGCGGATTTCGAGCCGCGCCAGAGCCGGCGCGGTCAGGCAGCTCAGCCGGAGCAGGCCGGTCGGGCTGTCGGCGCGGCGGATATCGGCAAACGCCCAGCGCGCGAGCAGTTCGCCGTCTTCCCTGATCTCCAGCGCATCGGACAGTTCGAGCACGACGATGCGCCGACGGCTCGATGCGCCGTCGAAGAATACCGCCCCCGGGACAGGTGGCGCCGCGGAATTGGCCTGGCTGACATCGGCTTCCATCGCGCTAGAATCCCGCAACGTCGAGGCCGTCGGCAAAGCCTTCGCCGAGCGCGTTGGCGAGCTCGCCGCGCGCGGTGACGTTGGCCGCCGCCTCGATGTTGTGCACGATGGTCGACGACAGCACCCGGACCCAGAGATCGCGCATCAGGTAGACCCGCATCACCACGTTCATCGCCAGCGCAAGCGCAAGATAGCCGATGCCGAGCAGGACCATCAGGGGAATGCTCCTGGCGAACGCCTCGGTTCTGAAGAAGTCCGCGATCGAGGAGCCGGCCATGCTCGCGGCCAGGAAGATGCAGAGCGCGAGATAGGCCGAGAACAGCGCGCCGAGCAGCACGGCCCAGCCGATCACTTTCCAGTACAGCCCGATCAGCGCGCTGCGGCGCATGGTGGATTCCAGCCTGACCCCGCCGAAGCGGATGCCCGACAGCCACCAGCGCCACTCGATCGCCTTGAACGCGGCATAGGCGAACGGGCCGAACACCGAGACCAGCGCGAACGGCATCAAGAGCCAGAGCCACCAGCCCCGTTTGAAGAAATCCCAGCCACGGCCCTCGAACGAGCCTTGCAGGTCGCCGTAATAGGAATGCCGCATCTTGTAGCGCTCGAGCGCCGCCTCGCGCCAGGGCAGCGCCAGGCCGAGCGTGATCACGACCAGCACGCCCCACAACGAGGCCTTCAGCGCATAGATCCAGCCCGAGCCGCTCATCCAGAAGCGGACGCCGCGCCACACCGTGCGGGTGAGCCGATAGCGCCGCGCGCGGTAGATCGCGAACTGGCCGAACAGGTAGAAGAAGGCGACCAGCGGCAACGAGGAGAAGGTCTGGCCGTGCTCGGCTTCGATGACGAGCAAGGCGTAGCCGAGATAGACCGGCATCAGGATCGCCAGCGCGACCAGGAAGCCGATCAGGAGCTCCTTGCCGCGGCCGGTATATTCCGGCGCATCGCCGTCGATCAGGGTGTTCGACCAGAGGTGACGGCGGATGTCGGTGGTGAGCCAGAACCGGTAGAAGCCGAGCGTGACGAGCTCGAGCCCGGCGCCGCGCGCGATCAGGCGGAAGAACTCGTTCCGGCTCCCGGAAAACGCCACCGGCATCGGCGGCGGAACCGGTTGCGGTGGCAGCTGCGGCGGCCCCGGCGGGGTCCAGCTCATGTCGTTCACGGGATAGCTCCAGGACGGGACAATCTCTGCGCATCAAAAGCACAGGTTTGTCGCTGCGAGTGTGATCCAGGTTTCACAGGAGGTCGAGAGCGCGGGCCGCTTTTGGCTGGGTGGGGTTGGCTTTGCCTTAACGGGACTGCTGGAGATCGGCCGCAAGCCGAGCTGCCGCCTATTTCCTACCCGGGTCGCGCGCTTCGAACCCAAAGAGCGGATTTGCCGACTTAACCGACAAGCCGAACGGCAAAGACGCCGCCGCAAGCGCGAGGAAACCTTGGCGATGAACAGATGGATCTTGGCGGCGTGCTTTCTGGCGCTCACGGCGGCTCCCGCGGCTGCCGTCGACGTGCGGCTGGATTCCTATCGCAATCCGAAGAATGAGAACTTTCGCATCTTCAATCATATGTACCTGGACGGCGTCAGGGGCGGCCTGATGGCTTCCAATGCCTGGTTGAAACGGCATGGCGGCCAATTGCTGTTCTGCATGCCCGACACCCTCGTGCTGACCAGCGAGCAGACCGAAGAGATCATGCTCAAGTCGGCCGACAAGCGGTCCGCGAAAGGCGAGATGGTGGTCGCTCTCCTGCTGCTGTGGGGCATGCAGGACACCTACCCCTGCGAAAAGCCCGGCACCCAATAGACAGTCCCCGCACCGTTCGCACCTGCCGCCTAACCAAATTAAACACCGTTTCAAACAGCGTTGGTCGGCGCCTCGCCCGTCCATCGCCGGAAAAGCCCGGATTCGGCCGCTTTGACCCGACATCAATGCGGCCAAATGCGCGTTGAGAGCCCTTGCGCAAACCGCGGAATGAGAATGTAATTCGGTAAAACATGCCGCGCCGGCGATGCCCCGGCCGCGAAACGGTTGAGGAGCCGCTCATGCACGGGACCATCGATCTGGTCGACGACACCAATCTGGATGCCGCACGCGAACGCGCCAACACGCTTGCGCTCGCGGACTACGATCCCGGGCATCCCGAGCTGTTCAAGACCGATACCTTCTGGCCGTATTTCGACCGGCTGCGCCGCGAAGATCCGGTGCACTACTGCAAGGATTCGATGTTCGGTCCGTACTGGTCGATCACCCGCTACAACGACATCATGGACATCGAGACCAACCACGCGGTGTTCTCCTCGGCCGCCTCGCTCGGCGGCATCACCATCCGCGACGTGCCGCCGGATCTGCGCCGCGAAAGCTTCATCGCGATGGACCAGCCGCGCCATTCGGCGCAGCGCAAGACCGTGGCGCCGATGTTCACGCCGACGCACCTCGACGAGCTCGCGATCAATATCCGCAACCGCTCGACCGAGTGCCTCGACAATCTGCCGCGCGGCGAGGTGTTCGACTGGGTCGACAAGGTCTCGATCGAGCTGACCACGCAGATGCTCGCGGTGCTGTTCGACTTCCCCTGGGAGGACCGCCGCAAGCTGACGCGCTGGTCCGACGTCGCGACCACGCTGCCCGGCGCCGGCGGCCTCGTCGCCACCGAGGACGAGCGGCAGGCCGAATTGATGGAATGCGCGACTTATTTCGCACGGCTCTGGAAGGAACGAGCCGACCAGCCGCCGAAGAGCGACCTGCTCTCGATGATGGCGCACAGCGACGCCACGCGGAACATGGACCCGAAGAATTTCCTCGGCAACCTGATCCTGCTGATCGTCGGCGGCAACGACACCACGCGCAACACGCTGTCCGGCAGCATCTACGCGCTGAGCAAGCATCCGGAGCAATACCGCAAGCTCAAGGAGAACCCGGCGCTGATCGACAGTTTCGTGCCCGAGGTGATCCGCTGGCAGACGCCGCTAGCCCATATGCGGCGCACCGCGCTCGCCGACTTCGAGTTCCGCGGCCGCCAGATCAAGAAGGGCGACAAGGTCGTGATGTGGTACGTCTCGGGCAACCGCGACGAACAGGCGATCGAGAAGCCATACGAGTTCCTGATCGACCGCGCCCGGCCGCGCACCCACATCTCCTTCGGCTTCGGCATCCACCGTTGCGTCGGGCTGCGTCTCGCCGAGCTGCAGCTCAAGATCATCTGGGAGGAAATCCTCAAGCGCTTCGACACGATCGAGGTGGCGGAGGAGCCGCAGCGGGTGTATTCCAGCTTCATCAAGGGCTACGAGACGCTGCCCGTGCGCATTGCCGCCTGACGCGTGACGATTTAACTCCCTCTCCCGCTTGCGGGGGGTTGGGGTGGGGGTGTCGCGGCAAGTGACACTCTTCGTATGGAGAAAGCCCCCACCCGGATCGCATCTTCGATGCAATCCGACCTCCCCCGCAAGCGGGAGAGGTGGAAGTCAGAAAATTCACTGGAGCCAGCTGAGATGAACGTCCAGACCGCCATCCGTGCCGACCGGGCCGAGCTGCTGCGCCAGGCGCGCGAGGAAGCCTATGCGACGCCCCTCAGGGATTTTCACCCCGGCGCGCCAAAACTATTTCAGAACGACACGTTGTGGCCGTGGTTCGAGCGGCTGCGCAAGGAAGAGCCGGTGCACTATTGCACCAATGCGCCGATCGAGCCCTATTGGTCGGTCGTGAAGTACAACGACATCATGCATGTCGACACCAGCCACGGCATCTTCTCCTCCGACTCCACGCTCGGCGGCATCTCGATCCGCGACGTGCCGCCCGGCTACGACTATCCTAGCTTCATCGCGATGGACCAGCCCAAGCACGCCCATCAGCGCAAGACCGTGTCGCCGATGTTCACGCCGACGCATCTCGACGAGCTGGCGAAGCTGATCCGCCAGCGTTCGGCGAGCGTGCTCGACAATCTGCCGCGCAACGAGACCTTCAATTTCGTCGAGCGCGTCTCGATCGAGTTGACCACCCAGATGCTGGCGACGCTGTTTGACTTCCCCTGGGAAGAGCGACGCAAGCTGACGCGCTGGTCCGACGTCTCGACCGCGCTGCCGAAGAGCGGCATCGTCGACTCGCCGGAACAGCGGCGGCAGGAAATGGACGAGTGCTACGCCTATTTCTCAAAGCTGTGGAATGAGCGCGTCAACGCGGCGCCGAGGAACGACCTGCTGTCGATGATGGCGCACAGCGACGCCACGCGGCACATGGACCCCGACAATCTGATGGGCAACATCATCCTGCTCATCGTCGGCGGCAACGACACCACGCGCAACACTATGAGCGGCTCGGTGCTGGCGCTGCATGAGCATCCCGACCAGTTCAGGAAGCTGAAGGAGAATCCCGCGCTGATCGACACCATGGTGCCGGAGGTGATCCGGTGGCAGACGCCGCTCGCGCATATGCGGCGCACAGCCCTTCAGGACACCGAGGTCGGCGGCAAGACGATCAGGAAGGGCGACCGCGTCGTGATGTGGTACGTCTCCGGCAACCGCGACGACGAGGTGATCGACCGCCCCGACGAGTTCATCATCGATCGCGCCCGGCCGCGCATCCATCTGTCGTTCGGCTTCGGTATCCATCGCTGCGTCGGCATGCGGCTTGCCGAGCTGCAGCTCAAGATCGTCTGGCAGGAGATGCTGAAGCGCTTCGATCGCATCGAGGTGGTCGGCGAACCGAAGCGGGTCTATTCCAGCTTCGTGCGCGGCATCGAGAACCTGCCGGTACGGATCCCGGGCTGAGCCTCGAGCCGTTGCGGCGCGCTGTCCGGCAGCATCTTGCAGTTTGGGCCAGTTGACGGAACATGAACCGAAAAGAACGGCGTGCGGCCGGTAAGCGACGGGACGAGTCCGCCGGAAACGCACCCGCTTTCGGCTCCGCAGGCATCGGCATCGCCGATCTCGCCGCCGGGGCCAGCCGCTTCTACGGGATGCGCCGCTTCAACGAAGCGCAGGAGATCTGCCGGCGGATTCTCGCGCGCGAACCTGGCCATGTGCAGAGCCTAAATCTGCTCGGCCTGATGGCGCAGGCCGCGGGTGATCACCGATCAGCCGTGAAGACGTTCGCGAAGGCGATTGCCTCCGACGCGGTCAACGCCGCCTGCCATTACAACGCCGGCAATTCGTACCAGGCACTGGACAATCGCGCCAAGGCCGTCGCGCATTTCAGCAAGGCGCTCGCGCTCGGCATGGATGCGAAGGCCGTCGGCTTCATCATGCAGAGCCCAACCGTCACCGCCTATATCGGGCGGATTGCCGGCAAATGGCCGCTGCCGGTCACGAGCGCCGAATTGTTCGGCACTGACAGTGTCGCCCGGCTTGCGCGCGACCTGTTCCTGTGCGCCGCGCTGGAAGCGACGACGCTGGCAAGCATGCAACTCGAGGTGCTGCTCGGCTATGCACGGGCCGCGCTGCTGCGGCGCGCGAGCGATCAGGACGCAGCGGACGACGAGATCGTCGGCTTTGCCTGCGCGCTCGCCCGGCAATGCTTCATCAACGAATATGCCTACGGACAAAGCCAGGCGGAAGGCGAACTCGCCGGCGCATTGCGCGATCGATTGCTGCAAGACCTCGCATCGGCGGCCGCGATCGCGCCGATCACGCTGGCGGTGGTGGCGGCCTATTTTCCGCTTCATGCCCTGCTTGGGACGGAAGCGCTGCTGCGGCGGGACTGGCCCAAGGCCGTAGCCGGCCTGTTAAAGGTACAGCTTCGTGAGCCGCGCGAGGAAATGGCAGAGCGCAGCGCCATTGCGACGCTCACCCCGATCAAGAACGACGTATCCGTCGAAGTGATGCGCCAATACGAGGAAAATCCCTACCCGCGCTGGACCATCAACCCGCTGACGGCATTCGCGGCCGACCGAGCGCGGGGACGAACCGTCGCGACCACAGAACAGCAAGCCAAGCTGGACATCCTGATCGCGGGTTGCGGCACCGGCTCGCACGCGATCCAGATCGCGCAGGTCTACCCGAATGCCCGCGTGCTCGCGGTCGACATCAGCATGACCAGCCTTGCTTATGCGCGCCGCAAGACGCGGGAGCTGGGCTTGCACAACATCGAATATGCGCCGGCGGATATCCTGGAATTGGGCGCGATCGGTCGCACCTTCGACAGCATCGAGTCGGTCGGCGTGCTGCACCATCTGGCCGAGCCTTTTGCCGGCTGGCGCGTACTGGTCTCGCTGCTGCGGCCGGGCGGCACGATGCGCATCGGCCTCTACAGCGACCTGGCCCGCCGCGTCATCGTGGAGGCCCGCGCCCGCATCGCCGCGCGCAATTATCGCACCACCGCCGACGACATCAGACGGTGCCGCCAGGACATTTTTCGCGAAGCCGAACAATGGAAGCCGCTGATCGGCGCCAAGGATTTCTACAGCATGAGCGGCTGCCGCGATCTGCTGTTCAATGTCATGGAACACCGCCTGACGATTCCCGAGATCGCGGCATTCCTGAACGAGCACGGCCTGTCGTTCGGGGGTTTCGAGCCGTTTGACGATCCGGCGGTGCTCGACCAATTCCGCAAACAGTTTCCGGGCACGGCCGACGAGACCAACCTGGAGCAGTGGCACCGCTTCGAGGTCGAGCACCCCGAGACGTTCTGGGACATGTACGTCTTCACGGTCGGCAAGAACGTGCGCTGAATCGTTTCGGCTCGACCGGACCAAGGCTCGATCATGCCCCGGTCGGATTGAAAACGGGGCTGGTTCGCTGCCGCGCGATCCGCCCACCGCGCTGGGCAAGGTCGCGCAACTGAACGAACATCATCGCCGTCATCAATGCGTCGTCGAACGCATCGTGCTGATTGAGCGAAGGAATGCAGAGGTCCTTGAGGATTGCCGAGAACGAGAGATCAATCGACGTGTTCGGTGGCGCGTCGGCGTATTTGCGCTCGTAGTAGAGCCGTGAGACTTCTATCCGCTCGTTCGGCAGTTCGATGCCCACCAGCGGAAGGATGTACTTGTCCAGCATGGCGACGTCGAAGTCGACGTAATAGCCAATCAGGGGACGCGAACCGATGAAGCGCAGAAAACTCGGCAGCACCTTCCAGACGATTGGCGCAGCCTCGACATCGGCCTGACGCAAACGGTGGATCTTGATCGCCTCCGTCTTCATCTCGCTGTCGGGGTGCACGACTGCTCCGAAATGCTCGCTGGTCAGGATCCGATTGCCGCGGATCTTGATGGCGGCAATGGTGACAACGTCGTCTGTCCGCACGTTGAGCCCGGTCGTCTCGCAGTCAATGACGACGAGGTCGTCGTCCGGGGGACGATCGAACATGAAGCGGTACGACTGATCGCTCAGGGTCGCCCGATGGAGCAATCGCTTGATCGCACGCGGAAGCATTCAGAATATCGCCAGCTTGAAGTGGTGACGAATAATTTCACGAAACTGTTTCACCACCTGAAGCGCGTCGCGCAGCAGATGGCGTTCCATGCTGGACAAATGCGCCGGTCTCACCAGAGTGCCCGACGTGCCGGCAGACGCGGCCAGCTGTTCGTCGAGCCGAAGCATCAGCATGAATCGGAAGGCCTGCTTCAGGTCGCGTCCAAATTCGGTACGCAATATGCCCAGGTCGCACAGCCGGGATATCCGCTTGTCGGTGGAGGTCTCGTGCAGACCCTGCTCGAGCGCGAGGCTGCGAACGCCGTGGACGATGGGAAAGATGCCGCCTTTCTTGAGGTCGAGCGCGTCCCCGCTACCCTCCGACGTGATCAGGTTGTTGAACAGGCCAATGGGCGTTGCGAAAGCATCAATCGCGCGCGCGAAATGGGCCAGAAAGGCCTGCTCGCCCCGCACCAGGTCGATCAGCTCCGCTTTGGCGCGGTCCAGCAGCTGCACATCGCCGGCGATCGCTTGCGCGTCATAGATGATGGCCACATTCATGTGCGCGGCCTCGTCGGGGAGCGCAACCCATCGACGGAAATCCGCAAGGTAGTCAGCAAGCGGCTTGGACCATGCCGGATTGCTTACCATGACGTTGCCGGGACAGGGCGGAAAACCGAAACCCTGCAGCGCACCGGAGAACGCGCTCCGGAACGATTGAAGAGTCTCGACGTCGACAGGGGCGGACAGGATGAGGCCGTTGTCCTGATCGGTGCGCATGGTCTGCTCGCCGCGCCCCTCGCTGCCCATCACGATCAGGCAGCCGCCGCTGCGCATGTTGGCCGGCGCAACCATTTCAAACAATCGGGACAGCAGGCGTCTGTTGAGGTCGGAGACGATCTCGGCGATCACTTCCACCTTGACGCCTTGTCGCCGCAGGACCCGTGTTTGAGCTTCGATCTCGCGTGCCGCGATGGCCAGATCCTGCTGGCTCGAAGCTCGATCGATGCGGCCGGCGGTAACCTGGGCGCTTCCTGCCAGAAATCCCAGCAGGTCGATCTCCTCCAGAATGCCGACGAACCGTTCGCCGTCCTTCACCGCAAGCCGCCGCTTGTTGTGTTTCGTCATGAGCAGGAGCGCCGAGGACACGAAATCGGTGCGTTGGACCGACACGATGTCGAAGTTCGCGAGCAGACCAATCGGCATCTCGATGGACTCGCGTCGCAGCACCACCGCCTTCGACAGGCTCATGCCCGTGATGATGCCGACCCGCTCACCGTCGCGGACAAACAGCGCATTGCTGTCGATCCGGCGCATCAGGCGACCGGCGGTCTCGATCGTATCCTCTGCAACCAGAAACGCCGGAGGGTGCAGGAAAAGCTCGCCTACCTTGGCATACATCAGCGAACCGAAACGTTCCGCCTCCTCGTCATTGGCGAGTTCGTCCAGCTTCCGCGAGATCTCGCGGTAGAAGAATGCGGCAAAGCGCGGGTTCGCCTTGATCAGGTCGAGCGCAACCTTCCTGGGAATGGTGTAACAGAGCGTCTCATCGCGTGCCAGAAACGCGTGCCCGTTCTGGTCGTGGACGAGCGCGCGGCTGTCGAAAGTGTCCTTGTGGCCGAGCAGGGCCACCAACCCGGCTTCGTCCCGCTCCTCGACCGTGCCTTTGATGATGACATGGAGCGCATCCGCGGGCGCGCCCTTGCCGAGGATCACGTCGCCGGGACGGAAATATGCCACATCCAGCGAAGCCCGCAGCGTCTCGGCCTCGCCCGGCGTCAGGCGATCGAACGGTGCATTGCTGATGTCGAACGCCTTGGGCATGTCGGTTTTGATGGCCAGTTGAGCGAGGTACCGGCTGGGTCGTGAACCCAGCCGGGACCCAAGGGGCTATCCTGAAGGCCTCTTAGTGCGTCGTGGCGGAGGCCGCGCCGATACCGGTCTGGCTCCTGACGAATTGCGCATCAAAGCCGTCGCGGTCGATCGCCGCCCGCTTGCTGCGATCCAGGATCGAAAACAACCAGATCCCGGCGAAGGCGATCGCCATCGAGAACAGGGCGGGATTGTCCAGCTTGATCGGCGCCGAACCCTTGGCGTAGCCGAGGGTCGCCTCCCACACCGCCGGCGATAGAACGACACCGACCACGGCGCTGATGAGACCGAGGAAGCCGCCGATCAGCGCACCCCGCGTCGTCAGCCCCTTCCAGAAGATCGACATCACCAGCACTGGGAAATTGCAGGACGCGGCGATGGCGAACGCAAGGCCGACCATGAACGCGACGTTCTGGTTCTCGAACACGATGCCCAGGAAGATCGCGAGCACGCCCAGCACCAGTGTCGCAATTTTCGAGACCCGGATCTCGTCCTGCTCGTTGGCGGCACCGCGCTTGATCACCATGCCGTAGAGGTCGTGACTGATGGATGATGCACCGGCCAGCGCCAGACCGGACACCACCGCCAGGATGGTGGCAAAGGCGACCGCCGAGATGAAGCCGAGAAACAGGTTGCCGCCCACCGCGTTCGCGAGATGGATAGCCGCCATGTTCGAGCCGCCTTTGATGGCCGCGATGCCGCTCTTGGTCTTCTCCAGGATGGAGGCGTCCAGGAACGTCGCATCGGTAGACACCAGCGTGATCGCGCCAAAGCCGATGATGAAGGTCAGAACGTAGAAATAGCCGATGAAGCCCGTGGCATAGAACACCGATTTGCGGGCAGCCTGGGCGTCCTTCACCGTGAAGAAGCGCATCAGGATGTGCGGCAGGCCGGCTGTTCCGAACATCAGCGCGAGGCCGAGCGAGATCGCCGACAACGGATTGGAGATCAGACTGCCGGGCTCCATGATTGCGATCTTCTTGGGATGCACCTCGGTCGCCTTGGCGAACAGCGCTTCCGGGCTGAACCCGAATTTGTAGAGAACGGCTCCGGCCATGAACGTCGCGCCCGCAAGCAGCAACACCGCCTTGATGATCTGCACCCAGGTTGTTGCTTTCATTCCCCCGAAGGTCACGTAGATCATCATCAGACCGCCGACCAGGACGACCGCGATCCAGTAGTCGAGACCGAACAGCAACTGGATCAGCTTGCCGGCCCCGACCATCTGGGCGATCAAGTAGAACGCAACGGTGACCAGCGAGCCGCACGCCGCCAGGATGCGGATGTCGGTCTGTCCAAGTCGGAACGACGTGACGTCGGCGAAGGTGAACTTGCCGAGATTGCGCAGCTGTTCGGCAATCAGGAAGGTCACGATCGGCCAGCCCACGAGCCAGCCCACCGAATAGATCAGGCCATCATAACCGGAGGTATAGACGAGGCCCGAGATGCCGAGGAAGGAGGCCGCCGACATATAGTCACCGGCGATCGCCAGCCCGTTCTGGAAACCGGTGATTCCACCACCGGCCGAGTAGAAGTCCGCAGCCGACGCGGTCCGTTTTGCGGCCCAATAGGTGATGACGAGCGTCAGCATGACGAAGCCTACGAACATGCCGATCGCCGACCAGTTGATCGCCTGCTTTGAGCCGCCATCAATGGTACCCGCGGCAAGCGCGAACGTCGGCATGCCGACGAGGAGAAGCGTCAGGAGCCAGGAGACCTTTTTCATGGGCGGTTCTCCTCGACAATCTTGCGAACGAGGACGTCGTAGCTGGAATTCGCCTGGCGCACGTAGATGCCCGTCAGCACAAAGGCGAGCACGATGACGGACAAGCCGATCGGAATGCCGATCGTCATCACGCCGCTGCCCAGTGGCGTGCCCAGAAACTTGGGAGCGTAGGCCACCAGTAGGATGAAGCCGAAATAGACGACAAGCATGATCAGCGACAACCTCCAACCCAGCGACGACCGTCGACGCACGAGTTCCTGGTAGTTCGGATCGCGTTCAATCCTTGCGAGATTAATCACATCAATGATCCCTTGGGGTTCTTCCGGTTGAGACGTCCCCCTTGTATGGCGAGGGTTCAGCTAGTCTGTATTGCGTCGATCGACCGGCTCTATGATCCAGATCAAAAATGCGACCCGCGATAGACATCGTGCAGGTCAGGCGGCCACGGGGACAACGGCCACGACTTGCCGGCGAAGCCGGCTATCCCTCGCTTTTCCCGCTCAAGTGGTCTGAAGCAGCGTCCTGGCGAGGCGCTTTCCGGCGGTCCCTGGAAGCGCGCGTCAACATCATGGCCGGATTTGCCGGCACCCCGCGCAGGAGATTTTCACGCGCACGCCGGACTCCAAGCCGGACGGCTGGGCCGTAGCCCCTCGCCAGTTGCCCCGCGCCAGCAAGGCACCGCCGGACTAGCGAAGGTGCTGGCCCTTGTTTGTCGGCAACGGGCAATTGGTACAGACACGGTCATCGCACATCCGGCAGATCGTGAAGCGATCCATCTCGGAAGTGTCCTGCCTAGCCAGCAGCTCCCGGATCAATGTTCCAAGCTGTTTCCGCTCGGCCGACGACAGCACATCGAGCAATGACGTCACGGCCGAAATCCGCGACGCCAGCAGTTCGTTCCGGGACGCGGCGCCGGTCGCCGTCAGGTGCAAGGCGACCTCGCGGCCGTCCTTGCCAGGACGACGTTCGACAAGCCGATCCGAGACCAGACGATCCACCAGCCGGACCGTTCCGGAATGCGACAGGCCGAGGATCCGCCTCAGCTTGTCGTTGGTCATGCCCTGGCCATAGCCGATGACGATGAGGGCCGCGGGTGTCTCGCCGCCGCGGCCGACGACCTCGCGCGCGCCCTGCTCGATACGGTCCATGACGGCGAGCGACAGCGCGCCCAGCAGATTGGCGATTCCGTTTTCCATGCGGTGAATAATATGTGCGCTGCGCACAAAAAACAACTTGACCTGATATGTGCGCTACGCACATATTTGCCGGGAGAGCACCAACGACGGAAAAATGGAGAGAGCGATGACGATCCGAAGCGCCGCATTGGCCACGCCTGACGCCGCCGGCAGCGAGCCCACCCTGAAATACGTCCACGCCAACGGCGTGCGGTTTGCCTATCTCGAACAGGGCAGCGGACCGCTCGTCATGTTCATGCACGGCTTTCCCGACAACGCCTGGTCGTACCGCAAGCAGCTGCAGGTGTTCGCGGATGCCGGCTACCGCGCGGTCGCGCCGTTCCTGCGCGGCTATGCGCCGACCGAGATTCCGGCCGACGGCATCTTCGATCCGATCGCGCTGGGCCAGGATCTCGAAGCGCTGATCGCGGCGCTGAGCGACGACGGACAGGCGCACGTCGTCGGCATGGATTGGGGCGGCACGTCGACGTTCCAGGTGCTCGCCACGGCGCCGTCGGCGATCAAGGCCGCGGTGGTCATGAACACCGCGCACCCGATCACAATCGCGAGCCTCAGGAGCGATCCCGATGCCGTTCGATCGGTCTTCCATGTCTATTTCTTTACGGTGCCTGGCGCTCACTCGGCGGTCAACATCGAGGGACTTCCCTTCGTCGACTACCTTTGGAGGTTGTGGTCGCCAACCCTGGAGAACGACGAGCATCTCCGCTCGGTCAAGGAGACGCTCAGCTCTCCCGGCACCATGAAGGCGGCGCTGAAATACTACAATGGCCTGGTCGATGCGGGCGTTGCGGGGCGCCTGCCGATCAACGACATGCATACGCCGACGCTGACGATTTATGGCGGCAACGATCCGACAGCGCGGTATTCGATGAAGGAAGAGCCGCTGTTCAAGGGGCCACATCAGCGCGTTGTCCTGCCCGATGTCGGGCACTTCCCGCACCTCGAGCGTGAGGCCGAGGTCACCGGTCTGATCATGGACTGGTTCAAGACCCACGCCGCCGGCTGAACAGGCACGCCGCAACCAGCGGCCACGGCAGTCTTTCGAATTCTCTCCAACCAGGAGTGCGCGCAATGGACGCCACGACACAGCAGCAATACGCCGAAGCATTTCATGCTCTTCACAGGACGGGCGATCCGCTCATCCTGTTCAATGCCTGGGACGTCGCCACCGCCAAGGCGATCGCCAAGACCTCGCCGGCGGTGGCGACCAGCAGCGGCGCGGTGGCGTCCGCGCTCGGCTTTGCCGACGGCGAAAATGCCCCGCTCGACATCGTGGAAGGCCTGGTCTCGCGGATGACCGCTTCCGTCCCGGTTCCGGTATCGATCGATCTGGAGGCCGGATATGGCGACACCGCGGACGCCGCCGCGCATTCGGCGGCGAGGATCCTGAAGGCCGGCGCGATCGGCATCAATATCGAGGACGGGCTTGCCGGCGGCAAGCGGCAGCTCGTCCATCCCGAGCAGCATGCCGCGAAGATCAGGGCCGTGCGGAACTCCGCGCAACAGCTCGGCATTCACCTCTTCATCAATGCGCGAACCGATCCGTTTCTGCTGAAGTTCGGCTCGCCGGAGCAATGCCTGAATGAAGCGGCACGCCGCGCGAAGCTCTATGCCGATGCCGGCGCCGACGGAATTTTTGTACCGGGGCTCACCGACCTCGCGCTGATCGAGCGGCTCGTTCAACTGACGCCGCTGCCGGTCAACATCATGGTGACGCGGGGCGTTCCCGAAATCCCGGAGCTTGCCCGCGCCGGCGTGCGCCGGGTCAGCCTTGGGCCATGGCCGATGATGGCGGCGATGCGCGTCATCGGAGAGGCCGCCGCCGCGGTCGTCACGAGCAGGCAATACGGCACGTTTCTGCAGCCGAACGCCTGAGGCGGGAAAACGCCAGCCCCCTCTTTCCGCAGTTCGTCATTGCGAGGAGCGAAGCGACGAAGCAATCCATCCCTCCATGCATGAGGAGAGATGGATTGCTTCGCTTCGCTCGCAACGACGGGGATATACAAATCCGGTATAGCTGCGCGAGCCAGATGCGAAGGGGATCAAGGCTGCTCGCGCGGTAAAGGGCTTCGGTGAGGACGCGCCACTGCGCGCCCCTAGCCGAGGCCACGATGGACCAGATTGCCGTTCACCAGGACGACGCCACCGGCACCGACTGGCCGGTTGCGATCTACCGCACGCTGAAGAATTTTGGCGTCGCGCAAGTGTCCTACGTTCCCGATGCCGGACACTCGAAGCTGATCAAGCTGTCGCACGCCGATGCCGACATCAAGACCACGGTGCTGACGACCGAGGAGGAAGGCGTGGCATTGTCCGCCGGCGCCTGGCTCGGCGGCGATCGCGCAGTGCTGTTGATGCAATCGAGCGGCGTCGGCAATTGCGTCAACATGCTGTCGCTGATGGCGAGCTGCCGCTTTCCGCTGCTCACGCTGGTGACGATGCGCGGCGAATGGGCCGAGTTCAATCCCTGGCAGATCCCGATGGGCCGTGCGACACCGCAGGCCTTCGAGATCATGGGCACCACCGTGCTGCGGCTGGAGAACCCCGATGACGCCGAGGAAGTGATCTCGGCCGCCGCCTCACTCGCCTATGACGGCGACCAGCAGGTCGCGGTGCTGATCTCGCAGCGGATGATCGGCCGCAAGAAGTGGACCAGGGAGACGCATTGATGTCAGCGCCAACAGATACTCTCGACCGCCGCGCCGCCGTGAAGGCGTTGCTCGCTGAGCGCGGCGACCTGCTCGTGATCTCCGGTCTGGGCTCCTCGTCCTATGACGTGTTCGACGCCGGCGAGCACGCGAGCAATTTCTATCTCTGGGGCGCGATGGGCGGCGCCGCGATGGTCGGGCTCGGCCTTGCGCTGGCGCAGCCGAAGCGCCCGGTGCTGGTCGTCACCGGCGACGGCGAGCAGCTGATGGGGATCGGCAGCCTCTTGACCATTGCGACCAAGCAGCCCGGCAATCTCTCGATCGCGGTGCTCGACAACGGCCATTTCGGCGAGACCGGGATGCAGCTCAGCCATTCCGGCTTAGGGGCGAGGCTCGAGGTGATCGCGAGCGGCGCGGGCATCGGCAATGTCTCCGACATCGCCGACATGGCCGGCATCGAGCGCTTCCGCGCGAGCCTGCGCGATCTCGCTGGCGGTCCGCGGCTGGCGCGCATCCGCATCGCGGCCGGCGAAGTCGAGCGCGCGCTGCCGCCGCGCGACGGCACCTATCTGAAGAACCGTTTCCGCGGCCATCTCGGTTTCCAGGTGAAGTGATGCGAAGCCGCGCTCAGGCGAGCTGGATATCCCAGAGCCCCTCGGCGCGGCACGCGGCGACCTCGTCGCGCAGCAATTTTGCGATCAGCGTGATGGCGTTGGAGCCGGGATGCTCGACCGGCGAGGCCAGGGTCAGCTCGCGCCGTGGCGCGGGCCGCGCGATCGGCGCGGTCTCGAGCCGGCCGTCGGCAACCTCGCCGCGCACCGAGGACGGCGGCAGCATGGTGTATCCGAGCCCCTCCTCGACCAGGCTCGTCAGCACGCGGAACGAATCCGCCTCGAGCTTGACGTCGAGCGTGACCTTCTTCTTCGCCGCCGCATGCTCGATCATGGCGCGGAGCCCGTGCGAATGACTTGGCAGCACCAGGCGCTGGCGCAGCAGCCAGCCGATATCGACCTGCTTCTTCTGCTTCAGCCCGCTGCCGCGCGGGCCAACCGCGACGATCGAGTCGCGGCCGAGGCTCTGCACCGCCAGGTGCAGATCGACCGACGGGCCGTAGATCACCGCAAGGTCCATCTCGCCGCGATGCAGCCACTCGATCAGATGGCCGCTGTAGCTTTCGACGATGCAGAGCGAGATGCCGGGATAGCGTTCCACCGTGCGCCGCGCCAGCCGCGCCGAAATCACGCAGCTCACCGTCGGCACCAGCCCGAGCACGACGCGCCCGGACGGCGCACCGCCCGCGGACTGGATGTCGTCGCGGATCTGGTCGATCTGCCGCACGATACCGCCGGTGCGCGCGAGCAGCAGCCGGCCGGCATCGGTCAGCACCATGCCGCGGCCGTTGCGCGTGAACAGTTCGGTGCGCAGCTCGTGCTCGAGCAGCTTGATCTGCCGGCTCAGCGCCGGCTGCGCGACCCGCAGGGTATCGGATGCCTTGCTCAGACTCCCGAGTTCCGCGACGCACGCAAAGGTCCTAAGCTGGCGGAAATCCATACTTGCCAATCCTGGAAGGCAGGTTCATACGCTATAACAAAACAGCATAGGGAGTTTACCGGGACCCCACAACAGCGGGCGTTTTCCACACGCGAACCGGTTTCCGCTTCGCTCGACAACGCTCTGGCGCAACCTCTCGGCAAAACGAAATCATGACCGCACACGATCAGCACACCGACGACCATACAGACATCCGCGACGCCGTCGCAAAGCTCTGCGCGCAGTTTCCCGGCGAATACTGGCGCAAGCTCGACCGCCAGATGGCCTATCCGAAGGAGTTCGTCGATGCGCTGACGGAGGCCGGCTATCTCTCGGTGCTGATCCCCGAGGAATATGGCGGCGCGGGCCTGAAGCTGTCGGCCGCGGCGGCGATCCTGGAAGAGATCCAGCGCGCCGGCTGCAATGGCGGCGGCTGCCACGCCCAAATGTACACGATGGGCACCGTGCTGCGGCACGGCAACGACGCGCAGAAGGCGAAGTATCTGCCGAAGGTCGCGACCGGCGAATTGCGGCTGCAGGCGTTCGGGGTCACCGAGCCGACCAGCGGCACGGATACCTCGTCGCTGAAGACCTTCGCGCGCCGCGAGGGAGACCACTACGTCGTCAACGGCCAGAAGATCTGGACCAGCCGCGCCGAATATTCCGACCTGATGATCCTGCTCGCGCGCACCACGCCGAAGGAGCAGTCCAAGAAGCGCACCGACGGCCTGTCTGTGTTCATCGTCGACATGCGCGAGGTGAAGGGCAAGGGCCTCGAAATTCGCCCGATCCGCACCATGATGAACCACGCCACCACCGAAGTGTTCTTCACCGACATGAAGGTGCCGGCGGAGAACCTGATCGGCGAGGAAGGCAAGGGCTTTCGCTACATCCTCTCCGGCATGAATGCCGAGCGCATCCTGATCGCCGCCGAATGCGTCGGCGATGCCAAGTGGTTCATCCAGAAGGCGACCAACTACGCCAAGGAGCGCAGCGTGTTCGGCCGGCCGATCGGCCAGAACCAGGGCATCCAGTTCCCGATCGCGAAGGCCTATGCCTCGATGCGCGCGGCCGAATTGATGGTGAAGGAAGCGACCCGCAAATACGAGGCCGGGCTCGATTGCGGTGCCGAGGCCAACATGGCCAAGATGCTGGCGGCGGATGCCTCCTGGGAAGCGGCCAATGCCTGCGTGCAGACCCATGGCGGTTTCGGCTTCGCCGAGGAATACGACGTCGAGCGCAAGTTCCGCGAGACCCGGCTCTACCAGGTGGCGCCGATCTCGACCAATTTGATCCTGTCCTTCGTCGCCGAGCATGTGCTCGGCATGCCCCGCTCCTATTGAGTTCTCAGATCATGCTGCCGCTTGAGGGATTGACCGTCATTGCCGTCGAACAGGCGGTCGCCGCGCCGTTCTGCTCGTCACGCCTGGCGGACGCCGGCGCTCATGTCATCAAGATCGAGCGGCCCGAGGGCGATTTCGCCCGCGGCTACGACGCCGCGGCGAAGGGCCAGAGCAGCTATTTCGTCTGGCTCAACCGCGGCAAGGATTCCGCCGTGGTCGACCTCGCCACCAAGGAAGGCCGCGCGCAGTTGGAAGAGCTGATCGCGGGCGCCGACGTGCTGCTGCAGAATTTGAAGCCGGGCTCGATGGACAAGCTCGGCTTCTCGCGCGAGCGGCTGCGCAAGGACTACCCGAAACTGATCATGTGCACGATCACCGGCTATGGCGACACCGGTCCGTACGCCGACCGCAAGGCCTATGACCTCCTGATCCAGGCCGAGAGCGGCCTCGCCTCGATCACCGGCGGCCCCGAAGGCGCCTCGCGCGTCGGCATGTCGATCGTCGATGTCGCCACCGGCGCCACCGCGCATGCGTCGATCCTCGAAGCGCTGATCGGGCGCGGCCGCACCGGCCAGGGTGCCGATATCCGCATTTCGATGTTCGACGTGATGGCCGACTGGCTCACCGTGCCGCTGCTCAATGCCGAGGACGGCAAGTCGCCGAAGCGGATCGGCCTCGCCCATCCCTCGATCGCGCCCTATGGCGTGTTCCGCTCGAAGGACGGCAAGGAGATCCTGATCTCGATCCAGAGCGAGCGCGAGTGGAAGACGCTGTGCGCCAAGGTGCTGGGCCAGCCCGGCCTGCCCGACGATCCGCGCTTCGCCAATATGGTCGAGCGCGTGCGCAACCGCGCGGTCACCGACCGGATCGTCAGCGACAGTTTTGGCAAGCTCACGCGCGAGGACTTGCTGGGCAAGCTCGCCGAGGCCGACATCGCCTTTGCCGAGGTCAACAGCATGGACGACCTCGCGAAGCATCCGCATCTGCGCCGCATCGAGGTCGACACGCCGAACGGCCGTGTCAGCTATCCGGCACCGGGCGCGATCGTGGTCGGCGAGGACAGGCATTATGGCAAGGTGCCCGCGATCGGCGAGCGCATCAAACGTTAGGCTGCAATGAAATTAGGCGCGATCGCAATCAAGAACGAGCTGCGCCCCCTCTCCCGCTTGCGGGGGCGGGTTGGGGTGGGGGCTTTTTCCGCGAGTCCTAACGTTGAGAGAGCCCCCACCCGGCGCTACGCGCCGACCTCCCCCGCAAGCGGGAGAGGTGTACCGAGTTTGCCGTCTCACCGACGCCATCACCCTCAGATGTCTCTCACCGAGGACAAAATCTCATGACCGATAAACTCGACCTCGATCACCTCCGCCAGTGGATCGGCCGCTCCCAGGAGGCCTCCGACGTCGTCACCAAATATCTCGTGATGGGACTGCGTGCGACGCTGTTCCAGGAGATCGGCGAGCCGAAGGCCGGCGACGCCGCGCCGTGGACCACGCATTGGTGCCTGGCGCAGCCGGTATTTCCGATGTCGCAGCTTGGCCCCGACGGCCACCCGACCCGCGGCGGCTTCCTGCCGCCGGTGCCACTGCCGCGCCGGATGTGGGCCGGCGGCGAACTCGAATTCTTCGACGCGTTGCGCATCGGCGACGACGCCAAACGCACCTCGCGCATCGCCGACGTCACGGTGAAATCGGGCTCGACCGGCACGCTATGCTTCGTCTCGGTCCATCACGAGGTGACGACCTCGCGCGGGCTTGCGGTTCGCGAGCGGCAGGACATCGTCTATCGCGAGATGACGAGCACACAAGCCGCAGCGCCCGCCAAAGCGGCGCCGCCTCCTCCGGCCGCGCAGCATCGCGAGAGCCACGTCTCCGATCCGGTGCTCTTGTTCCGCTATTCGGCCCTGACCTTCAACGGCCACCGCATCCACTACGACCGCGACTACGTCACCAAGGTCGAGGGCTATCCGGGCCTGATCTTCCACGGCCCGCTGCAGGCCTCCTTCATCGTCGAATTCGCCGCGAAACTCCGCGGAGGCAAGCCGCCGAAGAAGCTCACCTATCGCGGCGTGCAGCCGCTGTTCGAGGGCAGCGAGTTCTCGATCAATGCCAACGACAAGGACGACGGCATGGAGCTGTGGACCGCCAATGCCGAGGGCCAGCCGACCATGAAGGGCACGGCGACCTGGTAGGTCGCGCGCGCGACGCAGATCAGAATGCGAAGAAATAAAGAGGCGCTTTCATCGGCGCCTCGTATTCCGTATGGTGATCGCATTCATCCCTGGATCGCAGATCATGAGTCGCTTCTGGAGTTCGGTCGTCCACAATCTGTCGCCATACGTGCCCGGCGAGCAGCCGAAGATCGACGGCCTGATCAAGCTCAACACCAACGAGAATCCCTACCCGCCGTCGCCGCGCGCGGTAGCGGCGATCAGCGCGACCACGGATCGCCTGCGGCTCTATCCGGATCCGCGCGCAACCGCCCTGCGCGAGGCAATCGCGGCGCGCTACGGCGTCACGGCGGACGAAGTGTTCGTCGGCAACGGCTCGGACGAGGTGCTGGCCCACGCCTTTCCGGCGCTTTTGAAGCACGACGCGCCGCTGCTATTCCCCGACATCACCTACAGCTTCTACCCGGTCTATTGCCGCCTCTATGGTGTCGGCTACGAGGCGATCCCGCTCGATGCCGCGATGCGGATACAGCTTGCGGACTATCGGCGGCCGGGCAGCGCCATCCTGCTATGCAATCCCAACGCGCCGACCGGCATCGCGCTGCCGCGCGCCGCGATCGAGGCGCTCGTCACTGAGCATCCCGACCGGCTGGTGGTGGTCGACGAGGCCTATGTCGATTTCGGCGCCGAGAGCGCCGTGCCGCTCGTCGCGCGCCACGACAATCTGCTGGTGATCCAGACGCTCTCGAAGTCGCGCGCGCTGGCGGGACTGCGGGTCGGCTTCGCCGTCGGCCAGCGCCCGCTGATCGAGGCGCTGGAGCGCGTCAAGGACAGCTTCAACTCCTATCCGCTGGATTGCTTCGCGATCGCGGGTGCCGTCGCCTCGATCGAGGACGACGCATGGTTTGAGGAGACGCGGCATCGCATCATCCGGAGCCGCGAGGCGCTCGCCCGCGGCCTCACTGAGTTCGGCTTCGAAGTGCTGCCGTCGCATGCGAGTTTCGTGTTCGCCCGCCATGGCGGCCATCGCGGCGCGGATCTCGCCGCGAAGCTGCGCGAGCGCGGCGTGCTGGTGCGGCATTTCCAGAAGCCGCGGATCGAGGACTTTTTGCGCATCACGGTCGGCACGGACGATGAATGCGGCCGCCTGATCAGCCTGCTGCGTCAGATGGTCTGATCCCGCAGCTGCGACGGCGACGCCGGCGACAAGGTCTACGCGGCCGGCGTGCACCGCGTCGCGGTGATCTTGATGCCGAACCCTGCCGTCTCTTCGCGAAACTGCGCGATCGAGCGCGCGTTGCGATGCGCCTCGAACGCGGTGTCATCCTGGTAGACCTCGTAGATCAGCAGCTTCGCGGCATCCTCGCGCGGCACCAGGATCTCGAAATGCAGCGTGCCCGGTTCATCCCTGAGCGAACGGGCGCCGTGCGCCGAGAGCAGCGACAACACCTGATCCCGCTTCTCCGGCGCGACCTCGACGGTGGCAATGAGTGCAAGCTTGGCCATAGGTACTCCTTTCAGTTCTTCAGTGAATGTTCAGATCAGCTGCGCAGCGGTCGGAACGCGTCCCGAACCTCTCTGCTGAAGATGTCGGGCTGCTCCCACGCCGCGAAATGGCCGCCGGCCTCGGCCTGATGGAAGTAGATCAGCTTGTGATAGGCCTTTTCCGCCCAGCTCCGCGGCGCGACAAAACTCTCGCCGGGGAACGCAGTCACGGCGGCGGGGATCGCGACATTGGCCGGCAGATAGAGGTTGGTCTTGTTCTCCCAGTACAGACGCGCCGAGGAAATCGCGCTGTTGGTGAGCCAGTACAGCGTGATGTTGTCGAGCACGTCGTCGCGGGTCAGTGCGCCGGCGGGATGTCCATTGACTGCGCGCCCGAGCACGGCTGATTGCATCGCCGCGGCCGGCTGGGCATAGCCGTCGCCGTGATCGAGCAGCCAGGCAGCCAGGCCCGCCGGCGAATCCGCAAAAGCCGCAAGCGTCTGCGGGCGCGTGCCCATGATCAGCGCATAGGCGCGCCGTTTCATGAACTGAAGCTTGATCTGGTCGAAGGCGTGCTGCTCTTCTGCTGACAGATTGTCCGGCGCGGGACCACCCGAAACGACCGCGTTGAGGACCTCGGGCGGAACGACGCCAGGCAGATTGACGTGGATGCCGAGCAGTTCGGGCGCTCCCAGCTTGGCCATTTCATTGGAGACTGGCGAACCCCAGTCGCCACCCTGCGCCACGAACTTGCCGTAACCGAGCCGCTTCATCAGCTGGACCCAGGCCTGCGCAATGCGCTGCGGATCCCAGCCGACCGCAGCCGGCTTGCCGGAAAAGCCGTAGCCCGGCATCGACGGGATCACGAGATGGAACGCATCCGACGCGCTACCGCCGTGCGCGGTGGGATCGGTCAGGGGATCGATGATCTTCATCTGCTCGATGACCGAACCCGGCCAGCCATGCGTGACGATCAGCGGCAGCGCATTGTCATGCTTCGAGTGAACGTGAATGAAGTGAATGTCCAACCCGTCGATTTCGGTGACGAACTGCGGCAGGGCGTTGAGCCGCGCCTCCACCTTCCGCCAGTCGTGGTCGGTCTGCCAGTAGCGGACGAGATCGCGCAGCATCGCTTGCGGAACGCCCTGGGAGTCGTCATTGACCGTCTCCTTGTCGGACCATCGGGTCGCGGCCAGACGGCGGCGAAGGTCGACAAGGTCTTCTTCGGGAATGTTGATGCGGAATGGGCGGATCGCGTCACCGGTGGCCGCCGCGGCGGGATGCGAGGGGAACAGGCTGGCAGCACCGGCAGCGATCAGGCCCAGCGCCGCGCCCGTCAGCAGCCTGCGCCGGTCCTGGTCGATGCCGTCCTGGTTCAATTGGCCTGTTGCGATTGCAGCTGGTGTCGATGTTGTGGTCATTTGACTGTCTCCTTGGAAAGAGAGGCCGCCGGTAACGCCGCGATCGCCTCGGCCGTTGTCAGGATGGAATGGGCGTAGGTCGGGCCATTCAACTCGTGAGCGGCGTGCATCATGTCGTGCGAGAAGGCGGCGGTGGCATCGCGCACCAGCGTCACGTGGTAGCCGAGCTCCATCGCGAAGCGGCCGGTCGACTCGATGCAGGTATTGGCCAGCAGCCCGACCACGATCACATGCGTGACGCCTTTCTGCTTCAGTAGGAAATCAAGATTGGTGTTGGCGAACCCGCTCTGCCCCCAATGCTCCTGGGCGATCAGATCGCCGGGCTTGGGCGCAAGGTCGGGATGCCATTCCCCGCCCCATTCGCCGCGCGCAAAGCTGTGGCGCTGCATGATCAAGCGCTGGGTCGGGTTGGGATGATCCCAATCCTCGTAATCGCCCGGCTCCCAGCGGCGGTGCGGGACGATCACCACCTGGATGCCGGCGGCCCGGACCGCGCCGTCGAGCTGGCGCAGATTGTCGAGCAGCCCGACCTCGTCGGCGACCGGCTTGATGCGTGGAAAGACCATGCCGCCCTCGGAGAGGAAATCATTGTAGGGATCGACGAGAAGCAGCGCGGTTCGCTCGCGTGGATAGGTGATCTGGGACATCGATCGCTCCTTGGCCATCAGGCGCCCGGTTGGATTTGCTTCAATGACGCTCTCCGTTCACTCGGGCAGCGGCTTGCCGGCCTGTTCGCTGACGATGTAGTCGGCGTACCAATCGGGCCAGTTCGCATCGTGCCCGCCGGTCCGCTTCTCGTGCTCGCCATGGGCTGCTGCCGCGCGGCGCAGCGCGGCGGCGAGATCGGCCGATGAGGAGAAATTCGTGCTGTTGCCGTCGACCCGCCCGGGCAGGCGTTGCGTCACCTGCTGCAGCAGCCAGGCGTTTCCGTCGGGATCGTTGAACGTGGCGAGCGCCCCGTAGCTCGGCCGGTCCGGGTCCGGCCCCTTGATGCGGCCTTCCGCGCCGCGGTGAAACACCTCGCTGACATCGGCGCCGCGCGCGATCAGCTCGGCGCGCGCCGCTTCGATGTCGTTCACGATCAGGAAGCGCGGCAGCGCGGATCCCGAGCCGAGATGGATCGAGGTCGGCGAACCCGGCGGCGTCAGTTGCACGGCGCGCGAACCGTCGGGCCTGACGAAGTCGGCATCTAGCCGCCAGCCCAGGTCCTGATAGAAGCGCTTGGCGCGGTCGACATCCGAGACCGGAATGACGACGACTTCGAGCTTCAAATCGACTTTGGCCGCTGTCGGCCCCTGTTCGGTGGTCATGACTCGCTCCTTGGTGATGACAGACCGGGCCATTAGCGGCCCATTGCATTTGCGATGATGCCGGGCCATATTACTATGAAAATCATAGTAACAAGCCTGCTGAAGAAAACGTGATGACCAAAATGAAGGACAACGCGGCTGACCAAACGCTGTGCCCTGTCGCTCGCGCCGAAACCGTTGTGGGCGACCGCTGGACAGTACTTGTTCTGCGCGAACTGTTCGCGCGGAATCATCGCTTCGAGGAGATCCAGGCGCAATCCGGCGGCACGCCGCAGATGATCACGGCACGGCTGAAAAAGCTGGAAGCGGACGGTCTGGTGACGCGGCGCGTCTACAACAAGCGCCCGTTGCGCCACGAGTATCACCTCACCGAGAAGGGCGAAGCGTTCTTTCCGGTGCTGATGGCGTTGCGCGCCTGGGGCGAGACCTGGTGCAAGTCACCGCGGGAAGGCCGCGCAATGAACTACACCCATCTCGTCTGCGGCAAGCCGGCCGGGCTCGGTCCGGTCTGCGAGTCCTGCGGCGAGCCGGTGCGCCGCGCCGACATGGTGGGCGAGCGGACGCCCAAGTACCAAAGAGAGCGCGATGCGCGATGGGAGGCCTTCAAGGCAAGCCGCTGAGCCCCTTTGGCGCCGCCGCCGACGAAGCGGACAACGCAATTGCTGTCACACTGCTGAACCATTTCCATCACGCGGGTCTCTCATGGCCGAGCCCCGCATAACAAACGGAGACCACCATGCCATTCGTTCGTATCGACCTGAAGCGCGGCAAGTCCGCCGAGTATCGCAAGACCCTGGGCGAGATCGTCTACAAGGCGATGCGCGAGGTGATCAACGTGCCCGAGAATGACAAGTTTCAGGTCATCACCGAGCACGATCGCGGCGACCTGAATTATGCCGACAGCTATCTGGGCAACACCTACAGCGACGATCTCATCTTCATCCAGATCACGCTGAATGCCGGGCGTACGGTCGAGATGAAGAAGGCGTTCTACAAGCGGATCGTGGATGATTTCCAGAGCCAGCTGCAGGGACGCCCGGACGATATCTTCATCAGCCTGGTCGAGGTCGCCAAGGAAAACTGGTCGTTCGGCAACGGCATCGCACAATACGCGAGCTGAGCGCGGAACAGGCATGCGCCGGACAGGCGGTGGCATGTCCGGCTGCTTACTGTCCGCGGCTTGCGATCGGCGTTGCCAGCACGCATAGTGCAGCCTCGTGCACAAACAACAACAAATGGGGAGGCAACCATGAGGACGATCGCAGCCGCGCTGTGCGCGCTCGCGTTGATCGCAACCGGGGCGCAAGCACAGACGCTCAAGGATTTCATGGCTGTTGTCATGAAGAAATGGACCGCGCCGTTCGAACCGTTCCAGCTGATCGACAATGTCTACTATGTGGGCACTGACGGGATCGCGGTCTACGTCATCAAGACGTCGCAGGGGCTGATCCTGATGGACACGGCGATGCAGCAGTCGACCGGCATGATCAAGGACAACATCGCCAAGCTCGGCTTCAAGGAAGGCGACATCAAATATATCCTCAACACCCACGCCCATCTCGACCACACCGGCGGCTTTGCCGAGATCAAGCAGGAGACCGGCGCGCAGCTGATCGCCGGCGAGCGCGACAAGCCGCTGCTCGAGGGCGGCTACTATCCGGGCGACGAGAACAACGCCGATCTTGCCTTTGCGCCGGTCAAGGTCGACCGCTCCGTCAAGGAAGGCGACAAGGTGACGCTCGGCGACGTGACGCTGACCGCGCACACCACGCCCGGCCATTCGCCCGGCTGCACCAGCTGGGAGACGACGGTGAAAGACGGCAACCAGCAGCGCAACGTGCTGTTCTTCTGCAGCGGAACGGTGGCGCTGAACCGGCTGGTCGGCCGCCCGACCTATCCCGGCATCGTCGACGACTACCGCTCGACCTTCGCCAAGGTCAAGGCGATGAAGGTCGACGTGCTGCTCGGACCGCATCCGGAGGTCTACGACATGCAGGCCAAGCGCGCACAGATGAAGGACGGCGCGCCGAACCCGTTCGTCAAACCGGGCGAAAACGCCACCTATGTGGCGGGGCTGGAGCAGGATTTCGACAAGCAGATCGCCAAGCAGACTGCTGCGCTGCAGAAGGCCAATTAGGGAGCCACTGCGAAATGTCGTCCCGTCATCCTGAGGAGCCGCGAAGCGGCGAGACGCGCGCAAGAGCGCGCTCCTCCAGCGACAAAGGCGGAGCCTTTGCGCGGGGATGACGGGATAGGCGCCCGCGCAAATTTCAGCCGTTGCCGCGGCAACTATGGGGCGGCGGCTTGACATCGTCAGGCAATCCATCGAGAGGTGGATTGCCTTTCCGCTTTTGCTCCAGGCAATGATGGAACGTAACAAGACAGCAATGGGAACCGCCCGATGTCGTCCCGCAAACCCGCCGCCAGCAACGGCAAGACCGTCACCGTCAAGGACGCCACCTTCGGCCTCCTGCGCGCGTGGGGCATCAAGAAGGTATTCGGCAATCCCGGCTCGACCGAGCTGCCGTTCCTGAGCGACTGGCCCGACGACATCGACTATGTGCTCGGCCTACAGGAGGCCTCCGTGGTCGGCATGGCCGACGGCTACGCACTGGCGACGCGCAATGCCGGTTTCGTCAATTTGCATTCGGCGGCCGGCGTCGGCAACGCGCTCGGCAACATCTACAACGCCTATCGCAACCAGACCCCGCTCGTGATCACCGCCGGCCAGCAGGCGCGCTCCATCATGCCGCTGCAGGCGTTCCTCTATGCCGAGCGCGCCTCCGAATTCCCGCGGCCTTACGTGAAATTCGCGGTCGAGCCGGCGCGCGCCGAGGACGTGCCGGCGGCGATCGCACGCGCCTATTATGTCGCGATGCAGCCGCCCTGCGGACCGACCTTCGTCTCGGTGCCGATCGACGACTGGGCGCATGCGACGCAGCCGCTCGATGCACGCCAGGTCGGCCGCGAAATCGGCCCCGATCTGTCGGCGATGCAGGCGCTCGCCGCCGCGCTCGGCGAGGCCAAGAGCCCCGCCCTCGTCGTCGGCCCCGCCGTCGATCGCGCGCAAGCCGTCGATCTCATGGTGAAAGTCGCCGAGAAGACGAAGGCCGCGGTCTGGGCCAGCCCATTCTCGGCGCGCTGCTCGTTCCCCGAGCGCCATCCGCAATTTGCCGGCTTCCTGCATGCCGCACCGGGTCAGCTCTCCGATGCCTTGCGCGATCACGATCTTGTCGTCGTGGTCGGCGCGCCGGTGTTCACGTTCCATGTCGAGGGCCATGCCGCGATCTTCGACGGCGCGACCACGATCTTTCAGGTCACCGACGATCCCGATGCCGCCGCGATGACGCCGACCGGCCACAGCATCGTCGCGACCATGAAGCCGGCGCTGACGGCGCTGCTAGAGATGCTGCCCGAGACCAGGCGCACCGCATCGCCGGGCCGCGTCCTGCCGCCGGCGCCCGCGGCCGGCGATCCGATCCCTGCCGAATACGCGCTGCATGCACTCTCGGCCGCGATGGGACCGCACGATGCGCTGGTCGAGGAGGTGCCGTCGCATCGCCCGCTGATGCAGAAGGCAATGCCGATGCGCGGCCAGGACAGTTTCTACACCATGGCGAGCGGCGGCCTCGGCTACAGCCTGCCGGCCGCGGTCGGCATGGCGCTCGGCCGCAGCACGGGGCGCACGGTCTGCCTGATCGGCGACGGCTCGGCGATGTATTCGATCCAGGCGCTGTGGACCGCCGCGCAGCGCAAGCTGCCGCTGACGGTCGTCGTGATGAACAATTCCGGCTACGGCGCGATGCGTTCGTTCAGCCAGGTGATGCAGGTGCGCAACGTGCCGGGCCTCGACCTGCCCGGCATCGATTTCGTCAAGCTCGCCGAGGGCATGGGCTGCGATGCGGTGCGGGTGACGAAATCCGCCGAGCTTCCGGGCGCCTACCAGCGCGCCCTCTCGCATCCGGGCGCCAGCCTGATCGAGGTGATGGTCGATTCCGCGGTGCCGTTGCTTTACGCGCAGAAGGCGTGAGCGTAGCGGCGACCGCCCAGAGCAAAGCACGATGGAGCATGACTAGTCGATCTTGCGGCAGACTGCCTGCACCTCTCCCGCTTGCGGGGGAGGTCGCATCGCATTGAAAATGCGATGCGGGTGGGGGCTCCTTCCACGGTGTGGCTCGCGGAGAGAGCCCCCACCCCAGCCCTCCCCCGCAAGCGGGAGAGGGAGCCTGACGGGGATGCTCACCTCACGAGATCAGGCACCTGCTCCAGCACCCGCTCCGACGGCGCCGGCACCTCGCAGCCGGTGGCGCAGCAGCGGCCGGGCTGCTTCGACACCCGCCGTCCTTCGTCGACAAGGCCGCGGCCGAGCAAATTCTCGACCAGCTCGGCCTTCTCCATCACCGGATAGTTGCGCCAGATCTCGCGCTTCATCGCCTCCGGCGAACCGCCGCCGTGCAGCGAGATCACGGAATACCAGCCGGCTTCGTGCGAGACCGTGAGGTCCTCGATCAGCCGCGCCACCTCGGCGCGCTGCTCGGCCGGAATATCGGGCCGCCCGCCCATGACAGCGGCGAGCGAGGCGCGCGTCTCCGGATTGTGGTCCTCGTCAGGACCCGGCAGCGCGACAATGAGCCCACCCGAGACGTAATGTGCGACACGGTGCATGTCGTAGATCTTGGTCGCCAGCAGCAGCTTGCCGATGTTGGAGAATACCGCATCGGGCATCACCGAGCCGGCCGGATCCCCGGTGCAATAGACCGAGGACGCAACGCCGCAGGCATAGAAACTCTCGGTGATGGTGATGAGCTCGACCATCGCCTCGCGGATATGCGCGTGCTTCTCGGCATCGAGCCCGTTGGCCTCGATCATCAGGGCGCCGGCGCCGATCAACAGATCGCCGAAGCCGGCACGCGCGCCGATGCAGGAATGGCGGTGATGCGTGGCGTAGGAAGTGGTGAGGAAACCGCCCTCCTCGGTCTCGCCGGCGAGGAAGACGCGGTCATGCGGCACGAACACGTCGTCGAACATCACGACGCCGACCGACTGGCCATACTTCGCCGAGAATTTCGCCGATGCATCGCCGGGCCGGCCCGCCGGGCGCGCGATGATGGTGACGCCGGGCGCATCGACAGGCACCGCACAGCAGACCGCAAAATCCTTGTCGGCAGGGACGTGGGTGCGGCAGGGCATGACCAGGAATTCGTGCATGTAGGGCGCGCCGGTGACGATCGCCTTGGTGCCGCGGATCACGATGCCGTCGGGGCGGCGCTCCTTGATGTGCACATAGACGTCCGGATTGGCTTGCAGGCCCGGGCGCTTGGAGCGATCGCCCTTCGCATCGGTCATGGCGATGCCGAGCGTCAGGTCCTGGTCCTGCACCTCGTGCAGATAATTGCGGAAGCGCTGGCTGTAGTCCGTGCCGTGGCGATCGTCGGTCAGCTTCGTCGCCTGATAGAGGCCGTTCAGGGCATCGTGGGTGAGGTAGCGCTGGGCGCAGCCCGACGTCCTGCACACCAGCCGCACCGCCTCGAGCTTGTAGAGTAGGTCCTGCGAGCTCTCATTGATGTGGAGCATCCGGTTGACGGTCTTGCCCGAAGTGCCCTGCCGCGCCGTCATGATCGGCGCGTGCTCGGCGCGATGCGCGAAATCGTAGGTCACGCCGACACCCGCCACGCCCGGCGCCAGCGACGGCTCGTCGGCGACGCTCGCTATCGCCTCGCCGTTGACGAACACCCTGGGCTTGTAGCGGCGCAGGGATTCCCGGTAGTCCGCGGCCGTCATCAGCATGACGCTTCTCCCTTGCTCATTTATTCTAACATCGTTAAATTATCTGATGCTGTTAGAATTGAGTCAAGAACGGATTCGCCGATGCAGATGCGCGAGAGCAGGAAGGAAGCGGTCAGCCGCCACAAGCGGGAGCTGATCCTCGATGCGGCGCGCAGCGTGTTCGTCGAGGAAGGCCTCGAGGGCGCGAGCCTGCGGGCCATCGCGACGCGGGCCGGCTACACCCCGGCGGCGCTGTATTTCCACTTCGAGTCCAAGGAGGCGATCTATGCCGAGGTGCTGCGGCAGTCGCTGGCCTCGCTCGGCGACGCCGTCAGCGCGGCGGTCGCCACGACGCGCGGCGCCAAACAGAGGCTGCACGCCGCGGGCATGGGTTTCTTCCGCTATTATGCGGATCATCCGCGCGACCTCGATCTGGGCTTCTACCTGTTCCGCGGCGGCATGAAGCCGGCCGGGCTCGGTCATGATCGCGACCACGAGCTGAACGCCGCGCTGGAAGCCGCGCTGCATCCGATCGCCGAAGCCGCCGAGGCGCTCGGCGCATCCAGGCAGAAGGCGAACACCGTGATGGTGGATTGCTTCGCCCACGCCACCGGCCTGCTGCTGTTGCTGCACACCGGCCGCATCAGGATGTTCGGCGCGTCCGCGCCCGATCTGATGGACGCCTATCTCCGCGACAAGGTCGCGCAGCTCGGCAAGGGGTGAGGCCACCTCACGTGAGGACGGCACCGGCGGAAGGGTTCCCTCCCCCCTTGCTGGGGAGGGAGCCTGAGCAGCGCGCTCACCTCACACCGCAGGGACGTGCGCGGCCAGTCTTTCCCGCGAGTCACTCCCCGTGGCTTTCCCGCATCTTGGCCTGGATCTTTGCCATGCCGCCGATCCAGCGGTCGTAGTTCTCGGTCTTCTTGCGCATGTAGCCGAGCACCTGCGGGTGCGGCAGGATCAGGAAGGTCTCCTGCTCGATGCCCTTGAGCGCATCCTGCGCGACCTGCGCGGCGGAGAGATCGCCGTCGCCGGATTGCGGACCCCTCGGGATCGAGCGCAGCATCTTGGTATCGACGCCCTGCGGGCAGAGGATCGAGACCTTGATGTTGTCGGCGCGGTGCGAGATCGCGAGGTTTTCCGCAAAGCCGACCGCGGCGTGCTTGGTGGTCGAATAGGCCGGGCTGCCGACCTGCGACAGCAGACCCGCGGCAGAGATCGTGTTGAGGAAGTAGCCGCCGCCGCGAGCCTTCATGCGCGGCACCAGATGCCGTGCGGCATAGACATGCGCCATCACATGGATCGCCCAGCTCCGCGACCACGGCTCGTCCGAGGTGCCGCCGGCATTTTTCGACAGCGGATCGAAGCCGCCGCCGATGCCGGCGTTGGAGCAGAACAGCGCAATCGGACCGAACATGCGCTCGGTCTCGTCGATCACGTGCAGGATGTTCTTCTCCTGCCCGACATCGCACTTGAACGCGGCGCCGCCGACCGAGGCCGCGACCTGCTCGGCCGCTGCATGATCGAGGTCGACCACCACGACCTTGGATGCGCCCGCGGCGTGGAACGCCTCGCACAGCGCCTTGCCGATGCCATTGCCACCGCCGGTGACCACCACGACTTTACCTGCCACCTGCATGGCTATCCTCCCGATATCTTGACTTGTGCGGACCATGATAACGCATCTTTGGCCGATGCATGATGTTTTCGAGAGGCGGGGTCCGGCCGCGTGCGCAACGCCGCCGCCGGCTCAGCTCGCAAGCACGACGTCGAACACCGCCGTATAATGGCAGGCGGCCCCGAGCAGCACGAAGCCGTGCCAGATCGCGTTCTGGAAGCGCAGCCGCCGCCAGGAGTGAAAGATCACCCCGAAGCTGTAGAGAATGCCGCCCGCCAGCACGAAGCCGAGCGCCTTCGCCGGCAATGCCTTGACGACGGCGTCGTAGAGCATGATGCCGCTCCAGCCCATCGCAAGATAAAGCCCGACCGCGAGCCGGTCGAAGCGGCCGGGATAGGCGAGCTTCAGCCAGATCCCGACGATCGCCACGCACCACACGCCGACCAGCAGCGCGATGGCGAACGTGCTGTCCTTCAGTTCCACGATGAACGGCGTATAGGTCGCGGCGATCAACAAATAGATCGCGGAGTGATCGAAGCGCCGGAGGATCCATTTGGCGCGCGAGACCGGCCAGAGATTATAGGTCGCCGACAACGTCAGCATCGCGAGCAGGCCCGCGACATAGACCGAGACCACCGCAATATCGAACGGACCGGCATAGACCGCGGTCAGCACGATCAGCGCGGTGGCGGCAACCAGCCCGAAACAGACGCCGACGAGATGAACGACGCCGTCGGCGATCAGTTCGGCACGGTCGTAGTTCCACAGCGCGGCGCCGGCCGCGTGGATCGAGGTCGAGATTTGCTTCAGGCGAAAGACCGTCATGCAGGCTTTCCGGTGCGCCGATTTGACCATGGGGTGGCGTGACGCGTTCAATCCCCCTGCAATCCCTCGCCCGCAAAGGCGCCGGAAATGTGAAGCTTGATTTTGGTCCGATAATCGCCACCTTGCGGGTGATCGCCCGCCTTTTTTGGCTCCTCCTCCCGGGTCTTTTCGTTAACCCTCCATGCCCCCCCGCTTCTCTGATATCGTCGAGGAAGCGCGTCTGTCGGCGCGGGCGCTGCTCGACTATAGCGAGGGCCTTTTCAAGCCGACGGTGCGGCTCGGCGTCACCGGCCTGTCGCGGGCCGGCAAGACCGTGTTCATCACCGCGCTGGTACACGGGCTGACCCGTGGCGGCCGCTTCCCCGTGTTCGAGGCCTATACCTCGGGGCGGATCGCGCGCGCCTATCTCGCCCCGCAGCCCGACGATGCGGTGCCGCGCTTCGCCTACGAGAACCATGTCCGCACTCTGATCGAGGAGCGGACCTGGCCGAGCTCGACCACTGACATCTCCGAGCTTCGCCTCGTGATCGAGTATCAGCGGCAAAATGGCGCGGACCGCACGCTGACCCTCGACATCGTCGACTATCCCGGCGAGTGGCTGCTCGACCTGCCACTGCTGAACAAGAGCTACGAGCAATGGTCGGCGGAGAGCCTTGCATTGTCGCGCGAGCCGTTGCGCGCAAAATTGGCGGCGCCATGGCACGCCCATCTCGCAACGCTGAAGCCCGAGGCCAAAGAGGACGAGCAGGCCGCGCGCACCGAAGCAAGATTGTTCACCGATTATCTGCGCGCCTGCCGCGACGAGCGTTTCGCGATGAGCTTGCTGCCGCCCGGGCGCTTCCTGATGCCGGGCAACCTCGCCGATACGCCGGCGCTGACCTTTGCGCCGCTCGACGTGCCCGTGGACGGCAGCGCGCCCGACGGCTCGCTATGGGCGATGATGCGGCGGCGCTACGAGGCCTACAAGGACGTCGTGGTGCGGCCGTTCTTCCGCGACCACTTCGCGCGGCTCGATCGCCAGATCGTGTTGGCCGATGCGCTGGCCGCATTCAATGCCGGCCCCGAGGCACTGCACGATCTCGAGGCGGCGCTCGCCGGCATCCTCGACTGCTTCCGGATCGGCCGCGGCACGATCCTGAGCGCGCTGTTCCGGCCGCGCATCGACCGCATCCTGTTCGCGGCGACCAAGGCCGATCATCTGCACCACCAGAGCCACGACCGGCTGGAAGCCGTGCTGCGGCGGATCGTGGCCAGGGCCACCGAGCGCGCCGAATATGCCGGCGCTGCCATCGACGTGGTGGCGCTCGCCGCGGTGCGCGCCACGCGCGAAGCGCAGGTCGCACGCGGCCGTGACCGGCTGCCATCGATCCTCGGCACGCCGGCGCCGGGCGAGGTCGCCAATGGCGGGACGTTGGATGGCGAAACTGAAGTTGCGACCTTTCCGGGCGACCTGCCCGACAATCCGGAGGAGCTGTTCAACGGCGGATTCCGCGGCCTCTCGAGCGCCGGCGCCGAGGCCGCCGATTATCGTTTCCTGCGCTTCCGGCCGCCGAAGCTGGAACGAGGCGGCGATGCGGAGCCGGCGCTGCCTCACATCCGCCTTGACCGCGCCCTCCAGTTCCTGATCGGAGACAAACTGCAATGAACGAGAAGACGCCCCCGCGGCGGCCGGCGACGTTCAAGCTCGACGATCCCAGCGTGGTCGTGATGGATCCCGACGACAACAGCCGCCTCAGCCGCGGCACGATCCAGATCGTCCCCGAAGCCGAGCCCGCGCAGCTCCCGGTGCCGGTCGATACGCCGCTGCTGCCGGCGCGCCGCGGCTTCCGCTGGGGCACGCTGTTCTGGAGCGCGGTTGCGGGCCTTGTGGTGCTCGGCACCGGGCTTGGCGTGATCAACCTGGTCGAGGATCTGTTCGCGCGCAACGAAGGCCTCGGTGTCCTCGGGCTCGGGCTCGCCGTCATCGCCACGGTGGCGCTGGCCGTCGTGACCACGCGCGAGCTGGTCGGCCTGGCGCGGCTGGCGACTATCGAGAAGCTGCATCTGCGCGCCGCGGAAGTGCTGATCAACGACGACCGCACCGCGAGCCGGGCTGTTGTCGCCGAGCTGCTCAAGCTCGCGCACCAGACCCCGCAGCTCGCCCGCGCCCGCAGCGCGTTGCAGAGCCACACCGACGACATCATCGACGGCGCCGACATGATCCGCCTCGCCGAGCGCGAACTGATGGCGCCGCTCGACGAGGAGGCGCGGAGGCTGGTGTCGACGGCCGCGCAGCGCGTCTCCGTCGTCACCGCGGTCAGCCCGCGCGCGATGATCGACGTACTGTTCGTGTTCGTGGCGAGCTTGCGGATGATCCGCCAGCTGGCGCGGCTCTATGGCGGTCGGCCCGGCGCGCTCGGCATGATCCGCCTGCTGCGCCATGTCATTGCGCATCTGGCGATCACCGGCGGCATGGCCGCGAGCGACAGCCTGATCCAGCAGATGCTCGGCCACGGCATCGCGGCCAAACTGTCACAACGCCTCGGCGAAGGCATGCTCAACGGCCTGTTGACCGCCCGCCTCGGCCTCGCCGCGATCGACGTCACCCGCCCGCTCCCCTTCAACGCCCTGCCGCGTCCGGCACTGACCGATCTGGCGAAGGACCTGATCCGCAAGCGCGAGGAAGAGGAATGAATGCTTGCCTCGCCCCGCGTGCGGGGAGAGGCCGGAATTTTCGCGAAGCGCAAATTCCGGGTGAGGGGGAGTATCCGCGGGTCCAACTCTCACCGTCCTCGCGGAGACTCCCCCTCATCCCGACCTTCTCCCCGCACGCGGGGAGAAGGAGAAGGCCAGCACCCGCCAGCGGAAGAACGTGGTGTCCGACGGCGGCGACAGATCGGGTATCCAGCCGCTGATCTTCTCCAGCGCATAGGTGTCCATCACCATGCCGCGCCAGCTCCGCGTCACGCGCTCCAGCGGCTGGCGCACCGCTGATGTCTCGCTCCATAGCGCGAGGTTGTTCTCGGGCTCGCGCCCGACATAGATGCCGACGTGATCCCTGATCGAGCTGATGCCGGGATCGGCAAAGCCCTGGAAGCGGCCGCGCTCATTGACCTCAATCACCGGCACCCGCCCGCGCAGCATCCAGCGCAGCATCGCATAGGTGCGATAATCCGTGGTCGCGACCCAAGTCGCGCCGGTCGCCTGCACCTGCGCCAGGGTATGCGCGGCCACTACATCATAGCCCGCCTCGGTGCCGATCGGATCGGTGCGGCCGATCAGATTCCACGGCGCGAACATGTAATAGAGGAAGACGCAGACGACGAAGACGATGCCCGATGTGATCGCAGTCCGCGCCCAGGAGACGGTCGATTTGATGAGCCCGAGCGACCAGCCCTCGAACGGCATCCGCGTGACATTGATGGCGAGCGCCGCAAAGCCCGCCGGCCACAGGAACATCGGCCAGGTGTCGCCGACCCGCAAGGTCAGTGACTTCCAGAGGAAATAGACGAACGGCACCAGCACCGCGGTTGCAAGCAGGATCGCGACCGGCTCGCGCCTGCTATAGCCGCGCCATGCCGTCAGCACTGTCCCGAACAGCGTTACCGGCAGCAGCACGAAGCCGACCAGGCCGAACTGCATGCCGATGAACTCGCCGAGCGTGCGCAGCGTGAAGGCGCGCTCGGCGGTGGCGCGCACCGCCTGGAAGCGGAACGAGGCCCAGTCATGCTCCGCATTCCAGATCAACACCGGCGCGAATACGACGATCGCGATCAGCGCAGCGAGGTAGGGATACGGACTGCGCAGCCAGCGCCAGCGCCAGTCCGGCACGAGCGCAAAGGCGAGCACCGCCGGCGCGAACATGATCGCGGTGAATTTCGACAGCAGCGACAGCCCGGCGAACAGCCCTGCGGCGAGCCACCAGCGCCCGTCATTGCTTTGCGCGAGCCGCACCAGCGACCACAACATTGCAACCGAAAACGGGATCAGCGCCGTGTCGGGCGCGACCTTGGCCATTAACAACCCGTAATAAAGCGCGGCCTCCGGCAGCAGCAGCGCTAGCATCACGGCACGGACATTGTTTGACGTCACGCGGCGGACGATGTCGGCGAGCAGGAGCTGGGTGGCCAGCATCGCCACGATGCCACCGAGGCGGACGCCAAGATTGGTGTCGCCGAGGATCGCTGTGCCAAAACGGATGAACCAGGCGACCATCGGGGGATGGTCGAGGAAGGACAGCACGTTTTCCGTCGACCAGGTCCAGTAATAGGCCTCGTCGGTGCGCAGATCGAGCGCATGGGCATAGACCAGCCGCATCGCGGTCATGGCGACGATCACGGCGATGACGCCGCGCCAATCCGGCGCGCGCGAACGGGCCGGCTTAACGCTGATGTTATCGGCTCCGGATTGGGCTCGGGCTATCGTCACGGCGCTTTTTGTTCGACTCTTAACGGAGTGTCAACGTGCCGCACGGCCCGCTACCGCGGCCCGTCCGGACCCGCGGTGGTGTTCAGCGCGGGAATTAAGCACTAGAATTGCCGATATGAATCACATGGCCTCCCCCTCGCGCGAGCGTTTGCAGGAAATGGCCCGCGGCGTCGGCCAGCGGCAGGTTCGCCTGGTCACGGGGGCGATCATGTTCGCCTACCTGATCAGTCATTTCCTCAACCACGCGCTCGGCAATATCTCGACCGAGGCGATGGCGATCGGGGTGCATTACCACACCGAATTCTGGCAGTTCCTGCCGGTCGCGATCGTGTTCTACACCGCCTGCCTGGTGCATACCGGGCTCGGGATCTGGGCGCTGTATCAGCGCCGCGAGTTCCACTGGAAGGCGATCGAGCCGCTGCAGCTCACGCTTGGCCTCAGTATCCCGATGCTGATCGTCGCGCACGTCGTCGGTGTGCGGCTTGGCAAGACCCTGTACGGACACGAGAAGCTCTACCCGCAGGAGCTGTACACGTTCTTCATCGCCTCGCCGAACCGGCTGTGGCTGATGCTGGCGGTACTGCTGATCGCCTGGGTGCATGGCTGCATCGGCCTGTATTTCTGGCTGCGGCTGCGTGCGTTCTTTACGCGCGCTGCGCCGTTCCTGCTCGCCACGGCCGTGCTGATCCCGACGCTGGCGATACTCGGCATCTATCAGGCCGGCCGCGCCACCATCGCCGACTACCAGGATTCCGACTGGCGGCGCGAGGAGCTCTCGGTGCAGAAGCTCGGGACGGCGGCCCAAGGAACCACGCTCGAGAAGATCACGGATGACCTGACGATCGGCTATCTCGGCCTGCTCGGCCTCGTGCTGCTGGCGCGCGGCGCGCGTGCTCTGCTGGAACGCCGCGGCGGCATGATCGCGCTGTCCTATGGCAACGGCCGCACGCTGCGGGTGCCGAAGGGATTGAGCGTGCTGGAAGCGAGCCTGCGCTACAACGTGCCGCATGCGAGCGTCTGCGGCGGCCGTGCGCGCTGCTCGACCTGCCGCATCCGCATCATCGGCGATCACGCCGCCCTCCCCGAGCCTTCCCCGCGCGAAGCCTTCGTGCTGCACCGGGTCGGTACCGACGATCCGTCGATCCGGCTGGCCTGCCAGTTGCGGCCGACCACCGACCTGGCCTTCTTTCAGCTGTTCCTGCCGCACACGATGTCGGCGAACGCGCACGCCGCCAATCCGACACGGGTCGGCCAGGAGCGTTATCTCGTCAGCATGTTCGTCGACATGCGCGGCTCGACGCAGCTTGCCGAGAAGCGGCTGCCGTTCGACACCGTGTTCATCGTCAACCGCTTCCTCGGCGCGGTGTCGCAGGCGGTGCTGGAAGCCGGCGGACGGCCCAACCAGTTCATCGGCGACGGCATGCTGGCGCTGTTCGGGCTCACCACCGACCGGCAGGTGGCCTGCCGCCAGGCGCTGCGCGCGGCGACGCTGATCGCAGCCAATATCGACGAGCTGAACCAGTTTCTCAGCCACGATTTGCGTGAGCCGATCCGCTTCGGCATCGGCATCCATGGCGGCGAGGTGATCGTCGGCGACATCGGCTATCGCGACCACATGGTGTTCACCGCGCTCGGCGATGCCGTCAACGTCGCGGCACGGCTGCAGGACATGACGAAAGCGCTGGCCTGCGAGGCAGTCATCTCCGACGAGGTGCGCGTCACCGCCGGGCTCGCCGACGATGCCCTGCCGGCGCAGGAGGTCGCGATCCGCGGCCGCAACGAGCCGATGACCGTGCGCACCGTCGAGGCGACGCGCGTCCTGTCCGCGCTGGTCGATGACCGGCACGCCGTCGCGGCCTGACCGGTTCATCTCCCCCTTCACCGAATGTGACCTGCCGCACATCCGAAGCTGCGTTGAGCGGAGATGCTCGAACGCGCCCGGTGCCGGATGCGACTGACTGGCGATGGGTAACACTGCAACCGCGCCGCGACAGAGTTCAACGCGCATCTGAAGGAGACGACCATGCTTCGCAAAGTCACGCTTGCTCTCGCGACTGCCGCAACGCTTGCTGCCGCCGCGCTGGCGCCGACCTCGGCTTCGGCCAAGCCGTTCTTCTGGCATCCGTATCACCATCACTTCTGGGGTGGCCCGGGCATCTCCGTCGGCTTCGTCGATTCCGGCTGCTACGTCACCCGCCTGGTGATGACGCCCTATGGCTATCGCTATCGCACCGTGAACGTCTGCTACTGATCCAGCCTTCTTGATGGAAATGCCCCGGTCGCCGCATGCGACCGGGGCTTTTCGTTGTTGCGACGCAACGCCAAAGCACGATGAGATTTAGGGTGGATGGACGCTGCGAAAGCTCAATTGACTTGCAGTTGTCAGGTGCGACATTTGTCGCCGCGCGCATTCCATGATGCGAACGCGCGCAAGGCAAGGTGAGTCTGGTGATGACCAGCTCACGACAGAACAGCTTCGGAGGAAGCGGAATGCTCGATCGACGAGACTTGATGAAGCGCGCCGGATTGGCCGCTTTGGTGACGGGGTTGGGATCAAGGGGCGCATTCGCCCTCGACACCGTGACGCTGCCTTTCGGCAATGGCGAACGGCCGCTGGTGCGCTACCCGCAGAAGCGCCCGATGATCGGCCTGACCGCCCGGCCGCCGCAGCTGGAAACGCCCTTTGCGGTCTTCAACGACGGCCCGCTCACGCCGAACAACGCGTTCTTCGTCCGCTACCACCTCGCCGGCGTCCCCTACGATCTCGATCCGGATAAGTTCGCGCTCGAGATCAAGGGCAAGGTCGACAAGCCGCTGAAGCTCTCGCTGAAGGAGATCCGGAAGCTCAAAGCCACCGAGCTCGTCGCCGTCAACCAGTGCTCCGGCAACAGCCGCGGCTTCTTCAACCCGCGCGTCGCCGGCGGCCAGCTCGGCAACGGCACGATGGGCTGCGCGCGCTGGCACGGCGTGCCGCTGAAGACCGTGCTCGACATGGCCGGCGTGCAGGCCGGCGCCAAGCAGGTCACCTTCAATGGCATGGACGGTCCGGTGATGGACACGACACCTGACTTCGTGAAGGCGCTCGACATCGACCATGCACGCGACGGCGAGGTGATGCTGGCCTGGGGCATGAACGGCGAGGACCTGCCATTCCTCAACGGCTTCCCGCTCCGCCTCGTGGTGCCCGGCTATTACGGCACCTATTGGGTCAAGCACCTCAACGAGATCACCGTGATCGACAACGTCTTCGAGGGCTTCTGGATGAAGTCGGCCTACCGGATTCCGGACACGCCGAACAATGCGGTCGAGCCCGGCACCGCACCAAAGGCGACGATCCCGATCAACCGCTTCACGGTGCGCTCGTTCATCACCAGCGTTGCCGACGGCGCCAAGCTGAAGGCCGGCCACACCACGCTGCGCGGCATCGCCTTCGACGGCGGCAAGGGCATCAAGGAGGTCGCGGTCTCGATCGACGGCGGCAAGAGCTGGACGCCGGCCAAGCTCGGCAAGGATCTCGGCAAATACGCCTTCCGCGAATGGAAGCTGAAGGTGGCGCTCCCGGCGGGCCCCTCGGACCTGAAGGTGCGCGCCACCAACAATGCCGGCGACACCCAGCCGATGGATCCGTTGTGGAATCCCGCCGGCTATCTGCGCAACGTCGTCGAAACCGTGCGCGTCACCGCGGCGTGAGGAGAAGCATCATGACCAGCAAGCTGCTTCCCTCCCTCGCCGCGATCGCCATGCTGACGATCGGCACCGCTATTGCCGCGCCGGTCAACTACACGCTTCCCGAGGAGACTGCGACCTTCAAGCCCGGTCCTAATCTCGACGTGGTGCAGAACAACTGCACCGCCTGCCACTCGGCCGACTACATCAAGACCCAGCCGCAGGGCGAGAAGTTCAAGAAGGACTTCTGGCAAGCCGAGGTGACCAAGATGATCAAGGTCTACGGCGCACCAATCGACCAGGCCGACGTCGGCAAGATCGTCGAGTATCTTTCCGCGACCTATTGAGACGCGGCCGATCCATTTCCCCTCGCACTGGCAGAAAGCCCGCGCGCGGGGCTATCGATCTAATTTGGTTCAGTGGAACCGATCTTTTTTGCAGCGCATCAATTGATTACGAAACAGGCAATCTGGCACCAAAACCTCGCAAAGCGGGTTGTTTCCGAGCAAAAACACACCGTGGTTTGATCTACCCAGCTTTTTTCAAACTGCTATCCTGTGCGGTACGGACAAGCCGGTTTGTGCGGGGACCGACTGGTCTGTTTTCGATTGATTCCGCGGAGACGACTGGAATGCCCAAAGGTACAGTGAAGTGGTTCAACCCGACCAAGGGTTATGGATTCATCCAGCCCGCTACAGGCGGCAAGGACATTTTCGTTCATATTTCAGCAGTTCAGAAGGCCGGTCTTCAGAGCCTCAACGAAGGCCAGTCTGTTGAATACGAAGAGATTGCCAATCGCGGCAAGACGTCAGCCGAGAACCTCAAGGTCTAGCGCACCGCGCAAGATCCAGCGGCGCACTCTCGGACAAGATCCGGGAGTGAGGGCCGATCCAACATCACACGACGTGACGTTCGGCGGAGCGGGCACGGCGCACGCGCGCCACGGCGTTGAACTTTTTCGGCCGCCACCGATCGCGTGCCGCTATTGGCCATTTGACCGTCACATCCGGCACCGCCCCATTGCTGTGGCCCGCCGCACGTCAGCCTCACCGACAATCGCGGGATGTCTCTCTCCATCGTGCCCCGGGCCGCGACGAAAAATGCGCCGTGAACGGAACGCGCACGGCAGGAACGTTCAGCCGTTCAATCTTCCGTCACCCATTTGGCGACGGTCATGACGTCAGGCGGTTGCAGATAGCCGCGAGGCCAGAGATCGACGGCCCATTCCACCTTGGTCGTGCGTTCGAGCAGGACGGCGGTGTTGTGCGGCGTTTGTCCCAGCGAAAATCCGCGATAGTGGGGATCACCGACGTCGTGGAACTTGAACAGGTTCCACGACTGCATCACCAGCATCAGGCTGGTCGTGTTGCGGGTAGTGTCCCAACAATCGTAATTGTGCTTGTCGTCGTTGGCGCGGAAGTCGGCTTTCGCCACGCGCTTGTCGGTGCCGAGGATCGGCCCCATCCGGCGGTCGAACCAGATCACGGCCTTTTGCACGGCGGCGCGTTCGGCGGCGGCGCTGGCGCGGCCCGTGGCCATGATCCTGGTCAGGGCCGCCCGGTCGGCCGCGCTGAAGTCGAGCATCTCGCGGCGCCGGCAGACGAAGCCGTAGCACACCGTCATCGTCGAGGCCGACGGTGGATAGATCGAGACCGATGTATAGAGCTGCATGATGCCGGAGCTGAACTCGGCCGCGCGGGACGGCGTCATCGCGGACAGGGACAAGATGGCCGCGCATAACGCGCCGGCAACCCCGGTTCGCTTCGCACCTATCGGCTGATTGGCATCGTCCATGTCGCGGCCCCCACAACTGGGGGCAGAATTATCGCGGGTGCGCCGCGATGCCAAGACATCCTGCGTACATCCTGCGCATGGCTGTGGATCAGATCCGGAGCCTTTCAGCCGACCGGCAGCGGCGCGTCGCGCTTGACTTCCTCCATCACCGCGTAGGTTCGCGTCTCGCGCACGCCCGGCAGCGCCAGCAGGGTCTCGCCGAGAAACCTGCGATAGGCGGTCATGTTGGCGACGCGCGCCTTGACCAGATAGTCGAAGCCGCCGGCCACCATGTGACACTCCAGCACTTCCGGCGCGGTCTGGACGGCCCTGGCGAACTTCTCGAATACGTCGGGCGTGGTCTTGTCGAGCAGCACCTCGACAAACACCAGGAGGCCGAGCCCGAGCCGGTGCGGATTGAGCCGCGCGCCATAGCCTTCGACGAAACCATCGCGCTGCAGCCGCTTCAGCCGCTCGCCGACCGAGGTCGGCGACAGGCCGATCCGCTCAGCCAGCTCCACATTGGCAATCCGGCCATCCCCTTGCAGGATCGAGAGGATTTTGCGGTCGATCTTATCTATGTCTGTCATATCTACGGCAATACTCTAGTTGATCCTGATTTCCTAAGGCAAATCTGCTAATTTGTCTATCGAACTACGGTCCACGGGCGCGTAGGTATTCCCGTGCAACCCTCGAGGAACCGCCCAAGGAATCGTCATGCTCGACCCATCCCCGCTCCCGCCGCCTTTCAGCGCGCCCTACGCCCCCGACGACGCCGCCATCGCCGGCCGCCTGCGCCAGGATGCCAGGCTCAGCGCGGAGGCTGAGGCCCGGATCGATCGCAGCGCGACGCACCTGATCGAGGCGATCAGGGCCAACGACGATCCGCTCGGCGGGGTCGAGGACATGCTGCGCGAGTTCGCACTCTCGACCAAGGAGGGGCTGGCGCTGATGGTGCTGGCGGAGGCGCTGCTGCGGGTGCCCGACGCGCGCACCGCCGACCAGTTCATCGAGGACAGACTCGGCCAGGGCGACTTCGTCAACCACGAGACCAGGTCGAGCGCGTTCCTGGTCAACGCCTCGGCCTGGGCGCTCGGCATGTCGGCCCGCGTGATCCAGCCCGGCGAAACACCGCAAGGAACGATAGGCCGGCTGACGAAGCGGCTCGGTGCCCCCGCGGTGCGTGCCGCGACGCGGCAGGCGATGCGGCTGATGGGCAGTCATTTCGTGCTCGGCGAGACCATCGAGGCGGCGCTGTCGCGCGCGCAATCGCACACCGCGCGTGGCTCGCGCTATTCGTTCGACATGCTTGGCGAGGGCGCGCGCACCGCCGACGATGCCCGCCGCTATTTCGAATCTTACGCCCGCGCGATCGACGCGATCGGCAAGGCGGCCGGCGATCAGCCCCTGCCCGACCGGCCCGGCATCTCCGTGAAACTCTCCGCGCTGCATCCGCGCTTCGAGGCGGTCAGCCACGCGCGGGTGATGACCGAGCTGGTGCCGCAGCTCATCGATCTTGCGCGCCGTGCCAAGGCGTTCGACCTCAACTTCACCGTCGATGCCGAGGAAGCCGACCGGCTGGAGCTGTCGCTCGACGTCATCGCGGCTGCGTTCGCCGACCCGTCGCTCGCCGGCTGGAGCGGCTTTGGGCTCGCGATCCAGGCCTATCAGAAGCGCGCTGCCGACGTCGTCGACTATGTCGACGCGCTGGCGCGCGCACTCGACCGCAGGATGATGGTGCGCCTGGTCAAGGGCGCCTATTGGGACACCGAGATCAAGCGCGCGCAGGAGCGCGGCCTTGGCGGCTATCCGGTGTTCACCCGCAAGGCGATGACCGATCTGAATTACGTCGCCTGCGCGCGCAAGCTGCTGGCACTGCGGCCCCGGCTGTTCCCGCAATTCGCCACCCACAACGCGCTGACGGTCGCGACCATCCTCGAACTGTCAGACGATCCCGCGAGCTTCGAATTCCAGCGGTTGCACGGCATGGGCGAAGCGCTCTATGCACAGCTCGGCGATGACAGGCCGGAGATCGCGCACCGCACCTATGCGCCGGTCGGCAGCCACCGCGACCTGCTCGCCTATCTGGTGCGCCGGCTGCTCGAGAACGGCGCCAACTCGTCCTTCGTGGCGCTGGCCGCGGATAATCGCGTATCCATCGTGGACCTGCTGCGCCGCCCGGCCGAGATCATCGGCGCCGACGACAACGCGGCCCACTCGGGAATTCCGTTGCCGGCTGACCTCTATCGGCCGCAGCGCGAGAATTCGCACGGCATCGAGTTCGGCGAGCGAAAGGCGCTCGGCGCGCTGACGTCTTCGATTTCCGTCGAACCCAAGGTCGCGTCCGGCATGGTTGCGACATCGACGGTCGAGCAGGCGAATACCGCGGTCGCCGCCGCCCGCAATGGCTTCAAGGCCTGGAACGGTACCCCGGCCATCCGACGTGCGGCGATCCTCGACAAGGCCGCCGACCTGCTCGAACAGCGCCGCGCCCGCTTCCTCGCGCTGCTGCAAAGCGAAGGCGGCAAGACGCTCGACGACGCACTCTCGGAGGTGCGCGAGGCGATCGACTTCTGCCGCTACTATGCGACGCTGGGCCGGAAGCTGTTCGGGCAAGGCGAGGCGATGCCCGGGCCGACCGGCGAGAGCAACATGCTGGAGTTGCGCGGCCGCGGCGCATTCGTCGCGATCTCGCCGTGGAATTTCCCGCTCGCGATCTTCCTCGGCCAGGTGACGGCGGCGCTGATGGCCGGCAATGCGGTGATCGCAAAGCCCGCCGAGCAGACGCCACGCATCGCGGCTGAGGCCGTCGCGCTGCTGCACGAAGCGGGCGTGCCGGGATCGGCCCTGCATCTGGTCCAGGGCGACGGCGCGGCCGGCGCCGCGCTGGTCAGCCATCCCGCCATCGCCGGCGTGGTCTTCACCGGCTCGACCGAGGTGGCGCGATCGATCAACCGCACGCTTGCGGCCAAGGATGGGCCGATCGTGCCGCTGATCGCCGAAACCGGCGGCATCAACGCGATGATCGTCGACGCCACCGCCCTGCCCGAGCAGGTCGCCGACGACGTCGTGACCTCGGCGTTCCGCTCCGCCGGCCAGCGCTGCTCGGCGCTCAGGCTGCTGTTCGTGCAGGACGACGTCGCCGACCGCATGATCGAGATGATCGCGGGCGCCGCGCGCGAACTGAAGATCGGCGATCCCTCCGCACCGTCGACGCATATCGGACCGGTGATCGACGCCGAGGCCAAGCAGCGGCTCGACGCGCATATCGCGCAGATGAAGCGGGAGGCGCGGGTGCATCTCGCCGGCGAGGCGCCGGCTGGCAATTTCGTCGCGCCGCATATCTTCGAACTGTCGGCGGCGAGCCAGCTGCGTGAGGAGGTGTTCGGCCCGATCCTGCATGTCGTGCGCTACCGCGCCGAACGTCTCGGCGAGGTGCTTTCCGCGATCGAGGCGACTGGATTTGGGCTGACGCTCGGCATCCATTCGCGCATCGACGACACGATCGAGCACGTGATCGACCGTCTCCAGGTCGGCAACATCTATGTCAACCGCAACATGATCGGCGCGGTCGTCGGTGTGCAACCGTTCGGCGGCAGCGGCCTCTCCGGCACCGGCCCCAAGGCCGGCGGCCCGCACTACCTCACACGCTTCGCGACCGAGCAGACGGTGACGATCAACACCGCCGCCGCGGGCGGCAATGCAGCGCTGATGGCGGGAGTGGAGTGAGAGCATGCACCCTCCCCTGAAGGGGGAGGGTCGACTCGCATTGAGCGAAGCGAAATGTGAGTCGGGGTGGGGTGATCTCTCCGCATGGGCACCATGCGAGTGGAAAGACCGTCACCCCACCCCGCCGCTCATTTCATTCGCGTCGACCCTCCCCCTCCAGGGGAGGGTAAGAAAGTGCCGTTGCATCGTGTCCCCGAGATGGGTCAAATGGCGGTCCGATCGGGATCATCGCACACGATAATTCCAGCTACCGGAAAAACACCAACAAGCGCCACGGGAGCGACGGCACGATGGAAAAAGGCATTTTTGACGGGCTCAAGGTCCTGGACTGCGCGAGCTTCATCGCGGCGCCCGCGGCCGCCACCGTGCTGTCCGACTTCGGCGCCGACGTCATCAAGATCGAGCCGCCCGGCGCCGGCGATCCCTACCGCAATCTGCCCAACCTGCCCGGCTATCCCGCGAGCGAGCACAATTTCGCGTGGATGCTCGAGGCCCGCAACAAGAAGAGCCTCGCGCTCGACCTCACCAAACCGGATGCGCAACAGGTGCTCTACAAGCTCGTCGCGGAGGCCGACGTGTTCATCACCAACATGCCGCCGCAGGTGCGGGCGAAGCTCGGCATCACCTACGATCACCTGGCCCATCTCAACGACCGACTGATCTACGCCTCCTTCACCGGCTACGGCGAGAAGGGCGCAGAGGCCAACAAGCCCGGCTTCGACTCCAACGCCTATTGGGCCCGCTCCGGCCTGATGGATCTGGTGCGTGCCGACGAGGACACCACGCCGGCCCGCTCGGTCGCCGGCATGGGCGATCACCCCTGTGCGATGGCATTCTATGGCGCGATCGTCACCGCGCTGTTCCAGCGCGAGAAGACCGGCAAGGGCTCGCATGTCTCGACCAATTTGATGGCCAACGGCGTCTGGGCCAACGGCGTGCTGGCGCAGGCCAAGCTCGCCGGCGCCAAGTTCAAGAAGCGCAAGCCGCGCGAAGAGGCGCTCAACGCCGTCACCAACCACTACAAGTGCAAGGACGGCCGCTGGGTGATCCTGTCGCTGCTCAACGAGGACCGGCAATGGCCGACGCTGGCGCGCTGCATGGGCCGCGAGGACCTCCTCGCCGATGCCCGCTTTGCCACCAAGGCTGACCGCCATGCGCGCTCGGTCGAGCTGATCAAGATCTTCGACGAGGTGTTCGCCGGCAAGGATCTCGCCGAATGGCGCAAGATCCTCGACGGCAACGGCCTGGTGTTCGGCGTCGTCGGCATCCTCGACGACATCCCGAACGACAAGCAGATGATCGAGAACGAGGTGCTGGTGCGCTTTGAGAACGACACCATGCTGACCGTCAACAGCCCGATCTTCATCGACGGCGCCAAGAAGGTGCAGCCGCGCAAGCCGCCCGAGGTCGGCGAGCACTCCGACGAGATCCTGCGCCAGGCCGGCTACGACGAGGCCACGATCCAGAAGCTGCGCGCCTCCGGCGCGGTGGCCTGAGGTCGAGCTGATGCTGCTCCTCCGTCGCCGCGCTCATGCGGGGAGACGGGCTTCCCCGGGAGCACAGAGATGCAGGTGAGACCTGTACCCCTCACCCCGATCGCGGCCGCGCCTGAAGCATTACGTGTGAGTGACTATCTTTTCAGCCAGGACCAGACCAGGGCCACGGCAATAATGCCGATGATGACCGCGAGCCCGATCGCCCAGCTGCTGACGCGGACGGCGCTCACCGCCTGACGCTCGGCCTCGTTGGCCGCGATCTTGCGGTTGCGCTGCTTGTCCTGCTCGGGAGCACTCATCGGGCCGGTCTCCGCTCAAGGGCTGGGCTGTTCGGGTCGTGGTCGCGAAACCGCAAGGTAGCATCAAATAATGACGCGCAGCCGCTTCGGTTCCGGCTGGAATTATCGCCCCTTCACGAAGCACATGCCCATGCGCGAGGTTTTCCCCGCGACCTGGCAGGCGAGGCCTTCGGCACAGGTCCAGCCGCGAAAGCTGCGGTCGGTCTCGGCCGGCCTGGCGCCCGGCAGATAGCAATGCGCGCCCCAGCCGTCGCTGTATTCGGTGCCGGCAAGCTCGGCGCTGGCGCGTAGTTGCGGCCGGTTGGAGAAGCCGCGCGAGAAGTCCGGCGCCTTGCCGTCGCGGAAGCTTGCGAGAATATCGCGGCGCCGAGGTTGGTCGCCGAAGAAATGCGGCGAGGCCGGCACCACGGTGGAGTTCGACGGTTTTGCCGCCATCCAGTCGACGCCGGGGAAATGGAAGCCGCCAATGCCGCGGGTCTGGTGGCAGCCGGCGCAGGTGACGTCGTTGAGGCGCCGCTCGAAGCCGGCCAGCGACTGGATGTTTTGCAGCTTCGTTCCGTCCGCCGCGGCCTTCTGCAACGCGCCGACCACGTCACCTTCCGAGAACACCGCCGTCCCCTCACCCTGCACCATCCCGAACTCCGGCTCCAGGTCGCTGACGTCGAAACCGGTCGGGGTCGGCGCAACCGCGCCGCGCGCGAGGAATTTGTCGGGGATCAGCAAGGTGCCGCGATCGAGCTCGGCAAAATGCTTGGGATCGAGCAGCCACGCCTTGAAGTCGCGCTTCAGCGCCTCGTCGGCCAGAATGCGATCGCGGTCGATCTGGTTCTCCAGCGGCGCCTCGACAAGGCGTTTCGCCGCGCCGTCATAGTCGAACACTTTCAGGAGATAGTCGGTGCGGAAGTCGCGCACCGCCGATTTCGGCGCGTGCGCGATCTGCAGATTGGTCTCGATCCGATCGATATTCCGTGCATCGATCAGGTCGAGCGGACCGTCCTTGCCGAACAGTTTGTCTATCGCCGGCGGTGCGCTGCCGGTCGCGAGCCAGCGCCGCGCGATCTCGCGGCAGGTCAGCAACGCATCGTTGCCGTTGCCCTTTGCCTTCAGTACCAGGTTCAGCGTCATCGGCAGCCGCTGCGACACCGCGTTCTCGCCGATCAGCGGCACGTCGGTGCGGGTCAGCCGATAGATCAGCCGGATCTCGCCGCAATCTTTCGGCGCCACATAGGCGCGGTCCATGCGATTGACGATACCTGCGAGCACGAAGCGAGCGTCTGGGGATTCAAACAGCGCGCGATCGAACAGCTGGAATGCGAAGCCGTCGCCGACGCCGATGCTCTCGTTCGGCAGGTTTTCCTTGTGCTTTCCGACATAACGATCGAATTCGCGATCAAGCGCCTCGCGCACCGGCACCATCGCAGGCAATCCGAACAGATCGCGGTTCGACAGCGGCGTGTCGGCGGAACGCTCCGGCGCGAGCATCCGGCCGAGACTGAGGCGGCCATGATCGAGTTCGCGCAGAATCGCGGGATCGATCACCGCCGCGCCGCGCTCGAGCGCGCGATCCTCCGCGGCGCGTGCCGGCACGGCGCCAACGAGCAGAACGGACATCACCAGGAGGCATTTCAGCGCGCGGCTCATGCCCCACTAACACCGTACGGCAAACCCTATTCAAGAAAAAAGGCGCTTCACATCGCGGTGAAGCGCCTTGGTATCGTCGTGTTTGGCCGATCAGCGCGAAACGATCAGGCCCTTGCTGGTGACGACCACCCAACGGCCATCCTGCTTGCGGATGGCGTCGACGCGGCCGAGGCCGGGGACGGGATCGCCGGCATAAACCTCGTAGATGCCGCCGCGGCCCTCGATCAATGCGCCGCCATTGCCGACGTCGCGCAGCGCCCAGCCATCGACCACCGGAAGGCGGCCGACCTCGGGCCTTGCGGCCGCAGGTGCTGCGGCGGCAGCCGCCGGGGTGACCGAGCCCGTGACCTCGCGGGCCGGCGTTGCCGCAGCGACGGTCGTCTGCGGGGCGCGGAGCTTGTCGACGGTCTCGCTGAGCTTGTTGAGCTTGGCCAGCGGCTCGGCCTGGGCCTTCTCGACCTTCTCGATCCGGTCGCTGGCCTTGCTGAACTGGGCCTGGCCGGCCTTGGCGGTCTGCTCCACGCTGGCCTTCAGCGCGGCGATTTCGGATTCGATCCGGGCGAAGGAGGCATCGGCCGCTTCCTTGGCAGCGGCATCCTTTGCAGCGTCCTTGGCAGCCACATCCCTGACGGAGGCAGCGGCGGGGGCGGCGAGATGGCCAAGCCCGGCGGTCGCGAGCGCGCCACCGATGGCTCCTGCCACGGTCGCCAGCGCTACCACAGCGGCCATCGCCCCGAACCGGCGCGTGCCGGCCGGCTTGCCTGCTGCCTTGGCCGCCTGCTCGGCGCCCGGCTTGGAGGCGGTCGCTTCGTGGTCCCAGGTCCGGTCACCGGGCGCCATGATCATCAGCTTGCCCGGGAAACGCGGCTCTTCACGCTCGCCGGTCTCGACCTTGGGCACGTCCATGTTGATCGGCTCGATCTTCGCGTCGATCTTGGCCTCGATGATGGGATCGAGCCGGGACGGCTCGACCTTGGGGGATTCAACCTTCGGCGCGTCCATCCTGGGCGCGTCGGCCTTTGGCGACGTCTCTTCCTGCTCGGGCGCAAGCCTGACAGCCTCGACACCGGCCGCGGCCATCACGGGCTCGCTCTTCGCCGCCGTCTCGGCGCCGGCTTGACCGCTGACCGGCTCGCTCTGCTGCTCACTCACGTTCAAAGTCTCCAGACTAGGTTGACAATTCGGTAACTTTTATTGCTTGCGAAATGGTTACCCCGCTCCGCCATTACCGAAATTTTAGGGAGTTTTCCGGGCCGGATTTGGGCGATGTTGCCATGCGGCAATCTGCGTCAGCTCCGTTTGCGCGCGGCGTTTTCCCGATTAACATACCTCCGTCTTCCAGCCAGAAGGCAGGAGAGCACCATGACGATCGAGAAGTGCATCAATGAATTTGATGTTGATGACGTCATTTTTGAGGAAGGCTCGACCGGCCGCGAGCTGTTTGTCGTGCTCGACGGCACCGTCGACATCGCCAAGATCGATGGCGGACACAAGACGGTCATCGTCAGCCTCGGCAAGGGCGAGTTCTTCGGCGAGATGGCCGTGATCGACGGCTCGGCGCGCTCCGCAACCGCGATCGCCTCTGCGCCCGCGACGCGGGTGATGCGGATCAACCACGCCCGGTTCGTCTATCTGGTCAGCCAGCAGCCGGCGTTCGCGCTGATGGTGATGGATGCGCTCTCGAAACGCCTGCGCGCGTCCAACGCCGTCACTTACCGAGCGGCGGCCACCCCATGAGCGAGCGCAAGCCAAGCCCATTCAAGACGCTGTTCGAGGCCGACGTTGCCACGCTCATTCAAGCCGCCGACGACGTCTACCAGATCCGCTTCAAGAACCGCGCGGCGAACGCCTATCTCGTGCGCGGCAGCAAGCGGACCATCATGATCGACGTCGGACTGTCGACCAACTATCCGTCGCTGGTCGCCTGCCTGAACCATCTCGGCATCACGCCCGAGATGATCGACATGGTGGTGCTGAGCCACGAGCATCTCGATCATATCGGCGCGGCCTATCATTTCCACGGCAGCGCCTACATCGCCGCGCACCGGCTCGCCGCCAACAAGATCATGCTGCGCGACGACTTCTCGATGCTGCGCAAGATGTTCAACGAACCGAACGTGCCGATCGACATCGACATCTGGCTCGAGGAAGGCAATTTGATCGACCTCGGCAATTTCCGCCTTAGCGTGATGTACACGCCGGGCCATACCTCGGCCTGCATCTCGGTGTTCGATCAGGACAAGGGGTTGTTGTTCGCCGCCGACACGCTGATGCCCGGCGGCGTGATGGGCGGCGTGTTCGGCTCCGGCTCGATCGCCGATTACATCCAGTCGCTGGAGCGGCTGAAGGGCCTCAATTCGAAGATCCTGCTGTCGGGTCATGGCCGGCTGTCCGACACGCCGCAGGACGACGTGCGGATCGCGCTGCAACGCTCGCATGCCCTGCTCGAGGACACCGCGCAATTGTTCGACGCGCTCGATGCACGCTCGAATTTCGAGCCGATCATGCAGTCGGTGCGCGACCTCAACAAGCTCGACGATTGACGCCCGGACCCAGCCAAGGGGCTCGTTGTGGCCTGCCATGACTTTGCATTAGGATCGGCCCGCAACGATAAAAATCATGGGCTCGGCGATGCAAGCCGTTGCCGACAGCGGGGAGACGAAACGAATGCAGGCTGACACGATGGCGCAGATGCGCCGCCGGGTGGTGATCTCCTCCACGATCGGCAATGCGCTGGAATGGTTCGACTTCACCGTTTTTGGCCTGTTTGCCGGCATCCTGAGCAAACTGTTCTTTCCGGCGGACAATCCGCATTCCTCGCTGCTGCTGACCTTCGCGACATTCGGGATCGCCTTTGCAGCCCGGCCGTTGGGTGGCCTGGTGTTCGGGCTTTATTCCGACAAGCACGGCCGCAAGAAGGCGCTGGTCGTGATGATATCGCTGATGGCTGTCGGCACCGGCCTGCTCGGCCTGCTGCCGACCTACGGCGCGATCGGAATCGCGGCACCGCTGTTGCTGCTGCTGGCGCGGCTGATCCAGGGCTTTTCCGCCGGCGGCGAGTTCGGCAGCGCCAGCGCGATGCTGATCGAATTCGCGCCGCCCGGCCGGCGCGGCTTCTACGGCTCGTTCCAGATGGTGTCGCAATCGCTGGCGTTCGGCCTCGGTGCCGCGATGGCGATCGGTCTCAATCTCGGCCTGTCGCCCGACGCCTTCGCGAGCTGGGGTTGGCGCGTGCCGTTCATCCTCGGCATTCTGATCGGGCCGACCGGATGGTATCTGCGCCGCAGGTGCGACGAGTCGCCCGAATTCCAGGCGTATCTCGCCGAGAAGGCCGCGACGGCGCGGCCGAGCAGGCAGACCACGCTCGGCCAGTTGTTCTCCGAATATCCACGCGAATTGATTGCCTCGTTTTGCCTGATCGCGGCCGGTACGGCGATCAACTATGTCAATGCGATCTTTCTGCCGACCTACGCGGTCGCCGAGCTGAAGCTGCCGATCCTGAATGCACAGCTCGGCCTGCTCGTCGTCAGCGTCATCAACGCGGCGGTGGCGGTGGCCTGCGGCGCCCTCTCCGACCGGATCGGTCGTCGCGCGGTGCTCGCTCCGGCGCTGATCGTCTACAGCCTGCTGTTCTATGTGATCTTGCAGCGGCTCGTCGCCGCCCCGACCACCGCGAACCTCTGGCAGTTGCAGATCGTCGCGGTCCTGCTCGGAGCCTTGGCCGGGCCGATGCCGGCCTTCATGACCGAGATATTTCCGGTCGGCGTGCGCTCGACCGGAGCATCGCTGATGTACAATCTCGCCGTGATGCTGTTCGGCGGGCTGGCGCCGTTCATCAACACCTGGCTGGTCCAGGTGACGGGCGACAAGGCGGCTCCCGTCTACTACATCCTGTTCGCCGCGGCAGTAGGTCTCGTGGGTCTGGCGGTCTATCGCGGGCGGCCGTCCGTGCCGGAAATCGCGCCTCAACCGGCGCAATGACGTCCGTCGGCAGACGACAAGCAGACCATGCGGTCGGTACGCGACCGGTACGACGACTGACGCGTGCGCGACCGCACATGTGACGCTTCATTTGACAAATCCGCGCATGGCCTGTTCAACAACGGCAACAACAACGCTGAAGAACAGGGAGCGAGGACCATGAAGCTTTACGACTCGATCGGACCCAATCCGCGCATCGTGCGCATGTTCATGGCGGAGAAGGGCATCGAGATCCCCAAGGAGACCGTCGACCTGCGCAAGGGCGAGAACCGCGAGGAAGCGCATCTGAAGCGCAATCCGCACGGCCAGATGCCGGCGCTCGAGCTCGACTGCGGCAACCACCTCTCGGAGATCACGGCGATCTGCGAGTATCTCGAGGAGAAGCACCCCTCGCCCGCCATGATCGGCACGACGCCGGAAGAGCGCGCGGAGTGCCGGATGTGGACGCGCCGCGTCGATCTCAACATCGCCGAGCCGCTCGCCAATGGCTACCGCTTCGGCGAGGCGCTGAAGTTCTTCGAGAAGCGCATTCCGGTCGCGCCCGAGGCCTCGCCCGGGCTGAAGATGATCGCCGCCAACCGCATCAAATGGCTTGATAACCAGATGGCCGACGGCCGCGAGTACATCTGCGGCAAGCGCTTCACGCTCGCCGACATGCTGCTCTACTGCTGGCTCGATTTCGGCAACCAGGTCGGCCAGCCGCTGGACCCGTCGAACGGCAACATCGTGGCCTGGTTCAATCGCGTCGGCGCGCGGCCTTCGGTGAAGGCGTAGGGGTTTTCTTATTCTTATCCTCCCCTGGAGGGGGAGGATCGGTTTGCATGAAGCGCAGCGCAATGCGAACCGAGGTGGGGTGATCTCTCCACTCGGGCAGCGTTCACGCGGAGAGACCTTCACCCCACCTCCCCGCTCATTGCATTCGCGTCGATCCTCCCCCTCCAGGGGAGGATGAAGAGCGCTGGACCAAATCGTTGGTCGCTCAAATCACCTCCGGCTTGTCCGGCAGCTCGTTCGGGCCGCCCTCGGCGTGCGGAAAAAACTTCGCCAGCTCCCGCGACACCGCCTCGATCCCCTTGATCACGCCCTGCTCGAACCGGCCGGCCCGAAAGTCGGTTTCCATCGCGCGGCAAATCGCTTCCCAGCCGGCGTGGCCGACCTTCGCATCGATGCCGCGATCTGCGACGATCTCGACGTCGCGGTCGGCGAGCAAAAGATAAATCAGGACACCGTTGTTGTGATGAGTGTCCCAGATCCGCAAGTGCGCGAACACGTCGAGCGCCCGCTCCCGCGCCGGCTGGTCGCGGAACAGTGGCACGCCGTCGAGCGCGCCCTCGACGACGAAGCGGATCTGGCCGGAATGGGTGGCCTCGCCGGCCTTGATCGCCTTCTCGATCGCGTCGAGCACGCGCGGCGGAAACTCCCGCCGCACACGCCAGCGATGCTCGAGCAGATGCTTGCCGATGCGCTTGATGCCCATATGCCTACCAGCTCCCCGAGGCGCCGCCGCCGCCAAAGCTGCCGCCTCCGCCGCTGAAGCCGCCGCTGCTGCCCGAACTCGAGCCGCTGCTCCAGCCGCCGCCACCGGACCAGCCCCCGCCGCGCCGGTATGGTCCCGAGCCGGCCGCCGGACCGCCAAAATTCAATCCGCCGAAGATCAGCGCCGCAACGGCAGCGAACAGCCCGACCACCAGGGCGGTGGCGAGCGAGCCGGCCACCATCCAGGTGAAGACGCCGACGATGCCGCCGGTCGCCGCCGAGCCCAAGAGCCGCCCCAGCATCGCACGCAACACGCTCGCCGCGATGATGACGACAAAGATCGTCACCGGGTTGGCGAGATCGACGAGGTTGGGACCCTGCCAATGCTCGGGCTCCGGCGCCGGCAGCTGCTCGCCATTGATCAGGCGGATCATGCGGTCGACGCCGGCCGAGATGCCGCCGGCGAAATCGCCGGCCTTGAATTTCGGCGTGATGTCCTCGTCGATGATGCGGTGGGTGACGACGTCGCTCAGCACGCCTTCGAGGCCGTAGCCGACCTCGATGCGCAAATGCCGGTCGTTCTTGGCGACCACCAGCAGCGCGCCGTCATCGACCTTCTTGCGCCCGATCTTCCAGGCCTCGGCAACGCGAATCGAGAACTGCTCGATCGTTTCCTCAGCCGTAGTCGGCACGATCAGGACCGCGATCTGGCTGCCCTTGCGGGTCTCCAGATCCTTCAGCCTGTCGTTCAGCGACGCAACGTCACTCGCCGACAGCGTCCCGGTCTGGTCGACGACGCGGCCGGTGAGCTGAGGCACCGCGACCTCGGCCCACGCCGGGCACACGAAGCCCAGCAGGAAGGCCAGCAGGAAGACGCGTGCGGCTGTCATCGCGTTGCTGGGCACGCCGGCGCTATTTCGACGGCGCGGGCGACGGCGCCGGATTGAAATCGACCTTCGGCGCGGTCGAAATCTCCTTCTCGTTGTCGACCGTGAAGTTGGGCTTCTCCTTGTAGCCGAACGCCATCGCAGTCAGATTGTTCGGGAAGGTCCGGATGCCGACGTTATAGTCCTGCACCGCCTTGATGTAGCGGTTGCGTGCCACGGTGATGCGGTTCTCGGTGCCCTCGAGCTGCGCCATCAGGTCGCGGAACAGTGCATCCGATTTCAGCTGCGGGTAGTTCTCCGTCACGACCAGGAGCCGCGACAGCGCGCTGGTGAGTTCACCCTGCGCCTGCGTGAACTTCTGGAACGCGGCCGGATCGTTGAGCACTTCGGGCGTCGCCTGGATGCTGCCGACCTTGGCGCGCGCGTTGGTGACACCGAGCAGCACGTCCTTCTCCTGCTGCGCAAAGCCCTTCACCGAATTGACGAGGTTCGGCACCAGATCGGCGCGCCGCTGGTACTGGTTCACCACCTCCGACCAGCTCGACTTGACCGTCTCGTCATTGGTCTGGATCGCGTTGTAGCCGCAGTTGGTCAGGCTCAATGTCGCCAGCGCTGCCAGCACGGTCCAAAGCTTGCGCATGAAGTTGTTCCTCCCGGTGGATTCTCAATCAGAGTAACAGATTTTCGCCCGACAATCCCGCGTGGCGGGATTCGCGGCGGGTTTTGCCGATGATGCCCCTTGCCTATCCCTCCCTGCGCCGTTCATCATGCCGAGAAAATCGATCCTGGGAGGATCCATTGGCGTCTGAACAATTCGAGACGATTGTCGTCGAGCGGCCGGATCCTGCGATTGCGCGGATCGTGATGAACCGCCCCGAGGCCCGCAACGCCCAGAACCTGCAGATGACCTACGACCTCAATGCCGCCTTCGACCAGGCGGTGCAGGACGACGCGGTCAAGGTCATCATCCTTGCCGGCAACGGCCCGCATTTCTCGGCCGGTCACGATCTCAGGCCGGCCGGCAAGAACCAGGCGGGCGTCGATTTCCCGCCAATCGGAAATTGGGGCGGCTTCGCCGAACCCAATGCACACGGCCGCTTCGCGCGCGAGCAGGAGATCTACCTGCAGATCACAAGGCGCTGGCGCAATCTCGCCAAGCCCACGATCGCCGAAGTGCATGGCAAGTGCATCGCCGGCGGGCTGATGCTGGCATGGGCCTGCGACCTGATCGTCGCGAGCAGTGACGCCGAGTTCTGTGATCCCGTCGTGACGATGGGCGTCTGCGGTGTCGAGTGGTTCGTGCATCCTTGGGAGCTCGGCGCACGCAAGGCCAAGGAGATGCTGTTCACCGCCGACGTCTGGAGCGCCGACGAGGCGCATCGTCTCGGCATGGTCAATCACGTGGTGCCGCGCGGCGATCTCTCCTCCTTCACGCTGGCGCTCGCGCGGCGAATCGCAGCAAAATCCGCGTTCGCGTTGAAGCTGTCCAAAGAGGCGGTGAACCGCTCGATCGACATCATGGGGCAGCCCGCGGCGATCGATCAGGCCTTCGCGCTGCATCAGCTCTGCCACGCCCACAATCTGCAGGAATTCGGAATGGTGGTGGACCCCGCAGGTCTGCATCCCTCCGTCAAGAAAAACGCCAACGTGAAGTAGACCAGATGGACCTGACCCTCAGCGACGAGCAGCGCCTGCTGCGCGAAAGTGCCGACCGCTTCGTGGCAGAAACCTTCACATCCGACCATCGCAAGAAGGCGGCCAACGAGCCGTTAGGTTATTCGCCCGCGATCTGGAAACAGTTCGCCGAACTGGGCTGGCTGGCGCTGCCGATCGCCGAAGCCCATGGCGGGCTTGGCGGCGGCGCGATCGAGATCGGGCTCTTGATGGAAGCGTTCGGGCGCGGACTGGTGCCCGAGCCGTTCCTCTCCACCGTCGTGATTGGCGCTGCGCTGGTCGCCGAATCCGGCACCGAGGCGCAACAGCAAGCGATCCTGCCCAAGGTCGCCGAGGGCGCGCTCACGCTCGCCTTCGCGCATTCGGAGCGCGCCGCACGGTTCGATCTCGGCCATGTCGACACGACGGCGACGAAAACGGCCGACGGTTGGCGGCTGAACGGCCACAAGATCGCGGTGCTTGATGGCGCTGCCGCCGGCCAGATCATCGTCTCCGCCCGCGTCGCCAATGCGAATGGCGCGTCCGGCAAGCTTTGCCTGTTCCTGGTGCCGGCTGGTGCGCCCGGCCTTGCCCTGCGCGACTATGCACGCCTCGGTGGCGGGCGCGGCTGCAATCTCGATCTCAGGGATCTGCAACTGCCCGCCGACGCGCTGCTCGGCGACGGCCAGGATGCGCTGCCCGCGATCGAAACGGTGGTCGACCGCGCGATGGCCGCGCTCGGCGCCGAGGCGGTCGGCATCATGCAGACACTGCTCGACACCACGCTCGAATACACCAAGATTCGAAAACAGTTCGGGCGGCCGCTGTCGGCCAACCAGGTGATCCGCCACCGCCTCGCCGACGTCGCGATGCAGGTCGACGAAGCGCGGTCAATGGCGGTGAGCGCTGCGCTGATGGCCAATGCCGAGCCTGTGGCCCGCGGCCGCGCGGCGTCCGGCGCCAAGGCGAAGATCGGCAAATGCGCGCGCTTCGTCGCCGAGCAGGCAGTCCAGTTGCACGGCGCCATGGGCGTCACCGAGGAGCTCGACATCGGCGCCTATTTCAAGCGGCTGCTCGCCTTCGACACGTTGTTCGGCGGCAGCGCCCATCATTATCGCCGCCACGCCGCCCTGAGCGGCCGCGCCCACGCGTAAACGGAGAGCGCACCATGGATCTCACCTTCAGTGCCGAGGAACGCGCCTTCGAAAAGGAAGTCCGCGACTACATCGCCAGTAGCCTGACGCCGGAAATGAAGCGCGCCACCGCGCTGACGCCGTCGGTGTTCTCCGACCCCGACATCGGCATGGCCTGGCAGCGCGCGCTGCACAAGAAGGGCTGGGGCGCGCCGGGCTGGCCGGTGGACCATGGCGGGCCGGACTGGACGCCGGCGCAGCGCTGGATCTTCGAGGCCGAATGCGCGCGGGCCGGCGTGCCGAATGTCAACGTGATGGGCGTGAAGATGGTCGGCCCCGTCATCATCGGCTTCGGCTCGCCCGAGCAGAAGAACTTTTACCTGCCGCGAATCATCTCGGGTGAAGACTACTGGTGCCAGGGTTATTCCGAGCCGGGTTCGGGCTCCGATCTTTCGTCGCTGAAGACCCGCGCGGTGCGCGACGGCGACGACTACATCATCAACGGCACCAAGATCTGGACCACGCATGCGCATCACGCCAACCGCATGTTCGCACTGGTGCGCACCAATGAGGGCGAGCGACAGCAGGACGGCATCAGCTTCATCCTGATCGACATGAAGACGCCGGGCATCACCACGCGCCCGATCCTGACGATCGGCGGCGACCACGAGGTCAACCAGGTGTTCTTCGACGACGTCCGCGTGCCCGTCGCCAACCGGGTCGGCGAGGAAGGCAAGGGCTGGACCTACGGCAAATATCTGCTCGAGTTCGAGCGTGGCTCCGGCATCGCGTCGGCCAAGCTGCGCGAGGCGCTGAAGACGATCTCCGATCTCGCAGGCTCCGACGTGACCGGCCGCGCCATCGAGGACCCCGACATCGCCATGCGGATGTCGGAGGTCGAGGTCGATATCGATGCGCTCGAGATGACCGAGCTTCGGGTGCTGTCGGCGCTGCAGACCGGGCAGAATCCCGGCGCGGTGTCGTCGCTGATCAAGCTGCGGGTCAGCGAGATCCGCCAGGCGGTGACGCGGCTCGGCGTCGATGTGATCGGCCAGGACGGGCTCGCTGTCGAGCCGGCGCGTCCGTTCTACCGGCTCAACCACGAGCCGGCGATCCCGGAAGAGCTGTTGCCGGTGGTGCCCGAATATCTCAACGGGCGGGCCTACACGATCTTCGGCGGATCGTCCGAGATCCAGCGCGACATCATCGCGAAGATGGTGCTGGGGCTGTAGCGCGCGCCGGGACGCGCTCGCCTTCCCGTCACCCTCCCCTGGAGAAAGGTGACGGTGGAGGAACTTCTCGCCAAGTGCGCGCCGCCAAAATATCGAAAACAACCCCATGCAAAGGAGCTGGCGGCTGCCGGCGCTCGACCAGGCAACTTGACACGTCGGGCAAATCAGGGATACATTTCCAATATTCCGAAATCGTGCAAGCGCCGTCTTGTAAGCGCCCCCTCGCCCGAGAGTGGCGACGCTGGCGGGCTACGCCCCCGCCTTGGCGTCCCGGATCGCCTGCCAGATCTTCACCGGCGTCAGCGGCGTGTTCAGCTGGGTGATCCCCATCTCGCTCAGGGCATCCATCACGCCGTTGGTGATGCAGGGCGGGCCGCCGATCGCGCCCGACTCGCCGCAACCCTTGGCGCCCAGCGGATTGGTCTTGCAGGGCGCGGAGGGATCGAGCGTCACGGTGATCGGCGGAATGTCCGAGGCGCGCGGGATGCAATAGTCCTGATAGCTTGCGGTCAGAAGCTGACCTTCCTCGCTGTAAGCCACGCCTTCGTACAGGGCCTGGCCGATGCCCTGGACGACGCCGCCATGCACCTGGCCGGTCACCAGCATCGGATTGACGGCGACGCCGACGTCGTCGACCGTGGTGTAGCGCACCACCCGCGTGACGCCGGTCTCGGGATCGATCTCGACCTCGCAGATATGGGTGCCGTTCGGCCAGCTCGGCCCGTCGACATTGCCCTCGCTCTCGACCGAGAGCTTGGCGCCGCTTTCCTTCTTCGCGATCTCGAACAGGCTGATGCGCCTGTCGGTGCCGACCACGGTGAGGAAGCCGTCGCGATACTCGATGTCGCCAACGGAGGCTTCGAGCAGGTGGGACGCCTTGTCGCGCGCCTTGTTGATCATGTCGTTGGTGGAGACCGCTACCGCGGTGCCGCCGACGAACAGCGAGCGCGAGCCGACGCTGCCGAAGCCGGTGGCGAGATCGGTGTCGCCCTGGATGACGTCGATCTTGTCCATGGCAATGCCGAGCGTATCGGCGATCATCTGGGTGTAGGTGGTGGCGAGGCCCTGCCCCATCGCCATGGTGCCGGAATGCAGGATGACGCGGCCTTCTGCGGTCGCATGCAGCGAGACGTTTTCGGTGTGGGCGCGGCCGCCGGTCCATTCGATGTAGCTGGTCAGGCCACGGCCGTAGAGCAGGCCCTTCTTCTTCGCCGCCTTCTTGCGCGCGGCAAAGCCGTTCCAGTCGGCCAAGTCAGACGCGCGCTCCAGCATGTGGGCGAATGCGCCGGAGTCATACACCTGCCCGACCGCGTTGGTGTAGGGCAGCTGCGCCGGCTTGATGTAGTTGACCTTGCGGATGGTGCGCGGGTCCATGCCGATCTGGCGCGCTGCGGCATCGAACAGCCGCTCGACGATGAACACCGCCTCGGGCCTGCCGGCGCCGCGATAGGCGCCGACCGGCGCGGTGTTGGTCATCACCGACTTCACCTCGAAATGCACCAGCGGCAGATCGTAGACGCCGGTCTGCACGAACGGGCCGAGCACCAGCGGAATGATGTTGGCGGTGCCCGACGAGTACGCTCCAGTGCCGCCGATCGAGCGCACGCGGTAAGCCAGCACGCGGCCCTTGGCGTCGAGCGCGAACTCGCCGGTCGAAGTGAGGTCGCGGCCATGGGTGCCGCCGACGAACTCGTCGGTGCGGTCGCCGCGCCAGCGGATCTTCTCGTTCAGCTTGGTCGCTGCATAGGCGACGATGCCGTCTTCGGGATAGAGGCTGGTCTTCTGGCCGAAGCCGCCGCCGATATCGCCGACCAGCACGCGCACGCTGTCCTTCGGCCGCTTCAGGATCGATTCCGCCAGGAGATCGCGGGTCGAACCCGGGGTCTGCGACTGCACATGGAGAATCAGCCGGCCGGTCTTCTTCTCGATCTCGGCAATGGTCGAGCGCGGCTCCATCGCCGACGGCACCAGGCGCTGGCTGACCAGGTCGAGCGACACCTTGTGCGCGGCGTTGGCGAAGGCTTCCTCGACCTTGGCGGCGTCGCCATAGCTCATCGCGGCCACGATGTTGTCGGGCGCCTCCGGCCAGACCGCCGGCGCGCCCGGCTTGATCGCCTCGACCGGATCAACCACCGAAGGCAGCACCTCGTAATCGACCTCGATCGCCTCGGCCGCGGTCTGCGCCAGCACGCGCGAGGTCGCGACCACAGCCGCGACACCCTCGCCCGCGTAGCGCACCACCTCATGCGCCAGCAGCCGCCGCGGCGGCACGGTCATCGGCGAGCCGTCGGGGCGCTTGAAGATCGCGAGCGTCGGCAGCGTGCCGATATCGTCCTTCACGAGGTCGGCGCCGGTATAGACGGCCTTGACGCCGGGCATCGCCAGCGCGGCCTTGGCGTCGATCGACTTGATGTTGGCATGGGCATGCGGCGAGCGCAGCACGTGCAGCCAGAGCGCGCCGTCCTGTGGCTTGTCGTCGATGAAATGCCCCTTCCCGGTGAGCAGCCGCTGGTCTTCCAGACGCTTGACCGGCTGGCCCGCACCAAAACGCATATTGCCGGGAAGAATGTTCATCGGAGGGTCCTTGATTTCAGAAATTTCGGCGGGTTTTAGCGGATTTTCGGCGCGAGACAACACGCCCAAGAAGACAACGCAATGCGCCTTATGCAACGCGCAAGCCAGGTTCAGCCGAGATCGCGCAACGCGTCCTCGACCACCTTGCGCTGCTCGGCCGTAAGCGGCGCCTGCGGCGGCACGGGGTCGCCGACGTCGTAGCCCTGGATCGCGAGCCCGGCCTTGATGCAGGCCGCGAGGTTGAAGCGGGCGAACGCCTCGTTGATGCGCCAGAGCTTGCGCTGCAGGGCCATCGCCTCGTCCCAGCGGGCGCGGCGGCAGAGATTGTAGAGCTCGACGCTCTGCCGCGGGATGATGCAGGCCGGGCCGGCCATCCAGCCATGGCCGCCGATCAGCATCACCGCGGCCGGAATATGGGCGGAAGCCGAGAACACCTTCAGGCTGTCGCCGCAGCGGTTCATGATCGACAGCAGCCGGCCGGTGTTGGTCGAAGCGTCCTTGATGTAGCCGATGCGCGGATGCGCGGCGAGCCGCGCGATGACGTCGAGCGTGAGGTCGGCGCGCTGGAAATTCGGATTGGTGTAGATCACGACCGGAATGTCGACGGCGTCGGCGATGGCGCGGAAATAGGATTCCACCTGGGCGTCACTGAGCGGAAAATACGCCTCCATGATCGCGAGAATGCCGGCAGCACCGCGCTTCTGATAGGCCTTGGCTTGCGCCACCGCATCCGCCGTCGAGGTCGAGGCGACGCCGGCCACCACGGGCACGCGGCCCTGCGCGGCCTCGATCGTGGTCGCCACCACCTGCATGCGCTGCGCATTGTTGAGATAGGCGAATTCGCCGGTCGAGCCGAGCGGCGTCAGCCCGTGGACGCCGGCCTTGACCAGATCGTCGCAGAGCCGGCCCAGCACCTCGGTGCGGACATGGCCGGCGGGATCGACCGGGGACACCAGATACGGAAAGACGCCGTGAAAATCAGCCATTTGCGAGCCTCGTTGACGGCGAGACATAATCGGGATCGTGCGCAAAGGGAAGCGGCTCGCCGTTGCGCAGGGCGCCGAGCACCGCTGCAAAGTCGGTTACCGCGCGGAAACCGAGCAGCCGTTCGGCCTTGCTCGCGTCGTAGATCCGGCCGATCGAATGCGGCAGGTGCCAGCCCCGGCGCGCGAACAGCGCCGCCGCATCGGGGAACGTGCGCGCGATCACGCCGGCCGCGTCCGTCTTCAGGTCAGCGACGTCGCTGCGCGCAAACGGCGTCGGCGCGCTGACCACGAAGACCTCGAAGCCACGGATCTTCTCCAGCGCCACGACATGGGCGTCGGCGGCATCCTCGACGGTGAGACGGCGATACAGCAGCTCGGTCGCCTTCAGGTTCTCGCCATGGATGTCGCGGATGGTGTCGTCGTCCTCGGGGAAGAAACGGCTGGTGCGCAGCACCGCGCAGTTCAGCCCATGCTCGCGGCTGTACAGCCGGCACAACCCCTCGGCGGCGAGTTTTGTAACGCCGTAGATGTTGCGCGGCTCGAGTGGCCCCGAGCTCTCGTCGAGCCACACCGCCGAGTGACCTTCATCGTCGCGGATCGCCTGCGAGATCATCAGCGATGTCGTCGAGGTGAAGACGAAACGGTCGTGGCCGGCGGCGGCCGCCGCCTGCAGCAGATTGAACGTGCCTGACACGTTGACGTCGACAAAGGCCTGCGGCGAGAACCGCGCGATGTCAGGCTTGTGCAGCGCGCCGCCATGGATCACAGCCTCGATGCCGTGATCGCCGAACACCCGATCGACCACCGATCGGTCGGCCACGGAGCCGATCACATTGGTCGCCTCGCCCGCAACGACGTCGAGGCCAGTCACGTCATGGCCGGCCTGTCGAAGCCGCGGCGCGAGGAAGCGGCCGAGCCAGCCGGAGGAGCCGGTCAACAATACGCGCATGAATTCCGCCGGCCCCTGCCTCAGAACACCTTGGCGATCGCGGCCTGCGCGTCGCCCTGGATCTGTTTCAGATGATCCGGCCCGCGGAAGCTCTCGGCGTAGATCTTGTAGACATCCTCGGTGCCGGAAGGACGCGCGGCAAACCAGCCGGCCTCGCTCTCGACCTTGATGCCGCCGAACGGCTGATCGTTGCCCGGCGCCTTGGTCCTGACCGCGCGCACGGGATCGCCGGCGAGCTCGGTCATGTTGAGCTGCTCGGGCCCGAGCGCCTTCAGCGCGTTCTTCTGCTTCGGCGTCGCCGCAACATCGATCCGCTCGTAATAGGGAACACCCAATTCGGCCGTCAGCTCGTTGAACAATTCACTGGGATCACGACCGGTCCTGGCGATGATCTCCGCCGCCAGCAGGCCGAGGATGATGCCGTCCTTGTCCGTGGTCCACGCCGAGCCGTCGCGCTTCAGGAACGACGCGCCGGCGCTTTCCTCACCGGCGAAGCCGAAGGTGCCGCTGCCGAGCCCTTCGACGAACCATTTGAAGCCGACCGGTGTCTCGACCAGCTTGCGACCGAGCTTCTTCGCTACGCGATCGATGATCGAGCTCGACACGATGGTCTTGCCGATCGCGGCGTCCTTGCTCCATTGCGGCCGGTGCGCGAACAGATAGGCGATCGCGGTGGCGAGGAAGTGGTTCGGGTTCATCAGCCCGTTCGAGCGGGTCACGATGCCGTGGCGGTCGGCATCGGTATCGTTGGCAAAGGCGACGTCGAACCGGTCGCGCATCCCGATCAGGCTCGCCATCGCGTAAGGCGACGAGCAGTCCATCCGGATCTTGCCGTCCCAGTCCGCGGTCATGAAGCGGAAGGTCGGATCGACCGCATTGTTGACCACGGTGGCGTTGATGCCGTAGCGCGCGATGATCGGCTGCCAGTAATGCACCGCCGCGCCGCCGAGCGGATCGATGCCGATCTTGACGCCGGCGGTCTTGATCAGCGCCAGATCGACGGTGTTGCCGAGATCGGCAACGTAGGGCGTGATGTAGTCGTGCAGATGCGTGGTCGCGGCCTTGCGCGCGCGATCAAACGGCATTCGCGCGACGCCCTTGAGGCCGGCCTCGATATAGCGGTTGGCGTTCTTCTCGACCACGGCGGTGACGTCGGTGTCGGCCGGGCCGCCATGCGGCGGATTGTATTTGTAGCCGCCATCCTCCGGCGGATTGTGTGACGGCGTGATGACGACGCCGTCGGCAAGCCCGGTGCTGCGGCCCTTGTTGTAGCTCAGGATGGCGTGCGAGATCACCGGCGTCGGAGTGTAGCCACCCTGCGCGTCGATCATGATCTCGACGCCGTTGGCCGCGAACACTTCCACCGCGCTGGCCAGCGCCGGCTCGGCGAGCGCATGGGTATCGATACCGATGAACAGCGGCCCGGTGAGGCCCTTCTCACGCCGGTAGTCGCAGATCGCCTGGGTAGTGGCGAGGATATGGTCCTCGTTGAAGGAATTCTTCAGCGAGGAGCCGCGATGGCCCGAGGTGCCGAAGGCAACCCGTTGGGTGGGATCGCTGGCGTCGGGCTTGCCGGCAAAATAGGCCATGACCAGCCGCGGCACATTGGCAAGCGCGGCGGGATCGATGGGTTTGCCGGCGGCAGGATTTGGTGCAGTCACGTGACCTCTCAGATCTGGTATCGCCGACCATCAGCACAACGAGTGATACTCATTGCGTAACATCCTGGCGTGCTACCATGGTGGCTTACGTTCAATCAAGCCGAGGGCATTTCGTTCCGTGCCGTCAGCGGCAATCCGCTATTCGACGTCGATCTGCTGCACCTTCTCGCGCAGTTCGTCGACCAGCACCCGCTTGTTCTCGGTATAGTCGATCGGCACCACCACGAGATGCACGCCGCCGCCGGAGAAGGCCCGCTCGAGGGTCGGGACGATCGCCTCCGTACTCTCGATCCGCGAACCCTTGGCGCCATAGCTTTCCGCATATTTGACGAAATCCGGATTGCCGAAGGTCAGGCCGAAATCCGGGAAGTTGTCGACCGCCTGCTTCCAGCGGATCATGCCGTAGGCAGAATCCTCCAGGATCAGGATCACCAGGTTGAGCTTGAGTCGGACCGCGGTCTCCATCTCCTGCGAGTTCATCATGAAGCCGCCGTCGCCGCAGACCGCGAGCACGCGGTTCTTCGGATACAGCATCGCCGCCATCATCGCCGACGGCAGGCCGGCGCCCATGGTGGCGAGTGCGTTGTCCAGCAGCAGCGAGTTCGCGAGCAGCGTGCGGTAGTTGCGCGCGAACCAGATCTTGTACATGCCGTTGTCGAGCGCGACGATGCCGTCCTCGGGAATGACCTGCCGCACATCGTGCACGATGCGCTGCGGCGTCGGCGGCCAACGGCCTTCGGTGGCGCGATCGGTGATCCTCGCCAGGATTCCCTCGCGCAGGCTGAGCAGCGCGCTGGCAGACGGCAGCTTTCCCGCGACCCGGTCGGCCAGCAATTCGAGGCTCGGCCCGACGTCGCCGATCACCTCGCATTGCGGGAAGTAGACCTGCTCGACATTCGCTGCCGTGTAGCTGACATGGATCACCTGCGGCCCCTTCGGCCCCATGATGAACGGCGGCTTCTCGATCGTGTCGTGACCGATCGCGATGATCAGGTCGGCGCGGTCGATCGCCTCATGCACATAGTCGCGCTCGCTCAGCGCGGCCGTCCCCATATATTGATTGGTGCCGCCGGATACCGTGCCCTTGCCCATCTGGGTGGTGAAGAACGGAATCTTGGTGCGCCGCACGAAGTCGCCGATCCCCGCGGTACTACGCGGCCGTGATGCCGCCGCGCCGAGCATGATCAGCGGACGCTGCGCCTTCAAAATCATGTCGGCGGCGCGGTCGAGGGCGGCCGCATGCGCGATCGGAATTTCGATCGGATGAGGCGGCACGATCTCGACCGGCGCGATCTCCTCGCGTGCGATATCCTCCGGCAGTTCGAGCAGCACCGGCCCCGGCCGCTCCTGCGTCGCGATCCGGAAGGCATCACGGACCAGCGTCGGAATGGTCGCGCCGCTGACGATCTGCAGCGACAACTTGGTCAGCGGACGGAAGGTGTTGACGATGTCGACGATCTGGAACTTGGCCTGCCGGCTGCTCAAGATGCCCTTTTGTCCCGTCAGCATCACCATCGGCATCGCGCCGAGCAGCGCATAGGCCGCGCCGGTGGTCAGGTTGAGCGCCCCCGGACCGAGCGTCGTCATGCAGACGCCGGGCTTTCCGGTCAAGCGGCCATAGGTCGCCGCCATGAACGCCGCCGCCTGCTCGTGGCGGGTCACGATCAGCTTGATCGAGGATTTGCGCAGGCTCTCGACGACGTCGAGATTCTCCTCGCCGGGAACGCCGAACACCCGTTCCACGCCCTCATTCTCGAGGGCCGCGACCAGCAAATCGGAACCTTTGACCATGTCAGCCTCGCATCGTTGATTGCATGCCGCGCACGGAGCATAGCCGCATCGCGCGCCGCCGGAAACTCTCTTGCGATCTCACGGCTTGTGCGCCCTGATCCAGGCGTCGGCGGCGGGGAGCACACGCGCGGCGAGATCGGCCGAGATCGCGATCGCCTGCAAGGAGCGCGCCACCATCACCCGCCCGCCGCTGGTGGACTGTGACGGGGCGAACGCGGCCAGCTCTGCCGCGTGGGCTTGATCGGTAAAATTGGTCATGAAGTTCGGCACGAACTGGTCGCGGAAGCTCGGCCCCTGCTTGACCAGCAAGGTATCGAAATTCGCCTGGACGAAGTCCCAGGCAAGCTGCGGCTGTTCGCCTGCGGATGCAACCGCGTTGATCATCCCGGTGACGATCGTGTCGGGCAATTCGTTGGTCAGCGTCAACGCCAGCGTTGCGCGCGCCAGCTCCGTATCGCGGGCGCTGGCCGCGGCGAAATAATAGCGCAGCCGCTCATTGGTCGCCGTGCTGTTGCGAGCGAGCGCCAGCAGTCTGTCATAGGTTGCCCGATCGGCTGTGATGCCGGCAACATGGGTGACCGCATCACGCAGCGTGGTCGGCAGTGAGTTGGGATCATCGCGGAACGCCGCAAAGCGCCGCTTCGCCTCGGCGACGATTGCCGCGTCGCCGAGGTCGCCAAGCGCCGAGATCAGGCTCGCGCGCAGCAGCGCGGTGTCACCGTCGCCCGAGCCGCCGCCGTCCCATCCGATCCGATCGAACACCGGGCGCAGCCTGGCGCGGGCATAGGCCTGGATCACCGGCCGCTCGCTGCGGTCGCGCGACAGCCGGTTGAGCGCAGCAAATGTCGAGATCACCTGATCCCACACCGCGCGATGGTCGCCGGCATCGAGCGCGTCGAGCAGCGCAAGATAGGATGGCGCTTCAGTACGCCCGGCCTGCACCAACGCCCAGCTGTCGGTGACGATATTGAGCCGGTCAACGACCTGCATGTGCGGGAAGGCGTTCAGCAGTGCGGCACGGTTCTTCGGGCCGTACTCGACCCTGAAGTAACCGACGTCGCCGAGATTGACCTTGATCGCATCGCCGCAGGCGCCGGCGGGGATATCGGCATTATCCTTCAGCAAGATCTCGTCAAACGGCTTGCCTTGCGCCGGCCCGACCGCAACCGGGATCTGCCAGCTGTGGGCCGGCAGCGGCGGATCGTTGGCCGGCGCGATCACGAAACGGTCCTGCCGCAACGTCAGGCGTTGCGCGGCACCATCGCAGGCCGTCTCGGCCACCACCAGCGGCACGCCATCCTGCTCGGTGAATGAGGCGGCGATGCCGGTGATCGGCTTGCCGCCGGACGTCTCGAGCGCCTGCCAGAGATCGGCGGTGGTGGAATTGCTGTAGGCATGCGCGGCCATGTACTTGCGGATACCATCGCGGAACGCCTGCTCACCGAGATAGGTCTCGAGCATGCGGATCAGCGCCTGGCCCTTGTTGTAGGTGATGGCATCGAACGCCGTGACCGCTTCGCTGTGATCGGCGATCGGCTGCTGCACCGGATGCGAGGTGCGGCGCGCATCGAGCGCCATGGCAAACTGCTTCGCACTGTTGCCGTTCAGCCAGCTCCGCCATTGCGGATAGAACTGCTCCGAGGCCTTGGTCGCCATCCAGCTGGCAAAGCCCTCGTTGAGCCAGAGATTGTCCCACCACGCCATGGTGACGAGATCGCCGAACCACATATGCGCCATCTCGTGCGCGATGATGGCGAAGATGCCGCGCTTGGCGGTCTCCGCATTGGTTGCGGGATCGAACAGCAGCCGGCTCTCGAAGAAGGTGATGCCGCCCCAGTTCTCCATCGCGCCGCCGAACCCGCCGGGAACGGCGATCAAATCGAGCTTCGGCAGCGGATATTTCACGCCGAAATAGTCGTTGTAATAGCCGAGCAGCTTCACTGCGCTGTCGAGCGCGAACCGGCCCTGCCCGCTCTTGCCCTCCGTCGTCACCACGCCGATGGTGACGCCGCCGGCATCCGCCGTGACTCGCTCGAGCTCGCCGACCGTGAGCACGAACAGATAGCTCGACATCTTCGGTGTCGGCGCGAACGTGACCTTCTTGAGATCGCCGGCGACCGGCGCCTCGCTCGCGATGGGCATGTTGCCGACCGCGAGCAGATTGCGCGGGATCACGACGGTCAGCGCGAAGCTCGCCTTGAACGACGGCTCGTCCCAGCACGGAAAGATCCGCCTTGCATCGGCCGGCTCAAGCTTGCTGGAGATCAGCCGCTTGATCCCGGTCGGGGTGGGATAATCGACCGCAAACAGCCCGGTGCCGAATTTGTTGATCTGCGCCGTGAAGGCGATGCGGAGCTTGTGCCGGCCCACCGCAAGCGGCCTGGCGAAGGTCAGCGTCGCGGTCTGCGCGGTGGCGTCGGTCGTCACCTCCGCGCGTTGCGCACCATCATCGATCGCAGCCTCGGCGAACGTCGTGTTGATCGCGTTCAGCGTCAATTGCGCCGTAGACTGACGCACCTCGATGTCGACGGTCTCCACGCCCGGCAGCGCCAGGCTCGTGATATCAGGCGTCAGCTCGATCGCGTAGCTCAACGGGACAACCGTCTTCGGCAGCTTTCCGGGTGTGCTGTCGAACGAAAATGTCTGCTCTGCCTGCGCGCCTGCGGCCGTCGCCAGCAGCAAGCCGATTGCCGCGGCAAGACGGCGCAGCAGCGCGGTTCGGACATGGGTCGCAGGCTTGTTCATCGCGCAGCTCACCGGGATCTCGGGATTTTTGGATGTCATTGCGGAAGGACGTAGCAGGCAATCTAGTAGAGAACATGTCGCCATAAAACTGACAACTCCGCGACATCTGACATCGCAACGGTTCGCACCGATTGGTGCGCCGCTCGCTACCGCGCCTCGACCTCTTCCCCTTGTTGCTCAACGGCAGGGTGGAAGGTTAACCTACGGCTGGCATTCCAGCCGCAGCGTCCGGCCACGGGAGACAATAATGTTCGGTAAGTTCTCGCGCCGGCAGTTTGCGGGCCTTGCAGGCCTCTCGGCGCTCGGCCTGTCGGCCCCGGGTCAGGCCGCAAGCCACGCTCCGCGGCCTGACGGCGCGAACTTTCCGGCCGGCTTCGTCTGGGGCACCGCGACCTCGTCCTACCAGGTCGAAGGCGCGGTCAATGAGGATGGCCGCGGCCCGTCGATCTGGGACACATTCACCCACACATCGGGCAAGATCGAGGACGGTTCTACCGGCGACCGCGCCAACGACCACTATCACCGCTACAAGGACGATATCCGCCTCATCAAGGAGCTCGGCGCCAAAGCCTATCGCTTTTCGATCGCCTGGCCGCGGGTGTTTCCCGATGGCACCGGCACGCCGAATCCGAAGGGCCTCGACTTCTACAACCGCCTGGTCGACGAGCTGCTCGCGAACGGCATCGAGCCTTACGCCACGCTCTATCACTGGGACCTGCCGCAGGCATTGCAGGACCGCGTCGGCGGCTGGCGCTCACGGGACACGTCGAAGGCGTTCGGCGACTACGCCGGCTATGTGGCGCAGCGGTTGACCGACCGGGTGAAGAACATCTTCACCCTCAACGAGGTCGGGCGTTTCCTCCCCTTCGGCTATGCGCTCGGCGTCGACGCGCCGGGCCTGACGCTACCGCCGGCCGAGGTGAACCAGGCGCGCCACCATGTCGCGCTGGCGCACGGGCTCGCGGTGCAGGCGATCCGCGCCAAGGGCCGCCCCGGCACGCGGGTCGGCCCCGCCGAAAACATCACCGCCTGCGTGCCCGCGGTCAACACGCCGGAGAACATCCGCGCCACCGAGATCGCGACGCGCGAGCTCAATGCGGGCTTCCTCGGCGTCGTGCTCGAAGGCAAGTACACCGAGGGCTTCCTGCAATATGCCGGCGCCGACGCGCCCAAATTCACCGCCGAGGAACTGAAGATCATCGCACAGCCCAACGATTTCGTCGGGCTCAACATCTACGCGCCGCACTGCTATGTCCTCGCCACCGACCAAGCCCCCGGCTGGAAGCCGCTGCCGATGCCGGGCTCGTTCCCGCACATGAGTTCGGATTGGCTGCGCATCGCGCCGGAGACGATCTACTGGGCGCCGCGGATTGCCGCCAAGCTCTGGAACATCAAGAGCATCTATATCAGCGAGAACGGCACCTCCGGCGAGGACAAGGTGCAGCCGGACGGGCAAATCTACGACCTCGACCGCATCATGTTCCTGCGCAACTACCTCGCCCAATTGCAGCGCGCGACCGCCGACGGTGTTCCGGTCCACGGCTATTTCCTGTGGAGCCTGATGGACAATTTCGAATGGATCTTCGGCTACGCAAAGCGCTTCGGCCTGTACCGGGTGGATTTCGAGACCCAGGCGCGGGTGCCGAAACTGAGCGCGGCGTTCTATCGCGACGTGATCGCGCGCAACGCCATCGGGGTTTGATCTATCCGGCCTGCGGCCGTGCGCCCGACCACGCGCGCCGGAGCAGATCGCTGATGCCGCGCTCCTCGATCGGCCGCGGATTCCAGTAAGGATTCCTGGTGGCGAGTGCGGCCGCCCTCGCGATGCCGTCTTCGGGCATGCCGATCTCGGCGAGCGAGCGCGGCGCGCCGAGCCTTGCCGACAGATCGAACAGGCCGTCGGCCGCATCAGCGACCCCGAGCGCCCGCGCGGCGCGGCCGATCGCATCGCGCGCAGCCGGCGTGTTGTAGGCGATGGTATGCGGCAGCAGCACCGCATGGGTTTCAGCATGCGGCAGGTCGAACAGCGCGCCGACGGTGTGGCAGAGCTTGTGGTGCAGCGCCATGCCGACGGTGCCGAGACAGACCGCGCACAGCCATGCGCCGTAGAGGGCATCCGAACGCGCGTCGAGATCGCGCGGCCGCGCGATCACGTCCGGCAGCGATGAGGCGAGTTTCGCAATCGCCTCTTCCGCCATCAGCGAGGTGATCGGATTGCCGTCCCGCGCATACAGCGCCTCGGCCGCATGCGCGATCGCGTTGAGGCCTGATATCGCCGAGAATTTTGCGGGCATCGAGATCGTCAGGTTGACGTCGTAGATCACGGCCTCGGGCAGGATCTTGGGCGAGGACTGCGTGGTCTTGACACCGTCCACGGTCTCGCCGAGCACGGGCGTCATCTCGGAGCCGGCATAGCTGGTCGGCACGATCAGTTGCGGCAGGTCGGTACGCAGCGCGATCGCCTTGCTGAGACCGGTCGCGGCACCCGCGCCGATCGCAACCACGCCATCGGGCTTCAACTCGCCGACCATCTGCATCGCACGTTCGGTCACTGCGACCGGCGTGTGCACGACAGCGCCGTCGAACGCGCCAGCCATGCGGCCGCCGGTCAAGCCCGAGAGATCGCCGAGCTCGGCCTGCTGCCGCCGGCTCGCCAGCACCAGCGTACGCCTGACGCCGAGTCGATCGAGCTCGTCCGCCAGCTGCGCGACGGTGCCGACCCCGAACACGACCCGCATCGGGCTGATCTGGTAGGTGAAGTTCTGCGCCATGGCGATTTCCAGAACGGTTGGTCAGCCGCGGCGCCAGTCGCGCGGCGTGCAGCCGAAGCGATGCCTGAAGCGCCGGGTGAAATGCGACAGGTCGGAGAAGCCCCAGTCGAACGCGATGTCGCCGATCGCGCGCCCGGCGGTCGCGGGATCCTTCAGGTCGCGCGCCGCACCGTCGAGGCGGCGGTCCATCACGTAGCTCGCGAATGTCGTCCCGGCGCGCTCGAACAGTTTGTGGACATAGCGCTCGCTGATGCCGATCGCGGCGGCGATGGCGGCAACAGCGAGCCCGGGCTCGCGCAGCCTGCGGTCGACGGCGCGGCGCAGTGCGAGCCAGGTTGCATCGGCAAGACCCGCGCTCTCGGCAACGCCCGCGCGACCGGACCGCGACAGGCTGAGCGCGACCAGGTCGAGCAGCACGCCGAACAGCCGGGCATTGTCCGTATCGGACGCCCGGAGCGCCGAATTGTTCAGCACTTGTGCCGTCTCGGCGATGAGATGGCCGACGAACGGATCATCGGAGACCCGCGCCGGTGCGACCTCCGGGGCCGACGGCAGCCGTTCATCGAGCGCCTCGGCCGGCACCCAGAACGAGGCGACCTGCAGCGCGGGGCCGCGGTCGTGCAGCAGCGCGAAGCGCTGTCCGCTGTCGAAGATGCCAACCTGTCCCGGCGACAGGCTGATCTCGCGTCCCGCCTGATGGATGCGGCAGCGGCCGGCGAGCTTCAGATTGAGGTAGTAGCAGCGCCGGCTGGACGCGGCGATGTCGGCGGCCGAGCGTCGCACGACATGCTCGGGGAAGCTGACCCGGTTGACCGCACCGTCGCCGAGCCCGACGGTCTCGACCCGCGCGATGAAGCCCGGCGTCGCCGGCGGCTCCGGCGTCAGGTTCATGAAGGCCTGGCAGATCGCCTCGCGATAATAGGCGAACTGCTCGCCCGGCCGTGTGTCCGCGGTATTCCAGCTCAGCCTGCGCGAGCGATCCGCGGCGGCGATTTGCTGCATCAGTTCACTCCGAGTCCAGTCCGGTTCGGTTACAGCCAAGCGCGTTCCATAGCCTCGGGTCAATATCCATCAGGAACCGCATGACGTCAGCGCGTATCCCCGGCCGTCCGAACCGCGCAATCGAACTAACCAAACCACACAGGGAGGTACAACATGTCGACCTATGTTCTCGTCCATGGCGCCTGGCATACCGGCGCCGAGTTTGAGCCGGTTGCGGCTGCCATCCGCAAGGCCGGCCATGTCGTCCACACCCCGACCATCAAGGGCAACCGCCCTGGCGATCGCAAGGACTCCGGCCTTGCCGAGGCCATCCAGTCAATCGTGGACTATCTCGCCGAGCACAATCTGAATGACATCGTGCTGGTCGGCCACAGCTATGGCGGCATGGTCATCACGGGTGTTGCCGACGCCGCCGCCAATCGCATCCGCCGGCTGGTGTACTGGAATGCGTTCGTGCCGAACAATGGCGAAAGCCTCAACGACATGGTGCCGCCGCACTATGTCGGCCTGTTCGATGCCATCTATGCCGAGCGCGGCGACGGCTCGGTGGTGTTGCCGTTCCCGATCTGGCGCGAGGCCTTCATTAACGACGCCGATCTCGATACGGCGCAGCGGGCCTATGACCAGCTCAACCCGCATCCGCTCAAGACCTTTCAGGACAAGATCGCGCTGCGCAGCAATCCGGCCGAGATGCCGATCGCAAAATCCTACGTCAACTGCACCGAGGATACCGCGATGCCGCACGGCCTGCCCTGGCACCCGCGGCTGTCGGAGAAGCTCGGGCTGTTCCGCCTGGTCCAGGTGCCGGGCAGCCATGAGCTGTGCTTCTCCAATCCCGAGCGCCTGGCGCAAGCCTTCCTCGACGCCGGCCGCGACTGAACCACATCGGCACGAGAGCGGCTGCACCTCTCCCCAACGGGGAGAGGTCGGTTTGCGTAGCAAATCGGGTGAGGGGCCGCAGCTCCAACGAGAGACCGCAACCCCTCACCCGGCGCTGCGCGCCGACCTCTCCCAAGGGAGAGGCAAACCTGCGATGCCGCATCAGCCCGACCCAATCTCATCACGCTTTAGGCCACCGCCTTGTACTCCGGCGCGGTCGCAAGGAAGCGCGCATAGGCGTCCGCGTCTGGCGGCGTAAACTTTTCGACGAGCGGGTTGCGGCGCGACGCCTTGGTGCCGATGTCCGCCAGCAGCTCGTCGAAATGCTTGAAGTGATACGGCGCGACGCACAGGCCGCCATAGACGCCCGCCGCCGGCCGCTCGACGCGCTTGAAGTTCAGCATCATCGCGATGTTGTCATGCATCTCGGTCGCGCTCGGCTGCCGCGCGAGCTGGCCGTCGGCGTAGCGCACCAGCCAGTTCGCCGCGAGATCGGCGCACAGCACGGTGCAGAAGCTCGAATTGAAGCCGACAAAGCCCATGTCGGGCAGATCCGGGTTCGCGATCAGCCGATAGAGCCGATATTGCCCGTCGGGCTCGACCAGCTTGTTCTGATACTCCTTAGGGAGGAACGGCACGCCGAGCTTGTAGCCGATCGCGAGCACCGCGACGTCCGCTGCGACACGCTGGCCGCCGCTCATCACGATGGTCTTGCCGTCATAGTGATCGAAGGTGCCCTGCACCGCCTTGATCCGGCCATCGGCAACCATCGGATAGAAGCCGGGGGTCGCGATCGGCACCGAGCAGTTGACGCCGTCCTCGATCCGCTCCTTCGGCACCATGCCGCATTGCTTCAGCTTGAGCTGCATCTTCAGCATGCTCTCGAGCCCCCGCCAGTTCGCCCAGACGAACGGCTTTGCGACGACATGCGCGAGGCGCGCCATCGGGCCGATGCCCCAGCTCGCGAACATCTGCTCCTGCGCGCGGATGTAGAGGATGCGCTTGAAGTTGACGAGACCGCCGACGAAATAGGGAATCCGCCAGACCGGTTCGCGAAACACGATGGTGACTTCGCTGGCGCCGGAATTGACCGCATTCACCGCGATGTCGGTCGCCGATTTCGAGCCGCCGAGCACGACCACCTTGCGGCCCTTGGCGAGATCGGGGTCGCCGTATTGCGACGAATGCAGGATCTGGCCGCCCTGCGCCTTGAAGCCGTCCTCGCCGGGCAGCGGCAGCGACTTTGGCTCGTTGAATTGCCCGGTACAGACCGCGACGAAGTCGAAATCCTCATGGCCGGTCGCGCCGTCGGTCGCGCGCAGCGCGAGCGTCCAGCCCGGTCTGCCGTCGGCGCGGCGCATCATGCTCTCGACCCTGGTGTCGAACCGCATCGCACCGTCGAGCCCATGACTGCGGGCATAGTCACGCAGATAAGCATGGACCTGCGGACCCTTCGGCCATTCCGGATAGGATTCCGGCATCGCCTTGTCGGTGTAGCGATAGAGCTCCTTCGGGCTCTGGGTCTGCACGTCGGGATAGGAGCGCGCCGGCTCCCAGACCCCGCCGAGATCGCCGCTGCGCTCGATGATGGTCACCTTGTGACCGCGACCGGCAAAGGCCTTGCCGGCGGCGAGCCCGGAAATGCCGGCGCCGATGACGCACACATGCTTCTGCTTGACCATGAAACGTCTCCGCGATGAATGAACAGGTGCAATTTCGTAAGCGCGCGCATCCCCGCAATCGCCGGAGCCTGCTCCGGCGATTGCCGCCCCGCGTGCGTATTGTCTGCTGGCCGCCGGCCTACTCGTTGGCTTCCGGCGGCAGGAAGTCCACCTCGTGCTCGGCGGAAATGCGCACCACTTCGACGGGGTCCTGCAGATTGTGCAGCTTCTCGAACAGCGCCTCGAGCTTCTGCATCGGCGATACCCAGAACAGCGCCCGCGCCGGCTTATCGGATTTGTTGAAATAGCCGTGCGGAATGCCGCGCGGCATGCGCACCAGGTCGCCGGCCTTGGCCTGCACCCAGACGCCGTCGAGCTTGAGGTCGAGCACGCCCTCCTGCACCAGGATGAACTCGTCCTGGGTCGGGTGGATGTGCACCGGCACGAACTGGCCGGGATCGCTGTTGGTCTCGAATGCGAAGGTCGAGTCGGTGACGGCCTTCGGATAATAGACCTGGCCCAGGATATTCCAGGTTTTGCCGCCGTAGCCGGTGCCGGTTCGGGTAATGCCTTTTTCGAGCGCGCCCATGTCAGCCTCTCCAGTTTTGGATGCGTATTGCCGACACGAGCCTGTCGCCAGCCGGTGCGGCTGTCTAGCCGATAAACGAATCCGCAGCCGGCGCGACCATGCTGCAATGCGGCAGCGTCGAGCCCGGAAGCCTCTGCCCAATGCCGCCGCATCCGCCTGCGCGCCGATCGGGCAGTTTGCGCGACGAAACGGCGTTCCCCTTTGCCGACGGATGCACTAGGCTGCATGATGTTTTAGACCTCAAACAACTCCGGACGGCCGGCGTGATTGCTGTTGGCAACGAGGTTTCGGCAAGGGCCAGTTCGACAAGCGCAAGGCTGAAGGATTTCGCGCGCGTCGCGACCGCGCGTGTCGACGACGCGGCTGAAGCGATCGGGCGCATCTTCTGTCCGCACGATCTGACGCCGGTCGATCATTCGGAGCGCGATTTCTCCGCGCACCACAATTGCGCCGGGTTCGACGGGTTCTCGGTCAACTATGTCGCCTATGGCGGATCGGTCGCGATCAATCCGGGCTGCCTCGACCGCTTCTTCCTGTTGCAGATGCCGCTGTCCGGCTCGGCCGTGGTGCGGACCGCCGCACGCGAGCTCACCACCGGGCCGCAACACTGTGCCTCGCTGCTGTCGCCGACCATTCCGACCGAGATGACCTGGCGCGACGACTGCGCCCAGCTCATCGTGCTGCTCGACCGCAAGCTGGTCGAGCATCGCGCCGCAGCGCTTGGCGGGGTGGCGGTCCGGCCGATCGAGTTCGATCCGGCCGTCGGACTGAGCGGGCCACTCGGGCGGGCGCTCTCGGCCAGGATCGAGCAGCTCGTGACGACAGCCGAGCAGATCGGGCCGCACAAGAGCTTGTCCGCGGTCGCGGCGGCCGATTGGCGCGAGTCCTTTCTCAATGTTTTGCTCAACGAGCAGCGGCACAGCCTGAGCTCGGCGATCGATGTCTTCAACGGCCGCGCTGAAGCCCAGCCGGCGGCGCTAAAGCGCGTGCGGGCCCATCTCGAGACCCGCGCGACCGAGCCGCTGGATCTCGCCGCGCTTGCGGAGATCGCAGGCACCGGTGTCCGCGCGCTGCAACTCGGCTTCCGCCGTCACTTCGGCACCACCGTTTCCGAGATGCTGCTCGACATCCGCCTCGCCCATCTCAACGCCCGCCTCAAGACGGCGCGGACGGGCGAACGCATCGTCGATATTGCGTTCGATCTCGGCTTTACCCATCTGAGCCGGATGGCGAGCGCCTACCGCGCCAAGTTCGGCGAGAGCCCGAAGGCGACGCTGCAGCGGCTGAGCTGAGCCGACCCGGGTAACGATCAGCGGCTAGAGCTTCGGTTCTGATTGAATCACAACCGAAGCTCTAGATTCTTGTCGCGACGCGTCTTCTTCACGCGAACCGGTGTCCACTTCGCTCGAAAACGCTCTAGCGGTGAAATGGCGCCGTCTTTGCCTGGCCTGAAAAATCGGTAGTTGGTGGTTCGATCCGCTTGGTCTGCCTGACCATATGCACGCTCGTCACCTGCTGCGAACGCTGTGCGTATTTTGTTGGTGCGCTGGCGGATGCGCCGCCGTAGGCGGCAGGTGCCATCAACACGGCAATCGCAAGGGCACTGATCATTGTGGCAAGGGACTTCAGCATCGCACCCTCCAAGAGGCTGAGACACATCCGAACAGCAACAGGCGTTTCCGGTCGACGCCTCTGCTCGGCGTCTTGTTGACGATGCGGAATGCTGGTTCCAATTTCTGTGAATCGCAACAATAATCATCAGTTGCTGATTTTTTGGACAAGCGACCGCGTCGATCAGGAAAGCGGCACCCGACGATGCCCAGCCAATTGCGGTGCAACGCGAGTTGCGGACGGCGCAGGCTCCAGCGTTCGCGTCACCTGCTCCGCCCAGCCGTCCCTTCAGACGGAGGGCCGCGACGGTCGTCTTCCGCCGCACCCGCCGGTAGTCGGCAGAATTCCCGCGCCATCCGCTCCGCTTCGACCGCGGCATATCCCGGCGGAACGATCATGTCGATCAAACCCGCTTCATAGGCTCGCTCCGCGCGCATCGGACGTCCGGGAACGAGCATCGCAAAGGCACGGTGCTGAGCAAGCCGTCGGGGAATGAGCAGGCTCATCGCGCCGTCCGGGACCAGATCATGAGATTCGAGGGGCGAGGCAAACGTCGTGGATGTGGCAGCGATGACCTCGTCGCAATAGAACACAATGGCCGTACCGATGCCTGCCGCCGCTCCCTCGACGGCGGCGATGATCGGTTTTGCATTGCTGGCGAGCGTGTGTAGGAGGCCGGTCACGCTCGGCAACAGAAATCCTTCCGACCCGGCGCCACCGACAGCATGGTGTTCTGCGGCCTCGCTGCCTGCCGCGAAGCCATCGAACCCGCCGGCGACGACGATGCAGCGGATGGCAGGATTGCGCTGCGCCGATTCGATGGCCTTCGTCATGGCGAGACACAAGTCATCCGCGCGCGCGTTGATCCCTTCCGGGCGCAACACCGCAATCGTCCGCACCGCTGCTTCCTCGCTGACCACGACGCGTCCGGCCACCGGGTCAATTCTCCGCCGGTGCACGCCACATCGGAGATTTCGGGCCGCCGTAGTAGCGCATTTGAGAGCCACCGACGGTGTCCCCCGTCGGCGGCGTGATGTCGCTGACACAGCCAGCGACCGTGGCGCAGACGCCGGCGAGCACAACGACGCGCAGCAGCAGCTGTCTAGATGTCGAGATCGTCACAGCATCCTCCTCACGCTCTCGCGCTGCTTCAGTACTTCGCGACGACTGGCCCGCCGAACTTGTAGTCGAGACCTACCGTCACGACGGAAAACGTGCTGTCGACGGAGTAGGGAATCTGGCCGTTCAGCGGCGCAGCGCGCTCGTACCGGCCGAAGTCGTAATAGCGATACTCGAACTTGCCGATCAGGTTGTTGGTGATCGCATAGGCGATACCGCCGCCCGCGGTCAGACCGCTTCGGTTGGCGTTGAACTGATCGACACCGAACACCGGATCGGTGTTGGTGTGCTGGAGCTCGCCATAAGCCCAGCCGCCGGTAAAGAAAAGCAGCAAGCGGTCGACCGCAATGCCGCCGCGCGCCCGGAGGGTGAAGCCGTCGCGGAGATTGGTCGCATCAACCGAGCCGATCGGCAAGGTGCCGGCGTTGAACTGGTCGACATCGCTGCCCTTGATGCCGGACCAGAAGCCGTCGGCTTCCACGCCGACCACGATACTCCCGCTCTGGACGTTGTAGCCGATCTCGCCGCCGGCGATGCCTCCAGTGGAGGAATAGTTGATAGTGTAGTTGGCAAAGCCGGCCGGCCCGAGTGCGTTGTTGAGATTGTGGTTGCCGTATCCCCCGCCGCCGAACACGCCGACATAGAAGCCGGACCAGTCGTAGGCCGGCGCCGCGATCGCCGGCGCCTTGGTGTAGAGGGGAAGGTCCGCGCTTCTTGCCGGAGAGGCGAGCAGCAGCGCTCCGAGTGCTGCGGTGGTGATGAAAACGTGCTTCATTGAAGATCTCCTAATTTCTGATGAGGGCGCCACGCGATCTGGTCGACGTGGCGCCGCCTCCGGATCAGAAGTGAATGATGATGTCGGCCGAACCGATCAGGGCGAAATTCTTGGTCGGCGCGATTCCGAGGTTGGAATTGCCGTTGAACGCATTCGCATCGAGCGACCTGTAGTAGGAGACCTCGGGCCGGATCTCGATCTGCGGCGAGAACCAGTGCTGCCAGCCGATGCCGGTCTCGACGTAACGCGTCTTCACGCCGGTACGCTGACCCTGCTTGTCGTCGTAGAACTCGATCCGATACGAGATGTTGTCGAGCGGCGACGCCTTGTAGTTCAGGTAAGCGAGATAGGTCTGCACCGACGCCGTGCAGGCGAACACCGTCGCGCTGCTGCACTGGGCGAGGCCAGGCGCGTTGAACGGCAGGTATTGCGGCGAGAACGGCGTGCCACCCGCAGCGAACGCGGCCATCGCAGCCGGATTGTTGGCGTTCAGCACATTGTTCTGATGCAGATTGTAGGTCTCGAACGAGATGTGCCACTGGTCGTTGAACTTGTGATACGCCGTCAGGCCGTACCATTGCAGATTGTTGTAGCCCCAGGTGCCACTGTTGATCGCGTCGGCGACGACGTAGACGCTGTCGTTGCCGGAGTCGCTGGTCCAGCGCACGCCGCCGGTGACGCTCGGTATCGCGCCCGGATCCTTCAGCATGGTGGTGCCGGGGAACAGCGGATTGGGGAACGGGTTGGCGATCTTGGCGCCGGCGTTCCACGGCATGGTGTCGCTGCCGACCGACACGCCCAGTTGCAGCATCCAGTTCTTGGTGACCGCGAGTGTGCTCTGCAGACCCGTGTTGGTGTAGTTGTCGAACGTATACGTCATGGAGTGCGTATACATGTAGTTGTTGGGCGCGAGCTGGGCCTCGATGTCGGGGATCGAGATGAAGCGGCCGAACCGCAGCAGGAGGCCTTCCGCGATCTGCGGAATGAAGACCTCGCCGTAGGCCATCGGCAGGTCGTAGCCGTAGTTCTTGTTCTGGTTCAGGAGCTGATTGCTCCAGAGACCATAGGCGGTCGTGTAGCGATAGTTCTCGCCGTAGATCGGCGCGAGACGGAAGCCCCAGTCGACGTGATCCTTCTGGACGGTGTCGGGCAGGCGCTCGATGTAGACGACCGCCTGGTCGAGCTGGACCGTGTTCGGGTTATAGTCGTAGGCGGCGGGCGCGTTGCCGCCGCGAACCGTGTTGGAGCTCAGATTGCCGCCGGCATTGACCCAGCCATAGACCTGGATGTGCGCATCGTTCATCCACTGTCCGGCAGGCGTGTTGCCGAGCGCCGCCATCAAGGGACTGTCGATCGAGCTCGGCCTCGTCACGCCGATGCTGGTCGAGCCGCCATACGGCCATTCCGTGAACGGCATCGGTGGCGTGCTCTGCGGCGTCGCCGGCCAATAATCACGGCGTGACGGCGGCGCTTTCGGATCCGACGGCGCGGCGTCGTGGCCCCACTCGAGCCGGTAGTAGTTGACGAAGCGCGAGAAGAAGTCGCTGCCGAGATAACCGTCGAGGCACGAATAATTCTTGTAAGGATCGCAGGCGGCGGCGGGCGCCTTCAATAATGGCGGATTGGCGTCCGCTGCGTGGGCCGCGTTGAACAGGCTCACCGCCGCCAACGATACGCCCGCCAAAAACAGTCTCTTCATGATTTTGCCCCAGGATATTGCTACCGACGCTTCGAGCGTTGTCGCGTGTAACGTCTGCGTCATCATTCGTGGGGCGTTGAGAAAAAGGCGATACGGGTCTCCTCGCGCTTTCATTAAGATAAAATATCCGAAACATTCGTCGCCGCGTCGTTTGCTCGCAGAAGCATCAATTGCTCGCGCACCTGCTCAAGGACCCGGCGGAAATCTTGACGTTTTGCGACATTCGCTCGTTGCATTGCGATAGATTTCCAAAACTCTGTGTCATTTCCGCCATAGCTCTGCCAGCATCCGATCTGCGCGCTATTTTATTGCTATGCCGATCGCCCTGAATCGAGATCGAAGATATACGCGCCTCGTGGCTAAGCTCTCGGCATCGAGCGAATCCTTCGCATCGAATGCAATGGAGCGCTGCGCGTCGTGGCGAACGTTACGAATGGTGCGAACGACGTCGCTCTCACCGGCGAAATCAGCGACGTCGATCTTGGCTTTCTGCCGGCCGATCTCACGGCACAGTGCCGCAACCTGATCGAAAGCTATCACGACATTCATGGCTACGCCTGCCTGCCCGATATGCTGTGGCGAGCCCGGCTCGGCCCGTTCATCGAGCGGCATCACGAATTCAGGCAGCGGCTGCGCAAAGCTTCGACCACCCGAAGCGCCAAGAAGTCCAACCAGGGTTTCGTCGAGATCGCGACGGCGATCCTGTCGCTGGAGATTCTGGCAAGCAGCTTTGCGGGCTGGACCGCACTCTATCCGGAGGCCGGTGCGAGCGCGCATGCGGTCCTGAAGCGGCAATCCGGCGGCTCGCAGACCCCGCTGATGGATTTTTATCTCTACCCGCCGAAATATGTCAGTTCGGCCGCGATCGCCAAGCTGACCCCGCCGCGGGTGAACCAGACCAGCGAATTCAGCCTCTACCGCACGTCGAAGCCGGAGCTTGCCGGAGAACGGCTGGCGCTCGGCTATGTCAGCAAGATGTTGCAGAAATCGGACGATGCCGCCCTGCTTGAGCAGCACTGAAGGTGCTTCGCGCCGCCGTCTTGTACTGCTATTCGATCCATGCGGCGGCGCCGGCAATCGCGGATCTCACGCTTCGACTATTTCTTTTATATTTCTCGGCCACCTCAGCAGCATGGATTTTCTATCCGTTCCTGGACAATGCTCGGATCGCTGGGTAGTTGGTGACATCGGAGCAGCAGCCGACGGTCGAACGTTGAACCATTCGCGAGGGCGTGCGCCATTGTGACGGCGCCGGACCCGCGTCTTCAGCGCTCACATCGGATGTTGCGGGGGCGGATTTCGTACAGGCCGAAGCGGCCGTGACGAGGATCTTCCGGTGTCTTGCTCTGCGAAGGCAAAATCCTTGATCTATTCCCTGCCCCTGTTTCAACGGCTCGCGGATATCCACGCGCGCCGCGCGGAAGCGGAGCACGTGTTCGCGCCGGGGTTCGAAGCGAAGCCGCAATTGGTCATGTGGACCGACGTCCTGCCCCTGCTGTGGTCGGTCGGATCGATCGGCATCGTCACAGCGCTGCTGTTTGCGCTCAATGAGCCGATCGCCGCGAACCTGGTGCCAATCGCCTATCTGATCCCCATCATCTATGCGGCCACCCGATGGGGGATCTGGTCGGGCACGCTGGCATCGCTGACCGCGATCGCCGCAGCCGACTTCTTCTTTTTCACACCGCTCTACAGCCTTCGGGTCGACAGTCCACAGGAGGCGATCGATCTGCTCGTCTTCCTCGTCGTCGCGCTGGTGAGCAGCAATCTGGCGTCGCGCCTGCAACAGGAGACCGAAAGGTTGCGGCGCCGCGAGCGGGAGATCCAGCACCTCTACGAATTCTCCAAACGCCTGGCCGCCTGCTTCACCATCTCCGATCTGATCGACGCCGTCAGTCACTATCTGGCCCATACGCTCGGCCAGCGGGCTGCATTGTTCGTCGCGTCCGCGGGAGGTCATTTCGAATCCCCGCCGGAATTGGGAGCCGCTCCGCCGGCCGTGCAGGAGAGCGTAGCGGCGATGACGGCGACGGTCGGCATAACAGATCGCAGCGTCATCGATGAATCGACCCAGGAGGTGTGGCTGCTCCGTGCCGTCGGATCGAAAACCCTGGTGCACGGCGTCATCGCCATCAATGCCGGGCGCGGTACGCGCGAGGCGATCGCGTTGCGCACACGCCGGATCGAGGCGGTGCTGGAGGAGGTTTCGCTGACGCTGCAACGGCTCGATATAGGCAAGGCGATGGACGATGCCAGGATGCATCTGCAGGCCGAATTGTTGCGGGACGCCTTCCATGGCACACTCTCGCATGAACTCTGCTCGCCGCTCGCCGCCATCCAGGGATCGGTGAGCGTCATGCACGCGATGCCGGCCGTCAGCGCCGACGAACGGCTGCGTTCGCTGATCGAGGCGGTTTCGGACGAGGTCGCGCGGCTCGACGGCCACATCCGCAATCTCCTGAATGCGACGCGCGTCACGGCCGGCGGGCTGACGCCTCGTCTCGAATGGTCCGACCCGCGCGACATCGTCAACGCCGCCGTCAAGGCGCGTGCGCCGCGGCTGGCGGCGCACCGCGTCGAGATCGGATTTGACGACGATCTCCCACTGATCAACGTCGATTCCGGCCTGCTCGCGGAGGCTTGTGGCCAGCTGCTCGAGAACGCCGCCAAATACTCCCCGTCCGGGTCGACGATCTCGGTGCAGACCCGACACGTCCCCGGGCGTGTCGTGATGTCGATCATCGACCAGGGGGTTGGCGTCACGCCGGACGAACAGCGCCATCTCGGCCGCAAGTCGTTCCGCAGCCCGCGGCACCAGGCGAGCGTCCCCGGCTCCGGGCTCGGCTTCTGGATCGCATCGACTTTCGTCAAGGCACATGACGGCACCGTCGAGGTCGCGAGCCGCGGCCACGGACTCGGGACGACGGCATCGATCTTGCTACCGGCACCGCAGACCACGGATTCAGATTTGGTGACCTGCGACGATGAGTAAGCCGCGTAACCTCGTCCTGCTGATCGATGACGAACCAAAGATCCGCCGCTTCCTGCGCGCCGGGTTCGAGATTCATGGCTTCTCCGTGGTCGAGGCCGAGAACGCCGCCGACGGGTTGAAGATCGCGACCTTCAATGCGCCCGACCTCGTGATCCTCGATCTCGGTCTGCCGGACCTGCATGGCAGCGAGACGCTGGAGCGGCTGCGCTCCTGGTCCAACGTTCCGGTGATCGTGCTCTCCGTCGAATCCAACGAGGACGAGAAGGTTCGCCTGCTGCAGGCTGGTGCCGATGATTATGTCGTCAAGCCGTTCGGCATGGCCGAGTTGCTGGCGCGGAGCGACGCCGCGTTGCGCCGCTATTTCAAGAGCGCCACCGAGAACCCGGTCGTCGTCGCCGGGCCGCTGTCGGTCGATCTGGTCAGCCGGACCGTCTCGCTCAACCAGGCCAGGATCAAGCTGACGCGGAAGGAGTACCGCCTGCTGCACGTACTTGCCGTACATATCGGCCTGGTGGTGACGCACGATCAGCTGTTGAAGGAGATCTGGACCGGCAACCAGCGCGACAATATCCAGTATCTGCGCATCCTGGTGCGCAAGCTGCGCCAGAAGATCGAGGCCGACCCCAACCAGCCTCGCCTGCTGGTAACGGAGTCCGGGGTTGGCTATCGGCTGGAAAACCGCCTGGAGACCAGCGTGGCGGGCTAACGTCTCCAACGCCCGCCCGCCGGCATATATACAAAAATAATATATTTCCGACCGAGAAAGCCTTAGCGTGCCCGGGAAAGGGGCACGTGGTGCAGTTCCTGATTCAACCGTTTCACTTCCTCGGCTTCGAGGGTCAGAACTGGATGCTGATCGTGGTCGCGCTCGTCGCCGGCTTCGCCCTGTTCGGCTGGAGGACCCGGGACCGGAGCTGAGCGGCTCGGGCTCCGTGGATGTTCCGCGTCCCGGTCCTGCCCATCCGGCCAGTTTCACCGCCAGCCGCGACATCCCAGATTGGGGGAAGCCAACGGAGTTTCCCATGACCGAACCGACCACCCTCGCCTCGCTGTCGTCAGCCCTTTCCGAGACCATTGCGCGCGCTGCGCCCACAATCGTCTCCGTGCATTCGCATCGCGCGCGCGCCTCCGGCTTCGTCTGGAAGACCGGCCTGATCGTCACTGCGGACGAAGCGCTCGCCGACGAGGGCGAGATCGAAATCCAGTTTGCCGACGGCAGCCGCAGGCAAGCCGCCGTCGCCGGACGCGACCACACCACCGACGTCGCGCTGCTGCGCGTCGACGGCGACGTCGCGCCGATCAAGCTGTCGACCGAAATTCCCGCGCTCGGATCGCTCGCGGTGATCGTCGCGGCCGACCGCGGCGCGCCGATCGCGCGGCTCGGCATGGTCTCCCGGTCCGGCGCCGCATGGCGCAGCCTGCGCGGCGGCGAGATCGAAGCGCGGATCGAGCTCGACGTCCGGCTGCGGCACAGCCAGCAGGGCGGGCTGGCGCTGAATGCCGCGGGCGTGCCGTTCGGCATGGCGGTGCTCGGCCCGCGCCGCGTGCTGACGATCCCTGCCGCGACCATCGAGCGGGTCGCAGCCCAGCTCGAGAAGAACGGCCGCATCGCGCGCGGATATCTCGGCGTCGGGCTGCAGCCGGTTCGTCTCGACGACGGCCTCGGCGCAATGGTGATGAATGTCGACAAGGCCGGCCCGTCAGCTGCCGCCGGCATCCGCCAGGGCGACGTGATCATTGCCGCCAACGGCGAGAGGCTGTCGGGCGTGCGGGCGCTGTCGCGCGGCCTCGGGCCGCAGAGCGTCGGCAGCTTGGTCGAGCTCACCGTACATCGCGGCGGCGAGCCGTTGAACTTCAAGGTGACGGTCGGCGAAAGGCCCGAGACGTGAGCAGTGAGCCCACTTCCGACATCATCATCGCACTCGAGATCGACGACCCCGCCCTCGCCGACCGGCTGGCGACGCTGCTCGGCAGCGTCGCCGGCCTGCGGCTTGCCGCGCCGGGCGAACAGGCGACGGCGACGATCGTCGCACGCAACCGAGAGACCGCGGGCGGCGGCGACTTCGAGCTGACGCCGCGCGAGCTCGACGTGCTGGCGCTGCTCGCCGAAGGAGCATCCAACAAGATGATCGCGCAGCGGCTCGGAATTTCGGTCCACACCGCCAAGTTTCATGTCGGCTCCCTGCTCGACAAGCTCGACGCCACCGGCCGCACCGACGCCGTCGCGCATGCAGCGCGGCGCGGGGTGATCAATTTGTGAGGGGGGGGACGTACAAGGTTGATGCTGCCGGATTGACCTATCCCTCCGTCGTCCTGGCGAAAGCCAGGCCCCATAACCACCGCATTCGATGCTGAACCGAACTGTGGCCCCAGCGTCGCGCACCAATTGAGATTTGGGGTAATGGGTCCTGGCTTTCGCCAGGACGACGATGAGTGGGTTGCGCACCCACTGGACAACGACCCCCAACTCGGTGATTGCGGAAAATTCCGTGATGCGGACGTCTAGACCAATTGTGTAGGTAGTCGTCCGGATACAGACGCCTCCTCGATCTGGTTATGCAATCTTCAGCCAACAAGAAGAAACGGCATGAAGAAGCTGATCGATCGTCATCGGGACATTCAATACACGCTCACCAACATCGAACCCGACCTCTGGAGCTGGTCATTCGAAATCAACGGCAAGATCAAGCAAGGCACCACGCGCGCGCGGCTCGGCCTGCTGGCGCAGCGGCGGGTCTGCACGCTGATCGATCGCGAATTGAAGAGCGCGGAACGCGACAAGCCGAAGAAGCCTGACTAGGCCCGGCGGTCGCCGCCGACTTGGCTCAAGACTTGGACTTTGACTCATGACAATGCGAACACGGCCGCAGCGACGTCGAGCCGTGGTCCGGCATATTGCCTGTCGTCCGGTCCATGCTGTCCGCACCCGACGCTCCAGAGCGCGGGCCACGAGAACCGCTCGAGCCCCGTCGCCGATATCGCCGCGAACGACGTCCAGCTGATGTCACCGCGGCGTCGCCACAGCACGCCGCCCGGTCCCATGTCCGGATAGAAGGCGATGTCGAGGTCGAAATCCCGCTCATCGCCGAGATCGGGACCGACCCAGTAATGCGGACTACGCCCGGGCTCGCGGCCGAGGATCAGGGTGAGCGTCTGGTTCGGCCCGCGCAGGCCGAGCCAGAGCGGCGCGATCATGTCAGGCACGGGCGTACATAGCAGCGTTTGCGGCGCGGCGCTTGCCGCGGCCGTGCGGCCCGACAATTTCAGGGCGACCACCGTCGCGGGCGCCGGCGTTCCTGACAGCGGCGCAGGGCTGGTCCCGTGCGGCAATGGCGACCACGCGGCGCGGTCGAGAGAGGGCAGCGGCCATGCGAACTGCTCGCGCACGGCGCCTTCGGTGTCGAGCACCTGACAGCGAAGACCATCCTGATCGAGTGCCGCTTGCACGCAATGCAGGTACTCGACGCCTTCGGGCATCCGGTGCGCGGTGCCCGCGCCCGCCGTGCAGATCTGCAGCACGCCGCGATGGACCTGAACATCGAATGCGAGGATGTGGCTGCACAGATAGGCGGTGACGCCGGCGCCGACCAGAATCTCCCAGAAGCGCGCGCTGTATTCGTGGCCGATCTCGCGCTGATAGCTGCCGCTGAAGCCATTGATCGGGTACACGGGGTGATGACCCAGCACCAGTTTGTGTCGGGCATCCCTGTGCCGGTCGAGCACCGCTTCTAGCCAATCGGTCTCGACATGGCCCTCGCCGCCCAACCCGCTCCACAGCGTGTGCACGAACACCATCACGAGATCGTCGCGGCGGACCCAGTAGGATAGACCCTCCTGACCGGGCGGACCATTGCGCGGCAGCTTCAGCACCTCGCGAAACACCGCCTCGCTCATCTCGTCATAGGTGGTGTGGTTGCCGGTCGTGTGCCACAGCGGCACCGCGCGCCGGTCGAGCCAGGCCATCTCGACCTCGAACCAATGCCGCCACTGCGCGCGCAGCGCGTCGGCATCGGCGGTGAGGCCGATGATCTCGTCGCCGGGGAAGAGAATGAATTCGGGCGCAGGGTGCAGCCGGCGGACCACATTGCTCACCGACGCGAAGGTACGCTCATGCAGCGCACCGGGAATGCCCGAGCAGGCGTCGGCATAGATCACGAACTGGTGGCCCGAGTTTCTAGGTAGCAGAGACGGAATTGAATCACTCATCGCCGGATTGTAACGCGAGGCGGCGCGTCATGCGATGACCATGCCATGATCGAGAGAAAACCACACCGAGACGTGACGTTGCGGAACAGCTGATCTGCCGGCCGGCGCTAGGCGACATCATGCCAAGCTGCTAGCCTTTCGCGCTTCAGATTGCCTTAGTTGAGGGACCGGAGCAAATGGACAACCGTAATGATGTCTGGCGTGGCGTCGACACGATCAAGCCGCGTTTCATCGAATTGAGCGACCGGGTCTGGGCGATGCCCGAGGTCTGCTACACCGAGGCGCGCTCATCCGCCGAACATCTGGCCGAGCTGCGCCACCAGGGTTTCCGCATCACCGAGAACCTCGCCGACATTCCGACCGCGGTGATGGGCGAATGGGGCGAGGGCGGCCCGGTTATCGCCTTCCTCGGCGAATATGACGCCCTGCCCGGCCTCAGCCAGGAGGCCGGCGTCGCCGAACCTCGTCCGGTCGAGAGCGGCGGCCACGGCCATGGCTGCGGCCATAATCTGCTCGGCTCTTCCGCGCTGCTCGCAGCGACCGCGGTGAAGGACTGGCTCGCCGCCAACAAGGTGCCGGGCCGGGTGCGCTATTACGGCTGTCCGGCCGAGGAAGGCGGCGCGGCAAAGGCCTTCATGGTGCGCTGTGGCGCGTTCGAGGACGCCGACATCGCCATCACCTGGCATCCGCACAGTTTCTGGGAGGTCGCCGTGACGCCGTCGCTCGCCAACACCCGTGCCGATTTCATCTTCACCGGGCGAACCTCGCATGCAGCGGCCTCGCCGCATCTCGGCCGTAGCGCGCTCGATGCGGTGGAATTGATGAATGTCGGCGTCAACTACATGCGCGAGCACATGCCGAGCGATGCCCGGGTGCACTATGCGCTGCTCGACACCGGCGGGATTGCACCCAATGTGGTGCAGGCCCATGCCCGCGTGCGCTACTCGATCCGTGCCCGCGACCTGCCCGGCATGAACGAGCTGGTCGAGCGCGTGAACAAGATCGCGCAGGGCGCAGCCCTGATGACCGAGACCAAGATGGAGATGAGGATCATCTCCGCCGTCTCCAACATCCTGCCCAATACCCCGCTGGAGCAGACGCTGCACCGGATCATGGAAGATCTCGGGCCGCCGCATTTCGACGATGCCGACAAGGATTTCGCCGGCAAGATCCGCGCGACCCTGACCGACAAGGACATCGCCTCGGTCTATTACGCGATCGGCATGGAGCCGACCGACCGGCCGCTGGCCGATTTCCTGGTGCCAATCGACGCCAAGCGCAATCCGCTGATCGGCTCGACCGATGTCGGTGACGTCAGCTGGGTGGTGCCGACGGTGCAGGTCCATGCACCGACGGTTGCAATCGGCACGCCGTTCCACACCTGGCAGGTTGTGGCGCAGGGCAAGACGCCTGCCGCACACAAGGCGATGGTGCAGGCCGCCAAGGCGATGGCCGGCCTCGGCGTCAAGGCGCTGATGGAGCCAGAGCTGATCGCGGCCGCCAAGGCCGACCTCAAGAAGCGGACCACCCGAACACCTTATATCAGTCCGCTGCCGGCGAATGTTGCACCGCCGTTGGACATGTCGGTCGCCTGAGCGCCGCATCTGCGGCCGGGCCTGCGCGTCGATGCGAGGCCCGGCCAGCACCTATTCTGATCCGATTGGATCGGAGCGGGGCCTCTGGATTTTTGCTTTGACGCGGTTTCGTCGCGCGAACCGGCACCCGCTTCGCTCGAAAACGCGCGCGCGTGACAAAAAAGCATCTCGGAACAAAGGATAACGAACAAATTTTCCGCACTGCGAGGCGCGCGCAGGCGCGCTTTGGCACCGAAATGCCGAACCGATGTGCGGCGCGGAGCGGTTCTGCACAAGCGATAGCCAAAAGACCTAGTCGCTGAACCTCGGGAGGCGTTGACCTTCGCGGTCATTCGGTGTGCCATCTGCCGCCAGCACGGCGGCCGGTTCCAAGGCCCGCCGCAATCACACGTGAGCCGGACCGAGGGGACAATGTTCGACAACAATCTGCGCGGGATGATCGACGACGTAAGGGACGGACGGATGGACCGCCGCGCCTTCGTCAAGCGAATGATTGCCGTCGGCCTCACCGCGCCGTTGGCGAACCAGATTCTGGCGATCGGCGGCGTCGCGATGGCGCAGAGCCCCAACCCCTACAAGCCGACCAAGCGCGGCGGCGGCGGTCCACTGAAGCTGTTGTGGTGGCAGGGCCCGACCCTGCTCAATCCGCATTTCGCCACCGGCACCAAGGACCAGGACGGCTCGCGCATCTTCTACGAGCCGCTCGCCAGCTGGGACGTCGACGGCCATCTCAACCCGATCCTCGCCGCCGAGATCCCCTCGATCCAGAATGGCGGACTCGCCGCCGACGCCAAATCGGTGGTCTGGAAACTCAAACCCGGCGTCAAATGGCATGACGGGAAGCCGTTCAGCGCCGACGACGTCGTCTTCACCTGGGAATATGCCAGCGACCCAGCGACGGCCGCGGTCTCGAGCGCGACGTACGCCGGCATGACCGTGGAGAAGGTCGACGACCTCACGGTCCGCATCAAGTTCAAGGATCCGACGCCGTTCTGGGCCAACGCGTTCGTCGGCGCCTATGGCTGCATCATTCCGAAACACCTGTTCGCGGAATTCAAGGGCGGCAAGTCGCGCGAGGCGTCGACCAATCTGAAGCCGGTCGGCACCGGACCCTACAAGTTCATCGAATTCAAGCCGGGCGACCTGATCCGCGGCGAGATCAATCAAGACTACCACATGGCGAACCGGCCCTATTTCGACACGATCGAGATGAAGGGCGGTGGCGACGCGGTCTCGGCGGCGCGCGCGGTGATCCAGACCGGCGAATATGATTTCGCCTGGAACATCCAGGTCGAGGACGAGGTGCTGCTGCGGCTGGAGAAGGGCGGCAAGGGCAAGACGCTCTATGCCGTCGGCGGCGACATCGAATTCATCGCCATCAACTTCACCGATCCCAACACCGAGGTCGACGGCGAACGCTCGTCGATGAAGACCAAGCATCCGATCCTGTCCGACCCGCGCGTGCGCCAGGCGCTCGCGCTGCTGGTCGACCGCGACTCCATCAAGAAGGTGATCTACGGCCGCGCCGGCCGCGCCACCGCCAACTATCTCAACGGCCCCGAGGAGTTCGTCTCCAAGAACACCAAATGGGAGTTCTCGGTCGAGAAGGCGAGCGCGCTGCTCGAGCAGGCCGGCTGGAAGGCGGGCTCCGATGGCATCCGCGAGAAGGACGGCAAGAAGCTGAAGCTTTTGTACCAGACCTCGATCAACGGGCCGCGGCAGAAGACCCAGGCGATCGTCAAGCAGGCCTGCCAGAAGGCCGGCATCGACGTCGAGCTGAAATCGGTGGTGGCCTCGGTGTTCTTCTCCTCCGACGTCGCCAACCCCGACACCTACTCCCATTTCTATGCCGACATCGAGATGTTCCAGATCCCGATGACGCAACCCGATCCGGCCCTGCACATGCGCCGCTATCATTCGCGCAACGTCGCCACCAAGGAGAACAAGTGGCAGGGACCGAACTTCCCGCGCTGGGTCAACAAGGATTTCGACGCCGCCGTCGATGCCGCCGATACCGAGACCGATCCGATCAAGCGCGCGGATCTCTACATCAAGTGCAACGATCTGATGTGGCAGGACACGGTGATGATCCCGGTGATGCATCGGCTTGCGGTGGAAGCCTGCTCCAACACGGTACGGCCCGCGCTCTCCGGCTGGGCCAACCAAACCGACAATCTGCAAGACTGGTATCGTGAAACCTGAGACACGGGGACGGGTTCGGAGTTGAGTGGGTGCATCTTCTCTCCCCGTTCTTTCGGGGAGAGGGGCTCCAACCGCAAATGCCGTGAGAGATGAGTTCTTGGAGAGTCCCCCTCGCCCGGAATTCAAGCTGTGCTTGAATTCCGACCTCTCCCCGCACGGGGGCGAGGTGAAGCTCGCCTTTCGACTGGAAGCAAGATCAACGTGCTCAAGGTGCGAGCGTTAGTCAGATGATCTCTCGATGAGTCAGTATATCCTGCGCCGTCTGATGATCGCGATCCCGAGCCTGCTCGGGATTTCGGTCGTGCTGTTCGTCGTGCTGGCGCTCGCGCCGGGCGATCCGTTCAGCGAGCTCGCGACCAATCCGAACGTGCCGCCCGAGGTACAGGCCGCGCTGCGCACCAAGTTCGGGCTCGATGATCCGATCTACCTCCGCTATCTGCACTGGCTTGCGGCGATGGCGCAGGGCGACTGGGGCTTCTCCTTTGTCAGCCGGATCAACGTCGACACGCTGATTCTGCAACGGCTGCCGACCACGCTCTACGTGATCGGCTCGGCGCAGCTGCTGGCGCTGCTGATCGCGATCCCGGTCGGCGTCTATGCCGCCACCCGGCCGTATTCGCTGTTCGACCAGCTCGCCAACACCTTCGCCTTCATCGGTTTCTCGCTGCCGACCTTCTTCACCGGCATCCTGTTCATCCTGGTGTTCTCGGTGAAGCTGGACTGGCTGCCCTTCGTCTACACCGACGTGCCCGGCAGCGGCATCCCCTGGCTGCTGGAGATGATCCGGCAGGCCATCATGCCGGTGATGGTGCTCGGCCTGTTCCAGGCGGCGTCGATGACCCGCTTCGTGCGCTCGGCGATGCTCGACGTGATCCGGCTCGACTATGTCACCACCGCGCGCGCCAAGGGGCTCGGGCAGGCCAAGGTGATCGTCAAGCATGTGATGCGCAACGCGATGATCCCGGTCGTCACGCTCATCGCACTTCAAATGCCCGCCGTGTTCGGCGGCGCCATCGTCACCGAGCAGATCTTCCGGATTCCCGGCATCGGCTCGCTCTTGATTTCGTCCATCCTCGCCAACGATACGCCGGTCGTGATGGCCGTGACCTTCGTGTTCGCGTGTCTCGTGGTGCTCTTCAACCTGATTGCAGATGTCCTCTATGGCTGGCTTGACCCTCGCATCTCCTTCCGCTGAGCGGCGCGGCTACTCGCCCTGGCGCGAAACCTGGCGGCGCTACCGCCGGCACAGGCCTGCCGTGGTCAGCGCCGTGCTGCTGCTGCTTTTGATCGCGGCCGTCGTGATCGGCCCGTTCGTCTGGCGGGTCTCGATGAGCGACATCGACGTGGTGGCAGGCATGCAGGGCCCCTCGCTGGCGCATCCGTTCGGCACCGACGATCTCGGCCAGGACCTGCTCGCCCGCATGATCTATGGCGGCCGCATCTCGCTCGCGGTCGGCCTCGCCGCGATGCTGGTCTCGGTGTTCGTCGGCACGCTGATCGGCGCGCTCTCCGGCATGTCGCGCGGCCCGCTCGGCTATGCGCTGATGTGGCTGACCGACCTGTTCCTGTCGCTGCCGCAACTGCCGCTGCTCTTGATGCTGATCTATCTGTTCCGCGACGGGCTCAAGGCCGTGTTCGGCCCGGAGGGCGGCATCTTCATCCTGATCGTGCTTGTGATCGGCGGCCTGCGCTGGATGCCGGTCGCGCGCCTGGTGCGCGCCCAGTTCCTCTCCCTGCGCGAAAAGGAATTCGTCGAGGCGGCGCGCGCGCTCGGTGCGAGCCCGGTCCGGCAGGTGGTGCGCCACATCCTGCCCAATGCGCTGGGACCTGTGATCATCGCCGGCACGATCGACGTTGCCGCCGCGATCATCGCCGAATCGACACTCTCGTTCCTCGGCCTCGGCTTTCCGCCGGATACGCCGACCTGGGGCCGCATCCTCTATGACGCCAAGGACTTTCTCGATATCGGCCCGCACTGGGCGCTGTTTCCGGGCGGCGCGATCTTCATCGCGGTCGTCGCCATCAACTTCATCGGCGACGGGCTGCGCGACGCGCTCGACGCCCGCAAGGTGATCTGATGGCGCTGCTCGACATCAAGGGTCTGAAAACCCATTTCACCACCGACGACGGCATCGTTCAGGCGGTCGACGGCGTCGACATCAGCATCAACCGCGGCGAGACGCTGTGCGTGGTCGGCGAATCCGGCTGCGGCAAGACCGTCACGGCGATGTCGATCCTGAAGCTGATCGCGATGCCGCCGGGCAAGATCGTCGCAGGCGAGATCATGTTCGAGGGCCGCGATCTGGCGCCGCTGACCAGCCATCAGCTCGACGAGATCAGGGCCAAGGAGATCGGCTTCATCTTCCAGGAGCCGATGACCTCGCTTAATCCGGTACTGACCATCGGCGAGCAGATCGCCGAGAGCTTGCGCCGCCACGAGGCGGTGACCAGGAAGCAGGCGCTCGAGCGCACCATCGAGATGCTGCAGTTGGTGCAGATCCCCAATGCCGCGGGCCGCGTGCATCACTATCCGCACCAGTTCTCCGGCGGCATGCGCCAGCGCGTGATGATCGCGATGGCGCTGGCCTGCCGGCCCAAGCTCGTGATCGCGGACGAGCCGACCACCGCGCTCGACGTCACCATCCAGGCGCAGATCCTCGACCTGCTGCAGGACATGAAGGAGCGCCTCGGCATGGCGGTGATGCTGATCACCCACGCGATGGGCGTGGTCGCGGAGACCGCGCAGCGCGTCGTCGTGATGTATGCCGGCAAGGTTGTGGAAGAAGCGCCGGTCGACGAATTGTTCGGCAATCCGAGCCATCCCTACACCCAGGGCCTGATCCGCTCGATCCCGCGCATCGATCTCGACGCCGAGCACAAGACCCGGCTGGAAGCGATCGGCGGCTCGGTGCCGATCCTGATCAACCCGCCGCCCGGCTGCCGTTTCGCTTCCCGCTGCAAACACGCCATGAGCATCTGCACCGAGCAGGAGCCGCACCTGCGCGAGATCGCGCCCGGCCATCGCATGGCCTGCCACCTCGGAGACGCGTCATGAGCGAGCCGCTGCTGCGCGTCAGCAATCTGAAGAAGCACTTTCCGGTGCTCGGCGGCCTGTTGTCGCGCGAGGTCGGCCAGGTCTATGCGGTCGATGGCGTGTCGTTTGCGGTCAACCGCGGCGAGACGCTGGGGCTGGTCGGCGAATCCGGTTGCGGCAAGTCGACCACCGGGCGTTGCGTATTGCGGCTGATCGAGCCGACCTCCGGCGAAGTCGTGTTCGACGGCCAGAACGTGATCGGGCTTGGCGGCGGCGACCTGCGCGCCATGCGGCGCAACATGCAGCTGGTATTCCAGGACCCGTTCGCCTCGCTCAACCCGCGCATGACGGTCGGCGCGATCCTCGCCGAACCCTTCATCATCCATAACCTCGTGACCTCGGCCAGCGAGCGCGAGGACCGCGTCGCGCGCCTTCTGGTCAAGGTCGGGCTGAAGGCCGAGCACATGCGGCGCTATCCGCATGAATTTTCCGGCGGCCAGCGCCAGCGCATCGCGATCGCCCGCGCGCTAACGCTGGAGCCGAAGCTGATCGTGTGCGACGAGCCGGTCTCGGCACTCGACGTCTCGATCCAGGCCCAGGTCATCAACCTGCTCGAGGATCTGCAGGCCGAGCTGAACCTCACCTATCTGTTCGTGGCCCACGATCTCTCCGTCGTCGAGCACATCTCCGACCGCGTCGCGGTGATGTATCTCGGCCGCATCGTCGAGCTCGCCAAGGCCAGCGATCTCTACCGCAACCCGCAGCATCCCTACACCAAGGCACTGCTGTCGGCGGTGCCGGTGGCGGATCCCAAGGCGAAAAAGCTGCGCATCCGCCTCAAGGGCGACGTGCCGAGCCCGATGAATCCGCCGAAGGGCTGCCACTTCCACACCCGCTGCCCGATCGCCGAAGAGCGTTGCCGCCAGAGCGCGCCGGAGCTGCGCGAAGGCAGCAACGGGCATTTTGTGGCGTGCCATCTGGCGTGAGGCGTGCCGCTGCAACAAGTTGTCGGCGCGCCCCACTCCCTCACCGTCATCCCCGCGCAACGGCTTTGCCCGTTGTCGCTGGAGGTGGCCGCCTTTTTGGCGGCCCTCGAAGGGTCGACGGCCACCAGCCGGGCCGTGCATCCTTCGAGGCTCGCTGCGCTCGCGCCTCAGGATGACGGATAGAAAGCAAGCGCGAAGATTAGCGCGTCCGCTTCTTCGCGGCGTTCGCCTTGGCCCTTGGTTTGGCCTTGGTGTTTGCCTTCGGCCGTGAAGCGGGCGCATCCCTCACCTCCTCGCTCTCATCTGCCTCCGCCCGCAGCGTGTCGAGCAACCAGTCGCGGAACGCGCGCATGCCTGGCGTCACCTCGCGCGACTTCAGCCAGGTCAGCCAATAGGACCCCGCCGGGACTTCAGCCGCGAATGGCCGCAGCAGCCGGCCCGACGCCAGCTCGTTCTTGAACATCGCAGTCGGCACCAGCCCGACGCCGACGCCGCGCGCGGCCGCCTCGGCCATCGCGACCGAACTGTCGAAGATCGGTCCCTGGATTTTCGGGCATGGCGCGCCGGCCACCGCAAACCACAACGGCCATTCTTCGGCGCGGTAGGAGCGCAGCAGGAATTCCTGCGCGAGATCGGACGGCTTGCGCAGCCGGCCCGCGACGTCGGCGCAGCACACCGGCGAGAGCGGCGCGGACAGCAGATGGATCGCCTCGGTGCCATGCCACGAGCCGTCGCCGAAGCGCAGCGCGAGATCGAGCCCGTCGCCCGCGATGTCGACGCGGTTGTTGTTGGTGAGCAGGCGCAGGTCGATATAGGGATGCGCGCGCTTGAAGCGGTCGACCCGCTGCAACAGCCATCCGGTCGCAAACGTCGTGACGCAGCCGACGGTGACGACCTCGCGCGTGCCTTTGGCCTCGATGCGGTCGATCGCAGCCCCGATCCGGTCGAGCGCGTCGGTCAACACCGGCAGCAGCGCCAGCCCTTCGTCGGTGAGCACCAGCCCGCGCGGCAGCCGGCGGAACAGGCTCGCGCCCAGGAGTTCCTCGAGCTGCTTGACCTGGTGGCTGATCGCGGTCTGCGTCACGCGCAGCTCCATCCCCGCGCGGGTGAAACTCAATAGCCGCGCGGAGGCCTCGAAGGCGCGCAGCGCGTTCAGCGGGAGATGCCGGCGCACGGCGTCATGACCAAGTTTTCCTCATGCCTCGTTGTATAAATGATTGTTTGTGCGCCGTCACGCCGCCCGGCAGTTTCGCGCCGCCAACGGAGACGAGACATGCTGACGAGACGGACATTCGGATTGCGCGCGCTGGGTCTTGCGGTGTCCTGCACCCTGGCGCGGCCAAGCGCCGCGGCAGGACCGAGTGCAGCAGCGGGACCAAGCGAACCGGCGCGGCGGCTGCAGGAAGAGTTTGCACGCATTGAGCTTGCGACCAGCGGCCGGCTCGGCGTCGCCGCGCTCGACATGGAGACCGGATCGCGCGCGAGCCAGCGCGGCGACGAGCGGTTCCCGATGTGCAGCACCTTCAAGGCACTGGCGTCAGCCGCGGTGCTGCACCGGGTCGACCGCGGCGAATCCAGCCTCGACCAGCGCGTGCAGGTCGAGGCCAAGGACATCTTGGCCTATGCGCCGGTGGCCAAGCAACACGTCGGATCGAGCATGACGCTGTCCGAACTCTGCGAGGCCGCCATTACCCTAAGCGACAATACCGCTGCCAACCTGCTGCTGCGCGAGATCGGCGGGCCTGCCGGCTTCACCCGCTTCTTCCGCACCATCGGCGACAATGTCAGCCGGCTCGATCGCTGGGAGGTGGCGCTGAATGAAGCCGTGCCGGGCGATCCGCGCGACACGACGAGCCCTGTCGCGATGCTGAAGAGTCTGCAGCGCGTGGTGATCGGCGACGTCCTGCAGGCCGCCTCGCGCCAGAAGCTCGTGGACTGGATGGTCGCCAACAAGACCGGCGACGCCCGGCTGCGCGCCGGCGTGCCCCGCGACTGGCGGGTTGGCGACAAGACCGGCACCGGCGAGCGCGGCACCTATAACGATATCGGCGTGTTCTGGCCGCCCGGCCGCAAGCCGATCGTGGTGACGGTCTACCTGACCGGGGCAAGTGCACCGATGGAGAAGTGCAACGAGGTGATCGCCAATGTCGCCCGCGCCGTCGCGCATGCGAGCACCGGGCAGACCGGCTAGAGCAGGCAACGGGCTCTGCTGCACCTCGCCCCGCACGCGGGGAGCGGTCGGAACGCATCGCTAGATGCGTTCCGGGTGAGGGGGAGTCTCCGCGCATCCGTCTGGCTTCGCATGCGCTGAGAGACCCCTCACCCCAACCCTCTCCCCGTAAGAACGGCTATCGCATTCACACATCTGGGTTGCGATTAGCGGTAAAGCGGGATTCTCTATCGGTAGGCAAGCCGGTGGAGGTTTTGATGGCCGGGGTGGCATATGGACGGGGACGATTTGGCGATCGTCGCCTGGAAAAAGGGGGGCGCGGCTGCATGCGGCGCTGGTGGCCCGGCCTGGCTCGTGCATCCGCCGCCTCGGTGAGGACCGTGCGGGCGAGATGCAGTTTCGCCGGCTTCTTCACAATCCGTCGGTGACGGCCGCAGAGATGTCACGGCATGCCGGAGACCTCACCGGGCAGCGAGCGGCTGGTCGGCATGTTGTTGTCGCACAGGACACGTCGGAATTGATCTTGGGCGGCCGGCGGTCGCGACAATGCTACGGACCGGTCGCCAAAGGCAATGCCGCGGGTTTGTTGCTGCATGTGGCACTGGCGGTAGAGGCCGAGACGCAAGGGTTGCTCGGTCTGGTCTCGATGCAGGTCTGGAACCGTAACCGAGAGGAGTTGGCACCACGGCGCAAGCGGGCGACGGCGGCTAAGGAATCGCAACGATGGATCGAGAGCAGCGAACGGGCGGGTGAGGTACTGGCTGCGGCGGCCAGCGTCACGATGGTATCGGACCGCGAAAGCGACTTTTACGAACTGTTCGTGAAGCGTCCGCAAAACGTCGAATTGGTTGTGAGGGCCTGCCAGAATCGGCGGATCGAGGGGTCCGAAGAAGACCCGGATTTGCTGTTCACCTTCATCGACGCCCAGGCCGAACAAGGGCGCGTTGCCATGACGGTCCCCGCCGCACCAGGACGGCGCGCGCGCGATACCGAGTTCGCAGTGCGCTTCGCGCCGGTGGCCGTATGCCGGCCGCTCCATGGAGCCGATCCGACGTTGCCCGAGACGGTTCACCTGACGCTGGTCGATGTCCGCGAGGTATCGGAGCCGAAAGACGGTAGCGCACCTGTGCATTGGCGGCTTTTGACTACCCACGCTGTCGCTACATTGAACGACGCGCGTCAAGTGGTCGGCTTCTACCGGACGCGTTGGGTGATCGAGGAGTTCTTCCGTACGCTCAAGACGGCAGGCTTCGATATAGAGGAAGCCGATATCGGCGACCCGCAGGCCATGATCAACTTCGTCGCTGCTGCAGCCGTTGCGGCCATCACCATCAAGCAACTCGTCCAGGCCCGCGACGGCAACACGGATCAGCTCCTGAGCGATGCCTTCGAGCCGGACGACCAACCCATCCTCGAAGCCGTCTCCGCCCGGCTCGAAGGCAAGACCGAGCGGCAACGCAATCCGCACCCGAAGGGATCCCTGGCCTTTGTCGCTTGGGTCATCGCACGCCTCGGCGGCTGGACCGGCTACTACGGCAAGCCGGGTCCCAAAGTCATCCGCATCGGCCTTGCCAAGTTCCACGCCATCAAATACGGCGCCAATCTAAGGCTTCAGAATGTGTGAATCTGATAGGTAAGAACGGGGCGAGGGAGCGCAGCGCGGTCGCGCTCGCTATTCCACATAATGGTATCGTGTTCTCGCGCGGCTGCGCGGCTTGGCAGCAACCAGGGATCATGCGACGCTCAATCCGAATGGCGATGCTGATAGCAGGCCATACGGAGGACACGCCTTGTATCGCCGCATCGCCATCGCCGCGCTGTTAGTTGCCGGCAGCGTTCACAGCAGCCGCGCGGCGGCTGACCCGGCACGGTGTCGCGAGCTGATCCGCAAATACGAGACCGACAAGGCGCAGCTCAGCGCAGTCGAAATCTCGCTGACCTTGTTTGCGGCGGCCAATGCCGATTGCATCAATCTCGCCACCGCGCTGCTCGATGGCGGCGCCTCGGTCGACGCGCGGGACCGGCTCGGCGCAAGGCCGCTGAGCCACGCCGCCCGCTCCGGCCATCTCGACATGGTCGACCTGCTGCTGGCCCGCGGTGCGCCGGTCGATGCGCGCAACCTCGCGGGATCGACCGCGCTGTATCTTGCCGCCGAGCGCGGCCATGTCGCAATCGTGCAACGCCTGATCGACCGCGGCGCCGACGTCAATCTCACCGGACGCAGCGGCGCTTCGGCGGTCGCGGCCGCCGCCTATGCCGGCCGGGACATGGTGGTGCGCATGCTGCTGGCGCACGGCGCCGACGGCCGCAAGGCCGACGACACCGGCAAGCCGCCGGTGGTGTATGCGGCCGCCGCCGGTCAGCTCGGCATCGTCAAACAGCTGCTCGCGCTCGAGATCGACATCAACGCACGCTATGCCAACGATCTGACGCTGCTGATGTGGGCGGCCGGCCCCGATGAGACCGTGCCGGAGGCGCAAGCGCTCGAGGTCGTCTCCTATCTCCTGGACGCAGGCGCCAGGGTCGACGAACGCGACGCCCGCGGACGCACGGCGCTGATGATCGCCGCCGAGGGCAACCATCCGGCGATTGCGAAAGCGCTGCTCGCCCACGGCGCCGATGCGGCGCTGGCCGACAAGGCCGGCAAGCACGCCGCCGATCTCACCATCCTGTCGGCGCTGCGCGAGGAGCTGACGCCGCGCTGAGGCATGACGCGATGGACTCATTGGTTGCGAAAGGTCCGCGGGTCGGCTAGATTTTTCTCTACGAAGAGTCTCCGTGCTCATTCGTCCTATCGCGCGACTGGCGAGCTAACGTGGAATCGACCACGGGGAAGCGCGAAGGGTTCCAACGCCGATCGCCTGGGCAACCAATCTGCTGGAAAAACAGCGTGTTGAGGAGCCCGAGCATGCCGTCATTTCACAACGAACTGTCCATCAACGATCAAGAGATCGCTGCCGCCCTGGTAGGGGAAGAGCGCCGTCAACAGGACGGCGTCGAACTGATTCCGTCCGAGAATTACACGTACCCGGAGGTGCTTGAACTGCTCGGATCGGTCTTCACCAATAAATACTCCGAGGGATATCCGGGACGCAGATACTACGGCGGCCAGCAGTATACCGACAGCATCGAGAACCTCGCACGCCAGCGGGCCTGCTCGCTTTTTCGTGCCGAGCACGCCAACGTTCAGCCGCTTTCCGGATCACCGATGAATCAGGCCGTCTATCTCGGCCTATTGAAGCCCGGCGACACGATTCTCGCCATGGACCTCTCCCACGGCGGTCATCTCACCCACGGCGCGCCGGTGTCCCACATGGGGCGCTTGTTCAACTTCGTTCGTTACAAGACGGCCCCGTCAAACGGCGCGATCGATTTCGATGAATTGCGCGCGATTGCGCGTGAAGCGCGTCCGAAGATGGTGTTGTGCGGCTACAGCTCCTATCCGCGCGACCTGGACTATGCGGCATTCAAGAGTATCGCCGACGAAGTTGGCGCGCTCACGATGGCTGACGTGAGCCACTATGGCGGGTTGGTTGCCGCGAATGTCATGCGCAATCCGCTTGATGCCGGCTTCGACATCATGACGACGACATCCCACAAGACACTGCGCGGCCCCCGCGGCGGGATCATCCTGTGCCGGAAGGAAAATGCCGGTCGGATCGATGCTTCCGTCTTTCCAGGTTTGCAGGGCGGACCTCACATGAACGTCGTGGCCGGGATTGCCGTGACGCTCAAGAAGGCGGCGACCTCGGATTTCCAGGTTTACGCGCGGCAGGTTCTGCACAACGCGAAGGTTCTTGCCGGCGCGCTGATGGAACGCGGGATGAAGCTGGTCACGGACGGGACGGACAATCACATGATGGTCGTCGATACAGTAGCGTCCGTCGGAATGGACGGGCGAGCAGCCGAGGACGTGCTCGATGCCATCGCCATCACCACAAACAAGCAGGTTATCCCAGACGATCCGCGCCCGCCGCTCAGGCCAAGCGGTATTCGCCTTGGGACACCGGCGGCGACCACGCGTGGCATGGGAGACCCCGAAATGCGCCGTATCGGTGAGTTCATTGCGACGGCTCTGCAGGCGAACGGAGACGATGCGGTCGTCGCGCGTCTCAGGTCGGAGTGCATCGAGATGTGCCGGGCCTTTCCTGTTCCAGGCGTGGTGTCCAGGTCTCGACCGAACTGATCGGTTGTACGGCAACCGGAACTTGACTCGCAGATATGCAGAACGGGTCGGGCGCCGGCGCCCACCCTCGATCACCAAAGACGCATATGCGATAGCCCTGCCCGCTACAGCCCCGCCAGATAGTCCACCAGCGCGGCGAGGTCGTCGGGCGACGTCGCCAGCATCAGGTCGGACATGCCGGGATTGTTGCCGCGCGCGCGGGTGCGGAAATCGGCGATGGTTTTCGCGAGGTAGTCGCGTCCCATCCCGGCAAGCCGCGGCACCGTGCCGTCGCCCTGGAAGCGATCGAGATGGCAGGCCGGGCAGCCGACCGAGCGGCTGGCGCTGACCGCCTTCTCCGCCACATCCTTGGGCGCGCGCGGCTGGCCGAGATCGGGCCATGGCTTCTGCGAGAAATATTCCGCGATCGCCAGCATGTCGTCGCGCTCGAACTGGGTCGCGATCGGCTGCATGATCTCGCTCTTGCGATCGCCGCGCTTGAAATCGCGGAGCTGGATATAGAGATAGCCGGCCTGCTGGCCCCAGATCGTCGGAATGGTCTTGTCGACGGGCTTGCCGTCCTCGCCGTGGCAACCGGTGCAGACCTGCACCTTCTCCTCGATCGTCTCCGCGCGCGCTTGCGCCGCCATCAGCAGCAGCGCGGCGCCGCACATCATCAATTTACCGAACATTGGCTCATCCGAAGAAAACAGAGGCGGGACCGAACCGGTCCCGCCTCGCCGCGCGATTATGCATCCCGCCTCGGCTCAGTCGAGCGTGAAGGCGATGATGTTGTTGCCACGCTTGTAATCGATCTGGGTGTTGCCACCCGCGCCGACCACGACATATTGCTTGCCGCCGATCATGTAGCTCGACGGCGGCGCGTTGACGCCGGCGCCGGCGCGGAAGCTCCACAGCTCCTTGCCGCTCGACGAATTATAGGCCGCGAACTTGCCGTTGCCCTCGCCGGTGAACACCAGGCCGCCGGCGGTGGCGAGGATGCCGCCGATCATCGGCTCGGGCGTCTTGACCTGCCATTTGATCTTGCCGGTGTTGTAGTTCACCGCGGTGATGTTGCCCGACTGCTTCTCGCTCGGGATCACCTTGAAGGCGCCGCCCAGCCACAGCTTGCCGTTCGGATAGGCCGAGCTCTCGACGTGGTAGGTCATCGGCTGGTGCAGGTTGATGGCGTAGGCCAACTCCTGTCCGGGGTCGGTCGCGATCGGCGACCATTCGACGCCGCCATTGGCGCCGGGCAGCATGCGCGCGCCTTCCTTGGTCGGGAGCACCCACATGTTCTCCTGCGGCACCATCGCTTCGGAGAAGCGGATCAGGCTGCAGTCCTTGCGATCGTGCACATAGATGTGCCCGGTCTTGCCGGCATGAATGACGCCGGGAATCGTCTTGCCGTCCTTGTCCTTGACGTTGACCAGCACCGTCGGGCTGACCGCGTCGAGATCCCAGACGTCATGGGCGATGTACTGGAAGTGGCAGACATACTTGCCGGTATCGAGATCGAGCGAGACCAGCGAGTTGGTGTAGAGGTTGTCGCCGGGCCGGTTCGAGCCGTCGAGGTCGGGCGAGGGATTGCCGACGACGAAGTAGATCCGGTTGGTCGCCAGATCGACCGACGGGTTCTGCCACACGCCGCCGCCGAGCTTGGCATAGGGATCGCCGATCTTGGCGAGCATGTCCTTCTCGGCCTGGATATTGCGATGCATGTCGCGGCCGGTGGCGTCCTTGGTCGCCCAGACGCCGACGGAGTTCTCCGGAATGGTGTTGAAATTCCACAGCTGCTTGCCGGTCTTGGCGTCATAGGCGCGCACGAAGCCGCGAATGCCGTATTCGCCGCCATTGGTGCCGATCAGCACTTTGTCCTTGACCACGGTCGGCGCCATCGTCTCGCTGTAGCCGAGCTCGGGATCAGCGATGTTGGTGGTCCAGACCACCTCGCCGGTCTTGGCGTTCAGCGCCATCAGTTTGGAATCCAGCGTCGCCAGATAGACCCGGTCGCCGAGCACCTGGACGCCGCGATTGTTGGGACCGCAGCAATAGACGGTGATCGGGCCCATCTTGTGGGCATAGTGCCAGAGCTGCTGGCCGGTCTTGGCGTCGAGCGCATAGACATGGCTGAACGACGTCGTGACATACATCACGCCGTCGACGACGATCGGCGATGTCTCGAGCGACTCCTTGACGTCGGTCTGGAAAATCCAGGCGACGTGCAGGTTCTTCACATTGTCCCGGCTGATCTGCTTGCCCGGATAAAACCGCGTCTGGGCGTAATTTCCGTTGGTGAGCAGGAAGTCCTTGGCGTTCTTGTCGGCGGCGTTGAGCTGCTCCTGGGTCACCGGAGGGACATTGGCGTTCCCCAGGACCGACTGCTTCTCCTGCTTGACTTCTTGCGCGATGGCAGCACCGGACAACAGGCCAACGCCGACCGCTGCGGCGAATGCCGCAAGCCATTTCACGTACATGGTCTCCCCCGTTATTTCTTGGTTGCAGTATCAGGGATGATGTTTGCTACTTCCCCTTCGAGGCCTGGCCGCCGTAGCAAGCGCGCACCGTTGGTGGCCTTGGTTGCGCTGCAATAGGTGATCAAAAAACAACGACAGGTATCGATGGATGGGTTCCATGTTAGCGCTGTCCTTCACAAAGACAACCGATGCGCTCAATGCGAAGCCACAACAGCATGCGTTCGCGCGCCCGAAGTGCTACGAGCGCTGGCTTGCATCAACCTGAGCAATATCGGTGGCTTCCGGCGCCTTCGCGCATCGCCGGACACATTCGCCTTCGCAGGCGCAGCACGCAAAATGAGACTAAGCGTCAAGCGACGGCGTCGCGCGGCGCCGGCTGAGGCCATTGGTCTCCGCCGGCGCGATCGCTTCCTCCCGGATTACTCCCAGGTTACTCCCAAGCCCAGGTCGAGAAATCATTCTCAAACTGCGGCACGTCCTTCCACACGCCCTTCAGCTTCTTGCTGGCGATCGTGATCAATTGCGGCTGGAACAGGAAGCCGGCGACCGCATCGGTTGCCAGCATGCGCTGCGCGTCGCCGAGCAGCTTGGCGCGGCCGGCCTCGTCAGGCGTCGCCATGATCTGCTGATAGAGCGCGTTGAACGCCTCGGACTTGTAGCCGAGATAGTAATCCGGCTCGGTCAGCTTCACGAGGTCGAACGGCTCGACATGCGCGACGATGGTGAGGTCGTAATTGTGCGGGCCGGTGAAGACCTGCGACAGCCATTGCGCCCATTCGACGTTCTCGATCTTGGCAACAATGCCGACCTTGGCGAGCTGGGCCGCGAGCACCTCGCCGCCCTGCCGCGCGTAGGACGGCGGCGGCAGCTTGAGGCTGAGCTCCAGCGGCGTCTTGACGCCGGCCTCGGCCAGCAGCTTCTTGGCAAGTTCGGGATCGTAGGGGTTGATGCCGGTGGTATCGACATAGCCGAGCGATCCCGGCGTGTAGAAACTGCCGATCGGCGTGCCGAAGCCGTCGACGGCGCCGTCGATCATCGCCTTGCGGTCGATCGCCGCCAGGATGGCGCGGCGAACGCGGACGTCGTCGAGCGGTTTCTTGCGCTCGTTGATGCCGACGATGGTTTTTGTTCGCGAGCCGCCGATCAGCACGTTGAAGCGCGGGTCGGCCTTGAACTGCGCCAGGCTGCGTGCCGCCGCAACCCGCGGGAACGCGTCGACGTCACCCGACAGCAGCGCCGCGACCTGCGCGGCGGGATCGCCGATGAAGCGGATCGTCACCTTGGCGAGCTTGATCGCGGCGGCGTTGCGATACTCCGGCCATTTGACCAGCGTGATCGACGAGCCCTTGGCCCAGTTGCCGAGCGTGTAGGGTCCGGTGCCGACCGGCTGCGTCACATCGGTCGGCGCGCTCTTCGGCTCGACGATCGAGCCCGATGCCTGACCGAGCAGGAACGGCAGGTTCGGCTCGGCGTACTTCAACGCGACGACGATGGTCTCCGGGTCCGGCGCCCTCACCGACGCGAAGGCCTGGTACAGGCTCCTGTCCTTGTTGGTCGAGGTCGGCGCCGCGGCACGGTCGAACGTGAACTTGACTGCCGCGGAATCGAACGGCTCGCCATTTTGGAATTTGACGCCCTTGCGGAGCTTGAAGGTGTAGGTCTTGAGGTCCGGCGAGGCCTGCCAGCTTTCGGCGAGCAGCGGCGACACCGAGCCGTCCTCGTTGATCTTGGTCAGCGTCTCATAGACGTTGTAGAGCGTGACTTCGGCGATCGCCGCGGCCGCCGCGTTGGTGGGATCGAGTCCCGGCGGCTCCAGCGTCATGCCCATCACGACGCTGTCCTTCTTGCCCTGCGCGAGGCTCGGCAGCGGTGCTGCGGCGAGCGCGGCAGCGGCCGCAATGATGCACAATTTTCTCAACATTGGTCTGCTCCCCGGACGTGCTCTTTGATCAGCCTGGGCTGGTCCCGCACAATAGACTAACCGGCCTCCGCGACCACCGGCGGCAGCGCCATCACGGCTTCGGCGTAATGGCAGGCCGCCAGATGCGCGTCTCCCACGCTGCGTAGCGCAGGCGCGGCCTCGCGACAATGCTGGTCGGCGAGAGGGCAACGCGGCGCGTAAGGACAGCCGGCCGCGGCCGATGCCTGCGAGCCGATCGCCTGCGCGCCGCGGCGCCGCCGGACGCGACCTGCCCGGGCGCGCGGAACCGCATCCAGCAGCGCGCGTGTGTAGGGATGGGCGCTGTGGGCGAACAGATCGGCGGGACGCCCCTGCTCGACGATCCGCCCAAGATACATCACCGCGATCTCGTCGCAGAGCAGATCGACCACCGCAAGGTCGTGGCTGATCAGGATATAGCTCAACCCGAACTCGTCCTGCAGGTCCTGCATCAAATTGAGCACCTGCGCCTGCACCGAGACGTCGAGCGCCGAGACCGGCTCGTCGGCGACGATCAGTTTCGGCTGGGTGATCAGCGCGCGCGCGATCGCGATGCGCTGGCGCTGGCCGCCGGAGAATTCGTGCGGGAACTTGTCCATGTCGGCATCGCGCAATCCGACCTGCCGCAGCACCGCGGTGACACGCTCGCGCAGGCTGCCGCGATCGATCCACCCGAGCGCAGTCAGCGGCTCGGCCACGATGCGCGCGACGGTCTGGCGCGGATCGAGCGAGCCGTAGGGATCCTGGAACACCATCTGGAAATCGCGGCGCGCATGGCGCAGTTCGTCCGGCGGCATCCGGTTGAGGTCGCGGCCCAGCAAACACACCGTGCCCGATGTCGGCCGCTCCAGCGCCATCACCAGCCGCGCAAAGGTCGATTTGCCTGACCCGGACTCGCCGACGACGCCGAGGCTCTTGCCCGGCATGACCTGCGCTGTGACGCCGTTGAGCGCATGCACCTGCGCCGCCGGCTTGAACAGGCTTTCACGCGGCAAGGTGTAGCGTTGCGCGAGATCCGTCACCTCGAGCAGCGGCGTCGCGGGCGCGGACCGGGGCTGTTCAGGTACCGTCATGCGCCGATGCCTCCGGCGGCCATCGAGACGTCGGTCCTGATGCAACGCACGCCATGGCTCCCGCCGACATCGACGACAGCCGGCAACGCCGCGCGGCAACGTCCTTCCACGATCGCGCAGCGATCGGCGAAAGTGCAGCCCGCAGGCAGGTCAACCAGCTCCGGCACGGTGCCGGCGATGGTCCTGAGCCGCGTCCCCTTGCGCGCGCCGAGCCGCGGGCGGGCGCGGAACAGGCCCTGCGTATAAGGATGGCCCATCCGGGTGAACACGGCGTCGGTGGCGCCGCTTTCGACGACAGTGCCGCCATACATCACCATCATGCGCTCGACATTCTCGGCGATCACGCCGAGATCGTGCGAGATCAGGATCATCGACATGCCGCGCTCCGCGACGAGATCGGCGATCAGATCGAGGATCTGGCCCTGGATCGTGACGTCGAGCGCGGTGGTCGGCTCATCGGCAATCAGCACATCGGGCTGGCAGGCGAGCGCCATCGCGATCGTGATGCGCTGGCGCTGGCCGCCGGAAAACTGGTGCGGATAGGCATCGACCCGCCTCGCCGCATCAGGCAGCCCGACGCGATCGAGCAAGGCAATGGCTTCCAGCCGCGCTTCGGTTGCCGAGACACCGGTATGACGCCGCAGCGGCTCGGCGACCTGGTGGCCGATCGTGTGCATCGGATTGAGCGCGGTCATCGGCTCCTGGAAGATCATGCTGATGCGGTTGCCGCGCAGCTTGCAATAAGCCGTGTCAGGCAGACCGACGAGCTCTGCGCCGTCGAGCCGAATGCTGCCGCTGATCACGGCGCTGTCGGGCAAGAGCCCCATCAGGGCCAGCGCCGTGACCGACTTGCCGCAACCGGATTCGCCAACCAGCCCGAGCGTCTCGCCGCGCCGAAGCGCAAAGCTGACGCCGCGGACGGCCTGCGCCGGGCCGCGGCTGGTGTTGAGCCGGACGCCAAGGTCCTTCACCTCGATCAGCGGCGCACCCGTGTCAGCCATTGCTCAACGCTCCCGCGCCAGACGGGGATCAAGCAGATCGCGCAACCCGTCACCGAGCAGGTTGAGCCCGAGCACCGCGATCGCGATCGCAACACCGGGATAGACCGCGAGCATCGGTGACTGGAACAGCAGGGTCTGCGCATCGTTGAGCATGCGGCCCCAGGACGGCTGCGGCGGCTGGGTGCCGAGCCCGAGATAGGACAGCGCGGCCTCGGCGAGGATCGCGAGCGCGAACTGGATCGTCGCCTGCACGATCAGGATCGACAGGATGTTCGGCAGCACGTGCTCGATCGTGATGCGGAAGGACCCCTTGCCCGCGGCGCGCGCCGCCAGCACGAATTCGCGGGCCCAGATCGCGTTCGCCGAGCCGCGGGTGACGCGGACGAAGGTCGGGATCTGGAAGATGCCGATCGCGGTGATCGAGGTCACCATGCCCGGGCCTGCGACCGCGGCCAGCATGATGGCCGACAGCACCGCAGGGAAAGCGAAGGTGAAGTCGCTCATCCGCATGATGAGCTCCTCGGTCCAGCCCTTGCGGGCAGCCGCGATCAGGCCGAGGCCAACGCCGAAGGTCAGGCCGATGCCGACGGCGATGACGCCGACCATGATGGTGGAGCGCGCGCCGACCAGCAACAGCGAGACGATGTCGCGGCCGAGCACGTCGGTGCCGAGCCAGTGCGCCGCCGACGGCGGTTGCAGCTTCGAGGCGACGTCGATGTCGTAAGCAGACCACGGCGTCCAGACCAGCGACAGCAGCGCCGCGCCGAGCACAAGCAGGCTGAGCACCGCACCAAGCACGAAGCTGCGATGGCGCAGCGCGCGGCGCCAGAAGCCGGTCACAGGTCTCGTCCCCGGTGCGATCGCCGCTGTGGCGGATGCGGTCAGCGGCGCGCTCACAGGTTGGCGACCTTGATGCGCGGATCGATGAAGGCATAGAGGACATCGACCACGAAATTGACTGTCACGACCATTGCAGCCAGCAGCATCACGCAGTTGCGCACCACGATCAGGTCGCGGTTGGCGATCGACTGGAAGATCAGCCGGCCGAGGCCCGGCAGATAGAACACGTTCTCGATCACGATGGTGCCGGCGAGCAGATTCGCGAATTGCAAGCCCATGACCGTCATGACCGGGATCATGGCGTTGCGCAGCACATGACGCCACAGCACCTCGCGCTTGCCGAGCCCCTTGGCGCGCGCGGTGCGCACGAAATCCTCGCGCAGCACCTCCAGCACCGCCGAGCGGGTGACGCGGGCCAGGATCGCGGCCTGCACCACGGCGAGCGAGATCGCGGGCAGCAGCAGCGAGCGGATCCCGGCCCAGACGCCATCATCCCAGCCGGCGAATCCGCCGGCGGACAGCAATTGCAGCTTCACCGAGAACAGCAGGATCAAGAGGATCGCGAACCAGAAATTCGGCAGCGCGATGCCGATCTGGGTCAGCGACATCACGCCGACGTCGCCGATCTTGTTGTGGTTGGCTTGTTGTGGTTGGCCGCGGTGTAGATGCCGGCGGCGAGCGCCAGCACCACCGTGATCAGCATCGACATGATCGCGAGCGGGATGGTCAGCACCAGCCGCTCCGCGATCAGGCCGGCCACCGGCGTGCCATAGACATAGCTGTTGCCGAGATCGCCGACCGCCATGCCCTTGATCCAGAGCAAATAGCGAACCGTGAGCGGCTGGTCGAGCCCGAGCTTGACGGTGAGCGCGCGCACCGCATCGGGCGAGGCGTCGGCGCCCATCAGCATCTGCGCGGCATTGCCGGGTAGCGCGTCGAGCACCAGGAAAATGATCAGCGAGGCCGCGAACAGCGTCGCCACCAGGGTCAGGATCCGTCGCAGGAAGAATACGCTCATGCCCGCTCGAAGGGTAAGGAACAGGCCGCAGGTTTCAGCATGTTCGCGAACGAATGCAAGCCCTTCACCGCGTCATTCATGATTTCAGCGCCGGCCAGCGGCCGAGCAGATCGCTCGCCTCTTCGAACAGCGCCGCAACGCGCAGCAGTTCCGCATCGGCCCGGAAGCGGCCGACCAGATGCAGGCCGATCGGCAGGCCGTCGCGGCCGAAACCGGAAGGGATGCTGACCGCGGGATGCCCGGTCATGTTGAACAGCATGGTCCAGGGAAACCAGTGCGGCCGCACGCTGTCGAAGCTCTGGCCGTCGATGTCGATGGTGCCGAACAGATCCTGATCGATCGGCAGCGCCGTGCGGGTCAGCGTCGGCATCGCCAGCAGGTCGCCGCGCGCAAGCAGAGACTGCACGCGGCGGAACAGCGCGGTGCGGTCGAACATCGCCTGCTGGTAGGCGACGCCGCTGACCTTGGCGGCCAGCGCGAGCTGCTTCAGGAAGGTCGGGCTGAGGTCATCGGGATGATCGGCCGCGAGCTTCTCGAAGCGGGTCCGCCAGACCGTGTGATTGATGGCGCGCCAGATCGGCTCGATATCGAAACCGTCGCCGGAGAATTCCTCGAGTTCGGCGCCGAGGCTGGCCAGCCGGTCGAGGCCCGCCTTGAAGTCAGCGGCGACGTCCGCGGTCACCGGGCGCCCGGGCGGCGACAGGCAGTACAGCACCCGCCGGCCCCTGAGATCGCCGCGCGGCGCCGCGCGATCGAGATAGTCAGGCACCGGCACGCCAATCGACCACGGATCGGACGGATCCTCGCCGGCCATCGCCTGCATCATCAGCGCGGTATCGGCGACGGTGCGCGTGGTCGGCGTGACATAGGTCTGGTTGCCGAACGCGTCCTGCACCTGGCTGTGCGGGATCACGCCGTTGCTCTGCTTGATCCCGACCACGCCGTTGCAGGCCGCTGGAATCCGGGTCGAGCCGCCGCCGTCGGTCGCAACCGCCAGCGGCGCGATGCCGCTTGCGACCGCGACCGCCGCGCCGCCGCTGGAGCCGCCGCTCGTCCTTTCCGCACTCCACGCATTACGGGTGCGGCCGAACAGCGGCGAGTCGGTCAAGCACTTGCTGCCGAACTCCGGCGTCGTGGTCTTGCCGATCAATATTCCGCCCTGCGCACGGAGCCGGGCCACCGCCACCGCATCATGATCGGGCACATTGTTCCGGTACGGCACCGCACCGAAGGTCGTTCGCACACCCTTGGTGCTGACGATGTCTTTCACGGTGAACGGGATGCCGTGGAGCAGGCCGAGCGGCTCGCCGGCCATGACCTGCCGCTCCGCGGCCTTCGCCTGCGCCATCGCCTCGTCGCCGCACAGCGTGATGAAGCAGTTCAATTCCGGCTGCAGCCGCTCGGCGCGGGCCAGCACCGCGGCCGTCACCTCGACGGGAGATATTTCCCTGGCGCCGATGCGCGCGCGCAATTCGGTCGCCGGCAAAAGGCAGAGATCTCCACTCATTCTGACGCACGCTCTCCAAAATCCGGTCGGCACCTCTGACCGCGTTGACAGCCAGAATGCCTCCCATGTTAACTCGGCGTCCAATACGAATTTGAAGGCCAACCCATACGTTTTCGGTATGCCTATGGATTTGCGTCGGCTTCGTTACTTCGTCGCGGTGGCTGAGGAGCGCAGCGTCGGCAAGGCCGCCGAGCGGCTGCGGATGGCCCAGCCGCCGCTGTCCGTGCAGATCCGCAAGCTCGAGGCCGAGCTCGGCACGCCGCTGTTCCGCCGCGGCACGCGCGGCATGGATTTGACGGAAGCCGGCCTCGCTCTGCTATCGCGGGCGAGCGAGGCGCTGGCGCTGGCCGAGGAAGGGTTCGAGGCCGCGCGCGCGATCGCCTCCGGGCAGCGCGGACGGCTCTCGGTCGGCTACATGTTCGTGCTGGCGAGCGCCGTGCTGCCGCGCCTCGTCCCGGAACTGCGGCGGTCGCTTCCGGGCGTCGATCTCGATTTCGTGGAGCTCAGCGCATCGACCCGCGAAACCTTGCTGCTCGACCGCGCCGTCAGCGTCGCCTTGTGCATGCCGGCAATCCATCATCCGGAAATCCAGGTGGCCCAGATCGGCACGCAGCCGCTGATGCTGGCGATGCCGGCGCGCTCGCCGCTCGCCCGCCTCTCTGCGCTGCCGGTCAGCCGATTGCAGGGACGCCCGCTGATCGCCTTGCCGCGGCCGGAGGAACAGCCCACCTCATCGGCGGTGTCCGCGATGCTGCGGCGGCATCAGGTGGTGATGCCGATCGTCAGCCGGGTGGAGACCGTGCACTCGGCGCTCAGCCTCGTGCTCGCCGGCGAGGGGTTCGCGATCCTGCCGGCTTGCGCCAAGCTCGGCGCGCCGCCCGGCGTCGCGTTCCGGCGCTTTGTCGACATCACCGACACGATCGAGATCGCGGCCTGCTGGCGGCGCGATTCCTCGAGCCCGTTGATCCGAAATTTCCTCAAGAGCGCCGAGAAGGTCGTCGCGCGACTCTGACGCGAACTGCTGCCAACCAACTACCAATAATCCGCGGGCAGCTCCCGGCTTCGCGGCGGATCGGCGCCGGCGCGCGTGCAGGTGAAGGCGGCGCATTTGCAGGCAAAGGACAGCGCGCGCGCAAGCTCCGCCGTGGAGATGTCGCGCAGCCGCGGCCGTGCGATCCGGTCCAGCCGATGCAATGCGGCGAGCAGCGCCGCCTGAAAACTGTCCCCGGCGCCGATCGTATCGACGACGTTCACCACCGGCGAGGCGGCCTCGATCGCTCCGGCCTTGCGATGCCAGGCCAAGGCGCCGTCATTGCCGCGCGTGACGACGACGAGCGATGCGCCGCCCGAGAGCAGCGCCTCGGCGCGCGCCACATAGGCCTCGTCGCCGAACAGATAGGCAAAGTCGACGTCGGACATTTTCACGATGTCGGCCTTGCCGCAGAACGCGAGCATGCGGGCGCGATAGGCATCCTTGTCCTTGACCAGGTTCGGCCGGCAGTTCGGATCGAGTGAGATCGTCACGTTCGGCCGCGCATCCTCGATGAAGGCCAGCGTCTCGGCCGCGCCCTTGTCATGGACCAGCGTGGTCGAGCCGGTGTGCAGGCATGTAACGCCGGCAAGCGCGATCGCATCGCGCCGATAGATCCAGTTCCGCGATGCCGTGTCGGCGTCATAGAAGGCGTATTGCGTTTCGGTGCCGGTCACGCGCGCAAAGGCGAGCGTGGCCTGGCGATCGCTGCGCGTCGCGCGACTGAGATCGACCGCGGAGTTCGTGGCATGATCGGCGATCATCCGGCCGAAGGTGTCGGTCGAGATGCCGCCGACAAAGCCGGTGGGAACATCGAGCCGGGCGGCACCGATCGCGATGTTGAGGCAGGAGCCGCCGACCGCGGGCGTCAGGGCCTCGCGTCCATCCGCCGTCCGCGACGGCAGGAAATCGATCAGCGCATCTCCGCAACTCAGCAGCATGCAAACACCTCAACCCGGCGCCGCACCGGGCGCCCGCTTCATCGCCTCGCGGCTGTCGCGATCGAGCCGGCGCAGCATCTTGTGCACGCTGCGCTTCTTGCGGTGGAAATCGGCCAGCTCGGGCCCTGTCGGCTCGCTCAACCGTCCAAGTGCCGACATGCCGGCCATCGCCGCATTGATCGAGTCGTGCGCACCACTGGCGACCGCACCCAGCATGGCAGCGCCGAGCAAGACGGGTTCTTGCGTCTGCGGCAGCGCCACCGTGTAGCCGGTAGTGTCGGCCATGATCTGGCGCACCAGGGGGCTGCGGCTCGCACCGCCGCCGATCACGATGGTCTTGCCGCTGACGCCGTGGGCCTGCAGCGCCTCGATGACGTCGGCGAGGCCATAGGCCAGCCCGCACAGGCCGGCGACGAACAACCGCTCCAGCGCCGACACATCGGTGTCGAGATCGAGCCCCGCGATCACGGCGCGCGAGCCGGGATCGGCGTAGGGCGACCGGTTGCCGAGGAATTCCGGCAGGACATGAACGTTGCGCGCGAGAAGTGCGGCCGCGCCGGCATTGCCGCTGCGCGCCAGGATACGCCTCTCGAGGTACTCGATGACATCGACGCCGTCGTTCTTCGCAGCTAGCAAAACCTCGCCATGCGCCGGGTGCGACTTGAGCAGATGATCGATCGCGGCACCTGCCGCGGATTGACCGCCCTCGTTCAGCCAGAAGCCCGGCACCATGCCTTCGAAATACGGGCCCCAGACGCCGGGCACGAAGCAAGGATCGACGGTCGTCGCCATGATACAGGCCGACGTCCCCATGATGTAGGCCAATCGCTGGCAGACATCGACATCGGCGCCTGAACCGTCACGGCCACCGATCGCGCCGACGCCGCCGGCATGGGCATCGATCAGCGAGGCGCCGACCGCGGTTCCCGGCACCAGGCCGAGATCGCGCGCGGCATCCTCCGACAAGCCGCGGCCGAGCGGCGAGCCGGGCGGCACGATCTCGGTGCCGATGCGGGCAAAGCGATCGGCGGCGAGCGCCTCGAGCCCGACCCGCTTCAGGAACGGTTCGCTCCAGCCGCCCTCGCCCGCGACATAGGTCCATTTGCAGGTAACCGTGCAGGTCGAGCGCGCCAGCGATCCGGAGGCGCGGAAAGAAAGATAGTCGGCGAGATCGAAGAAATGCCCGGCGGCCTCGAAGGTCACGGGCAGATGCCGCTTCAGCCAGAGGATCTTCGGGATCTCCATCTCCGGCGAGATCGCGCCGCCAACATAGCGCAGCACGCGATCACCGGTCGCGTTGACGAATTCGGTCTCATCCATCGCACGATGGTCCATCCAGACCACGACATTGCGCGCGGGATCGCCGGACGGGCTGACGGTGAGCGGCCGGCCGCCTCTGTCGAGCACGACCAGCGAGCAGGTCGCATCGAAACCGATGCCTTTGACCTGTTCGGCCGCGACCGCTGCCTCGCGCATCGCGTGACGCACGGACGTCACGCAGGCCGCCCAGATGTCATCGGACGATTGCTCGACAATGTCGCCGGGCTCATGCCAGACCCGGATCGGATGCCGGGCCGAACCCAATAGCTTCCCGGCCTCGTCGAATATCCCCGCCCGGGCACTGGTGCTCCCGACGTCCACCCCGATATAGGCTTGCCGCATGGCCGCTCCGTTATTTCCGGCGCGATCCTACCAGCAAGTGTAGCCGCCATCGACCAGAACGATGCTTCCGGTCATCAGGCTCGCCGCCTCGGAGGCCAGGAACAGCACCACGGAGGCGATTTCGTCGACCTGGCCCATCCGCGCCATCGGGGTTCCGCCGATCCAGGCGTCATACATGCGGGGGCTATTCTTCACAAAGGCGTTCAGCGGGGTCTCGATATAGGTCGGCGCCACGGCGTTGACGCGAACCCCGCGCGCGCCCCATTCGGCGGCGAGCGATTTGGTCAAATGATGAACCGCGGCCTTGGACGCATTGTAGAAGCACTGCTCCTGCGGCTTGTTGACGATGAAGCCGGACATCGAGCCGACATTGACGATGGTGCCGGACTTCGCCTTCAGCATGTGATTGCCGAACGCGCGGCAGCACCAGAAGGTGCCGTTCAGATTGACGTCGATGACGTTGAGCCAGTGCTCGTCGGTCACGGTCTCGGCTGGCGTCTCGCTGCGCGCGATGCCGGCATTGTTGACGAGGATGTCGACCTTGCCGTACTTGCGGACCAGCTCGTCGGCGACCGCCGAGACGCGCCCGGAATCCGTCACGTCCATCAGCGCGATATCGGCGTCGAAGCCCTTGGCCTTCAGCGCCGCCTGCGCATCATTGGCGACCTTGGCGTCGCGATCGCCGATGATGACCTTGGCGCCGGCTTCCGCGAGTGCCTCGGCACAGGCGAGCCCGATGCCCTGACCGGCGCCGGTGATGATGGCGGTCTTGCCGCCGAGCTTGAATTTCTCGAGATACATTTTCTTCTTCCTTACGCGTAGATCGACTTTCCGCTGTCGTCGAAACGATGGATGCGTGCCGGATCCGGGATCAGCGACACGCGATCGCCGGGATGCAGGTCGAGCTCGCCGACATAGCGCGCGGTCAGCGTTCCCAATGCCGCAGCGTCGACATAGAGAAAGGTGTCGCTGCCGAGATGCTCGGCGACCGCCACTGTCCCCTGCCAGCCGCCCTGCCCGTCGCGCTCGACCTTCAAATGCTCCGGCCGCACCCCGATGGTGGTCGCGCCCTGCTGCTTGGCGAACTCGCCGGTGACGAAATTCATCTTCGGCGAACCGATGAAGCCGGCGACGAACAGGTTTGCCGGCTTCTCATAGAGCTCCAGCGGCGAGCCATATTGCTCGATCTTGCCGCCGTTGAGCACGACGATCTTGTCGGCCATGGTCATGGCCTCGACCTGGTCGTGGGTGACGTAGATCGCCGTGGTGCCGAGCTGCTTCTGCAATCGCGTCACCTCGAGCCGCATCTGCACTCGCAGCGCGGCATCGAGGTTCGACAGCGGCTCGTCGAACAGGAACGCCTTCGGCTCGCGCACGATGGCACGCCCGATCGCGACCCGCTGGCGCTGGCCGCCGGAGAGCTCGCGCGGCTTGCGCTCGAGATAGGGCGTCAGGTTGAGGGTGGCCGCGGCGGCTTCGACCTTGCGGTTGATCTCGTCCTTGGCGACCCCGGCCATTTTCAGGCCGAACGCGATGTTGCCGCGCACGCTCATATGCGGATAGAGCGCGTAGGACTGGAACACCATCGACAGCCCGCGCTTGGCCGGCGGCACATCGACCACGTTGCGGCCGTCGATCAGGATGGCGCCGCCGGTGACATCCTCGAGCCCGGCGATCAGCCGCAGCAGCGTAGTCTTGCCGCAGCCTGACGGACCGACGAAGACGACAAAGGAGCCGTCGGCGATCTCAAGGTCGGCCCCCTTGATGATGTGGACCGGCCCGAACGATTTTTGCACACCCCGCAGCGTAATCTGACCCATGGCGAAAGCCTTTCTGCTACTTGACCGCGCCGAAGGTCAGGCCGCGGACGAGTTGCCGCTGACTGAACCAGCCGAGCACGAGAATGGGCGCGATCGCGAGCGTCGACGCCGCCGACAATTTTGCCCAGAACAATCCTTCCGGGCTCGAATAGGATGCGATGAACACGGTGAGCGGCGCGGCCTCGAGGGTCGACAAATTGAGAGTCCAGAACGCCTCATTCCACGCCAGGATCAGATTGAGCAGCAAAGTCGAGGCAAGCCCCGGCACCGCCATCGGCGTCAGCACATAGATCAGCTCGCGCCCGATCGTGGCGCCGTCCATCCGCGCCGCCTCGAGAATGTCCCTCGGGATCTCCTTGAAATAGGTGAACAGCATCCAGATCACGATCGGCAGATTGCCGAGGCACAGGATGAAGATCAGGCCGCTTCGGGTATCGAGCAGACCGAACGTCCGGTAGATCAGGTAGATCGGCACCAGCACGCCGACCGGCGGCATCATCTTGGTGGACAGCATCCAGAGCAGCACATCCTTGGTCCGCTTGGTCGGCGAGAATGCCATCGACCATGCCGCCGGAATTGCGATCAGCATCGCAATCAGCGTCGAGCCGCCGGCGATAATGATCGAGTTGAGCGCGTGATGAAGGTAGTCGCTGCGCTCCTGCACCGTGACGTAGTTCTCCGTCGTCCAGTGGAAGAACAGGAACGACGGCGGGATCGCGAAGGCTTCGAGCTCGGTCTTGAAGCTCGCCAGCACCATCCAGAGGATCGGGAAGAAGATCAGGAAGCCGACCAGCCAGGCTGCCGCCGTCGAGATCACCTTGTTCCGTGTCGTGACCATCCGCGCCATGACGTTACGCCTCCAGATTCCGGCCGACGATACGAACGAGGAAGAACGCAACGATGTTGGCGAGCACCACCGCGACCAGGCCGCCCGCCGAGGCGCTGCCGACGTCGTACTGGATCAGCGCCTGCGAATAGATCAGGAAGGCGATATTGGTGGTCTGCAGACCGGGGCCGCCGCCGGTGGTGACGAAGATCTCCGCGAACACCGTGAGCAGGAAGATGGTCTCGATCAGGATCACCACCGTGATCGGACGCGCCAGATGCGGCAGCGTGATGTAGATGAAGGTCGAGATCGCGCTCGCGCCGTCCATCTCGGCGGCCTCCTTCTGTTCCTCGTCGAGCGATTGCAGCGCGGTCAAGAGGATCAGGGTCGCGAACGGCAGCCACTGCCAGGAGACGATCAGGATCACCGAGAACAGCGGCGCATCGTTGAACCAGTCGATCGCCGGCAGCCCGAACAGATGTGCGATCCAGGCAAACAGGCCCGACACCGGATGCATCAGGAGGTTCTTCCAGACCAGCGCGCTCACCGTCGGCATCACGAAGAACGGTGCGATCACCATCAACCGGACGATCGAGAGCCCGACCACCTGCTGGTCGAGCAACAGCGCCAGCGGCACGCCGAGGATGATCGTGATCGCGAGCACCGAGCCGACCAGCACCAGCGTGTTCTGCAGCGAGGCGAGGAAGGCCGGATCGGTGAGGAAGTAGCGGAAATTCTCCAGCCCGACGAAGGATTCGGAGCCGGGATCGAGCAGACTGTAGTGCAGGGTCGCGAAGTAGATCGTGAGCGCGAGCGGCACGATCATCCAAATGAACAGCAGCGCAACCGCGGGCGTGAGCAGCGTGCGTGCGAGCAGTTGGGTCTGCTGGGTCGCCATCCCCGCCTCCTTCTTAAGGAAAGGAGCGACCATCCCGCTGCGGGACAGGATGGTCGCAGTGGTCCAGCTCGGGAGGTTTGAGCTGGTCGGGCGGCCAGGGCGCGTGCTGCGCCCTGGCTTCGTCTGGGGCGTGGCTTATTTGATGTAGCCCGCGCGCTTCATCTCGCGCTCGGTCACGGACTGCGCAGCGGTGAGTGCCGCATCGACGGTGGTCGAACCCGAGAGCGCCGCCGAGAACTGCTGGCCGACCTGGGTGCCGATGCCCTGGAATTCAGGGATCGCCGCATACTGCACGCCCACGTAAGGCACCGGCTTCACCGTCGGCTTGTTCGGATCGGCCGCATCGATCGAGGCCAGCGTCAGCTTGGCGAAGGGCGCGACCTTCAGATAATCAGGGTTCTTGTACAGCGACGTGCGCGTGCCGGGCGGCACGTTGGACCAGCCTTCCTTCGACGCGACGAGCTTGGTGTAATCCTTGCTGGTCGCCCAGGCGATGAACTTCTCGGCCGCATCAACCTTCTTCGAGCCGGCGGGGATCGCGAGGCTCCATGCCCACAGCCAGTTGGCGTTCTTGCCGAGCCCGGTGTTCGGCGCCAGCGCGAAGCCGACCTTGTCGGCAACCTTGGAATCCTTCGGGTTGGTCACCATGGACGCCGCCACCGTGGCGTCGATCCACATCGCGCATTTACCGGCGCTGAACAGCGCGAGATTCTCGTTGAAGCCGTTGGACGAAGCGCCGGGAGGGCCGGCCTGCTTCATCAGGTCGACATAGGTCGTCAGCGTCTTCTTCCATTCCGGCGAATTGAACTGCGGCTCCCACTTCTCGTCGAACCAGCGCGCGCCGAACGAGTTGGACATCGCGGTCAGGAACGCCATGTTCTCGCCCCAGCCGGCCTTGCCGCGCAGGCAGATGCCGTAGACGCCGCCGGCCTTGTCGTTCAGCTTCTTGGCGGCATCGACCACGAAGTCCCAGGTCGGGCTTTCCGGCATCTTCAGGCCGGCCTTGTCGAACAGGTCGGTGCGGTACATCACCATCGAGCTCTCGCCGTAGAACGGCGCGGCGTAGAGCTTGCCGTCGACCGAGACCGCGTCGCGGATCTTGGGCAACAGGTCACCGACGTCATAGTCGGCGCCGAGCTTGTCGAGCGGCACCAGCCAGTTCTTCTTGGCCCAGATCGGAACCTCGTAGGTACCGATGGTGAGCACGTCGAACTGGCCGCCCTTGGTGGCGATATCGGTGGTCACGCGCTGGCGCAGCACGTTCTCTTCCAGCGTCACCCATTTGACGGTGATGTCCGGATTCTTCGCGGTGAACTCGCTGCTGAGCCCCTGCATGCGGATCATGTCGCTGTTGTTGACGGTCGCCACCGTCAGCGTGGTCTGGGCGATCGAGGGGGCAGAGATCAATAGAGCAGCCGCGCCCGCAACGGCGCAAAGGACGTTTTTCAAGGTGACCTCCCTTATGTCACGTTGAGCATATGCCCACGTGTTGGGCGTATGTTCATCCCGTCGTTAAAATTTGTCAAGCACGCGACTGCACCGTCCCGCGCGATTGCGGGTTCCAACACAGCCTGGAATGGTGGTTTTCGCGGATGCGAAGGGAGCGACTGACGGCGAATTGGATTGAGCTGGAGCGGCATCGAAGGCTCACCTCTCCCGCTTGCGGGGGAGGTCGGATTGCATCGACGATGCAATCCGGGTGGGGGCTCTCTCCGCAGTACGACTCGAGGACAGACCCCCACCCCAGCCCTCCCCCGCAAGCGGGAGAGGGAGTCACCCGACTCGTGACATCTAGCGATCCAGAACCGCGCGTGCGGTCGCCTCATCCGTGATGAGACCGTTGATCACCCGGCCCGCCAGCGCGGCCCTGATCGACGGCACCTTGGCGACGCCGACGGCCGCCGCAATCGTGGTCGACACCGCAGGGATCTGCGGCGGAATGCTGGTCAGCCGCTTGTTGGTGCCACCCTTGATCAGACGGCCCTTGGCATCATAGGCCCAGCCGGTCACCTCGCCGACCGCCCCAAGCCGCATCATCTCCAGCAATTCTTCGCGGGTGACGAAGCCGTCGACGTGGACCTGGGCCTTCTGGTCCATCTGGCCGATGCCGATCAGGCGCAGATCGGCCTTGGCGGCGACCGCCCTCACCCGCGCGATCGGATCGATGCGGATCATGCGGTTGCGCTCGTCCTCGCTCGACATCAGGAACGGCAGCGGCATCGGGTAATGCCGCGCGCCGGTGCGGTCGGCGAGCCGTCCAACCGTGTCGTAGAAGCTTGCCGAGCCGTCGGCGGAGATGTTGCCGACCAGCGAGACGATCTGATGATCGGGCCGCTCGATCGGCGAGACCCGCTCAACCGCGGCACGCACCGCGCGGCCGGTGCCGAGCGCCACGATGACAGGCGTCTCCGAGCGCAGCGTCAGCTCCAGCAGATTGGCGCTGCGTTCGGCGATCCCCGCATTCGACAGCGGCGCCGCCGGATCCGTCGGCACGACGTCGCAATGCACCAGATCGAACCGCGCCTTCAGCCGGGAAGCGAGCTCCATGCAGGCGGCAATGGGGTGTTCGAGACGAAACGTGATCAGCCGCTCCGCAAGACACAGCGACACCAGGCGCTGCGCCGAGGCGCGCGACACCTGCAGCATTTTTGCAATCTCGTCCTGGGTATGGCCCGCGATGAAATACAGCCAGCCGGCGCGCGCCGCATCGTCGAGACGAGACTTTTCGTTGTCGGGCGCAGCCATGATCGTGCGTCAGCCTTCGTTCCAGAAATCCGTCATCGCGGCGAAGATTCGATCCGCCCCGGCCTGCTTCAGCAGAGCACTGCCGTCCGCCAGCTGATAGTGGGCGCCGCCGACAAATCCCCACACTTTCATGCCCGCGGCCCTTGCCGCCGTCACCCCGCTGAGGCTGTCCTCGATGACCAGCGTGCGGCGCGGATCAGCTCCCATTCCGCCGGCGGCAAACAGGAACAGATCCGGCGCCGGCTTGCCATGCTCGACCATCTGCGCGGTGTAGAGCCGCTGTCCGAAGCTGGCCGCAAGGCCAGTCAGCTCCAGCGAGAACCTCACGCGGTCAAGATCGCTCGATGAAGCGACACAATACGGCAGCCGCAATTCCGCGAGCACGGCGGCGATGCCCGCAATCGGCTTGAGCTGCGCGCGGAAGGTCTCGCGCACCTGGTGCGCCAATTCGGGCAGGAAAGTCGCAGGCAACGGTTTGCCCACGCCCCGGCAATAGTCGACCAGGGCCGTGGTGCTGCGCCCGAGGAAGAGTTCGAGCGCCCGCTCGGTGCTCATCTCGATGCCGGCCTTCGCCATCGCCTCGGCGAGGCAGCGGCAGCTCAATTCCTCGCTGTCGACGAGCACGCCGTCGCAGTCGAAGATGACCAGATCGGTCTCAGGAAGCCGCGGATCCATCGCGGCATGAGATCATATGCTCACGCCATGAGCAATAGATCACGGTTCCGCGCGCGGAATGCCGCGCCTCAAATGGTCGCGGTGCACCGCCAACCATGCTGTGCGACAAGGCGAAATGCCGCATGACACACCTCTGATCGCGACCGTCGTCGCGGGCCTCGGACTCGCCTTCGTCTTCGGAACCATCGCGCAGCGCTTTCGGGTTCCGCCACTGGTCGGTTATCTCATCGCGGGCGTCGCCGTAGGTCCATTCACGCCCGGCTTCGTCGCCGATCAGGCGCTGGCAACCGAACTCGCGGAGCTCGGTATCATCCTCCTGATGTTCGGCGTCGGCCTGCATTTCTCGCTGAACGATCTGCTGTCGGTGCGAGCGATCGCGGTGCCCGGTGCGATTGCGCAGATTGCGGTCGCCACGCTGTTGGGCCTCGGCCTCGCGCTGGTGATGGGCTGGACCGTCGGCGCCGGCCTGGTGTTCGGGCTCGCATTGTCGGTCGCAAGTACCGTCGTACTGTTGCGCGCGCTGCAGGAGCGCCGCCTGATGGACACCGAACGCGGCAAGATCGCGGTCGGCTGGCTGATTGTCGAGGACCTCGCCATGGTGCTCGCGCTGGTGCTGTTCCCGGCCGTGGCGAGCTTCCAGGGCGGGGATGGCGCGGCACTCACCTCCGATCCGCTCGCCGCCCGCTTCGGCCTCGGGCTGACCGGCGTGCTGGCGCTGACGCTGATCAAGATCGCCGTGTTCATCGCGCTGATGCTGGTGGTCGGACGGCGGCTGATCCCGTGGGCCCTGCACTACATCGCGCATACCGGCTCGCGCGAGCTGTTCCGGCTGGCCGTGCTCGCGATCGCGCTCTGCATCGCGTTCGGCGCGACCAAGCTGTTCGGGGTGTCGCTCGCGCTCGGCGCCTTCTTCGCCGGGATGATGCTGCGGGAATCGCCGCTGAGCCAGCGCGCCGCCCAGGAAACCCTGCCGCTGCGCGACGCATTCGCGGTGCTGTTCTTCGTCTCGGTCGGGATGCTGTTCGATCCGCTCAGCGTGGTGCGCGAACCCTGGCCGTTCGTCGCGACGCTGTTCGTCATCGTGGTCGGCAAGTCGCTTGCTGCGCTGCTGATCGTGGTGCTGTTCCGTCACCCGATGGCGACCGCCCTGATGATCTCGGCGAGCCTCGCCCAGATCGGCGAATTCTCCTTCATCCTGGCGGAGCTCGGCGTTGCGCTCAATCTGCTGCCGAAGGCCGGCCGCGACCTGATCCTGGCCGGCGCGATCTTCTCGATCATGCTCAACCCGCTGGTGTTCGCGGTCGTCGACTGGCTGACCGCGCGGCTCGAGAAACCGCAGGCCGCCTCGCCGACCGCCGCAACCTCCGAAACGATCCCGGTCACCGACTTGCAGGATCACACCATCCTGGTCGGCTACGGCCGGGTCGGCAGCATCGTCGGCGATGCCCTGCATCAGCGCAACGCGCCGTTCCTCGCGGTCGAGGCGTCCGACGACATGGTCGCAAACCTCAAGCAGCGCGGCATCGAAGCCCTGATGGGCAACGCCGCGCGCGCCAGCGTGCTGCGCGCGACCAATCCGGCCGGCGCGCGATCGCTGGTCATCGCCATTCCCGAAGCATTCGAGGCCGGGCAGATCGTCGAGCAGGCGCGCGCCGCCAATGCCGATATCCGGATCATCGCGCGCGCCCATTCCGACGCCGAGGTCGATCATCTGAAAGGGCTCGGAGCCGACATCGTGATCATGGGCGAGCGCGAGATCGCCCGCGGCATGATCGAGGAGCTCGATCGCAGACACTCTGGTGCGGTCACGCAAAATGGTGCGAGCGCAAGGGAAGATTCCGCAGCCTGAGGTAACGGCGTCGACTGCGCGACGAAAGGAGATCAGACATGGCGTTCAAGAGCCCGCACGTTTCATTGGTGTCGTTCTCGATCGAGATCGGCGCCGATGCCACGACCAATGTGATGCAGATTGAGACCGATCTACATCTGAACACCCGTCATCCGAGCTATGACGCCGCGGCGATCGAGCGTTTGGTACGCGACGCGCAGTCCTATCTTGCCGGCAATGCCGACCAGATCACGCAATTCCGGCTGGTCTCCAACCGCAGCGGCCAGACCTGACGAAATCAACCGCCGAGGAATGCCGGCGCCAGATCTTCCTGCACGATGATGTTGGCGGCTTCCGTCGTCAGCTCGCTGCCGACAAGGTCGAGATTTTTCGCGGCCTCGAACAGCATCGCGCGGACGTCGTCCGGCGTCAGCACGCCCTTTGCGATCAGCTTGCGCACCAGCGCCTGCAAAATCAGCACGTCGATCTCGCCATGGGCCAGCGGCGTCGGCTTGTCCGTCATGATCGTCTCCCGGGACTGAGGTTCGCCGCAAGCGAGGCGGCTAAGGCATGATCCGGAAAAGTGCGAAGCGGTTTTCCGACAAGATCATGCTCAAACAAAGAGCTAATGCGCGATGACGATTCAACCTAATCTCATCGCGCTTTAGCGCGGCGATGACGCGATATCCTTGTGCAACTCTTCGAACGCACGGCGCAAGCCATGCAGCTGGTCGACCAGATGGAGGATGACGTCGATCCCTTCATCGTTGACGCCGAAATCACCTTTCAGATCCCGGATCAGGTGCGCGCGCGCCACGTCGGTGTCGGAAAAGCTGATCTCGTGCGTGGTCTCGTCCGGAACGAGCCATTGCTGCTCGATCCAGAACTCCAGGGTCTGCACCTCCAGACCCGCATCGATCAGGAACTGCTGCTTGTTCATGATGCACCATCATCGCGTGGATTGAATCCCTTGCGATCCCAGTTCGACACGAACGCCTCGAGCGCGGGATCGGGCCCCTTGGGCAGGACCACCTTGAGCTTGACGAACTCATCGCCATGACCACCGCCGACCTTGGGCGCGCCCTTGCCGCGCAACCGCAGCGTCGTGCCGGTGTTCGAGCCTTTCGGAACCGTCATCGTGACCGCGCCGGTCGGCGTCGGAACGTTGACCCTTCCGCCGCGGACAGCCTCTGACAGCGAGATCGGCAGTTCCAGCGAGATGTCGTCGCCCTCGCGGGTAAAACGCGGATCGGGCCTGATCTCCACTTCGATCAGCGCGTCGCCAGGGCCGCCCTTGCCGCTGCCGGGCATGCCCTTGCCGCGCAGACGAATGACCTGGCCGTCGATCAGTCCCGGCGGGATCGTCACATCGAGCGTGCCGCCATCGGGAAGCGTCAGGCGCTTGCTCGCGCCGGCGATCGATTCGGCGAAATCGATCACGAGGCTGTAGTGCAGGTCGCGGCCGCGCCGATTCGCCCGCGCCTGCTCTGTGCGCCGCAGCAGCTCGGCGAACGCGTCGTCCTGGTCCATATAGTCGGCATAGCCCGAACTATCGGCATAGGGATGCCCCCCATCCGCGGTGGCGAAATCCCGATAGTAGCGATGCTGTGGCCGCTCGGTGCCATCAGCGTCGATCTCGCCGGCATCAAAGCGCTTGCGCTTGTCGGCATCTGAGAGCAGATCGTTCGCTGCAGCGACTTCCTTGAACTTTTCTTCGGCCGCCTTGTCACCCGGATTGAGATCCGGATGCAGCTTCTTCGCCAGCTTTCGATAGGCCTTCTGGATATCGGCCGAGGACGCCGTCGGGGCAACGCCTAGAACCTCGTACGGATTTCTCACAACCTGCTCCGCAACACCGTGAGTGCACCTGCAATCATGAGGGCGCAAAAGCAGGCGATTTGCAAGTGCGCCCGCGCGCCGCCCGGCAATGGGCGGCGCAGCACGCGCTCAGATCGCGGGCGCTACGAGGTATGTCCGGGATCGAGATAGTTCGGCATGTTCTTTTTCTGCTGCGGCGTCATCCTGGCGGGATCCGGCTTGCCCGGCACGCCCCGCGGACCGAGCAGGGCTCGCTGCATATCGTCCTCGCTCAGGCGCGGCTTGCCGTCGTCAAGCTGTCCGCTGCCACCGTGACTCTGTGCCATGACCGACCTCCAGTGATGATCGCTTGCGCGCGGGTGGAAGAGAGTGCGCGCTCTGCCGGAACGATCCGGCGGAGCGCGGCTGTACCTTAGCGTTGCTCCTGCCGCTTCTCCTCTGCGGGGTGACCTGCGGCAGGCGCAGCATGCGGCGGCGCCTGAACGTGCGGCGCCGCCTGAACGTGCGGCTCCGGCCGTGGCGCCGGCTGCGGATGCGCCTCAGGGCGCGCCATGGTCTCCGGCCGCGCTTCCGGCCTTTCCGCAGGCTCCGGTCGTGGTTCGGGCCGTGCTGCCTGCTCCGGCCGCGCGACGGGCTTCGCGGCAGGCTCGGGCCGCGGCTCCTCCTTGCGCACCTCTTCAGGCCGCCTCTCCGGTGCGGCAGGACGCGCCGCTTCCGTTGCAGGCCGCGGTTCAACCTTCGGCTCGGCGGCGGGCGCCGCGCGCTTTTCCTCGACCGCAGGCCTGCTCACCTCGGCGGGCGGATGCGCCGCAATCCCCTTCTCGGGGACCGGAAGCGCATGGGATTCGGCAGGCGCCGGTGCAGCGGGATGCGGCTCAACCTTCGTCTCGGGAGCAGGAGTTGCACGCTTCTCCTCGGCCCCAGGCTTCTTCACCTCGGCGGACGGATGCGCCGCCGGGAGCTCCTTGCCCGGGACCGGGAGCGCATGGGAGTCGGCCGGTGCGGACGCTGGCCCTGGCCGCGCCGGCTCCGCGGCTGCCGGCCGTGTAGCGTTAGCAGGCACCGCCTCGCCGGCCGGCCGCGCGCGGACCACGCCCGGTCCCTTCAACTCGCCGGGCCGCGCCGTTGCGGCGACCGTGGGCACGCCGTTGTTGGCCCGCTTGAACAGGCTTGGATCCTGGCTTGCGGTCTCGACCTGCTTGCGTTGCAACGGCGTCGCCGCGAAATGCTGCTCCTTGGCGACCGCACGTTCGGCGGGAGTCGGTCGCACCTCGATGCCGCCGCGGCCGCCATTGTAGCTGACGTTGTTGACGGTGGTCTGGTTGATCGTGACGTTCTTCTCGTAGACGTTGGTGATCCGCGCGCCCTGAAGATTGTTCACGGTACGATTGTAGAAGAAGTTGCCGTGATCCCAACGGCCGCCTTCATAGCCTGAACCGCCGTAGCCGAAGCCGTAATTGATGCCGCCGTAGAAGCCGACGCGATCACCCCAATAGCCCTGATGGAAAATGAAGCCGCCGCCGAACGCGCCCCAGTAACCGGGGGTCCACAGCAGCCCGACCCGTGGCGGCTGCACCCAGGTGCCCGGCACCCAGTAGTAATCGCCGCGATCCTCGTCCCACGACCAATTGCCCGGCGACCACATGTAACCGGGGCCCGGCACCGGCGGCTGATCGTAGGTCGGCAACGGCGGCGGCGCGGTATCGACGGCAGAGACCGGCGCGCATGCCGCATCCTGCGCGATTGCCGGCACGGCGGTCGCAGTGAACAGCGCCGTGGCAATCGCAGCGCACGACGCGGTCGAAAGAAGACGAGTGATCATTGGGGGAGCCTCTTCGATGAGCACATTCAACGTGAGAACCGGAACAAAAGTTCCGTGCATCAGCAACGCACCGACACACTTTCATCGCTAGCGCCTTGACCTTACATCAACCTGAAACAGCGCCAAACGCATCACACGGCTATTCATCGACGGTTCAGAGTGTGCAGTGACTCATGATCGCGCGATTCAGTGGAACAGCGCGCGAGGCACGTCTGCATCATCCGTGCATTCCGCGAGGTGCGAGATGACAGTTACTGAAATCGCGAACATGACTTCCGCTCGCGCACGATTGCAACCATCCGGGTTCGTCGCGCCGCTCACTCCGCAAGCATCACGATCAGCCGAGCCGCCATCGGCGTGATGCCGGACCCCGATTTGTCGGTGCGTCCGTAGCAGTGCCTCCGGATCAGTGCCAGAAGCGAACACCGGCAGTCGCAACACCTCAAAAGCGGTATGCCGCTGCCACGCTCCGCGATTGACACTCCCCTGAAACGACCACACGATACGAGCTACGGCAGCGTCAGGCCCGCGGTTCTCCGCCCGGCACGATTGGACGCCTGTCGCATGATGGATGTCATCGTTCCGCCATCTGTCGCCGGCGGCAATGCATGGCATAATGGATCTCGACGAGCCTGTGCTGCCTTGAGGTGCCACGATGAACATTGAAAAATATACCGATCGCGTCCGCGGCTTCATTCAGTCGGCACAATCGCTCGCGACGCGCGAAGGACACCAGCAATTCTCGACGCTCCACATCCTGAAGGTGCTGCTCGACGACAGTGAAGGCCTCGCAGCCGGCCTGATCGACCGGGCCGGCGGCAACTCGCGCGCGATCCTCAAGGCGACCGAAGACGCGCTGGCGAAGGTGCCGAAGGTCAGCGGCGCCGGCTCCGGACAGATTTACCTCGCGCCCGAGACCGCGCGCGCCTTCGCCGCGGCGGAACAGGCCGCCGACAAGGCCGGCGACAGCTTTGTCTCGGTCGAACGCCTGCTGCAGGCGCTGGCAGCCGACAAGGACAGCGAGGCCGGCAAGCTGCTCGCCAAGGGCGGCGTCAGTCCGCAGAACCTGAACGCGGCGATCAATGCGCTGCGCAAGGGCCGCACCGCCGACAGCGCGTCGGCCGAGAATGCCTATGACGCGCTGAAGAAATACGCTCGCGATCTCACCCAGGCCGCGCGCGACGGCAAGCTCGATCCGGTGATCGGCCGCGACGAGGAGATCCGGCGCACGATTCAAGTTCTGTCACGGCGCACCAAGAACAATCCCGTCCTGATCGGCGAGCCCGGTGTCGGCAAGACCGCGATTGTCGAGGGCCTTGCGTTGCGCATCGTCAATGGCGACGTGCCGGAGAGCCTGCAAGACAAGGCGCTGCTCGCGCTCGATCTCGGCGCCCTGATTGCCGGCGCAAAGTATCGCGGCGAGTTCGAGGAACGGCTCAAGGCGGTGCTGCAGGAGGTGACGTCGGCGGAAGGCGGCATCATCCTGTTCATCGACGAGATGCACACGCTGATCGGCGCCGGCAAGGGCGACGGCGCGATGGACGCATCGAACCTTCTGAAACCCGCGCTCGCCCGCGGTGAGCTGCACTGCATTGGCGCCACCACGCTCGACGAATACCGCAAGCATGTCGAGAAGGACGCGGCGCTGGCCCGCCGGTTCCAGCCGGTGTTCGTCTCGGAACCGACGGTCGAGGACACCATCTCGATCCTGCGCGGCCTCAAGGACAAGTACGAGCAGCATCACGGCGTGCGCATCGCGGATTCGGCGCTGGTCGCCGCCGCCACGCTGTCGAACCGCTACATTACCGACCGTTTCCTGCCCGACAAGGCCATCGACCTGATGGACGAGGCGGCGGCGCGGCTGAAGATGCAGGTCGATTCCAAGCCCGAAGAACTGGACTCGCTCGACCGCGAGATCATCCGCCTCAAGATCGAGCAGGAGGCACTGAAGAAGGAGACCGATCTCGGCTCCAGGAGCCGCCTGCAAACCCTCGAGAAGGATCTCGTGGATCTGGAGAAGAAGTCCGCGGACATGACGTCGAAATGGCGGTCGGAGAAGAGCAAGCTCTCCGACGCGCAGAAGATGAAGGGCGAGCTCGAGCAGTTGCGCACCGAGCTTGCCAACGCGCAGCGCAAGGGCGAATTCCAGAAGGCGGGCGAGCTGGCCTACGGCCGCATTCCGGAGCTCGAGAAAAAACTCGCTGCCGTCGAGGCCAGCGAGACCTCCTCCGCCAGCGAGACCGTGACCGCCGACAACATCGCGCAGGTCGTGTCGCGCTGGACCGGCGTGCCGGTCGACAAGATGCTCGAAGGCGAGAAGGACAAGCTGCTGCGCATGGAGGAGATGATCGGCAAGCGCGTCGTCGGCCAGGCCGAGGCCGTGCGTGCGGTGTCGACCGCGGTGCGCCGCGCCCGCGCCGGCCTGCAGGATCCGAACCGGCCGATCGGCTCGTTCATGTTCTTGGGCCCCACCGGCGTCGGCAAGACCGAACTCGCAAAAGCGCTTGCCGAATATCTGTTCGACGACGAGACCGCGATGGTCCGGCTCGACATGTCCGAATACATGGAGAAGCACTCGGTCTCGCGGCTGATCGGCGCGCCGCCCGGCTACGTCGGCTATGACGAGGGCGGCGCGCTGACCGAAGCGGTGCGCCGCCGACCCTACCAGGTGGTGCTGTTCGACGAGATCGAGAAAGCGCATCCCGATGTCTTCAACGTGCTGCTGCAGGTGCTCGACGACGGCCGTCTCACCGACGGCCAGGGCCGCACCGTTGATTTCCGCAACACGCTGATCATCATGACCTCGAATATCGGCGCCGAGTACCTCGTCAACCAGCCGGAGGGCCAGAGCACGAGTGCGGTGCGCGAGCAGGTGATGAACATGGTGCGGGCGCACTTCCGCCCCGAATTCCTCAACCGCATCGACGAGATCATCCTGTTCCACCGGCTGCAGAAGAGCGACATGGGCCGCATCGTCGAGATTCAATTCTCGCGCCTGCGCAAGCTGCTCGAGGATCGCAAGATCGATCTCGAACTCGACCCGAAGGCGCGCGACTGGCTCGCGGAGAAGGGCTGGGATCCGGCCTATGGCGCCCGTCCGCTGAAACGGGTGATCCAGCGCAGCGTGCAGGACCCGCTCGCGGAGATGATCCTCGCCGGCGACGTGCGCGACGGCTCGCAGGTGAAGCTCTCCGCCACCAAGACCGGCCTCACCTTCAACGGCAAGAAGCCCGAGAACGCTGCCGCGGACGAATTCGAACCGGTGTGAGAAAAGCCCGGATCGCCGACGACGCGCCGTCATCGCCGCGTCGTCTGCGACGCATCATATGCAAGCTGAATATACAAGCCGACCTGCAACCAGGGAGAGCGCCATGACGCAGCAGAACATCAAGGACAACATGGAGATCATCGGCGCCGACGGCGTGCATGTCGGCACCGTCGATCACGTCGAAGGCAACCGCATCAAGCTCAAGAAGAGCGAAAGCGACGGCTTCCACAAGGGCCATCACCACTATATCGAGCTCGGCTTCGTTGCCGGTGTCGAAGGCTCCAAGGTGCGGCTCTCCGCCAACGCCGCCATTGCGGTGACCCTCGAGGAGGAGAAGTCCGGAAAGCCGGTTGGTCCGTCCGCGGAAGCCTAGCAATCCGGGCTCTTGTAAAGGCTCCGATGGCATGCTCCTCTCCCCTGTCTGGACGTCGATCCGGCGTCCAGTCCAGACCTTTTTCGCGTGAAAGTGCCGTTAGTTAAGGAGAGATGCGTGCCATCAGCCGTTCCGCAACCGGTCGCTGCGAAGCTGACGCGCGCGGCCATCTTCCTTGCGGTCACGATCAAGCCCAATCCGGAATATGATACGGTGGTGCGGTCGCTGTGTGCCGATCTGGCTGCGCTGGTGCGCGCGGTCGGCTTCCGCGATCTCGAGGGCCGGCTGTCCTGCGTCATGGGCATCGGCTCGGATGCGTGGGACCGGCTGTTCGGTGCGCCGAAGCCGCAAGGTCTGCATCCGTTCCGCGAGATCAACGGCGTCCACCACGCCGTCGCCACACCGGGCGACCTACTGTTTCACATCCGCGCCGTGCCGATGGACCTGTGCTTCGAGCTCGCGACACAGATCATGTCACGGCTCGGCGAGGCGGTCGCCATCTCGGACGAGGTGCACGGCTTCAAATATTTCGACGAGCGCGACCTGCTCGGCTTCGTCGACGGCACGGAGAATCCGGAGGACCAGGCGGCGACTGAAGCCACGATCATCGGCGACGAGGATGCTGCCTTCGCCGGCGGCAGCTATGTGATCGTACAAAAATACCTGCACGATCTGAAGAAGTGGAACGAGCTGCCGGTCGAGATGCAGGAGAAGATCATCGGCCGCACCAAACTGTCCGACATCGAGCTCGACGATGCCATGAAGCCGAGCTACGCGCACAACGCCCTGACGACGATCGTCGAGAACGGCGAGGAGCTCGATATCGTCCGCGACAACATGCCGTTCGGCAACATCAGCAAGGGCGAGTTCGGCACCTATTTCATCGGTTATGCCAAGTCCCCGCACCGGATCGAGCAGATGCTGGAGAACATGTTCGTCGGCAAGCCGCCGGGCAATTACGACCGCCTGCTCGACTTCAGCCGCGCCGTGACCGGCACATTGTTCTTCATCCCGTCGGCGACCTTCCTGGAGGAAGTCACCAGCGAGGCGCCAGCGGCCGCGCCCGCCGAGCCGTCGCTGGATGACGCCGGGGCTGACGAGGCACCTGCACCAAGAATACCGCCGTCCGACGGATCGCTCGGGATCGGCTCACTCAAAGGAGAGGCTGGACATGAATAATCTTCATCGGGGACTAGCCCCCATCTCGGACGCGGCATGGGCCCAGATCGAAGAGGAAGCCTCGCGGACGTTGAAGCGCCATCTGGCGGCGCGCCGTGTCGTCGACGTCGATGGCCCGAAGGGCACGGACTTCTCCGCGGTCGGCACCGGCCATCTCAAGAAAATTGCGACGCCCGGCGACGGCGTCGAGGCGACGCAGCGTGACGTGCGCGCGCTGGTCGAGCTGCGCGTGCCGTTCGAGCTCTCGCGGCAGGCGATCGACGACGTCGAACGCGGCTCCAATGATTCCGACTGGGATCCGCTCAAGGAGGCCGCGCGAAAGATCGCCTTCGCCGAGGACCGCGCGGTGTTCGATGGCTACACGGCCGCCGGCATTCAGGGCATCCGTCAGGGCACCAGCAACCCGGTGCTGAAGCTGCCGTCGAGCATCAAGAATTACCCCGCCGTGGTCGCGCAGGCCGTCAGCCAGTTGCGGCTCGCCGGCGTCAACGATCCCTATACGCTCCTGCTCGGCACCGAGCCCTACACCGCGATCGGCGGTGCGACCGACGACGGCTATCCCGTGCTGCAGCACATCCAGCGCCTGATCGACGGCAAGATCATCTGGGCGCCTGCGATCGAGGGCGGCGTCCTGCTCACCACCCGCGGCGGCGATTTCCAGCTCTCGATCGGCCAGGACCTTTCGATCGGCTATCTCAGCCACTCGGCGACCTCGGTCCAGCTGTATTTCCAGGAGACCATCACCTTCCTGATGCTGACCAGCGAAGCGTCGGTGGTGCTTGCGCCGGAGGCGAAGAAACCCGCCTAGACCCGCCGGCGTTGACTCTTCCAGGAAGCCTCCGGCCAATCTGTGCCGGAGCTTCCGTTGGACTTCAACGGAGAGGAGGCGCGCAATGGACTACGATCTCTACATCAACCCGAAGAAGCCGTCGGTCGGCATTTATGTCCACAAGGGTGCGGGTCTCCCCGATCTGGCGGATGCCAAAGACTGGGTGTTCGACGGCACCTCGGCGCAAGCCAACCTGCCGCCGCAGCTCGTGAAGGAGATCGAGGCCAACGGCCACGCCTTTCGCAACATGGACTGAGCCTGAGCTCAGCGGTTACTTCTCGCCTATCTTCACCGGGGCAGTCTCGGGCATCAGGCTCATCGCCACGATACCGACCGCCGCCGCGAGCAGCAGATACCAGGACGGCGCCAGTGGATCTCCCGTCACATGAAGCAGCCACGTGACCACGAGTTGCGCGGTGCCGCCGAAGGTCGCGATCGCGACCGCGTAGATCGTGGCGAACACGCCGCCGCGAATATTCTGCGGCAGCGCTTCGGTGAAGGCCGCATAGAACGCCGTGAACGGCAGCGATCCGATGAATGACAGGATGCCGAAGCCGAACAGCAGCGACCACGCGCCGGGGTCCCGGACGATCCACAGGAAGGCCGGATAGGTCAGCACCAGCACGACCAGTTGCGGCCAGATCATGATCGGCTTGCGTCCGAGCCGGTCGGCAAGCCAGCCGCCCAGTACCGCGCCGATGATCTGGAGTCCGTTGCTCACCAGCGAGACGGTGAATGCCAAAGAGGGCGACACATGCAGCGTATTCTTGGCATAGGTCGTCATGTACTGCGTCACGTAGGTCGAGATCGTGCCGCTGGCCAGGATCATCACGGCCAGCATGATCACCCGAAGGTGCCGGCGCGCCAGCATGACATGGTTCGAGCGCTCGACGCTTGCGACAGCGCGGTCGCCGTGAGGCACCGTTTCCGGCAATGTCCGGCGCATCCATATGCCGAACGGCAGGCACACCGCCCCGAGCAGGAACGCGACGCGCCATCCATACGCCTGGAGCATGTCGGGCGCCATCGTGCTGCTCAGGATGACGCCGACCAGGGCGCCGACGGTCGCTGCGACCTCCTGGCTGGCGGGCTGCCATGCCACCACCAGGCCGCGATTCCTGGGCGCCGCGATCTCGATGAGATAGGCCGTGGTCGGTCCGACTTCGCCGCCGAGCGCGAACCCTTGCACCATCCGCGCCAGGATCACGATGATCGGCGCCACGACGCCGATCGCGGCATAGGACGGCGTCAGCGCGATGGTCAGGATCGCGCCACCCATCAGCGCAAAGCTCAGCAGCATCGCCGGCCGCCGGCCGACCCGGTCGGAGAAGATGCCGAGCACGATGCCGCCGATCGGCCGCGTCAGGAAGCCGGCACCGAAGGTCGCAAGCGACAGCATGAGGCTGCCGTATTCGCTATGCGCGGGGAAGAAGGTGCGGCCGATCTCGGTCGCAAAGAAGCTGTAGGTGATGAAGTCGTAGAACTCCAGCATGTTGCCGATGGTCGCGGCAAAGGCGGCGCGCTTGACATCGAACTGTTCCCTGCTCGCAATGTCCGGCAACGCTCTCGATTCCCTAGGCTGTCCGGAGCGAGTATCAATCCTCGGGCCATGCAAGGCAAGGCATGGCGTTCCGCGCGATCCTGACAGAGGCCGCGCGTGGGCCGCATGGGTTCATCGAGCCGGAGGAATGATCGCGCGGAGGATGTCCCTGTTCCAGCGTTGCTGGGCGCCGTCGAATGCCGCGAAATCGTGATCGAATTGCCAATAGGCCCACGCCCAGCCGAAGCTTTCAGCGCGCCTCGCCACGAACGACAGGTACTTCGCCCGGCTCTCCGCCGGCGCACGCTCGTAGACGCCGAACTCGCCGAGATAGATCGGGCGCTGCTCCCTCTCCGACCAGGACCTGACCTTGTCGAAATCGGCGGCGGCCTTGGCTTCGTCCTCCGCGGAGCCCCAGCTCAACGGGCCGATCTTCGAGAAGGTCGCCGACCACGGCGCGCCTTGATGGGTGAATTGCAGCGGCAAATAATAGTGGAACGTGACGATCAGGTTCCTGTCACCGGCCGGCAGCGTCAGCTGCTCGACCGGCAGTTCCTCGGTGTTCAGGACGGCGACAACGACATCGCGCGTCGGATTCGTGCCCCTGACAATGGCCAGGCATTCGCCGAGCAGCGCGTTCCACTCGGCCGACGTCATATTCCCACCGGGCTCGTTCAGGATCTCGAACACCAGCGCCGGGTATTTGCCCGCGTAGCGCGACGTGATCTGGCGCCAGAACGCCTTGAGCTTCGCCGTGCATTCCGGCACGTCGCGTTGGCAGAGATCGGTGTCGTGCTCATCGAGGATCGGGATCAGCTTGCTCGCCAGCACCTGCTCGATCACGGCATCGAGGCGCCGCAGGACGGCGTCATCCAGGATGTTGCCGGAATCCATGTGCTTGAAGCCGAAGAAGTTGATCCGGACGTGTGAAAAGCCCGCCTTGCGGATGGCGGTGAGGTTTTCCAGGCGAAAGGGCGCGTTCGGGTAACCTTGCCAGATGCCGTCATAGCCAAGAATATTGATGCCGCGCCCCAACGCCGCGACGTCCGCAGATGCCCCCTGCCCAGCCGCACGCGCGGGCGAGATCAGCACGGCAGAAAGCGCCGCCGCCAGCAGCACGCTTAAGGCTCTTTGCGGAACAAATCGAAACGCGGTCATGACGGCTCCAGCTCGCGCAGCTGCAGGCGCGACGACGGCAACGAGCGGCAAGCGGCGAAGAAAAAGGCGATCAGCAGCACCGATGTGAACATCGTCGAACGCAGGAAGACCGTTTCGGTAAAATTGGTCTGGCAGTTGAGGAAGACGAACCCGACGATCAGCGCGCAATGCAGACGGTCGATCGCCCGCTCCGCGATCAGGCAGAGCATCTTGTAGGAAAACAGAAGGACGCTCGCCATGAACAGCAAATAGCCCAGGAATCCGGTTTCGACGAGAATGGCGATGTAGCCGTTGTGGTAATTGTCGAGCACCCAGCCGTGGTTCTGGTTGAAATAGTCGTAGATCTCCGGTCTGGTCCAGAAGCCGTTGATGCCAAATCCGAACAGCGGCGCATCATCGAAATGGCTGATGGCGTAATGCCAGATGAAGGTTCTTTCGGTAAAATTGATCGTCGTGTCGAACACGTGGATCGAGTCGTATCCGGTCGTGTAGAAGTACAGCATCAGCAACGCGGCCGCGACGCACATGGCACATGGCAGCACCGCGTAGACCCGCATGCAGCTGACCGACCACAAGGAGGTCAGCAACAGCGCACAGGCGACCAGCGACAAGGCGCCGGCGCCGCGCGACTCCGAAAAGACGACGCAGGTCGAGGCCAGTGCGAACGTCACGAGGAACGGCAGCCATCCCTGTCCGGTTATCTTTCGATAACAGGCAAAGAACATGAGATAGGCACCGGCGAAGCCCAGGGTCTGCTTCGACTCGAAGACGCCCTGCCATTGCCCATTGTGCATCCAGGTCTGGTCCACGCCGATGTCCGGGAGTGCGACCGCACAAAACGCTGAGCCGGCGATCAGGACAAGGAGGCCGCGGGTGGTCGCCTTCACGATGTCGGCGATGTCGACGCGGCTGACCATGCAGAACGCGCCCAGCGTCGTGATCGCGAGCGCCCCGGCCTTCATCAGCGCCGCCGCGTCCAGATTGGTCCAGAACACCGAGAGCGTGGCGAACGCATAGAATGCGACGATCACAAGCGTATCGAGATTGAACGCCAGCCGTAGGGAGGGACGGATGAACAGGCTCGCATAGATCAGCACGCCCCACATCAGCAGGGCGACGGCCTGCTGAACCAGCGTTACCTCGGTCGGAAGCAGCGCGGGGTGGAACGTCCCCATCGACATGATCACGTTGACGGTGATCGACCAATTGACGAGGGTTCGCGCGAAATTTTCCGCATCAACGCCCGGCGCCTGCCAGACCGAGCTATCGACTGCTCGACCGTCCATATCAGTTGTACTCCGCTCATTGAAGAGCTCGCCGCTCCGGTGGATCGGAGCGGCACATTGCACTCGGTACGGATTCAGTCCCTGGTCGCCGAAGACCGGGTCCGGTTGAACAGCAGATAGAGAGCGTGCGGATTGGTCGTCAGATAGCGCCAGAACAGCCGGCGCGGCTCGAGCCAAAGACGCCAGGCCCATTCGAGCCCGACGATCTGCATCCATCTCGGCGCGCGCGGCCGCGATCCGGACAGGAAGTTGAACAATCCGCCCGACGTCTTGATGACGCCGACATTGCCAAGCCGCGACATGAATTCGTCGACGAAGGCCTGCTCGTAGGGCACGCCAAGCGCGACCCAGAGAAAGTCCGGTGCAAGAGCGTTGATCTCATCCACCTTGGCCCGAAGCGCGTCGCCGCGCAGATAACCGTGCGAATGGCCGACGATCTTGAGAGCCGGGTAGGCCCGGCGGACATTGGCGATTGCCGCCTTGTTCTCGGCCTCGTTCGCGCCAAACAGGTAGAAGGTCAGCCCGAGTTCTTCCGCCTTGCGCGCGACGTTGTGGAACAAATCCGTGGTCGCAACACGCTCGGGAAGCGGGTTCGGCGACCGCAGCTTCGACACCATGACCAGCGGCTGCCCGTCGGCATTGATCAGGTCGGCGGCACGGAACAGCCGGTCGGTCATCGGCTCGGTGGAGCAGCGCGACAACACCTCGCCATTGGCTGATGTCAGATACAGCGGCCGATTGATACGCCGGTTCGGATACACCGCCTCGACCATGAAGTCCGCGGTCTGCTCGCGATCGAGCACGGCGAGCCGCAGCCCGCCGATCGTCGCCCGGGCAACCCTGGCGGTCGCAGCCCTGCCGACAGGATTGGTGCGCCGCTCCAGCATGCCGTTCGGCATCGTTGATTCGGCTAGCACATCCGTCGAGGAAGCCAGCTGCCCGGCGCTCGAAGTGTTGCAAATCCGGACAGCTGGAGCAGCCATATCCGAATCGAGACGCCGCGGCCGCTCGCGATCGGCCTGCCGGGGCGAGATTGCGTCGGAAACGCGGGCTTTTTGGCTGTTAGTCAACATTTCAGCAGGGGCTCCAGTGCTTACGTGCACCTAACTGCAATATCCGGTCCAGACGGATGCGATATCACGCGGCAGCGCGACGTGTGAGACGGACCGTAAGGGATTGTTAACGATGCCGGCGCTGGGCGGAGCGACAGCATCACACAGGATTCCGCAAGGCCGGCGATGTTTGAGCAGCAACACTGCGCAAAGGTCAAGGGACTACATTAATACAAATCGTAATCTCCCGGTGCCCGAGATCATCAGCCTTTGCTATAAGCAGATCACGGCGGCTCGACCGGCGCTTTGAAAACCCGTTTGTTTGGTTTCACATGAATAAGAATGATGACGCGTTCGATGTTTGCATCGACGACGCATTCGACTTCCTGTCTGAAGAATACGCGACATTGTTCGAAGGCTCGGACGCGACCGCCTTCCAGCATCCGCTATGGCTCGACAGCCTCTATCGCAGGCTCGCTCCCGCCGCGGCAGCGAAGCCGCTGGTCGTCGTCGTCCGTCATCGCACCAACAAGGCGCTGGCGGCCGTGCTGCCGCTGCTCCGCGTGCGGCGCGGCCCGATGCGCACGATCGAATTCGCGGACCTTCGCGTGTCCGACTATTTGTCGCCGGTCTGCGCCGCCAAGACATTCGCCGACCTGCTGCTGGACCGCCAGGCCTGCGAGAAGCTTCGCAAACTGGTCCGGCCATTCGACCTGCTGCGCATTCCCAAGCTGCTCGACGCAAGGATGCCGATCGAGAATCTGCTCGGGGCGCCTCACCGCAGTCTGATGGATACCAATGCCTATGCGACGGTCCTGTCCGCGCCGTTCGAGCAATGGGAGCTCAACGCACTGGGAAAATCCTATCAAAAGGAACTGGCAAAGAAATGGCGCCAGATCCACAAGAAGGGCACGCTCACCTTCGCATGCTGCAACGACAGCGCTTCCGTCGGCGAAGCCATGGACGTGATGAGGAAGTTTCGCGGCCCGCGTTTCCAGGCACACGGCGACGGTGACCTGCTGCAGCGTCCGGAATATTTCGATTTCTACTCGAGCGTGGCGCTTCGCGGCATGGGCTCGTTTACCCGGCTCTATGCCATGAAGATGGATGGCAAGGTCATCGCCACCGCCCTTGGGCTGGCGCACCGCGGCAGCCTGCTCGTCGTCATGACGGCTTTCGACATCGAGGGATACAAGAGCCAGTCGATCGGCGCGCTGACGTTCGAGAGTGTCGCCAAAGACTGCATCGAGCGCGGAGACCGGGTGCTGGATTTCACCATCGGTGACGAACCCTACAAGATGCAGTTCGGAGGCCAGCCCACGCCGATGTCGAGCGTGACACAGGCCGGCAGCGCGGCCGGATCGCTTGCACTGTTTGCGCTGAAGCAGGCGCCCTGGATCAAGCAGGCCGCCAAGCGGGTGACCGACCTCAGGCCGGTCCGCACCTCGACCGGCACGCGGTAAGGCCGCTTGGGAAAAGCCTTACTGCTGCCTAAGGCGCGATGAGATTAGGTTGAATCGTCATCGCGCATTAGCTCTTTGTTTGAGCATGATCTTTTCGGAAAACCGCTTCGCACTTTTCCGGATCATGCTCTAGCGGAGCGCGCTGCGAACGCGCATGACCCATCCCGGATGAATCCGGTCCACCTGATGCGTAATCACGCGACGCAGGAAGTGCAGCTTCCGCTGCATGGTCCAGCGTACATCGGTGTTCGAGGTCAAGGCCTGGCGGAAGTGCGCCAGTTGCAGTGAATGCCGGTCGGCGGCGAGCTTGTCGCGATCGGAATAGAACTGCGCAATCTTCTCCGTGCCCATGCCGTCGGTCTCGAGCCACCGCGGCACATATTCGGTGCAGAGACGCTCGACATCCACCAGCAGGCGGCTCACGCCGGTACCGGCCGCAGGACAGTTGGTCTGGTAGGCATCGCCGATCAGCACGACGCCCGGCTGCAGATGGCCCTCGGTCACCGACAAGTCCATGACCCAGTTGTGCACCTGGCCGACGATCTGGAAATCGCCAAGGTAGCGCTCCAGTCCCGGCATCAGACGGAGCAGCGTCCGCCTGGTGTCGCGGCGCAGCTCGCGCATGATCGGATCGGTCGGATCGCGGAACATGAACAGGTTCGCGCGCATGCCGCCCGACATCGGGAACAGGCTGAGATAGTCGACGCCGTCAGCCGCCTCCTTGCCATAGCAGGTCAGCGCGTCGAAGCCGAATGGCGCGTTATCCGGCCGCGCGATCGTGAAGCCGAACGTCACCGAATGGCGCGCGGCGATCATCTGCCGGCGCATTCCGAGATGGTAGCCAAGCGCGCCCGCCATGCCGGTCGCCAGAACGACTAGGCGCGAGACGACGCGTTTTCCGGACGCCAGCGTCAATTGCTGACGATCCTCGCCGCAGCTGACATTGTTCACCTGGTCGAGCAGGAAGCTGGATGTATCAGGCGTCAGGCCGCGGGCCATGTCGACGAGGTTGGCATAGGAAACCCCGTAGGACCGGCCGACGCCGATATCGACCAGTCTGCCGTCCCTGATGTTGAGCACCCGGTCATAGGACGAGGCGACGGCCTCGACATCGTCGATGAAGCCCAGGCGGCGGAAGATATCGATCTGCCGTCCGGCGATCTTTTCGACGCGGAATTCATCCGGCGGGATCGAACGCTTGTCGATCAGGACGACCCGATACCCGGCACGCGTGAGGACGGCCCGCGCGAGCGAGCCCGCCAAACCGGCGCCAACAATGGCGACGTCCGCTTCGATCGTTTCAGCCTCGCAGGTTGCGATCGGCTGGGTCATGCTTTCCTCGGCAATCATCTTTGTCCGCTCCGACGGCTAATTGACTACAGAACTGCAATTTCCTTGCCTGCCCTGCCGCCGCGCAGAACGGACACGACGAGTTCCATTATTGAGGTTAACGACAACGTCCCCGCCGCGATCGGCCCCGTCCCGGCACATGGCTTGCAGCAATAACGATCATGAAACTGACGTTTTGGGCGCTCCACGGCAGGCTGGCGGGGCAATGGCCAGGCCATGGAGCTTCGACGGATGCCGTTGGCGCGCTAACGCGGTTTCAACCAGCGCGGTCCACGCTGTCGCACCGGGTGCCGGAGGAAAATCCAATCTGCGCCGTTTGGACACAGCGAGGACGGCAGCGTTCCAGAATGGAGCAGCGCGACATATTGGCCGTAGCGCCTCAAGCCCGGTTGAAAGGAACGGAATTTTAGCAAGAGAACATTAACACTCCAGACCTCACCGGTTGTTAAGGTCAGCAGCCTGACAGGATATTGAGACGTCGCTTGTGATTGCCTCCGTTCTTCAAATGCTACGGCGTGATGTCACGCGCGGCGTTGCCGGGACCATCCTGCTCAAGGTTGGCAGCGGCGGGCTCGCGTTCGCCCTGTTCTCGCTGGCGGCGCGGACGATGACGCCTGACGCGTTCGGAGACTTCGCAACCTTGCTCTCCGTCGCCCAGATCGCCGCGGTCGTGGGCCTGGTCGGCCAGGAGCTGCTGCTGGTTCGCTTCCTCAATGAGTACGAGGTGCGCGGCCAGGCCGAGTTGACCAAGGGCGTGCTGCTGTCGAGCCTGAAGTACTCGGCGATCGGGATGCTGATCTCGATCGCCGCGATCGCCGCGGTGGCAAGCATTCGCGGCGAATGGTGGCTCTTGATCCTCTCGGTCTCGGCGTTCACCGCCGTCAATGCCGGGCTGATGCTCGGCAGCCAGATCGCACGATCGCTGGTCAGCATCCTGATGGGCGAAGGCAATCGCGAATTCTTCTGGCGAGTTGCCATTGTCCTGGTCCTGATCGCGGCGCTGATCGGCCACCGCCAGCTCACCCCCGCCGAACTGTTCGCCGCGATGACGGTCGCGATGGCGTTGGGGCTGGTCGTGCAGATCGTGTCGATCGTGCGCGTGCTGCCGAACCTGCGCGCGGTCACGGCGCGCTTCGAGACGTCGCGCTGGAACCGCAGTGCGTTCCGCTTCTGGCTCGCCTCGATTCTCGAAGCGGCGAACCAGTATTTCGACGTCATCCTGGTCTACTGGATGCTGGATCCGGCCACTGCGGGCGTCTATTTCGCCGCCTCGCGTCTAGCCAACATCTTCGCGATGCTTTCCGCCGCGCTCTACACGTTCGGCGCGCGCCGGCTGCCGTCGCTGTATTTCAGCAAGAATCGCCGCGAGCTCGAACATACGCTGAAGCTGATGGCCGAGGTGACCGCGCTCTGCGTGCTCAGCGGGCTCGTCATCGTCTGGGTCGGCGCTCCCTACCTGCTCGGCCTGTTCGGACCGCATTTCGCTGCGCAGCAGTGGGTGTTGATCGTGCTCGCGATCGGAACGGCCTTCCAGGCGGCAGGCGGGCCGTCCGCCGCGGTCCTGCAGCTGACGGGGCATGAGCGCGATTATGTTCCGGTTGTCGCCGCCAACGTGGCGTTGCGGCTGATCGGATTTGTCGTGCTGATCCCCTGGCTCGGCGTGCTCGGGGCGGCGATCTCGGCGACGGTTTCCCTGGTGCTCGCCACCGTCGCGCTCAATGTGCTGTGCCGCCGGCGGACCGGCGTCGACCCGTCAATCCTGGTGTTGTCGCATCTCGCGTCGTCGAAGGCCGGCGCTTACGCAGTCCGCGTTGCGGATAGCAAGGACTAGTGCGTTTTCAAGCGAAGTGGACGCCGGTTCGCGTGAAGAAAACCCATCAAACAAGAATTTAGACCTTCAGCTTGCCAATCCCACGGCTTCGCGCTGAGGGTTGCTGACCGCGGCATTGGCCGCCACGCGATTGACGACCAGCGCGATCGGGACCGAGCCGAACCTGGACAGATCGGTCCGCGCCTTGCCGATCGCAGCCGGGTTGGCAGCGCCCTCGCGAACCACCAGGATCACCAGGTCGGCTTGGGCGGCCAGCGCGACCGCGGCCGGCTGCATCGCAAGCGACGATGCGTCGACGATGATCAGGCCGAAATCGGCGCGAATGTCGTCCTGCGGATAGGGCGGCGCCTTGCTGCTGGCGCCCAGCAGTTCGACGACCGACGGCAGATCGGCCTTGATGATCCCCGAGCCTTGCGGCGGCGCGGCTTCGGTGCGCCTGGTTTCTATCTCGATCAGGACGCTGAGCATCCCGTTCTTGACGGCGGACCGGTTGAGCGACCGTGCGACGGTGCTGCCGCCCGCACCGGTCTCGACCGACAGCAGCAGCGCCACCTTGCCGTGCTCACCCGGAAGCTGCTCGATGTTCTCGATCAGCAACTGAAGATGCGGACTGAGATCGGGCTCGGCCGTCGTCGAAATCGGGGTCTGCCAGACGCTCCTGACGGCATCTGACGACACCATGTTGGGAATGCGGGCCAGCACCGGCAATCCCGGCGGCAGCGCAGATTGCGGCGCGGCCGGGGTCGGGGTCGATGCGGGCGCTTCGGCACGGCGCAGCGGCGGAATGCTCTTGATCGGGAGCTGCTTCAGATTCAGTCCGGGAACGGCGACGATCGCCGTCGACGTCAGCAGCGAGACGATCGCGAGCGCGACGAGCAGCAGAGAAAGCGGCGGAAGCGTCGAACGCACCGGCGGCGTCGCGGGCGATGCCACCTTGGTCTGCGAGTTCTGAAGACCGCGCTGCTCGTCGGTCGTCCTGTAGCGCGACAGAAACTGTTCGTAGATATTCTTGTTGGCATCGGCATCGCGCTGCAGTTCCTGCAATTTGACGAGCGCTTGACCATCGACAAGGATCTGGTGCTCGGCCGCCTTCAGCTGGTCTTCGAGCGCCTTCTGCTGATCGCGCTGCGCCTCGTATTCCGACTTCGCGGTGTCGATGTTCTTCTTGCGCTCGATCTCGATCTGCCGGTTGAGATCGCTCAACTGGCTGAGCGCCATCACGAGGTCGGGATGACGATCGCCGAGCACCCCACGCTTCTGGGCAATCTGGTCGTTGAGCGCGGAGCGCTGGGCGCGCAGCGCGCTCAGCAGGTCCTGCTTGACCGGCCCGTCGACATTGGCCTTCAGGTCGCGTTGCAGCTGCTCATAGCGCGACTTGGCCTCCTCGGCACGGGCGCGCGCCGCGGCAACCTGCTGCGTCAGGTCGGTGACGCGCAATTGCTGCGTGGTGGATTCCTTGCCGGCGTTGACGATCCGGTGCTCGAGCTTGAACTTGGCAACGGCATCTTCCGATGACCGCAGCCGGTCGTTCAAGGTCTTGAGCCGGCTCTTCAGCCAGTCGGCGGCCTCGTCGGTTGCCACGCTGCGGGTCCCGCGCTGGCTGGCGACGAACGCCTCGGCCACCGCATTGGCGTAGTGCGCGGCGCGCTGCGGGCTGTTGGACGTGAACTTGATGGCGATAACATAGGTTAGTCCGCGCCTTGAGATATCGAGCCGGTTGCGAAACCGGTCGAGCAGGCGCGTGGCATCGGTCCTGCCGCCGGCGATGTCGCTGTCCTCGGCGACCTTGAGCTGATCGATCAGCGGCCCGAGAAATCCATCGGATTTGGCGATTTCGACGTAGCTCTGCAGCGCTGCGGCATCTTGACCGATCCCGGGCAGGACGTCCTGATCGGCGGTGACGCGCTGCTCGCGCGGGTCGACGACGACGAGCGCCGTGGCGGCGTAACGCGCCGGGATCAACATCAACAAGATGATACCGACCGCGAAGATGACCGCGGCAAGCATCAGGATGCGTTGACCCTTCTCGCGAAAAAAGGCCACCACACCCGGAATGCTAAGCACGCCCTTGGTGGTTTCCGCGGGGGATTGGCCAGCCGGCACGCCGGCAGTTTCCCACGACGCTGCGGGTTCCGTGACTTCGGAACGTCTCGGGCCTATCCGGCTACCGAACTTCATGGGCTCTGACTCGACTTCAACTGACAGTACTGCTTCAACGTAAATATCTATGGTTAATCGCCGGTTACCCCCTCTTTGCGTTGCCGTAACCAATTAGTTAACGAGCCGGCTGTACCCTATCTGTGAGATAATAGCTCTCGATTGCCGACACATGTCTGATTGCTAAATGAGCAGTAACCTCAACACACGCTACTCGATGCACGAGCGCGCTTCGCGTGATAGTTACGCGCGCAAAAATGAAGGGGACGAATCCACCCCTTCAACGGGTGAGGAATCCGTGCTCCAGCACACGCCAAGCATAGAATTGCGCGAGGCATCGACCGCATCACGCGATCGACCGAACGAGAGCAAGCGAAAGCTGCGTGTTGTCCTGGTGCAGACCCAGGCCGAGAACGCCGGCGCGCAGGAGATCTCGCGGTTGCTCGGCGCCGGCCTCACCGCACGCGGCTACGACGTCGCCAACCTGTTCTTCTTCCGCAAATCGGATTCGTTCGACGAGCCGCCCGATACGTTCTATTGCGCGCAGACCCGTCCGGGAAATCCGGTGGCGCTGCTGCGCATGCTGTGGGCGCTCGCCGGTCATCTCAGGACCATCAAGCCCGACGTCGTGCTGACCTTCCAGCACTTCGGCAATGTGATCGGCGGAGGCGTGTCGCGCCTCGTCAGCCGCGCCCCCGTGATCGCCAACCAGGTGTCCTCGGCGCTGTCGATGAGCATGCCGGTGCGCGCTGCCGACATCATCATGGGCTCTACCGGTTTCTTCCAGTGCATCACGCTGAACTCGCGGGACATGGAGCGCGAATATGCGCGCTATCCGGCTCCGTATCGATCGCGCATGAAGCACGTCCCGCACGGCTTCGACGACAAGTCGCACAGCCTGCCGAAGGACGTTGCGCGGCAACAGTTCAAGCTGCCGCCGGATCACATCCTGCTCGGCTGTGCGGCAAGGCTGCACCCGCATAAGCGGCTCGATGCGGCCATTCGCCTGCTGGCTGCCGATCCATCCTGGCACCTTGCGCTCGCCGGCCAGGGCGCGGATGAAGGGCGGCTGAGGGCCCTGGCGGACGAGCTTGATGTCTCGGACCGGCTGCACCTCATCGGCGAGATTGCACCGCGCCAGATGGCCGATTTCCTGACGTGCCTGGACGTCTTCGTATTCCCCACGCAGGCCGAAACCTTCGGCCTTGCCGCGGTCGAAGCCGCGAGCGCCGGCATTCCCTGCGTCGTCAACGACCTCCCCGTGCTGCGCGAGGTGCTGTCCTACCAAGGGCAGCCTGCCGCGGTGTTCGTTGACGCTTCGAACGAGGCCGAATTCTCGGCCGCCGTATCGAAGGTCCTGACAGATCGTGTGTTGAGCGACCAGCTGCGGCAAAGCGCCGTGGGCCTGAAGTCGCGTTATTCGTTGGATGCCATGATAGAGGAATACGTCCGCATTCTCGGCGACGCCGTGGGAGCGGACGCGCACTAGGAAGTTGGGCTGGCCATGATTATCGAGTTTCGCTGCGACCGCGCGCAGCCACGGCTCTGGATGTGCCGCGAGTCGTTGCGCGTCAACGATCAGGATATTCCCGTTCAAATCTCATGGACCACGACGCCGGCACCGCGGCCCGCCGGCCTCGACATGCTGTTCGAGCTCGAACGCATCGTCCTGCGCAAGGGCAAGGCCGGCGGCGCCGACCGGGTGACGACGATTCCGGAGCGGCCGCGCGCGGGTAACCCCGACGTGGTGGTCGACTTCACCAGCGCCGAGCGGGATCCGAACTGCTCCGCGAAACTGTATCTCCGTCCACGTTTCAACGGGAGCGCGGGCGAAGGCGCCGCACTGGCGGCCATTCTCGCCGGCGATCTGCCGGTGATCGAAATCGTCAATGAGCTCGACGGCTCGGTGATGGACCGCGGCCATCCCTCCGCGGAAATCGCGGCTGGCCTGAGCGGCGGGCTCGAAACCGTGATGGCACGCACGCTGTCGATGCTGCCGCCGATTCTGTCAGGAGCTCCGCGGCTGGTGCCGCAATTGGCTGCTCCGGCGAGCGGCGGCGAGCTGCGAAATCCAGCGCCCTTTGTCGTGCGCGGCGTGGCGACTTCGATCGCGAAGGGAATCTATCGCCTGTGCTGTTACGCGCCGCATTGGCATGTCGGTTGGCGCTTCGCCGGGAATACGGATACCTGGCGCACCGGCGACCTGTCGGGACCTGCCTGGAACGTGCTCGGCGATCCCGGCAACCACTTCTATGCCGATCCGTTTCCGGTGAAATGGCAGGGCAGGACCTTCGTGTTCTTCGAAGACCTCGACCACCGGACCGGCAAGGGCATCATTTCCGCGATCGAATTCGACGGCAGCGGGCCGATCGGCACGGTGATGCCGGTGCTCGAAGAGCCCTGGCATTTGTCCTACCCGTTCCTGATCGAGGATGGCGGCGAGCTCTGGATGATCCCGGAAAGCACCGCGCATCGGGACGTTCCAATCTACAAATGCATCCGCTTTCCGGACAAGTGGGAGCGGCACTCAACGCTGCTGTCCGGCCTCGAACTTGCCGACGTGACGATCACGCAGCACAACGGGCTCCATTACATGTTCGGAGCCTGGCGCGACGGCACCGGCGGCTATTCCGACACGCTGGCGATCTACTACGCCGGGCAATTGCTCGGCCCCTGGCAACCGCATGCGGCCAATCCGATCCTGATGGATCGCGCGACCACGCGGCCGGCCGGCAACTTCGTGACCGTCGATGGAAAGCTGTGGCGGCCGGTGCAGGACTGCACCAACGGATACGGCGCGGCGCTCGGCCTTGCAGAAGTGCTCGAACTGTCGCCAACGACCTACAAGCAGGCCGTTCGGCATCTGCTCAAGCCCGGGCCGCAATGGAGCGGGCGCAAGCTCCACACGCTCAACCGGTGCGGCCAGCTCGAGGTAATCGACGGCTCGCGTGTTCAGCCCAAGACCACGGCCCTGCTGAACGGGCTGCGGTCAAGCGACCGGTCAACGCAGCGGGAATGGCAAAACGCGCTGGCGAAGCCGATCGCACGGTGGCTCCATTAGCGCGCCTCGTCGGCGATCGACCCCGCGGCTCAGTTCGGCTCGGCGCTCAGCACGCCGCCGAACTGCTCCCAGGAGCTCCCCGTCCAGCGCTGCAGCTGAAGCTGCGTATAGGCCATGCTGTTGTCGGGTCCCGTGTTGACCGTGATGCCCGGCATCAGCGTCGGCAGCACAAGTCCCTTGATGTTGCGCGCCTGCTTCACGATGTTCTCGCGCGACAGGTCGTCGCCGCACTGCTTCAGCACCTGCTCCAGGATCTGGCCCTGCTGGGTCCCGAACAGATAGTTGCTATCGCCGATATCGGCACCCGGAAGATACTTCTCGAAATGAGCGCGATACCATTTGATGCCGGGATCGTCGGCCCACTTCCTGTCGTTCGGATCCTTCGCGATGGTCGCCACGACGACGCCGACCGCCTTGTCCGCTCCGGCCGGCACGATGGTCGAGGAGACCGAGCTCGACACGTAATTCACGATGGTGAGTGGCGTCCAGCCGATCTCACTCGCCTTCTTGATCGCTTGCGCGGCGAATTTCGGCGTGCCGGCGATCAGGAACGCCTGGGCGCCCGACGCCTTCAGCGTCACCACGCGTGATTCAATGGTGGGCTCGGTGACCTCATAGGGAGACGTCACCACCTTCCTGTCGAACTCGCCCTTCAGGGTTTCCTTGAACGCGGCCACGAAGTCACGGCCGAGATCGTCGTTCTGGTAGAGGATCGCGATCTTCGCGTCGGGCGCCGTCTGGGCAATGTACCTGGCGTAGATCTTTCCTTCGGTGTTGTAGCTCGGCAGCCCGGTGGTCGTCAGCGGAAACTCGGCGAAGTTCGCAAACTTGGTCACACCGCTGACGACGAAGAGGTGCGGCACCTTCTTCGCGGTCACATATTTGATGGTTGCGCCGATGCCGGGCGTCCCCAGCGGGCTGAACAGGAACGCGACCTCGTCGCTCTCGATCAGCTTGCGGGTCTGCTCCACCGCCTTGGGCGGCGAATAGGCATCGTCATAGGTGATGAGGTTGATCTTGCGGCCGTTGATGCCGCCGCGATCATTGATGGAATGGACGTAGGCGATGAGGCCCTTGCCGGTATTGCTCAGCGGGGATGCCGGGCCGCTGAACGGGAATGTCGCGCCGATCTTGATTTCAGATTCCGAGACGCCGGGCGTTTCCGCGCGGACCGCAGTAACAGCAACGGCCGCAAGCATCGCGATGGACACAGCAAACGTCTTCACCAACATGAACTCCCCCTGAACTCTTATGAATAGACCGGCTCTTGCGGCGCCGAGCGGCGCCTACCAGGCTTCGCCGAACGGCCTGATCTCGACGTTGAACGACCACGCGCTGCGGTCCTGATGGGCGACGTGCCAGACCTCGTCCGCGATCGCGCGCGGCTTGATGAAGAAATCGTCCGGCCGCTCCGGCCAGCGCTTCCGCGTCCATTCCAGATCGATCACCGCATCGATCACGAGATAGGCGACGTGGACGCCCTGCGGCCCGAGGTCGCGCGCCATCGCCTCGGCCAGGATGCGCTGCGCCGCCTTGGTCGGCGCGAACCCCGCGAAACCGGCCTTGCCGCGCAAGGCCGAGGTGTTGCCGGTCGCAACGATGGCGCCCTTGCCGGCGCTGATCATCGCCGGAGCAAACCGCCGTGCCAGGTACAACAGGCCCATCGTGTTGACCTGGAAGTTGCGATTGAGAATCTGCGGATCGATCTCGCGGAATGTACCGAACGCCCCGCCGACGGCGTTGTGGATCATGACACTGGGATGGCCGAGATCCCCCTCCACCGCCGCCGCCACCGTCTCGACCTGCACCGGGTCGGACACATCACATCGATAGGCCTTTGCACCCGGCAGCTGCTTCTCGAGCGCGGCGAGACGCTCCTCGTTCCTGGCGAGAAGTGCGACCCGATAGCCGCCTTCAGCAAACCTCCGGGCAAGCGCCGAACCGGTGCCGGGCCCAACGCCGGATATCAGACAGACGGGTGCGGTCATGCAGTCAATCCTCCGCGTTGCAGCCAACAGATTTCAAGATCAGGCGGCCGCCTTCGACAGCAGCTTCTCGACGTAGGGCTTGAGATCCGGCCTGAAATGCGCGTGCTCGACCAGCCGGGCAAAGTGAGCGAACATCAGCGGATACGTACCCTGCACCCCCGGGTGCAGAATTCTCTCCAACCCCTGCTCGCGCAATTGCTCGGTCCGCGCATGCTCATTCATGAACAGCGCGAGTTCGGCGGCCAGGCAGATGTCGGCGATCGAAATACCGTTCCCGACCAGCGCCTCTCGCCGTGGCGACAGCGCCTGCTCGATCCCCGAGGCATAGATCGCGAACGCATCCTTGGCGCGGGCATGGATGGCCGCATCGACCGTGCCGCCCGACAGCGCGAGCAGATAAATCTGAGTATCCCGCGCAAAGACCAGGCTGACATCGAGAAAGCTGTCGATCCTGGACGCCTCATAGGCGTCACGTCCGTAGAGCGGGAACTTCGCCTCGCCGAGCCGCGCCACTGCCCGCATGATGCTGTTCGATTCGAAGATTCCGACCTTGCCGTCGGCACCGAACGCCGCCGGCACATTGCCGAACGGTTGCGCCACCATGAACGCATCGGTCTTGAAGAGCTGCGCGCCGGTCAGTCCGACCCGGCCGGCTCGCGCGAGCGAGGCGAGCTCAGCGCGCTCCTGCTCTGCCAGCGGACGGGCATCGTAATCCCAGAGCCAGTCGCGCAATTCCTTGCCGGAGGCGCCCCTGACCTCGACGTCGACGCCGCAGAACCGCGCGGCGATGGTTGCCTTCCAGACCCGCGGGTTCGGCAGATAGGAGAAGATGCGCAAGGCGGCCATGATGGGCTGCTCCAGATGCTGTTGCCTCAGGCGGCCAGTTTCAGGATCTTGACGACATCGCCGGGCTCGCGGATCGGCTGCGGGTTGGTGCGGGTGAAGATCGACAGCATGGCGTTCCGGCCGATCAGCTCGAAGCGGTCTTCGCCGACACCGACATCGGCCAGCCGCCGCGGCAGGCCGAGCTCCGCAATGAAGCCGGCGAACGCCTCGCTCGCGTCGCGACCGGGCGCACCGAGCGCGGCGGCGATCGCTTGCTGGGCGGCTTCCGTCGCGGGGCGGTTGTAGCGCAGCACGCTCGGCATCATCACGGCCGTGCAGAAATAATGAGGAACGTCGCAGGTGCCGCCGAGCACATGGCCGATGGCGTGGCTTGCGCCCATCGGCACCCGCGACTGCAGTCCGAAGGCCGACAGCCACGAGCCCAATTGGCATCTCAGCCGCGCCGCCTCGTCATCGGGATTGGCCTTGGTGCGCAGCAGGCCTTCGTGCAGATAGCGCAGTCCCTGCTGGCACACCGCGTCGACCAGCACGTTGGGCCGGCTGGAGCAGATCGCCTCGATGCCGTGATCCATCGCGCGCGTGCCGGAGCCGAGCCAGAGCTTCTCCGGCGTATATCTGGTGATCGCGGGATCGAGGATGATGCTGCGCGGCATCATCATCGGGTGGTTGAAGATCTGCTTCAGCTTGCGGCTGGTGTCGGTGACCAGCGCGCCGGAATTATACTCGCCGCCCGAGAGCGTGCTGGGGATCGCGATCATCCGGACCTTGGGCGTGCGGAACGGTCCGAACCGGCGATCCGGCGTGGTCTCGAAGCCGTCAAGCCCCGCTGGCTCGAAGATCTCGTGCTCCATGCACATCAGCACGATCTTCGCCGCATCGACCACCGAGCCGCCGCCAATCGCGACGACGAGGTCCGCCTTGGCTTCGCTGGCCTGCCGCGCGATCTGGGTCACGACATCCCGCGTCGTGTGCTGCGGCACGCCGTCGAAGGTCGCGGCATGGCGATCGCCGAGCCCTTTGCGGATCTTCTCGATCTCGTCGGTGGTGGTGTTCAGCGTGCGGCTGGCGATCAGATAGACGCGTTTCGCGCCCAGCCGTTCGGCCTCCTCGCGCAGCGCTTCGGCTGCCGGCTTGCCGTAGATCACGGATTCCATGCTGGGATATTGATGGCTGCCGACGACGCGCATGCTTTCGCTCCCTCGATGTGTCCGTGAGTTAGCTGCCGGTCAGGCCGACAGCTTGGTGAAGTCGGGCTGGCGCCGTTCGGCGAACGCGGCAAAGGCCTCGCGCGCTTCCGGTGTCGTCAGCCGCTCCTTGAACAACACGCCTTCCTCGGCGATCTGCGCCGCGATCCGCTGCTGCTCGCGCATCAGCTTCTTCGTCATGCCAAGCGAACCCGCGGGCCGCTTGGTCAACGCCACCGCCGCGTCGTGCGCCTTCTTGCGCAGATCCGCCTGCGGCACCACGGCATTGGCGAGGCCGGATGCCAGCGCGCCCTGCGCATCCATTGGCTCGCCAAGCGCAAACATCGCATAGGCGCGCGCATGTCCGATCCTGAGCGGCAGCAGCCAGCTCGACGCCGCCTCCGGCACCAGCGCCAGATTGACGAAGGGCGTGATCAGCCGGCCGTTCTCGGCGAGATAGACCAGATCGCAATGCAGCAGCATGGTGGTGCCGACGCCGACCGCGTTGCCCTGCACCGCCGCGACCAGCGGCTTGCCGACCTTGCTGATGGTCTCGATGAAGCGATGCGCGGGGCTATCGACCGCGCTCTCGCCGCGCGCCTGGCTCGCGAAGTCGGCCAGGTCGTTGCCCGCGGTGAAGCTGTCGCCGTCGCCCTGGAACAGGATCACGCGGACGGCTGGATCCGCCTCGGCCTGCTTCAGCGCGTTCGACATCGCGTCATACATGGCGCCGGTCAGCGCGTTCTTCTTCTCGGGCCGTTGCAGGGTCAGCGTCATGACGCCGGCAGCGACCTCCACTTTGACATGCTCGGTCATGGCACTCTCCCGTCAGGCGACCGCGCGGGCCGCCGTGGTTTCAAACTTGCCGTCGAGGAAGCCGGTCAGCCGCTGCCGGATGATCTGCTCCGCCTCGGTCATGATGCGGTCGATCAGCTCCTTGACCGTCGGGATGTCGTGGATCAGGCCGACCACCATGCCGCAGCTCCAGGCGCCGGCATCCATCTCGCCGTCGATCATCACCTTCGGGTAGACGCCGGCGACCTGCTCGTGGATGTCCTCGATCTTCAGCTTGGCGCCCTTCTCGCGTTCGATCTCGAGCAGCTCATCGACGCCCTTGTTCTTCAGCACCCGCTCGGTGTTGCGCAGCGCGCGCATCACCAGGCGGGTGTCGAGTTCGTCGGCATCGAGCAGCGCCTGCTTCACATTGGCATGCACCGGCGCTTCCTTGGTCGCGATGAAACGCGTGCCCATGTTCATGCCGGCAGCGCCCATCGACAGCGCGGCGACGAGGCTGCGCGCATCCGCCATGCCACCCGAGGCCACGAACGGGATTGTCAGCTCGTCCGCCGCGCGCGGCAGCAGGATCATGTTCGGGATGTCGTCCTCGCCGGGATGGCCGCCGCACTCGAAGCCGTCGACGCTGACCGCATCGCAGCCGATCTTCTCGGCCTTCAGCGAGTGCCGCACCGAGGTGCATTTGTGGATCACCTTGATGCCGGCTGCCTTCAGCGCCGGCATATACTGTTCCGGGCTGCGGCCCGCGGTCTCCACCGCCTTGACGCCGCCCTCGCGGATAACAGCGATATACTCCGGATAGGGCGGCGCGGTGAAGCTTGGCAGGAAGGTGAGGTTCACGCCGATTGGCTTGTCGGTCATGTCGCGGCAGCGCGCGATCTCCTTCGCCAGCAGCTCCGGCGTCCGCTGGGTCAGGCCGGTGATGATGCCGAGGCCGCCGGCGTTGGACACCGCGGCTGCCATCTCGGCGAAGCCGACATAGTGCATGCCGCCCTGGATGATCGGATGCTGGATGCCGAACAGTTCAGTGATTGCTGTCTTCACAAGTTTCTCCCGCGTTTCCGGTCAGTGGACGATTTCAAACAGGCCCGCCGCGCCCATGCCGCCGCCGATGCACATGGTCACCACGCCGTATTTCGCCTTGCGCCGCCGGCCCTCGATCAGGAGGTGGCCGGTGAGCCGCGCTCCGGTCATGCCATAGGGATGGCCGATCGCGATCGAGCCGCCATTGACGTTCAGCTTGTCCGGGTCGATGCCGAGCTTGTCGCGGCAATAGATCACCTGCACCGCGTAGGCCTCGTTGAGCTCCCAGAGATCGATGTCGTCGATCTTCAGATTATGCCGCTTCAACAGCCGCGGGATCGCAGCGACCGGGCCGACCCCCATCTCATCCGGCTCGACGCCGGCGGCGACGAAACCACGGAAGATACCGAGCGGCTTCAGCCCCTTCTGCGCGGCGATCTTGTCGCTCATGATCACGCAGGCCGAAGCACCGTCCGAGAGCTGGCTGGCATTGCCGGCACTGATGGTCTTGCCCTCGAACACCGGCTTGATCTTGGCGAGCCCGTCCGCCGTGGTATCCGGCCGCGGACCCTCGTCCTTGGCCAAGGTCACCTGCTGGAAGCTGACTTCCTTGGTGTCCTTGTTGACCACGGCCATTTTGGTCGTGATCGGCACGATCTCGTCGTTGAAGCGGCCGCCCTGCAGCGCGGCGCCGACGCGGCGCTGGCATTCCAGGCTGTATTCGTCCTGCTTGTCGCGGCCGATCCCGTAGCGCTCGGCGACGACTTCCGCCGTCTCCAGCATCGACATGTACATCTCGGGCTTCATCGCCATCAGCTCGTCGTCGACAGCGTGGAACCTGTTCATGTGCTCGTTCTGCACCAGGCTGATCGACTCGATGCCGCCGCCGATCGCAATCTCGACGCCGTCGAGCATGACCGAACGCGCGGCGACCGCGATCGCCTGCAGCCCGGAGGCGCATTGCCGGTCGATGGTGGTGCCGGCAACGGTGACGGGAAGTCCGGCCCGGATGGCGCCCTTGCGCGCGACATTCATCACCATGGTGCCCTGCTGCATGGCGCAGCCCATCACCACGTCCTCGACCTCGCCGGGCGCGATGTCGGCGCGCTTGACGGCCTCGGCCATCACGTGGCCGGCCAGGGTCGGGCCGTCGGTGTTGTTGAGCGCGCCGCGATAGGCCTTGCCGACGCCGGTACGCGCGGTGGAAACGATGACTGCATCCTGTGACATACTTGCCTCTCTGGCTTATGCGACCGCGTCGAGCTGCGCATAGCGCAGCACGTGATAGGCGGGATCGCCGAACTGGATGTTGATGGAGGAAATCCGCTTGAAGTAGTGACCGACATTGAGCTCGTCGGTCATGCCCATGCCGCCATGCAACTGCACCGCCTGGTCGGCCACGAACTTGCCGGCATAGCCGATCTTGGACTTGGCGCCCGAGGCGAGCCGGGAGATGCCGGCCTCGTCGTCGCTGAGACTGAGGCTGAGATGCTGCATCAGGGACAACGCTTCCTGATGCGCGATGAACATGTCGACCATCCGGTGCTGCAGCACCTGGAAGCTGCCGATCGTGACGCCGAACTGCTTGCGCGTCTTGGAGTAGTCCAGCGTCGCGTCGTTCAGCTCGCCGATCGCGCCGACCGCCTCGGCACAGAGTGCGCCGATGGCACGGTTGCGGCAGGCCTCCAGCGCGGCGACGCCCTCGCCTTCCCGGCCGAGCAGTTCGCCGCGTACACCGCGCAGGCTGATCTCGGCGGCCCTCCGGCCGTCGATGGTCCTGAAGCTCTGCAGATCGAGATTGGCGGCGCGGCGATCGACCACGAACAGGCTGACGCCGCCGCGATCGTGACGATGGCCCGAGGTCCGCGCCGAGACGATCAGATAGTCCGCCCAAGGCGCGGCCATCACCGCCGTCTTCTCGCCGGTGAGCACATAATCATTGCCGTCCCGGCGCGCTGTCGTGGTGACCGTGGCAAGATCGAAGCGCGAGCCCCTCTCGGTCCACGCCAATGCCCAGAGCTTCGATCCCGCGATGATGTCGGCGATATAGGCCTGCTGCTGCGCGTCGGAACCTGCCTGCTCGATCAGGCGGCCGGCCACAACGACCGTCTCGACGAACGGCTCGACCACGAGATGGCGGCCGAACTCCTGCATGATGATCATGGTCGACAGCGGTCCGCCGCCGAGCCCGCCGACGGCTTCCGCGAATGGCGCGGCGAGCAGGCCAAGCTCGGCGAACTCGGCCCAATGCTTGCGGCTGAAGCCGTCCTCGCTCGCCACGATCTTGCGGCGCGCATCGAAGTCATACCGGTCGCGCAGCAGCCGCTGCACGCTGGCCCGCAACAATTCCTGCTCTTCCGTGAACTGGATATCCATCCGATCCTCTCGTGCCGCTGCTGCTAACGCGCGATGGCTCTAACGCCTTGTTTGAGCATCCCGCTCTAGAGACCAAGCACCGCCTTGGCGATGATGTTGCGCTGGATTTCGTTCGATCCGCCGTAGATCGAGAGCTTGCGCGAATTGAGATACTTCTCCGACGCCGTGTGGCCGTAGTCCGGGCCCGGCATGAAGTGATTGGCGCTGACCGGATGCTCGCGGATCGCAAGCCCGTCATTGCCGATCGCCCGATGGGTCAGCTCGGTGATATCCTGAAAGATCTCGGTGCCGCGGATCTTGAACAGCGAGGCCGCCGGTCCCGGATCGATACCGCGCGCCATCTGGGCGACGACCCGAAGCTCGGTCGCCTCCAGCGCCAGCACGTCGAGCTCGACGCGGGCGATGTCCCTGATGAATTCGAGATGCGCCGGATCGTCTTCCGGGATCTCGGCCTTCACGATCTTCTTCAGCCGCGCGATGTAGCGCGTCGAGCGGCCGATGCCGGCCATGCTCGTGCGCTCGTTGCCGAGCAGGAATTTCGCGTAGGTCCAGCCCTTGTTCTCCTCACCGATCAGGTTCTCGACCGGAACGCGGACATCCTCCAGGAAGACGTCGTTGACCTCGTGCGAGCCGTCGATGGTGATGATCGGACGGACGGTGACGCCCGGCGATTTCATGTCGATCAGCAGGAATGATATCCCGGATTGCGGCTTCGCCGTGGGATCGGTGCGGACCAGGCAGAAGATCCAGTCGGCGTGCTGCGCGAGCGTCGTCCAGGTCTTGTGGCCGTTGACGATGTAGTGGTCGCCGTCGCGCACCGCCTTGGTACGAACGGTGGCGAGGTCGGAGCCGGAGCCCGGCTCCGAATAGCCCTGGCACCACCAGTCCTCGCCGGACAGGATGCGCGGCAAGAACTTCGCCTTCTGCGCGGCGTTGCCGAACGTATAGATGACGGGGCCGACCATGGTGACGCTGAACGCCAGCGGCGGCATGGTGCCGGCGCGCGTCGTCTCCTGCTCGAAGATGAAGCGGCGCGTGATCGACCAACCGGGCCCGCCATATTCCTTGGGCCAGAGCGGCGCGATCCAGCCCTTGTTGTGCAGGATGCGATGCCACAGCAGCATCTGCTCCTTGGAGAGATCGGTCTCCGGATTGGGGACGCGCATCTCCGCCGGATAATTGTCCTTGATGAAGGCGCGGACTTCGTCGCGAAACGCCGCGTCTTCAGGGGATAGCGCGAGCTCCATCTGCCGTGCTCCTTACCACTTCTCGCCGAAGGGCCGGATTTCCAGCTCGAAGGTCCAGGCACTCTTCGGCTGCTGGTAGAGCTGCCAGTAGGACGTCGCGACCGAAGCCGGTGGCATCAAAAGATCGGGATTGTCGAGCGCGTTCGGGCCGAGCGCCTCGATGCGACGCTGCCGCACCCATTCGGTGTCGACGCCGGAATCGATGATCAGATGCGCGACGTGGATGTTCTTCGGTCCGAGCTCGCGCGCCATCGCCTGCGCCACGGCGCGCAGGCCGAACTTGGCGCTGGCAAAGGCGGCATAACCGCTGCCGCCGCGCAGCGACGCGGTCGCGCCGGTGAAGAAAATGTTGCCCTCTCCACGCGCCGTCATCAGCCGCGCCGCCTCACGCCCCGCCAGGAAACCCGAGTAGCAGGCCATCTCCCAAACTTTGCGGAACACGCGCTCGGTGGTCTCCAGAATCGGGAAATTGACATTGGCACCGATGTTGAAGATGCAGACCTCCAGCGGCGCATGCTTGTCGGCGTCGTTGAGGAAGGAGATGATCTCCTCCTCCTTGCGCGCATCGAGTGAGCGCGCATGGATCTCGCCGCCGGCGGCCTCGATCTCCTTGACCAGCGGCGCGAGCTTGTCGCCGTTGCGGCGGCCGGCGAAGACCGTGAAGCCTTCGGAGGCGAACTTCTTGGCGATCTCACCGCCGATGAAATCACCGGCACCAATGACGGCGACCGTCTTGTTTCTCTTCTGCATGGTGTACTCCGGTCTTGTTCGTGTGAACGATGTTGCGGACAACGCGGCAGCCTTGTGCGCTAGATCTGGCTGCGCAGCGACTCCGCGAGCTTGTGCTTCAGGAGCTTGCCCGTTGATGTCGCAGGCAGCGCGTCCATCAGGATAATCTCGGATGGACGCTTGTACGAGGTGAGTTGCGGGGCAATATGGGCCATCAGGTCCTGCACGGTGGCCGTCGACCCCTTGATCAGCTGCACAAACGCAATGACCTCCTCATTGCCCTCGACCGGCCGGCCGACCACGGCGCACTGCACAACGGCGTCGTGCGTGCTCAGCACCGCCTCGATCTCGGCCGGATAGACGTTGAACCCGGAGCGGATGATCATCTCCTTGGTGCGCCCGACGATGTACAGGACGTCATTCTCGAAGCGCGCCAGGTCGCCGGTGTTGAACCAGCCGTCGGGGTCGATCGCCTTGGCGGTCAGATCAGGCGCGCGGTAATAGCCGCGCATCACGTTCGGGCCGCGGACATGCAGCTCGCCGACTTCGCCCGGTGCAACCGGCTTCAGGTCGCGGCCGACCAGTTTTGCCTCGAGGCCCGGCATCACGGTGCCGACCGCGTGGTCGGCCCGAGGGTTATCGGGCCGCACGCCGGAGATGCCGGGCGAGCATTCGGTGATGCCATAGCCGTTGAGCAGCGGCAGCCCGAGCTCCTGCTCGACCCGGGATTTAAGCTCGAGGTCCAGCGGCGCGCCGGCCACCGAGATCACCCGCAGCCGGCCGCGATCGAGCTTCGGCAGGCCGGCATTGCGCCGGTATTCGAGCAGGCGCTGATAGGTGGCGGGCACGCCGTTCAGGATCGTGATGCCTTCCTCGGCCATCGCCTTGACCAGCGCGGCCGGATCGTACTTGGCGACCAGGCGCACGGTGGCGCCGACCATCAGGGTCATCGTCAGCAGCGAGATGCCGACGATATGCGAGATCGGCAGCACGCAATATTGCACGTCATCGGCCGCCATCTTGCGGAAGCCTGCGGTGCCCCGGGCACTGAAGAGGAGATTGCGGTGGGTCAGCATCACGCCCTTTGGCGTGCCCGTGGTGCCGGACGTGTAGATCAGGACCGCGACCTGGTTTGCACCGTCGGCCTCGACCGGCTCGGCGGTGGTCGCTAAGTTCAGGCCGGTGACGGCAACGCCGCGGAGCGGGCCGACATCCTGCAGGACAGCCTCATAGCGCGCGGCATGCGCGGCTGCCTCTTGCGAGACGTCAGCAGTGAGCAACACGCGACGGGCGCCGCTGTGATCCCGGATCTGATCCAGCTCACGCGGCGACAGCCGCGGATTGACCACGATCGACCAGACATCGAGCCGGCTCGCCGCCAGCAGCAGGCAGGCCAGCGGAATCGAATTCTCGCTCACGATCATCATGCGGTCGCCGGCGCGGATGCCGAGCGCCTGCAATGCGCCTGCGACGCGATCGACCGCCTGATCGAGCTCGCGATAGGTCAGCCGCATCTCGTCGTCGATCAGCGCCGGATGATTTGGCGTCGTCACGACGTAGTGATTGATCACCTCGTGGATGCGGTTCGGCAGACCTTCCACACTTCCTTCGACAAACTGGGTCAACGCCTGCACTGAAACCTCCCTGTCGCAGCCCTTCGGGCTTGTTGTGTTGAGGACTTTTCCGCTCAGGCGGTCTTGCGCTGGCCCGCAGCCAGCTGCGCGACGATCTCTTCCTCGACTTCGCGCACCTTGTCCTTGCCGAAGAAGATCTCGTTGCCGACATAGAACGTCGGCGATCCGAACGAGCCCCGCGCGACCGCGTCGCTGGTGTTGTCGATCAGTTTCTTCTTGACGTCATCCTGCTGGGCGCGGGCGATCAGACGATCGATGTCGAGACCCGAGGACAGGAATGCCTCGCGGAAGACCTGCGGGTCGTCCATCTTCTTGGGTTCAACCCACATGTGGTTGTAGGCCGCCCGGAAATAGGGCTCGAACACGCCTTCGAACTGCGCGGCCACCGCGCCGCGCATCAGCGCCAGCGTGTTCACCGGAAAGAACGGGTTCATGGTGAACTTCGTGACGTTGTGGCGGCGCAGGAAGCGCTCGGTCTCGAGCGCGTTGTATTCGGGTTTGTTCTTGATCCCGCGCAGCGACTCGCCGGGCGACATGTTACCGGTCGCCTTGTAGACGCCGCCGAGCAGCACCGGGATGTATTCGAACGTGACGCCGGTGCGCTTCTCGATTCCGGGCAGCGCAAGCTCGGCGAGATAGGCGTTGGGGCTTCCGAAATCGAAATGGAATTCGACCTTGAGCGGAGCAGCCATGGAACGCCCTTCCCTTCGTTTGGCGGCAATCGCCTGTTGCCGCCGGTTGATCGTGGCCCGGACCATAAGTTCTATTTTAGAACTGTCAATATGATATTTGTCATCCAATGACTGTACGGCAGCCATTGGCTGGGCATCCTATTGAAATGACGTCAGTTCTGTTTTAGAATTTTATGTGCGATGCCGTCGCAGATCGCAGGAGACGCCGATGAAATGGGATACCCTCGAAGAGGAGCCGTGCTCGCTGGCCCGCACCGTCGCTGTGATCGGCGACCGCTGGAGCCTGTTGATCCTGCGCGAATGTTTCCTGCGCATCCGACGGTTCGATGACTTCCAGGCATCGCTCGGAATCACACGGCATCTGCTCGCCGACCGGCTGAAGAAGCTGGTGCGGTTCGGCGTGCTGCGCAAGATCCCCTATCAGGAAGCGCCGAAGCGCTACGAATACATCCTGACGCAGAAGGGTCTCGACCTCTATCCGATCATCATGTCGATCGTGCACTGGGGCAACGTCCACATGGTCGACGCGCGCGGCCGGCCGTTGCTGCACGAACACAAAACCTGCGGGAAGATGTTCGACCCCGTCATGGTCTGCTCGGAATGCGGCGAGCCGCTGAGCGCGAAGGCGGTCCATGTGCATCCCGGCCCCGGCGCGCGGAAGTCGTCGCCAGTGCACGCCAGCGCGCGGGAGCGCGCCAAGCGCGCCGCGGAATCGACCTAGCTCATTCAGTGTGACGGCGCGGCCATCAGCACGACATTGCCGCCGAGCAGGCAGCCGACTGGACGGCCGCCGGCGAAACCGATGCGGACGCGAATCTCCGACAGGCGCCCCATCGCCCGGCCCTGCAGGATGCGAATCTCCGCGTCGTTCGGCGCGACCAGGCCGTTGTCGAGCAGGCCGAACGCCAGCGCCGCGGCCGCAATGCCGGTTGCGGCATCCTCGCGATAGCCCGACGAGCGCGGGAATTGCCGCGCCTCGAACAGACGCGCCTCGCGGTCGATCACCGCGAACGGATAGAGCCCGGTCGATCCGATCCGGCCGCAGACCGCTTCGACGGCCTCGGCGGCGGGATCCAGCGCGTTCAGCGCCTCCGGAGAGCGCATCGGGATCAGGGTCTTGATCCGCGATGTGACCGCATTGCAGAGCGTCGACCGGCCGATCGCATCCGGCCCGACCGCGAGCGCCTGAAGCACGTCATCGCGTTGACTTGCCGTCAGCGGAACGGTTTTTCCCGCCGGCTGGGTGATCTCGACACGGGGCTCGCCGTTGCGATCCCGGCTGATGAAGCCGGTGACGGGACCGCTGCGCGTCGAGATCCGGATCGTATCGCCGGGCAATTTCCTATGGCGCGCCAGCAGCCAGAGCGCACCGATGGTGGCGTGGCCGCACATCTCCATTTCGTGGTTCGGAACGAAGAAGCGGAACGTGGCGTCGAAATCGTCACTCTGCGCCGGCAACACGAAGCCGGATTCGTGACCATGGCGGCGGGCAACGTCCTGCATCTCGGACGCGCTCATGCCGCTCGCATCGACCACGACCGGACAGGGATTGCCGCCCTGCCCATCCACCGTGAACACGCTGACCAATTCGGCTGTCGTCATGATGTCGTCCGCTTGTCCCACCGCCCCTTATTTGACCAGCGCAGCGCCGGTTTCCGGATGCTGCAGCCAGCCGAGCAACGCCGCGTGGAAGCGCGCCGGCGCCTGGATCTGCGGCGAATGGCCGAGGTCCGGGAATTCGATCAGCTGCGCATGCGGAATTCGCTTCGCGGCCGCGTTGCCCAGCACCGGATAATTGCCGAGCGTCTTGCGGATCTCGGGCGGCGCGGTGTCCTTGCCGATCGCGGTGGTGTCCTTGTCGCCGACGAACAGCAGCGTCGGCGGCTTGATCTGCTCGAACTCGTAGAACACCGGCTGGGTCGCGATCATGTCGTAGAGCCGCGCCGAGCTCGACGCCACGGCGGCGCGGCCCTCCCCGCGATACATGCCGGCCAGCATCTGCACCCAGGTCTCGTAGGACGGATCCCAGGTGTCGGCGTAATAGGTGGCGCGCTCATAGGCGCGGATGCTGTCGGCGGTGACGCGGGCCTCGCGCTGCATCCAGCCGTCGAGGCTGAGCCACGGCACGCCCTTGGCTTTCCAGTCCTCGAGCCCGATCGGATCGACCAGCACCAGGCGGTCGGTGGCCTCCGGATACATCAGCGCGTAGCGCATCGCCAGCATGCCGCCGGTCGAGTGGCCGACCATGATCGAGTGTTCAATCCCAAGCGAAGCCAGCAGCGCGCGGCTGTTGCCGGCGAGCTGCTGGAAGGTGAACTGATAGCGTTCCGGCTTGCTCGACTTGCAGAAGCCGATCTGATCCATCGCGATCACGCGATAGCCGGCGCCGCTGAGCGCCTTGATGGTGCCGTCCCAGGTCGCGGCACAGAAATTCTTGCCGTGCAGCAGCACCGCGGTCTGCCCGTTCGGCGTCGCCGGCTTGACGTCGAGATAGGCCATGTCGAGCTCCTGCCCCTGCGAGCTGAAGCGATAATGCTCCACCGGATAGGGATAGTCGAAACCCTGCAATTCCGGGCCGTAGGCCGGTTCGGCGGCGGATTGCGCCGATGCGCTGGACGAACCGAGCGCGACGGTCGCCGCGACGGCAAGATGAAGCAGGGTTTTCAGGTGCATCTCAGCATGTCCAACAATCAGGGGCGATCCGGTGATGCGGTAGCCGAACGATCGGGCGCCATCCAGCGCCCAGCGATGATTTGTTCGTGATCGACCGTGCCCCCGGTTACGCCGGATCGAACGCCCGGATCGGCGGCAAATTGCCGTTGAAGCGCTCCACCTCGACGGTCGTGAGCTGGCCGGTGCAGCCCTGCGCGAAAGATGACGTGCCGATGTCACGGGTCAGCACGTTCGGATTGCCGTGCACGCAGAGCGGCGCCGCCTCCTCGGGGTCCATCGGGTCGTACCAGGCGCCGGTCGGCAGCTGCACCACACCGGGCGCAATGCCGTCGGTGACGTGCACCGCGGCAAGGCAGGCGCCGCGCGCATTGAAGATGCGGATGATGTCGCCGTCGGCGATGCCGCGCGCCTTGGCATCGCGCGGGTTCATGCGCGCGACCTCGCGGCCGCGATGCTTGGCGTCTTGCGAGTGGCCGCCGAAGTCGAGCTGGCTGTGCAGGCGCGTCACCGGCTGGTTGGCCACGAGAAAGCACGGCGCACCCGATGTCGGCGTGTCGGTCTTCGCGAGCCAGACCGGATGGCCCGGACAATCCGCATCGCCGTGGCTAGCGATCTTCTGCGAGAAGATCTCGATGCGCCCGCTCGGTGTCGGCAACGGCCGCGCCACCGGGTCCTCGCGGAAGCGGCGCAGCGAGCCGCCGTCGTCGAGATGTTGCGGCACCACCAGGCTGCCGCGTTGCCAGAATTCCTCGAAACTCGGCGTCTCCAGCCCGCGCGCGGCGAGCGCCTTGCGGGTCGGCTCGTAGAGATGTTCCAGCCATTGCCGCGACGTGCGTCCCTCGGTGAAGGGCTCGCGGGCCCCTAACCGTTCGGCGAGATCGGCGAAGATCTCGTAGTCGTCGCGCGCGAGGCCGAACGGCTCGGCGATCCGGTGCATCGCGACCATCAAGGGATCGTTGCTGGAATAGCCGATGTCCTCGCGCTCCAGCGTCATGGTCGAGGGCAGCACGATGTCGGCGTGGCGCGCGGTCGCGGTCCATGCGAGCTCATGCACCACCAGCGTATCGAGCCGCGCAAACGCCTTGCGCAGGCGGTTGAGGTCCTGGTGATGGTGGAACGGATTGCCGCCCGCCCAATAGACGAGGCGGATATCCGGATAGGTGCGCGTCTCGCCATTGTAGCGATAGGTGGTGCCGGGATTGAGCAGCATGTCGGCGATGCGCGCCACCGGAATGAAGTCGGCGACGCCGTTGCGGCCTTGCCCCAGCGTCGGTCCGGGCACGGCATTGACGCGACGGCCGTAATAGCCGATCGCGCCGAGCGAATAGGCGTAGCCGCCGCCGGGCAGGCCGATCTGGCCGAGCGCTGCCGCCAGCACCATGCCCATCCACACCGGCTGCTCGCCGTGCTCGGCGCGCTGCAGCGAATGCGAGACGGTGATCAGCGCGCGACGGCCGGCGAGCCGGCGCGCCAGCGCCTTGATGGTGTCGGCATCGATGCCGCAGATCGCGGCGGCCCATTCGGCGCTCTTCGGCACGCCGTCGGTCTCGCCCATGAGATAGCGCAGGAACACCGGCCAGCCCTCGGTGTAGCGATCGAGGAACGCCTGATCGTGCAGGCCTTCGCCGACCAGGGTGTGGACGATGCCGAGCATCAGTGCGGTGTCGGTGCCGGGCGTGGCCGTCAGCCATTCGGCGCCGGCCTCGACAGGTAGATCGTCGCGCAGCGGGCTGACCAGGATGAACTTGCAGCCGCGCCGCTGCGCCGCCTCCATCGCCCCGCGCTCGACATGCTTGCTGATCGAGCCGCCGGCCACCATCGAGTTCTTCAGCGCCATGCCGCCGAACGCCAGCACGATGTCGGTCTCGGCTGCGATCTGCTCCCAGGTGACGTTGCGCTTGGTGATGTCCTCATAGCCGGTCAGGATCTGCGGCAGCAGCACCGAGGACGCGCCCGAGGAATAGCTGTTCACCGAACGCACATAGCCGCCGAGCGCGATGTTGAGAAAGCGATGCACCTGGCTCTGCGCGTGGTGGAAGCGCCCCGCGCTCGACCAGCCATAGGAGCCGCCGAACACCGCGCCGGGACCGATCGTGTCGCGGATCCGCGCAAGCTCGCCGCCGAGCAGGTCGAGCGCCTGCTCCCAGCTGACCGGGACGAATTCGTCGCGGCCGCGCCGATCGTCCGGCCCGGGACCGCGCTCGAGCCAGCCGCGGCGGATCGCAGGCTGCGCGATGCGCGCCTGGTGGCGCAGCGCACCGGGGAAGTTGTTGATGATGCGGTTCGGATCGGGATCGCCGCCATAGGGCCGGACTTCGAGGCCCGCCTTGCCGAGCCGCGCCGAAAACACGCCCCAATGCGAGGTGTGCGGCCTGAAACCATCGGACAGATCGAGGCCGGGATCGGGGTAGCCCAAGGTTTCGCTCATTTGGTTTCGCTCATCGGATTTCGCTCATCGAGTGTCCCTGATCCGCGGGCCGGCGGTCAGGCCGCGCCTGGGTCGCAACGTTCCGGCCAGTATAATGATCCGATCGGCACGCGGTACCCGCCGGCCGGTTATCGCCCCGTGCCTTGCCGGCATGACTGCGGGTGATGGTGCCGGAACGCCCCGCCGCAGGGCCCGTCGCCAAAATATCGAAAACAACCCCATGCAAAGGCGCGGGCGGCGTCCTCGCGTTCGACGAGGCAACTTGACACGTCGGGCAACTCAGGGGTATTTTTCCAATATTCCGAAATCGTGCAAACACCCCTCGCCCGCACCAGCGGGCGCGCCGGGTGCGCTTGCGACCAACCCCTCCTCACAACTGACATCGCACCGGCGCCCGCAGCGAGCGATCGCCTGCGCGCGCCGTGCGTTCCAGGGACACGCGACATGACCACTGCACCCGACATCACCGTGCCGACGACGGCGGCCGCAACCGATCAGACCCCGGCAGCCACAACCCCGCGGATCAAACTCTCGCCGCGCGGATACGCCATCGACCACCCCGACCCGAAGCTCGGCGAAGCGCTGATGGCGAACGCACTGGGGGTCGCCGATCGCGACGCGATGGAGGGCATCCTGCGGCAATTGGTCAAGGCCAGCGTGAGCGGCGGCAAGGCGTGCAAGGTCAATCTCGCCTTCATGATCTCGATGGTGAAGAGCATTGGCCCACGGGATTCGGTCGAGGCCATGCTGGTGGCGCAGATGGTTTCGGTTCATGTGATGGCGATGCGCTGCGCCCATCACCTCGCGCATGCCGACGACCTCGCCCAGCACGACAGCGCCGCGCGGGCGCTCGGCCGGCTCACCCGCACGTTTCCCGCCCAGATCGACGCGCTGACCCGCTACCGCAGCCAGCGCGAGCCCGCCATCACCGTGCAGAACGTGAAGGTGGAGGACGGCGGCAACGCCATCGTCGGCAACGTCACCCAGCATGCGAGCGTGATCGTATCGGACAAGCCGCCGGCACCCGCAGCGCGGGCACTGAGGCCCACGGGCTCCAGGCGACGGCGTGATTGCGCCGATGCCAGGCCGGACGCGCAGGCATGAGCGGTCACAGCGGCACGATCGGCCCGATGCTGGCGAGCCCGCGCTGTGGCGCCAAAACCCGCTCCGGCGGCGCGTGCCGCGCGCCGGCGGTGCACGGCAGGACGCGCTGCCGCATGCACGGCGGCGCAAAGGGATCCGGGGCACCACGGGCAAACCGGAACGCGCGCAAGCACGGTCTGTTCAGCAGAGATGCGATCGAAGAGCGGAGGCAGATGCGGGTGTTGTTGGTGGAAGTGCGGAAGGTGCTGGAGGGGATGAAGTAAGCGGTTTGCGCCTAACCTTTATGCAGCTTGCGGCGCGATCCTTTGCAGCGGTTTCGAGGTCTGTACGCTAAGGAGCACTTGCCAAATCCGGTAGTTCCAGTTCCTTACGCTTGCTCGGCACGGCCAACGGCGATGGACGCGCTCCAAGATCATAGGCCAAGAGCCTTTGGGGCGCCCGCAGGACGGTAAGCTCTCCAATTGGCCTTGAGCAAAGCGCCCGCAAAGCGATCGATAGTCGGGATGCTTCTGCATGTTTCGAATTGTAGCGCCAGAGATGTGAAGTGCTCCGGGCACCCAATTCAGATCGCGGAGAAGCTCGGCCACATCCTTCTCTCCCCACGAGCCAACACCGAGCCGCAATTGCGCCACTGCATTCCGCACAGATTGAGGGTCGCTCGGCAAGGCCACGAAGGCCGATCCGTCTAGTCCAGATAACGATGGTTGAAACCTTGTTCCAAGTCCGATGCGAAGAAATGTGAGTAGACCTCTCCGACGGGGATCGCGGTTAAACGCGGCCACGAGCAAAGGTGTCGGAGCCGAATGTCGGACTCCCCGAAGCCCCGCCTCATCCGCAAGGTCAACGAATTTTTCTCTTTCCCAAACCTCCGGTAGCCTAAGCAGGAGACTAAACAACCTTATTCCTTGGCGCTGTTGTCTAGCAGCCAGGCTAACAGCTTCCTCTACCAACTCCCCCACCCCCTGCGGAGCCGCATCAACCGGTATGCCACGCACAGAAGATATCAAAATTTCGAGCAATCTGATCCTCTTCTGCTCAGACTGAATACCGCGTAAAACCGCGGCAAAATCTTCGTAGTTGGCTGCAATCCTGTCCCGCGCCTGATGTCTCAATGCGTTGAGATAAGCGAGCCCCTTTGTGCCGATTGTTGCATCGAAGTATCGTCCGCTTGCCCATGGCTCGAAATCGCTAGGATAGACACCTTGTTTAGTCCACCTATCCTCTGCCTTCTTCCAGTCATCAAGGTCGCCGAACTTCCCATCTTCAGCTTCCTGGGCCAACAGCTCAACCGAAACTCCATCCTCCAATTCTTCAAAAATTGAGGTGCAAACCCAAGGCAAGCTGTAGTTCGGAAGCCCATCGCGACCGCAGAAGGCCACTTGTCTGAGCATGCGTGCAAGTGATGAAGCGGACGGCTTGCTAACGAATAATGCAAGCGCCGAATGAGACGCCCAATTCGCTCTGGCTTGCAGATCGGGGCTAACCACGTAGGACGGTGCCTCGCTCAAAGGAACGAACACCGAAACCGAAACATTTCGATTGTCGCGATCACGGATCGTTATCCGCTCCCTGTGATGAATATCCACAAATCCCCGGGAAAGAACAGAAAAGCGCAACATCTTCTGCATAGTGACGCCTGGCGGCTCATCCTCATCATACCATTCGACGCGTTCGAGGAATTGATGAGCCGCCTGCGGACCAGCTTCCGCTTGGGAGGATTTGACTTTCTCCATCAACTTGCTGGTCCAAGTACCGATCACGACGGGGACGGTCTGGAGAGCTCGGTTGGGGTCGGAAGGCCAGTGAGCAAGCATAATGCCTTCTGAGAAGGCCGGATCGATATCGAGAAGCTCAGACGTGAGAGCCCACGCGGCCTTCGCCGCGGGCGTGTCTCCTTGCACGAGTCGACTAGTTATTTCCTCGTGGAAAACGTTTGCCGTACCAGGAACCAGTTGAAGTTTCAGCCTAGGATCCAACATATCCGGACCGATATCTAATACAGATAGCGCTCGACGAACGAGATTTCGACGGAAAACGGGAGCCGTATGAGCCAGACCATCGTGCAACAACTCCAACGCGAGCCTCGCTCCGGATCGCACTAATCGACCATCTTCTCCCTGGTCGCCGTTATCGAGTGCATGACAGATTGCGACCACCTCAGAACGCAAAGGACTGAGCTCCGCCACTGAAAATATCTTACTCGCAGCTATGCGAAAGACATGCTGCCAGTGAGTGCTGAGCGCGATTGCCCGAAGACGTTGCACCACGACTGTTGTTGAGAACGCGGCGATCTGCGCTGCCGCCATAAATTCTTGTAACGATCTTACGTCGAAAGCGATTCGGCCTTCTACACGGCATGCGAGCAGAACAAGCCTCTCCGTTGCGATTCGAACAAGTTCGCCTGAAATGTGCGAAATCTCATCTGGGGTGTATTCCTCGTCGGACAGCAAACGAACAACTAGCGCTCTAAATTGCTCAACTGATAGGTGCGGATTCGCAGCGCCCGCGACCTCGGAGACCACATGGAGAATAAATCCGGCTTGATAATGTACAGTGTCGATTTGCCTCTTGTAGTCACGGATTAGCTGAGCGTCGGGACCCGTTTTCTGAGCCTCTCTGTCTCTAAGAAGGGTGTAGTAGCGCTCGAAAAGCTCCCATCGATCCTGTGGTATGGCACCCTTTAGAAGGGATATTCCGAAGAGAATGGTCACTTGAAGTGGCGTGGTGAGCAAAAGCATTGTCGAAGAGTCGTCTGCCGCACGGGTGAGCTCAGCTAAGACAGCTTCCCGTCTGTCTGGGTCAGATAGACGAACCTCCGAAAGTCGCCGAGCAAAGTTCAACGCGTTTTGCGCACTTAGTGGCGAAAGCTCCCAATGTTGCCAATATCGCGAACTTAGGTCGTCATTATAGCCCTGCGGTCGCGTCGTGACGACGACAAGAGCGTCCGACTTTGCCAAGCTCAAATCGTCCCAAAGCCCATCAATACTTTTAATAAGCTGGGCACGGTTCCCGCTCGGTGGCACCTCGTCGAGACCATCCAAGATAATTAGCGCGGGGCAACCTGACAGCCAGTCGCGCAAATCGTGTGCCGTTATAGCGTGATCCACGTCGCGAGAGAGTCGCGTCGCCATAAAGGCGACCAGGCTCACGCCATCGCTCCCTGCCTTCTGCAACGCATCCGCGTAAAGAGGCAAGTCTACGCGGATTGGAAAACGAGCAGGGCCGTTCAGCGGCAGCCCTTCGATGCGCGCTCTTTCCAAAACTGGCAGAATAAGGTCGGCAGTTTGCGGGTTCAGCCGCGCGCTTGAATGCTGTGAGAGTAGTCTAGCTCGGGCAACCTGTGCAAGAAATTGTCCGAGGGTTGATTTGCCTTGTCCAGGGCCGCCTAGGATTACAATTCTATTTGGCAGAGGAAACCACCGGTCCTTGTTGGACCGGGAGCGACACGCGATGGACTCGCTATCAAGTTTGTCGGCCGCCCGTCGCAAGATTTCAGCCACGATTTTCCGTGAGCTCTCTTCGGTCGCATCAGGATTCTCGAATGGCACCTCGTCCTCTTCCTCCTCGTCGCTCTCCTCAGGCTCATCTTTTTCCGCCGGAGGTTCATGCGCAAAAGGCAAATCGACAAAGAGGTCGTGTAGATAGACTGGCTTCTCTGTTTCCTGCCCGGCATCTCTGAGGCGAATATCACGCTCTTGCCTGAGGTCACGAGCAAGCGCCAATGGAAGAACATCCCTCAGCTTTGGACGGGCAACAAGATCAATCAATTCGGCAAGAACATCTCCTGGCGTAAGCCAAGCCGAATACGAAATTCGCACATCCCGAGCGTTCTCCAGATGAGCCCTCAAATCATCTGCAGCCCATATCGCAGCGGCCTTAAATTTCAGCTTCTTTTGATATTGCTCAATCAAACGGTCGACTTTCGCCCTTCCACCGTTTTTTGCTTCGGGTGAGAGCGTAATGTTAGTCGCGATGATCAAGTACTCTGGACGTCGAAGCCGCTTGTTTTTTTGATACTTTCCAAACTCCGCCTTCAGTTGGCTTATTAGCCAACTCGCATCCCTAGCGTCCCCCTTCGGGACTTCTCTGCATTTCGCTTGGACAACTATGTAGCCTTGCCACCTATCCTCCCGACTAGGAAAGGGCACAGTGCCCTCAAAGGTAGCTTCACGGCCGCCATCTGGCCCAGCGCCGAATACAACTACTCCCGGACCGAGAATATTCACGCTCAAAGCTTGGATCATGCGCTCGAATGACTGCGCCGAAAAACTAACAAACTCGACCATTCCGCCACCAGCAAACGTTGAAGGAGCTATTGAGCGCGAACTTGCCTGATTTCGCAACCTGCACTAGCTCCCTCGACGAAACTTATGAACCCAATTCGCTCAAATCGCGTTGGAGCCTGCCGACCAATCTTCATCCACCCAGAGGCGAATCGCTGGGATTCCAAGGCTTGATAGGAGGTCGTCCAATTTTTTATGCGGCCGATCGAGTTTCAAGACGCGGACAACGGCCTCTTGAAGCCGGCCAGCTCGCACTTCTGAGTTCAGCGCAACCAGCGTCGTCCTAATTAGTCCTATCAACGCGCGCATCAAAAAACTTCCGGGCCTCTGCTACCGCCCGACAGCAGACAAAACCATGATTTACAGATGATTTTGGTCTAGTCGGGCTTTCTTGAACCGCTAGAGGCTCTGCCACCGTGACCGCCGACTGTACCGGCCTTGTTCCGACTGCCGGCCCGTCCAGCAGATGCCTCGAGCCCCCGGCGAACAGCGTGCCGTAGTCCCTTGACGCTCGACCGGTCGAGATAATAGATGATGACTATCATCTATTAAATTGCCCTCGAAGGCCTAGCGGTTTAGGGCCCCGCCATACCGGCAAGAGCGCGACAGGAGAACCATGCGGCGAATTGTTGTGACGGGCCTGGGGACGGTGTCCCCGCTGGGCTGTGGCACCGAACTGGTCTGGTCGAGGCTGCTGGCGGGGCAGTCCGGGCTTACGGCATTGCCGGCGTGGGCGGCCGCGCTGCCGGGGCGCGTCGCAGGACAGGTCCCTGATAAGGCTGGGGATGCCGAGGGCGGCTTCGATCCTGATTCCGCGGCGCCGCGCAAGGACCAAAAGAAGATGGACCGGTTCATCCTGTTCGCGCTGCTGGCCGCGGCGGAAGCCGTGGCGCAGGCCGGCTGGATGCCGGCCGAGGCGCGGGCGCAGGAGCGCACCGCGACCGTGATCGCATCCGGGATCGGCGGGTTTCCCGCGATCGCGGAGGCCGTGCGCACGGCGGAGACGAGCGGGCTGCGCCGGCTGTCGCCGTTCACCGTTCCCTCCTTCCTGGCCAATCTCGCGGCCGGGCACATCAGCATCCGATACGGCTTCAAGGGTCCGATCGGCGCGCCGGTGACCGCTTGCGCGGCGAGCGTGCAGGCGATCGGCGATGCCGCGCGCCTGATCAGGTCCGATGAGGCCGACATTGCGATCTGCGGCGGCACGGAGGCCTGCATCGATCCGGTGAGCCTCGGCGGCTTTGCGGCGGCGCGGGCGCTTTCGACGTCGTTCAACGACACGCCGGCCCGGGCGTCGCGGCCGTTCGATCGCGACCGGGACGGCTTCGTGATGGGCGAAGGCGCGGGCGTGCTCGTCATCGAGGAGCTCGACCACGCGCTGCGGCGCGGCGCCAGGCCGATCGCCGAGCTCGTCGGCTACGGCACGACGGCGGACGCCTATCACATCACCGCAGGTCCCGAAGACGGCGACGGGGCCCGGCGCGCCATGGAGGCGGCGCTGCGGCAGGCCGGGCTCCGGCCCGACCAGATCCAGCATCTCAACGCGCATTCGACATCGACGCCGGTCGGCGATCTCAGCGAACTCGCGGCCATCAAGCGCGTGTTCGGGCGCGAAGGGCGCGTTGCCGTCAGCGCGACCAAGTCGGCGACAGGGCATCTGCTCGGGGCGGCCGGCGGCGTCGAGGCGATCTTCACGATCCTGGCGCTGCGCGATCAGGTCGCGCCGCCCACGCTCAACCTGGAGAACGCCGACCCGGCGGCGCAGGGCATCGACCTCGTCGTGAACGTCGCGCGGCCGATGCCGATCGAACACGCGATCTCGAACGGTTTTGGATTTGGCGGCGTCAACGCCAGCCTGGTGTTTCGACGGTGGTCGTGAAGCGGCCAGTTGCTTCATCGGCAGCGGAGGTTCACCTCTCCCTTGGGAGAGGTCGGCGCGCAGCGCCGGGTGAGGGGCTACGTCTCTCGTTGGAGCTGTGCCCCCTCACCCGATTTGCTTCGCAAATCGACCTCTCCCCAATGGGGAGAGGTGAAGCAAGCAAGTCGCTCACCCTCACCCCTTCGCCACGCTTGCATCGATCAGCAGCTTCGCAACCGTCAGCGCCGACTGCGCCGGTCCGTCTTCCGACTGCTGGCCGGTGACATAGATGCCTTCGATCAGCAGCAGCAGGGCATCGCCGAGCACGGCGGGGTGACGCGCGCCCATGCCGGCCGCGAGCTCGCGCAGGCGCTTGCGAAACACCTTCTTGTGGGCTTCGGCGACCTGCCGTGCGGGATTGTCCCGCGCCGGATATTCCACGGTCGCATTGCTGAGGCCGCAGCCGCGATAGCCCTTGCGCACCGCGCGCGTCGACAGGTCACGAATGTAGGCGAGCACGTGCTCGCGCGCATCTGAATAGGATTTGCCGCCGGGCTTCTCGAAATCCTCCCAGAACGCCAGGTCGTAATCGCGCATATAGGCGGCGGCGAGATCGTCCTTGGATGCGAAGCTGCGATAGAGGCTCGGCTTGGTGACGCCGGCGCGGTCGACCACCTCGTCGACGCCGACGGCGCGGATGCCCTCGCGATAGAACAGCTCGCGCGCGGAGGCGCGGATCCGGTCGGCGGCGCGCACGGGGCGTTCCGCAGACGGCTCGACGGTCTTCTTCATGACGGCTCCCTCCAGATTCTGCGCTGGGCACGCTTGACAATGTTACTGACCGGTACGTATACACGCCGCATCGCAACACGTACCGGTAAGTAACATGCCCGATGCCTCCTTTCAACCCGCCGCCACCTCGAGACGGCCGTTCGGCCAGAACTACGCCTTCGTCGTCGTCGCCGTGATCTTCCTCGCGCTGCTCGCCTCAGCCGGCCTGCGCTCAACGCCGGGCGTGCTGATGCTGCCGCTGCAAAAGGCGTTCGGCTGGGATGTGGGCGTGATCTCGTCGTCGGCCGCGGTCGGCATCTTCCTCTACGGCCTCGCGGGCCCGTTCGCGGCGGCCGTGATGCAGCGCTTCGGCATCCGCCGCACGGTGCTGGGCGCGCTGGTGCTGATGTCGGCCTCGACCGGCGTCAGCTATTTCATGACCGCGCCGTGGCAATTGTTCATGAGCTGGGGACTGCTCTCCGGCATCGGCTCGGGCGCGGTCGCCAACGTGCTCGGCGCCACCATCGTCAATCGCTGGTTCACCACCAATCGCGGCCTCGTCATGGGGCTTTTGACGGCGTCGACCGCGACCGGCACGCTGATCTTCATGCCGGGCCTAGCGGCGCTGGTGGAATGGGGCGGCTGGAAGCCGGTGGTGCTGACGGTGGCCGCGTGCTGCGCGGCACTCGTTCCGCTGGTGTATTTCCTGGTGCCCGAGCGGCCCGCCTCGGTCGGCCTGCGCTCGTTCGGCAGCCCGCATGAGGATCATGCCGCACCGCCGGTGCAAGGCAACCCGTTCACCGCCGCATTCTCAAACCTCGCGCGCGCCGCGAAGACACGGGCGTTCTGGTTCCTGTTCGCCACCTTCTTCATCTGCGGCTTCACCACCAACGGGCTGGTCGGCACCCATCTGATCGCGTTCTGCGGCGACCATGGCATCGTCGAGGTGCAGGCGGCGAGCCTGCTCGCGCTGATGGGGTTCTTCGACCTGTTCGGCACCACCTTGTCGGGCTGGCTCACCGACCGTTTCGATCCGCGCAAGTTGCTGTTCTTCTATTACGGGCTGCGGGGGCTGTCGCTGATCTACCTGCCCTACTCGGATTTCTCGCTGGTCAGCCTGTCGATATTCGCGGTGTTCTACGGGCTCGACTGGATCGCGACCGTGCCGCCGACCGTGCGCATCGCCAACGAGGCGTTCGGCGACAAGAACGCGCCGCTGGTGTTCGGCTGGGTGGTCGCAGGCCATCAGCTCGGCGCCGCCTGCGCCGCGTTCTTCGCCGGCTTCATGCGCTCGGCCCAGGGCGATTATCTGCAGGCCTTCATGATCGCAGGCGTAACCGGCATCGTCGCGGCCGTGCTGTCACTGACGATCACACGGCGGCCGGCGCAACCGGTCCTGGTCGCAGCGTGAGGACGCGCTGGAAGGACCGAGCGCAACTGAAACAGTCAACCGTGATGGAACCATTGGTCGCAGTCAGCATTACTCACGATCATCTTATGGGAAGGCAACGTCATGCATCTCTCCAATCAAGGCCTGCTCGTCATCCTCGTGGTCGGCGTCGTGGCCGGTTGGCTGGCAGGCAGGGTCATGGCGGGCGGCGGCTTTGGCCTGATCGGCGACCTGCTCGTCGGTCTGGTCGGTGCGTTCATCGGCGACTGGCTCATGCCGCAACTCGGTATTCACCTTGGTGTCGGCATCGTTGCCCTGATTATCAACGCCTTCATCGGAGCCGTTGTGCTTCTGCTGATTCTGCGATTGATCGGGGGCGGTTTTGGCGGCAGGCGCCGCTGGATTTGACGATGCTTGCTGGCGACGGGCTCGCGCGATCCTGAACTGGAACGCGCGACGCTCCGCGCTCACGATTCCCCCGCGCCATTAGTGACCGACGGAGCGCCGGTTCATTTCCTCCAGGGGCTCGCGCAGGGCATCGAACTGCGTGCCGAAACCTTTCAAGTCTCCGGCCTTCAATCGCTCCACCGCCTGATTGTAGCGATCGAGCGCCTGCTGCGCCGGGCTCGCCGCCCCGCCCGCAGGGGACACCGCTTCCGTTGCGTTTGAAACGGCCGGCACCGCACCAGGCTCTGCGAACAACGCGGCCAGGGCATCAGCGAGCGTCTCTTTCATCACGACATGCTCACCGTAGGCTGCGATCACGCGTTTCAGCTCCGGCAGGTGTCCAAGCTCGGCGCGCATATAGAGCGGCGAGACATAAAGGATCGAGTTCTCGATCGGGATCACCAGCAGGTTCGCACCGCGTATCACCCGCGAGCCCATCTGATTCCACAGCGTGAGTTGTTGCGAGATCTCGGTGTTCTGGTTGATCCGCGCCTCGATCTGAAACGGCCCGTAGACAAGCTTGTCCTTTGGGAATTCGTAGACGATCAGTTTGCCGTAGTCGGGGGCGTCGCAACGCGCAGCGAGCCACGCGATCATATTGTCGCGACGACTCGGCACCATGGGAAGCATCAGAAAGAACTCGGCCTGAGGCTCGCCGGGCAGCCGCATGATGATGTAATAGGGGGTCATCACCGAGGTGCCATCGCCGCCCGGCTGTCGCGGAAACTGCCAGAAGTCCTCTCGGTTATAGAAAGTTTCGGCCTGCTCCATGTGGTAGGTCTGATACAGCCGCGCCTGAATCAGGAACAGATCTTCCGGATAGCGAATGTGCTTCTGCAAATCCGCCGGCATGGCCGTGAACGGCTTGAACAGGCTCGGAAAGATACGCTGGTAGGTCGCTGCAATGGGGTCGCGTGGGTCGATCAGATAGAAATCAACCGTCCCGTTATAGGCATCGACAACAATTTTCACCGAATTCCTGATGTAGTTGAGATCGAGCTCGGGCACGGGCTGCGCGGAGGGGAAATAGGAGCTCGTGGTGTAGGCGTCCTGTATCCAGAACAGCCGCCCGTTGCTGATGACCAGATAGGGATCATGATCGAGCCTGAGGAATGGAGCGATCGTGCGCACCCGTTCCGTGATATTGCGCCGGATCATGATCCGGCTGTCGGCCGTGATGTAGCTTGAGAGGACCAGATTCGCGTCATTGAAGTAGTAGGCGAACAGCGTTCTCCATCCCAATGCTCCGATCGGAACACCGCCACTGCCGTCATAGGCCGCATAGACGTTGTCTTTCCCCTTCGGATAATCGAACTCCGGGATGCTGGCCTTGACGATGACGTAGTCGTCGCTCTCTTCGCCGTAGTAGATGCGCGGTTCCTCGATCTTGGGACCGCCGTCCGCAACGGGCGGAATATCGCGCAAATAGAAGAACGGCAGTCCTTCTGGGCTCTTGCGGGTGACCGGGCTCATCACCGCGCCGTTGCCGTGCGTAAACAGCACATGGCGATTGACCCACGTCTGGGCGTTTGCCGGCAGCAGGGAGGCCCGCAGTTCGCGGGCCGAGAGCATCACGCTCTGGTAGGAGCCGTCGAGCCAGTAGCGATCGACGTCAAGATCGTGGAATTTGTAGTAGGTACGGATCTCCTGCAGTTGCGCGTAGGTATTCGACAGCGGCAGCCAGTCCCAGAGCCGGATATTGTCGATGGTGGCCTTGTTGGCTTCCAGCGTCTTGAAGGTCAGCCGCTGTTCGGCGGCAAACGGCTTGGCTGCGATCCGGTCGAGATTGTAGGCCTGCCTGGTGAGCGCGATGTTGCGTTCGATGTACGGCTTCTCCAGCTGCAACTCCGTCGGTTTGACGACGAGGTGCCGGAACAGCGAAGGGACGAGGCTCGACAGCACGACAGAGCCGGCGCCGACGAGGATGAACCCGGCGGCAAGAAGCCGGTAGGTGCGGGCGCGCAAATTGGCCCATGCGATCAACGCCGCGATAATCGAAAGCCCGATCATCAGCCACAGAGCCGGCAGCCCCAGATGGACATCGGTGTAGCTTGCCCCGACCACGACACCATTGTCGCCGTAGAGCAGCAGATAGCGGTCGAGCCCATAGGACCAGGCCTTCACCGCGAACAGAAGGCCAACCAGCGCCGAGCCATGTGTGATGACCGTCGGCGAGATTGATCGGCTGTGAACATCGTACTCGATGTCGCCGCGCGCCCAGTAGATCGCTCCGGCAAACAGCGCACTCAGGACGATTGCGAGCAGCATCCAGTTCTTGATCGCGAGATAAGCGGGTAGCGCAAAGAGATAGAAGCCGATGTCCCTGTTGTAGAGCGGATCCTCCGCGCCATAGGGCACATGGTAGAGAAACTGCAGGAAGATGCCCCAGTTGCCGGCTTCGCCTGCGGCAACCAACACCGCGAGCAAACCCGCACCGAGCGCGATAAACCACGGCCGTGTTAGTCGATCGCGCAGCAATACGGACAGATCGGGCGGCGACGTAACACCCGCCACCTTCCACGGGGCGGCCGGAATCTGTCGCGGCGGCTGCATGGCAAACCGCGCCGCCAGCACTCCGTTCAGCCAGAGGACGACGGCGGTCGCCGCCAAGACGGCGAAAAAGACGGTCGCCTTGGCGCCAATCGCCGTCAGGAAAACCTCAAGATAGCCGATCGAGGAAAACCAAAGCCAATCGACCAGGAAGTCGCTCGCGAAGGAGAGCAGGATAAGGCAAATCGTGATGACGACGGCCGCAACGATCAGCCTGACCACGCCACTTTGCCGTGGTACCTTCGGGCCGGGTCCGGTAATCCCGATCGTCATGGCTTGATCATAGCGGAAACGAGGGACGCTCGCCGCTTGATTTACGGGCCGAACTGCCCGCCAAGGGAGGCGACGCGGATGCTCAAAGCTCCGTCGCCGGGACCGCGAATGAGCACAAGCGCCAAACTCAGCTGATACGGGCCGGCGCGATCAATCAGCTATCGAGCAGGAGGACGCTCGCGAACGGAGGCGCGTCGTGCAATATCGTGGAAAAGCGAACATTTGGCGCTCCCTAGCGGGAGAGCATCAACCTCGCGTTATCAAACACTTAGCCGATGATTTGGGAAAAATCATCCAGCATTGAAATTCAAAGGGTTTCTGAGGCCGACCCCAAATCCGAATTGAGCCTCTCGAGCATTCCGTCTATTTCGGCCGCCAGCGGCTGGGGGCGGAACGAGCGCGTCTCGGCAAAGCGGTACGCTGCCTACGATGCACTGGATCAGCCCCTGGGGGCGCTTTGGCAGGCGCCGCGAGGCTTGGTCGGCCATCAGCCGAGCAGCTTCCAGGGCCGCCCAATGAACGCCCTTTCGACCGCTGCGGCGGCTCTCTACGAAGCTATCAATTCCGCAACCTCGCCCGACGAGCTGGATAACGTTTTAGATGCAATCTGGCGCCGCCACTGGCCCGTTGGAGCAATCAGCGACGATGAGGCTCAGTTTCTCGCTGAGGCCATTCAGAAGCGGAAACCGCAGCGCAGGTTCGTCGCGCAATCGCCTGTGGGCAAGCTTCAAGCACGCGTGTCGTCGCGCTTTACGACTCGGCAACGGCCACGTTCATCGGATCGTCAGGCCTCGCGGGGATCGGCGGCGCACGCTCGGCAGTTCGTCAGCCATGCCACCCGCAATGAGGGCGAAGGGCACCGCGCTGTGCTCGCCATCGTTGCTGGCGAGATCAAACATCACGGCGTTTGTGATCTGCCTTATGACAGTCGGACGGCAAGGCCAATGCTAACGCTGATAGTGAGAGAGGCTATGACGTACCCAACGTACACGGCCATAGATCGCGTTCACCCTGATGTGAAAATCGGTTCAGTTCATTGAAATCGTGATCGTGCTCAAGTTGGCGGCGAACTCCCAGCCACCCCTTGGACCGCGCAGCTCCATCGTGACGCCCTTGTCGTTCCGCAGGTGAACGGCACCAACGCCGCCGACGAGTGATGCCCCACCGCCGACAGAACTGTACGTACCGGCAAAATCGGAAATCTCTCGAATTCCTGACGCCGACCCCTCGAGTCGGCCGACAGTCGCGCCGGCCGTGACACCGACGCTGATGCCAGACCAGCGAAAGCGATAATTGCGGCCGCGATAGCTCAACACGCCGCTGCCCGCGCCTGCACCCACGAGCAAGCCCGCTTTTACGATCTTGAGCTGGACAAAGGCGGGGGCCTGAGCGAAGGACGGCGTCACGGGCACGGCGAACGCAAAAGATGCGATCGCCGCAAAACCGGTGAAGCATGTCCGCAGGACAGTCTGCCTGCCCTCAGGGTTTCGTGGCATCGACTTTCCTCCAAGTCTGGTCCGGATCGAACAGCATGATCCGCTTGGCGATGATCCCAGTGTGCTTTCCCAGATCCCGCTGGTAAACGGTACCGGCATGATTGACCAGGAAGGTCATCACGCCGGAGTTGCCATATTCGGCAGGATAGGCGATCAGCGCGAAGCCGCCGATCATCTTGCCTCTGACGACGTAGTAGAGCGCGCCGCCCGGCGCATCGGAGCCCTGCCCCTTCAATATCCGGAAATAATATCCGTGATAGGGCGCCCCTTGCCCGTCGACCTTGTAGCCTTCGTTTGATGCCTGCGCCGCCAGTTCGCCGAGCGGGCTCGGGTCGCGGTCGTCGCGCCAGAACAAGCCGTCCTTCTTGCCGGAACTGCTGACGATGCGTTGCGCATAGACGCCCGCGCCGTCGCCGCGATCCTTGTCGGCATATTCATTCTCGGCATCGACGAAGGCAAGGCAGGTCTTGATCGCGTCCAACTCATTACGGCCGATGCGGCGATAGAGAATCTCGATACGGCCTGCCTCCGTGTCGAACTCCCAACCGTTCTTGGTGTTGACGAGCGGAATCGGGAACGGGAAGTCATCGGAGCCGAGAACGAGCGTGGCTTTTTTATTGCCATCCGTCTTGACGGAATGTCTGGCATCATAGGCAGAGGCAAAGCTTCGGCGCGTCTCGGCATCTGCAACCTCGTCGCCGGAAGCAACGAGGTCCTCGGCAGCGTTGCCGAGCACTTTCAAGACTGCCCGGTTCGTGCCGCTCTTGACTGCCGCAGCCAGCGCGGCCACGGCATCCTCCGGCGACGGATAGGCCTGCTGCGCCCGGGACGCAGATGTCAGCAGTGCAAGCGCCATGATGCCCGGCAAAGCTGCGCGATGGAGCGACCTCAAAATGATCATGGTGTCATCTCCGCGGGAATCCTTGCACCGTCTGCGAGCCAGTCTCTGTAGCTACGCAGCTTCAATCCGAGCCTTTCATAATAGACACGCAAGTAGCCGTCGCGGCCGCGGGTCACAGCCTGCGGCATCACGCCTTCCACTTCCTGCGCTATGACGCCGACATAGGTCTTCTGGCTGCCAAGATAGCTGAAGCGATAGAAGCCGAGGCCGTTGGCGAGACGCCCGAGCAGGACGATGTCATGCTTCAGCGCAATGTCGGACCGCCGTCCTCCACCGCCTCCGCCACGTCCGCCCCCACCACCGAAACCACCGCCACCACGCATGGCGCCACCGCCGCCACCTCCACGCCCGGCGAAGCTCGCCCCGCCGCCGCCACGGGCGCCCATGCTGGCTTGACCGCGGGCTGAGGCGGCGGCAGCCGCCCTGCCCGACGACACGTTCATGGCGCCGCCGCGATTTTCGCCGCCGCGGCGCGCCGCATTGCCAGCATTGCTGGCAGCCCTCGCGCGATCTGCACCGCCTTTGGTAGCAGCTTTGCCGCCCCCCTTGGGAGACCCCTTGCCGCTTGCCTTAGCGCGATCTGCCGTGCTCGAGCGGTTGGCGCGATCACCGCTCCCGGAGCCGTCGCGTGCGCCCGCGCGATCGCCACCGCGATCCGCGGCCCGATCTCCGCCACGATCCCCGGCGCGATCAGCGACACCGGCACGATCCTTGAGCACTTGCTGTCCATCACGGCCGCGGAAATCCATTCGATCAGCAGCACCGGCCTTCAGATTGTTGTTACCGAAACGCTGCTGAACGTTTGTGTTATTGTATCGTACCCCCTGGCGATGCGCCGGATTGTGCTGCCAGTTGTTTCCGACGTTGTTGATCCTGTTGTAGTGGTTGACGTAGAGGTTGCGGTTGCCCCAGTTGCAGCCGCCGCCCCAGTAATTGCCCCAGCGCCCGATCGCCCATCCTGCCCCAAAGGCAACGCCAGCTGCGATCACGCCTGCACCGATATAAGACGGATACCCGAAATAGTAGGGCGGATATTCCGTGTAGGGCCAAGTTCCGTACACGGTGGCCGGATCGTAATACGGCACGTAGATCGTATCCGGCTCAGCCTGTTCGATCACGACCACCTGCTTGTTCTCCTGAGTCTGAACGCTGACCTTCTGCTGTTTGGTGGTGACGAGTTTCTTGTTGTCGTACGCCTTGGTGCGCAGCCGCTGGATCGCGTCCATCACGTCCGGTTGCTGCGCGAGCACGGCATCACCCAGGCTTTTGATCCATTCGAGTTTGTCGCTCATCATCGTCAGGACATCGGCGGTGCTGGTGAGCGCCTTGATGCTGTCGTCCCAGGCCTGCTTGTCGACCTCCTTCTTGAGCGCATCGCCCTTCAGGTTCTTGCGCTCCTTGAGCCAGCGGTCGGCCTGCACAACTTCCAGCGGGTAAGTCGACGCCGCCAGCACGTTGGCGAGCAGTTCATCCGGATAGAGCGCGATCGGCGCGACCAGCGCCTCGAGTTGCTCAGGCTTCAACAGCTTGTCGGCCGGTTGAGCCGGGCTCGCCGGCTGCGCCTGACTGCTCTGAGCAGGCGGCTTCTCGGCGGTCTGCGCCATCGCGGCGATCGGAGTGCCCAGCAGCAACGCGAGCACGAACAGGATTTGGCCACAACGAGACATCGACACCTCCCTCGCCTTCCAGCGGGAAACATCGGCGTTGCCGATGGGGTAAGCTTGATCAAGATCAAGGAAACCGGTCATTCAGGGACGCGGCGCCTGTTGCAGAGCAAGAGAGATGCGGCGGTCGTGGATCAGATTTTCGAGGCGATGAGCCGCAACATTCGCAGCCGTGACTTCGCGTTCGGTTTCCTCGTCGGCCACACCCCTGGCCCGTTGCGCCCGCAGTACCCGGTCGATCTCCCGCTCGATCTCGTCGAGATCAGCCTCGCGGTCGCTCGCACGGATCCTTGGGCCGAGAGCATAGAGTGCATCCAGCGCCACCTCCGCGGGCAATGACACGTTGCCGGCGCGAAGGAATTTCCAGGCATAGGCGAGGATCGAGACAAGGCCGCCCGCGATCATCGGCGCAAGAAAGATCGCATTGCCCCATTTATCAAGGAAACCGAGCCGCGAGCCGTCATAGAAGGCGGCAGCGCCTGGATGCAGCTGAAGGTAGGCGTCCTTGCCGGTATCCGGCTCCGAACTCTGGGCCAGGATCGGCATCTCGGCAAGCAAATCCCTGCGCGCCTTCATCAGCGACTCCGTAAGGTCGGAGACAACATCGTTACCGAGCTTCTTCTGCGCTACGAGATAGAAGGAGGTCCGAAGTGTCGTGACATCGTCCGGCGGAACGGTCGGCGAACCGCGCAGCGTGCCTTTGGGGACATCGAAACTCTCGTAGGCACGTTCCCGCTCGGCGATCGCGCCAGCGGACTCAACCGCGATCAGCACTGGACCGCCTTTGCTCTGCGCAAACAAGCCGCGTACCAGAGCGAGATACTTTTCCGCCAGCGGAACGACCAACAGGACGGCGCGCACCTCCTTGGTTTCAAGCGCCCGCCGCGCTTCCGCCGGCGCGAGAGGCTTGAATGTCACGTTCGCACGTCCGAGGTCGTAGGCATCGGTCAGAGCATTGATCAGCTTCTGATTGATCTCGCCTCCGATCACACCGATCGTTGCGCGCTTCAGCTCCGCCAGGTCCGTGACCGTGGATCCGGGCGGCGCGATCAGCAGAACCGCGGCATGCGCAACAACGAGCACCGACTGCGCCAGCCTGAGATCGCCGGCATCAGCGCGCACCACCGCGAGGTCGACGTTACCGGCCGCAAACGCTTTGGCCGCTTCGAGCGCTCCAGGCGTCGGAACGATAGTGAGCCGCACCGGCGCATTGGATTGCACGAGCTTGCTGGCGAGGGCACTAACGACCAAATTGGCTTCGCCATCCAGCGACCCAACAGCGATCGTCAACGTCACTGGCCGGGAGTACCAGCGATAAGCAAAGAGCCCCGCCCCGCTGGCCAGGATCACCAGCCCGCCTAACAGGACGACGCGAAACCATTTTGGCAATCCAGCCGCGCTCATCGGGTTGGGCGGTCAGCAGCGAATGCCGCTCGCCCGTGAGCATCGATGACCGGTGTGCATGTCGGCGCGACGCATGTGGCTGCGGCGCCAGCCGCGCGCAAAAGAACAGCGACGCTCAGCGCGGGTCGCATCATCAGTTCAAATGTCGTGACAGGCTCCATACCAGGACTCCATTGGCTCGAGGTATTTGAGGAATATCGGAGCGCCCTGGCTTTGACCCTTAATTTTGCAGGTCGATCGGCGCGCAGACGAGCCGGCGGGCTAGATCTTGCAACGGTGATAGTTCGTATCCATCCCGTCCACGCCCGGGAATAGCCGCGTGACCGTATCGTCATCGATGACCTTCAGGAAGAACTGGATGTTGGAAAGCATGACACCGTTCGCACAAGCGACAACCAGATTGATGGATTCACCGTCGTCCTTTCTGGCCTTGATCGTGCAGGTTTCAAACTTGCTGCGCAGGCGGTTGGCCTCGACGAGGAAGCCACCGCCATAGGCGCCAGAGAAGTTGGTGAAGTCGACCTGATTTGCGCGCCCCCTCCGCGCAAACACCTTGCTGCATTGATCCGCTTTGGCCGCCCAAGCGCCCGCGAGCTCGAAGGCATCTGACCGCTGCGTTATCGTTTGGCAGGCGATAACGAACGTCGCCGCGACGAACAACCTGCATAACCTCACGGTACGACGCCCCCGCTCATGCGGACTCTCCTGGTTGCCTTCGATTTTATCGGTTCGGGCAGCGGTGATAGGTGATCTCCATGCCGTCCATGCCGGGGAACAGCCGAACAATGCTGTTCGCATCCAGTTCCTTCACGCTGAACTGAACGCTCGACAGCATGATGTCGGTTGCACAGCCTGCGATCAGGTTGACGCTCGGGCCGCTCTCCTTTCTGGACTTGATCCTGCAGTGCGCGAATTTGCCGATGATCTGGTCACCATCGATGATGAAGCCGCCGCCATAGACGTCGGACATCTCGGTGAAGCCGGGCTTTCCGCCCTGGCGGGTGAACACCTTGTCGCACTGATCGGCGTCGCCGACCCAGGCGCCATTGAGGTCGACAGCATCCGCACGCCCGGCCGTCGCGACCACTGAAGCGAACAGCAATCCAGCCAAGGCGCCGAGTTTTCGTGGACGAACCATCCATTCACTCCTTCTTACGTCTTCAGTGACCGCCCAGCACAAGCGTCTGGATCGGCAGCACCAACGCCTGGATTCGCAGAAGCATGGCATGTACGAGGCCGACGCCGTCGACGACGTGCAACGCGATCTTCCGACCGACGCTGGTGTCCTTGGCAGAAATCTCCTCGTGGTTGCTGGTGTAGGCGTTGACGATGCAACTGCTGCCCGCCGTGACCCCTTCGAGACCGCCTTTGTAAAGCGGCTCGAGGTACACCAGAATCGTACCGGGCTTTGCGATGTTCTGGGCCTCGATCAACTGCTCCCCACCGCGAAACTGACCTGTGGCGACGTAGTCCTGAACAGTCGTGACCACCATCGGAATAATCACCCATGGCTTGGACATGCAGGCCGCCTCGGCCGGCATTCCTTCCTTCATCACCTGGGCCTCGATCTGACCAAATCCGGCGAGCACCGCGCGCTGACCGGCGCCTTCGGGTATGAGTATCCCCGCGGGACGCATCAACGGGTTGACCACATCGCCGACGCGAAGAACGAACTGCTCGACCCGCCCGTTGACGCCGGCGCGGACGACGGTCTTGTCGAGATCAACCTGGGCCTGCGCCAGCGCCGCTTCGGCGCTTGCCTTCTCCGCCGGCAAGAGTGCCGAAACCCGCAACGTCGTCGATTGCTTGGCCGCTGTGGCGGCATCGATCGCGGCCTGCCGCTGATCGACCAGTACCTGGAGCTTCTCGATATCGCGCTGCGGCACAATGCCGGGATTGCGGCGCTGCAGTTCGGTCTTGACCTCCAGTTCGTCCCTGGCCTGTTGATGGTTCGCCCTGGCCTCCTGGATCTGGGCTTCGGCCTTGACCACGTCTGACTGCGCCGTTTCCATGGACGCATCGACCTCGGCGACCTTGCGCCTGGCGGTTTCGAAGGCCGCTTCCTGCTTTGAGCTGTCAAGTTTGAACAGCACGTCGCCCTTCTTCACCGATGCGCTATAGCCGAGATCGACCTCGGCCACCCGTCCCGAACCTTCAGGGAGAATTGGGATCGTGCGAAAATACAACGCGGCTGAGTTGGTCGCCGGATGAAAATAGAAGATCATCGTGATCAGCGATATCGTGAGCATCAGGCAGCCGGTGATACCCCATCGCAGCTCATACCAGACCGAATAGAACGTGATCTCCTTGCCGAAGCGCTTGCCTTGGGCGTAGCGGCGGAACAGATAGTCAGGCAGTATCGTCAACAAGGAGCAGAACATAAGCTCAAACATTGCTTTGCTCCCTCGCCTTCACGGGACCGGGCTTCTCAGTCGACGGCGCATTGGCTTGGCCGTCGGCCGGCAGAGGTGACGGCGCGGCTTCGTTTCCGTCTCCCGGCGTCGTCTCGGCGATCTTCTCCACCGAATCGGCAATGCTGCGCAGCGGGGTGCCGAAATCGGGAATATCGATCAGCGCGAGAAACAGTCCTATCACCCAGAAGAGATGGTTATGCGTGAACAAGGACAGCAGGCCGAGAATGGCCACGATTTCGAATTGCAGCTTCTGTGACTTGTGCGCCATCCGCTCGGGGAGGCTGTGCAGGCGCCAGTAGATCGTTCCGACCCAGAATACGGCGCCAACCAGGAAGATCCCCATCAGCACCATCAGCGTATCGGTCCCGTTCGCCGGGGCCAGATAGAAGGGCAGATGGTGCGGCGCCATCGGGTGAAGCTGCTCGCTCAACGTTCCCTCCCTTGACGGCAACCGGCCGGCTCCCGTAGCCAATGCCCAGATTGACCAAACCGGGGATGAGCCCGCTTGATCTGGATCAAGGGATCGAGCCCTTCCGGCCCTACCCTTGCACGAACGCTGGAGCAGCAACCGACCGGGAGGCGTCAGCCATGTCCAACACCATCGACGATCTCATTCCCAACGCGATGCAAATCCGGAAGGAAGCAGCGCTCAAGGAGGCCGAAAAGGTGGACGAATATGCCCGCCTTGCCGCCGCAGCCGAGGCGGAGAAACACGCCTTGATCGAGCGATTGAGCAAACCGTCAGGCAAGACCGAGGAGGAAAAGATCAAGCTCGCCTCCACCATCATCCAGCGTGCGGTACGAAACGGGATGACGGACGTCCAGGTCTATCGCTTCCCCAATACGCTGTGCACGGACAAGGGCCGCGCCATCAATCAGATGGAAGCTGGCTGGGAGAACACCCTGACGGGAATCCCGAAGGAGATTTTCCAGCTCTGGACGGATTATCTGAAGCCGCGCGGCTATCGCATCGCATACCAGATCATCGATTTTCCGGGCGGCGTGCCTGGCGACATCGGCATCACCATCTCCTGGGGAGATTGAAGGCCGTCCGTTCGCTTTGAACCTGAAGTAGCAAAAATGCGCATGGCAAAAGACGAGCCCGCGGAGCGGATGAAGCGCAAGGAATACGAGAAGGAGCTCAAAAAGCTTCAAGTCGAGCTTTGCCATCTTCAGGACTTCGTGAGGGCGAAAAAGCTTCGGGTCATCGTGCTGTTCGAAGGCCGGGACGCGGCCGGCAAGGGCGGCACGATCAAGGCGATCACGGAGAAGGTCAGTCCCCGCGCGTTTCGCGTCGTCGCGCTTCCGGCGCCGTCGGATCGCGAAAAGACACAACTCTTCTTCCAGCGCTACATGGAACAGTTTCCGGCCGGCGGCGAGATCGTGATCTTCGACCGGAGCTGGTACAACCGTGCCGGCGTCGAATATGTCATGGGCTTCTGTACGCCCGCCGAGCACGACCGCTTTCTTTCGCTCTGCCCCGAGATGGAAAAGTACGTCATCGACGGCGGCATCATCCTGATCAAGATCTGGCTCGAGGTCGGAATGGACGAGCAGGAGCGCCGCTTCAAGGCGCGTATCGACGATCCGGTGCGGCAATGGAAGCTGAGCCCGATGGATCTGGAATCCTATCGGCGCTGGTACGACTATTCGCGCGCCCGCGACCTGATGTTGAGAAAGACGAGCACGAAGCACGCACCTTGGTATGTCATCCGATCCGACGACAAACGGCGTGCGAGGCTCAATTGCATCGCGCATCTCCTGAAGGCGATCCCGCACAAGCGCGTCAGGAAGGACAAGGTCAAGCTGCCGAAGCGTTCCGACAAAGGGCGTTACAACGACCAGGCGGGCCTGCGCGGGATGAGATTCGTCGCAGAGCGGTATTGAGCGGACCAGGCCGCGCATCGCGCGGCCCAATCGCTCGCGCCACTATTTCAAGCGAATCGTCACACCGCCTACTGCGGCCGACACCTCCGCGCCTACTTTCGGGCCGCTGAGCTGCAGGATCACCCCGTTGCCGTTCTGCAATTGCACGCCTCCTGCGCCAGCCGCAATCGCACCGCCCGCTCCGGCCACGGCGTAAGAGCCTTCGATCGACGCCGGCCCCCTGAGATTGATGGCCCGGCCGACAAGCTTGGTGGTCGATGCGCCGATCGTGAAACCGACGCTCATGCCGGATACGGTAAATGGATATCGCTTGCCGCGAAGGACGAGCACGCCCTCACCGCCGCCGACCCCAACGATGAATCCGCCTTTGGTGAAGATCACGCCGACCTGACCGGTCTCGGCACGCGATGGCGTGCTGAAGCCAGCTACGCCTGCAAGAAGGGCGACGAAAACGGTGGGGATAGCAAATCTTCTCATGGCTTTCTGTCCTCTGAGGTTATGACGCCAGGCTATTGGGCCAGGAGCATCGCGAAGTAACCGAATACGGTAAGCAGGATGCCCGAAACGGCATAGCCGACCGGGAATCCGATCCAGGGTACGGAACTCTGGATTTCCACCGCGGCCTCGCGGCACGGACCTGAATGCGATCGTGCACCGGCGACACCGCCCATCAGCACGGCTGGATTGATCTTGAAGATATGAAAGCCAATCGCCCAGACGATGAACGGGGGAATGGTGCAGGCGACGAAGCCGACGATGAATATCTTCAGCGCGACGGCGCCCGAGAGCTGTGCGAGCAGACCCGCTCCCGCATTCACGCCGACGATTGCGACGAATACGATAAGGCCGAGATCCTCCAGCACATTACGCGCCGCGTTCGGCGTGTTGCCGAAGAAGCGCAGCCGCGACACGATCGACGATACGATCACGCCCGACAGCAAAAGGCCGCCAGCATTGCCGAGACCAATCTTGGCGCCGAAGGCCGGAAATTCGATCATGCCAATCAGGAAACCGATGATCATTCCCACGGCAAGCGTCAGTAAATCCGTCGACGTGTTGGTTCGCGCGATGCGTCCCCACATCTCGCCAAGCTCGCTGACGGCGGACTTCAGACCGACCACCGAAATGATATCCATCCGTTGCAGCTCGGTCTTGAGGCCTGCCGGAATCTGCACGCCTCCGCGCTCGACTTTCGTGACCTGCAATTGGCCGGCAAGCGCCTTGTCGCGGAAGGATTCGAAGGTCCGCCCGACAACTTCCTTGTTAGTGACGAGAATATCCGCCTGATCCATGGGCACGCTGAGCGCCTTGGCGTCCGCGACCTCGGGACCGATCAGCCCCATTTTGTCGGTGAGATGCTCGGTCGCGCCACCCAATGCGATGACGTCACCCCTTTGCAGGACGAGATCGGGATCGGCCCCCAACGATTCGCCCGCACGCAACACGTTGATGATACGATACTCGGGATTGCTCTTTCGGAAGCCGGCGATGCTCATGCCGACTTGGGCAGCGTTTTCCAACCGGTATGCGCGCAAGCCAAATTGCCGGTAGCCGGTGAGGCCGCCGCCTTCGAGATCCTTGACCCCGAATTCCTGTTCGTACTGCTTCGCTGCAGCCTTGGCGTCAACTCCCCACCAACGCGGCAGGTATTTGCAGATCAGGATGATGCCGACGGTACCCCAGATGTAGGTGATGCCGTAAGACAGTGCGATCATGCCGGTCGCGTCCTCGGGCTTCATCCCTTCCGGCAGCTTCACCACGCCGGAAGTGATTGCCTGCTCCGCCGAGCCGATCGCGGCCGACATGGTCTGCGAACCCGCCAGCATGCCACCTGCCGCGCCGATGGGCAGCGAGAAGAGCTTTGCACCGATGACGACAAGCGCCAACCCGAGCACGCTCGAAACCAGCGCCAATACGCAGAATTTGAGACCGTCACCCTTCAGACTGTTGATGAAGGAAGGCCCTACACGTAGCCCAACGCCGTACATGAAGAGGTAGTAAAACAGGCTCTTGGCAAAATTGTTCAGCTCGAGCTTGACCCCGTAAGTTGAACCCCAGACGGATAGACCCGCGCCGACCACGATGGCGCCGGCAACCATGCCGAGGCCATAGCCCTTGATGCTGGCCCGGCCAATCCACACCGCGAGCCCGACAACGAAGAACAGCAGCAAGAACGGATTTTGCTGAAGAAATGTGAAAAAGCCCTGCACGTTCGTTCTCCCTTATGACGCGGCCTTCAGTTTCGGCGCTGCGCCGGGCTTGAGCTTTCCGATCTTCATCAGGGCCTCCGCGCGCACGAGCTTCAGCCCTTCCTTTGCATCGTAGCCATGGATTTCCTTGACATCGAGCTTCCGCATGAAGTCGATGGTTTCTTGCGTGATGACCTGGCCCGGTACCATGATCGGGAAGCCCGGCGGATACGGGATCACGAAATTGGCCGAGACGAGATCCGGACCTCCCTTCAGGCGACGATCGATCTCGGGATCGGCAAGCCGGATATATTCGCATCCCGCCGCGTCATAGGCCGAATAGAAGCCGCTGCGGATGTCGCCTTCGTTGGTCTTTGCGCCCGCATCGCCGCGGAAACTCGAGTGAAAATGCGAGAAATTCGGCAAGTCCGGCACATCGGTCATCAGGCTCTTCACCCGCGCCTCGAAGGTCTTCCTTGCATTGGCGCCGCCTTGCGCCAGGCCCCGGTCGACCTCGCTGGCGATCTCCATCAGCACCCGGATCAGATGCGCGACGTCACTGCGCGTGTTGTTGATGTTGGACTGGAACAACACCGAATTGCGCGAGGTCTTGTTGACCTGGATGCCGTACTTGTTCGCCAGAATGCCCTTGAATTGAGTGCCATCAAAACCGGCGGTGCCGCATACGAGCGTCATCCGGGTCGGATCGAGGCAGAATTCATCCTCCTGGAAGCTCTTCAGAGCCGTAACCCAGTTCGTACCGGGCGCCAGGTAGTCGACGAACCCGGTTTGTCGATACTGCGCCGGCACCATGCCGTCCGCACCGATGATGTGGAAATACTTCGAGATCAGCGCATTGTTGGCGACAGCCTGACGGATCGCGAACGCAATCTCAAAGGCATTGTTAACGAGGCCATAGCCTTCGAGCTCCATCTGTCGCCGCGCGACGTCGAGGCTCCCGATCAGCTGCTGATTGGGACTGGTCGAAGCATGCGTGAACACCGCCTCGTGAAACTGGGCCTCGACGGTGTGGAATTCGACATCCTTGACGAACAGCATGGAGCCTTGCCGCAGCGCGGACATCGATTTGTGGGTCGAGTTGGTCTGGTACACGCGCAGGCGGATCTGGCGCGGGTCGGGAATCAGCCGGGTCTTGAGCAAGAGTTCATCAGACGGATTTTTGCCAAGTTCCGCCTGCTGCTTCTCGTAAGCCGCGACAGATTTCGGGTCGTGCATCCACGCCTCGATATCGTTGGCGGCGCCCATCGCGGTCCGCGGCCTCAGGAACGGCGAGAAGCGTGCGAAGCCGAACCAGGCTTCATCCCATAGAAAGATCAGGTTCGGCTTGATCGCCAGGCATTCCTCCATCACGCGCCGGGTATTGTAGATGTGGCCATCGAAGGTGCAGTTGGTCAGGTCAACCATCTTGATCCTGTCGAGCCGACCGTCGGCCTTCGCATGCAGCAGAGCCTGCTTGATCGTCTTCAGCGGCACGGCTCCATACATCGAATATTCCGTCATCGGGAACGCTTCGACGTACAGCGGTTGCGCGCCGGCGAGCACCATCCCGTAATGATGCGACTTGTGGCAATTGCGGTCGACGATGGCGATGTCGCCCGGACCGAGCAACGCTTGCACCGCCATCTTGTTGGAGGTCGAGGTCCCGTTGGTCACGAAGAACACGTGGTCCGCGCCGAACGCGCGCGCCGCCTTGTCCTGTGCCGTCTTGATGTTACCGGTTGGCTCCAGCAAGCTGTCGAGGCCGCCTGTGGTCGCGCTGCTCTCGGCCAGGAACAGGTTCGGGCCATAGAATTCGCCCATGTCGCGGATCCAGTCGGACTTGAAGATCGACTTGCCGCGAGCGATCGGCAACGCATGGAACGTCCCGATCGGACGCTGCGCATATTTCTTGAGATTGTCGAAGAACGGCGTGTCATACCGATCCTGGACGCCTTCCAGTATGCAGAGGTGCAGCTCCAGAATTTCCTCGATCGAATAGAAGATGCGGCGTACCACGTTGGCCTCGGGGTTGCCGGCCATCTCCTCTACGTTGCGATTGGACATCAGATAAATATCAAGCTCGGGACGCAGCCGCTTGATGATCTGTGCGAGCCGCAGCGCAGAAAGATCGGACTCCATCTGTGGGCCCATCGAGGCCATCAGGGCACGAAGCACAGGCGCGTCATGACGCGAGCGAAGCGTGAAGCCCTCGTTGATCACGACAGCGGCAAGATCTGGATTCAGGACGGCTGCGCAGAATGCGTCTTCGAGGCTGCCGACGACGACAGGCTCGTAGACGAACGCGTCGATCGGACGCCTCAGCTTGCGCCATTCCGTGCAGAGCCCCGGCCAATTGTTGGAAGAAACGCCGGTCACGATCAGGGTCTCAAAGTAGGGGCGGTGCGCCTCTTTCCGTCCGAACGCGGGCGGCAGCAGATCCGGAACGTCACCCTCGGCTTCGTCATTTACATTCCAGTCGCCGGCGTGCTGACGGAAGGACTTTGTCGTCAGCGCCTGCGCAATCCGCGTCGAAAGCAGGAGCGAGGCCGCCGCGTCGTCGGACGTCGCCGCCTCTTTCAATGCGGCCATCAAGTACAAGCCGGGATAACCATGAAATTCCTCTGTCACCGCGATATCGGCCAAGACCGCATCGTAGTTCGCGCGGTCGCCACCCTGGGCCCATGCCTTTGCGGCTTCAACCAGGTCACGCCAGTCGTCCCCGCGCCCACCGGGGCCGGAAAAGAATTGATCGATGCGCTTCTGGGTGGGCTTGGCGTCCTTGGGCATGTCCCTGTCTCCCGGCTAGTAGGCAAAGCTGATGACGCACCGTGGCTCCCTTCCCTCGTGCTCCCTTGATCCAAGTCAACGGTTGCCGGCGATACGCAACTCAAGATTTCCGATGACGATTACGGGGCGCATACGTCATCGCACTGCAATAATGCGCCCGGGAGGCCGAGAGGATCGCCCGGCTCCGAGATCAGAGCGTCAGTTGGCCTTACCGTTGCCGAGCACGCTGTCGAGTGACCGGAGCCAAAGACCGCTGTCGGTCTTTTCCGCCAATCCTTCCGCCCGCAGCAGGTCGCGCAATTGCGCATGCGCGCCGACGATACAGAACGCGACGTGACGGGCGGCGAGCTCATCATGGAGATCGCGCAACATGCTCGCACCCGCCAGATCGATGTAGGGCGATGCCGAAAGATCGCAGGCAACGAGCTTGATGTCGGACGATTTCCTGAGCACACCTAAGACAGAGCCCAAAATTGTCTCGGCGTTGATGTAAAGCAGCGAGGCTTCGGGGCGAAAAGCGATCACGCCAACGAGCGGCTCCACGCCCTCATGTCGGGCGCTGTCGGAATAACGTCCGGTTCCAGGAAGGCGCCCGAGGAAGGCGATGTTCGGGCTCGATGCGCGTGCCAGCAGCAGGAATATGGACGCAATCGCCGCCAGCAGCACGCCCTGCAAAATTCCGAGGAGGAGTACGGACACCAGCGCAATCGCCGCGGCATAGAAATCAAGCCGGCTGACCTGCCACATCCGCATCAGCGCCGGGATGTCGACCAGCCTGTACACGGCGACGAAGACGATGGCGGCCAGTACGGCTTTTGGCAGATTAGTCAATAGTCCGGTGAAAAACAGCAGGCAGAGCGCCAGGGTCGCCGAGCAGATCACGAGAGCCAACGGCGTGCGCGCACCTGCATTATCATTCACCGCGGACTGCGACAGGCCGCCCGCGACGGGATACCCGTGACCGAACGCAGCCGCGAGATTCGCGGCGCCGAGCCCCAAAAATTCCTGCCGTGCATCCAGATTGTAGCCGTGCTTGACCGCAAAGCTACGGGCCGCCGAGACCCCCTCTATGTAAGCCAGCAGCACGCATCCCGCCGCGAGCGGAAAGAGATCGTCGAACTCCAAAAGACCAAACGTCGGAAGCCCGAGTGCGGGCAGTCCCTCCGGGATTTTCCCGGTGACCGGCACGCCCGCGGCCGGAAGACCGAGCAGTGTTGCAACCACGATCGAGAGCGCCACGATCGTGATTCCGACCGGCTTGCCTGGCAGAAGCCGTTCGCCGAGCAGCAGCAGCACAAGCGCCGCCGTGCCGATCGCCACGATGAGGAGATTGACGCCGCCAAGCTGACCCGCGAGCTGAAACACGCGCTCGAAGAAATTGTGACCGCCGCCGGCGACGCCAAACAGGCTCGGAAGCTGACTCACGATGATGGTGAGCCCGGCGCCGGCCTTGAAGCCGACCAGGATGCTGTCGCTGACCAGGCGGACGAGGACGCTGAGCTTGAACAGCCAGGAGATAAAGCACAGGACAGCCACTGCGAATGCCGCAAGACTGGCGATTTGCGCGTATCGCACCGCGTCTCCGCTCGCGAGCGCCCCGACGGTGCTGGCGATCATGAGCGAGATCGCGGATGTCGGACCAATCGCGAGCTGGCGGGACGAGCCGAGCACCGCGTAGCCGATGCCGCCAAGCATGTAGCCGTAGATCCCAACCTGGGGCGGCAAGCCGGCAAGCGCGGCATAGGCCAGCGATACCGGGATCGCGTAAGCGGCCAGCGTTATTCCGGCAATTGCGTCGAAGGACAACCATTCAGCGCGATAGCCGACAAGCCAGTCGGAAGGCGGAAAAAACCGTGTCCAACCTGCGCGCTGCTCGGATTGCGAATTCATGGGCTTGCCTCGTTAGGTTGAACTTCGCAACGCAGCATAACGATCACCAGGGCGATCACGGGAATCCCGAGCGCCAGATCCGGGATGTTCTCGGTCGCAAAGGCACCGACGGCCGCCCCGAGGCCGAAGGCGATGCATAGCCCGGTAAAAATGCCCGAGCGGCGGAGCGTCCCGAGCGGACCGCCGCTGCACAGCGCAAGGAAAACGCCTTCGATCGCCTGGCGCATGTTGCCGGTGATCATCACCGAGCTGTAGGCCACGCCCTCGACCTTGGTGAAGATGGCAGTCTGCATGGCGGCGACGAAGGATATCCCCAGCGTTCCCGCGAGATCCGGCAGCCGGTTATGCAAAATGCCGATCGCAACCAGCAGCAAGATCTCGATCAACGTGTTGATCGCGCTGGCCCGCTCGCCGCTGGCCCGGCGCAGCCACGCGGCGGCGACGATGCCGATCGCAAATGCCAGGATCGGAGGCACGAAGCGGAGCGCGTCGCCCCAATTGCCCGCCGTGCCATAGACCCAAAGCAGAACGAGATTGGCGGTTTGGGCATTGGCCATTACGCCATGGATGATCCAGGTGTAGGCGTCGAGATAACCGCCGACAAACGCCAGCAGCAGTGCAATCGACACGGCTTCGTCGCGGGGCGGCAATGGAATGGCAGCGATATCCTGTGAACTCATGTTTGGGACGTTGTGTGTCACCGGTCATGCATCGTTGCATCAACGACGCCTCGGCGCGTGAGAGGATTGATTTGGATCAAGCCTTCACCCGGGTTGGAGGGCTCAATTGAGCTCAATCAATGACACTTGGGGCGTACGGCTATGGATACGGTCAGGTGGATCATCGCCACCGCTCCCGAAATCTTTCTACTGTCAGCGATCGCGCTCGGCACCATTCTCGGCCGCGTCAAGGTACGTGGATTTTCTTTCGGCACGACGGCGTGCACGCTGATCGTGGCAGTCCTCATCGGACAGCTCGGCAGCTTTACGTTTCCTTCCGTGCTGAGGGTTGTTCTCTTCAGCCTGTTCGTATTCACCATCGGCTACCGCTCAGGGCCGGAGTTCTTTGCCTCCTTGAGCATGCGGACGCTTGCACAGGTTGCACTGGCGCTGGTGCTCGGCGGCACCGGTCTCGCCATCGTGCTCATTTTTGCTTTTGCCTTCGGGCTCGATCCCGGCACGGCATCGGGTCTTGCAGCCGGTGCCCTGACGCAATCCTCCGTGATCGGGACCGCATCCGGCGCGCTGAACCAGCTCGGGCTCCCAAAAGCTGCGCTGGAGCAGCAGGAGGCGAATATCGCAGCCGGTTACGCGGTCACCTATGTGCTCGGCTACATCCTTACGCTCATCTACGTCCCGCTATTCGCGCCGAAGCTGATGGGGATCAACCTCAAGGAAGAAGCAAAGAAGCTCGAGATCGAGCTTTCGGGCGGCAAGCCTCCGAAGGCCGAGAACCTGCATTATCGCAAGTTCCAGGCCCGCGCCTATCGCGTTGCGGCGGCAGCCGGCCGAACCGTCAGGGCGATCGAAGACGAGATCGGCAGCCGCACTGTGATCGAGCGGATCGTGCGCCAAGGCGCGGATATCGAACCGCATCCGGACACTGTTCTCGAGGCCGGCGACGATATCGTGATTGCCGGACGAACGGCCGCCATTGTTGCCGCCAGACCCGTCATCGGCGCCGAAATCGATGCCGACGAGATTCTGAAGGCGATACCCGGGAACGTAATCGACGTTCTGGTGGACAGCCGCAAGCTCCATGGCCGGTCCCTCCAGGAGGTCGCCGATCGCGTCGGCGACAATGCACGCGGCGTCTTTTTGCGCACGCTGACGCGGATGGGCCGTGAGGTCCCATTGAGCCCGGATACCAGGCTCTACGTCGGCGACGTCATGACGTTGGTCGGCAGCACCCGCAACATCGAGCGCGCCGCCGCGCAAGTCGGCCAAATCCTGCGTTCCGGCGACCGAACCGACATCGCCTTCCTTGCGACCGGCATCGCCGCGGGCCTGCTCGCGGGTCTCGTCAGCTTCAGGGTCGGCGGCATCGCGCTGACGCTCGGTGGCGGCGGCGGCGCGTTGATTGCGGGTCTCGTCTGCGGCTGGCTGCGCTCACGCCGGCCGACAATGGGCGCGCTGCCGCCCGCTGCGCAGCAGACCCTGAGCGACTTCGGCCTCGGCGGCTTCATCGCAGCCGTAGGGCTGGGGAACGGCCACGCCGCCTGGGTTGCTATCCAGGCGCATGGCGTTCTGCTGGTCGGCATGGGCCTTGTCGTCACGCTGGTGCCACTGATCGTCGCGACCTTGTTTGCCTATCACGTCCTTCGCATGAATCCGGTCATTACCTGCGGCGCGCTGGCCGGCGCGATGACGGTCGATGCCGCCGTGACCGGATGTTGCGACGTTGCCGAAAGCCAGACGCCGGTGCTCGGCGTCGCCGTGCCATACGCCGTCGGCAATGTCGTGCTGACCGTGCTGGGCCCGATCATCGTAGCTCTGACATACACCGGCTGAAGGAGGTTTCGATGCCTCGGCAACCTGCCGCACTGTTCGGCTCGCTTGTGACCGCCCTGCTCTGCCTCGCTTGTTTGATCGCACCGACGCACGCCGAGGACAAGGCGGCCTCGCCCCGCATTCAGGAGGAAATCTGGGCTCTGCCGCTGCCATTGCCGATGTTCGCCTATGTGGTCCGCCCGGTCGGCGACGGGCCGTTTCCGCTCGCTATCATGAACCATGGTGTCTCGCTCAATCCGACCGAGCGCAGCTTCTTTCCGCTGGTTGAATTCCGCGATGCGGCCAAATGGTTCGCGAGGCGCGGCTATCTCGTGGTCGCGCCCGTCGGCTCGGGATACGGCGCGGCTGCCATCGATCTCCCGGAACGCGGGCACTACGGTCCATTCTTTTCCAAGGTCGGCAACTGCACCAAACCGAATTTTCGCGATCCCGCCATGGCGGTCGCCCAGGCTGACCTCTGGATCATTGATTACATGGCGGCCGAGAAGCGTATCGTGCCCAAGGATGTCATTGTGGTCGGGCAATCCGCCGGCGGCTGGGCTTCGATCGGGCTGTCGAGCCTGAACCCGCCACAAGTCAAGGCGATCATCACCTTTGCCGCCGGCCGCGGCGGCCGTGTCGGCGGCAAGCCGAACAACAATTGCGCGCCCGACAAGCTGGTCCAGGCAACCGGTGAGTTCGGCCGTACCTCACGGGTGCCGATGCTGTGGATTTATGTCGAGAACGACACGTTCTTCGGCCCAGCCCTGACCCAGCGCATGCACCAGGCCTTCACCGCCGCGGGCGGCAAGGCCGAATACCACCTATTGCCTCCGTTCGGCCACGACGGACACTTTTTCATCGGTTCACCCGACGCGATTCCGATTTGGTCGCCACTGGTGACGAAATTTCTCGACGAACAGCGTTAACGGCAAACGCCGACGCCTGGAGGTGCAATCGTGCCACACGATCCACGTAAGCAAGACCGGCTACAACGCAGTATCGCAAACCCCGCTCTCGCATCACTCCTGGTGGTTTTCGTTCTTGGTGCCTCCTCCATTGCTGACTCCGAGGCGCGGGACAAATCGTCCGTGACGTCGAAACCGATCGCTGGCGAAGCTTCGCCCCGCGGGGAGCGCACGACAAAGGACATAAAGTACGGAGACTGGCGGAAGCTCTGCTTCAAGGCAGGTGGCGCAAAGACGCTTTGCAGAACGACGATCACTGGAACATTCGAAACCGGCCAGATGGCAGTCCGCGTCGATCTGGTCGAGCGCGAAGGCGACCGCACCGCGCGACTTCAACTGTTCGTTCCAGTTGGGATGTATCTCCAGATCCCGGCCAAGCTCACGGTCGACCACGGTCCGCCTTACTCGATCCCCTATAGCTGGTGTCTCGCCAATGCCTGCATCGCGGCCGACGTCGCCGATCCGAGGATGATCAAGGAATTGGAAGCAGGACACACCCTCGAACTGCTCGTCGTCGACTCCAGTCTACTGTCGCTCAAGACCGTACTGCCGCTTGCACAGTTCGCCGATGTTCATCGGAGTGCGCCGGCGCCAACGCTTGAGCAGGACGTCGATGAATAACTGGCTTCATGGCTCCTCTGGTTGAGTTCAATTGATTCTCGGAGGGCGACCGTAGCTTGATATGGATCAACGTATGCCAACCAAGACAAAGCATCGTCAAATCTCGACGTGAAGATACGGGAGATTCTAATGATCAGGATGATCGCAGTTGCTGCCTTTGCCCTAGCCGTCGCAACGTCGGCGCAGGCCATGTCACCCGCGCCGCTTCATCAGCCCGACGGCATGACCACAATGGTCGCCTTCGGATGCGGAGCCGGCCGAACGCGAGTTGGCGACGTCTGCGTAGCCAGGACCACCAAACGCCAGGTCCGCAGGTGTGCGGTGTGGGGCGTTGGCAACGTCTGCCGTCGGTGGCGTTGAGACGCCGCGGCACTAGCCGGCGAAGAACAACGCGGCGCTCTGCCTTCAGTTTCCCCGGTTGATTGCGGCTGGCTTTTTGGCATGGCTCAGGTGAATCCTCCCGCGGTACACCCAAGCCGTCCAACATCGATTCGAATGTCCGGACCTCACATCTCAGCGACGGAACGCTTGCTGCGGGTCATCTTGGCCTGAGGGCTCAATCTTGTTGCTGCGGCGCTTTCGCACTCTCAACCGCCAACAACCTTATAAGCAACTCTCGCTCAGCGTCTGTCTTCACCTCTGCGAGACGCTTCCTGAACAGCGCAAGATTCTGTTCGTGAATGAACTTCTCCATCAGCGAATCGCCATGATTACGCACAGCGGCCTTTCGGACGAGCGACGCTCGCAATCCAGTTGCTCCAGGCCGTCGATTTCATAGGGTCTTCCGGGCTTCCGACTGCACCGACGACATGAATCGCCCTTGGGCATCCCTTGCACGCGGGAAACTCAAACACGCAGAACTCATAGCTCGAACGCGCGCCTGCTGCCGTCATGGAGAACCGGCACTGCACGTTGTCGGACTCATTCCGGTCTGGTTGAATTTCGGACACGTGATGTGCCCTCGTTTTGGCAGGCGGGAGCGCAACACTCTCTGTCACCGGTGAATGCCGAGATCGGAGCGGTGATGACGCTAGTGGATACCTATTGCGCTCATGAGTCGATTGAAAACTGAAGCTCGAGCCTCTCAGTTACCGACAGCGCTATTCACCTATCTTGACCTACGATCGTTGGAGTTCGTTCCCGAACCGGCACGTATAAGTACGGGTCACTCCGCAGGAGCACCGAATTGGCACGAATTGCATAGGCGCCTGCGTCAACTACTCTTCTTGACACATCTTTCGCCGAGGCGAACAAGTACGGTGAAACCGCCGAAGAACGTCCGTTGACGAATGCGCTGCCGGACGGCCGTTCTCAATTGATTTTCATCAACAAGATTCCACCACGGTTTATTAACTAGGGCTGATGACGCCAACGCAGCCGATGTCCCACCACTTGGATCAGTAGAATAGACTCATATTGCGAAGTAGCGTTTTGCAGCCGCGAGGGGGTGTGGCTGCAGTCATTTGAAATCGAGTTGATCGGTTGATGATCGAGACCGGCGCTGTCGGACGCCGCAGATCAACTGATGCGGGAGAGAAAAGCGCGGCGCGTTCACGGTGCATCTGGAAGGAATTCTGCGAAGTTCAGGAGTTCGGTCATGTTAGTGCGCATCGCGACAGGCCCGACAGGGCGCGCCAATTCCCTTGGCGAATTTGGAATGACCAGCGATTCAAATCCGATCGTCAGCTTGAGCGAGTTTACCTACAAGAGGGGCACTGAAATCTACGGCGAGAAGGAGTCCGCCGAGTACGTCTATCAGGTCAAGTCTGGTGCAGTTCGAAGCTACAAGCTGCTCGCGGATGGACGACGGCAGATCGGTGCGTTTCATCTCGCCGGCGACATCTTCGGGCTCGAGAATAGCGCTTCGCATCGGTTCACGGCGGAAGCAATCATCGAGACCACGGTTCGTCTGATCAGGCGACAAAGCCTTGAACTGGTCGCCGACCACGACCTAGTGGTTGCGAAGAATTTGCTCAGCATGACCACGACCAGTTTGCGGCACGCGGAAGACCATATGCTGCTGCTGGGACGCAAGACATCCCTGGAGCGGGTTGCCGCCTTCCTGATCGAGATGGACAAGCGACTGACCGCGGCCGGCATCATGGCGCTACCGATGTCGCGACGCGATATCGCCGACTATCTCGGCCTTACACTGGAGACCGTGTCTCGCGCGCTATCGCGGCTGCATGAGCTCGGCATTCTCGGATTCATCGGCAGCACCCAGCGCGAGATCGTTCTGCTGGACCGGGTGCAGCTTGCTCACCTCGACCTTCAAAGCTGAAGCCTGATGGCCCGATCGCTGCGAGATCTTCGCCTCCGCATCGTATCGTTCGGGATCACTTGATGTGAGATCGCCGCCACGATGGTACGTTACCTTCGAAGTCCGCAAGGTCGGTACTTTGCCCAAAAAACGGAGCCCGCGAGAGACGAGAACCTTTCGAAGCGAAGCCGATGCCCGGAGCTTCGCTCGCAGCATAATCGCCGAAGGCCGCCTTGTATTCGCCGGCACGATTAATCCTCACACCCCCAAGCAACTCATCTCTCCCGAACGCATCTTTAGCTGGAGTTGCAATGGAGAGAGCGAGGCGCCGCAAACGTCCGACGAGCGTGCGGACTGAGCAGCAGCGCCGCGGCAAGCAAACCCTTCACGACCTGATGGTGTCGCAGTCATATTTGCGATGCGCAGCTTTTGATTGAGTGTTGCCATTCTGACACATGGATCTTGTTGCTCGCGAACTAGGCTCGCGGAATAGATCAACGCAATTGCGCTTTACGGAGTAATGAGATGAAGGGAATTTCACTAGTTGCAGCCTTCGCCGTGTCGCTGGGCCTGATCGGCCACGCTTCGGCTGCCGATCTTTCAGCGCGCCCGGTCAAGGCGCCACCGCCCATGTTGACCCCCGTGTATGACTGGACCGGCTTCTATATCGGTGCGAATGGCGGGTGGGGCGAGAGCCGCAATTGCTGGGGCTTCGTTCCCGTGGCCGGTGGCGTCATTCCTGATGGATGCAGCACGCGATCGGGAGGAGTTTTCGGCGGTCAGATCGGCTACCGTTGGCAGATGGGTCAAGCCGTTTTCGGTCTTGAAGGGCAAGGCGATTGGGCCGATCTGAAAAGCTCTCGCCTGAGCCTGATCAACCCGGCCTTTTCAACAACGACAAAGATGGACGCTTACGGGCTCTTCACCGGTCAGATTGGTTATGCCTGGAATGCGGCCCTGCTCTATTTGAAGGGCGGCGCTGCCGTGACCAGCAACCGGTACGACGTGTGGACCACGCTTGGCGGAGTCGGGGTCGCATCTGCGACTTCCACTCGCTGGGGCGGCGCACTCGGGGTTGGCTTTGACTATGGCTTCACGCCGAACTGGTCCGTCGGCATTGAGTACGACCGGCTGTTTATGGGCGACGCAAACAATTCCTTCTCGGTCGCAAATCCGATTGTGGCCGGCGCCCAGAATCGAATCAGCCAGGACGTCGACCTGCTGACCATCCATCTCAATTATCGGTTCGGCGGTCCCGTCGTCGCCCGATATTGATCGTCGAGAACCAATAATCAGAAGGCCCCGGCAGAATTCTGCCGGGGCCTTTTCTTGCACGAACGATTATGCGGGCGAACCGAGGTCGAAGAACCCATATCAGCCGTTGATGCGATTTTCGACTACCGCCAACTGGCTGCGGCTAGAGCATGATCCGGAAAAGTGTGAAGCGGTTTTCCGAAAGGATCATGCTCAAACAAAGAGCTAAAGCGCGATGACGATTCAACCTGATCCCATCGCGCTTCTAGGCTCGATCTTCAGAACTGAAGTCTGGCGCGGCGATCGCCGCCAAATGCTCGAGCGTCTTGCGCAAGACTTCGAACAGGACGGCGGTTGACCAGCCGAACATCAGGATGCCGTTCATGGCCGTCATCGGCCCGGTCAGGCGCCACGCCTCGACCGGCGTGATGTCGCCGTAGCCAAGCGTGGTGTAATTGACGAAGGCAAAATAGATCAGATCGCTACCGGCGGGTGCCACCCTGAAAATGCGATATGCCAGCGACCATACCAGGATCTCGAGCGTGTGCGCTATCATCAAGGCAGTCGCAGTCGCGACCATAACGGCCATAAGATGCAATCTCGGCCACGCCGTATGGCGTAGCCCGGCCCACCGGGCGATGCCGATGGCGCCGACAGTTACCATCGCGTGGATCATGATGTTGATCCCGCTGACGACGGCGCCGACCAGGAATTGAAGCGTCATATGGACCAGTCGAGCCTCAGCCGCGTTTAGGCTTGCCCTGGTCAAGGCGCAATCTCTGCGCTCGCATCCGCCTGACCTCTTCATTCAGGGCCTCGGTCTTTTCGTCGAGCTGCTGATCCCTCGATTTCAGCCGATCGCCGCCGCGCAGCTTTTCGAGCGCCTTCTCGACCGAGAGTTTCGTCGTTTCTGCCATGAAGTTCCCCTACGTTCTCGCGATCTGACCGAGCACCGACGCAGCGCCAGGCCAGCTGGACGATTCCAATTCCGATGTCTCTACAGCTTCAGCCCTTGTGGCCGAACATTCCGCTTGCAGCCTTCATGGCCGTCTCGCCCATGTTCTTGGCCTGGTCGGTCAGTGCTCGCATCTGGTCCTGGAAGAACTCCGACTGCGTCTTGAGCGCGTCCTGCATGTCCTTGGCCTGAACGAGCTTGTCGCCGAGGTCGAACGTCGCGGTAACGTTGCGCTGCATGAAGTGGCAGAACTGCTTGGCTTGGTCGGCGATGGGCAGCGGCGAGGAACTCAAGCCTTTCTCCAGCAGCGCAAAATACTCCTCATTGGCCTTTCGCAGGCGGTCGAGTGTTTCGGTCAGCATCGCGCGCATCTTGTCGGCGGATGGATTGATCTCTGGCATGACAATGCTCCTTTGCTCGTTTGCAGTTACGCGGCAAGTCCCCCGAACCAGGCGCCGAAATAGCCGGCGTAAAGGGCCGGCAGCTCGAGATTCATTGAGTGCCCGATACCGGGTACGATGACGAGCCGACAATCCGGCATCGCCTCGGCCATTGCACGAAGATCCGAAGGCGGAATCCAGCCGTCCCGCTCACCCCACAGCACCAGGTGTGGATGGCGGATGTCCCGCATGCGGCGTTCCAGTTCGCCACTCTCCCGCTCACGGGTGAGATTGACTGGCGTTCCGATCCAAATTCCTTCGGAGACGCCAAAGGTCTGTTCGATGATCCGGTCGAACAGCGCCTGGATATCCCCGAGCCCGTCGCGGAATCGCGGGATCGCATTCGGCGCCATGCTGTCCGGCACGAACAGCGAAGACGCCGCCGTGGCCATAACCGTCCGCGTCAGCTCCTTGCTTGCCATCATCGCACGGAAAAGGCCGATCTGGTCCGCATTGAAGGCCATGCCGAGCGGCGTCACCGGATCGAGCGCGAGTACGCGCCCGAACCGATGCGGGTGCATCACCAGCATCCGCGCGGCAATGATGCCGCCGGTCGAATGGGTTGCGAGATGGCAGAACTTGATACCCAACCCATCCAGCGCCGCCAGCATGTCCTCTGCGTGCTGTTGCATGGAATAGTTGGAATAGTCGGCCGCGGGCTGCGGCCGATCGCTGTCGCCGCAGCCGCGCCAGTCGATCCCGATCACCCGCAGGCCGATGGGAAATAGCGGCGCGGCGAGCTCGATCCAATCCTTGCTGGCGAGATTGCCGTGGATGAAGACGACGGTGGCGTCGCCTTTGCCCCACTCCCGCCAACCCAATCGCACTTCACCCGCCTGCACCGTTGACATGACCCGGCCTACTTGTTCAGGCCGGCAGTCGGCGCCGCACCGGCCGGCGTCGGCGCCACAGGCAATGCCGATACCACCGCTCCCTTGATCATGCGGTCGGTGCCGAGCGGCGAACTGGTATCGACCGTTCCCTTGGTCACGAAGTCCACGACGTCGACCGGAAACTCCACCGGATTATCCGTATGGATGAAATGCCCGGTCTCCGGGTAGATCTTCAGGATCGGCTGGTTGCCGGCATTGGTCATGCGCGACATGAACGGCGTAATGACGTCGCGTCCGAGGTCCGTCAGCCCGTTGAACGCAGGCGTCGGGATGAAGGGCTCCTTGTCGCCGAACGACAGGAAGATCGGCGCCTTGATCTGGGTAAGCCGTTCGTACAAGTTCTTGGGATCATCCTGCTGCAGCTCTGCCCCGATCGTATAGACGTCGAAGATGAAGACGTTGCACCACTGCTCCAGCTCCTTGGGATTGCCCTTGGTCAGCCCGACGCGCTGCTCGGTGTGGAAGCGGGCATATTCGCTGTCACTGAAGAAATAGCCGCTCTTGGCAGCCGACACGGCGTTGGTGTCCGGATCGCGCTTCTTGAAATAGAAGAAGTCGCGGATGTTCTGTTCGGAGCGTCCCATTTCTGCGGCTAAAATGCCGGTCTGGTCCCAGGTCTGCTTCCACTTGTCGAAGTCGCGGCCGAAGGCCTCATCGAACAGGCGAGCTTTCTTGTCCTTGGCGATGGTGATGTCGCGCGGATATTCCTCCAGACCGGACGGCGCCTCGAGCGCGAGACCCTGCACTGCGTCCGGCCAGGTCAGGGCGTAGCCCATCACGAACTGACCGCCGAGCGAGTGGCCGAGATAATACGCCTTCTTGACGCCAAGCTGGTTGACCACGAGGTCATAGATAACCTCGCGCATATCTTGCATGGTACGTGCCGGGCTCTTGTCGAGATTGCCGGGCCCGGACATGCCGTAATGCGGCAGATCGGGCGTGATGACACGCAACCCGCTGCGCAAAGCATACTGCATGACATTGCCGTAATGCCCGGCAAACGCGCCCTTGCCATGGATGATGACAAGTACTTTCGGATCCTTGTCGGTGCCGGCGTACTCGTCCATGTAGCCGATTTGCCAGGACGTGCCACGTTTGTCCTTCGCGGTCGCGTATTTGACCGGATACGGATAGGTCACATAATTCTTCCAGAACGACTTGGTCGGGTCGATGTTCTCGGCAACGCCGGGCACGCGATAGTTCTTGTCGACGTACGTCTGCGCCCGGTCCAGGCTCGCCACATCATCCATGAAGGCGACGAATTTCGGGTCGTTCTTCCGGTGGTTGATGATCGGGAATACGCCGTAATGGGCAACTGGGCTTTCCTCGCCGATGATCTGTGCACCGGGGACCCGATCGACGGCGCGTTCGGCCAGCTTGTAGTTCAGCCACTGGTCGTTGGTGATGTGCATCACCAGGGTACGGGCCTGGATGCGGCCGAGATATGGATTGACGTTGTGCGCCTCACCAACGCGGTTGCGCCAAACGAGATCAACGGCGTCATACAGCTTGGCGCGCGTGATCACGCTGCTGCCCGCCTTCTCGTTCGGTGGGTCCCAATAAAACACTTCCGGCTGTACTGCCGAAAAGCTTTGCGTCGTTCGGAAGCCGAAATCATAGCCCGTCAAGCCGAGCACCGACCAACCGAATGCCACGCCGAGCATCGGATGCTTCTCTTTGGGCAGCTTGTAGTAGTCGCCCTTCGTGGCCTGCCATACCGGATCGGCCTCGATGGCAGCGGTCATCAACTGGAACGTCCAGTTGCCGACCGGATCTTCGGCGTCCGATTGCGTGGTGCCGCCGATCGGCATCAGCCCACCCATAAAATCCGGATGCATGACGCCCCAGACATAGGTCTGCGTACCGCCCATCGAGACGCCGGTCACCAGCGCAGCGTGGCTGATCTTCAGGCCGTCGCGCAGCATGCGGTAGTTCGCCTGGACCATGTCGTAGTAGCTGTACTGCGGAAACTTGATGCCGAGGCCGTCGGACGGCTTGCTCGCGCCCCAGGTGCCGAGCGGATCGACCATGACGACGTAATAGCGATCGGTATCGATCGGCCGACCCGGGCCAATGATCGGCACACCGCCCGACAGGGCAGCGCCCTTGACCCACTGCTCGTACATGTCGGTGGAATCGCCGGAATAATAGGAATTGATGATCACGGCATTGGTGATCTCGCCGGCGGCGTTGCGACGTGGCGTGCCGACCGCGATGTAGGCGCTGTGCAGCTTGCCGGCACCAAGTGATTCCAGCGTGACGCCGCCCTCGCCGCCGTTCTCCCATTTCGAGGGATCGCTCAGATCGTATTTGCCGCCGAGGCGGAAGTTGGCAATCTCGATCGTCTTCTTGAGCTCATCATGCTGCATCTGCGATGAGCGGCGGGTAAAGGGCTGCGCAACTGCAAGGGCAGTGCCGATCAGCAACAGGAGCACGCTGACAAAGCAATGCCTTGCAAAATTTCTTGCGGTCATGGCCGATTCCTCCTGGCAGCTTTGGAAGAAGGCTAGGTACGGCGTCTCGGTCGACCGTTGATATAGCTCAAGGGATTACCGTTTTCATGGACGAGTATTTATTGTCATTCCTCTGGTGCGGACCGCCGCAATGCCCTTTCTCAGTCACGGCTCATATCGCATACGCTATGAGCTCGAGGGGCCGACGGATGCCCCCGCCTTTGTGCTGGTCAACGGACTCACGCAATATGCCGAGCTTTGGGCGGCCTATCGCGACGCCCTCGTCACGCGTCACTTTCGCGTCGCGACATTCGACCTGTTGGGCCAAGGTGAGTCCGACAAGCCCGCCCTCTTCATCAATCAGGACGACCAGGTCGCAGCGCTTCATCTTTTGATCGGCGAGCTCGGCGAGGTCCCCGTTTTTCTCAGCGGTATCAGCTTCGGCGGCCTGATCGCGCTACGCTATGCCGTCGCGCATGGCAAGCGGCTGGCAGGGCTGGTGCCGATGAGCTGCTTCGCGGAACTTCCGCCGCAACTCCTCCTGCTCGGCAATGCCCTGCGCACCGGGTTGATCCTCGGCGGCACGGGCTATCTACAGGACTTGCTGCTGCCGATGAACGTCTCCGATCAGTGGCTGGAGCCGGTGCTGGACAAGCTCGACAGCGTGAAGCGGCAGGGCTGGCTGGTCAACGACGTCTACGCCCTGCAAAACCTGATGGAGTCCTTCCTCGACTTCCAGCCGCTGACACCGCAGCTGCCGTCGATCAGCGTACCGACCATGATCCTGAACGGCGAATTCGACTTCCTGACGCCGCGCGCACTGCACGAGACGCTGCGCGTCCATATCCCCGACAGTTCGCTGGTGATCATCCCGAAAGCCTATCACGCCTTCACGCTGGAAAAGCCGGCGCTGACGGCCGACCTGCTCGCGCGCTTCGCGGAGGATGTGCTGGCCGGTCGCTGGCACGGCAACAAGGCCGTCTGGATCGCGCCGGAGGACGCCGGCGGCGCACTCGTTCCATTTCCGGCCGGCTATGATCATCTACGCGCGATCCCGGTGCAGGGAACGACCCAATGAGCGCATTTTTCGGGCCGCTCGACTCCGAAGGCCGCGTGCCGCCGCGCCAGCAGACGCGCGCCGCCGCGTTCCTGACCTCCGCCCATGGCGCATTGGCACGCCAGTTCGCATTTGCGTTGCCCCCGAAGCTGGAATCCGCCTGGCAGACCGAATTGAACGCGCAGTTCTACCACGAGGCGGAGATCGTTTCTCTGCTGCTGCGCGCGACCTCGTGGGTGCCGGATGTCGCGCTTGGCTATATGGCGATGTCGTGGGAGACGGCATGGTTCCCTCGGCCGCCCGAAGAGATTCCGGATCGTCCCCTGGCGCTGGCGCTCGATCTCGCAACGCTTGCACATGCCGTTCATGCCGGCATACGGCCGGCAGCCTTGCTCCCGCTAGAAGCCAATGCCAGCGACCCCTTCATGATGGCGCTGCGCCGCATCGAATTCGAAAGCGGCCGACTCCTGCAGGCACAAATCCTGTTCCTCAAGGGTTCGGCACTCGTGCCATTTCGCGCGGCCGTCAACGCGGCTCTTGAAAAACGTCACGCCGAAGTGCGCAAGCTTTGGAGCGAAGCGCTCGAAGGCGTCGGCGTCATCGTTCGCGAATGATGAGAAGCCTTGATGCAGATCAATGGAGCATGGTGATGGCACGCCGACATTCATTTACCGTCGCCTTTCTTTGATCGCCTGCAGACCGGAGTTACAATCATGAGGGCCGTTTCCGTCGAAGAAGCCGTCGCGATGATCCCGGCCGGCGCCACCGTCATGGTCGGCGGCTTCATGGGTGTTGGAACGCCGGAGCGCCTGCTTGATGAGGTGGTGCGGCAGCAAAAGAGCGGACTCACCATCATCAGCAATGACGCGGCGGTGCCTGGCAAAGGCGTCGGCAAACTGTTCGATGCTGCGCTCGTGTCGCGTCTCATCGCGACCCATATCGGGCTCAATCCGAAGGCACAGCAGCAGATGCTCGCCAACCAAATCGCCGTCGATCTCATTCCGCAAGGGACCCTGGTCGAGCGCATTCGCGCTGGTGGGTGCGGTCTCGGCGGTGTGCTCACACCGACCGGCGTCGGCACGTTGGTCGCGGAGGGCAAGCGCCAGATCGAGGTCGACGGCAAGCCGTACCTGCTCGAGACCGCACTGCGGGCGCAGTTCGCCCTGGTGCACGCCTTTCTCGCCGACTATCTCGGCAACCTCTCCTACGCGCTGACTGCGCGCAACTTCAATCCGGTTATGGCGATGGCGGCCGATACCGTGATCGTGACGGCGGAGCACATCGTGCCCGTCGGCGTCATCGGGCCCGACCATGTCGTGACGCCGGCGCCGCTGGTCGACTATCTCATTACGAACCCGAACGGGTGAAAGCATGGACGCACAGGAGATCATCGCCCGGCGGGTCGCGCAGGAACTCCATTCCGGCGATCTCGTTAATCTGGGGATCGGAATTCCAACGCTGGTCGCGAACTACGTTCCACCTGGCTTGAACGTGTTCTTTCAGTCGGAAAACGGGTTGATCGGCACCGGGCCGATCCCCGAGCAGGGATTGGCGCATCCGTTGCTGACGGACGCTGGCGGTCGGCCAATCAGCGCCCTGCCCGGCGCCTCGACCTTCGACAGCGCAATGTCTTTCTCCTTGATCCGCGGCGGCCATGTCGATGTCACCGTGCTTGGCGGTCTGCAAGTCGACGCGCACGGACATCTCGCCAATTGGATGATCCCCGGCAAGATGGTACCGGGCATGGGCGGCGCGATGGATCTCGTGAGCGGCGCGAAGCGCGTCATCGTCGCCATGCAGCACGCGGCCAAGGGCAAATCGAAGATCGTCAAGCAATGCAACCTGCCCCTGACCTCGGCGCGGGCGGTTAGCCTGGTGGTGACCGACCTCGCGGTGATCGGCTTCCCCGACGGCAAGGCCACCCTGCTGGAAACCGCGCCCGGCGTCAGCGTCGGCGAAGTCATGGCGGTCACGGACGCCGAACTCGTGATTCCCGATACTGTCCCCGAAATGAAGATATGAGCAGGGAACGAACATGCGGATATTTAGCGACTTCAACGAGATCAAATCCGCCGTCGGCACTGAGATCGGGGCCAGCGATTGGGTCGAGGTGACCCAGGATCGCATCAACCGCTTTGCGGAGGCGACCTGCGACGAGCAATGGATCCATGTCGACCAGGAGCGCGCGAAGAAGGAGTTGCCCGGCGGCACCACGATCGCGCACGGCCTGCTGTCGCTCGCGCTCGCGCCGATGTTCATCCGGTCGGTAATGGGCCTGAAGGGACTGCGCAACACCCTCAATTATGGCGCGGACAGGATCAGGTACCTGGCCCCAGTGCCGGCGGGCTCCAGGCTGCGCGGCCGCGTCACCGTCGCCGAGACGGAGGACGTGCCGCCCGACGGCCTACGAGTCAACTATCATCTCGTCATCGAGATCGAAGGCGGCAAGAAGCCTGCCTGCGTCGCCGAGTTGATCGCCCTGCACTATCGCTGAGCAGCGCGCCAGACGCGCGCCAATCACGCTCAGTCTATGATGTGATAGCCGCCATCGATATAGAGCACTCCGCCTGTGATCAGCTTGGCGCCGTCGAGCGCCAGAAATGCTGTGGCGTTGCCCACGTCATCGATGCTGACGAGGCTGCGACTCGGCGCCTTCGATTGAGCCTTGTCCATCAGCTCGTCGAATTCGGGGATGCCTGACGCAGCCCGCGTGGAGAGCGGCCCCGGCGAGATCGCGTGCACGCGGATGCCCTTCGGCCCCAGTTCGGCAGCAATGTAACGGACGGCAGCCTCAAGCGCCGCCTTCGCCACGCCCATCACATTATAATTCTCGACCACCATCTGGCTGCCGTAATAGGTCATGGTGAACATCGTGCCGCCGTTCTTCATGAGCGGCTCAGCCAGATGCGCCATCCGCATGAACGACCAGCACGAGACATCCATCGTCTTCAAAAAGCCATCGCGGCCGACATCGACCACGCGTCCGTGCAGCGCTTCCTTTGGCGAGAAGGCGATCGAGTGCAGCATGAAATCGAGCTGTCCCCATTCCTTTCCGATCCGCTCGAACACCGCCTCGGTCTGCCCCTCCACCATCACGTCAAGCGGCATGAAGATCGGCGCTTCGAGCGCCTGCGCCAGCGGTTCGACGTGCTTCCTGGCACGTTCGTTCAGATAGGTGACCGCGAGCTCCGCCCCGAGCGCTCGAAATGCCCTGGCACAGCCCCACGCGATGGATTGATCGTTGGCGATGCCGACGATGAGACCTTTCTTGCCTTTCAGGGCAACTTTGGTATCCGGAAATACTGGGATCATGACACCCTCGCTTGTTTGGGGTTCGGCGATGGCCTGTTGATCAGGAGCGACAGCGTGTGCTGAGCGATCATCAATTCCTCGTCGGTCGGCACGACATAGACCGGAATGAGGCTATCAGGGCCCGATATGAGAGACGCGTGGCGGGAATTCTCGGCAGGATCCAGCGTGACACCGAGCCAACCAAGGTGCTCTCCCACGCGTGCGCGGATGGTTGCGGAGTTCTCGCCAATACCGGCCGTGAAGACGAAGGCGTCCGGCCCCTGCAACGCGGCCGCAAGCATGCCGGCATTGAGCCCGATCCGATAAACGAAATAGTCGATCGCCAATCTGGCGTTGGCGTCTTCACTGGCCTCAAGCTCCCGCATATCGTTGCTGATGCCGGAAAGCCCCTTCAATCCGCAATCCCGATAGAGGAACTTCTGCACGTCCGATGCCGACATTCCCTTCTCGGATAGAAGATAGAGCACAACGCCGGGATCGATCTGACCGGGACGCGTTCCCATCGGCAGACCATCCAGCGCGGTGAAGCCCATGGTGCTCTCGACGCTCCGCCCTTCCTTCAGCGCACACATCGAGGCACCGCTGCCGAGATGGGCGACGATCACCCCGCGCTTCGCGATATCGGGCGCGACCTGTGGCAAGGCTCTTGCGATGTATTCGTAGGACAGGCCGTGAAAGCCGTACCGCCGCACGCCGTCGGCGTGGAGCTGACGCGGAATCGCGTAATGATCGGCGACCGCGCTGTGCGTACGGTGAAACGCGGTGTCGAAACAGGCGACCTGCGGCAATGCCGGAAAGCCAGCGAGGATCGAGCGGATCGGCGCCAGATTGTGCGGCTGATGCAGCGGTGCGAGGCTGACGAACCGGTCCAGGCGGGCGACCACCCCGTGGTCAATCAGGACCGGCCGGTCGAAGTCCGGACCGCCGTGCACCACGCGATGCCCGACTGCTATCGGGTGGATGCGAAGCTCGTCTCGCAACCAAGCGCCAGCGATGCCCATTGCGGCCGGGACATCCGGAATGGCTTCAATCGGATAGGCGCGGTCAGCCAGCGGATCGCCGCTCACACCTCTTGCCCGCAAGCGCGGCCGACTGCCAATTCCGTCGACCTGGCCCTTGATCTGCCGCCGCAGTCTGCCCTCCCCCTCGACCAAAAAGATCTGGAACTTTACGCTTGAGGAGCCTGCGTTGACGACGAGGATGGTATCCATGCCGATCACGCCGCTACTGTCGGAGCATGCCGGCGCCGCGCATTGGCGTAGAGCGCCGCCACCGCACAAGACGCCATTCGCGCGCGCGCCGAGTCCGCGCGCGACGTCAAAACGACCGGAACCCGGGCGCCGAGCACGATACCGGCACCATCCGCCTTGGCAAAATAAGCGAGGTTCTTGGCCAGCATATTGCCGGCCTCGAGATCGGGAACGAGCAGGATCTGCGCCCGGCCAGCGACCTCGGACTTGATGCCCTTTATTCGTGCTGCCTCCAGGTCGATCGCATTGTCGAACGCCAGCGGCCCGTCGAGCACACCGCCGGTGATCTGGCCGCGGTCAGCCATCTTGCAGAGCGCCGCCGCCTCGATCGTCGACGGAATCTTGGTGGTGACGGTTTCGACCGCAGACAGGATCGCCACGCGCGGCGTTTTGCCGAACCCGGCCTCGTTATAGAGATCAATTGCGTTCTGGATGATGTCGCGCTTGGCGTCGAGGTCCGGAAAGATGTTGATCGCCGCGTCCGTCACGAACAGCGTTTCGGCATAGGCCGGCACGTCCATCACGAACACATGGCTGATGCGACGATCGGTGCGCAGGCCGCCCACTTTTGCAGTGACAGCGCGCATCAGTTCGTCGGTGTGCAGGCTGCCCTTCATGAGCATTTCGCCTTTGGCAGCGTGGATCAGTTCGACACTCTTGGAGGCGGCTTCCTCGCTATGCGCGGCATCGACGATCTCGAAGCCGGAGATGTCGAGACCATGCTTGCTTGCGGTGTCCCTGATCTTCCTCTCGGGACCGACCAGGATCGGTCGGATGATGCCGGCCCTCGCGCTCTCGACCGTGCCGCGCAGCGAAGTCTCATCGCAAGGGTGCACAACAATGGTCGGGACCGCAGACACGGCCTTCGCCGCCGCGATCAGGCGGTCGTACTTGCTGGGTAACTGCGTGTCGGCTGACATGATGCCGTCCCTTCCAACCGGTGTTACGACGCTTTCGCCTTGGGATCGAAAGGGGCAACTTTCGACGCCGCCCCTGCATCGACGCCGAACAACTCACCAACACGATTGAGGCGATTGGCGACTTCACCCGAAATTTCGCTGCTGGCTGACAGCACCTCCCGGATCGCCGCAAAGGCCGCGCGACGTTCATTGGCATTCTCGGGCAACAATTTAGGTATTGCCGCCAACGCAGCCTCCTGGTCCAGCAGCAGCATGAAGAACTGCTCCCGGACCAGCATCTTGAACTCGGACAGCGTCATGCGCGCACCTGTATCCTGGCGGCGCAAGTTGCGCAGCGCCTCGAGGCTGCGTTCGTCGACCATCCCTCGCACCGATCCGGCATAGAGCAGGCCACGAATTCCCGCTTCGCGAAGGCCGCCGTCACCGATCTTGGACTTCAGTTCCGCGATCCGCTTCTCGAGCATTGCACGGTGTTCGGGCGGCATTTCGCGCCTGCGCGATGGCTCGGACTTCGGATCGATGCCGACGGCCGCCTGCAGCGCCGGCGAGCCATAGACGTTGAGGAAGATCGCCTCGCTCAGCGCCTCCTGCGAGTCACGCCAGCTATCCAGCATATGCACGATCTGCTTGGACATCTGCTCCTGAAATACCAGGAAGGGATTGTCCTTCGAAACCGGCTTGCGGCTCTCTTCTATGTCGTCAGCGGCCGACTTCACTGCCGTCATCCACGGATTATGGCTGCTGAGGGCCTCATACTGGAGCCGCAGCGGATGCAGATTGCGCATCGTTTCCGCCATCTGCGGTGTCACCATGCTCTTGATCCACGGCTGGACGAATTTCTTGTAGGCGGCGAGATTGAGCTCCGAGACACGCTTGGCGGTGGCAAAGCGCCGCTCGTCCTCGGGCGAGTTGCCGCCCATGGCACGAATGTCGTCGAGTGTCCGCGCTTCGCAGCGCATCACCCATTGGCCGACGACGAGATCGGAGCTTGTGGTTTCTTCGCCCTTGGCTTCGAACGTCGCCTCGTAAAGTCCCGGCGGCAGCACATCGATCAGATCGATGTTGCTGGAAAATTCCGCATGCTCCTTCTTTGCGACCCCGCCGGACACGAAGATGCCGAGATGGCCGATGCTTTCGTGAACCGTGTAGACGATCGTCTGCCCATACGCCCTGATTTCGTCGACGTCGGCATAGCAATCAAGAATCCAGTCCAGCGCCTGCTGCGGCGGGGTGACATTGTCGCCCTTGGAGCAGAACACCACGATCGGAGACCTGATGTTGCGCAGATCGACCTTCTGGCCGTCGGACATCTCGATCTTGCCGGCAGCGAGGTTGTTGCCGATGAAAAGCTCATCGACGATGAACTGGATCTCCTCGGCATTCAGGTTGACGTGGCCGCCCCACCAACGCTCGAATTCGAGGTAGCGATCGGCCTCGGTGTCGACCTTGGAATAGACATTGTACTGCTTGGTCCACAGCGTGTTCGAGGGATTCTGGTTTTCGAAGTTCTGCACCAGCCAGGCGCCGTCGAACTTGCCGGCCCCGAGATCGCCGGTCAGCGCGGTCAACCAGCTCCCGCCCAACAGGCCGCCCGAATAGCGCATCGGATATTTGCCGTGCACACCCGCCCAATAGGCGAGCGGAGCGCCGGCGATGATCAACGGCCCGAACAGCTCCGGCCGCAGCGACGCCAGAATCATGACAGCCCAGCCAGCCTGGCAATTGCCGATCACGCAGGGCTTGCCGTCAGCCTTGGGATGCAGGCTGATAACCTTCTCGATGAACCGCGCTTCGGCGCGCGCGATGCGCTCGATGGTCTGCCCGGGCATCGGTTCCGGCAGGAACCCGACGAAGTAGCAGGTATGCCCAGCCTTCATCGCAACGCCGATCTCGCTATCGGCCTTGAACCCGCCAATTCCGGGACCGTGCCCGGCGCGCGGATCGACCACGATGAACGGCCGCCGCTCCGGATCGATCTCGACGCCCGCGGGCGGAATGATGCGGACGAGCGCGTAGTTGACCGGTTCATCCAGCTTGCGACCGTCGATGATCAATTCAGCGGCATATTGCAGGACATGCGGCGCCGTCTGGGCGACGTGTTCACGGTACTGGTCGCCACGCCGGCGCATGATGTCCAGGAACAGCACGCTCCGTTGCCCTGCATCGACCATGTATTCCACTGCCGAGGCGACAAGCCCGGACATGGCACCGCCCGGCAGGTTTGGAGTTTCCGTCGACATGTTGATCCGACCTCACTGGTATCTCGTCTCATACAAGGTGAGTTGCGGTGCAGGACGTTGATTTAGGTCAACGCTCGCCGGTTACTTGCAAGCTGGCCCGATCCGATCGGATCCAAGCCACGGCGAGCTCCCAAGCCACCGACAGGATGATCGGCCCGACAAAGAGGCCGACAATTCCGTGCGCAAGCGTGCCGCCAATCACGCCGATCAGGATGACCAGTGTCGGCGTCGTCAGCCCGCGCCCCATCAGCAGCGGCTTCAGGATGTTGTCGAGAATGGCGACGACCCCAAGGAACAACGTCAGCAGGAGTGCCGTGGTGATGTCCTTGTCGGTCCAGATCCAGATGATCACGGGCAGAATGATGATCGTTGCACCGATCTGAACGATAGACAGCAGCAAGACCAGGAGCGCCAACAGGCCGGCGCTCGGGATGCCGGCCAGCTTGAAGCCGACACCGGCGAGCAGCGACTGGATGATCGCGACGCCGATCACGCCTTGGGACACCGCACGGATCGTTGCACCGGCCAAGTCAAGAAAATGCTCGCTTTGGTCCGGCACGATCCGCGACAGAAAACCCCTCCCTGCCGCCACAAGCTGCGATCCAAACGGAAGGATGGCGCCCGCCACAACCACGGAAAGCAGGAACTTGATCGCGCCGAGGCCAGCACCGCCCGCAAAGGCAAGTAAAGTGGCCGCGACGGTTTTCAGATGCGGCGCAACTTGATGCAGAACGGAGCGGAGATTGGTTGTAGCTTGGTCCCATAGCTCATAGAGCTGCGATCCTATCAGCGGCCAACTCTTGAGGGCCTGGGGAGGCGAAGGGATCACCAGATCGCCCGTGGTCAACCGTCCGGCGAAGTCCTTGAGTCCATCCAGCGCGCTCAGGCCGAGCCAAGCCGCTGGCCCGATGACGATGGCAAGGTTGATTAGTGTGAGCGCGGCCGCCGCCAGCTTCGGCCGTCCGCCGAGGATTTTGGCAAGCAGGACGAACGCGGGATTGAGTGCAGCCGCGAGTACGAAAGCCCATGCCAGAATCGGCACAAACGGTCGCATCAGGACGAATGTCCAGAAGATCAACAAGCCGAGCAGTCCGAGCCGGATCAGGAGCTGGACCATTTCCTCTCCGGTAAGAAGCTGACGAAGGGTTTTCACGTCCGCGCCTCTATCCTCTAGCCGTGCCTGCTGCGACCAAGCGTAGCTGGCGCCTTCGCGCGCCTGTCTTGATCCAGATCAAGCGAACGCGGGCTGCCCGACGGATTCATTCGTCGACGCCGGTCGAGATCGCTGCCCCGGCGTAAGACAGGAAAGCCTCTCAATGTCGGATTTCGCCAACTACATCGCCCACGAAAATTCGCGCGACGGTCGGCCGGTCGAAATTCGAGCGCTCCGGCCGGATGATGAAGCCGACATGCTGGCGGCGCTGGAGCAGACCAGTGCCCGGTCGCTCCAGCGCCGGTTCTTCGTGATGAAACGCCATTTCTCCGACAAGGAGCGTGCGTTCTTCCTGGACATCGACTTCAGCACCCACGTGGCGTTGGCGGTACTCGCCGAGCAAGCCGGCCGGAAGGTCATCATCGGCGGCGGCCGATATATCGTCTTCGCGCCCGGGCGGGCCGAGATGGCCTTCATGGTGATCGATTCCTGGCAGGCGCGCGGGATCGGCTCGATGCTGATGCGCCATCTCATCAAGCTCGCGGGTCATGCCGGGCTAAAGGAACTGACCGCGGAAGTCCTGCCGGAAAACGCGGCGATGCTGAACGTGTTCCGCAAGTTCGGCTTTAAACCCGTCTCGACCCGGGATCCACAAACGGTCCATCTTGTTCTGAAGCTCACGTAGCGCTGACGTGGCGGTGAACTTGAAGTGCCAGCCGCACCTGACGGACCCGCGTCAGGGGGCTTGCTGAGCTCCGTGGTCCCGTTCAAACCAGATATTCGCGCTTACCAAGAGCACCCAGAATGGGAATACGACGAGGCTCCAATCAATGAAATAACTGCCGATCAGCAATATCGCCGCCACTGTATAACCCCCATGCGCCAGCCACCGGGGAGTCAGGCCGGTGTAGAGTGCAATCGTCGAAGTCGTGATCATGAAAAACGAAGCGGTCTTGACCAGGTAGACGTTGACCATTCCATAGGCCAAGCCGCGGCCAAAGTGGAAGGTCGCCGAATTGATCAGCGTTCCGGGTGCTGCGTGAAAGGCAAGAATGACCGCGCCGATGACGGCCGCGGCGGTGAACAGCATAGCGAGCAGCAGTACCGCACTGCCGAGGAAGATCGTCGCAAAGAACTGATCCTCCTGCGCGCCGAGGCGATCGCGAAGAAACCCGACGAACCAAAGAAAGGCGACGCCGGCGAAGGGCACCAGATTGAGGGCCAGTGCCACATTCCCCGTTCCACCCTCGAGCCATGCTCCAGGTTCGAGCGGATCGGCCGGCACGGAGCCGCGCATCAACAGGAATACCGCAAGGAGCAGCAGCGAAAACAGGATCCCGGCCACTGCGGCGACCCGCGGAGCCCGCAGTCTTGCTCGCATCGATCCGGATGACCCGGCGGTCACGATGCAGCCCGTCCGGCCGATTCCATCAATGCGGACCGATCGACTTTGCCGTCCTCGTGCCGATGCGACAAGCCTAGCCCCTGCCGGTCTTCGATACGGGCCGCGGCGCGATCCTGCAGATCGAAGCCCGACCGTTCGATGCTGGAATCGAGATGGCTGAGATAAGCTTGAACTATAACCGCACGCTCACTGCCGATACAGTCGGTAAGCTCCAACAAAGCGGAGCGCAAGCGGCGCATGACCTGAATAGAAGTCGATCCGAACTGCCGAATCTCATCGAAGGCGAGTGCGAGGTAATCTTCCCAGGTTGGCATCCGGTAGATCACCCTCAGAACGCCCTCCTGATCATGCGCGCTGCAGGTCTCCAGATCGCATTTTGCCAGCCGCCGCAGCAGATCCTCGATCTGGTCGATAGCCTGAACCGCCGTTGTGGGATCATTGATTGCTGGAGACAGGGCCTTAATGGCGATATCGACCAGCAAGCGTAACGCGTACTTCGGATCCTGCTCGAAGGTGCGTTGGTCGCCGAGATGAACGCATGCGTTCCACTGCTCCTCCGAGACCAAGGCGACCTTGCCGTGAGCATGCAAGATGGTTGTATCCTGGAGCAACGTATCGCCGACGGCGCAATCCAACGTGACGACTCCGTCGATCCGACGCGCATAGCCTACCAACCCAGCGATATCGATTGACGTAACCGATCGCGGATTTCCGGTACGCTTGACCGTAAGCACCGTCCCTCTGGATGGTTGCTGCGCTTGAATCGTCTCGCCGGATGTCAACCATGGGGCGGCCTGATAGGTGCTGATGATGACTTCCCTGCCCTTATCTCCCAGAATCTGCAGCACCCGCGTAATCTGAAGATTGTTCAAGCGCTCGACCAGCCGCGAAAGCATCAGCACGCTAGCCATCAGCATCGCGGCCACGATGGCCGCGGACAGCAAAGGAACGCTTGGCGCGTCCGCGCGATCGACCCAGGCCAGCGTCGCGAGGCTGTACATGAACGTCGCAACAAACATGCCCAATGAATGAAACAAGAGCCGATCGCGTGCGAACCAGACGACGAGACGAGGCGAATAGACGATAGCGTTGAATTGGACGAGCACAAAGGCGATCGAGAAAACGATGCCGGTCAAGGCCATCATTCCAGAAGCAACCGCCGACAGATACGCCTGGGCAGACGACGTCGAAAGGTGAAGGCTGATAGCGAGAAATCTGGACTCGAGGCGCGGCACCACGAAGCCGCCTGCGATGCTCAAAGCGGCATAGATCGTGGGTATGAGCCAGAGCTGCATTTCACGTCCTCGCGACGATTCATTGACTGCTAGTTTTCGGCGCCAGTCTTGACATAGGTCAATCGGGTACGGCTGCGGCACGGAAAGCTGTCCGTGACGGACCGGCGTGGTCCGTTCCTTCTGTCCCGTGCGCGAATTGGTCGCTCACCCGACAGATCTCGTTGTGCTTTGCGACGCAGGGGACACTTGAAGCATGAATTCCGGCTCCCTTCCCTTGCCCTCCTTCGAGATGACCACCAGCCAGTGGATACATTTGGTCGGCATAGGCATCGAGATATTTGGAGTCTTCATCATCGTCGCGGGGATCATATGGTCCAGCCGATACGTCTATCGTCGCGGACTCAGGTCCCGTTACGAGGGCTACAAGATCAGCATCGGACGTTCGCTTCTGCTCGGGCTCGAAGTGTTGGTGGCAGCAGATATCGTCAAAACGATCGCCATAGAGCTTACCTTTACGAGCCTGGGTCTCCTCGCCGGCCTGGTCCTGGTACGCACCTTCCTAAGTTGGACACTGGCGCTCGAAATCGAGGGGCGCTGGCCCTGGCAGCGAGATGTCGCGTCAATGCACCCGAACAAGCCTCGACATGAGAGTACGGCTGGTTAGGCCTTGCGCTCCTCACCCTGGTGGCGGGACCGCATCAAGGTCGATACCTTGTACAACCCGGACAGATGCCGAAATGAAGGCCTTCGAGGACCGATGGGCGTTTGGCACAAAGCAACGCGCGGCTTACGAGCTGATGCTCAACGTTGGCACCGCTCGCATTGATACCCACCTGACGACATGGGTGCAGGCCGACGCCGGCGATTTCGAGTACACGAGGCGCAAAACCGGCGTTTCGGTCTTGGTCGAGAAGGCGCAATCCCTTTGCGCCGCCCTCGCCGCACTCCCTCGCAAGCACGTCCGCATCTTGACCACCGAATGGGGCAAGCCATTCACGGTCGACGGCTAAAGCGGATGGATGCGCGATGCGATGACGGAGGCCGGGCTACCGCTTGATTGCCGACCGCATGGCCTTCGCAAGACCTTTGGCCGACTTCTCGCAGACGCTGGCGCGACCGCTCACGACATCATGGCCGCGCTGGGCCATCTGACGCTCGGCGAGGCTGAGCGCTACACGCGCGAGGCTGACCGTCGCCGCGGTGGCCGTCGCGCAATCTCAAAGCTTGAAGATCACAAGGCGAACAGAATTCCCCAAACCTCTTCTGTCAGTTTGGGGAAATTGTCAAAAACCGCAGGAAAATCAAAATGAACGGAAGATCACTGGCGCTCCCTAGGGGAATCGAACCCCTGTTTCAGCCTTGAGAGGGCCGCGTCCTAACCGCTAGACGAAGGGAGCGTTGAGGGGGAACGCAATAGCCTCGAAATCGCCCCGCCGCAAGATGGCTTGTGCGTTGCGGCGGGGATTTTGTCATCCATGCTTACCATGCCGTGCCGGCGGTTTCGGCGCGGCAGCAGCCCCGGAACGCCCCCTGCGCCCTGCGGGGCCTCAGCGCGACGGACCCGCACGGACCAGCGATGCGGCCACGCCGCTCGCATGATGGCCACCTCCGGATGTCATGTCTCCATCGTGCACGGCCCTGCTTTCGCCAAACGGAAATGCAAAACACCTGGCTGTGAAGTCACCCCGCGGCCTGCCTCTGCTAACATCGCAGTTCTTCACCATGCTGCGCCGGGCAAGGCGCTCGAGAAGCGAGAGGAGTGCTTGGAACAAAGCGCAAGCCTTTGACGTCACCCCCCTTGGCGCACGGCAATTTGGCTCACGAATATCTTGGCAAAAACAAACATCAACGCGGCCGCAGGCAATGGAAGACGTTCCGCCCTGCCCGCACCGGTCAATAGCTTAAGCAGAGCGAGGACAGGCCATGATCAAACTAAAAATCAACGGCCAGGAACAGAATTGGGACGGCGACCCTAATCTTTCGCTGCTCTGGTATCTCCGTGACGAAGCAGGGCTCACGGGCACCAAGTTCGGCTGCGGCCAGGCGCTGTGCGGCGCCTGCACCGTGATCGTCGACAAGGAAGCAGTGCGCGCCTGCATCACCTCGGTCTCCGACGTCGTCGGCCGCGAGGTCACCACCATCGAGGGGCTGCACCCGACCGGCGACCATCCGGTGCAGAAGGCATGGCGCCAGGTCAATGTTCCGCAGTGCGGCTACTGCCAGGCCGGCCAGATCATGCAGGCCGCGGCGCTGCTGGACCAGAACCCGAAGCCCAACCACGACCAGATCCGCGAAGCCATGTCGGGCAACATCTGCCGCTGCGGCTGCTACCAGCGGATCGAGAATGCCGTCCATCTCGCATCGACGGGAGTGTGACATGAACATCCGCACCAACATACCCACCAATTCTGGCAAGCTTCGCGGCTTCGAGAAGCACGTGAAGGTCGAGAACGTTTCGCGCCGCAGCATCCTCAAGGGTCTCGGCATCGCCGGCTCTTTCGTGCTCGCCGCACCCGTGATGACGCGGCAGGCGTTCGCCTATGAGACCGGTGCCGGCAAGATGCCGCACGGCGTCGTGGTCGACCCGCGCGTGTTCGTCGCGATCGCCCCCGACGGCGTCGTCACCATCCTGGCGCACCGCTCCGAGATGGGCACCGGCGTCCGCACCAGCCTGCCCTTGATCGTCGCCGAGGAGATGGAGGCCGACTGGTCGCGCGTCCATGTCCAGCAGGCGCATGGCGACGAGGTCAAGTTCGGCAACCAGGACACCGACGGGTCGCGCAGCACGCGGCACTATCTGATCCCGATGCGCCAGATCGGCGCCTCCGCGCGCTCGATGCTGGAAGCTGCCGCCGCCAAGAAATGGGGCGTGCCAGTCGCCGAGGTGAAGGCGCAGAACCATGAGGTTGTGCACAGCTCAAGTGGCCGCAAGATCGGCTTCGGCGATCTCGCGGCCGATGCCGCCAAGGAGTCGGTGCCGAGCATCGAAGGCCTCAAGCTGAAGGACCCGAAGGACTTCCGCTATCTCGGCAAGGGCCAGGTCTCGATCGTCGACCTGCACGACATCACCACCGGCAAGGCGCAGTACGGCGCCGATGTCCGCCTCCCCGGCCTGAAATACGCGGTCATCGCCCGTCCGCCGGTCACCGGCGGCAAGCTCAAGTCGTTCGATGACGGCGCGGCGATGAAGGTGCCCGGCGTCGAGAAGGTCATGGAGGTCAAAGGCTGGCCCTGGCCGTCCAAGTTCCAGCCGCTCGGCGGCGTGGCCGTGATCGCGCGCAACACCGGTGCCGCGATCAAGGGCCGCGACGCGCTGAAGATCGTCTGGGATGACGGCGCCAACGCCAAATACGACTCCGCCACCTATCGTGCCTCGCTCGAGGAGGCCGCGCGCAAGCCCGGGCTCGTGGTGCGGAAGGAAGGCGACGTCGATGCGGCGCTGAAGAGCGCCGACAAGGTGATCGTGGGCGAATATTATCTGCCGCATCTCGCCCATGTCAGCATGGAGCCGCCGGTCGCAGTTGCCGACGTCAAGGGCGACAAGGCCCAGATCTGGGCGCCGGTGCAGAGCCCCGGTGGCACCCGCGAGGACGTCGCCAAGACGCTCGGCATCCCCGAGGACAATGTCACCGTCAACGTGACGCTGCTCGGCGGCGGCTTCGGCCGCAAGTCGAAATGCGACTTCGCGCTCGAGGCGGCATTGCTGTCGAAGGAACTCGGCGCGCCGGTCAAGGTGCAGTGGACCCGTGAGGACGACGTGCATCACGACTTCCTGCACACGGTCTCCGTGGAACGGATCGAGGCCGGTCTCGACAAGAGCGGCAAGGTGATCGCGTGGCGGCACCGCAGCGTGGCGCCGACCATCGCCTCGACCTTCGCCGCCGGCGCCAACCACGAAGCGCCGTTCGAGCTCGGCATGGGCCTCATCGACAACCCGTTCGAGATCGCCAATCTGCAGTGCGAGAATCCGGAAGCGGCCGCCTTCACGCGGATCGGCTGGTTCCGCTCGGTGTCCAACATCCCGCGCGCCTTCGCGGTGCAATCAATGGTCGGGGAAATCGCGCATGCGACGGGCCGCGACCAGAAGGAGATGCTGCTGGAGCTGATCGGAAGCCCGCGGATCGTCAACCTGTCCTCGGTGAAGGATCCCTGGAACTACGGCGAGCCCTATGACAGCTACCCGATCGACACTGCGCGGCTCCGCAAGGTGGTCGAACTGGTCGCCGAAAAGGGCGAGTGGGGTCGATCGTTGCCGAAAGGCCATGGTCTCGGCATCGCCGTGCACCGCTCATTCGTCAGCTACATCGCGACCATCGTCGAGGTGGCTGTTGACGACAAGGGCAAGCTCACGGTGCCGCGGGTCGACACCGCGATCGATTGCGGCACCTACGTCAACCCGGAGCGGATCGCCTCGCAGATCGAAGGCGCCGCGATCATGGGGCTGAGCCTCGCCAAATATGGCGAGATCAGCTTCAAGGACGGCAAGGTGCAGCAGAGCAATTTCGACGACTTCCCGGTGATCCGGATCGACGAGTCGCCTGTGATCACCAACGTCTACATCGTGCCGCCCGGGGCAGACACCCCGCCCAGCGGCGTCGGCGAACCCGGCGTGCCGCCGTTCGCACCGGCCCTGAGCAACGCGATCTTTGCCGCCACCGGAAAGCGCATTCGGGCGCTTCCGATCGGCAAGCAGCTGGAGACGTGAGACAGGAACGTTAGCGGAAGCGGGCCGTTCTCATCGATCCGCGGCATGATCCGGAAAAGTGCGAAGCGGTTTTCCGAGAAGATCATGCCCCAGCAAATCAGCTAAAGCGCGATCCAGATCGCGCTTTGGAGGAGCAGATCGATGAGACCCCCACCTCGAATATTCAAGACGCTCGCGGCGATCTTGTCCGCGGGCGTCTTTCTTTTTGCGACACAGGCAGCGTTTGCACAAACCGCCTCGCCGCCGAGCACAACCGCGACGCGTCCGGCCAAGGTACTGCCCGACCAGACCTCAGTTCCGAGCAGCGGCCCGCCCTCGACCACCGGCCAAACCACCGGCGAGGCCAGCCGTGATCCGACGATCAAGCAGATGAACGAGGACGAGAAGCAGAAGGTCGACACCAAGGGCAAGTAGCGCATGATCCGGAAGGATCATGCTGAAAGCCAAAGCGGACCGGGAAGCGGCGGTCTCCCCAACCGCCGCTTCCCGATCGCATCGCCCCCTATCGGCGAGAAGCGCTTTTCTGGAGCTTCGGTTCTGCTTCAATAGAACCGAGGCTCCGATCGTGCGCCTTACTTCTTGTTAAGCGCGAACACCCAGATCACGCCGCCTTGCGGGACGTTGTTCTCGAAGCCCGCAACCTTGCCGGCGAGCGCATCCTGGATGCGCTGCGCGTCGACGCCCCAGCCCGACTGGACCGCGATGTATTGCGTGCCATCGACCTCATAGGACATCGGCATCGCCATGATGCCGGAGTTGGTCTTCTGCTCCCACAGCAGTTCGCCGGTCTTGGCATTGAAGATGCGGAACATCCGGTCATTGGTGCCGCCGGCCAGGACCAGGTCGCCCGCAGTCGCCGTCACCGCGCCGAACAATTGCGAGGTCTTGTAGTCATGCTGCCAGACCTTCTTGCCGGTGACCGGATCCCATGCCTGCAACTCGCCGAAATGATCGGCGTTCGGTGCCGGCGTCAGGCCGATGTCCTCCGGCTTGGTGCCGAGCCAGAGCTGGCCGGGAACCAATGGCTGCTTCTCGCCCGTGAAGCCGCCGCAGAAATTCTCGTTGGCGGGAACATAGACGAGCTTGGTGTTCTGGCTGTACGCCGCCGACGGCCAGTCCTTGCCGCCCCATAGCGACGGGCAGAACTCGACCCGCTTTCCAAGCACGGGCTTGTGCTCGGGATCGAGGATCGGCCGGCCAGTTTCTGCCTCGATGCCCTTCCAGACATTGGTCTTCACGAACGGCCAGCCGGCGACATAGTTGATCTTGTCCGGCTTGCGCTCCAGCACCCAGAAGATCGCATCGCGCCCGGGATGGACCAGGCTCTTGAACGACCGCCCGTCGCGCTGCATGTCGATCAGCATCGGCGCATCGACCTCGTCCCAGTCCCAGGAATCGTTCTGGTGATACTGGAAGTGGGTCTTGATCTTGCCGGTGTCGGGATCGAGTGCCAGCACCGAGCTGGTGTAGAGATTGTCGCCGGCATGCATCGAGCCGGGCCACGGCGCGGCGTTGCCGACGCCCCAATAGACCGTCTTGGTGTCCTTGTCGTAGGTGCCGGTCATCCAGGCCGATCCGCCGCCGGACTTCCAGTCGTCGCCGCTCCAGGTCTCGTGACCGGGCTCGCCTTCGCCGGGGATGGTGAAGGTGCGCCAGAGCTCCTTGCCGCTGTTGGCGTCGAAGGCGACGACATAGCCACGCACGCCGAACTCACCGCCGGAGCCGCCGACGATCACCTTGCCGTCGACCACCAGCGGCATCAGCGTCATGTACTGACCCTTCTTGTAGTCCTGGACCTTGGTGTCCCAGACCACCTTGCCGGTCTTGGCATCGAGCGCGACGACGTGGTCGTCGGTGGTGGCGAGATAGAGCTTGTCCTCCCACAGCCCGACGCCGCGGCTGGTCGGATGCAGCTGGAACAGATCGTCGGGAAGCTGCCGCTTGTAGCGCCAGTACTCTTCGCCGGTCTTGGCGTTGAGCGCGATCACCTGCCCCATCGGGGTCGCGACGAACATCACGCCGTTGTTGACGATCGGCGGCGCCTCATGGCCTTCGATCACACCGGTCGAGAAGGTCCAGGCCGGCTTGAGGTCCTTGACGTTGGACGTGTTGATCTGGTTGAGCGGACTGAAACCCTGCCCGTCATAGGTCCGGCGATAGAGCATCCAGTTGCCGGGTTCGGGATTTTCGAGACGCGCGGACGTCACCGAACTGTAGTTTTCGATCGGCCCCGCGACGGCGTAGGTCGAAATGAGGCACGTGAATGCGACACAACTCGACAGTAATAACTGCTTTCTTGTCATGAGATGCTACCTCCCTGCTCTGTTTTGTTTTTTCAGTTTTGTTTGAGCATGATCTCCGCGCAAACGCGTTCCGCGTTTGTCGCGCGGAAAATCGCTTCACACTTTTCCGGATCATGCTTTAGGTCGTGCAGAAATCCCGATGTGGCCTCATCCTCCCTGCTGAGCACCCACCTTCCCGACGAATGGCGCGGCGACCGTGATCGCGCCGTCGGCAACCGTCAGCGGCAAGGCCGCGAGGCGACGTGGCGCCGGCCCGAACACGACCTGCGCATTCTGCCGCGGATCGTATTCGGAGTTGTGACAGAGGCATTTCAGAACGTTCTTGTCGCCCTGATCTTGCTTCACCCAGGCGGTGATCGGACATCCGGCATGCGAGCAGATGATCGAGTAGCAGACGATGCCGTCAGGCGCGCGGGCACGCGTGGCGTCGTCGAGCTCGTTCGGATCGAGCTTGACGAGCACGACCTCGTTGAGCCGCGAACCTTTGCGGACGACGGAAGTTTTCGGGTCCTGCGGCCAGGCGCGAACGGGCGGTCCGCCCAGCGTCAGATCATCCGACTTGATGACCTGGCCGGCCTTGTCGCCTTCGGCGCGCACCAGGACGTCGGCTTTTTGCGGTCGCTCACTGGCGCCGGGCTGCTCTTCATCGTCGGCGGCTGCGGGCTCGATCGCGGCGAGACAGGCGCAGCCCGCAAGCGCGGTCAACACTGCGCGACGCGTCGGGTCGGTGCACGACGCTGCCGCTTCGGATTCACCGCACTGTTCGCAGGAAGCGCTGGGGTTGGACTCCGACATGGCGCAAGCTGAGCGTGCAACTCGGCCGAAAAGATGGCGGCACACATTCTCGATACGCGAACGCATGCGCAAAAAATACGCTGCAGCTTTTGGTTGATCGACCGCGCCGCTTCGCGATTGCCTCGATCAAGGCTCGTTGACGAAGCTCAGCCGGCCGACAGGTTTCAGCGTCTTTGCATCAAATGTGCGGATCTCTGTTGCACCGCCTATATCAAGCGTGAGGACGAGCCGTTCGCCGGCGACGCCGGTTGCGACGATACGGGCGCCTTTCGGCAGCGCAGCAGTGACGTCGGATACGGAAACGGGGCTTCCCTCGCTGCGATAAAGGCGGTAGCCGATGGCAATCAACACGACGGCCACGGCCAAGGCCGAGGTCAGGCCCGCGATCAGCATCATGCGCCGCACCCGCGCGATCAGCGCGGCCTGGTCGGGGGTCGGTTCGGTCACAGCGGTGTCGGTCATCACAAGGCTCTATCTTTGCAACAGGTCGATTTGAATCAGGTCTCTTCGAATGGCGGTCGGAAGCTGGAGGTCATCGTCGCGGGCGACGAGGGCTCGGCCCGGCTTGACCGCGTGCTCGCACAGCGCACCGCGGAGCTGTCGCGGTCCCGGCTGAAGGCGCTGATCCTCGCCGGTTCCGTGGCCGTCAAGGACGCCGTCGTGCGCGACCCCGCTTATCATGTCGCCAAGGGCGATACGATCATAATCGACGTGCCGGAGGCCGTGCCCGCCGAGCCTCAGGGCGAGGCCATCGCGCTCGATATCGTGTTCGAGGACGATGACATCATCGTCATCAACAAGCCGAGGGGCCTCGTCGTGCATCCCGCGGCCGGCCACGCCACGGGAACACTGGTCAACGCGCTGATCGCGCATTGCGGCAGCAGCCTGTCGGGTATCGGCGGAGTCAAGCGGCCGGGCATCGTGCACCGCCTCGACAAGGACACCACAGGGCTGATGGTGATTGCCAAGAACGACCACGCCCATCAGTCGCTGACCGCGCAATTCGCCGACCACGGCCGCACCGGCCCGATGGAGCGCGGCTACATGGCGTTCGCCTGGGGCGTGCCGAACCGGCCCCACGGCACGATCGACGCGCCGATCGACCGCCATCCGCATGCCCGCGAGAAAATGGCGGTGCGCCAGAGCGGCCGCGAGGCGATCACCCATTTCGAGGTGCGAGAGAGTTTTGCCGGCCGCGACGGCAGGCCGGTCGCCTCGCTCTTGGCCTGCCGGCTCGAGACCGGGCGGACCCATCAGATCCGGGTCCACCTTGCCCATCTCGGCCATCCCCTGATGGGCGACAGCGTTTACGGCGCCCACTTCAAGACCAAGGCCGGGCAGCTCAGCGTGGGAGGTAAGGACGCACTCACCGCGCTCGATCGCCAGGCCCTGCACGCCTATCTGCTGGCTTTGGAACACCCCCGGACCGGGGAACTTTTGCACTGGGAGTCGGCTTTGCCGGAGGATTTGCTTCTCCTGCAGCAGGCGCTGGCAGCGGCGGTATGACGCACCCCCTGCTGAAAAGCCTTGCCATGACAACAGGTTATAGCTGCCACACGGGGACGTGACGTCAGCAATCCTTCCCTATCACGGACAGTTTGGTGTATGTTGCACCTGCGTTGAATATCCAACGCGGAACATCGCAGCATGGCCGGCTTTAACCCAGCGGCCACCTGCCGGGCCCGCCGCTATCGGGGGCCTGAACCACTGGAGGGCGCAAGTAATGGCCCGTACAGCTACGTTGCCGGTCCTCAATGGAGAATCCGGCCTCTCTCGATACCTCGCCGAGATCCGCAAGTTCCCCATGCTGGAGCCCCAGCAGGAGTACATGCTCGCCAAGCGTTGGCGCGAGCATGACGATCGCGACGCGGCGCATAAGCTTGTCACCAGCCATCTCAGGCTCGTGGCCAAGATCGCCATGGGCTATCGCGGCTACGGCTTGCCGATCTCCGAGGTCGTCTCGGAAGGCAATGTCGGCCTGATGCAGGCGGTGAAGCGATTCGAGCCCGAGAAGGGCTTCCGTCTCGCCACATACGCCATGTGGTGGATCAAGGCGTCAATACAAGAGTACATCCTGCGTTCCTGGTCGCTCGTGAAGATGGGCACCACCGCGAACCAGAAGAAGCTGTTCTTCAACCTGCGCAAGGCGAAGAGCAAGATCTCCGCACTGGAAGAGGGTGATCTCCACCCCGACCAGGTGAAGCTGATTGCCAAGCGCCTCGGCGTGACCGATCAGGACGTGGTCGACATGAACCGCCGCCTCGGCGGTGACGCGTCGCTCAACGCCCCGATCCGCGACGACGGCGAAGCCGGCGAATGGCAGGACTGGCTGGTCGACAACTCGCCCAACGCCGAAGCCTTGATGGCCGAGAGCGAGGAGTTCGATCATCGCCGCCAGGCCCTGAACGGTGCGATCGGCGTGCTCAACCCGCGCGAACGCCGCATCTTCGAGGCGCGGCGTCTGGCGGATGAGCCGATGACGCTGGAAGACCTCGCCGCCGAGTTCGGCGTGTCGCGCGAGCGCGTGCGGCAGATCGAGGTCCGCGCGTTCGAAAAGGTGCAGTCGGCCGTCAAGGGCACGATCGCCCGGCAGGAAGCCGCACTCGAAGCCGCGCACTAATCGCGCGGCGGCAAGCCAACAGACACGAAAGCCGGCGGCAACGCCGGCTTTTTTGTTTGTCTGTAGAGGATGGGTGGAGCGAAGTGATATCCATCCGACGAAGCTGGCTTTTGGGATGATGTCCTTCGGCACGCACCACGATGTCCATGGATCCGCCTGCCGACGATGTCCGCATTAGCCTCAGGAGCGGGCAACAGAGGCGCTCTTGGCGGCGTCGGCTAGGGCCAGAACCGGACTTGTCTCAAACCGCACGTCGCTTCGCGATTCTGGCAAGCGCTGCGGCCGGGGACAAGCCACGATCACGGCTGGCAGCCAAGATCGCGGGAGCGTTCTGTTTTGCCCGCCGCCGGTGTTTGTTTGCGACCGGCGGGAGGACGAGCGATGCGGGGATCCCTCGGGAAGAAGATCAAACAGGGCGGCACGGCTGACATCCACGCCTGGGCGCCAGGTCAGGTCGTAAAACTGTTCAAGGAAGGTTTCCCGCCGCGGCTCGGCCAGCAAGAGGTGCGGATGACCCAGGCAGTGTTCGCCGCCGGCGTGCCTGCGCCGGAGGTGTTCGGCGAGGTGACGCTCGACGGACGCTTCGGCATCGTGCTCGGCCGCCTCGACGGACCGACACTGCTGGAGGTCACGCGCAGCGGCGCCGTGACGTTCGCCCAGGCGGGTGCGATCCTTGCGTCCCTCGGCCTGTCCGTTCACAGCATGTCGCCGCCGCCGGAGGCCTTCCATCTGCGCGGCTGGATGGACACCGCCTTCAGGCTCTCCGGCGACATCGTACCCAAGCACATCGCCTCCGGCATCCTCGCGCTGATCGACCGCCTGCAGCAGCCGGGGGACGTGCTGTGCCATGGCGACATCCACCCTGACAACGTGATCATGACGGCGGACGGTCCGCGGCTGATCGACTGGACCTTTTCGATCCGCGCGCCTGCGGCCCTCGATCATGGGTTCACTCACATCAGCCTGACCGAGTTTGCCCTCGATATCACCGATAATCCGCAGCGGCCGCTTGCGGTCAATGCGGCCGCGCAATCCGAATACGCGCGGCTATCCGGCAAGCCGGTAGTGGCGCTGAGGCAAGCGATGGAGACCTGGCTGCCGATCGCGATCGTCCGCTACTTCCTGCTCATGGGCGGGCCGACAAGCCAGCGATGGCGGCGGATAATGCAGCGCGTTGAAGCGGCCCTGCGCCCGCAGGACTGTTCACCTCAGTGACGTATGGTCCCGGCTATCATTTTTCGGCCAAGACGGAAGCTGCGGGCGCCGGAAGCACGATCACTTTCGCGCCGACCTTCACCCGATCATAGAGGTCGACGACGTCCTCATTGGTCAGCCGGATACAGCCGGAGGAAACCCGCTTCCCAATCGTATCGGGCTTGTTGGTGCCGTGAATTCTATATTCGGTATCGCCGAGATACATCGCCCGGGCGCCGAGCGGATTGCCGGGACCCCCCGTCATAAACCGCGGCAGATAAGGCTGGCGCGAAATCATCTCTGCCGGAGGACGCCAGTCCGGCCATTCTGTTTTGCGGGCCACGGTCTGTTCACCGGACCATGTGAAACCTTCGCGGCCGACGCCGATGCCGTAGCGCATCGCCTGTCCATCGTTCAGAACGAGGTAAAGGAATGTGTTTCCGGTGTCGATGACGACGGTGCCCGGCGTCTGGTGACTGACGTAGTCAACCACCTGCCGAACAAATCTTCCGGGAGCATCAGCGGCTTTTGGTGTTTCGACCCGGAGCGCTGGGGCCGGGATCGGAACCGGAACTGACGCTGGTGCCTGAACTGGCGCCGATACGAGAACAGGAGTCGATGGCGTAGGACTGGATGGCGCCGGGACCTGGTGCGCGGCTTGCTTCCGTATCGGTTGAACGCTCGCCGGGCGCCACAGCAAACCGTACCCCAATGCGACAGCCGCCACGGCGCCAATTGCAACTCTTCCCGCCACCGGTAGCGCGAGCGCCTCAGTCTTCCCACGTTTGGCCCGCTTTGCCATGTCTTTCCCCCGATCCCTGTGCTTCGAACAGGTACCCAGCAAATTTTAACAAGCTTCGAAGCGATTTCGTTCAGGCTGAAAATCGCCAAGCGTCGTTAACGCCAGCTCTTGTTCCGCAAAGGTTGAGAGGAGCGCTCGACATCCAGGTAGTTTGTAGGATGGGAGGAGCGCGGCGATACCCAACATCCCACCGCGCAGCACAAGGTTGATGGGTATCGCTTCGCTCCACCCATCTTACGAAGCTGTTTTTGGCATGATACTTCGGCGCGCACCTCGATCTGGGACGTATACCCATAGATCCGCCTGCCGACGAATGTCCGCATTAGCCTCAGCAGCGGAAAAAAGAGGCGCTCTTGGCCATATCGGCTAAGGGCCACTAGTGTGGTGGACCAGAAGTTCGCGATATCGAATCTGGATTTGGCGGAGCGTTGTACCGGCAGAAGCGTTCGATGGATGCCAGGATGTCATCGGCGGACTTAGTCCAGCGGAACGGCTTGGGATCGGCGTTGTGCCGGTCGATGAAGGAAGCGATGTCTGCCCGGAGGGCGGCAACGCTCCGATAGATGCCGCGTCTGATCTTCTTGTCGGTCAGGAGTGCGAAGAAGCGCTCGACCTGGTTGAGCCATGACGAACTGGTCGGGGTCAGGTGCACGTGCCACCGGGGCCGCTTGGCGAGCCATCTTCGGATCAATGGCGTCTTGTGCGTGGCGTAATTGTCCATGATCAAATGGACGTCGAGGTCGCGCGGCACGGCAGCCTCGATCTCGTCGAGGAACTTGCGGAACTCGACAGCACGGTGGCGTCCGTAGCACTTGCCGATCACCCGTCCACTGGCAATGTCGAGGGCGGCGAACAGCGATGTGGTGCCGTGCCTTGTGTAGTCATGGCTTCTTCGGGCCGGTTGGCCGGGACGCATCGGCAGCATCGGCTGACTGCGGTCCAGTGCCTGGATTTGGGATTTCTCATCCACACAGAGAACGATGGCGTGCTCCGGCGGGGAGACGTAAAGTCCCACGACGTCGCGCACTTTGGCCACGAAGTTTGGATCGGTCGAGAGCTTGAACGTCTCCAGCCGGTGCGGCTGGAGCCCGAAGGCCCGCCAGATGCGTTGCACCGTCGACACCGACAGGCCGCTGGCCTTCGCCATGCCGCGGGAACTCCAATGGGTGGCGTTCTCGGGGCAACTCTCCAACGTCCTTACGATCAGGGCTTCGATGCGGGCATCGTCAACCGTACGTGGCGCCCCGGAGCGGGCCTCGTCATGCAGCCCGTCCACGCGCCGCTCCACAAAGCGCCGCCGCCACTTGCCTACCGTTGACCGGCCCAAGCCCAGCTTGGCCGCCACTTCCTTGTTTTGACCGCCTTCCGCGCAGGTCAGCACGATCCGGGCTCTCAGAGCCAGCGCTTGCGCCGTCTTCCGCCGCGTCGTCAGCGCCTTCAGTTCGGCGCGCTCTTCATCACTCAATGTCAGGGAGGCAAGTTGCCGGACCGCCATCAGATCCTCCGTCACTGCTGCTGCCTCCAGCCTTGGCACAGCGACGCGAACCTACTGCGAATCTTCGATTGCGAACTTGTGACTCGGGACACTAGCTCGCTAGACGCACATATTGTCAGGATCAGCTTAGGCTCCCCAGCGCCTTGGCAGGATAGGTTATCAAGGCTTCCAGGTTCCTTCCTTCACGCCGCGCCAAACGGCCTCTTGTCTTCGTCTGAACTCAGCGGACTGGTTTCTTAAGGGTGCACCTTCAATCGGTTTCAGCATAAGCCCGCGCTGCGGGTCGTCGCGGAGCTCTCCGAGAATGATGCCCTGCCCGATACCAACGCGGGTGCAGCCAAGGTACACAAATATCTTCACGGTCTTGGTATTGATTGATCCCTTGATCACTCGATCAACGCGCGCGTTCAACAACCACATCTGATTGCCAACGGCGTCGCCGACCTGCGTGCGATCATAGATGGTTGCTTCAATTATCACGGGAGCGTCGATGTCGGTCGGAACCTGCTCGAACAAAATGCCGCGGTCTGTGTTTGGGATGCAGGCGGCTGCGCTGGTGCAAGCAACGCAATAAACGACCAAACAGAGCGCCCATGTACGCATATTGGCAAGCCAGTCGTTAATCATTGTACGACGATGCCAACTCTCAGCGAAGTCTGCAATGGGTCAATCACGTCGTCCTTGCAGTCGGTCGGCAACTTCCGGTCTACCCTCAACTTCGGACATGTCGCTGCGCTGCGCTAACTGACGCGATGGGCCAGGAGGAGACAAGCACGACGTATTCGTGCCTTCGCTCTTGAACGTCGTCGGCTGTTTGTTTTGGCCGGCGCGACAGCAGAAGGGCAGATTCAAGCCGGCATGATTGTCAGCGTGCCGCTAAACTCTTCGCTATCTATCTCTGGACTAATTCACAGCATCGAATATGCCCGGACATCCAGCGGCCGAGAAGACGTCTGCCTATGCATTGCCTACGAAAACTCTGGTGAACTCGACATATGGAATAGCCTTAATCTAAAGAACGAGACGTTGGACGTACTGCCAGCTTCACAATCCATGTACCCCTCTTGCTGGCGGTCTTTGAGTGGCAACGACGTCCGCTTTGGGTCTTGGTTGTGTAAAAACGCTAAGATACCTGAGGGCGATAGAAGAAATTATCGTCTAAGACTGTCTTAGCCTTCACATTTGCAAGCTCATTTACCTCAGAGAGCGAACTGAGGAATGTAATTCTCGCTGCATTTCGATCTTTCGTGTTTTTACACAGCCAGGGCCAACAGGAGACACGCCGGCCATCGGTCTATGCCTGCCGCCGACGTCAATGCTCACGGTCGTCTCGCCGCTCGCTATAAACACTCAAGCACCCGCGGGCAACGAAGCAGGCCGCGGCCCCCCGCGACCGTTCGTTGCCCAGACTTCGGTGGCGCCGCTGGCGATCACCAGCGATAGCCATACCCGCGATAGTACCTAGGGCCGTAGGCGTATGCGGGGCGAATAACGCGCCGGTACGCGGGACGAGCATAGTAAGACCGGTATCCGCCGTAGTATGCGGGGGCGTAGCCGTAGTCATAGTATGCCGGCGCATAGCCGCCGTAATACGCGGGGGCGTAACCCCCGTAATAGCCATAACCCGGTCCGCCGTAGTAGCCGTAACCTGGGCCATAGGCGTAGGCGCTGGAGGCTATGCCACCAACTACCGCCGCTCCGATTAGTCCGGCCGCGAGTCCAGCGCCCCAGCCACCACCACGCCACGCTTGGGCCGGTGATGGGGCCACCAAGGCAGAGACACCGATGGTGGCAGCGGTCACTAACGCCAATGCTGCTTTCTTCATTTCCGAAGCCTCCGTTGTTCCCGGAACTTCAACCGACAATCCAGCGATAGTTTCCTCCGACCGCCGTTGGCGGAACGGTTTCCGCGAAATTTAATACTGATGAACGGCTTGGGAAAGCAAAACCACGGCGTCCCAATGTCCGTGTCGGGGTCACAAGGCGACATCCCCGCGGTCTAGACCGCGTGTCCGCTTCGTCTCCGAAAGCGGGCATCCCGGATTGTATTGGAGTCCGCCCCTACTCGCCCCACTGCCGCGCCATGGTCGCGAGCGCGCAGCCCTCGCAGTAGCGGGCGTCCTTGAAGTCGATCCAGTTGTGGGCGTAGACGCGCTCCAGCGGGATGCCGTAACGCGCGCGCAGCAGCTTCACCAGAACGCGCCAGGCGGCGATCTGTGCGTCGGTCGGGCCCCTCGTGACATCAGGAAAATTGCCGGCGAACTCGACGCCGATCGAGGTGTCCTTGTTCACTTGGCGATAGGTCTTGCTGTTGTCGATGTACTTGTTGTCGTTGCGGTCGGCGCCATCGGTATGGGTTGGGACCAGATTTTCGGCGACCGCCCAATAGACCGTGCCGTCGGTTTCGACCCAAACCATCACGCCGCGGCGGGTCGGGTTCTTGTGCTGCTCGGCGGCACCATTTCGCGCCGAGCCGGCCGGGCCTTCGGTCTGGTGCACGATGATGTTGCGCCACGGGTGGGATTTGGCGACATCGCCCCAAGGCGACAGCCACACCACCTTCAACCCGGGAATCTCGGGCGTGCCCTGCGATCGCGCGATCGCTGCAAGATCGGTTTCGGCCGATACGGCGGAGGACAGCACGAGCGCAAGGAGTGCGGTGAGCAGGCGAGGCATCATCACGGAAAGATCCAGTGTGGCCCCTCGCTAGCACGCTCAGGCGCGCTTGCGCAGGGTCTCCTCCACGAGAGCGACCATCTCGGACGGCAGCTTCGGCTCATAGGTCGCGTAGCCGTTCTTGCCGCCCTTCTTGGCGTCGTAGAGCGCATGGTCGGCGGCGGCGACCAGGCGGTCGGGATGCAGGCCGATCTCGCGGGTCCATTGCGCAACGCCGATCGAGACCGCGATCGGAATGTCGTTGCCGGTGCACTGCTCGGCGTCGGCGCGACAGACTTCCAGCACGCGGCGGGCAATCATCGCGCCCTCGCGCAGCGTCGAGGACGGCAGCACGATGCAGAACTCGTCGCCGCCGGTGCGGGCCAGCATGTCGCCCGGGCGGAGCCTCGTTTGCGCCATCAGCGTGAAGTGCTGCAGGCAGGCGTCGCCGGCGGCATGGCCATGGGTGTCGTTGATGCCCTTGAAGCCGTCGAGGTCGATCACCAGCAGCGCGAACGCCTCGCCGTTGCGGTCGGAGCGCGCGCATTCCTCGGTCAGCCGCTGCAACAGATGGCGGCGGTTGCCGACGCCGGTGAGATCGTCGAGCAGCGCGAGGTCGGCGACCTCGTTGCGCAGCCGGTCGATCGCCATCAGCAGGAAGCCGAAATTGAGCGCCATCGACAGGAATACCATCAGCAGGATCACCAGCGACTGGCTCGCACTGAAGCGAACGAAGGAGAACTCGCCGGGCTGCAGCAAGGCGCCGACGAGGCGCAGCGCATAGATGCCGATCAGCACCGAGGCGACGATGCCGGCAAGGCGCGCGCCGGGGCTGACGCGGCCGTTCTCGGGCGACAGCAACAGCTTCAGCGTCAACGCAAACGGCATGACCTGGGCGACGGTGTAGACCAGGATGCGCATCGGCATGCTGTTATAGGCAAAGATGAAGAAGCCGAGGCCGGCGCAGGCGAATACGGTCGACAGCGCGGTGCTGCGCCAGCCGACCGGCTTGCCGTAGAAGCGCTCGATGCCCATCGCGGCAAGGCCGGCGGCGAACACCATCAGCGTCCCTGCCGCAAGCAGCGGCAGCAGCGAGTCCGTCATCATCACGCGGAGCATCGCGCAGGCGGCGCCGGCGGACGCGACGAAGGTGGACGCGGTCCAGAACCGCGCCGCACCGAAAGCTGGATAGCTGCGCGCGACATAGGCCCAGATCAGGCCGAGCGCGAGAAAATTGATAACGAATACCGTCCAAAGCGTCGGAACGCTCAACATCGCCCCTGTTCGAGACCCGTATCGGCCTCGCCTCTCCTGAAATGACCGTCCGCCCCTGGGGCGTTTCTCCCAATGGCAATCCCCGTTGCCTTGCGGGACAGGATGCGGCCGCGCCGCTTAACGGACTCTCACCCGCCACGCGCCAATCCGCGCTGTGGTTTTGAATTGATGAAGATCGGCGCACCGGCCGTTTGCGCGTCGTTAAGCATGACGGATGCGACCTGCCGCGACACGTGACACGCGCACACTGGCGAAAAACTGGCGAAAACACGTAACAGCTGTGGATAACACGATGACAGTGCAGTGACAGCACGCGGCAGCAGCCTCCGAATCTGCTGAGTTTGATACTGAGGATGTTGCGAGGCTGGCCCTCCGCCAAGCATGCCTCGGAGTCGCGTTCAATCCATTAAACCCTGAGAGGATACTATGGCTAAGAAAGCGAAGAAGGCGAAGAAGGCGAAAAAGGCCACCAAGAAGAAGGCCGCCAAGAAGTAACCAATTTCTCGCCCGGGTAGCGGCTCATGCCCTGCCCGGGCACCCGATCCGGACCATCCAGGCAGGGACGCAAGGCAGCAGGCGCAAGGCCTGCTTTTTTATTGCCTGCCGCAAGGCGCGAGGCAATGCGAACTCAGCGCTCCGCGAAGGCGAGCTTGGCGCCGAGCAGGGCAAAGCCCGCGGCAAAGCTGCGCCGCAGCCAGGCCATCACCTTCGGGCGGGTGATGACGCGGTCGCGCACCGACGCCGCGAACAGCCCGTAGACTGCGAACACCGCAAAGGTCATCGCCATGAACACACCGCTGAGCTCGACCATCCGCGCCAGCGGGTGGGGTTCGTCGATGGCGATGAACTGCGGCAAGAAGGCCAGGAAGAAGATCGACAGCTTTGGATTGAGGATGTTGATCAGGATCGCGGTCACGATCACCCGCCCGCTCGAGCGCGGCTTGATCTCGGTGTCGACGGCGAGCGCGCCGCGCTCGCGCAGCGCCTGCCAGGCCATATAGAGCAGATAGACCACGCCGCCCCATTTCAGCGCCGCGAACGCCATCGCGCTGGTGTGCAGGATGGCGGCAAGGCCGAGCATCGCCGCGATCATCTGCGGCACGATCCCGAGCGTGCAGCCGAACGCCGCCGCCACGCTCGCGCGCGAGCCTCGGGTCAGCGCCACCGCCAGGGTGTAGAGCACGCCGGTGCCGGGCGAGGCGACCACGATCAGGGTGGTCAGCAGGAAGGACCAGGTCATTTCAAAATCCCCAGGGACATCAGCCGCCAATATCACGTCCCGCCCCCGGGGCGGAAGCAGCCACCGGCCGGCGGCTCCTCCCCCGCGCTGACAACTCTGTTATGAGGGCCCTGGGCTTGTCAGGACCTGGTCTTGTCAGAACCTGCGGACCCCACCGCCCGACAGCGCCGACGCCTTCGTCTCGGCGACGCGGATCACGTCCAGCGGCGCCCAGGGTTTTGCCCAGAACGTCGCGCCGTCAGGCAGGCGCTGCCGCAGCGGCTTGCCCGAGGTCACGATCACATCGAGATCGGGGTTGTAAATCTTGGCGACATAGGCGAGCTCGACGCCGGTCATGTTTCCGGCCAACTCGACGTCCGTCAACATCAGCACGACACTGTCGCCGTTGCTCCGCAGCACCAATTCCGCGGCCTCCGCGCTCTCGCAGGAGATGACCTCGAACTCGCTCTCCTCGAGCAGCAATTCGATCATCTCGCGCTGCATCGGGTCGTCTTCGACAACCAGGGCCTTCGCACGACAGGGTCTCGATTGTCCCATGGCTGGGCCTCCCTTGGGTTGAATGCCTCGGTTTGAGAGTGTGACGAGGGTCAAACACCTGGGCGCTGGATAGTTCGGTTCCAATCTGAAAAAATGGGGAAACCCGCCGTGTTCCTCACGGCTCCGCCACCCCTCGTTGAGATGGAGCTGACCTGACATGACCGCGATCTCTGGATCTGCCGCCGCCGTAACCGGGGCCGCCAGCGGCATCGGCCGCGCGCTCGCGCATGAACTGGCGCTGCGCGGTTGCGATCTGGCGATCGCCGACCGCGACGAGGCCGGCCTGCAGGCCGCCGCCGCCGAGATCGCCAAGGCGAGCCCGCGCAAGGTCACGGTGCATCGCCTCGATGTCAGCGAGCCCCGGCAGATCACGGCATTTGCCGAGGCCGCCGGCGCCGCCCATCCCGGCTCAACATCGTGGTCAACAATGCCGGCGTCGCGCTGCTCGGACAGTTCGACGAGATCGAGCAGGCGCAGATGGAGTGGCTGTTCAACATCAATTTCTGGGCCGTGGTGCACGGCAGCCGCGCCTTCCTGCCGCTGCTTTCGCGGCAGCGCGAGGCGCATATCGTCAACATCTCCTCGATCTTCGGCATTCTCGCGCCGCCCGGCCAGAGTGCCTACTGCGCGGCCAAATTCGCGGTGCGCGGCTTCTCGGAAAGCCTGCGCCACGAGCTTGCGGTGGCGAATAGCCCGGTGCGGCTCTCCGTCGTGCATCCCGGCGGCGTCGCCACCAACATCGCGCGCAACTCGCGCACCGGCGCCGGCATCACCGACAATGCCCGCCGCTCCGAAGCGATCGAGCGTTTCGACGCGCTGGCCAGGACCACGCCGACCGCAGCCGCGCAGCGCATCATCGCCGGCATCGAGAAGAACCAGCCGCGCATCTTGATCGGCAAGGACGCCCGCTTCATGGATCTGCTGCAACGCTTCCGCCCCGCGACCTACTGGAAGGTGATGCAGCGGCTGATGGAGAAGACGACGGCGCGGCGGCTGGCGCGCGAGGCGGCGAGGGCCGGTTGAATGTGCGGCGTCGCGGCGTGAGGCCCTGCAGCGCAGACGCGGCACACACCCGTCGTCCCGGCGAACTCATCAGACCCGTCATCCTGAGGTGCGAGCGGAGTGAGCCTCGAAGGATGCACGGCCCGACCGGTGGCCGTCGACCCTTCGAGACGGCCGCTGCGCGGCCTCCTCAGGGGTGACAGTGATTCATCTTCAACGCTGTGCTAATCCGCCCAACGCATACCTTACCCTTCCAACTGCTTCTTCACCCCGAGCGCCAGCCGAAACAGCGGATCGCTTCGCTCCGACGGATAGAGCGCGCTCTTCGTGACCTGCGGGAAATTGTCGTTCTTCCAGAACGACGCCGGCGCGAACGAGAATTTTGCGACCAGCCGCCGGCCGAAATCCATCTCGTAGGGGAAATAGTTCTCCTTCTGCTCGGTGCCGGACATTTCAGGATATTCGCCGAGCAGATAGCCCTCCTGGATATGCGGCCGCACCGCCGCCGGCGGGCAGACGCTGGAGAGCCGCACAATCTGCAGGCCGGCCTCGGCGCTCGCGGTGATCGCGCCGCTGAGGTTCGGCACGCCCAGCACATAGAGGAAGGCGGTGCCGGTCTCCGCCAGCGACGCAAACGACGCCGCGATCCGGATCGAATGGGTGACGTCGAGCAGCGGCGTGGTGCAGACCTCGTAATGCTGCAGGATCGACCAGCGCAGGATGCGATGCCGTTTCAGCCGCTCCAGCCCGAGCAGCTTTGCTTTCGCGTATTCCGCAATCAGGATCTGCTCGGCGCGGGCCAGCGCCGCGAACCGCGACGCCAGCGTCGCGCGGTCCGGATTGCCGCGGCCGGCCCGGAACAGCGTCGGCTTCAGCGACGAGTTGCGCTTGACGTTCCTGAAATCGGCGCCCTGGCCGCGAAACAGCAGCACATGGTCGCGGTTGAGGAATTGCAACTCGGCGATCTTGGTCGCGAGCTCGAGATAGGAGCCAACGCGATGGCCCGGCCCCTCCCGCACCGCCGCGTTCTTCGCGATCTGGCATCCGCGGCGGTCAAAGAACGACCAGATTTTTTGGCTGCCGATGGTTTCCATGGCCCAACTCTCAACCCGTCATTCCGGGGCTCGCGAAGCGAGAGCCCGGAATCCGTTTCTTCATGCGTGATGCGGCCTGATGGATTGCGGGCCTGCGCCTATCGGCGCATCCCGGAATGACGGCCGTGGACGTAGCCCGCCCTCACCGCCCGATGAGCTGATCGGCAAAATACCCGATGGTCTTGCGATAGATCACCGCCCTGTTCCACTCGCGCATCGCCTCGAAATTCGCGCTGCCTTCGCCATAGGGCGCGCCCATCTTGAAGCCGCTCGAGTGTAACAGGTTCGCGGTCGAGGCCAGCACGTCGGGCACCGAGTGGCGCAGATCGACATGGCCGTCGCCGTCGAAATCGACGCCATACTTGATGTAGGACGACGGAAGGAATTGCGTCTGGCCGATCTCGCCGGCATAGGCGCCGATCATGTCGTTGAGCCTGAGGTCGCCGCGCTGCAGGATCTTGAGCGCGGCGAGCAACTCGCCCTGGAACAGGTCGGTGCGGCGGCAATCATGCGCCAGCGTGGCGAGCACCCGGAACACCGGCAGCTTTCCCATGTCGCCCTTGCCGAAATCGGTCTCCAGCCCCCAGATCGCGACCAGGATCTGGCGCGGCACGCCGTATTGCTGCTCGATCTTCGAGAGCAGCGCGGCGTGCCGCTGCAACATGGCGCGGCCGCCATTGATGCGCCCGGCGCCGACGCGGGTTGCGACATACTGCTCGAAGGTCTTGTTGAAGGTGTAGCGCTGCCGCCGGTCGAAGGCGAGCACCCCGCCATCCTGCTGCACGCCACCGAGCGCCTGCGAGATCACGTCCTGCCGGATGCCGGCCGCGGCTGCCTCCTGCGAGAACGACTGGACGAAGGCCGGGAAACTGCCGCCGCAGCGGGCGGCATAAGAGGGGGTGGCAAGCAGCAAGGCGCCGAACACAACCGCCAAACGACACCTGAGCATGCAACAATCCCTCCTGCTTCGAATGGCCGATCATGCCACGGAGCAAACGAAGCAGTCAAAGCGTCGGCACCGACGCTTGACCGGTGACCTCGTCGTCCCGCCGCCGCACGCCGGCACCCGCATTCTCGAATCTCCACTTCCGCGGCGGATTGACCAGGCTGACCAGCGTGTAGCTGATGATCAGAAGCAGGAACCAGGAGCCGAGCTTGTCGATCGAGACCATCGACCAGCCGAGCCGCTGCGACGGATAGAGCCAGGTTTTGGTGAAGGTGCCGATGTTCTCGGTGAACCAGATGAACAGCGCCACCAGCACGAGGCCGAGCAGCAGCGGCATCGAGCGGTAGCTGGTCCAGACCTTGAAATGGACGCTGGCGCGGCCGAACAGCCAGATCGCCCAGCCGAACAGCAGCCAGCGCAGGTCGATGACGTAGTGATGGCTGAAGAAGTTGACATAGATCGCGACGCTGAGGACGATCAGGCCGAGGCGGCGCGGATGCTGCGAGAAGCGGAAATCGAACAGTCGCCAGCAGCGGCAGATGTAGCTGCCGATGCAGGAATACATGAAGCCCGAGAACAGCGGCACGCCGCCGATATGGAAGATGCTGGACTCCGGATAGATCCAGGACCCGACCGAGGTCTTGAAAATCTCCATCGCCGTGCCGACGACATGGTAGATCAGGACGACCCTGGCCTCCTCCCATGTCTCGAGCTTTCCTGCCAGTAGCGCGGCCTGAACGGCGAGCATGCAGAGAAACAGGAAATCGTAGCGCGAAAGCGCCGCGTCCGGCGGATAGAAGCGCCAGGTGCCGATCATCAGCGCCACCGCGATGCTGCCGAACAGGCAGGCCCAGGCCTGCTTCACGCCGAAGCGCAGGAATTCGTAGAGACCCGCGGTCCAGCGGCGCTGGGCCATGAACAGGCCGAGGCGATGCTCGCCGGTGATGAAGCGGCGCAACGGCGGCCAGTTGGCCGCGGCGCTCGCGATCGGTCTGACTGGTGTCAGCTTGTGATGCACGCCGCGGACGATGGCGGCGGATCACGGTCGCAGCGCGGCGGAGTTGTGCAGATTGCCCTCAATCCCTGAGCTGCCGCTCCAGATCGACGAAGTCGATCTCCGCCCAGCGCTCGGAGATCCTGCCGTCGTGAATCCGCCAGAACGTCATGCCGCGGAATTCGACGTGGCGGCCGGTCGGGGCAATGCCGCGCCACGGGCTGCGGTGCCGGCCGCGCCAGACGAAGCGGCCCGCGACGATGTCGCGCTCGGCCACCAGGCATTCCGCCACCGCCGACAGATCGGCAAAGGTCGCGTGCATGGCCGTCGCATGCGCGATCACTTCCTCCGCGCTGATCCGCTTGCCGACGGCATGATCGAAGAAGTCGGACGCCAGCTGCGCGCGGATCGCATCGGGATCGAGACGATTGGTCACGGCGTCGCAATGCGCGAGCACCAGCGCCTTGTTGGCGTCGAGGGTGGCGTTGGACATCGGCGGGGCCTTCAATCAAAATAAAAGTTGCAGAAAAGGAAGGATGCGCCTCATACGCGAATCGAACCGGACGGTGCAAGTGACGATGGTCAGAAAAAACTCCGCTTTCGACCGGCGCGCGTTTCTATTCCGAAGCGAAAGGCGGTCGCCGGGAACGTGCGGCGACTTGCGCGCGGGCTGCCGCTCCCGGAGCCAGCCCGATGCGTACGGCATAACCAGCCGGCATGCCGGCGGTAACATCATCCGACGGCTCGACCATGCCGGTGGCATGCAAGCAGCGGCGCATGGCATCCGACGGCGCCTGCGCTGGAGCAATTCAGGGCGCGATGCGTGAACGCCGGAGGCATCGGCTGCGACCAAGAAGCACGAATTCGGCTCGCCGGTTCCGCGCCACGCGCGACCGGCCGCCGTGTCTTGTTCATGCAAAGACGCCGCAAAAGCGTCGTGGGCCTGATGCGACCAAGCCGTCATTAGCGGGGAACACGATCCGATGACGGACGACACGATGAGGATGTGCCATCGATGACGATCACCGGGGGGTTCGTACGTGCGCGCAGGGCTGCCGCATCGCTCAGCATCATCCTTACGCTCGGCGCGACACTGACCGGAACAGCAGGCACTGCCGCCGCGCAGGACGCCCGCGCCAAGCGAGCGCCGGCGCAAGGCACCGGGAGCACGCAGGCGATCGCCGTGCAGATGAAGAACGCCATCGCGCTGACGCGCGGCGGCAAGTTCGACGCGGGCTATGCACAGCTGCTTACGGCACTGAATGCGGCGGACAAGCTCGACGACGCGCAGTTCGTCATGGAGCAATATTTCGACGCGACGGCCACGCTGCGCGCGGTGAAACGCGATGACCTCGCCGAGAAGCTGTTCGTGCGGGCGTTCCAGGGCAAGGCTGCCGCGCAATCGCCGCCCGGCAATGCCGATGTGCTCCTGATGTACGCGATCCTCATATCCGACCACGCCAGGATCGCGGAGGCGGTCCCGCTCTACATGAAGGCGATCGCGGCCTTCAACGCCTATTGGGGCGAAGGCTCCGAGGAATCGCTGATCGCGAGCGACAAGCTCGCGGTGGCGCTGTCGGCCAACGGCTCGGCCGCGTCGGCGACCAATATCGGCCGGCGCAATTTCGAGCGCGCGGAAAAGGCGCTGGGGCCCGACCACCGCACCACCTGGAAGCTCGCCAACAATTATGCCGACATGCTGCGCGAAATCGGCGCGCCGGCGAAGGCGCTCGAGCTCGACCTGTTCGCGATCGAGAAGCGCGCCAAGCATTACGGCGAGAACCATCTCAATACGCTGGTGACGGTCAACAACGCCGGACAGGATTTCCTCAATCTCGGCCGTTTCGACGACGCCCGCCGCTACTTCCGCCGGCATCGCGCGATCGCGACCGTGCTCGCGCCGAAGGACCCGAGCTTCGCCGGCCAGGCCGACGCCTGGCTGTTCTACACCGACATGCTCGCCGCCGGCGACGCCGCGATGCCGCAAGCCGACCTGGAGCGGCTGGAGGCGATCGTCGCCAATGAGGAGAATTTCGCGGACTTCCTGCGCATCAAGGCCGCGGTGCTGGCGGCCGGCCGACGCGAGCAGCGCGGCGAGCGAGATGCGGGCATGCGGCTGCGCGAGACCGCGCTTGCGATTTCGACCCGCGCCTTCACCGCGCAGCATCCGCTCAGCTTCGAGATCAAGCTCGGCATCGCGGTTGCCCTGATCGCGACCGATCCGAACCGCGCCGTGCAGAACTTCACCGCGCTCGACCGCGAGATGTTCGACTGGATGAAGCGCGAGGTTGGCACATCAGGCGATCGCGCCGTCGCGGAAGCGATCCGCGCCCATGCCGACCATCTGCTGTTCGCGTTCGGCCGCTTCGCCACCGGGGCCGGGTCAGCCGTGGCCCAGCCGGCGTTTGCCGCTGCCGTGCTGCGCTGGAAGACGCTCGGCGGCGGTGATGCCACGGCGCTGCGCCGGCTCGAGACGCAAATGGCGGGCAAGGACGAGGAGACCGCGGCGCTGCTGCGCGCGGCGCTGCGGCTCAACGGCGAGAAGCAGGAGCTGTTCTCCTCGGGCAATATCGACGACTGGGCGAGGTCCGTGTGGCAGCGGCAGGACGCGACCGAGAAGGCGCTGAACAAGCGGCTCGATGCGATCGGCGTGAAGCTGCCGCAGGACCCGATCCGCCCCTCGCAGCTGCTCGCGCCTGACGAAGCCGTCATCAACTACTTCATCACGCGGCAATGGAAGGCGGACCGCCAGTCGAAGCAGCCGCTGGCGGCGACCGTGCTCTACGCCATCGTCGAGACCGCAACGAGCGAGCCGCGCGTGATCGATCTCGGCGATCCCGGCCGGATGGTCGACACCGGCGTGCGGACCGAGATCGCGCGGTTGCGTGCGACGCAGGCCGCCGCGCCGGATCGCGACGCCAAGACAGCAGACGACAAGGCAGCAGACAACAAGGCGCTCGACAGCAAAGGCCGTTTCCAGAACCTCCGCGCGCGGTTGTTCGCGCCGCTGGAGCCTGCCCTGAAGGACAAGACAACGCTCTATGTGGTGCCCGACGGATTCCTGTTTGCCGTGCCGTTCTCGCTGCTGCCCGGCGCCGACGGCGGGCTGCTCGAGGACAGGTACACCATCCGGATGCTGACCAGCCCCGAAGCGCTGATCGCAATCCATGCGCGCGAGACGCTCGACCGGACGGGCGCGATGCTGCTCGCCGGCGGCCTCGAATACAGCCAGCCCGGGCCGATGCCCCTGCCCGGCACGAAGGCCGAGATCGAGGCGATCGCCAAGCTCGCCCGCGCGCGCCGCGCGCCGGTCGAGATGCTGACCGGGCGCGGCGTCAGCGAAGCTGTGCTGCGCGAGGCGATCGGCAAGGCCCGCATTGCGCATCTGGCGACCCACGGCTTCTATCACGACAGCACGGCGTCCGGCCTCGACACGCTCTGGCAAAGCGGCATCGTGCTGTCCGGCGCCGGCGACAGCCGTTGGCCGCTGCGCGACGACAAGGACGGCTATCTCTATGCGTTCGAGGTGATGGACTGGGACCTGTCCGGCCTCGATCTGCTGGTGCTCTCGGCCTGCGAGACCGGCCGCGGCGACGAGAGTTTTGTCAGCGGCCTGCGCGGCCTGCCGACCGCGCTCGGCATCGCCGGCGCCCGCCGCGCGCTCCTGACGCTGTGGCCAGTCGCCGACGAGGGCACTGCCAACTTCACCGTCCGCTTTTATGAGCACCTGGCGGAGGGCCTGACCTATTCGGATGCGCTGCGCCAGACCCGGCGCGATGCGCGCGACGGCAAGGTCGCGGGCGCCAGGGACGCGAGCGTGTGGGCGGCGTTCGTGCTGTTCGAGGGCTGAGGCATCGCCCCGCCTTGCGCAAGGGCCGTACGCCGCCGAATCATGCAGGGCAGATCGGCACGAGCGGCAGGTAATTTGCTTTGACAGCGGCGGCCTGATCGGGGACAAGCCGCCCATGCCGAAAAAACCCGGGACCAATCCCAAAGGCGAATTTGCCTTCTTCAACGTCTTCTATGAAGACGGCTCGCAGCGCTCGAACCGCCGCGTGCCCTCGGAGCTGCTGGGCGGCCTGGACGGCGACGAGCCGGCGCGCGCCTTCCTGCGCGAGCAGGACCGCGAGATCGCCGAAAAGGGCGGCCGCCCGCCGCTCGAGATCAAGACCATCGAGCGCGTCGGCGCCAAGAAGAAGTAGCGCGCGGGCCGGTCACATCTGACAACGTATCCGCTGAGCTGTCGTCTCCGCACACCGCAAGCGTCGGAGCAAGCGGCACCCCTCTCCCCGCCCCTCCCCCGCAAGGGGGGAGGGAGCCCCTCCGCCACTGCGTCCCTCACATTGCGACCGACGTACAGCGCGTCGTGGCGCGATGTGCCGTTGTGACGCGACGGCAAGATTGGTGAAGCACCGTCAGGCGAGCACGCTCGTCAGGCTCCCTCCCCCCTTGCGGGGGAGGGTTGGGGAGAGGGGTGGCCCCGGGCGCCGGCGCTTGAATTTTGCGAGATCTCTACAAATGAAAACGGCGGGCCCTTCCCCGCCGCTTTTGTCTCGATGGATGCCCGGGTCAAGTCCGGGCATGACGACCCGAATTAATTATCGAGGAACGACCGCAGCTTCCGCGACCGTGACGGGTGCTTCAGCTTGCGCAGCGCCTTGGCTTCGATCTGGCGGATGCGCTCTCTCGTCACCGAGAACTGCTGGCCGACTTCTTCCAGCGTGTGGTCGGTGTTCATGCCGATGCCGAAGCGCATGCGCAGCACGCGCTCCTCGCGCGGGGTGAGCGAGGCCAGCACGCGCGTCGTGGTTTCGCGCAGGTTCGATTGGATCGCCGCGTCGATCGGCAGGATCGCGTTCTTGTCCTCGATGAAATCGCCGAGATGCGAATCCTCCTCGTCACCAACCGGAGTTTCGAGCGACAGCGGCTCCTTGGCGATCTTCAGGACCTTGCGGACCTTCTCCAGCGGCATGCCGAGCTTCTCGGCGAGCTCTTCCGGGGTCGGCTCGCGGCCGATCTCGTTCAGCATCTGGCGCGAGGTGCGGACGATCTTGTTGATCGTCTCGATCATGTGCACGGGGATGCGGATGGTGCGGGCCTGGTCGGCAATCGAGCGGGTGATCGCCTGCCGGATCCACCAGGTGGCGTAGGTCGAGAACTTGTAGCCGCGGCGATATTCGAACTTATCGACCGCCTTCATCAGGCCGATATTGCCTTCCTGGATCAGGTCGAGGAATTGCAGGCCGCGGTTGGTGTACTTCTTGGCGATCGAGATCACGAGGCGGAGGTTGGCTTCCACCATCTCCTTCTTGGCCTGACGGGCCTCGCGCTCGCCCTTCTGCACGCCGTGCACGATCTTGCGGAATTCGCCGATCTCGAGCCCGGTGAGCGCCGCCAGCGACTGGATCTCGTGGCGCAGGTCCTTGATGCGGTCCTTCTCGTGATGGACGAAGTTCTTCCAGCCCTTGGCCGACAGCTTGGAGACACGGTTGAGCCAGCGGGGGTCGAGCTCCGAGCCCTGGTAGTTGCGCAGGAAATCCTCGCGCGCGACGCCGTGGCTGTCGCCGAGGCGCAGCAGGCGGCCCTCGAACGAGACCAGCTTCTTGTTGATGTCGTAGAGCTGCTCGACCAGTGAATCGATGCGGGCCTGGTTGAGGCGCAGCGACTTCACCTCGACGATGATCTCGTCCTTCAGCTTCTTGTACTTGCGCTCCTGCGAGGGCGACAGCGACTCGCTCTGCAGCTGGTTGGCGATGTCCTGCTCCTGCAGGCGGCGCAGCTTCTTGTACTCGGACGCGATCTTGTCGAAGGTCTCGACCACCTTCGGCTTCAGCTCGGCCTCGATGGCGGCGAGCGACATCTGGTTCTCGAACTCGTCGTCGTCCATGTCGGACTCGGCGGCGGCTTCGGCCGGATCCTTCTCCTCAACGCCGGCTTCGCCACCGGCGGGCGCGGCGCGGAACGGGGTCGGCGCCGGCGGCGCTGCGGGCGGCGCGACATGGGCCGGCGCGCCAGCCTGCACATCGCCGCCATTGCCTTCAGCGGCGGCGCCCTCGGCGCCGTTGTTGCCGATCAGGTTCGGATTGATGCCGCCCTTCGACTCGGGGCCGGCATAGGTGGCTTCGAGATCGATAATGTCGCGAAGGAAGATCTTTCCTTCGTTGAGCTCGTCGCGCCAGATAATAATGGCCTGGAAGGTCAGCGGGCTTTCGCAGAGGCCCGCGATCATCGCCTCGCGGCCGGCCTCGATGCGTTTTGCAATGGCGATTTCGCCCTCGCGGGAGAGCAATTCCACCGTGCCCATCTCGCGCAGATACATGCGCACCGGATCGTCGGTGCGCTCGCCCGGCTCCGACTTCTTGACCTCGGTGACGGCCTTCTGCGTGACCTCGACGAGCTCGTTGTCGGTCTCGTCGTCGCCGTCGTCCTTCTCGTCCTCGCCTTCGCTGTCATCCGCCTCGGTGACGTTGATGCCCATGTCCGAGAGCATCGACATGATGTCTTCGATCTGTTCGGGCGAGGTCGTGTCGGAGGGCAGCACTTCGTTGAGCTGATCGAAGGTCACGAAGCCGCGCTTCTTGGCCTGCTTGATCATCTTCTTCACCGCGGCATCCGACAGGTCGAGCAACGGCGACGGCGCGTCAGCGGCATCCTTCTCAGGAGCATCCGCTGCCTTGTCGTCTTTTTCCTTGTCCTTAACCTGCAGCGTCTTTGCCTTGGTGGCCATTCACTAAGCTCCCGAAACGCGGTCATGCCAGATGGCGCCACGCACGCGCATCCGCACGAAATCTAGATTTACTCTCTCGACGCACAAAGGGCGGCGCACACTATCGCCACCCCTGTCATCCGTCTCGACGGTTTCCATCTTGAAATAGCCGCGAGGCTATTAAGTTTCGCTTAACCCTGTTTTTGCAGCCAAACCATGGATTTGGCGAGTCTTTTTGCGGGTGCGGCCAGCGCCGTCCGCAGCATTTTTGTTATCAGACATTACGCTGGAACCGGCCCGATAATTCGCCGAACCCTTCAATCAGGGCTTCGGTCCCGTCGGCTTCTGCCATCCGGGCCTGGATATCCTGCAACCATGCCAGATTGGCCTCGCTGGAGTCTTCAGCCAAAGCCGCTTCCGCATCTTTTCTTTCCCTAAGTAAGGCGTGGGTTTTCTGATGCAAGGCAACGAGTTGACGCCAGGTCGATAAAACATCCTCGCGCGCGGCGCCGATCTGCGCCCCCCACACCGCCTGGGTTGTGATCGCCCGCTCAACCCTTTGAAGAATATGCGATAATCCGCCCGCCTCGAGGTCGGAACGCATCTTCTCGGCCTGCTCCTCGACGTCAGGGGAATGGTGATGGTCGTGGGCAAAGGCCGCAATGATGGCAGCCCGCAGCTTGTGGGCCTCGGGATGGGCGAGCTCCAGCGCCGCCACCTCCTCGAGATGGTCGTGCAGCAGCCAAGGGTGATTGATCAGGGATTGCAGGATCAGCGCCTCGCGGCTCGAGATCGCGCTGCGCTGGCCGCGCATGATCGGGCTGTTGGCCAGTTGCTGGCTCGCGGCCTGATAGGGGCCCCGTGAAAACCCGGGGGTGGCACCGCCCTTGGCGCCGAACCGGCCGGCTTGGCGACCTTGGCCCGGGCCGCGGGGGGCAAACTGGCGGGGTGATTCGCCACCGCGGCCACCGCCGAAATTGCCCCTGTTGCCGTAGCCGCCGCGGCCGTAACCGCCGCGTCCCCCCTCCGTGGCAAAGTTGCGTTGCAGCCGCTCCTGCAGGTCCTGCCGGTAATAGCGGCGCACCACCTCGTCGCGGATGCCATTGGTGAGCTCTCCGATCCGCGCCTCCAATGCTGCGCGGCGCTCGGGGGTGTCGAAATTGCCGCCCTCGATCTCGCGCGACCAGATCATTTCGGCGAGCGGCCTCGCGGCGCCGATCACATCTTCGATCGCGCCGCGGCCGCCGGAGCGCGCGAGATCGTCGGGGTCCTGCCCTTCCGGCAGCAGCGCAATACGCAGGCTCTTTCCCGGCTTGAGCTGGGGCAAGGCAAGGTCGGCGGCGCGATAGGCGGCCTTCTGGCCGGCGCGGTCGCCATCGAAGCAGAGGATCGGCTCGTCCACCATCTTCCAGAGCAGCGCCAGCTGGTTCTCGGTCAGCGCGGTGCCGAGCGGCGCGACGGCGCCGGGAAAGCCCGAGGTGACCATGGCGATGACGTCGACATAACCCTCGACGACGATCAGCTGCGCGCCGTCATGCGCGGCCTGGCGCGCGGTGAACAGGTTGTAGAGATTGTCGCCCTTGTGAAACAGCGGGGTTTCCGGCGAGTTCAGATACTTGGCCGGAACGTCCTTCTCCAGCGCGCGGCCGCCGAACGCGATGACGCGGCCGCGGCCATCCGTGATCGGGAACATGACGCGGTCGCGGAAGCGATCGAACGGCACCGGCTTGTCCTCGCCGGACACCAGCAGCCCTGCCTCCACCATGTCTTCGGTGGAGATGCCTAACGCACCCAGATGCTCCTTCAGCGCAAAGCGATCCGGCGGCGCATAGCCGATCCGGAACTGGAGCTGGGTCGCCGGCGAGATGCTGCGGTCGGCGAGATAGCCGCGCGCCTTGGCGCCGCCTCGCGAGGCCAGCGTGTCGGCGAAGAACTTTGTCGCCAGTTCCATCACGTCGTGCAGGGTGCGGCGATGCTGCTCGTGGCGCGCCGCATCGGGCGTTACGGCCGGCAGCGGGACACCCGCCATCGCGGCGAGACGTTCCACCGCCTCGGGGAAAGTCACGCCCTCGGTCTTCATCAGGAAGTCGAAGATGTTGCCGTTCAGCCCGGACGAGAAGTCGAACCAGGCCTGCTTCTGGTCGTTGACGAAGAACGACGGCGTCTTCTCCTGCTGGAACGGCGACAGCCCCTTCCACTCCCGCCCGGCCTTCTTGAGCTTGACGCGCCTGCCCACGACTTCCGAGACCGGAAGCCGGGCGCGCAGCTCATCGAGGAATTCGGGCGTGAAACGCATCAGGGTGATTCTGGGCTCGGGCGGCGAATCGCGGACAACCGGTTAGCCATATAGCGGCTCGGCCGGGCATGCCGAACAATGTGGGGCTTTTCCGGGCTATTCACAGGCCTGGTCCGTCACGGCTCCGTCGAGCGGGCTACCCCCGAATCCACGGTGGAGAGCCTGCACGGCAAGCTTGCCCCCTCCCCGCTTCCGGGATTGGATAGCGCCATGTTCACGACATTCAGGGGCGGACAGAGCGGCGGCTGGCAGGTCACGTCCATCACGCGGGTGAAGGGCGAGACGCTGCCGAAGGTCGCGGCGCTGTCGATCGTTGCGAGCGACTCGATCGCGCTGCCGCTGTTGCCGGCGCAGACCTCCTGGCGGCTCGCCGGCGTTGCCAGCTATCTGCGCTACACCGAGAAGGAAGAGCGCGAGAAACTTGCGGCCGTGCAGGCCGGGCTTGGCCGAAGCGAGGCAACGCACGCGGCGCTGATCCCGATCAGGAAATCTGCGGCGTGGTGGGAGCTGACGCAGCAGGAGCGCCGCGAGATCTTCGAGGACAAGTCGCACCATATCGCCGGCACCTTGAAATTCCTCCCCGCCATCGCCCGCCAGCTGTTTCACGCCCGCGACCTTGGCATGCCCTTCGACTTCCTGACCTGGTTCGAATTCGCCCCCGAGCATGTCGCCCTGTTCGACGAGCTGGTCGGCATGCTGCGCGCGACCGAGGAATGGAGCTATGTCGAGCGCGAGGTCGACATCCGGGTCGAGCGGGAAGTGTGAAGCAGTCAGTGCTCGAGAAACTTTCCTGACGCGATCCGCGGCAGCTCAGTGACCGGCCAATTGTAGAGATAGGTCCACGCCTCGCTCACGCTGCCGTCGGCGAGCGTGACAGCAAGCATCTCGCGGAGATATTCGGTCGGCGGTGGAAAGCCTTCACCGCAGGCTTCGTACATGTCGAATTCGCGCAGCATGGCTTCGCGCTCGCGCAAGCGGAACATTTCACCGTGCACGATGTCGGCGGGATCGTCCGATATGACCAGGCCCGGATAGTGCTTCACCAGGTAGAGCCGGCCGCGACACTGCGCCGGCCCGAGGAATTCGGCATTGCCTGCGAGCAGCTTGGCCATCGGATGGTCGAAACCGCGCATCAGCGTGCCGTAGACGAAGAGAAGGTCGGAGATCATCAGAATTTACACAGCCGTCATTGCGAGGAGCGAAGCGACGGAGCAATCCATACTTCGGTTTTGCCCCGCGGCTCAATGGATTGCTTCGCGGAGCCTGTCATCGGGCGCGCATTCGCGCGACCCGTTGGCTCGCAATGACGAAGGCGTAACTCACGCCACCACCTCATCGGTCACCACGACGAACTTCGTCAGCGTCATACGGCCGAAACTCGTGGTGAGCGCGACGTCGGCAGCGTCGCGGCCGGTCGCCATCAGGATGCGGCCGATCCGCGGCGTGTTGTGGCGGGCATCGAAGGTGTACCACTGGCCCGACAGATAGACCTCGAACCAGCCGGAAAAATCCATCGGCGCGGGATCAGGCGGGACACCGATGTCGCCGAGATATCCGGTGCAGTAGCGCGCCGGAATGCCCATGCAGCGGCAGAAGGTGAGCGCCAGATGCGCGAAATCGCGGCAGACGCCGGCGCGGCCTTCATAGACATCGTGCGCCGACTTCATGTGATGGGCGTGCTCGTAGCCGAACGTCACATGGTGGTGCACGAAATCGGTGATCGCCTGCACCCGCGCCCACCCCTGCGGCGTGTTGCCGAACAGCGACCAGGCGACATCGGTCAGCTTGTCGGTCTCGCAATAGCGGCTCGGCATCAGATAGAGCAGCATGTCATCAGGCAGCTGCTCGATCGGAACCTGCTGTGCCGCCGGATTGACGACATCGGGCAGCCCGGAATCCCGCACCAGCGCGCTGCCGCGGAAAGTGACGCCACCGCCGGGGGCGACCAGACGCCCGCAGACATTGCCGAAGCCGTCGCGATAGAGTCCGATCGGGACATCCGGCTCGGCCGAGATGCTCTCGGTGCCGACGATATCGGCGTAGCGTGACGGATGGATCGACAGCATGATCACCATCGGGGTCGGCTGCGGAGCTGTGTAGGTGATCTCGAAGCCGACCTTGATCTGCATCGTCAGGCCGTCTCCCGCTCCGCCGCATTCTCGCCGACCGACACGACCTTGATGTCGATATCCAGGTCCAGAAAGGCATCGGTCGGGCCGAGATAGACGCCGTGCAGCGGGATCGCCTGGCGGGGATCGCGCGCGACAGCGACGCGGATCAGATCGCGCGTGCCGACGATGCCGTTGGTCGGATCGAACTCGATCCAGCCGGCGCTCGGCAGATAGACCTGCACCCAGGCATGGGTCGAGCCACCGCCGACATAGCCATGCGCGCTGTCGGTGGGCATGGCGAGATAGCCGGAGACGAAGCGCGCGGCGATGCCAAGCCGGCGCAGCGCCTCGATCATGAACAGCGCATAGTCGCGGCAGGTCCCGGACTGCGTCCGCAGCGTATCGAGCGGGTGCTGGGTGCCATGCTCAAAGCGCTTGCGATAGCTGAATGCCTCACGGATGCCATGCGTCATGTCGCTCAGGATCTTGAACGTCAGGGTCGGCGCCTCGACATCGAGGAAGCGCCGCGCCCAGGCCGACAGCTCGCCGTTCGGGTCGCCATATTGCGGCGTGATGAACTGCTGCAGGTCGGGGAATTCCTCATCGTCGTAGAGGAACGGATAGAAGTAGGCGGCGTCGTCCGGCGTCAGCGCGAACCTGTCGGCCGGATTGTGATCCACCGTCGCGGTCGAGACAAACGACAGCGTGTCGGCGCGCTCGTCGAAGGTGGCGATCGCGACGCTGTTGCCGAACACGTCGTGGATCCAGCGCAGCGACATCGGCGGCGGGTCGATCACAAGTGCGCTGTCGAGCACACGCAGATCATGGCCGTCGCGGGGGCGCAGCATGATGCGGTGTTCGCCGAACGCCACCGGGCGCGCATAGCGATAAACGGTCTTGTGATGGATAGTCAGGAGCGGCATCTTCAAACAATCATCGTGATTTGGGCCGCTAAATCTATAGAGAATGCTGCTTGATTCCAAACCAGCATGCCCCTTGAATAGGCAAAGTTGAGGAAAAAGCCCGTGAATCACGCCGGTGGCCCGTTCTTTCTGCTGACAAACACCGATGTTTCACCGGTTCTTGAACATAATCCTGGCGGCCGCTCGCCGTTCCTTCTGACTTGCGATCATTATGGCAGGCTGATTCCCTCCCCGCTCGGCGACCTCGGCCTGCCCGAAAGCGAGCTCGTCCGGCACATCGCCTGGGACATCGGCATCGCCGGCGTCGCAACCCAGCTCTCCGACCTGCTCGGCGCGCACCTGATCGCGCAGCGCTACTCGCGGCTCGTGATCGACTGCAATCGTCCGCCGCATGTCGCAGGCGCGGTACCGCTGATCAGCGAAGCCACCACCGTTCCCGGCAATGAGGGTCTGTCGCGCGAAGCCGCCGAGATGCGCCGCGCGCAGATCTTCGATCCCTATCACCAGCGCATCGACGAGATCATCGACAGACGTGCGCGTCAGGGCATTGCGACGGTGCTGGTGTCGCTGCACAGCTTCACGCCGGTCTATGCCGGTATCGCGCGTCCCTGGCACATCGGCACGCTCTATCACCGCGACACCGCGCTGCCGCCGCTGCTGCTGAAGCATCTGCGCAGCGAGGGCGATCTCGTGGTCGGCGACAACGAGCCCTATGCGGTCAGCGACGAGACCGACTACACGATCCCCGTGCATGGCGAAAAGCGCGGCCTGATGAATTCCGGCATCGAGATCCGCCAGGACCTGATCTCCGACCAAGCCGGCGAGACGGCATGGGCCGAGCGTCTGGCGCGCATCCTCGGCGAGATCGAGACGACACTGCGTGCGGAAGCGCGGGTCTAGCGCGTCGAACGCAGCAGCTGGTCGTCCGCCCGGACAGGCGTCTTGAGACGTCGCGGACGAAGCAGCCGCTTCTTCATCGAGCGCGCGACAGTCGTCTTGAGCCGGACCTGGCCGGCCCATCGTCGAACCGCGATCCAGCCAGCCTGATCAATTCGGTCGGCGCCGCCAGATGAACAGCAGATAGAGCAGCACGGGCAGGCCGAGCGCCACCCAGGAGACGGCATCCCACCAGCCGTCGCCGACAAGCGCGCTGATCAATCCCACCGTGCTCACGATCGCGATCACGAGCGGGGCGGCGAAGATCTGGCTCAATGAACGATGTGCGACCATGCTGATGTCACGACGTGAGCGCGGGGTTATCGATCGAGGCGGCGTTGGCGATGGCGCGTTCCTGGCTGACGCCCGCCCTGCGCCGGCGCATCCACAAATACACGCCGGTGACGAGGATGAAGATGGTGAGGATATCGAGCAGCGCCCAGACGATCTTGAGCGGCATGCCGCCGTAATCGCCGAAATGCAGCGGCTGTGAGACGTAAAGCGTCGACACGTACCAGGGCATATCGCGGCTGTCGGTCAGCGTCCCGGTTTCCGCATCGATCAGTGCGGGCTTCAGCAGCCGCGAGGTCAGCGGTGTATCGCCGTGCAGGAACACCGCGTAGTGGCTCTTGCTGCTGAACAGGGTCCCCGGGAATGCGACGAAGCTCGGCGTCATTCCAGGCACCGCGTGCCTCGCAACCTCAACGGCCCCATTCAGCGAGGTCAGCTTCGACGGCACCGGCCGGTCCTTGTACTGCGCGGTCATCTCGGCGAGCTGGCCGAATTGCCACATCTTGAGGACGAGGTCCGCCCAGGTGTTGATGACGCCGGTGAAACCAACGACCAGCGTCCAGGCCACCAGCAGGATGCCGGCGAGATTGTGGACGTCGAGCCAGCGCACGACGCGGGTCCGCTGCGCGCGGTAGGCGCCGAAGCGCAGCTTTCGCATCGACGGCGCGTAGACGACGATGCCGGAAATGATCGCGACGCAGAACAGGATTCCCATCAATCCAAGGAACAGCTTGCCGGGCAGGCCCGCGAACATGTCGGTGTGCAGCTTCAGCATGATGTAGGTGAAGCGGCCGGTCACGTCGGGGGAATCGAGATAGGCACCGGTATGCGTATCCATCCGGATCAGGAGGTTGTTGGTCGGATCGGCGTCGATCGCCAGACCAACGCTGACCCACATCGCGCCGGGCTCGTCGCGATCCCAGATCAGGAAGTGAGGCACCTTGCCCGGCGCGCGCGCGAGCGCGTTGGCGAGCAGATGATCCAGATCGGCCGGCGGCGTGCCTGCGGGCGCCTCGGTCGGCTTGACCTGGCTGTGCAGGAGATCGTCGATCTCTTCATGGAAGATCAGCGGCAGGCCGGTGATGCACAGCAGCAGCATGAACAATGTGCAGATCAGGCTGGTCCATTTGTGGACGGCGCCCCATCGCCGCAGGGATTTGGTCGTCGCAGTCAACTTCGCTACCTAATTCCAGTCTCCATTCTTGCCGTCACTAACACGATGAACGAAGCGTGCAGTCGCGCGGCGATTAGAACCCGTCCAGTGTTGGACTTATCGTCGGTCGTGTTGCGATCACGCAACGAGAGCGTCCGGGACCTGCGACGATGCGTCTCGGCCCTCAGCGCGATTTCCTGGGATCGTTCTAAATTGGATCTCCGCGTTCAGCCGGCTGACGCGGCGTGGATGGGATGCTTCGCACGCCATTTGGGGCCCGGCCCGCGCATGTAGTGCAGCTCGGGCCGGTAGGGATCGCGCATTCGCGCGATCAAATTCTGCCAGCCGGTCGCGAGCGTGTTCAGGCCGCGGCGCAGAGGTAGCAATGACTGCAGCGACAGCATGGCTTCCTCTCAGTGCGGTTTGCCGAGAACGGATGCGAAGGACAGGATGACGATCTCCTCGCCGGCCTCGTCGCTGACATGCACCGCCCAGTCACGCCAATCTTCCAGGCTGGCGGTTGCGACCAGCGATCGCATCATGCAGGTCGCCGCCTCGCAGGCCTCGGCGAGGCCCGTCACCGAGGCGCCGCGGCGATCCATCAACACGCCGCGTGTATTCGAGCAGTGGAAATAGACCTGCGTCATGTCCGTATCCTCGCAAGCTCCGGGCGATCGGGCTCGCCCTTGCATGACGAAGCTTTACGCGGGCAGCGCGCGACGATCCGTGATGCGGCTCACACAAGCGCGAGACGGCCGCCAGGCCGCGCCGCCGCCCTCACCAAATCGCGATTTGACAGTTCTCCTATATTTGTCAAAATCGTCAAATGGGACCGAAAACCCGCATCCTCGATGCCACCATGCTGGTATTCCGCCGGCACGGCTTTCGCCGCTCCTCGATCGAGCAGGTCGCCGAGGCGGCCGGGCTGACGCGGCAGGCGCTCTATCATCATTTCGAATCCAAAGAAGCGCTGTTCCGCGCCGTGATCGAACGCGTGCATGAGTCCGCGATCGCGGCCGAGGAGACTGCGGTTGCCGAGGCAGAGGCGGCGGACGGCAATCTCGGCGACATCCTTGCCGCGGGCATGACCGCGCGGATGTCGACCATGATCGCATCGCTGGACGGCTCGCCGCATCTCGAGGAATTGTATTCCGAACACCTCGTGCACGCGCGCGACCTCTACCAGACCTATGCCGCACGCTACGCGGAGCGAATGGTCGCGACGATTTCGAAGATCGTTCGGAAGCAGCAGCTTGCGCTGCCGCAGGAGCTCTCGCCGGCCGAATTCGCGCGGCTGGTCGAAATGTCAGTGTACGCATCGAAGTCGCAGTATCCGGCGATGCACCCGGCGGATGCGTTCCTGAAGGACATGGCCATGATGGTACGAACGCTCTGCGCGGGCGCCTTGCCAAAATCCTCGCCGAAATCCGGGAAGCTGCCCGTCAAGAAGGCGGCAATCAAGGACAAGCCGGCACGCCGCAAGACAGGAGGACGTCCATGAACACGACGACCATCAATGGCCGCGTTGAATCGCTGCCTGATGATCCCGATGCGCTCTTGATCGACATCGTGCGCGACCAGCTCAAGCTCACTGGCACCAAGCTCGTGTGCGGTGCCGGCGTCTGCGGCGCCTGCACGGTGCTGGTCGACGGCGCGCCGGTCGCAAGCTGCCTGATGCCGGCGCACGCCGCGGCCGGCAAAGCGGTGACGACGGTGGAGGCCATCGGCGCCGCTGGGCTGCATCCGGTGCAGAAGGCGTTCATGGCGCATGACGCCCTGCAATGCGGCTTCTGCACGCCGGGCTTCATCGTGGAGGCGACCGCGTTCTGCAACCGCTGGCGCGCGACCAGGGGAACGGTCGTACCGTCACGCGAGGAGATCGGCGCGGCGCTGTCGGGCCATCTCTGCCGCTGCGGCGCCTATGACGGGATCTTCCGTGCGGTGGCGGATGCCTGCGCCGGCCGCTTCGACGGCGACAATGTCACAGCGCCCCGGATCGAGGCGCGCGACAAGGTGACGGGCGCGGCAAAGTACACCGTCGACATCAAGCATGACGGCCAGCTCGAAGGCCTGATCCTGCGCTCGCGCGAGGCGCATGCCCGCATCACCGCGCTCGATCTGGCACCGGCGCGTGCGCTCGCCGGTGTCGCCGCGGTGTCGCTGCTCGGCGACGATCGTATCGTGCGCTATGTCGGCGAGCCGATTGCGGCGGTCGCCGCAAAGGACCGCAGGACCGCGCTGGCCGCGCTGGCTGCGATCAAGCTGACCAGCGAACGGCTGCCCGCGGTGGTCGGGCTCGACGCCGGGCGCAAGGACGGCGCGCCTGTGGTGTTCGACAAAGCGAGCCGCAAGCGGGCAGGCAACGTTTCGGAGGCGGCCGGCGGGCCGGCGCCATGGAAGCAGAACATCCGCGGACCGACTGCGGTGTTCTCGAAGCGCGCCAAGAAGGCCCGCAACTGGGTCGACGAGGCGCGCCAGGCCAACAACCGTCTGCTCGTCGAGGCCACCTTCCGCACCGCCACGCAACAGCACGCGTGCCTCGAGCCGCATGCCGCGGTAGCGCGCTTCGACGGCGACCGGCTGACCTTGCACGCCTCGACCCAGCAGGTGTTTCACCTGAAGGAGCAGATCGCAAAGCGCTACAAGCTCGATCACGACAAGGTCCGCGTGATCGCCGATCACGTCGGCGGCGGCTTCGGATCGAAGGCGAGCCTGGGCATCGAGACCATCGCCGCGATCGAGCTCGCGCGGGAGGCGAAAGCGCCAGTGAGAGTCGCCTACGATCGGCAGGAGGAGCTGTCCGTCGCCGGCTATCGTCCGGCCGCGGAGCTGAAGGTCGCGCTGCTCCCGTCCGAGCAGGCGGCCTGAAGGCGCTCTCGGTCACCGCGCACGCCGATACGGGCGCTGCGACCAACTCGACTATCGCGGGCCTGGTACGGCTGATCTATCCGGCCGAGGCGAAGGATCTTTCGGATTTCGACGTCATCAGCAATCTGCCGCCCGGCGCGGCCTTCCGCGGCCCCGGCGGTCCGCCGATGGCATTCGCGGTCGAGCAGTCGATCGACGAGGCCGCGCTGCGGCTCAACGTCGACCCGATCGCCCTGCGCAAGCGCTGGGATCCCGATCCCAACCGCCAGCGGCTCTACGACTGGGCATCCGGGCTCGAGATCTGGCGCAACCGGAAACCGGCGCAGAATGGACGCTATCGCCGCGGCATCGGCGTGGCGACCGGCTACTGGCTCTATCTCTGGCAGCCCAATGTGAAGGTCGAGGTCGCGGTCAAGGCCGGCCGCATCGTCGCCAGCACTGCGACGCAGGATATCGGCACGGGCACCCGCAGCGTGCTCGCCGACACGATCGCCCGCGAGTTCGATCTCGAACCGGCTGACATCGACGTGCGGATCGGCGATTCGTCGCTGCCAGAGGGGCCGGGCTCCGGCGGCAGCCGCGTCACCGCCTCGGTGATGCCGCCGACGCTGCAGGCGGTGCGGAAACTGAAGGCCGCGATCCTCGAGCAGGCGACAAGAAAGCCCGTGCCCGGCTCGAACGCTCCCTGGCGCGAGCTGATCGCGCGCTCGCCCGACATCGCGGTGACGGAGACGCGCGGCGAGGACGGCAAGAACACCGCGCCCGGCATCCGCTCGCCGCTGCGCGAAGTCGGCCTGATGGGCATGGTGTTCGGCTGGATGATGCGCCGCTTCTCGAACATCGCGGTCGGCGCCGGCGTGCCGAGCTCGGTGCAGGTGATCGAGGTGGAGGTCGACACCTGGCTCGGCCATGTCCGCGTGCTCAACGTGCACACCGGCATCGCGGTCGGCAAGATCGCAGCGCCGGCGCTGGCGCGCAGCCAGGCCTGCGGCGCCGTGATTCAGGGCCTCGGCTACGCGCTCTACGAAGCGCGCGAGCTCGATCCGACGACCGGCGACGTCCTGACCGCCGGGATGGAGGATTATCGCATCCCTGGTATCGCCGACACGCCGGAGATCGATGTCCATTTCGACGAAGCCGGCTTCGACCATGTGCTCGGCAACAGCGTCGGTATCGGCGAGGCGTCGACGGTGCCGACCTCGGCCGCCGTCGCCAACGCGATCCACGACGCGATCGGCGTCCGCCTCACCGAGATTCCGATCCGGCCCGACCGCATCGTCGCCGCGCTGAAAGGGAGGGATGCCGCATGAGTGCCGCAACCGCAGACGTCATCACCGCACCCGAATTCCGCGCCGCCGGCACCGATCTGTCGGAGCGCCGCCGCAGCGGCCTGTCATGCGGATCGATCATCGATCTCACCGCCAGTCCCGATACGATCGGGATCGCGTGGGGTGCGGACGGCGCTGCGCGCATCGGCGCCCTCACCGCAATCGCTGCGATCGCATCCGACGCGCGGCTCGCGCAGGCCTATCCCGGCATCGTCGCGGCCGCGCAGGGCCTCGCCACGCCGCAGATCCGGCACATGGCGACGCTCGGCGGAAACCTCGCCCAGCGTTCGCGCTGCTGGTACTTCCGCAATCCGCAGATCGCCTGTCTCAAGAAGGGCGGCTCCGACTGTCCGGCGCGAGCAGGAAATCATCTCTATCACGTCGCGTTCGATCTCGGCCCCTGCGTGGCGCCGCATCCGTCGACCATGGCGATGGCGCTGCTGGCCTATGATGCAAAGATCGTCACTGACCGGCGCAGCGGATTATCGATCACCGACCTGCTCGGCGACGGCAGCAACGGCACGGTCGACAGTTTGCTTGCGGCAGGCGAACGGATCGAGCGCATCGAGCTCCCTGTCCCGCTGGCTGGCGAACGCGCGCTATACAAGCGCGCGATCAGCCGTTCGCATGCGGAATGGCCGCTGGTCGAGATCTGCGTGCGGGCCGTGTTATCCGGTGGCACGTTCCAGCAGATCCACATCACGGCCGGCGGCATCGCCCCGGTCCCGCTGCGTCTTGTGGCAAGCGCTGCGGCGCTGCAGGGGAAGCCGGCCAACGCGTCGACCATCGCACAGGCCGCCGAGCTGGCAACATCGGGGGCCAAGCCGCTGACGATGACCGGATACAAGCTCGACCTGCTGACGGGCCTCGTCCGCGACGTGGTCGAGCGGATCGCCGTGTAGCGCTGCAGCGGTTCCGGGCGTGCCTGATTACCGCGCCCGGGTCAGCGCCAGCCAGATGCCGCCGCCGATCATGAAGCCGCCGGAGATGCGCGACATCAGCCGCGTCCGCTCCTTGGAGAAGAATTTGCGGGCGCGGCCAGCCGCCAGCGCGTAGGCGGCGTCGGTCAGCACGGCGGTCGCCATGAAGGTGATGCCGAGCAGCGCCACCTGCGGAATGTGCGGCTTGTCCATGTCCATGAACTGCGGAATGAAGGCGCCGAAGAACACCAAGACCTTCGGGTTCGAGAGCAGCACCAGAAAGCCTTGCAGGAAGAAGCCGCCGCGCGGCGGCGGTGGCCGGTCGTCGGTGCCGACGCCCTCGACCGGCGAGCGGATCAGCTTGATGCCGAGCCAGACCAGATAGGCGGCGCCGGCGAAGCGCACCCAGTCGAACCAGTAGCCCATCGTCGCCATCAGCGAGGTCAGCCCGACCGCGACGATGCCGATCACGATCGCGAGCCCGACCTGCGCACCCAGCACATTGGTGAGCGCGGCGCGCGTGCCGTAGCGCAACCCGTTGGCGATCACCATCGTGACGATCGGACCGGGCAACAGCGCCAGCGCAATGCAGGCGGCGACGAAGGCGAAATAGGCTTGCAGGGACATGGGGAATTCTCTGAGTTGAGCTCGAATTATGCACGTAGAAACTGACAGAGGAAACCGGTTCTTGCTCATTTCTGTCATACCCCGCGAAAGCGGGGTATCCAGTACGCCGCGGCTTATCCGCAATGCATCGGCGCCTCTGGAATGCTGGGTCACCCGCTTTCGCGGGTGACGACAGCATTTTCGGACGCACGAGATCAGCTTCTCACCGGCCTTCCATCGCGGCCGTCATCCACGCTCCGATCTCTCGCGACTCCAGAAATTTCAACGTCGCGCGCTGCACCCGCGCGGCGTCGCCCCTACCCTGCGCCGCCACCGCCATGAGATCGCAGCGGTGCGAGGCCGCGATGCCGATCGCGGTACGCTTCCCCTCGGGCATCTCGATATCATACGCCCTGATCCGTCCGCGCATCTCGGCGACATCGACGACATCGCCCGCCTTCAGCGGCACAAATCGCGGCCTGATCATGTCGACATCGGAAACGCGATCGACCTCGTCGTCATCGGCGACGCCGCTGTCGCAATTGCAGAAACCAAGCTTCGGCCGGAGATAGACCTCGACGTCGGTGCCGCACTCGGCCGTGCCGCACCGGAAGGCGCGGCCGGCCGGCCAGCCGTCACGCGGAAACGGCCAGGCGATCTCGCGCCATTGCGCGGGGCGCGGCGGCGCCATCTCGTAGCCGGCTACGGCCGACAGGCCGCCGAGCGCCAGGAACATCGCCACGATGACCGGCCATGAGCGCGTCATCGCCGGCTCACGGCAGACCGGCGACGGCCCGCGCCGCGCCGGTCAGTTCGAGAATGTGCAGGCCGGTGTTGGCGCGGTCGACCGCGTAGATGTAGCCGCGCTCGTCGGTCTCGACATTGTTGGTCTGGATTGCGACCTTGCAGCGGTCCTTGCCGTCGATCGTGACACAGCGCTTGTCGGTCGCCGCTGTGATGGCGGGAATGAAGTACCCGACTTCCCTGGGGTGATAGGGATCGCGGATATCGAGCGCGCGGACGCCGGCGTTGAAGAAGGCGATGAAGGCGAGCTTCTTGTAATAGATCGGCGCCATGCTCTCGTTCGACGAATGCGAGCCGAACCGGCCGCCGCGCTCGCAGAACGCGCCGGAGGCCTCGGGCACCGTATAGCTCGAGATCAGCATCGGCCGCGCCTCGGTGGTGACGTCGGCGAACCACACCATCTGCCGCGCCTCGCCGCATTCGTTCTGGATCGCCTCGTCGACGATCATCACGATATCGCGGCTCTTGCCGTCCTTGTCATTGGCGAATTCCGCGATCGGTATGTCCGGCATCGGGAATACCGTGTGCGCGCCGTTCATCGCCGACAGCGGCATCCGCGCGATCTCGGGGAATTTCAGATTGTCCGGCGTCGGCTCCTTCGGCCCGTTCAACAGCTTCTCGCGATCAACGATCTGCAGGAAGCCGCCCTTGTCGGTGCCGTAGCCGAAATAGACGCGGTTGCTCTTCGGCCCGGTCGAGATCGGCCCGTGCAGTTCGGTCGGCACCGCACCGGTCGCGCCCGGCTCCTGCCCCGGCAGTCCGAAATCCCTGATCTTCTTTGGCTGCGCCGGATCGGAGAGATCATAGATTTGCGTCATGCGCCGGGTGCGCCAGTCCGGCGCGCCCGACACCAGGAAGGCGATGCCGGCCTCGCATTCCCAGAAGTTCTTGTGCGTGTCCTTGAGCCCGCCGATCCGGGTGACCAGCACGGGATTGGCGGGATCGGCGACGTTCCAGATCTCATGCGCCTCGCTGCCGAAGGTGCGCAGCATGTAGACCGCGTTGCGATCTCCCTTCGGCAGATCCTTGCCGTCGCAGATCCGCACCATCTGCGCGCCGCCGGATTCATATTTGCCTTCCTGGCCGGGAATGTGCCGCAGATATTTCGGATGCGCGGGATCGGTGACGTCGACGATCGAGGTGCCGTTCGGCTCGGCCTTGCCGGTCATCGGGTTGACGGGATCGGGAATGTCGTCGGTGCCGCCGTGATGGCCGATATAGGCGATCCATCTGTCGCCCTGGTGATGGATGGTCGGCTGATAGGCGCTGCGTGCCTGCAGGTCGCTGGTTCCAACCAGCCGCATGTTGGAGGCTTCGGGCGGGTCGCCGATCTTCTGCTGCTGGGCGCTCGCGCTGTTTGCGAGCAGGACAACTACAAACGTGCAGCAGCAAGCTGCCGTAACGCGACCACCCATGCGCATCACCTCGAGTTCCGCGCCAATCTGCGTTGGCTGCGCGGGACGCTAGCACGGCGATACCGGCGCCCAAACACACGCTCTTGACATGCAACCATTTGGTTGCCTATTATCCGCCCCATGAATGAAGTCTTCAAAGCCCTTGCGGATGCCTCACGGCGGACGCTGCTTGACCGGCTTTACGATCAGAACGGGCAGACGCTCGGCGAGCTCTGCGACGGCCTCGACATGACGCGTCAGGCCGTCACCAAGCACCTTGTGATTCTCGAGGAGGCCAACCTCGTCACCACGATCAGGCATGGCCGCGAGAAGCTGCACTACCTCAACCCGGTTCCGATCCATCAGATCGGCGAGCGGTGGATCAGGAAGTTCGAGCGCGGGAAGCTCGCCGCGCTCAGCGAATTGAAACGACAATTGGAGAAGCGTGATGAGTAAGCCGGACTACGTCTACGTCACCTATATCGAGACCACGGCCGAGAAGCTGTGGCATGCGCTGACATCGAGCGACTTCACCGAACGCTTCTGGTTCGGCTATCGCGTCACCTCCGACTGGAAGGTCGGCTCGCCCTACCATTTCACCAAGGACGGCCGACGCAGCGTGCAGGGCGAGGTGCTGATCGCCGAGCCGCCGAACAGGCTCGCCTACAGCTGGGACGTGGTGAAGGAAGGCGCCGCGCGCGAACAGGTCTCGCGCGTGACGTTCGACATCGAACCACACGGCGGGGTCGTCAAGCTGACCGTGACGCACGACAATCTCGGTCCGAAGACGCTGCGCGACATCTCCGGCGGCTGGCCGATGGTCGTTGCAAGCCTGAAGAGCTTCCTGGAGACCGGACGCGAACTGCCGGCCGAGCTGCTGACGAGCGGCGCGAAGGAGAGCTGCAATGCCTAAGCCCGAATTCCTCTACGTGACCTATATCGAAACCACGCCGGACAGATTGTGGGACGCGCTGACCAGCAGTAGCTTCACGCGGCAGTACTGGTTCGACACCGAGCTGAAATCGGACTGGAAGGTCGGCTCGCCGCTCGCGCTGGTGATGGGCGGCAAGACCACCGATACCGGCGAGATCCTCGAGGCCGACCGGCCGCGGCGCCTCGCCTACACCTTCAAGCACGTGCTCGACGAAGACATGCGCAAGGAGCCGGCGACCAAAGTGGTCTTCACGCTCGAGCCCCATGGCAAGATCGTGAAGCTGACCGTGACCCATGAGGGCTTCGGCGCCGGCAGCAAGCTGCTCGACGGCATTTCCAAGGGCTGGCCGGCGATCCTGTCCGCGCTCAAGAGCCTGCTCGAGACCGGCAAGGCGGTCACAATCCCGCCTGCCGCGCTCGGGATCGACGGCTTCGAATGACGATGAAAATCTATCGACGGGTGCGTACAGACATGAACATCGAGAAATTCAAGCCGGCGATCGTCTATGCGATCTACATCGCAGCCACACCCGAGAAGGTATGGCAGGCATTGACCCAGGCCGAGTTGAGCCGGCAATATTTCTCCGGCAACGCGGTCGAGGTCGACCTTCGCGTTGGCGGCGCCTACATCGTGCGCACGCCCGACGGCGCGCTGCACATCTCCGGCGAAGTGATCGAGTGCGATCCGTTGAAGCGGCTGACCGTCACCTTCAACGTCAACTAGCCGCAGCTCGTCGAAAAGCTCGGGCCGACGCTCGTGACCTACGAGATCGAGCCAGCCGGCGACGGCGTGAAGCTGACCTTGCTGCAATCGCATGACCGCCCGATCAGCGACGACATCCTGTCCGGCGGCCGCACCGGCTGGCCAGCGATCCTCTCCAGCCTGAAGAGCCTCGTGGAGACCGGCAAGGCCATGGTGATCCCGATGCAGCCGCCGCAGCGCATGATGGCCGCGCTGAAGGAACTGGGAATCCCGATGCCGTCGTGAAGATCACTCCCTTCGCAGCATCGGATCGGCAAAGGAACCGACCGGAACCACGACGCGACGGTAGAGATGCCAGGTCGTGTGGCCCAGCACCGGAATCGTCACGAGCAGGCCCAGGAAATACGGGATCGCCGAGACAATCAATAGCACGACGATCACCGCCGCCCACCCAATCATGGGCAGCGGGCTCGTCACGACGGCACGCACGCTCGTGATCATGGCGGTGACGAAGTCGACCTCCCGATCCAGCAGCAGCGGGAACGATATCACGGTCAGCGAGAACAGAATCAGCGACAGCGCCGCCCCGTCGGCATTGCCGATGGCAAGGAACAAGAGGCCCTCATTGGTGGTCAGCACCACCGTCAGGAATTCGCGGAAGCTGGAAAAGGAAACGTTGAGCCCGAGCAGCAGCGCGAGCAGCAGCCTCACCTGATACATCCAGATCACGAACACAAACAGCGTGACGAACGCCATCCAGCCAATTTCACCACGCGAGCGCAGCTTTGACCAGATCGCGCCGAGCGAAATCGGCTCGCCCGCCTCGCGGCGCCTGCTGATCTCGTAAAGACCGATCGCAACGAACGGGCCGATCAGCGCAAAGCCCGCCGCGAGCGGATAGGCCAGATAGACCATGCCGAGCGCGGTCAGGCACAGCAGGATCGCATTGCCGCCGAGCGTGTAGATCGCACCGAACATCAGTCCGTAGAGCGGCACGGCCTGGAAATCGCGCAGCCCCTGCCCCAGCGCCTCCGCGATATCAGCCACGCGGATCCTGCGCACCACCGGATCGAGCTTGCCAGAAACCGACATCAGTCCCGCCGCGAATGATTGGATGCGCATCGATGCAGGTGGCTGCGCGAGCCGCATTGACGCGGATCAATACTCCGACGCTGACCTAGCCCAGCGCCCGCAACTCGCGCCGCAGCACCTTGCCCGTCGCCGTCATCGGCAGGCTGTCGGCGAACTGCACGAAGCGCGGATATTCGTGGGCGGCGAGCTGCACCTTGACGAACTCCTGGATCTCGCGCGCCAGCGCGTCGCTCGGCGCATAGCCGGGCCGCAGCACGATCCAGGCCTTGATCGATTCGGTGCGGATCGGATCGGGGATGCCGACCACCGCCGACATCGCGACCGCCGGATGCTTCATCAGCGTGTGCTCGATCTCGGACGGGCCGACGCGATAGCCGGCCGTGGTGATGACGTCGTCCTCGCGGCTGACGTACCAGAAATAGCCGTCGTCATCCTGGACGCCGAGATCGCCGGTCAGCAGGAATTCGCCGGCGTATTTCTTGCGCGTCGCTTCCGGATTGCGCCAATACTCGATCATGGTGCAGGAGCACGGCTGGCGCACGCCGATGATGCCGCGCTGGCCCCGCGGCAATTCCTCGCCCTTGTCGTTGACGATGCGGACGTCGAAGCCCGGCGTGGCGCGGCCCATCGAGCCCGGACGGATCGGAAACAGATTGGAGTTGCTGCCGATCACGAGGTTGCATTCGGTCTGCCCGAACACCTCATGGGCATCGATGCCGAAGGTCTCGCGGACCCAGCCAAGCAATTCGCCGCCGAGCGACTCGCCGCCGGTGAAGATGCTGCGCAGCCTGACGCCGGAATTCTTTACATCCGCCTGCCGCATCAGCTTCAGCGCGGTCGGCGGCAGGAACACGTTGCGGATGCCGAGTTCAGCCATCATCTGCATCGCGGCCTGCGGCTCGAACTTGCGGGCGCGGTGACCGACCATCGGAATGCCATGGTACCAGAACGCGAACAGGCCGTTGATCAGCCCGCCGATCCAGGCCCAGTCGGCCGGCGTCCACATCAGGTCGCCGGGTCGCGGCAGGAAATTGTGGCACATCTCGACATTGGGCAGATGGCCGAGCACGACGCGATGCGCATGCAGCGCGCCCTTCGGATTGCCTGTGGTGCCCGAGGTGTAGATGATCAATGCGGGATCGTCGGCCGACGTGTCGACGGTCGCGAATTCCGGTGATGCCGACTCGATCGCGTTCCAGAATGACTTCGTACCGGCCGGCGTCTTTTCGCCGACGATGTAGACGCTCTTCAGCTCGGGCAGGCGATCGCGGATCTTGGCGATCTTCTCCCAGCCGGCTTCATCGGTGATGACGGCTTTCGCCGCGGAGTTCGACAGGCGGAATTCGAGCGCGTCCTCGCCGAACAGCGCAAACAGCGGGATCGAGATCAGCGCCGCGCGAAACGCCGCAAGATGCGCGACCGGCAATTCCAGCGATTGCGACAGGAACACCGCGACACGGTCGCCGCGCACCAGGCCGTCGGCGGTCAGCACATTGGCGAAGCGGCGCGAGGCGTCTGCGACCTCGTCGAACGAGGTGCGCGTGGTGCGGCCATCCTCGTCGACATAGACCAACGCGAGCCGGCCCGAGCCGTCGGCATGGCGGTCGCAGCAGGCCGTCGCCATGTTGAAGCGCGCGGGAACGTCCCAGCGGAAGTTGCTGTAGAGCTCGTCGTAGGTTTTGGCTTCCTGAAGCATGGCTACAGAGTAGACGATTGCCGTCGGACCACAAACCCCTCCTTGAGGGAAAGCGGTCAGGCTGCCGCCCGCTGCATTGCCATCTCGGCCTCAAGGCTTTCGCGGTCGCGATAGATCGACGCGACCGCGAGCACGCGACCGCGGTGCTTGTAGCGGAGCACGCAATCCCTGGCGGCGATGCTGCCGTCCACCGCGATCTCGTCCCACTGCTCGGCGTGGCCGACATAGTTAATCGGGACGTCGTAATGCTGGCTCCAGAAGAACGGCACCGCATCGAACACCTCGCGCTGCCCGAGCATATTCCGCGCGGCGGTCTGGCCCTGGCGCTCGGCCACCACCCAGTGCTCGACACGGATATTCCCGCCGCTGTGCGGATCGGGCCAGCGCACGATATCGCCGGCCGCATAGATGCCGGGAACGCTGGTCTCGAGATGGCCGTCCACTTTCACGCCGCGATCGATTGCGAGCCCAGCTCCTTCCGCCAGCGCCAGCCGCGGCTTTACGCCGACCCCGACCACGACGAGATCGGCATCGAGCACCGGCCCGCTCTTCAGATGCGCGCGCTTGCCTTCGATCGCGGTCACCGTGTCGCCAAGATGGAAGACGACGCCATGCTCCTCGTGCAGCGCGCGGACGAAATCGCCCATCTCAGGCCCGAGCACGCGCTCCAGCGGCCGTTGTTCCAGCCCGACCACGTGAACCTCGACCTCCCTCGCACGCAACGAGGCCGCAACCTCGAGCCCGATGAAGCTCGCGCCGATCACAACCGCGCGTCGCGCTCCGCTGGCCGAGGCGATGATCGCCCGGCAATCGTCGAGAGTGCGCAACACATGAACGTGGGGCTGGTCCGCGCCCGGGATCGGCAGCCGTAGCGGCTCCGCGCCGGTCGCCAGCAGCAGCCGGTCATAGCTGAGCTCCTCGCCGCCGGCGAGCACGACGTTGCGGCGGCCGGTGTCGATCGACTTGACCTCGGTCCTGAGCCTTAGATCGATCGCCGCGTCGGTATAGAAATCGTCCGGCTTCAGCGGCAGCCAGTCTTCCGGCGCGCTGCCGGCGAGGAAGTCCTTTGACAGGTTCGGCCGATCCACCGGCGGCGCGGTCTCGCCGCTCAGCATGACGATGCTGCCGCGATAGTCCTGCCGTCGCAGCATCTCGGCGGCGGCAAAGCCTGCCGCGCCTCCGCCGACGATCACGATGCTGCCGGGCGCATCGCGCGGGCCCTTGACGCGGGGCTTCGGCTGCTCGCGCTTCTCGCGCACGATGATGCGATCGCCCTCTCGCTCGACCTTCCAGACGGCGAGCGCGTTGAAGGCGGGCGCGGCGGTCGCTTCACCGATACGAACATCAAAGCAGGCGTGATGCCAGGGGCAATGGACGATCTCGCCCTCGACCAGGCCTTCGGCGAGCGGGCCGTGGTAATGGCTGCAATGCGCGTCGATGGCGAAGATATCCGCCCCCGAACGCACCAGCAGCACGTCCGCGTCGCCGACATGGCCGAGCAACATCGTGCCCGAGAAGTCGGAGAGCGCCACGCCTTGTGTCAGATCCGGACCGGAAGGAGCTTGCTGATCGGCCATGGCCTGTCTCCAGTTTTTTCCAGAACTTCACCCCGAGGGCGCCGCCTTCACGGGGCCTTGGCGCCCCTTTGCGGCAAGCCGATCTCAGCTCCCCTGCATGTAGCGGACCGGGTTCTCCTTGTCCGCCTTGAAGATATCGGCGGCCTCGGCGAACAGCGCCGCAACCGCGGCCGCCTTCAGATCAACAAACGCCTCGAAACTGAAATTGTTGCCACCCGCCCGTAATTCGCCGAGCTTGCCGGCGTAGCAGGACACCAGCGGCTTGCCGCCACGGGTCACTGCGACATAGACGCTGATGTAGTTCTTCTGCAGCGCCACGCCGATCACGGGCCAGACCGCCGTCTTGCCGGACTTGATCGCATAGCGAAACTGACCATAGCCGATCATGTTCATGCGCATGCCGGCCTCGCCGGCCGGCGTGCCCGCATGAAAGTGCCGCTTGAGCGAAGGCGCGGCCTCTCGCATCACTGCATGCAATTGTTCGAGATCCGCGGTCCGGCCGGGATCGAAGGCGAGGTAGGCTTCCAGACTGTCCGCAGCGACACGAAACATCGGAAGCCCCCGCCGCTATCCCGCGAGCGCCGCCTTCACCAGGCCGCTGGCCTTGCCGAAATCCATCTGGCCGGCGTATTTCGCCTTCAGGGCGCCGATCACCTTGCCCATGTCCTTGATCCCTGCGGCATTGGTCTCGGCGATAACAGCCGCGATCGCGGCCTTCACGTCGTCGTCGGACATCTGCTTCGGCAGGTACGCCGAGATCACGGCAATCTCCTCGCGCTCCTGGGCGGCGAGCTCGGCACGGCCGCCCTTGTCGTAGAGCTCGACCGATTCCTGGCGCTGCTTGATCATCTTCTGCAGGACGCTCAGAAGGTCGGCATCGGAGAGTGGCGGCTTGCCCTGCCCGCGCGCGTCGATGTCGGCGTTCTTGATGGTCGAATTGACCATGCGCAGCGTGGAGAGCTTGCGCTCGTCCTTCGCCTTCATCGCTTCCTTGACCGCCGTATTGATGTCGTCGCGCAGCATCCTGATGTCCTTAAGCCGGTAATGCCTTCATGTAGGCAGTTTGGGACGACTGGACAACCTAGTTCCTGAGCCATTCAACCAGCGCATCGGCGCAGGCCTGCGGCTGCTCCAGTTGGGGCAGGTGACCGCAATTGGCGAGCACCACGAGCTTGGCCCCGGGGATGCCGTTGGCCATCTCGTCCGACAGCGCGTTCGGCACGGTGTTGTCGGTATCCGAGGTCAGCACCAGGGTCGGGCACCTGATCCAGGCCATGCTCGGCCGAGAATCCGGCCGGCTGAGCACGGCGTTCTGCTGGCGGATGAAGGCCTCGGCGCCGACGTCCTCGCTCATGTCGTCGACGATCCGGCGCAGGCTTGCATCGCCCTGCCGCGACGGATGCACGAAGCCCGGAAACAGCTCGTCGACCACGCTCCGGTACTGACCGTTTTTGGCGCGCTCGATCATGCCGCGGCGGCGCGCGGTTGCTTCCGGGGTGTCAGCCCTCGCCTGGGTGCTCATCAGCGCCAGTTTCGCAACCCGCTCGGGGGCCTGGCGCATGATCTCGAAGGCGATGTAGCCGCCCATCGAATGTCCGGCGAGGGCAAAGCGCGGCGGCGCCTCGGCCAGGATCCGGCGGGCGATCGCCCCCATATTGTCGTCCCTGACATGGTTGGCGACCGTGACCGGCCCGCACCGCCACAGCGCCGGGATGACCGGGGCAAAGATCCGCGGTGAGCAGATGAGGCCCGGGACGAGCAGGATCGGCATCGTATTGTCCATGCGGGGAGCTCCGGACCGGGTCATTTTCGGCAAGTAAACGGCCGCTTCAAGGAACTTTAGATTAAAAGGCCGCTACGGCCTGTCAAATCGGCCGGTATTGCCGTGTGAATCCGTGCCCTTTCGCTTTGACGCCGCAGGGTGCGGCGACTATTTAAAGGGCTCATGACAACCCCCGAAAACGCTCCTGCCTGGCCGGACCACAAACCGACCGCGCTCCTTGTGCTCGCCGATGGTACCGTGCTGGAAGGCTTCGGTCTCGGCGCGGAAGGCCACGCCGTCGGCGAGGTCTGCTTCAACACCGCGATGACCGGCTATGAGGAGATCCTCACCGATCCGTCCTATGCCGGCCAGATCATCACCTTCACCTTCCCGCATATCGGCAACGTCGGTACCAACGAGGAAGACATCGAGACGGTGAACATGGCCGCGACGCCAGGCGCGCGCGGCGTGATCCTGCGCTCGGCGATCACCGATCCCTCGAATTACCGTGCCACCCGCCACCTCGACCAGTGGTTGAAGGCGCGCGGCATCATCGGCCTGTCCGGCATCGATACCCGCGCGCTGACCGCGCTGATCCGCTCCAAGGGCATGCCCAACGCCGTGATCGCGCACGCCAGGAGCGGCGAGTTCGACCTGCACGGCCTGAAGGAAGAGGCCCGCGAATGGCCGGGCCTCGAGGGCATGGACCTGGTGCCGATGGTCACCTCCGGCCAGCGCTTCACCTGGGATGAGACCCCCTGGGAGTGGGGCAAGGGTTTTGGCCAGCAGACCGCGCCGGAGTTCAACGTGGTCGCGATCGACTACGGCATCAAGCGCAACATCCTGCGCCTGCTCGCCGGTGTCGGCGCCAAGGTGACGGTGGTGCCGGCGACGACGGCGGCCGAAGACATCCTGGCGATGAAGCCGGACGGCGTGTTCCTGTCGAACGGCCCCGGCGATCCCGCCGCGACCGGCAAATATGCCGTGCCCGTCATCCAGAAGGTGATCGCTTCGGGGACGCCGACCTTCGGCATCTGCCTCGGCCATCAGATGCTCGGCCTCGCCGTCGGCGCCAAGACCATGAAGATGCATCAGGGCCATCACGGCGCCAACCATCCGGTCAAGGACGAGACCACCGGCAAGGTCGAGATCACCTCGATGAACCACGGCTTCGCGGTGGACCAGGCGACGCTGCCCGCTGGTGCGACCCAGACCCATATCTCGCTTTTCGACGGCTCCAATTGCGGCATCGCGCTCGAGGGCAAGCCGGTGTTCTCGGTGCAGTACCACCCCGAGGCCTCGCCCGGCCCGCGCGACTCGCACTATCTGTTCCAGCGTTTCGCCGATCTGATGCGAAAGAAGAAGCAGGCCGCGTAAGATACTCTGCAGGCCATGTCCAAGATCGTCATGCCCGGGCTTGTCCCGGGCATCCACGTTTTTGGCGCCCAAGACGTGGATGGCCGGGACAAGCCCGGCCATGACGGCGTTCTATGTTTCCGACCGCGGTGGCAAGATGAGGTGTTCCCTATGACGACCACAATAGAAACACGGGACATGCCGACATGACCGACAGCGCCACCCCAAAGCCCGCATATGGCGTCTCCTCGATCGAGGTGATGGCGTCGATGCCGGGGCTCGACTTCGTGCGCGGCATCTTCGCCCGCACCTTGCCGGAGCCGCCGATCATGGAAAACGTCGAGCCGTTCGACTGCACCGCCGAGCCGGGTCATGTGGTGATCCACAGCATCCCCGGCCTGCGCCACTACAACCCGATCGGCTCGGTGCATGGCGGCTATGTCGCGATCCTGCTCGATTCCGCGATGGCGCTCGCGGTGCAGACCACACTGCCGAAAGGTTCGGGCTACACCACGCTGGAGTTCAAGATCTCCTTTGTCCGCGGCATGAGCCAGGACACCGGCAAGATCCGCACCGAGGGCCGGGTGCTCAACGCCGGCCGTCGCGCTTCGACCGCCGAAGGCCGCATAACCGATGGGAACGGCAAGCTGATCGCGCATGCGACGACGACCTGCATGGTGTTCGAGCTACCCAAAAACACCTGAAGGCAATCGCGCCCTGGCGCATTGGAGGCATGACGAAGCGCGCTGGATTGGCGGCTGCGCTCTGTGATTGAGTTTCCCTGTCCGAGATCAGGCTACATGATCCGGCCCGGAAGGAAGGGAAAAGCCCGATGACCTCAGCCAATCCAGACATGACCATCCGCGACATCCGCGTGACGATGCTGCGGCTGCCCTGGGCCGACGACCGCTGGCTGAAGGGCGCAGCGCTGGGCGCGACGCGCGATATCCTGATCTGCGACGTCGAGACATCCGGCGGCATCACCGGCATGGGCTATCTGTTCGTGTTCCGCCCGGCGATGCAGTCGATCGCGGCCTGTCTGGACGAGTGCATCATCCCGCGCGTCATCGGCAAGGATGCCACCGCGATCGAGGCGATCTGGCGCGATCTGTGGACCGCGACGATGACCTATGGCCGCGGCGGCATCGCCGCGATGGCGATGTCGGCGCTCGACATCGCGCTGTGGGATGCGGTGGGAAAACGCGCCGGCCTGCCGCTGCACCGGCTGTGGGGACACTATCGCTCGGAAATCCCGATCTATGGTTCCGGATGCTTCCGTGGCGCCGGCGGCGACGGGATGATCGAGAAGGCGCTGCATTTCGTCAAGCAGGGCTACAAGGCGATCAAGATGCAGGTCGCGCACGTTCACACGCCCGCGCAGGACCTCGACAACGTGCGCCGCATGCGCGAGGCGCTCGGGCCCGACATCGACATCATGATCGATGTCAACATGGGCTGGAGCGCCGATGTCGCCATCGAGATGGGACGCAAGTTCGAGAAGTACGATATCTACTGGCTCGAGGAGCCGGTGCCTGCCGATGATTTCGCCGGCTATCAGCGCATCGCGGCTGCGCTCGACATGCGCGTGGTCGGCGGCGAGACGCATTTCACGCGCTACGATCTGCGGCCGTTCTTCCTCAATCCCTGCCTGCCGATCCTGCAACCCGACCCGATGCGCGGCGACATGACCGACCTGCGCAAGATCGCGGCGCTTGCGGACACGTTCGGCATCACCATCGCGCCGCATCTGTTTCCCGAGCTCAATGTGCACCTCTTGGCTTCGATCCCGAACGGCATCTGGTGCGAGAACATGGCCCTGATCGACGACCTCTGGGTCGATCCGCCGGAGATTGCCAATGGCATGATCACCGCGCCGGAGCGGCCGGGGCATGGGCTCAAATTCAAGGATGAGGTGCTGAAGTTCAAGATCTAGCGGGAACGGTTTCCGGACCGACGGTTTGATATCACCGCCCCTCGCAACGCTGGAGAGCCGCCATGCCGGTGGTGAGTAAGGATGCCGAACCCCAGACCTTCGTCTTTCAGGACGACGGCCTGGTGCCAAACAATCCGATGCCGTTCCTGGTCTACAAAGGCGCGATCGACGTCGGCAAAAATCCCGAGGCCACGATCGAGCAGCTGTTCGGCGACAACGGCTGGGGCGCGATGTGGCGCAACGGCGTCTACGACTTCGCGCATTATCACGCCACCGTGCACGAGGTGCTGGGCGTCGCGCGCGGCAGCGCACGCGTGCAGTTCGGCGGCGAACGCGGGCGTGCGCTGGAGATCGCCGCCGGCGACGTCGCGATCCTGCCGGCCGGCACCGGGCATCAATGCCTGTCGGCAAGCGGCGACTTCAGCGTGGTCGGCGCCTATCCGCCTGGCCCGCCGATGGACCTGCAACGGCCGACGCCGGAGAACCACCTCAAGGCGCTGAAGACGATCCCGCTGGTGGCGATCCCCGCCACCGATCCCGTGATGGGCAAGGATGGGCCGCTGGTGCGGCTGTGGAAGCGATAGGAATTGGCCTGCACCGGTGCCGCTTCCCTTCTCCCCCTGTGGGAGAAGGTGGCTCGCATCGACGGATGCGAGCCGGATGAGGGGTCTGTCTTCGCGGATAGAACCCCTCACCCGGCTTCATCCCGCTCCGCTCGATTGCGCCACCCTCTCCCACAAGGGGAGAGGGTGAAACTCAGGCCGCGTTGCTGCCTTCCTGGCGGCTTGCCTCGAACAGGAACCAGGTGCGGCGCTCGGTCTCGTCGATGAAGGTTTCGAGCAGGCCGGCGGTGCCGGAATCCTCGTGGTCGTCGGCGAGCTTGTGCGCCTTGCGCATCGCCGCCGCCATGTGCTTGTTGTCTTGCATCAACTCGCGCAGCATTTCGCGCGGCGGGACAAAGTCCTCGTCATTGTCCTTGATGGTCTGATGCTTGGCGATGTCGCCGATCGACCTCAGCGTCGCGCCGCCGAGCTTACGCACCCGCTCGGCGAGTTGGTCGGTGGTCGCGAAGATCGCGTCCGACTGCTCGTCCAGCAACAAATGGTAATCATGGAAATGCCGGCCGCTGACGTGCCAGTGAAAATTCTTGGTCTTCAGGTAGAGCGCGAAGGCGTCCGCCAGAAGCGTGTTGAGCGAGGCCGAGATCGTATCCACCGCAGCCTGCGGGAGATCGTTCGGCGTGTCGAGATCGGGCGAGATCTTGTCAGTCTTAGCGTCACTCTTGGCTTTGCTCACGTTGGACCTTCCTGTTAGGAACCCCGTATTTCGGCGCATTGAACATTGGCCGCCGGACCGCTAACGCATCATCAGCCCACCTGTTCCTGGAAGTCAGGAACCCGTTCTGCCGGATACCAAGCGCGATGGATGAATGGATCGACTATTACGATTCCACGCATACGATCTATGCCAGCCGACTGCACCGCGACCTGCATTTCCAGGTCATCGCAAACGACATCATCGGCTACATCACCTCGCCCGACGCCGTGGTGCTGGACTATGCCTGCGGTGAGGCGCTGTCGGCGGCGAAGGTCGCCAATGCCTGCGCCCAGCTCTATCTGGCGGAGCCGGCGCCCGGCGTGCGCGGCCGCCTGGTCGCGCGCTTCGCGTACGACACCCGGATTCGCGTCCGCTCGCTCGATGAGCTGAAGAACATGGCGGCGGATTCGATCGACCTGGTGGTGATGAACTCGGTGGCGCAATACATGACGCCGCAGGAGCTCGACTCCGCGTTCGACGTGATCCACCGCCTGCTGAAGCCCTCGGGCCGTTTCGTGCTCGGCGATATCCTGCGGCCGGAAGTCGGCATGGCCAGGGACGTCATCGCGCTGCTGCGCTTTGCGGCGACCCATGGCTTCCTGCGCGATGCCTTGATCGGGCTCGCCTCGACCGCGCTGTCCGATTACCGGCAGCTGCGCACCAGGATCGGGCTGCAGCGCTACCGCGAGGACGAGATGATCGCGAAGCTCGGCGCCGCCGGCTTTGACGCCACGCGCGCACCGCGCAACATCGGGCACAATCCGTGGCGGATGACGTTCGTGGCGCACCACTGATCAGAGGTTGCAGGAAATATTAAGGTTAACCAAAAGTAAACATAGCGGCCGCTGAAATAATCAGCAATGATCCACTCGGCCCGGTGGCGGAAGCGTCGACGCGGCAGTGGTGCAACACTGTTTATCCTGGTTCAACTCCAGGCCGGGCCTCCACGCTTCGCCCTGACGGGCTACGCGTGGCGCAGCCACGCAGGGACCAGCGGGGCAAAGCGTGTCCGGCGTAGCTTGAGCGTAGCGAAAGCGTAGACGGACTGGGCAGCGAGCGCAGCCGGGCCTCAGCAGTCACCCCGCGCCCCAATCGGCCCCCCTCGAATGCGGGATTTCCCCCAGAATCGCAGTTGATTGGGCGTTTTTGGGGGTTTCGCAGGTGCGGAAACTGGTCTAAAGACCACCCGCGCGCGAGGGATCGCGCTTCCGGCGCTACAATATGTAGCGCATGGCTCGAGGGACGCGCGGGACGCGCGCCCTTTTTTTGTGCCCAAATTCCAGTCCGCGAGAGCTGATGCCCAAAAGAACCGACATCTCCACCATCCTGATCATCGGCGCCGGTCCCATCGTGATCGGCCAAGCCTGCGAATTCGACTATTCCGGCACGCAGGCGGTGAAGGCTCTGAAGGAAGAGGGTTACCGCGTCGTCCTCGTCAATTCCAATCCGGCCACCATCATGACCGATCCGGAACTGGCGGACGCGACCTATATCGAACCGATCACCCCCGAGATCGTCGGCAAGATCATCGAGAAAGAGCGCAACGTCATCCCGGGCGGCTTTGCGCTGTTGCCGACCATGGGCGGCCAGACCGCGCTGAACTGCGCACTCTCGTTGCGCCGGCAGGGCACCCTCGACAAGTTCGACGTCGAGATGATCGGCGCCACCGCTGACGCCATCGACAAGGCCGAGGACCGCCAGCTGTTCCGCGAGGCCATGACCAAGATCGGGCTGGAGACGCCAAAATCGCGGCTCGCCAACGCCTCCGCGCTGAAGAAGTCCTACCGCGACAAATATCTTGCCGAGCGGGAGAAGCTGTCCGGCGAGGCGCTGGAAGAACTCGAGCGGCAGTGGACGCTTGGCGAGAACGAACGCCGCAAACGCTATCAGGAGCACGCGTTCGGCGAGGCGCTGATGGCGCTGTCGGAGATCGGCTTGCCCGCGATCATCCGGCCCTCCTTCACGATGGGCGGCACCGGCGGCGGCATTGCCTACAACAAGGAAGAGTTCCTCGACATCATCGAGCGCGGGCTCGACGCCTCGCCGACCAACGAGGTGCTGATCGAGGAAAGCGTGCTCGGCTGGAAAGAGTACGAGATGGAGGTGGTGCGCGATAAAAAGGACAATTGCATCATCATCTGCTCGATCGAGAACCTCGATCCGATGGGCGTGCATACCGGCGATTCCATCACCATCGCGCCGGCGCTGACGCTGACCGACAAGGAATACCAGGTCATGCGCGACGCCTCGCTGGCGGTGCTGCGCGAGATCGGGGTCGAGACCGGCGGCTCCAACGTCCAGTTCGGTATCAACCCCGTCGACGGCCGCATGGTCGTGATCGAGATGAATCCGCGCGTGTCGCGCTCGTCGGCGCTGGCGTCGAAAGCCACCGGCTTCCCGATCGCAAAGGTCGCGGCCAAGCTCGCGGTCGGCTACACGCTCGACGAGATCGCCAACGACATCACCGGCGGCGCCACCCCCGCCTCGTTCGAGCCGACGATCGATTACGTCGTCACGAAAATTCCGCGCTTTGCGTTCGAGAAATTCCCCGGCGCATCCTCGACGCTGACCACGTCGATGAAGTCGGTCGGCGAGGTGATGGCGATCGGCCGCACCTTCCAGGAGAGCCTGCAGAAGGCCCTGCGCGGGCTCGAGACCGGCCTGACCGGCCTCGACGAAATCGAGATCGACGGGCTCGGCCGCGGCGACGACAAGAACGCGATCCGCGCCGCGCTCGGCACCCCGACGCCGAACCGCATCCTGCAGGTCGCGCAAGCGATGCGGCTCGGCTGGACCGACGAGGAGATCTTCAACTCCTGCAAGATCGACCCCTGGTTCCTGGCGGAGATGCGCGCCATCGTCGAGATGGAGGACAAGGTCCGCCGCAACGGCCTGCCGCCGAACGCGTTCGCAATGCGGACGCTGAAGGCGATGGGCTTCTCCGATGCGCGGCTCGCCGTGCTCACGGAAACCACCGAAGCCGACGTCACTGCCAAGCGCCACGCGCTCGGGGTGCGCCCGGTGTTCAAGCGCATCGACACCTGCGCGGCCGAGTTCGCTTCGCCCACCGCCTACATGTATTCGACCTATGAGCGGCCGTTCGCGGGCGAACTGGCCGACGAGAGCGCGCCCTCGGACCGCAAGAAGGTGATCATTCTCGGCGGCGGGCCGAATCGCATCGGCCAGGGTATCGAGTTCGACTATTGCTGCTGCCACGCCTGCTTCGCGCTCGAGGATGCCGGCTACGAGACCATCATGGTCAACTGCAATCCGGAAACGGTGTCGACCGACTACGACACCGCGAACCGGCTGTATTTCGAACCGCTCACCGCCGAAGACGTGCTGGAGATCATCGCGACCGAACGCAAGAACGGCACACTGCACGGCGTGATCGTGCAGTTCGGCGGCCAGACCCCGCTGAAGCTTGCCCGCGCGCTCGAGGCCGCCGAAGTGCCGATCCTCGGCACCTCGCCGGATGCGATCGACCTCGCCGAGGACCGCGACCGCTTCAAGCGCGTGCTCGACAAGCTCCGCCTCAAGCAGCCGAAGAACGGCATCGCCTATTCGGTCGAGCAGGCGCGGCTGGTGGCCGCCGATCTCGATCTGCCGCTGGTGGTGCGTCCGTCCTACGTGCTGGGCGGCCGCGCGATGCAGATCATCCGCGAGGAGACCCAGCTCAACGATTACCTGCTCGGCACCCTGCCCGAGCTGGTGCCCGCCGATGTCAAAGCACGCTACCCGAACGACAAGACCGGGCAGATCAACACCGTGCTCGGCAAGAACCCGCTGCTGTTCGACCGCTATCTGTCCGATGCGACCGAAGTCGACGTCGACTGCCTCTGCGACGGCAAGGACACCTTCATCGTCGGCATCATGGAGCATATCGAGGAAGCCGGCATCCATTCCGGCGACTCCGCCTGCTCGCTGCCGCCGCATTCGCTCGACGCGAAGACCATCGAGGAGCTGGAGCGGCAGACCCGCGAGCTCGCGCTCGGCCTCGACGTGGTCGGCCTGATGAACGTGCAATACGCCATCAAGGACGGCGAGATTTACGTGCTCGAGGTCAACCCGCGCGCGTCCCGCACCGTGCCGTTCGTCGCCAAGGTGATCGGCATGCCGGTCGCCAAGATCGCGGCGCGGATCATGGCCGGTGAAAAGCTCGCCGACTTCAAGCTGAAGAAGAAGAAGCTCGACCATGTTGGCGTGAAGGAATCGGTGTTCCCGTTCGCGCGTTTCCCCGGCGTCGACACCGTGCTCGGACCGGAGATGCGTTCGACCGGCGAAGTAATGGGCATCGACCGCTCGTTCGAGGTGGCATTCGCGAAGAGCCAGCTCGGCGGCGGCACGCGCGTGCCGCGGCAGGGCACGGTGTTCGTCTCGGTGCGTGGCGACGACAAGATGCGTATCGCGGATGCGGTGCGGCTGTTGCACTCGCTCGGCTTCAAGGTGATGGCAACCTCGGGCACGCAACGCTATCTCAGCGATCACGGCGTGCCGACGGAAAAGGTGAACAAGGTGCTCGAAGGCCGTCCGCACATCGTCGACGCCATCACCAACGGCGACGTCCAGCTGGTCTTCAATACCACCGAAGGTCCGCAGGCCCTGGCGGACAGCCGTTCGCTGCGGCGGGCTGCCCTCTTGCATAAAGTGCCATATTACACCACTCTTTCAGGCGCGGTGGCGGCCGCACGGGGGATCCGGGCCTATCGGGACGGGGACCTTGAGGTCCGCACGCTTCAGAGTTACTTTTCCGAAAGCTGACCGCTGCCCGGGCTGAAGGCCCGAAGCGGTCAATTAGCCGAATGGCTGGAACTCACCGCGCGATTGGATGTTGTCACGGCCCTTAGCGGGGCCGAAAATCACTGGGCTTCCGGGCGCATTCGCGTCCTGATTCCTGCGTTAGCTGAACTGGATATTCGTGCACGGCCGACGGGCGCGCACGATGAAGGACGAAGATGATGGATAAGGTTCCGATGACCGCCGGCGGATACGCCGCGCTGACGGACGAGCTCAAGAAGCGACAGTCGGAGGATCGTCCGCGCATCATCGAACACATTGCGGAAGCGCGTTCGCATGGCGACCTCTCGGAGAACGCCGAGTATCACGCCGCCAAGGAAGAGCAGTCGCACAACGAGGGTCGCATCGCCGAGCTCGAGGACAAGCTCGCGCGCGCCGACATCATCGACATTTCGAAACTGTCCGGCGACACCATCAAGTTCGGCGCGACCGTAACGCTGATCGACGAGGACACCGAGAAGAAGGCGGTCTGGCAGATCGTCGGCGAGGTCGAGGCCGACGCCAAGAAGGGCCGCATCTCCATCACCTCGCCGCTTGCACGCGCGCTGATCGGCAAGAAAAAGGGCACCACCGTCGAAGTGATGGCGCCGGGCGGCGCCAAGGCCTACGAGATCACCAAGGTCGAGTGGCGGTAGTTACCTTGACGTGACTGGTGCAAAAAAGCCGCGTCCTGCACGCGGCTTTTTTATACCCCGCGTCTGACAGCAATGTGAGTGGAGAGCGCGTGCGCGGCATACTAGTGAGGCCGTGACATGGTTATGCAGTATAATCATATCGGGGGACGGAGTTCGAGCTGGTGATTGCGTCGCAACACGCATCGCGGCGCGTCACCGTGCCACTGCCTCATTCTCTCGCAACTGCCATCGAGCGAGGAATGATTGCAGGCGCAAGGTGTTGACGCCACACTCCGGTGGCGAACACCGTGTGTTTCTGCTTCATGCAACGTTCCAGCGTGTCAAAGAGGGGTAACTGACAATGGACCAGATGTTTTCCAAGTTTCAGCCGGTGGCACTTAGCCTGTTTCGGTTCATCACCGGACTGCTGCTGTTTCAGTTCGGCGTCGCCAAGCTCCTCAAATTTCCACCCGGGACAATGTTCGAGAAAGTCGAACTGTTCTCCTTGATCGGAGCTGCCGGCACACTCGAATTGGTCCTGGGCGGGCTGCTGATGATCGGCCTGTTCTCGCGAATCGTGGCCTTCGTCTTGGCGGGCGAAATGGCTTTCGCCTACTTCATCGGCCACTTCCCCAAGGGCTTTTATCCGCTGCTCAACAACGGCAGTCTGGCGATCGCGCTCTGCTTTGCCTGCCTGTATCTCGCGACCTCGGGCCCCGGTCCGATCAGCGTCGACGCTGCGATGGGCAGGAAGTAACAACGCTGAGCCCGTCCCGTTCAACCGGGACGGGCTCTTCACGGCTGCGCCACAGCGACAGCGGCAATCCGTCGAACAATGCAAGAATAGTCAGGAGAGCCTGAGGGCGCTGTCCGAGCGCGATGGGACCAACCCGAAGCGCGTTGCAAAGATCGAAGAAGCGCGGTCCGCTGGACGATCTCCTACCGGCCCAAAAAGGGCGCCTGAAGCCCGTTACGTCCTGCGGGTCAGTTGCGGGCTCGAATTTGCATTCCGCACCGGTTCGCATTGGGTGCCAATGCAACCATCTGCCCCTTCATCGGAGCAGGCTCAGCAGCGTTCCCGGTAGCGGCTTTGCCCAATTTCAGCCGCAAGGTCCTTGGCGAGAAAACTAGCGATCCGAAGCGAGTTGCACCGTTTGGCGCCTGCCGTTGATCTCTTTCAGCTGGTTTACGTATTCCTCAGGCTTCATCAAATGGAATGGGGCCTTTAAGCCCATGAAGCTGGCAATACGGCCAATAAAGGCCGTGCAATTGGTCGTTTCCGCGTTCCAGAGCGGCGAGGTGGCCTGAAGGTGCTTAATATACGCAAAAACCTTCTTCGCGTCGGCCTCACTCAGATACACGCGATAGTTGGCCGTCAAGTACTGCTCGTCAAGGTCGCCGTAGCTTGCTCCGGTCTCGGAGGGCACCCATGTCAGATGTCCCAGCACGTAGGGCAGCACGTCGCCCGCTGGGTGCAGCCCCGCAACTTCGACCTGTTTCTCGCTTGTCTTGCCGTACCAGACAAACGCATGCCCATATGACGCCGCCGTGCGGGCACGAAAGTCCACGTAATACGGCCCTTTGGCCGTTGACCTCCGAACCGGTTTGACGTCTCCGCCAGAAGCGGAAGCGCTCGGTCCAGCAACGGCGGCTGCCACAACCGATCTTGACGACGGTTTGCGCAGCTTGTCCTGCTGCAGCGGCGCTTGATCCGTTTGTGCAGCCAATTGCTGCGCATAACCGATACCGGCTTCAAAAGTCACGGAAGCCACAACGACGCCAACACCGACAAGCAGCCGCAGGCCGCATCGTTTCCGATTGAATTCTGGCACCTTCAGACCCTCACAAGGGCAAGACATCTCCCCGAGCGCCGCCTTCAGCAAAGCTGAAGGTGTGCGCTGCCAGGGCGATCCCCGAACTAACCCTTCGTTACGATCGGAGCCGGAGCTTTTCCAACCGGGTACTTGCCAACCGGATATTTGCCAACCGGATATTTGCCAACCGGATATTTGCCGATCGGCATCTTGCCAACCGGAGCGTTTTCCGTGACCGGCTGCGGATGTGGCAGGTCGGCTGCGCTGGCGGCAGCCATGAAACCAAAAGTCGCAACTCCAACAACCAGAAATTTCAACATCGTGATCTCCGAGATGGACAGCGTGAGTGGGAGCACCTTACCCTCTATCGGCTACGGCGCAATTAACGCTGTATCGAGGCTCGTGCTTGTGCGGTCATTTCTTTGCAGGATGTGACAAAAACGACACGGAATGATTGCTTTGCGTGCAGGGCCCGGCGAGACCGACCTCGTATCGCCGGCTCAGAGCAGCCTCGGCATAATGCGTCCGGTCCGAGCCATATACTCGCGATACTCGTCGCCGAACGTTTCCAGCATCATCTGTTCTTCTCTGGCAAGCCGCCCGAAAAACAATGTCCCAAATCCGATCAGGCCAGCGAAACCGGCCACCAAATTCGGCAAGAGCAATGCCTGGGCGGCAGCCCAGAGCCAGAATGCGGAATACATGGGGTGGCGAATTTTTCGATAGATCCCGTCGGTGATCAGGTGATGATTTTCCCGCACGTCGAGACTTACCGACCAGTTCCGACCAAGAGCGCGATGGGTCAGCCGGAACATGATCAGCGCTGCAATCGCCAGGAGAACGCCCAGCCAGGCTTGAGCTGGCCGGAAGACGTACGATGCGAAATGAGGTGCGGCTGTTGCGATGTAGACGAACGGCACAATGCCGAGACCGGTGAGCGATATCAGCAGCAGGGTGTTTTCGCGAGCACCCCGGGCGCTCCGCAAGACCCTTTCACGGCGAGCACGACGCGCGTATCTGTAGCGGATGAGATACCAACCGACCGCCATCATGATAAACACGAACTTGGCAATGTCAGGCGTCATCGTGGGCCCAGGGCTCGTTTCGCTGGCGCGTCATCTCTGCCGACCATTGAAAGGGCGCCAACCTTAGCGAGCGTTAGAGATTTGACCTAAACTGATCCACAGATCAGCATGAAACAATCATACAGGGCTTGCACGTCGTTTGCACTGATAAGTTGGCCGTGCGACCGCTCGAATCCAAGGCGGAGGCGTCGCTGGGCTCTACCTCGCCTGCGGCGAGGCCGCGATGGCTCTCCGGTCGATCATCGCCAACACTCGCGGGAGTAACTGCGACGCTATGAAAGCATGGCCGTCAGTCGTGAGGTGAATGAAGTCAAAAGCGTAATACTGCCGCGGAATCTCTTCGTCGTACACGATCACTTTGATGGCGCGATCACGCAACCGCCGCTCCATCGCGGCGATGTTGGCCGCCCGCTGCTCCTTCGTAACCAGGAAACGCCTGTCGTTGCCTCCAGGCTGCAAGATTACGATGTCGGTTCCCCTTGGCACATCGCTATCAATGCGCTTGAGCATGCCGGCTGTGGTATCGAAGGGAACGCCCGCATTGACGACGTTCGCATTGACGCCCTTCCCTTTCAGCAGAACCTCTAACTTGGCCGGGTAGGCACCTTGCTTTCCAACGTACCAGCCTTGCGTATTGCTTGCGCCGACCGCCACGATATGAACCGGTTTTGTGAAGGCGGCGCAAACGGTCGCCAGGATACACAAGGCCATAGCGACCGAGAATTTTCTGAACGGCGTCACCGACTGCCTCCGGCCTGAAGTGCTAAAGAGAACAATACGAACACCGGGCCCCGACAGAGACGTGACCTAAAGCCTTACATATAGTGTCAAACCCCAACTCCAGCTGCCTTCTGGGCGTCATGCGAGGAATTGGTTGAAGCTCCGGCCGCAGGCAAGTCCGCGTTCGAAGGATTCTGGCGTTGTCGTGGGCGCGCGACAGCGAGCCCGATTGCCCTGATCTTTCGCATCACCAGGCTATGCAACGCCGCGCTTTTATCGATGTTGAAGTGGTCGACGTTTACATCGCGAACGTAGAAGTTTGTAAGCTCGCCGCGGAAGCCGGGGCCGCGACTTATTCGAGCGCTTTCATGCTTGTACAGATTCAAAACCCTTGCGACATTAGCCGTCGCCGCATGAGGCGACGTTCCGTCGAATGGGACAACCAAAGCGACCGGCACGCCCATCTGGCCAAGGTACTCTGCCATCGACATCACGGCATCCGCACCAAGAGAGTGCCCCATCAGTATGATGGGGCCACGCTGGCCCGCTCGATAGTTCGCGATAATTTCGTCGGCAACGCCTCTCCACTGGGCGTGATTGGCGACAACCGCGGCGATGCCGGCCGCGCGCAGATGGACGGCGAGGTCGTCCATGCCCAAAGAGAAGACATTCAACAATCCGCGAAACAAGTATGCGTGCGCCGCGGAGGAATGCAGCCGAGCTGGCGAACCGGTCGATCTCAGTGCAACGGGTATTGCGGGGCGAGCCTGCGCCGCGTTGTTCAAATGCAAGCTGCTTGCAAAAACAACCGTGAAGACGGCGCATACCCGCGCCGCGCTGTAACATAATCTTTTCATTTCAATGTCCCTCGCCCACCTCAAGTCCAGTCGCATTAAACCAGACCTACGAATCGTGACAATCAAGAGCGAGTTCGAAATGCGTGTTGAGGCGCGCAATTGGTTTACTGTCGCGGATTTGCCACATCGAGCCACGACCGTTCATGACCTTCCGGCGGTCAATTGGCTTCCACTATGGGAAGGTCCTCTGTACTTTTTGATCGAGGCCAACTCAAAGGGTGTCGCCTCGCGGAGGGAGTGGTACCTTAATAAGGCCAAAAGCCGCACCATCCATGTCGGCTACACCAAGGCTTCGGAAGCAACGTCGCAAGAGTTCCGGGGTAACGTGTCTATGCGGTCCGGTTTCCGGAACGAGTGGCAACCAATGTCCATAACGATTCGAGTTGCTAGATGATTCAACGACGGCACGTCTTCCACATTGGCGGTTACGATCCAATCACCCCAGAAGAGCAGGTCGAGCGCTTGCGCCGCTCGCTGTCGAGCTTCGAAAAGGTTTGGGGCGCCTCTTCACGGCTGTCGGAAATCTCGAACACATCTGCAATCAATGCTTCGTGCGACCTGGAAGCATGGGGACCAAACTGGAAAACCGACACCACCTTCGAGATGCTGCGCTGGGACGATCTCATCCGGCGCGATTCGGGAGTTAGGCTGGTGCCTCGCCTCGTTCAGTCCCTGAAAGCGCTATTCAACTTCATCCTTACCGGAACTCTATTCAGATATGCGGTCGCAAGCTGGAAATATGCTCTCTTCTTTGTCTTTCCATATTGCTGTTTGCTGTTGATTGCATGCTGCGGCGTTGGGCTGTCATATCTGCTTGTCAGGCTCATACCCGCTACATTCTGGCTTGAACAATTGCTGCTTGGTGTTTTTCTATCGCTTGCCATCTTCATCAGCTCGATGCTCTGGATTGGACCCAAGCGTCGGATAAACCACATCCTTGATGATGCCATTTTCTCCTACCGGTTTCTTTACGGGCAAAAAGGCGAGCTTGATAAGCGCCTCGGCGATTTTGCGGCCTTGATATTGAGAACGGCTCGGGCCGCAGATGTTGATGAAATTCTGATTGTTGGCCATTCCCTTGGCGCCGCGCTCTCGATAGCGGCGGTCGCGCGCGCGCTGAAGCTGGATCCTCTGCTTGCAACGCACGGACCGAAGCTATGCATCCTCACAGTGGGCGCCACGATTCCCAAATTCTCATTGCATCCGATGGGCGGCCAGATACGGGAAGCGGCACAACTTGTGGCCGGAACGTCTGCCATCGACTGGGTCGAGTACCAGGCACGAGATGACGCAATCAGCTTCTATCGCTTCGATCCCGTCACGCTGAAACGCACCAGTCGAGACTATTCAGGAGAGCACCCGAAGATTCGGCGCGTCCAAATACATTCAATGATCGATCCGGTCCGCTTCAGACGCCATCGATTCAACTTCATGCAAATTCACTATCAGTTTCTAATGGGAAACGATCAGCGCTCGGTTTACGACTATTGCATGATTACTTGCGGCCCGCTCGCGTTCAACGTCGCGACTTCACCGTCCGGGGCTGTTGGACTATTCGAGGCAAACGGTTCGGTGATGACAGCCCGAGGTTGCTGAAGACCCTTCACCAAGCTCAAACCATGGTGCGTTGGCACCAGACGTCAGACACGTAGTTGCGCACCCTGGTTCGATGCCGGCGCATCGCCCCGAAATGACGCGCCGCCGCGCGCTATCCGGCAGCCTTGATATCCAGCGGCACCGCGGCTTCGTATTTCGAATTGTGCAGCACCAGCGACGTCCTGACGTTGCGCACATGCGGCGCGGCTGTCAGGTGGGTGACGAAATCCTGGAAGGTCGCCATGTCCGGAGCGACGCATTTGAGGATGAAATCGACTTCGCCGGACAGCATCCAGCATTCCCGCACCAACGGCTCGGCGCGCACGAAGTTCTCGAAGGCGCGGAGATCGGCGTCGGCCTGGCTCGACAGATGCACCGAGGCGAACACCGTGACGTCGTAGCCGAGGCGGCGCGGATCGAGCAGGCCGCGGTAGCCCTGGATGTAGCCCTCCTCCTCCAGCGCCCGGACCCTGCGCAGGCAGGGCGGCGGCGAGATCCCGACGCGTTTGGCGAGCTCCACATTGGTGATTCGGCCATCGGCCTGGATCTCGGCGAGGATTTTGAGGTCGATCTCGTCAAGGTTCTTCGACACGCGACTTGGGTTCCCTCAGGGTTCGGAAGGTTTGGCAGGTCTGCCGGCAACTCTCATAGCGCAGCAGGCCGGCATTGCGCAATTTTATTGCGCGTGCAGCGCACGATTTCGCGAATGTGACTTCAGTTCCGGGGAAAAATCGCTGCCATGGATTGCAAATCTTGCATAGCTTCCCAGATATCCTAGACTTGGATTTGACACTTTTGGCGCCGCCGTGACGCGTTTCCGGGGCGCTTCCCGCACAAGTCCTTGATCAAAATCCCCAAAACAGAGGGATCTCACAATGCCCGCGCCTACCCATGCCAAGGTCGTCATCATCGGGTCCGGCCCCGCCGGTTACACCGCAGCGATCTACGCGGCGCGCGCGATGCTCGAACCGATCCTGATCCAGGGCATTCAGCCGGGCGGGCAGCTCACCATCACCACCGACGTCGAGAACTATCCGGGCTTCGCCGACGTGATCCAAGGCCCCTGGCTGATGGAGCAGATGGAGAAGCAGGCGGCCCATGTCGGCACCAAGCTCGTCATCGATCTCGTCAACAAGCTGGAACTCGGCCAACGCCCGTTTCGTCTGACCTGCGATTCCGGCGACGTCTATCTCGCCGAGACCGTCATCCTCGCCACCGGCGCCCAGGCGCGCTGGCTCGGGCTGCCCTCGGAAGAGAAATTCCAGGGCGGCGGCGTATCGGCCTGCGCGACCTGCGACGGCTTCTTCTACCGCGGCAAGGACGTCGTGGTGGTCGGCGGCGGCAACACCGCGGTCGAGGAAGCGCTGTATCTGACCAATCACGCCTCGCAGGTCACCATCGTGCATCGCCGCGATCATTTCCGCGCCGAGCGCATCCTGCAGGAGCGGCTGTTCAAGCATCCCAAGATCAAGGTGGTCTGGGATTCCGCGATCGACGAGATTTGCGGCACGGAGAACCCGAACAAGGTCACCCATGTGCGGCTCAAGAACGTCAAGACCGGCGCACTGACCAACCTCAAGACCGACGGCGTCTTCGTCGCGATCGGCCATGCGCCGGCGACGGAGCTCGTCAAAGGCCAGATCAAGCTGAAACCGTCGGGCTATGTCGAGGTGGCGCCGAATTCCACGGCGACCTCGGTGCCCGGCCTGTTCGCCGCGGGCGACGTGGCGGACGAAACCTTTCGGCAGGCGGTCACCGCCGCCGGCCTCGGCTGCATGGCAGCGCTCGAGGCGGAACGCTTCATTGCTCTTCGCGCGAGCGATCGCGCAGCGGCGGAATAATCATGGCACGCTCTCGCGACGGATTTACGGATATGGATTGGGACAAGCTGAAGGTCTTTCACGCTGCGGCGGAGGCTGGCAGCTTCACGCATGCCGGCGAACAGCTCGGCCTGTCGCAATCGGCGGTCTCCCGCCAGGTCAGCGCACTGGAGCAGGAGCTCTCGGTGTCGCTGTTTCACCGCCATGCCCGCGGCCTGATCCTCACCGAGCAGGGCGACCTGCTGTTCCGTACCGCGCATGACGTCTTCATGCAGTTGCAGGCGGCGCGCGCAAAGCTCACCGACAGCCGCGAGCGGCCGAGCGGCGATCTCAAGATCACGACACCGCCGGCGCTCGGCATCAACTGGCTGATCCCGCGGCTCGACGAATTCGTCGCGCTCTATCCGGACATCCGGATCTCGCTGATCGTCACCGACGAGGACCTCGACCTGTCGATGCGCGAGGCCGACGTCGCGATCCGCACACGCAAGCCGACCCAGCCGGACCTGATCCAGCGCAAGCTGTTCTCGATCGGCTTCCATGCCTATTGCTCGCCGGAATACATCAAGCGCTTCGGCACGCCGCGGACGCTTGATGATCTCGACTCGCACCGCATCATCATGCTCGGCGACTCGCAGGTGCCGCCGCATCTGCAGAACCGCAGCTGGCTGATCGATGCAGGCCGCAACGGCTCCGGTCCGCGCGAACCCTACTTCAAGGTCAACAACATCCTTGGCCTGGTGCGCGCCTGCCAGCAGGGCCTCGGCATCGCCGCGTTGCCGGACTATCTGGTCGAACAGAACAACCTCGTGCAGCTGTTCGGCGAGTCCGACTCGATCGCGCTCGACACCTACTTCGTCTATCCGGAAGAGCTGAAGACGGTGGCCCGGGTGCAGGTGTTCCGCGACTTCGTGGTCAGCAAGGCGCAGCGCTGGCCCTCCTGATTAAGCTGCCCTTATAGGGCTGGTTTATAGGCTTTCCGCGCTGCCCCGAGAGGCCCCTGAATCTCCGCATGACTGACATGCGACCTGGATAGTTGCTGCAGAGCGTCGATGGGGATCATAGTGTTTACACGCTGAGCGGTCGCGTCGCGCATATGTCCCCCTCCTCCAGTGGCGCGGAAGTTCAGTAATCCCTCTTGGAAGGTGATTGTGTCGGCCTCACGTGGCCAATACCTTAAGCCGGGCTCACTCGAGCCCGGCTTTTTTTCATCTCCATGTCTTTCATGTCAGGCTCGAACGTGCCGCACGTCACGGTCAGCATGTGGATTGACAACAACCTCGCAGCGCAGCATCATTATCCAATGATCACGACTTCGTGCGCCGTTGTGTCGTCGAAAAAAGCTCCTCTTCCGGGGACACGAGATCGCGCGCGATAAGATCACCTTCGCATTCAACCGATCCCGAAACCCCGCCGCCTGGACGGGGTTTTTTGTTGGTCCCGTCTCCGGCTTTGCCCCCTTAGGAGATGGAACATGACTGAGCTACACCAGCAATTGCAGGGCCTCTGGCTGCCCCTGATCACGCCGTTCCGCGACGGCGAACTCGACGTCACCTCGCTGCGTCGCCTGGTGCGGCACTATGCCGGCGGCCCCATCGACGGGTTCATCCTCGGTGCAACCTCCGGTGAAGGCATGGCGCTCAGCACCGATGAGCTGGAAGGGCTGGTCAGCGTCGTGCTCGACGAGCTCAGTGCCAACTCCCGCCACTTGCCGGTCTGCCTCGGGCTCTCCGGCGCCTCGACGGCCAGGATGAAGGATGCGCTGGACGATACGGCCGACTGGCCGATCAACGGCTACCTGATCGCGAGCCCCTATTACATCAGACCCTCGCAACGCGGGCTCGTGCAGCACTTCAACGCGCTGGCCGATCACGCATCGTGGCCGGTGGTGCTCTACAACATTCCGTATCGCACAGCGGTGAACCTGACCAACGAGACGCTGCTGGCGCTCGCGGAACATCCCAACATCGCCGGCATGAAGGATTGCTGTGCCGACCGCGCGCAGTCGATCGACTTCCTCAACCGCCGGCCCGCCGGCTTCCGCGTGCTGACCGGCGAGGACGCGCAGACATTCGATGCGCTCTCGGACGGCGCCGACGGCGCGATCCTGCTCTCCGCGCATCTGGAAACCAACACCTTCGCTTCGATCCGCACGCTGCTGAAGCAGGGCAAGCGCGACGCGGCAGTGGCGGCGTGGCAAAGCGTCGTCGGCCTGACCCGGCTGTTGTTCGCTGAACCGAGCCCCGCACCGGCCAAGCACTGGCTGTGGCGGCAGGGGCTGATCGACAGCCCCGAGGTGCGGCTGCCGATGGTCGAAGTGAGCGAGGATCTCGCGACCTGGCTCGATGCCGAGATGGAGCGGCGCGCGCAGCTTCTGCTGCCGGCGTGATCGCTCTTCTCCCTCTCCCCGCTCTTGCGGGGAGAGGGTTGGGGTGAGGGGCCGCTTCCGCAATATCGGAGGGAGATGGATTCGCTGGGAGTCCCCCTCACTCGGATCGCATCTTACGATGCGATCCGACCTCTCCCCGCAAGCGGGGCGAGGCGCCTAATCCAGCTTCACCCTCGACAGCCGCAGCGCGTTGCCGATCACGCTGACCGAGGACAGCGCCATCGCGGCAGCGCCGAGCATCGGCGACAGCAGGATGCCGAACAGCGGGTACAGCACGCCGGCCGCGATCGGCACGCCGGCGGCGTTGTAGACGAAGGCGAACGCCAGGTTCTGGCGGATGTTGCGCATGGTCGCGACCGACAGGCGCCGCGCCCGGACCAGGCCCATCAGGTCGCCGGTGAGCAGCGTGATGCCGGCGCTCTCGATCGCGACGTCGGTGCCGCCGCCCATCGCGATGCCGACATCGGCTGCGGCGAGCGCCGGCGCGTCGTTGACGCCGTCACCCGCCATCGCGACGGTGCGGCCCTCGCCGCGCAGCCGCTGCACGACCTCGCTCTTGCGCTCCGGCAGCACGCCGGCCTCGACCTCGTCGATGCCGAGCGTCTTCGCCACCGCGCGCGCGGTGGTCTCATTGTCGCCGGTCAGCATCACGATACGCAAGCCCTCGGCGCGCAACGCCTGCAGCGCATTCGCTGCCGACGTCTTGACCGGATCGGCGATCGCGATCACGCCCGCGGCGAGGCCATCGACCGCGACATAGATCGCCGTCGCGCCATCGCGGCGCGCGGCCTCGGCGGCCTGATCCAGCGCTGACGTTACGATCTTCAACTCACCCATCAGCACCGCATTGCCGAGCGCAACCTGCCTGCCTTCGACCGTTCCGGTCGCGCCCTTGCCGGAGGGCGAGGCAAAGTTGCTGACGGCCGCCGATGCCAGCTTGCGCTCCCTGGCGGACGCGATGATCGCCTGCGCCAGCGGATGCTCGCTGCCCTGCTCGACGCTGGCGGCAAGGCGCAGCAGATCGCTCTCGTCGAACCCTTCGGCCGCGATAATGCGCACGACCTTCGGCTTGCCCTCGGTGAGCGTGCCGGTCTTGTCGATGACCAGCGTGTCGATCGCTTCCATCCGCTCCAGCGCCTGCGCGTCGCGGATCAGGATGCCGGAATGCGCGCCGCGGCCGACGCCGACCATGATCGACATCGGCGTTGCCAGTCCCAGCGCGCAGGGACAGGCGATGATCAGCACCGTGACGGCGGCAACTAGCGCGAAGGTCAGGCGCGGCTCGGGGCCGAACACCGTCCAGGCGATGAAGGCGAGCGCGGCAGCGGCGATCACTGCCGGTACGAACCAGCCGGCGACGCGGTCGGCGAGCCGCTGGATCGGCGCGCGCGAGCGCTGCGCCTTCGCCACCATTTCGACGATCCGCGCCAGCATGGTGTCGCGACCGACCTTCTCGGCACGCATCACGAGGCCACCGCTCCGGTTGACGGTGCCGCCGATCACCCTTTCGCCTTCCGCCTTCGCGACCGGCATCGACTCGCCCGTGACCATGGACTCATCGATGACGGCGCTGCCCTCGATGACGACGCCGTCGACCGGCACCTTCTCGCCGGGGCGCACACGCAGGCGGTCGCCGATCTTGATCGCGTCGATGTCGATGTCCTCGTCACCGTGATCGGTGATACGCCGCGCGGTCTTGGGCGCGAGGCCGAGCAGCGCGCGGATCGCGCCCGAGGTCTGCGCGCGGGCGCGCAATTCCAGCACCTGGCCGAGCAGCACCAGCACCGTGATCACGGCCGCCGCCTCGAAATACACCGCGACCGCACCATGCATGTCGCGGAACGCCGGCGGGAACAGCTGCGGCGCCAGCGTTGCGACCACGCTGTAGAGATAGGCGACGCCGACGCCCATGGCGATCAGCGTGAACATGTTGAGATTGCGCGTGACCACCGACTGCCAGCCGCGCACGAAGAACGGCGCGCCGGCCCACAGCACGACCGGCGTCGCCAGCACGAACGAGATCCAGTTCGACCAGTGCTGGGGCACCAGATGCATCAGCCCGAGATGGCTGCCCATCTCGAGCACGAACACAGGCAGCGTCAGCGCGAGCGCGATCCAGAACCGCCTGACCATATCGATCAATTCGGGATCCGGCCCATCGTCGAGCGAGATCTGCTCCGGCTCCAGCGCCATGCCGCAGATCGGGCAGCTGCCGGGACCGACCTGGCGCACCTCGGGATGCATCGGGCAGGTGTAGATCGTGCCGGCCGGCATTGGCGGCTCGGGCGCGCGCGGATTGAGGTACTTGTCCGGCTCGGCCTCGAAGCGCTCGCGGCAGCGGCCGCTGCAGAACAGATACTCCTCGCCCTGGTAGCTGAAGCGGTGCTTGGCGGTTGCCGGGTCGACCTTCATGCCGCAGACCGGATCGATCGCGAACGCTGCTTCCGCCGGCGCGGCGTCGTGATCATGCCTGCCGCCGCAGCAGGAATGCGCGGCCGCGCCATGATGGTGATGATCCGCGTGCGAATGGTCGTGCTCTGTGTGCGCCACGAGACTCTTCCCGGCCGGTATCCCGGCCTCTTGATTTGTATACCCTAGGGGGGTATATGAGACCTATGAGAGACGAGGTCAAGACATCCTGCTTAAAACGGCTCAAACGGATCGAGGGTCAGATCCGCGGGTTGGCCGCCATGGTCGAGGAAGACCGCTATTGCATCGACGTGGTGACGCAGATCGCGGCCGCGCGCGCGGCGCTACGCCGCGTCGAGGAAGAGGTCCTGCGCGATCATGTCGCCCATTGCGTCGAGCATGCGATCTCGTCCGGCGACAAGGCCGACCAGCGGCGCAAGATCGCCGAGCTGATGGATGTGATCGGCCGCGCGGACCGGTGAGCTGGAAGCAACTCCTATCAGGGTCGCTTCACCTCGCCCGCTCACGATGGAGTCGGGAGCGTTACCGCATATTCAGTGTCGTCCCGGCGAAAGCCGGGACGACGTGGGGATATAGCGGTGCTTAATTCGCTGCCGCCGCGCGCACGGCTGAACAGCGCGCTCAGGTATTGAAGCGGAAGTGCATGACGTCGCCGTCGGCGACGACGTAGTCCTTGCCTTCGAGCCGCAGCTTGCCGGCGTCGCGCGCGCCGGCTTCGCCGTTGCCGGCGATGTAATCCTCATACGCGATGGTCTCGGCGCGGATGAAGCCCTTCTCGAAATCGGTATGGATCACGCCGGCGGCGGCAGGCGCCTTGGTGCCGCGGTCGATCGTCCAGGCGCGCGCTTCCTTCGGGCCGACCGTGAAATAGGTGATGAGGTCGAGCAGCTGGTAGCCGGCGCGGATCAGCCGATCGAGCCCGGCCTCTTCGAGGCCCAGCGTCTCCAGGAACTCGGCGCGCTCGGCGCGCGACAGCGTCGCGATCTCGGATTCGATCTTGGCCGAGATCACCACCGCGACCGCGCCTTCCTTCTTGGCTTGCTCGAACACCGCCTTGGAGAAATTGTTGCCGTCCTTGGCCGAGCCTTCCTCGACGTTGCAGACGTAGAGCACGGGCTTCGAGGTCAGGAGCCCGAGCATGCGGAAGGCGCGCTCCTCTTCCGGCTTGCGCTCGAGCGCACGCGCCGGCTTGCCGTCGCGCAGCAGCACCAGCGCGCGGTTGACGAGCTCGAGCTGCTCCTTGGCTTCCTTGTCGTTGCCCTTGGCCTTCTTCGAGAGGTTGTCGACGCGCTTCTCGAGGCTGTCGAGGTCGGACAGCATCAGCTCGGTCTCGATGGTCTCGATGTCGGCGAGCGGCGCGATCTTGCCTTCGACATGGGTGATGTCGGAGTCCTCGAAGCAGCGCACCACATGGGCGATCGCGTCGACCTCGCGGATGTTGGCGAGGAACTGGTTGCCGAGGCCTTCGCCCTGCGACGCGCCGCGCACCAGGCCTGCGATATCGACGAAGGTCAGCCGGGTCGGGATGATCTGGGCGGATTTCGCGACCGCTGCGAGCTTCTCCAGCCGCGGATCGGGCACCGCCACCTCACCGACATTCGGCTCGATGGTGCAGAACGGATAGTTCGCCGCCTGGGCGGCCGCCGTCTCGGTCAGCGCATTGAACAGCGTCGACTTGCCGACGTTCGGCAGCCCGACGATCCCGCATTTGAATCCCATGTTTGTCCCGATCTCTCGCGCGCTCACGCTGCGCGGTTGAATTGACTGAGGTCGTCATACGCGGGCTTGACCCGCGTATCCACCCACTTGGAAAAATGGATCGCCGGGTCGAGCCCAGCGCTGACGGGGGTCTAGTTCGGCCCCTCGTCCTTGTTGTCGAAAAATCCCTTGGCCTGCATCGTCAGATGCACCTTGTTGGCGAACGAGGCGTCATGTCCCGCAGCCAGCAGGCCGGCATTGTCGGCGACGGCCTGACACAAGGCCTCCACCCACGCCCGGTCGCTCTTGGCGAAGTCCGACAGCACGTGGCTGTGCACGAACTCCTTGACGCCGGGATGACCGATCCCGAGCCGCACCCGCCGATATTCGTTGCCGATATGCGCGGAGATCGAGCGCAGGCCGTTATGGCCGGCGATCCCGCCGCCGATCTTGACCCGCACCTTGGCGGGCGGCAGTTCGAGCTCGTCGTGGAACACGGTGATGTCGGCGGGGGCGAGCTTGAAGAAGTTCGCCGCTTCCTGCACCGCGCGCCCGGACTCGTTCATGTAAGTGGTCGGCTTCAACAGCACGACCTTCTCACGATCGACCACGCCTTCGGAGGTCTCGCCCTGAAAGCGACGGCGCCATGGTGCGAAACCATGACGCCGTGCAATCTCGTCGACCGCCAGAAAACCGATATTGTGCCGGTTGCTGGCGTATTTCGCGCCAGGATTACCGAGACCGACAAAAAGGCGCATGGCGCGGCATCCCACGTCGGCGCGCCATCAGACGATCGCGCGCCGACCTGATCGATTACTTCTTCTTGTCGCCACCGCCGGCGGGAGCCTTGGCACCCGCGGCCGGAGCCGCAGCACCCGCAGCCGGAGCCGCCGCAGCGGCCGGAGCTGCAGCACCCGCGGCCGGAGCAGCGCCACCAGCAGCCGCCGCAGCTGCAGCCTTCTGCTCTTCGGCGTAGCCGGACGGCGGCACGATGGTGACCAGCGTCGCGTCCTCGCGGGTCAGCGACTTCACGCCCTTGGGCAACGTGACCTCGGAGAGATGCAGCGAGTAGCTGATCTCGAGGCTGCCGACGTCGACTTCGATGTATTGCGGAATGTTGTCGACCGCGCACTCGAGGTCGAGCGCGTGGGTGACGATGTTCACGGTGCCGCCGCGCTTGATGCCGGGGGCGGTTTCCGCGTTGACGACGTGCAGCGGCACGCTGACGCGGATGGTCGCGCCTTCGCCGAGCCGCATGAAGTCGACATGGAGCGGGAAGTCCTTCACCGGGTCGAGGTGGAAGTCGCGCGGAATCACGCGGTGCTTCTTGCCCTCGAGGTCGATGTCATAGATCGTGGTCAGGAACCGGCCCGCCAGGATGCGCTGGCGCAGTTCACGATCGTCGACCGAGATGGTGACGGGGGGCTGGTTGTCTCCGTAGATCACTCCGGGAACTCTCCCGGCGCGACGCTCTGCCCGGGCGGCCCCCTTGCCGCTCTTCGGACGCGCGGTCGCCTTCAATTCCTTGACGGTCGCCATAGCGTTAAGTCCTTGTATTTAAAAAGTTAAAGGCCGCAGCGCGGCCCATGCTCAGGTCCACAGCAAGCCTCCAGGGGTGCGGGGGCCGCGGACGTGGCGGGCTTTTAGCCCCAAAGGGCCGAAATGACAAGGAAATGAAGGGATTTTTCTCACCCTCGCTTTCCCACCCTCCCCTGGAGGGGGAGGGTCGGACCGCATGCAGCGAAGCGGAATGCGGGCCGGGGTGGGGTGATCTCTCAATACGAGCAGAACTCGGGTGGAGGGACCTTCACCCCACCCCGGCTCAAATTTCGCTGCGCTCAATTGTGAGCCGACCCTCCCCCTCCAGGGGAGGGTAAAGAATCAGGTCACTCCGCCTACCCCGAGCTTGGCTTCCAGCGCGGCGATCCTCGCCTTCAGCGCCTCGTTCTCCTCGCGCGCCAGGCGGGCCATATCCTTGACCGCGTCGAATTCCTCGCGCTTGACCACATCGAGGTCGCGCAGGATCCGTTCGGCCTGGTTGCGCATGACCGTGTCGACCTCACGCTTGACGCCCTGGGCTGCGCCCGCGGCATCGTTCATCAGACGGCCGATCTCATCGAAAAACCGGTTGCTGGTCTGGGTCATCTGGCAAAACTCTCCGCGTTCACTGAATCGCCAGAAGACAATGGCGATCCCCGCCATCCGGTTCAAGTCCGCCGCGAATGGCAGACCTCCCGGGAGCTTGCCTTGTCATGCTCCGGTTTCCTTGCAATCGTATGAACTCACAACAGAAATCGCACACATAACGCGAGCAGAAACGCCATGATCGAGCAGACCGTCGAGATCCCGACCAAGGACGGCAAGACCACCACCTTCATCACCCATCCCGAGCGCGGCGGCCCCTTCCCTGTCGTCATCTTCTATATGGACGCGCCAGCGATCCGCGAGGAGCTGCGCGACATGGCGCGCCGGCTCGGCACGTCAGGCTACTACGTGATGCTGCCCAACATGTATTACCGCGCCGGCGTGATGGAGCTCGGCCCGATCAATCCCGATCCGGAATCGCCCGAGCGCAAACGGATGTTTCAGCTGATGCAGTCGCTCAACATCCCGCTGGTCATGGAAGACACCAAGGGCCTGCTCGCCTACGCCGAGACGCAGAAGGCCGCCAACACCGAGATCATCGGCACCGTCGGCTATTGCATGAGCGGCCGCTATGCGGTGAACGCGGCGACGCATTTCGGCGATCGCGTCAAGGCCGCCGCGTCGGTCTACGGCACGCATCTGGCGACCGATCAGCCCGACAGCCCGCATCTTGCCGCGCAAAAGACCAAGGCCGAACTCTATTTCGCCTGCGCCGAGACCGATATCTACGCGCCACAGGAAATCATCGAGCAGGTGAAGGCCGGCATGAAGGGATCGAACAACGAGGTCGAGATCTATCCCGGCACCCATCACGGCTTTGCGTTCCCCAAGCGTCCGGTCTATGACCGCGACGCCGCCGAACGCCATTGGGAACGGCTGCTGGCGCTCTACCGCCGCAACCTCGTGAGCTGAGTCTCAAGACACACGATGCCATTCCTGCTGATCGACTTTCCGGTATTCAACCCCGTCGCGCTCGCGCTCGGGCCGATCGTGATCCGCTGGTATGCGCTGGCCTATATCGTCGGCATCGTGCTGGGCTGGATCTATGCGCGCTCGCTGATCAAGAAGGAGCGGCTGTGGGGCGGCCCGCCGCCGATCACGCTGCCGCAGCTCGACGATTTCATCCTCTGGGTCACCATCGGCATCATCGTCGGCGGCCGCACCGGCTACGTGCTGTTCTACAACCTGCCCTTCTTCGTCGCGCACCCGTCCGAGATCCTGGAATTGTGGAAGGGCGGCATGTCGTTCCACGGCGGCTTCCTCGGCTGCGTCGCCGCAGTGATGCTGTTTGCCCGCCGCAACAACATCCCGATCCTGTCGCTCGGCGACATCACCACCGCGGTCGCGCCGATCGGGCTGTTCCTCGGCCGGCTCGCCAATTTCATCAACAGCGAATTGTGGGGCCGTCACGCCGATCCAAGCCTGCCCTGGGCCATGATCTTCCCCAATGGCGGACCGCTGCCGCGCCATCCGAGCCAGCTCTACGAGGCCGGCCTTGAGGGCATCGTGCTGTTCACTGCGCTGGCGATCATGATCCGGATGGGCGCGCTCAAGCGGCCAGGCCTCATCCTCGGCAGCTTCATTGCGATCTACGGCATTGCCCGGATCATCGGCGAGCATTTCAGGGAGCCCGATCCGCAGCTCGGATTCCTGTGGGGCGGCTTAACCATGGGCATGCTGCTGTCGGTGCCAATGATCATCGTGGGCGCTATCATCATCACGGCCGCCATTCGCCGCAGGGCGAACGGGCCGGCGCCGAGTTCAACGTAGAGCAAGTGCAATCCAAGGAAGGCCGTGAGCGAACCCTCCCCACTGCTGGATGAGATCAGGAAGCTGATCAAGCTGTCCGGGCCGATGCCGGTCTGGCGCTACATGGAATTGTGCCTGATGCATCCGCGCTACGGCTACTATCTGTCGCGCGATCCGCTCGGCCGCGAGGGCGATTTCACCACGGCGCCCGAGGTCAGCCAGATGTTCGGCGAACTGCTCGGGCTGTGGAGCGCCTCGATCTGGCGCGCGATCGGCTCGCCGGACACGCTCCGCCTGATCGAGCTCGGGCCCGGCCGCGGCACCATGATGTCCGACGCGCTGCGTGCGCTGCGCGTGCTGCCGCCGCTCTACCAGTCGCTCAGCATCCACCTCGTCGAGGTCAATCCGGTGCTGCGCGAGAAGCAGCACGCCACGCTGACCGGCGTGCGCAACGTCACCTGGCACGACAGCATCGACGACGTGCCGGAGGGACCGGCGGTGATTCTCGCCAACGAATATTTCGACGTGCTGCCGATCCACCAGATGGTCCGCCGCGAGACCGGCTGGCACGAGCGCACGGTCGGGATGGATGCCAATGGCAACCTGTATTTCGCGCCCGCGCCCGAGCCTGTACCGCACTTCGAGGTGCTGTTGCCGCCGCTGGCGCGCGCCGCCCCGCTCGGCGCGGTGTTCGAATGGCGGCCTGACAGCGAGATCATGAAGCTCGCAACGCGCCTGCGCGACCAAGACGGCGCCGCGCTGATCATCGATTACGGCCATCTGCGCAGCGACGCCGGCGACACCTTCCAGGCGATCGCGCGCCACAGCTTCGCCGACCCGCTGAAGAACCCGGGACAGGCCGACGTGACGGCGCATGTCGATTTCCAGGCCCTGGCGCAGGCCGCCGAGGATGTCGGCGCGCGCGTCCACGGGCCGGCGACGCAGGGCGACTTCCTCAAGCGCCTCGGCGTCGAGGCCCGTGCCGCCGGACTGATGGCGAAAGCCTCACCCGAGGTCTCCGCCGACATTGCCGGCGCGCTGAAGCGCCTGACCGATTCCGGACGCGGCGGGATGGGCTCGATGTTCAAGGTCATGGCCATCTCCGACCCGCGGCTCACCTCGATCGCTGGCCTCAGCGATCAGCCTGACGAGACCGAACAATGACATTGGGATCACCGCTGCTGTCGGCCATTCCGGGCCTGCGCCATGCCTTCTTCTCGCGCGAGGGCGGCGTCTCAGAGGGTATCTATGCCGGCCTCAATGGCGGGCTCGGCTCGCACGACGATCCGGCCAAGGTCGCGGAGAACCGGCGGCGGATGGCCGACCAGCTCGGCGTGCCATCCGACCACCTGATCAGCGTGCACCAGGTGCACTCGCCCGACGTCGTGGCCGTCACCGGACCATGGAATGGCGCGGTGCGCCCGAAGGCGGACGCACTCGTCACACGCACGGAGGGCTTGGCGATCTCGGTCACGACGGCCGACTGCGGGCCGATCCTGTTCGTCGATCCCCATGCGCGGGTGATCGGCGCGGCGCATGCCGGCTGGAAGGGCGCGCTGACCGGCGTGCTGGAATCAACCATCGATGCGATGGAGAAACTCGGCGCCGAGCGCGGCGGCATCGTCGCCGCCATCGGCCCGCTGATCCGCAAGGAATCCTACGAAGTCGGAAACGAATTCATCGAACGCTTCATCGAAGCCGATGCCGAGAACGGCATGTTCTTCATGCCCGCCGAACGCGATGGCCACGCAATGTTCGATCTCGCCGGCTTCATCCGCCTGCGGCTGGAAAATGCCGGCGTGCTGATGATCGACGATCTCGGCATCGACACCTATTCCGACGAGCGCTGCTTCAGCTACCGCCGCTCCGTGCACCGCAAGGAAGCCGATTACGGCCGGCACGTTCACGCGATCGCGCTGGAAGGCTGACGCCGGGCGCCTCTAGCGTTTTTTTTGCGACAAGCGTCTTGACTCTCCACCTGCTGGAGACCGGACAAGCGGCGCATGACACAACGCACCTACAGCATCGGCGAGGCGGCGCGGCTCAGCGGAATTTCCGTCCGCAAGCTCCGCTTCTATTCGGACCAGGGGTTGCTGCCGCCGGCCGGCCGCACCGCGAGCGGCTATCGCGTCTTCACCGACGACGAACTGGTTCGCCTCGACCTGATCCGCTGCCTGCGCGATGCGGGGCTCGGTCTCGACGCGATCAGTGAGGTCCTGACCAAGGAGCTCTCGCTGGTCGAGGCGCTGAAGCTCCGCCTCGAAACGCTGGAAGCGGAGATCGCGGCGCAGCGCCGCGTCGCCTCGGCCCTGCGGGCTGCGTTGCGTTCACCGCAACTCACCGAAGCAGACCTGAGGAGATTCCTGACCATGACGCAGCTATCCCGCGCCGAGCGCCGCAACGTCGTCGAACGTTTTTTCGAGAAAGTGTCCGACGGCATCAACATCGACCGGAAATGGGTCCGGCAGATGATCGAGACGACGGTGCCCGAACTGCCCGATGATCCGACACCCGAGCAATGCGATGCCTGGATCGAGCTGTCGTCGATCCTCAACGATCCCTCCTTCATCGCCAAAATGCGCGCGAACGCCAGCGACGCCTGGGATCGCGACGCCTTCGATATGGAGGCCTGCCAGGCTGCAAGCGACGCCATTGTGCGCGAGGCAAAGCAGGCGATCGACGACGGGCTCGAACCAACGTCTGACACCGGCAGCGCGATCGCGCGACAATGGCTGGAAGCCTCGGCCCGATTGATGGGCCGGCAGCCCGACCTGGATTTCCGCAACTGGCTTCGCGCCAAATACGCCCAGCATGACGACCGCGCCGCACGCTATTGGGAGTTGGTCGCTATCATGCGGGGGCAGCGGCCCGACAGCAGCCCGAACCGGGAATGGGCCTGGATCGTCGATGCCATGCGGCATCATCTCACTGACTGACGAGGAATTCGATCCTGTCCCCCCGCGGCGCTTGACCGGTCGACTGTTAAGCGCTGTGGCCGTCCTGCCCTAGACGTTAAGCCGTTTTAACGATATCGCAGGACGCAATGAGGGAAGCGTCAAACCACCAGTTTCAAACTGGGACAGTCGTGCGCGCCGCGATCGCAGCCACATGGCTGGCGATTGCGTGCGCGCTTGGCGGATGCGCGGCCGGTGGCAACGTGGCCGACTCCTACGCAATGGCCACGCCTGCGAGCGGCGGCGCCACCGTCGCATTCGAATCGATCGACGGTCCGCCGCCCCAGGTCTTCGACCGCATGGTCGGTGTGCTCGACAGCGAATCCAAGCTGCGCAGCCTGTCGATCGTGTCGCGCCAGGGCACCGCGGCCTATCGCGTGCGCAGCTATCTCTCGGCGCAGGTGGTGCGCGGCCGCACCATGATCGCGTGGGTGTGGGACGTCTACGACAGCAGCCAGCAACGGGCGCTCCGGCTGTCCGGCACAGAGCCCGCCGGCAAGGCCGGCCGCGACGCCTGGGCCGCCGCCGACGATCTGGTGCTGCGCAAGATCGCCCAGGCCGGCCTCAGCGGCCTGTCCAGCATGATCAATGGCGGTCCGGCGGATAGCCCGGCGCCAGCCGCGGCACCGGAGCTCCGTGGGCCGGCGATGGTCAGCGCCCCGGCCCTCGCCGCGCCCGAGACCGTGGCACTCAGCTATTCCGCCAACTAACCCCCGGAATCTCCCGGGGAAAGGCTTTTTTGCCCAGGAAAACGTGGGCCGAAGCGCCTAATGGGTTGCCAGCGGCGGCGCCTCCCTGATATTCCCTCGCGCACCGAAAACCCGCCGGTTCTGTAAGGACTTGAGATGCTGAACGTCGTATCCAGCAAGGCGCGGGGGGAAGCATCGATGTCGGCAAAGAACGGATCAATCAAGCTCGTCGCCGGCAACTCCAATCCTGCGCTGGCGCAGGACATCGCCAAAGGACTTGGCATCGAACTGACCAAGGCCGTGGTCCGGCGCTTCGCCGACATGGAGATCTTCGTCGAGATCCAGGAGAACGTCCGCGGTTCGGACATGTTCATCATTCAGTCGACGTCGTATCCGGCCAACGACAATCTGATGGAGCTTTTGATCATCACCGACGCGCTGCGCCGTTCCTCGGCGCGCCGCATCACCGCGGTGGTGCCCTATTTCGGCTACGCCAGGCAGGATCGCAGGTCCGGCTCGCGTACGCCGATCTCGGCCAAGCTCGTCGCCAACCTGATCTCGCACTCCGGCGTCGATCGCGTCATGACGCTCGACCTGCACGCCGGCCAGATCCAGGGCTTCTTCGACATCCCGACCGACAATCTGTTCGCGGCGCCCCTGATGGTGCGCGATATCAGAGAGAAGTTCGATCTCGCCAAGGTGATGGTGGTGTCGCCCGACGTCGGCGGCGTGGCGCGCGCCCGCGGCCTCGCCAAGCGCATCAACACCCCGCTTGCGATCGTCGACAAGCGCCGCGAGCGCCCCGGTGAGTCCGAGGTGATGAACGTGATCGGCGACGTCGCCGGCTACAACTGCATCCTGGTCGACGACATCGTCGACTCCGGCGGCACGCTGGTGAACGCGGCCGAGGCGCTGATCGCGCACGGCGCCAAGGAAGTCTCGGCCTACATCACCCACGGCGTACTGTCCGGCGGCGCTGCCGCGCGCATTGCTTCGTCGCGGCTGAAGGAACTGGTCATCACCGACTCGATCCTACCGACCGAAGCCGTCAACAAGGCGCCGAACATCCGCCAGATCTCGATCGCCGGCCTGATTGCCGAAGCGATCGGCCGCACCGCGGCGGAAGAGTCGGTCTCCAGCCTGTTCGATTGAATGTGTCGTCCCGGCTCAAGGCCGGGACGACACCGAGTTTGCGGCAGCGGCCACCAACTCAAAACCCCGGTCGCGGCACGTGGCTCATCAGCGTCCGCGCATAGCCGCCGTCGACGATGATCTCCTCACCATTGACGTATGACGCGCGGTCGCTCGCCAGGAACAGGGTCGCATCCGCCATGTCCTGCGGCGCGCCGATCCGGCGCATCGGCACGACGGCGGTGCGCCGCTCGGTGACCCCGGGCGTGTCGTAGAACGCCTGGCTCATCGGCGTGACGACAAGGCCCGGGCTGACCACATTGCTGCGGATGCCGTGCGGCCCCCATTCAGCGGCGAGTTGCTGCGAGAGCATCACGACAGCGGCCTTGCTGACGCTGTAGGCGCCGCTCTGCCCCTGCGCATTGCTGGCGGCGATCGAGGCGACGTGGATGAGACTGCCGCGTCCGGCCTTGCCGCATCTGGCGGCCGAACGCCTGCGCGCAGATGAAATAGCCGGTGAGATTGACCGCCAGCACCGCGTTCCATTCGGCGAGCGGCAGCGTATCGAGCCCGCCGGGGCGCAGCACCGCCGCGGTGTTGACGAGGATGTCGCTGGGGCCAAGCGTTCGCGCGACGGCATCGGCCGCAGCCGCGACGTTGTCCTCGCTGGTCGTGTCGCAGCTTGCGACGAGATGACCATCGCCGAACTCGCGAAGCTTTGCCTTCGTCTCCGCAAGCCCGCGCTCGTCGCGATCGAGCGCGGCGACCCTGGCGCCGGCGCGCGCGAAACTGACCGCGGTGGCGCGGCCGATGCCGCCGCCTCCGCCGGTGACAACGGCAACGCTGCCCGACAGGCCGAGCCAGTCGGAAGAATGTTGTTCGGTCATGGGCGCCTCCCGCGCGTTCTGATTATGCCGGCAAGCATAACCGAACGTGCTGGCTGCGACAGCGATCCCGGCACGCATGCCGGAATCGCTTTTGCGTTGGGCCTTAAGCTATTGACGCTATTTGCGTATGATCTTTTCGGAAAACCGCTTCGCACTTTTCCGGATCATGCGCGCTAGCCAGGTATTCCCGCCGCGACCTGGCCGCGCAGGCGTTCCAGGCTGAGCAGCGTGTTGGCGCAGGCCTCCGCGACCTCGATCCCCTTGATCACAAAGTGCTTGCGGAAGAAGTCGTAATGCACCTCGGTCTCGTGGAATTGCTGCGGCGTCAGCACCGCCGAGAACACCGGCACCTCGGTGCGCAACTGCACATCCATCAGCGCCTTGATCACGGTGTCGGCGACGAATTCGTGGCGGTAGATGCCGCCATCGACGACGAGCCCGGCCGCGACGATCGCGGTGTAGCGGCGGGTCTTCGCCAGCAGTTGCGCGTGCAGCGGGATCTCGAACGAGCCCGGCACCTCGAACACGTCGACATTGGTGATGTGGCGCGCCTCGATCTCCTTCAGGAAGGAGATGCGGCACTCTTCCACCACATCGCGATGCCAGGACGACTGCACGAAGGCAACGCGCTGCGGCTTGGCGAAGTGCGGATGCTCCGGCGCCGGCGGACGAGCCGGCGTATCGGGAAGGCTTTCTGCTTGGGAGGTCTGGACTTGAGAAGCTTGAAGGTCTTGGTCTTGCAACATCTGATTCATGGCTTTCCTCTTTCAGGACCAGAATCAGGGCACACGGACAACGACACAAGCCCACGCGAAAATCGCGTTGGCTGCCGCAACCGTTCTCTTTCATCCGGACTGTAACCGTCGGCTTCGGAATTGCACCGAATCTGCTGACCCTTCCTCCGGCTTCGCGGAAGAAGGCGCTCGCGGGCTTGGGCTCATCACCCTTTACCGCCGGTGGGGATTTTCACCCCGCCCTGAGAACATCGGCACGCCCGGGATGGACGTGCTTGAGGCGAAATATGACCAAACCGCGACAGCTGGGCAAGCATCTTTGGCATGGGGAAACGGCATGTCCCCATGAGCGCGCTGCGGCCCTTGCAGAGAGAAGTGAGCGCCCGAAAGGCTGATTCACGCGTGCGGCGAAGCGCCCGCAAATGGTTAATAAATCGTTACGCGAACGCCTAGATTCCGATTTGTTCGCAAAATCACAAGTGTGGCGGAGATCAGCTGTGGACGATGCGCGCTTTGGCTGTGGACGGACTCGGCGTGCGGTTGCGCGGATTCCGCAAATCACATCACTTCATCGGCGTCAGGTCCAGGGCATCCGGAAGCCCGGTCAAGGAACTGCACTCGGCCACGACGCAGTATGTCGCAAGTGCCGGCTTCCGTGTGCGTATCAAGCGATCATAAGAACAAGGTCCGAGACGGCATGTCCCTCCTCGAAAGCATTATCGATTCCCGGAACAACCCGCTTGCGGTGGTCGAGGATATCGCCACTGACAACAACTGGGCGTTCGAGCGTTCCGGCGAAGATGAGGTGACGATCGTCTCCAAGGGAGACTGGATCGATTATCAGCTCTCCTTCACCTGGATGGGAGAGATCGAGGCGCTGCATCTTGCATGCGCCTTCGACATGAAGATGCCGCAGGCGCGGCGCGCCGAGGTGCAGCGGCTGGTCGCCGCGATCAACGAGCAATTGTGGGTCGGCCATTTCGACCTGTGGACCCACACCGGCATGGTGATGCATCGCCAGGCGCTGGTGCTGCCCGGCGGCCTCACCGCCTCCACCGCACAATGCGAGGCCATGGTGGTCAACGCGATCCACGCCTGCGAGCGCTACTATCCGGCGTTCCAGTTCGTGGTGTGGGCCGGCAAGTCGACCGCCGAGGCGATGGCCGCGGCGATGTTCGATACCGAGGGCGAGGCGTAGGGTTTCGCCCGGCCTTTCCACACCTTCAGCGTCGTCCCTGCGGAAGCAGGGACCCATACTCCGCGGCGTCAGTGGTCGCGCATACTGCTTGTCGCCCGCCCCTCGCTTCACTAGAACCGCCTGTGGTTATGGGTCCCGGCTCAAGGCCGGGACGACACAGAGTTTGTGGAGCGACCCGTGAACACATCCAGCAGCGCATTGACGAATACGACCGGCACCATCGCGCTTGCGGGCGCGGGCAAGATGGGCGGCGCAATGCTGACCGGCTGGCTCGCGCAGGGCCTCTCGCCCAAGCATGTCGCGGTGATCGATCCGCATCTTTCGCCCGAGATCTCCGCGCTTGCCGCGAAGGGCGTGCGGCTCAATCCGCTGGCGAAAGATCTCGGCACGGTCGACACGCTTGTCGTCGCGGTGAAGCCGCAATCGTTCCGCGATGCCGGCGCCGCGCTGAGGTTGTTGGTCGGCCCGTCGACACTCGTGGTCTCGATCATGGCCGGCACGACGATGTCAGCGCTGGAAGAGGTGGTCGGCGGCGCGGTGGTGCGCGCGATGCCGAACACGCCGGCGGCGATCGGCCGCGGCATCACGGTCGCGGTGCCGTCAAAGCGCGTCACCGCCGCGCAGCGCGCCATGACCGATGCGCTGCTGAAAGCGACCGGGCTGGTCGAATGGGTCGACAATGAAGGCCTGATGGACGCGGTGACCGCGGTCTCCGGCTCAGGGCCGGCCTATGTGTTCCTGCTCGCCGAGGAGCTCGCCCGCGCCGGCGTCGCGGCCGGCCTGCCCGAGCAGCTCGCGACCACGCTGGCGCGCGCAACCGTCGCCGGCTCCGGCGAGTTGCTGCATCGCTCCGATCTGCCGTCGGCGACGCTGCGGCAGAATGTCACCTCGCCCGGCGGCACCACGGCGGCCGCGCTCGAGGTTCTGATGGCGAGCGACGGCATGCAGCCGCTGATGACCCGCGCGATCGCTGCGGCGACGCGACGCTCGAAAGAATTGGCGAAGTAGTCCCTCGCCTACCCATCACCTGTCATCCCGTCACCCTGAGGTGCTCGCGGAGCGAGCCTCGAAGGGTGCACGGCCCGCGGCCCATCCTTCGAGGCTCGCTCCGCTCGCACCTCAGGATGACGTCGGAATACGCGGATCGGCCTAGAGACTTTATCTACGGCGTTTGGCCCGACGTCCCGGCGAGCCGCTTGTTGAAACTCTCGACATTGATCAGGCCGCGGGCGTGACGGCCTTCGCCGAGCTTGCGCGCGCCCTCAAAGGCCTCGACCGCGAAGCGGATCACGCGGCGCTCGACCGCGATCACTTTTGCGGTGGTCCGTACGGTAGCGCCGACAAGCGCGGCGGCGAGATGGCGGATATCGACCTCGGTACCGACCGTGACCCAGCCGGGCTGCAGCGCATCGCGGATGGCATCACCCGACGCCATCTCCATTTCGAGGATCATCATCGGCGTCGCGTAGACCATCGGCATGCCGGGCACGAAATGCCCGACCGTACGCTCCGGCGGCACCACGAGCATGCGTTCAGCGCTCATGCCGATCTTGATGAAGTCGCGTGCGTCCATTAGCGCCTCAAAAGACCGTCGTCCCGGCCTTGAGCCGGGACCCATAACCACCAAAGCTGGTTATTGCGAAAGCTGGAGCCCCAGCGACCACAACAACAAGCATTGGTGGTTATGGGTCACTGCTCCAGTGCGCAATTGCGCACAAGGCAGGGACACAACGAAGTGAATGTAGTTATTTCTTCGCGGCGGCGGCGCGCTCGACGAAGGTCTTGCCACCCTTCATCTTGTGATGCAGCGGCGCTTCGTTGATCTGGATCACGACGGCATCGGCATCGACGCCAAGGTTCTTCACCAGCGCCTGGGTGATGTCGCGCATCATGCCGGCCTTCTGCTCGTCGGTGCGGCCGGCGGCCATGCTGACAGTGATCTCGGGCATCTGAATAACTCCCTGGTTGTTGTTGACGCGCAAACCGGTCGTTTGCCGGTCTGGCTGGCGCGCCATCTTTTTGAAGATGGATGCGCGGGTCAAGCCTGCACAGGACAAACCAGCTATCCCCAGTTCACGTCGTGCCGCGCGAGCACCTCGCGGACCTTGGCGACCAGATCGGCCTCGGAGCAAGAGAACTGCGCCGGACGTGTTTCGCGCCATTCCTGATTGGACGCGATCGCGGCCGCCGCCTTGGCGCCTTCGATCAAATCCTTGATCTGCACCTCGCCGCGCGCCTTCTCATCCGAGCCCTGGATGATCACGCAGGGCGAGTTGCGGCGGTCGGCATATTTGAGCTGGTTGCCCATGTTCTTCGGGTTGCCGAGATAGAGCTCGGCACGGATGCCGGCCTGGCGCAGCTGCGAAACCATCTTCTGGTAGTCGGCAACGCGGTCGCGATCGAACACGGTGACGACGACGGGCCCGAATTCGGCCTGCTTGTCGAGCTGGCCGAGCATCGTCAGCGCGGCCTGCAGCCGCGAGACGCCGATCGAGAACCCGGTGGCCGGCACCGGCTCGCCGCGGAAGCGCGACACGAGCCCGTCATAGCGGCCGCCGCCACCGACCGAGCCGAACCGCACCGGGCGGCCTTTCTCGTCCTTGGTGTCGAGCAGCAGCTCAACCTCGTAGACCGGGCCGGTATAGTATTCGAGGCCGCGGACGACGGTGGGATCGATGCGGATGCGATCCGCGCCATAGCCGGAGGCCGCGACCAGTTTCGCGATCTCTTCGAGCTCGCTCACACCGGCTTGACCGACTTCACTCTTGGCGAGGTAGGTCTCGGCTGCAGCGATGGCGTCCTTCCAATCGTCGCGCTTCTGCGTGACGGCCAGCACGATATCGGCATCCGCCGGACTCAGCTCGGCGCCCTTGGTAAAGTCGCCCTTGCCCTCTTCGCCGCCATCCCATCGCCCGGGACCGAGGAGCTTGCGAACCTCGTCGGCGGGAAACTTGTCGAGCTTGTCGATCGCGCGCAGCACCGTGAGCCTGCGCCCAGCATTCTCGTCGCCGCCGAGACCGATCGCCTCGAGCACGCCGTCGAGCACCTTGCGGTTGTTCACCTTCACGACATAGGAGCCGCGCGGAACGCCGAGCGCTTCCATCGTGTCGGCCGCCATCATGCAAATCTCGGCGTCGGCCGCCGGCGTCGCCGAGCCGACCGTATCGGCATCGAACTGCATGAACTGACGGAAGCGGCCGGGACCGGGCTTCTCGTTGCGGAAGACATAGCCGAACCGATACGACCGATAAGGCTTCGGCAGCGCGTCGAAGTTCTCCGCGACATAGCGCGCCAGCGGCGCGGTCAGGTCGTAGCGCAGCGAGATCCACTGCTCGTCATCGTCCTGGAACGAGAACACGCCCTCGTTGGGCCGGTCCTGGTCGGGCAGGAATTTGCCGAGCGCGTCGGTATATTCCATCGCCGGCGTCTCCACCGGCTCGAAGCCGTAGAGCTCGTACACGGCGCGGATCTTCTCGACCATCGCCCGCGTGGCATTGATCGCGGCCGGGCCGCGATCTTCCAGCCCGCGCGGCAGGCGCGCCTTCAGTTTCTGGGGTTTTTTGGGTTTCTCGGCCATGTCATACGTCGGCTGTAAGTCAGTATTGACTTTAAGGCCGGGTTATCAGGCAGGGCTCTGTGCCGCAAGCGCCTGGCGCCTTCTTACCTCGCCCCGCTTGCGGGGAGAGGTCGGAATTCAAGCAAAGCTTGAATTCCGGGTGAGGGGGACTCTCCAAACATCCCGGTGCGGATAAGGCCCTCACCCCACCCTCCAAGAGCGAGCGATGGAGCGTACCTGACTTACGCGACGTTCCTGATCCAGTTATGCGGGTCGTTGGTGCGACCGTACTGGATGTCGACCAGCTTCTTGCGCAGGCCCATCGCGACCGGGCCGGCGACGCCGCCGCTGATCTGGAAGTCGCCGCTCGCCGAGCACACCTTGCCGATCGGCGAAATGACGGCCGCGGTGCCGCAGGCGAAGGCTTCCTTCAGCTTGCCGCTGGCGGCGTCGGCACGCCACTGCTGGATCGTGTAGGGCTCCTCGCGCACGCGCGTGCCGGTATCCTTGGCAAGCGCGATGATCGAGTCGCGGGTGATGCCGGGCAGGATGGTGCCGAGCGGCGGCGTCAGCAGCGAGCCGTCGTCGAACGCGAAGAAGATGTTCATGCCACCGAGTTCCTCGATGTAGCGGCGCTCGACAGCGTCGAGGAACACGACCTGGTCGCAGCCGCGCTCGATCGCTTCCGCTTGCGCGCGCAGGCTTGCGGCATAGTTGCCGCCGCACTTGACGGCGCCGGTGCCGCCGATTGCGGCACGCGTGTAATTCTCAGACACCCAGATCGACACCGGCGCGGGACCGCCCTTGAAATAGGAGCCGACCGGCGATGCGATGACGGAGAAGATGTATTCCGCCGATGGCTTCACGCCGAGGAAGACCTCGCTCGCGATCATGAAGGGTCGCAGATAGAGGCTGCCCTCGCCGCCCGGGATCCAGGCGCGATCGATCCGCACCAACTGCTCGACCGCCTCGATGAACACCTCTTCGGGCAGCGGCGCCATCGCCATGCGCTCGGCCGAATCGTGGAAGCGCCGGGCATTGGCGTCGGGACGGAACAGGTTCACACCGCCATCGTCGCGCCTGTAGGCCTTGAGACCTTCGAAAATCTCCTGGGCGTAGTGCAGCACCGCGCCGGCCGGATCGAGCGGAAAATTCGCGCGTGCCTCGACGCGGGCGCTGTGCCACCCCTTGCCCTGGCTGTAGCGGACGATCGCCATGTGGTCGGTAAAGACGCGGCCGAAGCCCGGGTCCACGAGCTTCGCCGCGCGATCCTTGTCGGACGTGGGATTCGGCGAAGGCTGGATGTCGAATTTCAAAGTCATTTTTCTTGCTTTCCGCTGTCGGAACCGGCGCCATACCGGGCGTCGGCCTGTTTCCCCGGAGCCTCCCGGCTCGGCTGGTGCGAACTTCACCACCGTCGGCAACCCGGCCGGCTTCCATCGCCAACATGCCGTTCAGACATGCTTTTGCGGAGTGCTGAAGTCCAGTATGTTTGCCGAAATGCCGCTCGACAATCGCACGGTAGTCCAATTTGCGGCCCAAACCGCCTCACAGGCTTTTTCAGGCCGCCTCAAACGCTGTCGGGGACGAAACGACCTAATGTTTCGTCGTGACAGGCAGTTTTGTAACATTGAACCCAAGATACGTCAATATGACTGACATAAATTTCTCAGGCATGGCTGCCAAGCCCGATTCGCAGGGAGATGATCACGCTCCTGCGGCGGGCGGCCGCGACCTCCGCTGGGACATCATCGAGCTCTTGTTCTTCGCCTACCGCGACTTTGTCGGCGACGCCGACCAGGAACTGGAGGCGTTCGGCTTCGGCCGCGCCCACCACCGCGTCATCCACTTTGTCACCCGCTATCCCGGCCTGAAGGTGGCCGACCTGCTCGACGTCCTGCGCATCACCAAGCAGTCGCTCGGACGCGTGCTCAAGCAGCTGCTGGACGAAGGCTACATCGTGCAGAAGACCGGCAACAACGACCGCCGGCAGCGCCTGCTCTACGCAACGCCGAAGGGCGAGGCGCTGGTCGCCAAGCTCGCAGGGCTGCAGACCGACCGCATCAACCGCGCGATCGCCGGCATCGATCCGGCCGGCGTCGAGACGGTTCGGCAATTCCTCCGCGCGATGATCGACCGCGACGATCCCGACAAGGTGCTCGAAGCGATCTTCGGCGGCGGCAGAAAAACAAGGGAGTGAACCTGGTGCAGGCTGCAACCCTGGTGCGCACGCCGGTCGAGCCGGCCGACGATGCGCCGCATCTCCTGCTGGTCGACGACGACCGGCGCATTCGTGACCTGTTGTCGCGCTTTCTCTCCGGCGAAGGCTATCGCGTCACGACGGCCATGAGCGCCACCGACGCGCGCGCCAAGCTGCTCGGGCTGCATTTCGACCTGCTCATCCTCGACGTGATGATGCCCGGCGAGAACGGCTTCGACCTCGCTCGCTTCATCCGCACCTCCTCGACGGTGCCGATCATCATGCTGACCGCCCGCCATGAGGCGGAAGCCCGCATCGAGGGCCTGCAGATCGGCGCCGACGACTATGTCGCCAAGCCGTTCGAGCCGCGCGAGCTGGTGCTGCGCATCGGCAATATCCTCAAGCGCACCGCGCCGCCGCAAGTCACGGTGGTCGAGCAGATCGCGTTCGGCCCCTACATCTTCCACATCGAACGCAGCGAGCTGCGCCAGGGTGAGGAGATCATCCATCTCACCGACCGCGAGCGGGAGATGCTGCGTATCCTCGCAAGCGCACCCGGCGAGACCGTGCCGCGCGGCGAACTGACCAGCGGCGGCACCGTCAACGAGCGCGCGGTCGACGTCCAGATCAACCGCCTGCGCCGCAAGATCGAGCACGATCCCGCCAATCCGCTGTTCCTGCAGGCGGTACGCGGCATCGGCTATCGCCTGGTCGCCTCGCCGTAAGATGCAGCCATGAGCACGCTCGACACCGGCCTGACCCTGATCAAGAACGCCTCGCAGCGCGTCTCGAAGGCGAACGGCTGGATGGGCAATGCGTTCAAGAGCTGGATGCCGACCGGCCTCTATGCGCGCGCGCTGCTAATCATGATCGTGCCGATGGTGATCCTGCAGACCGTGGTCGCGTTCGTGTTCATGGAGCGGCACTGGAACACGGTGACGCGGCGCCTGTCGGCCGCGGTGGTCTCCGACATCGCGGCGCTGATCGACGTCTACAAGAGCTATCCGCAGGACAAGGACCGCGCGCAGCTGCGCCGCATCGCCCAGAAGCTGCAGCTCGTGGTCGACTTCCTGCCCGCCGGCGACATGCCGCCGCCGGGGCCGAAGCCGTTCTTCTCGCTGCTCGACCAGACCCTGTCGGTGCAGCTCGGCCGCCAGATCAGCCGCCCGTTCTGGATCGACACCGTCGGCAAGTCCAACCTGGTCGAGATCCGCGTCCAGCTCGACGATTCCGTGATGCGCATCTTCGCCCAGCGCAGCGCGGCCTACGCCTCCAACTCGGAGATCTTCATCTTCTGGATGGTCGGCACCTCGTCGATCCTGCTGATCGTCGCCGTGCTGTTCCTGCGCAACCAGATCAAGCCGATCCTCAGACTGGCCGATGCCGCCGAAAGCTTCGGCAAGGGCCGCGAGGCACCGAACTTCCGGCCGCGCGGCGCGCGCGAGGTGCGGCGCGCGGCACAGGCCTTCATCGAGATGAAGGCGCGCGTCGAGCGTTCGATCGAGCAGCGCACCGCGATGCTCGCCGGTGTGTCGCATGATTTGCGTACCATCCTGACCCGCTTCAAGCTCGAACTCGCCTTGATCGGCGAAGGCCCCGAGATCGACGCGATGCGCAAGGACGTCGACGAGATGTCGATGATGCTGGAGGATTACCTTGCCTTCGCGCGCGGCGATTCCGGCGAGGTCGCGCAGCCGACCGACATGGCTATGGCGCTGGAGGAATTGCGCAGCGACGCCGAACGCCACGGCCACACCGCGACCGTCGCGTTCCACGGCCTGCCCGTCGTCACGGTGAAACCGGCCTCATTCAAGCGCTGCCTCGCCAACCTCGTCTCCAACGCGGCGCGCCACGCCAACACGATCTCGATCACCGGCCAGCGCGACCACCGCTATCTCAACATCACGGTCGACGACGACGGGCCCGGCATCCCCGCCGCCATGCGCGAGGAAGTGTTCAAGCCCTTCCTGCGGCTCGACGACGCCCGCAACCAGGACGAAGGCGGCAGCGGCCTCGGACTTGCGATCGCCCGCGACATCGCCCGCTCGCATGGCGGCGACATCATGCTCGGCGAAAGCCCGATGGGCGGCCTGCGCGCGGCGGTGCGGGTGCCGGTGTAGCTACCAGCGGTAAGACAAGGTGCCGATCACCTGACGCCGCTCGCCGGCATAGCAGTAGCCGGACTGGCAGGTCTGGTAATGCGTGTCGAACAGATTGGTCGCGTTCAAGCGCATGGTGGCTCCGAGCAATCGCCGATCCAGCTTGCCGAGATCGTAGTCGATCACGGCATCGAACAACGTTCTCGCCGCATTCTGGAACGTATTCTGGTCGTTGCCAAAGTTGGTCCCGATATAACGGACACCGAGACCGAGCCCGAGCCCTTCGACGGGGACGCCGGACTGGAACGTGTATTTGCCGAAGGCGGCGAAGGAGTTCCTCGGAATGCCGGAGAGCTCATTGCCGGTCGTATCGGGATTGCCCTGCGTGATCACGACGTTGAGATGGGTGTAGGCGGCGGTGAGATCAAATCCCTGCTTGAGCGCCAGCTTCGCCTCGAGCTCCACGCCCTTCGATTCGACCTGCCCGGTTGCCGCCTGGAACGCCATGTTGCTCGGATCGGTGCGCAGCACATTGTCCTGCGAGATGTCGAACACCGCGGCGGTCAACAGCACCGGCAGCTGCGGCATCTGGTACTTGATACCGATCTCCTTCTGCTCGCCGGTGGTCGGCTTGAACGGCGAACCCGATGCGTCGACGCCGACCTGCGGGGCGAATGCCGTCGCGTAGCTGACATAAGGCGCAACGCCATTGTCGAAGACGTAAGCGAGGCCCGCGCGGCCCGTGAAGGCGGCCGCCTTCTGCGTTGACGGCACGCCGTCCAGGCCTGCGGTCGTCGTCTGCGAGACCCAGCTCTGGCGCCCATTGAGCGTCAGAATGACGCCGCCGAGCCTGGCCTGCTCCTGCGCATAGACCCCGACCTCGTCGGTCGACTGCTTGTTAAAAATCGAGAATGCCGGCGACGCGATCGCCTGGGCACCGTAATTCATCGTCAGCAGATTGAGATCGGGAGCCGGCCCGTAGCCGATCTTGTCGTTGTAGTAGGAGTGGCCGTAGTCGACGCCGAACAGCGCCGTGTTCTTGATCGCGCCGAGCATGAACTTGGCTTCGGCCTGGTTGTCGAGCGTCACGGTATTGAAGCTATCCAGGATCCGCCAGGCGGACCGCGACGCGAGATTGGTGCTGCTGTCGATGGAATCGATCTGGGTGTATTTGGCGTCGGTGTCGACCTGATAGAAGCGGAAGTTCTGCCGCACCGTCCAGACGTCGTCGACATTGTGCTCGAACGCGTAGCCGATACGATATTGTTTCTGATCCATGGCACTGAAGGCCGGATCATTCGAGTAGATGTTGGTCAATTGTCCGTCGGGCGTGCGGAAGTTGCCGATGCTCGCGGCGGTTCGGCTGCTTTGATATTCGCTGAGGATCGTGAAGGACGTATCGACGTCCGGCCGCCAGGTCAGCGCAGGCGCGATATAGGTCCGATCGTCGTCGTTGCCGGGATACCAGGTCTTCGCGTCACGGAGCAAACCCGTCAGCCGGTAGTACAGCTGATCGCTGCCGGGCACCGGACCACCAATGTCAAAGCTGCCCTGGTAACGGTCGTAGGTGCCACCCTGCAGCTGTACCTCACCGAACGATGTCAGCGGCGGCCGCTTGGTGGTGACGTCCACGATGCCGCCCGGCGAGCCGAGGCCATAGAGGCCCGAGGCCGGGCCGCGCAGGAGCGACACGCTGTCGAGACCGTAAGGCTCAATCTTGGGAATGGCGAAGTTGCCGCCGCCCTGGCGCAGGCCGTCGCGATAGATCCCCGTATAGGTCGCATCGAAGCCGCGGATATAGAAACTATCGAACCGGGGATCATAGCCGAACGCCGTGGTCGTGACGCCGGGCGTGTAATTGACGGCGTCCTTGAGCGTCTGAACGTTACGATCCCTGAGCTCCTTTTGCGTGACGACCGAAAGCGACTGCGGCGTCTCGATCAGCGCGCTTGGTGCCGACCGTGCTGCCGGTCGCAACGTAGCCGGTCGTCGTACCGATCGTGCCGGCAGCGCCTTGCGACCGCGGAGCCTGGGTCTGAGCGGGCGCCGCAGCAGCACGGCGTCGGCTCACCACGGTGGTGCGCGAAGATCTGGTGTTCCGACTTGAAGCGACGGCGCTACGTTTCCTTGCAGCGCCAGGTTCATCCACGGTTACGGCTGGAAGCACGCTGACATTGTTCTGCGGAGCGCTGGTTTGTGCCTGAGCGCTGGCGACGTTTGCATCCATCGACACAAGCATGACCGAACCGAGAAACACTGCGTTGATCGCAGCCGTTGATGCAAGCAAGCTGCGCTTGCTCTGCGACGAAGCCATTCCCACCAAGCAATCCCCACACTTCCCCAGGCTGATCTTGATCGAGCCGCGCGCTCGTCATTGAGTGGGCTCGATTGGGGCGGACTTCTATCGGCGGGATGAGCGAGACTCCACACACGCAAAATAGAATCCATTGAAGCGCGCGATGCACGACACTGGAACGATTCAAGATGCGCAACACTGGAGCGATTCAAAAAGACATGTTGTCGCAGCAAATTTTTCAGCGCGAGGAATTCGCTGCACGTCCTCGCTCTCTCAGCGAGTCTCGCGTGCGAGGCACGCAGCGATCATTCAATGATGTTGATGTCGCCCTGCAATGCCGTCGTGTATTGCGCGTGGCCGCGACCAACACCGGACATCATGTTCGACATCCAATCTATTGAAGGTGAGAGGCCGGCGACCGCCGTGCGCCGAGACGGCGCCTGGCGTCAACCGTCGGCGACAGTGGTAAAGCGAATACGCTGGCGTGACGGAGTTGGCGCACGCGGCCCAACGACATCATTGCAAGACAGGTCGCACGAACGCACGCGCAATGACAGGCAGCGCAAAGCCGCTTGGCAATCTTGGCGCGGGCTGGCTGCAATGATGGTGGTGCAAAACGTCACGCCCTTTCAAACATGAGTGGGCGTGCTCTGGGCGCGCGGCGGCAAGCGAAGGCGCTGCGCCTATTTCTGCTTGGGCAGGAGGCCCTTCAGCTTTTCCATATCCTTGACGTTCATCTTCATGCCACCGGGCATGATGATGTCACCGGGCTTCTGGTCGCTCTTGCAGACGCCGAGCCATTTCGCCTCGATGGTCATCGTGGTGTCGCGGGAGCCGGCCGCGCCGCCTTCCGCGTGCGAGGTGCTCTTGACCGTGTAGGCGGAATTGAAATCGCCGACGATCTCGGCATGGCTCTTCATCGACATGCCGGCGACGCTGCACACGCTGTCGCTGACATAGCCGGTCGCAGTCTTCTGGATGTCCTGCTTGGAGCAGACTTCCTTGGCCATCGGCGAGGCCGCCGCGCTCATCTCCTTGTCGGTGGTCTCGTCGGTGCAGTGCTGCATGGTGATTTCCGGCATCGGCCCGCCGGTGCGCACCATTTTCATCTCCCACAGACCGGCCTTGCGGATCGGCAGGTCGACGGCGCTCGCGGCACCAGTGGACAGGACAAGGCAAACAGCAGAACCAAGCAAGGCAAGCTGTCGGGTCATGCGGTGAGCTCCCGGCTGAACGATCGAAGGATCTGGAGTGCGCTCAGTAGAGCGTGCGCACCGGCCTCTGGGCCGAACCGTAGGGCACCCAGCGGCAGGCGAACGAGATGTAGCCACCCGGGTAGCGCTGCATCGCAAGGAACTTGACCACCTTGCCGTAGGAAGCGCAGTGATCGACGGCGAGCTGCCGCGCGTCGGTCTGGGCCGCCAGCGTATAGGCGATGATACCGCCGGTATCATTGCCCTTGAACGGCGGCACCGGCTGCATCCAGTCGGCTCGCGCCGGACCAACGGCCAGCATCCCGCAAACGGCAACCAGGCACGCGGCCAATTTCCTTCGCATCGCAGACTCCATTTCGCTTGCGACCAACATAGAGTGCGCCGGCGACCATGGAAAGAACGAGCCGACTGCTGGAGGTGGACTTCTCCGCAGGTGTTGCCGCGCTGCACTTGACCTTGCCGGGGCTTCACGGCACCGTCCGCCCCATCTGATCATCGGGTGGATTCCCATGTGCAACCTGTTCAACTCCCCCAATAAACTCAGCCACACGCTTGGCCTCGGCGCCGCGCTCGTGGTCGGCCTTCTGGCGTTCGGGGGCACGGCTCAGGCCGCCAATCCGTTCGAATTGAATTTCTGGCTGTCCGGACCGCGCTATGACGGCAATGTGGCCCCCTGCGAGAGGGCCCTGGCGACCATCAGCGATCAATTCCATGAGAAAGAAGCCACCTTCTGGAATTCGCCGCTCGTGATCACCGGCTTCAGCCGGATCCACGAAACCGCGTTCCGCCCCTGGCAGTCCGACAACATTCCGCGCCGCTATTGCTCGGGAGACGCGGTGTTGAGCGACGGCAAAGTGCGCAAGGTGCACTATTCGATCATCGAGGATGGCGGCTTTGCCGGCACCAACCAGGGCGTCGATTGGTGCGTCGCCGGGCTGGACCGCAACTGGGCCTATAACCCGTCCTGCAAGGCCGCCCGGCCCTGATCTCCGACCAGATTGCTGAAGCAGAAGCCGCCGCCGTCCAGACGGCGGCTTTTTGTTCTTGAAATGTTCTAGTGGCCTGCTAGGCTCTGAATGGTCGCGTGAGGGGAGCGTTTGATGCTTCGGTTGGTCGCAATTTCCCGATTTCTGATTTCAATTGCCTTTGTTCTGTGTGGTGCGATGGGGGCCTCGGCCCAGGATCGCCGGCAGAATGCGCCCGGCGAGTTCGATTTCTATGTGCTGTCGCTGTCGTGGTCGCCCTCGTTCTGCGAGGCGGCGAGCGAGCGCGGCAACAACGGCCGCGGCACGCAGGCGCAGTGCGGCGGACGGCCGTACTCGTTCGTGGTGCACGGGCTGTGGCCTCAATATGAGCGGGGCTTTCCGGAATACTGCCAGCGGCCCTCGCCCCGCCTCGCCCGCAACATCATGACCTCGATGCTCGACCTGATGCCGGCGCCCGGGCTGATCTACAACGAGTGGGACAAGCACGGCACCTGCTCCGGCCTCGGCGAACGGGCCTATTTCGAAGCCATCCGCAAGGCCCGCGCCGCGGTGAAGATCCCCGAGGAATTCCTGCAATTGACGGAGCCGAAGACGATCGCGCCCGACGAGCTGGAGACGGCGTTCATCAAGGCCAATCCGGGGCTCAGCAACTCCGCGATCTCGGTGACCTGCGACAGCAAGCGGCTCAGCGAGGTGCGGATCTGCCTCAGCAAGGATCTGCAATTCCGATCCTGCGAGGAAATTGATCGCCGCGCCTGCCGCCGCGATGAGGTGCTGATGCCGCCGGTTCGCGGCGGCTGAAGTCTCGTCCGCGTCAGGGCCGGGCAAACGCGCGTTGTCGCGCCGAGTGTCCCGGCCATGGACGCCATCACGAAACTAGCGAGATAAGGCATAGATGCCCGGGACAGGCCGGGCATGACGCAGTACAACATGCGCACCCTCTGGAGCGCAGCGTCATCGCATGAACTATCGTCACGCCTTTCATGCCGGCAGCTTTGCCGACGTCATCAAGCACATCGTGCTGGTGCGCATGCTCACCTACCTGCAGGAGAAGCAGGCGCCGTTCCGCGTCATCGACACCCATGCCGGCGCCGGCCTCTATGATTTGACGTCGAGCGAAGCGCAGCGCGGCGGCGAATGGCTGACCGGCATCGCGCGGCTGATGCAGGCACGACTGTCCGACAAGGCGATGCCGCTGATCGCGCCCTATCTCGACATCGTCAGGGCATTCAATCCGAGAGGCGAGTTGAAAGCCTATCCCGGCTCGCCGTTGATCGCGCGGGCGCTGCTGCGTCCGCAAGACCGTATGACGGCCTGCGAGATCGAGCCCGTGGCGCGCAAGCAATTGATCGATGCATTGCGACGCGATGCGCAGGCGCGCGTCGTCGATCTCGACGGCTGGATGGCACTGCCCGCATTCGTGCCGCCGAACGAGCGGCGCGGCCTGGTGCTGATCGATCCGCCATTCGAAGCGAAGGACGAGTTCGAGCGGCTGGCGAGTGCCTTCACCGAAGCGTTCGCGAAGTGGCCGACCGGCACGTATCTTTTGTGGTACCCCGTAAAAACCCGGAGAGCTACCGACGAGCTCGCGCGCAGCGTGGCTGCAGCGACAGCAAGCAGTCGGCCCGCGGGCAAATGCTTGCGTTTGGAATTCAGTGTGGCGCCGCAAGAAACCGGCGCAGGCCTCGTTTCCACCGGGCTTTTGATAGTGAATCCGCCGTGGACGCTGGCGGGCGAGCTGAAGATCATCCTGCCCGAACTCGAGAGACCGCTTGGTCAAGGCGGCGCCGGACGCTTCAGACTCGAAACGCCTAAACCTTGATCGGTAGCACCCACTGAAAAGTTCTATTTGAGCATAGGCAACGCGCGCGGAACCGTATTATGCTCATCCTGTTACGACTGGCTTTACGTTCCGCTTCCGCGAATGGTTGCGGCGGAGTGACAAGGCCGAAATAAAATCCAGGCAGACCGGCGGCGTGACGCCGGCCTGTTCAGGTGGCCAAGCTTCCGACAAGCGAATGTCGGTCAACCGCTACGCGGCGTGCGCGTAGCGGTGGAGCAATACGGGGGAGGAGTTTCCCGATGGCCATGACTGGGACAGTCAAGTTCTTCAACGGAGAGCGTGGCTATGGCTTCATCAAGCCTGATGATGGCGGCCGCGATGTGTTCGTTCACATCACAGCTGTCGAGCGTGCAGGCTTGAAGGACCTGACTGAAGGACAGCGCATTACGTTCGAGGTTGAACCCGACAAGAAGGGCAAGGGCCCGAAGGCGGTCAACCTGGTGGTTTCATGACGAGCGCGCGCGTGCGTGGCTCGTGATGAACGGCGAATGAAGCGTTGCGTGTGAGTTGACTGCCGGGCGCGTGGCTCGCGCTCGCTGCACGACCACCTGCATGATGCGGACGCGATTGGCGGTGCCCGCATATCGGGTGCGTGCGGCTCACCGACTGGATTCGCGGACGCTGCCGCGCGCACGCTCCATGCGTCATGTCCAAGCGATCAGCACAAAAGAAAAACCCGGCCGCGCGAGGCGCGGCCGGGAGTTGATGTCAGACGTTTTCTTGTTCTCAGAAGTGATAGTTGATGCCGGCGCGAACCAGGCTGAAGCTGTAGCCGTTCGGCGCGCCGCCGGTGATCGTGAAGTTGCTGTTGGCGAGATCGACGTAGAGATATTCGATCTTGGCGCTCCAGTTCGGGGCAAAGCCCATTTCGGCGCCGGCGCCGACTGCGAAGCCCGCATTGGTATGCGACTCCGATATGCCGAAGGTCTCGCCGCGCAGTTCGCCGAAGGCGAGACCGCCGGTCGCGTAGAACAGCACGTTGTTGACCGCATAGCCGGCGCGGCCGCGCACCGTGCCGAACCACGGGTTGGAGAACTTCCAGGGCGCGAACCGATCGTCGGCGGTGGTGCCCTGGATATCGGCCTCGATGCCGAACACCCACGGAGAGCCGTTCTGGAAATTGTAGCCGGCCTGCACGCCGCCGACGAAACCGGACGGCTTGGTCGGGTTGTTCTCGACCGAACCCCAGCCGTAGCCGACGTTGCCGCCGAGATAGGGGCCGGCCCAGCTGTAGGCATTGAGCGGCTGATAGACGGTATAGGGCGAGCCGTAGTTGAGATCGGCCGACGCCGCCGAAGTCGTCCAGCCTGCGACGATCAGTGCCAGCGCACGCGCAACAAACCGGGTCATGGGTACTCTCCACACGCAACTGCCGCAGCCCGCAGGCCCAGGGCCGGCGTGGTTACGGAATTCCACTTTTTTCGCTAAGGTTTATCGAGAGTTTTAGGTTAAAGGGTTGTTAAGCCCGGTTAGCGGCCCGCTCATCAGTCTTAACAATGTGTTACCGACCCGCCCCGGCCGGCCGCGCTGGGCCAGTAACGCCCTGCAATCGGGTTCTTTTTCCTGCGCCGCCAGCGCTGGCGACCGGTCGCCCAAGCGCTTAATTTACGGCCCATGGTTCACGATTCTCCCGAGCGACCGACGCCGGTCCCCAAGACCGACCCCGAGGCTGACCCCAAGGCTGATCCCAAGGCGCGGCGCAGTGCAAAGTCCGATCTGCCTCAGGACGACCTGACGCTCGACACGAGCGACGTCGATCCGGAAACCTCCGCCACCGAGGAGGAGGATGACGCGCGTCTTCCCGAGGCATCGGAGGACGCCGCCGAGACAATCGCCGAGGGGACGCTCTCGATCGGGCATGAGGCGATCGAGAACGCGGTCCGCCTCGCCCCGACCTCGCCCGGCGTCTACCGCATGCTCAACGCCGCCAACGACGTGCTCTATGTCGGCAAGGCGAAGAACGTCAAAAAGCGGCTGTCGTCCTATGCGCGGGCCAACGCGCCGCTGCCGGCGCGCATCCTGCGCATGATCGCGGCGACCACGCATGTCGAGATCGTCTCGACCACGACCGAGACCGAGGCGCTGCTGCTCGAAGCCAATCTGATCAAGCAGCTGCGGCCGCGCTTCAATGTGCAGCTGCGCGACGACAAGTCGTTTCCCTATATTCTGATCACCGGCGACCATTGGGCGCCGCAGATTCTCAAGCATCGCGGCGCGCAGTCGCGGCCCGGACGCTATTTCGGCCCGTTCGCCAACGCAGGCGCGGTCAACCGCACCATCACGGCGCTGCAGCGCGCGTTCCTGATCCGCTCCTGCACCGACGGCTTCTTCGAGAGCCGCAGCCGGCCCTGCCTGCTCTATCAGATCAAGCGCTGTGCCGGCCCCTGCACGCGCGAGATCGATTTCCCCGGCTATGGCGAGCTGGTGCGCGAGGCGACCGAATTCCTCTCCGGCCGCAGCCACGCCGTGAAGCAATTGCTCGCGGCCGAGATGGAGAAGGCCTCCGGCGAGCTCGAATTCGAAACCGCAGCGCTGTACCGCGACCGCCTCGCGGCACTGTCGGCGATCCAGTCGCAGCAGGGCATCAACCCGCGCACGGTCGAAGAAGCCGATGTGTTCGCGATCCACCAGGAAGGCGGCTATTCCTGCGTCGAGGTGTTCTTCTTCCGCACCGGCCAGAACTGGGGCAATCGTGCCTATTTCCCGCGCGCGGAAAAGAGCTTCACGCCCGAGGAGGTGCTGTCCTCATTCCTTGCGCAATTCTACGACGACAAGCCGCCGCCAAAGCTGATCCTGCTGTCGCACGAGATCGAGGAAAGCGCATTGCTCGCCGACGCGCTGTCGGTGAAGGCCGGATCCAAGGTCGAGGTCTCCGTGCCCAAGCGCGGCGAGAAGAAGGAGCTGATCGGCCACGCGCTCACCAACGCGCGCGAGGCGCTCGGCCGCAAGCTCGCCGATACCGCGACACAAAGCCGGCTGCTGGAGGGCATGGTCACGACGCTCGGCCTGCCGCACACGCCAAAGCGCATCGAGGTGTACGACAACAGCCACATCCAAGGCACCAACGCAGTCGGCGCGATGATCGTGGCGGGACCCGACGGGTTCATGAAGAACCAGTACCGCAAGTTCAACATCAAGTCCGAAGGGCTGACGCCCGGCGACGATTACGGGATGATGCGCGAGGTGCTGGAGCGCCGCTTCAAGCGGCTGCTGAAGCCGCCGGAGGGCGAAGCCAGCAAGGCAAGGGACAAGGCGGACGACGAGTCGTTCCCGCAATGGCCCGATCTCGTCATCATCGACGGTGGCCGCGGCCAGCTCAACGCAGTCCGGGAGATTTTTGAAAACCTCGGGCTGACCCAGGTCTCGCTGATGGCGGTGGCCAAGGGGCCGGAGCGCGATGCGGGGCGCGAAACCCTGTTCATGCCGGACCGCGAGGCCATCAAGCTGGAGCCGCGCGACCCGGTGCTCTATTTCATCCAGCGGCTGCGCGACGAGGCCCACCGCTTCGTGATCGGCTCGCACCGCAAGCTGCGCAAAAAGGACATCCGCGAGGCCGGGTTGCAGGAGATCCCAGGCATCGGCCCGTCGCGCAAACGTGCCTTGCTGCACCACTTCGGAACGCTCAAGGAGATCGAGCGGGCCTCGATCGCCGACCTCGGCAAGGTTCCCGGCGTCAGCGCCGAGAGTGCCCGCAAGATTTTCGAGTTTTTCCACGCCCAGCCGGGTTAAACCAAAGGCGAGTCATCAGGGCGTCGCCTGCGACAGGGCATCTAGGGCATGATGCGGAAAAGTGGCAAGCAACGTTCCGAAAAGAACATGCATAAACAAGGGGCTAAGGTGCCATGACGATTCAGCCTAATCTCGCCGTGCTTTGGCGCCCGCACGGTTGACCTTCTGGCTTCAGCGGTATTGGTAGAACGGATGAACATCGCGACGACCCGGGGACAGACCAAGACCATGTCCCTCCCGAATATCCTGACCTATGCCCGGATCGCCGCGATCCCGGTGGTGATCTGCTGCGTCTACTGGCAATCGATCCTGGACGGCCCATTGTGGCTGCGCTGGGTGGCGCTGGCCGTGTTCATTGCGGCCGGGATCACCGACTATCTCGACGGCTATTACGCCCGGATGTGGGACCAGCAGTCCGCTTTCGGCCGGATGCTCGATCCGATCGCCGACAAGCTCCTGGTGGCCTCCAGCCTGCTGATGCTGGCCGCCGACAATTCGATCCATGGCTGGACGCTGTGGGCAGCGATCGTGATCCTGTGCCGCGAGATCCTGGTCTCGGGCCTGCGCGAATACCTCGCGGGGCTGCGGGTCAGCGTTCCCGTCACCAAGCTTGCGAAATGGAAGACCACGATCCAGCTGGTGGCGATCGGCTTTCTGATCGCGGGCGAAGCGGGCGAGCAGGTCTTCCCGGCGACGACCCTGATCGGCATCGTGCTGCTGTGGATGTCGGCGATCTTCACGATCTACACCGGCTGGGATTACTTCCGTGCCGGCATCCATCACCTCATCAAGGAGGATGAGGGATGAAGCTGAAATATTTCGCCTGGGTGCGTGAACGCATCGGCAAGGCCGAAGAGATCGTCGAGCCGCCGGCCGAGGTGCGCACCGTCGGCGAACTGATCGGCTGGCTTGCCGCGCGCGACGACGGCTACGCCCATGCCTTCGAGAAGCCGACGGTGATCCGCGCCGCGATCGACCACGCCCATGTCAAACCGGATGCTGCGATCTCCGGCGCCCGCGAGATCGCATTCTTTCCGCCGATGACCGGCGGTTAGATCTTCCTATGGCTATCGCAGCGACCATCCGGATCCAGGAAGCCGACTTCGACGTCGCAGAGGAGATCGCCGGCCTGAGCAAGGGCCGCACCGATGTCGGCGCGGTCGTCAGCTTCAGCGGCATCTGCCGCGGCAGCGAACAGGGCGAGCCGATCGCCGCGCTGACGCTCGAACATTACCCTGGCATGGCGGAAGCCGAGATTGCGCGCCACGCCGACGAGGCGCTGGCGCGCTGGCCGTTGCAGGGCCTCACCATCATCCATCGCTTCGGCCGCATCGCGCCGGGCGAGAACATCGTGCTGGTCGTGACCGCCTCGGCGCACCGGCAGGCCGCGTTCGAGGCAGCCGAGTTCCTGATGGACTATCTCAAGACCAACGCACCGTTCTGGAAGCGCGAGGAGAGCGCGCGCGGCACGAGCTGGATCGAGGCGCAGGGCCATGACGACGCGGCCGCCGCGCGCTGGACCAAATCCTGATGGCGAAGCGCAGCAAAGTGCCGGCCAGGCGCAGCCCCGCCGCGCCGAAAGCGCCCAAGAAGGCGCCGAAGGTCAGTGCCGGCGAGCTTCACACCCTGTTCGATTTCCTGCGCTATGCGGTCAGCCGCTTCAATGCGGCCAAGCTCGTGTTCGCGCACGGGACCACCGATCCGGTGGCGGAAGCCGCGTTCCTGATCTGCGAGACGCTGCATTTGCATCCCGACCAGTTCGAGACCTTCGCGAACGCGCGCGTCACCGCGGCCGAAGGCAAGCAGATCCTCGGCCTGATCGAACGGCGGATCGCGACGCGGAAGCCGGCCGCCTATCTCGTCAACAAGGTCTATATGCGCGGCCTGCCGTTCTATGTCGACGAGCGCACCATCGTGCCGCGCTCCTTCATCGGCGAATTGCTGGATTCGCATTTCGGCGGCGACGAGGACGGCACCTCGCTGATCGGCGACCCCGCCGAGGTCGAAAGCGTGCTCGACCTCTGCACCGGCTCCGGCTGCCTTGCGATCCTGGCCGCGCGGCATTTCGCCAACGCCGCGGTCGACGCGGTGGATATCTCAAAGGATGCGCTCGAAGTCGCCGCGCGCAACGTCGCCGACCATGGCCTCGACGACCGCGTGACCCTCCATCGCGGCGACCTGTTCAAGCCGCTGGGCGACCGGCGCTACGATCTCATCATTTCGAACCCGCCCTATGTCGATGCCGAGGGCATGGCCGCGCTGCCGCGCGAATGCCGCGCCGAGCCGAAGATCGCATTCGACGGCGGCACCGACGGGCTCGACATCGTCCGCCGCCTGCTCGATGAGGCCAAGCGGCATCTGACCCCGCAAGGCGGTCTGCTCTGCGAGATCGGCCGCGGCCGCGACAATCTCGAGGCCGCCTATCCCAACCTGCCGCTGCTCTGGCTCGACACCGAGGACTCCGAGGGCGAGGTGTTCTGGATCGCTGCCGCCGACCTCTGACGGACGCGCCGCCGCCGGCTCCGGTCGATTACGGAGCCCGACTTCGAGGCCGACCAGGACGAAGCGAAAATCGTGTGCAGTTCCAGCCGGTTCCGAAGATCGCAGGCCCGTCGAATCAACAATGGTGCTATGCTTGCGCTCCGGGGACATTCGGAGAGAGGGCGCCGGCGCGCGACATGATTCGCATTTCGACGATCTTCATCGCCATCTGCATGGTGCTGGTCGCAGCCTCGCTGGGCTTCGTCCTGTATTCGGTGGCGGGCATCAGCGGATCGGAATCGGCGATCGTGGCGCTCACCGCCCTCACCTGCCTGATCCTCTACAACGCCGTGTCGATGCGGTTGCGCGACCGCAGCGATGTCGGCGGCCAGATCGCGGATCTGTCGCGCGGCACCGCCGACCTCGCCCGTCAGGTCGCCGAATTCGGCCGCCGGCTGGCCGCGGTCGAAGGCCGCGTCGCCTCGGCGAACTCCACCGGCGCCGACCGGATCCAGGGCATGGCCGGCGAGATCAACGAACTTGGCGGCCTGGTGCGGCAGCTTGCGGCGTCCGTCGCCCATCATGAGGATTTGCTGACGGCAGCTCCCGTGGCACAGCCGGTCGCCTCGCCGCGCGACGATCTGCTGCAGCCCGTCCCGCCGGCTCCGACCGCCGTGTTTGTGCCCCCGCCGCCGGCTGCGCCGCCATCGGCGATCTCACGCAGCCAGACCCAGCTCATTGCCGCAGTCAGGCACGCCATCGACGAGAACCGCCTCGACATCTACCTGCAGCCGATGGTGACGCTGCCGCAGCGCAAGGTGCGCTACTACGAGGCGGTGACGCGGCTGCGCGACGAGCGCGACCAGGTCCTTGCCGCCGACGATTTCATCGAGGCTGCCGAAGTGGGCGGCCTGATCGGCCGCATCGACCACATGGTGATGCTTCGCTGCGTCCAGGTGCTGCGCCGCCTGATGATCCGCAGCAAGGATGTCGGCGTGTTCTGCAACGTCTCGGCCGCGACGCTGTCCAGCCCGCAGCACTTCACCCAGTGTCTCGACTTCCTCGAGGCCAACCGCGCCCTGGCGCCGTCCTTCGTGCTCGAGTTCAAGCAGGCCACCTTCCGCAATCTCGGCTCGGTCGAAAGCGAGAATCTCGCGGCGCTGTCGCAGCGCGGCTACCGGTTCTCGATCGATCACGTCAGCGACCTCCGCCTCGAGCCGCGCGAGCTCGCCGATCGCGGCGTCCGCTTCATCAAGGTGCCGGCCGCGTTGCTGCTCGACGCCGGGCAGAGCGCGACCAGCGATATCGATCCCTCCGATCTGTCCGACCTGCTCGGCCGCTACGGCATCGACCTGATCGCCGAACGGATCGAGGGCGAGCGCTCGGTGGTCGACCTGCTCGACTACGATGTCCGGTTCGGCCAGGGCTTCCTGTTCGCGCCGCCGCGGCCGTTGCGGCCGGAAGGGGCATCTGCTACCGCCGAGGCTCCGCAGACCAAGCCCCAGGACCTCAATGGCGCCGGCACTTCCGCACCCGTCTCCAGCCCCGCAGCGCCACCGCGCACAACCGGCAGCGCCGCGCTGGCGCGCCGCGCGCTCGGGCCCAACTGACCGGCGGTCCGCATCATGACATCGCTGCGTTTCGTGGAGCGGCTGCGCGACCTCACGGACGGCGTCGACGTCGTGCTGTCGGACATCTGGGGCGTCGTGCACAACGGGCTCGAATCCTTTCCCGAGGCCTGCGAGGCGCTGCACACGTTCCGCCAGCAGGGCGGCACCGTCATCCTGATCACCAACGCGCCGCGTCCGGCCGATTCCGTGCAGCGCCAGCTGCGCAAGCTCGGCGTCGTCGACGAAACCTATGACGCGATCGTCTCCTCGGGCGACCTGACCCGCCACTTCGTGGCCGATCATCCCGGTCAGAAAATATTCTGGATCGGCCCGGAGCGCGACAGCTCGATCCATCGCGGCCTCGACGCCACCTTGGTCCCGCTGGAGCAGGCCGACTACATCATCTGCACCGGACTGTTCGACGACGAGACCGAATCCGCCGAGGATTATCGCGACACGCTGCTCAAGGCGCTCGAGCGCAAGCTGACGCTGGTCTGCGCCAATCCGGACATCGTGGTCGAGCGCGGCGACCGGCTGATCTATTGCGCCGGCGCGGTTGCCGAACTCTATCGCGAGCTCGGCGGCGAAGCGGTCTTCTACGGCAAGCCGCACCGACCGATCTACGAGCGCGCCATGGCGCTGGCCGCGGAACGCCGCGGGCGTCCGACCGAACTCAGCCGCGTGCTCGCGATCGGGGATTCCGTGCGCACCGACCTCACCGGCGCCCACGGCTTCGGCATCGATCTCCTGTTCGTCACCCGCGGCATCCATTCCGAGCAGTTCGAGGGCATCGAGCAGCTCGACCCCGCCTCGGTGAAGGAATTGTTCGGCCATCCGCCCCGCGCGCTGATGCGCGAGCTGAAGTGGTAACGGCCAACTCCGCACGCTACCAAAAAATCGAAAACAACCCCATGCAAAGTAGCCCACGGCGCGCGGTGTTCGACCAGTCGCCTTGACACGCCGGGCAACTCAGGGGCATTCTTCCAATATTCCGAAATCGCGCGCGCGTCCGCTCGCCTCACTTTCAACCCCAAAGACGCAAATGCCCGGGACACCCCGGGCATAGCGTGAATTTCAGTTGATGCGATATCGGGCGGTTACGCCGTCGCCATATCCGGGAAGACCGCTTCGATCTTGGTCTTCAACGTGGCCGCGTTGAACGGCTTGACGATGTAGTTGTTCACGCCGGCCTTCTTGGCCGCGATCACGTTCTCGGTCTTGGATTCCGCCGTGATCATGATGAAGGGCGTGGTCGCGAGATTGGGATCGGCGCGGACTTCCTTGAGCAGGTCGTAGCCGGTCATCGGCTCCATATTCCAGTCGGAAATCACCAGGCCGTACTTCTTGCCGCGCATCTTGTTGAGCGCCGCAGAGCCATCGGAGGCATCGTCGATATTCTCGAATCCAAGCTGCTTGAGAAGATTCCGGATGATGCGGATCATGGTGCTGTAGTCATCAACCACCAGAACCGGCATGGACAAATCAACCGCCATCTTTCCCCCCAAAACCACTAACGCAACTTGGCTTCTGCACGAACGCAGCTTTCCGCCAACGACTAACAGCAGCCGTTAAACAGCGCGTTAACCGGCTGAATCCGGATTGTTACGGATTTGACGCGATTTTCGCTATGCTTGACTTCCACGCCGCCGCCGCGTCACGGTCCGGCCCGCAACAATCATGCTTAAGAATCCTTGAAGAATACCTGACATGAGCACCGGCTTTACCGTTATCCGCGACAACACGCCCGAAAGCGCCATTCCGAAGGGTGCCGTGGTCGCAATGGGAAATTTCGACGGCGTCCATCTCGGTCACCGCGCCGTGATCGGCGCGGCGCTCGCGATGGGCAAGTCGCACGGCGTGCCGGCGCTCGCCGTGACCTTCGAACCGCATCCGCGCAGTTTCTTCAGCCCGAACACTCCGCAATTCCGTCTCACGGACGAGACCAACAAGCTGCGGCTGCTCGCGGCCACCGGGCTCGCCGGCGCCGTCGTCATGACCTTCGACAAGGCGCGCGCCGGGACCACGGCACAGGACTTCATTCACCATGACCTGATCGGCCGGCTCGGCATCAGCGGGATTGCGGTCGGCTACGACTTCCATTTCGGCAAGGGCCGGGTCGGCTCGCCGAGCCTGCTCGTCAGCGAAGCGCCGCGGCTCGGCATCGAGGTCGATGTGCAGGCCCATGTCGACATCGAGGAGCGCCCGGTCTCCTCCAGCGCCATCCGCATGGCGCTCGCCGAAGGCCAGGTCGACGATGCCACCACGATGCTGGGCGGCCCGTGGTTCGTGACCGGCAAGGTGATCCATGGCGAGAAGCGCGGCCGCGACCTCGGTTACCCCACGGCCAACATCCGCCTCGACAAGCATTGCGGCTTGAAGCACGGCATCTATGCAGTGCGGGTCGGAAAGGCCCACGGAAACGACAAGGTGCGGTTCGACGGTGTCGCAAGCTTCGGACGCCGGCCGACTTTCGACAACGGCGCCCCGCTGCTCGAAGTGTTCCTGTTCGACTTCAAGGGCGATCTCTACGACACGGTGCTCGATGTCGCCTTCATCAGTTTCATTCGCGAAGAGCTGAAATTCGACACCATCGAGGCGTTGATACGCCAGATGGATGACGACAGCGCCAAGGCACGCGCGGCATTGGCCGCAGCGCCGGACGCGTTCCCGCAGCTCGGAGTGATTGGTTGAAGACAGAGAAAGAGAAAATGCTGGCGGGCGAGCTCTATCGCCCCGATGCCGACCTTGCCGCCGACCATACCACGGCGGAACACTGGATGGCGCGCTACAACGCATCAGGCGCATCGTCCGCAGCCGAGTTGCACGCCCTGCTCTCCGCGCACTTCCGCAACGTCGGCAAGGACGCCGTGATCCGCCCGCCGTTCTTCTGCGACTACGGCAGCAATATCAGCCTTGGCGACGGCGTGTTCCTCAACTTCAATTGCGTCATCCTCGACGTCGTCGAGGTCGTGATCGGCGATCGCACCCAGATCGGGCCCGCGGTGCAGATCTATACCGCCGACCACCCGCGCGACGCCGCGACCCGGCGCGCCGGGCTTGAATTCGGCCGCCCGATCCGGATCGGCAGCGACGTCTGGATTGGCGGCGGTGCCATCATCCTGCCCGGCGTCACGATCGGCGACGGCGCCCTGGTCGGGGCCGGCAGCGTGGTGACGCGGGACGTCGCCCCCGGCGCGACCGTGGCAGGAAACCCGGCCCGGCCGCGGCCGGCCTAGAGGCATACGGCTCTTGATCCGTCACCCTGAGGAGCGCGAAGCGCGTCTCGAAGGGCCGACGGCCACCAGCCGGGCCGATTCATCCTTCGAGACGCGCTACGCGCTCCTCAGGATGACGGGGATAGGCTCTGCAGGTCCCCCGGAACGGTCTCCCGGCCAACCGGGGCTTTGCGATTTCCTTGGCTGGCTGCTATGGAAACCCCATGTTTTCGCGGCGCATCATACGGATTAGCGGCCCGGCTTCCGCCTGAGCTTGAAGGCTCGGCGCAAGACCGGGACTTCGTCGTTTCACCCGCGATTGATCGCGTTTCCGCGCCCGCACCTGCCAAATCAGAGCTTTTATGTCCGACAAGCCGCAAAAGACCGACGCCCAAAAGACTGACGCTAGGGACTATTCCAAGACCCTTTACCTGCCGCAGACGGAATTCCCGATGCGCGCCGGCCTGCCCCAGCGCGAGCCGGAAATCCTGAAATACTGGAACGACATCGGCCTCTACGACAGGCTCCGCCGGGAAGCCGAGGGCCGCGCCAAATTCGTGCTGCATGACGGCCCGCCCTACGCCAACGGCAACATCCATATCGGCCACTCGCTGAACAAGATCCTCAAGGACGTCGTGACCAAGAGCCAGCAGATGCTCGGCTTCGACTCCAACTACGTGCCGGGCTGGGATTGCCACGGCCTGCCGATCGAATGGAAGATCGAGGAGGAGAACTACCGCTCCAAGGGCAAGCAGAAGCCCGATTTCCGCGACTCCGCCGCCATGGTCGCGTTCCGCAGGGAATGCCGCGCCTATGCGACGCACTGGATCAACGTGCAGCGCGAGGAGTTCAAGCGGCTCGGCATCATCGGCGACTGGGATCATCCCTACCAGACGATGAGCTATCCGGCCGAGGCGCAGATCGCCCGCGAACTGATGAAGTTCGCCGCCAACGGCACGCTGTACCGCGGCTCCAAGCCGGTGATGTGGAGCGTGGTCGAGAAGACCGCGCTTGCCGAAGCCGAGGTCGAATACGAGGATTACACCTCCGACATGGTGTGGGTGAAATTCCCGGTCACCTCGCCGGCGCATGGCGCGCTGGCCAATGCCTCGGTCGTGATCTGGACCACCACGCCGTGGACGCTGCCCGGCAACCGGGCGATCTCGTTCTCGCCGAAGATCGCCTACGGCCTGTACAAGGTCACGGACGCGCCCGCGGACAATTGGGCGAAGACCGGCGATCTCCTGATCCTGGCCGATGCGCTCGCCGCGGAAGTGTTCAAGCAGGCGCGCGTCACGTCCTATGAGAAGGTCCGCGATATTCCCGGCGACACGCTGGACGCGGTGGAATGCGCCCATCCGCTGCGCGGCTTCGGCGGCGGCTACGAATTCATCGTGCCGCTGCTATCAGGCGAGCACGTCACCGACGACACCGGCACCGGCTTCGTACACACCGCGCCGAGCCACGGCCGCGAGGACTTCGACGTCTGGACGGCCAATACCCGCGAGCTCGATGCGCGCGGCATCCCGACCGCGATCCCCTACACCGTCGACGAGAACGGCGCCTACACCGCGCAGGCGCCGGGCTTCACCGGCAAACGCGTGCTCAACGACAAGGGCGAGAAGGGCGATGCCAACGAGGCGGTGATCAAGGCGCTGATCGAGGCCGGCAAGCTGCTCGCGCGCGGCCGCCTCAAGCACCAGTATCCGCATTCCTGGCGCTCCAAAAAGCCGGTGATCTTCCGCAACACGCCGCAATGGTTCATCGCGATGGACAAGGACATCGCGGAGAATGGCCATGCGAAGAAGGGCGACACGCTGCGCGCCCGCGCGCTGCAGGCGATCTCGGTCACGCAATGGGTGCCGCCGGCCGGCGAGAACCGCATCAACGGCATGATCGCCAACCGCCCCGACTGGGTGATCTCGCGCCAGCGCGCCTGGGGCGTGCCGATCGCCGTGTTCGTGTGCGAGAACAGCGACGGCTCGGCCGAGATCCTGCAGGACGAGGTCGTCAACCAGCGCATCACCGAGGCGTTCATGGAGGAAGGCGCCGACGCCTGGTACATGGACGGCGCCCGCGAGCGCTTCCTCGGGAGCCGCGCGTCGGAGAACTGGAAGAAGGTCGACGACATCTGCGACGTCTGGTTCGATTCCGGCTCCACCCACGCCTTCGTGCTGGAAGACCGCCAGAACTTCCCGCAGCTCGGCAACATCGTCCGCAAGATCGATGGCGGCAATGACACCGTGATGTATCTGGAAGGAAGCGACCAGCACCGCGGCTGGTTCCACTCGTCGCTCTTGGAAAGCGCCGGCACGCGCGGGCGCGCGCCGTACGACATCGTGCTTACCCACGGCTTCACGCTCGACGAGAACGGCCGCAAGATGTCGAAGTCGCTCGGCAACACCGTCGAGCCGCAAAAGGTGATCAAGGATTCCGGCGCGGATATCCTGCGCCTGTGGGTCTGCGCCACCGACTACGCCGACGACCAGCGCATCGGGCCGGAGATCCTGAAAAACACCATCGAGACCTATCGCAAGTTGCGCAACTCGATCCGCTGGATGCTCGGCACGCTGCACCATTTCAAGCCGAGCGAGAAGGTCGCCTTTGCCGAGATGCCCGAACTCGAGCGGCTGATGCTGCACGAATTGGCCGGCCACACCGAAACCATCCGCAAGGCCTATGCCGCGTTCGACTACAAGACCGTGGTGGCAAGCCTCGCGGCCTTCATGAACTCCGAGCTGTCGGCGTTCTACTTCGACATCCGCAAGGACACGCTGTATTGCGACCCGCCGTCCTCGGTGGCGCGCAAGGCGGCGCTGACCACGATCGACCTGCTGTGCGACGCGATCCTGAAATGGCTGGCGCCGATCCTGAGCTTCACCACCGACGAAGCCTGGCGGATGTACCGGCCAAACGCCGAGCCCTCGGTGCATCTCACGCTGTTCCCCGAAGGTCTCGAGCAGTTCCGCGACGATGCCCTCGCCGCGAAGTGGGAGACGATCCGCAACGTCCGCCGCGTCGTCACCGGTGCGCTCGAGCTCGAGCGCGCCGCCAAGCGGATCGGCTCGTCGCTCGAGGCCTCGCCGGTGATCTACATCGCTGACCGACAGATGCTGGCCACGTTGTTCGACATCGATCTCGCCGAGGTCTGCATCACCTCGAATTACGAGGTGCGCGAGGGCGAGGCGCCGCCCAATGCCTTCCGCCTCGATGCCGTGCCCGGTGTCGCCGTGGTGGTCGAGAAGGCGGTCGGCACCAAATGCGCGCGCTCGTGGAAGATCCTGCCGACGATCGGCGAGGATCCCGAATATCCCGACGTCTCGCCGCGCGACGCCCAAGCGCTGCGCGAATGGAAGGCGCTGGGGGTCTCGGCCTAGCCGTCGTCCCTGCCTAGTGCGCAATTGCGCGCGGGAGCAGGGACCCATAACCACCGCTGTCTAGAATGGACTGAGGTTGATGACTCCCTGTCATTCAAACAACACCCGGCACGGCGTATGGGTCCCGGCTTTCGCCGGGACGACACCTTTGGTGGGGTGCCGATGACCCCTCCCGTTCGCGCCGGTGTGCTGGCGGCGGTCATCACCCTGATCGCCGACCAGGCCTCCAAGCTCTGGCTGCTCCACGTCCTCGACATCGCGCACCACGCCCCTGTGACGGTGACGCCGTTCTTCGACCTGGTGCTGGCCTGGAATCCCGGCATCAGCTTCGGCTGGTTTCAGAGCGAGACCCCGGCGGCCCAGATCCTGCTGATGGTGATCAAGGCCGCTGCCGTGATCGCGCTGGCGATCTGGATGGCGCGGTCGCGGACCTGGCTTGCGACAGTATCGCTCGGCCTGATCATCGGCGGTGCGATCGGGAACGGGATCGACCGCTTCGCCTATGGTGCGGTGGTCGATTTTGCCCTGTTTCACGTCGAGATCGCCGGAAAAACCTATAATTGGTACATCTTCAACCTCGCCGATGTGGCGATCGTTGCTGGCGTGGCGGCCCTATTGTATGATTCCGTCATGGGGACCCCCGCCGTAAAAGCGCCCTGATCCCGGCCGATACGAGCCGGTCGGCGGCCGACCTGCACCCAGCGGAACTGAGCGCTAAGCCAGTGATCGCTTTGGCGAATTTTGAGATGGGAATAGCGCGATGCGCAACACCAAAGCCCGCGGTTACCTGATCGAGACGTCCCGGCTGCCTCTGATGCGCGGCCTGCGTCTGGCGTTCGTTGCGGCCGGGATCGGCCTGGTGATGACGGCAGGCCCGGTGCGTGCCGGCGACGATGAAGATGACGGCGATGACGGCCTGACCTTCGAAGAACGGATCATCGACAATCTGATGACGGGGCTCGGCGCCAAGAGCGCCGCCAGCAAGGGCATCGACTATCGCGAGCGCTCGCCGCTGGTGGTGCCGCCGAAGCTCGACCTGCCGCCGCCTGCCACAGCCGCCCAGGTCAACGCGCCGAACTGGCCGAAGGACCCTGACGTCGCGGCGCGCAAGGCTGCGATCGCGGCGCGCAAGAAGGAAGTCAAGAAGGAGCCGTGGCAATCAGCGGTGGCGTTGACGCCGGCCGAGATCGAGGCGGGCCGCAAGCAGCAGACTGCCACCGAGGGACGCAAGGAGCCGCTTGAGCCGGGTACGAACACCAATCCGTCGCTGATGCCGAGCCAGCTCGGTTACAACGGCGGCCTGCTCGGCCTCTTCAAGGGGAACAGCAGCGAGTCCAAGCCGTTCACCGGCGAGCCGACGCGCGACTCCCTGACCGAGCCCCCTCCGGGCTACCAGACGCCGTCTTCAGGCTTCGCCTATGGCACAGGCCCGATGAAGCCGAAGGTGAACGAGGGCCAGTACGACGTCATGACCGGAAAACCGATACAGTGACGCTTGGCCTGTTTGGGCGAAGGCTGACATGAGCAAAGCTTAATGCGGAGGGACGTCCGTCTCTCCGCTTCGTGACGACTGGCACGGACTGCACCGTGTACGATGGCGTCTTTCATGCCCGGCCATCTGTCCAGGCTTCCAAAAGGACCATGATGCCCTCACGCCGATCGATTGCCCTTGTCGTTGCCGCCTTTGTTTCAACGATCACGCTGTCGGGCACCAGCCTCCGCGCCCAGACCACCGTCACCTCGGAACGCCCCGCGAGTTTCTCGCTCGACAACGGCCTGCAGGTCGTGGTGATCCCGGATCACCGCACGCCGGTCGTGACGCAGATGATCTGGTACAAGGTCGGCTCCGCCGACGAGACGCCGGGCAAATCGGGCCTCGCGCATTTCCTCGAGCACCTGATGTTCAAGGGCACCGCCAAGCATCCCGCCGGCGAGTTCTCGCAGACCGTGCTGCGCATCGGCGGCAACGAGAACGCCTTCACCTCCAACGACTACACCGGCTATTTCCAGCGCGTGCCGCGCGAGCAGTTGCCCACCATGATGGAGTTCGAGGCCGATCGCATGACCGGCCTGATCCTGAAGGACGAGAATGTGCTGCCCGAGCGCGACGTCGTGCTCGAGGAGTTCAACATGCGGGTTGCCAACAACCCGGATGCGCGGCTCACCGAGCAGATCATGGCCGCGCTCTATCTCAACCATCCCTATGGCCGGCCCGTGATCGGCTGGCACCAGGAAATCGAAAAGCTCGACCGCGAGGATGCGCTCGCCTTCTACCGCCGCTTCTATGCGCCGAACAACGCGATCCTGGTCATCGCCGGCGATGTCGACGTCAAGGACATCCGCCCCCTGGTCGAGAAGAATTTCGGCCCGATCCCGGCACAACGTGCGATCCCCGAGAAGCGGGTCCGGCCGCAAGAGCCGACACCGGCCGCGCCGCGCACCGTGACGCTGTCGGATCCCCGCGTCGAACAGCCGAACCTGCGCCGCTACTATCTGGTGCCGTCCGCGACCACGGCGGCGGCAGGCGAGAGCCAGGCGCTCGATGTGCTCGCGCAATTGATGGGCGGCGGAGCCAACTCCTACCTCTATCGCTCGCTGGTGATCGAAAAGGGCCTCGCGATCTCGGCCGGCGCCGGCTATCAGGGCACCGCGCTCGATCCGTCGCAATTCTCGATCTCGGTGACGCCCAAGGCTGGCGTCGAGTTCGCGCAGATCGAGGACGCGATCGACAAGGTGATCGCCGATCTTGCGCAGAACCCCGCCCGCGCCGAGGATCTCGAACGGGTCAAGACCCAGCTGATCGCCGAGGCGATCTACGCCCAGGACAACCAGGCGACGCTGGCGCGCTGGTATGGCGGCGCGCTGACCACCGGCCTCAGCATCGACGACATCAGGAGCTGGCCGGATCGCATTCGCGCCGTCACCGCCGAGCAGGTGCGCACTGCTGCCGCCACCTGGCTCGACAAGAAGCGGTCGGTGACCGGCTATCTCATTAAGGATACTGCGCCGAAACGCGAGGAGAAGCGCTCGTGATCTATTCACTCACTCGCCGTGCGGCGCTGATCGGCGGCGCCTGCGCCGCGATGCTGACGCTGACCTCGGCGCCCTCGCAGGCCGCGGCCAAGATCCAGCGGCTGATGTCGCCCGGCGGCATCGAAGCCTGGTTCGTGCAGGACGCCACCGTGCCGCTGATCGCGATGGAATATTCCTTCGGCGGCGGCGCCAGCCAGGATCCGCCCGGCAAGCCCGGCGTCGGCAATCTGGTCGCCGACCTGCTCGACGAGGGCTCCGGCGATCTCGATTCCAAGACCTATCATGAGCGGCTCGAGCGTCGCGCCATCGAGCTCAGCTTCCAGTCCAACCGCGATCAGTTCCGCGGCTCGCTGCGCATGCTCAAGGACAACAAGGACGAAGCCTACGACCTGTTGCGGATGGCGCTGACGTCGGCGCGGTTCGAGCCGAAGGACGTCGAACGTATCCGTGCCCAGGTGATCTCGAACCTGCGCCGCGAATCGACCAATCCGTCTTCGCTGTCCGGCCGCAAGTTCCTCGAGCTCGCCTTCGGCGACCATCCCTATGGCAGGACGGCGACCGGCACGCTGGAGAGCGTGCCGACCATCGAGATTGCCGATCTGAAGGACTATGTCCGCCGCATCATCGCCAAGGACACGCTGCGGATCGCCGTGGTCGGCGATGTCGATCCCGATACGCTCGGCAAGCTCCTGGACAAGACGTTTGGCGGCCTGCCGGCCAAGGCCGAATTGACGGCGATTCCCGACGTCGTGGCGACCAAGCCGCCGCAGCGCGCCTTTGTCCCGCTCGACGTGCCGCAGACCGTCGTCACCTTCGGCGGCCCCGGCATCAACAGGCACGACCCGGACTTCATGGCCGCCTATGTGGTGAACCACATTCTCGGCGGCGGCGGACTGTCGTCGCGGCTCTACAAGGAAGTGCGCGAGAAGCGCGGGCTGGCCTATTCGATCTATGAGGCGCTGCTCTGGATGGATCACTCCGCGCTGTTCATCGGCAACACCGGCACCCGCGCCGACCGCGCCGGCGAGACCGTCGATGCGATCGAGGCGGAGATTCGCCGCATCGCCGAGGAAGGTCCGACGCAGCAGGAGCTCGACGAGGCGAAGTCCTATCTTAAGGGCTCGCAGATGCTGGCGCTCGACACCTCCTCCAAGCTCGCGCAGGCGATGCTGCAATACCAGCTCGACAAGCTGCCGATCGACTACATCGAGAAGCGCAGCGCCATCGTCGATGCGGTGACGCTCGACGACGTCAAGCGGGTCTCCAAGAGGCTGTGGGGCAACGGCCTGCTCACCGTGATCGTCGGCCGCGCCCCGCAGGCGGCGGCGCAGCCGGCGTCGGCGCCGCCGAAGGCGAACTGACGCGGTTCGGCGCGCCTCCGCTTCGTCATACACACCACCGTTGTGGCCACCCCTCTCCCCGCCCTCCCCCGCAAGGGGGGAGGGAGCCTAAGAGGCGTGCTCACCTCACGTCGCGTCTCAGCAGTCGTTTGAGACGCTTGAGATAGCGTAAGGGACGCGCGGGCGGTTGGGCTCCCTCCCCCCTTGCGGGGGAGGGTTGGGGAGAGGGGTAAGCCACGCACTCCGACCGTGGTCACGACCAGCGCTGCATCAACACCGCCCAAGCACGCCCAACGCAAACCCGCTATCCTGCGGCCGCCGATTCTTCCCTCCACGGGTGATGTCATGCTGCGGCTGTCCCGCGACCTTACGATCGACGAGAACGACATTGAGATCGTCTTTGTCCGTGCCTCCGGTCCGGGCGGACAGAATGTCAACAAGGTCTCGACCGCAGCCCAGCTTCGCTTCGACACGAACAAGATCGCGCTGCCGCCGGACGCGGCGCAGCGGCTGGCGCGGCTCGCCGGCAGCCGCATGACCAAGGACGGCGTGATCGTGATCCAGGCGTTCCGCTTCCGCACCCAGGAGCGCAATCGCGCGGACGCGATCGAGCGGCTGCTCGAGATGCTGAAGGAAGCGATGGTGCGGCCGACACCGCGGCGGCCGACCAGGCCGACGCTCGGCTCAAAGAAGCGCCGGCTCGAAGGCAAGAAGCGCCGCAGCGACATCAAGGCCGGCCGCGGCAGTCAACGTTTCGACGATTAGAGCGTCTTCGAGCGAAGTGGATCCCCAGCTCGCGTGAAGAAAGCGCGTCAAGACCAGAATCTAGCCCCCGTTCCGATTCAATCGGAACGGAAAAGGCTTTTGGGGAGCACCGGACGCAGCGCAGGCACGGCGCTGCATCCGGGATCCGATCATCGCGGATCAGTACTTCTTGGTTGCAGGCGCCATCTCGGAACCGCCAGATTTCGGTGTGGCGTGGCCGCTGCCGACCGTTCCCTTGTTGCCCGACTTGGCGCTGGTGCCGCTCTTTTGCGTCGGCGAAGTCGGCTGCGCCGCCATTTCCTCATCGCCGCTGCCGGACATGCCGCCACCCTGCTGCATGGTCCCACTGCCTTGTGCGCCGCCGCGAAGCTGGGTGCCCGGTGCAGCCGCCCCCTGGGCCAGGACGGGGCCGGCCATCGCGGCCGTAATGGCAAGGGCGAGCACGCTGGTCTTTGCAAACGTCATCTATTTCTCCAGGACTTTGATTGACGATGGACGGAGCGGCGCAGGTGTGCGCCGTTTGCAGCGCCGACCCTGAACCCCATCGCGCGAGACTGAATTTTCCGCAAACGGCGCACGCGCAATGCAAGCGGCGGCGTGTGGTGATCGTGCAGGGATTTCGCGGTCATTTTGCGGATTTGTCGTCCGCATATGCGGCAAGGATCGGTTCCGCGCCAAATCGCCGCCCAGCTTTGTTCTGCTGTGAAACAGCCCGCTACTACCAACGGCCGATTTCAGCCTCCTACAGTCAGCGCACAGAGGCGGTGATGTATATGACAAAGCTGCGTGCGAGGTGGACGTTGGCGCTGGGATTTTGCAGCGCGATGTTTGCAGTGCAAATGACGGCTGCGCAGATGCCTTTGCCTGCCGCCAAGCCGCCCGACGGGGCGACGCTGTTCAAGCAGCAATGCGCGACCTGCCACACGTCAAACACGACAGATCCCATTCGGCAAGGACCGTCGCTCTACAAGGTCGTCGGCCGCCATGCCGGCAAGGCTGACGGCTTCAAATATTCCGCGGGCTTCGCCGGAGCGGATTTCGTCTGGGACGACGCCAGGCTCGATGCCTGGCTGACCAATCCGCAAGAGGTGATCCCAGGCGCCGTGATGGCCTACCGGCAGGCCAAGCCGGAAACCCGCGCCATGATCATCGCCTATCTGAAGGAGCTGAACTGAATGGCGAAACCCGTGCATTCGATGATCCGCGTGTTCGACGAGGCCAAAGCGCTCGACTTCTACAAGCGTGCGTTCGGGCTCGAGATCGCGGACAATCTGCGATTTCCCGATTTCGCGCTGATCTATCTGCGCCATCCGTCCTCGCCCTTCGAGGTCGAGCTCACGGTCAATTTCGACCGCAAGGAGCCCTACACGCTCGGCGACGGCTACGGCCATCTCGCTGTCGTCGTCGATGACCTCGATGCCGAGCATGCGCGCTTCGAGAAGGAGAAACTGTCGCCCGGACCGCTGCGCGACTTCAAGCACGACGGCAAGACGCTGGCGCGCTTCTTCTTCGTCTCCGATCCCGACGGCTACAAGATCGAGGTGATCCAGCGCGGCGGGCGCTTCGGCTAATCCAATTGCAAAATAAAATGACGGAGGAAACCCATGAGAGAAATCGATCGACGCAGCAAATATGACCGGCGTGTGTTCCTCAAAGGCGCGGCTGCTACCGCACCGGCGGTCGCGATCGCGACATCGACCGGGCTCGGCATCACCGATGCGTGGGCCGATGAGGCGGGCACGCTGACGCCGGCCACCATGAAGACATTGCTGAAGATGGCGCGCGACATCTATCCGCACGATTTCCTCGGCGACAGCTACTACATCACGGCGGTCAAGCCGTGGGATGACAAGGCGGCGAAGGATCCGGCCATCAAATCGCTGATCAATGAGGGCGTAACCCGGCTCGACCAGGCGGCCAACGACCGCCACAAGAGCCCCTATGCCCAGGTCGCCTGGGAAAACGATCGCGTCGCGCTGCTGCAGCAGATCGAGGCAAGCGCGTTCTTCCAGAAGATCCGCGGCGACCTCATCGCATCGCTCTACAACAACAAGGAGGTTTGGCCGAGGTTCGGCTACGAGGGCTCCTCCGCCGAGCATGGCGGCTACATCAAGCGCGGCTTCGCCGATATCGACTGGCTGCCGAAGGCGTGAAGCGGACAACGTCGGGAGGACACAATGGCAAAATTCGATCTGAATGACAGCGGCGTTGTCGTGATCGTCGGCTCCGGTGCCGGCGGCGGAACGCTCGGCAATGAACTGGCGCAGAAGGGCATCAAGGTCGTGATTCTGGAAGCCGGCCCGCGCATCGAGAACCAGGACTTCATCAACGATGAATGGGACAGCTTCGGCCAGCTCGCCTGGTCGGACATGCGCACGACGTCGGGAAGCTGGCGCGTCCACAAGGATTTCCCGAATATTCCGGCCTGGATCGTGAAGGCGGTCGGCGGCTCGACCACGCATTGGGCCGGCGCCTCGCTGCGCTTCGACGAGCACGAGTTCAAGATCAAGTCGGCCTATGGCGGCATCCCCGGCGCCAACCTGCTGGACTGGCCGATCACGCTCGCCGAGATGGAGCCGTGGTACGCCAAGGCCGAGGACAAGATGGGCGTCACCCGCACCAACGGCATCCCCGGGCTTCCCGGCAACAACAACTTCAAGGTGATGGAAGCCGGCGCCAAGAAGCTCGGCTACAAGGAGGTGCACACCGGGCGGATGGCGATCAACAGCGAGCCGCGCGACGGCCGCGGCTCCTGCCTGCAGATCGGCTTCTGCTTCCAGGGCTGCAAGTCGGGCGCCAAATGGTCGACGCTCTACACCGAGATCCCGAAGGGCGAAGCCACCGGCAACCTCGAAGTGCGTGCCGGCAGCATGGTGATCAAGATCGAGCACGACCAGTCCGGCAAGGTCACCGGCGTGGTCTATGCCGATGCAACCGGCGCGATGCAGCGCCAGAAGGCCCGCGTCGTTGCGGTCGCCGGCAACTCGATCGAGAGCCCGCGGCTCTTGCTCAACAGCGCCTCCAGCATGTTCCCGGACGGGCTCGCCAATTCGTCGGGCCAGGTCGGCCGCAATTATTTGCGGCACATGACCGGCAGCGTGTATGCGACCTTCGAGAAGTCGGTGCATATGTATCGCGGCACCACGATGGCCGGCATCATCCGCGACGAGGCGAAGAACGATCCGAAGCGCGGCTTCGTCGGCGGCTACGAGATGGAGACGCTGTCGCTCGGCCTGCCCTTCATGGCGGCGTTTCTCAATCCCGGGGCCTGGGGCCGCAGCTTCACCAGCGCCATGGAAGGCTATCCGCGGATGGCCGGCATGTGGCTGGTCGGCGAGGACCTGCCGCAGGAGACCAACCGTGTCACGCTGGATCCGAGCATCAAGGACAAGTTCGGCATGCCGGTCGCGAGCGTGCATTTCGACGATCATCCGAACGACGTCGCGATGCGCGATCACGCCTACAAGCAGGGCGCCGCGGTCTATGAGGCGGTCGGCGCCACCGTGACCTACCCGACGCCGCCCTACCCCTCGACCCACAACATGGGCACCAACCGGATGAGCGAGAAGCCGCGCGATGGCGTGGTCAACAAGTTCGGCCAGACCCACGACATCAAGAACCTGTTCGTCTCCGACGGCAGCCAGTTCACGAGCGGAGCGGCGTGCAACCCGACGCTGACGATCGTGTCACTGGCGATCCGGCAGGCCGACACGATCGCCGGCGCAATGCAGCGCAAGGAAATCTAGGGTCCCTCTAACTGAAGCGGCCCTTGTCCAATTCGGACAAAGGCCGCTTTTCTTTTGCGCAACGGATAGGCGGAAATTCTATTCCGCCGCATCCATGATCGCTGCAGCCGCCGGACGATAGTCCGGGACGACAGCCGGCGCATTGGCCTTGGCGCGGTAAATCAGGCAGGAGCAGCGCAGCAGCGAGGCAAAATTGTTCACCTCGCCATGATGGTCGAGCACCTCGTTGTGCAGGGTGGTGAGGAACTTGGCCAAGGTCATGCCTTCCTTGGCCGCGATTTCCTCCAGCGTATCCCAGAACGACATTTCCAGCCGGATCGAGGTGCAATGGCCGTCGATCCGCAACGAACGGGTCTGCGATTCATAGTCACGCTGCGGCTGGTGCGCGAAAAGATGGCACATGGCGTTCCTCCGGCAAGACCTTATAATTTTTCTAAACGATATACCTGCCCGTGCGGCCCCACAATCGCGACGTAGGGCGTAACGTGCCAGCCGCCGAAGACGAGCATCTTCAAGACGATAGGCCGGAATCATCCCCAACCTGTATCGGCCATGCCGGAGCTGTCCCATGTATTTGCCGGCGCGGCGACTTATAGTGACGGCTAGGCTCGAATCGCTCTCCGAACGTTCAATCCATGCCCGTCCGCCAGCTTCCCGAACAGCTCGTCAACCGCATCGCCGCCGGCGAAGTGGTCGAACGCCCTGCGAGCGTCGTCAAGGAACTGGTCGAGAACGCGATCGACGCCGGCGCGAGCCGGATCGACGTATTCACCGACGGCGGCGGGCGGCGGCGGATCGGCATCACCGACGACGGCGGCGGCATGACGCGCAACGACCTCGCGCTTGCGGTCGATCGCCACGCCACCTCCAAGCTCGACGACGAGGACCTCTTGCGCATCCGCACGCTCGGGTTCCGCGGCGAGGCGCTGCCGTCGATCGGCGCGGTCGCCAAGCTCGGCATCACCACGCGCCATGCCAGCGAACCGCATGCCTGGTCGCTGGCGGTCGAGGGCGGCGAGAAGTCGGAGGTCATGCCGGCTGCGCTCGGGCAGGGCACCCGCGTCGAGGTCAACGAACTCTTCTATGCAACGCCGGCGCGGCTGAAATTCCTCAAGACCGACCGCACCGAGGCGGAGGCGATCCGCGAGGTGGTGCGGCGCCTCGGCATGGCCCGGCCCGATATCGCCTTCACGCTGGCCGGCGAAGAGCGTGCGCCGGTCACATGGGCCGCGGCGCTGCCCGGCGCTGCCGGCCGGCTGACGCGGCTCGGCGACATCCTGGGCGCGGACTTCCGCGCCAGCGCAATCGAGGTGCGCGCCGAGCGCGAGGGCGTCACGGTCGAGGGCTTTGCCGCCGCGCCGTCGCTGACCCGCGCCAACGCACTTGGGCAATATCTGTTCGTCAATGGCCGCCCGGTGCGCGACAAGCTGATCCTCGGCGCCGTGCGTGCGGCCTATTCCGACTATCTGCCGCGCGACCGCCATCCCGTGGTGGCGCTGTTCGTCACCTGCGACCCGCAGGAGGTCGACGCCAATGTGCACCCGGCCAAGACCGAGGTGCGCTTCCGCAACGCCGGCCTGGTGCGCGCGCTGATCGTGCACGCTCTGAAGGACGGCTTGGCGCGCGAGGGCAAGCGCACCGCGGCGAACACTGCCGATGGCGCGGCGCTCTCGGCGTTCCGCCCCGCCTTCACGCCGCCGCGCCCGGGCAATTGGGACTGGCGCAGCTCGCCGTCGTATCCGGTCAATCCGATGCGCGCGTTCGAAGGTGCGACGGCGCCCGCCTTCGCCGAACCCGGACAGGCCGCCTTCGATGTCGGCACCCCGACCGCGGATGTCCGCTTCGAGGCTGCGCCTGCGCCCGATCTGCTCGACCGGCCGCTCGGCGCTGCGCGCACCCAGATCCACGAGACCTACATCGTCTCGCAGACCCGCGACGGCCTGATCGTGGTGGACCAGCACGCGGCGCACGAGCGCATCGTCTACGAGAGACTGAAGGCCTCGCTGGCGAAGAACGGCGTGCAGCGGCAGATCCTCTTGATCCCGGAGATCGTCGAGCTCGATGAGGCGACTGTCGAAAAGCTGCTCGATCGCGCCGAGGAGCTGGCATCGTTCGGGCTCGCGATCGAATCCTTCGGTCCCGGTGCGGTCGCCGTGCGCGAGACGCCCTCGCTGCTCGGCAAGGCCAATGCGGCCGGGCTGCTGCGCGACCTCGCAGAACATATGGCCGAGTGGGACGAGGCGCTGCCGCTGGAGCGCCGGCTGATGCACGTCGCCGCCACCATGGCCTGCCACGGCTCGGTCCGCGCCGGGAGACGCCTCAAGCCGGAAGAAATGAACGCGCTGCTCCGCGAGATGGAAGACACGCCGAACTCCGGCCAGTGCAACCACGGCCGCCCGACCTATGTGGAATTGAAGCTGAGCGATATCGAGAAGCTGTTCGGGCGGCGATAACCGCCGCACATTCCGTCGTCCCGGGCAAGCCAACGGGTCGGCGCAAAGCGCCGCCCGATGACAGGCTCCGCGCGACCCGGGACCCATAAACTCCGATGTCTGGGTCGAGAGAAGTTGGGGCCACAGCGCGCTTCCACAATGCACATTTGTGGTTGATGGTGTGGACGGCCCCCTACGGCATCAGTGTGCCAGAATGAGGTTGTTGTAAATCTCAGACAAGGAGACCGTCCGTGAGAGAGATTATCCGTATTGGGATGGATACGTCGAAGCATATTTTTGTGCTGCATGGAGTTGACGCGGCGGAACAGCCGGTGTTGCGCAAGAAGCTGTCGCGCAAGCAGGTGCTTGAGTTTTTTGCCAAGCTTCCGCCGACCGTGATCGGGATGGAGGCCTGCGGGGCGGCTCATTACTGGGGGCGCGAGCTTGGCAAGCTTGGCCATGAGGTGAAGCTGATAGCGCCGCAGTTGGTGAAGCCTTATGTGCTGCGGAACAAGAACGACGGGCGAGATGCGGATGGGGTGTGCGAAGCGATGGGCCGACCGCGGATGCGGTTTGTGCCGGTGAAGAGCGCCGAACAGCAGGCCGCGCTGATGCTTGCAGGTGTCCGCGATGGGCTGATCGGCCGCCGTACCCAGCTCAGCAATGCGATCCGCGGCTACGCGGCGGAGTTTGGCCTGATCGCGCCGAAGGGGTTGGACAAGATCGAGCCGCTGTTGGCCCGGATCACGCAGGACGAGAGCGTTCCCGCTATGGCGCGCGAGCTGTTCGCCATGCAGGGCCGTGACTATGCGCAGTTGCAGGGTGAGCTGAAGGCGGTCGAGGCCAGGCTGCTGGCCTGGCACCAGGCCAACGCCACAAGCCGTCGTCTGGCCCAGATCCCCTCGGTCGGTCCGATCATCGCGACCTCGCTTGTGATGAAGACGCCGGACCCGCACGCCTTCCGCTCCGGCCGCTTGTTCGCGGCCTGGCTCGGCCTGACGCCCAAGGACCATTCCACCGCCGGCAAAACCAGGCTCGGCAAGATCACCCGCGCTGGCGACGAGACCCTGCGTCGCCTGCTCGTGGCCGGGGCGACCGCGGTGATCCGGCAGGCAAGGCTCGGGCGCGGCCACCCCTCGCGCTGGCTCGTGGCGTTGCTCAGGCGCAAGCCGCCGAAGCTTGCGGCCGTGGCGCTCGCCAACAAGGTGGCCCGCATCGCCTGGAAGCTGATGGCGACCGGCGAGAGCTATGATGCCGCACGCATGAACGCTGTCACCTAACAAGTCGGCCGGCCGGACGTAGCGCTCGCCGGACGAACCGGAGCTGCAAGAGCAGATGGAATGATCGATCGATCCAGAACGCGAGACAAGCCGCGGGACCCATTGGCCTTCACAAGGTCGCCAGGTTGTTTGGCACTCGCGTCGCGGAAACCATCTTGGCCCAGCGATCAACACGATCGCATCAAACAGGCCGGACATATGGATGACAGCGATCCGACCAATCCCAGAAAGCTCTTGTGCCACGGGGGCCGTCCACATATGGGTCCCTGCTCCCGTGCGCAATTGCGCACTAGGCAGGGACGGCAGATCAGGGCATCCTACGAAACCTATCGCGCGAACACCTCCAGCGCCGTCCGAAGCTGTGCGATCCATTCATCGCCGTCCTCGAACCCGCCTGCCGCGATCCGCTTGCACACCTGATCGAGATCATCGCCATCGGCTGCCTGCTTGCCGACCTGCCGCGCAATCGCAGCATAGCCCTCCGTCAGCAGCACCAGACCCGGCGCATTCGCGGCAACATATTGCTCGTGCGCCTCGCGGAAGAGCTGCGAGGCCTCGTCGTATCGGCCGAGCGCCAGATCGAACGCCCCCACCATCCAGACGCCCGTTGCCTCGCGCAGAGGTCCGAGCTCCAGGGTCCGCACCAGCCCGAGCGAGCGTTCTGCAAGCTCGCGCGCGGCGAGCAGATTGTCTGGGCTGATCGGCTTGTCGGAAACGCTCCAGCCCGGCCAGCAATCGGCCGCCGCGTTGAACGTCCACCGCTGAACCATTGTGAGCGCTTCACGCTCGTCGCCATCCTGCGCGCCACAACCACGCTCGATCTGGTCGGCGGCATCGCGCGCGGCTGCAAGCAGCGCTGCGTCATCACCCGCACGGCGCAACGCCTTGACGTGCGTCTCCAGCTGACCGGCCAGTCCGGCAAGAGTGTCGGCCATGGTTCGCGCTCCGCAAACGGCGTTGAATCAGTCTGGGGGTGGAGAAGGCGCAACCACCATAAAGTCAGCGGATGACGCTGACACCAATGCGCCCTACACTTTTTCGCGAAGGAACACGAACTCGGTGTCGTCATAGGCGCGCCGCTCGAGCTCCTCGAACCCTTCGGGCGCCGCGAACGCCGCGGCCTTGGCCTCCTCGACCACGAGCAGCGCGCCCGGCGTCAGCCAGCCGCCGTCGCGCAGCGAGGCGAGCGCCTTGTCGGCGAGCCCCTTGCCATAGGGCGGATCGAGGAACACAAGCGAGAACGGCTCGACCGGATGCGCAGGTCCGAGATCGGTGGCATCGCGGCGATAGACCTTGGTCGTCCCGCCAAGGCCGAGCGACTCGACATTGTTGCGCAGCAGCGCCCGCGCCTCGGCGCCATTGTCGACGAACAGCGTGAACTTCGCGCCGCGCGAAACCGCCTCGATACCGAGCGCGCCGGTGCCGGCAAACAGATCGAGCACGCGCGCATCCTCAATCGGATTGTCGTAGGCGTGGACGAGGATATTGAACACGGACTCGCGCAGGCGGTCCGCGGTCGGACGGATGTCGCGGCCCGACGGCGAAGCGAGATTGCGGCCCTTCAGCCTGCCCCCAACGACGCGCATTACAGAGCTCGGATGTTTGCCGCACGCGCGGTGCGTTCCCTCCCCCCTTGTGGGGGAGGGCTAGGGAGGGGGGTGCCCCACGGGAGGTCTGAGCAAGCGGTACCCCCTTCCCCAACCCTTCCCCACAAGGGGGAAGGGAGCAGAGAGTGCCGTTCAGCAACCATCGCGGCAAAAAACGCGCGGCCCATTCTGTTCCTCTACTCGTCCTTCGGCGTGAGATCGCGCTTGCCGTGATAACCGCGCTTGGGACGGCGCGGCGGGCCATAGCCGTTGGCCTCGTCCTCGTTGCGGGCGCGGGCTTCCTCGCTGCCGGTGCGTTGCACCAGCACGCGGCGGCCCTTGCGGTCATTGATCGTTTCGCGCTTGCTGGGCTTCGGCTTCCTGGCGGGCGCATCGTCGCCGTCGCCGGCGTCACGCTGCTCCGGCCGCGTGAAGTCCGCACCTGCGACCTTGGCGATCTTCTCGCCGAGCTGCTCGCGCAGCACCCGCGTCTTGACCTCCTCGACCTTGCCCTCCTCGAGCTCGCCGAGCTGGAACGGGCCGTAGGAGATCCGGATCAGCCGGTTCACCTCGAGCCCGAGATGCGCCATGACGTTGCGCACCTCACGGTTCTTGCCCTCGCGGATCGCGAATACCACCCACACATTGGCGCTCTGGTCGCGCTCCAGCGTGGCATCGATCGGCCCGTATTTGACGCCATCGACCTCGATGCCGTCCTTGAGCTGGTCGAGCTGGCCCTGCGTCACCTCGCCATGCGCGCGCACGCGGTAGCGCCGCAGCCATCCGGTGTCGGGATGCTCCAGCGTCCGCGCCAGGCCCCCGTCATTGGTGAGCAGCAGCAGGCCCTCGGTGTTGAAATCGAGCCGGCCGATCGAGATCAGCCGCGGCAGGCCCTCGGGCAGATTGTCGAACACGGTCGGCCGTCCCTCGGGGTCGGCATGCGTCGTCATCAGCCCGCGCGGCTTGTGATACATGAACAGCCGCGTCCGCTCGCGCGGCGGCAACGGCTTGCCGTCGACCGCCACGACATCGTTCTCGGTGATATCGAGCGCCGGCGAGTTGATCACGCGTCCGTTGACGGTGACGCGGCCCTGGGTGACGATCTCCTCGGCATCGCGGCGCGAGGCGAGGCCGGCGCGCGCCAGCACCTTGGCAATGCGTTCGCCCGCCTTCTTCGGCTTCGGCTCGGGACGCTCGCGGCGGTCATCGTAGGAGCGTTCGCGATAGGCACCGCGGCCACCGAACGCCGGGCGCTTGGCAAAGACCTTGCTGTCGTCCTCGTTCTCGCGGCGCGGCCGATCGCCGAAACGGCCTTCGCTGCGCGGATGCTCCTGCCAGTCGGTACGGCCTTCGGGGCGCTCACGGCGGCGATCGCCGGCTTCGTCGTCACGATCCCAGCGCGGCCGGCTGAACTTCGGCCGCTCGTGACGATCGCCCTGCTCGCGGTCGTCGCGGGAGCGCGAGAACCGCGGCCGCTCGCCGCCGCCGCGATCGTCGCGCGGCCTGTCGAAATTGCGCGGGCCGTCGCGGAACGGACGCGAACCACGCTCCGGACGATCGGAGCCGCCCTCGCGCTTCTGCCACGGCTTGGATTCGCCGCGCGGCGGCCGGTCGCCAAAATCCTTGCGCGGGCCGCGATCCGCCGCACCGCGCTTGAACTTGCTGTCGCCGCCGAATTTCCGTGCGGGCCGGTCGCCATCGCGCGAAGGACGGTCGCCGAACGATCGCTCGCCACGCGGCGTATAGGGCCGCTTCTCGCCGTCACGCTCGCGCGGCGCGTAAGGCTTCCTGTCGCCGAACTTCCGATCGGAAGACCGCCCCGCCGGGCGCGCATCATCGCGATCGCGCCGCGGCGGGCGATCGTCGCGATTGAAGTTCGGACGGTCGCCGCGGGGCGTAAAGGGGCGCTTTTCGCCGCCGCGATCTTCGCGCGGCTTGAACGAACGCTTTTCGCCATCCCCGCCGCGATCAAATCTCGGCCGGTCGCCGCGCGCCTTGAACGTGCGCTTCTCGCCATCGCCGTCACGCGCGGGCCGATCGCGGAATGGCCGATCGCCACGGGCATCATCGCGGTTGAACCTCGGCTTGTCGCCGAACTCGCGGCGCGGCGGACGGTCCTCGCGATCGCCGCGATAGGGCCGCTTTTCGCCATCGCCCTTGCCGGCAAACTTCTTGTCGCCAAAGCCGCGCTTGGCAAATTTCTTGTCCGGTCCGCGGGCGGCGCCGGAGCGGCCCTTGCCACCGCCGGCGCGGCCCTGGCCACCGCCGGGCCGATCACGCCGGCCGCGGGGATCGTTGTTTTTGTCGCTGTCGCGGGGCATGAATAATCTCGCTGGACGTTCAATTGGGGTGCAAGGGCAGCCGGGCGTACGCGCCCTGTTGGCAGCGCATTTGACGCAAAACCGGCATCCACTTTTGCTGAAGGCGAAGCTACTAGCAGGTTTCTTCCGATGATACGAGGCATGTCAGCCCCTTCTTTCATGGATTTGGCGCTGAAAACGGCCGAAAACGCCGGAAAAGCCGGCGAAGTTCCGATCGGATGCGTGATTGTCCGGGGTTACGAGATCATCGCAACCGCCAGCAATCGCACCCTCACCGACCGCGATCCGACCGCCCATGCCGAAGTCCTGGCGATCCGGCAGGCCGCCGAGGCCATCGGCACCGAGCGGCTGGTCGATTGCGACCTCTACGTGACGCTGGAGCCCTGCACCATGTGCGCCGGCGCGATCTCCTTGGCCCGCATCCGCCGGCTGTATTACGGCGCCGCCGACCCCAAGGGCGGCGCGGTCGAGTCAGGCGTGCGGTTCTTCGCGCAGCCGACCTGCCACCACGTCCCGGAGGTCTACGGCGCAGTCGGCGAGACCGAGTCCGCGCGCCTCCTGCGCGAGTTCTTCAGGGAGCGGCGGTGACGCTCCCTGAAGCGGGATGAAGTTAGGTTGAATCGGTTTGGCCGCGAATGCGGTTCACCTCTCCCCGGCGGGGAGAGGTCGATTTGCGTAGCAAATCGGGTGAGGGGCCGCAGTACTAACGAGAGACCGTGATCCCTCACCCGGCGCTACGCGCCGACCTCTCCCAAGGGAGAGGTGAACTTCCGCTGCCGCTCCCAGACAAACCTGATCCCATCCCGCTCTAGCCCGGATGAAGCTCCCTCTCATCATTGCGAGCGAAGCGAAGCAATCCATGTCTCGGCACGGGGGTCGAGTGGATTGCTTCGTCGCTTCGCTCCTCGCAATGACCGCTACGCCAGGAAAAACTCCCGCAGCAGCTTCGCCGTCGCGTCCGGCGCCTCCTCGGGCAGGAAATGCCCCGATGCCACCGGCGCCCCGCTGACATTGGTCGCCCAGTTCTTCCAGGTGTCGAGCGGCGTGGTTGCCGCGCTGGCAACGCCGGCATCGCCCCACAATGCCAGCATCGGGATCGTGATCTTCCTGCCGGCATCGACGTCGGCCTTGTCGATCTCGTAGTCGGCATAGGCGCCGGCGCGGTAGTCCTCGCACATCGCATGAATGCGGGCGGGATCGCGGAACGGCGCAAGGTAATGCGCGAGCGCGCGCGGATCGATCGCCTCCAGCGTCTTGGTCCTGGTCTGGCTCGCCATCTTCTCCTTGAGGAAGAATTCGCCATTGTTGGAGATCAGCGTCTCAGGCAGCGGATAGGGCTGCGCCAGGAACGCCCAGTGGTAGATCTTCAGCGCCGAAAGCCGATTGAGCTTCTGCCAGTAGTCATAGGTCGGCGCGATATCGAGCACCGCAAGCTTGGACAGCCGGCCGGGATGATCGAGCGCCAGCCGGTATGAGACGCGGCCACCGCGGTCGTGACCGGCGAGCGCGAAATGCACATGGCCGAGCTGCTCCATCGCCTCGACCATGGTCTTGGCCCAGACCCGCTTGGTGTAGGGCGTATGGTCCTTGTCGCTATCAGGCATGTCGGACCAGCCGTAGCCCGGCAGGTCGGCGATGATCAGCGTGAACTTGTCGTCAAGCTTCGGCGCGACCGTGTGCCACATCACATGCGTCGAGGAAAACCCGTGCAGCAACAGCAGCGGCGGCCCCTTGCCGCCGACGCGGGCGAAGATGCGGCCCTGCGAGGTGTTGAGCCATTTGGATTCATAGCCGGGAAAAAGATCAGCGAGATCAGGCATCGGTGGCTCCTCCCGGTCGCGTGCGCCGTGCTTCAAACTTTGTTCGGCGTTGCCGCTGGCTCAGGCGAGGTTTATGCCATCCTCAAGCCCAACCAACAACAACACGAAACGAGGAAGTGCCATGTCGATCGATTTCGAGATTCCGGCCGAAGCCAAGGCGATCCGCGAGAAGGTCCGCAAATTCGTGCACGACGAGTGCATCCCGGCGGAAAAGGAACTCGACACCAAGCCGCTTGCCGAGGTGCTGGTGCCGCTGCGGAAGAAGGCCCGCGCGCAGGGCCTGTGGTGCCCCTTCGTGCCGAAGGAGTATGGCGGTATGGGCCTCGGCCCGCTCGCCAACGCCCTGGTACAGATGGAGCTCGGCGAGAGCATGCTCGGCGCGCTCTCGATGAACACGCAGGGGCCGGACGACGCCTCGATGATGACGATCCTGGCGCACGGCACCGAGTATCAGAAGGAGAAATTCCTCAAGCCCCTGCTGAACGGCGAGAAGCGGATCTGCTTCTCGATGACCGAGAAGGCCGCCGGCGCCGACGCCACCGGCATGCAGACCACTGCGGTGAAGGACGGCAACGAGAACTACATCCTCAACGGCGAGAAATGGTTCTCGTCGTCGGCGAGCGTCGCCGACCTCGCGCTTGTCATGGCGAAGACCGATCCGAACGCACCGCGCCACAAGCAGTACTCGACCTTCATCGTCGAACTGCCAAACCCCGGCTACCGCATCAAGCGCAACGTCGCCAACATGGCGATCGAGGGCCCGCACGATGACGTGATCCACGGCGGCCACTCCGAGATCGAGATCAAGGATCTCAAGGTACCGGCCGACAACCTGCTCGGCGGCGAAGGCAACGGCTTCAACATGGGCCAGCACCGCCTCGCCTACGGCCGGCTGCGCCACGGCATGCACAACGTCGCCAAGGCGCAGCGCGCGCTCGACATGGCGGCCGCGCACGTCACCAAGCGCTCGACCTTCGGCCAGCTGCTGGCCGACCGCCAGGCGGTGCAGTTCATGCTCGCCGATTGCGCGAGCGAGCTCTATATCGGCCGGCTGATGCTGCTGCACATCGCCTACAAGGCGGAGAAGGGCCTCGACATCCGCCAGGAGAACTCGATCGCCAAGATCTTCCACGCCCACATGGTGCACAAGGTGATCGACACCGCGATCCAGCTGCACGGCGCACTCGGCTTCAGCCAGGATACGCCGCTGGCGAAATGGTACACGCAGGTGCGCTCGCAGCGGCTGGTCGACGGTCCCGACGAAGTGCACAAGTGGAAGATCGGCAAGAACGTCATCAAGGCGTTCCGCGAGCACGGCACCACCGCGAGCGCGGCGGGTGGGGATTTGCTGTAAGCGTCATTGCGAGCGGAGCGAAGCAATCCACTTCTCCACACAGGGATAGATGGATTGCTTCGTCGCTTCAGCGCAAAATTGCTGTGCAATTTTGTCGCGAGCTCCTCGCAATGACGTGGCGAGTTAGCCCTTTTCCGCCTCCACCGCCTGCCAAGCGATGTCGCGGCGGCAGAATCCCTCCGGCCATTTGATGCGATCGACCGCCTGGTAGGCGCGGTCGCGCGCTTCGGTGACCGTCTTGCCCATCGCGCAGACGTTCAGCACCCTGCCGCCATTGGCAAGGATTGCGCCATCCTGGGCCACCGTGCCGGCGTGGAAGATCTCGACGCCTTCGACCTTGGCGGCGTCATCGAGACCGTCGATCCGCGTGCCCTTGATGTAGTCGCCGGGATAGCCCTTGGCCGCCATCACCACCGTCAGCGCCGGGTCCGGGTACCAGCGCAGATCGAAATTCTTCAATTGCCCGTCGCAGGCAGCGAGCAGTGCCGGCACGATGTCCGACATCATCCGCAGCATCAGCACCTGGCACTCGGGATCGCCGAAGCGGACATTGTATTCGAACAGTTTTGGGCCCTGCGCCGTCAGCATCACGCCGGCATAGAGCACGCCCTTGAACGGCGTGCCGCGGCTCTTCATCCCCGCAACCGTCGGCAGGATGATCCGCGCCATGATCTGGTCGTGCACCTCAGGCGTCACGAACGGCGTCGGCGAATAGGCGCCCATGCCGCCGGTGTTCGGCCCCTTGTCGTGATCGAACACGCGCTTGTGGTCCTGCGCGGACGCCAGCGGGATCGCGGTCTCACCGTCGCACAGCGCGAAGAAGCTGATCTCGCGGCCCAACAAGAACTCCTCGATCACGACCTCGGCGCCGGCCGAGCCGAATGCGCCCTCGAACATCATCGCAACAGCGGCTTCCGCCTCGAGCAAGGTCTGCGCCACCACGACGCCCTTGCCGGCGGCGAGCCCGTCGGCCTTGACCACGATCGGTGCGCCCTGGGCGCGGACATAGGCCACCGCGTCTTTCGCATTGTCGAAGCGGCGATAGGCGCCGGTCGGAATGTTGAACTCGCTGCAGAGGTCCTTCGTAAAGCCCTTGGAGCCCTCGAGCTGAGCGGCCTGCTTGCTCGGCCCGAACGCCTTGATGCCTGCGGCGGCGAGATCATCGACGATGCCGGCGGCGAGCGGCGTCTCCGGACCGACCACCACCAGATCGACCGTATTGCGCCGGCAGAACTCGATCACCGCGGCATGGTCGGCGACATCGAGCGCAACGCATTCGGCCTCGCGCGCGATCCCGGCATTGCCCGGCGCGCACCAGAGTTTGGTCACCAGCGGAGATGCGGCGATCTTCCACGCCAGCGCATGTTCGCGGCCGCCGGAACCGAGCAGGAGGATGTTCATCTGTGTCGCCGATTAGAGGGGTTGTAACGCCGTTTCGTCCGGTTTAGCACGCTCCCGGACCGCAGCAACCAGCGGTTCGATCAGATGTGGATATGTGATTCGACGCTTGAAACGAGGCGTCCGGACCTTGCACACGGGGTCGAAAACCCCGATTCTATAGGCCAGATGACCGCTGCTCCGAATCTCGTCAACGCGCCCGAATTCACCGTCTCGGAACTCTCCTCCGCCCTGAAGCGGACGGTGGAGGACCGCTTCGGCCATGTCCGCGTCCGCGGCGAGATCTCCGGCTTCCGCGGCCCGCACTCCTCCGGCCACTGCTATTTCGCCCTGAAGGACGAGAGCGCCAAGATCGAGGCGGTGATCTGGAAGTTTGCCCACGCAAGGATGCGCTTCAAGCCGCAGGAAGGGCTCGAGGTCATCGCCACCGGCAAGCTGACCACCTATCCGAACTCCTCGAAGTACCAGATCGTCATCGACTCGCTGGAGCCGGCCGGCGTCGGCGCGCTGATGGCGCTGATGGAGGAGCGCAAGAAGAAGCTGGCGGCCGAGGGGCTGTTCGACGAGGCCCGCAAGCAGCTCTTGCCCTGGCTGCCCGAGGTGATCGGCGTCGTCACCTCGCCGACCGGCGCCGTGATCCGCGACATCCTGCATCGCCTCGAGGATCGCTTTCCCCGCCGGGTGCTGGTCTGGCCGGTCAAGGTGCAGGGCGACGGCTCGGCCGAGCAGGTCGCGGCCGCGATCCGCGGCTTCAACGCGCTGCCGGAGGGCGGCAGGATCCCGCGGCCCGATCTGTTGATCGTCGCGCGCGGCGGCGGCTCGCTCGAGGACCTGTGGTCGTTCAACGAGGAGATCGTGGTCCGCGCCGCGGCCGAGAGCCATATCCCGCTGATCTCGGCGGTGGGCCACGAGACCGACATCACGCTGATCGACTTCGTCGCCGACAAGCGCGCGCCGACGCCGACGGCGGCCGCCGAAATGGCGGTGCCGGTGCGCAGCGAGCTGTTCGTCGAGGTCACAGCGCTCGCCCGCCGCACCATGGTGTGCTGGCAGCGCGGCCAGGAGGCGCGCCGCAACGAGCTGCGTGCCGCGGCGCGCGCGCTGCCGGCGGCGAACGAACTGCTGGCAATCCCGCGGCAGCGGCTCGATCATCTCGCAGCCGGGCTGCCGCGCGGACTGAAGGCCAATACGCACGCGCATTTCCGCCGCTTTGCCGCGTCGAGCTCGCGCCTCACCATCGGCGTGCTGCGCGGCCAGATCGCGCATGCGCGGCAGCGGCTGACCGTCTCGGGCGAACGCATCACGCTGTCGGCGCGCTCGCTGCTGCATCGCCGGCGCGAACGCTTCAGCGGGCTCGAGATCCGGCTCAAGGCCTCGAAGCTCGCCAACGCGAAGGCCCAGCGCAACGCGATCGCGCGCGATCTCGAGCGCACCCACCGCCTCGCCGAGCGCGCCCGCCGCGCGCTGCTGACCACGCTGCAGCGGCTCGAGGCGCGTGTCGCCCATCGCAGCCAGCTGCTGTCGGCGTTGTCCTATCGCGGCGTGCTGGCGCGCGGCTTTGCGCTGGTGCGTGATGCGCAGGGACACGCGATCCATTCGGCCGCGGCGGTCGGCCCGAACGCCGGCCTGTCGATCGAGTTCGCCGACGGCCGCGTCGCTGCCACGACGGATGCCGATCAGCCCGCGGCGACGGCGTCGCCTGAGAGCCAGCCGAAGCCTCAGCGTGAGGCGAAACCGGCGGCGCCGAAGCGTGTCACCAAGCCGGTCGATCAGGGCAGCCTGTTCTAGAGCGGAATGGGATCAGGTTTGTCTGGAGCGGCAGCGGAAGTTTACCTCTCCCTTGGGAGAGGTCGGCGCGTAGCGCCGGGTGAGGGATCACGGTCTCTCGTTAGAACTGCGACCCCTCACCCGATTTGCTGCGCAAATCGACCTCTCCCGCCGGGGAGAGGTGAACCGCGTTCGTGGCCAAACCGATTCAACTTAACTTCATCCCGCTTTAGCGCGACAGCCACTCGGCGACTTGCTTCTGCGCGTCCTTGCGCGCGCTCGCATCGGTGCCGACATGACCGGGTTCCGTGATGTCGACATCGGACGAGGCCGCGACCGCGTGCAGCGGCAGGTTGGCGCGGTCGAAATCGTGATAGGCCTCGGGATAGACCACGATCCGCGCCAGCGCGCTGCGGCCGCGCGCGCCGTCGACCATCTGGTGGCAGGCCGACGATGACGTCACATCGTCGCGCGCGCCGATCAGGACCAGCGTCGGCACCCGCGCGCTCCAGCCAAGGCCCGACGACGTGCGGCAATCCGGATAGAACGCGACCGCCGAGCGGAAGTCCGGCTCGACATTGCGCGACCACATCTGCGGCCGCACCGCCCAGAGCAAGGCGGCCGCGCCGTTGCCCCAGCCGATCAGGCTGATGCGGCTCTTCGCCACCCATTTCTGCTGCACCAGCCATTGCCGCGCGGCGTTGATGTCGGCGACGCGCGCACGGCGGGTCTGGACCTGATGCTCCTTGATGCGGCACTGGGGTCCGAGCTCGCGCGAGCCGTAGCTGTCGGGCAGCAGCACTGCATGGCCTGATGTGAGCAGTTGCTCGGCCCAGTCGCGATAGCGCGGTGCTACCTGCTCGGAACGGCCGGCAAGACCGCCGCAGCCATGCAGCGCGATGACCGTCGGGAACGGGCCATCGCCGTCGGGCCGGTAGAGCTGCGCGTGCAGCGTCACATTGCCTTCGGGAATTTCGACCTGATGCGGGGCCGGAAGCGGCGCCGCCGCCACCGCGGCCGGCACGGCAAGCATGGCGAGGCATATGAAAACTGACTTGAGGCGCATCCGATCCGGCCGGCTCGTTATGGCGCCGCAAACACAGCGGACCACAGCTGCAACGCTACCATGCGCGTCTGCCGCCAAATCATCACAAGTCGGTGGTTTAACGGGCGGACATGACCCCCTATCTGTGGTAGATGGCTTCATGAACATCCAGGTGGCCTCATCAGAGGCAAGGCGGAGAGTTCAAACGTGCTGAACAAGTTCGGTCCCTCGGGCCATGGCGAAGCGCAGGTGCAATATCTCGACGGCGATTTCCGCGTGATCTCGCCCGGCACCTTTGTGCGTTGTGTCATCACCGACGTCCGGATTCCACTCGACGAGCTGAAGTACTGGAGCGTCGACCTGCAGGAGGCCTACGCCACCCCGACCGCCGTGCTGCAGCGCCACCATCCCGGCGTGCTCAAGCCGCAGGCCTGAGCTCAACTCCAGGCTCATGTGCGCAGCCTCCTGTCCCGCGCCTTGAACAGCTGATCGGTCACCAGGCGCCGCAGCGCGGCAGCATCCTCGAATTGCAGCGTCACCGCGAACGGCACGATCGCCTGTGCCCAGGCCGGCATCCCGGCCGGACCACGCAAGCGCGCCAGATCCTTTTCTGTCGTCACCAGCGTCAGGGCGTCGCTTCGCCCGTCGGCGACGAGCTGTTCGATTTCATCCTTCGTGAAGGCATGATGATCGGGGAAGGCTCTGTTGCGCGCGACGTCGACGCCGCTTGCGCGCAGCGTGTTGAAGAAGCGCGCGGGATCGCCGATGCCGGCGAAGGCGAGTACGCGCTGACCGCGCAATGCGCTCCATGAGGCCTCATCGGGCCTCAGATGCGCCGGCAATATCGGCTTGCCACGGGACGCGAGATCGGCCGCAATCGTTTTCGCTGCACTCCCCTCGCCGACCACGATCAGCGCGTCGGTGCGTTCTAGCTGCGGCGACAGCGGCGCGCGCAACGGTCCGGCCGGAATGACGCGGCCATTGCCGACGCCGCGCGTGCCGTCGATCACGATCAGGCAGGTGTCCTTGAGCACGGATGGATTCTGGAAGCCGTCGTCCATCAGGATCACGCTCGCGTCCTGCGCGCGCGCCAGCGCCAGGCCCGCGGCACGGTCGCGCGAGACCACGACCGGCAGGGTCGCCGCCATCATCAGCGGCTCGTCGCCGACATCGGCCGCCGTGTGGCGGTCACGATCGACCTTGACCGGCCCGGCAAGCCTGCCGCCATAGCCGCGGCTGAGCACCACCGGCCGCTCGTCGAGCTCGCGCAGCAGTTTTGCCAGCGCCAGCACGGTCGGCGTCTTGCCGGCGCCGCCGACATGGTAATTGCCGACGCAGATCACGGGAATGCCGGCATCGACGCCGGAGCCCTGCATCCGCCGCGCGGCCACCGCGCCGTAGAGCGCGGCAAGCGGTCTCAACAATTGCGATGTCCAAGACGATGGCCGGTGCCAGAAGGCCGGCTCACGCATTGGCGGCTCCCATCTCGAGCTGCAGCTGCAACAGATACGGCTCGAGAGCGGTCACCGTGCGCTCCAGCGCGCCACCGAGCTGTTCGACGACGCGCTCGGAGGCCGCAAGCGAGGCATCGCGTGCCGCGGGATCGGCGAGGAACTGGCCGAGCTGCTTGACCAGCGCTTCCAGATCGTCGGCGCGCCGCGCACCGCCGGCACGATCGAGCGCGTCATAGACCTCGGTGAAGTTGAAGACGTGCGGGCCGTGCACAATCGCAGCGCCGAGCTTGATCGCCTCGATCGGGTTCTGGCCGCCATGCGCGACCAGCGAACCGCCCATGAACACGATCGGCGCCAGCCGGTAGAACAGGCCGAGCTCACCCATCGTGTCGGCGACATAGATATCGGTGGTCGCAACCGGCAGGTCCTCATGCGAGCGCAGCCCGGGGCGCAGGCCCGCTTCCGTCACGAGCCGCGCCACGGCCGCGCCGCGCGCGGCATGCCGCGGCACGATCACCGTGAGCAACCCGGGGAAGAATCCGGCAAGCGATTTGTGCGCCTCGATCAGGAGCTCTTCCTCGCCGGGATGGGTGGACGCGGCAACCACGATCGCGCGGCCGCGCGTCACCGACATCAGCCGCTCCAGCTTGGCGGGATCGGCCGGCGGCGCCGCGACGTCGAGCTTGAGGTTGCCGGTGACCATGACGTTTGGGCTGCCGAGCGCGGCAAAGCGTTCGGCATCAGTCTTCGACTGCGCGAGGCAGATGTCGAACCGCCCGAGCAGCGCTCCGATGGTGTTGGAGACCCGGCGCCAGCGCGGGAACGAGCGCTGCGACATCCGCCCGTTGATCAAGACCATCGGCAGCCGCCGCGCGGCGCTCGACAGGATCAGGTTCGGCCACAGGTCGGACTCGATGAACAGCGCCAGCGACGGACGCCAATGATCGAGGAAGCGCGCGACATAGCGCGGCGAGTCATACGGCACGTATTGATGGATCACATCGGGCGGAAAGCGCTTGGCCACGATCGCGGCCGAGGTCACCGTGCCGGACGTGAGCAGGATGCGCAGATTGAGCGCGCGCAGCCGCTCGATCAGCCCGACCGCCGCCAGCACCTCGCCGACGCTCGCGCCGTGAATCCACACCAGCGGCCCCTGCGGCCGGACATCGCCGCTCATGCCGCGCCGCTCGCCGACCCGTTCGGGATCTTCCTTGCCGAGCTTGAGCCGCCGCTTGATCAGCGCAGGCGCGAGCGGCACCATCGCGGACGACAGCTTGCGGTAGACGCGCAACGTCATCGGTAGCGAGCTAGCCAAGCGTTGCCTCCGGCCGCCCGACGGCTGCATAGGCGCGCCGGGTCGCTTCGTTGAGAAGATTCTCCACGTGCTGCCGAAGCTTTTCCATCGTCGCGGCATCGGCATCGGGCGGCACATAGACCGGCTCAATACCTACCACTGCGCCGCGTCCGAATGGCAAATTGATGGTCGTGGAATCCCAGTTTTTCAACCGGATGAATCGGCTGGTGACCATCGCAAAGGGGATGATCGGCCGGCCGGTTTCCCGCGCCAGCATGATGGCCCCGAGACCCGCCACCCGCGCCCGCTTCGGCACGTCGGCCGTGGTGGCCATGTTGCAGCCGCCTTCCAGCGTCCGAACCATCTCCAGGAAGGCGCCGACGCCGCCCTTGCGATGGAACGCGCCGGAATGGTCGCCGGAACCCCTGATCGTGCCGATGCCGAGCCGCTCGACGGCGAGGGCGTTGAACTCGCCGTCGCGGTGGCGGGAGATCAGAACCTTGGCGCGGTAGCTGTCCTTGGTCTTGATGAACGGCGTCATGAAGTGCTGGCCGTGCCAGAACACGAAGATCGCCGGCATCAAGGGCTCGACGATCCCGTATACGTCATGCGGCTGATAGATGAAGCGGTTGGTGTACCACACCAGCCGCAGATACTCGGCCGCAAGCACACCCAGCACGCGCTGCACGAAGCCGCTGCGCAGCAGATCGCGAAGAAGTCGTTTCAATGGGAGTGCTTTGTGTCCTGCTCAGGATCGAGCAACCGGTGGAGGTGAACAACGAAATAGCGCGTCTGGGCGTTGTCCACGGTCGCTTGCGCCTTCGCCTTCCAGGCCGCATAGGCGGTCGCATAGTTCGGGTAAACGCCGACGATCTCGACTTCGTCCAGGTTCTTGAAGGTGTTGTGCTCGAGATCGGTCAACTCACCGCCGATCACGAGGTGAAGCAGCTGTGGCTGGGCATTGTCTGACATGATGGTTTTCCTAATGAGATGCCCAGCAAGCAAATGAAGTCGTGGTCGTCACAAGTCTGGTCGTCACGAGTCTGGTCGTCACGAGTCTGGTCGTTACAAGTCTGGTCGTTACAAGTCTGGTCGTCACAGGTTTGTCGTAACAAGTCTGGTCGTCACAATCGGAAACGCGGTACGGATCGGCGAGGCCTCACGGCAATGGACGGTTGCGAAAATGCTCGACAATGCGTGCATGACGTTCGCGTCCCGCTGCCACCAGCACCCCATGCGTCACCTCCCGGCGATTGTACTCAATCGCATCCCCCGAGAGCGCAGTCATCTTACCACCCGCTTCCTGCACGATCAAATTCGCGGCGGCAAGATCCCAGTCGCGGCTTTGCCCGCCTGCAAAGGCGGCGTCAAGTCGACCTTGTGCTACGCGGCACAACCGCAGGGCCAGCGATCCGATCCGCGGAAACAGCGTGATCTCGTCCGATGTCGGGCTGAGCCGCTGCACCAGCGGTTTCGGTCCGGCCATGCGGGGAAAATCGAAATCGGTGCCCGCGGTCGCGTGCACGCCGCTGTCGTTCAGGGTCGCGCCCTGGCCGCGGGCGGCAAAGAAGAATTCTTCGGTCACCGGCGCATACACCGCCGCGAGCACCGGCGATGCATTCTCAACCAGCGCCACACTGACGCACCAGTCCTCGCGGCCGGCGAGATAGGCGCGGGTGCCGTCGATCGGATCGACGATCCAGGTGAAGCGCCTGTCGAGCCGGGTCGCATTGTCGGCGCTTTCCTCCGACAACCAGCCGTAACCCGGCGTCGCCGAACGCAGCTGCTGCTCCAGGAGGTCGTTGACGGCGATGTCGGCCTCCGAGACCGGCGAGGACGCGCCCTTGATCCAGTTCTTCAATTCGGTGCGGAACAGCGACGATGCGAGCCGGCCCGCCTCCTGCACCGATCTGGTCAGCAAGGCGGCGTCGCGCGCCTTGGTCCAGTCGTCCGTATCAGCGTCCGCCAAGCGTCAGGCCCTCGATGCGCAGCGTCGGCGAATTGACGCCGTAACGGAATTCCAGATCGTTGGCGGCGACCAGCGACTTGAACATCGGCAGCAGGTGGCCGGCGATGGTCACTTCGCTGACCGGATAGGTGATCTCGCCATTCTCGATCCAGAAGCCGGACGCGCCGCGGCTGTAGTCGCCGGTCACGCCGTTGACGCCGGAGCCGATCAGGTCGGTGACATAGAAGCCCTGCTTGATGTCCGAGATCAGCTCCTTCGGCGTCACCGCACCCGGCTCGAGATGCAGATTATATGTTCCGGGCGACGGCGAGGACGACACGCCGCGATGCGCATGCCCGGTCGTGACCAGACCGAGCTCGCGCGCAGTCGCGGAGTCCAGCACCCAGGTGGTCAGCACGCCTTCGTCGATCAACGCGATCTTCTTCACCTTGACGCCCTCGGCGTCGAAGGTCTGCGAGCGCAGGCCGCGCACGCGCAAGGGATCGTCGATGATACGGATATCCCTGGAGAACAGTTGCTCGCCGAGCTTGTCCTTCAGGAAGCTGGTCTTGCGCGCGATCGAGGCGCCGTTGATGGCGCCGACCAGATGGCCGACGATCGAGCCCGCAACCCGCGGATCGAACACCACAGGCACCTTGCAGGTCTCGACCTTGCGCGGATTCGACCGCGCCACCGCGCGCTCGCCGGCCCTGCGGCCAACGGCCGTGGGTGAATCGAGATCGGACGCGTGTGGCGCGCTGGTGAAATCATAGTCGCGCTCCATGCCGGTGCCCTCACCGGAAATCGCCGTCGTCGAGATGCCGTGGCTGGAGCGCAGGTAAGAGCCGTGGAAGCCGGTCGACGTCACCAGCACCATGCCGCCGATCCCGGTCGAGGCCGATGCACCGCCGGATTTCGTGACGCCCTTGACCGCGAGTGCCGCAGCCTCCGCTTCGATGGCGCGCTGCTCGAGCTCGGCCGTGGTCGGGACGGTGCGGTCGAGCAGATCGAGATCGGGGAAATCATGCGCATGGAGCGCGGGATCGGCCAGACCGACATATTTGTCGTCAGGCGCCACGCGCGCCATCGCGACCGCGCGCTCGGCGAGCTTTGCGATCCCGTCGCCGCTGACGTCGTTGGTCGACACCACCGCCTGGCGCTGGCCGACAAACACCCGAAGTCCGACATCATCGCCCTCGGAGCGCTCGGTTTCCTCGACGCGGCCGTCGCGGACTTCGACGCCTTGCGAGACGCCGCGCACCGCGATGGCATCGGCCGCATCGGCGCCGGCGCGCTTTGCGGCTTCGACCAGACGCTGCGCAAGGTCGCTCAGGCCGGACTGGTCGAACAGATCGGAGGTATCGCCGTGTCGCGATGCAGATGGTGAAGAGTTCACGAACGAATTCCTGCGGATTGAGGGGGGCCCGGAATGGCGTCGACAGACCTAACCAGATGTGCCGGATTCACAGGGAATTCAAGCACTTTGCACCGGCGGGCAACAAAGATTTGAGTGATCGGCGCAAGGCTTCGTCAATCATGCGGGCCAACCTCTTGTCAATCATGGCGCCAGGTGAGGAGCGGTTAACCAGGCTTTTTAAGCCGAAACGGCCATCGCTCGGCTAGGCTCTCACACATCGACCGGGAACATAATCCCGGCGGGGAGACTAAGGCTTTGAGGCGTCAAACACCAACAAGCGGAATCAATTCCGCCGGGTCGAGCCGCGCATTGCGGCTCGACCCACTTTCCCTTCCGCTCAGCTTCCACGCGCAGGATGCGCGCGCGGATGGCGGCATGCGGCAGGTCGAGCTTCATCGCGAGCATGTCGTGCTGCGCCGCGCCGTTCTCGGCATGCGGATGGCGGTCAATGTTCGCGTCAGCGATTTCCTCGGCGTCGCGCTGCGCGGCATCGACGACGCGCAGATGCTGGTGCTGGTTCACCGCGATCCCGCGCTCTCCATTCCGCTCGGCAGCAGTTCGGATGCCGAAGAGATCAGCTCCGCCTGGCAGATGTGGAGCGACATCTTCCATCTCCCGCAACTGACCGAGCCGGCGCCGCGCCAGCCTGCCCCGCGCCGCCGCCGCCGCAACGCAATCCGTGCGCGCCGCCCGAAATTCCCGGTCCGCCGCCGCACCGGCGTCAGCCTCAACGGCACCAGCGTGCATCGCGACGAGCGCGAGATCATCGCGCGGGATTGAGTTCGTTTCGCTGCGCTCCACGCCTCTCACCTCTTTCGTCATCCTGGCGAAAGCCAGGACCCATAACCACCGCTTTCGGTGACGGGCGTGATCGCGGCCCCAGCGTCGCACAACAATTGAGATTTGGGGTAATGGGTCCTGGCTTTCGCCAGGACGACACTGAGTAGGTGGCATTACCGACATCCTCAAGCGTCGTCCCTGCTTTCGCAGGGACGACACCGATCTTGTTGATCGGCTGGCGGGGCATACTCTCGCGTCCTCGCGACATGAATCGTCCGAGTCTTGCTCTTCTCGCTTCGCGAGCCCTCAGGTGCGCAATTGCGCTCCGGGGAATGGCGAGAGCGCGCCGCTACGCTGCGCGCAGCATCGCATCGACGACCAGGCTCGCGAACAGGATGAAGCCGGCGTCGCGGTTGGATTTGAAGATGCGCAGACAGAGTGCGGGGTCGCTGGTGTCGAGCCGGCGGACCTGCCAGGCGAGATGCAGCGCGAACGCCGCCAGCCCAATCCAGGCCGGCCAGCGCGCGCCCGCGAGCGCGAAGGCCACGCCGATCAAGAGCACGGCGAGACCATAAAAGATCACCAGCGCCCGATGGGTGCGTGCCCCGAACAGGCGCGCGGTGGATTTGACGCCGATCAGCGCATCATCCTCGGCGTCCTGATGGGCGTAGATGGTGTCGTAGGCGACCACCCAGGCGATCGATCCGGCGTAAAGCGCGACCGCGGCCGCATCGATGCGATCGAGCGTCACCGCAAATCCCATCAGGGCGCCGTAGGAAAAGGCGAGGCCGAGCACGACCTGCGGCCACCAGGTGATCCGCTTCATGAACGGATAGATCGCGACGATCACGAGCGAGGCGATGCCGGTCATCACCGCGAAGCGGTTGAACTGCAGCAGCACGAGAAGCCCGATCAGCGCCTGCAGGACCATGAAGACCACCGCCTGCGTCACCGTGACCTGCCCGGCCGGGATCGGCCGCGACCGCGTACGCTCGACCTTGGCGTCGAGATCGCGATCGGTGATGTCGTTCCAGGTGCAGCCCGCGCCTCGCATCACGAAGGCGCCGATGAAGAACAACAGGACGACGAGCGGGAGCGAGCGCACATCGTGCGCGACGCCGGCGGCGAGCGCCGCCGACCACCAGCACGGCATCAACAACAGCCAGGAGCCGATCGGCCGATCGTAGCGCGCAAGCCGCAGATAGGGCCGCGACCAGACCGGCGCATGGGTGTCCACCCAGTTGCCTGTGGAGTCGGCAACGCGGGCGGAGACATCGCTCATGGCCGGTCAATCATCGGGCGCCCAATCATCGGGTGAGAACGTTGCCGTTCAGCGTATCGAAGGTGCTGCCGCCCTTCTTGGTCGGCGTCGCTTCCGGCAGCGAGGCGGACGAGCCGAGCACGTCGCTCAGCGACGGCCCCGCGGGCCCGCGCGGCTGTGCCGCCGCCTGCTCCGCGACGTTGCAGACCTTCTTCAGCAAGGCCTCGGTATTCTTGTGACCGTCCTTGAGCTGGTTGGAGATCTGCGGCGGGATCCCGCACTTCGACGCGTTGGTGTCGACGTACTTGATCATCTTGACTTCGGCCTGGCTGTAATTGCCGATCAGCTTGCAGGCCTCCTGCGGGCTGGCGTGCCGGTCGCTCGCCGCCTTGATCGCCTTGCCGCGCTTTTCGGCTTCCTCGCGTAGCGGGACGAAATCCTTCATGCAGGCGTCACCGGCGGCGCCACCACCGGCGCCGGGCGGGGGCGGCGGAGACGACAGACCGCCGCCGGCGATCGGAGCCGCACCATTGCTCGGAAATGGCGACGGCGCGCCGCCGACCCTGGCCGCGGGGGCGCCGTTGACCGGCGGAAACGCCGGATCCGGTGCGGTGCTCGCCCGGCTCGGGCGCGCGCCGTTCACCGGCGGGAACGCGGGATCCGAGGCGGTGCCGGCCTGGCCTTGATTGGGCAACGGCGCCGGAAAGGCGCTCTGGGCCGCGGCGTGCCCCGCGGACAGGGCGGTCGCGGCAACGGTCAGCACGATCAGTCGGCGGATCATCGAGGGTGTTTCTCCGGCAAAAGGTCCAGGCAACCCCAGCGCAACAAAACGAAGCAACGAAATTTGGGGGCGTTTTACGATTCCTGTGAGCCCTTAACAACCCGTGGATTTGGGCGACAGCGCGGCGTAGGGCCACACCGGCCACATTAAATTGTTCCCCGATTTGAAGCCTTTAGGCCGCGAACGGCGGTAAAACCGGACCATCACATGTGCCTGAACGGGATTTTCGGTGATCCTCAGCTCGAATATGCGGCCCCACACCGACCGAAAAACAAAAGGGGCCGCGTGCAAGCGACCCCTCGGACTTCAAAAATGACTTGGTGACAGAAGCAATATATCGACACCACTGTAGTAGTTGGCCGGAGCGTTCCTGACGAGTCCGAGGGACTACGGTGTCACCCGGTTTGGTTAACTTGCCCCGCCGCATTGAAGCCGCCTTAGCGTTGGCAGACGATGTCAGTCATTGGAATCTGACGATTCTCTCCGATCGTAATCAGCAGCAGTGGGCGATACTTGGCAGCACCGTTGGGCTAGAACGCGGCTCAGGAATCCAGGACATGCCTGAACTTGATTTTCGCAGCCCCCGCCTGTTTGTCGATGCCCCGCTCGGTGCCGGCACATCCGTTTCGCTCGAACGCGACCAGAGCAACTATCTCGGCAACGTGCTGCGGCTTGGCGCCGGCGATACCGTGCTGGTGTTCAACGGGCGTGATGGCGAATGGCGCGCCGAGATTTCCGGCCGCAAGCGGGCCGACACGCTGACGATCACGACGCAGACCCGCCCGCAGGACCGCCTGCCCGACGTGACCTATGTGTTCGCGCCGCTGAAACATGCGCGGCTCGACTACATGGTGCAGAAGGCGGTCGAGATGGGCGCGGCACGGCTGGTGCCGGTGCTGACGCGCTTCACCCAGGTGTCGCGGGTCAACAGCGAACGGATGCGCGCCAATGTGGTCGAAGCCGCCGAGCAATGCGGGATCATCTCGCTCGCCGAGGTCGCCGATCCCCTCCCGCTCGAACGTTTCCTGGCGGGGCGCGATTCGGCGCGGCTTCTGGTGTTCTGCGACGAGGCGGCAGAAGTCGCGAATCCGGTGCAGGCGTTGCAGGCGGCGACCGCCGCAAACGGCGGGATCGACGTGCTGATCGGCCCCGAGGGCGGCTTTGCCGAGGAAGAGCGCGCGCTGCTGCTGCGCCAGCCCAACATCCTCCGTCTCGCACTCGGCCCGCGCATCCTGCGCGCCGACACCGCCGCCGTCGCCGCGCTGGCGCTGGTGCAGGCGGCACTGGGGGACTGGGGAGGAAAGGGCTAACCGGAATGGCGGCCCGCGGGCCGGCGGTCTATTCGCCTGACAAATCCAGCTCTCCAAGAGAGCGCGCGGCATCGATGACGCGCATGATGCGCACGCCGCCTAGGATAATCTCGTAAAAGCGCCAGCCACCGCGAAATCACGAGCATCCTCGCACCATCGGCAATGTCGGGACGCGTCGGCCCCGATTCAGGGAATTGCGCCAACTGGCCGCAGCGCGCTTCAATGCGATCGATCCAATGATCTGCCGTCCAGGCCCATTGTCGGATGCGATGAGAAACCAGATTTCGGCGAGATCGCTCTGCGCGAGCCGAGAAAGGCGAACCTTTCCCAATTTACTTGCCCGCTGCCTTCAACCGGGCCCGTCCCTGCGCCTTGATTTCGGCAAAGTCAGCCGGACCCGCGTCGCCACTCGCCTGCCCCGCGGCCCAGGCATTGCGAAGGAATGCCAATCGCGCCTCTTCCGTCTGCTCCATGATCCGCAGCGCCTCCCGCACGACCTCGCTTGCCGAGGTGTAACGGCCGCTCGCAACCTTGGTTTTGACGAACTCGCTCAACTCGTCGGTCAATGAGACGTTCATATTCATGATGGGACCCTCTCTCCCAATTATGGGAGCGACCACAGGCTTTAGCAATGTTTGCCATAAGCCATCGAACGTTCCGGTTCCACCTAGCCAAGCCGTCGTAAAATCGTTAACGCACGCAATCATTAAGCCACTTGGTCGATCGCTGTCGAAACCGTGATACGGCCATGGTAAGGGCTGTCCGAACCACCCTTGGAACCAGTGCCGGTACCCGAATCCGGACCTTTGGACGTCGAGATGAGCGAAGCTGCCGCACCACGACCCGCCGCCGGATCCGCCCCAGGAGCGGCTTCCTGGGCGGATGCGTTGCTGGCCTCGTTCGCGCAGGCCGGTTATCTCAGGTCCGAACCCGCCATCCTGCAGCCGGCCGAGCCGTTCCTCGACCTGTCCGGCGAGGACATCCGCAAGAGCCTGTATCTGACGACCGACCCGAGCGGCGAGGAGCTCTGCCTGCGCCCGGATCTCACGATCCCGGTGGCGCGCGATTACCTCGCCTCGCCCCGCGCCGGCCAGCCGGCCGGCTTCAGCTATCTCGGCCCGGTGTTCCGCTATCGCGACGGCCAGCCGAGCCAGTTCCTGCAGGCCGGCATCGAATCCTTTGGGCGGCAGGATCGCGCCGCAGCGGACGCCGAGATGCTGGCGCTGGCGCTGGAGGCGACCACGGCCTTTGGGTTGAAGGATGTCGAGATCCGCACCGGCGACGTCGCGCTGTTCAACGCGCTGATCGATGCGCTCGAGCTCTATCCGGTGTGGCGGCGCCGGTTGATCAAGGATTTCAACCGCAAGGTTTCGCTGACCGACGACATCGAGCAGCTGACATTGGCGACTGCGCCGGGCCGCAACGAATATGAGGGCGTGCTCGCAGCCCTCGCCGGCTCCGACCGCAAGGCGGCGCTGGCGCTGGTCACCGATCTGATGTCGATCGCCGGCACCACCAATGTCGGCGGACGCACGGTCGCCGAGATCGCCGACCGCTTCCTCGAGCAATCGACGCTGAAGGGCGGCGCGCTGCCGCGCGATGCGCTCGCCACCATCAAGCGCTTCCTCGCCATATCGGGTGATCCCGACGACGCAATCGCGCAGCTGCGCGCGCTGGCCTTCGACGCCAGGCTCGACCTTGCCGCGGCGATCGACCAGTTCGAGAGCCGGGTCGGCTTCATGGCCGCGCGCGGCATCGATATCCGGAAGACGCGGTTCTCGACCGCGTTCGGCCGCGGTCTCGACTATTACACCGGCTTCGAGTTCGAGCTGCACGCCAAGGGCAACGGCGCCGAGCCGCTGGTCGCGGGCGGCCGCTATGACGGGCTGATGACGCAGCTCGGCTCGGCCAGTCCGATCCCCGCGGTCGGCTTCTCGGTCTGGATCGAGGCGATGACGCGCCATGGTAAGGCCGGTGCCTCCGGAGCCGCCCAATGAGCACGCCGTTCGTCGTCGCCGTTCCCTCCAAGGGGCGTTTGCAGGAAAACGCGGAAAGCTTCTTCGCCCGCGCCGGGCTGACCTTGTCGAAGGCCGGTGGCGCACGCGACTATCGCGGCACCATCGCGGGTGTCGACAATGTCGAGATCGCCTATCTGTCGGCCAGCGAGATCGCGGCCAATCTGGCGCGCGGCTCGGTGCATCTCGGCGTCACCGGCGAGGATCTGGTGCGCGAGAGCATTCCGGATGCCGACAAGCGCGTGCTGATGATCGAAGGCCTCGGCTTCGGCTATGCCAATGTCGTGGTCGCGGTGCCGCAGGCCTGGATCGACGTCCGCACCATGGCCGATCTCGACGACGTCGCGAGCGGCTTCCGCGAGCAGCACAATCACCGCATGCGGGTCGCGACCAAATACATCAATCTGACGCGCGGCTTCTTTGCGAAGCACGGCGTCGGCGACTACCGCATCGTGGAGAGCGCCGGCGCCACCGAGGGCGCGCCCGCGGCCGGCACCGCCGAGTTGATCGTCGACATTACGACCACGGGCGCGACGCTTGCCGCCAACGGGCTCAAGGTGCTCGACGACGGCGTGATGCTGCGCAGCCAGGCCAACCTCGTCGCCTCCCGCGATGCCGACTGGTCGAATAGCGCCCGCGAGACCGCGCGCGTCATCCTCGACCACATCGCCGCGCGCGCCCGCGCCAGCAAATACCGCGAGGTGCGTACCCGGTTCGCCGGCTGCAACGATGCGCTGCTGTCCGAGGCGCATACCCGTTTCGGCGTGGTCGCCCCGTTCGGCAGCCCGACCTCGTCGGGCATGCTGACGCTGCACTGCCCACCGGGCAAGCTTTACGCGCTCGGCAGCTTCCTGCGCGAGCACGGCGCCGAAACCGTGTCGGTGGTGTCGCTGGACTACGTGTTCGACCGCGAGAACCCGCTGTTCGCCAAGCTCGAGGCGTTCCTGCGACAATGAGCAGGCGGGGCCGTTCATGTTGGCGACAGCCGGCCGTCGGTACCATATTGTGTTCATGATCTCTCGTTGTGACGCGTTTTCTTTCACGCGAACCGGAACCCGATTTCGGTGGAAAACGCTCTAGTTCTGGAACCTGACCGATGATGCTGGGCTCTGACGTTTCCAGCCTGACGGCAACCGCCAAGACCGCCGCCGCGCAGGGTCTGTCCATCGTCGTGCCCGTCTACAACGAGGCCGCCGGGCTTGTGGCGCTGCACCAACGGCTGATCGACCTCGCCAGCTCACTGCGCGCCCGTTACGGGCTCACTTGCGAAGTGGTCTATGTCGACGACGGCAGCGCGGACAACACGCTGGCGATCGCGCGTGGCCTGCCCGCCGACGGGCTCGACCTGCAGGTGGTGTCGCTGTCGCGCAATTTCGGCAAGGAGGCGGCGCTGATGGCCGGCCTCGACCATGCCCGCCGCGGCGCGGTGCTGTTCATGGATGGCGACGGCCAGCATCCGCCGACGCTGGTCGAGCAACTTGTCGCGCACTGGATCGATGACGGCTACGACGTAGTCTACACGGCGAAGGCGAACCGCGACAATGAATCGGCGTTGCGGCGGCTTTCCGTGCGCGGCTTCTACGCGCTGATCAACTGGGGCGCGCGGCAGAAGATCCCCGAGGATGCCGGCGACTTCCGCCTGCTGTCGCCGCGCGCGGCGCTGGCGCTGCGGCAATTGCCGGAGCGCAACCGTTTCTTCAAGGGCCTCGCGAGCTGGATCGGCTTCAGGCAGATCCGCGTCGACTACGAACCGGCACCGCGCGCGCATGGCGTCACCACCTTCAATGCCGGCCGGCTGATCGGCCTGTCGATCGAGGGCCTGACCTCTTTCTCGGTGGCGCCGCTGCGCTTCGCCAGCCTGCTCGGCGCGCTGCTCGCCGGCGCGGCGTTCCTGTTCGGCCTCTCGATCCTGTGGGAAGTGCTGACGACCGGCAAGCAGGTCCCCGGTTATCCGTCGCTGATGATCGGCGTGATGACGATCGGCGGCGTGCAGCTGATCATGATCGGCATCGTCGGCGAATATATCGGCAAGATCCTCTCCGAACTGAAGGCACGGCCGATCTACTTCGTCGCCGAGCATACCGAGAAGCACGCCGACGGCGGCGCGGCGCAGGGCGCCACCGAGCGGACCGCCGCCGAATGAACGAAAATTCGCCGCGCCGGATCTGGCTGTGTGCTGACGATTATGGCTTGAGCTGCGGCGTCAACCGCGCGATCCGCGATCTGATCGAGCGCGGCCGTCTCAATGCGACGTCGGTGATGATGGTGACGCCGGCAATCGGCCGCGAGGCTGCGGCCGCGCTACAGGCTTCGGTCGCGAAAAGCCCGCGCTGCGCGATCGGGCTGCATGTGACGCTGACCGCGCCGTTCCGGCCGCTGACGATGCATTTCCGTCCGCTCGACGGCGACATGTTCCTGCCGTTCCCGCGGCTGTTGCGCGCCGGGCTGATGCATCGGCTCGATGCCGATCTGGTCCATGCCGAGGTGCTGGCGCAGCTCGACGCCTTCCACGATCTGTTCGGCCGTGCGCCCGATTTCGTCGATGGCCATCAGCACGCGCAGCTGTTCCCGCAGGTGCGCGACGGCTTCCTGCGTGCCGTGAAGGAGCGCGCGCCGGGCGCCTGGGTGCGTCAGTGCGGACGCGAGGGTCCGCTGGCACGCCAGCTGGCGGCGCCGAAGGCGTTGGTGCTGAACGTGCTCAGCACCCAATTCCGGATCAAGGCCCAGCGATCGGGCCTGCACTTCAACCCGGCCTTCGCCGGCGCCTACGACTTTACGCGCGGCAGCGAATTCGCAGGCCTGATGCAGGGCTTTCTCGACGGCCTGCCGGAAGACGGGCTCGTGATGTGCCATCCCGGTTTCGTCGATGAAACCCTGAAAAACCTCGACCCGCTGACCACGCAGCGCGAGACCGAGCATGCCTATCTCGCAGGCGAGGATTTCCCCGCTTTGCTGGCCCTGAATAAAGTTACACTGACCTGAGACCCTTGTTTTGACGCGTTTTCTTCACGCGAACCGGGATCCACCCCGCATCAAGTGCGGAGCAGGCTTCGCTCGAAAACGCTTCAGGTTCACGAAAACCGCCGGTCGTATTGTCGCATACAGAAATTTAATTCTGGCCCCCACTCCTTGCGCCACAAAGCCCGTCCTACATGAGCCGCGCGCCGATTCGATCGACGCGATGGAGAACGCCATGACACCGCAAGAACGCCAACTGATTGACGATCTCTTCGACCGGCTCGCCAAGCTGGAGAATGCCCCGCGCGACGGCGAGGCCATGTCCGCGATCATGCAGGGCCTGCGCAGCGCGCCGAATGCGGTTTACACGCTGGTGCAGACCGCGCTGGTGCAGGACGAGGCGCTGAAGCGCGCCCATGACCGAATCCAGGAGCTCGAGGCCGCGGTCGGCCAGCAGCAGGGAGCACAGCAGCAGGGCGGCGGTTTCCTCGATTCGATGCGCGATGCGATCTTCGGACAGGGCCAGCAGCAACCGCACGGCTCGGTGCCGCCGGTGCGCCCGCCGGATGTTGGCGGCAGCCGCCCGGTCTGGAACTCCGGCCAGGCGATGCAGCAGGCGGGCGGCTATGGCCAGCCGCCGCAGCAATACGGCCAGCCCTACGGCGGCCAGCAGCCCCCGCCCTTCGGCGGCGGCGTGCCCGGCGGCGGTGGCGGCTCGTTCCTCGGCACTGCGGCGGCGGCCGCGGCCGGCGTGGTCGGCGGCGGACTGCTGCTCTCCAGCATTCGCGGCATGATGGGTGGCGGCAGCCATCAATCACTGGCCGACGCCGGCGGCCTCGGCGGTGGTTCGCGTCCCTGGGGCGGCGACCAGTCGTCGAGCAACCTTGCCCGTGACGCCGGGATCAACGATGTCAGTTCGTCCGGTCGCGACAGTGATTCCGGCTCGCGCGCCGGCGCGTTCGACCAGGCGCAGGCCGACCAGGACAGTGACGATGATCAAGACGCCGACGACTTCGACGACAACGGCGGCGACGACAACAGCGATTACGCGTAAACGCGATCGCTGAAACGACGACGGCCGCTCCAATCGAGCGGCCGTTTTGATTCCGTCGTCCCGGCGAAAGCCGGGACGACACCATCTTTAGGGCAGCTGCTTCAAAACCACCTCACATCACGACGACCTTGGCGCCGACATTGACGCGGCCATAGAGGTCGATCACGTCCTCGTTGCGCATCCGGATGCAGCCGGACGAAACGTTGGTGCCGATCGTCCAGGGCTCGTTGGAGCCGTGGATGCGGTAGAGCGAGGAGCCGAGATACATCGCACGGGCGCCGAGCGGATTCTCCGGGCCGCCTTCCATGTGCCGCGGCAGATCGGGACGGCGCGCCAGCATTTCCGGCGGCGGCGTCCAGGCCGGCCATTCCTTCTTCGCCGAGATCGTCTTGACGCCGGCCCAGGTGAAGCCAGGCCGCCCAACGCCGATGCCGTAGCGCAGCGCGCGGCCGTCGCCCTGCACCAGATAGAGGAACTTGTTCGGCGTATCGACGACGATGGTGCCGGCGCCTTCCTTGCCGCTGTAATCGACCAGCTGCTTTTCATATCTGTGATCGAACGGACGCTGCGTCGGATCGCCGGCCGCTTCTTCCTGCTGGCGGATCATCTGCTGCTGCGGATCCATCGGCGGCAGCCCCTGGCGGTTGCCGTAATAGGCCGGCTGCTGCTGATACATCGGCTCTCGCGAATACCCCTGCGACGACGGCGCATCGCCGAACAGGAATTCGATGAAGCCGCCGCCCATGTTGGAGCGCTGCGGCTGCACATAGGCGGTGCGCATCGGCGGCTGCGGTGCGCCCTGGTTGGCGTAGATCACGGTGGGCTCGGGCTGAGCCGACGCGTCGATCGCCATCGCATGATGGGGAACGGCAATAAGAGAAGAGGCGCCGGCGAGCAGCGCAAGCGTGGTTTTCCTGAACATCGACGTACTCTGTACTGGTTTCGTCGTGACGTGTGACGTGGACGGAGCGCACAAGCCCCGTTGCACGTGGTCAATAAGCAATGAAAACCGCATCGGTTTGGTAAACGGAATCGCGGTTTCGATTCACCACGTCGGCAATGCAGCGCGGTTTTGCCTGACAGCGTTTATTTTGCATGAACGCCGCGGCACCATGGTTAATCGCCGGTATCGCGGCGGTTGCGCGCTCGGCGCAAACTGTTCCCGCGTGAACCTGACGTTAAATCACCTCTCGCTAGAACGGACTGCAGTGAAGGGGCGGGAATGAAATCATGTCAGTGAAGCGTAAGCGTTTTCGTGTCGAGCAGGGCATGGGCGAAGTCGTGATGCCGGAGCCGGAAATTGCCGGCGGCGCCGAACTCGGTCCGATGCATCGTGAGATCATGGCGGAGCTTCGCTCGATCCGCGCCCAGATGGCCGCGGCACCGGCGCAGCGCACCGGCGACAGCGTCGATGCCGCCGTCGCCCGCGAAGTCGCCGAGACGCACGCGCTTCTCGAGACCTACCGCGCGCAGGTCGAACAGTGCGAGAAGCTCAAGGTCGAGCTCGACCTGATCCACGACGCGATCAGCCGCACCAAGCGCGAGATCGCCGTGCTGCACGGCAAGAGCTTCAACGGCGAGGAGATGGCCAAGGTCAATGGCGAGCTCGGCGCCGTGGTCGGCGGCACCGAACAGGCCACCCAGCAGATCCTCGAAGCGGTGGAAGCGATCGACCAGGCCGCGACCGCGCTGGCCAACAACGTCACGCCCGACCAGCAGAAGCGGCTCAGCGAAGATATTCAGGAGCGCGTGGTCTCGATCTTCGAGGCCTGCAACTTCCAGGACCTCACCGGCCAGCGCATCAGCAAGGTGATGCAGACGATGAAGTTCATCGAGCAGCACATCAACGAGATGATGAGCATCTGGGGCGGTGTCGACGCGATCAAGTCGCACGTCCCGCCGATCGTCGACACCCGCGAGGGCGATGCCCGCCTGCTCAACGGCCCGAAGCTCGACGGCGACGCCGGCCACGCCTCGCAGGACGACATCGACGCGATGTTCAACTGAGATCCGTCGGATCGAAAATGAAAGCGCCGGCCTTCGGGCCGGCGTTTCTGTTTGGGGCGATGGTCCGCCCGCCCCGTAATCGATCGCCAGACAAAATTGTCAGACCATCGCTGCCGCCGCTTCGCGAAGAGTGCGCTGTGGCTTTCCTTGCATGCACCTCGAGAGACACATCAGGCAGCACCTCTGTCTCGATCGCATGCAGTTTGTGCCAGTTGCGACACTTGCAAATTTACTGGCAGGTTCGCTGTCGCGGGCGCATACTGGGTATGAAGAAAATTTTCATGCGTATGCCGGGTGCCAACATTGGGTGCCAGTTGCATCGGACTTCCGGAGTGAATCCGGTCGCCCCCGAGCGGGGCGTTATAGTTCCACAAGCATATAGTCACAGGTTCGCGGCGCGCATCAAACGAGCGCAATCCGGCTTTTCTCGGGCGCTGCAGGAACGCGACGCCGCATGCGAAGCTGTAACGACGCGCGGCGGGTTTCTTTCGCGCTGATACGTACCGCCTTGTTATCGGATCACTGATCGGGGGCATCACTGGAGTACGCAACGCTGGAGATTGAACATGACGCAAGGAATTGTCAGAAATACTGCAATTGCGCTCTCGACTTTCGCTTGTGCGACACTGTTGTCCATCACCTGGTCCGAGCAGGGCGGCATTTCGGCTTCGGTCGAAAGCGCCCAAGCGCGCATGGGCCGACCGCTGACGCCCATGAGCGCCGCGGGCGTTGCGCGTCGTCACACCCGGCGCGCCGCGTACGGGTACGGGGTCGGCGCGGGGATCGCCGCCACGGCCGCGGTCGCCACGGCGGCGGCTACCACGGCAGCCTATTCCGGCTGGGGCACAAATAACTGGACCGATGCATATGCAGCCCAGACGGATCCCCACTTTGGCCAGCCTTACTATCCGGCACGAGCCTACCACGGGGTCAGCCCGTATTACGGTTATGCCGGATGGGCAGACTACAAGGCAGCCAATGGTATCGGCTGCGAACCCGGTACGATGACGAAAATGTCTGACGGCCAGATGTACGTCTGTCAGTGAAGTCCGCGCAGAGGCACCGCGAGAGGGCGGCTCCTCGAGCCGCCCTCTCGACGAAGTCAATCGATCGCGCATGGCGGCAGGGCACGCCCGGCATTGATCCACATCAACATCACGCATCCTTTGCCACCGACGATGCGTTGGGTCGCATCTGCAGCGGCTCAATCACCATTCGGTTCACGTGCGATGAGGAGGATCACCATGCGACAGATGAAAATTCTTTCGACCAAGTCAGTGACAGTTGCGGGAATTGCGGCCAGCCTCGTGCTGGGGTTTGCAGGTGTCACTCTCAGTCCGGCACCGGCCAAGGCCGTCGTTTATTGCCAGTACGTCGGGTATCCGGGGGGGTGCGTGGCGAGGGCGGGCGTCGTGCTCAGGCCTCGTCCGGTGGCGCGTACTGCGGTTCGTCATAACGCGGGCGGCAATATGAATGGCGGCGTCAATCGCGTCGGAGTGCGGCGGTAGCGCGCCGGATGAGCGGTTGTCGCCGCTCACTCAAATCGCAAGAGGATCACCCGCGGACAGAGACCCCTCACCCGGATTGCATCTGGCGATGCAATCCGACCTCTCCCACAAAGGGAGAGGTGCACTGCCGATGCGGCACTATCTCATGCTGAAGGAGTTGGCCGTTACGCCCTTGGCGCGCAGCGGACGTAGACCATGTTGCCGTAGCGGGTGGCGGCGTCCTTGTCGACGAAGCGGGTGATCAACACCCGGCCGTCGAACGAGATGATCTCGCGGTCCTGCTCGCCGGGCACAGGTCCGGGCGGGCCGATATAGTTCTTGCCGCTCGGGGAACCTTTCAGCCGCAGTTCCTGCGGGGTGGCCTGGTCGGCCAGATGCATGATGACGCCGCCGTTCTGGCCGGCGCCGATCACGTAAGGCTGCTTGCACTGGCCGCGTGCGGCGGCCTCGGTGCGGGCGCGGTCGGCGGGATTCTGGAACGAGGCGAGGCCCCAGCGGCCAACGATCTCGTCGGGGCGGATGCTCGCCGGCATCTCCGGGGCGACCCCCGGTTCGACGGGCCCCGGCTCGGGGTTCGACGACAACGACGGCAGGCTCATGCTGCCGCACGCCCCCAAAAGTGTCGTCAGCGCCGAAACAGCCGCGAACCGTGCGACCAATCGCGCGTTGAGTGACCTGATCATATGCATCCCCCGAACTATCTCCCGGCCGCACCCGTCATGCAGCCAAGCGTAAAACTTAAGGCGGAGCAATGACGTCTGACAAAATTACGTCATCGCTACGATTTGGTTTCCGGTCCACCATCCTATATTGGCCTCACCAAGGCCTTAACCCGTTTGCTTGACAGAAACTGCGCCAAGCCATATTTCCCGGCGCACAATTAGCACTCTCGCACCACGATTGCTAAATGCGCCGGGCGTCCTGCCTGGCGCCGACCGGACCGGCATTCAACGCCGGTCTCGATGAACCGGACCTGAAACCGAGCCTCCAAGAGGGAACGTCATGGCTAAATCCACCTTCCGCCCACTGCATGACCGCGTCGTGGTCAAGCGTATCGATGCCGAGGAGAAGTCCAAGGGCGGCATCATCATTCCGGACTCGGCCAAGGAGAAGCCGTCGCAGGGCGAGATCGTCGCCGTCGGCCCGGGTGGCCGCGACGAGGCCGGCAAGCTGATCCCGATCGACCTCAAGGTCGGCGACCGCGTGCTGTTCGGCAAGTGGTCGGGCACCGAGGTCAAGCTCGACAACCAGGAGCTCCTCATCATGAAGGAGTCCGACATCATGGGCGTGCTGGCGTAAGGCCACGACCAATTCGAGAAACGCGACGCTCGCTCCGCTGTCATGCCCGGGCTTGACCCGGGCATCCATCACGCTTCCCAAGACACTCACGAGGGCGATGGATTGCCGGGTCACCGAGCACGAAGACGCACTTCGTGCTTTTGCCCGGCAATGACGCGCAAAGCGAGCGGCAAGCAATTCACAGACATTCCAGGAGTTCAAATCAATGGCTGCCAAGGACGTAAAATTCGCCGGAGACGCCCGCGACCGCATGCTGCGCGGTGTCGACGTGCTCGCCAATGCCGTGAAGGTCACGCTCGGCCCGAAGGGCCGCAACGTCGTCATCGAGAAGAGCTTCGGCGCTCCCCGCATCACCAAGGACGGCGTCACCGTCGCCAAGGAGATCGAGCTCGAGGACAAGTTCGAGAACATGGGCGCGCAGATGCTGCGCGAGGTCGCTTCCAAGACCAACGACACCGCCGGTGACGGCACCACCACCGCGACCGTGCTGGCGCAGGCCATCGTCCGCGAGGGCGCCAAGGCGGTCGCCGCCGGCATGAACCCGATGGACCTCAAGCGCGGCATCGACACCGCGGTCGCCGCCGTGATCAAGGACATCGAGAAGCGTGCCAAGCCGGTCGCCTCCTCTTCGGAAGTCGCCCAGGTCGGCACCATCTCGGCCAATGGCGATGCCGCGATCGGCAAGATGATCGCGCAGGCGATGCAGAAGGTCGGCAACGAGGGCGTCATCACCGTCGAGGAAAACAAGTCGCTCGATACCGAGGTCGACATCGTCGAGGGCATGAAGTTCGACCGCGGCTATCTCAGCCCCTACTTCATCACCAACGCCGAGAAGATGACCGCCGAGCTCGAGGATGCCTACATCCTGCTGCACGAGAAGAAGCTGACCGGCCTGCAGTCCATGCTGCCGGTGCTGGAAGCCGTGGTGCAGTCGGGCCGTCCGCTCCTGATCCTCGCCGAGGACGTCGAGGGCGAGGCGCTGGCGACGCTGGTGGTCAACCGCCTGCGCGGCGGCCTCAAGGTCGCCGCCGTCAAGGCGCCGGGCTTCGGCGATCGCCGCAAGGCGATGCTGGAGGACATCGCGATCCTGACCGGCGGTCAGCTGATCTCCGACGACCTCGGCATGAAGCTCGAGAACGTCACGATCAACATGCTCGGCCGCGCCGGCAAGATCGTGATCGACAAGGAGAACACCACGATCGTCAAGGGCGCCGGCAAGAAGAAGGACATCGACGCCCGCGTCGGCCAGATCAAGGCGCAGATCGAGGAGACCACCTCGGACTACGACCGTGAGAAGCTGCAGGAGCGCCTCGCCAAGCTCGCCGGCGGCGTTGCCGTCATCAAGGTCGGCGGTGCGACCGAGGTCGAGGTCAAGGAGAAGAAGGACCGTGTCGAGGACGCACTGAACGCGACCCGGGCCGCGGTGCAGGAAGGCATCGTGCCGGGCGGCGGCGTCGCGCTGCTGCGCGCCAAGAAGGCGGTCGGCCGTCTCACCAACCCGAATGCCGACGTCCAGGCCGGCATCAACATCGTGCTCAAGGCGCTCGAAGCTCCGGTTCGCCAGATCTCGGAGAACGCCGGCGTCGAGGGCTCGATCGTGGTCGGCAAGATCCTCGAGAATAAGTCGGAGACCTTCGGCTTCGACGCCCAGACCGAGGACTATGTCGACATGGTCGACAAGGGCATCATCGACCCCGCCAAGGTGGTGCGCACCGCGCTGCAGGACGCCTCCTCCGTGGCCGGCCTCTTGGTGACCACCGAAGCCATGGTCGCCGAACTGCCGAAGGACGCGGCCCCGGCGATGCCGGGCGGCGGCGGCATGGGTGGAATGGGCGGCATGGGCGGCTTCTAAGCCCCCGCCACATTCGCATCGAGATCGAAGGCCGCCTCCGGGCGGCCTTCTTTTTTGGCAGTTTGATTACGATCAAGATCTAAGGATCATCTCATGTCGCGCGACGCCAAATCGCTGACGTCAACGCTGGTGCTGTTCTACGCGATCGGCGCCGTGCTCGCGTTGGGCGCCTATGCCCTGTACAGCATCGATGATCTTGCGGTCGTCCTGACTGGATCAGGCAAACGACAACGTTCGCCGTCCTCGGCGCTGGTTATGGCCTCTACTACGTGATCTCCGGTTCTACCGGTCATCGTCCAAACGCGCCGCTGCGATTTCTGGACATATCGTTTCTGGCTGCTGCCGCCACGCTCGGGGTTGGCATGCTTGTGCATAGCTGAGCGATTTTTGAGGGCGACATCCAAACCTCCCTTTTTTCCTTCGCGGACGTGCTGTGATGCTTGGCACCACTGTCATTGCGAGGAGCGATAGCGACGAAGCAATCCATTTTTCCGCTTGCGGCCCGATGGATTGCTTCGCTTCGCTCGCAATGACGTGGATAGGCCGGGATAGGCGGGTACGAATTTAAGCCACGCAGATGTCAGCCACCGCGACCTTCTGGAACAGATGCGGCGACGCCACGGCCGAGGCCGGGTAGGCGGCGAGCTTGGCCCTGAACTCGGGATTGGCGAAGGCGGACCGGAAAGCCGCGGTCGACTCCCACACCGCGTAGTTCAGATAGGCCGGGCTGTCGCCGAGCGCGCGGTGCAGCTGGGTCGAGATGAAGCCGGGCTGCCGCTTCATGATGGCGGCGTCGGCCTGCCAGGCTTTCAGAAAAATCTCCTCGTCGGCCTTGTCGAGCGTGAAGACGTTGACGAGCACGATATTGCTGGCATCGACCGCGAGCTGACGGTCGATCGGGAATGCGGGGTCGAGGGGACGCATCTGCGGCATGGTTGGCTCCGTCGATTTGGTGCTATGATGTCATTCCGTTACAATGGATACATATCGTTTTGACATCATGATGTCAATATCAACTTATGGTGACAAATGCCACAGACCAAGCGAACGCCGGCCGGCGAAGCCCTGAGCAGCCTGATTCTCGACCTGTTCAGGCTCAACAGCCTGCTGTTCACCGCCGGCGACCGGATGGTGGCCGGGCTTGGCCTGACCAGCGCGCGCTGGCAGATCCTCGGCGCCATCGTCACCGCCGAGCGCCCGCAACCGGTCGCGTGGCTGGCGCGCGACCTCGGCGCTGCCAGACAAAACGTGCAGCGGATCGTCAACGACCTGCAACGGGACGGGCTCGTCACATTCGAGACCAATCCGCATCATCGCCGGGCCCAACTCGTCGTGCTGACCGAGAAGGGACGGCACGCCTTCGAGGCGGCCATGCGCCTGCAGCTGCCCTGGGTGAACGGCCTCGCCGACGGATTGTCGATCAAGGACCTCGAATCCACCAGCCGCGTCGTGAGTACGCTGCGCGGCAGGTTAGAGAGCGGCCAGGAACCGGACGACCGCGCATGACAGCGATTCTGGAAGCGCCGCCGTTAGGCGGCCTTCTTTTTTGGCCAATGACACGGAGGTTTGCTAGTTACGGCGGAACCGATTCTGCCCTTCGAGGACTTATCGTATGCGCGCGCTCCCGCTCCTGCTGCTCGGTCTTGCCGTCGTCTCAGCACCTGCCCTCGCCCAGATGAAGCTGCAAACGAAGCCGGCGCCGTCGAACGGCCCCGAGACGCGCTATTTCACTTCGATCGACGGCCTGATGGACGGCAATGCCGACGTCGTGCTGAAGGAAACCCGCCAGGGCAAGACCGTGACCGCGGCCGTGCTCGACGTCTGCTATCCCGCCGACAAGAGTTCGGACCGCAAGGACCGCTTCGTCGCCAACCTGACCGTCAACGGCCAGACGCTGTCCGGCACCACCCAGAGCGTCGCCGACAAGCAGCCGATCACGGTCAAGCTGAACCGCAAGCAGACCGGCGACAGCTTTGAGTTCCGCGGCCAGATCACGATCGGCCAGACCGTGACGGAGGTCGCCTCGACGGACAATTCCGATCTCAGCGAGAAGGAATTCCAGGACAACCAGGCCACCGAGGACGGCATCACGCCGCAGCCGAAGGACTTCACCGACGTCTCGCCGGAAGCGATCGGGGTGCGGGTGAAGCTCGATGCGGCGGCCGATTTCCTCAAGAGCCTGAAGGGCGAGGCCGCCGAGATCGGCACCTCCAGCCTCGCGGTGACCTGCGATGCGATGCGCTCCGGCGAGCAGACCATCAACCTCACCGTCGATCCCGAGCACGCCGGCGCGCTGCTTGCGAAGGCGAAATCAGCGCCCGGCGTGACGGCGGCCGGCTGGACCAGCGGCGTGGTCGAGATGGACCGCACCATCCGCTTCGCCGCCGCCGACTGGCGTGATGGCGACAAGATCAACAAGGACAAGCTCGCAACCGCGATCGCGGGCGTGCTGGCGAAGACGCTTTCCGCAAAGCCAGCCTCGGCGACTTGGAACGCGAATACCGGCAAGCTCAAGCTGGTGCTGAAGCGGCCGAGCGCGATCTACCCTGCGCTCGGCCTCACCCAGAATTACGAGGTCACCGCCCTCGTCTCGCCCGACAAGCCCGGCAGCTCGGACAAACTGATGCTTTGGGTCTCGAGCCCCACCGTCTCGACGTCGGACGACAGCGCCGGTGCCAAGCTCAATCTGTCCGACGATTCCAGCAGCGACGAGGAAGGCAGCGAGGCCAAGGACGACAACGGCGCGATCGACGCGCTGGTCAAGGAGCTCAAAGGCCAGCGCTGGGACGCCGACAAGTCGGTGTGGCGGTAAGGCCGGCGCTCGCCTGATTCACGCCGCCCTCGTCTTCAGCGGCACCACATTGTTGCGCACCGCCTTCGGAGCGGCGTCCGGACCGGACTGAAGCATCCCGTCGTCTCTGACGAACAATTCGGAACCAGGCTCGACCGCGGCGCGATCGAGCAGCGCCCGCAGCTCGGGACGAAGTCCGCCGCCGCGCAGCGCGGCGATCGCATCGAAGTTGCGCATGATGTTCTCCTGTGTGACGGCGAAGACGTTCTCGCGCGCGTTGCGCGAACCACCCGCTTTCCGATTGCGCGACAGCGTTCGAGAAACGGCGTTAAGCGCCATGTCGACAAAGCGGAATCTCGCCTCCAACGCGCTCGCGCGCCCGATCCGGAATCGGGTGGCTCGACACACGTCTTCGAATGCCTATTGCGCGCATCGAGACAACGCCGGTCGCGATACCGGCAACGCGCAAATGGAGACGATCCGATGTCAGAGGAAAACAAGACCATCGTAGGCCGGTGGTTCAAGGAGTTCTGGGGCAACCCCTGGAATCCGCGCATCATCAACGAGCTCGCGACACCAGACATTGTCGTGCACTACCCGATGCACGAACCAAAGAAGGGCCGCGCCGCGGTCACAAAGTTCATGACCGAGTTTCGCGAGGCGTTTCCGGATCTCAATTTCTGGGGCGTCGGCGATCTCGTCGCGGAAGGTGATCTCGTCGTCGGCCGCTGGGAAGGCGGCGGCACGCACACCGGGCCCGCCTTCAGCGACTTCCGGCTCGGCTCGCTGCCTGCGGCCTCCGGCCGCAAGATGACGTTCGCCGGCACGACCGTGCTGCGCGTGCGGGACGGACGGATCGCCGAGGAGCTCGGACAGGAAGATGCGCTGACCGCCATGCTGCAGCTCGGCCTCATTCGCTTGCCTGAACAGAGTGGCTACGCCGGGTGAACCGGCGTTTCATCGACGATCGCATCGCGGCTACCCGAACGCACCTCCCTGCGCTCGGGTAGCGCAGACGATCGGCTCGGTGAAATCGAAGCGCTCTAATCCGGAGGCTCACTGGACGTATTCCAATGTTGCCGCGCCGGCATCGCATCTCCTGATGCGGTGCCGGCGCAGGCTCTCCGCAGCGGCTCTTCATCAAGCCGGAAAGATCAGGCACGTCGTCGTGCCATGCGCGAGCAGCCGCCCCTTCTCGTCGGTGACCCTGCCTTCCGCGGTGCCGATGCGGCGGCCGCAATTGAGCACCTGGCCCTCGGCCCGGATCGGACCGGTGTCCGGCGTGATCGGCCGCACCAGCGAGATCTTGAATTCGAGCGTGGTCTGGCTCGTGCCGGCGTCGAGCGTCGACTGCACTGCAAGGCCCATGCAGCTATCGAGCAGTGTCGCGGTGAGCCCGCCATGCACGGTGCCTGCCGGATTGAGATGCGCATCCGTCGGCAGCAGCGTGACGACGACGCGGCCGTGCTCGGCTTCAGTGACGTCATAGCCGAGCGTCCGCGCGATGGTGTTGAGCGGCAACGCGCCGCTGGCGAGCCCCTGGACGAATTCGAGGCCGCTCATCCTGAGTTTCTGTTCGGCACTGACGGTGCCGTAGTTCTTGGCCATTGCTGATCTCCATTATTGCATCGTGATGTCCGGCAGCCGCTTCCGTCGCAGCGAGACGGGCGAGCGGCCGTAGAGCTTTGTGAATGCGGCGTTCATGCGCCTTGTGCTGGAGAAGCCGGCGCGCTGCGCGACCAGACTGATCGGGAGATCGCTGCCGTCGATCAGGCGCTTGGCGCGCTGCACGCGCAGCGAGAGCGCGACCTGCAACGGCGAGGCATCGAGATGCTCGGCGAACAGACGCGACATATGCCGCGTGCCGATGCCGAGTCGATCGGCCAGCGCGGCGACATTGCCGCCGTCGAGGGCGCCCGCTTCGATCAGCGTCAGTGCGCGCTCGACCGTCGTCCTGGTGCCCTTCCATGCCGGGCAGAACGGCGCCGCCTCGGGACGGCAGCGCAGACAGGGCCGGAAGCCGGCGCGCTCGGCCGACGCGGCGCTGCCGTAGAACCGCACATTGCGGGCGAGCGGCGTGCGCGCCCGGCACACCGGACGGCAATACACGCCCGTCGTCCTGACCGCGACGAACACGATGCCGTCCCAGGCCGGGTCGCGGCGCTGAAAGGCTGCATATTGGGCGGCGAAATCGAGCATGCCATCGCTATAGCGGCGCCTAAGCGCCGCGACGACCCGCTTTGCGGTGACGGCGTCCGGAAACGACCGCTTGGAGTTAGAGCCGCTTGGTCAGGAACAGGCTGAGGGGATCGGGCGCGTAGCCCCCGAACGGCGGGCACTCCTGGTAGCCGGCGGCGCGATAGAGCCCGATCGCCTCCGGCTGCCGGATTCCGGTCTCCAGGCTGATGCGCGCGATCCGCCGGTCGCGCGCGGCGTCCTCCAGCGCGTCGAGCAGGCGGCGGCCGAGCCCGTGCCCGCGCGCGTCGGCACGCACGAACATTCGCTTCATCTCGGTATGACCGGGCGCGATCAGGCGGAAGGCGATCGACCCGAGCACCTCGCCATCACGCCGCGCGACGAGGAAGACCGTATCCGGGACGGCAAGCGTCTCGACGGCGGCGAGGTGATTGCTATCAGGCGGATACAGCGCCTGCATGTGGGCGTCCGACAGATCGATCAGCTGCCGCACGTCGGGCTGCCGCGGGTCTTCGGGGGCGATGCTGATTTCAGGCTTGTGCATCTCTGGCCCAATGCAGGGTCGTCGTCGCGATTGTCGGCCGCCCTCACCGCCCCGTCAATTTGCGGGGACTGCGACCAAAAGACTTCGTGCTGCCGCAGTTCGGTCACCGAAAATTAAGGCTCGATTTAGTTTCGAGGATCATCCTTTGCGTCACCGAACACGGGTCACGCCATGCAAGACCGCGAGCCGATCAGTCCTGGGAGCATCTGGCCAACGGATGTGACGGAGGGTCATTCGCCGGCGCAGACGGCGGACCTCTGGGACGTCTCAGGCGAGAACCACGACGCCGCCCTGCTGCTGCGGGAGCCGTTCGCCGATCGCATCGGCACCGCGCTGCTGGCAGCCACCGCACTGGCCGCAAGCTTCGTGCTGGGATGGACCGGCGGCGCCAACTGGCACGATTTTGCGGCTCCCGCGCCGGTCCCGGTGGTCCAGAGGGAAGCGCCGGTCCCGCATGTTGCCGAGACCCGGCCGAGCCCAAGAAGCGAATCGAGAGGCGAGCGCCGGACCGCGTCCAATGCCGACCCCGCCGTCACCGGCAGCATTCCGAAGAACACCCCTGCCAGCCCGCGCCCGCTCGCTCTCGGCGCCGCGCCCACCACCCTGAACGCGCAGGCCGCGGCGCTCGGGACGAAGCCGCCCGTGGCGGCGGCGGAGACCCGGCCAAGCACGATTCCCGGATGGTCGGTGGTCGAAGTCCGCGACGGCACCGCCGTGCTCGAGGGACCGGAGGGCGTCAAGATGGCCGCACGCGGCGACGTCGTCCCAGGCCTCGGCCGGGTCGATTCCATCGTGCGCTGGGGCAATCGCTGGATCGTTGCCACCGCAAGCGGATTGGTCGCAACGCCCTGAGCGCGCGTTCGACGCAGTAGCGCGATGAGTTCGTCACTTTTTGCTTGGGCATGATCTTTCGGAAAACCGCTTCGCACTTTTCCGGATCATGCCCTAGTTGCTGTTGATCACGAAACGCAGCGACTTGCTTCCGACGAACGTGACCTGATCACCCTGCCGCCGCCAACTCGTCATCTCTCCGAGCGCGGTGAGCAGATCCTTGTCGGCCTGCGCCCGGTCCGGCGTGCAGTTGCGGTTCTCCATCGCGCCGGGAACGAACACGATGGTGTTGCCGGCAACCGAGAACTGGCCCTTGCCGCCGTCGCACCACAGCTCGAGGATCACCTCGCCATTGTCGCCGACCTCGATCGAGGGAATCCGCTTGGAGCCCGGCATGCGCGCGGCATCGAGCGTCATCACGAAGCCGAACGGGAATTCTTCCTGGGCCTGGACCGGCCCCGCGCCAAGCGCCGCTGCAACGACCACCAACGCGGCCATGCCGCCGTTCAGAATCCGCCTCATCGACATCACGCCATTCCCAGCAATTGCGACGCCGCCCTTGTATGGGACGAGGCTGCGATTGGCCAGAATGGCGGCGCGAGAAAAAGCACTTGAAAAGCAAAATCCCCGCAGGCTCGCACCCGCGGGGATCTTCGTTTGGGCGACGCCTCGCCGCGCTATTTCAGCACCAGCGTCGTGAACGGATAGACATAGGCCTGCAGGGTCACGAACAGACCGACCAGGCACGCCAGCACGATCGAGTGCAGGAACACGTAGCGCAGGATCGATCCTTCGTGGCCGTACCAGTTGGTCGCGGTGGAGGCGACCACGATCGATTGCGCGTCGATCATCTTGCCCATCACGCCGCCCGAGGAGTTCGCCGCCGCCATCAGGATCGGCGACAGGCCGAGCTGCTCGGAGGTGATCTTCTGCAGATTGCCGAACAGCACGTTCGATGCGGTATCCGATCCGGTCAGCGCCACGCCCAGCCAGCCGAGCAAGGTGCCGAAGAACGGGTACAGCACGCCGGTCGCCGCGAAGGCGAGGCCGAGCGTGGCATCGACGCCGGAGAGGCGGGTCAGCGTGCCGATCGCCAGCATCGCGGAGATCGTGATCAGCGAGATCGCGCAGAGACGGATGGTGCGGCCGTACTCGGCGATCAGCTTGAGCGGCGAGAAGCCCATCAGGAGGCCGGAGATGATCGCCGCGATCAGCATGCCGGTGCCGGTGAACGACAGATAGGTGAAGCTGAACACGGCGCCTTCCGGCGTCGGCTTGGCGGCTACCGGCGGCACCTTGAAGATCAGTTTGTCGAGCTCGGGCACCGCATAGTTCCAGGTGAAGTTGGCGTTCGCCCAGGTCTTGAAGGCGCCGTTGCCCCAGATCAGCATCAGGATGCAGACGATGATCCACGGCAGCAGCGCGCTCCATAATTCGCCCTGGGTCAACGGCGTCTTGTCGAGCGGCTTGGCTGCCGCCATCGTCGCCGCCGATTCATCGCGGCCGCGCAGCGCGGGCGACAGCCAGAGCTGACGCGGCTGCCAAACCTTCAGGAACAGGATCAGCGCGCCCATCGAGATCAGCGATGCGCCGATGTCGACGATCCAGGGGTTGATGTAATTCGAGATCACGAATTGCGGGACCGCGAACGACACGCCGGTGACCAGGATGGCCGGCCAGATTTCCTTCATGCCGCGCCAGCCCGCGAACGCCCACACCACCCAGAACGGCACGATCAGCGAGAACAGCGGCAGCTGCCGGCCGACCATGGCGCCCAGGATGTAGGGGTCGAGCCCGGTGACCGAGGCAAGCCCCTGGATCGGCGTGCCGAGCGCGCCGTAGGCCACCGGGGCGGTGTTGGCGATCAGCGACAGGCCGGAGGCCGCGAGCGGCGAGAAGCCGAGCCCGATCAGCACCGCGCCGGTGATCGCGACCGGCGTGCCGAAGCCCGAAGCGCCCTCGAAGAAGGCGCCGAACGAGAACGCGATCAGGAGCAGCTGCAGGCGGCGATCCTCGGTGACGCCGCCGACCGCGCGCTTGAGCAGCTCGAACTTCCCGCACCTCACCGTGACCTGGTAGAGGAAGATGACGTTGAGCACGATCCAGCCGATCGGAAAGAATCCGGTGACGATGCCGAGGATCGATGCGCGGATCGACATGCCGGCCGGCATCGTGAACACGAAGATCGTGATCAGGTTGGTCACGATGACGGCGACGATGGCGGCGATATGCGCCTTCACCTTGCCGCTGGCGATCAGCACCAACAGCGTGACCACGGGAATGGCGGCCGCGATCGTCGACAGCCCGGCATTGCCGAGCGGATTGTAGATTTGATTCCAGGTGCTCATCTCGGGGTCCTTCCCACATTCTTATGCAGCGCCCCCGCCTCGGTGCAGGCAGGCGCGCTGGTGCGATTGCGGGAGTCCGTCGGAAAATTGCAGCCCCGGCCCGCGAATGAACGATCGGTAAGGATCGCTCACATCCTCGCGAAAAATCGAAGGTCCCCCGCCCCTCGCCGTTGTCGTCATGCTAGGGTTGACTCGATCGCCGGGACAAGCCAACGCTTGCATGCCAGACCTACGACTTTAGTCGAGGACCACGCCGATTGTCCCGATTCTTCAGGCCGTTGCGGCCGCTTCCCCGGAGACGATAATCTGTGAACAACATTCGCTCGACGCTCGCGACGGTGTGGCGCATCGCCTCACCCTATTTCAACTCCGACGACAAATGGGCAGGCCGCGGACTGTTGGCCGCGGTGGTGATCATCGAACTCGCCAGCGTGTTTCTGACCGTGCTGTTCAACCGCTGGAACAATGTTTTCTACAATGCGCTGCAGGAGCGTGATCAGGCGGTCTTCACCTATCAGATCGGTTACTTCTGCGTGCTCGCGGCGTTCTGGATCGGCCTGAAAGTCTACCAGCTCTATCTCAATCAGTGGCTGCAGATCCGCTGGCGGCGCTGGATGACCACGCGCTATCTCGGCGGCTGGCTGAACGATGCCAACCACTATCGCATGCAGTTGCTCGGCGATGCCGCTGATAACCCCGACCAGCGTATCGCCGACGACAGCCAGCGCTTCGTCGAACAGACCCTGACGCTCGGGATCGGATTGTTGAGCTCCGTCGTGACGCTTGCTTCCTTCGTGTTCATCCTGTGGGGCCTTTCCAATCAGGCGCCGCTGCACCTGTTCGGCAGAGAGATCGGGATTCCCGGCTATCTGGTGTGGGGCGCGCTGATCTACGCGATCCTCGGAACGGTCTTGACCCACGTGATCGGCAGGCCGCTCGTCGACCTCAACTTCCGGCAGCAACGGTTCGAAGCCGATTTCCGTTTCAACCTGGTGCGGACCCGTGAGAACGCCGAGCAGATTGCACTGCTCCGCGGTGAACCGGCCGAGCGCACGCGATTGCTCGATCGCTTCGGATTCGTGGTCGGGAACTGGCTCGGCATCATGCAACGAACCAAGAAGCTGACCGCGTTCACCGCGACCTATTCGCAGGCCGCCGTGATCTTCCCCTACGTGCTCATCGCACCGGCCTATTTCGCCAACAAGATCCAGCTCGGCGGCATGATGCAGACCGCTTCCGCCTTCAGCAGCGTGCAGGATTCACTGTCGTTCTTCATCACGGCCTACCGGACGCTGGCTGAATGGCAATCGGTGGTCGCGCGTCTCGATGGCTTCGAGAACTCGATCCGCGGTGGCGATGCGCTCGCGCAGCGGCAGGACATCATCCACGTCAAGCCCACAGCCGGCGACACGATCGATCTCGACGATCTCCTGGTCACCCTGCCGGACGGCAAGCCGCTGCTCGCGGCTGACGGCTTCAGCCTTCGCGACAATGAACGCACCCTGGTCACCGGTCCCTCCGGCGCCGGCAAGTCCACGCTGTTCCGCGCGGTGGCCGGCATCTGGCCGTTCGGCCGCGGCGCGGTCCATATCCCCGCCAATGCCAGCCTGATGATGCTGCCGCAACGTCCCTATCTGCCGATCGGCTCGCTGCATGGCGCGGTGGTCTATCCGGGCCAGGCTGCAAGCTACGATGCGGGACGGGTCCGCGAGGTCCTCACCGCCGTCGGACTGCCGCAGCTCGCGGCGCGGCTCGAGGAAGAAGCGCACTGGAACCGGATGCTGTCGCTCGGCGAGCAGCAGCGGCTCGGCATCGCCCGGGCGCTGTTGCATGCGCCGCAATTCCTGTTCCTCGACGAGGCGACGGCCTCGCTCGACGAGCCGTCGGAGGCCGCGCTGTACCGACTGATGACGGAGAAGCTGCCCGACACCACGGTGGTCTCGATCGGCCACCGTTCGACGCTCGACGCCTTCCACCAGCGCAACATTTCGCTGGTTCGCGACGGCGACCGCTTCACCTTGCGTGACAAGGTCGAGGCCGCCGCGTCGTAGGCGAGCGAACTTAGCTGCGAACGCGAACAGCCAGGCCCGGAAGTCACTCGGCTCCCTCTCCCGCTGCGGGGGAGGGTTGGGGTGGGGGCTCTCTCCACGAATCGCATTGTGGAGAGAGCCCCCACCCGCCGCAAGCGGGAGAGGTGAGCCGGTCCGCAGCTCCAGCCTCGTCATCACCCGAGTCCGCAAAACAAAGGGGGCGGCAGATTGCTCTGCCGCCCCCCGATCCTCGGAAGAGGAAATTACTTCAGGTTGGACATCGCGGTCAGGTCGACCGAGAGCTTGGCGATACCGGCTGCGCCGCACCAGTTGGAGCCCGTGCCGCCCGGATTGATCGGGGTGACGTTGGTGGTTCCGCCCGCGGTGAAGTCGCTGGTGAAGGCGCTGCAATTGCCCTTCGACAGGTCGGTGTCGGAATAGCGCAGATCGAGCGTGAACACCTTGTAGGTGAAGCCGATGCCGATGTTCCAGGTGTTGTAGTCGGCATACTTGATGCCGTTCGGGAACGCCGGAACGCCGTAGAAGCTGTCGGAGGTGCCGAGCCACTGCCGACCGAACTCACCCGACACATACATGCCGACGCCGCTGGTGCCGAACACGGTGCTCGGCGCAGTGTACTTGCCGATGATCGAGGAGTAGTTGCCCCAGGCGCCGGTGTTGAGGAAGTTCGGCGAGTAGTACTCGTTGATGGTGAACGCCCAGTTGTCGTTGATGGTCCAGGTCGCCTTGCCGTAGACTTCGAAGAACGAGACGTCCTTCTTCATCACGTTGCCGTTCAGCAGGGCGTTGGCTGCGCACTCCGGGCTGAGCAGCTTGCCGGCAGTGTCGGTCGGCGCGCCGAAGTAGCAGGTTCCACCCGGATACAGGTAACCCCAGACACCGATGTCGAAGGCGAAGGCGCCGAAGGTCGGACGGATACCGCCATAGACGTCGACCTCAGCCGCAGCGCGGTTGGCGAAGGAGATGCTTTCGGTCGAGGTGCCGATGTAGAGCTGCAGGTCCTTGTTGACGTTGTAGCGCGGCTCGAAATAGGCGGTGACCGACGGATTGTGGTTGGACTGGGTAACGCCGCGGAAGATGTAGTCGCTCATGATGCCGGCGCCAAAGGCGACGTCCCAGGGATCGAACGGAGCCGGCGGCGGCGCCTTGACGGCCTTCACCGCCATGTCAGCTGCCATTGCCGAGCTCGAAATCATTGCTAGCGCCGTTGCTAACAAAGCCAGTTTCTTCATGACGATCCCCATCTACTTTTCCAGACAGCCCAGCTCCGGTGGCCCCCAGGGCGCGCGATAACGGACTGCGACTAAATCGCGTGGGTTCAATCTGAAGCCCATGCACGGGACCGTGAAGCCAAAAAGACATGCATGTGCCGACTTTTTAGGCGTTCCAGCACTCTCGCCACACGTTGGTTGACGGGTGTTGCATTTGCACCACAAGACTCATGGCTCCCGCCCCGGTTGAGCGGCACGCAAAATCGGATTCGAGCAACAGTTCGACATGCTGCAGTCGGTATCGACGCGAATCGCGCCTCCGCAAAACTACGGACGGCCGATACGGAAAAAGCCGCAGCGGCGTCCGCTGCGGCTTCGATCAGGTGAACCGGTGCAGGTTCGGCTAGTGGTGCTCGCTGTCGGACGTGCCCCAGCTCGGCGCCGGCTCGTGGCTCGGCGTGGCCCAGCTCGGGGCCGGCTGCGGCGCGGGCTCGGACGCCGGGGGCGCTGCAACCGGGGCAGCCGGCTTCGGCGCGGCGGCCTTCTTCGGAGCGGTCTTCTTGGCGGCCTTCTTCGCAGCCGGCTTCGCGGCCTTCTTGGGCGCGGCCTTCTTCGGAGCAGCCTTCTTCGCAGCTTTCTTAGCGGTCTTCTTGGCTGACTTCTTCGCCGATTTCTTTGCAGACTTCTTCGCGGCCTTCTTCGCAGTCTTCTTGGCCGACTTCTTCGCGGACTTCTTCTTCGCCGCTACCGCCTTCTTGGCCTTTTTGGCCTTCTTGCTTTTCTTCGCCTTCTTCGACTTCGCCATCGTGGTCCTCCTGTTGCCGCTGATTTGAGTCCACCGCGTATTGAAGCGATCGCTTGCCGGTCAGCAGCTGCACCCCGAGGAGAGGCACCTTCCACTTCGCTTGTCGGGCATGATGGCCGCGCGATCGCTTCGCGTCTGTGGCAGGGAAGCGCCGGTCCTTCAGTTTGCGTCAGGGCAAGGCTGGGGTCCGGATCATGCTCGAATGGCAGTCGATCAATTCAATCCTGGCCGGGGACCTCCTGTCGCCCAATCGAGAAGCTCAATCGTGTGCACCACAGGAACTGACGTACCGCCGGCAATCTGAACCATGCAACCAATATTGCCCGCAGCGATCATGTCCGGTTTGACAAGCGCAATATTGGCGACCTTGCGATCGCGCAATCTGCTCGCAATGTCGGGCTGGAGAATGTTGTAGGTCCCCGCCGAACCGCAACACAAATGGCTCTCGGGCACATCTTTCACCACGAATCCATTCTTGGAAAGCAATTCTTTCGGAAGTTGAGTGATTTTCTGTCCATGCTGCAACGAACAAGCCGAGTGATAGGCGACGGTGATGTCGCCTTTCTGCGTTGAAGGCGCGAGCTCGAGGCCAGCGAGATACTCGGTGATATCCTTTGCCAGCGCCGAGATTCGCTCGGCCGCTTCCGCGAATGTTTTGTCCTCGCGCAACAGGTAGCCGTAGTCCTTGACGACTGTCCCACAGCCCGAGGTCGTCACCAGAATGGCGTCGAGCCCGTTCTGGTCCGCTTCCCTTTGCCACACCGTGACGTTGGCCCGTGCGCGCGCCAGCGCGTCGGCGTCCTGTCCCATGTGATGGGTCAACGCGCCGCAGCATTGCTCGTCCTTGACCAGCACCACCTCGACGCCGTGCCGGGTCAGCACGTTGATCGCAGCCTGATTGATGCGTGGCGCCAGCACCTGCTGGGCGCAGCCCTGCAGCAGCGCGACCCGCCCGCGCCGGCGGCCGGTCGCCGCAAACACGGTTCCCGCAGCCGGACCCGGCGGCGGCAGGCCGCGCGGCGCCAGCGCCAGCATGGCCTTGATCCGCCGCAGCAGGCCCGGGCTCGCCGCACCGACCGACGGCGTTGGCAGCAGAGCTGTGAACGGACGGGCGAGCCCGGCCAGGATCATGCTGATCCGGAACAGGCCCGGCCGCGGCAGCACGAAAACGAGTACCGACCGCAGCAGCCGCTCGGTCAGCGGCCGCTCGTAATCCCGCTCGATCCTGACCCGGGCCTGGTCGACGAGGTGCATGTAGTTCACTCCCGACGGACAGGTGGTCATGCAGGCGAGGCACGACAGGCAGCGGTCGATATGCTTGACCACGTCCGCCGTCGGCGGCTTGTCCTTCTCCAGCATCTCCTTGATCAGGTAGATGCGGCCGCGCGGGCTATCGAGTTCGTCGCCGAGCAGCACATAGGTCGGACAGGTCGCGGTACAGAAGCCGCAATGCACGCAGGCGCGCAGGATCTTGTCGGCTTCCTTGATGTCGGGATCGGCGAGCTGCGCCAGGGTAAACTCGGTCTTCATGCCCCCCCGCCTCGAATCATCCGGCCGCGGTTGAGGACCGACCTCGGATCGAAACTCGCCCGGACCCGTTCGCCGAGTGCGGCAAGCCCGGCCGGCTGCGGCTGGAACACGTCGACCGCACGGCGAACATCCTCGGTGGCGCGGATCAGGGTGGCGTGCCCGCCGACCGCCTCGACCTGGCCGCGGACCAGCGCGGCCTGCGCGTCGGCATTGGGCGGCACCGCGGCCCAGATCAGCCCGCCACCCCAATCGTAGATCACGTCGCCGCCGGTGGCGCGCGACAACGCCTGACCGAGCGCGCCGCCTGAGGCCGGCGGGCAAACGATGCGCCACACCGGCCAGGCCCCGAGCGCGCCGTTCGCCGCGAACGGCACCACGTCGCGCAGCGCACTCCAGATCAAGGCCGAGGCGTAGTCAGCCAGGCTGTCGACCGTTCCATAGGAGGAGAGTGTCTGGCTGAGCGAGGCCGCCCGGTGCGCCGCCGACGCCGAAATGCCCTCAAGCCGCACCAGCGTGACCGGCTGGCCGGAGGCTGCGAGGCCGGCGAGCGCGCCGGTCCCGGACCGCAGCGCCGAACCAGGCAAATGCGCCGCGCCCGACACGTCGAAGGGCGAGCCCAGCGCTGCCGTCATCGCCTTGTTGGCGGTGACGTCATCCAGCCCGCGCAGCACCAACGTCCGCTCGGCTTCCGGCTTCGGCATCACCTTGAGCGTCACTTCGGTCATGACGGCCAGCGTGCCCCAGGAACCGGTGAGCAGCTTGCAGAGATCGTAGCCGGTGACGTTCTTCACCACCCGCCCACCGGTCTTGAAACTGTCGCCGAATCCGGACACCGCGTGCGCCCCGAGCAGATGATCCCGGGCGCCGCCGGCCTTGATGCGGCGCGGCCCGGCAAGGCCGGCGCCGATCATGCCGCCGATCGTGCCGGCTCCCGCGCTGCCGAGCAGCACGGACATGTCCATCGGCTCGAAGGCGAATTGCTGGTTCTTGGCGTCGATCAGGGATTGCACGTCGGCGAGCGGCGCGCCGGCCTGCACGGTGACGATCAGCTCGTTCGGCTCATAGGAGCTGACCGCGTTCAGCACCGAGACGTCGAGCACCGCATTGGTCGCCATCGGATGGCCGATGGCGCGTTTCGATCCATGACCAATGACCTCAAGCGGCTGCTCGCTGGCGACAGCGGCGCGCACCACTTCTTCGACGTCCTTGACGTCTCTGACTTTCAGCGTTTCCACACGCTAGTCGGTAACGAAGTTTGGCTCCGAGATCAAATGCGACGAGCCCCACCCTCGCAATGCCGACGGAATGGTCCGGGAGCGGGGCTTGCCACCCAACAAAGGTGGGAAGGGCGGTCGGGCCACCCTGCTCGAGGTTTTGGCCACATCGCGCGTCCTGCGCAGGCGGAGACGTAACACTTCGACCGATGTCGAACCATTTTCACGACATCGACATTTCGACCGTCGCCTAACCGAGTGCGCAGCACGATCCACTATTTCTCGCGGGCGGTTCGGCCGGCACGACGGTTGGCGCACTTCATCTGGAGGCGATCATGAAACGTTCGGACGTCACGACCACGACGATGATGCTCACCCGACGATCGGCCATCGGCTCGTTCGCCGCGATCATGACGATCGCCGGCGTCTCGCCCTGGACCGGATCGCAAGCTCGATCGGAGCAAAGCAACGGAGGAATGCAAATGAAGCACTATGCGATGAGCACGAGAACCATCAGCGATGCGATCAACACATCAGGCCTGCTGGTGGTGGCGCAATGGGAAGCAAAGGAAGGCCAGGCCGACAAGGTCGCGGCAATCCTCGATGGCTTCCTGCCCGAGGCGCAGAAGGACCCCGGCACCAAGCTGTTCCTGATCGGCCGCGGCAAGGACAACCCGGCGCAATTCCTGTTCTACGAATTGTTCCAGGACGAAGCGGCATTCAAGGCGCATGCGGAGAGCGCCTACTTCAAGACCTACATCGCGGAGCAGGCACTGCCGCTGCTCGCCAAGCGCGAACGGATGCAATACGTATTGCTGTGATCGACGGCGCCGCGGGGAGGATACCAATCCTTCCCGCGCGCGCAGATCAGATCGATGCGCTGCTGTTGCCGAGCCTTGCGCGCAACCCGACCCGCTCGGGCGACCTGCGCCAGAAGCCGATGATCGAAATCCGCGACAGGACCGCGGCCTCGAACGTCTCGACATGGCCGCGGAGCCGCAGCGCATGTTTTTCGACGAGATGCCAGGACGCGACGGCGACGCCGAAGGCAAGCGGCAGGCTGATCAGGATATTCAGATACCAGTGCTGAACCGGCGGGCCGAACGCGGCAACGCACTGCTGGATGACGAACCCATAGAGATAGAGCCCGTAGGAGTAATCGCCTGACGACACGATCCAGCTCCGCCGTGGATTCAGCAGGCCGAGATAGCACACGACATAGGCGGCCGGCACCGGGGCCAGCGCGTCGCCGCGTCCCGTGGCCATGCCGGCGGTGCACAGCAGCAGCGCGATCAGGCAGGCCGTGCGGTTGTACGGCACCTTGTCGCGCCAGAGGTAGAAGCCGACACCGGCAAGGAAGCAGAACACCAGAAGATGCGGGCGAAGCTGGATCGGCACCTCCTCCCAGCGGTAGACGTCGTAGCTCACCAGCGCGACCTGAACGATCACCAGGAACACAAGGTACGCCACCCTGTTGAAGCAGATCGTGGTCACCGCGAGCAGCGCCAGGATGACGTAGCACCACAATTCATACGGCACCGTCCAGAGCTGGGCATTCACCACGTCCGGCAGCGGATTGTGCAGGAAGACGCCCGGCAGCTCGTAATGGATGTCGCCGATCATGTTGAGAAAATAGGCGTGGAATGTCGGGTCCGCGACATACTGCGCCAACGGCAGTTCGGTGAACACCGAGCCGATGATGACGGCCGACAGCGTCGTCTCGACCGCGAGCGCGGGTCCGATCCGAAGCACGCGCAGGCCGAGGAAGGAGATCAGGCTCTTGCACCGCTGCAGGCTCGCCGTCACCAGGAATCCGCTGAGCGAAAAGAACAGCGCGAGGATCATCGCGATGCCGATGCGGAACGAGCCCAATATTTCCAGCGCCCGGCCAAGCCCGAGCGTCACGTTCAGGCCGTGCAGGCAGATGATCGACACCGCCAGCGCAATCCGCATGTAGTCGAAACCTGCGGGCCGATTGCGCGCAAGAGCCAGCTGATCAGCCAGGCTGGGCATCGATGTGTTCCCGAAGACATGCATCTTGAGAAAATACCGAGGAACAGTTGAAGGCCGTGTAAACGGTGGGTGGCCGCCGCAATTGCAGCGACGCGCAACGGCAGCCGTGACGACCTGCCACGGCCATCGCGGCAAGCATCGGTTAAGGTTATCGGCTGGCTAGCGCGATCGATCGAAATGTACCGATCGCCCTAAAGCGCGATGAGATCAGGTTGAATCGTCATCGCGCTTTAGCTCCTTGTTTGAGCATGATCTTTTCGGAAAACCGCTTCGCGCTTTTCCGGATCATGCTTTAGAACCGCGGGATATCCGGGAAGGCCAGCTTGCCGGCGTGCACATGGACGCGACCGAGCTCGGCGCAGCGGTGCAGCGTGGGAAACACCTTGCCGGGGTTGAGCAGACCTTCCGCATCGAAGGCGCATTTCAGCCGCTGCTGCTGGTTGAGGTCGATCTCGGTGAACATTTCCGGCATCAGGTCGCGCTTCTCGATGCCGACGCCGTGCTCGCCTGTAAGCACGCCGCCGAGCTCGACGCAGCAACGCAGGATATCGGCACCGAACGCTTCGGCCTTCTCGATCTCGCCCGGCTTGTTGGCATCGTAGAGGATCAAGGGGTGCAGATTGCCGTCGCCGGCGTGGAACACATTGGCGACGCCGAGGCCGTATTTCTCCGAGAGTTCGCGGATCCGCGCCAACGCCTTCGGCAGCGCGCCGCGCGGGATGGTGCCGTCCATGCAGAGATAATCCGGCGAGATCCGCCCGACCGCGGGGAAAGCCGCCTTGCGACCGGCCCAGAACAGATTGCGCTCGGCCTCCGAGGTCGAGATCTGGCACGAGGTCGAGCCGCAGCCCTGCGCGATCGCCTCGACCCGCTTGATCAGCTCGTCGACCTCGACCTGGGGCCCGTCGAGCTCGATGATCAGGAGCGCCTCGACGTCGAGCGGATAGCCGGCATGGACGAAGGCTTCCGCGGCGTGGATCGCCGGCTTGTCCATCATCTCCATGCCGCCGGGGATGATGCCGGCGCCGATGATGGCGGCCACGCATTCGCCGGCCGCCTCGACCTCGGCGAAACCGACCATCAGCGCGCGCGCCGTCTCGGGCTTCTGCAAGATGCGCACCGTGATCTCGGTGATGACGCCGAGCAGCCCCTCCGAGCCGGTGATGATCCCCATCAGATCGTAGCCGGCGTTCTCGGCCGACTTGCCGCCGATGCGCAGGATCTCGCCACTCATCAGCACGATCTCGCAGCCCAGCACATTGTTGGTGGTCATGCCGTATTTCAGGCAGTGCACGCCGCCGGAATTCTCCGCGACATTGCCGCCGATCGAGCAGGCGATCTGCGACGACGGATCGGGCGCGTAGTAGAAACCGGCATGGGCGACCGCCTGGCTGATCGCAAGGTTGGTGACGCCCGGCTCGGTGACGACAACGCGGTTGTCGAAGTCGATCTCGCGAATGCGCTTGAACTTGCCGAGCCCGAGCAAGACGCCGTCGGCAAGCGGCAGCGCGCCGCCGGACAACGAGGTGCCGGAGCCGCGCGGCACCACCTTGATACCCTGCTCCTGGCAATATTTGAGGACCTTCGCGACCTGCTCGGTGGTATCGGGTAGCACCACGACCATCGGCGGCTGCCGATAAGCGGTCAGGCCGTCGGATTCATAGGCCAGCATTTCGGCGGCACTGTCGATCACGCCCTCGCCCGGGACGATTGCGCGCAAGGCGGCAACGATTTCGGCGCGGCGGGCAAGGACGGCCTGATCGGCCGCCGGCATCATGATGGACATCGGTGTTCCCTCGGAGCGCTGTGCGCTTTGCCGATTTGTTACGACAAATCAATCAGGTCTGCACCTGTTTCAGTCACCCTGTTTCAGCCACCCGGCCGAAGGTCGGATTGCCCCGCCCCGCAATGCCGAGTTCTCTCTCGGACAAGCGGACGGCCATGAAACCTGTCAAAGTTTCGTGGCTTGTCCTGTCCAAGCCGGACATGCCACAAACCAAACGCTACCCCCCGGGACGAAACGAAGAGAACCCCATGAACCTAAAGACCTTGAGCGCGCTGGCGGTCGTCACATCGCTGGCCACCGCATCCTCGGCGCTGGCGCAGGACGCCGCCGCCGGCAAGACCTCGTTCAACAAATGCCTCGCCTGCCACGCGATCGGTGAAGGCGCCAAGAACAAGGTCGGCCCCGAGCTCAACGGCCTCGACGGCCGCCACTCCGGCACCGCGCCCGACTACAGTTATTCCGATGCCAACAAGAATTCCGGCATCACCTGGAACAAGGAAACGTTCCTCGAATACATCAAGGATCCAAAGGCCAAGATCCCCGGCACCAAGATGGCCTTCGCCGGCATCAAGAACGAGACCGAGGCCAACAATCTATGGGCCTACGTGTCGTCGTTCGACAAGGACGGCAAGCAGAAGTAAAGCCGCTCGACACTCCCTCACAACGCCCGCAACGCGGGCGTTGTGATTTTGTACCACCGTGTGGTACAATGGGTCATCGAGGGGGCTGCGTCCGATGATCCTGAGCTTCCGGGACGAATGGCTGTGCGCTTTCTTCACGGAGGACGCGAAATCGCGAAACATCCCGTCGGATCTTGAAGACCGTTTGTTTCGCAAGCTGCAGATGCTCGATGATGCGACGACTGATCAGGACCTGCGGGTGCCGCCGAGCAATCATTTTGAGAAACTCCGGGGCAATCTTGCGGGGCTTCATTCCATTCGCGTCAACAAGCAATGGCGCCTTGTCTTTCGGTGGTCGGGCGCGCGAGGCGAAGCACAAGGCGTCTACCTCGACGACCACAGTTACAGATGACGGAGGATCAGGGTCATGCTGACGACCAAGCGCAAGCCCGCCACGTTGGGCGAGATTCTCAGGGAAGAATTCATGGCACCGTTGGGGCTGACCCAAGGCGCCTTGGCCGAGGCCATGGGAGTTCAGCGCAAGCATGTCAATGAATTGTGCAATGATCGCCGGAACGTCACCGCGGCAACCGCGCTGATTCTTGCCCGCGTATTCGGCAACAGCCCGGAGTTCTGGCTGAACGTCCAGCGACGCACTGACCTTTGGCAAGCCATGAACTCGCCGAGCGAGCGGAAGCGCATCGAACGCGCGAAGCCGCTTGGAAGGGCCGCTTGATTTTGTGCGTCCGCCGCGATCAGCGCGGCAACAGATTGGTCTTGGCGAGATCGACCACCTCGTCGCCGCGGCCACTCATCACGGCGCGCAGCACCCACAGGCTGAAGCCCTTCACCTGTTCCAGCGTGATGGTCGGCGGCATCGACAATTCCTGCGTCGCGGTCACGACGTCGAGCACGGCCGGGCCGTCATGTGCGAGCACGCCGCGGATCGCGCCCTCGAGCTCGCCGGGATCCTCCACCCTGACGCCGTGAATGCCCATGGCGCGGGCCATCGCCGCGAAATCGGGATTCCTCAGGTCGACCCCGGTCTCGATGAAGCCGGCGGCCTTCATCTCCAGCGCGACGAAGCCGAGCACGCTGTTATTGAAGATCACGACCTTCACCGGCAGCTTGGCCTGCGTCAGCGTGATCAAATCGCCCATCAGCATCGCAAAGCCGCCGTCGCCGGACATCGACACCACCTGACGCCCCGGCTGCGCCGCCTGTGCGCCGATCGCATGCGCCATCGCGTTGGCCATCGAGCCGTGCACCCAGGAGCCGACCAGACGGCGGCGGCCATTCATTTTCAAATAACGCGCAGCCCAGATCGTCGGCGTGCCGACGTCGGCGGTGAACACCGCATTCTCGGTCGCCTGCTCGCTGAGCAGGCGCGCCAGATATTGCGGATGGATCGGCTTTTGCCCCGGCTTGCCGCGGGCAAGATCGTCGAGTCCGGCGCGGGCGTCCTTGTAGTGCGCGAGGCTGGCGTCGAGAAACTTGCGCTCGGTCTTGACCGTCAGCTTCGGCAGCAGCGCGGCGATGGTCTCGCCGACGTCGCCGACGATGCCGAGATCGAGCTTGCAGCGGCGTCCGAGATTTTCCGGACGGAGATCGACCTGCGCGATGCTGATGCCGGTCGGGAAGAACTGCTTGTAGGGAAAGTCGGTGCCCAGCATCAGCAGCACGTCGCAGCCGTGCATCGCGGCATAGCCCGAGGAGAAGCCGATGAAGCCGGTCATGCCGACATCGTAGGGATTGTCGTACTCGACATATTCCTTGCCGCCGAGCGCATGCACGATCGGGCTCTTCAGCGTCTCGGCGAGCTTGATCAGGCCGGCATGCGCGCCGGCGCAACCGCGGCCGCAGAACAGCGTGACGCGCTTTGCGCCATTGAGCAGCGCGGCCAGCGCGTTCAATTCGGCCTCGGCGGGACGCACCACCGGCACGGGCGGCAGCAGGCCGGCATTCGGTGCGATGTCGCGCTTCGGCGCCGGCCGCATCGCAACGTCGCCCGGTAGCACCAAGACGGCCACGCCGCGCTTGCCGACCGCGGCGCGGATCGCATTCTCCAGCATGTAGGGCAGCTGCGCCGGATCCGATACCAGCTCGCAATAATGGCTGCATTCGCGGAACAGGTCCTGCGGATGGGTCTCCTGGAAATAGCCGCCGCCGATCTCGGCTGACGGAATCTGTGCTGCGATCGCCAGCACCGGCGTGCGGCTGCGATGCGCGTCGAACAGGCCGTTGATGAGATGGAGATTGCCCGGGCCGCAGGAGCCCGCGCACACCGCAAGGTCGCCCGTGATCTGGGATTCGGCCGCGGCGGCGAAGGCCGCGACCTCCTCGTGGCGCACATGCAGCCAGTCGATCGTGCCGCGCTTGCGCAGCGCCTCGGTCAAGCCGTTGAGACTGTCGCCGACGACACCGTAGATGCGCTTCACGCCGGCCTGGGCGAGGGTTTCAGCGATGAGGTCGGCGATGTTGTCGATCCGCATGGGGCCTGTCCTTTGGATGTTATCTGTCGAGCCACGCAGCCGCATGATGTTCGGCAGGCTCCAACCGCGCAAGCCTCACCGGATCACAGATTCGCGGGCGCAATCTTGTCCGCTGTTGCTGCCGGTTGGACCAACCGGTCAGCCATCGCCTCGATCTCGGACGCCACGAGATCGGACGCCGCATACTGCACCATGTGGCCGACACCCGGCAGCACGATGAGCCTGGCGTTCGGCGCTGACGCTGCAAGCGGCCGCAAATGGATTCCGGTCGAGACCGTCTTGTCGACATCGCCCGAAATGATGGACACCGGCGCCTTGATCTCCGCATAGCGCGGCGCCTGTTCGACCACGGCGGCCTTGAGCGTGACGAGGTCGCGCGCATTGGCGATGAATTCGCGCGGGCGCAGCAAGAGCAATGTCTCGCTGTCGCGGACGAAATCGGCCGGCATCGGCTGCGGCGCAAACACCCCGCGCGCGCCCGAATTGGCGACGAGGCAACCGAGCGGCAGCGTGACTGTGTGCGCCAGCAACGGTCCGATCAAAGGCGTCGAGATCACATCATTGTAGCGGCCGGCGCCGCCGCGCCAGGGATAGGCGACGGGCGCGAGCAGCGCGAGGCCCGCCACGCGATCCGGATGATCTAGTGCCATGCGCAGGGCAAGCGCGCCGGCCCAGGAATGCGCCACAACGATCGCCCGGTCGATACCGAGCCTGGTCAGCACTTCCGCGAGCATCCGGCCCTGGATCGCCGGCGTCGAATCCGCGACGCGCGCGCGCGTGCTCCAGCCATGGCCCGGCCGGTCGATCAGGATCACCCGGCGCGTTTTGGCAATGCGGTCGCTGAGCGGCTGCATTGCCCGCAGGTTGGAGCTTGCGCCATGCAGCAGCACGACCGGCGCCCCCGCGGCATCGCGCGGGCCGAGCTCGACGACATGCAGACGCGCGCCGGATACCTCGATCATTCGCCCCTGCGGAGGAAAGGCGCGCTGGATCAGCTGGACGCCGATTTGCGTCGCCAAGGCCAGTGCCAGCCCTGCGGCCGCCAGTGCGATGATCGCGATTAACATCGAGGGGGTCCGAAGGGTCTTGGGTAGTTGAAGCGTCTTGGGCACCCGAAAATTACGACGAAGGCGAAGCCAGGTTTCGCGTGGATTTGCCCGCAGCCCTGGGATGCCCTTGTTCGGAAAGCCAATTTTCGGTTGTCCGGTTCGCGCCCCGGGGCGCAGTTGTCCACAATCCGCCCAGCCTGTGGATAGCGGGTTCATCCCACCGTCATTAGTAATTCCATAGATTGCCGGTGGCAATTTCGCCATCAGAGGCGAGGCTTCATCGAAACCGGGACGCTACCGGGATCCTTCTTGGCTTGTGCACTGTATCCACAGGAACCTGCGTCCGCACGACAAGTTCAACGGGAAGTAATCGGAGGAGTACCATGATTTCCGACCCTAGCGATGCGGCCATCGATCAGATCGTGGCAAGCTGCAATGGTGACCTGCGTGGCGCCCTGAAGGCACTGTTGCTCGTGAATGAGCACCTGGAGGCGGAGCTTCAGCAATTCTATGCTGCTGTCGCCCAGGACAGCGCATCCCGCGGCAAGTTCCTGCACTAGTCTCCTGTGCCGGACCGTATCGCGAGCAAGCATCAAGCTCGCGCGCAACGTGTCCCCTCGCGTCAATCGCACGCAATCAGATGTCGCGGCCTTCGACCTTCTCGGTCAGCTGCTTGACGATCTGCGGCACCTTCTCGAGATAGGGATCGACAGCCAGCGCCTTGCGGAAGGCGTCCAGCGCGCGCTTGTCGTCGCCCATGTCCTGCATGATCATGCCGACACCCGCCAGCGCGCCGAAATGGCGGGGCTCATGGGTCAACACCTGCTGCAGGTCTCCCAGCGAACGGACGTAGTCGTTCTTGAGATAATAGATCGTCGCGCGCCGGTTCCAGGCCTCGACATAGTCGGGCCGGAGCTTGATCACTGCGTCGAGAAGCTTCAGCGCCACATCGATATTCTGCGCATCGAGCGCAGCCTTGGCGCGCACCATCAAGAGCGCCGCGGTATCGCTCGGGGTTTGCAGCCACAGCGCCCAGATCCGCGCCTCGACGTGGCGGGCGCTGTCCTCATCGGGCGCAGCCTTCAGGGCGCCGAACAGGAAATCCAGCCCGCGGGTACGGTCGGCCGGAACCTTCGGCAACTTGGTCGGGGCCTCGGGCAGTTTCTTCTGGGCCTTCGGCGGCGGGACCACCCGCGGATCGTCCTGCGCGGCGGCGGCGACAGGCATGGCCAAGACCGGCACGGCAAGCAGCGCGGCGATCAGGATCGCCGGCCGGCGGTTGCCAGGTCCAAGGAAGTTGAATCCCATGGACCGAAGTCTAGACGCACAACGCCGCGCTGCAAAGCAGCACGGCGTCAAAGACCTGTGAAAGAGATGTGTTGGGATCGGCGCAATCGGCCGACCCGCGCCGGATCAACCCTGGCGCGCCTTGAAGCGGCGCTGGACCTTGTTGATCACGTAGACGCGGCCCTTGCGGCGGACCAGACGGTTGTTGCGATGGCGGCCGCGCAGCGACTTCAGCGAGTTACGGACCTTCATGGGACAATCCTGTTACTTCGAAAGGCCCGTGTTGGAGGCCGTACCTGATTAATGCCAATGGATGGCAAAATGGGATTATCCCGACAAGCGGCCGACCGCGCGGGACGGCCGGGTTCTAAGCCATCGGACCGTTGAATGTCAACCGAGATGGGCCGATTTTCGGCCATATCGCGGCCCGGAACCGGTGTCGCTCACCCTGCCACGCCATTGAGATCACATCAGAAACGGCGACCGTCGCGATATCCAGCGCCAAGCCCCGATCCCGTCGCGGCGCCCTGACGGTGGATTCATGGCCAGCGAATCGTGCTCGCACGCAGTGCTCGCGCCCACCCAAGGACCACTTCGCGGCCGAACCGAGCCCGCTTCGCCATCGCGTCCCATCAACTCAGACCGCTTGCGAAAATTGTTATATCATATAATTATTTTCCATCACCAACAAACACGCCGCCGAGGAAGCCGGATGCCCAAGCTCAAACTGCCCGACATCGAAAAGGTCACAGCGATCGACATCCACACCCATGCCGAGGAGCCGTGCGGCATGCATGGCGACGACGGCTATGACGATTTCCAGGCGCAGATGGCCGACTATTTCAAGTCGCCGCACAAGCATCCGCCGACCGTGCCGGAGACCGCGGCCTATTACCGCGCCAAGAACATCGCCGCGGTGATCTTCCCGGTCGACGCCGAACGTGAGACCGGTTTCCGCCGGTACAAGAATGAGGAGATGCTGGAGATCGCCTCCGACCATCTCGACGTTCTGATCCCGTTCGTCTCGATCGACCCGCACAAGGGCAAGCTCGGCGTCCGCGAGGCGCGCAAGCTGATCGAGGACTACGGCGTGCGCGGCTTCAAATTCCATCCGACCATGCAGGGCTTCTACGCCAACGACCGCATGGCCTATCCGCTCTATGAGGCGATCAACGAGGGCGGCGCGATCGCGCTGTTCCATACCGGCCAGACCGGCGTCGGCTCGGGCATGCCGGGCGGCATGGGGATGCGGCTGAAATACTCCAACCCGATGTACATGGACGATGTCGCGGCCGATTTTCCCGACCTCAAGATCATCCTCGCGCATCCCTCCTTCCCCTGGCAGGAAGAGGCGCTGTCGGTCGCGACCCACAAGCCGAATGTCTATATCGACCTGTCCGGCTGGTCGCCGAAATATTTCCCGCCGATCCTGGTGCGCTACATCAACTCGATTTTGCAGGACAAGATGCTGTTCGGCTCGGACTGGCCGGTCATCACGCCGGACCGCTGGCTCGCCGACTTCGCCAAGCTCGATATCCGCGAGGAGATCCGGCCAAAGGTCCTGAAGGCCAACGCGCGCAAGATTTTGGGGATCTAAGGGAGTATCGTCGGCCGCACGCTTGCGGGGCGGCCGATGACGAACCGGGCCGGACTTGCCACCCTCCTCGCCGTGCTCCTGGTCGGGAGCGCGGACGGCAAGCCTGCGGCAGCAGCCGAAGCGCCCTCTGTGCTGGTCGAGTTCGAAAGCCCGCTCAACAACGCGCAGCCACTGCAGGGCCTGTTGCGGCGGCCGGAGCGACCGGGTCTCCTGCCCGCCGTGGTGTTGCTGCATGGCTGCAGCGGGCAGTGGCGAGAACTCGACGAGCGCTGGGGCAAACGGCTCGCGGCCTGGGGCTATGTCACGCTCACCGTGGACCGGTTCGGCCCGCGTGGCATCAGCAACACCTGCACCGGCGATGTCCCTGCCGCAACGGTTCACGACGCCTACCGCGCGCTGAGCTTCCTGAGCCGACAATCCATGGTCGATCCGACACGCATTGCGGTGATCGGCTTTTCGCAAGGCGGATGGCTCGCATTGTTCTCTGTCGAGCATGGCGCGATCGAGGTCAACGCGACGGAAAAATTTCGCGCCGCCGTCGCCTTCTATCCGCGCTGCCTCGGCATCAAGGGCAACATGACCGTGCCGACCCTGATCATGGTCGGCGAACTCGACGACTGGACGCCGGCGCAAGAGTGCCGGAACCTGGCGGAAGGCCGCGACGATGACGGCATCTCGCGGCAGCAGGGCCTTGGTTATCCGATCGAGCTGATCGTCTATCCCGGCGCCCATCACGATTTTGACGTGCCGCAATATCGCACACCGGGGCGGCTGCTCAGTCATCACCTCGAATTCAACGAGCAGGCTCGGGATCAGTCCATCGACGCACTCAGGAAATTCCTGTATGCGACGATCGGCGGGCAAGAGAGACCACGATGACAATCAAAGCAATCGTCTTCGACGCCTATGGCACGCTCTACGATGTCCAGTCGGTGGCCGAAATCACCGAGGATGCATTCCCCGGCTATGGTGACATCATCACCCAGGTCTGGCGCATCAAGCAGCTCGAATACTCCTGGCTGCGCACGCTGATGCGGCGCTACCAGGATTTCGCCACAGCGACCCGCGATTCCCTCGCCTACACGCTGCGCTGCCTTGGCCTGCAATATGACGAAGCGACCTTTGGGCGCATCATCGACAAGTATCAGCATCTTGCGCTGTATCCGGATGCCGTCGCCGCGCTCGAGGCGATGAAAGACAAGAAGCTCGCGATCCTCTCCAACGGCAGCCCTGACATGCTGAACGCGCTGGTGCGCAATTCGGGGCTCGACCGCCTGCTCGATGCGACCATCAGCGTCGATGCCCACAAGGTGTTCAAGCCGGCGCCCGAGGCCTACACGCTGATCGAGGAGGTGCTGAACGTGCCGCCCGCGGAGGTGCTGTTCATCTCCTCCAATCCGTGGGACGCCTGCGGCGCCAAGGCGTTTGGACTCAATGTCGCCTGGATCGAGCGGGTGACGCCGGAGGCGATGGCGCTCGTCTGCGTTGAGAGCGAGACGGTCGCCCCATTGACGATGTTCAAGGCCCTGCGTACCCAGATGGACGAGCTCGGCGTCGTGCCCGATCACCGGATCCACGGCCTCTCCGAGCTTCCCGCCCTGGTGTCTGCCAGATCCTGACTAGCAAGGTCCTGAACGTCATGAGTCTCGCCTCCGTCCGCGCCTTCTTCGCCGAGAAGGCGCCAGATATCTCCGTGATCGAATCCGCTGTGAGCTCTGCGACCGTCGCGCTGGCCGCAGAGGCCTATGGCGTCGAGCCGGCACGGATCGCCAAGACGCTGAGCCTGCGGGTCGGCGATCGCGTCGTGCTGATCGTCGCCGCCGGCACGTCGCGGATGGACAACAAGAAGGTGAAGGCAACCTTCGGCGGCAAGCCGAAGATGCTCGGCCTCGACGAGGTTGCCGACATCACCGGCCACGAAGTCGGCGGCGTCTGCCCGTTCGGCCTGAAGACGCCGCTGCCGGTGTATTGCGATGTGTCGCTGAAGGCATTCGACGTCGTGGTGCCGGCCGCAGGCTCGACCCACAGCGCGGTGCGCATCACGCCCGACCGGATGGCCGAGCTGACCGCGGCCAAATGGGTCGACGTCTGCGAAGTCAGGTCTCAGACAGAAGTCAGTGCGTAGAGCTTCGGGTCTGATTGAATCAGAACCGAAGCTCGAGAATCTTGTTTTGACGCGTTTTCTTCACGCGAACCGGTGTCCACTTCGCTCGAAAACGCTCTAGACACTAATCCTCATCATCGTCGGGCCGCGGCGGCGCAACCGGGGCCGGCTGCATCTGCTGCGCGCGCGGCCGCTGCATCGTCTGCGGCTGCGGTGCACGCCCCTGCGTTTGTGCCTGTTGTTGCGCATTCGACTCGAACACCGCACGGCAGGAACTGCCAAGCAGCGCCGTGTTCTGCCGCAGGCAGGCGACGATCCGGTTGGTGTCGGGAATCTGATCGCTGCACAGCCGCATCACGTCAGGCGTGCACGCCATCTGCTGTTCCCAGGTGCCGCGATACTCCTGCGACAACGCAGGCGCCGCGGCGCCAAGGCCGCCGATCGCGATCGCTAAGCTCAGGACAATCCGCTCCGTCTGCATGCCCAGTGCCCTTGTTCGTTGAGTTCGGTTCGTTGAGTTCGATTTCATCCGCGCGCACGGGTTCCGCGCGGCGACTTGCTTCAAAAATGGCAAATGAATGCGGCCAAGGATCGTTCGCGCAGACAACAAAATGTGAAGGCCAATGAGCCCAAGTTCCCGTCCGCATGATGCAGGAGCGGGACGCTTATCTGGAGCTCCCGCGTGTCGCAGCCGATGCGCTTCAGCTCGCCCCGCGTGCGGGGAGAGGGAGCGCAGTGCCGTCGCGGTCGACCTAGTCTCGGTATGCTTTAGTGCTTGCGCGCCGCCTTGCGCGTCTTTCCAACCGACCGCTTCCTGGCCGCGCCGCGCTTGGTCGCGGTCTTCTTGCTTGCGGCTGCGCGGCGGACGGGCGCGGCTGCTGCCGGACGCTTGCGTGCCACGGCCTTCTTGACCGCTTTCCTCGCCGAACTCTTGGCTGCCTTCTTCGCCGCCTTCTTCGCGGCTTGCGGGCGCGCGCGCCGTACCGTCGACGCGCTCCGACGACGTGCTCCACCTCCCCCAACGGGAACGATGTGGTCGTCCGCATCGAGTGTGAGCTGCTGGAGCGGATATGCAGGAAGGAAGCTCGGATCGTTGTAGAGCTTGCTCAAACTGTTCTGATCGAACTTGCCGCCCTGCCCGCGGTCCTCGCCCGCACCGGCGCGCCAGGCCGCTTCCCAGACCCGGGCAAGCGTCTTGGCGCCGTCCTGCATGCAGGCCGCGGTGGCGTCCTTCAGCTTCGACCACATCACATCGACCTGGCCGCTTCCCATGTGGGAGTTGAACAGGTTGACGATCGTCATCGGCGGCAGCCGCTTCACGGTTCGCTGCATCAGCGCGACCACGGCGACCGCAGCATCGCGCCCGGTCGGCGTGCCGCCTGCAACGATCTCCGCGACGTCGCTGGTCCGGGCGTCGGGGATCATCTTGATGAGATCCTTGCCGTGACGGCCGATCATCGTGGTCTCGTACACGCTGTGCACCTTGGCGTGCGCCTTGTCGTTCGGATCTAGGCCATGGTGGAATTGCGAGATGTGCAAGCGGCTGGCAGGCATCGCCGATGTAATGCTCGACGATCCCCGCGGCACAGACGAATTCCAGCTTCTTGTTGGCGGCGGCATATTCGACCATCTGGTCGAAGATCTGCCAGACCCGAAACGGCAACGCGCCGCGGCGGTCCTCGCCGATCCCTTCGTAATAGTCGTTCCAGACTTTCGGATCGACGTTGCGCGTCGACTCGGCGCAAAGATCCAGCAGCGTCTTGCCGTCCTTGCCTGGCTTGTCCATGTCGGCGAAATGGTTCGGTCGCGTTGCGGTCGCTGTCCCGGATCAGATAGCGGCCGATCGCCGTGGCGTAGACCGACTGCAGATGGGCCAGATGCACGTGATAGGCCTCGCGGGCATCGAGCAGATCCTTCACCGACAATGACGTGAAATCGTGCTTGGTCAGATCAATCATCTGGTTCCTCCGAAAATGCGCGTTGCGGCAACAGGTTCAGGACGCAGAAATAGACGATCGCGGCGGCCCACGATCATGGGTTAGTTCACACAACTTATACAATTTAAAAGGGATGACACGAATGTGACGGGTCGCACGGCCGTCGGCCTGCGTGTGGGCCTCTCCTATTTCGGTGAGCGCGGCTATCTATTTCCGCTGGGCGCGGCCTTTGGCGAAATGGCTGGCGAGGAAATCCGCCAGCACCTCGACACGGGCGGGGCGCGGGCCGCCGGGCGGGGTGACGAGATGCACGGAGCCTTCGGGCTGCTTCCAGCCTTTCAGGATCACTTCGACCTCGCCGCGCGCGATCGCCTCGCCGACGATGAAGTCGGGCAAATCGGCGATGCCGAGGCCGGCGAGCAGCGCGGGCATCACGGCCTCGCCATTGTTGACCCGCAATTGGCCGGCGGGACGCACGCTCGCCCGTTCGCCCGACGCATTGGTGTAGTGCCAGACGCCTTGGGTCGAGAGATAGGCGTAGCCGAAGCATTTGTGCTCGGCGAGATGCATCGGATGGGTCGGCCGGCCGTGGCGCTTCAGATAGGACGGCGCCGCCACCGTATAGCGCGGCATGCCGCACAGCCGCCGCGCGATCAGTGAGGAATCCGGCAGCCGCGCGATGCGCAGGCCGGCATCAAAGCCTTCGCCGATCAGATCGACCGTGGCGTCGCTCAGATGCAGATCGATCGCGACCTCCGGATAGGCCTCCATGAATTCCGGCAGCAGCGGCGCCACGGTCTTGATGCCGAAACTCATCGGCACGGCGAGCCGCACCAGGCCACGCGGCGTGGTCGATTGCGCCAGCGCCTCGCTTTCGGCGGCCTCGCCGTCGGCCAGCAGCCGCGCGGCGCGCTCCGACAATTTCTGACCGGCATCGGTCAGCGCCAGCCGCCGCGAGGTGCGGTTGAACAGCCGCGCGCCGAGCCGCTCCTCCAGCCGGCTGACCGCCTTCGAGACCGTCGCCTTGGACAGCGAGAGCTCGGTCGCCGCCGCCGCAAACGACCGTAATTCCACGACTTTTGCGAAGATCGCGAGCGCCTCGAAGTCCGGCAGTTTCGACATGGGCCGTTGTCCTGATCGCTCAATTTGGAAACAATGAGTTTCGATAGTTTCTATTTCTATACCACAGCCGGAGGCATATCCAAGTGCCGTCAATTTCAATCGGTGGAGAAATCCAATGACCAAGAAGCTCTCGGGCAAGGTTGCACTCGTCACGGGCGGTTCACGCGGCATCGGCGCGGCCAGCGCCCGCGCACTCGCCGCGGAAGGTGCCAGCGTCGCGATCAGCTACGTCGCGTCTCCCGAAAAGGCGGAAGCCGTCGTCGCCGAGTTGAAGGGCAAGGGCGTCAATGCCCGCGCCTACAAGGCCGACCAGGCCTCGTCATCCGATGTCGATCAGCTGGTGAAGACCGTCGCCAAGGATTTTGGCCGGCTCGACATCCTCGTCAACAACGCCGGCGTCGCATCCGGCGGTGCCGTCGACGATCCGAAGGCCGACACCGCGACACTCGCCCGCCAGGAGGCCATCAACGTCGACGGCGTCATCACCGCGATCCGCACCGCCTCGAAGCTGATGGGTGAAGGCGGCCGCATCGTCACCGTCGGTTCGATGCTCGCCGATCGCGCCTCGTTCCCGGGGCTTGCCGACTACGTCGCCAGCAAGGCGGCCGTCGTCGGCTACACCAAGGGTGCGGCGCGCGACCTCGGACCGCGCGGCATCACCGTCAACGTGGTGCAGCCGGGCTCGATCGACACCGACATGAACCCGAGGGACGGCGGCGAGTTTGCCGAGACGCAACGCTTGCAGCACGCGCTGCAGCGCTTCGGCCGCCCGGAGGAAGTCGCGGCGGGCGTCGTGTTCCTGGCAAGCCCGGAAGCCTCCTTCGTGACCGGCACCGTGCTCAACGTCGACGGCGGCTTCGGCGCCTGATCGCAATCAACGCCGGGCGTAGAGGCCCGGCGACCGTGCAACATCTAAATCAAGGGGAAATCACCATGATCGAACTCAGACCATTCGCAGAGCTCGGCGGTGCGGACCATGGCTGGCTGAAGGCCAAGCACCACTTCTCGTTCGCGAGCTACTACGATCCCGCCAATGTCAGCCACGGCGCGCTGCGGGTGTGGAACGACGACGAGATCGCGCCGAACTCCGGCTTCCCGGCGCATCCGCATGCCAACATGGAGATCATCACCTATGTTCGCGAAGGCGCGATCACGCATCAGGACTCGCTCGGCAACAAGGGACGCACCGAAGCCGGCGACGTGCAGGTGATGAGCGCCGGCAGCGGCATCCGTCACTCCGAGTACAATCTGGAACCGTCCAAGACCAAGATCTTCCAGATCTGGATCGAGCCGACGACGAAGGGCGGTCACCCGACCTGGGGCTCGAAGCCGTTCCCGAAGGCGGACCGCTCGGGCAAGCTCGTCACCATCGCCTCCGGCATCGCCGGCGACAACGACGCGCTGCCGATCCGCGCCGATGCGCGGGTGCTCGCCACCACGCTGAGGGCCGGCGAGAGCGCGGAATACGCCGCCGACAAGGCCCGCCACCTCTATCTGGTGCCGGCGGCCGGCAGCATCGAGGTCAACGGCGTTCGCGTCAATGCGCGCGACGGTGCCGCGATCCGCGATGAAGCCAAGCTGAAGATCACCGCGCTCGAGGACGCCGAGCTCGTGCTCGTCGACGCGGCGTAGTCAAGACCTCCACTCGTCATGCCCGGGCAAAAGCGCGAAGCGCGTCTTCAAGCAGAAGCCCGGGCATCCATCGAGCTTCGCAAAAAGCTTTCGTCTGATGGATTGCCGGGTCAAGCCCGGCAATGACGGCCCCAAAACCAACTCCCCCACCTCAACCCCCAAAGGAGGCCATCATGGCCAAGGTTCTCGTCCTCTATTACTCCGCCTACGGTCACATCGAAGCGATGGCCAATGCCGTCGCGGAAGGCGCGCGCGAAGCCGGCGCCACCGTCGATATCAAGCGCGTGCCCGAGCTCGTGCCGGCCGAAGTCGCGAAAGCCTCGTACTACAAGCTTGACCAGCCCGCGCCGATCGCCAAGATCGACGACCTCCCCAATTACGATGCCATCATCGTCGGCACCGGCACCCGCTTCGGCCGCATGGCTTCGCAGATGGCCAACTTCCTCGACCAGGCCGGCGGGCTCTGGGCCCGGGGCGCGCTGAACGGCAAGGTCGGCGGCGCCTTCACCTCGAGCGCGACCCAGCATGGCGGCCAGGAAACCACGCTGTTCTCGATCATCACCAACCTCTTGCATTTCGGCATGACGGTGATCGGCCTGAACTACGGCTTCGCCGGACAGATGAAGCTCGACGAAGTCACCGGCGGCGCACCGTACGGCGCCACGACGATCACCGGCGGCGACGGCAGCCGCCAGCCCAGCGAGAACGAACTCGCCGGCGCCCGCTATCAGGGCCGCGCGATCGCGGAAGCCGCCAGGAAACTGCACGGCTAACCTGCGCGGCCGGGTTTCACGTCCGGCTGGATACGTGCGCGACAGGGCGGCGCTCAGTGACGATTGCCGCCCTCTCCACTGCAACAGTTCCCGAGGTCATCGGGACTATTTTCGTGGTATGCCGCAAGGCTCCTTGTCGGCGCAGCCCTGAGGTTTGCCATGACCAACACACGGAAGACCCGCTGGCCGGAACTGCCGACGGCGGCGTGGCGCGACAGCTGTGCCACGCTCCAGCTCTTCACCCAGATCGCCGGCAAGATCCGGCTGACGAAATCGCCCTGGCTCAACCACTCCTGGCACGTCACGCTCTATGTCACGGCGCGCGGGCTGACGACCTCGCCGATCCCCGATGGCGACCGCACGTTTCAAATCGACTTCGATTTCATCGATCACGTGCTCCGCATCTCGACCAGCGACGGTGCCGAACGGCAATTCGCGCTGGCCAGTCAATCGGTCGCGAGCTTCTACGCGGCGATCATGACCCATCTGAAGGAGCTCGGAATCGACGTCGCCATCGACGAGATACCGAACGAAGTCGCCGACCCGATCCCGTTTTCGCAGGATGCGCAGCATGCCTCGTACGACGCGGATGCCGTGCGCCGGTTTCACCAGATTCTCGTGAACTGCGATCGCGTGTTCAAGCAATTCCGGACCGGCTTTCTCGGCAAGGCGAGCCCGGTGCATTTTTTCTGGGGCAGCTTCGATCTCGCGGTGACGCGCTTCTCAGGCAGGACGGCACCGCGGCACCCCGGCGGCGTGCCCCATTTGCCCGACGAGGTGGCGCACGAGGCCTATTCGCACGAGGTCAGCAGCGCCGGCTTCTGGCCGGGCGGCGGCGCCATCGACTATCCCGCATTCTATTCCTACGCCTATCCGGAACCCGCGGGCTATCGCAGCACGCCGGTGCGACCCGACGCGGCATTCTTCAGCGAGACCCTCGGCGAATTCATCCTGCCCTACGACGCGGTGCGGATGGCTGCGGACCCGGATATGGCGCTGCTCGAATTCCTGCAATCGAGCTATGAGGCCGCGGCCATCAACGCCAACTGGGACCGTGCTGCGCTGGAATGCGCACCGGGCCAGCCGGGTGTGGTCAGAGGGGTCTGACGCCGGCGCGCCGTATAAACGGCTCAGTCGTCTTCGCGCGAGGGTGTCGCCTTGCCGAGCGCCTGTTTCAGCCGCGCGGTGAGTTCCGGATAATGACGCAGCGCCAGCACGGCTCGGTGGCGCAGCGCGTACGGCTGTCCGCGCCAGCTCAAGGGTGCGCTGAGATCGACCAGCGGCGTGCGCTGCGGTCCGAACCGCCGCTTGTAGCTGTAATTGCCGATCGAGAAATCGAACTCCCGCACACCGTCCTTGTGCAGCGCTTCGATGGTGCGATCGATGATCAGCCGGCCCGGCGAACAGGCCGACCATTTCTCGCCCGCATTGCTGATGCGGATCATGACGTAGCGCGAGCCGGTGCGGACGCCGAGCAGCGTCGCCACCACCTCGTCATGGGTCGCAAGTGCGGTCATCACCGCATAGCCGCACCGCATAGCCGCGCGCGGTGCCTTCGCGCACGAGGTCGCGATAGAAGGCGGTGCAGTCCGCATTGTCGAGCACGTAGTTGAGCCCGAGGCCGTTCAGCCGGGCGCCCTGCTGCATTTCCGTGGTGGACAGAAGGTCCAGCGCCTCGCCGGTATCTGTGGCGACCCTGAACGCCGCGGACGGCTCGCGTGGGAACACGCGCCAGCTCCGTCCCAATTCCTTGCGAACCTTCCGGCTCAGCTCGTAGCGCCAGGCGTGGTCGTCACCGATAGTCAGCAGATTGCCGTTGACGACCGACGGTCCGATGCCATCGAGCAGCGCCAGCGGATTGGATCGCGTCGCGAGCTTGACCGGCATCTTGCGAAAACGGATCAGATCGGCTCCGCCGGGCGCTTTGCGCAGCGCGGCCTGCAAATCACGCCAAAACTGCCATGCAGCGACGTCGTCACGCGGTGCGGCGGGGCCGAGGATCGGCGCGTTGAAGTCGGTGAGGTTGAGGTCGGCGAATTCGACCATGCGGAGGCTGCCTTGCCGGTGACAGATCAGCGGCAACAGTGCCGCCCGCTCGCCGGTCGCGGCATCGCTGACGACAGCGATCAGCGGCTCGACACCGTCGGTCGACGCGAAGGCGCGGTACCATGACGCATACCATTGCGGATGCTGGAACGCGGTAAGCGGCTCGAAGGTCCCCCAGCGGACGGCGGCATATGCCCAATCGGAAACCAATTCGACGCGATAGCCGACCGCATAGGAAGCGACCCGCACCCCGAATTTCTCAACCGCTGTCGTCAAGACCGTCATTCCAGCACCTGCACCCGGCAAGCCTGCTTAGGCCGCCTCCAACGCCGCCTTGGGCAGGTCGACGATCTTGCCGAGATCGCTCTCGTCGAGGCGGAAGTCGATCGCGCGCCGAACGGCGCGTTCGCGCTTCACCCATTTGCCGTCGCGCAGAAGCTTCTGCATCACCTGCTTGGCGAAGAAAGTCGGGCCGCGGATGCTGCGGCTGCGCGGCGTGTAGCCGAAGCGATGACGCAGCATGCCGTTGGCGAGATGCAGGATCTGGGCGCGGCGGATGTCGTCGTTCACATAGGAGATCGTCATCGAGATGTTGACGGTATCGAGGTTCTCGACGCGGTGCGGCGCATTGAGCGGCCAGTTCAGCATCTGGCCGGGTTCGAGATCGATCACCTGCGCATGCCAGTCGTACCAGGGCTCATAGGGGATATCGACCTCGACGTCGAACAGCGCGATGTTCTCGAGATGCTCAGGCCGGATGAACGGCTGCGTGCTGGGATAGATGTAGACCCGCTTGCGGCCGGCGATCTGGATCAAGCCCTGCCCCGGCAGATCGGCGTGGTAATAGACCTGTGCATCGGGCGACGAAATCAGGATGCCGGCCTGATGGGTCGGCGCATCGAAACCGGGAACCTTGGCTGCGATCTCGCCGAACATCCGCTCGATCATGTCGCGGTAGCGGCGATCGATCGCGGTGACGTTGCGCAGGTTCAGCCACAGGCCGCCGCGCGAAATCGCCTCGATCACCTGATGGCCGCGCAGCCTGCCGATCTCGCCCTCGCGCCAGACCCGGCTCGATCCCTTGGCGCCGGTCTTGACCAGGCTGCAATGCTCGCGCGGATAGTGCTCGATCAGCTTGGCGAGATCGTCCATCGAGAACGCCGGCTGCTTGTGCATGGTGTGCTCGAGCCGGATCGGCCGATGGCTCCAGAGCCTGGAATGGTTGTCATCCCAATTCGCAAAGATCTTGCCCGTCGTCATCGTCGCGCTCCCGGCTGCGCCGTTTCGCTTCATCCGATGTCCCGTTCCGGGACGAGCTGGCAGCTCTTGGGCAGGGATTGGCAAGAACGGTGCCGTCGCGTATGCGCGCGGGGTTACGCAAAGCTAATGTCTCGCTGATATGGCTAACCGCGACGTTTCCGGAGCCGGCCGCCGTGGCCGACAGCACTGAATGACTGAACCACCCCGATATCGCGCGCTGTTTCTCGGCGCCGGGCCGCGGATGCACTGCGGCGTCGGGCAATTCACCCGCCTGCTGCAGGAGACGATCGACAAGCTCGAGCCCGGCGCTGGCGCGGCGTTAACCCTGGCCCAGACCGACGGCCGGATCGGCGAGATCTGGCGAGCAGTCGGCAGCGCCGAGAGCGTGGTCTGCAACTTCCCGATCGTGGCCTGGAAGCGCGTGATCGCGCGGCCCTTGTTTGCACTGCTGTTCGCCCGGCTGCGACGACGCAACGTTATCTTGATTCAACACGAATGGCGTCGTTCTCAACGAACTCCAGCTGACTGTCGCCAGTCGGCAACTCGACAGGCAGTATGCGTGAGCGACGCGCCAGCCGCGCCGCGTTCTGCGTCGCTGCTGCAACACCGATCACGAGTTGATCATCCAATGGCCCGGCTATCGTCGATCCCCGCCATCATCGCCGCCGCATCCATTCTGCTGTCCGTCGCCGCGCGGGCCTGCCCTGCCCTGATCGAAGGCGTCCCGGCGGACCGGATCAAGGCCTTGTCGCGCGGTGTCAACGCCGACGGCTGGATTGTCGATCCGCGGTCGGCGCCGCCGCGCGGCCTGCTGCTCGAACTGCGCAAGGCCGGCCTGACCCACATCCGGCTGCCGGTGCCTGCCGACTTCGTCATGCCGCGCTTCGCCACGAAAGCGGAGATCGACAGCCGGCTGCAAACCGTCGATGCCGCGCTGAAGACCCTGCTCGCACTCGGCTATGCCGTGTCGATCGACCTGCATTCGGGTCAGCACTTCAACGCGCTGCACAAGGACGATCCGCCCGGCGCGATGGCTGAAATGAAGAGCGCCTGGACCGCGCTCGCGCGGGTCATGCAGCGCTATCCCTCCGATCGGGTCTTTGCGGAACTGCTGAACGAGCCGGAGGTCGACGCCGCGCAGTGGCAAGGCGAGGTCCGGGAACTGGCCGGTTTCATTCGCCAATTGCTGCCGCAGACCACGCTGATCACGGGTCCGGTCAATTGGCAGCGTGCGGACTCGCTGCCGGGCTTCGCGCCGCTCGACGATCCGAATGTCGTCTATGCCATCCACTTCTACGATCCGATGGTGTTCACCCATCAGGCCCATTGGGATCGGAGCGAGCCGCTTCACGACGTCGTCGGACTGCCGTATCCGATCCGCGCCGACGATCCGAAGGTTCAACAGTTGCGGGAGCAGCTGACCGCGCTGGACAGGCCCAAGGCGCTTGCGATGGTCGACCGCGCCATCCCCGACCGCGGCATCGATAAATGGCTCGAGCCCGCGGCTGCCTGGCAGCGGCAATATTCCCGTCCAATCATCATCAATGAGTTCGGGGTGCTCAAGGCCGGCGCACCGCGCGACAGCCGGTTGCGCTGGCTCGCCGGCGTCACGGCCTACGCCCGGCAGCAGTGCTGGGGCTGGACCCATTGGGAGATGTCGCAGGGCTTCGGCCTGGCCGACGTCGTCACCGGCAAGGCCGATCGCGACGTGTTGAGGGCGCTGCTCGGAACCCGCTGACCCATCTGGTTAACCGGTTCTTACACAATGCGCGGCTAGATCGACGATGCGGGTGTGGCACGCCACCCATCCGGTCATTTAGGTCAAAGCCTGTGCGAGCAGACATAGCCCCGCGGCCGCTGTTGGCCGGCGACCTCGTTCCTGCGCTCGGCATCGCCGTGGCATCGATCGCTTTCGCGCCGATCATGCAGGCGGCCAATGCAGGGCTCGCGATCGTCGTCGAAGGCCTGATCGGCTGCGCCATCGTGCTCGCGGCGCCCGCCTATGCGCCGTCGATCGCCGTCTTCATCATCTTCTTCCAGAATCTGTTCGTCTCGATCCTGTCGTCCTACATCACGACCGAGCAGGAGATGGATTTCGTCAAGGGCTACAATTTCCTGATCTGCGCGGTCATGTGGCTGGTCACGCTGGCGCTGTACATGCTGCGCGAGCGCAAGCATTCACCCGAGATCGACCGGATCATGAATTGGGGGCTGATGACCCTCGCGGTCGTGGGAGCCTATTTCCTGCTCGGCGCCACGCAGGACGCGCATGCGGCCCTCGTCTATCTGCGCAACATCGCGTTTCCGCTGTTTCTGTTTCAGCTCTCGCTGCTGACGGCCGCGACCTTCGAGATCCGCATCACGCCGTTCCTGGTGACCGTCGCCACGCTGCTGATCGTTTGCGGCTATGTCGAATTGCTGTTTCGCGATTTCTGGCTCGAAATCACCAACGGCTACACGTTCTGGCACTTCGACGAACTCAAGGCGACCCGCTCCGGAGCCTGGGAAGCCGAAATGCGCCAAACCGGCAATGTCCCGGTCGATCTGATCGACCGCTTCCGCTTCAGCTTTCTCAACAGCCCGTTGTTCGAGGATCTCGGACTGTCGTCGATTTTGCGCATCTTCGGACCGAATATGAGCCCGATCAGCTTCGGCTACGGGATCGCCTTCTCCATCCTGTTCCTGTTCGCGGTCGGATATCGCTGGCTGGCGCTGGTCGCGATCCCGCTGCTGATCCTCTGCAGCGTGAAAGGCGCGCTCATCCTGGTCATCTTCGTGGCCCTGGCCTGGACGGCGACCTGGCTGCTCGGCGCTACCATCACCCTTGCCGTCGCGCTGGTCGGACTCGTGCTGTACGCCATCGTGGCGATCTACATCGGGCTCCAGATCGGCGACTTTCACGTGATCGGCTTCATGGGCGGCTGGGACGGATTCCTGCACAACCCGATCGGTCGTGGCCTCGGCGTCGGTGGCAATCTCTCTGAAGGCTACTTCTTGATCGACTGGAACGCCGCGCAAGCGGCCGGCACGATGGACGGCGCGGTGGAGAGCGCCGTCGGCGTCTTGCTCTACCAAATGGGGATCGGCGCAGTGGTGCCGCTTGGCTTCTTCTTTGCGGTGGCGCTGAAGGCCTGGCGCCTCTACGCCTCGTCCGGAATTCTCATCCAGGGACTCGCTGCGTTCGGCACGATGGTCGTGCTGGTGAACGGCATCTTCCAGGAAGAGGCGCTGTTTGCGCCGCCGGCGCTCGGGCTGTTGCTGTGCCTGACCGGGCTCGTGATCGGTCATCATTTGCGCACGCAAGGCGACGATCTAAAGGCCTCCGGCGGATAGCACATGACACGCGATCAAGCCCGGCCGCGGCGCGACCGGGCTCTCTTCGGCCTGCGTTGTCAGAGCGGCTTGATCTGCACCTTGCGGAACTTGACCACGCCGGAACCATACTGAAGCGCGATGTAGCCGCTGGCGTGCTTGGAATCCTGCGCGTCGACGGTTTTCTGGCCGTTCAGCGTCACGACGAAATGCGGCCCCTGCGCCGTGATCTCGTAGACGTTCCACTTGCCGGCCGCCTTCGGCATCGGATCGACCTTGCCGACGTCGACGATCGCGCCGGTGCCGTAGGTCGGATCGGGCCGCTTGTCGAAGATGTTGACCTCGTAGCAGACCTTGGAGTCGATCATCTTGTTGCCTTCGCAGCGGATGAAGACGCCGCTGTTGGCGTCCTCGTCGGTCCAGAACTCCGCCCGGATCTGGAAATCCTTGTATTGGGTCTTGCTGACGAGATAGGAGAGATCCTTGCCGTCGAGCTTGTCGGCGACCAGCGCGCCGTCCTTCATCGCCCAATTGGCCTTGCCGACCTCGTCCCAGTCGCCCTTCCTGGAGCTGTCGAGCAGCGTGACCCAACCGTCATCGCCCGATGCGGCGGTGGAAAATTGCAGCGGGGCCGCACCGATCACGAGTCCCGCCGCCAGTATCGACAGATGCTTCTTCAAGGTTATCCTCCCGTCTTTTGGTTGGCGCGCAACCTATCATCGTCTGCAGCGTCGTAAATGCGTTTTTCATATTGCAACCGCGTTGTGTCGGCCCGATGCCGCAATCTTGAGAGCAGACATGCACGAGCGCGTCTTGTCCGGCGCAAGCGAGAGCGATTAGCATCATGCGAGATACGGGCGCGGCAGTCGCCCGAACGAACTGACCTGGGAGAACACGATGACGGCGTCGAACCGGTCCTGGCGATACCTGATGATACCGCTGGCCCTTGCCGGTACGCTGAGCGTCAGCTCCGCGGCCGAGCTCAATCCGGCCGCCGTCACCTACAAGTTGCCGGACCAGATTCGCTGGAGCCCGGTCGACGCGCGCGGCGCGCAGAATGCCGTGGTGGTCGGCGATCCCTCGAAGCCCGGCTTCTACATGGTCTACACCAAGTGGACCAAGGGCAATCACTTCAGCCGTCCGCACTTCCATCCCAACGACCGGTACATCGTGGTGCTGAAGGGCACCTGGTGGGTCGGCTCGGGCCCGAAATTCGATCCCGATCACGGCACCGTGGCGATGCCGGCGGGAAGCTTCGTCACCCATTTCGGCAAGCAGGTGCACTGGGACGGCGCCAAGGACGAAGACGCCGTGCTGCTGATCATGGGCGAAGGCCCGGCCACCGCCACCGAGGTGGAACAGAAGTAGCCGCGTTGCGCGAAGTGGGGGCGATGCTATCATCACGGCCCAACGAAGGGCTTCCGATGCATCCCGCCGCCAAGCTGCAACTTGCCCGCATCGCCGACGAGTTCGCGCGATGGCGCGCCATTGCCGAAGCGGAACGGCCGCCGGCGCCGGCGTGGTGGTGGGGACCGGCATTCGAGATGCGCAATGCCACCGAACCGTTGCCGGCCGCCTTGTCCCGCCGGTTCCGCCTGCCCGACGGGGCGAGCTTTGCGGAGGCGTCGGCGGCGCTGCGCCAGACCTTGGCCGGCCAGGCGATACCGTCCTGGCCGTATGATTTCTCGCGCTTGATCGCATCCACCGATTCCGACGTCCGCGACCTGCCCGTGCAGCCGTCAGACGACAGCGCGTTTCCGCCCTAGATCCGGCCCGGCCTCACCGATCGCCTCGTCGTCCAGCGACGGCTGCAGCGGCGGCGACGTCAGCACCGGCGACGTCTTCAACAATTCGGCGAGATCGCGCGGCGGCAGCGGCCGGCTGAACAGGAAGCCCTGCATCTCGTCGCAGGCATGCGCGCGCAGGAACTCGTGCTGCTCGGAGGTCTCGACGCCCTCGGCCACGATCGTCATGCCGAGCGCCTTGCCCATGCTGATGATCGCCTGAGCAATCGCGACGTCCTCGGAATCATCGGGCAGATCGCGCACGAAGGAGCGGTCGATCTTGATCGTGTCGATCGGGAACTGCTTCATCAACGACATCGACGAATAGCCGGTGCCGAAATCGTCGATCGCAAGGCGAATGCCTCGGTTCTGGATCGCGTCGAGCACGCGGACCGCTCGCGTCACGTTGCGCATCACCATGCTCTCGGTGACCTCGAGCTGCAGCAGCGCCGGCGACATGCCGCTCGCCGCCAGCGCCTCGTCGATGTCGTCGAGCAGGTTCGGATCGCCGAACTGCCGCGGCGAGAGGTTGACCGCCATCGTCACCGCCTTGAGGCCGCGGTGCTGCCACGCCATGTTCTGCGCGCAGGCTTCCTTCAGCACCCAGCGGCCGATCGGCACGATCAGCCCGATCTCCTCGGCGAGCGGAATGAACTGCCCAGGCGAGACCTTGCCGAGCTCGGGATGGGTCCAGCGCAGCAGCGCTTCGACGCCGCTGATCTGGCCGCTCGCCATGTCGACCTTGGGCTGATACTCGAGCGAGAACTGGTCGCGCTCCAGCGCGCGGCGCAGTGCGCTCTCCATCGTCAGGCGCTCGATCGACTGCGCCCTCACCTCGTGGGAGAAGAAGCGGAAACCGTTCTTGCCGTCCTCCTTGGCAAGATACATCGCCATGTCGGCATTTTTGGTGAGCGTCTGCACGTCGGAGCCGTCGGTCGGATAGGTCGCAATCCCGATCGAGGCCGTGGTGTGGCACTCGTGCCCGCTGAGCTGCATCGGCTGGCTGAGTGCGACCAGGAGATCGCCGGCTATACGCTCGACGTCGTGACGTTCGGCGGTGTCCTCCAGGATGACCACGAACTCGTCGCCGCCGAGCCGCGCCACCACGTCGCTCGCCCGCAACGAACCGCGCAGCCGCTCGGCGATCGCCACCAGCAGCATGTCGCCGGCGTCGTGGCCGAGCGAATCGTTGATCACCTTGAAGCGGTCGAGATCGATGAACAGCACCGCGAGCTGCCGGCGATGGCGGTCCGCCGCCGAGATCGCATGACGCAGCATCTCGTTGAAGGTCTCGCGGTTCGGCAGATTGGTCAGGCCGTCATGCGAGGCAAGGTATTCGATGCGCTCGTCGGCCTTGTGCTTCTCGTCGGCGCGATCGAAGCTTTCGAGCGCGAACGCCAGATTGTCGGCGAGCCGCTGCAGCAGCTCGGCGAATTCCGGCGTGAACGTATCCTTCTCGATCGCCACGAAGATCATGACGCCGACGACCTCCCCGCTGACGATCAGCGGAAACGAGGCACCGGACTGCGTTCCATCGAGGCGAGCGCGCTCATGGAAAGCCGCGGTACCGGTATCGGCAAAATAGTCGTTGATGATGCAGGCCTTGCCCGACCGGAACGCTCTGCCGCAGGCGCCGCGTCCCTCGGGGTGCGCCTCGCTGTTCGAGAGCGTCACCTGGCTCGCGCCGCTGGCAGCCGGGCCCGCGATCGCGACAATGCGGAGATAGTCGCTGCCGGGCTGTGCCAGCGCGATGGTGGTCGAGGTGAATTTGCCGCCGGTCGCTGCCGCCTCGCAGACCAGTTGATAGAGCTCGGCGCGGGACTTCGCCCGCATGATCGCCTCATTGGTCGCGCTCAGCGCCGCGAACATCCGCGACAGCCGCTCCTTCTGCTCGTCGGCCCGGGCCTTCTCGTCGGCGCGGTCGAAATTGGCCAGCGCAAACGACACGTTCTCGGTGAGCCGCTGCAGCAGCGCCATCATCTCCGGGCTGAAGGTGTTGAACTCGCCGGAGAGGAACACCAGCGCGCCAATCGCCTCGCCGTTCTTGAGCAACGGCAGGGCCGCGCCGGACTTGCTGCCGCTGTCGCGCACGACCGGATAGACATGCGACTCGGGGCCGAAGTCGCTGAGATAATCGTTGCTGATGCAGGGTCTGCGGGTGCGGATCGCAACGCCGGTCAGCGTCTGTCCCTCCGGACGCGTCGCGTCGGCCGACAACTGGACTTCGCGGGCCCGTACCTTATCGGGGCCGGAGGCAGCCACGTTCTCCAGAAAGGCCTCGCCCGGCCGCACCAGCCTGATGGTGGCCGAGACGAACTGACCGCCGACCGCCGCGGCATCGCAGACCAGATCGAACAGCTCGCCACGGGACTTCGCCCGCATGATCGCCTCGTTGGTCGCGCTCAACGCCGCGAACATCCGCCTCAGCCGTTCCTTCTGCTCCTCGGTGCGCGCCTTCTCGTCGGCGCGATCGAAACTGCCGAGCGCATAGGCGACGTTGTCGGCGAGCCGCTGCAGCAGCTCGGCGAACTCGGCCGAGAAGGTGTTGCGCTTGGCGGAGATGAACAGCATCACGCCGACCGGCTCGTCGTCGACGATCAACGGAAACGCCGCGCCCGATCGCGCATCCTCGCGGTCGATGATATCGCGGAACGGGTTGTTGGCGACGTCGCCGAGAAAATCGTTGTCGATGCAGGCGCGCCGGGAGCGGAACGCCCTGCCGCAAACGCCGCGCCCTTCGGGACGCGCCTCGCTGCGCGAGACGTTGAGGCGGCGCGCATTCTCGGCGGTCGGCCCCGCCACCGCCATCATCTCCAGAAAATCGTCGCCGGGTTTTGCGATCAGGATGCTGGTGGAGTTGAACCCACCGCCATGCGCGGCCGCGGCGCAGACGAGCTCGAACATCTCGAGCCGCGACCGCGCGCGCATGATCGCCTCGTTGGTCGCGCTCAGCGCCGCGAACATCCGCGACAGCCGCTCGCGTTCGGCATCGGCCTTGGCCTTCTCGGTGGCGCGGCCGAACGTGTCGAGCGCAACCGAGACGTTCTCGGCGATGCCCGCCAGCAGCGAGATGATCTCTTCGTCGCGGGCCCAGGAATTGCCGATGAAGAAGATCAGGACGCCGATGCTCCTGCCGAACCGGGTGAGCGGCAGCGCGACGCAGGCCATCAGACCGCTCTCGCCGGCTTGCGCCTGCGAGGCGCCCGCCGATATCGGAATGTCGTGCTCGATGCACGGTCGTTTGGTCCGGAACGCCTCGCCGCAGATTCCCTTGCCGTAGAGATTGTCCGGGTCGGTCGAAAACCGCGTCTGCGTGATCAGGTCGAGCGCCTCGCCGGTGCCGGCGACGGGCTCGAGCCAGTGCGTGTCGGGCTCGGCCAGCAGCACCACCGTGGCGAAGGATTTTCCGCTGAACACCGCGGCGTCGCACACCCGCTGATAGAGATCGTGCTCGGTCTTGGCGCGAAGGATCGCCTCGTTGGTTGCGCTGATGGCGCCGAACATGCGGTTGAGCCGGCGCATCGCCCGCTCGCCGCTCTTGCGCGACGCCTCATGGTTGAAATTGTCGAGCGCAAAGGACACGTTCGCCGCCATGCGTTCCAATAGCGACACGATCTCCTCGCCGAGCGAGTCGACCTCGCGCCGGGTCACCATGAAGACGCCGACGCTGCGCCCGTTGCAGACCAGCGGCATCGCCGCCGCCGCACCGACGCCGGCCGCCGCGAGGCCGCTGCGCCAGGCCGCTGAACGGGCGTCGTTGACATAGTCGTTGCTGACGCTGGCGCTCTGATCGCGGAACGCCCGCCCGGCGACGCCCTCCCCTTCCGGAATGTTGGCGAGGGTAGAGATGCTGATGCTGCGCAGACGCGCGACATCGTCGCCGCAACCGGCGGCGAATGTCAGCCGACCGGTATCCGGCTCCAGCAAAAAGACGGTCGCAGCCAGGAAGCTCCCGCTCGAGAACGCGGCTTCGCAGACCTTTCCGTACAATTCTTCTGGTGATTTCGCGTACAGGATCGCTTCGTTGGTGGCATTCAACGCCGCGAATGTACGCCCGATGCTCGACTGCACGATCCCTGAAGGCCCCAGGGCCACCCCCTTCAATCTGCCGGGGAACATTGCCCGCGAGAGGCCTAAGTGATGGTTAGTGTATCCGACAAGTTGTGAGACAAAGTAAACGGCTGACGAATGCCGGAGGCCGTTTTCCGGGATATTACGGACGCCAGTGTGCCAGGCTGAGGCGGAGGGCCGGGGGCACCCGGATGCACCGCCGGAACAGCCAAATTCCGCAGCGCGACCGCGCCCGTTCCATTCAGTGAAATCCTGACCGGGAGCACCCTGCTGGCGGTATGGCGGACCGGATTTTCCGCCCCTTGCTCGGCGCCTTGCGCTTTGAGAGCATGACGCCGACAACAGCAAGCAAGACCCGCGCATCACGCGGGCGGACCGCGAGGAAAATCCCATGCCGATCGTCCAGGCCGACCGTCTCACGCGCATCGGCGCGGCGCTGCTCCGGGGCGCCGGCGCATCGGAGGAGGAGGCCAACGCCGTCGCCTCCGGCTGCGTCAACGCCAACCTCGCCGGCCATGACTCCCACGGCGTGATCGCGATCCCGACCTATATCGACCGCATCAAGGCCGGCCATATCGTCCCCGGCGCCAAATGGACCGTGGTGCAGGAGACGCCGACCACGACCGTGATCGACGGTCATTGGGGGTTCGGCTTCCACGTCAACGCCAAGGCGATGGAGATGACCATCAACAAGGCGAAGACCGCCAATGTCGCGGCCTGCACCGTGTTCAGGCAAAGCCATGTCGGCCGGCTGGCGCATTACCCGCTGATGGCGATGCGCGAAGGCATGATCGGGATCGCGGCCGCGGATTCCGGCCGCTCGCCGAAACATGTCGCGCCGTTCGGCGGCCGCGAGGCCCGGCTCGGCACCAACCCGCTCTCGATCGCGGTGCCCTCCGATCTCGAGGCGCCGTTCTATCTGGACATGGCGACCTCGGCGGTCGCGGCCGGCAAGATCCAGCTCGCGGTGGCGCGCGGCGAAAGCATCCCAAAGGGCTGGATCATCGACGCCGAAGGGCGCGACACCACTGACCCTGCGGACTACCGCAAGGGCGGCGCGCTGCTGCCGCTCGGCGGCAGCGAGGGCTACAAGGGCTCGGGCCTTGCCGCGATGGTCGAGGTGCTGTGCGGCCTGCTGACCGGCCTCGGCTTCGGGGTCGAGCCGACCGGCCGTCACAACGACGGCTGCTTCATGGCGGTGTTCAACGTCGCCGCGTTCCGTCCCTTGCAGGACTTCAGACGCGAAGTCGCCGACTTCGCCCGCTACCTGAAATCGACGCCGCCCTCGGAAGGGAGCCGCGGCGTGTTCTATCCGGGCGAGATCGAATATCTGCGCGAAGTCGAACGGCGCAAGAACGGCATCGAGATCGAGGATGCGACCTGGGACAAGCTCAAGGTGCTCGCCGCCGACTACAAGCTCACCGACGACCTCGATCTTCGCTGACGCATTCAGGTACAGGAGAACGGCATGACACGGCAAATGGCGCTGGTTGGCTTTTTGCAGGCGCAGAACTGCACCAATCTGCCGAGCTCCTGGCGTCACCCGGAGTCGCGCGACGATTCGATGTCGGCGGACTACTATCAGGAGATCGCGCGCATCCTGGAGCGCGGCAAGTTCCACATGGCGTTCTTCGACGATCGCCTCGCAATGCCCGACCGCTACGGCAACGATCACGCCCACACCGTCGAATACGGCATCCGCTGCGTGAAGATGGACCCGATCGTGGTGCTCACCACGATGGGCATGGTCACCACCAGGCTCGGCCTCGCCTCGACCGCGTCCACCACCTATTTCGAGCCGTTCGACGTCGCCCGCCGCTTCGCCACGCTCGACTTGATGACGGGTGGCCGCGCCGCCTGGAACGTGGTGACGTCGGTGAATGACGGCGAAGCGCTCAACATGGGCCGCGCGCAGCATCTCGAGCACGATCTCCGCTACGACCGCGCCGACGAGTTCATGGAGGTGGTGCTCGGCCACTGGGATTCCTGGGAAGACGGCGCGCTGGTGATCGACAAGAAGAACGGCCGCTTCGCCGATCCAACGAAGGTGAAGCGGCTCGACCACAACGGCGCGTTCTTCACCTCGCGCGGCCCGTTCACGGTGCCGCGTTCGGCGCAGGGCCATCCCGTCGTGATCCAAGCCGGCGCCTCCGGCCGCGGCCAGCGCTTTGCCGGGCGCTGGGGCGAGGTGATCTTCACCGCGGCGCGCAATCTCGCCAATGCCAAGCAGGGCTATGACGCGATCCGGGGCGAAGCCGCCAAGGCCGGACGCGATCCCGACCAGATGTTCCTCTGCAATCTGATCACGCCGGTCACCGGCGCGACCAAGGCCGAGGCCGAGGACCGGATGGCCGTGATCCAGAAGCTGCCGCTCGAGATCGACGCACTGTCGCTGCTCGCCGAAGGCCTCAACTTCGATTTCGGCGCCAAACCGATCGACGAGCCGCTGACCACCGAGGAGCTGCAGGGCATGCAAGGCATGCTCGGCATCCGCGACGGCGTGCTGCGCACCTCCGGCAAGACCAATACCCGCGACTTCATCACCTTCTCCGGCCGCGGCCAGGTGCAGGACGCGATGGTCGGCGGCCCGAAGGAGATCGCCGACCGGCTGGAGGAAATGTTCGAAGGCCGCGGCTGCGACGGCTTCGTCATCGCGGCGAGCTATGTGCCGGGCTCCTACGCCGACTTCGTCGATCACGTGGTGCCCGAGCTGCAGAAGCGCGGCCTGTTCCACAAGGACTACGCCGGCACGACGCTGCGGGAAAATCTCGGACTGAAGCGCCCGGCTGCCGGCGCCTGGAAGACCCGCGCGCAGGTTGCGGAATAGAAGGACATCATCATGCGCTGGCTGAAATTCACCGCCGCGGGCAACACGTCCTGGGGCCTCGTCGAGGGCGACACCGTCATCACCGTGAACGGCGATCCGTTCGGTGAATGGAGCAAGACGGCGAAGACCCACGCCTTGAAGGACGTCAAGATCGAGCTGCCGCTGATCCCGCGCACCTTCTACTGCGTCGGGCTGAACTATCTGAAGCATCTCAAGGAAGCCGCCGACAAGGCCGGCACGGTGCCGAACGTGCCTGATCGTCCCGAGATCGGCTACCGCGCGCAGAACGCGCTGATCGCCCATGACGAGAATGTCGTGATCCCGGCGAGTGCGACCGAGAAGATCCATTACGAGGGCGAACTGGTCGTGGTGATCGGCAAGAAAGCCAAGCACCTGACCGAAGCCAATGCGCTGGACTGCGTGTTCGGCTACACGATCGGCAACGACGTCTCCGAGCGCAGCTGGCAGAAGGCCGATCGCGGGCTGTGGCGCGCCAAGAACGCCGACACGTTCAAGCCGATGGGCCCGTGGATCGAGACCGATGTCGATCTCGACCGCATGGAGACCGCAATCCGCGTCAACGGCAAGGAGACCGGCCGCTTCCGCACCAACGAGATGATCTTCGGCATCGTGCCCTTCCTCGTCGAGCTCTCGAAATACTTCACGCTGTCGCCCGGCGACGTGATCTGGATGGGCACCGACGGCGCCTCGCCGGACCTGAAGGACGGTGACGTGGTGGAGATCGACATCACGGGCATCGGGACTTTGCGGAACAGGTTCGTGAAGGAGAGGATGTGAGGCGGGTGGTCTGAGCCTGCGCGCACCTCACCCTCGGTGTCGTCCCGGCGAAAGCCGGGACCCATATGTGGACGGCCCTCGTGGCACAAGAGCTTTCTGGGATTGGTCGGATCGCTGTCATCCATATGTCCGGCCTGTTTGATGCGATCGTGTTGATCGCTGGGCCAAGATGGTTTCCGCGACGCGAGTGCCAAACAACCTGGCGACCTTGTGAAGGCCAATGGGTCCCGCGGCTTGTCTCGCGTTCTGGATCGATCGATCATTCCATCTGCTCTTGCAGCTCCGGTTCGTCCGGCGAGCGCTACGTCCGGCCGGCCGACCTGTTAGGTGACAGCGTTCATGCGTGCGGCATCATAGCTCTCGCCGGTCGCCATCAGCTTCCAGGCGATGCGGGCCACCTTGTTGGCGAGCGCCACGGCCGCAAGCTTCGGCGGCTTGCGCCTGAGCAACGCCACGAGCCAGCGCGAGGGGTGGCCGCGCCCGAGCCTTGCCTGCCGGATCACCGCGGTCGCCCCGGCCACGAGCAGGCGACGCAGGGTCTCGTCGCCAGCGCGGGTGATCTTGCCGAGCCTGGTTTTGCCGGCGGTGGAATGGTCCTTGGGCGTCAGGCCGAGCCAGGCCGCGAACAAGCGGCCGGAGCGGAAGGCGTGCGGGTCCGGCGTCTTCATCACAAGCGAGGTCGCGATGATCGGACCGACCGAGGGGATCTGGGCCAGACGACGGCTTGTGGCGTTGGCCTGGTGCCAGGCCAGCAGCCTGGCCTCGACCGCCTTCAGCTCACCCTGCAACTGCGCATAGTCACGGCCCTGCATGGCGAACAGCTCGCGCGCCATAGCGGGAACGCTCTCGTCCTGCGTGATCCGGGCCAACAGCGGCTCGATCTTGTCCAACCCCTTCGGCGCGATCAGGCCAAACTCCGCCGCGTAGCCGCGGATCGCATTGCTGAGCTGGGTACGGCGGCCGATCAGCCCATCGCGGACACCTGCAAGCATCAGCGCGGCCTGCTGTTCGGCGCTCTTCACCGGCACAAACCGCATCCGCGGTCGGCCCATCGCTTCGCACACCCCATCCGCATCTCGCCCGTCGTTCTTGTTCCGCAGCACATAAGGCTTCACCAACTGCGGCGCTATCAGCTTCACCTCATGGCCAAGCTTGCCAAGCTCGCGCCCCCAGTAATGAGCCGCCCCGCAGGCCTCCATCCCGATCACGGTCGGCGGAAGCTTGGCAAAAAACTCAAGCACCTGCTTGCGCGACAGCTTCTTGCGCAACACCGGCTGTTCCGCCGCGTCAACTCCATGCAGCACAAAAATATGCTTCGACGTATCCATCCCAATACGGATAATCTCTCTCACGGACGGTCTCCTTGTCTGAGATTTACAACAACCTCATTCTGGCACACTGATGCCGTAGGGGGCCGTCCACACCATCAACCACCGCCTTGTGTGTTGGAATTCGCTGGGGCCACAGCGTCGCACGACAACTGTACCCTGCGGTTATGGGTCCCGGGTCGCGCTGCGCTTGCCCGGGACGACAGCGAGTTTGTTGAGCGGGTCGTGAGTCACACGTCCGCATTCTCGCGACATTGCCCGTCGGGCCATGGTGACGTCATCACACCACCACTTCATAACGTGACAGAAACAACAGAACCGCAATAACGTGCGGGCCGCTCGCACTTACCAGGCAAGGCAACCATGCCGCTTTCACGCCGAACGTTGCTTCAGGGCTCGCTGCTATCAGCCGCAGGCATCGCCTGCAGGCCGTCGCCGGCCCTTGCCGACCCGCCCGCGGAGCTTCCGACATCGGAGCAACGCAAGCAGATGGCGGGCCTCGCCGCCGACTTCATGAAGGAGTACGACGTCGCCGGTCTTTCCATCGCGGTTTCGATCACGGGAAAGCCGGCTTATGTGGAGGCGTTCGGCGTTGCGGATCGGGAGAGCGGCGAAGCGTTGACGCCGCAGCACCGCTTCCGGATCGCGAGCATATCGAAGCCGGTGACCTCGACCGGGATCTTCACTCTCGTCGAAGCGGGCAAATTGCGGCTCGGCGATTACGTGTTCGGCACCAACTCCATTCTCGGTCAGGACTATCCGACGACGCCAACCCTGCAAAGCTTGAGGCCGTTGGGCTCATCCCGCTCGCCTGTCGAGCAGATCACGATCGAGCATCTGCTGACCCACACCACCGGGACCTGGGGCAACCAGTATCGCGATCCGATGTTCATGAACCCGGACTTGAAGCATCGCGAGCTGATCAACTGGACGCTGGAGCACATGCCGCTCACCAGTCCGCCGGGTGAGTCCTATGCCTATTCGAACTTCGGCTATTGCATCCTCGGGCGCGTGATCGAGAAGCTCAGCGGCCGGAGCTACGGGCAATACATCAAGGACGCGGTCCTGAAGCGATGCGGCATCACCGACATGCAGATTGCCGGCAATACGCTGCGCGAGCGGGCCAGCAATGAGGTCAAGTACTATAGCCAGACCGGCGGCGATCCGTACTGGATGAACGTCGCCCGGATGGATTCGCACGGCGGCTGGATTGCGACGCCGAGCAATTTGACGACGCTGTTCGTCCATATCGACGGCTTCAAGGACACCGAACAGCTACTCACCGACGACAGCCTCCGCATCATGAGCACGCCCAGCACCGTCAACCCCCGCTATGCCAAGGGCCTGTTCATCACCGCCAACAACAACTGGTGGCACAGCGGCCTGCTGGACGGAACGACGACGATCTCGGTCCGGACCAACGGAAACTTCTGCTGGTCCGCGTTCAACAATACCAGGTCGCGGGACGGCATGAGCCGCGCTCTCGACCTGCTGGTCTGGCACATGGTCAAGACGGTGCCTGACTGGCAGCCGCAGAAGCGCGCGTAGGCGCCTCGTCATTTCGGGGTGAAAGGCGAGTCGCTCCACCATCCTGCAGACTCAGTGATCGACGCGTGAGGGAGCCCCTGGCGGAAGGGTTCCCTCCCCCCTTGCGGGGGAGAGGTAGGGAGAGGGGTGCCACACAACGCCCTCTCTCCGCATCGTTGTGGTGACAAGCAAACGATCTTGCGAGGGCGATGTCCTCATCGATCATCTCGCCCGGGGCCACCCCTCTCCCCACCCTCCCCCACAAGGGGGGAGGGAGCCCGAGTGACGTGCTCACCTCACCGTCATTCCGCACCGAGCTCAACGCGCCGCCGCCGACCTGCTCTTCACATGGTCGATGAAGGCGCGCAGCTTCGGCATGATCTGGCGGTGGCCGGGATAGTAGAGAAATACGCCGGGCGTTGTCGTCGCGAATGGCTCGAGCACGCGCACGAGCTTTTTCTCCTTCACGGCGCCGGCGACCAGCGGCGCGGGCACTTGCGCCAGTCCCACGCCTTCAATGGCCGCGCCGACCAGCGTTGGGAAATCATGGCCGATGAAGGAGCCGGAGACGGCAAGCTCGATCGAACGGCCGTTGTCGTTCAGCGACCACGGCGCGAGCCCGCCATTCGATCGCCGCAACCGCAGGCACGCGTGTTCGCGCAGATCGTCCGGACGTTTGGGCCGGCCGCGGCGCGCGAGATAGTCCGGGCTGCCGACGATAGCGAACGGGAACGGCTTGGTCAGACGCACCGCGATCATGTCCGGGTTGATGAACTGGCCCATCCGGATGCCGGCATCGAAACCGCCGGCCGCAAGGTCGACCAGCTCTTCGCTGGCGGCGAGCTCGACCTCGATCTCGGGATAGGCCTTGCAGAATGAGGCGATCAGCGGCTCCAGCAGGATCGGCACCACCGAGCGCGGCACGGTGAGACGCAGCAGGCCGGCAGGCTTCTGACCGAGTTCGCGCGCGGCGCCGCTTGCGGCGACCAGCTCCTCGAACGCGGGCCTGGCACGCGCCAGGAATCGTTCGCCGGCCTCGGTGAGGCCGACGCTGCGGGTGGTGCGGATGAACAGCACGGCGCCGAGGCGCGCCTCGAGCGCGCGCACCGCCTGGCTGATCGCCGACGGCGTCACCGCGAGCTCGGTCGCCGCGCGACGAAAGCTGCGGTGCTGGGCGACGCTGAGGAACGCCTCCACGCCGTCGAGCGCCCCCTGCCTGACTGTGAAGTTCTGCTTCATAGCCCGTCAACATTATCGCGAATAGTCGCGCACGGGAAGCCTCCCTACATCGGAGCCACAGGCAGCAGCACCGCGACGCGCGCTGCTCCACGCGACATCACGACATCAGTCGTGAACGGAGACCTGCGACCGATGAAAACAATCCGTCACACCCTCCTTGCCCTCACCCTCACCTCGACAGGCTTAACCTCCATGACCGCTCCCTCCCTCGCCCAGGCTCAAACACAGGGCCGAACACAGGCCCAAGCGCCCTCCACCATCACCACCGGCGTGATGGTCATCCTGACCGTCAAGGCCGGCGTCACCCGCGAACAGGTGATGGCCGTGATGCCGGATGAAATCCGGCAGACCGTGCAGCTCTATCTCAGCGGCAAGGTTCGCGAATGGTATTCGCGGTCCGACGGGCGCGGGGTCGTCTTCCTGCTCGATGCCAAGGATACATCTGAGGCGCACGCGATCATGGAAGGGCTGCCGCTGTCCAAGCTTGATATCATGGACCACGACTACATCGCGGTCGGCCCGCTGCTGCCGCTGCGCCTGCTGGTCGGCAAGCCTTAAGCGCCAAGCCCTGAGTGCCTCGCCGAGGCCGGACCTGATCGCCGGGTCCGGCCTCCCCGGATCGACAGTCAGACGGGAGCCGACCGTGCCAGTAAGTCTCAACATTCCATTCTTGCTCAGCGTCGCCGGAGCATTTCTGACGAGTGCCGTGGTGGCCGCGACCTATGTCTGGCCGGCGCTCCGCACCTGGCCGCGCCATGAGGCGCTCCGGCTGCTTGCGGCTTTTCATGCCTTCCGGTTTCTCGGGATGAACTTCATGGTCACAGGCTTCGTGTCGCCGGAGGTGAACCCGGTGTTTGCCAGCGCGGTCGGCTGGGGCGATCTGACCGCGGCAGCTCTCGCGCTGCTCTCGATGGGGGCACTGTCGTGGCGCTGGCCGGTGGCCATTCCGATCGTCTGGTTCTTCAACATCTGGGGCACGCTGGATCTTCTCAACGCCTACTTCATGGGCGCGACGAAGAACGCGGATCCCGGCCTGTTCGGCGCCGGCATCTATATTCCGGCGCTCTACGTGCCGCTGCTGCTGGTCAGCCATGTCATGGTGTTCATGATCTTGATGCGGGCCAAGTCGGCGGAAGCGTAGGATGGGAATCGCTTTGCTCCACCCATCCTCGTGCCACATCAACATCGTCGTCCCGGCGCAGGCCGCGACCCATACTCCGCGGCGGATGTCGTGAACGGGTTTCGTCGTTCCAGTGCCGCACAATCATGCGTATTCGCGGTTATGGGTCCCGGCCTGCGCCGGGACGACAGCACATATGTGGCACGGCCGTCGCGGCACACCTCAAAACGGCAGCGCCACGCCGGTCTTGATCTCCTTCAGGATCACGTTGGTGCGGACATGGCGGATGCCGGGAATGCGGAACATGAACTCGTCGAGGAATCTGTTGTAGGCGTCCATGTCGCGCACGACGACGCGCAGATGATAATCGGCGTCGCCCGTGGTCGCGAAGCACTCCAGCACCTCGCGGCGCTGCATCACCCGCGCGACGAACTCGTCGACGAATTTCGTGTCGTGCCGCTCCAGGGAGACGTGCAGGATCGCCGAGGTCGCAAAGCCTGCGCGCTCGCGCGCGACCAGCGCCGAATAACCCGAAATGACGCCGGACTCCTCCAGCGCGCGGACCCGCCGCCAGCATGCCGAGGTCGACATGCCGACGGTTTCCGCCAGCTGCTGGTTGGTGGCGCGGCCGTCCTTCTGCAGTTCGGCGAGAATTTTTTCATCCTGCTCTTCGATCACCGCAGAGCCTCCAGTTTGGTAGATTATACCAATGTACGTAGAAGATCGCAAAAGTGTACCGAAATTGAGGTCGCCGGAGAACAGATAGGTAGGACCTACCAGACACTCAGGCATAGCCTTGCCCATTAGACATTGCGATTCCCGGAGGGGTCAGTCATGGGCCAGATGCCGCAACTCGAGGCCTACCAGCTGTCCGAGCGTTACAGCCGCGAACGCGGCCGCGTCTTCCTCACCGGCACGCAGGCGATCGTGCGCATCGCGCTCGACCAGATCAGGCGCGACCGTGCCGCCGGGCTCAACACCGCGGGCTTCATCTCCGGCTATCGCGGCTCGCCGCTCGGCGGCGTCGACCTCGAATTGTGGAAGATCGGCGAGCGGCTGAAGCAGAGCCGCATCGAATTCCTGCCCGCGGTGAACGAGGACCTCGCCGCGACCGCCGTGCTCGGCTCGCAGCAGGTCGAGACGCAGAGGGATCGAAAGGTCGATGGCGTGTTCGGGCTGTGGTACGGCAAGGGCCCCGGCGTCGATCGCTCCGGCGATGCGCTGAAGCACGGCAATGCCTATGGCTCCTCGCCGCATGGCGGCGTGCTGGTCATCGCCGGCGACGATCATGGCTGCGTGTCATCCTCGATGCCGCATCAATCCGATGTCGCCTTCATGAGCTGGTTCATGCCGACGCTGCATCCGGCCGATGTCGGCGAATATCTCGCGTTCGGCGAATATGGCTACGCGCTCAGTCGATTTTCCGGCATGTGGGTCGGCTTCAAGGCGATCTCGGAGATCGTCGAATCCGGCGCCTCGGTCGAGCTTGCGCCGCCGCGCGCGTTCGTGCGGCCGGATTTCATCCCGCCGCCCGGCGGCCTGCATTATCGCTGGCCGGATTTGCCGGGCCCGCAGATCGAGGAGCGGCTGGAGGCGAAGAAGCACGCGGTCTACGCTTTTGCGAAAGCCAATCCGATCGACCGCCGCATCTACGACATCAAGGACGCGACCTATGGCATCGTCACCACAGGCAAGGCACATCTCGATCTGATGGAGGCGCTGCGGCTGGTCGGGCTCGACGAGGCCGCCTGCCGCCGCTTCGGCATCGACATCTACAAGGTCGGCATGGTGTGGCCGCTCGCGTTGCATGATGCGATGGAGTTCGTGAAGGGCAAGCGCGAGATCCTCGTGGTCGAGGAGAAGCGCGGCATCATCGAGAGCCAGTTCAAGGAATACTTTTACGACTATCCCGGCTCCAAGCCGGAGCGGATGGTCGGCAAGCACGACGAAACCGGCGCGCGGCTGATCTCCTGGACCGGCGAATTGTCGCCGCTGATGCTGGCCGATGTGCTGGCGCAGCGGCTCGATCCGATGTTTCCCGAATTGCAGCTCGCCCGCCGCGTCGCCGCGCTCAGGCCCGAGCAGGACCGCACGATCGCCGTCCCCGGCGCGACGCGCACGCCATATTTCTGCTCGGGCTGCCCGCACAACACGTCGACGAAGGTGCCCGAGGGCTCCAAGGCGCTGGCCGGCATCGGCTGCCACTTCATGGCGAGCTGGATGGACCGCGAGACCTCGTCGCTGATCCAGATGGGCGGCGAAGGCGTCAACTGGGCGGCCTCGTCGAAATTCACCGGCAACAGCCACGTGTTCCAGAATCTCGGCGAAGGCACTTACTATCACTCGGGCTCGATGGCGATCCGGCAGGCGATCGCCGCCAACGCCAACATCACCTACAAGATCCTGTTCAATGACGCGGTGGCGATGACCGGCGGCCAACCGGTCGACGGCCCGGTCAGCGTGCAGGCGATCGCGCACTCTGTCCGCGCCGAGGGCGTGTCGCGGATCGCGCTGGTGTCGGATGATCCCGCGCAGTTCTCGCCAGCCGACCTGCCGGTTGGCGTCACCATCCACTCGCGCGAGGAGATGGACGCCGTACAACGCGAGCTACGCGCCATATCTGGCGTCACCGTGCTGATCTACCAGCAGACCTGCGCCACCGAGAAACGGCGGCGGCGCAAGCGCGGGACGATCGAGGATCCCGCGCGTTTTGCTTACATCAACGACCTCGTCTGCGAGGGCTGCGGCGATTGCTCGGTGGAATCGAACTGCCTCAGCGTCGAGCCGAAGGAGACGCCGTTCGGCCGCAAGCGCAAGATCAACCTCTCGACCTGCAACAAGGACTTTTCCTGCCTCAACGGCTTCTGCCCGAGCTTTGTGACCATCGAGGGCGGCAAGCGCCGGGCGAAGGGCGCAAGCGCGATCGATCCGCTGGCACGCGCCGCCGCGCTGCCAGTGCCGGAGCTTGCGGCCCTCGACAAGCCCTATGATCTGCTGGTGACCGGCGTCGGCGGCACCGGCGTCATCACGGTCGGCGCGCTGATCGCGATGGCCGCGCACCTGGAGGGCCGCGGCGTCTCGGTGCTCGACTTCACCGGCTTCGCCCAGAAATTCGGCCCGGTGCTGAGCTATCTGCGGCTGGCGGCAGCACCCGAGGCGCTACAACAGGTCCGGATCGACCAGGGCGCGGCGGACGCGCTGATCGGCTGCGACCTCGTGGTGAGCTCGTCGGCCAAGGCCTCCGGCACCTATCGCAAGGGCATGCGCGCCGCGGTCAACATCGCGGAGATGCCGACCGGCGACGTGGTGCGCTTCCGCGACGCCGACCTCGCCTCGCCGGCTCGCTTGCGCGCCATCGAGCGGGTGATCGGGTCCGGCAACCTCACCACGATCGACGCCAACGCGCTGGCCGAGCGGCTGCTCGGCGACAGCGTGTACGCCAACATCATGATGCTCGGCTTCGCCTGGCAGCAGGGCCTGGTGCCGGTGTCGCTGGACGCATTGACCCGTGCGATCGAATTGAACGACGTCGCGGTCGAGCGCAACAAGCAGGCGCTGGCCTGGGGCCGGCTCGCCTTTGCCGATTCGGAATTTTTGCCAAAGGCAGGCGGCCCTGCGGCCAATGTGCAGGAGACGCTGGAGCAGGTGATCGCGCGGCGCGCCGATTTCCTCCGGGAGTATCAGAACGAAGCCTATGCCGCGCGCTACCGCGCCACGGTCGACCGCGTCCGTCGCGCCGAGGCCGCGCTCGGCAGCCGCCGCGACGAAGGTGCGCCCCCCTCCCGCTTGCGGGGGAGGGTTGGGGTGGGGGTATCTCCACGAGTTCCATCGCGGAAAGAGCCCCCACCCGTAACGCATCTGGCGATGCGTTACGGCCTCCCCCGCAAGCGGGAGAGGCGAAACCGAGTCCGTGGCGAGGCCGAACTCCTCCTCACCGACGCCGTGGCCCGCTCGCTGTTCAAGCTGATGGCCTACAAGGATGAGTATGAGGTGGCGCGGCTGCACATGCAGTCCGGCTTCCTCGGGACCCTGAAGCGCGAGTTCGACGGCGACTTCACGGTGCAGTACCATCTCGCGCCGCCGCTGTTGCCGGCACGGCTGGATGCACGGGGCCGGCCACGCAAGCGCGCGTTCGGCCAGTGGATCCAGACGCCACTCCGCTTGCTGGCGCAGCTCAAGGGACTGCGCGGCACGCCGTTCGACGTGTTCGGCTACACCGCGGAGCGCCGCGCCGAGCGCGAGCTGATCACCTGGTACGAGGCGCTGATCGAGACCATGCTCGGCAAGCTCGACGCCGCACGCCTGCCCGATCTCGTCGCGCTGGCAAAGGCGCCAATGGAGATCCGCGGCTATGGGCCGGTGAAGGACACTGCGATCGAGAAGACCAGGGCGGAGGTGGCGCGGCTGACCGCGCTTCTCACCTCAGCCCCGTCAGATACCAACGACGGCTCAGGCCGCCGCGCCGCGCTTGGCCGGTGAGATCAAGCCGACCACGACGGTCGCGATCACCGCCACCACGATGTTCAGCAAGAGCGCGCCGAGACCGACATAGAAGGTGTAGCTGGAATCGCCAAGCGAGATGCTGGCGAGCGGCTTCAAGCCGTTGCTCCACGCCGTGTAGGTGCCCCAGCCGATGCCGACCGCCCAGCCGAGCAACAGCGCTTCGGCGCGGAACCAGACGGTGAACAGGCCGAACACCAGCGCCGGCAGCGTCTGCACGATCCAGAGGCCGCCGAGGAGTTGCAGGTCGAGCGCATATTGCGTCGGCAGGAACAGGATGAAGGCGAGCGCGCCGACCTTCACCACCAGCGACGTGATTTTCGCCACCGACGCCTCACCGGCATGCGAGATGTCCGGATTGACATAGGACTTCCAGACATTGCGGGTGAACAGATTGGCGGCGCCGATGCTCATCACCGCGGCCGGCACCAGCGCGCCGATCGCGATCGCCGCGAATGCGAAGCCCGCGAACCATTCCGGGAACAAGGTCCTGAACAGCATCGGCACCACGTCGTTCGGCGACGTCACCTTGATGCCGGCGGCATAGGCCATGTAGCCGAGCAACGCGATCAGGCCGAGCAAGAGCGTATAGGCCGGCAGCAGGATCGCGTTCTTGCGGATCGTATCCGCCGACTTCGAGGCGAAGATGCCGGTCAGCGTGTGCGGATACATGAAGGCGGCGAGCGCCGAGCCGAGCGCCAGCGTCGCATAGGGCAGATACTGAGCGGGCTTCAGCGTCAGTCCGGTGGCGCCGCCCTTCGCCGTGAAGGCATCGTTGGCCGCCGAGAACACCGCGCCATAGCCACCGAGCTTCGAGGGCACCACGACCACGGCCGTCAGCACCACGATGTAGATCATGATGTCCTTGACGAAGGCGATCAGCGCCGGCGCGCGCAGGCCGGAGCTATAGGTATAGAGCGCGAGGATCACGAAGGCGGCGATGATTGGCAGTTCGCCGGTCAAGCCCATCGCCTTGATCACGACCTCCATGCCGATCAGCTGCAACGCGATATAGGGCATGGTCGCGACCAGGCCAGTCAGCGCCACCGCGAGCTCGAGACTGCGCGAGCCATAGGCGCCATGGACGACATCCGCAGCGGTGACGTAGCCGTTGGCGTGCGCCTTCTTCCACAGTACCGGCATCACGGCGAATACGAAGGGATAGACGATGATGGTGTAGGGCAGCGCGAAGAAGCCGTAAGCGCCGACCGCATAGACCAGCGCCGGCACCGCGATCACGGTGTAGGCGGTATAGAAATCGCCGCCGACCAGGAACCAGGTGATCCAGGTGCCGAACTGACGGCCGCCGAGACCCCATTCGTCGAGATGCTCGCTGACCGGGCCGGACTTCCAGCGCGCGGCGAAGAAGCCCATCACGGTGACGAGGGCGAAGAAGAAGATGAAGACGGAAAGCGCAACCCAGGCGATATGATCGGTCATTGCTCTCCCCTCACCGCTGCTCGTCGGCGTCGGGCCGGCGGCTGCGATAGACCAGCCAGATCAGCAGCGAGGAGATCGGCACCCAGGCGAGCTGGTACCAGTAGAAGAAAGGAAAGCCGAACAGCGAAGGCTCGGCGAAATTGTAGAACGGCACCCACAGCAAGCCGATGAACGGCAGCAGCAACAGAATCCACATGGCCCACTCCCAGCCCAAGGCCTGACCCACCGGCGGGGTTGCCGGCGTCCCGTCATCAACGACCCAGGAACTCGTTTGTTGCGTCTAGAATCACGGTTGCGGCATGGCGATGCAAAAAGATGTGATCGCCGTGCGCCGCGGCGTCCTATTCGGCCTTGATGCCGGCATCCTGGATCACCCGGCGCCAGCGCGCCTTCTCTCCGGCAAAGTAGCGGTCGAGCTCGGCCGGAGGCTGTGCCACCATCACGAGACCCTCATTGACGCCGAGCTTCTTGAAGGCCTCCGCCTGCACGGCCTTGGCGGCCGATTTGTTGAGGCGGTCGATGATCTCGGCCGGCGTGTTCGCAGGCGCGTAAAGGCCGTACCAGGATTCGGCGACACAGCCGGACACACCGGCTTTTCCGACACCGTCGGCAATTGCGGCAACGCGGGCGAGCGTTCCGCAGAGGTCACCGCGATGGCACGCAGCTGCCCGGCTTCGACCAGCGATGCGCAGCTTGCCACCGTCGTGAACATCACCTGGATCTGGCCGCCCAAGAGGTCGGTGATCGCGGGTGCCGCGCCCTTGTAGGGCACGGTGGTCAGAATGACGCCCGCCATGTGCTTGAACAACTCGCCGGCGAGATGCGCCGAGGTGCCGGTGCCATAGGTCCCGTAGGACAGTTTTTCCGGATCGGCCTTCGCCGCCGCGATCAGATCGGCGATCGACTTGATCGGCGAAGCAGGATTGACCACGACGACGTTGAACGAGCGCGCCACCAGCGCCACCGCCGCGAAGTCCTTTTGCGCATCGTAGGGCAGCTTGCTGTAGAGGCTCGGATTGACCGCGTTGGCGAACGTCGCCATCAGCAGCGTGTAGCCGTCGGCCGGGCTGGCGGCGACGCTTTGCGTGCCGATGATGGTGCCCGCCCCCGGCTTGTTCTCGACGATGACGGTGACGCCGAGATCCTTCTGCATCTCCTGCGCCAGCGTGCGCGCCACGACATCGGTGCCGCCACCCGGCGCGAACGGCACCACGATTTTCACGATATAGTCGGGATAGGCGGCGTACGCCGGCGCCTGCAGCAGCACATTTGCTGCGATCGCGAACAGGATGGAGGTCAGAACGCGAAGCGGCATGGCAGGCCCCGGCAGATGAGGCAACCTTCATACACGCCCACGCCATGCAAGGGATGCCGGGTGGTCATGACGCGGCAAGGAGCGCCATGCTGCCAGCCCCGTCATCCTGAGGAGCGCGTAGCGCGTCTCGAAGGATGCACGGCCCGTTCTCTGGCCGATTCATCCTTCGAGGCTCGCTCCGCTCGCGCCTCAGGATGACGGAGATAGAGTGCTGCGCACACCGTCCCTCACGAATACGGATTGATCAGCTTCTGCTGCTCGGTCGCGTGATGCACCAGGAGATCGATGAAGACGCGCACCTTCGCCGAGAGGTGATGGCGGTGCGGGTAGATCGCGTTCATGGTGAGCTCGACCGGCCGATATTCGGGCAGCAGCCGAACCAGCTTCCCCGATTCGAGTTCGTCCCGGACCAGGAAGCCCGCCGCGAGGAACACGCCGACGCCGGCGAGCGCCGCGAGTTTCAGCGTCTCGCCGCTGTTGGAGACGAGATTGCCCGCCACTTTCACCGCTGCCGGCGCGCCCTTGCGGTCGACGAAGTGCCACTCGTCCCCGAAAGGGTAGTTGACGTGGCGAACGCAGTTGAGGGCCACGAGGTCATCGAGCCGCTCCGGCTTGCCGTGCGCCTCGACGTAGTCGTGCGAGCAGCACAGCACGTGCCGCCAGGTGGCGATGCGACGCACGATCAGCGCGGAATCGCGCGGCTGGATCATCTGCACGGCGAGATCGAAATTCTCGTCGAGCAGGTCGGCCGAGCGTTCACCGATCATCAGATCAATCTTGACCTCGGGATAGGTCGCGAGGAACTCGGTCACCGTCGACGACAGGAACTGGACCAGATGGGTGTTGGTGAAGATCCGCAGCGTGCCGCGCGGCACCGATTGCTGCGCGCCGGCCACCTCATCGGCCTGCTCGATGTCGGCGAGGATCTGGACGCAACGCTCGTAATAGGCCTGGCCGACCTCGGTGAGGCTGACCTTGCGCGTGGTGCGGTTGAGCAGCCGGGCACCGAGCCGGTCTTCCAGCGACTGGACGTGGTTGCTCACCATGGTTGTGGACATGTTGAGCTTGCGGCCGGCGGCGGAAAAGCCGCCGGAATCGACGACCCGGACGAAGGCGGTCAAACTGGTCAGGCGATCCATGTAACAAGGTCCGGATTATCAGCGCTGGCTTGATAATGCTTCCAGTTTTATCGGGATTATCACAGCGGGGAGGACATTGCATCTAAGGGGCGTATCCGGCGCCCTTTCTGGAAGGACGCGAATGTTCGGCCAGGAGACAATCATGTCGACCACGACCTATATCCCTGAAGAATCTGCCAAAATCGGCCTGCGTCCGTCACGGCGGACGGTCAAGCGGGTGGCGCTTGGGCTTGCCGCCCTGCTCGGCATCGCCGTGGCCAGCGACCTTGGCTACGACTACTTCACCATCGGCCGCTATCTCGAATCCACCGACGACGCCTATGTGAAGGCGGACTCCACGATCATCGCCCCGAAAGTCTCGGGCTACATCGCCCGCGTGCTGGTGACCGACAACCAGCCGGTGAAGGCCGGCCAGCTGCTGGCCGAGATCGACGACCGCGATTACCGCACGGCGCTTGGTCAGGCCAAGGCTGACGTCGACGCCGCCGACGCCTCGGTGCGCAACCTCGACGCCCAGCTCGAGCTGCAGCAGCCGATCATCGACCAAAGCACCGCCGATGTCGAAGCCGCCGAAGCCAATCTGAAATTCGCCCAGGAAGAGCAGAGCCGCTACGACGGCCTGATGAAGTCCGGCTCCGGCACCATCCAACGCGCGCAGCAGACCGACGCGGCGCTGCGCAGCAATACCGCGCAGTTGCAGCACGCCAAGTCGGCACTGTCGGCGGCGCAGCGCAAGGTCGATGTGCTGACCACGCAGCGCGCCCAGGCTGTCGCGCAGGCCGACCGCGCCCGCGCGGTCGAGCAGCAGGCCGAACTGAACCTGTCCTACGCACGGATCACCGCGCCGGTCGACGGCACCGTCGGCGCCCGCACGCTCCGCGTCGGCCAATATGTGCAGGCCGGCACCCAGCTGATGGCGGTGGTGCCGCTCGATGCGGTCTATGTGGTCGCCAATTTCAAGGAGACCCAGCTGACCCATGTGCGCAACGGCCAGCCGGTCGAGCTCACCGTCGACAGCTTTCACGGCACCACGCTGAAGGGCCATGTCGACAGCCTGTCGCCTGCCAGCGGCCTCGAATTCGCGCTGCTGCCGCCCGACAACGCAACCGGCAACTTCACCAAGATCGTGCAGCGCGTGCCGGTCAAGATCGTGCTCGACGATCACAGCCTCACCGGCCTGCTGCGGCCGGGCATGTCGGCGATCCCGACCGTCAACACCAAGGCAACCGTGCTGGCCGAGCGCGAGGAGAAGCGGCGCGTGGCGTCGGCGACGCCGGCGAGCGGCGGCTAGCGTTCGAACGTTCTTTGACTGATTTGACGCGATCGGCCGTAAGGGTCGATCGCGTTTTGCTGTGACCTTCTTCGTTCCGCGCACGCCGGTGGAAGGGCTCCCTCCCCCCTTGCGGGGGAGGGTTGGGGAGAGGGGTGCCGCTTGCGCTGACATCGGACGGATCGCGATTCGCACTTGCGGCAAGTGACACGTCGGCAGGATTGAAGCAGTTCGGGCAATTGACGTCAGCGCCCGGGGCCACCCCTCTCCCCACCCTCTCCCGCAAGGGGAGAGGGAGCCTGAGAGAAGTGCTCACCTCACTCGTCGACACCACGGGGCCGCAGTGGCAGCGGTGTCGATTATCAATCTCTGCCGGACAATCCTTCCAGTCTTTCCCGGATTATCGAAACCGGCCGCCTAATCCATGTTGTGCGGGCAAGCAAGGACCACTCCAATGACCGCGCTCCAGCCCACCGCCAATGCAGCCGACGCTGCAAACTTCGCTGCCCCGGCAGCCCCCGCAGCGCCTGCCGCGCCCGCGATCCCGACCAAGACCTGGATCGCGGTGATCGGCGCCACGCTCGGCGCGTTCATGGCGGTGCTCAACATCCAGATCGTCAATGCCTCGCTTGCCGACATTCAAGGCGGCATCGGCGCGGGCATCGATGACGGCGGCTGGATCTCGACCTCCTATTTGATCGCCGAGATCGTGGTGATCCCGCTGTCCGGCTGGCTCGCGCAGGTGTTCTCGGTGCGCATCTATCTGCTCACCAACGCGTTCCTGTTCCTGGTATTCTCTGGAGCCTGCGCGCTGGCGCAGGACCTGCCACAGATGATCGCGCTGCGCGCCGTGCAGGGCTTCACCGGCGGCGTGCTGATCCCGATGGCATTCACGCTGATCATCACGCTGCTGCCGAAGGCGAAGCAGCCGATCGGGCTCGCGCTGTTCGCGCTGTCGGCGACATTCGCGCCAGCGATCGGCCCGACCATCGGCGGCTATCTCACCGAGAACTGGGGCTGGCAGTACATCTTCTACGTTAATTTGGTGCCCGGCGCCGTGATGATCGCGATGCTGTACGTCTCGCTCGATCCGAGCCCGATGAAGCTGTCGCTGATCCGCCAGGGCGACTGGCTCGGCATCGTCACCATGGCGATCGGCCTCGCCGCGCTGCAGACCGTGCTCGAAGAAGGCAACAAGGACGACTGGTTCGGCTCGCCCTTCATCGTCCGCCTGTCGGTGATCGCGGCCGTAGCGCTGGTCGCCTTCCTCATCGTCGAGTTCACCGTCGAGAAGCCGCTGCTCAATCTGCGCCTGCTCGCCCGCCGCAATTTCGGCTTCGGTATGCTGGCCAACTTCCTGCTCGGTATCGCGCTGTACGGCTCGGTGTTCATCCTGCCGCAATATCTGTCGCGCATCCAGGGCTACAACGCCGAGCAGATCGGCATGGTGCTGGCCTGGACCGGCCTGCCGCAGCTCGTGCTGATCCCGCTGGTGCCGCGGCTGATGCAGCGCTTCGACCCCCGCATCGTCATCGGCGTCGGATTTGCGTTGTTCGCCGGTTCCAACTTCATGAACATCTACATGACCAACGACTATGCGGCCGATCAGCTGCTCTGGCCCAACGTCGTCCGGGCCGTCGGTCAGGCGCTTGCATTCGCTCCGCTGTCGGCGGTTGCGACGGCCGGAATTGAGGCGGAAAATGCCGGATCGGCATCAGCGTTGTTCAACATGATGCGCAACCTCGGCGGCGCCATCGGCATTGCCGCGCTGCAGACACTGCTGACCAAGCGCGAGCAATATCACTCCAACGTGCTGATGCAGTCGGTCTCCATGCTGGAACAGGCGACCCGAACGCGGATTGAGGCATTGACCCAGTATTTCCTGAACCACGGCGTTGCCGATCACGCCGACGCCACCCACCGCGCGATCGCGGCGGTCGGCAAGGTCGTGCAGAAGCAGGCCTACATCCTCGCCTTCAGCGACACCTTCTATTTGCTCGGTGTGGCGCTGATTGTGGCGCTGGTGGCGGCGCTCTTCCTGAAGAAGCCGGCCCAGCTCGCTGGCGGCGGCGGTGCACACTAGCTCTTTTCACTGAACCCATAACCAAGGAGAACGATCATGAAAGCCCGCATGAATTTCTACCAGGCCGCCCCCGAGACGATCAAAGCGCTGGTTGCGGTCGAGAGCCAGATCACGGCGAGCGGCCTCGAGCAATCGCTGATCGAACTGGTCAAGACCCGCGCCTCGCAGATCAACGGCTGCGCCTACTGCATCAACATGCACACCGAAGACGCCCGCAAGCATGGCGAGACCGAGCAGCGGCTCTATCTGCTCAACGCCTGGCGCGAGTCACCGCTCTACAGCGAGCGCGAGCGCGCGGCGCTGGCCTGGACCGAAGCGCTGACGCTGGTTGCAGAAACGCATGCGCCCGATGCCGACTACGAGGCGGTGCGCGCGCAGTTCACGGACAGCGAGCTGGTCAACCTGACCACGCTGATCGGTGCCATCAACGCCTGGAACCGGATCGCGATCGGCTTCCGCGCGGTGCACCCGGTGAAGGTGAAGGTCGCGGCGTGAGGGCGGTACTGTCCGCGATATATTCCACTGTCATGCCCCGCTTCATGCGGGGCATCCAGTACGCCGCGGCCTCTCGGCTCAAGCGCCACGGTCTCTGGAATACTGGATCGCCCGGTCCCGTCTACGCCAAGGCTTCGACGAGGCCTCAGCCCATGGACGCGCCGAAGCCTTTGCGGAGGCGGCAAGCCTTGCGATGACAGCACGAATGGGGATGGATCAAACCGCCGTCGCGCGGGCGAACTCGACATAGATCTCGCGCAGGCGATCGGTGATCGGGCCGACCTTGCCGGTGCCGACGGTCTTGCCGTCGATCGCGACCACGCCCTGCACGAACACCGAGGCGCTGGTGATGAAGGCTTCCTTGGCGGCGAGCGCTTCTTCGACCGTGAAGGCGCGCTCCTCGATGCGCAGCTGACGCTCCTCGGCGAGCTTGACCACCGCCTTGCGGGTGCAGCCGGGCAGGATCTCGTTGCCGTTATGCCGGGTCACGATGACATCGTCCTGGGTGACGATGAAGGACGAGGACGAGCCGCCCTCGGTGACCTTGCCGTCCTCGATCATCCAGGCCTCGCCGGCGCCGGCCGCGGCCGCAGCCTGCTTGGCGAGCACCTGCGCCAGCAGCGCCACGCTCTTGATGTCGCGCCGCTCCCAGCGGATGTCGGGCACCGTGATCACGTTGATGCCGGTCTTGGCCGACGGCGCGTTGATGATGTCCTTTTCCGAGGTGAACATCACAAGGGTCGGCTTGACGTCGGCCTTCGGGAAGGCGAAGTCGCGCCCCTTGTCGGCGCCGCGGGTGACCTCGAGATAGACCATGCCGTTGACGAGGTCGTTGCGCTTGACCAGCTCCTTCTGGATCTCCTCGATCCGCTCCAGCGTCTCGGGAAGCGCCAGCTGGATCTCGCCGACCGAACGCTTCAGCCGCGCCAGATGCGAGGCGTTGTCGATCAGCTTGCCCTCGAGCACCGCCGCCACCTCGTAGATGCCGTCGGCGAACAGGAATCCGCGGTCGAACACCGAAACCTTGGCCTCCGAATGCGGCACGAACGAGCCGTTGACGTAAGCGATCTTTTCCACGCGAGTTCTCCTGCGGACGGGGCGCGATTTGCCCCTTCCTATACGCAAATTGTTAACGCGGATAAAGCCTCCACCGTCACCCTGAGGAGCGCGCCTTGCGCGCGTCTCGAAGGGTCGACGGCCCCGCTGGCGGCCGTGCATCCTTCGAGACGCCGCTTCGCGGCTCCTCAGGATGACGGGTCTGGCTGGTGCAGCGCCTCAGTGCTGCAATATCTTCGACAGGAATTTCTGCGCGCGGTCGCTGCGCGGCGTGCCGAAGAAGTCGGCCTTCTTGGCATCCTCGACGATCTCGCCGCGGTCCATGAAGATCACGCGGTCGGCGACCTTGTTGGCAAAGCCCATTTCATGGGTCACGACCATCATCGTCATGCCCTCGCGGGCGAGGTCGACCATCACGTCGAGCACCTCGCTGATCATCTCGGGGTCGAGCGCCGAGGTCGGCTCGTCGAACAGCATCGCGATAGGGTTCATCGCGAGCGCGCGGGCGATCGCGACGCGCTGCTGCTGGCCGCCCGACAATTCGGCCGGGTATTTCTTGGCGTGATCCTTCAGCCCGACGCGATCGAGCAGCTTCGTGGCCGTGGCCACGGCGTCATCATGCTTGCGTCCCAAGACCTTCTCCTGCGCAAGGCAGAGATTGTCGATGATCCGCAGATGCGGAAACAGCTCGAAGTGCTGGAACACCATGCCGACGCGCGAGCGCAGCTTCGGCAGGTCGGTCTTGGGATCGTTGACCTTGATGCCGTCGAGGATGATGTCGCCGCCCTGGATCGGCTCCAGCGCGTTGACGCATTTGATCAGGGTCGACTTGCCCGAACCCGACGGGCCGCAGACCACAACCACCTCGCCCTTGGCGACGCTGGTGGTGCAGTCCTTCAGCGCCTGGAAGCTCGGCCCGTACCATTTGTTGACGTGATTGATCTCGATCATGATGGCTCAGCTTGTTGTTCAGCGAACAATGGCGATTCGCGCCTGCAGGCGGCGCACGCCAAAGGACGCGACACAGGAAATGACGAAGTAGACCAGCGCGGCGAACAGGTACATTTCGACCAGGCGGCCGTCGCGCTGTGCGACCTTGCTGGCGGCGCCGAGGAAATCCGGGATCGACAGCACGTAGACCAGCGAGGTGTCCTGGAACAGCACGATGGTCTGCGTCAGCAGCACCGGCAGCATGTTGCGGAACGCCTGCGGCAGCACGACGTAGCGCATCGACTGCGCGTAGGTCAGGCCGAGCGCGCTGGCCGCGGCCGGCTGGCCGCGCGAGATCGACTGGATGCCGGCGCGCATGATCTCGGAGAAATAGGCCGCCTCGAATGCGACGAAGGTGATCAGCGAGGAGGCGAACGCGCCGACCGAGATCGGCCGCGACGCGCCGGTCAGCCACTGCCCGATGTAAGGCACCAGGAAGTAGAACCAGAAGATCACCAGAACCAGCGGCAGCGAGCGGATGAAGTCGACATATAAGCCGGCGATGCGCCCGAGCACCTTGTAGCTCGACAGCCGCATCAGGGCGATCAGGGTGCCGAACACGAGGCCGCCGAACGCCGCGAGCGCCGTCAAGGTCAGCGTGAAGCGCATACCCTCGAAGAACAGATAGGGCAGCGAGCGGCGGATGACGTCGAAATCGAGATTGCCGAGCATCGTCATTTGCCCGTGATGTAGCCGGGGATCGCGACATAGCGCTCGAGCAGGCGCATCGCGGTGACCACGACGAAATTGAGGAGAAGATAGAGCACGGTTGCCGCGGTGAACGCCTCGAACACCTGGAACGAGAACTCCTGCATCGAGCGCGCCTCGCCGGTCAATTCGATCAGGCCGATGGTGATGGCGACCGCGCTGTTCTTGATGGTGTTGAGGAATTCGGAGGTCAGCGGCGGCAGGATGATGCGGAACGCCATCGGCAGCAGCACGTAGCGATAGGTCTGCACCGTGGTGAGGCCGAGCGCGGTCGAAGCCTGCTTCTGCCCGCGCGGCAGCGAGCCGATACCGGCCTGCAATTGCACGGCGACGCGCGCCGACATGAAGAGGCCGACGCCGATCGCAGCCGTCCAGAACGGCGCGTTCGGCAACTGCTTCATCCACAGCCCGGCGGATTTCGGCAGCAACTCGGGCAGCACGAAGAACCACAGGAAAAGCTGCACCAGCAGCGGCATGTTGCGGAAGAACTCGACCCAGCAGAAGCCGATCCACGATGCCGTCCGCGACGGCAGCGTGCGCAGCACGCCGATCACCGTGCCGGAGACCAGCGCGATGATCCAGGCGAGCACCGACACCTTGACGGTGACCACCAGCCCCGCCAGCAACAGGTCGAGATAGGTGCCGGTCCCCATCGGGTTCGGCTCGAGAAAGATGTGCCAGTTCCAATTATAGTTCACGGGTCCCCCGCGCTATCGCGCCGATCAGGCTTGACGGCAACGTATGCGCATCCAAACGCGATGCGCCGACTATATGCAAATGTCCGGCCATTTTCCTCCAAAAATGGCCGGACACGCTTAGTTCTCCGGTCCCTCATGGTGGGGAGGCGCATTGCGCCGTCTCGAACCATGAGGCCCCGGCAGTTTACTTGTAACTATCCGGATCCGGCGAGTCCGACGGCTTGGCGAACTCGTTCTTCAGCTCCGGTCCGAGCGGCACGTTGAGGTTCAGGCCTTTCGGCGGAATCTTCTGCATGAACCACTTGTCGTAGATCTTTTCGCCCTCGCCGCTGGTGTAGAGCGCGGCCGTGGCGGCGTCGACGACTTTCTTGAACGGCGCATCATCCTTGCGCAGCATGATGCCGTAGGGCTCCGGCTTGGAGAACGCATCCTTGGAGATCACGTAGTCGCCCGGCGACTTCGAGCCGGCGACGAGGCTCGCGAGCAGGATGTCGTCCATTACGAAGGCGACCGCGCGGTCGGTATCGACCATCAGGAAGGCTTCGGCGTGATCTTTGGCCGGGATGATGTTGGCGCCGAGGCCGCGCGCGACATTGGCTTCGGTGAGCTGCTTGATGTTGGTGGTGCCGGCGGTCGAGACCACCGTCTTGCCCTTGAGGTCGTCGATCGACTTCAGCCCGCTCGACTTCTTGAAGACGTAGCGGCTGGCAGTCAGGAAGTGGGTGTTGGTGAACCAGACCTGCTTCTGCCGCTCGGCATTGTTGGTGGTCGAGCCGCATTCGAGGTCGACGGTGCCGTTGGCCATCAGCGGAATACGCGTCGCCGAGGTCACCGGGTTGAGCTTGACCTCGAGCTTGTCGAGCTTCAGCTCCTTCTTCACGGCATCGACGATCTTGTAGCAGATGTCCATCGCATAGCCGACGGGCTTCTGGTTGTCGTCGAGATAGGAGAACGGGATCGAGGAATCGCGGAAGCCGAGCGTGATCGCGCCGGTTTCCTTGATGTTCTTCAGCGTCCCGGTCAGCTCCTCGGCCTGCGCCTGGCTCGCGCCGAGGGCGGCGGCGAGCGCGAAGCCGATGAGATATTTGGATGTCATACGTCTACTCCTTCGTGGAAACGTCGATTTACTGCGTGAGAATGTCGGCGAGGACGGGTGCGATATAGCGGCGAAACTGCTCCGGATTCTCGCTCATCGGAAAATGACCGAGCTTTTCCATGATCGTGACGCTGGCGCCCCCTATAGCCGCTGCCGTCCGCCTCGTGTCCTCGGGCGTGCAGGAGAAATCATACTCGCCCGTGAGGAGATAGAGCTTGCATACTTTAGTATCGATTGACGCGACCCGGCCGCGCAGGTCGCCGTCGACACGGTAGAAATGAAGGTCGCCCTTGAACACGCCGGGGCCACCCTGCTTGTAGGCCCACAGCGTTTCCATCCGCGCAGGCGCCGGGCTCTGCGGCGCCATCAGCCCCGACACCAGCGCGGCACAGACCTCGCCGCCGTGAACGTCCGCCCGATTGAGCCAGTCGGTGTCGTACCACGGCTCCTGGAAATCGGCAGCCTCGAGCCCGATCAGCGCGCGAAACTCGGCGGCATGTTCGATCGCAAGGTTGAGCACGATGCGGCCGCCGATCGAGCAGCCCATCACGACAGGCTTCTCCAGCCCCAATGCACGGCAGAAGGCGCGGATGGTCTCGGCGTAGCTGTTGGTGGTGAGTTGGTATTCATCGCCGGTCCAGCTTTTCGGCGGATTCGACTTGCCATGCCAGGGCATATCGAAGGCAATGACGCGGAAATTTTCGGCAAATTGCGCGTCCGCGAGCAGATGCCGCCACTGCCGCGCGTCTGATCCCGCGGTGTGCAGGCAGACCAGCGGAATGCCCTTGCCGTTCTCCTCGAAATAGATCCGGTGCAGCTCGCCGCCGATCTCGACGTGAACGTAACGGCCGACCATCGGCTCGATATGACCGTTCATGATCGCGCCGCTCATGATACGGCCGCCAAATGCTGCCGCGGCAGCGCCAGCAGGTCCTTGAAGTATTGCAGGTGCGTCATGAAGGGATGCAGATCGCCCTCCAGCACCGCCTCGCCGCGCTTGGTCAGCGCCAGCAGATCGTGCCAGCCGGGTTTCGGCTCGGCCTGCCAATAGGCGGCCCAGGCCTGAGGCGTCGCGCGATAGGCAAAGCGCCATGAGCGCATCAGGACCGGCGAAGGCACGAGCTCGACGATGCGGCCGCCACGGATCGCGGCGTGAAACGGCCGCGCCATCGGGCCGAGCAGGCAGTCGCAATCGAGCAGCCGCCCGCGCGAGACCAAGAGCGGCGCCTGGTCGAGCAATGCGGGAATGCCGGCAAACGCCGTCGTCACAGCGTCGTCGGTGGCGTCGGGCGATAACGTCATCTGTCGGGGAAGTTTTCCTGCGGCGGACGCCCCATGATGACCGGAAGGGCACGATCCCGCAAGCCGCCGATGCCCTTGGGTTCCCTGGATTATACGCTTGACCAAACCCGGCTTGCGAGTCCATGGCGCGGACCTCCGCGCCGTCCCCGCACGCCTTGTTCGCCGCGACCTCGGCAGCGTAGAATGCCTGCGCCCCGAGTGGCCCCGCAAGATGATCCTGGGTCAGCATCCGCTTTCACCGTTCACACAGACGAGCAGGATCGCGCTCCGCGAGAGGGACGCGCGCTTCGAGACCGCGCGCTTCGCCCAGGCCGCAACCAGGCCGAAAGAGAGCAAGTCATGACGGTAGATCAAAACGCCCTGATTCTTCACCAATACGACATCTCGCCGTACTCCGAAAAAATCCGCGGCGCGCTCGGCCTCAAGGGCCTCACCTGGTGGGCCTGCAACCAGCCGTCGATCATGCCCAAGCCGGACCTGATCGCGCTGACCGGAGGTTACCGCCGCATCCCGGTGCTGCAGATCGGCGGTGACATCTATTGTGACAGCGAGCTCATTCTGGACGAGATCGAGCGCCGCTTTCCCGCTCCGTCGATCTTTGCATGCGGTCGGGCCACCGCGGAGACCTATCGTCTATGGGCAGACGAGAAGCTGTTTCCGACTGTCGTGGGACTGCTGTTCTCCGGAGATTGGGATGTCAACGAGGCCTTCATCGCCGACCGCTCGGCGCTGCGAGGCCGGCCGTTCGATCCCGAAGCGTTCCGCGCGGCCATTCCGAGCTTGACCGACGCGCTGCATCGGCACCTGCGGCTACTGGAGATGCAGCTCGAGAACGGCAACGCCTTTCTGGCAGGCGAGCAGCCGAGTGCGGCCGATCTTCAGGTCTTCCACAACCTCGTCTTCATCCGCTGGGGTAAGGGACGGACGACAGCGTTGCTCGACCAGCATCCGGGCCTGCGCGCCTGGGAGGCGAGAATGCGCGCGATCGGACACGGCATACGTCATGACATCGGCAAGGACGACGCGCTCAGAGTAGCCCGCGAAGCGCCGATCTCTGCGGCGGTTGGCGGCGCGCGCGTGAGCTACCAGATCAATGACGCCAATTCGTCGCCGATCGCGGGCAGATTGGTCGCAGAGGACGCGCAGCGGGTGTCGATCCTTCTGGAAAATCCGTGTGTCGGCACCGTCGTGGTCCATCTGCCGGCGACCAGTGGTCGGCTGCATCGCCTCGATTGAACCGCTTGGTTCCTGAGAGGATGTGAAGTTTTGTCCTCATCCACTGTTGTCGTCGCCCGGCTCGACCGGGCGACCCAGTACGCCGCGGCCTATCGGCTCAAGCACGACCGTCTCTGGAATACTGGATCACCCGCATGCGCGGTTGATGACACTGAGCAAGCTGAGTAAACCAACTCCGTCATCCTGAGAGGGCGCGACGTCGACCGTGCGCGGGTTTGCTTGACGCGCGGGGAGAGGCAAAGCAGAGCGCGGCACCATTTCACCCCGCCTTCGCCGGACGCCCGTTCTTCGGCGCCTGGGCCATCGCGCGGGCGAGCACCTGGGCTTCCTTCTTCAGCATGTCGGCAAGCTCGCTCTCGCGGCGGCGGATGCGGTCGGATGCCGCGCCGATCGAGAGCGCGGCGACCACCTCGCCGGCATCGTCGCGGACTGGCACGCCGACGCCGCCCATGCCGGGGAACGCGGCGTCGATCAGCACGGTATGGCCGGCCTTGCGCGCCACGGCGATCCGCTCGCGCAGGAATTTTGGCGTGATGCGCGGCGATTTTGCCAGCCGCGGCACGATCACCTCGATCACGGCCTCGATCTCGGCGTCCGGCAGCCAGACCAAAAGCGCCAGCGCGCCGGCGCCGACGCCGAGCGGACGGCGGCTGCCGATCTGCAGATAGTTCGGCTGCAGCGGATGGCTGCCGACCGAGCGCGCCAGATACAGCGCCTCGACACCGGAGCGCACCGACAACAATGCCGTATCGGCGGAGCGCTCCGACAGCCGCAGCAGGCTCGGCTGCGCCAGTTCGGCGATGTCGACCGAGCGGCGCGCGCCGACCGCCATCACCCGCGCCTCCTGGCCGAGCTCATATGTCTTGGCGCCGGCGACCCGGCTGACGAAACCTTCCTCGATCAGCGAGTTGAGGATGCGCAGCGCGGTCGCCTTGTTCAGCGAGGTGGTGTCGGCGATGTCCGTCAGCCGCAGCGGCGAGCGCTGCGCCAGCACGCGCAGGATCGCGCAGACCTTCTGAATCGCGTTGAACTTGTCGGGTTGGCCCGGCTCCGGCGGTGGCCTCTTGCGGCTGGTCCGTGCGGTCGCAGTCGTGGAGGCGTTCATGCCTTGGTCTTCCTTGCCTCAATTCCAAATCCTGGACCGGGCACGACAAAGGGCCGCGCCCGGCGGACATCATCCTAAGACGGATGACGTGCGCCGGACATCGTATACTTTCGTCAGATGAAACTTTGATTGCGACTATCTACGCTGCTCTGCAGCAACAAGGATATTTGAATTTCGCTTCACGAAATCATGCCAGCCGCAGCCGGCGGATGGTGAACAGCGCCCACAGGCTGAGCAAGCAGACGCCGGTGAGATAGTAGCCCGGTGCGAGCTCACCGATCGGCGCGAAGCCGCCCATCCAGGTCATGATCGCCGGGCCCATGCCGCCGAACAATGTGACGCCGATATTGTAGCTGAGGCCGAGCCCGGTCGCACGTGTCGCCGCCGGAAACAGTTCCGACATCAGCGCGGCGAGCGGCCCGTAATACAGCGACTTGAGGACGCCGAGCCACAGCACGCCGATCAGGATGATGGTCGGTGTCGGCCTGCCCGTGAGCAGCAGGAAGGCGGGGAAGATCGAAACCAGCAGCAGCAGCGCAAACAGGATCATATGCGTGGTGCGCCCGATCTTGTCGGAGACGAGGCCTGCGATCGGCGCCAGCAGCGCGACCGCCGTCTGCGCGGCGAATGCAGCGATGAATCCGACCGACGGCGCGAGGTTCAGCGTCTTCACCACATAGGTCGGCATGTAGACGATCAGATAGTTGACCGCGGTCGACACCGCGAGCGCACCGATCGCCAGCATCGTGGCGAGCTTCTGCCGCGCGAACACTTCCCGCACCGGCGAGTCCTGCTTCCCGGCCGCCGGCGGCGGCGTCGCATCGTCGACATGGTTGCGGATGTAGATGCCGACCGGGCCGATCAGCACGCCGAACAGGAACGGCAGCCGCCAGCCCCAGGATTGCAGGTCGTCGGGACTCATCAGCGAGGTCAGCAGCGCACCGAAGCCGGCGCCCAGCAGGCCGCTGACGCCCTGGCTCGCGAACTGCCAGCTCGCCACGAAACCGCGGCGCTCCGGCATGTGCTCGACCAGGAACGCGGTCGAGGAGCCGAACTCGCCGCCGGCCGAGAAGCCCTGCACCAGCCGCGCCAGCATCACCGCGATCGGCGCCAGGATGCCGATCGTCTGATAGGTCGGCATCAAGGCCAGCACCAGCGTGCCCAACGTCATCAGCACGATCGACAGCATCAGCGAGGCCTTGCGGCCGTGACGGTCGGCATAGGCGCCGAGCACGATGCCGCCGATCGGGCGGATCAGGAACGACAGCCCGAAGCTGCCGAAGGTCAGCAGCAGTGAGGTGGTCGGATCATTGGCCGGAAAGAACGCCTTGGAGAGATAGACCGCGAAATAGGCGTAGACCGAGATGTCGTACCATTCGAGCGCATTGCCGACCGAGGTTGCGACGATCAGGCGGGTGATGTTTTTCTTGTCGACAACGTCGGCTTCGGAGGTGAGCGGCGTCGATAGGGTCATCACATGTCCTTGGCCGTGTCAGGCACTAATCTCTCGACGCGTCATGGCCGGGCTTGTCCCGGCCATCCACGTCTTTGTTGCGGAAATAAAGGCGTGGATGCCCGGCACAAGCCCGGGCATGACGACTTGGGACGTGTCTTACGCCTTGCGCGATGCCTCGCCGAGATCCCAGAACAGGCCGGCCATGATGATCAGCGCCTCCTCGGTCACCGGCAGCAGGATGTGCTCGTCGGGCGCATGCTGCGAGCAGCCCGGGTAGGAATGCGGCACCCAGATCGTCGGCAGGCCGAGGCCCTCGGAGAACACATCGTTCGGCAGCGAGCCGCCGAAGTTCGGCAGCACCGCCGGCGCCTTGCCGGTGGTGGTGCGGATCGAATTCGCCGCCCACTCGATCCACGGGCTGTCCATGTCGGTGCGCGAGGCGCCAAAACGCTGCGCGCCGGAGACCTCGACCATCGGAAAGCCGTTCTTGTGCAGATAATCGCGCACCCCATCGATCACTTCGAGATACTTCGTGCCCACGACGAAGCGGAGCTGCAGCACCGCGCTCGCCTTGCCCGGAATTGCATTGGCGGGTTTGTCGATATTGCCTGACGACATCGCCAGCACCTCCAGCGTGTTCCAGGCGTAGAGCCGCTCGGCCGCGGTCAGGCCCTCCTCGCCCCAATCTTCCGCCAGCGCCGGCTCGTCCGCCGTCGGCTTGATCTCGACGTCGGCGAGCGCGGCGCGAACGCGGTTCGAGATCGGCGGCGGTTTCAGGATATCGAGCTTCATGCGGCCCTTGCCGTCGCCCAGGCTCGCGATCGCGTTGACTAGAATCGTCGCCGGATTGGCCAGCACGCCGCCCCAATTGCCGGAATGGTTGCCACCCTCGCGCAGATTGACGTCGAGATGGATGCGGTTGCCGCCGCGGCAGCCGAGGAAGATGGTCGGCCGCTCCGCCGACAGCCGCGGCCCGTCGGAAGCAATGAACAGGTCGGCCTTCAGCTCCTCGCGATGCGCCTCGCAGACCTCGCTCAGATCGGGCGAGCCGATCTCCTCGCCGGTCTCGATGATGAACTTGGCGTTGAAGCCGAGCTTGCCGCCGCGCGCCTGCTTCACCGCGCGCAGCGCGGCCATGTTGATCGAATGCTGGCCCTTGTTGTCGGCGGTGCCGCGGCCGTAGACGCGGTCGCCCTTGACCGTGGTCTGCCACGGATTGAGCCCGTCGCGCCATTCGCCGACCATGCCGTCGACGACGTCGCCATGGCCGTAGGTCAGCACGGTCGGCCGCGCCGCATCCTCCTGGTAGTCGGCGATCAGGTAGGGCCCGCGGCCGGTCGGCGATTCGATCAGCCGGGTCTTGAAATCGAGCTCGGCAAAGGCCGGCTGCAGATTCTCGACCAGATAGGCGCGCAGCGCATCGGCCTTGTCGGCGTTCAGGCTCTCGGTCTGGTAGCCGACCCTGCGGTCCAGCTCCTGCAAGAACTGCCCCGATTGAAAATGCTCTCGCACGTTTGCGATTGCGTCGGCCCGTGTCGCCATGATTGTTCCTTCGTCAGGTCGCGTCTTGGCATGAACCCACCGGAACGCGACGCTTTGCGCCCGGATCATGCTTCTGGAGGCCGGCAACCTATCGGGATCGGCGCGCCACTGGAAGGGTGTGAATCGCGAAGGGGGCCTTGCCAAAACGTGGGAAGTCGCAACAAAGTTGATGCGGGACGCCCGGCATCCGACCGGGCAGCATTCGAAGCGGCGCTCAAGGTTCGACCAAGGTTTCGACAATGACAAAACAAATCCGGCTCAACGCCTTTGCCATGAACTGCGTGGCGCATCAGTCGCCGGGGCTGTGGACCCATCCGCGCGACCGCACCAAGGACTACAACAGACTGTCCTACTGGACCGATCTGGCGAAGACGCTGGAGCGCGGCCGGTTCGACGGCCTGTTCCTCGCCGACGTGCTCGGCGTCTACGATGTCTATGCGGGCAATCCGGATGCGGCGCTGCGCAACGCGGCGCAGACCCCGGCCAACGAGCCGTTGATGCTGATCCCGGCGATGGCCGCGGTAACGGAAAATCTCGGCTTCGGCGTCACCAGCAATCTCTCCTTCGAGCCGCCCTACCCGTTCGCGCGGCGGATGTCGACGCTCGACCATCTTACGAACGGCCGGGTCGGCTGGAACGTGGTGACCGGCTATCTCGATTCCGCGGCGCGCGGTGCCGGCAAGGACAAGCAGACCGCGCATGACGACCGCTACGAGCTCGCCGACGAATATATGGAGCTGGTCTACAAGCTCTGGGAAGGCAGCTGGGAGGACGACGCGGCGATCCGCGACGTCGCGCGCGGCATCTTCACTGACCCTGCGAAAGTGCATCGCGTGCAGCACGAGGGAGCCAACTACCGCCTCAACGCGATTCATCTGTCAGAGCCGTCGCCGCAACGCACGCCGGTGCTGTACCAGGCCGGCACCTCGCCACGCGGCCGGCAGTTCGCCGCCGAGCACGCCGAATGCGTGTTCATGTCGGGGCCTTCAGCGAAGGTGATCGGCCCGCGGGTGTCGGCGATCCGCGAACTCGCCGCCGAGAAGGGCCGCAACGCAGCCGAGATCCTGATGTTCTCGATGATGTGCGTCGTCGTGGCACCGACCGAAGCTGAGGCGAAGGCGAAATACGCCTGTTATCGCAGCCATATCAGCCATGAGGGCGCGCTGGCGCTGATGTCGGGCTGGACCGGTGTCGACTTCTCGACCTATTCGCTCGACCAGGAGGTGCGGCACGTGCAGAACGACGCCGGCCGCTCCGCGATGGACAACGTCACCCGCGCCGACCCCGATCGGGTCTGGACCGTGCGCGAGGTCGCCGAGCATGTCGGCATCGGCGGCGCCGGCCCCGTGGTGGTCGGCTCGCCCGAGCAGGTCGCCGACAAGATCGAGCAATGGTTCGAGGACACCGACGTCGACGGCCTCAATGTCGCGTTTGCGATCTCGCCCGGCGATTTCGAGGATATCGCCGACATGCTGGTGCCGGAGCTCGTCAAGCGCGGCCGCTACAAGCGGGAGTATGCCAAGGGCACGCTGCGCGAGAAGCTGTTCGGCGCGGGGCGCGCCAGGCTCGATGCGACGCATCCGGCGGGGCGATATCGGGGGAAGAGCGCAGCGGCGGAGTGACCTGCGTAGGGTGGGTTAGCAAAGCGTAACCCACCATCTCGGTCCAGCAAACGCCGGTGCGGATGAGAGGCCGGTGGTGGGTTACGCCTTCGGCTAACCCACCCTACGATTCGTTTCCCGTCATCCTGAGGAGCGCGTCCTTGCGCGCGTCTCGAAGGATCGACGGCCACTAGCCGGGCCGTACATCCTTCGAGGCTCGCTTCGCTCGCACCTCCAGCGACAAAGGCGAAGCCTTTGCGCGGGGATGACGGTGAGAGAGGAGAGCGCACGGTGAAAAGTCAGTTCACCGAATTGCTGACCATCACCTCGATCAGCTTCGCACCGGGGCGGCTGAACGCCGACTTCATCACACCCTTCAGCTCCTGCGGGTCGGTGACCTTGATCGCCTCGAGCCCGAGCGAGCGCGCGACGCCGGTGAAATCGACCGGCGGGTCGATGAAATCCATCCCGACATAGTTGTCGTCGCCATGGAAGGCGAGCAGGCGCTGCTTGATGATGCGGTAGCCGCCATTGTTGACGATGACGAAGGTCAGCGGCAGCTTGTGATTGGCCGCGGTCCACAGCGACTGGATCGAATACATCGACGAGCCGTCGCCGGAATAGCACACCACCGGGCGCTGCGGATTGGCGAGGCTGACGCCGACCGCGGCCGGCAAGCCCCAGCCGATGCCGCCGGAGGCGAGCGCGTGATAGCCGTAGCGGTCGCGATGCGGGCGTAAGCCAAGGATCTGCCGCGACGAGGTCAGGCCTTCGTCGACCAGGATCGCGTTGTCCGGCATCGCCTCCACGACCTGCAGCGCCAGCCAGTCCGGATCGATCGGCGAGGTCAGGCTCGCCTTCGAGATCTGCTCGACCAGCGCCTTGCGCTTCGCCGCCCAGTTTTTCGTCGAGAGCGCCGCGAGCCCCTGCTTTGCACGCGTCGCCAGCGCGCCGCCGCCGAGCTCCTTCAATGCCGGGACCAGCGCGCGCAGCGTTTCCTTGACGTCGGCTTTCACCGCGATCTCGGCGCCATAGTTCCTGGCGAGATCGCTGTCGACCAGGCCTACCTGCACGATCGAGAGCCCGTCCGGCAGCGGATCGACCTCGCTATAGACCGACATCCGCAGCGGATCGCCGCCGAGCGCGATCAACAGATCATACGGCGCCAGCACATCGCGGGCGACCTTCTGCAGCCGCGCGATCGCGCCCATGAAGCTCGGGCTTTCGGAGAGGAAATGCGAACCATAAGGCGTCGGCGATTGCCAGGCCGGGCAGCCCAGCGTCTCGGCGAGATCGGCCGCCTCGCGCAGCGCGTCGCTTTTGACGATCTCGTCGCCGACGACGATCACCGGACGCTCGGCTTTCAGGATGCGCGCGGCCAGCGCCTTCAACGAATCCTCCGACGGCCGGACCCTTGTGTCGATTCGGGTGGAGCGGCCGAGCTCGATGCCGGCCTCAGCGTTGAGAATATCGCCGGGCAGCGAGATGAACACCGGTCCGGTGGGCGGCGTGGTCGCGATCTTGGCGGCGCGGCGCACGATGCGCGGCAGGTCCTCCAGCCGCGTCACCTCGACGGCCCATTTCACCAAGGGAGTGGCCATCTGCACCAGCGGACCATAGAGCACCGGCTCGGTCAGGCCGTGGCCCTGTTCCTGCTGGCCGGCGGTGAGGATCAAAGGCGTGCCGGTGAAGCTCGCATTGTAGAGCGAGCCCATCGCATTGCCGAGACCGGGCGCGACATGGACGTTGCAGGCAACCAGCTTGCCGGAGGCGCGGCTGAAACCATCGGCCATCGCGACGACCAGGCTCTCCTGCATCGCCATCACATAGGTGAGGTCGGGATGATCCTTCAGCGCATGCATGATCGGCAATTCGGTGGTGCCGGGATTGCCGAACAGATGCGTGACGCCCTCGTCCTTCAGCAGCGCCAGGAATGCCGAGCGGCCGGTAATGCGATTCTTCATGTTCCCTCCAGGCCTGCCAGCGCGTTGGCCGACGGCACCGGCGGAGATGACCAAACTTGCGCTTGGGGAGCAATCGAGCGGCTGGTCATGGCCGCATTCCGCTGGCGCGCGCCTGGCTCTCGGGGCTCATCATTTCACTCCGCCGGCCAGTCCCTCGAAAGCCGACGTTGGGCAGACGTGAACCTCAACGGCAGCCATCGAATTGCGCGGCCGACTTTAACGCTACTTTAGCGAGAGTGTCCTAAAGCGACGATGGTTTGCCTTCATCAAGCACACAGAAAAGCATGCAGGGCCCGCAGTTGGCTCGCTTCGATCGCGGGGGTTCAGTCATGGACGCGCTGGCGGCCTGGAACGGAACCAGGCTCGATAGAGGACCGGGAACGATCGGGCTCGAGAAGCCGGGTCTCTATGTCTTCCTGATCGCAGTCACGTCTCTGTACTACCTGTCGAACGGGCCGCTCCTGCTCGGCCACCTTGATCTCGGATGGCACCTCGCCGCCGGAGACCTGATTAGGGAGCGCGGCAATGTCCCCTTTCAGGATCCATGGTCATTCACCCTCGGCGACAGGCAATGGTACAATCTGTCCTGGCTCTGGGACGTGATCGCCAGCGTGGCGTTTCAATACACGGGATATACCGGCCTCACATTGGCGGTCGTTGCATGTGGCGCCGTCATCACCGGATATCTTGCATCGATCTGCCTGCGCAGCGGCGCCTCGACACTTGCGGTTGGCATTTCCGTTCTCGCCGCGTGCCTGCTTTACCCGGCGTTCGTGACCGCGCCGAATTCCTATCTCGCCGCTTCGCCGAACACCCCGACCATGTTGTTCTGCGTCGTTTTCTACGCAGAGTGCCTGAAGCGAACCAGATGGTTCTTGCTGCCGGTGATGATGGTGCTTTGGGCCAATCTGCACGGCGGCTTTGTGCTCGGGCTTTTCATCATCGGCGTTTTCGGCGCCGCCTCCGTACTCAGGCGGGACTGGGCAGGTCTTAAGATCTACAGTTTCGCAGTTGCCGGCTGCCTTGTCGCAATCCTGATCAATCCTCTCGGCTGGCACATCTACGACGGCGTCACCACCACGCTGGGCCATTTTGCACAGGCGAACATCACCGAGTGGTGGTCTTATTCCGCGAACTTCACCGTGCCCGGGAGCATTCCCGGCATCGTCTACATCGCGATATTTGCCGCGTTCGAGCTGCGCCACCCGGCTGCTTCGCCCGCTCCTCTGGAGTCGCGGCTGCTGTCCTGGCTGTTCCTGCTGCTGGGGTTCTATCAATACCGATACATGTCGTTCTTCTTCATGTTCGCAACGGTGCCGCTGGCGCTTCACATCGACCGGCTGCTGCCCAAACGACTGAACGACCTCAAGGTCCAAGGCTCGTTGCTGGTTGCCGGCATTGTTGCAATGTGCGCGCTGCCGCCGACGCTGATGGTCGTCAAACCGGCTCTCGCGCTTCCGCAGCTGCTCTCGGAGCAGGATGCGCGCTATCTTCAAAGCCATTTTCCGCATGCACGGCTGCTGAACCACTGGAACGTCGGTGGCCTCCTGATCTTCTACACACGTGGTGCAGTGCCCGTGTTCATCGATGGCCGGTCGGCCACCGCCTATCCCGACGAGCTGCTGCGCGACTATTTCAGCCTGATCAAATGGGAGATCGATGAGACCGCCTGGGACACCGTGCTCGCCAAGTACAAGATCGATACGGTGCTCTGGGTGAAGGCGCACGAACCGCTGAAGAGGTTCCTCGTGGACAAGAGAGGGTGGACCGAGGAATACGCAGGGTCGGATGAGGTCATCTACGTGAAGCACTGACGCCGCGAGAGCTTCGGTCCTGATTCAAATCAGAACCGAACGTGCTCTAGAACATCCCCTCGCGCTCGCTGCGCTTCTTCTTTTTCGAACGCTGCCAGACCACGCCGGGATAGCCCTTCAGCGGCACCAGCGGCTCGCCGGTGTAGGCCCATTTCTGCAATTCCTCGATCGCGATGTGATAGAGCGGCTGCCGGCCGGTGCGCCCCGAAAACAGCGCGCGCGGGATGTTCACCATGTGCGGCGACCGCGCGCGCTCGTAGATGACGGGCGTGCCGCAATTGGCGCAGAAGCTGCGCGCGGTCTTGGTCGCGGCATCCTCGTAGCGCGAGAGCTCGCTCTCGCCTTGCGTGATGCGGAAGCGCTTCTTCCAGCTGCCGACATAGGTCGCATAAACCGCGCCATGGGCGCGGCGGCTCGCGGCGGTGTGATCGTGCCAGGCCCAGCGCGCCGGCACGTCGATCTCGAACCGTACCTTGCCGCACAGGCATTGACCGGGCGCGGGCTTTGCCAGCGCCACGGGCTTGGGCTTTTTCGTCGGTTCGAACTCGTCGTCCGGAAACATCGGGGATCACCGTCATTGCGAGCGAAGCGAAGCAATCCATCGACCCGCATGCGCGGAGCGATGGATTGCTTCGTCGCTTCGCTCCTCGCAATGACGGCGCGTAAAGACCGCGTCGCCTACGCCTGCGCCATCTCGTCGTGCACGGGATAATCCGTGTAGCCCTTCTCCTCGCCGGCATAGAAGGTGGCGCGGTTGTACCTGGTCAGCGGATAGCCGCGCTGCAGGCGGCGCGGCAGGTCCGGGTTGGAGATAAAATAGCGGCCGAACGCGATCGCATCGGCATGACCTTCCGCGACTGCGCGCTGCGCGCTGTCGCCGACGAAGTTGCCGGCGGTGATCAGGACACCGCTCCACATCGGGCGATACAGCACCATCGCGGACGGCACGTTCTGCCAGTCGACCTCGGCGCGACCGGTGCCTGAGGCGCGCGGCTCGATGAAATGCAGATAGGCGAGCCCGAATTTGTCCAGTGCCTTGATGGCGTGGCTGTAGAGCGGCATCGGATCGGCCTCGCCGCTGCCATTAGCGATGCCGTAGGGCGAAAGCCGCACGCCGACACGGTTGGCGCCCCACACCTCGGTCACCGCCTGCGTCACTTCCAGCAGGAAGCGGACGCGGTTCTCGATCGAGCCGCCATACTGATCGGTCCGCACATTGCTCTTCGATTGCAGGAACTGCTCGATCAGATAGCCATTGGCGCCGTGAATCTCGACGCCGTCGAAGCCGGCGGCGAGCGCATTCTCCGCGCCCTGCCTGTAAGCCTCCACCATCAGCGCGACCTCGGCGGTCTCGAGCGCGCGCGGCGTCTCGTACTCGACCACCTTGCCATCAGCCGTCATGCACTTGAACTCGGCGGGGATCGCGACCGCCGACGGCGCGACCGGCAGCGCGCCATCCGGCTGGAACGAGGAATGCGAGACGCGGCCGACGTGCCAGAGTTGCAGGAAGATCAAGCCGCCCTTGGCGTGCACGGCATCGACCACCTCGCGCCAACCCGCGATCTGGGCCTCGCTGTAGATGCCGGGAACGCCGGGATTGCCGAAGCCGGTGGCAACGACGGGCGAGGCTTCCGCGATCAGCAGGCCGCCTTGCGTCGCGCGCTGCGCATAATATTCCGCGTTCATCGGCCGCGGCGCGAGGCTCGGCCGCGCCGCCCGCATCCGCGTCAGCGGCGCCATCACGACACGGTGCTTCAGCTCATAGGGACCGACCTTGAGCGGCGAAAACAGCGACGGAGGATTCATGCCTACCCCAAACATTCTTGTGTGGTTTCCGTTACGGTGTGGCGATGATCCGCCCCAGAAAGCCGGTTACCACTTTTCCGAACCGTGCCCGTTATGTCACGGGTTCATCTTGTTCGCAAAAGCAGGTAGTGGCAATCTAGCGAACAGACAAGCAGGCTTGCCATGTCGAAAACGAGCGCCACATCGCTCCCCTCATTGAGCGTCCGCATCGATCTCGATGCCGAAGACCGCATCGGACCGGGCAAGATCCTGCTGCTCGAGCGGATCAAGGAATGCGGCTCGATCTCAGCCGCCGGCCGCGCCATGGACATGAGCTACAAGCGCGCCTGGGACCTGGTCGACGAGATCAACCGCATCTGCCGGCAGGCGGCGGTGGAACGGCAGACCGGCGGCAAGAATGGCGGCGGCGCGGTGCTGACCCCGTTCGGCCTCTCCTTGGTGGCGCGCTACCGCAAGATCGAGCGCGATGCGGCCACCGCCGTGCGCAAGGATCTCGAGGCCCTGCGCAGCGACATCGGCAAGCCGAAGAAGGCCGCGGGGCGGTAAACGCGGGAACCGGCGGCCGCAGCAAGCGACGCGTCGCGAAAATATCGAAAACAACCCCATGCAAAGTAGCCGGCGGCGGCCGGGCGTTCGACAAGGCAACTTGACGCGTCGGGCAAATCAGGGGTATATTTCTAATATTCAGAAACGGTGCGGGCGTTGACTGAAGGCTTCCCTCTACGAGCGAGCCGAACATTGAGACCTGTCCCCCTCACCCGGATTGCATCTGTCGATGCAATCCGACCTCTCCCCGCAGGCGGGGAGAGGTGAGAAGAAGCAAGCCCTAACCCGTCTTGATCCAGACCGCCTTGACGTTGAGATATTCCTCGACGTGCTGCTTGCCGGACTCGCGGCCGTAGCCGCTCATCTTGTAGCCGCCGAACGGCACCGCCGGATCCATCGCCTGGTAGCAATTGACCCAGACCGAGCCGGCACGCAGCGCCTTCGCGACCTGGTGCGCCTTGCTGACATTGGTGGTCCAGACACCCGAGCCGAGGCCGAAGGTGGTGGCGTTGGCGCGCTTGATCAGTTCGTCCGGATCCTTGAACGAGATCGCCGAGATCACCGGGCCGAAGATCTCCTCCTGCGCGATGCGCATGTTGTCCTGCACATTGGCAAACACGGTCGGCTGCACGAAATAGCCCTTCGACAGCGCGCCCTCGGTGAGACGGCCGCCGCCGGCCAGCGCCTTGGCGCCTTCCTTCTGGCCGATATCGAGATAGCCGGAGACGCGGTCCATCTGCTGCTGCGACACCAAGGGGCCGATCTGGGTGTTGGGATCGAGCCCGTTGCCGACCTGCAACTTCTTGCCGAACTCGGCGACGCGGCCGACGAACTCGTCATAGACCTTCTGCTCGACGAACAGCCGCGTGCCGGCGCTGCAGATCTGGCCTGAATTGGCGAACACCGCCATCGCAGCGCCCGGCACCGCGGCGTCGAGATCGGCGTCGGCGAACACGATGTCCGGCGACTTGCCGCCGAGCTCGAGCGAAACGCGCTTGAGGTTGCCGGCCGACGCACGGATGATCGATTGTCCCGTGACGTGCGAGCCGGTGAAGGCGACCTTGTCGACATCCGGGTGCGACGCCAGCGCGGCGCCCGCGGTCTCGCCGTAGCCTGGCACGACGTTGACGACGCCGGGCGGAATGCCGGCTTCCATGCAGAGTTCGCCGATGCGCAGCGAGGTCAGCGGCGATTCCTCGGCCGGCTTCAGCACCACGGTGCAGCCGGTCGCAATCGCCGGGCCGATCTTCCAGATCGAGGCGGTCAGCGGGCCGTTCCAGGGGATGATGGCGCCGACCACGCCGATCGGCTCCTTCAGCGTGTAGGAGAATATCTCGCCGGGCAGCGAGTTCTCGATGGTCTCGCCGTGGATCGCGGTGGCCTGACCGGCATAGTAGCGCAGCATGCCGAGCGCGCGCAGCTTGTTGCCGCGGGTGCGGCTGATCGGCGCGCCCATGTCGAGCGTGTCGAGCTGGGACAGCTCCTCGAAATTGGCTTCGACGAGCTCGGCGAGCTTGAGCAGCATGTTCTGCCGCTCGAACGGCTTCACCTTGCTCCAGGACCCTTCGAATGCGCGGCGCGCGGCCGCAACCGCACGGTTGATGTCCTCGGCATCGCCCTCAGCGACGGAGGCGAGCAATTCGCCGGTGGCGGGGTTGTGGGTTTCGAATGTCTTGCCGGAGGCGGCGTCGACCCATTTGCCGTCGATCAGCATCTTCTTGTAGGAGCCATCGGCATAAGGATGGCGCGTGATCGGAACAGCCTGCGAGACAGCCATGTTTGCACTCCCTGTAAAATGTCGGCTGAGGTGTTTTGGAAGCGTTATATCGACAATTCTACAGCGCGGACGCGAAACCGTAAAGCGAGGCAAGCGTTGTCGAGGGTGGCGGGCATGAAAACCTCCCATGCGCCCGCGTGCATGGTGGGTGCGATATGCTCATGGCGGGTGCGATATGCTAAAGCATGATGAGATCAGGTTGAGCCGGAACGGCGTCGAAAGTTCACCTCTCTCGCGGGAGAGGTGAACCGAAACCGCGCCGCGCCGATTCCACCATTACTCATCCTTCTTCATGGTTTGAACCTCAGCCACAGATGTGCCCGGAGACCGACGATGCCCCACCCCGTGATATCAGCCAATCATGTTGCCGTGATCACCGGAGGCGCATCCGGCATCGGGCTTGCCGCGGCGACGCGGTTTGCCGAAGCCGGCATGAAGGTCTGCATCGCCGATCTCGGCGATGACAGGCTGAAGGCGGCGGCGGCAAAACTTTCATCTGCCGCACCTGGCGGCGCCGCCGACATCATGACGGCTGCGGTCGATGTCAGCCGCGCCGATGAGGTCGCAGGCCTCGAGGCCGCCGTCGCGAAAAGGTTCGGCGGCGCCGACATCCTGATGAACAATGCCGGCATCCAGCCCGGCAGCGCGATGTTCGGACCCGCGGACAATTGGCAGCGCATCCTGGGCGTCAATCTGTGGGGCGTCATCAACGGAACGCAGGCGTTTGCGCCCAACATGATCAAGCGCGGCCGGCCGGGGCTGATCATCAACACCGGCTCCAAGCAGGGCATCACCACGCCGCCGGGCGATCCCGCCTACAATGTCTCCAAGGCCGGCGTGAAGGCGTTCACCGAGGCTCTGCAGCACGAGTTGCGCAACACCGACGGCTGCGAGATCACGGCGCATCTCCTGATCCCGGGTTTTGTCTTTACCGGGCTGACCGCGCGCGGCCGCACCGAAAAGCCCGCTGGCGCCTGGACTGCGGAGCAGACCGTCGACTTCATGATCGAGCACCTCGCCGCCGGCGATTTCTATATCCTGTGCCCCGACAACGATGTACCGCGCGCGCTCGACGAACGCCGCATCCTCTGGGCCGCCGGCGACATCGTCGAGAACCGCCCGCCGCTGTCGCGCTGGCATCGGGATTTCGGCGACGCGTTCGCGGCGTTCGTGAAGGGGAAGTAGCCCCTCGTCATTGCGAGGAGCGAAGCGACGAAGCAATCCATGCATCCAAGGATGCGGAGAAGTGGAATGCTTCGCTTCGCTCGCAATGACGTGGAAGTATCATCGAGCGCGGCTAATTCGCCCGCACGCGCCGCCGCGATCGTGATATATGACTGGATATAGCTAGCGATCCCGACGCCATCCTGCGCGACTTCGCCGGCGACCTGAAGGCGCACGGCTCGCGAGTCGTCGGCATGGTGCAGACCGGCCAATGCGCGGACACCAGCCTGTCGGCGGTGCTGGTGCCGCCGATCTCGTCATCGTCAACCGCTTCGGCAATCGGGAACGCGACGGCAAGGGCCTTGGCTTTGTGATCGAGCGCGCGCTCGACGCCGATATTCCCGTCGTGATCGCGGTATCATGCCAAAGCTTTGCCGACTGGATCAGGTTCGCCGGCGGCATGAGCGTGAAGCTCGCCTGCGACCGTCACGCGCTGGACGCCTGGTGGCGCGGCGTCTCGCTGCGGACCGCGGCCCGGATCGCACCACGGTCTGTGAGGCGTTCAAGTAGAGGGGCTTTGTGGGGTGGGTACGCTCTGCCATCCCACCTGCGGGCTATCACCGTCATCCTGAGGAGCGCGCTCTTGCGCGCGTCTCGAAGGATGCACGGCCCGGCCGGTGGCCGTCGATCCTTCGAGACGCCGCTTCGCGGCTCCTCAGGATGACGGGACAATAGAACCGGATGCGTTAGGGGCTTGCCTACAGCGTTTCCTGCTTATGGTCGCAATTCTTGCAGGTAAACTTGACGCGGGACTGGCCCTTTTCCGCCTGCACCCGGTTCGGCGCGCCGCATTTGCCGCAAACGGCCTCGATCCGGGTCGTGCCCTGCTTGATGACCAGGTTCCGCTTTTCCATGGTCTCGCGGATCAGGCGCTCGGCCTCCTCGCGCAGCGATTGCTTCGACATCATCTCCACCGGTCTTTGGTTAGCGGGCGGCGTCATAGCACGACCGCATGAAGCTTTGACAGCGGATATCGCACCTTATCCGTCAGCGCCTAAAGCGTGATGAGATCAAGTCGAGTTGGAGCGGCATCGGAGGTCCACCTCTCCTTTGGGAGAGGTCGGCGCGAAGCGTCGGGTGAGGGGTTGCGGTCTCTCATTGGAACTGCGGCCCCTCACCCGATTTGCTGCGCAAATCGACCTCTCCCCGGTGGGGAGAGGTGACCCGAATCCGGGGCCAAACACGATTCAACCTAACTCGATCCCGCTCTAGACGATGAGCCGGTCGACCGGCAGCCGGAAATGCCGCGGTTTCAGCGGTTTGGAGGGCCAGCCGATGCGGAACACGTTGACGAGGCGCAGATCGGTGCCGATCTTGCCGAGCTTGCGCAGCCGGTCGTTGAAGTCAGGGTGATCGGCCAGCGCCGAGATCGGGCACGCCGCGAGCCCGGTGCGATCGACCTCCAGCCAGCTGCGGTAGAAATGCCGCCCCGTCGTGAGTGGATCCTCACCGACCGGACGACAGAACAGGACGATCGCCGCGGCCGAGGCGGTCTTGGCGCTGTCTGACAGCAGCGATGCGGCGAGGCCGAGACGATCGAGCGGCTTGAACAGACCGCCGAGCACGTAGCGCGCGGCGGTGGCCTCGACCGCATTCATGGCAAGCGCATCGCGATTGAGACCATCCAGCAGATAGTGCGGATGGCTGGGCGACAGCCGCATCCATTCGAGCAGTTCGGCCCGATAGTCGTCGCCGCGGACAAAGGAGAACTCGGCCTGGTCGGCCCAGCCGGCGATATCGGCAATCGTCCGGCGATCCCCAATGCAGATCAAATCGTCGCGCGCGACGGCAAGCTGCACCAGCGGCGCGGCCTGATCCGGCGACGGCGCGAACTTGCCGCGCCACGTCATCCGGTGCGCCACATGACCGGCCAACGGATCGGGCAAGACACCTTGCCTGACCGCAAAACTGCAGAGTGCGGCAAATTGCGGCGACAGCGGTTGCTCGATCGTGGTCATCGCCGTGATGGCGAGGCCGCGGCGGTTGAGAGCAAGGCTCATGCCCTCCAGCGCTGCGCCGTGCGACACAAGCACGTCGTGTCCGGCGGGATCCGCGACCGGCGCGCGGACCCAGGTCGCATCGACCAGCGCCAGCCGCCCGTCGCCAAGCAGGCGCCAGCGGGTCGGCTGGATGTTGTGGACGCTCGGCGCCAGCCGCGCCTCCGCGACCAGCTCGCGCAGCAAATCCGGCGTCAGCTCGCTCATGGCGCGGCCAGCCGCTTGGTGAACAGATGCAGCCGCTGCAGCGGCGTGGCGCCGGCCTTTTCGACCTGGCGCAGCGACGGCGCGTTGATGTCGGCGATCCAGGTGCCGCCGAGCGTACGATAGCCGGCCTCCTGCAACGCCAGCGCGGTGCGGTAGAGCATGGCGCCGTTGAGGCCGCGATTGTGCAGGTCGCGGCAAACCGACTGATAGATCAGCACCGCGCGGGTGTTCATCATGCGGTGCTGCACGAATCTGAACGGCGCTGATAACCCGACCCGGCCGCCGATCGCCTTGATCAGCGGGTTGAGATCGGGGATCGCGATGATCGCGCCTGCTGGGCGGCCGCGGTGATAGACCACGGTCGAAATCCGCTTGTCGATGATCCACATCATGTCGCCGGCCTGAAACAGATATTCGGCCGCGGTCGGCGGCACGAACATCGGGTTGTCGGCGAAGCCGTCGTTCAGGATCAGCCGCGCATCCTCCAGCCGCACCTTGAAAGCGGAGCGCTTGATGGGCTGCCAGACGAACTCCGGATCGGTGAGCACCGCGCGCTGCTTGTCGCCGAGCAATTGCTCTGGCTTGCCGCCGTCGAGCGCGATCTCAAACGTCGTCATCGGGAAAGTCGCCGCATAGCCGGCGCGTTCGAGGTGGCGTGCGATATGCGGCGGCGACCACATCATGTCGGTGAACGGCGCATGGTCGAACCCGTCGGTCATCACGCCGATCTGCTGCATCGCCGTGAGATTGAAATTGCCGGCGATGCGGCTCATGCCGCGCGCGGCCAGCCACTGCTCGGCGGTGCCGAGCAGCGCATCGGCGACATCGGGCTCGTCGACACAGTCGAAGAAGCCGAACGCGCCGTGGCGCGTGCCGTGCTTGCGGTTGGAGGCATCGTGGATCGAGGCGGCGATGCGGCCGACCGGGCGGCCGTCGCGATGCGCCGAGAACAGCGCATAGCGGCCATGGCCTTCGGTGACGAACGGGTTCTTCGCGGCATCGAACATCCGGTCGAAATCGCTCCACAGCGGCGGCACGTAGAGGCTGTCGGGCCCATAGGCATTGAGGGCGGCGTCGAACGCGGCCCTGCGGTCGCCCTCCCGGATATCGAGCGTCATTTGGCCTCCGGGGTCAGCGCCAGCAGCCGCCGCACCAGCGCCAGCGCGGTTTCGGTGGCTGGATCGGCAGCGGTCACCGGCACGGCGAGCACGATCAGGTCGAGCGGATCATGCGCGAGCACGATGACATGGGAGGCGCTGTTCGCGGTCATCAGCGAGACCATGCGCTCGGCCGCGGGGTCGGTCAGCGCCAGTCCCCACGGCGCCTCGGAGCGGCGCAGCACACGCCTCGTCGACAGGAAGTCGCGGAGCAACGGCGGATCGTAGGGAACCAATTCGTCTTCGCGGAAGCGCCGCGCGCTCTCGAAGATCGGATGCCGCGCGAGTTCGGCGATCAGCTGCTCCCGCGTTTGCGCCGGCGACGCCGCGACCGAATTGAGCACGCCGGGCTCCTGCGATTCGAACAGCGCGCGCAGCGCGTCCGTCATCAGCCCGATGGTCAGCACGCCGGCGATGGCGACCGCGACGAACCGGATCATCTGCGCGGCATCGACATCGGGCGCCATGAAGGCGGCGGCAAGCCCGAGCAGCCCCGAAGAAATCAGCCGCAGCGCCATCATCGCGAGCCCATGCCGCCGCGTCTCGGCGCCGCCGCCCGCGATCAGCATCACGGTGACCGTGAGCAGCGCCCCCAGCGCGCCGAGCCGGACCGGAATGTCGGGAAACAGCGTACGGAAATCGGTGAGGATGAACGGGATCACCACCAGCGCGCCGACCGCCATGCGGCCGATGCTGCGGTTTTCCGAAGCCATCAGCGAGGCGCGATCGCGCGTCGCCAGCAGCAGCGCACAGGCGGCGAAGCCCACCAGCTGGAACAGCGCCAGCGCGATCGCATAGGGCATCACCAGGCGCTGCAGCCCGAACGTGCCGCCGAGGCCGAGCAGGATGCCGCCCGCAAGCGCCGCGATCTTGACCGCGCGCGGCGCGTGGCGGCGCAGGATACCTTCGGTGACGATCAGAGCGCCGAGCGGGATCAGCGAGGCCGGGATCACCGAGAGACGATCGAGCAGCCAGCTTCCGCTCCACCACGCCAGGCCACGATCGAGGAACAGGGTTGCGATCACGCCGAGCGCGAGCAGCAGGCGGCGGGTCAGCGGGCTCTTGGGATCGCGCCGGTAGAACGTCATCATCGCCACCGCGACGCCGATGGCGCCGCAGAGATTGACGATGGAATCGGCGATCACCCCCGAGGTCATGCGACGCCCGTCAATTGATCGATCGCCCGCCGCACCAGCGGACGCATCAGGGCCGCGACCAGCGCATTGCGCGGCTTCTCGATCGCGGGCCGATGCGGGTTGAGAAACCAGCCGCGGCAATCGGTGCCGGAGGTGCGGCCCAGAATCAGCGCGACCGCCTCATAGGCCATCAGCATGCCGGTCGAGATCACCATCGGCGCGAACGACATCCGGCTGCGGCGGCCGGCCGCGACTTCGCCGGCGATCGCGAGGTCGACATAGTTGCGCGACGAGGAATGCAGCATGACGTGCTCGATCTCGGCACGCATCGCGGCGCGGCGGTCGTCCTCGGTGATGTCGGTCCAGTCCTTGGCCAGCGTGGGAAAGCCGAGGCGCTCCTCGGGTCTGGGATCGTGCGGGCGCACCACGATTACCGACGGCAGCGGCGACATGTAGGCGTCGATCACGGTTGCATCGGCGCGCTTGGCGGTCCGGTACAGATGCACGCCGGCGGCGATATCGTCCATGCCGTTGACGATGACCGGGCAGCGTTCGGCGATCCCGGCGAGCGCACTGGTCCAGTTCTCGCCGAGCACCTCGACCTCGATGGTCGGGTTGATGCGTCTGGCGGCTTCGGCCGCCACCGCCGCCTTCTCGCGGCCGACCTCGTCGGCGAAGGCGAACACCTGACGATTGAGGTTGGAGACCTCGAAGCGGTCGATGTCGGCGATCACGAACTTGCCGACGCCGGCGCGCGCCAGCGCCATGAAGGCCGCGCCGCCCATGCCGCCGACGCCGCACACGAACACCCGCGCCTGGCGCAAGAGCTGCTGCTCTTGCTCGTCGATGAAGCCGATGTTGCGGCCGGTGAAGGAGTAGTAATCGAAGTTCATCGCGCGGCCCCGCTCTCCTGCCTGCGTGGCCGCAGCGTGCCGAAGGCGCGGGTGTCGTCCATCCAGTAGACCACCGGCAGCACCAGCCGCTGCAATGCCAGCATTGCGGACGCCGCGAGCAGCGCCGGCAGCGAGCCCGGGGGCACCTCGCTCATCAGGTAGCGGCGCGCGCCGGCAAGATCGACGCGGCCGATCTGCAGCACATCGTCGCCGCGGCCGTAATCGAGCTCGTGCTCGCAAAATTCGTTGTAGACGGCGTCGCGATGCTTCGGCGCGATCTCGAAGGTCTTCTTCAGCGCATCCGAGCCGCCGGTATAGGCATTGGTGATCACCGAGCGCGCCTCGTCGAAGCCGGCCTCCTCGCCGACGCCGAACACCGCGCGATGCCTTGCCATGATGCCGCGGGCGAGTTGCAGATGCGCAAAGCTCTGCCGGGCGCCGGGCAACGGTGACGGGAATACGTCCGAGAAGGTGTCGCTGACCATGCCGACCACCGCCGGCACCTGGGTGACATTGGAGATCCATTTCGGCCGCAGGCCGTCGCGGGCAAACAGCACCAGCGCGGTCAGGCCATAGAGCACCCAGGACAGCCCCTGCCCGCGCACATCGGGATCGACCATGACGAGGCCGAGATGGGTGACTTCAGTGGGCTCGCCGTCGAGCGGCACGTCCATCACCGACAGGGCGTTGAACGCGATCGGCCGCCCGGTGTCTTCCTCTGAGATCAGCGTGATGATGGCGCGCGACAGCCGCTCGGGCTCGCCGGAGAAGATGCCGTAGCTCAGACTCTCCTCGGGCAGCGTCTTGGCGGCAACGACGCGGAGCTGCTCGACCAGCGCGTCGAGCTCGTCCTTCGGCAGCGACAGGCCGGGCGATTCGACGATACGGGTGCGCTGGCCGGCCTGGGTGCGCAAGGTGAGATCGATGGTCGGCTGCGACAGCGCCTTCAGCCAGAAGCCGCCATGGCTGCGCAGGCCGTCAAAGGCCGCGCGCGCTTTGGCAAGGCTCCTGCTGCCGCGCGAAGCGGGGGTGCGATTGTCCGTGGACGCCATTTCTCTGTCCCTCGGGCGCGATCTCTGCACTTTGGCCTGTTAAAGAGCCATGAGCGCAACCTGGCGCGGTTTGCCGCAGGGTAAACAAGGCCTTCCGGAAACGGAACAAGTTGGTCGTAAGAGGCCTGCGACCTATCCACCCCTCATTGCGAGCGAAGCGAAGCAATCCATCCTTCCGCGCACGCGGCACGATGGATTGCTTCGTCGCTTCAGCGCAAAATTGCTTTGCAATTTTGTCGCGAGCTCCTCGCAATGACGCGGGAGGATCCCGCCTCCCAACAGAGCGGCGGGTGAAAACCACCCGCCGCTTCGTCCTGGCTAGGGCCTCTTACGCCGCCTTGGAGACTTCCATCAGCAGGCGCTCGGCCTTGGCGTCCTCGATGCGGTTCACGAACTTGCTGCTCTCGTAATTGTCGCGCACCGTTTTGGTCAGCGTGACGCAGGTCTGGACCAGCATCACGATGCCCATCGTGAGATAGCCCTTCATCCAGAGGTCGATCGGTAGAAAGAACACGCCGACGGCGACGAGGAAAGCGGAGGCTGCGAAGGACGCGTAGGTGAAGGTGACCCAGCTGCCGCTGTGGGGTTGGATGGTCTGGTTCATGGTCGTCTCCTTGATAATAGCTGATTTGAAGTTGGCTTGGTTTCAGGCTCGAGATTTCAGGCGGCGGCGCGCCTGGCTTTCAGCCGCGCCAGCACGTCGTCGGCAGTCGATTTCATTCGCGGGCCAAAGCCCTGCTCGGCGAGCCTTTCGGCGACGACAAGCGGACCCGAGGCGGTGTCGATCTCGAACAGCGCGTCATCCGCCGCCTGGGTCTCCATCTGCCGCTCGCGCAGCCGCTTCAGCGTCGCTTCCGCTTCCGGCAGCGTCGACTCATAGGGCCGCGCCGCCTCGATGCCGCTCCGGCGCAGCGAACGCACGGCTTCCGAGGCACGGGCGAGGCGCCGACCACGGTCGAGCTCGGCAATGCGCGCCTCGGCATTGGCGACGTGGCGCTTCAGCCGGGTGATCTCGGTGGCGAACAGCGTGCGCGCGGTCATCGCGGCGTCGCGTTCGGCTTCGAGGTTGGCGATCGCCTGCGCGGCTTCGCGGGCGAGGTCGTCCCGGCCGCCCTCGAGCGCCGCCGACGCGCGCACCTCGAGATCGGCGATCCGGGCATTGGTCGCCTCAAGCCGCCGGCCCTCCTGCTGGTCGCCGGCAATGGCGAGCGCCAGGGTCCGTTTCGAGCGGTCGACCGCGGCGGCGGCATCGCGCATCTGCTGGTCGAGGACGACCAGCGCGGTCCGATCTTGCAGTTCCTCCTCGGCTGCCGCCACGCTGCCGCGGAAAATCGTCAAAACAGTTTTGAACATTTGGCCACTCCCTGTTATGAGCATCGCTCATGAATCTCTTGTACCACATAATGAGCGTCGCTCAAGATTTATTTGAGCAACGCTCACGAATGTGATTAACGACGGGTGAAACATGTCCAAAGCATTGGAACGACGTGCAAAACTGCGCGAAGCGCTTATCGAGGCGGCGGAACGGGCAATTGCGGCAAAGGGCCTCGGCGGCCTGAAAACCCGCGAGTTGGCCCAGGAAATCGGCATCGCCAATGGCGGCGTCTACAATCTGGTCGAGGATGTCGACGAGCTGATCCTGCGCGTCGGCTCGCGTACGCTGGCCCGGCTCGATGCTTCGCTGTCGCTGGCCGAGATCCGCGGCGCGGCCGCGCCGCGCGAGATGCTGGTGCGGATCGCGGTCGCCTATTGCGACTTCGCGGCCGACAATCTCGAACTGTGGCGCGCGTTGTTCGAGCACCGCATGCAGCCCGGCAAGCCGGTGCCGGAATGGGCGATCACCGAGCAGATGGAACTGTTCCGCCACATCTACAAGCCGCTCGCCACGCTGCTTCCGCAGCGCTCGCCGGCGCAGCTCGGCGTCACCGCGCGCAGCCTGTTCTCCGCCGTGCATGGCATGGTCGCGCTCGGGCTGGAGCACAAGCTGATCGCGGTACCGATCGGCGCGCTGCGCAGCGAGATCTCGACCTTGACGCGCGCGATGGTCGACGGCCTGACGGCGACGAAGGCTTAGCGCAGGTGCCCGTAATCGCACGGTATCCCCGCCGTGCGGTCAGGCAGAGAAAGGAGGAAGGCCCCTTGCGGAACGATCGAACTGTAGTTACTTACCTCGGATCGAGTTTCGGCCGAACGACTTGGCCTCGCCGCTGATAGCGTGCCTGACTGACGACCCTCACCCCCTGAACTTCGAATTAGCCTGCTGCGCCCTCGGGTGCGGCTCCAAACACGCATCTATACTAAAGGACGATGTTCCATGAGCTTGGGAACTGTGAAGTGGTTTAACGGCCAGAAGGGTTTCGGCTTCATTCAGCCGGACGACGGCGGCCAGGACGTTTTCGTTCATATCAGCGCCGTCGAACGCGCCGGCATGAGCTCCCTCAACGAGGGTCAGAAGGTTTCTTTTGAAATCGTTGCGGACCGCCGGACCGGCAAATCTGCTGCGGACAATCTCCGCGCGGTGTAAGCTGCGACAATTAGCCATGCTGCTTTGACCACGGATGAACTGGCAGAGCCTCTGGTTACGCGACCCCGCGACTGGTCACCCGGCCGCGGGGTTCTCTTTATCAACACCGCGCGCAATGCCCGCCAGGACCAGGACTTGAACCGTCTGCCGGCGAACCGGCCTGCGCATCGAAGCAGCTGAGGTCGCGAGCGTGTCCACCAGTATCGATCCGGCGCCGCAGCACGACGACATCATGTACCCGCAGGTCCTGCCGTTCGTGCTGGTCCACGTCGGGTGTCTCGCAGCGATCTGGTCGGGCGTCTCATGGCCAGCGATTGCAATTTGCGTCGCGCTGTATTGGCTGCGCATGTTTGCGATCACGGCCGGATATCATCGCTACTTCTCGCATCGAGCTTATTCGACAAGCCGGGCGTTTCAATTCATCCTTGCATTCCTTGCCCAAAGCAGCGCCCAGAAAAGCATCCTTTGGTGGGCCGCGAAACATCGACATCACCATCTTCATTCCGACACCGAGCAGGATGTGCATTCGCCGCTGCACAAGGGCCTCGTGTACAGTCATCTCGGCTGGATCTTCTATCGACAGCACGATGCAACTGATCTGACGAAAGTTTCGGATTTTGCCTCATATCCGGAGTTGATGTGGCTGCACAAATTCGAGGTTTTGCCGGCGGTCGTGGTCGCGTGTCTGTGCTTCCTCGTTGCCGGATGGCCGGGACTCCTGGTCGGTTTCTTCTGGAGCACCGTGCTGCTGTATCACGCAACGTTTTGCATCAACTCCCTCGCACATGTTCACGGACGCAAGCGGTATGTGACGGGCGATGACTCCCGCAACAATTGGCTGCTGGCGCTGGTTACGATGGGTGAGGGTTGGCACAACAATCACCACGCCTATCAAAGCAGCGCGCGGCAAGGCTTCCGCTGGTGGGAGATTGATGCGACCTATTATGTCCTGGTGACCTTGTCCTGGCTCGGTATCGTCTGGGATCTGAAGGCGCCGCCCACCCAGGTTCTCCAGAACGAGCAACGCCTCGGATCGCGCGTGATCAAGCGGACGGCCGAGCAGCTCGCCGGCCGTTTCAATCCCGAATACATCGCACAGGCGATCAAATCCTCAGTCCATGAAACCGGATTGTCGGTGCGGGACGCGCTTTTTCTGTTGCAGCATCGTGCCGATTTGCATCTGCCCAGCATGCCGACGCGCGAGCAGTTGTTGGCTGAGGCCCAGGCCATGTTTGCGAAGACGCCATCGCTGGACGACATCGTCGACCGTGCACATGAGCTGCTGGTGGAATCGGTCTGCTTCCTTCTGGCCGTTCCGCCGCCGGTGGCCGGGGTAAACCCGAAAGCTTGAGAGAGCGGTAGCATTTTGCCTCGGGCATCCCCATATAGAGTTAATGACCAACTGGCAAAAACCGAGCAAGCGCGAACCACCCAAGACCAAGGCCGAATTGCGCGAGATGCTGACCGAGGCCGTGCGTAACACGCCAAGCCCGGACCAGGCGTCGAAGCAGCGCCCGGCAAAAGTCAAGAAGGCCGCGGCTGGAGCCGCCGACATCGATTAGAGCGTTTTCGAGCGAAGTGGGACACCGGTTCGCGTGAAGAAAACGCGTCAAAACAAGAATCTAGAGCATTTTCTGACCTGGCGGAATCGGAAGGGATTGAACTAAGCCGCTGCCGCGGCGTAGGGGGCAAGGTGGCATAGATCGCCTCCTGGCTGAGAGGATGTGGGTGTTGGAGCCCACCCCCTCAGACAGGAGTATCGAGATGGCCGATTTGAGCCCTCTTCGCCGCCGCATGATCGAAGACATGACCGTCCGCAATCTGTCGCCGGCGACGCAAAGATCCTACATCAGCGCGGTTTCGAAGTTCAGCCGCTATTTTGGCCGATCGCCTGACCGGTTAGAGCTGGAAGACGTCCGCGCCTTCCAGGTGCATTTGGTCTCGACCGGCATCTCATGGCCGGCGCTGAACCAGATCGTCTGTGCGCTACGGTTTTTCTACGGCGTCACGCTCGGCGAGGCGCTCATCCCAGAGCGCATTCCCTATGCGCGAGAACCGCGCAAGCTGCCGGTCGTTCTCAGCGCCGACGAAGTGGTTCAGTTTCTTGAAGCGGTATCGAGCCTGAAGAGCCGCGCCGCGCTCACCACCGCCTATGCGGCCGGGCTCAGGGCCTCGGAGGTTGCGGGACTGCGGATCGAAGACATCGACAGCGCCCGCGGCGTCATCCAGGTGCGCCACGGCAAGGGCGCGAAGGATCGCAACGTGATGCTGTCGCCCCAGCTGCTGGGCATCCTGCGCACCTACTGGCGGCTCGCCCGGCCGCGGCTTTATCTGTTCCCTGGTCGTGACGAAGATCATCCGATCGATCAGACCGTGCTGCATGCCGCCTGCCGGTCGGCGGTGAAGGCTGCGGGCCTGACCAAGCGCGTCACGCTGCACACGCTGCGCCACAGCTTCGCGACACATCTTCTCGAGAACGGAACCGATATCCGGATCATCCAGGTCTTGCTCGGGCACAATAATTTGTCGTCGACAGCGCGCTACACGCAGGTCGCCACCGATACGATCCGAGCGACGCAGAGCCCGCTCGATCGCCTGTCGCTGGAGGTGACGCCACCTGGATGACCCGCAGCGGGATGCGGGTCATGACCCGCTCCGACATCCGCTCCAACAGGCCCGCCATCGAGATTGCCGATATTCTGTGCCGGCATGGCGACGCCTATCGCCGTGTACATGCCGGTCATCTGGGGCGGGTCGAGCGGCGCGTGATGAGCGCGATCGTTGCGTGCCGGACCGAGGCGCTCGGCGGCCACATGCAGGCTTGCGACGACTGCGGCACGACACGCGTTGCCTATAATTCCTGCCGCAATCGGCACTGTCCGAAGTGTCAGGGGAGAGCCCGAGCCGCGTGGCTCGCCGCGCGTCAAGCCGACCTGCTTCCGGTTCCCTATTTCCACGTCGTCTTTACACTTCCCGCACCGATCGCCGCGATCGCTTTCCAGAACAAGGCCGTCGTCTATGCCATCCTGTTCAAGGCTGCCGCCGAGGCGATGACGACGCTCGCCGCCAATCCACGCCGGCTCGGCGGTGCGATCGGCGGCGTCGCCGTCCTCCACACCTGGGGACAGACGCTGATGCATCATCCCCACGTCCATTGCGTCGTTCCGGGTGGCGGCCTCTCGCCCGATGGCGCGCGCTGGACCGCTTGCCGACCGAACTTCTTCCTGGCCGTCAAACCGTTGTCCAGACTATTTCGCACACTTTTTCTCAAACGTCTGTCGGCAGCCTTCAACTCCGGTGCCTTGCGTTTCTTCGGCGATCTCGGAGCTCTGGCCGAGCCGGCTGCCTTTGCGGCCCACCTCGACGCCATGCGACGCATCAACTGGGTTGTTTACGCCAAGCGGCCCTTCGGCGGACCCGCACAGGTCCTGGCCTATCTCGGCCGCTACACCCATCGCGTCGCGATCGCCAACAGCCGGCTCGTCGCACTCGACGACGATCATGTCGCCTTCTCATGGAAGGACTATCGCCAAAACAGCGCGACAAAGATCATGAATCTCAAGCCCGATGAGTTCATTCGCCGTTTCCTGCTTCATACGCTGCCTGACGGCTTCCACCGCATCCGCCACTTCGGCTTCATGGCCAACCGCCATCGCGCTGCCAAGCTCGCCCTTTGCCGCGAACTTCTCGATCATGAGCGAACAGCCCCAAACGATGGCCAGCCGTCGCCTGTGGATTCGGAGGCTCAAACCCGGGCCGAGGTTCCTGCCTGTCCCGATTGTGGTGGCGTCATGCGCATCATTGAGCGCTTTCGACATAGCTTCAGACGCCCCAGCCCTCGAACATCACCGTTCCGATGCGACACATCGTGAGCCAAGTCATGTCGTGCACGACGATCATCATTCGTCATTTCGCTCCCAGCGTCTCGATCATCGCGGACGATGTCGAATCCGTGCTGTCACACTGCGCGACAACAACCGTCCGATGCAGCAAAAGGCCTATCGCGATCTCAGGCGAAGCGCGTCTGATCTCAACTCTTCCAGGATGCGCACTCCTGTGTCTCTGCCTCACGCGCCGAGCCAGCAGATCGGGCATGGCGATCTCGAACAATCCCCATAGCTGCAAAACCGCGAATAGCCTCCCGCGCCTTCGTTCAATCCGGCTTCAATGAGGTCGCGTCATAAGCGCCTGCCGCGCCCTCGCGTGAGCGCGACCTCACAGAACCCTCCAGATTCCCTTGTGAGGCAAATCGTGATTCACCCTGAGGGCTGGTGATGGAGGCCAGCCCCCATGGCTAAGCCGCTCTCGCCGGACCTTCGCCTTCGCATTATTCGGGCTGTGGAAGAGGAAGGCATGAGCTGTCGGGGCGCCGCCGGCCGGTTCGGCGTAGCGCCATCGACAGCGATCGAACTGGTCAACGAATGGCGCAGCACCGGCGCTTGTGAGGCGGGAGCGCAGGGCGGAGACAGACGTTCAGCTCGGATCGAGGGTCATGCTGCGGAGATCCTCTCCCTGGTCAAGGCTACGCCTGACATGACGCTGGCCGAGATCGCTGACCATCTCCTCAAAGTCCACGGCGAGCGTTTCGTGCCGAGCGTGGTCTGGCGATTCTTCGATCGCCGCAACATCACGTTCAAAAAAAACATCGCACGCCAGCGAGCAGGATCGGCCGGACGTGGCCGCTGAACGCGCGGCGTGGAAGGCATCTCAGCCTGAGATCGGCATCCATCGGTTGGTGTTTATCGACGAGACGGGAGCCTCGACCAAGATGGCGCGGCGCTATGGCCGCTCGCCGTACGGCCAGCGCTGTGTCGCAGCGCTCCCGCATGGTCATTGGAAGACGACGACCTTCGTCGGCGCGCTCAGAGCGACCGGCATGACTGCGCCGATGGTCCTTGACGGTCCCATGGATGGTCTGGCGTTCGAGGCTTACGTGACGCAAGTCCTCGTGCCGACACTCAGGCCCGGCGACATCGTGGTGATGGACAATCTCGCAGCACACAAGCGCGCCGAGGTCGGCATCGCAATCGATGCCGTGGGCGCCCAGCTCCTCTATTTGCCGCCTTATTCGCCCGACCTCAATCCGATCGAAATGGCCTTCGCCAAGCTCAAAGCCGCACTTCGAAAGGCCGCCGCCAGATCAATCGAGGCTTTGGACAACGCTATTGCCACCGCCCTGACCGCCTTCACCGCCCAAGAGTGCCTGAACTTCTTCGCCGCAGCCGGTTATGACCGTGTCTGATCAGAATCTGCTCTAGAGCTTCGGTTCTGATTCAATCAGAACCGAAAATGCTCTAGCCCTCGCGCGCCACCCGACCGGATCGCCCGCCCCGGGGATACGACCGAATTCCATTCGCGACGAGCGCGAAGATTTCCGTGAAGGAGCAGCATGCGCAAGCTTCCCAAGCCTACCGAACAAGAGATCAATGAAGGACCCCAAGCGGTGTCTTTTCAGATTGCGAACGGAAACGCGCGGCAGGACTGCATCCTGCAAACCACATTCCCGACGAAGATGCAGGCGCACAAATATCTGCTCGCGAATTGGCCGACCTTCGAAAAGATGGCTCGCGATGCCCTTGCGGCGGGAACCATTGAAGGCGGCCGGATCAAGCTCGCGATGATCTGAACAGCCCACGGAAACACCCAGACCTCACGGCTCCATCGTGTAGGCGCGGCCGGGTTCGAGCGCATAGATCGTCAGAAAGCGCAGCGGCCGATGCGGGTCGCAATTGCGAAACAGCGTGTGCGGAACATCGGCCCGATCCTGCAGGGTCTCGCCTGCCCGATATTGCCGTGGCGCCTCGTCGCCATAGGCGGACTCGGCAACGCCCTCGACGATGAAGATCACGCCGCCGACCGGATGCCGGTGCAGCGGAGCAACCCCGCCGGGCGGATAAGTCACCTCGGCAACGACAAGCTCGCGCTGATCGCCGGGTAGAGCAAGTCGCTCAAGGGTCTTGCGCGTGACGCCGGCAAAGCCGGTTTGCTGAGCGTTGGCCTGACCGTTGTTGCTTTCAGTCATTGGAACCCTTTCTTGTCATGCGAGCCCTTGTCCCGATCGGATCGGGCGCGACTATGGCGGCGCTCCAACGACGCAACAAGCGCCAAGCATTTCAACCCATGTCACACAGCTGAGGCTAGGCCCTTGCCATCCCTGCTTCCACGTTGCAGGATTCCGACGCCGAACATCTTCAGCAGTGGGCCTTGCATGAAAACGGGTATCGTCGTCGCCGCCCTGGCGTTCATCTTTGCGGCATCAAGTGTCACGCCGGCGTCATCGGCGCAGGCCGTGCCGGACTGCTCGATGTCGGTGACGTTGGCGGATTGGGGCGAGAATTCGACCGGCGATATCGACGTCGCCTCGGGCGAAAGTTGCCAGATCCCGATCGGAATCCGCGGCACGGTGACGGACTCGTCGATCTCGCAAAAGCCGATCTATGGCAAATTGAAGAAGATCAACGCATCGACCTTCGAATACAGGGCGAAGGCCAAATACAAGGGTAACGATACGTTTGCCATCAAGGCAACAGGTCAGGGACCGAAGGCCTCCGGCACCTCGGTCATCACCGTGCACGCCACGATCAAGTAGTCGCCGATCCAGTTAGATTGCCGCGCGCCGGGCAGGCACGTTTCAAGCTCCGCCGTCGTGTTTGCCATGAGAAACGTCCTTGCTCCAATGCCTGGCATTGTTGTCGTCGGCCCGCGACATCCGAACCGGTCTCGACCGGCGGCGCGCGGGGCCGGCTCTCAAGACGCCATGGCAATAATGTCGCGCGGCTGGCGCCTATTTTGCCGGCCGCCAGGCCTCACGCGTCGGTCGCCGGCAGCTTGACGGTCACGCGCAGGCCTGAACGTCCGGCACCGGTCACATTTTCGAACAGGACCGAACCGGCGGCACGATCGACGATGCGCTTCACGATCGAGAGCCCGAGCCCGGCGCCCTCTCCGCTCGGCTGGCCACCGCGAAAGAACGGCTCGCCGATCCGCGCCAGATCCTGCGGCGGAATCCCCGGCCCGGTGTCCTCGATCTGGATGACGGCCATTCCGTCCTCCCGACTGACGGCAAGATCGACGGACCCTCCGTTGGGCGTGAACTTGATTGCGTTCTCCACCAGGTTCCGGACCGCCGAGATCAGCGACAGCTCATCAGCGTTCACCGCGACCACCTCGACCGTCGTGAAACCGAGATCGATGTTGCGCGCTGCCGCCTCAGGCAGCAGATCGGCGACGACGCCTTTTACGATCTTGTCCAGCTCCACCGCTACACGCGCGATGGACGGCGCAGCGTCCTGACGCGCCAGCGCCAGGAGTTGCTCGAGCAGATGCTTGGTGCGCCGCATGCCGCTCTTCAGCGCATCGAGCCGGTCACGCGTCTCCGCCGGCATGTCGAGGGAAGCGAGATTTTCCGCCTGCAGGCTGAGCGCGGTGACCGGCGTTCGAAGTTCGTGGGCCGCGTCGGCGATGAAACGCCGTTGCTGGTCCATCATGACGCGCACCCGCCCCAGCAACCCGTTGATCGAGCCAAGGAACGGCTGCAGCTCGCTCGGCGCGCCCGTCGCCGGCAATGCACCGACGTCATCCACCCTGCTCGCATCGAGATCGCCGGCGAGGCGCAACATCGGCCGGAACGATCGGGCGATCACGAATGCCGTCATCAGCAAAAGGCACGGCACCAACGCAGCGATCGGCAACAGCGTACGTACGGCCATATCGCCCGCGATCTCGGTGCGTATCTCGGTCTGCTGCGTCACCGCAAAGCGGCTGCCGTCCGGCCGCGTCCGAAGCAGCACGCGGACCGGCTGGCCGCGATAGACATCATTGTGCAGCCCATCCGTCAGTCCCCAAAGCCGGCGATCGTCGGCAGAGCCGCGCGCCACCTCACCGAGCTCGACGACGGCGACCTCGGCATCCGCGTCGACACCGGTGACCGGGCGGCTTTGCCGGATCGGAGCGCTGAGCGCAAAGCTGCCGATCTGGATCAGGACGGAGTCCTGCATCTCGATCGCTTCGCTGTAGGCCCATCTGTACGCCAGAATTCCGCCGACGGCACCCGTCAACAGGATGATCGCGGTGAGTCCGACGAACAGGCGTCCGCGCAGCGATCTCATCATCTCGAACGATCCACCATCCATCCGACGCCGCGCACGTTCCTGATCGCCGCGGCGCCGAGTTTTCTGCGCACGGCGTGAATCAGAAACTCGACCGCGTTGCTCTCGACCTCCTCGCGCCAGCCATAGATCTGCCGTTCGAGCTCGGCACGGGACAGGATCGTTCCCGGCCGCGCCAGCAGCGCCTGTAGCAGGGCGAACTCGCGAGCGCTGAGCACGGCCTTCTCTTCGCAGAATGTGGCTTCCCGCGTCGCCGGATCGAGATGAAGCTCGCCGTTCGTCAGCACCGGCGGCGTTCCGCTGCCCTCGCGCCGCAGCACCGCGCGCATGCGCGCCAGCAACTCGGCGATCTCGAACGGCTTGACCAGGTAATCGTCGGCGCCGAGATCGAGCCCCTGGATGCGATCGTTCAGCGCATCGCGTGCGGTGAGAATGATCACGGGAAGGCGCGAGGCGCGCTCCCGGATCGTCTTGAGGACGTCGAGACCGTCAGTCAATGGCAGGCCGAGATCGAGCAGCGCAATGTCGTAGGTCTCGCTGCGGCTGGCTTCGATGGCGAGATCGCCATTGCGCACCCAGTCGACCGCATAGGCGGCATCCCTCAGCGCCTCGACGACGGCGGCGCCGATCATCCTGTCGTCCTCCACCACGAGCACCCGCATCGCCTGGCAATCCATTCCGATCCGCGCCGGGAGTAGGCCCGGCGAAACTGCGTCGCACCGAACAACCCGCGACGCCTGCGCGATCATATCAGTTTCGACTTAGCCGCGGCTTAGGGGCTTTCGGCGCCCAAATGGCGGCCGCTCCGCCCACCTAAGCCGGGGCTAAGTCTCGCAGTGCACGCTCGCTGTCGAACTCGGCGGAACCGCCGACCCTGTCAAAGCGGAGCGATGGAGTCACGTTTGAAGTGCAACGATTGATTTGAGTTTGGAGAATGCCTCGGCGGGGGTCTTGAAGTCGAAGCATTTGCGTGGGGTATCGTTGAGGCGCTGAACGAGCCGCCTGAGGGCGGCTGCCGTGATGAACCTGAGGTCAGTTTTGCGTGGCAGAGAGCGTCGTAAGCGCCCGATGGAGTTTTCCACGCCGCCTTTTTGCCAGGGACTATGGGGATCGCAGAAGAAGGTTTGGACGCCGAGGGCGTTATGAAGCCTGTGATGCTCGGCGAACTCGGTTCCGTTGTCGAAGCTGATGGTTTTACGGATCGCCTGTGGAAGCTTGCCGAGTTGACGGGCGATGGTCCGAGCGGTGAGGACAGCTTTCCGATCGCGTGGGTGCAGCACGATGCTGAAGCGGGTTTGGCGCTCGTGGAGAACCAGCAATCCTTGGCCATATCGCGCGAACAGCATGAAGTCGGCTTCCCAATGACCCGGCGTCCCGCGGCCTTCGACCTCGGAGGGTCGTTCATCGATCGAGCGCCGTTGTTTAATGAAGCTGGCAGGGCTGCCGCCTGGGCGTCGCCGGCGCCCTCGCCTGAGTTTATGGCGCGGCAGCAGGCGGTGCCAGTAATCCTTCTGGGCCGTACGATGATAGATGAAACGATAGATTGACTCGTGGCTGATCATGACGCGACCATGTTCTCGCGCCAGTCGACCAGCGATCTGCTCCGGCGAATGTCCCATCGCAAGGCTTTTGCCGACGCAGTCCCGCAGGGCCGGCTGGCGCGCCAGCTTGAAGCGGCCATCCTGCCGTCGCCGACGTTCGGCCAATTGTTGAGCCCGGACCGGTTCGTAACCGCCCTTCCAGACCTTGGTCGGCCGCGAGTTGCGCTTCAGCTCCCGACTTATCGTCGACGTCGCGCGGTCAAGCGCAGACGCAATATCGTTTTGAGATTTACCATCTGCATGCAGGTGGTAAATCTCAACGCGCTCTTCAAGGCTGAGCTGGCCATAACATTGTCCCATCGCCACAACACCCTAGCAGGTGTTGCACTTGTGTCGTGAACCCAAGAGCTTCACACCGTGCTGGATATCAGACCCATCGGCCGCAGCGTGCTGAACAAGGTCCCCGAAGTCACTCTCATCTTCTGGCTGATCAAGATCATGTCGACCACGGTCGGCGAGACCGGCGCCGATTATCTCGCTGTCCATGTCGGCCTCGGAACAAGTGTAACGGGGCTGCTGATGATGACGCTGCTAGCCGCAGTGCTGGCCATCCAGCTGCGGATGGACCGTTACGTGCCATGGGTCTACTGGCTGACGGTCGTGCTCGTCAGCATCGTCGGGACGCAGATCACTGATGCACTGACCGACAAGCTCGAGATCAGCCTCTACGTCAGTACGGCCGCCTTCGCGATCGCCCTGGCCGCGACCTTCGCGATCTGGTTTTCGGTCGAGCGGACGCTGTCGATCCACAGCATCGTGACGAAACGGCGCGAACTGTTCTACTGGGCCGCGATCCTCTTCACATTCGCGCTCGGCACGGCTGCGGGCGATCTTGCGACCGAAGCGCTGGGCCTTGGCTTCAACGTCGGGGTGGTCGCGTTCGCGGCACTGATCGCGGCGATCGCGGCAGCCTACGCACTCGGCGCCAATGCGGTGCTGACCTTCTGGCTCGCCTACATCCTGACGCGTCCACTCGGGGCATCGTTCGGCGACCTGCTGTCCCAGGCCCGTGAATACGGCGGGCTCGGCTTCGGCACGATCTACACCAGCCTCGCCTTCCTGACGGTGATCGTCGCGCTGGTCGTCTGGCTGTCGTTCGAAGGCGACGCCGGCGGAAAGCCCGAGGCGTCGCGCGGCGCGTGAATTCGACATGCGCCCCGACGGACACCAATCGAAGCCCCTCACACAGGAGAACCACCCATGAACAAGACGACACTCGGCCTTGCGACGGCGATTGTCGCGCTCGCAGTCATCCAGCCGCTCCCCGATGCCAACGCAGGCCTCAGGCTGCTGCCGCACACGCAGACAGCCGCCTCCAGGCTCGGCGACCTGGCGCCATTTCGCAGCATCGCCACCGATGTCGCGGCACTGCTCGACAAGGGCGACCTGGCCGGCGCCAAGACGCGGATCAAGGATCTCGAGACCAAATGGGACGAAGCGGAAGCCGGATTGAAGCCGCGCGCGGCCGCGGACTGGCACACGGTCGACAAGGCGATCGATCGCGCGCTCGAGGCGGTGCGTGAGACCAATCCGGATGCCGCCAAATGCAGGAAGGCGCTCGCCGAGTTGCTGTCGATCATGGACTCGATGAAGGCCTGATCTCTCCATCCAGCATTTCGACCATCCGCCAGTGGCATCGCCCGCTGGCGGTCCTGCCTCCCGGAGCGAAGAACCCCATGGAATTATTGTTGCACGACACCGCCGCGGACGACCGCGCGGGAAAAGTCCCCGCCGTCACGCTCGGCTTCTGGGTCATCAAGATTCTCGCCACGACGCTCGGCGAAACCGGCGGCGACGCCGTCACGATGTCGATGAATCTCGGCTATCTCGTCGGCACTGCGATCTTCGCGGTCATCTTCGCTGTTGCCGTCGCGGCGCAGATGGCGGCGAAGCGCTTTCATCCGCTGCTCTACTGGACGGTGATCATCGCGACGACGACCGTCGGCACGACCTTTGCCGATTTCGTCGACCGCTCGCTGGGGATCGGATATCTCGGCGGCTCATCGCTGCTCGCCGGACTGCTCGTTGTGTCCCTCGCCGCATGGCATCGCACCATGGGAACGGTCTCGATCGCATCGATCGACAACAAGGCGGCCGAAACCTTCTACTGGATCACGATCCTGTTCTCGCAGACGCTGGGAACGGCGCTTGGCGACTGGATGGCCGACTCCACCGGCCTCGGCTATGGCGGCGGCGCCATCGTGTTCGCCGCCGGCATCGCCATCGTCGCCGCCGCCTATCTCTGGACGCGGGTGTCGCACACGGTGCTGTTCTGGATCGCCTTCGTCCTGACCAGGCCGCTCGGCGCGACCGTCGGCGATTTCCTCGACAAGCCGCTCGATCACGGCGGCCTTGCGCTCAGCCGCTACACGGCATCGATCGCTCTCGCCGCTGCGATCGCGGCACTGGTCTTCATCCTGCCGCAGCGGGCGGGTGAGCATGCGTGAACGCTCGCACGGTTCTCCGGACCCCGGCGCGTTCCGCGAGCTTCGGACAAAGGACCGGCGCGCCTCAGCAAGACCTGCTCGAACTGTCGATCAGGCCCTGTTCGGCGTGAAGATGACCTTGCCCTTGAATGCTGCCGCCTTGGCGATGGCTTCCGGGAATCCTTCGAGGGCATAGGTCCCGACAACCGGCGCGCTGATCGCACCGGATGCGACCATCGGCACGAGATGGTCGTACATCCTGGCCAGGGTCTCGTCGGTTGCGGTCTTGCCCCAATGGCCGAGCCAGAAGCCGCGCACGGACACTTCATTGAAGATCACGCTCAAGGCCGAGCCGGAGAACGGCTGTCCGCTCATCGCGCTGTAGATGACGAGCACCGCCTTCGGCGCCAGGCAATTCATCAGGTTCAAGGCGGACGTGCCGCCGACGACGTCGAGCGCCAGCGGGATCGGCGCTCCGCCGGTCTCCTTGGCCACCCGCTTGGCGAGATCCGGCCCGTCGACCAGCACGACATCACCGCCGACCGACTTGACCTCGTCCACGACCTCCTCGCGCCGGACGACGTTGACGGTCTTCAGCCCGAGCGACTTGGCGACGGCGATCACCGCCCGCGCCGTCGCTGAATTGGCGCCGTTCTGGATCACCCAGCCGCCGTGCGGAATCTTCACGAAATCGGTCAGCAGCAGATAGGCGGTCGCCGGGTTGACCCCGATCATCGAGAGTTGCTGGATATCCGCTTTCTCTGGCAACGGCCGCTGCCAGGACGCCGTGAACTTGACGCGTTCGGTCCAGGTCGGGACCGTGAACGGGATCAACGTGCGATCGCCGACCTTCAGGTTCTTGACCTGCGATCCCGCGGCAACCACCCGCCCGACGCCTTCGATCCCGAGCGTCGCCGGCGGCGTCGGCAGATAGCCGTAGCGCCCGGCGATGATCATGAAATCCGAGTTGTTGATCGGCGCAGCCTCGACGACGACCACGACCTCGTTGGGACCGGGGCTGCCGACGTCGGGCACCTCATTGAGCTTGACCACATCCTGGGCACGTCCGAACGCAACCACCTGAACAGCCTTCATCGCACGATCTCCCGGTTTCGTTATGTACTAGTAAGTACAGAATATGGATGACGTCAATGGCCCCAACTGCCTTCACGGCAAGGTGAAGGCTTCACATCCGACGCGGGAGTACATAAAATAGCGAGATGGCAAGGCCGCGCAGCTTCGATCCGGACGATGTCCTGGAAATCGCCCGTCAGGTGTTCTGGCAGAAGGGTTTTCAGGCGACCTCGCTCGACGAGATCACGGCGGCGAGCGGCGTCGCGAAGCCCAGCCTCTATGCTGCGTTCGGCGACAAGAACGCGTTGTTCCTCAAGGTGCTGGACCGCTATCATGACGGCATTCTGGGCTGGGCCGAGCGCGTGCTGGCACAGCCTGTGCCGGCCCGTGAGGCGATCAGGCAGTGGCTGACCGGCTTCATCCCCTACTGCTCGGGCGAGAAAGGACAGCGCGGCTGCCTGTCGATCAATTCCGCGACCGACGGCTCGCTCGATCAGGCCGAACTCCGCAAGAGCATCGAACGCTACAACCGGCGGCTCGAAGAGCTGTTGCGCGCGCGGCTGCGCGCCGACCGCGCCGAATTCAGAAAGGGCTTTGACCCCGACGTCACCGCGCACACCATCATGGTCGTGCATGCCGGGCTGCTGGCGCTCGCGCACCAAAGGCCGGATCCAAAACGGGTGAAGGCCGTGATCGACCAGGTGATGGGCCTGCTCGCCTGAGTTTGCTGGCCCGGCGGTACACTGCGCCCTCGCATGAATGTGAATATATGATATACATCATCTTATTGATGTCGCGCGTGCGATGACCATGTCCGGATTGGCTGCTGGGCCTTTCCGGATCTGGGATCAGATGAACAAACCGTTTTGGCGTGCGATGCTTTTTGCCACCGGCTTGCTGGCGCTGCCGGCGCTCGGCCCAGTGCGAGCCCATGATCACCAGCATCCCGAGTTGAACGGCTGGTACGAGAGCCTGCATAGCGGCAAGGGACCCTGCTGCGACGGCAGCGACGCGCAGCGCGTCGACGATGCCGATTGGGACACCAAGGACGGCCACTATCGCGTCCGCCTCGAGGGTGAATGGGTCGACGTTCCCGACGAGGCCGTCGTTGCCGGCCCGAACCGCGCCGGCCGCACCATGGTCTGGCCGTATTACCTCGATGGCCACCCACGGCCGCGCTGCTTCATGCCGGGCAGCATGGGCTGAGCAGCCGCGACGGCGCGCCGCGCGGATTGCGTGGTCGGCGAACTCGGCTGATCAAAGATCCAGCTGGACCCGGCCCTCGTCGTCGCCATCCGGCTTCGCCGGCACGGCGCAGCAGATCAGCACCTCCTCGTCAGCCACCTCGGCAGTCGGCTCCTTCAGATAGGTGACGGCGCCTGCCGACAATCGGGTTCGACAGCTTCCGCAATTGCCTTCACGGCAACTGAACGCGGGGCTGAGGCCGCGCTCCTCTGCCAGTTCGAGCAGTGTTCCCGACTCCGGCGTCCAGCGCGCTTCCTTCATCGATGCAGTGAAGGCGACCGGGACCGGCGTGGTCGCAGCCGGCCGGCGCGGCGGCACTGTTGTGACCACGTCCGCCTTCCTCACCAGCGGCGATGGACCAAACGCCTCGGCGTGAATCCTGCCGTCGGCAATGTTGTAGCGGCGCAGGGCGTCATAGAGTGATTGCGTGAACTGCGGCGGCCCGCACAGATAGAAATCGTAATCGTTGAACGGCAGGACGCGCGACAGCAGCGCCATGTCGATCCGTCCCGCGGCATCGTAGTCCGTGCCCTGCTCGGCGCCATCGACGTCGCTGAGGACGCGGATGATCCGGACTGCGCCGCCGGCGGTCTCAGCCAGCTGCTGCAACTCGTCACCGAACGCGCGCTCGGCCCTGGCATGCGCAGCCTGGAACAGGAATGTCGGCCGGATGCCGCGGGTGCGCAGCCCCTCATAGACCAAGTGGCGCAGCATCGCGAGCATCGGCGTGATGCCGACGCCGCCGGCAAGCAGCACCGCCGGCCGCTTCTCGCGCGCATCGATCGTGAAGCCGCCGCCCGGCGCGCGCGCCTCGATGATGTCGCCGACATGGATCGTGTCGTGGAGATGCTGCGACACCAGCCCGTCGCGCTTCACGCTGATGCGGTACATGGCGTCCGACGGCGCGACCGACAATGTGTAGGTGCGAATGACCGGCTTGTCGGAGCCGGGCAATGTGAGGCGGATCGGCAGATGCTGTCCGGCCTGATGCGGCAGCAGCCCTGCGCCATCGTCCGGCTGCAGATGAAACGAGCGGATCGAACGGCTCTCGTCGACAATCCTGGTGACCTTGAACGGGCGCCACTGCGTGGCGCGCTCCGCCGCACGGAGCCGGTCGGCGGCCTGCGCCCAGTCGCCGGTCATCAAGGCATTCGGCGACCAGCCTTCGGCCCGGAGCGCCCAGCGCAGCGGCAGCGCACCGCGCCTGCGCACCATGCGGCGGGCACGAAAACTCCACAGCCGTTCGGCGCCCTGGAACGCCGCGATCTCGGGCGAGTCCAGGACCACCTCGGCGTCGCCGGTCAGCTGCAGCATGTCGCCGGTTTCGAAATCGACGAACACCAACCCCGCCTTGCCGTTGACGAGGATGTTGCCGAGCGTGTTGAAGAAAAGATTGCCGGCGAAATCGGGGATCGTGAGCGCGCCGTCGGCGGCGACGCGGACGAAACCCGCTCTGCCGCCGCGATGCGAGACGTCGACCTGGCGACGATCCTCGCGCTCGGCATAGGACGCCACGAAGAACGTATCCGCCGCCGCGATCGTGTCGCGCGCGGCCTGATCCAGCGTCGTGCTTTCCTCAATTTCTCCCTTGAACGGTTCATTCGGCTCGCGCACGAAGGCGAAATCGCGCAGCTGGATATATTGCGGACAATTGCCGAAGCTCTGGTCGAGCTCGAAGCTGAGCGCCTTGCCTGACGATGCACGGAGCAGCCCGTTGGCACGGTTGCGACGCCGCGTGTGCAATTCGATTCCCAATATTCCGATCGCATCGCCCTCGCGCATGCCCTCGCTGACGGGATCGCTGGCGTCAGGCCGCGCATCGATCTCGAGGCTGCGCGGCGTCGGCGAGGCGATGAAGCCGGGCCGGCCGGCCAGCAACGAGGCCCACACGTCACCGCTCCGGTCGACGCTGCCGACCACGACGAAGGGAATCTGCGCGAAGAAATCGCGATGCTGGTCGGGCATGAAATCGCGCACCGCGCGCTGGCCGACCGCCGCCATCTTCTCGGCGACACCGACCTTCTGCTGGATCGCCATCTCGCCGGCGTGCCAGGTCGCGAGCTTGCTCTTGGTTCGCCTGTCGCTCATTGCGTCGCCCTCCCTTTCGGGGTTGGACGGGCGCGCCCGCAGGCACGCCCGGTCGACCTATCACGCAGCCGCCGCCAGACCGGCGGGCGTCTTGGCAAAGGGCACGAAGCCCGGCAGCGCCTCGATCCGGCGCAGGAACGCGTTGACGCGCGGGTAGGCGGAGAGATCGACGTTGCCTTCGGGCGCGCTCGACAGATAGCTGTAGAGCGCGACATCGGCGATGGTCGGCTGCGCGCCGACCAGCCAGTCGCGCTCGGCGAGATGGGCTTCGAGCCGCTTCAGCAGGACGTGGGCGCGAGCGATCACGTCGTCCGGATTGAACTTCGCGCCGAACACCGTGATCAGCCGCGCCGCGGCGGGACCGAATGCGAGATCGCCGGCCGCGACCGACAGCCAGCGCTGCACCATGGCCGCGCCTTTCGCATCCTGTGGCAGCCAGTCGGTGCGGCCGAGCTTGGTTGCGAGATAGACGAGGATCGCATTGGAGTCACAAACGATGGTGCCGTCATCGTCCAGCACCGGCACCTGGCCGAACGGATTGAGCGCGAGAAACTCCGGCGTCTTCTGCGCCCCGGACTTGAGGTCGACGTCGACCAGCTCGTGCGGAATGCCCAGCAGGGACATGAACAGGCGGGCGCGGTGCGCGTGGCCGGAGAGAGCAAAGTGATAAAGCTTCATGGTGCCGTTCCTGATGTCGTGGGCGGGGTCATCCCGACCGCGACCTCAAGGTGGCCTATTGCATTCGATATTATAATTACTGCCGTTGGAACTTCATTATTGCGAATATTGCAATAACACCGTCAATGGCTGGGCTTGTCCCAGCGTGAAGGGTTTTACGACGCAGCCCTTACACCTCAACGATCACGTAATCATCTTCGATATGGACCGGAAACGTCTCGGCGACATACGGCCCCTTCTGCAACTCGGCGCCGCTTTCGACCGCGACCGGATAGGAGCGGATCCTGAACCGCTTGGGATCGAACCAGGACTGGCCGTTGCGCATGTCGAATTCCCAGCCGTGCCACGGACAGCGCAGCATCTCGCCGACACGGTCGCGCTGATAGATGCCGGGCTCCGGCGACGTCAGGCGCGCCACGCAGGCCGCCTTCTCCAGCGGCGCGCCCTCATGCGGACAGCGATTGAGCAGCGCGAAGAACTCACCATTGACGTGGAACACGACGATGTCGCGGCCCTCGAGGCCGAACACCTTGTTGCCGCCGGCAGGAATCTCACTGGTGCGCGCGACGATGTGACGGGCCATCTGAATCCTAGCGCAGGGTGAGGTCAGCTTGAAACGGTTCGGCAACAGACGCGCTGCACCTCTCCCGCTCGCGGGGGAGGTCGTATCGCATCGCTAGATGCGATACGGGTGGGGGCTCTCTCCACACGAAGAGTGTCGCAAGCGGCGACACCCCCACCCCAACCCTCCCCCGCAAGCGGGAGAGGGGGCTCGGTTCCGTCGCGGTTGCTACTCGTCCTAATCTCATGATCCTAAAACTTGTAGACCGCGCGGGCGTTGCTGTTGAAGATCTTGCGCCGCTCGGCGTCCGTCAGCGGCGTCTTGAAGGCGTAGCGCGCGTCGTCATAGTCCCAGTGCGGATAGTCCGACGAGAACAGCAGCCGGTCGATCCCGACCCATTCGATCAGCTGGCGCAGGTGCTTCGCTTCATCCGGCTCGTCGATCGGCTGGGTCGTGAACCAGAAATGCTCCTTCACATATTCGCTCGGCTTGCGCTTTAGATGCGGCACCTCGCTGCGGAAGCGCTCGAAATGCTGGTCCATCCGCCACATCGTGGCGGGGATCCAGCCGAAGCCACCCTCGATGAACACGATCTTCAGTTTCGGGAAGCGCTCGGGAACGCCTTCCAGCACAAGGCTCGTGAGGTTCGAGGCCACCGTATGCGCGTTCGACTGATGCTCCTCGCAGTAGTAGGACGGCCAGCCGCCGCCGGTCGGCGCATGCCCGCCATAGCCGCCAACATGGATACCGAGCGGCAGATCGAGCTCTTGCGCACGCTCGTAGATCGGCCAGTAGCGCCGGCGGCCGAGCGGCTCGTTGGCGCGCGGCGACACGTTGATCTGGATATACTCACCGGTTTTGGCGCAACGGTCGATCTCGGCGAGGCCGAGGTCGGAGCCGTCCTGCCCGACCAGGATCGAGGCCTTCAGGCGCGGATCGCGGTGCGCCCAGAAGGCGAGCTGCCAGTCGTTGATGGCGCGCTGGATGGCGGCGCCGAATTCCAGATTCTGCTGCGAGAAGATGAAGAGGTCGAGCACCTGCAGGATGCCGAACTCGACGTCGAACGGGTCGAGATGCTGCTTGCGCATGAAATCGAGGTCGGAGCCCGGCACGCCGCCGGTCGGCGGCCAGGCATCGCGCCGCGCGATCAGCGGCGAGGAGCGCGGATATGGCGTGGTGCCGATATAGGGCGTGCGCAGATGACTGCCATATTCCTTGAGATGCTGCTGCCAGCGCTTTGGCAGGAACTCGTTGAGGTCGCTGTGCGCATGAATGCTCGGATGGATGTCGCAATCGATGATCTTGAGCCGCGTCGCGGCGGCGGTCTCCAGGTCGAGCATCGGGCGGTCGATGACGTCACTCATGCGATCCTCCATTGAATCTAAGAATCGAGCTTCAGGCGCGGAAACGTTTCCAGCGGATTATCCTGGCACATCCGCCTGACGATGCTGTCAGGCAGATATCGCGGGACCGGATCGTCGCCGTCAAACTGCCAGTGCGGATAGTCGGACGCGAACAGGAACATCTTGTCGGAGCCGATCTGGTCGATGATGTCGGCGACGCCGGTCGCATCCATCGGCGCGTCGAACGGCTGCATGGTGACGCGGAAATGGTCGCGGATGATCGCGGCCGGCTCGCGCTCGACCCACGGCACCTCGACGCGGACGCCGCGCCAGGTCTTGTTGGCGCGCCACATGAAGGCCGGCAGCCAGCTGACGCCCGACTCCATCAGCACGACCGTCAAGCGCGGATACTTCCCGAACACGCCCTCATAGATCAGGCTCAATGTCTGCGCCTGGAACGCCTGCGCTTCGGCGAGATAATATTCGTAGCGATAGGACGGCCAGCCGATCGAGCTCGGCGCGCCGCGATAGGCGCTGCCGGCGTGGATTGCGATCGGCAGTCTGTGTTTCTCCGCGGCCTGATAGATCGGCCAGTAGTGCCGCCGCCCGAGCAGCATCTCGCCTTGCGAGGGCACCAGCACGGAGACGAAGCGGTTGTCACCGGCGCGGCGCTCGATCTCCTCGACCGCGAGGTCCGGTGCCTGGATCGGCACCACGATCGAGGCGCGCAGCCGCGTGTCCCTGGCAAGCCACTCCGCCGCGATCCAGTCGTTGATCGCCTTGCAGAAGTCCGCCGCCATGTAGGGATCGAACACCGCCTGCGCGCCGTAGACGACGTTGCAGATGGCGTGACTGGCGCCGAGCTGGTCGAACGCGCCGCGCTGCACCATGGCGAGATCGCTGCCGGGCTTGCGGCCGTCGGCCGGCCGCCAGTCGGCGCGGCCGGACAGCGGCATCGACGGCGGATAGGAATTGAGGTCCAGCCCGTCGATGGCGCGGCTGACCACCTGTTCCTTCCAGTGATCGCTGAGATAAGGCAGCAGCGTGGTGCGCGTTCCCCCCACCGCGGGATGGATGTCGCAGTCGATGCGCATGGCCGCCATGATGCTCCCTAGATGTTCCGTTCCTCGGACTGAACTTCTTGTCTTGGTTGTTGGCGGCATCGCTGCCGCGGAGCGGACTGTGACGCCGATGGCGCGATCGCGCAAGCCGATCCGCGCGGGGCCGCCCTGCCCTATGCGCGCACCGGCCTCACGTGAAGTTGCGGGATCGCGTGTGAACGGCATCACCCATTCAGGTCACAAGGCGTGCTAGCGATTCCGCGCCGCGGAAAGCGCAGATACAGGAGACGGGAATGAGACTTGGAATGAGACTTGGCCGATTGACGATCCTCGCATGTTCATTGTCGCTGGCCTCGTCAGCCGCATGGGCTGCGCCCGCGACCACGTCCGGCTCGGTCGCGCTGGCGCTCGTAGGCGTGGTGGCACCCTATTCGCCGCTGCCGGCCAAGGAGAAGAAGGCGGTCGCCGCGTTCTTTGGCGGCAACAGCAATGTTCGCTATGCCAGGAAGATCACCGTCACCGCCGACAAGGTCGTCTGCCGCGCCAGCAATGTCGACATCACCTCGCGCTCCTGCGCGCTGACCTTCGGCAGCAGGACCCACACCGTGAAGGGCAGCGAGGCCAACGCGATCTACGCAACCGTGGCGCTGGCCGGCGTGCCGCCCGACGGCGCCGCAGGCACGATCTACGAGGCGCTGTCGAAACTGTCCTGCACACTCGATCCAAAGGTGATCAAGGACAAGGCCGGCGGCGGCGCCGACTGCACTTTCGAGCCGGGAAATTAGAGCGCACCTGAAGCGCGGCTCTCAATCTCCCTGCACCACGACACCCAGCCTGGCGGCCACGCGGCGTGCGGTCTCCTCCCGCTGCGCCGTGATCGCGCGCACGGCCTCGCGCGACTGCTGCAGGATCTCGGGTGGCGCGGTCTCCGGCGTGCCGCAGTCGAACGGCGGCTCCGGCGCATACACCATATAGAGCTGGATCGCGCGCGCGGCATCATCGCCGCGCAATTCGGCGGCGAGCCGCAATGCCCCATCGATGCCTGCCGTGATTCCGGCGGCGAAGACAAAGCTTCCGTCCACCACCACGCGTTGGTTCACGGGCGTAGCGCCGAAGAACGGCAGCAGATGAAACGACGCCCAATGTGTCGTCGCCCTGCGCCCCTTCAGAAGCCCGGCCGCGCCGCAGATCAGCGCACCCGTGCAAACCGAGAAGATGCGGCATGCCCCCGCCGCCTGCCGGCTGATCCAGCCGAGCACTTCGGCGTCCTCCATCAAGGCTTGCTGACCGAAGCCGCCCGGCACATGCAGCACATCGAGCGGCGGTGCATCGGCCAGCGTCGCATCTGGTGTCAGCCGCAATCCCTTGATGTCGCGGACAGGCTCGGCGGTCTTGCCGTAGATGCGGTAGGTCGAATGCGGAATCCGCGACAGCACCTCGAACGGCCCGGTCAAGTCGATTTGATCGACGCCTTCGAACAGCAGTGATCCGATCCGCAAGTGGACATCATGAGCAATCATCGAACTTCCCTCAAACTTCGCTTGAACTATGGACAAAGCGAATCTAGCGCGGCACGTTTCGGCGATGACGCCAACCAGCCCACGTTTCTCGCCAAAAGATCGCCGCCTGATCGAAGTGCTGGCCTATCCGGCGGTGCAATTGCTCGATGTCACCGGGCCATTGCAGGTGTTCGCATCCGCCAACGCGCTGGCGGCCAGGGCAGGCAATGCCGAGCCTTATGAGGTCCGCGTCGTCGCCAAGGATGGGCCCACGATCGAAGCATCGGCCGGCGTCGGGCTCGCGGTGCACCCGCTGCCCGCCGTCAGCACTGCGGTCGACACGCTGGTGATTCCGGGCGGCGACGGCGTCAACGCAGCGGCGGCCGATCGCGTCCTGGTGGACTGGGTGCGCGGACGCGCCGGGCAAGCACGCCGCACCGCGTCGGTCTGCACCGGTGCGTTCCTGCTCGCCGCATCGGGCGTTCTCGATGGCCGTCGAGCCGCGACCCACTGGCAATTCTGTTCGGAACTCGCCGAGCGCTTTCCCGATGTTCGTGTCGAGTCCGATCCGATCTTCGTTCGCGACGGATCGTTCTGGACGTCGGCCGGCGTCACGTCCGGCATCGATCTCGCGCTCGCACTGCTGGAGGAAGACCTCGGCCGCGCGGCGGCGCTTGCCGTCGCCCGCTATCTCGTGGTGTTCTTCAAGCGGCCGGGCGGACAGGCGCAGTTCAGCGAAATCCTGTCGCTGCAAACGACCGACGACAGGTTCGGCGCGCTGCATGACTGGATCAGCGGCCATCTGGCCAACGACCTCTCGCTTTCGACATTGGCGAAACAGGCCGGCATGAGCGAGCGCAGCTTCAGCCGGCACTACGCTGATGCAACCGGGTTGACGCCGGCCCGCGCGATCGAGCGGTTGCGGGTCGAGGGCGCCCGGCACCTGCTCTCGGAGACGCGCTTGCCGGTCAAGCGAATCTCGCAGCGCTGCGGCTTCGGATCCGAGGAGACGATGCGCCGCAGCTTCCTGCGCGTGCTGTCGACCACACCGCAGGATTACCGCGCCAGATTCGCGCGCTGAAGCGCACGCCGGCCACGCGGCCAGCGTGCAAGTGATTAGCGCCCAGGCGAGAACCCGTCAGCCATTCCAGGCATGCGCCTGCAATCCCGGCTCCAGCGGCGGATTGGTCACGCTGCCGGTGTAGTTGGTGATGGTCGATGCCGCCACGATGGTGATCACCTCGAGCACGAGGTCCTTGTAGAACCCGGCCGCCAGGAATCGTTCGATCTCCTCGTCGTCGAGCCGCCCGCGCTTTTCGATCAGCGATCTCGCCAGCGTCGAGAGCGCGCCGAGGGTCTTGTCGGCGGGCGAGCGGCCGGCACGCATCGCGTCGACGTCAGCCGGATCGAGACCGGCCTGCAGGCCGAGCGCGGAATGCAGTGCGACCGCCCAGGTGCAGCCATTGGTCACCGCATCGGTGAGCAGCACGGTCTGGATCTGCTGCTCGGTGAAGCTGCCGCTGTGAACCTTGTCGAAGATGCCGATGAAGCTCTGGATCAGCACCGGTGACGTCGCCATCGTCGCGGCGAGGTTAGGGATCATGCCAAACCGCGCCTCGACGTCACGCAGGCCCGCCTTCGAGGCTTCGGGGGCGGAGTCAAGCGTATGGACAGGGAAACGTGCCATTGAACTGCCTTTCGCTGTGGTGATTGAACCCGAGGCCCCCGGACACGACTGAGCTGTTGCGATCGACGCACCGGCATCAGAGTTCGATGGGAGCTATCTAGCCGCGCCCGGACGCGCGCGTTCGCCAAACTCCCCACATTCCACGCCATCCGCGGGGCCTGCGCTGACGCCCGGCTACGTCGCGCGACACTGCCTCAAATGGCGGCCCGGTCCTTCACCCGCCGCGTCACGATCCCGAGCAAGCGGCCGAGCGTGCCGGCGGCGGGGCCCTTCTTGCGGGCCAGCGCGAGCGGCGCGACCAGGCCGGTGGCGCGGTCGAGCCGGAGATAGGACACGCCTGCGGTCTCCAGCCGCGCCATCGATTCCGGCACGATCGAAATGCCGAGCCCGGCCGCGACGAGGCTCAGCGTCGACACCATCCGCGTCGCCTCCTGCGCCACTTTCGGGCTGAAGCCCGCCGCGCGGCAGGCGGCGATGATGCTGTCGTAGAGGCCGGGCCCGGTCGGACGGCGGTAGAGGATCAGCGGCTCGTCGGCGAGCGCGGCCAGCGAAATCCGCCGGCGCGTGTCCTTGCGGGCGCGCGGATGATGGTCGGGCAACGCGACCAGCATCTCCTCGTCGAGCAGATGCGTGATCGTGAGGTTCTCCAGCCGCTCGCTCGGCGAGCGCACGAATGCGGCATCGAGCCGGTCGGCCTCGACCGCTTCGATCAGCTCGCCGGTCGAGGCCTCTTCCAGCGACAGCGTGATCGCCGGCGCGCGCTCGCGCATTTCGCGCATCACGCCGGTGACGAAGGGATGGAAGGCGGCCGACGACGTGAAGCCGATCGCAAGCTGCCCTTCCTGGCCGCGGCTCGCGCGGCGCGCGGCTTCCACCGCGAGCTCGGTGTCGCGCAGGATCGCGCGCGCCTTGCCGACGAAGGCACGGCCGGCGGCGGTCAGCTCGACCCCGCGCGGCTGCCGGCGAAACAGCGGCGCGCCGATCGCGGCTTCCAGCGCGCGGATCTGCTGGCTCAGCGGCGGCTGCTGGATGCCGAGCCGCGCGGCGGCGCGGGTGATGTGACCCTCGTCGGCGACCGCGACGGCATAGCGGAGATGGCGCAGCTCGATCATCAGGCGATCCATATGCAATAGATATGCAAATTCCCTTATCCATATATTGGATATTTGGCACGCGGCCAACTAGAGTCGGTTCAACAACGAACGAACCGGAGCCGCCCCGCCGATGGACGCCATACCCGCCGCACAGACCGCCAAGCATGACGCACCTGATGTCGGCGAGTTGTTCATGGGCTTCTTCATTCTCGGACTGACCGGTTTCGGCGGCGTGCTGCCGCTGGCGCGCCACATGATGGTGGAGAAGCGCGGCTGGCTGACCGGCGCTGAGTTCACCGACCTGCTCGGGCTCTGCCAGTTCCTGCCCGGCGGCAACATCATCAACATGTCGGTGGCGGTCGGGCTGAAGTTTCGCGGCATTCCCGGTGCGTTCGCTTCGATCCTCGGCCTGATCGCGGTGCCGACCGCGGTCGTGATCGGGCTCGGCGTGATCTATGGCCGCTTCGCCGACGACCCGGTGGTGCGTCATCTGTTCGGCGGCCTCGCCGCCGCGGCAGCCGGGCTCCTGATCTCCACCGCGATCAAGATCGCCTGGCCGTTGCGCCGCGATGTGCTCGGCCTCGTCATCGGCGCGCTCTGCGTGCTGGCGATCGCGGTGTTCAGATTGCCGCTGCTGCCGACGCTATTGACGCTCGCGCCGCTCAGCATTCTCCTCAGATCGAGGCAGGCGTCATGACCGGAACCCTGGTCACGCTCGCACTGATCTTCGCCGAGCTCTCGCTGCTCGCCTTCGGCGGCGGCAACACCATCCTGCCTGAGATGCAGCGCCAGGTGGTCGATATCCATCACTGGATGACGGCACAGGAATTCGGCGCGCTGTTCGCGCTGGCGCAGGCCGCACCGGGACCGAACATGATGGTGGTCCCGCTGGTCGGCTGGCATGTCGCCGGCTTCTCGGGCGTATTGGTGACGTCGCTCGCCAAGTTCGGGCCGTCGTCGCTCGTCACCGGCTTCGCGCTGCGGCTCTGGGAACGCTTCAAGGACCGGCCGTGGCGCCGCACGGTGCAGGCCGGGCTGGTTCCGGTCACCGCCGGCCTCGTCACCGCCAGCGCCATCGTCATCACCCATGCCTCCGCCTCGAACTGGGGCACCATCCTGATCGCGGCAATGGTCGCGATCGCCACCACCACCAGCCGCATCCATCCGCTGCTCGCGCTCGCCGCCGGCGCGGTGCTCGGCCTCACCGGCATCGGCCAGCCCTGACGCCAAGCTGTTGCTGCGATGGCGCGTCGTTCCACCCGGCGCGTGCGCGCTTTCGCCGCAATGGATGCGACGTCGCGAGCGGCTATGTTGATGATGCCATGATCGACATGTTGAGCATCGACACCCGCATTGCGCGCCTCGGTTTGCGCGCTGGACGTCTGCACGCAGGCAATTAGCCGGCCGGCGATCGCGCGCCGTCCGGATTCTCGACATCGTCAAAATCATAACATCATCAAAATCATTCGGCCCGTCGCATCGCGCGAGACATCCGCGCGCCGGCGTCGCCGCGCCCGCGATCAACCGCAAAGATCATCCGACATGACCCGAACCATTCAGAACGACTTTACCGCTCCTGCATTGCCGCCGATCGTCATCACCGCGAGCGAGGCGCATCGCCTCGGCGCGCTGGCCGATTCCAGCATGGCGGTGTTTCCGCGCGTGGCCCAGTTCCTTGCCCGCGAGACCGACCGGGCCCGGGTCGTCGCCGACGATTCCGAACTGCCCGACGTGGTCCGCATGGGCTCGCGCGTGCGCTACCGCGACGACGAGACCGGCGACGTCAGGGAAGTCGTGCTGGTGTATCCGCACGAAGCCGACATCGCGCTGCGGCGCATCTCGGTGCTGACGCCGGTCGGCGCCGCGCTGATCGGGCTTTCAGTCGGCCAGACGATCGATTTCAAGACGCCGAGCCACCAGACCCGCGCGGTAACGATTCTGGCCGTGAAGCAGCAGAGCTAGCGGCGCGACCTCTCTAGCTTCAACGTGATGGAGCCACCGGCGGAAGGGCTCCCTCCCCCCTTGCGGGGGAGGGTTGGGGAGAGGGGTGCCGCACGGCGGACTCTCTCGGCAGAATCTCGAGCGAGACACGCCATCGGTGTTGCGATAGCGATGCGCATTCAATCATCTCGCCCGGGGCACCCCTCTCCCCACCCTCTCCCGCAAGGGGAGAGGGAGCCTGACCGGCGCGCTCACCTCACGTGCTGGCGATATCAGAATGCTCAGCGCGTTGCCTACGCCGCCAGACCACACTGCCCTATCTCCAGCCCGTGCCTGCGCCCGCGCGCGATGCCCTCGGCGATCGCCTTCACGACGATCTCGGCATCATCGGGCGAAAGCTGGTCGAGCGGCTGCCAGGCGCGCATGATGTCCCGCGCGCGATCCAGATCGCCATAGATTGCAAGAAGAGGAAGCGTTTTGATCGGCATGTCCGTGGCTCCCAACCGCAACTGCGCGAGCCTATCTCAGCTGGGGAGGCGGAGCCATGCGTTCGGCAGTCGCGGTTCTGCACTTTGCTGATCACCGATGCATGGCGAGGGCGCTCCCGCCCCCGCCAACGCGCGCTCTGTCACTCGGCGCCCGAGCCGCCCTGCACGATCTTCTCGTTCAGCTTCTGATCGACGGTCTCCACGGTGCGGTCGATCTCGGCGCTCGGCGTACCGAGCTGATGCGAGATCAGCTTCACCAGCAGATCGACGCGCTCGATGAAGGGCGCGCCGGCGGCGACCGCGCGGGCCGCCGAGGACGGCTTGAGCAGGCTTTCGGCCGCCTTGGCGTATTTCGCGAACGGCACCTGATCGGCAGGGTCGGCGCCGAGCTTCCGCGCGATGGCGTCGACATGGTCATAGATCGCCTGCGAGCGCTTGAGGTCGCCGTGCACGGCGTCGCGGATCGATTGCGGCTCAGTCGGCGTGATGCAGCGATAATTGCCGGTCAGCAGCATCGACCACTTCGCCAGCGGCACGAACAGCGAGTCAAACACTTTCAGCTTCACCGGAACGTCCTGGCCGTCGAGCGTCACCGCGTCGATGTCGGCTTCGAGCTCGCGCAACACCATGTTGTGCTTGTCGTCGGCGAAAACCGAAGCCTTGAAATTGGTCGGCAGGCCGACATGCAGCACGTTGGCCTTCTCCTCCGGCGGACGGAACGCCTGCGGATCCGGCGAGCAAAGCGTGACGTGGCCCGGCTCGAAGCGCTCCCAGACCTGGGCGTTGGTGTAGGCCTCCTCGAGGTCCATGCCGGCGAGCGCGGGGATCCGCTTCAGATACGGCAGCGGCGGCATGTTCATGATCGACAGGCAGGGCAGTTTCGCCGCCGCGATCTTGATCATCAGTACGCGAACCGTGTGGTTGGTGTATTGCGGCTCCTGCATCGCCAGACCGACCATGTCGTAGCGCGACACGTCGACATCGGCGGGCGTAACGGCGTCGAGCTTGCCCGGCAGGTCGCGCGAGAAGATCGAGCGATGCTCCCTCTCGTCACGCAGCTTGATGCGCACCTCGGTGCCGTCGCGGTTGATCAGGTCGGCGGTGTTCTTCCGGCACACCAGGGACACGTTGTGCCCCGCCATCAGAAGCTTGGTCCCCAGCAGGGAGCCGTAGGAAGCCCCAAGGATCAGAATGTTGCGCGCCATGCTCTCTCCAAAAGCCGCTGGTGTATGGTATACCAACGTCTATCGCAGATCGACAAGCTGCTGCCAAGGGGATTATCTCGCGTACGGATTTTCGTTCCGCGATCAGGAAGGGCATTCGAGCTTGCAAGTCGCCGCCGACCCGACGGATCGGGCTGAAGAAATCCTCCTCTCAGCTTCCCGGCTGTTTGCCCGCCACTCCTACGCGAACGTGACGATGGAGCAGGTCGCGGCGTCCGTGCGGGCCGTGCCGGGCGCGCTGTACCACTATTTCCGCGACAAGGAAGATCTGATCTTCCACTGCTATCTGCGCGGCCTCGCGATCTATCGGCACGAGATTGAAACGGCGGCCGAGCCCGGCATCGACGGGCTCGAGATTATCAGACGCTTCGTGCGCGGCAGGCTGCGGTCTGAAGCCCAGCGCATGATTCTGTTCACTGACATCGATGCGCTTGCTGCGCCCTACAGCAGCGAAGTCCACGCCAAGCGCTGGCAGAATGCCGCGCGGCTTGCGGAAATTCTGGATCGGGGCGTAGCGGACGGCTCGATCGCCTGCGACGAACCGCTGCTCACGGCGGTGGCGCTCATCTCCATCCTGGACTGGGTTCCGTTCTGGCTGTCCGAACGCGACTACTACACGCGCCAGCAGGCGATCGATGCCATCGACGACATCATCACGCACGGCGTTTACCGGCGCGAGATCGCGGTCCCCGAGATGCCCGAACCGCTCAGCCTTGCCCCATTCCTGGAATCTCGCGCGGCGTTGAACAAGCGGGCTGCAAAGTTCGACAGGATGCTTTCGATTGCCTCCGACAGCTTCAACCGCAGGGGCGCGTCAGGCACGTCGCTCGAGAGCATCGCCGTGGATGCGGGCATGACCCGCGCCGGCATCTACTATCACTTCAGCGAAAAGGAGAGCCTGCTGCTGGCTTGCCTGCGACGCGGGCTCGCCGGCGAGATCAGCATTCGCGAGCACCTGCAAGACCAGCGCCTCGGCGCATTCGATCACATCGTGCAGAGGATCCGCTTGCTGTTGATGCTGCACGACACGCCCTGCGGCCCGAAGGCGACCTACCACAACATCAACTATCTCAACGACGTTGACCGGAAGGCCTATGTCGGTCAGGTGCTGGCGACGATCCGGCAGGACCAGGACAGCTATCAGCGCTGGATCGACGAGGGCCGCTTCCGCCGCATCGATACCTACTTCGCGGAGCGTATTCTGACCGGAATGGGCCACTGGTATCCGATCTGGTTCAAGACCACGCGTGACTGGTCTCCGGCCGAGATCGCCGATCATTTCGCGCGGTTGTTTCTTTCGGGACTCAAGCCGCGCCGGCATCCGGCCTGAGCCGCCAATTCGCCTCCCAGTTGCTTTAGCGATGCTGGAGCATCGGCCCGCCTATATGGAGGGGACGACATCGGTTCCAGATGATGAGCCAAGCGGGCGAGCGCAGGCCTCATCCAAAAGTTTACCTGTAATTCAAAACAGCGACCAATTCCGAAGGCAAATAGCCTATAACATCATACTACCTTTCGCTAAAACTTGACGCCATATTCAAAGCGAAAGTTGCGGAGGCGCGGCAATTGGGGTTATTGAGACGGCCTCGATCGCTGAAGATCAATCAGAAACATGAGCATGGGAGGAACGCAGGATGCGTAAGCTGATCGTTGCCGCTGCGGCAGCGTTGACGGTGTTGGGAGGCGCGGCGTCCGCGCAGGAAACCATCAAGATCGGCTATATCGATCCGCTCTCCGGCGGCGGCGCCAGCGTTGGCGAAGGCGGCCTGAAGACGTTTCAGTATCTCGCCGACGAATTGAACGCCAAGGGCGGCATCCTCGGCCACAAGGTCGAGATCGTCCCGCTCGACAACAAGACCAATCCGCAGGAAAGCCTGGTGCAGGCGCAGAAGGCGGTCGACGCCGGCATCCATTACATCACCCAGGGCAACGGCTCGTCGGTCGGTGCAGCGCTGGAAGACTTCGTCACCAAGAACAACTCGCGCAACCCCGGCAAGGAAGTGCTCTACTTCAACTACGCCGCGGTCGATCCGAGCATGACCAACGAGAAGTGCAGCTACTGGCATTTCCGCTGGGATGCGAACTCGGACATCAAGATGGAAGCGCTGACCAACTACATGAAGGGCCAGCCGTCGATCAAGAAGGTCTATCTGATCAACATGGACTATTCGTTCGGCCAGTCGGTGCGCACCTCGGCGCGCAAGATGCTGGGCGAAAAGCGGCCCGATATCCAGGTCGTCGGCGACGAATTGCACCCGATGCTCAAGGTCACCGACTTCTCGCCCTACATCGCCAAGATCAAGGCATCCGGCGCCGACACGGTCGTGACCGGCAATTGGGGACAGGACTTCGCGCTGCTGCTGAAGGCCGCGGCCGATGCCGGCCTCAAGGTCAACTGGTACACCTATTATGCCGGCGGCGCCGGCGGACCGACCGCGATCAAGCAGACCGGTCTCGACCACCAGGTGTTCCAGATCAGCGAGGGCATCCCCAACTCCGGCAACAAGGCGGCGATGGATTTCGAGAAGGACTTCCGCGCCAAGACCGGCATTTCCGTGTGGTATCCGCGCGCCGTCAACGAGATGCGGATGTTCAAGGCCGCCGCCGAGAAGGCCAATTCGATCGATCCGGTGAAAGTCGCGGCCGCACTCGAGGGCATGAAGTTCGACGTGTTCGACGGCGGCGACGGCTTCATGCGCAAGGACGACCACCAGTTCTTCCAGCCGATCATCATCTCCTCGTTCGGAACGTTGGCCGACAAGGCCAAGGAGCCGTTCGACGAAGAGAACACCGGCTGGGGTTGGCACCCAGTCTCCAGGATCGACACCGATCAGACGATGCTTCCGACCACCTGCAACATGAAGCGGCCCTGATCGGCCGCGGCAAGGCGCCTCCGCGACCGCAGGGTTGCGGAGGCGTTCGCCTTCCGGCAGCGTAGTGGTGCCGTAGTCCATTTCACCGACAGGTTATTGATCACGTGAATCGTTCCAGTCTCAAGCGGGTGCGCCGTGGCTGAGCTCATCGTCATCTCGACGCTCAACGGCGTCCTGTTCGGCATGCTGTTGTTTCTGCTGTCCAGCGGACTGACCGTCATCTTCAGCATGATGGGCGTGCTCAACTTCGCGCATGCGAGCTTCTACATGCTGGGCGCGTTCTTCGGCTTTCAGCTCACCCGCTGGATCGGCTTTTGGCCGGCGCTGGTAATTGCACCGCTGCTGGTCGGCGTGGTCGGCATGGGCGTCGAGCGCTACGGCCTGCGCAACACCCACAAGCATGGCCATGTCGCCGAACTGCTGCTGACCTTCGGTCTCGCCTTCGCCATCGAGGAAATCGTCTCGATGATCTGGGGCAAGAGCCCGGTCGACTATCGGGTTCCGGCGGCACTCGACTTTCCAGCCTTCACCGTGTTCTCCACCAACTACCCCGCCTACAAGATCTTCATGCTGGTGGTCTCAGTCGTGATCTTCATCGCGCTCCTGGTCACGCTGAAGCGGACGCGGGTCGGCCTCATCGTGCAGGCCGCGCTGACCCATCCGAGCATGGTCGGCCATCTCGGCCACAATGTCGGCCGCGTGTTCATGCTGGTGTTCGGCGTCGGCAGCGCGCTGGCGGGTCTTGCGGGCGTCATCGCCGGGCCCTCGCTGGTGACCCAGTCCGACATGGCCGCGCTGCTCGGGCCGATCCTGTTCGTCGTCATCGTATTCGGCGGCCTCGGCTCGCTGCCCGGCGCCTTCATCGCTTCGCTCCTGATCGGGTTGATCCAGACCTTTGCGGTCGCGCTCAATGGTTCGCTCGCCAGCGTGTTCGGGCCGCTTGATCCGAGCCTCGGCGCCTCGCCGCTGACCGACATCTGGAACGTCACGATCGCGCAGATCGCGCCGATCCTGCCCTATCTGCTGCTCGTGCTGGTCCTGATCTTCCGCCCCATGGGCCTGCTGGGGACGCGCGAGTCATGAGCAACGCTGTGACCCCCGCTCCCGCAGTGGCCAAAGAAGAGTCCGGCGGCGCCCTGAGCTTCTATGGCATCTGGCTGATCGCAGCCGCAGCGCTCGTCGTGCTGCCGCTGGTGTTCTCCTCCGGCGGCTCGCTGACCTCGTTCAGCCTGATCGGCATCGCGATCATCTTCGCACTGTCCTACAACATCCTGCTCGGCCAGACCGGGCTGCTGTCGTTCGGACATGCCGTGCAGTACGGCCTCGGCGGCTTCCTCGCCGTCCACGCCATGAACGCCGTCGCGAGCCACAACTTGCCGATCCCGTTGCCGGTGATCCCACTGATGGGCGGCATCGGCGGCATGGCTTTCGCACTGCTGGTCGGCTGGGTGATGACCAAGCGCGCCGGCACGGTGTTTGCGATGATCTCGCTCGGCATCGGCGAGCTGGTCGCCTCGTCGTCGCTGATCCTGCGCAGCGTGTTCGGCGGCGAATCCGGCATCACCACCGACCGCACCTCGCTGATGCCGCTGTTCGGCTGGACCTTCGGGCCGCAGATCCAGGTCTACTATTTGATCGCGTTCTGGGTGATGGTTTCGGCGATCGCGATGTACGCGCTGACCCGCACGCCGCTCGGGCGCATCTGCAACGCGGTGCGCGACAATCCGGAGCGGGTCGAGTTCATCGGCTACGATCCGCATGTGGTGCGCTATCTCGCCTACATGTTCGCCGGCTTCTTCGCCGGTATCGCCGGCGGCCTCGCCGCGATCAATTTCGAGATCGCCAACTCCGCCTATCTCGGCGCGACGCAGTCGGGCCTCGTGCTGTTCGCAGCCTTCATCGGCGGTACCGCCTATTTCTTCGGTCCGATCCTCGGCGCCATCCTGGTGACGTACCTGCAGCTCGGGCTGACCAACGTCACCTCGGTCTGGCAGCTCTATTTCGGCATCATCTTCATCGCCATCGTGATGTTCGCGCCGGGCGGCATCGCCGGCATCTTGATGAAGCACCGTCCGCTGATCCGCGCCGGCACCCTTGGCACCGTGATCCCGTCCTATCTGGTCGCGGCGATCCCGACGCTGGCGCTGGCGCTCGGCATCATCCTCGCCATCGAGACGGTCGCGCGCTTCTCGGGCGGCGACGCCATCAACCTGCTCGGCATTCCCTTCGTCGCCACGGCACCGACGACCTGGGCGGCCGCCGCGGTTCTGGTGGTCGGCGGCTTCTTGGTCGCGCGCATCACCTGGCGGCGCATTGCCGAAGCCTGGGATCGCGCCGCGACGGTGGCCCGTGATCGGGGGTATCTCGCATGACCGCTGCCATCGAAGTCAACGCCGTCGAGAAGAGCTTCGGCAATGTCGCCATCATCCGCGACCTCAATTTGAGCGTCGCCAAGGGCGAGCGCCACGCCATCATCGGCCCGAACGGCGCCGGCAAGTCGACGACGTTCAACCTGATCAGCGGCCACATCAAGCCGACCTCGGGCGAGATCCGGCTGAACGGAGAGGTCACCTCGGGGCTGCGGCCGTTCGAGATCAACCGGCGCGGCCTGTCGCGCTCGTTCCAGGTCACCAACGTGTTCGCCCGCATGACGGTGTGGGAGAACGTCCGCTGCGCCGTGCTGTGGGCGACCGGCCACCGCTATGCGTTCTGGAAGAACGTCGACAACCTGCCCGAGGTGAAGCAGCGCACCGCGCAGATACTCGACGACATCCATCTCAGCCATCGCCGCGACGTACCGGCGGGCTTGCTCACCTATGCCGAGCAGCGCGAGCTCGAGATCGGTATTACGATCGCGGGCGGCGCCAGCGTCATCATGCTGGACGAACCGACCGCGGGCATGAGCCACGCCGAGACCGAGCGCGCCGTCGCGCTGATCCGCCGCCTCACCGAAGGACGCACGCTCGTCATCGTCGAGCACGACATGAGCGTGGTGTTCGGGCTTGCCGACCGCATCTCGGTCTTGGTCTACGGCCACATCATCGCCTCCGGCACCCCGGAGGAGATCCGCGGCAACCCGAAGGTCAAGGAAGCCTATCTCGGCGAGGAGGTCGACTGATGCTCGAGGTCAGGAATCTCCACGCCTATTACGGCAAGAGCCACATCCTGCAGGGCGTCGATCTCGACATCGCCGCCGGCGAGGTCGTCAGCCTGCTCGGTCGCAACGGCGTCGGCCGCTCGACCACCGTCAAGGCGATCATGGGCGAGGTGCCGCCGCAAGGCACCATCCGCTTCAAGGGCAAGGACATCGCGGGCCTGCCGAGCCACAAGATCGCCCGCCTTGGGCTCGGCTATGTGCCGGAGCATCGCGACATCTTCCCGAGCCTGACGGTTCGCCAGAACCTGATCCTCGGCATCAAGGACCCGCGCCGCCCCGGCAAGTGGCGGCTGCAGGAGATGCTCGACATGTTTCCCAACCTCGCCCGCCGCGCCGACACGCCGGCCGGCGTGCTCTCGGGCGGCGAGAAGCAGATGCTGACCACCTGCCGCACCCTGCTCGGCGACCCCGAATTGATGATGATCGACGAGCCGACCGAAGGCCTCGCACCGCTGATCGTGCAGCAGGTCGGCGAGCTGATCGCGCGGATCGCCAAGGCCGGCGTTGCCATCCTGCTGGTCGAGCAGAAGCTCTCGATCGCGATGAAGATCTCGAACCGGGTCTACATCATGGGCCACGGCCGCGTGGTGTTCGAAGGCACCCCCGACCAGCTCAAGGCGAATGCCGCCATTCGCGAGGAATGGCTCGAGGTGTGAGTCAGGCCGGCGCGCGGGCGGGCTTCCTGTATTCCGCGGTCTCGGCGCGAAGCAGGTCGCAGAATTCCAGCGCGAGACGGCTGCGCGGCCGTTGCGACGGAAACAGCAGCACGGTGGTGATCTCCAGCCGCGGCGTGAACGGCTTGAGCACGATCCGGGCGCTGGCAAAATCCCGCGCCACGACGGGATCGACGATCGAGAAGCCCAGCCCCTGCGCAACCAGAGCGCAGCGCTGCATGCTGTACTGAATCTCCGCCACCGTTCTGACCTCGGCCCCGGCGTCTTCGAAGGCACGTTCGAGGCGCGATCGATGCGGCGCGCCCGGGGCTGCCGCAATCATCGCCTCGCCGTGCAGGTCCTTTGGCATGATCAATCGCTTGGACCGCAGCCGGTGCTGACGCGGCAGCACGCAGATGGCGTCGGTCGTCATCAGCAGTTCGTCGTCGACCGCTGCAAAACCCGACTGGGGTCGCGCCAGCCCGACATCGCACTGGCCCGCAGCAACCAGACTCCAGACTCGTTCAGGGCTATGCACGGCGACCGACAGCATGATGCCAGGGTTCTTCCTGGAGAACTTGCTGACGATCCGCGGCATCAACGAATAGGTGAATGCTGGAAGGCAGGCGATCCTCAGCGTCCCGCTGCCTCGCGCGCGAATGCCGCGCGCCGCGCGCGCCAGATACTCCAGCCCGACCTGGTTGCGCTCCACCTCATGCAGGAATATCTCGCCTTCCGGCGTCAACGTGACGCCGCCGCGCCCGCGTTCGAACAGCGCGAAGCCGATCTCGCGCTCCAGCCGCGCGATGGCGCGACTGACGAAGGGCTGCCCGATCCGCAGGCTCAGGGCCGCCTTGGTGATTCCGTTGTGACGCACGACCTCGCGAAACAGGTCAACGTGTCTCGGATTCAGGAACATGACTAATCCGCATATGAACTGCCATTCCAGTCATTTGACGGCATGTTGGTTCGATGCGTCAATAGGGCATGCAATTCGTAGACAGCCATGCCGCCTTGGCCACCGACCGCATCCTGCTGACCAGGATCCACGGTTCTGAGATCTCGCGGGTAAAGCCGCTTGGGGACGCCGGCACGCTTCGGCAGCTCGATCGCGGCGGCTCCGGCCAGGCGGCGGCCGCACGCATGGCAGCCACGCTGAGCTGCACGAACGTCACGGCCGCGCTCGCGATCGAGGACGTCGGATCAGGCGACATCATCGGCCTTACCGCTTTCGCGGCGCTCGAGCCGGAGGAGAAGCGGGCGACGCTTGCGCCGATCTGGAGCAGCGGACGATCGGACGAGGTCCTGCTCATCAGCCATGTCGCGCATCTCATGACGCGGTATGCTTTCGAGGTGCTCGCCGTCGAGCGGGCCGAGGTGCATCTGGATTGGCGCCTGCGGCGTACGCTAGAGCTCTACACCGGCCTCGGCTTCCACTGCGAAGGACGGCTTCGCGCCTATTTTGCCTGCGATGAAGGTCCATCCGCCGACGCTGCGGTCCTCAGCGTGGTACGCTCCGGATGGGCTGCCATCGCCGACCGACAGCGCCGGCTCCTTGCCAACGAGGCATGGCGCTGTCGGCTTCCGTCCGATCGTCCCCCATAGCGGTATGACAGTGCAGGACCGCAGCAGATGGACGCGGCCGAATCTACTCCGGCCGGATCAACGCCACCACGTCGCCCGCGCGCAGCGTTTGTCCGGGCTTGACCTGCACCGACGCAATGCGGCCCGCGCTCGGCGAATGCACTGATATCTCCATCTTCATGGACTCGATGATGGCCAGCACGTCACCGGCTGCGACCACGGCGCCCTCCTCGACCAGGATCTTCCAGATATTGCCGGGCACCTCCGAGAATGCGCCGATCTGGCCATCGGGAATGCCGGTCGCGACGGCACTTGCATCGATCGATTCTGCCGGCGTCTCGTCGAGCTTCATCTCGCGCCAGCGCTGGCGCTCGGCATCGAACGCGGCCTGCTGCGTCGCCTTGAACGCGGCGATCGACAGCCGCGCTTCGGCCAAGGACTTCGCATAGTCGGCGTAGGAGAACTCGCCCTCTTCGATCCTGATGCCGTATTGGCCGTGCGGGAATGCAGCGCGGGCGTCGAGCAGTTCGTCGGCGTCGACCGGGAAGAAGCGTATCTTGTCGAAGAACCGCAGCAGCCAGGGATGGCCAGGCTCGAACACCCGCGTGGTGCGCCAAGTGTTCCAGACCTGGATGGTGCGGCCGAACAGCTGGTAGCCGCCCGGACCTTCCATGCCGTAGATGCACATATAGGCGCCGCCGATGCCGACCGCGTTCTCCGGCGTCCAGGTCCGCGCCGGGTTGTACTTCGTGGTCACCAGCCGGTGCCGCGGGTCGAGCGGGGTCGCCACCGGCGCGCCGAGATAGACGTCGCCAAGGCCGAGCACGAAATAATCCGCGTCGAACACGATGCGGCGGACGTCGTCCTCACTGCCGAGCCCGTTGATGCGCCGGATGAACTCGACATTCGACGGACACCACGGCGCATCCGCACGGACCAGCTCCTGATACTTGCGCATCGCAAGCTCGGCTTCCGGATCGCGCCACGACAGCGGCAGATGCACGGTCCGGCTCGGCACCCGCATCGCATCGACCGGCGGCAGTTCACGCTCGGTCCGCCGCAGCACATCGAGCAGCTTCGTTCGCGACAGCGCCGTGCCGTCATAATGGATCTGCAACGAGCGAATGCCGGGCGTGAGGTCGATCAGGTCGCCAAGCTTCGCTTCCTCCAGCGCCTGCGCCAGCACATGCACGCGCAGCCGCAGCGCAATGTCGAGCTCCATTGGACCATATTCGACCAACAGATTGTCATCGCCGGCGCGCCGATACACCACCGGGATCGGGCCATCATCATTGCGCCCGACGATCGCCGCGCCGAGTTCGGGCGCGCGCAGCACAGTAGGGCCGGCAACCGGATCGTCGCGTTTCACCGGAACGAACCGAACCGTGTCGCCAGGCCGGAGCTGGCCGATCTTCCAGAGCTCGTCGCGCGCGACGACCGCCGGACAGACGAAGCCGCCGAGACTCGGTCCGTCGGGGCCGAGAATGATCGGCATGTCGCCGGTAAAATCGATCGAGCCGACCGCATAGGCGTTGTCATGAATGTTCGACGGATGCAGCCCGGCCTCGCCGCCATCGGCGCGGGCCCAGCGCGGCTTCGGACCGATCAGCCGCACACCGGTGCGGGCGCTGTTAAAATGCACTTCGTAGCTCGCCGCGAACAGCGTTTCGATGTCCTCGTCGAGGAAGAAGTCGGGCGCACCATGCGGGCCGTAGACGACACCGATCTGCCACGCCGATGCAAGCTGTGGCGGCTCGTCCTCCGTTGCGCGCCGCGGCGCCGCAAGATCTGACGGCTCGACACCGATATGCAGCACGTCGCCGGCCTTCAGCGAGCCCGTCGCATGGCCGCCGAACGCGCCGAGCGCGAACACGCCGCGCGATCCCAGGATCTCCGGCACATCAATGCCGCCACGCACGGCGAGATACGCGCGTTGGCCCGGGCCCTTGATGCTGCCGATGACGAGCGTCTGGCCTGCGCGTACCGCGACCGGCTCGTCATGGGCGACCTCGGCGCCCTCAAGCGATGCCTTCATCCGTGCGCCCGAGAGCGCGACGATCGCATCGGTGTTGAAGCGCAAGGTCGGCCCGTTGACCGTCAGCTCCAGCGCGGTCGTGGTTTCCGGATTTCCGACCACACAGTTGGCGACACGGAACGACCGCTCGTCCATCGGGCCGCTGGGCGGCACGCCGACATGCCAGAGATGCAGCCGGCCGGGCAATTCCTGCACGCCGCTCTGCGCACCCGGTGCGACGACGTCGATGGTGCGCGGGCGATAGGCGAAGGCGCCGAGCACGCTGGTCGCCACCTGCCCGCTGCGGAACACGTCAGACGCTGCGATCGCGCGGAGATAATCGAGATTGGTCTCGATGCCTGCAACGATCGTGTCATCCAGCGCCTGCGCCAGCTTTGCGATCGCGGCCTCGCGCGTCTCGGCTGACACGATGATCTTGGCCAGCATCGGATCATAGAACGGCGACACCTCGGTGCCAGTCTCGATCCAGCCGTCGATCCGCGCATCCGGCGAAAAGCTGACCTGCGTCAGCCGGCCCGCGCTCGGGCGAAAACTTGCGCCCGGGTTTTCGGCATAGAGCCGCACCTCGATCGACGCGCCCTTCGACGTCAGCGTGCCGGCCCTGCCGAGCACGTCCTCGCCGGCCGCCTGCCGGATCATCCATTCGACGAGGTCGACGCCAGTGACCTGCTCGGTGACGGGATGCTCGACCTGGAGGCGGGTGTTCACCTCGAGGAAATAGAAATCCTCGCGCGCGACGTCATAGATGAACTCCACCGTGCCGGCGGATTCATAAGCGACCGCCTTGCCGAGCGACACCGCGGCCGCGTGCAGCCGCCGCCTGATCTCGGCAGAGAGTCCGGGCGCGGGCGTCTCCTCAAAAACCTTCTGGTTGCGCCGCTGCAACGAGCAATCGCGTTCGCCGAGCGCGACCACATCGCCCCTGCCGTTGCCGAAGATCTGCACCTCGATGTGGCGCGCCCGGGCGACGAACCGCTCGAGATAGACCCGGGCGTCGCCGAAGCTCGCCCGCGCCGTGCGCTGCACGGATTCAAAGCGTTCGCGCAGCGTCGCCATGTCGTGGCAGAGCTGCATGCCGATGCCGCCCCCGCCCGCTGTGCTTTTCAGCATCACCGGAAAGCCGATCGCTTCCGCCTGTTGCACCGCCTCGTCGATGGTCTCCAGCAGGCCGGAGCCCGGCAGCAGCGGCACGCCGCTGTTCTCGGCGATCTCGCGCGCACGGTGCTTGAGCCCGAAAGCGTCAAGGTGCTCCGGCCGCGGCCCGATGAATTTGATGCCGTACTCGGCGAGCCGTTCGGCAAAGCGGCGGTTCTCCGACAGGAAGCCGTAGCCGGGATGCACCGCCTGCGCGCCCGTCGCAAGACAGGCCGCCATGATCGCATCGACGTTGAGATAGCTCTCGGCCGCCGGCGCCGGACCAATGCGCACCGCCTCGTCGGCCTCGAGCACCGGCCGCGTGAAGCGGTCGGCATCGGAATAGACCGCGACAGACCCGATACCCATGCGGTGCAATGTTCTGCCGATCCGCCCGGCGATCTCGCCGCGGTTGGCAATCAGGACCTTGCTGAACATGCCTCACGCCTCCGGCACGAAGATCGTGACCTGCACCGGCGTCGGGAAGAAGCCGTTGCAGGGATTGTTGATCTGCGGACAGTTCGAGATCAGGCACAGCACGTCCATCTCCGCGACCAGCTCGATCGCGTCACCGGGCTTGGAGACGCCGTCGACCACGGTGAAATTGCCGGCGGGATCGATCGGCACGTTCATGAAGAAGTTCAGGTTCGGCACGATGTCGCGCTTCGACATGCCGTACTTCGCGGCTTCGATCACGAAATTCTCGCGGCAGGCGTGCTGGTAGCGGGTCTGGTGCCCGAACCGCACGGTGTTGCTTTCGCAGGAGCAGGCGCCTGCGGAGGTATCGTGCAGGCCGCAACTATCAGCGGTGACGCGCAGCATCACGCGGCCTTCATTGGACATGATCCTGGTGCCGAGCCCGACATAGGCCGAGCCCTGCACGCGCAGCGTATCCTGGCCGCTGTAGCGCTCCTGATAGTCGTCGGCACGATAGAACAGCGTATCGACCGCCTGCTGGCCATGAGTGTCCGTGATCCGCAGCGTCTGCCCTTTGCGGATGATGGCCGACCACGGCTTGCGCGCGGGAGTTTCCACGTCGAGAACGACGCGGCCACGGGTCTCAGCGGATTGCGTGGTCATCGCACGGCTCCTTCGCTCGTCTCGCCGAGATACAGCGCATTGTTCTGAAAGGCGCGGATCGCCTCGGCGGTCGCGGTACGGCACAGATCATCGGCGTCGGGCTTGGCCGAGCGGTAGCGCACGATCTCCACGCTCGCCTGCGGATAGCTTTCCGCCGGATCGAGCGAATGCGGACAGTTCGACAACGCAATCAGCAGGTCCATCTCCGCGCGCAGATCGACAAAATCACCCTTTTGCCGGCGCGCGTCGGACCAGACAAACTTGCCGCCCGCGTCGATCGCGACCGGCGCAAAGAAGCTGACGCAGGGATGCACGTCGCGGCGATCGAGTCCGAGCTTGGCCGCGGCGAGGATGAAATTGTCGCGCGTATTGCGGAAATTCCCTTCGCCATACTTGGCCAGGTTGGTCGCCGCAGTCGAGCCGCCGACCACCGCATCATGCGCAGCGCTGCTGTCCTCGGTGATGCCGAGCAGCGCGCGCCCCATGTCCGAGAGCAGCACGCGCCCCTTCTGCAGCCGGGCCGCCCACTGCACCTTGATGGTGTCGGCGTGGTTGAGCCGCTCGGTGGTGTCGGCGCTGTTCCAGGCGAGCAGGCTGACGGTCGATGTCCCCGAACTGTTGACGATACGCAGCGTATCGCCGCGGTTCAGCCGCGTGGTCCAGTACCAGCCGGCCGGAATCACCTCGCGATGGATGATCGCGTCGGTGGCGATCGGCGCAGCGTCGCGCGCGGTCGGCGCCGGCAGCGCCCGCGGCGCATGCTCCTGCCCCGCTGCTTTCAACTCATTGTAGCGTCGGGTATGCACCGCGATCTCGGCCTTCTGTTCCTCTGTGAGGATCATGGTTGCTCCTTCAAGACGAGAGCGCCGGGCCGTCCCGGCTGATGCTCCGTGCCTGACCGGGTCGTCCCGATCGGAGCCGGTTGAACTGATGACCGCGGCTCCGCGCTGCGGCGTGGGAAGATCTCGAGGTCGCGCGACACCGTGGCGCCATAGCGCTCGCGCTCCTCCGGCCGGTTGCGCTGCCGCTCCAGCGCGATTACGCGGGTCGCGAGCCCGAACGCCTCGCTGAGGTCGTGCGTCACCATCACGACCGTCAGATGGGTCTCGTTCCAGAGCCGCTTCATCAACAGATGGATGTCGGCGCGAATCCCCGGATCGAGCGCGCCGAACGGCTCGTCGAGCAGCAGGATTTTCGGCCCGCGCATGATCGCCTGCGCCAGCGCGAGCCGCTGCTGCATGCCGCCCGACAGCGCCGACGGATATTTGCTCTCCTGACCGGCGAGCCCGACCTCGGCGAGTAGCTTCATGGCGTCGTCGGTGGCGGCGCGCCGCGCGGCGCCGAACAGCCGGGCCGTGAATTTGGCGTCGCGCAGTTCGCAGCCGAGCATGACGTTCTGCAAGACGGTCAGATGCGGAAACACCGAGTAGCGCTGGAACACCACGCCGCGATCGGCATCCGGCTCGGCGCGCAACGGCTTGCCGTCGACCATGATCTGGCCGCGGCTCGGCTGCTCCTCGCCGAGCAGCATCCGCAGCAGCGTGGTCTTGCCGCAACCGGACGGGCCGACCAGTGCAATGAAGGCGCGCGGCTCGACCTCCATCGTGATGCGCTCGAGCACGATGTGGTCGCCGTATTCCTTCCAGACGTCGTCGAACCGGATCGCGCTCATTCCGCCCTCACCGAGGCAAACCAGGGAAATAGCCTGCGCTGCGTGACGCGCAGGCCGACATCGATCAGGAACGCCAGCAGCGTGATCCAGGCGACGTAGGGGATGATGACGTCCATCGCGAGATAGCGGCGCACCAGGAAGATCCGATAGCCGAGCCCGGAATCCGAGGCGATAGCCTCGGCCGCGATCAGGAACAGCCAAGCCGGGCCGAGTTGCAGCCGCAGCACGTCGATCAGCCGCGGCAGGGTTTGCGGCATCGCGACGCGCAGCGCGATCTGCCAGGTCGAGGCGCCGAGCGTCTGCGCCTTGACGATCTGCTCGCGCGGCAGCTCCTGCACCTTCATGGCGAGGTCGCGGATCATGCAGGGCAGCGTCCCGATCACGATCAGCGCAATCTTAGAATTCTCCCCCAACCCCATCACGATGAACAGGATCGGCAACAATGCCAGCGGCGGCACCATCGAAGTCACCGACACGAACGGCCCGAGCAAGGCATTGGCGCCCGGCAACAGCCCGATCACGATACCAAGGACGAGCGCCGCCACCGTCGAGATCGCCAGCGCCGACCCCAGCCGCCCCAGGCTGGCGACGGTGTCGGAGGCCATCAGATAGCCTCCGGTGCGCGGATCGACCTCGAACGCCATCTGCTTGACCGCCTGCACCATGCTGGGCAGCGCCGGCAGCAGCTTGTCGTTCGGGTTTTGCGTGAGCCGCGCGCTGGAGCCGGCGAAGTAGGCGATTGCGACCAATACGAACGGCAGCGCGAGCAGATAGAATCGCGTCTGCCGTCCCGGCCGTATGTTCACAAGTCGCATGTCCGGCTCCTGCTTGAGGCAACGCGATGCGCGTCGGGGCTTGGCGTCAGAGCTTGCCCTTGGCGGCTTCGTCCATGTAGGTCGGGTCGAAGCGCAGCTTGACGTTCGACTTGTCGCCCAGCACCGACTTGTCGGCGAGCTCGATCCCGACCGCGTCGACCGACTTCGCGCCCTTGCCGAGCAGGTCCTTCTCGAACAGGAACTTGCGGACGCGGTCCATGGTCACGCCGATGGTCCGGCTGCGCGTAAACGCTTCGGCGTCGGTTGCCTTGTCGAACAGTTTTGTGGTCGAGAGCTGGCTGTCGAAGCCGGCAAGGTCGGTGCCGGATGCCTTCGCCATCGCCTCCTTGGCGGCCTTCGCGGCGGGATCGTTCGCCGTCATCTTGGACAGCGTCTCGTACCAGATGCCGACCAGCGCCTTGGCGAAATCCGGATTGTCCTTGGCGACCGCGGTGTTGACCACCATCAGGTCCATGATCTCGCCGGGGATCTGCGAGGAGTCGAACACCTTCTTGGCGTCAGGTGAGCCAAGGATTTCGGTCACGATCGGATTCCAGGTCACGACCGCGTTGACGTCGGGCGTCTTGTAGGCGGCGGCGATATCGGCATCGGAGGTGTTGACGACCTTGACGTCCTTCTCGCTCAGCTTGCTGGTCTCGAGCGCACGTGCCAGCAGATAGTGCGACACCGAGAATTCGACCAGATTGACCGTCTGTCCCTCGATCGCGGCCAGATCCGACTTGTTCTTGAGGATCACGGCATCGTTGCCGTTGGAGAAATCACCCATCACGACCGCGGTGGTGTCGACACCGCCTGCCGCCGGAATCGACAGCGCGTCCATGTTGGTGATGGTGACGGCATCATAGCCGCCGGCGGTGTACTGGTTGATCGATTCAACGTAGTCGTTGAACTGCTTGACCTCGATCGTGATGCCGTATTTGTCGGCCCACTTCTTGACGATGCCGGTGTCGGCCGCATAGCCCCACGGCATCCACCCGACATAGATCGACCAGGCGACCTTGAAGCTTTTCTTCGGTGCGGCGTCAGCGACGGATGCGGCCGCGAGCACGATCGCGCAGCCGGTGACAACAGAGCGGAGGAAGAAAGAGAACTTGTTCATTGCCGATCCCTCTTGCGAAACTTCACAAAAAGGGACTGGCGAAAAGACCATCGCTCCGCCAATCCCTTGGCTAACGAGGTCTCCCGGGCTTTTATCCCGCCGTGCACCTGCGGGGATGTCTCCCCCGCAAGCGGCTGCTCTCGGACCAGCACCTTGCTTCGCAAGATCGGAACCCTAGCGGCCAACTCAGCGCCATTGATGCACGAGGCGTGCCACAGCGCCGGCTTTTGAATCTCATGAGATTCTTTGGCGCGGGTCGCGTCGCAACAATGGCCGCTTGCTCAAAAACTACGCAGGCCTGCCCAGAAATGGCTCTGTCATTTCGCCGGTGACATCAGCAGGATCAGGCCAAAGCTAATGTCGAGGGGATGTTCGGTGCGCAAGCTTTTGAGTGCCCTGTGCGACGGCCTCTGGCGCGGCCTGCATGGCCGCTACGGCCTGGCGCCGCGATGCGACGTAGGCAGTCCAAACAAGCGAACCGTCAGGCCTTTGCTATCTACCAACCCATGAATTTTGCTCGTCGAGCCGGCACGCCCGCACGGCAAGAATTCAATTTGGCGGCAGCATGCTCGAACCTGGGGCTCGCAGATCGAACGACGGAGAATCCGCTCTCGCGCTCAGGCCGCCAAACGTGAGGCTTGCCGGGCATTGGGATTACCCCCTCTGAGCCGATCAGCGTCCGCTTGCTGGCAGAAACTTCTTTGATTGGTTTGGCCGTAAGATCAGCTTCGGGAATTGGCGGCCAGTCCGCATCCCCGAAGCGTGGCCCCGCGGAAGATCTAGCAATCTGGGACTTGTAGGGCTCTCGATCCGCTGTCATGCTGGAGCATGCGGAACTCGCATGGCTGCCACCCAAAAAAGGGCGGCATCACCATAAGCAGGGGCGAACCAACGCACCGGTTTTTGGGATCGAGACCGACATGGCCGGCGGCGGATCGTTTGACACGTTCCCCAAATTGCTGCTGCGAAATGCTTCGCGGTTTGGCACGCGTCCGGCGTTTCGTCATAAGGATCGTGGCATCTGGCAAACCTGGACTTGGGCCGAAGTTGCCGAGATCGTGCGCGCCTATGCCGCGGGCTTGCATCGGCTTGGTTTGCGGCAGGGTGAGATAATCGCGGTCGTCGGCTCCAATCGGCCGAAGCTTTACTGGACCATGATGGCAGCGCAGACGCTGCGCGCGATTCCTGTTCCGGTTTACTCGGATGCGGTGGCCGACGAACTTGCTTTTGTGCTCGCTCACGCGGAGGTGAAGCTCGTCGCAGCGCAAGACCAGGAGCAGGTCGACAAGGTCTTGTCTGTGGCCGACCGGCTGCTGCAACTCGACAAGATTGTCTATGACGAGCCGCGCGGCCTTGATGGCTATGATGACGGTCGACTGATCGCAATCGGCGATGTCATCGAAGACGGCCGCGCAGCGCTTGCGGCCGACATGGCGCTTGGCGAACGGATCGATGAATACGTTCAGGCGGGCAACGGTTCGGACATCGCAGTCATCCTCTACACCTCGGGAACGACCGGCGCGCCGAAGGGTGTCATGCTGTCGGCGCGAGGCTGCATCGATGCTGCGACCGACACCACGCGGTTCGACAGACTGACCGACAGTGACGTAGTGCTCGCCTATCTGCCGCTGGCCTGGGCCGGCGATCATTACGTCAGCTACGTGCAAGGCCTCGTGGCCGGATTCTGCATGGCGTGTCCCGAGAGCGGCGACACGATTGAGCAGGATCGGCGTGAGATCGGACCAACCTTCTACTTAGCCCCACCGCGCGGTTTCGAGGCCATGCTGACGCGGCTGATGGTCCGGATGGAGGACGCAGCGCCGCTCAAGCGGCGATTGTTCAGCTACTTTCTAGACGTCGCGCGGCGGTATGGCGAGCAAGTCTTGACGGGACGTCCGGTGCCGCTGTCAGGCCGATTGCTCTATGCGCTCGGGCGCTGGCTGGTCTACGAGCCTCTCAAGAACGTTCTTGGCCTGTCTCTGGTGCGCGTTGCATACACTGGAGGCGAAGCGATCGGTCCGGAACTGTTCGCGTTCTACCGCTCGATCGGACTGAATCTGAAACAGCTCTACGGCCAGACCGAAGCGTTCCTTTATGTAACGTGCCAGCCGGATGGCGAGATCTACTCGGATACGGTTGGTCCGCGGGCGCCCAATGTTGACATTCGCATTGCGGAATCGGGCGAAGTGCAGTTTCGATCACCCGGCATGTTCCTCGGATATTTCAAGGATCAGGCAAAGACCGCGGAAGCCATGACGTCCGACGGATACGTCAGGACTGGTGATGCGGGCTTTTTTGACGAGAAGACCGGGCATCTGAAGATCATCGACCGCGCCAAGGACGTCGGTCGGCTGGCGGACGGCACGATGTTTGCCCCGAAATATCTCGAGAACAGACTGAAGTTCTATCCCAATATCAAGGAAGCGGTCACTTTCGGTGACTCCCGAGATTTTGTTTGCGCGATGCTCAACATCGACCCCGTCGCCGTCGCAAATTGGGCGGAACGCAACAACGTTGCCTACGGGTCATATCAGGAACTGGCCGGGCATCCGCTGGTCTACGACATGGTGGCGAAAGACGTTGCCGAGGTGAACCGCTCGCTTGCCAAGGAAACGGTGCTGGCGGGCGCGCAGGTTCGCCGCTTCCTCATCCTGCACAAGGAGCTCGACGCGGATGACGGTGAGTTGACCCGCACGCAGAAGGTGCGCCGCCGGTTCATTGCCGAGCGCTATGCGCCGCTGGTCACGGCCCTCTACAACGGCTCGCAGGAAGCCGACATTTCCACCGAGGTCACGTTGGAGGATGGTCGCAAAGGTACGATCGCGGCACGGGTCAAGGTTCGCGACATGCAAGTCATCGGTCCGGCAGAATCGCTGGGAAGAGCAGCATGAGAGCGCCGGACACCAACGAAATCCTGCTGCAGGTCGAGGGCGTGGCACTGGCCTTCGGCGGCGTCAAGGCGCTGCGCGACGTTTCGTTCAACGTCAGAAGGGGTGAAATTCGAGCCATCATCGGCCCCAACGGCGCCGGCAAGACCTCGATGCTGAACGTCGTCAACGGTTTCTATCACCCCAATCATGGCGCCATCACCTTCAAGGGGCGCACCCGGGCCAGAATGCAGCCTTTCGAGGCGGCGCGCGGCGGCATCGCACGCACCTTTCAGAATGTCGCCCTGTTCAAGGGCATGAGCGCGCTCGACAACATCATGGCAGGCCGCAGCCTGAAGGTGCGGCGGGGGCTGTTGTGGCAGGTGCTGCGTTATGGCCCTGCCCTCGCAGAGGAGGTCGAGCATCGGAGCAAGGTCGAGGAGATCATCGACTTTCTGGAGATCGAGACAATCCGCAAGGTACCGGTTGGGCGTTTGCCATACGGCTTGCAGAAGCGTGTCGAACTCGGTCGCGCTCTGGCGATGGAGCCCGACCTTCTTCTCCTCGACGAGCCGATGGCAGGCATGAACCTCGAGGAGAAGGAAGACATGTCGCGGTTCATCATTGATGTGAACAACCATTACGGCACGACAATCGCCCTGATCGAGCACGACATGGCCGTGGTGATGGATCTGTCGGATCGCGTAGCGGTGCTTGATCACGGCGTAAAGATCGCCGACGGCACGCCTGATGAAGTGAAGAAAAGTCAAGCCGTCATCGACGCATATCTTGGCGTCGCGCATTGAGGTGCGTCCATGATCGCACTGGGTCAGTTTCTCGAGGTCCTTATCGGTGGATTGATGTCCGGCGTACTCTATTCGCTGGTCGCGCTCGGCTTCGTGCTGATCTTCAAGGCATCTGGCGTATTCAATTATGCCCAGGGAGCAATGGTATTGCTCGCGGGATTGGCGCTGGTTCGCTCCCTCGACCTCCTGGTCGCCAACGGCTTTCCGCTTTGGGTCGCGGTCGTCCTCGCTGTCGGCTTTGCCGCCGTGATCATGGCGGCAACGGCCTGGCTCATCGAGCGGTTCGTGATCGGACCTCTTGTCAACCAGGACGGCCTGACGCTGTTCATGTCGACGATCGGCGTGACATTCGTCATCGAGGGCGCCGCGGAGATGATCTTCGGATCGGATGTCTACCCGTTGCGTCTGTTCCCGACCGATGCCTGGTTCTTGTTTGAAGGCCTGTTCCCGGGTGGCATTCTGGTCAACAAGCTGGATGTCTGGGGCGCATTGATCGCAGGCATCCTGGTCGCCGGCCTCGCAATTTTCTTTCAGCGTACCAAGACCGGCCGCGCACTCAGGGCCGTGGCCGACGACCATTTGGCCGCGCATTCAGTCGGTATCCCGATCAGCTGGATCTGGTTCGTCGTCTGGCTTGCCGCCGGCCTCGTTGCGCTGGTCGCGGCGACCGTATGGGGGACCAAGCTCGGCGTGCAGTTCTCCATCACTTTTCTCGCGCTGAAGGCGCTGCCGGTTCTGATCATTGGAGGCCTCACCTCGATTCCGGGAGCCATCGTCGGCGGGCTCATCGTGGGGGCGGGCGAGAAGCTTGCCGAGGCGTATCTGGGGCCATCCATCGGTGGCGGTATCGAATATTGGTTTGCGTTTGTGCTGGCGTTGGCGGTGCTGCTCGTGCGGCCGCAGGGGCTGTTCGGCGAGCGGATCATCGAACGTATCTGAAACAAGGAGTTCGTCGTGCTTTATCGCGAGGCCGGCCAGTTCAAGACGAGCTACGCAGAGGACATGGCGATCTTTCCGATCCGCCAGGACCGTATTGCGCTCGCCGTCCTGCTCGCGATCGCTTTCGTTGGCGTGCCGCTGTTGGCCACCTTCCGTATCTGGCCGTTCAGCACCGACTATCTGTTGTGGGCGATCTTGCTGCCGTTCCTTATCCTTGCGCTCGCCGCCATCGGCACGAACATACTTGTCGGCTATTGCGGCCAGATTTCGCTCGGCAGCGGCGCGTTCATGGCCATCGGCGCCTATTCCGCCTACAAGCTGGCGACAGGCGTCCATATCCCGCTTGCCTGGCTTGGCTTCGCGATCTCGATGCCGCCGTTGCCCGTGCTGGCATCCATTCTGCTCGGTGGGTTCATGGCGGCGGGTGCCGGAATCCTGTTCGGCATTCCCAGTTTGCGGATCAAGGGTCTCTACCTGGCGGTCGCAACGCTCGCCGCGCAGTTCTTCTTCGATTGGGCGTTCCTGCGAATTCCGTGGTTCACCAACTACGCCCCGTCGGGATCGGTCAATGCACCGGCACTGGATTTCTTCGGCATGGTCGTTCGCACGCCGGTCGAGCGCTACCTGCTGTGCCTGCTCTTCGTGACCGTGATGGCGGTGCTGGCGAAGAATCTCGTTCGCGGCAATCTCGGCAGGCAGTGGATGGCGATCCGCGACATGGATATCGCCGCTGAACTGATCGGTATCCGGCCGCTCTATGCCAAGCTCACGGCCTTCGCAGTCTCTTCATTCATCATCGGGGTGGCGGGTGCGCTCTGGGCGTTCGTCTACCTCGGTTCATGGGAGCCGCTTGCGTTCTCGATCGACCGCTCGCTGGAACTTCTGTTCATGGTCATCATCGGCGGGCTTGGATCGATCATGGGTTCGTTCATCGGGGCGGCTTTCATCCTCATCGTGCCGATCATGCTGAATGTGATTCCGACCGAACTCGGCCTGCCACTGTCGACACAAACAATCACGCACCTCCAGTTCATCACCTTCGGATCTTTGATCTGTTATCTGCTGATCAAGGAACCCCATGGCTTCGCCCGGCTGATATCGATCGGCAAGGAGAAGCTCAGACTTTGGCCGTTTCCCTATTGAAAGAGCGATCGCAACGCGGATGGCGGCCGCTGACAACGAAAAGGAAGGAAGCACCGCGGACGGGAAAGAGGGATTCTAAGGAGGAGGATATCAATATGGCAAGTATTGCACGCAGTTTACTGATACTAGCGACCGCCTTGGCCGGCGCGGCGTTTGGCCCACCGGCCGCAGCGCAAAACGAGCAGTTCATTCCAATTCTGTCCTACCGGACTGGACCGTACGCCGTGAACGGCGCGCCCTACGCAAACGGCGTTGCCGACTACTACAACCTGATCAACGAGCGCGACGGCGGCATCAACGGCGTCAAGCTTCTGGTCGAGGAGTGCGAAACCGCCTACGCGACCGACAAAGGCGTCGAGTGCTATGAGCGTCTCAAGAGCAAGGGTCCAACCGGCGCGGCCTTCATCAATCCGCTGTCGACCGGCATCACCTTCGCGCTCACCGAAAAGACCGCGACCGACAAGATCCCGATCATCACGATGGGGTACGGCCGTGCCGATTCCAAGAACGGCGCGGTGTTCCCGTACAACTTCCCGCTGCTCGGCACCTACTGGTCCGCGGCGGATATCGCGATCCAGCACGTCGCCAAGGAGCTCGGCGGGTTCGACAAGCTGAAAGGCAGGAAGATTTCGCTGCTGTATCACGACAGCCCGTATGGCAAGGAGCCGATTCCGATGCTGCAGGTGCTGGCGCAGAAATACGGCTTTGAGTTCACGCCGATACCGGTCACGCACCCCGGTGTCGAGCAGAAATCGCAATGGCTGGCGATCCGCCAGAATCGGCCGGACTATGTCCTGGTCTGGGGCTGGGGCGTCATGAACAGCACGGCAATCAAGGAAGCGGCGGCCGTCGCCTATCCGCGCGACAAGATGATCGGTGTTTGGTGGTCGGGCGCAGAGCCGGATGTGACGCCGGCAGGTGATCAGGCCGCCGGCTACAAGTCGCTGATGCTTCAGCATGGTGCAGGAAAATATCCCGCGCACACGGACATAGAGAAGTACGTCTACGCCAAGGGCAAGGGTTCGACGGAACCTGGCAAGATCGGTGAAGTTCTCTACAACCGCGGCATGACGAATGCCATGCTCGGCGTGGAGGCGATCCGCAAGGCGCAGGAAAAGTTCGGCAAGAAACCGCTGACGGGCGAGCAGGTCCGTTGGGGGCTTGAGAACCTCATCCTCACCGATGCACGTATCAAGGAACTCGGCTTTGAGGGGATGTTGAAGCCGGTCAGCATTTCCTGCTCCGACCACGAGGGCGCGCGCTACGGGCGCGTCCAGCAATGGGATGGCAAGGGTTGGAAAGTGATCTCCGACTGGTACACGGCTGACGAATCGCTCATCGAGCCGCTCGTCGCCGATGTGTCCGCGAAGTATGCCGCGGAGAAGAAGATCAAGCCGCGCGACTGCGCGAAAGAAACCTGAGCCCGTGCAAGTGATCCGGGAGGCAGGTTTGCCTGCTTCCCGGATCCCCAGTTTGGAGGTCTGCGCGTGTCAATCGCCAAGGTCGTCACCGCTGCGACGGAAGCGGCAGCTCTGATTCTATCGGTCAACAATATCGAGGTTGTCTACGATCACGTCATCCTCGTGTTGAAGGGCGTCTCGCTGGAGGTCCCGCGAGGCGGCATTGTCGCGCTTCTCGGCGCAAACGGCGCCGGCAAGACGACGACGCTGAAGGCGATCTCCAATCTGCTGCACGCCGAGCGCGGCGAGGTCACCAAAGGTTCGATCCTGTTCAACGGCGTCGAGGTGAAGTCCCTGTCGCCAAACGACGTGGTGCGACGCGGCTGCATTCAGGTGATGGAGGGGCGGCGCGCCTTCCCTCATCTTACGGTCGAGGAGAATCTCCTGACCGGCGCCTTTACGCGGACGGATGGCAAGTTCGCGATCACGCAGGACCTTGAACGGGTCTACGCCTATTTCCCCCGTCTCAGGGAGCGGCGCGGCTCCACTGCCGGCTATACGTCGGGCGGCGAACAGCAGATGTGCGTGATCGGGCGCGCGCTGATGTCGCGCCCGAAGATGATCCTGCTCGACGAACCTTCGATGGGGCTCGCGCCGCAGATCGTCGAGGAGATCTTCGAGATCGTGAAGGATCTCAACGTCAAGGAAGGTGTTTCGTTTCTTCTCGCCGAGCAGAACACCAATATGGCGCTCAGATATGCGAGCCACGGCTACATCCTCGAGAACGGCCGCGTGGTGATGGATGGCGAAGCGCGCGCCCTCGCCGCCAACGAGGACGTCAAGGAGTTCTATCTTGGCATCGCCGGCGACAAGCGAAAATCATATCGCGACGTGAAGCACTACAAGCGGCGCAAGCGTTGGCTCGCTTAGAGCGGCCGGGGATCCTGGTCCGCTCATGACCCTTCTGCGACCTCGTGCGAGGCGTGCTTCCGCCGCTGTGGGGGGGGCGAGCGGACATCAGTCAGCCAGCCGCCCTATGAGTACACGCCCCAGGCTCTGACGCGTGTCACCGATCAGACTTCACGGTGTTTACCGCGACGCTTTCCTTATAGGCCGGCCGCGCCGTGACGCGGTCGAGATAGGGCGTCGCAACGTCGCAGACCCCGACGCCATAGTCGATCGCCCATACCAGGCAAGTCGCGAGCAGGATATCCGCGCTGGTGAATTGATCGCCCATCAGATATTGGCGGCCGTCCGACAGGGCGACTTCGACATGGCGGAGCTGCTGGCGGAAATACTCGGCCGCTTTCACGACCACATCCGGCGCATGGCCGTAGATATGGGCGAGGCCTTGGACGCCATGGCGGCGCATCACGTAGAGGCTGGTCGAGTCCAGTTCCGCGACGATGAAGAAGCACCATTCCAGCCATCGTGCGAAATCGCGCTCCTCGACGGGAACGAGCGAAACATTCGGGTTGGAGTAGTGGCGCGCCAGATAGGCGACGATGGCGGCACTCTCCCCGATCGTGAAGTCGCCATCCTGCAGCAGGGGAATCTTCTGCCGCGGATTGAGCAGCGTGTATTCAGGTGTCTTGGTCTCGCCGGAGCGCGGCAGGATCGGCTTGCAGTGATAGTCCAGCCCCAATTCGTGCAATGCCCAATGGGCCCGAATCGTCCGCGATGTTCCCACCCCCCATAGCGTCAGCGTCTCCGGCATGACGTCACCATTTCTCGACGGAGGGACGCAGATCGAGTTCATGGCTCCATCCGTCGCGGCTTTGCTGGTGCACGAACCAGTAAGCCTCCGCGATCGAGGATGTCCGGGTCAGCGTGTCAGGCGGGATCTCCGATGCTTCGACCCCCGTGGCGGCCTTCATCCGCTGGTGAATGGCCGGGCTGTCGACACCGGCATCGATCAGGAGATGCGCGACATGGATGTTCTTCGGTCCGAGCTCGCGCGCCATCGCCTGGGCAACCGCGCGCAGGCCGAACTTGGCGGATGCGAATGCCGCAAAGCCGCTGCTGCCGCGCACGCTCGCGGTCGCGCCGGTGAACAGCATGGTGCCGCGGCCATGCCGCAGCATGTGCCGGGTCGCCTCGCGTCCGACCAGGAAGCCGGCGAAGCAGGCGAGCTCCCAGGCCTTGAAGAACAGTTTTTCGCTGGTCTCATGCAGCTCCTTCTTGACGTTCGAGCCGGCATTGAACAGGCAGACCTCGATCGGCCCGATCTCGCGCTCGACCCGCTCGCAAAGTTCCTGCACCTCGGTCTCGCGCCGCGCGTCGACACTGAGCGCATGCACCCGGCTTCCGGCGCCGGTCAGCTCCTCCACCAAGGCGCTCGATTTCGCCGCATCACGCCGCGCGATGCAGACGGTGTAGCCGCCGGCGGCGAAGCGCCGCGCCACTGCGGCGCCGATCGCATCGCCCGCGCCAACCAGCAAGGCAGTCTTGTTTGTCTCGGCCATAGGACATCTCCCACCGACGGCGGTTGTTCGGTTCAGCAATTGTGACGTTGCGCGGCGCGGTCGCTCAGACCGCGCGCACGGCCTTTTGCTCGATCATCTCTGCGATGGCAGCATCGCCATAGCCGAGGTCGGACAGCACCTGCCTGGTGTGCTGGCCGATGCGCGGCGCCGGGCCGCCGATCGCGGCGCTATCCACGTCGAAACGCGCAGCAGGCTTGGGCTGCCGCACCGTGCCGACCCCGGGCTGCTCGAGCTCGGCGATCAGCTCGCGCGCGACCACCTGCTCGTTGGCGATGATCTCGCCGCGCCGCAGGATCGGCGCGCAGGGCACATCGGCCGCATCGAGCCGGGCGAGCCATTCGGCGGTGGTGTGCCTGCCGATATAGTCCTGCATCCTGTTGATGCGCGCCGTTGCATTGACCGAGCGCGAAGCCGGCGTGGCGAAGCGCGCATCGTTGGCGAGCTCCGGATCACCGGTGGCCTTGCAGAAGCCCTGCCATTCGGAATCGGATATCGTCCCGCAGGTAAGATAACCGTCCGAGGTCTGGAACACGAGATCGGGCCGGTCGTTCGGATCGGCCGTCGCCTGCTCGCGGCCGACCACCGTGTATTGCATCATGCCTTCCGGCCAGAGATAGGCGATCATCGCGTCGAGCATCGCCACCTGGATATGCTGGCCGCTGCCGGATTTTTCCCGCGCATAGAGCGCCGCCGTGATCGCCTGCGCGGCATAGACCGCCGTCGTCTTGTCGGCCACGATGGTGCGGATCATCTGCGGACGGTTGGTCACCGGCTGCGCCTGTATATCGCAGAAGCCCGACAGGGCCTGCACGATCGGATCATAGACGCGCTTCTTGGCGTAAGGCCCGTCTTCGCCGACACCGCTGATCGAGACATAGATCAACCGCGGGTTGTTCTTGCGCACCTCGTCCGGACCGAGCCCGAGACGTTCCATCGTGCCGGGCCGGAAATTCTGCACCAGCACGTCGGACTGCAGGACCAGCTTGCCCAGCACGTCCCGGCCGGCGGCGGTTTTCATGTCGATCGAGAGCGAACGCTTGCCGCGGTTCGACGAGATGAACAGCGCCGAGAACTCGCCGGTCTTGTCGACATTGGCCCGGCTGCGGCGGGTGATGTCGCCGCCGATCGGTTCGACCTTCAGGACATCCGCGCCCTGATCGGCCAGAAACATCGTCGCGAACGGGCCCGAAACGACACCGGTCAGATCAAGTACGCGAACTCCCGCCAATGGCCCTGGCATGCTTTGCTTCCTTCTCCAATGCGCGGTCGCGACCAAACCCTGAGCGCAACTTCGGCATACGCTGGACCGTGCGCCGGCGCTTGCGGGAAAGCGCCTCGACTTGCAAAAAAGCGCCGAAACTCACGCCCGTCCCTGTTGCCGGAACACCGACGGGCTGACACCCGTGACTTGCCTGAACGTCGACGAGAAATGCTGGGCGTGGCTGAACCCCGACGCCAGCGCGATGCTGGTCAGGCTCTCATCGGTGTCGCTGAGGCGACGCTTGGCCACCTCAATGCGCAGGCCGAGCACATAGCGATGCGGGCTGGTGCCCATGCTCTCCTGGAACGCGCGCAGGAAATGCCGCTTGCTCAGGCCGGCAACATCTGACAGTGCCGACAACGAGATCGTCTCGCCAAGATTGGCCCGGACGAACGCCTCGATCCTCCGCAGCTTGAGCGCCGGCAAACCGCCGCGGCTCGGCGCTTTTGCCGGTTCCGCGCCGCGCGACAGCCGCGCCATATGGGCCAGCGCCTGGCTGGCCCAGCCTTCGGCGAACAGATCGAACAGATTGTCCGGCGTGGTCGCTTCCAGGCAAAGTTCGGAGAGACCGCGACAGAGCTGGTCATGGCCGAACGCAATCGCGGGCGTTTCGATCAAGCCATTGAGACGGCTCTGCACGAATTTTGGGTCGAGGAAGACGACGACATAGTCGAACGCCGGCCCGACCGACCACTCGCCCTCGATCTCGGTACCGGCGGGAAACAGCGCGAGATTGGCCGCCCTGGAGAATTCATATTCGACCGGACGGCCGTTGATCGTGGCCTGCAACCGCGAGCAGCCGTTGCGGAACCAGAACAACGTCAGTTCGGGCTGGCGGAAATGCCAGTTCATCCGCGGCCGCGAGGTCCGGCTGAGCAGCTCGACTCTGATCGGCTCCGACCGCGCGATGACGGACGACACAAGCTCACCGCCGACCTTGCGGACAAACCGCTCCGGACGCGCTTCCTCCATGGGACATCTCCTCCGCGTTTGGCACGGATGGTAAGTTCCAAATCAGAATTGACGATCCGGAGCCGGAAATCCAGCCCTTTGATGGCTGATCGCCAAGATGTTAGTGGGCAGGCTTGGAGGTCAGCGCACGCGACCGTGATGTCAGCCATTCTTGACTGATCATTCCAAATCCGTCATTTCCAAGCAATGGCAAGACCGAAGGAATTCATTGCGGAAGAGGCGCTCGATGCCGCGATCGGCGTGTTCCGCGAGCACGGCTATGAGGGCACGTCGGCGGAAATGCTGGTACGGAGGCTCGGCATCGGCCGGCAAAGCCTTTACGACACGTTCGGCGACAAGTGGCAGTTGTATGTTGCCGCGGTCCAGCGCTATGCCGCCCGGGAGACCGAGGCACATTTGTCAGCCCTGGCAAGCGAGCAGCGCGCGCTCGACGGTCTTCGCGCCATGGTCGAGCGCGTGGTGGATGACGCGGCGGAGGCGTGTCTTGGCGTCAATTCGATCTGCGAATTTGGTACCGGCAAGCCGGAACTCGGTGCTATTCGTGAGAGCTCCGGACGCGCGCTGACCAAGGCCATCGTGGCGCGAATCCGTGAGGCTCAGGCGCAGGGCGACGTGGCGGCCGAAATCGACCCGTCGAGCGCGACCGAATTCCTCTACGCATCCTTTGCCGGGATCAGGGTCGCCGCCCGCGGTGGCGCCGGCCACCGGCGATTGCGATCACTCGGACAGTTGGCGTTGCGCGCGCTCGCATGATTTTTTTAGCCTATTATGGAATGAACATTCCAATAAACAGGAGATACGGAAATGATCGACACAACATCGGAGAGACCACGTGCCGCCCTCATATTCGGTGGCTCGCGGGGGATCGGCGCCGCGATTGCCAAGCGCCTTGCGGAGGAGAGGTTCTCGGTCGCCCTCACCTATGTGAGCAGGCCCGACAAGGCACGCGAGGTGTGCGATGGGATTTCCGGGGCCGGAGGCAAGGCAGTCGCGGTCCACGCCGACAGCGGCGATCCGGCGCGCCGTGGCAGAGGCCACCGATCAGCTCGGACTGCTTGATGTCGTGGTCATCAATGCGGGCGTGCTTCGTCTCGGATCGATCGAGTCATTCAATCCCGACGATCTCGATCTGCTGCTCAATGTGAACATTCGCGGCGTGTTCCTGGCGATGCAGGCCTCCACGGCCGCCATGCGTGACGGCGGGCGGATCATCACGATCGGAAGCAACACGGCCATCAGGACCGGCGCCGCCGGCGGCAGCGCCTATGCGATGACGAAGGCGGCGGTCGCTTCACTCGTGAAGACTGCGGCACTCGACCTGGCCCCGCGGCAAATCACGGTTAACAATCTGCAGCCGGGACCGACGGCCACGGACATGACCGCCGGCATGGCCGATTGGCTGAAGGAGAGGATTCCGTTGCGCCGCCTGAACAGTCCAGACGACGTCGCGTCGGCGGTCTGCTTTCTGGCTGGCACCGGCGCCAGCCTGATCACGGGCACCAGCATCACCATCGACGGCGGCTACGTTCTCTGATCGGGCGGCGTCATGTATGCGAGAGCGGCTGCGTTAGCCGGCGACCCGGAGCGCGGTGACCGCGACGCAGGCGTTGCCGAACGGAATCAGCACCACCTGCGCGCCGTTCGGCAGCGCGATCGTCGCGAGATCACCGAGCGTGCCGTTCTGCCCGTTGAGCTTGGCGAGCTCCGCAGCAACCGTCGGGCAGCTTTCCGCGCTTGGCGTCACCCGCACCAGATTGCCCTCGCAGGACGACCCGACCGGCGCGGCGAACACGATGCCGGCGGCACGCTGGGCAGCGCTGCCCTGGGGCGCCTGGTTTGGCGCGAGCGCGACCAGCGACTGCACCGAATGCGAATTTCCGGCCTTGGCATCCCACTGCGACTGCGCGGTGTAGTTGGAGTTGGTCGCGAGACCGCGGCCGAGCGTTCCGAACAGATTGGCGCAGGTCGCGATATTGCCCTGCCGCGCATGCTCGTCGAACACGGTCGGCTGCTGCCCCGCCTGCTGGGGCGGAACGGATGCGGCGGCCGCCGGTGGCGTCTGCGCCTCCTGCGGACGCTGTTTGTGCGGCTGCGGCTTCGCAGCGGCTGCAGGCTTCTTGACCGGCGCGGGCGTCCCCCCTTGCTGCAGCGGCATCGGCTGCGCCTGGGTAGGCTGCTGGGCATATCCGACGACGCCGGCCGCACTGAGCGCCGCCACGACGACCGCCGCGGAAATCAGGATGGGGGTCTTCAGTCGCATCGGCGTTTTCATCTTCTCGTCCTGCAGCTCGATGCGGATCTCCGAATGCCGGGTCCGCATGCCTCTCCTGGAGCCTCTTCCGTTCCGATTGAATCGGAACGGCGCTCTGGATTTTTTGTGTTGACACGCATTCTTCACGCGAACCGGCATCCACTTCGCTCGAAAACGCTGTTGGATCATTTCAATTTCGCCAGCACGCCGGACAGTCCATCGAGCGGCGCCTCCAGCACGACCGGCCCGCCTTGCGGCAGCGGATAGGACACCAGGCACGGCGTCGCCGCGCGGATGTGCCGCCTCAGCACATTGCCGATCGCGATCGTGGCAAAGCAGAAACTGGCGTCGCAGCGATCGGTCTGCGCGACGATCCGATCGGGACTATCGCCCATTGCAAGCTCGATCTGCGCGCCGACGCCGGCGGCCGCGGGAATCCGCATCGCCATCAGCGGCTTGCCGTCGGCGGTCGCAATCAGCGACCAGTTGAAGGCGACCGCGCCCTGCGCGTTGACGATCGATTGCGTGATGTTGCAGACGCGGCGCTTCGATTTCAGGCTCTCGTCGCAGATCAAGGTCCAGTTCTTGAACGGCTGGATCATCCGCCTGAACTCGCCGAGCGTCTCGCCTTCCGGCACCACGACGTCCGATGGCTTCACGGCATAGGCGGGTGGCGGCGCAGGCTGCGCGGTCGCGCTTGCCGCCTCCGCCAGCCAGATCGCCAAAGCCAGACACGCCAGCCGCCTCGTCGACGTCAGGGTCAATTGAGCGTCAGGCTCACGCCGGCGCTGACGCCCCAGTCGCTGCCGGCGGTGGTCGCCGCCAAATTGCTGCGCAGCCGGCTGTTCTCGCTGGTATAACCGATGCCGAAGGCGAGCGCGCCCTGGCTGCGCCAGACGCCGCCGCCGGCCGATGCGCTGATCTTGCCGGGCCGGTCGTCATAGCGCAGCGATGCCGCGGCCATGCCGATCGCGGCGGCGCGCCATGCGTCCTGCCGCACCTCGCCGATCTGACCATTGAGCTGCTGGAATGCGCTGTTGAGCTGGTTGACGTTGACCGCATCGGTGCCGGCGACACCCGCCGCCACGTTGCTGATGGTGACCGGCCCGGTGCTGCCACTGTTCAGCGTCACCTTGTTGGTGGTATTCCCTGAGGCATCGGTGTCGTAGCGGATCGAGCCGCTGGAAACCGCCTGGAGCTGGCTGACATTGACCGCATCGGTCGCAGCCGAGCCGGCGGCAACATTGGTGACGCGGCGTTCGGCCCCGGACGAGCCGACCGACACTTCGCCGGTCGCAACCCCGGCGACGCTCTTGCCGACGACGGGCGTATAGGCCGCATCGCTCAGATTGGCCGTGGTGGTCGAGTTCGCGCCGAGCGCCAGCGAATTGGCCGAAGTCGCCTTGGCGCCGGCGCCGATCGCGACCGAGTTGGCGCCCGACGCGGCCGAGCCGTTGCCCATCGACACTGCGTTCGCGCCGCTTGCGACCGATTGCGGTCCGATCGCGACGCTCTCCGCGCCGGTGGCGGACGAATCCGCCGCGGTGGAGTTGGCGTGGAAATACTTGATGCCGCCGCTGCCGGTCGAGATGTTGTTGACCGTGGTATAGAGAGCGTCGAGCGAGGTGTTGGTGGCCCAGAGCTGCGAGCCGTTGATCGCGTCCGTCGAGGTCGCGCTGATCTGGCCCGCGGCGACGTTGGTGACGGTGCGTTCCGCCCCGGCGCTGCCGACGCTGACGGTCGAGGTCGGCGCCGTGCCGGCGAAGGCGTAGGTGGTGCCGCCGATCGTGGTGCCGGTGGTCTTGACCACCGTTGAGGTGGTCGAATTGGCGCCGAGCGCGACGTCGCCGGCCTGCGCCGTCGCCTTGGCGTTCGGGCCGAGCGCAACGCTGGTCGGGTTGGTGGTCTGGGATCCGGCGCCGATCGACACCGACTGGATGCCGCTGGCCTGCGCATTGGTTCCGAACGCGATCGAGTCGGCGAAGTTGGACACCGAATTCTGGCCGATCGCAATGCCGCCGGGCGCGGTCTGCTGCACGGTTGCGCCAAACCCCATGCCGATGCCGTTGTCGCCATTGACCACGGTCTGCGGCCCCACCGCGACCGAGTTGTTGCCGACCGCGAGCGAGTCGGCGAGCGTCGAATTGGCGTGGAAGTATTTCGTCGTCGTGGTCGCGAACGACGACAGTGCGCCGGTCAGCTGCCGCACGGTGACGGCGTCGCTCGACTGCGTGCCGTCGGCGACATTGGTGATCTGGCGATAGCTCGTCGCATTGCCGACCGACACCGCGCCGAGCAGCGCGAGATCGGTGGTGTTGTAGGGGATGATGGTGCCGCCGATCGTGCCGGAAGCCGGCGCGATCGCGCGGTTGGAGATCGATCCCGAGCCGATCGCAACGCCATCGGCGACCGTGGCCTGGGTGTTGAAGCCCAGCGCGGTGGAATTCGCCGCCGTTGCCGACGCGGCGATGCCGGCGGCCATCGAATTCGCACCGGTCGCACCGTTGTTGGTGTAGTTCGCCAGCTGGGTGCCGCCGTCGTTGACGCTATAATAATGTGTCAGGCCGTTGCTGACGACGGTCGAGAGACTGTCGATCGCCGAAGTGGCGGCAAACAGCTGCGAACCGTTGATCGCATCCGTCGAGCCGTTGCTGACCCGCCCCGCCGCGACATTGGTGATGGTGCGCTCGGCGCCGAGCGCACCGACGCTGACGGTCGAGGTCGCCGTCGTACCGGCGAAGCTATAGGTGGTGCCGTTGATCACCGTGTTCGGCGTGTTGACCGCCGTGGTGGTCTGGCTGCCCGAGCCGAGCGCGACGTCGTTGGCATTCGCGGCGTTCGCGCCGTTGCCGATCGACACCGAGCCGCTGCCGGTCGCGGTCGACACCGGCCCGATCGCGACCGAATTTATCCCAACCGGAGACGAATCGGCCAATGTCGAATTGGCATGGAAATACTTGATGCCGCCGCCGGTGTTGATGTTGTTGACGGTGGTGGCGAGGCCGTCGACCGCCTGGTCGGTCGCAAACAGCTGCGACCCGTTGACCGCATCCGTCGACCCGTTGTTGAGCCGCCCGGCCGCGACATTGGTGATGGTGCGCTCGGCGCCGACCGCGCCGACGCTGACGGTCGAGCCCGGCGTCGCGCCGGCGAAGCTGTAAGTGATGCCGTTGATCACCGTGTTTGGCGTGCCGACTGCCACAGCGGTGACGCTGCCGGACCCGAGCGCGACATCGCCGGATTTTGCCGCCGCCGTTGCGCCGTCACCCAGCGCGACATTGCCCGCAAGACCGGCTGCGCCCGCCGTGGAGCCGTTGCCCAGCGCCACGGACCCCTGACCGATCGCCTTATTGTTGTTGCCGATCGCGACGGCGCCGGCGGCCTGATTGGCGGCGGTGGCGCTTGCGGTGCCGTCACTGTTGGCGATGTTGTTTGCACCGCCGGTGAAGGCGCCGGTGCCGCTGGCGTAGCTCGGATCGCCGATCGCCACGGCGCCGTCGCCGTAAGCGACGTTGCCGGCGCCGATGGCGACAGCCTTGCCGCCTGTTGCGTACGCGTTGGTGCCGATGGCGACCGCGTCGGCGACGTCCGCTTGCGCGCTTGTGCCCACCGCGATGGCATTGGAGCCACCCGCAAAGGAACTATTTCCCAGCGCGGTCGCGCCCCCCCGACCCTCCGTTCAGCGCGCCGTTCGTTACGGCGTTAAAGCCTAAGGCGACGTCGTTCGTGGCAGTAGCCAATGCGTTCGAGCCGACGGCGGTCGCGCTCACTCCCGAAGCGATTGCGACGTGGCCGATCGCCGTGGCGTCGACTTGGGATGCTCTCACATCTGTGCCGACGGCGATGGCGTTCTGTGCACTGGCGCCTGCCCCGACACTGCGCGAGCCGATATAGATGGAGTTAATCCCGGACGAGGTCGCCGAGGAGCCGAGCGCCACGGCACCCTGCGCGCCGGCGGTGGTTACAGCGCCGATGCCGAGCGCGGTGCTGCCGATTCCGCCGGCGCTGGCACTGACGCCGGCCGCGAGAGAATTGTTTCCTATCGCATTCGCTCCAGACCCGAACGAGGAGGCGTTTATGCCGCTGGCAACGGCTGTGTTGCCAACCGCAGTGCTGGCGGCGGCACTCGCATTTGAGGAAGTGCCGATCGCCAGCGAACTTGTGCCGGCGGCACTGGCTCCAACGCCGGTCGCGATCGAACTGATGCCGGCGGATGCCGCATTGTTGCCGAGCGCGATGCCGCCCGTCGCTGCATTGTTGACGATTGCGCCCGATCCGATCGCGACCGAGCCGCCGGTGCTCAGCGCCTGTGCCTGATTGCCCAAGGCAACAGCGAAATCCGCTGACGCCTTGGCGAGGTTGCCGGCGGCCAACGAACTGATGCCCGACGCGGCCGACTGGATGCCAAAGGCGGCGGCGTTGGAGCCGCTGGCATTGGCGAGGTATCCCACGGCTGCGGTCCCTACCGCGGAAGCGGTCGCCCCGTTACCGACTGCGGTCGCCTGGTTTGCCGACGCCGTGGCCGACGTGCCGAAAGCGCTGGCTCCTGTCCCCGTCGCTGAAGCGCTTGGGCCGACACTGGTTGACCAAGCCCCCGTTGCGGTGGAACCGGTGCCAAGCGCAACAGCCTCGAACGTGAAGCCGGCAGGCGCGGTCCCGCTGGCATTGGCATTCGTGCCGATGGCGATCGGAGACCCGCCGCCGGCTCCGGCGTTTGCTTTGGAGCTGACCCCGATTGCCGTACCCGAACCATTTAGCGATGAGGCAGCGGAGGATAATCCGATCGCGATCGAGGCACCACCAGAGGCGCTCGCCGTCGAGCCCAGCGCCAAGGCACCCACTCCATTTGCAGTGGTGTTGACGCCGAAGGATGAGGATCCGTCACCGGTGGAATGCGCGTTCCCACCTATGGCGAGAGCATTGGTGCCGGTCGCATTCGCAAACACACCCATACCGATCGCATTGAGGCCGTTCACAGAGTTGGAATAGCCCACGATGATCGAACCATCGCCGGTCGCGCTGTTCGAATCGCCTATCGCCAGGGAGTTCTGGCCATTCGCATTGGTATTAGCGCCAATGGCGGTTGCGGTGGCCCCGGCAGCGTGGGCGCCGCAACCAATAGCCGTGCTGCCTGCCGTTGCAGCGGTGGGATTGGTGCAGTTGGCGGGGTTGCTCAAAACACCGTTGCCGATCGCAACCTGCGCGAACGCCGCCTGCGGGATCATGATCCCCATGACGACGAGCAGCGCGCCGACCGCTCCGCCAGCGCCGAGCGAACCAAGCCCCAGCCGATCGCGCTTCACGCCGAGCCTGCGATGCGCCTGTCGCAGCACCGCGATCAGCCGGCGCCGCAGCGAACGGCTGCCCGCATCGCCCGAGGCGACCCAGCTCCGGACGAAGCCGGTGCGGCCTTGACGCTTCAGCGATTCGGTTGAGTTGCGTGCGACAACCATGGTGCGCCCCCTTTGTGACATCTGGTCCAGACGTCGGGGGTGCCATGCCGCGGACTGTGCCGACATGCGTGTCCCTTGGGACCACATGTGGAGATATGAGGACCGCGCAACCTGCGCCGGCCTTCCGGTCCTGGCCAACGATGTGTCGAACTCAACGAGCGCATCTTGCCACCCAGCGCTCGCTCGACTGCCCCATCAATGTGCCCCGAGTCGTCATATCAAAAATGATAGACACATATTTGACAACGTCACTCAGCAGGCCGTCCAAATAGCGCGCAGATCGTCTCACAAGTTGAATGATTTGCTCGATGCACCGTGGGGTATTCCGAACATCTTCAACCGGCAGTTGACCTGCGGCGCACGCGTTCACGCATCTCGCGCGGACTGACGCCGAATTCGCGGCGAAACGCGCGGGTGAAATCCGACGCCAGCTTGAAGCCATGACGATAGGCTATCTCCTGCACCTGCCTGTCGTTGGACGCGACGAGTTCTGCCTGCGCCGCACGCAACCGCTTGCGCAGGATGTAACCGGCGACGCCGCCGACGCTCTCGAATGCACGGTAGAGGGCAGAGCGCGAGATCCGCAATTGCTGCGCAATGCGGTCCGGCGTCAGATCGAAGTCGCCGAGATGTGTCTCTATATAAAGACGAGCGCGCTCGAACAGCACCGATTCGATCGCACCGCGCGCCTGCTGCAGCCGGTCCGAGGACAGCTGAACGCATGCGGCGATCATCTGCGCGGTCGCTCGCCCTGCCTGCCGCAGTTCCTCAGGGGACATAAGGACGACGCGCGTTTCGAGTCTGTCGAGATAATCGGTCAACAGCTCGATCAGATTGCCTGAGAGCAGGATGTTGCAGGCGTCGTTGAGTTGATCGGCCACCTCCAAGAATGACCTGCGCGGCAGAGCCAGCACCAGGCCATCATAGTCCGTGATGCTGCCACGGAAATCGTCGTCGAGCGAGATCAGGAACATCGCGCCGGGCCCGGCCTGAATCCGCCGGCCCGCGGTTTCGAAGTGGGCTTCGCCGGAGCGCACCCGGAACAGCCACCAGATATCGACCGGCGCGCCTTGTGACGGATCGGCGGCGCGCGCGAATGTTTGAGCGGCAATGCGTCCGGATGTGAAGACGACATCGGCCATGTTGCAGGTCAGATACTCCACCTCGAACCCCTGTGCAGGGTCGTGGTCGTCCGGCAGCGCGACGTCGATCAGCGAGGCCATGCGCGTTTTCCAGACCTCGAACTGCTCCGATGGCGGATAAGGCCGTGTCGTGAAAAGCCGCGGTACCGCCGGGACTATGTCCCTGATGTTACGGGGCTCGCGTGGCAGGGGAACTTGTTCGAGGAGCTTGGCGGCGCTCGCCGGCGCATTGTCGTCTTCTGGCATGTCATTCCGTGCCCCGTTGTCGCAAACGACGAACGTCGTCTCAACGGGGGCGCATTCCCAAGGTTGCGTCGCCGGCCTCTGGCGGGCAGGCGAATTTCTGGCGGACAAGGAAGCAGCATTTTTGGATGCGGACATCACCCGCTTACACCGGCCGCTCCTGATAGGGCCGATGGGTCCTGCGGCAGTCGTGCTCACACATGGCATTCATCATTGTCGCGTCGTTGCCGGATTCCGGCCCGGAAGTTCGGTCACCGACTCGGCCTGACTGATCTAAAGAACAATGTGTGGGAGAACCAGAGCGGCGGCAACGCGCGCTTTGAAGAAATCCAAAATTGCGTTCGTGCGATGCGATCGGGCAACGCATCATCGCAGGGACTTCAGAAAATTTTCTCGATCTTCGCGCTGAGACGAAATGAACGTCGCGAGAGCGCAGCAATTTAAGCACGGTACACGACACATCGCGAATCCCGCCCATGGGATTCGCGTCGACCACGCCTGAATACGCTTGCCTAATCATGCGGCATTCCACCACGTGCGACGTGAATGCGATCGATGGGAACGGAACACGCGCGCCGCACGAGGCGCACATGTTGTGGTACGCTGCGGCATTTTCATATGAACGTCGAGATGACGAAAGTAACAATGGCTCATCATATTCGTCGGTGAACACGCCCGCCATGCCGGCAGGGCGAGCCTGATCGCCGGCACCTGCAACACCAGCGGCGCAGCCTGCGTTCCTCGATCGGGCGCCGCCCGGCTATGCCTTGGCTTGCCCGATCTGGTCGAGCCATGCCGCAAAGCGCGGATGCTTCGCGAACCTGCCTTGCACGACCGCCAACTCCTGCTGGAAGACCGGCAGCGAGAGCACCCGTTCGATGTCGGGCTCCCTGATCTTCCAGATTCCCGGCGGAACGAAGCCATGCACCTTGAGCTCGAAGATCGAGAAGATGACTTCATGCACAATTCGGCGCTCGTCCGGCGTCATCTCAATGGCGCCGCCGGCGCCCTCGTCATGGAACGCCGCCGTTGGCAGGCGACGCCGCAAATCGGATATGCGCTCGGAATATCTGAGGAAGATATCGGCTCCCAGACGCCGGTTGTTGGTGTGTAGCGCCGTGTAGATCGCGGTGACGCCGACGATGATGGTCCCGAGCGTCATGAACTTCAGGATATGATCGAGCACTGCGATGCCTCCTTCGACCGTCCGTGATCGCGCCAGGAGCCCTGTTCAACCAGTGTTCCGCGCCCTTTATTGCCCCGGGGCGCGGTGATCGTCGAGATGCGGATCACCGATTTGCCCGACCGCACGAGTCCACCGTCCAAGCGGACTTCCATGGCCCCCGGCAGAGCGGGGTTTCTCGCCGCTACCGCTTGCAACCAATACCACCCTGCCCCGTTTACCGGCCGGGCAATGACAATTGAGGAGGATTCTATGAGGAACACAGCCCTTGTTCTTGCAACGGCCGGTGCGCTTGGGGCGAGCGCCATCGCGGCCCCGGCGCCCGCCGAAGCACGCGGCGGATTCGGTCCCGCGCTCGCAGGCGGATTGATCGCCGGCGCCGTGGTCGGCGGCATCGCGTCGTCAGCCTATGGCTGGGGCCCCGGCTACGGCTACGCCGGCTATGGCTACCCGGGCTACGGATACGGCTACGCACCCGCCGCCTACTATGGGCCCGGTTACGCCGGCTACGATTACGACTACGATGCCGCGCCGTATCGTTGGGGCGGATACACCACGACATATTATAGCGGGTATAGGCCGGCCGCTTACGGCTACCGCTATCGTCACGTGGTGCGGCCGGCCTACGCCTATTATGGCGGCGGCTATCCGCGCTGGCATCATCGCTGGCACCATTGGTAACGATCGAGCAGAAGCCCGCCGCATTGCGCGCGGGCTTGGCTGCCCGTCTCGATAGTCGGAACCATACCGGTGGCAGGTTATCCCTGCAACCGCGCCCGTTCCGAACAGTCATGCGTGGGCACGGCGGCAATTTGGCCCAGACGAAAGTCGCAACAAATGGGCCGCGCGCCTGTCGTAGATTTGTAACCATCTTGCAAATCGTTATCGCGCAAAAGTCGCGAGCAGCCTTCACGCAACCTTTTGCAAACTCCAAACTGCCTACCGTCGCCGGATATTATAGTGGATTGGGGATCGGCAGATGGTTGGACTGCGGCCGAATATTTCAATACGGCTCGGGGCCGCGATCAGGGAACAGCATTCGGGCGTTGAGCGTGATCCGGCCGTTCCATCGGTTGGAACTAACCCGGAGGTCGAGCGCCTGCGCGGCGTCATTGCACGCCTGATGCACACGGCCGCTCATGATCAGCTGACCGGACTTCCGACGCGCAGCCTGCTGCTCGAGCGGCTGGACCTTGAACTGGCGCGCGAGGCCGATGACGGCGCGCGGATCGCGGTTCTGTTCGTCGATCTCGACAACTTCAAGCTCGTCAACGATTCACTTGGCCATAGCAGCGGCGACGAGGTGTTGTCCGAAATGGCCCGGCGCATCCTTGGCTGTCTCGGACCGGAAGATACTGCGAGCCGGTTCGGCGGCGACGAGATGGTCGTTCTTCATCCGCGCGCCTCGGACTCCTCCGGAGCGGAACTCGGCAAACGGATCCTTGCAGCACTGGCGGAGCCGATCCTGCTCTCCGGCAAGGAAGTCGTGGTATCGGCAAGCGTAGGGCTCGCGCACTGCAAGCCCGGCACGAAGTGCGCCGAACAATTGCTGCGCGAGGCGGACACCGCCCTCTACGCGGCAAAGGTCCGTGGCCGCGCGCGATTGGCCGAGTTCAACGACGAGTTGCATGCCCGCGCCGAGAAGCGTGTTCAAATCGAATCCGATTTGCGGGCGGCGCTACGGGAATCGCAGCTGTTCGTGGAGTATCAGCCGCAAGTCCGCCTGAAAGATGGACGCGTCGTCGGCGTCGAGGCGCTGGTGCGCTGGCGGCATCCCGAGCGTGGCATCATCTCGCCCGCCGACTTCATCCCCGTCGCCGAGGAATGCGGGCTCATCGTCAAGATCGGACGGCAGGTGCTGCAGGAATCCTGTCGCCAGCTCGCCGAGTGGACGAGGCTGATGCCGGGCTGCCCGCTCGCCATGACCGTGAACGTGTCGCCGCGCGAGATCGTGGAGCCGACCTTCATCCAGGAGCTCCGCCAGACTCTCGCCAGCACCAATGTCGATCCGACCGCCCTGTGTCTCGAAATCACCGAAAGCGTCATGATGAGCGCCCCGGAGGAGGTCGTCCAGGTGCTCGATCAGATCCGGCAGCTCGGCGTGTTCGTCGCGATCGACGATTTCGGCACTGAGCACTCGTCGCTGTCGCGCCTTCGCGACATGCCGGCCGAAGTCCTGAAGATCGACCGCAGCTTCATCGACGGTCTCAGCAGCGAGCCCGGCGATACGGCGATCGTATCGTCGATCCTGAGCCTGGCCTACGCGATGGGCAAGCACACCATCGCCGAGGGCGTCGAACGAAGTGAGCAGGCCGCAATGCTGCTCCGCATGGGTTGCGACGTTGCCCAGGGTTATTTCTTTTCGCGGCCGGTTGCCGCCGAACAGATTGCGCCGATGCTGACCAGGGCACTCTGGCATCCGAGTTCGGGACGTGCGCTGCACGCCGCGCAGCCGGTGGAAGGACCGGTGCGGCGCGGCCATCACTATTTCATCGACGAATTCCTTGATCACATCGGGGCTCCCATGGGCACCAAGGCGACGGTCTCGCGATGATGTATCTCGTCATTGGTCTCAGCAATCTGGCGATCGGACTGGCCTACGCGGGCCTTGGGATATTGTCGGCCTGGGAAACGGTCAGCCTGCATCGATACCGGGGCTGGTCCCGCTTCGGCATCGGATTTTCGATGATGGCTGCGAGCTGCGGCCCGCATCATCTGGTGCACGGCTTCCAGGTGCTGCAGGGCGAAAGCGTGTCCTGGTCGATGCTCGCCGTCACCCTGCTCGGGCTGCCGGCAGGTTTGACATTTGTGTTCCTGCGGTTCGAGACGATATTGGGTGGCCAGGGCGAGCGATTGATCGCCCTCTCGCCGCATCGCGCGATGTTGCTGGTCGGCGGCTTCGCGATCACGGCGGGCTGGCTGGCGGCCTGGGCGATGGCCCAGCCCGGCGCGAACATCCCGTTCCTTTGCACGTCGGCCGATCTTGCCGCGCGCGCGACGATGCCTAGCACCTGGATCGACGTCGCCTCGGCCACGTTCTTCGCCAATGTGTTCGTCACCGTGACTTACGGGCTGGTCGGCTGGTATCTGGCTGACCATCAGGTGCGCCGCTATCTGGCGACCGGTGTGTGGTCGCTGTCGGGGGCCGCATTGGCGGGCGTCTTCTTCTCCTGCGCGCTGATCCATCTCATTGACGCGACGACTCACGGCAGCGGATCGATGCTCGTCTTCGACCTGATCGGCATTCCCGCCTCGGTTTATTTCCTCTGGGTCGTCGAGCAGCTGCACAGCGACTCCGTGCTGGACTGGAATCGGCGTCCGCTGGTCGGTGCCGCGGCTGCGCCGGCGCGGCCCTCACCCTGGAGCGGCAGGAACCTGCAGCACTGACCGGCCTTGTGCGTGCGATCGGCAGCCGGCTTTCCCTGGGCCCTCTTCAAGAGAGAGGGCGAGACGAGATGCAAAGCTCGGGCAAATCATGTCGCGAGAATGCGGATCTATGACTCACAGGTCGCGCAACACACTCGGTGTCGTCCTGGCGAAAGCCAGGACCCATTACCCCAAATCTCAATTGTTGCGCGACGCCGGGGCCACGATGCGGTTCATCACTGAATGCGGTGGTCCTGCTTTCGCCAGGACGACGACGTGGGGGCCGGCGTGGCGTCGAACGAGCTGTTTGACGGGTTGAATCGGAAGCCCGCCGTCATGGCGCGGCTTGCCGAGCCGTAGCTCGCGGCCAAAGGCCCGCCTTCGCCCTTTGGGCTTCGGCGCGGCATCCTTCTCTCGCTTCGCGAGCGAAGGATGGTGGGTGCGACAGGGATCGAACCTGTGACCCCTACCATGTCAAGGTAGTGCTCTCCCGCTGAGCTACGCACCCAAAGCCGTGTTTGGATCGGGTCCCTATAACGGACACCGGCGGGGCAGGCAAGGATACAAAGTGAAGGTTTTTTGGCGAATCAGGCCGCCAGCAACTTATTCACTTCGCTAACCAATTCCCGGAGGTGCACGGGTTTGGACAGCACCTTGGCGTTTTTCGGCGCCTCCGAATCGGAATTGAGGGCCACCGCGGCAAAGCCGGTGATGAACATGATCTTGATGTCGGGATCGAGTTCCGAGGCACGGCGCGCCAGCTCGATGCCGTCCATCTCGGGCATCACGATGTCGGTGAGCAGCATTTCGAACGGCTCCTCACGCAGCCGCTGATAGGCCGACATGCCGTTGTCGTGCGGCGAGACCTTGAAACCTGCATTTTCCAGTGCCTTGACCAGAAAGCGGCGCATATCGGTGTCGTCTTCGGCGAGAAGAATTTTCGGCATGGCAGGGATCGTCGAATCCGGCTTGAGGAGCAGTCCGAACAGTAAGCCCGACAGACGGTAAATTTCGGGTGAAATTTGCGTCAAGCCAGCGGCAAATGCGCGCCAGCCAGTTGTGGACCGAACCACGCATCGAATCAACCTTGTACGGCATTTGCCGCCTTCAAGACGCGTTCCAGCCCGCGCCACACTCTTTTCACTTGGCAGAATGATCGCGATTACCGACAATGCCCGCCCATAAATCTCCGCCTTTCCGGCAGAATCAGTTCTTGCGGGGCGAGGCGGACGCAAGGGACGGCGCCAAGGGAATGACCGAATTTGCTGGCGAGTTATCGCCCCCGTTCGAGATCGTTGAGCCGCAGGCCTGGCGTGCGCCGATCATCTTCAATTCCCCGCATTCGGGCTCGGCCTACCCGGCCGAGTTCCTCGAGGCGTCGCGAATCGACGTGGCGGCGCTGCGCCGCTCCGAAGACTCCTTCATGGACGAATTGATCGCCGGATTGAGCGATCGCGGCTTTCCGATCATCCGGGTCAACTTCCCGCGCTCCTATGTCGACGTGAACCGCGAGCCCTATGAGCTCGACCCGCGCATGTTCACCGGGCGGCTGCCGAGCTTTGCCAACACGCGCTCGATGCGGGTGGCCGGCGGCCTTGGCACCATCCCGCGCGTGGTCGGCGACGGCCAGGAGATCTACCGCGAGCGGCTCGACGTCGACGAGGCGCTGCGGCGGATCGAGGTGCTCTACAAGCCTTATCACCGCGCACTGCGCCGGCTGATCAACAAGGCGCACCAGGCGTTCGGTGCCGTGATTTTGGTCGATTGCCATTCGATGCCGTCAGTCGGGGTCTCGCGCGATGAGCCGCGCCGGCCCGACGTCGTGATCGGCGACCGCTACGGCACGAGCTGCGCGCCGCTGCTGCCCGACCTGGTCGAGGAGATGATGAGCTCGCTCGGCTATTCGGTCGGTCGCAACAAGCCCTATGCCGGCGGCTTCATCACCGAGCATTACGGCAACCCGGCGAGCGGCCTGCACACCGTGCAGATCGAGCTCAACCGCGCGGTCTACATGGATGAGCGCCAACGCGAGCGCGGACCGCGCTTCGTCCAGGTGGCGGCCGACTTTGCGTCGCTCGCGGATGCGCTCGCGAAAATTCCGTTCGGGGATCTCGGCCCGTTCCAGGCGGCAGCGGAGTAAATCCTTCGTCGGCCACCCGTGGTGCCGGATGAAGTCATGAACCAAGAATTCAAATTGGCGACGCGATAAGCGCCGAATTGGATTCTCAGTTCACTCGCGGAAATGACGGCCCAAAGAAAAAAGGGCCGCTTGAATGAACAAGCGGCCCAAGTCTAGGGAGGAAACGCCCAAGGAGGGCAGCGATAGCGCGAGGCGCTACCGCACCGCAACAATATGCGACCGCGCTGCACAAAACGCAAGAACTTTCGAAACATTTCTTCTGTAATGTTGGTAAGTCTGGCGAAACTGCAACACGACCCGCGGGCCGAATTAAAATGTTGAACATCAATATCTTACATGAGAAATCGCGATCGGACAGCGTCCAGCGCATAGCTTGTATACCAGAACTCGCAACTTCGTGATCCGCCCCGAAGCCCGGGAGACTTTCGAATCGAAGCCAAATCGAAAGTCCGGAACCGGGTCATCAGGCTGGGATAACACTCCGTTAATCGTGCGCGCCGCTTGGGATTGAGCTAGGCAAGAGCACATCCGGTTCTATCGCGTCGTTTGCGCATTTCAGGGACATGCCGTGACGGTCATCGACTTTACCGCCTTCATCGGCCGCCTCGCGACCGCATCCGGCGAAACCATCCTGCCCTTCTTCCGCACCTCGCTCTCGGTCGACAACAAGAGCTCGAGCGATTTCGATCCGGTCACCGAGGCCGACCGGGCCGCCGAAGCCGTGATGCGGCGGCTGATCAAGGCGAACTTCCCCCAGCACGGCATCGTCGGCGAGGAGTTCGGCAATGAGCGCCAGGACGCCGACTATGTCTGGGTGCTCGATCCGATCGACGGCACGAAATCGTTCATCGCCGGCTTTCCGATCTGGGGCACGCTGATCGCGCTGCTGCACAAAGGTACGCCGGTATTCGGCATGATGCACCAGCCCTATATCGGCGAGCGCTTCTCCGGCGACAACGGCTCGGCACATTACTCCGGCCCGTCGGGCGAGCGGCGGCTCTCGGTGCGGCGCTGCGCCTCGTTGAAGGAAGCGACCGTCTTCACCACCAGCCCGAAGCTGATGAATCCGGATGACCGCGCCCGCTTCGGCCGCGTCGAGCAAGCGGCGCGCCTGTCGCGCTACGGCGGCGACTGCTACTCCTATTGCATGCTCGCGGCCGGCCATCTCGACCTCGTGGTCGAGACCGAGCTGAAACCCTACGACATTGCCGGCCTGATCCCGATCGTCACCGGCGCCGGCGGCGTCGTCACCACCTGGGACGGCAAGCCGGCGCAAGGCGGCGGCCGCATCATCGCAGCCGGTGACCCGCGCGTGCACGAAGCCGCGATGAAGCTGCTCAACGCCTGATCCTTGCTCCGCCTGATTTCTTGAGTTGCCGGGCGATTGATCTGCGCCCATCCTGACGGCAACGAGAAAAGTCAGGGATCGGCGCACATGACGATATGCGGCAGGCTGCTGGCAGCCATTCTCCTGCTTCTCGCGCCCGTCACCGCCAGCCCCCAGCAGTTCCCGACCAAGCCGATTCGGCTGATCGTGCCGTTCCCGCCCGGCGGGCCCAACGACATCATCGCGCGGGTGATCGGGCAGAAGATCTCGGAACTGGTGAAGCAACCGATCATCGTCGACAACCGCGCCGGCCAGGGCGGCGTGCTCGGCACCGATGCGGTCGCGAAGGCCGCACCCGACGGCTACACGGTTGCGATCGCGAGCGCCGGCGCGCTGGCGATCAGCCCGAGCATGGAGAAAGTCGCCTACGACACGCTGACGGATCTCGCGCCAATCACGCTGGTCGCGACCGTGCCCGAGATGCTGGTTGTCGCCACCGACGTGCCGGCAAGGAACATGAGCGAGCTGGTCGCGCTCGCCAAGGCACAGCCGGGCAAGCTCAACTTCGCCTCCTCCGGCCCCGGCAGCCTGCCGCATCTGGCCTGCGAATTGTTCAAGCTGACGGCAAAGATCGACATCGTGCACGTGCCCTATCGCGGCGCGGCGCCGGCGGTAAACGATCTGTTGGGCCAGCAGGTGCAGATGACCTTCCTCGACCTGCCGGTGATCCTGCCGCAGATCAAGGCGGGCGCGCTGCGGCCAATCGCGCTCGGCGGCCGCGAGCGCGCCCCGACCGCGCCCGACGTGCCGACCACGACAGAGGCCGGCATGCCCGACCTGATCATCGAGAACTGGTACGGCATGGTCGCCCCCGCCGGAACGCCGCCGGTGATCGTCACCAGGCTGAACAAGATCGCCACCGAGGCGATGGCTGATCCGAGCGTGAAGGCCAAGCTCGCCGAGCAGGGCCTGACACTGGTCGGCGACACGCCGGAGCACTTCCGCGACTTCATCGCCGCCGACATCAAGAAATGGGCAAAGGTGATCCAGGACGCCGGCGTGGTGACAGCGAAGTAAGATTAATAGTCGAGCCGGCCGCGGAGCTCCTCGAACGGAAGCATGACGTGCTTACGAAACGGCGGGCGCTGCTGCAGCCTCTGATACCAGCGCTCGACCGCCGGCAGCGGCGGGCGCGCGATCTCGAGCTCGAAATAGCGATAGAGCGAGGTTCCCGCGGTGATGTCAGCGAGCGACAGTGTCTCGCCGAGCAGGAACGGCGTCGCTTCGAGCAGGCGTTCGAGCTTGGCAAAATGCTGCTCGCAGCGGGCGAGCGCCTTGTGAATCGCTGGCCAGTCGCGCCGGTTCTCGGGTGTGCGGAAAAATCCCCAGAACACGCCGCCGAGAAAATCCGGTTGCAGCGCGGTTTGCGACCAGTCCATCCAGCCATCGACCCGCGCCCGGACGACGGGATCGTCGGACCAGAAGCGGCCGTTGCCGTGGCGCGCGGCGAGGTAGCGCAGGATGGCGTGGGATTCCCAGACCGTCGCGTCGTCATCCCTGACGACGGGCACGCGGCCATGCGGGTTCATCGCGAGGAACGCGGGCGCATCGAGCCCGCCGAATGCGCCGCCGGCATCGATGTGCTCATGCGCCAGATCGAGCTCGCCGGTCAGCCACATCACCTTCTGCACGTTGAACGAACTGCGCCGTCCCCAGACCCTGAGCATTGCAGTCTCCTCGGCTTCATCAGCGCTGCGCTTCGGCCCGCAGATATTCCACCAACTGCTTCGCCGCGCGCGGCAATGCCTTGAAGCTGCGCGCGCAGATCGTCAACCGGCGGTTGGCCCAGGCGTCGCGGATCCGGATCGTCGTGATCGGCATCGCCGCCGCGCAGCGTCGCGCCGCGGTTTCCGGGATCACCGCGATGCCGACATCGGCGGCGACCATCTGGCAGATGGCGTCGAAGCCGCGCAGGCGGGCGCGGAAGCGCAATCGCGCACCAAGTTTTGCCGCGTGCCGCGAAATATGGACCTGCAGCGCCGACGTCGCCGTGAGGCCGACGAAATCGCGGCCGACCACCTCCTGGAAGTCGATCTGGCGGCGGCCGCCGAGATCACTGCGGCGCGACGCCACCAGCATCAGGCGGTCCTCGCTGAACAGGAAGCGCTCGACGCTGTCGGGCAGCGCGTGTTCGGCGGCGAAGCCGAGATCGGCGGCGCCGCTAGCGATCGCAGTTGCGATATCGGTGCTCTCGCGCTCCTCGACGTCGACGCTGATATCGGGATGTTCGTGCAGGAACGCCGCCAGCGCCCGCGGCAGATGCTCGGACAGACCCGAGGTGTTGGCGAGCAGCAGCACGTTGGCGCGGACGCCGCTGGCATAGGCGGCGAGATCGCTCTGCAAGGCCTCGACATTATGCATCACGATCCGCGCGTGACCGAGCAGGCTCTCGCCCGCCGCCGTCAATTCGACGCCGCGGCGGCCGCGCTTGAGCAGCGCGACGCCGAGCGCCTCCTCGAGGCCCTTGATCCGCTCGCTTGCCGAGGCTAGCGCAAGGTTTGCGCGCGCGGCGCCCTGGGTGATGCTGCGTGCATCCGAAACCGCGATGAACAATTGCAAGTCGATCAGGTCGAACCGCATGACGTTTCCCGCCCCATACCTTCGGACACCCCGAAGGCTAACTCCGTAACCTCCAGATTGTGCCGATCGGCTCGATCGGTCAATGTGCCGCCATGGTCGACCATCTCCTGATCTTCATCGCTTTCGCCTTTCTGCTCGCCGGTTTCGTCAAGGGGACACTCGGCCTTGGTCTGCCGACCGTCGCGATGGGACTGCTGGCAACCACGATGGCGCCGGGCCAGGCGATCGCGATCGTGATCGTGCCGGCGATCGTCACCAATATCTGGCAGACCTTCGTCGGCCCCTATCTGCGCGACATCCTCAAGCGGTTGTGGCCGCTGATGCTCGGCACCGTGGTCGGAATCTGGATCAATGCCGGGCTATTGACCGGTCCTTACGCAGCCTACGGCACCGTGGTGCTCGGCGCGCTGCTGGTGATCTACGCGATCGTCGGCCTGAGCAGATTCAACTTCAAGGTCGCGCGGCGCCACGAGAGATGGATCGGCGGCATCGTCGGCGTCATCACCGGGCTGATCTCGGCGGCAACCGGCGTCCAGGTTATTCCCTCGATGCCGTTCATGCAGGCGATCGGCATGGAGCGGGACGAACTGGTGCAGGCGCTCGGCGTCTTCTTCACCACCGCGACCATCGCACTCGCCTTCAATCTCACAGCCTCGGGCCTGCTGACCGCGGCCACCGCGCTGCCGGGTGCGGTGGCGATGGTGGCGTCGTTCACCGGCATGTTCGTCGGCCAAGCGGTCCGTACACGGATGCAGCCGGACGTCTTCCGCCGCTGGTTCCTGATCTCGATGATCCTGCTCGGCATCTATCTCGCCGGCAGCGCGCTGCTCAAGATCCACGGCTGAGAACCTAGCGCGCCTCCAGCATGGCGACGCGGACGCCGAGATAGATGAAGAGCGCGCCGAGCGAACGGTTGATCCAGGCGATCACGCCGGTCGATTGCCGGATGCGGCCGGCAGCCCGCGCCGCAAAGGCCGCGAGGCCGAGGCACCACAGCGTGCCGCCGGTGATGAAGATCAGCCCGAGCACCAGGAAGGCGAGCGTCTTGTGGGCTGAGTCCGCCGCCACGAATTGCGGCAGGAATGCCAGGAAGAACAGCGCCACCTTGGGATTGAGGATGTTGGTCAGCGCCCCCTGCCAGAACACACGTGAGATCGAAGTCTCGCCGCCCTGCCCGGCGATCTCCGCGATCGGCTTGGCGCGCGACAGCAGCATCTGCAGCCCGGTCAGCACCAGATAGGCCGCGCCGATCAACTTGACGGCCAGGAACGCGGTCGACGACGCCATCAGCAGCGCCGACAGCCCGATCGCCGCGCCCAGCACGTGAACCAGGCAGCCGCAGCTGATACCGATCGCCGCAGCGGCTCCGCCGCGCCATCCGTGCTGAATCGTGCGCCCTATGATATAAGCGGTATCCGGCCCCGGCGTGACGTTGAGCAGCAGCCCGGACAGGACAAACAGCCAAAGCTCGTGAATTCCCAGCATCTCGGCCACATTAACCTATGTAAGTAACGAACCCGAAAGGACGGTCAGCCAACCTGCGCCATCGCAGCGACACACGAATTCAGTAGAGAAACGGATTGTACGATCCGTTGGTCGCATGCCAATTCCTGCTACTATGCATTATAGGTGCCCGTAAACCGAGCTTCCGCCGGACCCGGCCTGTCTTGTAAGTATCGGATTCGGTCACCTCGGCTAAGTGGCCAATTCCAGGGCACAGGAGACATGGAAAGACGGCTCGCGGCCATTCTTTGCGCTGATATCGCCGGCTATTCCCGCATGATGGGTGTCGACGAGGCGGGGACGCATGCCTCGTTCAAGGCGCATCGCAGCGCGATCTACCCGATCATCCTCAACCATGGCGGCCGAATCGTCAAAAACACCGGCGACGGCTTCCTGCTGGAATTTCCGAGCATCATCGGCGCGATCGAAGCAGCCGTCGCGATGCAGACCCTGATGGCCGAGCGCAACGAACATCTGCCCGCCGACCGCGCCATGCACTTCCGGATGGGCGTCCACATGGGCGACGTCATGGCCGACGAGGACGAGGTGTTCGGCGACGACGTCAACATCGCCGTCCGCCTCGAGACCGTTGCCGTGCCCGGCGGCATCGCGGTGTCGGACAAGGCCCGCACCGAGTCAGGACGGCGGCTTGCCGTCACCTTGGTCGATGCCGGCCCGCACCGCTTCAAGAACATCACCGAGCCGGTCCATGTCTGGACCTGGGCGCCGGCCGGATCCGATCTCCAGGAGAAGACGCCGGATGACGGCCCGCATCTGCCAGGGCAATACCGGACCGCGATCGTCGGTGTGCTGCCGTTCGACAATCTGAGCGGCGGCGCCGACGAATATTTCTCCGACGGCCTGACCGAGGATCTGATCCACGCGCTGTCGCTGCAATCCTTCTACCGCGTGCTGAGCCGCAACTCGACCTTCGCCTACAAGGGCAAGAACGTCTCGACCCGCCTGATCGCGCGCGAAATCGACGCGACCTATCTGATCCAGGGCTCGGTGCGCCGCGCCGGCAACAAGATCCGCGTCTCCGCCGAGTTGATCGCGCCCGAGAAGGGCGAGCAGCTGTGGACCGGCCGCTACGACCGCGACATGGGCGACCTGTTCGCGATGCAGGACGAGATCACCGCCAACCTTTCCGCCGCGGTGGCCCAGGAGATCTACCGCGCCGAGGCCTCGGCACCGGCGCGCTCGCCGAACGCCGAACTGACCGCATGGGACCGCTTCCTGAAGGGTCTGTCGCACTACTATCACCAGACCAAGGACGATTGCGAAACCGCGATCGCACTGTTCAAGGAGGCGATCGAGCTCGACCCTGCGCTGTCGATCGCGCGCGCCTATCTCGCGCTGATCCAGATCCAGAGTATCCAGTTCGGCTGGATTCCGAGCACGCGCGAATTGTGGGCCTCGTCGGTCAGCCTGGCCGAGAGCAGCGTCCGGCTCGACCCGCGCTCCTCGTTCGCATTTTCACTGCTGGCCTATCTGCATGCGATGCAGGGCCACTACGAAGCCGCGATGGACGCCATCAAGCGGGCGATCGAACTCAACCCCTACGACATGGGCGCCCGCGGCGTGCTTGGAATCTGCCACATGGTGATCGGCGATCATCGCAAGGCGGTCGATCTGTTCTCGACGGCGGTCCAGCGCGGCAACAGCGACCCGCGCTACCAATGGGGAGCTTTGAACGCGTTCAGCCATTACCTGCTCGGACAATACGACGCATCGCTGTCATGGTCGCGCGAAACGCTCTATCTCAACCCGAACCACCTGCAGGGTCTTGCGGTGCGCGCCGCGGCACTTGCCCAGCTCGGCCGCGCCGACGAAGCCGCGCAGGCGGCCGAGGCGCTGCTCGCCAATCATCCCGACCTCACGGTCGAACGTCATTTGCGCAATTTCCACTGGAAGAACCCGGCCGACATCGCGCTCTATCGCGAAGGCCTCTTGAAAGCCGGCCTCCCCTTCGGCAAACTCGCTCTGGTTGCATCCAACTCGAAATTCGCCGCTGATTCCTGAGCGAATTCATCCACCGGTAATGGATGCTTTTTAAGCTGAAGCTTTCAGGATGTGGTTTGATGTCCGATACGGCTGCAAGCGCGGCACCCGCCCCGCAGGTTTCCCCTGACAATCCGTGCCCGTTCCTGCGTGCGCTGGTCGCCGGCGACTATGTCGGCGGCCATATCGTGCCGCTGCCGAAGCTGACCGAAACCATCGACCGCGCCACCGGCAAGATCGGCCTTCCGGCGCTCAGCGCCGGCGCCAAGATCTTCATGGTCGCGCAGATGGCCAACGGCATCGGTCCGTTCAGCCAGGTTCGCAGCCTGTTGCAGGGCGCGATCCTCGACGAGTTGCGCAATGGCCCGCTCGACAAGCACGGCGCCGGCTCGCGCATCCTCGATCAGCATGCCGTCGTGCATGAGGACGAGATCGCGCGGCTCGCCACCTTCGGCACGGACCACAAGGCCCCCGACGGCAGCGTCGAACGCGGGCTGTCGGCCTCCGAGATCAAGACCTTCATGGCGGCGAACTTCCAGCGCGCCAAGGACGAGCATCCGGCGTCCTACGCGATCCTGCACTGCTACTATCCGCTGCTGATGCTCGGCGAGTGGCCGGTGCTGCTCGACATCATGGGCAAGGGCGAAGGCAAGGACCGCTATCTCAGCGTCGCCGAGGTCAGGACCTTGTTCGTGGAAAAGCGCTTTCCCGACCGGATCGTTGCGCTGCTGCAGGGCTAGATTTCTTTTTGACGCGTTTTCTTCACGCGAACCGGTATCCACTTCGCTCGAAAACGCTATCGTTCACTTGAACAGCGGCGTGCCCGGCACGAAGGCGTCGAACGCCGCCCAGAATTGCCCGCGGTAGCGATCCTGCTCCTGCAGGATCTCGTGCTTGGAGCCGGCGATCACGAGATGCGAACCGGCGCGCAGATGGTAGGCGAACTCCTCGATCGCCGCCGTCGACACCACCTCGTCATCGCTCGCCGCCAGCATCAGGATCGGCTGGCGGATTTCGGACGGATACGACATGCCGCGAAAAGTGCGCATCGCGGTGAATGCGGTGTCGGCCCAGGCGATCGTCGGCGCAGCGATGCCGAGCGTCGGGTCTTCTTCCAGGATCGCCGCGTTGCGCGCGTGGCGCACCGGGTCGCTGGTCACGGGATTACCAATGAAGGGCGCGAGGCCGACCAGTTCGTCGCTGCTGCCCGGGACGTAGCGGCCGCCCTGCCCGGCCAGCCGCATGATCCGGAGCAGCGCGCTTGGAAAGAACGACACGCGCCCGCGCGGCAGGTCGATCATCGGCGCCGACAGCACCATGCGGTCGAACCAGCGCTTGCCGGCATGCGCGACCCGCAGCATGACCGCGCCGCCCATCGAATGCGCCAGCGCGAAATAGGGCGGCGGGCAATCCGGCAGCACCACCTGCTGCACGAAGGTCTCGACGTCGATCTCGTAGTCGGCAAAGTCGCGGACGTAACCCTTGCGTGGATCGCGCAGCCGCCGCGACGAGTGGCCCTGTCCGCGCCAGTCGATCATCGCCACCGCAAAGCCGCGATCGCGCAGGTCGCGCACCGTCTCGAAATATTTCTCGATCATCTCGCCGCGTCCGCCGAACACGCAGACCGTGCCCTTGCGGCCGGGCGGCGGCGCCCAGCGCGCGAAGCGCAGCTCGGCCCCGTCGGGTGTCTTGATGGTGCCACTGACAACGTCGTCCGGAACCGGGTTGGCGGGGATCGAGACGAGCGTCATGCAGGAGACCGGCGTGGAGGGACAGGGTGCAGATCAAGGACGCCGGCGCCGAAAAAAAGCGACGCGGTTTCCGCCTCTTGAACGCGACGTGACCCCTCCCATATCACCTGAGTGCAGGCCGCTACCAGTGTTTCGGAACCGGAACATCAGGCTGCACACATCTAAGCCCGGCCCGATGGCGGGCGGGTAACTGAAACAGTCGCTCAATGGAGGACTACCCCTATGCGTACCTACGACCTCACTCCGTTCTATCGTTCCACCGTCGGCTTCGACCGCCTCTTCAGCCTGCTCGATCAGGTGACCTCGGACGGCAGCCCCGGCTATCCCCCCTACAACATCGAGCGCACCGGCGAGAATGCTTATCGGATCAGCGTTGCGGTCTCCGGCTTCTCGCAGGCCGAGCTTTCGATCGTCGCGAAGGAGAACACGCTGACGATCAAGGGCGAGAAAACCGCCAACGAGAACTCCGGCAACAGCGCCGAAGTGCTCTATCGCGGCATCGCCTCCCGCGCCTTCGAGCGCGTCTTCCAGCTTGCCGACTTCGTGCAGGTGAAGAACGCTTCGCTCGAGAACGGCCTGCTCCATGTCGATCTCGTCCGCGAGATTCCCGAGGCCAAGAAGCCCCGCAGCATTCCGATCGGCGGCGGCGAGAAGGCCCCGCAGGTGGTTGACGGCTCGGCCAGCAAGGTCGCGGCCTAAGCGGCACATCTCGCGTCGGCAGATATTGGCTGAACGCGAAAACGCCCCGGGAAACCGGGGCGTTTTTTCTGTCGTCGTGCCGTAGCCCGGATGAAGCGCAGCGACCTCCGTCACTCCAGTCCCTGCACCTTCGGCATTTCCTGGGTCGGCAGGATCGCAGGCGCCGGCGGCGGTGGAGCGGCCTGACCAACGGTCGGAGCCTCGGCTTGCTGGACGGCCTGCGGTGCGGCCGCCTGGGTTTCGGTCGGCTTGGGCGCCGCCGCGGCCTGCTCGGCCGGCGCGGGTGCGGTTGCCGGGCTCGGCGCAGCGGTCGGGGCGACGGCGGCCTGGGCCGCCGGCGCGGGAGCCTGGGCCGCCGCCGGGGCAGAAGCCGGCGCCGGACCGGGCGTTGACCTGGACGCGAGCGGGCTCCGCTTCGGCACCGGCACGCGGCTCGCGACATGCGGGATCGGGAGCGGCGGCCGCGGCACCCTCGCCTGGATCGCCCGCGGCATCGGGCCGACCGGGCCGTAGGTCGCGCTCATCTCCTCCTCGTAGTTGTCGCCGAGCCGGTAGGCCGGGGTGAAGCGGATGATGTGCCCGTCGCGGGCGTCGATCACCAGCCGGCCGTCGTCGCCGCCCTGGTCGATCACCGAAATCGTGTAGACGAAGCCGCGCTGCTGGGGCGCGCCGAGCGGCAGATAGCCGTTCTCGCGCAGCACGGTGTAGACCTCAACCGGCGGCAAAAGGCTCGGGACGCGGCCGAAGCGCGGCGGCGGCGGAACCTCGGGCATGGCGGCATAGGGCCCGTCCATGTCGGATACCCTGACGAGAGCCGGGCTGCCAATCCGGACGGATGTCACCAGCTGCGCCTGGGCCGAGGCTGCGCTGAGCGCGAGGGCGGCGGCTGCAACCGAACCTGTGAACAACTTCATCGCCGTAACTCCTGTCTGGCCCGCCTCTCGGAGCTTCCCGCTCTCTTGCCGGCGTGCCGGGCAAAATTTCGGTTTGAATTCCGGCGGTCCTTGGTCCCTCCTTGGGCCAGATCACGGCGTGTTTGCTTCGAATCAGGGGCGCGGCGGGCCCGCCGAGCTGTCCGATCCAAGCATGCGGGCGAGGACTTCCTCGCGCTTGTGTGATAGACAAAAATTTGGCAAGGTCGAGGTTAGGACAGCAAAGCTGTCTCAATTTCGAGGCCATTCCGGCATAGGGATTGCAACGAAACCTCGGCGCCCCGGGCTCCGAGAATGCTGCAGGCAGGGCCGTCCTCTAGGGGACGTTGAAACGCCCGTCGCCTGAATTTAGGAAAATGCGGCTCGCGGCGGACGAGCGGTGGCCCGGTGGGTGCCGCAACGTCCAAGGTGCGCCAAATACGGTGAGGCCCCTTACGAAAGGGAGAGGACACATGAGCGGGTCGGAATTCGAGCGCGAAACCATCGTGACAGGCATGCTGTCGGCGACCGCGGACTCGAAAGCCGCCGATGCCGCGCATGATGCGTCCTTTGGACCGCACACCCCCGAGCTTCACACCTGGCGCCCGCAGGCCGAAGGCCTGTACGACCTGAGCCTGGAAAAGGATTCCTGCGGCGTCGGCTTCATCGCCAACATCAAGGGCCAGAAGTCGCATCAGATCGTCTCCGACGCGCTGAGCATCCTCTGCAACCTCGAGCATCGTGGCGCCGTCGGCGCCGACCCGCGCGCCGGTGACGGCGCCGGCATCCTGGTGCAGATCCCGCACGCCTTCTTCGCGCGCAAGACCTCCGAGCTCGGCTTCAAGCTGCCGAAGCCCGGCGAATACGCCATCGGCGCGCTGTTCATGCCGCGCGATGCCGCGTGGCGGAACGTGATCAAGAGCATCATCGCCGACGAGATCAAGAACGAGGGCTTCAAGCTGCTCGGCTGGCGCGACGTACCGTCGGACAATTCCTCGCTCGGCGTCACCGTGAAGCCGACCGAGCCCTATCACATGCAGGTCTTCATCGGCCGCAACAATGCGGTCAAGACCGAGGACGATTTCGAGCGCCGGCTCTATATCCTGCGCAAGTCGATCTCGCAGGCGATCTATCAGCGGCGCGATCGCGGCATGGCGGGCTATTATCCGTGCTCGCTGTCGTGCCGCACCGTGATCTACAAGGGCATGTTCCTCGCCGACCAGCTCGGCAAGTATTATCCCGACCTGCATGAAGCGGACTTCGACAGCGCGCTGGCGCTGGTGCATCAGCGCTTCTCGACCAACACCTTCCCGACCTGGTCGCTGGCGCATCCCTACCGGATGATCGCCCATAACGGCGAAATCAACACGCTGCGCGGCAACGTCAACTGGATGGCGGCGCGGCAGGCTTCCGTGCATTCGGAGCTCTACGGCAAGGACATCAGCCGCCTGTGGCCGATCTCCTATGAAGGCCAGAGCGACACCGCCTGCTTCGACAATGCGCTCGAATTCCTGGTGCAGGGCGGCTACTCGCTGCCGCATGCCGTAATGATGATGATTCCGGAAGCGTGGGCCGGCAATCCTCTGATGGATGAGCAGCGCCGCGCCTTCTACGAATATCACGCCGCGCTGATGGAGCCGTGGGACGGGCCGGCCGCGATCGCCTTCACCGACGGCCGCAAGATCGGCGCGACGCTCGACCGCAACGGCCTGCGCCCGGCGCGCTACCTCGTCACCAAGGACGACCGCATCGTGATGGCGTCCGAAATGGGCGTGCTGAAGATTCCGGAGGACCAGATCGTCACCAAGTGGCGGCTGCAGCCCGGCAAGATGCTGCTCGTCGACCTCGAGCAGGGCCGCCTGATTCCCGACGACGAGATCAAGGCCGACCTCGCCAAGAGCCATCCCTATAATGACTGGCTGCACCGCACCCAGATCCAGCTCGAGGAGCTGCCGGATGCGCCGGCCAAGGGCGTGCGCTCCAATTTGCCGCTGCTCGATCGCCAGCAGGCGTTCGGCTACAGCCAGGAAGACATCACCATCCTGATGACGCCGATGGCGGCCACCGGTGAGGAGGCAGCCGGCTCGATGGGCAACGATACGCCGATCTCGGCGCTGTCGGACAAGCCGAAGCAGCTGTTCACCTACTTCAAGCAGAACTTCGCGCAGGTGACGAACCCGCCGATCGACCCGATCCGCGAAGAGATCGTGATGAGCCTCGTCTCGATCATCGGGCCGCGGCCGAACCTGTTCGACCTGCAGGGCGTCGCTTCGACCCAGCGCCTCGAAGTGCGGCAGCCGATCCTGACCGACGCGGACCTCGAGAAGATCCGCTCGATCTCCGACGTTCCCGAGACCCACTTCAAGTCGCGCACGCTCGACACCACCTTCCACGCCGGCTTCGGCGCGGCGGGCATGGAGCAGGTGCTCGACGAGCTCTGCGCGCGCGCCGAGGGCGCGGTGCGCGAGGGCATCAACATCATCATCCTGTCGGACCGCATGACCGGCACCGACCGGATTCCGATCCCGTCGCTGCTCGCCTGCGCCGCCGTGCATCATCATCTGATCCGCACCGGCCTGCGCACCTCGGTCGGCCTCGTCGTGGAATCGGGTGAGCCGCGCGAAGTGCATCACTTCGCCTGCCTCGCCGGCTATGGCGCGGAGGCGATCAACCCCTATCTCGCGTTCGAAACCATCCTCGCGATGAAGGACCGGCTGCCCGGCGCGCTCGACGACTACGAGATCGTCAAGCGCTACATCAAGTCGATCGGCAAGGGCCTGCTCAAGGTGATGTCCAAGATGGGCATCTCGACCTACCAGTCCTATTGCGGCGCGCAGATCTTCGATGCGGTCGGCCTCAAGGCGGACTTCGTCGCCAAGTATTTCGCCGGCACCCACACTAGGATCGAGGGCGTCGGCCTCGGCGAGATCGCCGAGGAGACCGTGCGGCGCCACACCGACGCGTTTGGTGACGGCCAGATCTACAAGAGCGCGCTCGATGTCGGTGGCGAATATGCCTACCGCACCCGCGGCGAGGACCATGCCTGGACCGCGGAATCGGTCTCGACGCTGCAGCATGCCGTGCGCGGCAACTCGCTGGAGCGTTACCGGGCGTTCGCCAAGATCCTCAACGAGCAGTCCGAGCGTCTGTTGACGCTGCGCGGCCTGTTCCGGATCAAGAGCGCCGAGGACGACAAGCGCAAGCCGGTCAAGCTCGAGGACGTCGAGCCGGCCAAGGACATCGTCAAGCGCTTCTCGACCGGCGCGATGTCGTTCGGCTCGATCTCGCGCGAGGCGCACACCACGCTCGCGATCGCGATGAACCGGATCGGCGGCAAGTCGAACACCGGCGAAGGCGGTGAGGAATCCGACCGCTTCAAGCCGCTGCCCAACGGCGACTCGATGCGCTCGGCGATCAAGCAGGTCGCCTCGGGCCGGTTCGGCGTGACGACGGAATATCTCGTCAACTCCGACATGATGCAGATCAAGATGGCGCAGGGTGCCAAGCCCGGCGAAGGCGGCCAGCTGCCCGGCCACAAGGTCGACGCGACGATCGCGCGCGTGCGGCATTCGACGCCGGGCGTCGGCCTGATCTCGCCGCCGCCGCATCACGACATCTACTCGATCGAAGACCTCGCCCAGCTGATCTACGACCTCAAGAACGTCAATCCGGACGGTCAGGTCTCGGTGAAGCTGGTGTCCGAAGTCGGCGTCGGTACGGTTGCGGCCGGCGTCGCCAAGGCGCGCGCCGACCATGTCACCATCGCGGGCTTCGAGGGCGGCACCGGTGCCTCGCCCTTGACCTCGATCAAGCATGCCGGCTCGCCGTGGGAGATCGGCCTTGCCGAAACCCATCAGACGCTGGTGCGCCAGCGGCTGCGCAGTCGGATCGCGGTCCAGGTCGACGGCGGTTTCCGCACCGGCCGTGACGTCGTGATCGGCGCGCTGCTCGGGGCCGACGAGTTCGGCTTCGCCACCGCGCCGTTGATCGCGGCGGGCTGCATCATGATGCGCAAGTGCCACCTCAACACCTGCCCGGTCGGCGTCGCGACCCAGGACCCGGTGCTGCGCAAGCGCTTCACCGGCCAGCCCGAGCACGTCATCAACTACTTCTTCTTCGTCGCCGAGGAAGTGCGCGAGATCATGGCGCAGCTCGGCTACAAGACGTTCGACGAGATGGTCGGCCAGGTCCAGATGCTGGACCAGACCGCACTGGTCTCGCACTGGAAGGCCAAGGGCCTCGATTTCTCCAAGCTGTTCGTGCGGCAGAAGGAGGAGAAGGGCCAGACGATCTATCACTCGGAAAGCCAGAACCACCATCTGGAAGCCGTGCTCGACCGCCGGCTGATCGAGCAGGCGCAGGCCGCGCTCGATCGCGGTGCGCCGGTCAAGATCGAGGAAGAGATCAACAACACCGACCGCTCCGCCGGCGCGATGCTGTCGGGTGCGGTGGCCAAGATCTACGGTCATGCCGGCCTGCCGCTCGACACCATCCATGTCGACCTGAAGGGCACGGCAGGACAGGCGTTCGGCGCCTGGCTCGCCAAGGGCGTCACCTTCGAGCTCGAGGGTGAAGGCAACGACTATGTCGGCAAGGGCCTCTCGGGCGGCTGCATCATCGTCAAGCCGCCGAAGAACTCCGGCATCGTGCCGGAGGAATCGATCATCGTCGGCAACACCGTGATGTACGGCGCCATCGCGGGCGAGTGCTACTTCCGCGGCATCGCCGGCGAGCGCTTCGCGGTGCGCAACTCCGGCGCGGTCGCGGTCGTCGAAGGCGCCGGCGACCATTGCTGCGAATACATGACCGGCGGCATCGTGGTGGTGCTCGGCAAGACCGGACGCAACTTCGCGGCCGGCATGTCAGGCGGCATCGCCTATGTGCTCGACGAGAGCGGCGACTTCAACAAGCTCTGCAATCTTTCGATGGTCGAGCTGGAGCCGGTGCTGTCGGAGGAGATGATCAACGCCGACACCTACCACCACTCCGGCGATCTCGAGGCGCACGGCCGGGTCGACGTGTTCCAGAACCTGCTCGAGTCCGACGTGGAGCGGCTGCATGTCCTGATCACGCGTCACGCCAAGCTGACATCTTCGAAGAAGGCGGCCGAGATCCTCGCCGACTGGAAGAGCTGGCTGCCGAAATTCCGCAAGGTGATGCCGGTGGAGTACCGCCGCGCGCTGAAGGAGATGAAGGCCAACGCCGACGCCGAGCCGAAAATCGCGATCGGCGCGTAATATCACCGGGCGTCATTCCGGGGCGCGCCATTGGCGCGAGCCCGGAATCTCGCCAAACCACTTCGAGACCTCCGGGTCTACGCCTCGCGGCGCAGCCCGGAATGACGGACAACTGAGATGCAGGGGCATCGGGTTTCAATGGGTAAGATCACAGGTTTTCTCGAGATCGAGCGGCATGACCGCAAGTACGAGCCGGTCGCCGAGCGGCTCAAGAACTTCAACGAGTTCGTGATTCCGCTGAGCGAGAAGGACACGCGGGACCAGGCCGCGCGCTGCATGAACTGCGGCATCCCGTATTGCCATGGCACCGGCTCGACCGCGCCGGGCACGCCGGGCTGCCCGGTCAACAACCAGATCCCCGATTTCAACGACCTCGTCTATCAGGGCAACTGGGAAGAGGCCTCGCGCAACCTGCACTCGACCAACAATTTCCCCGAGTTCACCGGCCGGATCTGCCCGGCGCCGTGCGAGGCGTCCTGCACGCTCAACATCGACGACAACCCGGTCACCATCAAGACCATCGAATGCGCGATCGTCGACCGCGCCTGGGACAATGGCTGGCTGAAGCCGGAGATCGCGGCCGCCAAGACCGGCAAGAAGGTCGCCGTGATCGGCTCGGGCCCCGCTGGCCTGGCCGCCGCGCAGCAGCTCGCGCGCGCCGGCCACGAGGTGCATGTCTACGAGAAGTTCGCCAAGGCCGGCGGCCTGCTGCGCTATGGCATTCCCGACTTCAAGATGGAGAAGAACATCATCGACCGCCGCGTGGCGCAGATGGAAGCCGAAGGCGTCACCTTCCACTACGGCAAGGCCGTGGGCGGCTCGACGCCCGGCGCGATCGACCCGCAGGAGCTGGCCAAGCAGTATGACGCCGTGGCGCTGACCGGCGGCGCGGAAGCCCCGCGCGACCTGCCGATCCCCGGCCGCGAGCTCGCCGGCATCCACTTCGCGATGGACTTCCTGCCGCAGCAGAACCGCCGCGTTTCCGGCGAGCCGCTGAACGGCGCCGCCGACATCCTGGCCGGCGGCAAGCATGTCGTCGTGATCGGCGGCGGCGACACGGGTTCGGACTGCATCGGCACCTCGTTCCGGCAAGGCGCGAAGTCCGTGACCCAGCTCGAGATCATGCCGGCGCCGCCCGAGCACGAGAACAAGGGCGTGACCTGGCCGAACTGGCCGCTGAAGATGCGGACCTCCTCGAGCCAGGCCGAAGGCGCGGTGCGCGAATACGCCGTGCTGACCACGAAGTTCGAGGGCAAGGACGGCAAGGTCACCAAGCTGCATTGCGTCAAGGTCGACGACAAGTTCAAGCCGCTGCCCGGCACCGAGTTCACGCTCGACGCCGAGCTGGTGCTGCTGGCGATGGGCTTCGTCCATCCGGTGCACGAGGGCCTGCTCAAGACGCTGGGCGTCGAGCTCGACCAGCGCGGCAACGTCCGCGCCTCCCTGCAGGACTATCAGACCTCGCGCGCAAAAATCTTCTCTGCCGGCGACATGCGCCGCGGCCAGTCGCTCGTGGTTTGGGCAATCCGCGAAGGCCGCCAGTGCGCACGCTCGATCGACAGCTTCCTGATGGGCAAGACCGACCTGCCGGGGTAGGCGCCTCGGCCGCTTCGGCTAGATCTTGCGCGCTAGCGAAACTTAACGCGACTAACCGCCCACCTGTCGCAAACGATCCACATGGATCGGCCGGTCTCAAGACAAGCCTCGAAACTTCCTCGGTCCATAGATTGCGCACTACTGTGCTGCAAGCTAGAATCAAAACTCTACGGGGGGTTGAATTGCGTCGGAGGGGCCATTTAAATGCACAAACTTTTCACGGACCTAAACGTTGGGTTTAGCAACGCGGAAAATTATCAGCGTCGCGAAAACAAGGAACTGCTCACGAAGTATTTTGTGAGAGATCATTTCCTCGATCGGCTTCTGGACCCCAACATCTTTTACTTGGTTGGCGAAAAAGGAACAGGCCGCCTACGCAACCTACTTGAAGAACAACGACGCGCATAATGTATCCATATTCAACGTCCGACAGACGGAATACCAGAAATTTCTCGAACTAAAGCGCCAGGGGAATCTAAACCTCAGTCAGTACTCTGAAGTGTGGCGAACACTCCTTCTGATCGCCGTAGCCACGACCGTTCTCTCGAATTCGGGCACTCCCGAATTTCTCAGACGTTTCACCAAACTTGGCGCGCTCAAGAATGCGTTAGACCAATTCTACGAGAACGCTTTCGCACCAGAGATTGTGAAGATACTCACCTTTGTCGAGTCTTCAGAGGTTGCTTCGAAGCTAATCGCCAAATACTTGGGAAATGAAGCTAGCGCGTCCGCTAGCAATAAGCTCGAATCGACCAACAATTCGAGCATATTCCAGACAAATCTATTGAAGATCAGGCAAGCGTTCGAGGTCGCCCTCAGTGATGCAAAACTGGATGAGAATATTCTAATCTTTATCGACGGGATCGATGTCCGACCAAGCGACATTGCGTATTCGGATTATTTCGATTGTGTTCAAGGCCTAATTGCTGCCATCTGGGCCATCAACAACGACTTCCTCTCCAATATTAAGGACTCCCGAGGAAGGTTGCGCATCGTTCTTCTAGTTCGTCCCGACATCTTTCTCAGAACAGGCCTGCACAACCTCAATACAAAGCTCAGAGACAATTCTGTCTTTCTGAACTGGATGACAACCTATAAAGACTATCGAAGCTCGCTGCTGTTTCGAGTAGCGGATCGATTGCTCTCGGTGCAGCAAGACGCAGTCGTTTCAAAACTCGGGGACGCTTGGGATTACTATTTTCCCTTTCATGCCGAAAATGTCAGAGCGTCCAATGTATCGGATACTCACGGCGTTAACTCGTTCCTGGCCTTCTTAAGGTTTAGCTACTATCGACCTCGCGATATAAACGCGATGATTCATACAATGCAGGAAATCGTTCGGCGCAACAGGGAAACCGCGCCCTACGTGACAGCAGAGGACTTCAACGACCCATCGTTTCGTGACGCACATGCCGAGTATTTGCTCGGCGAGATCCGGGATCAGCTTCTCTGTTACTACTCACAGGACGAATACGATCTCTTCCTGCAGTTTTTCTCGCACCTCCAAGGAAGACGAACCTTCTCGTATGCTCAGTTTGTTGATGCCTTCAATGAGTTTGTCGCCGAATGCACCAGCGGAGGGAAAGAACTACCCAAATTTTTCGAGTCGTCGACTATTTTCCTTCAGTTCCTATATGAGCAGAATGTGATTTGCTACAAGGAGAAGGACGCATCCGAGAATGGAGACTCTGAACTCTTCATCAGATGGTGTTTTCGCGAGCGCACTCTCGCCAACATGGCTCCTAAAGTTAGAGTAGGAGTAGAGTACGAAGTTTTCTATGGGCTCAGTAAAGCTCTGAATGTTGGTCGCCCCTTAAAGATCAAGAAGGACGCTCCGCGTCGTCAATTGGGCACAGTAATATCTATCGATCGATCGGGCGGATTTGGGTTTATCCGCGGAGGAGAACATCAAGCTGAATACTACTTCAAGCTCAAGGAGTTTAAGGGTGGCGGCCTCCGCATGGGGAAGAAAGTATCATTTGAGCCGACGGTGAAATATGGCAAGCCAAGAGCCAAGACCGTCCGTTTAGCGAACTAGCTTAGTTCTGCACCCGCACGCCCAGCATCACGACCGTCGATGCCGAGCTTTGTCCCGCCAGATTCGAATCCAGCCAGTCGCGGCGGACCGTGCCCTTGATCCAGAGGCTGCGGGTCATCTTGTAGATCAGGTCGGCGGACACCGAGTAGATCGTGTCGTTGCGGTTGTCGCCCTGGTACTCGAGCGTGCCGTAGGTGAACTTGCCGATCGCGGTCAGCCAGCGGCGGAAGTCGTGGTCGACCTCGACGGTGTAGGTGCGCGACAGCACGCCGGAGGTGCCGGGCAGCGTGGTCTCGCCGAGCTGGGTGTCGGAATAGAATTTGGCCGTGGTCAGCGGCGTCGCGGTCCAGGTCAACGAGGCCGTCGTGAGCAGCCCCTCGAGCCGGTTGAGCCGCGTATCGGCGTAATCGCGCATCGCGTAGCCGATCGAGACTTCGCCGAACAACAGCCGCGTGAACTCGAACGAGGTGCCGGCCTTGGCGTAGCCGCCCGATGAATCGCGCGCGTAACCGGCGCGGTCGAGATAGAGATCGTGGACACGACTGTCGCCCTGCACCTCGATGAACGGCTTCACGGCCGGATTGAGCTCGTAGCTGACGCGGCCGATGCCGCCATATTGCGTGAAGTTGCGGTCGTCGTTCGACGACGAGGTGCCGTCGGTCAGCTTCGACCACTGGTAATCGGTGCGGTCGACGGTGGCGCCGAGCGAGACCTGCATGCGGTTGAAATGCTGGTCGATGCCGAAGGTGCCGCCGACCGTAGAGTAGAGCGGATATTTGGCGAGGCCGGCCTGCACGTTCGGGCTGCCGGGATTGTCGGTCGAGACCTGCATGCGGGCCTGCGCCAAGAGATGCGTGTCTCTGGAGACGTCGAGACGGCCGTCGATATGGCCGGTGAAGCTCGGGCGGTCGATATCGAGCGGCGCCGACAGCGGCGTGCCGTCGATCGGCGTGAGCTGGGAACCGTAGCCGGTGAACGAGCCGCGCAGATCGGCGACGACGGCGTGGCGCTCCCAGTCCGACACCGCGAGGAATTCCGGCGCGACCATGTAGAACGCCTTGCCCCGCGGCGAGTTCAAGCGGCCCGGATTGGTGTCGTAGCCGGCCATCACCTCGATCGCGGTCTTGACCATGAACGAGCCGGCGTAGTCGCCGACCGCGCCGAACGGATCGTCGTCGATCTTGAGCCGCCTGCGCGGCGGCTGGCCGACGATGGTGCCGGCCATCGCCGGCGGCAACGGCGGCTTGCTGGCGGTCTCCGACGGCGGGATCGACAGGCGCAATTGCCCGGCCGCGGTCAACGGCTGTGGCGTGGGCACCGGCGAGCCCGGTCCCGGCGGCGGCTTCGGCTTGGCCTGGCCCGGATAATATTTCGGCTTCAGCCGCTTCCGGTTGAGCGAGTCATAGCCTGACGTCGCAGCGCCGTTCGCGGCAGGGAGACCGTAGGTCGGGACCTGTCCGACGCGCTCCGACGTTGATGTCGACGACGACGAGGCACGCCGGCCGGGATCGGCGTCGGGCAGCCTCAAGCCGTTGAGCGGATCCATGGCATCGGCCGTGGTCCGGCGCAGCGGCGAATCCTGGGTGATCACCTGGCTCTGTCGGTTCGGGCTGAACAGATCCGGCGTCACGGTCTGGGCGTTGGCGAGCCCGGTCGTCGCGGTCAGCGCAGGAGCCAGCAAAAGGCATGGCAAAACCACGCGAATGAAGCATCCGCGCCGATTTAGGCCGCTTGCTGGCCGCCGCCACACGATGGAAATACCCCAACGAATCCATGCACTTGACGTACGCATCCCGCCGGGCGGCGAAAAACGTCGTTAATGGAGTTAAAACAATTATGGTTAATGAGGCGTTGAGGATCCGCCGCCGCGCGTCGCATCGCGGAATCGAACGTGCTAAGGGAGACGCCCGGGTGCAAAAGCCCTCCCCTGGAATCCGAAATGGCCAAACCGAAACCGCTGATGACCAAATCATCCGGCCCCGATGACGGCGCCGTTCAGTCGGCGCTCCGCACCCTCGATGCCGAAGCAAGCGGCGTCGCAGCGCTCTCCGCGGCACTCAAGTCCGACCTCGGCGCGGCATTCACCGCGGCGGCCGAGCTGATCCGCAAGGCCAAGGGGCGGCTGATCGTCACCGGGCTCGGCAAGTCGGGCCATATCGGCCGCAAGATCGCCGCGACCTTCGCCTCCACCGGCACGCCGGCGTTCTTCGTGCACACCGCCGAAGCCAGCCACGGCGATCTCGGCATGATCACCGCCGACGACGCGATCCTGGCGCTGTCATGGTCCGGCGAGCAGCCGGAGATGCGCAATCTGATCGCCTATGCCGCGCGCTTCGGCATCCCGCTGATCGCGATGACCGCCGACAAGGACTCGACGCTGAGCAAGGCGGCCGACGTCCAGCTCACCATGCCGAAGGCCCGCGAGGCCTGCCCGCATAATCTGGCGCCGACCACGTCCTCGCTGATGATGCTGGCGCTCGGCGATGCGCTGGCGATCGCGCTGCTCGAAGGCCGCGGCTTCACCTCGACCGATTTCAGCGTGCTGCATCCGGGCGGCAAGCTCGGCGCGCTCCTGAAATATGCCCGCGACCTGATGCACAGCGGCGAGGCGCTGCCGCTGAAGCCGCTTGGTACCAAGATGTCGGACGCGCTGGTCGAGATGACCTCGAAGGGCTTCGGCTGCGTCGGTATCGTCGACTGCCACGGCCATCTCGCCGGCATCGTCACCGACGGCGATCTGCGCCGGCAGCTGACGCGCCCCGAGCTTTTGACGCTGTCGGTCGACGAGGTCATGACCAAGACCCCGAAGACGATCAGCCGCGACACGCTGGCCGGCGAAGCGCTGGAACTGCTCAACGCCTCGAAGATCACGACGCTGATCGTGACCGATGCGAAGAAGCCGGTCGGCATCATCCATCTGCACGATCTGCTGCGCGCGGGCGTGGCGTAGGGCCACGCTTCTTCCCGTCATTGCGAGCGAAGCGCAGCAATCCATCTCTCCGCTCGCGGAGGCATGGATTGCTTCGTCGCTTCGCTCCTCGCAATGACGGCGGTTAGCTCGGAAACCGTGCTGCGGTCGCCTCCAGCGGCAGGGCCAGCGCGTTGGCGAGGTAGGAGACCGTGCGGTAGAAGCCGCACAGCAGGATGATCTCCAGCACCTGATCGTCATCATAATGCGCCGACAGCGCCGCGAATTCGGCGTCATCCAGCGTCGCGCGCGCATGCAGCGCGTCGACTGCGGTAATCAACGCCTGTTCGGCCGGCGACCAGCAGTCGGCGTCAGCGTTGCCGCGCACGGTGGCATGGACCTGCTGCTCCGACAGCCCGGCGGCGGCGCCGAACGCGGTGACATGCACGCCCCATTCATATTCGCAAGCGTTGAGCGCGCAGGTGCGGTCGATCACGATCTCGCGCTCCCGCAGGGGCAGCGGCCCGCGATCGAGCAGGCTGCCGCCACGAAACTTCTCCCAGGCGCGCGGGTGCCCCGCCATCATGCGGAACAGCACCAACGGCGGCTTGCCGCGCATGATGCGGTCGAAATGCTGTTGAACGTCCGCGGCGTAAGGCGGATCGAGCGGCGCGATGCGTGACATGGGCTGATCTCGTTGCTACATTTACTGTAGCGACACGCTACAATATCTGTAGCGATCGCCGCAAGCGAGATTCGAGAGGGACTAGCAACATGGCGAAGCAGGTTCCGACCGCCAAACCCGGCGTCCGCGGCTCGCGGACCGGCCGCCCGATCATGGCGCTGCTCGATCTGCTCGGACGGCGCTGGACCTTGCGCATCGTCTGGGAGCTGCGCGAGGGCGCACTGACCTCGCGCGCGCTGCGCAGTGCCTGCGACGAGGCCTCACCGACGATCCTGCAGACGCGGTTGACCGAACTGCGCAAGGCCGGGTTCGTCGAGCTGACGGATGATGGTTACAGCCTCACCGCGCTCGGCCGGGAGCTGTTCCAAACCTTCACGCCGCTCAATCGATTCGCCGAGCGCTGGAGCAAGCAGGGCGGCAGCTAGACCGCCGCCACTGTCAGGCTCGCGCCGTCGGCGCGGACCACCTTCACCCGGCTGCCGGCCGGCGCATCGGGGCCGGCCACGCGCCACACCGTGTCGTCGATCCGCATGGTGCCTGCCCCGTCGACGATCGGCTTCTCCAGCGTGAATTCGCGGCCGACCAAGGCTTCGTTGCGGCGGTTGAGGAACGGATTGGTCTTGCTCGCCTCGGTCGCGCCGCTGGCAAAATGCCGCCACACCGGCACCGCCAGCGCGACGAACACCGCGAACATCAGGAGCTGCGTCTGCCAGGACGGCGTAAAGACGAACGAGAGCAGGCCGACCAGCAGCGCCGCGAGCCCGAGCCAGAACAGGAACACCCCGGGCGCTGCGAGTTCGAGCGCCATCAGGATGAAGCCGAAGATCAGCCAGTTCCAGGTACCCAATGTCGAAAACATCTCGGCCATGACGTGACCTCTCAACGGTCTAAAGCCCCTCTCCCCTTGTGGGAGAGGTGAACGGAGCGCGCCGAAGCAGTCATTGTCACGCCCTTACCGCTGCGGCGGCACCGGCGATGGCGGCGTCGGACCGGCCGGCGGCACCGAGCCGCGCCGCGCGGCGGCCGCTGCGGATGCGGCACTCTCGCCGAAGGTGGCCTTGGCGATCTCGCCAATGCCGGCGAGCGAGCCGAGGATGCTGGTCGCCTCGATCGGCAGCATCAGCACTTTCTGGTTCGGCGAATCGGCCAATTGCCCGAACGCCTTGATGTACTTGTCGGCGATGAAATAGTTCAGCGCTGCGACGTCGCCCTTGGCGATGGCATCGCTGACCATCTGGGTGGCTCTCGCCTCGGCTTCGGCGGAGCGCTCGCGCGCCTCGGCGTCGCGGAACGCAGCCTCCTTGCGGCCTTCGGCCTGCAAGATCTGGCCTTGCTTGGCGCCCTCGGCGCGCAGGATCTCGGATTGCCGCTGGCCCTCGGCCTGCAGGATGTCGGCGCGCTTGACGCGCTCGGCCTTCATCTGCCGGCCCATCGCCTCGACGAGGTCGGCCGGCGGCACGATGTCCTTGATCTCGATTCGATTGACCTTGAGGCCCCAAGGCGAGACCGCGGCATCGACCACGCGCAGCAGCCGCTCGTTGATCTCGTCGCGATGCGACAGCACCTGATCGAGGTCCATCGAGCCCATCACCGAGCGGATATTGGTCATGGTCAACACGATGATCGCCTGGTTGAGATTGGCGACCTCGTAGCTCGCCTTTGCGGCATCGAACACCTGAAAGAACGCGACGCCGTCCACCGTCACGGTGGCGTTGTCCTTGGTGATCACCTCCTGCTCGGGGATGTTGATCACCTGCTCCATCATGTTCATCTTGCGCCCGATGCGATCGAAATACGGCACGATCAGATTGAGGCCGGGCGACAGCGTGCGGGTGTATTTGCCGAACCGCTCGATGGTCCAGTCATAGCCCTGCGGAACGGTCTTGATCCCGGCGAACAGCGTGACGATGACGAGAAGAACAAGCGCGATCGCGAAAATGTCGAAGCCAGTCATAAAGTCCTCCAAGGCACCGCGAGACCCGCGAGACCGTCGCCAGGCACGGTCGTGCATTGGTCGGCAGGACCGCTCCGCCGGTTCAGCCGGCTGTTGTTCTCTCTAGCACATAGGAAGCGGCTGTCGGACTGCCAGATGCACGCAAGCTGAACACGAGATGCAGCAAGGCTGAACGAACCGCGGTGTCCGGTGTCACGGATCGTTAACAATCAGATCCAGCCCGCCTGGATCAGCCTCGCTAGATCCAACCCTGAAGCTCGCGCAGCACGAGCTGGCGGATCACGTCCATGCCGCCCTCGCTGTCGTTGAGGCAGGGGATGGCGGCGAATTGCTCGCCGCCATTGTGCCGGAAGATCTCGGCATTCTCCTGCGCGATCTCCTCCAGCGTCTCCAGGCAATCGGCGGAGAAGCCGGGCATGACCACGGCAATTCGCCGCACGCCGTCCTTGGCCAGCTTCTCGACCGTCTTGTCGGTATAGGGCTGCAGCCACTCGGCATTGCCGAAGCGCGACTGGAAGGTGAGGATCAGCCTGCCGGCATCGAGCCCGAGCCGCTTGCGCAGCGCGTTGGTCGTGGCAATACACTGCGCCTGATAGGGATCGCCCTTGTCGACATATGCCTTCGGCATGCCGTGGAACGATGCGAGGATGATCTCGGGCTCGAACGGCAATGTCGCGAGGTGGTCATTGATCGAGACCGCGAGCGCCTCGATGTAATCGGGGTCGTCGTAGTAAGGCGGCGTCACCCGCAGGATCGGCTGCGCGCGCATGGCGGCCAGCACGCGAAACGCCTCGTCGCAGACCGTCGCCGACGTCGCCGCGGAATATTGCGGATAGAGCGGCACCAGCAGCAGCCGGCTGCAGCCTTGCGCCGCCAGTGCCTCGATGCGTTGCTTGATCGACGGGTTGCCGTAGCGCATCGCCCAGTCGACAACGACGTGATCGTGATCGGCGATCGCCTCCGCCAGCTTGTCGGCCTGCGAGCGCGTGATGGTCTTCAGCGGCGATTCGTTCTTCTCTGTGTTCCAGATCTTCAGATAATCGCGCGCCTTGCGAGCCGGACGGACGCGCAGGATGATGCAATTGAGGATCAACTTCCAGAGCAGCCCCTGGTCCTCGATCACCCGCGGATCGGACAGGAATTCCCTCAGATAGACCCGAACGCCGGCGGCATCCGCCGTATCCGGCGTACCGAGATTGACCAGGAGCACGCCGACGCGTTCCGGCTTCGGCGCCGCAGCGGGCTTCGCGCTCTCGAAGGGGATCACCGTGCTCATGATGGCGTTGCGCCTAAAGTCCTTCACTTGGGGGCTCTGGGCTTCGCGCGTTGTTCCAACCTTGTCAAGCCGAGTGCCGGTTGGCTACGTTCCGGTCCGTGAATGGGGAGGAACCATGACGATCGCCGAATGGTGCGTCTTCGGGACGCTGCTGCTCTCGCTGCTGACGATCGTATCGGTGAAATGGGCCAGCATAAGCGGTTTCGACAATTCGAAACCGCGCGATCCGGATTTCTACGACGACCCGATCCGCTCGCGCGCGCTCGGCGCCCACCAGAACGGCATCGAGGCCTTCCCGTTCTTCGCCTTCGCCGTGCTGCTCGCCGAATTCCGCGTCGGCCCGCTGCGGCTGATCGACGAACTGGCGGTGCTGTTCCTGATCGTGCGCATCGCCTACGTTTTCACCTATATCGGCAACCGCCCGACGCTGCGCTCGATCCTCTGGAGCATCGGCTTTGCGATCAACATCGCGATCTTCTTCCTGCCGGCGATCAGGGGGTATCTGACGAGCTAGGCACGCCGCAGCCCAGTTATCCCGTCATCCTGAGGAGCCCGCGCTTGCGGGCGTCTCGAAGGATGCACGGCCCGGCTGGTGGCCGTCGATCCTTCGAGACGCCTGCTTCGCAGGCTCCTCAGGATGACGGTCCATCGGGATTCGCCAGACGAAGAGCGTCAAAGGCACGTCGCCCGTTCGGCCGCGACATAGCCGAACAGCAGCCCGAGCCCGAACAGCAGCACCAGACCCGCGGCAGCAAACTCCAGGCCGCGCATGATCACCATGCCGCCGCCGTCGCGCGCGCCGCTCAGCCGCTCCGCCACGCCGCGTGCCGACACCGCAACCAGCGCGATCGCGGCCACCGTGATGGCGGTGCCGAGCCCCATCACGAAGGTCGCGGCGATGCCGGCCCAGAACAGGCCCTGCGCCAGCGCGAACACCAGCACCAGGATCGCGCCCGAACACGGCCGGATCCCGACGGTCAGGATCGCGCCGAGACCGCGCCGCCAGCCGCCGGGACCGGCGAGCTCGGCCAGCGTCGGCCCGTGCGAATGGCCGCAATGCTCGTCATGGACGTGCTGCGCGTCATGCCCGTGATCGTGGCCGTGATCATCATCGTCATGCGCGTGACGATGATGGAGCTCATGGCCATGGTCGTGGTGATCATGATCATGGTGGTCGTGATCGTGCTGATGCGTGCCGGCCATCGCCAGCGCCGGGCGCGGCAGCTGGAGTGCGCGGAAGAAGCCGCCACCCTTGACCCAGACCAACCGGGCGCCGAACGCCGCGATCAGCGCGTAGCTTGCGATCTCGATCGCCTTCTCCGCCCCGCACATGGTCTTCGCCGTCACGTTGAGCAGCCAGGCGCAGATCCCGACGATCAGAACGGCGACCAGCGACTGCATCAGCGCCGAGGCGAACGACAGCACGATGCCGCGCTGCGCGGTCTCGCGATTGGCGACCATGTAGGACGAGATCACCGCCTTGCCGTGGCCGGGGCCGGCGGCATGGAAGATTCCGTAGGCAAAGGAGATCGCGAGCAGCGTCCAGACCGCCGAGCCGTCGGATTTCGCGGCGCGGATGGTCGCCGATATCTCGCGGTAGAATTCCGACTGTTTTGCCAATAGCCATCCGACGATCCCGCCCTGCGGCTCCGCAGCGCGCGGTGCGCCGAACGGATTTTGCGCCAGCAGCGCATGAACCGCACCGTCGAGCACCGCGAATGCCGCCAGCACGGCGGCGGACACGGCGAGGCCACGCATCGCGCGGGAGGCGCTCGGCATCATGGGCAATCCACCGTGATCTTGTTGGCGAACATCAACGCGAAATTGCCGGCACTTCCGTCGATGAAGTTCTGCTCGCCGAGCTTCTGCGCGGCGGCGGTGCCGTCGTTCGGCCGCTCGAACTGCATCTTGCAGTCTACAGCGGCGCCGACCAGCTTGACCGGCTCCTTCTCCGCGAACTGGAAGTCGATGAAGTAGGTCGGGTCGAACACTTCGAGCGAGAGCTGCCTGGCCTTGAACGGCGTCTTCACCGGCAGGGTGAAGTGCAACGTCAGCGCCGAATCCTTGTATTCGAGGAAGTAGTCGACCGGCTCGGTGAACTTCTGCTTCTTGCCGTCGCCCTTGGCGAAGGTGAAGTAGGCGTATTCCTTCAGCGACTCGACATTGGTCTGCGCAAGCGGCGCCAGCTCCTCGCGGCTGTAGGCGCCCTTCTCCTTGGTCTCGATGCCCTGCAGCGCATAGGTCGAGAACATGTCGTCGAAGGTCCAGGCGTGGCGGACGGCGGTGATGGTGCCGTCAGGCGCGTAGATCAGCTCGCTTTTGGCCAGGATCCAGACATGCGGATGGGCCTCGGCGGCCGCCGTGCCGAGCACGACGGACACCGCGAGCACGAGCCCGGCGATCAGGCGGTCCAGAGACGGCACCTTCAGGCCGCCTCAGGCGTCTCGAGCAGGCCGCGACGGCGCAGGAGCGCGTCCGGCTCGGGCTCGCGGCCGCGGAAGGCGACATAGGCCTCCTCCGGATCGCGCGAGCCGCCCGACGAGTAGATGTCGTCATGCAGCCGCTTGGCGGTCGCGGGATCGAAGATATCGCCGGCCTCCTCGAAGGCGCCGAAGGCGTCGGCGTCCATCACCTCCGACCACATGTAGCTGTAGTAGCCGGACGCATAGTGGTCGCCGGAGAAGATGTGGCCGAACTGGGTCGGCCGGTGCCGCAGCGAGATTTCGGCGGGCATGCCGATCTTCTCCAGCTCCTTCTGCTCGAAGGCGCGGACGTCGCGGCTCGCCGCCGCCGGCTGGGTGTGGAATTCGAGATCGACCAGCGCCGAGGAGACGAACTCCACGGTGGCAAAGCCCTGGTTGAACTTGCGTGCCGCGAGGAAGCGCTTGAGCAGGTCGTCCGGCAGCGCCTCCCCGGTCTGGTAGTGCCGGGCGAAGCGCTGCAGCACCTCGGGCCGCTCCTGCCAGTGCTCGTAGAGTTGCGAGGGCAGCTCGACGAAGTCGGTGAAAACAGATGTCCCCGACAGCGAGGGATAGGTCACGTCCGAAAGCATGCCGTGCAGGCCGTGGCCGAACTCGTGGAACAGGGTCCGCGCGTCGTCCGGCGACAGCAGCGAGGGCGCGCCGTCGGCGCCCTTGGCGAAGTTGCAGACATTGATAACCAGCGGCGCGACGTCGCCGTCGAGCTTCTGCTGGTCGCGCAGCGAGGTCATCCAGGCGCCCGAGCGCTTGGAGGGCCGCGCGAAGTAGTCGCCATAGAACAGCGCCTTGTGCCGGCCGTCGCGGCCCTTGACCTCCCACACCCGCACGTCCGGGTGCCAGGCCGGCACGTCCTTGCGCTCGGCGAAGGTGACGCCGAACAGGCGGGTGGCGCAGTCGAAGGCGGCCTCGATCATATGGTCGAGCACCAGATAGGGCTTGATCGCGGAATCGTCGAAATTGGCGCGGCGCTGGCGCAGCTTCTCGGCGTAATAGCGCCAGTCCCAGGCCGCCAGGGTGAAATTGCCGCCCTCTTCAGCGATCAGCGCCTGCAGCGCATCGCGGTCGGCGAGTGCCCGCGCCCGCGCCGGCTTCCAGACCCGCTCCAGGAGGCCGCGCACCGCCTCCGGCGTCTTGGCCATGGAATCCTCCAGGCGGTAGGCGGCGTAGGTCGGGAAGCCCAGGATCTTCGCGGTCTCCTCGCGGAGCGAGAGGATCTCCACGATGGTCGCGTTGTTGTCGTTGGCGTTGCCATTGTCGCCGCGGGCGGTGAAGGCCTTGTAGACCTTCTCGCGCAGGTCGCGCCGCGACGAACTCTGCAGGAACGGCTCGACCGAGGAGCGTGACAGCGTCACGATCGCCTTGCCGGGCTTGCCGCGCTCTTCCGCCGCAGCCTTGGCGGCCGCCACATATGTGTCGGAGAGGCCGGCGCGGTCGCCCTCGCCGAGCTCCATGAACCACTCCTGCTCGTCGCCGAGCAGATGGTGGCTGAACGAGGTGCCGAGCTGGGCGAGGCGCTCGTTGATCGCAGCCATGCGGGCCTTGGCGGCGTCGTCGAGTCCGGCGCCGGAGCGGTGGAAGCGGGTGTAGGTGCGCTCCAGCAGCCGCATCTGCTCGCCGGCCAGGCCGAGCGAGGCGCGCTTCTCGTGCAGCATGGCGATGCGGCCAAACAGCACAGCGTTCATCATGATCGGATTCCAGTGCCGCGCCATTCGGGGCGACACCTCCTTGTCGATCTCCAGGATCGCAGGGCTCGAATGGGCCGAGACCAGGTCGTAGAACACCGCCGAGACCTTCGACAGCAGCTTGCCGGAGCGCTCCAGCGCCGTGATAGTGTTGTCGAAGTCGGGCAGCGCCGGATCATGGGTAATCGCAGCCACTTCAGCCGAATGGTCGGCGAAGGCCTGCTCGAAGGCAGGGAGGAAATGCTCCGGCTTGATCTCGGCGAAGGGCGGCGTCTCGAGCGGCGTCTGCCATGCCTTCAGGAGGGGGTTGGCGTGAACGTCTGCGCTGGTTTCTGACATCGAATATCCCGTTTTTCGCCTTGAAAATGCGGCCCAATCTATATCACGCGATACGGCATTTTTGGGCCTTTTGCGCTTGATAGATGGGCACTTTTCGGAGAGATTGCGCCCCCTGAACAGGATCTATTCCATGACCATGCAGCCCTCCACCGCAGGCACGAGCCGGATCCTCTGGCCGAGCGTCATCACCGTGATTTCGGCGGCGATCCTGATCGGCGCGGAAGTGTTCGGCGCGGCCTTCGCCGGCGGCTGGGCGCTCGCGATCGCGCTCGGGCTCGGTGATTTCGGCGCGCACATCCTGCAGGCCGTGCTGTTCGGCATCGGCGTCCTGATCATGATCGCCTTCATCCGCGCCGCGCAGCGCGTCGAGCCGTTCACGCGTCGCGCGTGAGCTTGAGCGATTCAAGAAAGCGCTGCGGCACAGGGCTTAAACGCACACGCTTCGTTAGTCATTCTTAACAGCCGTTCATCTTCAGCGCCTGCTGCGCGCGCCATCGCAAGCACGCGTTAGGGAAATTTGTCGCTATCGCAAAAAAATTCTTGCGAAGCGAATTCAAAAGACTTATTTCCTGCCTTGCCCAATTTCGCACGTGCCTGTGGTCGTGTGTCAGTCGGTAGGTATCCGGACAAGAGGCCGGACAGCCGCCAAGGGGTGGAAGAACCGAGGGTCGCTTACGTCCGTCAGGACACGAGGCGGCCAGCATCTCTCTCCAGGGATGCCGTTGAAGGTCTCACCACTCTTTGCAACCGTGACTGGCAGCCGGAGGCGAACCGGCGCACCCCGCTCTCCACGGGGGACGCGACTTAAAGCAACGACGGATCGGGCTTTTTTGGTCTCTACCGGCAGTCCAACGCCGGCGCGGGCTACTGAAAAGGCTTGTCCTTCATTGCCAGGTGAGCGGGCGGGAAACTCTCCCAACCAATCCACGGCAGCACAGTCTGGTTTGAGTCTTTTGGCTTCGTTGCGCCTCCATCGCGCGATGTGGCCGGAGCGCTCTGACCCGACGTCATGTTGATGCGGATCCCGTCGCTGGGGCCGCTGGAGAGTGCCATGACTGAACGTATCCAGGAATTCCTGCGCAGCCGCCGCCAGGATGGTCTCGACACCGAGCCGTGCCTCGTCGTCGACCTCGAAGTCGTGCGCGACAACTACCAGACCTTCGCGAAGGTGCTGCCGGACAGCCGCGTGTTCTACGCGGTGAAGGCCAACCCGGCGCCCGAAGTGCTGGCGCTGCTCGCCTCGCTCGGCTCCTGCTTCGACACCGCGACCGTTGCCGAAATCGAGATGGCGCTGGCCGCCGGTGCGACGCCGGACCGCATCTCCTATGGCAACACGATCAAGAAGGAGCGCGACATCGCGCGCGCCTTCGCGCTCGGCATTCGCCTGTTCGCAGTCGACTGCGCCGCCGAGGTCGAGAAGATCGCCCGCGCCGCTCCCGGCGCGAAGGTGTTCTGCCGCATCCTCTATGACTGCGCCGGCGCCGAGTGGCCGCTGTCGCGCAAGTTCGGCTGCGATCCGGAGATGGCGGTCGACGTGCTCGACCTCGCCAAGCGCCTGGGGCTCGAGCCGTGCGGCATCTCGTTCCATGTCGGCTCGCAGCAGCGCAAGGTGAAGGCGTGGGACCGCGCGCTCGCGATGGCCTCGACCGTGTTCCGTGACTGCGCCGAGCGCGGAATCAACCTCTCCATGGTCAACATGGGCGGTGGCTTCCCGACCAAATATCTCAAGGACGTTCCGCCGGTCCTGCAGTATGGCCGGTCGATCTTCCGCGCGCTGCGCAAGCATTTCGGCAACCAGATCCCGGAGACGATCATCGAGCCGGGCCGCGGCATGGTCGGCAATGCGGGCATCATCGAGACCGAAGTCGTTCTGATCTCGAAGAAGAGCGACGAGGACGAGGTGCGCTGGGTCTATCTCGACATCGGCAAGTTCGGCGGTCTCGCCGAGACGATGGACGAGTCGATCCGCTACGCCATCCGCACGCCGCATGACGGAGCGGACATGACGCCGTGCGTGCTCGCGGGCCCGACCTGCGATAGCGCCGACGTGCTGTACGAGAAGCTGCCGTATCCGCTCCCGGTAACGCTCGAGATCGGCGACAAGCTGCTGATCGAAGGCACCGGCGCCTATACGTCGACCTACTCGTCGGTGGCGTTCAACGGCATTCCGCCGCTGAAGACCTACCACATCTAAGCCGCCTCCTTTTCGAGGCCTGATAAACCGGGAGCCGGCCCCGCCGGCTCCTTCCCGATCATTTTGATTTTTCTGAACGACGCTTGCGCGGCGTGCGACATGCCGTTGCAAGCGGGGACTGACGTGCCATGACTGCAAAACGGAACACCCCCGTTGCTCTCATCCGAAAAGCCGCCCCGTTTGCGATCCGCGCGGAGCGGGCTTCGGACATCGTCGCGCGCGAAGCGCTGCTGGATGCCTGCTTTGGCGAGAACCGCCATGCCCGCACTTGCCAGCGCCTGCGCGACGGACGCGCGCCCGCCCAAGGCCTGAGCCTTGCGGCCGTGCGCCATGACGGCCGGCTGGTTGGAACCGTGCGGCTGTGGCACGTCAGCGCGGGGGGCCGCAACGCGCTGATGCTGGGGCCGCTGGCGGTCGACGACGACTGCCGCGGCCTCGGCGTCGGCGCCGCGCTGATGCAGCGCGCGCTGGCCGTGGCGAAGGCCCGCGGCCACGGCGCGGTGATCCTGCTTGGCGATGCGCCCTATTACGCCCGCTATGGCTTCACCGCCGCCAGGACCGGCGAATTGTCGCTGCCCGGCGCATTCGAGCGCGACCGGCTGCTCGGCCTCGAGCTGGTCGCGGGCGCGCTCGATGGCGCCTGGGGGATGATCACGCCGACCGGCGCACCGCTGCCCAAGAGCAAGGCAACCCGCAACCAGAAGGCACCGCTCGCCGTGCCGCACGCGGCGTAAGGCGGGCGCCATGGCAGAGAACCTTCCCGCAATCGATGGCGCGCGCCCGCGATGGCGCGGCCTCGTCACCACGGTCATGCTGGTCCTGATCTCGGTTATGATCGTCCGGGACATCCTGATCCGGCGCTGGACCGGCACGCCGCCGTCGCCGCCGGACACCACGCAGCAGTCCCGCTAGCGCCTGCTCTCAGGCAAGAATCCAAGGGGTTGCGCGGGCGGTAAAAATGCCCGTAAACCCCCGCGCAGAAGCTTTTTCCGTCGAGGTCCAGCATGCCCCGCCGCCTGATTTCCACCGGCTCGCCGTTCGAGAAGACCGCGGGCTACAGCCGTGCCGTGATCGACGGCGACTTCGCCTTCGTCGCCGGAACCACCGGCTACGACTACACCACCATGACCATGCCTGATGATGTCACGCGCCAGTCACGGAACTGCTTCAAGACCATCGAGGCTGCCCTCAACGAGGGCGGCTTCACGATGGCCGACATCGTCCGCGCGACCTACTACCTCACTGACATCAGTGACGTGGATGCCCATTTCGCGGTCTGCGGCGAGGTTCTCGGCGACATCCGCCCGGCCGCAACGATGCTGATCGTCGCGGGGCTCTACAAGCCCGAGATGAAGGTCGAGATCGAAGTTACCGCAAAGCGACGCAACCCCTGATCCACTCTACCCGCCGCTCGGCACTCTCCTGGAGAAAATGATGAGCCCCTCCTCGCAGATCTACGCGAAAATCACCGGCCCCATTGTCATGATCGGCTTCGGCTCGATCGGCAAAGGCACGTTGCCGATGATCGAGCGGCATCTCGATTACGACAAGTCGCGCATCACCGTGATCGATCCCAAGGATGAGGGCCGCAGGGCGCATTGCGAGAAGCAGAATGTAAAGTTCATCCAGCAGGCCGTGACCAAGGACAATTACCGCGACCTGCTGACCCCGCTGCTCACTGAAGGTGGCGGCCAGGGCTTTTGCGTCAATCTCTCGGTCGATACCGGCTCGACCGACATCATGGAGCTCTGCAACGAGCTTGGCGCTCTCTACATCGACACCGTCAACGAGCCCTGGCTCGGCTTCTACTTCGATTCGTCAAAGGGCCCGGAAGCGCGCTCCAACTACGCCCTGCGCGAAGTGACGCTGGCCGCCAAGAAGGCGCGTCCCGCGGGGTCGACCACGGCCGTCTCCTGCTGTGGCGCCAATCCCGGCATGGTCTCGTTTTTCGTCAAGCAGGCGCTGCTCAATGTCGCCGCCGATCTGAAGCTCAATGCCCCGAGGCCGAAGACCAAGGCCGAATGGGCGGACTTGATGCGGCAGGCTGGTATCAAGGGCATCCATATCGCCGAACGCGACACCCAGCGCTCCAAGTCGCCGAAGGAGCCTGATGTCTTCGTCAACACCTGGTCGGTGGAAGGTTTCCTGTCGGAAGGCGTGCAGCCGTCCGAACTCGGTTGGGGCACCCATGAAAAATGGATGCCCGAGAATGCGCGCACCCACGAAGCCGGCTGCGGCGCGGCGATCTATCTGATGCAGCCGGGCGCCAACACACGCGTGCGGACCTGGTGCCCGACCCGGGGCGCGCAGTATGGCTTCCTCGTCACCCACAACGAGTCGATCTCGATCGCCGATTACTTCACGGTGCGTGACGCATCGGGCACGGCGATCTATCGGCCGACCTGCCACTATGCCTATCATCCGGCTGACGATGCCGTGCTGTCGCTGCATGAAATGTTCGGCCGCGCAGCGAAGATGCAGGAGAAGCACCACATCCTCGATGAGAACGAAATCGTCGACGGCATCGACGAACTCGGCGTGCTGCTGTTCGGTCACGACAACAATGCCTACTGGTACGGCTCGCAGCTCTCCATCGAGGAGACCCGCAGGCTCGCGCCCTATCAGAACGCGACCGGTCTGCAGGTGACCTCCGCGGTGCTCGGCGGCATGGTGTGGGCGCTGGAGAACCCGAACGAGGGCATCGTCGAAGCCGACGAGATGGATTTCGATCGTCTGCTGGAAATCCAGCTGCCGTATCTCGGCCCGGTGAAGGGTTTCTACACCGACTGGACTCCGCTGACGGATCGTCCGGGACTGTTCCCGGAGGATATCGACACCAGCGATCCCTGGCAGTTCAAGAACATCCTGGTGCGGTGACCGCACAGCGTATGTTGAGAACGAAAATGCCCGGCTCACGCCGGGCGTTTTGCTGTCTGGCGCCGCTCACTTCGCCACGTAGTCGAACGCGACCGAGCCGAGGCCGAGCGTCAGATCTGCCTTGTAATGCAACGCCGAGACCACCTCGCGCACCGGCAGGCGGGCGACGTCGCACAGCGCGTGCGGAAACAGGCCGAGCGCGGAGGGCCCTGTCCAGGCCTCCTTCAGCACGATGTCGTCGAGATGGAAGCGCACCAGCTCGCAGATCCGCGGGCTGCCGTCGACATGCGGAATGATCTTCAGGATGAAGTTCGGCGCCTTCATCGCGTTCAAGACCGTATCGTGATCGACCTTGTGGTACTTGTAGCCCATGGTGGCGGAGGCGCAGAGCACCGAGCCGTAATGCAGCGAGCCGACCAGCACGTCGCTCTCGACCGCGATCTTGGGCCGCGCCAGCTTCTTCGGAAATCCCCAGAGCTCGCGGCCGCCCGCAATCGGGGCCTCGTCGTCGAGATACATCGCGTGGGTATAGGCCCCGAGCTCACCTTTGAAGCGGACCGGGATCACCTGGCCGGTTTCGGTGTAGTCGCCGAAGCCGGTCGAGTCCGGCATGCGGATGAATTCGTACTTCACCACGGGCTCGGCGACCTCGAGCGGCTCCGGCACCACGGCCGCCAGCGCTTCGGGGTCGGTCTTGTAGGTGATGATGAAATATTCGCGGTCGAAGAACCGATACGGCCCCGGCGGAAACGACGGGTTGGTGAGCGGCATCGAATAGGCGGTGCGCCGGACGTCCTCGATCTTCATGAAAGGCCCCATCTGTCGTTGGCAAGACGACAGATTATGGCGGGCGCAGGCGGCGGAGGCGAGACCGTATAATCGGCAGGATCAGTCAAATGCGCGTCACAATGCGCCGGCCGAACGCGCCTATTTCTTCTCAATCGGCGGCGCGGTCTTCTCGGCGGGCGCCGGCGGCAGCACCGGCCTGGCGCCGGCCTTCTGCGCTTCAGCGTCGGGACGCGCAGGCTCCGGCGCCGGCGTCGTCGGCCGCTCGCCGCCGGGCTTCGACTCGGCCGGCGGAGCTGTCTTCTCTGGCTCGGGTGACGGCGTCGTCTGCAGCGGCTGGGTCGCCTGCGCCATTTCCTGCGGCGGGGCAGCGTTGATCGCGTGCAGCGATAGCACGGCGATCGCAACGCCTGCCACCACCAGCGAGGAGGCGATCAGCACGTCGTTCCGTAGCCTGGTTCGATCCGCAGCCATCTCGCTCACCCACGCATTGTCAGCGAGGTCAACGATCCGGCCACCGCATGGTTCCTGAGCAGAGCCTGCGGGAACCTCGCCTCAATCCGTGGTGCTGATTTCCCAGGTCACGTGCCGCACGCCGGGCTGATGCTGCAGGTCGACCACCACGGCATTCAGCTCGTTGGGGTCGACCGCGGTCGAGACCAGCGTCGCCACGATCTCCAGGAAGTCGTCGCCGGCCTCGACCACGTTGACATCGGCGACCGGATAGTTCGCGGCCTCGAGCTTCTCGACCAGGCGGTCGCGCATGTCGGGCAATGCCTCCGGAGTCACCGCGAGCTTGAAGTAGTAGGTCGCCTCCGAAGCCTTCTCGTTCAGCGGGATGCGGTTGATGGCGTTGACCAGCGGGCGCAGCAGCGTGTTGCCGGCGATCACGAACACGGTCAACGCCGCCGCCTGCGCCACCAGGTCGGCGCCGGCGCAGGAGCCGACCGCGGCCGAGGCCCACAGCGTCGCCGCGGTGTTGAGGCCGCGCACGTCCATGCCCTGCTTCATGATGACGCCGGCGCCGAGGAAACCGATCCCCGACACCACATAGGCGATTACCCGCACCGCGCCATCGGCACCCGCCAGATGCATCGCGAGATCGACGAAGGCGGCCGCGCCGACCGCGACCAGCACATTGGTGCGCAACCCCGCGGTGCGCTGCCGGTACTGCCGCTCGGCCCCGATCAGCGTGCCCAGCACAAAAGCTGACGTCAGGCTGACCAGCGTGTCGATGAAGTCGGCGAGCTGGAATGTCGTGAGAAATCGCATGGCGCTGCCGATTCTTCCTCGCCCGAGAACGATGCAGCGATCTCTTACATTTCCAGGATGCCCGCGTCACCATCTTCCGTGCCGTAGGCGAGCAACGTGCCCTTGGCATTCCATCCCAGCGCCGACACCGCGGTACCGGCGTTCCGGCGCACCAGGATCTCGGCGCCGTCCTCGAGCCGGACCATCAGCACAGTACCGTCGGCGTAGCCGACCGCCATGATGTCGTTCTTCGGATGGCAGGCAACCACCGCGACCCGCGCCGGCATCGGCGCCAGCATCGCCGGCTCCTTGCCCATCGGACCGTCCTTGCTGGTGAACGGCCAGACGATCACGGCATCGGCGCCCGAGGTCGCGAGCCCCTTGCCGCCGGCGCTCCACGACATCGAACGCACGCGGCCGGGATAACCGCTCATCCGCATGTGCCTGTTATCGGCGAGCCGCCAGCCATGCATCGCGGCCTCGTGCATCGCCGTGACAAGAAACTTGTTGTCCGGGCTGAAAGAGACCGCGAGGTGCGAGCCGGCCCATTCCAGGAATTCCGGATTGGCCGCCATGTTGGGAAACCACAAGGTCACGCCGTTGTAATGCGCGATCGCAAGCCGCAGGCCCTTCGGCGCGAACGCCAGCCCGCCGACGGTCGACGGCACCTCGAAGGTTTTCTCTTCGCCCTTGGGATTGCGCACGAACGCGGTCTTGCCCGCCGACCACGCCACGGTGCCGTCGCTGTGCAGCGCGACGTTGTCGATCCAGCGCCGCTTGGCGTCGGTCGCAATCGTCGAGGTCTCGCCCTTGGCGTCGATCGCGATCAGCTTGCCGTCGTCACCGCCGGTGACGAGCCGCTTGCCGTCGGAGGCCGCACACAGGATGGCGCCGAAATGCGTCTCTGTCCGCGTGGTCTCGCCGTCGGCGGTCGCGATCACGACACTCTCCTCGGCACCGACGAAGAACGCGCGGTCGCCGAGGAAATGAACCGAACCGACTGCCGCGCCGAGCGGAAGCTGCTTGACGCGGTCGGTGATCGAAACGATGGAAGAAGGGGCCTCGCCCGGATCGAACTCTTTCATCACGTGGTGATGCACTGCTCGAAGCCGTCGCGGATCGCCTGCTCCGGCAATTCGCGACCGATGAACACGACGCGGCTTTCGCGCTTCTCGCCGTCCTTCCACTTCTGCTGATGGTCGCCCTCCAGCATCATGTGGACGCCCTGGAACACGTAGCGGTCGTCATCGCCGGTGAAGGCGAGGATGCCCTTCGAACGCAGGATCTTCTGGCCCTCGGTGGCGACGAGGTTCTGCAGCCAGGGCATGAACTTGGTCGGATCGAGCGGCTTCTCCGAGCGCAGCGACAGCGACTGCATGTCCTCGTCGTGATAGTGCTTCAGCCCGCCATGGCCGTGATCGTGGTGATCATGGTCATGACCGTGGTCGTGATGGTGATGATCATGGTTGTGACCGTCGCCGGCCTCGAGGAAATCCGGCTCGATCTCCAGGATGCGGTCGAGGTCGAACGCGCCGCGCTCCAGCACATCCGATAGTCCGACCTGGCAACGCTCGGTGCGGTGCAGCTTGGCATAGGGATTGATGCCGCGGATGCGGGCCTCGACCTCGGCGAGCTCAGCCTTCGAGACCAGGTCGGTCTTGTTCAGCACGATGACGTCGGCGAACGCGATCTGGTTCTTGGCTTCCGGCGCGTCCTTGAGGCGATCACTCAGCCATTTGGCGTCGGCGACAGTCACGACGGCGTCGAGCCGGGCGTTCTTCTGCACGTCCTCGTCGACGAAGAAGGTCTGCGCGACCGGTGCCGGATCGGCGAGGCCCGTGGTCTCGACGATGATGGCGTCGAACTTGCCCTTGCGCTTCATCAACCCGTCCATGATACGGACGAGGTCGCCGCGCACCGTGCAGCAGACGCAGCCATTGTTCATCTCGAAGACTTCCTCATCGGCGCCGATGATGAGGTCGTTGTCGATGCCGATCTCGCCGAATTCGTTGACGATGACGGCGTATTTCTTGCCGTGGTTTTCCGACAGGATGCGGTTCAAGAGCGTGGTCTTGCCGGCGCCGAGATAGCCCGTCAGCACGGTCACTGGAATTTTTTGCGAAGCTTCAGCCATAACAACTCCGAATTGGGGCCGCGCTCAATCCCGGCAGGGAGGCCCCTGCCCCTAGTTGGCGAGCGCGCTGGTCAGGGCCTTTATATTGTGCCTGACCATATCAATGTAAGTGGGTGCCTGGCCCTTTTCGGCCGTCAAACTGTCCGAATACAGGGTCCCGCCGACGCTGGCGCCGGTCTCGGCCGCGACCCGCTCGATCAGGCGAGGATCGCTGATATTTTCGAGAAAAACTGCCGGAATCTTCGCAACCTTGATCTGGGCGATGATGGCGGCGATATCGCGTGCGCTGGGCTCGGAATCGGTCGAGACGCTGAGCGGCGAGAAAAACGTAATTCCGTAGGCGTCGGCGAAATAGCCGAAGGCGTCGTGGGTCGAGATCACCTTGCGCCGCGCGTCCGGTATTTTCGCCACCGCCTCGTGCACCTCGCGGTCGAGCGCTTCCAGCCTCGCCAGATAGGCGTCGGCATTGGCCTTGAAGACGCCGGCACGGTCGGGAGCAGCGGCGATCAGCCCGTCGCGAATATTGACGACGTAGATCTTCGCATTGGCCACCGATTGCCAGGCATGCGGATCGTCATGGCCGCCCATCTTGCGCGGCATGATCCCCTTGGTTGCCACCGCGACCGGCGCCTTGCTGCCGGAGGCCTGCAGCAGCCGCGGCAACCAGCCCTCGAAGCCGAGGCCGTTGATGACCAGCAGCCTGGCGTCGGCGACCTTCTTGGCGTCCGCCGGCGTCGGCGCATAGACATGCGCGTCGCCGTCGGGCCCGACCAGCGCCATCACGTCGACACTGTTGCCGCCGACATTGCGCACCATGTCGGCGAGGATCGAGAAGCTCGCAACGACATGGATGCGCTCCTCGGCGCGCGCCGCGCCGCTCGCCAGCATCAGTGCCAGACCGATCAATCCAACCAATCGCCGCATCGTCCTCACGCCTCGAGATGGCGGCCGGGAAACAGCTGCCGCACCAGGCCGCTGACATTGCCGAACAGCAGCGACACAATATAGAGCCCCGCCGCAACCAGGATGATCGCGGGGCCGGAGGGAATCCGGGTCTGGTACGACAACACGAGCCCGGCATAGCCCGACACAATCGCGCTCGCGGCCGCGATGCAGATCATGGTGGTGACGTCGCGCGACCAGAATCGCGCAATGCCGGCGGGCAGGATCATCAGCCCGACGCCGAGCAGCGTGCCGAGCGCGTGGAAGCCGTTGACGAGATTGACCACGACCAGCGCGAGGAAGGCGAGATGCGCCGGCGCGCCGGCCCGGCTCACGGTGCGCAGGAACACCGGATCGACGCATTCGATCACCAGCGGACGATAGATCACCGCGAGCACCAAGAGCGTGATGGTGGCGTTGAAGGCGATCACCAGCAGGGTCTGGTCGTCCATCGCCAGGATGTTGCCGAACAGCACGTGCAGCAGGTCGATATTGGTGCCCTTGATGGAGACGATGGTGACGCCGAGCGCGAGCGAGACCAGGTAGAAGGTCGCGAGCGAAGCATCCTCCTTCAGCTCGGTGGTGCGGGCAACGAGGCCCGCGAGCAACGCCACCGCAAAGCCCGCGATCAGGCCGCCGGTCGTCATCGCGAACAGATTGAGCCCGGACAGCAGGAAGCCGATCGCAGCCCCCGGCAGGATCGCATGCGCCATGGCGTCGCCGACCAGGCTCATCCGCCGCAGCATCAGGAACACGCCGATCGGCGCGCCGCCGAGCGACAGCGCGATCACGGCCGCGAGCGCGCGGCGCATGAACTCGAATTCGGTGAAGGGCGTGATCAGCGCGTCAGTCAGCATTGGCGTCAGGCGGCCCGTGAGCGCGGATCGGCGGCGCAGGCCGCGGCACTGTCGTCGAACGCTTCGCACATCCGCATCGCGACCGTCAGATTTTCCGCCGTCAGCGTCTCCGCGGTCGGGCCCCATTCCACCGGGCCGCGCGCCAGCAGCAGCGTTTCCGGGAAATTGTTGCGCACCATGTCGAGGTCGTGCAGCGCCGCCAGCACCGTGCGCCCCTCGCCGTTCCAGCGCTTCACCAGCGCCAATAGGTCAGCGGTAGTCTTGGCATCGATGGCGTTGAACGGCTCGTCGAGCACGATCAGGCGGGCATCCTGCAACAGCACGCGCGCGAACAGCATGCGCTGCATCTGGCCGCCGGACAGCGTGCCGATCGGGCGGTTCTCGAAGCCGTTCAGGCCGACCGCGGCCAGCGCCGCCCGGATCTTGTCGCGCGCGGCCTTGCCGATGCCGCCGAAGAAACCGGTCGAGCGCCACAGCCCGGTGCCGACGAAATCGAACACCGAGATCGGAAACGTACGGTCGATGTCTGCGGATTGCGGCAGATAGGCGATGTCACGGTGGTCGAGCCCGTCGAGATCGATCACGCCCGACAGCGGCTTCAGCACGCCGGCGATGCCGCGCAGCAGCGTCGACTTGCCGGCGCCGTTCGGGCCGATCACGGCGAGCAGCGCGCCCGCCTCGACCGCGCCGTTGAGATGGTGCACCGCCGGGTGGCGGTCATAGCCGAGCGTGACGTCGCGGAAGGTGACAAGCGCGCTCATGGTCACCTCATCGCCAGCCAGACGACGCCCCACAGGCAGGCAGCGACCGCGAGCGCCGCGGCCAGCCGGGCCGGCACGGGCATGCGCAGGATCGACCAGGGCGCGGCCTGGGCCGGATGTGCCGAGGGGCCATGACTGTGCCCGTGGGGATGGGCTTGGCCATGATGGTGGTGGTCGTGGGTGTGCGTATGCGCCATGGGGAAACTGTTATATTATAACATAACGCGAGTCTACAAACGAGGAACTCATGGCCGATCCGCAAAACCGGGAGAGATTCGAGCTGCGCCGGCAGAGTGACGCCCTCGTCTGCAGCTTTGCCCGGAACACCCGCCCCGGGGGAACCGTCGGCTACCAGCGTCAGGATCAGGATCTTTGGATCGAGCGCCGGCCGGGCTGGGGCTGGGTGGCTTGGGATCCGGCGAGCCAATCTTGCACCGGCCGTCCCTGGAACGTGCTGCCGGCCGCCCAGGGCGATCACCCGCCGGAAGGCGACTGGGTGAGCCGCAAGGGGGCGAAGTCGTATGTTTATAGCCTCGTGTATGTGAGCTAGGCGAAGAGTCATCGCGGCACGGTCTGTCTCAAGTTCGTCGTCTCGGCGGGAGCCTCTCCGTTCGTCGTCCTGGCGAAAGCCAGGACCCATAACCACCGCATTCGGTGATGAACGGGATCGCGGCCCCAGCGTCGCGCAACAATTGACAGTTGGGGTAATGGGTCCCGGCCTTCGCCGGGACGACGATGAGGATGGCTCTCGATTCAAGGGAGAGACGGCAGCCAGTCTACTGGCACACCGGCGCGGTCAGTTTTGGATCAGCTGGTCTTGCTGACCAATACGCCCGCTGACTGAGCTCCGCTTCGTTTATCGCGGGAGCACATACGTAGCTCGTCTTGCCAATGCACATGGGCGAGCCAATCGAGAAGATGAGGTTTTCGTAGATGCAATAATTGCCGATCCCGGACGGCAGATCGGTCGGCGGCGTTGTGGAGCCCCCAAAATAGGGCTGCGATGAACCGCCCGGCGCCCTGTCTTGCGCCTCGGCCGCATGAAGGGAAATCAAAAGCGTCAGACACGTGACGATGCGGAGCATGATCCCTCCGGTCAAGGAATGCCGGCGAAGCGTCGGGCGACTTCCGGCGCGGGAAGCGCACTGGCAGCCGCGACGGAATCGCTAGCAGGCTAGTATGACAGTTGCTTTGCAAATTCTCTAAAGGACAGACACGCTCTCGGCTTGAGCCGAGGTCGCGTTTGGGCCCATCGTATCATCTGCTGCGCCTGCGTAGAAGTGGTCGTTGTTGCAGCGAAGCGGGACACGGCTACCAAGCGTCGTCAAGCCTCGCGCGCGTAGCTCTTTAATCTTGCCTCCAGCACCGCGATCACCTGGTCACGGACCGGATCGCGGGAGCCTTTCAGCCAGGCGGCGGCGAGCGGCAGGCGGCCGGCAGCACTCCCACGCTTGAGCCTAAGGGGAACGAAACGCACGCCGGGGATCGCCATTCGTGCGGTCCAGCGCGGCACGATGGCGACGCCGAGCCTTGCTGCGACCATGTTGACGATGGTCTGCTTCTCGTCGGCGATCTCCTGGATGCGCGGCGTCAGCCCGGCCTCGTCGAACAGTTTTGTCGTGAGATCGTGACTGTGCGGCCGCGAGCGGCGCTCCGGCACGATCAAGGGCTGATCGGCAATATCGGGCAGCACGATCTGCTTGCGCCGCGCCAGCGCGTGCTTGTGCGACAGCGCCACCACGGCGGTCTCCTGCAGCAGCGGAAAAAACTCGATGCGCCGGTCGGGCCGCTCCGGCGGGCGCACGAAAGCGAGATCGAGCGCACCCGACAGTAGTTTTGGAAGCAGCCGGATGGTCTTCTCCTCCAGCAGTTGCACGGCGACGTCCGGATGGGCGGCGCGGAGATCGCGCAGCAGCGGTGGCAGCAGGCCGGCCGCGGCGCTGTCGATCGCACCGATCCGGAAGCGCCGAGCCTGCGGCTTGCGCAGCCGGCGGCGAAAGCCGTTCTCGATCGCCTCGGCGCGGCCGAGCAGCGCCCGCCCCTCGCGCAGCAGCACAGCGCCGTCCTCGGTCAACGACACCGCGCGCGTGGTGCGCGCGAACAGCCGAACCCCGAGATCCTCCTCCAGCAGCTTGATGTGGCGGCCGAGCGCCGACGGCATCATCTGCAGGCGCTGCGCGGCGCGGCCGAAATGCAGTTCCTCGGCTGCGGCCACGAAGCAGCGAAGCTGGTGCAGTTCCAAAGTGGGTTCCTGTCCGTTTCGATCCGCCATTGCCGGCTGCGGCGATTATATCATTTTTTTGTATAAACCGGCGCGGATTGAACCGGAAGGGCGCGAGCTTCTAGGCTTCCCGGTGGCGCGGCGAAATGCGCCGTCCCAACAAACAAGACCAACCCTGAGGAAGCCCATGGAAAGCGAGCTTGGCACGCGCGTGTTGCGCAAGATCTCACTGCGCATCGTGCCGTTCATCATACTGCTGTACTTCGTGGCCTTCATCGACCGCGTCAATATCGGCTTCGCTTCGCTGACCATGAACAAGGACATCGGCCTGTCGCCGACGGTCTATGGCTTCGGCGCCGGTATCTTCTTCTGGGGCTACTTCCTGTTCGAGGTGCCCTCCAACATCATCCTGCACAAGATCGGCGCGCGGATCTGGATCGCGCGGGTGATGATCACCTGGGGCCTGGTCTCGGCGGCGATGGCGCTGGTGCAGGGCGCGACCAGCTTCTACGTGCTGCGCTTTTTGCTCGGCGCCGCGGAAGCCGGCTTCTTCCCCGGCATCATCCTGTATCTGTCCTACTGGTTCCCGGCGCGGCAGCGCGCCGCCGTCACCGCGCTGTTCATGGCCGCCGCGCCGCTGTCGACCGTGCTCGGCTCGCCGGTGTCGGGCGCGCTCTTGGAGATGGACGGCCTGTTCGGCTTCAAGGGCTGGCAATGGCTGTTCGTGCTGGAGGCCGTGCCCGCCGTGCTGCTCGGCTTCGTCGTGCTCGGCTTCCTGACCGACCGGCCGGAGCAGGCCCGATGGCTTGCGGATGACGAGCGCGCCTGGCTGGTCAAGACCATGAAGGCGGAGAACGACCGCAAGGCCGCGACCGCGAGCCACAGCATCTGGCGCGGCCTGGCGGATCCGCGCGTGCTGGCGCTGTCGCTGGTCTATTTCGGCACCTCGGCCGGGCTCTACACACTTGGCGTGTGGGCGCCGCAGATCATCAAGGCGTTCGGGCTGTCGTCTCTGCAAGTCGGCTTCCTCAACGCGGTGCCGGCGACCGTCGCCGTGATCGCCATGGTGTTGTGGGCGCGGCATTCCGACCGCACCGGCGAACGCACCTGGCACGTCGTGATCGCCTGCCTGATCGCAGCGGCAGGACTTGCGCTTGCCGGGCTATGGACCGGCCTTGCCGCCGTGATCGCGGCGCTGACCTTGGTCAATATCGGCATCTCCTCCTCGAAGCCGCCGCTGTGGAGCATGCCGACCATGTTCCTGTCGGGCTCGGCCGCCGCGGCAGGGATCGCCACCATCAACTCGATCGGCAATCTCGGCGGCTTCGTCGGCCCGGCGATGATCGGCTGGATCAAGGAACGCACCGGCAGTTTCGAGGGCGGCCTCTATTTCGTTGCCGGCCTGCTGGTGCTGTCAGCCGTGCTCACGCTGCTGCTGTCGCGCGCGCAAGGCGCACCCGTGCCAGCCGAACCGCAACCCAATCCCGTGCGAACCCGCTAACCACTTGATCCGGAGACAACCCATGCGTACTCATTCCATCGCCGCTATTCCCGCCGACGGCATCGGCCCCGAAGTGATCTCCGCGGGTGTCCGCGTGCTCGAGGCGCTGGCGAAGCGGAGCGGCGACCTCAGCTTCAACGTCAAGACCTTCGACTGGGGCTCGGACTACTACAAGAAGCACGGCGTGATGATGCCGGCCGACGGCCTCGCTGACCTGAAGAACTTCGACGCGATCTATTTCGGCGCGGTCGGCGCGCCCGACGTGCCCGACCACATCACGCTGTGGGGCCTGCGGCTGCCGATCTGCCAGGGCTTCGACCAATACGCCAATGTGCGGCCGACCAAAATCCTGCCCGGCGTCGCCTCGCCGCTGCGCAATGTCGGCGTCGGCGACCTCGACTGGGTGATCGTGCGCGAGAATTCCGAAGGCGAATATGCCGGGATGGGCGGCCGCGCCCACAGGGGCCTGCCGGAAGAAGTCGGCACCGAGGTCGCGGTCTTCACCCGGGTCGGCGTGACGCGGATCATGCGCTACGCGTTCCAGCTCGCGCAGTCGCGGCCGCGCAAATTCCTCACCGTGGTGACCAAGTCGAACGCACAGCGCCACGGCATGGTGATGTGGGACGAGATCGCGGCCGAGGTGGCCAAGGAATTCCCCGATGTGACCTGGGACAAGATGCTGGTCGACGCCATGACGGTGCGGATGACGCTCCATCCGAAGAGCCTCGACACCATCGTGGCAACCAATCTGCATGCCGACATCCTGTCGGATCTCGCAGGTGCCCTGGCCGGCAGCCTCGGCGTCGCGCCGACCGGCAACATCGACCCGCAGCGCCGCTTCCCCTCGATGTTCGAGCCGATCCACGGCTCGGCGTTCGACATCACCGGCAAGGGCATCGCCAACCCGGTCGCGACCTTCTGGACCGGCGCGCAGATGCTGGAGCATCTCGGCGAAAAGGACGCCGCCGCGCGGCTGATGGCCGCGGTCGAGAAGGTGTGCGCGGCCGGCGTGCTGACGCCCGACGTCGGCGGCAAGGCGACGACCAAGGAAGTGACCGACGCCGTGATCGACGCGATCCATGGATCGAATGTGTGAGGTGCTTCTTTTATCGCACACCGTGAGGTGAGCACGGCGGGCTCCCTCCCCCCTTGCGGGGGAGGGTTGGGGAGAGGGGTACCCCTTGCTCCGCTGATAATTAGTGACGAGGACTGCGTACGATCCGGCGAGCAAGTTGACTATACTTTACTCGCTTCTTGCATCACTCCCGGGGCCACCCCTCACCCCACCCTCTCCCGCAAGGGGAGAGGGAGCCCAACCAGGGTGCCCACCTCACCAAGGCATCGGCGTGCTGCTTCCGATACCGCAACCGGGGAACAAACCGTGCTACCCGATCTGACCAGACGACACTTCATGACTGCTGGAGGACTATCGATCATGGCCGCGATGACGGGGATACAACCGGCAGGCGCCGCGCCATGGCGCAATGAGCTCCGTGCCATCGCGTTCGACGTCCAGGGGACGTGCGTCGATTTCTATCAGCCGATCCTGCGTGCCGGGCAGGCCGTCAATGCCGCGAAGGGGCTCACGCTCGACTGGGCCAAACTCTCGAGCGAGTGGCGCGATCTCTATCGTGCCGCGCTCGACGACGTGATCGCCGGCAAGCGCCCATGGATTCGGGTCGACCGCATCTATCGCGAGGCGCTCGATGTGCTGCTCGATCGCCACGGCCTCTCGGAGGCCTTCTCGCGCGACGAGCGCGACGACCTGAACACGGTGTGGAGCAAGCTCGACGCCTGGCCCGACAGCGTCGAGGGGCTCGCACGCCTGCGCAGCCGGTTCGTGACCTCGACCTTGTCGAATGCCGGCATGGCCGCCGTGGTGGCGGTGGTCAAGCATGCCAAGCTGCCGTTCGATGCCGTGCTGACCGCGGAGCTTGCACGCAGCTACAAGCCGTCACCCGCGGTGTATCAGCTCGCCGTCGACTACCTCGGCTATCCCGCCGACAAGATCCTGATGGTCGCCTGCCACAAATACGACCTGAAGGCGGCCCGCGCCTTCGGCATGCGCACCGCGTTCGTCGCCCGTCCGCTGGAATTCGGGCCGGCGGCGAAGGTCGACGTCGCGCCGGAATCCTGGATCGACCTCCACGCGGACAGCTTTACGCAACTCGCCGACATGCTCGCGCCGGCGTGACGACGCGAAGGGCCCCGATCGATGCGCTCACCTCACGAAAGCGCACCAGCCTCGGCGCAATTGGTCAGCCGCGCCGGCACACCGACGGCGGTGCAGCCGGCCGGCACATCCGACGTCACCAGCGCGCCGGCGCCGACCTTGGCGAAGTCGCCGACAGAGAGGTTTCCGATCAGCGTTGCGCCGGCGCTGAGCAGCACGCCGCGGCCGATCGTCGGCGCGTGGCGCGGGTCATCCTGATGCCGCGCGATGGTGACGTTCTGCAGGATCGTGACCTCGTCGCCGATGGAAGCCAACGCGCCGACGATGATGCCGGTGCCGTGATCGAGGAAAACCGCCGTTCCGATCCGAGCCGACGGGTGAATGCTAATCTGCAACTGGTCCGCCGCGGCACTGTGCATCAACAGCGCAAGATCGGGGCGATCGTGGCGCCACAGCCAGTTCGATACGCGCCAGGCTTGCAGCGCGACGTAGCCCTTGAAGTTGAGGAGCGGCGGCAGCAAGCCCGTGATCGCCGGGTCGCGGCGCACGATGGCCACAAGATCGGTGGTCGCGGCATCGACCAGCGCGGGCTCGGCCGCGAACGCCTCGCGGGCCGTCCGCATGAACTGCGCGCGATCGGCCTCGGCGCGGCAGATAGCCCGGCCGATCAGGAAGGCGAGTGCGCCGCCGAGATCGCCCTGGTCGAGGATGAAGGCAGCCGACGCCTCGAGAAAGCGATCGGCGACAACAGCGGCTTCCGCCTCGCGCCGGATCGCAAGCCAGAGATCGTCAGGACTCGCCGTCGCAAAAGCCGCCATCGCTTCACCTCATCGCTCGACGATAGAGTGGGCAGGGCGGCCGCACAATGCAAACCGCCCGCTTGCTTGTCGCAAACGGGCGGCTCAGGCCATCAGGTGTTATGGGGGCACATCGCCTGAAGGCTCAGTGCTTGCCTCGCGGGATCAGCTCTGCGGCGGCTGATCGTTCGGCGGGGTCGGACGGGTCTTGTGCTGCGCCATGAAGGCGTCGAACTCTTCCTTGTCCTTGGCGTGGCGCAGGCGATCGAGGAAGTTCTTGAACTCGACCTGCTCTTCCTCGAGCCGGCGCAGGGTATCCTGGCGGTACTCGTCGAAGGCGCGGTTGCCGCTGGTGGGCGGGCCGAAGCCGCCGAACGGGAAGCCGCGGCGCTCCATGCGGCTCTTCATCCGCTCCATCTTGTCCTGCATGCGGTCCATCTTGTTCGCCCAGCGATCCTGATCGTAGTGACTCCAACAGGCCATTTTTCTGCTCCCGAGTGTGAAAAAGAGAAGGGCGAGGCCGATCGGCCACCAGATCATGAAGCCGAGGATGATCCCGGCGATCTTCAGGGGATGCCACGGCGTCGCGTAGAAGTGTGGACGGTAGGGCTCTTCGACGGGGCCGCGCCAGCGATTGACATCTGCGGTGTAGGCCATTTCCTTCTCCATCACGGCAATCACGCCGTTGTGAATGTAAATAACATTTACATAGATAGCCGAGCCCTTGGGAAAGTCAAGCAGAGCAGATGACGCACCCCGCGGATTATTTTTGGCTTGGCCGTTGAACCTTATTTCGGTTTGCCCCACGGGCCGGGTCTGTCGCCGGCCGGCTCTTCGTCGGCTGCCGCGGTTCCCGGCCTGCGATCGGTGAGGAAGCCAAGGCCGCGCAGATAGATCAGCACTTCGGCCTCGAGCAGATCCTCCGGCGACATCGGCAGCTTGCGCCGCGCGGCATCGCCGCGGCCGAACAGCGAGGCGACGCCGTGCGACATCGACCAGATATGTAGCGCCATCATCATCGCCGGCGGGCGCGGTGTGCCGGGCGGCGCTAGCGCCGCGAGCCGCTCGGCGGCGGCGCGGATGATCGCAAATGCGCGTTCGCTTGCCGCCATCAAGGTCGGATTGGAATCGACCGGCAGGCCGGATTCGAACATCGCGGAGTAGAACGCGGGCTCCTCACGCGCAAAGGCGAGATAGGCCTTGCCGACCCGCTCGAACGCCGAGACGGTGTCGGGGCGGCCGTCGTCCCAGGCCTGCGTCAAGAGCGCCTCGAACTGCTCGAAGCCGCGCTGTGCGATGCTGGCGATCAGTTCGTCACGGTCGCGGAAGTGGCGGTAGGGCGCGGCGGGGCTGACGCCGGCCATTCGCGCGGCGTCGGCGAAGGTGAAGCCGGCCGGCCCCTTCTTCGAGATCAGGTCGAGGGCTGCCTGCAGCAACGCCTCTTTGAGATTGCCGTGATGATAGCCGCGCTCGGCGCGGCCTTGGTCCTTGCGCCAGCTCATGTGAACGGCTTTTACATGAGCCGCCGGTAAAGGTCACTAGAGCATTTTCTGACCTGGCGGAATCGGAAGGGATTGAACTAAGCCGCTGCCGCGGCGTAGGGGGCAAGGTGGCATAGATCGCCTCCTGGCTGAGAGGATGTGGGTGTTGGAGCCCACCCCCTCAGACAGGAGTATCGAGATGGCCGATTTGAGCCCTCTTCGCCGCCGCATGATCGAAGACATGACCGTCCGCAATCTGTCGCCGGCGACGCAAAGATCCTACATCAGCGCGGTTTCGAAGTTCAGCCGCTATTTTGGCCGATCGCCTGACCGGTTAGAGCTGGAAGACGTCCGCGCCTTCCAGGTGCATTTGGTCTCGACCGGCATCTCATGGCCGGCGCTGAACCAGATCGTCTGTGCGCTACGGTTTTTCTACGGCGTCACGCTCGGCGAGGCGCTCATCCCAGAGCGCATTCCCTATGCGCGAGAACCGCGCAAGCTGCCGGTCGTTCTCAGCGCCGACGAAGTGGTTCAGTTTCTTGAAGCGGTATCGAGCCTGAAGAGCCGCGCCGCGCTCACCACCGCCTATGCGGCCGGGCTCAGGGCCTCGGAGGTTGCGGGACTGCGGATCGAAGACATCGACAGCGCCCGCGGCGTCATCCAGGTGCGCCACGGCAAGGGCGCGAAGGATCGCAACGTGATGCTGTCGCCCCAGCTGCTGGGCATCCTGCGCACCTACTGGCGGCTCGCCCGGCCGCGGCTTTATCTGTTCCCTGGTCGTGACGAAGATCATCCGATCGATCAGACCGTGCTGCATGCCGCCTGCCGGTCGGCGGTGAAGGCTGCGGGCCTGACCAAGCAGCGTCACGCTGCACACGCTGCGCCACAGCTTCGCGACACATCTTCTCGAGAACGGAACCGATATCCGGATCATCCAGGTCTTGCTCGGGCACAATAATTTGTCGTCGACAGCGCGCTACACGCAGGTCGCCACCGATACGATCCGAGCGACGCAGAGCCCGCTCGATCGCCTGTCGCTGGAGGTGACGCCACCTGGATGACCCGCAGCGGGATGCGGGTCATGACCCGCTCCGACATCCGCTCCAACAGGCCCGCCATCGAGATTGCCGATATTCTGTGCCGGCATGGCGACGCCTATCGCCGTGTACATGCCGGTCATCTGGGGCGGGTCGAGCGGCGCGTGATGAGCGCGATCGTTGCGTGCCGGACCGAGGCGCTCGGCGGCCACATGCAGGCTTGCGACGACTGCGGCACGACACGCGTTGCCTATAATTCCTGCCGCAATCGGCACTGTCCGAAGTGTCAGGGGAGAGCCCGAGCCGCGTGGCTCGCCGCGCGTCAAGCCGACCTGCTTCCGGTTCCCTATTTCCACGTCGTCTTTACACTTCCCGCACCGATCGCCGCGATCGCTTTCCAGAACAAGGCCGTCGTCTATGCCATCCTGTTCAAGGCTGCCGCCGAGGCGATGACGACGCTCGCCGCCAATCCACGCCGGCTCGGCGGTGCGATCGGCGGCGTCGCCGTCCTCCACACCTGGGGACAGACGCTGATGCATCATCCCCACGTCCATTGCGTCGTTCCGGGTGGCGGCCTCTCGCCCGATGGCGCGCGCTGGACCGCTTGCCGACCGAACTTCTTCCTGGCCGTCAAACCGTTGTCCAGACTATTTCGCACACTTTTTCTCAAACGTCTGTCGGCAGCCTTCAACTCCGGTGCCTTGCGTTTCTTCGGCGATCTCGGAGCTCTGGCCGAGCCGGCTGCCTTTGCGGCCCACCTCGACGCCATGCGACGCATCAACTGGGTTGTTTACGCCAAGCGGCCCTTCGGCGGACCCGCACAGGTCCTGGCCTATCTCGGCCGCTACACCCATCGCGTCGCGATCGCCAACAGCCGGCTCGTCGCACTCGACGACGATCATGTCGCCTTCTCATGGAAGGACTATCGCCAAAACAGCGCGACAAAGATCATGAATCTCAAGCCCGATGAGTTCATTCGCCGTTTCCTGCTTCATACGCTGCCTGACGGCTTCCACCGCATCCGCCACTTCGGCTTCATGGCCAACCGCCATCGCGCTGCCAAGCTCGCCCTTTGCCGCGAACTTCTCGATCATGAGCGAACAGCCCCAAACGATGGCCAGCCGTCGCCTGTGGATTCGGAGGCTCAAACCCGGGCCGAGGTTCCTGCCTGTCCCGATTGTGGTGGCGTCATGCGCATCATTGAGCGCTTTCGACATAGCTTCAGACGCCCCAGCCCTCGAACATCACCGTTCCGATGCGACACATCGTGAGCCAAGTCATGTCGTGCACGACGATCATCATTCGTCATTTCGCTCCCAGCGTCTCGATCATCGCGGACGATGTCGAATCCGTGCTGTCACACTGCGCGACAACAACCGTCCGATGCAGCAAAAGGCCTATCGCGATCTCAGGCGAAGCGCGTCTGATCTCAACTCTTCCAGGATGCGCACTCCTGTGTCTCTGCCTCACGCGCCGAGCCAGCAGATCGGGCATGGCGATCTCGAACAATCCCCATAGCTGCAAAACCGCGAATAGCCTCCCGCGCCTTCGTTCAATCCGGCTTCAATGAGGTCGCGTCATAAGCGCCTGCCGCGCCCTCGCGTGAGCGCGACCTCACAGAACCCTCCAGATTCCCTTGTGAGGCAAATCGTGATTCACCCTGAGGGCTGGTGATGGAGGCCAGCCCCCATGGCTAAGCCGCTCTCGCCGGACCTTCGCCTTCGCATTATTCGGGCTGTGGAAGAGGAAGGCATGAGCTGTCGGGGCGCCGCCGGCCGGTTCGGCGTAGCGCCATCGACAGCGATCGAACTGGTCAACGAATGGCGCAGCACCGGCGCTTGTGAGGCGGGAGCGCAGGGCGGAGACAGACGTTCAGCTCGGATCGAGGGTCATGCTGCGGAGATCCTCTCCCTGGTCAAGGCTACGCCTGACATGACGCTGGCCGAGATCGCTGACCATCTCCTCAAAGTCCACGGCGAGCGTTTCGTGCCGAGCGTGGTCTGGCGATTCTTCGATCGCCGCAACATCACGTTCAAAAAAAACATCGCACGCCAGCGAGCAGGATCGGCCGGACGTGGCCGCTGAACGCGCGGCGTGGAAGGCATCTCAGCCTGAGATCGGCATCCATCGGTTGGTGTTTATCGACGAGACGGGAGCCTCGACCAAGATGGCGCGGCGCTATGGCCGCTCGCCGTACGGCCAGCGCTGTGTCGCAGCGCTCCCGCATGGTCATTGGAAGACGACGACCTTCGTCGGCGCGCTCAGAGCGACCGGCATGACTGCGCCGATGGTCCTTGACGGTCCCATGGATGGTCTGGCGTTCGAGGCTTACGTGACGCAAGTCCTCGTGCCGACACTCAGGCCCGGCGACATCGTGGTGATGGACAATCTCGCAGCACACAAGCGCGCCGAGGTCGGCATCGCAATCGATGCCGTGGGCGCCCAGCTCCTCTATTTGCCGCCTTATTCGCCCGACCTCAATCCGATCGAAATGGCCTTCGCCAAGCTCAAAGCCGCACTTCGAAAGGCCGCCGCCAGATCAATCGAGGCTTTGGACAACGCTATTGCCACCGCCCTGACCGCCTTCACCGCCCAAGAGTGCCTGAACTTCTTCGCCGCAGCCGGTTATGACCGTGTCTGATCAGAATCTGCTCTAGCCATGGGGGCTGGCCTCCATCACCAGCCCTCAGGGTGAATCACGATTTGCCTCACAAGGGAATCTGGAGGGTTCTGTGAGGTCGCGCTCACGCGAGGGCGCGGCAGGCGCTTATGACGCGACCTCATTGAAGCCGGATTGAACGAAGGCGCGGGAGGCTATTCGCGGTTTTGCAGCTATGGGGATTGTTCGAGATCGCCATGCCCGATCTGCTGGCTCGGCGCGTGAGGCAGAGACACAGGAGTGCGCATCCTGGAAGAGTTGAGATCAGACGCGCTTCGCCTGAGATCGCGATAGGCCTTTTGCTGCATCGGACGGTTGTTGTCGCGCAGTGTGACAGCACGGATTCGACATCGTCCGCGATGATCGAGACGCTGGGAGCGAAATGACGAATGATGATCGTCGTGCACGACATGACTTGGCTCACGATGTGTCGCATCGGAACGGTGATGTTCGAGGGCTGGGGCGTCTGAAGCTATGTCGAAAGCGCTCAATGATGCGCATGACGCCACCACAATCGGGACAGGCAGGAACCTCGGCCCGGGTTTGAGCCTCCGAATCCACAGGCGACGGCTGGCCATCGTTTGGGGCTGTTCGCTCATGATCGAGAAGTTCGCGGCAAAGGGCGAGCTTGGCAGCGCGATGGCGGTTGGCCATGAAGCCGAAGTGGCGGATGCGGTGGAAGCCGTCAGGCAGCGTATGAAGCAGGAAACGGCGAATGAACTCATCGGGCTTGAGATTCATGATCTTTGTCGCGCTGTTTTGGCGATAGTCCTTCCATGAGAAGGCGACATGATCGTCGTCGAGTGCGACGAGCCGGCTGTTGGCGATCGCGACGCGATGGGTGTAGCGGCCGAGATAGGCCAGGACCTGTGCGGGTCCGCCGAAGGGCCGCTTGGCGTAAACAACCCAGTTGATGCGTCGCATGGCGTCGAGGTGGGCCGCAAAGGCAGCCGGCTCGGCCAGAGCTCCGAGATCGCCGAAGAAACGCAAGGCACCGGAGTTGAAGGCTGCCGACAGACGTTTGAGAAAAAGTGTGCGAAATAGTCTGGACAACGGTTTGACGGCCAGGAAGAAGTTCGGTCGGCAAGCGGTCCAGCGCGCGCCATCGGGCGAGAGGCCGCCACCCGGAACGACGCAATGGACGTGGGGATGATGCATCAGCGTCTGTCCCCAGGTGTGGAGGACGGCGACGCCGCCGATCGCACCGCCGAGCCGGCGTGGATTGGCGGCGAGCGTCGTCATCGCCTCGGCGGCAGCCTTGAACAGGATGGCATAGACGACGGCCTTGTTCTGGAAAGCGATCGCGGCGATCGGTGCGGGAAGTGTAAAGACGACGTGGAAATAGGGAACCGGAAGCAGGTCGGCTTGACGCGCGGCGAGCCACGCGGCTCGGGCTCTCCCCTGACACTTCGGACAGTGCCGATTGCGGCAGGAATTATAGGCAACGCGTGTCGTGCCGCAGTCGTCGCAAGCCTGCATGTGGCCGCCGAGCGCCTCGGTCCGGCACGCAACGATCGCGCTCATCACGCGCCGCTCGACCCGCCCCAGATGACCGGCATGTACACGGCGATAGGCGTCGCCATGCCGGCACAGAATATCGGCAATCTCGATGGCGGGCCTGTTGGAGCGGATGTCGGAGCGGGTCATGACCCGCATCCCGCTGCGGGTCATCCAGGTGGCGTCACCTCCAGCGACAGGCGATCGAGCGGGCTCTGCGTCGCTCGGATCGTATCGGTGGCGACCTGCGTGTAGCGCGCTGTCGACGACAAATTATTGTGCCCGAGCAAGACCTGGATGATCCGGATATCGGTTCCGTTCTCGAGAAGATGTGTCGCGAAGCTGTGGCGCAGCGTGTGCAGCGTGACGCGCTTGGTCAGGCCCGCAGCCTTCACCGCCGACCGGCAGGCGGCATGCAGCACGGTCTGATCGATCGGATGATCTTCGTCACGACCAGGGAACAGATAAAGCCGCGGCCGGGCGAGCCGCCAGTAGGTGCGCAGGATGCCCAGCAGCTGGGGCGACAGCATCACGTTGCGATCCTTCGCGCCCTTGCCGTGGCGCACCTGGATGACGCCGCGGGCGCTGTCGATGTCTTCGATCCGCAGTCCCGCAACCTCCGAGGCCCTGAGCCCGGCCGCATAGGCGGTGGTGAGCGCGGCGCGGCTCTTCAGGCTCGATACCGCTTCAAGAAACTGAACCACTTCGTCGGCGCTGAGAACGACCGGCAGCTTGCGCGGTTCTCGCGCATAGGGAATGCGCTCTGGGATGAGCGCCTCGCCGAGCGTGACGCCGTAGAAAAACCGTAGCGCACAGACGATCTGGTTCAGCGCCGGCCATGAGATGCCGGTCGAGACCAAATGCACCTGGAAGGCGCGGACGTCTTCCAGCTCTAACCGGTCAGGCGATCGGCCAAAATAGCGGCTGAACTTCGAAACCGCGCTGATGTAGGATCTTTGCGTCGCCGGCGACAGATTGCGGACGGTCATGTCTTCGATCATGCGGCGGCGAAGAGGGCTCAAATCGGCCATCTCGATACTCCTGTCTGAGGGGGTGGGCTCCAACACCCACATCCTCTCAGCCAGGAGGCGATCTATGCCACCTTGCCCCCTACGCCGCGGCAGCGGCTTAGTTCAATCCCTATTGAGTACAAACCCTAGACCAGTCCGGCAGCGTAAAGCGCTTTTGCGACCGGCTCGAAATACTCTGTAGGAACCGGGTTGCCCAGCCTTGCTTTGCCGAGGAGCTGGTGCGCCAGGATGTCGTCATCTACAATACGGAGGCGGAGCGCGCGCGCCTCATGAAGCAGCTGTGACGCAGCGTCGCCTTCGCCACGGCAGACCAGGATCGGCACGCCGGTTTCGCCGCGAACATAGCGCAACCCAATCAAGGTTGCCGCTCCCCTCAATATCAAAGTGGCGCGATGGACGCCGAGCGGAGCCTCGTTCGCCGCCTCCTGCCGCAGACGGCGGTGCTCACGCTTTATCTGCGGATTGCCTTGCTGTTCCTTGTTCTCGCGCTTGGCCTCGGTTTCCGTCATGCGCATGTCCTGCAGAAACAACCAGCGCTGGATCAGAAGGTCGGCCAATCCGCCGACCAGAAAAGCCGCAGCGGCAATTCCGGTTAGCAGTTTGACCTCGGTGAAGACGAAGCCAAGACAGCCCATGCCGCAGACCGGCAGGTACACCAGCGTCTTCCAGCTTGCCATCACGGTGAGGAACAAACTCGTCCCGAGGACCACCACCTTGACCAGCGTCTTGCCAAGTTCGATCAACGAACGTTTCGATGCGATCCGCTTCAGGCCCTTGACGGGATCCAATTTCTCCAGCTTCGGCTTGAGCGGCTCCGAGGCAAACATAAAGCCGCCATTGGCCAGGATATTCGCCAACAGGGCCGCTGCCACGGCACAGGCGAGCAATGGCGCGACGGCTGCCAGCGAAAGCTCCAGCAAGCCACTGAGCGCTTGCGGGACCGCGCTCGTGAACGGCTGCTCCTGCACTTTGTCGATCAGCCGGACCGTTTCGTGCCACTTGTCTTCGATCGGCCCGGCTCTCCACCACAGACAGCCGAAACCGGCGCATGCGCTGACACCGCTCACCAAATCGGAGCTGCGCGCGCTCTGCCCCTTCTTGCGCGCATCGCGCAGCTTCTTGGGAGTTGGAGGTAGCTTTTTCTCCTCGCTCGAGCCGCTCATTTCAAGAGCTTCTTCAGATATTCCAGCACGTTGTCCGACGTGAGGATCTCAGTTCCCGCGTATTCAAGAAGATAGACGGTGTAGCTGACCATGATGAGACCGAAGGCGACATTCTTGATCGTCGGAGAGAGATCGTTCAACTTGAGCTGCGATGCAAAGCGCCCCAGCATCATGACCGATACATCGATCAGCAGCAGCAGGACCAGCACCGGCCCGGCGACCAGAAGCGTCGTCAGCATAATGTGATCGAGTAGGCTCAGACATTGCATTGCCCCTTGCGCCGTCACCGCGGGCAGAAACTGATACACGGGCCAGATCCGGTAGCTGCCATAAAGGCTTCTCACCATGGTCTGCAGGCCGCCCACCAGAACGAAAATCGTGACCGCCGTGATGCCGAGAAAAAGCCCGGTTCCCGACGCTTGGCTATGCGTTGCGGGATCCTCCGCCGCCACCTGGCTCGAAATTCCCCGTTGAGTATCGATGATGTCGCCGACCGCCTGGATACTCCATAATGGGATACTGAGCAGGATTCCGAGCAGAAGGCCGACGAACACCTCTTTCAGACCGAGCATGGTGACGCTGACCAGTCGCGTGTTTGGATCCAGCGCCTCCAAGCCGAGCTTGATCTGCGCCAGACACGGCAGTCCGATCGCAATCGTCAGGCTTCCTCGAACCAAGCCACTGATACGTGGCCTCGTAAAGACGGGAAGGACCAGCATGATTCCCAAGGCACGGGCCGCACCAAGACCCGTTGCGGCGACAAGTTCGATCGCGCCCTGGACCAGAGCTTGCGCATCTGTGGGGGACAGTCCAGCCATCCAGGCTCTGCTAGTATCTGCCGGTGAGTGCGGGAAAGTCGCTGAAGATGCGCTCGGCCTGCTCGATGAGGGGAGCACTGAGCACCGGAGAAAACCCAGCGAGGACGGCGACGACGACCAGAAGCTTCACCGTCAGGGGCAAGGTTTGATCCTGGAGCTGCGTCGCCGCCTGGATGAGGCCGATGATCAATCCGGAGACCAAGGCTGCGAGGAGCGGTGGCAGAACCCAGATCATGAACAGGACGAGCGATTCGCTCAGATGCGTGAGGATACCGGCTTCATTCATTGTCCGCCTCCCGGCGTTGTGTAGCTCAATACCAGCCCGTGCATGAGACGTGACCAGCCATCGATGGTGACGAACAGAAAGAGCTTGAAGGGAACAGATATCACCGTCGGGGACACCATCGACATGCCCATGGCCATCAGAATCGTCGTGACGATCAGGTCGATGGTAATAAAGGGAAGATAGAGAAGAAACCCGATCTCGAAACCACGCTTGAGTTCGGAGATCAGGAAGGACGGAACCAGAATCACAAAATCATCGGCCGTAGCGCTGCCGCGCATCTCTTCCGACCAGACATGTTCAGTCGAGGACAAGAAAAACCGGCGCTGCTCTTCATTGGTGAATTTCTTCAGATGGGCGCGCAGCGGCTCCTGTCCTTCCTTGGCGGCGGTCATCCAGTCATCGAAGGTTTGGTAGCGAAGTTGGGGATCAGTCAATCGGTTGTAGGTCTGCTCAAAGACCGGAGCGCTGATGAAGACGGTCAGAATCAGTGCCGCGCCGTACAGGACAATGTTCGGCGGTATCGATTGGGTCCCGAGCGCATTGCGAACCAGGAAGAGAACAACGGAGACCTTTATGAAGGCGGTGGTTGTGACGACGGCGAACGCGAGCAGGCCGAGGCCGACTGTCACCGCCAGAAGCGCGAGGATGCTGGGTTGAATCTCAGTCATTGACCGCCAACCTGCCGCGTAACCTGACGGCAAGTTTCTCGCCAATCCGCACGAGGTCGCCGCGTCCAATGCGTTGGCCGTTGGCAAGGATATCGACCGGACCATCAAGCGGCCGGCCAAGTTCGAACACATGACCTTCGTTGATAGTTCGCAAGGTTCCCAGCGGCAGCGGCCAGCGGCCGCATTCAAATACAAGTGTGATCTCAAGGCTGTCGATGTCGGCTTCAGAGGGAAGCTGCTGCGCTTCTGGTTGTGTCGTCATATGTCCACTCTTCAGGGGGTGGGATTGCAAGCGGAATGGCCCCCGCAGGACCAGCCTGTCGCGGGCAATCTCGGCAGGAGCCCATAATTGGTCAGCGGCAAGGATGATCTGGCCGCAAGCGAGGGGAATTGCGTCCGGCAGCAGCGCGTCACCTTGCTGTGCTTGACGAACAAGCCCAATCGTGACGCGGAGCGAGCCAATCTGGCCTGCAACGATGACAGGCAGCTCAGAACGAAGCTTGGGCCGCTGTCGCGGCAATCGGCCAAGCAGTTCGCCGAGGGCGCTGAACGCAGGTGGAACGGGACCGTCGAGAGACGGGAATAGAAGCAGGCGAGCCTTCGCTGTAAGCGGACCATAGGAGACGTCGAATTCAATATATGGACCCGACATCACTGCTTTATGGGTGCGGATAAGCTGCAACGGCCGTTGGATCAATCTCTCCAGTGGAGCGAGCAATTGTTCAAGCGCGAGTTCAAGGATCAGCGAACGACTTGGCTCGGAAGGTAAGGTCAAACCACTCTGCACGTTCGCAATCAACGCTTCCACAAGCGAACCGGGCAAGGACAAGACGACCGTTTCGCCGCCGGCGTCAAAGACGCAGTCAAGCATCGATGCCGCAGCCGGCTCGGCCTGCCAGACCAGCCGGTTATGATCCAGCGACAGCGGTTTATCTCCTAGATGGCTTTGCAGAGCGACGCGGAACGCTGCGATTTCATTGAGCCATGAGACCACAGCATGAGAGAGGATCAGCGCTGGTCTGAACGGTGCGGGTTCCCCCGACGATCGCGACGCACCCCTCCCTTCCACATCAGGGCGTCCTGGCGTTGGAGAAGTGGCCATCAGGTCGGCTCGCCTCCCACTTGGCGATCTGATCCCCTCCGGTACCGAAGCACGACCTCATCATCGGCTTCAATTTCGGCCGCAGCTTCGCAATGCGCGTCGGTCATGCGCTGAACGTCGCGCTCGATCTCTTGCCATTTTTGGCTCGCCGTTGAACGTTTGGCCCAGAGGGTCCGCGCCTCAAGAACGGCAGCCTCGGCCTGGTCTTGAGCGGAACGTGCCTCATCAAACGCCCGTTGCGTCGCTGCGATCTCCTCTGTGAGCCGCCCAATGATGAGATGGTGGCGCCGCTCGAGGTCGGCGACCGATATCGCATCGGCCGACAACATTTCCCGATAAAGCTCGGCTTCAACCCTTGCGCGGCGTCGTTCGGCATTTGCAAGATGCTTGGAAGCCTGTTCGACGGCATCAACCGCGATGTGGCGCCTGGTTTCCATGTTGGACAGTTCACGAAGGGCGCTTCGCTCCCTCATGTCCTTGACGAGCCGCAGTTTAGACGCATGAACGCCATTCAGGCGGTCAGACGTGACATCCATGCCACCGTCTCCTCAAAACTGCATGCCTGGTCCTGACCCTGGCGCAAAAATGCCCGCAACTCATCAATCGAGGCGATCGCCCGGTCCGTCAACGGATCGGAGCCTTGCTTGTATTCGCCGACCTTGATCAAAAACTCCGCCTCGGCGTAACGCGAGAGCAGATCACGGAAGAAGGATGCCGACTTGCGATGCGGCACAGACACGATTGCGTCCATGACGCGGCTTCGGCTCGACAACACGTCGATGGCCGGAAACTGCTCTCGCGAGGCAAGCGCGCGTGAGAGAATGATATGGCCGTCAAGAATGCCGCGCGATTCTTCGGCGATGGGATCGCCCGTGCCGTCACCTTCGACGAGCACGGTATAGAAAGCCGTGATTGAACCGTGCTCGCCCATGCCAGCACGCTCCAATAGGCCTGGCAACAGCGCGAAAACCGAGGGCGGAAATCCGCGTCGAGTCGGAGGCTCTCCTGCGGCAAGGCCGATTTCACGCATGGCGCGGCTAAAGCGCGTCAATGAATCCATCATCAGAACGACGCGCAATCCTTGATCACGAAAATATTCGGCCAGCGCGGTTGCCATATGGGCGCATTGCGCCCGCTCCATGGCCGAACTGTCGGAGGTTTCAACGACGACGACCGAACGGTGCATGGCCTCGCAAAGATGGCGCTCGATGAATTCACGCACCTCCCGGCCACGTTCGCCGATCAGCGCGACGATGGTGACATCGGCGGCCGCGCCTTTGACGATCTGCGACATCAGCGTCGACTTGCCGCAACCAGCGTCACCATAGATTCCGATCCGCTGGCCTTCTCCACATGTCAGAAGCCCGTCCAGGACGCGAACGCCAAGCGGAAAAGGCTGTTCGATGCCGCGTCGCTTCATGGGGTTGGGCGCCCTGCCGCGCAGCGGGCGAACTTCGCCAGTCTTTATCGGGCCCCCGCCATCGAGTGGACGGCCGAAGCTGTCGATTACGCGGCCGAGCAAATTGGGACCGACTGGCACTTCCTGCATTCGCCCGGTCGTGACCACTTCTGCACGGCTGGACAATCCGACCATGTCGCCGATCGGGGTGAGTAACACCCCGTCCGGCAATAGACCGATCACCTCGGCCTCTAGTGACCATCCGCTGCGAGGATCTTGCAGGAGGCACAATTCCCCAACACGGGCCTCCGGCAGAACGGCGTGGAGCAGCGTGCCTATTGCCCGCGTGACCCGACCACGAACGGCGCGGGTGTCGATATGCTTTGCGGAAGATCTTAAGGACGAGAGCGCGGCGTGAACATTCCCTTCCCCTGCCGCAGCCTCATGGGCTGGTCGTTGCATGGTCACGGCTCGCTCTCCTGCGAGGACAAACCAAGGCCAAGACGAAGCGCGCGGACCTGCGCGGCAAGTCCAAGGTCGACATTGCCAAACTCGCTCCACAAAACGCACTGGTCCGCCGTCAGCGCAGGATCCGGCTCAATCCTGACCTTAGGTCGGTCGTCAAGTCCATCGTAGGCCGCGAACTCACTGGCCAGCAGATCGGCTTTCAGGGGCGATACGTGAAGGCACACTTCCGTGTTCTTATACTTTTGCTCGATGGCGTGACGAACGGCCCGCACCAGCATCTCGCTCGGCTCAAAGGCACCCAGCAAATTGCTCACGATCTCAATGACCAACTGCGGCAATTCCTGATCCAGAGCGGCCTTTCGCTGCGCCAGTTCACAAACAGCCTGCGCGATCAGCCGTGTCATTTCCTCCGCTCCCGTCTTTTTGCCCTCGGCATGGCCGCGCATCCGTTCCAGCTCAAAAGCTTTGCGTCCCCAGCTACGAACGCGCTGCAGATGTCGCTCGGCAGCGGCGAGCGCTTGCACGGCATCGTGCCAAACCTTGAGTTCGGCTGCCCGTATCAGGGGCCCGAGCGGGCGAATCCGCGGCGCCACCGGCAATGCTGGGACATCGGCGGTCATCCCCTGGCAACCTCCGTCCTCAAATGAGCCATGACCAAGGAAAGCAGCGGGCCTGCGGCACAACGGTAGTCGGCGGCCGGATTGTCCGCGGCGGTCCCAACGGGCAAGCGTAGAAGCACGCGGGTACGCTCAAGCGCTGGAGCCTCGTCGAGCCAGGCGCCGAGACAGACGTGCCCATCATGTTCAATCTGTCGCGATAGTTGCTCCGGGTCGGCAATGGGCGTCGTTGCGACCGCGCTTGATAAATGCCGGATCCCAAAAGCATGCGCTTCGGCACCGATCAGTTCGACCAAAATTGATAGATCGTGCCTTGAAACCAGCTTCAGGACCGAGCGCGCATGCCAGATACTACCTGCGAGCAGGGCAGCTCGACGCGGATCATGCCCGAGCAGCAGGTCTTCGTTCCAGTTGGCTCCGCTCACATCGACTTCGCCGCCAAGCAGCAGCCCGGCCAGTTTTGGCTGCAGTCTGGAACTCTGCTGTAGCCGCAGCAACGTGGGAGGCGACAGCAGCGGATCAAGGCGCGCAGCAAAGCGGCTCGGATGGATGGAGGCAACAAGCTCGCGCAGCCGATCGGAAGCCAACATGGACGAACGATTGGATTCGGTGAATGACATCGATGCCGACATAAGCGTCCTGACTACGTCGCATCAGGAGTGGTCTTCTTGTCAGCAGCTCTGACGGCCGGCACGCTCGAACCCCCGCCAAACATGGTCAGCTTACGCGACGATTGTCCGAATTGACGAATACGCGCGCCCAACAACACGTAAGAGGCGATGCCGAATGCGGCGCCGGCACCGCCCACCCCGAACGCAAGCAACGGCGTTGAAGCAAATTTTGCTGATTGAGGGGAACTGACTGCCCGTGACGACTCAAGCGGCGCCCGCTCAACCGGCACAAAGACGACCGCCACCTTGTCGTAGGAGAGCCCCTCGATGCTGTTGGCGACCAGCATCTTGATCTGCGGTAAGAGCACCGAGAGCTTCGCGTTAGAGCCATGTCGAATGAAGACCGACGCCGAGGATGGGGTCGCATCCTGCCGCAACAGATCGTTCTTCGGCAGAACGACATGAACACGCGCTGAAAGGACGCCATCGATGTTGCTGATCGTGCGGGATAATTCTTCGCTTAGCGCATAGATGTAACGAGCGCGCTCCTCGATCGGTGAGGCAACCAGCCCCGACCCCTTGAACACCTCGCCAAGATTCTTAAAGGATTGGCGAGGCAGCCCCTCGACATTCAGCAAGTCAATCGAATACGCAAGCTGCTTTTCCTCGACCTGGATTGCGCTGGTTCCATCCTTAGCGACAACACGGACCGCATCGACACCCTTACCAAGAAGAAGCGCGAGCATCTCATTAGCCTCACGCTCCTGAATCTTGGTATAGAGATCGGTCTTACAGCCAATCAAAGCAAGAAGGAGCGGCAGGGCAAGACAAATGCGAAGCCGCCGCCACGATCGATGGCCGCCACCGCCACGCCTCTGGACCACGTCAGTCATCATCCTCGCTCAGCCGGCCGATAGCAGCTTGTTCAGCGACGAACTGACGGCGCTGGTGCTCTTGGAGACAAGTGAAACCTGAACGACGTCTCTGTAGACATCGCGCAGACCAACCATCATCGAATCGAAATCCGAACCTATCGGCTTAACCGCCGCATGTGCGCCGACATCATCCACCTGTACAAGCAGCTGCGCAGCCGACCCCCCCTGCACGCCATTCGGAGCAGGCGCGCCGCTGACTGCGGGAGAAACGGCATGACTCCGGTACATAGTGGAAAGTGCATGAAGGACGCGATCGCCCGGCGGACTTGCGAGCGCACTCGCACGCTGAACCTCTGATACCGGCGGAGCGACTGCCGCTCTAGCTGAGACTGACGAGGCGACGACCTCATTGGAAGACGCTTGCGCAAGGGACTGCTCAAAGTGGGCCTGCTCGCCAGTGGCGGCCGGCGAGCAGGCACTGGAAACACAGTCAGCTGAATGGGGAGAGATCGGCGTCGCGCCTACCATCATAATATAAGGAGTCATTGTGCTCGTGTGATGAGATCAGGCATGGTTGAACGACGAACGGATCATGAGCGTAGATTGGCGAGCTGACGAAAACCTGACGAAGATGCCGCTGGTTACGTCATCTAAAGATCACGTTTGGCCTTCACGTTGGAATGAAATTCTAGGTTTTTTTTCAGGCGGAAGGCCTTCGGGAATGCTCATCCGATCCACAACGGTCTACATTTTGAGGAGAGTTCTCCATGTCGGAGTTTTTGTCTATCTGGGATCGGTAAGCGCGCTCGGCGCATCCCTCTCACTGCCGTCGGCTCCTTACAGCTACACGGTTCTGGATCAGGACCTTTCCGCCGCGCTGCAGGAGTTCGGCAACAATCACAATATCAGGGTCAATGTCAGCGCCGAGGTAAAGGGCCGGATTCGTGGGCGAATGCCGGACCAGCCACCGCGAGAGTTCCTCGAGCGCTTGACCAATCTGTACAATCTTCAATGGTATTACGACGGTCTCGTGCTTTACATATCCGCGGCTCAAGAGGCGCAAAGCCGTCTCATTGTGTTGAACCCGATCAGCTTCGATGCGTTCAGGACCGCGCTCGATGTGCTCAACATCTCCGATGAGCGCTATATCGTGAAGCCGGCTCCAGGAGATGGCCTCGTCCTGGCTTCGGGCCCGCCGCGCTTCATCGCGCTCGTGGACCAAACGCTCAAGGGCCTTGTGGCGGAGGCGCAGGCGCGGCGGAATCCAACCGCTGCCGAAAAGCCGCCACTGGGGTCGGTTTTGATGTTGTTTCGTGGCTCCTCGAGCACGGTCATTCGCGACGGACGACCTGAAAGCCACTATTCCTCAGAAGCGCAGCATCAGGACGGCATCGCGCGCGAAGCTGCAGGCCAGAAGTGACTTAACAATACGAGAGAGCTCGAGCCGAGGATCCGAACTGCATTCGCTTAAATCCATCTGATCGTCAGCTTTTCGAAAGCCGCCTTACCCAGGATGAGCCTGTCTGGATGGCGGCGCCTCGCATCGACCGCGCCAGACGTGTGCATCCAGGAGAGCTTGAAGATCAACGCGAACCTCCGAAACAGCTGCTTCGGTCTCGCAGGACAGGAGCCTTCGCATTGCTCGAGCTGCTCCATCATGCGGGAGTGACAGATGGATTTCAACGAATTCGGACCATCGAACACGAGCCCGGACACCAATTCACCGCTACCGCCCACGGACGCTACCGGCTTTGAGCAGCAGCTCAACGGCGCTCAGGGTGGTGCTGCGCCAAATCGTACCGCCTCGCCCGCGCTGCCGGGGGAGCCCTATTCGCCATATCTGGACGCAGGCCGTCACTATTCGCCGTACTTGGATGCTCGGCACCCTTATTCGCCGTACCTGGATATAGCGCACCCCTATTCGCCAGGCTTGCGTTGGGAGGATGATTCGCATGCGCCGGCTGCGCTCGGTGCAGATCCAGCACAGAACCGTCCCCGCATCACCTCTCGCAGCAGACGATCGAGGCGCATCCTGATTTCGACCAAGATTTGCTATGGCAGGATATGGATAAAAATCCCTCGCCGGCCATCCTCCGCCGGCCCCTCTCACGCCCGGCCTTCGCACGCCGGACCATCTCAGGCTGGGCCTTCCGAAGTTGTACCGCCAGAACTTTCCGAGTTCCGTATGCGGGACGGACGTCTCGCCAGTCTGCAAATTGCAACGATTGTGATCGCCTTTTCGAAGTCTGCCGCACCGAAGCAACTCAGCACAAGATCAGACTTCACTTTCGTACATCAGCCCCGTGGGCGGGTGTTCCCCCATTATGATTTTCGAGCGGCGTGGATGATGCCGCTTGAGGTCCGCTGTGCCGCCGGAAGCCGCAGCAGAGGACTTCCGCGAACCTCCAAGATGTATGAACGGACGCATGCTGTTCCGGCTGCCTACATACGGCCGAAAGCCGCCCACACCCCGGCCTCGCCGTCCCAGCTGCCTCGGCTCGCCGCCTTGGAGTACTCCGTGGCGCGCTGCTCGAAGAAATTGGCGTGCTCGACGCCATTGAGAATCTCGACGAGCCAAGGCAGCGGATGCGGCTTGAGCTGCGTGAACCCATCCTCCTCGGCCTTGAAGAAGCCGAAAACCGGGGCAATCCGGAGTTGGGTCAGTCGCCAGTCGGCGACATAACGGACGTAGGCGTGGATCTGCTCAGGACGCATGCCCTCGATCTTGCCCAGGCCAAAGGCGAGATCGACGAAGTTCTCCTCCAGCTTTACCATCGTTCTGGCGACATCGACGATGTCGTCACGGACCGAGCGCGTCACGGCGCCGGTCTCGCGGTGCCATTCGTGAAACAGCTTGATGACGCCCTCGCAGTGGAGACTCTCGTCGCGCACCGACCAGCTTACGATCTGTCCCATGCCGTTCATCTTGTTGTGGCGCGGAAAATTGAGCAGCATAGCGAAGCTCGCGAACAACGCCATGCCTTCGGTAAAGGCGCCGAACATAGCCAGGGTGCGCGCGACATCGGCCACGGTGTCAACGCCGAACTCGTGCATGTAGTCCGCCTTGGCGCGCATTTGCGCATAGCTGCGAAATGCCTCGAACTCGGTCTTGGGCATGCCGAGCGTCTTGAGCAGCAGCGCATAGGCGTCGATGTGGACCGTCTCCATGTTCGTGAAGGCCGCCATCATCATCTGGACGGTGAGCGGCTGGAAAATCGGGATGTATCGCTTGAGATAATTGTCACCGACCTCGATGTCCGACTGAGTAAAGAAGCGAAAGATCTGGGTGAGCAGCGCGCGCTCGCTGGCGGTGACGCGGTCCGACGCCCAGTCCTTGAGGTCGTTGCCGAGCGGCACCTCCTCGGCCATCCAATGCGTCTGCTGCTGACGCTTCCAGAACTCGTAGGCCCAAGCGTAGCGATCAACGTCATAGCTGCCCATCGAGTCAAGGAGACCAACGCGTCCCTTGCCGATCAGCGTGCGCGGATCGACAGACGAGAGATCGATCATTGACATGCGAGGCACTCCTCATAATCGGTGCGCTGCGCAGGCGGCTGCCGCGGCGCGGCCTCGTCATCGTCGACGATCTTGCCGGCGAACGCCGCGCGCGAGATCGATTTTGAACGGCAGTAATAAAGGCTCTTCACCCCACGCTTCCACGCCGTCCAGTGCAGCATGTGGAGATCCCACTTATCGACCTCGGCCGGCAGATAGAGGTTGATTGACTGACTCTGGCAGATGAATGCGGCCCGGTCGCCTGCAAGCTCGACGATCCAGCGCTGGTCGACCTCGAAGGCGGTGCGAAACACCGCTTTCTCGTGTTCCGACAGAATGTCGAGATGGGCGACCGAACCCTCCTGCGCAATGATCGACTGCCAGGTCACCGGGGTGTCGGCGCCCTTGGCGATCAGTACCCTGGTCAGATGAGGATTACGTACCGAGATGGCACCAGACAACGTCTTGTGGGTGTAGATGTTGGCCGGGATCGGCTCGATGCATGCGCTGGTGCCGCCGCAGATGATGCTGATCGAAGCAGTCGGCGCGATCGCGATCTTCTGGCTGAAGCGCTCCATCACGCCACGTTCCAGGGCGTCCGGGCACGGGCCACGCTCGCGAGCAAGGGCGACGGATGCCGCGTCGGCATCACCCCGGATCTTCCGAAACATCTTTAGATTGAATGATTTCGCCAAGCCACTCTCCATTGGAATGCCATTCGCCTGGAGGAACGAGTGGAAGCCCATGACGCCAAGTCCGACGGAGCGCTCGCGCAGGGCGGCGTAGCGGGCCCGCTTCATACCCTCCGGCGCCGTCGTGATGAAGTGGGTGAGCACGTTGTCGAGGAAGCGCATGACGTCCTCGATGAAGCCGGGTTCCTCATTCCATTGGTCCCAAGTCTCGAGGTTGAGCGATGACAGACAGCACACCGCGGTGCGCTCCTCGCCGCGATGGTCGATGCCGGTCGGGAGCGTAATCTCGCTGCACAGGTTGGAGGTCGAGACCTTGAGACCGAGCTCGCGCTGGTGCTTGGGAAGCGCGCGATTCACAGTGTCGATGAACAAGAGATAAGGCTCGCCTGTCTGCAACCGGTTCTCAAGAATGCGTTGCCATAGCTGTCGCGCGTCGATCTCGCGGACGACCTCGTTCGTCTTCGGGCTGCGCAGAGCGAACGCGGTGCCGGCGCCCACGGCACGCATGAACTCGTCGGTGAGGTTGATGCCGTGATGCAGGTTGAGGCTCTTGCGGTTGAAGTCGCCGGACGCCTTGCGGATCTCGAGAAACTCCTCGATCTCGGGATGCTGGATATCGAGATAGACCGCCGCCGAGCCGCGCCGCAACGAGCCCTGGCTGATCGCCAGCGTCAGGCCGTCCATGACGTGGATGAACGGGATGACGCCTGAGCTGACGCCGCCCTTCACCTTCTCTCCGATCGAGCGAACATTGCCCCAGTACGTGCCGATACCGCCCCCGTTGGAGGCAAGCCACACGTTTTCGTCCCAGGTGCCAACGATGCCTTCGAGCGAGTCGGACACCGAGTTAAGGAAGCACGAGATTGGCAGGCCGCGCGTGGTGCCGCCATTGGACAGCACCGGCGTGGCTGGCATGAACCACAGCCGAGACATCGCGTCATAGAGACGTTGGGCGTGCGCAACATCGTCCGCGAAGGCACAGGACACCCGCGCGAACATGTCCTGGACGCTTTCGCCGACGAGCAGATAACGATCGGTCAGCGTTAGCTTGCCGAACGCGGTCAGCAGGCCGTCGCGCGATCGATCGAGCGTGAGATCGGACGGCTTTGGCAATGGCGCGAGAGGCCGCGGCAGCGGAGGCGATGACGGCGGCGGCACAACACACCGCTGAGGCGCGGCAGACTTTGGCCGCGCCGGCCACGGCCGCACACTCGGCCACTCAATTAGATGACCATGCTGATTGAAATCGTAAGACGACGACATCGGCAACCCCGCGATGTTAGGGGGGGGAAGCCACGCGCACGACTTGCGAGGAGACGGGTCAAACGTCCCAGGCTGCAAGCGACGCACGGGGCACCCCGCCCGAGGACGTTCTATTCTGTCGCGGCAGGTCTCCTGGCTCGCGGGTCGCTGCGGCTGTCGGCCTTCCCGGTGCTGTCGCGGCCAGTGACCATTATGACAACCGCTCGCCGCTTACAGTTGCGGGGGCAGCCCCGGAATAGCCGTTACCGGCGCACCGGGTTCTCTCTTAGCTTCCACCCTACTAGATGCAGAATGGAAGACCGTGGCAGATCTACATACAGACGCCGCGCGTCGAGATTCGTCAAGGCTTGTGGCAGGGGAGTCGAGACGCAGGACGCCACGTCCGCTCCGGGTCTGGGCCCGCAACGCTGTGTTCGAGCAAATGCCCCCCTGCTTCGGCCCATTCCGTGAAAAGAGTGGCAGCATTTTGATTTCGATGCTCCGTCGCGATGACGGGTGCCTATGCGAGTCCGCGTTGGATAGGAATCCGTTCGGCGAAGGTTCCGGGCGATGCTGGCGAGGGATAATCTCATGACGCGCAACGTTTGGCTTGCAATTCAAAGCGGTCGAGAATGCGATGCGCCAGCAAGGTGTTGCTCTTCTTGTGGAACTGGCGTGAGGTGCGTCCCTGCCATGATCGTGCGATCTCGGTGGCTTGCCGCGCGCGCCAGATCGAGCGCGATAGCTCCACAAATGCTTATGGTACCACTGAGCCTTCAACGCGCAACAGTCGCCGTCGCGCTTGCTGACGTGGCCAAGTGTTTTGGCGCCATGATTTACCAGAGCTCCGATCGCAGTAATGACCGTGCCGGCATACGGTTGTCCTCACTTGCGTGGTCATGGATGAAGCCGCCAAGGAGGCTCGATCTTAGTCAGCTTTTCGCAAGCTGTCCCTGCTAGCATGAAGCGGATAGGTCATCTCGCGGCGACGCCGCTATCCGGGTGTTACGACATGAACGCAGCCGATATTAATGCAACAGCGCCGCAGGTTGGCGCCCCCTCCGACACCGCCGAGAGCGGCGGCGATGACACGCGTGCAGCGCTACTGCGCCGAGCATTCGAAAAGGCTCTCGTTTCCGTCGCCACGCAAGTCATAAGCGATTCCCAGTCGGATATGGATGAGGCCATGAGCGAGCTTGATGATGGGTGAGCCGATGCTCGGCGCCACATAGAGATACAGCCCGCGTAGTGATCGAATCGAAGACGTGCCAAGTGAAACTTGGCACGTGCCACCAGTTAGATGCGCATTCAATGATCTCAGATCCGAGCTGCGAGCGGGTCCCGCGAATCCGAATGCACCGGGATCTTTTTGGCGGCGGGCTGCTGCGATTTCCTTTTAACGTCCCTAGCAGCTTACTTGTAAGCGCGATTTTCTTCGCACGCCGGCGGTTTTGATGGATTGCCCTGGTATCGGGCGATACCGAGCCGTTCAGGCAGTGGCGGCTTTGTGGAAGTTGAAGGGCAGCAGGTCTGTAATATCGGCGTCGCCGGCGCGCTGAGGCAATTCGGTGAGGACGTGGCGCAACCACGCTAACGGCTCGACACGTGAGGCGCGGCAGGTCAGCATCAGGCTATAGACGACGGCACTGGCCTTGGCTCCGTCCACGGTATCGCTGAACAACCAACTCTTCCTGCCAGTTGCAAAAACCCTGATGTCGCGCTCCAGAAGATTGTTGTCAATCGGCATGCTGCCGTCCCCGGTGTAGCGCGTCAGATATTCCCATTGGTTTCGGGTGTAGGATACGGCGTCGCCGAGCTTGCTGTCAGGCAAGACCTTCGGGGCCATGTCATCGAGCCATACTTTGAGAGCATTGAGGATGGGGACACTATGTTGCTGGCGGAAGCGGCGAATGCAGTAGGCCTGTGTTTCACCCTTCTCCGGTATTCCGTCCCACGCCCGCCTTTCAACCCGGTAGAGCTGTTCAAAGAACCGCAGCGCTTGCTCGGGCGGACCGCCGCCCTTCTTCCTGGCTTTGAGGGCATCGACAAAGCGCCGCCGGGAGTGGGCCATGCATCCAATGTGGGTGGCCCCTTCCAGCGTGCGCCATGCGGTATAGCCGTCACTCATTACAATGCCACGGTAATCGCCGAGGAAGGCTTGCGGGTGGATTTGGCCGCGGCCCGGCTGATAATCCAGAAGAACGATCGGCTCGTGGCTGCCCTTGCCGCTGCGATAAGCCCACATGTACGATGTGCTGGTGGCCCGTTTGTCCTTCTCCTTGAGGACCTGAACCGTTGTCTCGTCGCCATGGATGAGAGGTTGTGATCTGAGCCGCAGCTTCAGGGCGTCGTAGATGCGATGCAGATGCTTCTCGCTCGAGCCAATCACCCAGTGGCCCAAAGCGCCGCGGCTGACAGGAACACCTGCACGTTCGAAGGCCTGCGCCAGGCGGTAGAGCGGCGTGCCATCGACATATTTGTGAACCAGCGCGAACGCCAGCGTCGAGGGCGTGGCAACGCTGCCCGGCAATGGTTGCGGCGGCATCGGCGCGGTCACGACAGGGGCGTGGATCCCGGTGCGATCGCAATGGCGGCACGCATATTTGAAGCGCACATTCTGTAAAACCTTCGCCTTCACCTCGATATGAAGTTGCTCGGTGACAGCCTCGCCCATGCGATGCATCTGGCCACGGCAGCAAGGACACGCCTTCTGATCGTCGGACAGGTCATACTCGACGCGCTCACGAGGCAGGTTCCCCGGCAGCGGCTTGCGGCCGCGCTTCTTTCCCATTGTGTTTTCGACGGGTGGCAAGCCCGTGTCCGGAAGTTCGGCGATATTGTTCGTTTCACTGCCGGCGTCCTCCTCATCGGAGGCCTGCTCGGCTTCATTGAAGAGACGATCAACATGCTTTTCGCTGCGCGGCGCAAAACGATGCAGGCGTGCCAGCGCCAGTTCTTCCTCGAGCTTGGCGACGCGGTCGGCGAGTTGATGGTTCTCCGCCTGCAGCGCAGCAATGCGTGCCAACAGCACTTCAACACTCGGATCGCCGGTTCGATTCATCGAATTCTTGAATCTGAACCGTACCGACGCGTCAACCGCTCAACTCGAGAGCTCAGCCGGCAACCTGATATTGCCGCACCGGATGGCGGACCATCGCATCGATATCGATGCCGTCAAGGATCCAGTGCAATTGCTCCGTCGTCAGCGTGACGATCGCCTCCTGGCGGCGCGGCCATCGGAACCTGTCTTCGGTCAGCCGCTTCAGGACCAGTACAAAGCCGGACCGATCGAAGAACAGAAGCTTCATCCGGTCGCAACGGCGATTGCAGAACGCAAAAACCGCCGGAGTGAATGGATCGAGCGCCATCGTCTCCTGGACCAGGACCGCAAGGCTGTTGATGCCAGCCCGGAAGTCGATCGGCTCACGGTGCAGATAGACCTGCAGGTCATCGCCCAGTCTAAACATCGCCCAGCGCTCCGATGATCGCCGTCAATGCATCCACATCGCCGCATTCCAGCGCGAGCTTCACGCCATTCGGCAGCGACACGCTCACTTTGGCCGGAGAACAAAAAGCTGGAGTCCCTTTGGGTTCCGAACCACGCACTTCATCGTAAGCCGGCAAATCAACCGTCGCCACGCTGTCTTTTCGCGACAGGTCCCGCTCGGACTTCCCCTCAAGCTGAACCGGGATGAACGCCGGGCGTGAGGACGGCGGCAGCGACCTGGTCGCGCTGTGCTTCTTGATCCACTTCCGAAGGAGGTTCGCGTTGACCCCATGTTCGAGTGCAAGCCTCGATACCGAAACCCCAGGCTCAAGGCAGGCCGCGACAAGACGCTCTTTCGATGCCGCCTCGTAGCGCCGGCGACCGTTCCGGCCGACAAGCCTGACCCGCAGTTTCTGATCATCGTCGCTCATCACAAGGTGTCCACCTATTTTGGTGGACACCTCATGCATCAGGACTCTCAAAAGCAAAAGGTGCGGAGAAATTCGCGCTTACGCTTACTTTGACGGGAATGGCGATGCTCAAAGCCCATAGCGCCTCCGGCTTCCTGAGAAGCTGATGGATGTTCGGGGGGGCGCAAGGGTTCACGCCCGGCTTCGGAGGCTAAAGACAGGCAGAGCTCAACGCGAGGCAGGGCTTGTGCTTTTGAGCCGAGGGTAGATCGCGCTGTCGAGGCAGCCCTCAATCCAATTTGCGATCTTGACGGGATTTTCACTGCGACGCTTGCGTCGGCATGACTTTGAGATGCAGACAAACCTGAGAGCACCGTTCCTGTGCAGCGCCTCCATCGCCGACAACGGGCGGGAACGCGCCACAGCAATTCTGGCCGGGTAGCCGGGCCTGGAGGCCCTCCGCCCGTTTGTCGGGGCGAAGGCTGCGATTGCCGAGACAATCTGACTGTTACCGTCGATCCTGAATCGATAGATCGCCAAGCTGCCCTTCTCGCGGCCGTTTGGCGAAAATGAAAGGCGGGCGCTAGCGCCCGCTTCCACGAGTTTCCGACACGCCCCGGGGATCGGGCCTCATGCCGGCTGTGCATGGCGATGGAAAATGCGCTGGAACATGCTCTCGTGCATCATCGTCTTGAAATCCGGTGGCGCATCCGGGTTCTCATTGTGGTTGATCACCGCCTGCGTCACCTTTCGTCCGGAGTTGTCAACCCACCCCTGAGTTGTCTCATGGATTGTCTGAGCGCCATCGGACGTCAGCTGATCAAGCGTCCGCCCAGCATTAGACTGCGTGACCTTCAGATTGTTCTTCCCATCCTTGTCGTCACCGAGCCCCTCCACAACCATGGCATTGTCGCCGTTGGTGATGGTGAGCTTCGAGGAGATGGTTTTTCCTTTGCCATAATCGACCGTGTCCACCGTGATCTTCGTGCCGTCGTCGAGCTGGAAGGTCATACCTTTCTTGAAGTCGAAATCGTCCTTGCCGTCGCCATTAGCATCGACGTGAGGATCGCCGTGGATCCTCGAGACATGGCCGGTCTGGTTGTTCCTAACGGTCCAGGTGCCGTCCTTCTCATCGGCTGTGATCGTATACTTATCACCAAGGTTGATCGTCGCCTTGCCGTCCTTGACCTCGTGCGACCACACTGGCGCTGGCTGAGATGACGGCGCTGGCTGAGAGGACGGCGCTGGCGCCTGAGCGACGGCAAGCGGAACCATCGCAAGAGGTGGCGGTGGAGGAGGAACGAAGAACACGGGTGTTGCAGTGGCAGGCGTTGCGCTTGCAGACTGGTAGCTGCCCGGCGCGCGACCCTGTTCGCCGGCATCGATACTCGCCTGATTCACCACGCCGCCGGCGCCATCGACCCAGCCTTGGCCGCTCTCATGGATCGCCTGGGCACCATCGGGTGTCAGCTCATCAAGAGTCATGCCAGCATTGGACTGGGTCACCCTCAGATTGTTTTTGCCATCCTTGTCGTCGCCGAGCCCCTCCACAACCATCGCGTTGTGACCGTTCGTAATGGTCAACTTTGAGGAGATGGTCTCACCATTACCGTAGTCGACATTATTGACGGTAATCTTGGTCCCATCGTCGAGCTGGAAGGTCATATCTTTCTTGAAGTCGAAGTCATCCTTGCCATCCCCGTCCGCGTCAACATGGGGATCGCCATGGATCTTCGTGACATGGCCGGTCTGGTTGTTGCGAACGGTCCAGGTGCCATCCTTCTCATCGGCCGTGATCGTATATTTGTCGCCGAGGTTGATCGTGGCCTTACCATCCTTGACCTCATGCGTCCATACCGGATCGACGGAAGGCTCCAAACCCGAACTTTGCTGGCTCAACAGCATGGAAGGAGGAGGCGGCGGCGCCATCATGTACATGGGAGCAGCCACAACTGGAGTGACGACCACCGGAGCGACAACGACGGCAGCACCTGCCGGCAGGTACTGGTAGGCACCTGTCGGGGCATACTGCCCCAACAGCGCGCCGAAAGCGGGGCTGGCAACCACCCCGTCAGACCCCACTCCATTCACCGTCGAATCGAGTGCGCCGACCACGGGGAGACCGGCCACGGGAAGATACGCCATTTAGTTCACTCCTGTTGCATCGAAGAAAGCGGTAAAATTGCGAGCGTTGCGCTCAATCAACTAGGAACCATTTTAGAACGCACCCCTGCCCGATGGGGAGCGAATGGATGCTTCTCGCTGCCGGCGCCGGCAACCCTGATGAGCCCCACCCCCTCCTCTCGTCGGTTTGGCACGAGCATGTCGCACGCATCCAAGTTCCAAGACTGTACCAGCAGTACCTGTCGAAAAGCTGACGACAACAAACCATCGACTGAACATCACAGCCCTCGTCAGCAGACACGGGCTGGGGATCGCATGATTGCTCGCAGCCGCCTTCCACGACAGACCACCTTTAGGGAATATCCACGCTCGCCGATCACCGGCAACATGCAGTCTCGCACCCGACGATCGACTGTCCGATGTCAGCTACACTGAGTAGGCCCTGTTCCTTGCGAGGCCTCAATAAGCGACGAGGTCTCACCGCGAAGCCGCCAGTCGCCCCGTCGGACCAGGAAAGCCCCCCCCCCCCCCCCCCGTTGCGCGCTATCGATGCAATCTCTAAGTGCCGGCGATCACACCATCAGTCTCCGCAGCAACGCTCACCGACAAACGCAACAACCCGGCCGTAGGCCCAGCGACCGGGCCTGATCGCCGGACCACGCACACCCGTCAGAGCTTCGCTGCAAGCTTCACCAGACCAACGAATTGCGCCTGACGCGCAGGCACGTTCGCCGCGCCGATATCGGCTCGGCGTCAGGCTGATCATACGCGCGGCCAGGGAGGCAAATGAAGCTTGCAAGCTGTCAGCAGGTGATGAGCTTCTGCAAAGCGCCGCCCCAATGTTCTGGAACGCGAGACTCGTCAGCTTCTCGAAAGGTAGCGCTCCTAGCATGAGGCCGCTGAACTGTAGGCGAGGAGTCGTCTATTGAGCGTAACAAGACGAGCATAGGAGAAGTCGATGATTGGAGAAATGATCGGAAGCGCCGCCGGCGGACGGTTGGGCGGACCTGCCGGAGCTGCGATTGGTTCCGCCGTGGGCGGGGCCCTTGATCAAGCCTTTGGAAAGGTGATCCACAAGCTGGGGTCCGAAGATAGTCACCCCGACAAAGCTGCCGACAACAAGAACGCTGAAACGAGCAACGTACAGCCCAAGACCGATGGTCTCGGCAAGAACGCAGAGCTGAGCCTGAGCAGTCTGGGGGGCGAGCACGTCTTTCTTTCTATTCCTGCCATCGTATCATCGGCCCGCCCGACGTAGCAGGCCACAACTACGACACACGACAAAGAAAGGTGAATAGACATGGCGGTTAATAGTGTTGGCGGTAACGGTGCCGCTCCTGCTACTCAGCAGACCCAGGATGCCGGTTTCCAGAACCAGATGGCTGAGTTCGAGCGTGTTAGCCAAAAAGTTCAGGCCCAGGCCGTGGCGATGCGCAGAATTACGACCGAGCTCTCTTCCGAGAAGAAGGTCGCCGACGAACGCGTCCAGTAAATCTGCAAGGCGGTTGGCTCACCGAGTCGCTACCGTGTCCGCGCAGTGAATGACGAACTCTGCAAGAGCCGTACGGCGAACTGCCGTACGGCTTGTCTCGTTATTCAGGAGATGATCCGTGAGCGAATCGATTTCTCTCGAGTTTGAGGTCTTATCGGGACTCTATGCCGGGCTTAGGGGCAAAACCGCTATTGGGGCCAGCCTCATCGGCAGCGGCCTCGATGCCGATCTGATCTTCTTTGAACAAGGGCTCGAACCGCGCCACCTTCGCATCACCCCGCATACCAATTCGATCGAGATCGAGGCCCTTGCAGCCAATATCAGACTGGACGGCCGCGAGAATATGCCCCCAGGCGAGCGCGTTAGTGTTCCTCTTCCTGCCGTCGTTCATGTCGGCGCCATGTCCATTCGCTGGTCGACGCAAGATTTGCCGCAAGGTGGCTCAAGCAACCGCTCTTTTATCTGGATCGTGGTGCTCAGCCTCGTCTTGCTCAGCTCCATGGCGATCGGCGCCGTCTCGCCCATATTCGCCCCTGACGATAACGCAGTGCCGCCGAGCACAGACGCATCGCCTGTGGCCGACATTGCCGCCAAACCAGCCATCAATCGTCTGGATGCGAAGGCCGCTGATGCAACTGCCGAATTGCTGCGGCAGGAGGTTGAACGAGGGGGCCTTCTTAATATCAAGGTCGGTTCGGGGCACGGCGTCGTGACCGCGGAAGGAACCGTGACCCCAGCCCTTGGCGCAAAATGGCAGGAAATCCAGCAATGGTTTGATCATCAAACCAACGGAACTCCTGCCCTTGTGAACGCGGTCACCGTCAAGGACGAAAAGGCGCCGCCCTCAATCTCGGTCCAAGCGGTTTGGCGCGGAAGCGAACGTTATCTTCTTATCGGCGGCCAGAAGTATTTCGTGGGAGCGCTGCTGAGCAATGGATGGACCGTCGATCGAATCGAGGATGGACGAGTGCTGCTCAGTCGGAACGGCCGCTTCGCTGCACTTCCCTATTAATGTTTTCGCCCTGCAGGAAGAAAGGAGAAGCCTATGGCCCGACTGCCCCAGCACCCTGTAGGGTCCGGCCCCTTGTCGCAGGGGTATGACGCGGGGGAGCATGCATCGGTCAACGGCCCGACCACCCCGAAAGCCGACCACATCGAAGTCGCGGGCGCTCATGCAGATGGCGCCACGAAACAGGCGTCGTGGCGAGACGCATCCGCTCAGGATCTGACAATTGATCCTGCGAGCGAAGCCGCGCTCGAGGTCGGCCCGATCGATGCAATCTCGCGCGTCACTCTCTTCGAGAGGGCTGCTGGCGCAAATGAAATCGACCCCCGCGCTGTACTTGCCTCACTTTATGGCCACAATCTGTCACAAGGCCTGCTCTCCTTTGTCATTCCACGCCTGCGTCATCCGGACGTGCTGCGCGCAGACAGGCATGGTGCTCTTCTGGAGCGCTTAACGCAAACGCTGGAATCAACGCCAGACGACAAGACGGCCGGCGAATGCTTGGCGATCCTGCAGCAAGAACTGCGGCGGTTCCTTCTGCTCCGGCAAAATCAGAACAGCTTGATCAAGGGCTAGCCATGATCGAATCGGATCGAGTGCAGGATGTCCGCACCTCGGCCCCGGACGTTTCCAAGTCCGGCGATATCCTGCTGATCTCCGGGCCGGAGCGTGACCTGCTCTGCGCCCTCTCCTATGTCCACCTCGCGTGCGGGCAGAGCGCACAAAGTCTGGCCCTGCTACGAATCGCAGCCCGCGAACATTCCCAGGATGTCGATCTGCTCCGAATTCTGGCCTACACCCTCATCTCGGAGGGCCTTGGTGACGAAGCACTTGAGGTGCTCGATCAGCTGGACGCCGTTGATGCTCACCCGTCTTCACGCGTGCCTTTGACGCTCCTGCGCAGTCAAGCGCTGCGGGAGGCAGGCCGCATGACCGAGGCCCGCGATGTCTTCCGACGCTATGTGTCATTGCGCGGCAGCACCGCTCTCATCAAACAGAAATAGGGACCTTCATGGCCAACGCCTTGCGTAAATTCATCCTGCGCGCGCCGGCTCATCCGGATTTTATGGTCGCGTTGATGCTGCTTCTGGCGATCGGCATGATGATCATGCCGATCCCGATCATCGTGATTGACATGCTGATCGGCTTCAATCTTGGCTTTGCCATATTGCTGCTGATGGTTGCCCTCTATCTCAGCACAGCGCTTGATTTTTCCTCGTTGCCCGGCGTCATCCTTATCTCGACGGTATTTCGTCTCTCGCTGACCATCGCAACCACGCGGCTTATTCTTGCGGAGGGTGACGCAGGCAGCATTATCCACACCTTTGGCGACTTCGTAATATCAGGGAATATCGCTGTCGGAGTCGTCATATTCCTGATCGTGACCATGGTGCAGTTCATGGTTCTTGCGAAAGGCGCCGAGCGCGTCGCAGAGGTTTCTGCGCGCTTCACGCTCGACGCGCTGCCGGGCAAACAGATGGCGATAGACGCGGAGCTGCGCAATAACCATATCGATCAACACGAAGCGCGTCGCCGGCGCGCGGCACTGGAGCAAGAGAGCCAACTTCATGGCGCCATGGATGGTGCCATGAAGTTTGTCAAGGGCGACGCGATCGCTGGCCTGATCGTCATCTGCATCAACATGCTGGGTGGGATCAGTATCGGCCTGCTGTCCAAGGGTATGTCGCTCGATGAGGCGCTGCACCAATATACGCTGCTGACAATAGGGGATGCGCTCATCTCGCAGATCCCGGCGCTGCTGCTGTCGATCACGGCCGCAACCATCGTCACGCGTGTGAACGGGCCTTCCAAGCTCAGACTTGGTGCCGATATTGTCAACCAACTCACGGCAAGCACACAAGCCCTTCGCTTAGCCGCTTGCGTCTTGCTCTTGATGGGACTCGTTCCCGGCTTCCCTTTGCCGCCGTTCGTCATTCTAGCTGGGCTCTTCGCTGCAGCGAGCTATGTCAGGGTTGGGGCGAAAAGCGACAAGACGGCAGGTAAGACAAGTGCAGATGCCGCCGCTTCCGCTCGGGCTCTAGCACAGACCCAGGAACAAGCTGTTCATGCGGAGGCACTTCCGATCGCGCTGTTCCTCGCGCCGGACCTGACGTATTTAATCGACAAGAACGAGCTGGAGCAGTGCATCGCGCGCGTTTCGACGCTGGTATCGGCGGATCTTGGCATAACGGTCCCGCGTATCCCGGCTCAGGTCGATCAGCATCTGTCCAAGTCGCAGTTCAGGGTAGATGTCGACAGCGTGCCGGTGGAACGGGATGTAATCGATCCGACGCAACTCGCGCTCAACGACGATGTGGCGAACATCGAATTGAGCGGCATCCCCTTTCGACAAGAGCCGGAGACGAATCGGGTCTGGATCGAAGAAGGTCATGCGGCCGCCCTCAAAGCCGCGGGAATCGGATATCATCGTCCGAGCGAAATTCTTGCCTTGCGTCTCCACTTCACATTGACACGCTATGCACAGCGCTTGGTAGGCATTCAAGAAACTCGCCAATTGCTTGGCCGAATGGAGCAGGAATACGCTGATCTGGTCAAGGAAGTGCTGCGTACGACCACCGTTCCTCGGATCGCCGAGGTCCTGCGCCGCCTACTCGATGAGGGCATTCCAATTCGCAACACCCGCCTACTGCTGGAAGCCCTGGCAGAATGGAGTGAACGCGAGCAAAATGCGGTCCTGCTCACCGAATATGTTCGTGCCACCTTGAAACGGCAGATCTGTTTTCGCTATGCCAATGCCCATCGGGTTGTGGCCGCCTTTATCATCGAGCGCGAGACCGAGGATATTGTCCGCGGCGCGGTGCGCGAAACCGCTGTCGGTCCATACCTCGTTTTGGACGATTGGCAGAGCGAGAAGCTGCTTGCACAATTCCGTCAGATCCATTCGACCATCGCTCGAAGTCAGAGCCAACCCATTATTCTCGGTTCGATGGATATCCGCCGTTTTGTACGAGGCTTTCTCACCCGCAACGGAATCGATTTGCCCGTTCTGTCCTATCAGGATCTCGCTTCGGATTTCACCGTCCAGCCGATTGGGTCCGTCAAGCTTCCGGCTGCCAAGGATAAGGCCGCTTCCTCGGAGCGTGGCGGGCTCCTTACCGCGCCGACTTAACAGAACGCAGCCGCTTATCCCGAGATGGCCCATGACTCCATATGCGATCAGCGTCGGGCGGCGCTTGTGCTCCTTTGGTCCGGGCTCGTGCCCAGCTCTTCTCGCCATATTGCTGCTATCAGCTTGTGCCGGCTCGGAGCGGTCGGCGCTCTCCCCGCAGCAGACATCCACATCAGATCCAGCAGGCGCCGTGGAGATTGATCCTGCCATGCGTGAGCGCATTGTTCGCGCCATCGATCGGGATGCTGACGAGCAGACTTTACGCGACACGTTGAGGCAACAACCGGACAACGTCGATGCGGCGATTCCTCTTGCTCGGGCCCTGCTGGGACGCAGATCCCCAGATGATGCGCTTGAGGTGCTCGACGCGCTCTTACTGGTCGTACCTGGCGACCTGCGCGCGCTGAATGCCAAGGGTGTTGTGCTCGACCACGAGGGCCGCCATCGCGAGGCACAAGCGCTATACCGCCAAGCTCTTGAAACAGCTCCCGCAAATGCGATGTTGCGTAACAACCTCAAACTCTCGCTCGCACTTGAAAGCAAGACGGAGAGCGGGAACACAGACCCACGGCCGCTAACGGACGGCCGGCAGGCGTTGGCCCGCTCGAGATGAGTTGGCGAACAGCAGCGAAGCGCCGATGCTGCCTGCCGGTCAGCTTGCCGACAGCAAATGTTGCCTATGAGTCGCGCGGAGACTGAAGAGACAAGCTCCGCCAAGCAACGTCGCCGAGAGGAATGCAACTCGCCATGTATAATCGCATTAGTGACTCTTCCATCGCCTACCCCGCAAGCATTTCCGAGGCAGATGAACTGGGAAACCGCACTGAGGATAGCCGAAGCTTCGCAGACATGTTTTCGGAAATGCGGCTAGGCTCGTCTGGTCAGCACGCTGGCTCATCTTCGACGGGAAGCCGGCCGTACTTTCTCGGTTCCGAGCCCCGGTGGTTGAGATCTCAAAGTCCACCTTCGAGAACGAGCTAGTTAGAGGAGTTTTATGGCGACGATATCGGGCATATCGCTACGCATCCGCAGCGGTACTCAGATCCAATCTCCCAAAAAGCCCAACGCACGGCGGATATCGCGTTTCGCTTCGGCAGGAAAGCCGGATCGGAACAGGCGCGATATTTCAGCTATCAGCTGGGCAACAAAAGCGTTGGACTTCTTCGAACCGAGCCCGGAGGCCTCATGAGCGAGCTCTTCAAAGGCGACAACGCGTGGCGGGAGAAGTTCCCTAGACGAGATGAAATCACGTCAAGGATAGATTTCCGAGTTACCCATCCACTTGTCGATAACGCAGGCGATATTCTGCTGGAACATCAGCTTCGCTCGATGGCGACGAACCGCCCGTCCTGTCTCACTCGATCAACCCGGCAGCGAAAGCTCGCGCCTGAGCATTGGGCTTCGTTGATGTAAGCGATTCGATGATGGTGCTTGAACCTACCAAGCGCGCGGACAGGTGTAAGAAGAGCGAAGATGGACAATGGCGGCGAGAGGGCAGACCACCCTTGTATCTTGCCGCAACTGAAGACAGAGCCGGCAGTGATGCTGGGCGGCCCCAGAACTCAGCGACTCCCGCGCAGGATCCGTACGATGATGGATACGACTTCATGTAGATCGCGCCGCTCACGATGAGACAACTCAGGTGGTCAGCAAGATGGATTCTCGCACTGGTCCGACTCGACTCTGATACAATTCGAGGTACTCTTTGATCACTGACACCAAGCATCCCGCGCGGGAATGGACCCGGTGGCGGCATGGAGTTCAAGCCACACCAGGAACGGCATGCCATTTGACGCCGCGGCCTGACGCTTCACTGAAGGCACCTCCACACTGCTCAAGTTGCGAAGATCCGCAGCCTGACGTTGCACCCCGCCAGAACAAGGAGGCGACGCCCGCATTCTGCGTGTAGTAAGTAGGCTTTGCGGGTTTTCGGACTATAGACCATGCGTACGCCGGGACGCTCGCACCGCCCACGACAGGAGCACTCGGATGATCATGCCGGTTCGCCGAAACTGGAATCCAGACGAATTGTTCCATGGTCTACAATGCTCACCGCCGAACCATCGGTTGTACGCGCACGTTGGGACAAATTGTGGCCTGATCTGTACACAGAATATGACGCCACGCATCAGAGGCAAGAATTACAGGTCCGAAATCTGGACATTACCGATGACGCTGAGGCGTTTTTTCAAGCTGGGCGCCGACGAAGAACGTCACACCGATGGATTCATCCGCATCATTGAACTTGTCGCTAACGGATCCGAAAACGCGCTACGCGCGCTATCGAGACACTCGATCGCATGATTTTGATCCGATCGGTGCACGCCTGAATGACGAATTCTCCTTGATGGTTATGATCGCATTTGATGAGATGTGCACTTGCCCCGCCTATGCTGCCGAAAATTCGTTCTATGATGGACTTGGAAACGACACGTTCCATTATTGGCTCAGAGAAAGTGATTGCCGACGAGGCGGTTCACTCAATGAACGCCGTTGACGTTATTCGCGCTCATACAGCGACCGCATTGGCGAAGTCGCCGCAATTCTCGACAACCTCATCAGGCGCGTTACCGACAATCTGAATTATTCTAGAACCTTCGTCCTGGATTATTTCGGCGGAGTGTACGATAGAGAGATGTTTGCCAGCTCCCGTCTCGCTGTGATGAGAAACGTTGCCAAGCCAATCGCGGTGTAGAGAGAGGTGGATGGAGCCATCGGCCACGACCCATGGCACCGCGCAGCAATCGAGCAGCCGTGCACGACGGCCTGAGCCGGACAGCTTATTGGACGGCGCAGCCTCATAGGCTCTTTGCACAGATGCGCATCCAAATCAATCTCACAGCGAGCCTGAAAAGCTAAACCGTCGCTCTCATTGCCCTGCGATCCGCCGTGCGCCGCAAGTCGCCATGCTTGCTCAGTTGCTGCCGAGTTCACGTCCATTTCACCTGCAATGTCGTGTTCGTGACGTTCTCACGGTTGAGCGCGCTGCCAAGAAGGTAAACTCCGCGTTTTGTTTTGCAGTCACTTGACCACGTAGTGCGCCCATCGAGAGCCGTCGAGCAATCGGTCCAGCTTTGCTCGGCTGCTTGCGAACGGTGTGCGGCTCCCGCTTTGTCGGCTTCCTTGGCCGCGACGGAACTTGGCCCCGATGTAACGAAAGGCGATCGCCATTGAGTATGGAGCTCCGTGGCGACCGAGGTGCGAGGCGCCGCTCCTGGTGCCCTCCACTCGATGGCGCGCACCGCCTGAGCGGCTCTGCACACCATACAATCCAAAGTCAGCTTGATGCTGAGCTCCATGAAGGCTCTCACTGACAAATATTCATCTGGGTCGAGCTGCGCACATCGTGCCGGCGACGCCAGCTCTGCTAACGAACGGCAACTGGGCCGAGAAGCCCACAGGGGAATGGGCCGAGCCCCCAAGCAGCGGCTTGCGGACCAGCCCGGCTGAGGTGGCTCGGCCGATGCCCTCCTGTCCAGGCCCGCGAAGAAAGGTAAGCGTCGTTCTCAGGCCACAGCTTTGAGGTCTTGACGACAATAGGCCCACGGAAGCAGCTGATCGATGTCGCTGTTTGGATGGCCGTTGACGATCCTGGTGAGGGCGTCGGTCAGGTAAGCGAGCGGATCGACGTCGTTCAGCTTACAGGTTTCGACCAGGGAGGCGATGGTGGCCCAGTGCTCGGCGCCGCCGTCGGAGCCTGCGAACAGCGCATTTTTCCGGTTCAGCGTGATCGGACGGATCGAGCGCTCGACGACGTTGTTGTCGAGCTCGATGCGGCCGTCATTGATGAAGCGCGTCAGGCCCTCCCAGCGTGAGAGCGCATAGCGAATGGCGTCGGCCAACTTGCCCTTTTGGCTGATCAACGCGAGCTTTGCGCGGAGCCATCGCTCGAAGGCTTCCGCCAGCGGCCGGATTTTCTGCTGCCGAACGAGACGGCGCTCCTCGGCGCCGCGACCACGGATGTCCCTTTCGATGGCGTAGAACTCGGCGATATGCTTGAGCGCCTCGCTGGCAATGGGCGCGGGACCGGGTGTGGCAAGTTCGTAGAAGTTACGTCGCATGTGCGACCAGCAGAATGCAAGTTGGACATCGCCACGCTCGGCGAGCTTGCCATAGCCGGCATAGCCATCGACCTGCAGGATCCCTTCGAAGCCTGCGAGATGGGCGATCGGCCGATCGGCTTTGCGATCGGGGGCATAGACATAGGCAACGCCCGGCGGATCGGCACCGCCCCACGGCCGGTCGTCCGCTGCATAGGCCCAGAGCTGACCGGTCTTGGTGCGTCCGCGGCCGGGATCGAGCACCGGCATCGTCGTCTCGTCGGCGAACAGCTTTGGCCGTTGCCTGAGCTTGCCGAGCAGACGGTCATGCAGCGGACGCAGGTGGAAGGCAGCTTGTCCTACCCAGTCCGCCAGCGTCGAACGATCGAGCTCAATGCCCTGGCGGGCGTAAATCTGCGCCTGCCGGTAGAGCGGCAGGTGATCGGCATATTTGGAGACCAGGACGTGGGCGACGGTGGCCTCGGTCGGCAATCCGCCCTCGATCAGCCTAATCGGGGCCGGCGCCTGCATGACCCCGTCCTCGCAAGCCCGGCAGGCGTATTTGGGACGCCGGGTCACGAGGATCCGGAACTGCGCCGGGACCAGGTCCAGCCGCTCGCTTCTATCCTCGCCGATCCGGTGCAACTCGCCCTGGCAACAGGGACAGGTCTTGCCCTCGATGTCGACGACGACCTCGATCCGCGGCAGGTGCATCGGCAAGGCGCCACGGTTGCCGCGGCGCGTGCGAGCCCGCGCCTCACGGCCTTCAGGTGCGCTCACGTCCTGTGCCGTCTCGTTGTATGCGGCAACCTGCTCGACGTCTTCCAAGCCCAGCAGCATCTGATCTTCAGGCAGCGTCTCTGCCCGCCGGCCAAACCGATGCCGCTGCAATTCCTTGATGATCTGACGCAGCCGTTCGCTCTCGCATCGTTCGGCAAGCAGCATCGCTTTCAGCGTCTCGGGATCGTCAGGCAGGGCGTCGCTCACACCCAATTCAGAGCATATTCGCCGCCATCTGGCGACGCGTCCGACGCTCCTGATTCATTTCGCCGCAGCGCTGCCAACAGCTATCCGGCCTGCGTTGGCGTCGACGTCTCCCGCGCCTCATGCACAAGCCGCCAGTCGAGCCCTTCCAGCAGCGCCGACAATTGCGCCGCCGACAGGCGCATCACGCCGTCCTCGATCTTCGGCCAGCGGAAGATCCCATCCTCGAGCCTCTTGGCGAACAGGCACAGACCCGTTCCGTCCCAGAACACCAGCTTGATCCGATCCGCCCGCTTGGCCCGGAACACATAGACAGCTCCCGAGAATGGATCTGCCCGCATGCTCTCGCGCACCAGGGTCGCGAGCCCTTCCATCCCCTTACGGAAGTCCACCGGCTTGGTCGCCACCATCACCCGGACCGCACCCGACGGACCGATCACCGGCTCGCCTTCAGCGCCTGGACAATCGACGCAACCATCGTCGTATCCGCACCACGACCGGCCCGGATCATGATGCCGTCGACTTCGATCTCGATAATCCCGGCATCGCAACGGCGAGCCCGGGTATCCGCTTTGGCCTTGCAGCGCACCGCTTTGCGCTCCCGGTCAACAGCGGGCGCCGGCACCGCGGCATCCACCACCGCCGGCACAAACTGTACTTCTTCTATTGCGGAATGACCGCCTGCTGCTTCTCGCAACTGACGTCGCCAGCCAAACAACTGCTGCGGTGACAATCCATGCCGTCGGGCTACCGAACAGACCGAGTCGCCGCTCGCCACGATCTCCGCAACGATCCGCGCCTTGTCCCCATCGCTCCACTTCCGCCGACGGCCGGCTCCGGTGAAGACTTCAAGCCGCCGCACCGGCTCCGTGATAGCACTATGCTCTGTGTCCATTCTAAGCCTAACGGTCCAAACCGAACCGCAGACTCGCAGATCACCCCGTCATCCGGAAGGTGGCCGCTGAACAGCGCTTACGAAGAAAGGCTGGCACCGACCGGATAACATCCGCCGAAACAGTCATCGCTGAAGCTGCGGCAGGCGGCCGCGCCGGCCTGTTTGGCGGATGCGTCTGACCTAGGTCGTGTGGACACTTACCGCATCCAAAGGACGATGGCTGCGAGAGTGACGACGGCGCGATAATTTCGGGCGGTCTTTTCGAAGCGGGTTGCGACGCGGCGGAACTGCTTGAGCTTTGAGAAGCAGCATTCGACGAGGTGACGCTGGGCATAGAGGTGCTTGTCCAGCGGGTATTTGAGTGTGCGTGACGGGTTGTTGGGGATGACGGCGAGCGCGCCCTTGGCGGCGATGGCTTGGCGCAAATGATCGGCGTCATAGGCCGTATCGGCCATGACGACCTCGGCAGGTAGTCCCTCGATCAATGCGGCAGCTTGCGGTGCATCGCCCTGCTGGCCTGCGGTCAGCGCGAACCGTACGGGACATCCCAAGCCACGAACGGCCATATGTATCTTGGTGCTCAGCCCCCCGCGCGAGCGGCCGATCGCCTGATCTTCAGACCCCCTTTTTTGGCCCCGGCGGCGTGCTGATGCGCCCGGACGATGGTGGAATCGACGATCAAATATTCGAAGTCCGGATCATCGGACATCGCCTCGAAGATCCGCCACCAGACGCCCTTGATGCTCCATCGACTGAAGCGCCGGAACACGCTGTTCCAATCCCCGAACGCCTCCGGGAGATCACGCCAGGGAGAGCCCGTGCGAACAATCCAAAGTACACCTTCCACGAACATCCGATTGTCGCGCCCAGTGGAGCCCTTCTGGTCGGGGCGACCTATGATCAGCGGCGCCATCCGCTCCCAAGCCGCGTCGCTCAATACCAAACGGTCCATCACACCCAAGACTGCCTCCCCAAAAGCAGTCTTGAATCTGATTTGCGCCTAAAAGGGAATCCTTAGAGTCCACACCACCTAGCCCTACTCTGCATCGCGACATGTTCCTGTCAACTTGGTGGATGAGGAAAAACCACAAGGCGCGTCTTAGGGAAGTCCTGCGAATTGCGGAACGGCACACCTTGCAACGACTGCCAATCTGCCGAGCTGCAGACAGAGGACGACTTTCATCAAAGTTTTCTGGGCAGCGTTCGGTCCTGCTCCGCAGCCTCGACGCAAGCCCACCTCATAGCACCGCCTCGATCAGTTCGATCAACGCTTGAATCTGACGCTACGTGCGATTCCCGTCATTTCATGCTGATCGAGAATCGGCAGCATCAAGTAGCTAATGGTGATCGCGATGATCACCACCCGCGCACAGTTGTTTCCTCGAGAACTTCCCTTCAGCTACTCGCAAACCTCTCGTGGAGTACGATCACGAGTGATTAGTTGCTGTTCTCGACCTACATTCTCACTGCAATCAAGTGGCCTCTGCCGCTCGCTGTTGCAGAATATTCATCAGTTGCGCGGCTCCCGCATCAAAGATGCCATTGCCCCTTCTTTCTGCCATGTTCGCGTCCAAAGCAGAGGCTCGCCGAGCGCGTACTTCGCGCTTGGCAACAGCGAGTGTCTCAGGAGATTTTCATGGTGAAGCCAGTTGTGATTGTGGTGGGTGCGGACAAGGGAGGAGTCGGAAAGACGACCGTATCACGAACGCTTCTGGACTACTTCAGCGTCAATAAGGTGCAAACACGCGCATTCGACACGGAGTCGCCGCGGGGAACGCTGAAGCGCTTCTATCCCGAGATCACCGAGATCGTCGATATGACGACCACCGCGGACCAGATGAAGATTTTCGATACCCTAAATTCAGGGCTATCCGTCACCGTCATCGATGCTCGCGCCGGCTTATTGTCCTCAGCACTGGCCTCCTTGCGCGACATCGGCTTTTTGGATTCGGCGCGGTCCGGCCAGATCACCTTTGCCGTATTCCATATCTTGGGATCATCCATCGCTTCTCTGGACGAGATCGCTGAGACCGCGACCTTCATGAGCGGCGCAAAGTACTATCTGGTCAAGAACTTCATCAACGACACTCAGTTCTTTCAGTGGGACCAATCGACCTACAACTCCTATTTTCACCGCATCAAGCATGCGACCGAGTTGACCATACCGAAACTCAACGAGATGGCCTATGAGCAGGTCGAAGTCGCTTCCGTCCCATTCGTGGACTTCGTCGCAAACAAGGGGCGGAACGATGAGCCAGCGAACAACTCCTTCGTGCTGCGCGGTTATGTCCGGCACTGGCTGGCAAATGTCTGGAGGGAATTTGACCGTATCAACTTGACGGAGCTGGCCGGCGCCAGGTCAGCCACCCAGGCTGGCGAGAAGTAATCCGATTCTCGGCGCGCTCCGGGTTGAGCCACGTACCAAACAACATTGATCTGCTGGCTATGTTAGCGACCCCACTCTACATCATCTGCTCTCCTAGCCCGCAGGTCGGCAAAACCCTCATCGCTCGCCTCGTAAGCGAGTTCTTGCTGCTGAAACATGGCACCGCGTTGTCGTTTGATGTCAATCTGAAGGAGCCGTCATTGCTCGATTACCTTCCCAACATCACGGAGACCGCAGATGTGATTGATACTTACGGCAAGATGCAGCTGATGGACCCACTGATCATCCACGATCGGGTAGCCAAGGTGATCGACCTCGGCTTTCATGCCTTCGACGAGTTCTTCAAGATGTGCGAGGAGATTGGCTTCATCAAAGAGACGGCGCGCTGCTATGTCGCCCCTATCATCTTGTTCGTCGCTGGCACTGACCGCATCTCCATGCGAAGTTATGAAATGCTGCGGCAAAGGATTCCGACGCCGGCGCTAGTCACTGTGCACAATGAATTTGTGCTCCGCGGAGAGTTACCTGGAGCGATGGATGGCGAGCGGGTACTTCGGATTGCCGCGCTGCCGCCGTTTCTCAAGAGATATATCGACCGACTTAGCTTCTCATTCACCGGGTATCTGCGCAACGAGAAGGACTGGTCTACCGAACTACATCAGTGGATCCGCGGAAATTACACTATGTTTCGCGATCTGGAATCCAGTATGATCCTGCGGGGCCCCTATCGATCTCGGGCGACGAACATCGCGAGCCTAAGGAGCACAAGGGCCACGTGAGGTTCTGTCTCGCCGTCCATTTCGATTAGAGATGAACGTATGCAACTACCAGATTCATTGCCGGGATCGCCGAGTCGAGAGCACTCCGTTTTATCGTGATCGTCCGCGGCAGCGCTTACGCCGAACGGCCGATCCGGACACGCCGGCTCTCGGAAAGATCAGTGACCAGCTGACGTTGCGAGGAGCCAGACGTATCGACGGCTCTTCCATCAAGTGGTGCTTCACAGCTAGGCCGGACTTGATCCGGGCCGGCTCGTCTTCATCGATGAGACTTGGATCAAGACCAACATGGCCCCTTTGCGGGGCTAGGGCCCCAAGGGCGCACGCCTGCGCGGCTTCGCCCCGCACGGTCACTGGCGTACCCTCACATTCCTCGGCGCGCTCCGCCATGACCAACTCACGGCACCCTGCGTCTTCGACGGCCCGGTCAACGGCGAATGCTTCTGCGCTTATGTGAAGCACCTTCTCCTGCCAACCCTGCGCGAAGGCGACATCGTCATTCTCGACAAGCTCGGAAGCCACAAGTCGAAAGCTGTCAGGCAGATGATCCAGGCTGCTGGCGCCAGGCTCTGGTACCTGCCGCCATACTCGCCCGACCTCAACCCGATCGAACAGGCCTTCTCCAAGATCAAACACTGGATGCGGCAGGCTCAGAGGCGCACCGTCGAAGACACTTGGCGCCACATCGGTCACCTCGTTCAGGATATCCAGCCTCGCGAATGCGCGAACTGCTTCGCAAACGCAGGTTATGCTTCGTACGCCTACGACGAAGGCCGCCTGATTGACGCGTGCGCGCGGGCACGGCGAGCTATATGTGATGGCGTTGGGTGAAGGTCAGGCGGCTTGCTGATCGTCGGATTTGCCGGCTTGGCGCGGAAGCTTCCATTCCCAGGGCAGCAGTTCGTGCAGCCGCGATGCAGGAAGATCGGCGATACGGGCGAGGACGTCGGCAAGCCAGGCCTTTGGATCGACGTCATTGAGACGACACGTCGTGATCATCGTCAGCATGATGGCGGCACGGTCGGCACCACGCTGGCTGCCGGCGAAGGTCCAGTTGCGCCGTCCCAAGGCGATGCCTCTCAAAGCGAGTTCAGCGCAATTGTTAGTCAAGCAGATCCTGCCGTCGTCGAGGAAGCGGGCGAAGCCCTCCCAGCGCCTGCGCATGTAGTTGATCGGCTTCAGGACCTCGGACGAGCGCGAGAGGGTTTCTCGCTCGCACAGTAGCCAGGCGTGCATGTCGTCGAGAAGCGCCTTGCTCTGTTCCTGGCGCACGGCACGTCGCTCGTCGGCGCTGCAGCCGTTGATGGCGCGCTCGATCTCGAACAACGCGTCCAGCCGCCTGACCGCCTCCAGTGCGATCGGGGAGACCGGTTTGTCCTTCGTGCCTTCCCAAGCATTTTTCTCAATGTCAGCCAGCTCGAAGAAGCCTCGCCGTGCATGGGCAAAGCAATACGCCGGCGTAATTGGCAGTGTCTTCTTCTGCGGATCGAACAGCGGCTCGAAGCCGTTGTAGCAATCGGCTTGCAGGATGCCAGCGAAGACCGCCAGATGCTTTTGGGGATGCTCGCCTCGTCGGTCGCTCGAGGCGTAATAGACCGCAGCCGGCGGCGCGGGCCCGGCGAAGGGTCGGTCATCCCGCACATAATGAGATGGACGGTCCCCGCCCTGATAAGCTCGAAAGAGCACCCAGAAGGAGGACAAGCTATGGCTATGATGACAATTGGGCTCGATATCTCGAAGAGCTGGTTTCAAATCCATTGGATTACGGCGGATGGAGAAATCGTCCGCAAGAAGCTCGCCCGCGGGAAGGTTCTCGATTTCTTTTCACGGCTTCCAAGTTGTCTCGTTGGTCTTGAGGCTTGCGGCAGCGCACATCATTGGGCTCGTGAACTGATGAAGCTTGGACACAAAGCACGTCTTATGCCGGCCCGCTACGTACGAGCCTACGTGAAGACAAACAAGCATGATGCTGCTGATGCGGAGGCGTGCTGGGAGGCCGTCCAACGACCTGGCATGCGCTTTGTCCCTGTAAAAACCGTCGAGCAGCAGGGAATTTTAATGCTACATCGCACGCGCGATTTGCTTATTCGACAACGCACAGGCGCGATAAATGCTCTGCGCGGTCATTTGGGCGAGTTAGGGATCGTGACCGGAAAGGGAAAAGCAAACGCGAGAGAGCTCATGGCACTCGTGGACGTTGACGAGCGTATTCCACAGAGCGCGCGTAGCGCCCTTTCAATCCTTGTCGATCAGATCGAAGACCTTGAGCTACACATTGAAAGCTACGAAAAGATGATCCTTGCAACTGCCAAAGACAATGAAGTCTGTCGGCGTCTCATGAAGGTGGCGGGCATCGGCCCATTTGCCGCCACTGCCCTAGCGGCGTCTGTCGACCATCCACAACAGTTCGCGTCGGCAAGGCATTTCGCTGCCTGGCTTGGACTAGTACCAAAGCAGCATTCGACCGGGGGAAAAGAGCGGTTGGGTGGTATCAGCAAGCGCGGCGACGGCTACATTCGTAAGTTGCTGATACATGGCGCCCGAGCGGCCGTTCATCGCGTCCGTATCCATCAGGTCCCCAATACTTGGATAAGAGAGCTGCTCGACAGGCGTCCCTTCAATGTCGTGACGGTAGCGCTTGCTCACAAAACTGCACGGATCGCTTGGGCCATCATGGCCAATGGTGAAGAGTACCGCCCGCAAGTATAAATCGGGCGTGGTTCCGTTTGCGAGGGCAAAAGCAGAGTGATGGCAACCGGTCGGACCGGGGTCGGCTAAGCCCGTTGGACCTATCGAGCTTCAGAGCTCGCCAACGTAATTGGGCGCCGATCCGCGGATCTCATCAAGGCTCGTGGCATTGCCATAAAGCCGGATAGATAGCTGCAAACGATCGTTAGCCGAAACAAAGCAAATGGCCTTGCAAGGCGGGGACCGTCCATAGATAGGTCCAGATCCGCCCAGTCGTGCATTTGCCCTTGGCCAGGATACGGATGGTGGTGTCGTCGCCATGTAGGCGCTCGGCCGCCAGCACATGACGCTCGATCAAGTGGAAGAGCGGCATGACGGCAAAGGTCCCGTGGCCGATCTGGTCAGCCAGTGTCGATAACGGCAAATCGATCCTCTCGGCCTTAAAGCGCACGCTCTGGCGGTTGAGCGAGATATGCATGCCGAACTTGTCGAACAGGTTCGTCGCCAACAATTGTGGACCGATGAAGCCACGCGGTGTGGCATGGAACGGCGCCGGCGGCTGGCTGATCTTCTCGCAGTCCCGGCAGGTGAACTTCTCGCGCACCGTCTCGATGACCTTGAAGCGGCGCGGGATCTCCTCCAGGGTCTTGGTCACATCCTCGCCGACCTTCGCCAGCCGCGATCCACCGCAGCAGGCGCAGGTCGTTGGAGCTTCAACAACGACGCGCTCGTGTTCGATATCGTCGGGCCAAGGCTTGCGCACCGGCCGCTTACGCGTGAAGGGACGGACGTTCTGCGTCTTCGCTGCCGCCGCCTGTGCGGCGAGCTCGTCCTCGCTCGCCGTGGTGATGAGTTCCTCGAGCTCCAACTCCAACTGCTCGAGCAGCCGTGCCGAGCGCTCGGAGCGCTGCCCGTGCAGTTCGCGTTTGAGCTTCTCAATTCGCAGCTCAAGATGCGCGATCAGCGCCTCGTTGTCCGACAGCTCCGCCAACGCACTGGCAGCCACCGCTTCGGCTCGCAGCCGCGCCTCACGCTCGGCCTGCAGCGCCGCTAGAGCGCTGACAAGGTCCGATGGAAGATCGTCCAGCTTCGATATCATGAAGCCATTGAATCAGATCAAGCCGCAGATGCAAACCAAAAACGGCTACCCGACCCGTGTCGGACGCTGTGCTTCTTGCGGGTTGCGCCAATCGATTCCGGACAACAGATAGCTCATCTGCGCTGGCGAGATCGTCACAGCTTCACCCGCAACGGATGGCCATATAAACCTTCCTCGCTCGAGTCTCTTGGTGAACAGGCATGCCCCCCTGGCCATCGTGCCAGATCACCTTCACAAGATCGCCGCGGCGACCCCGGAAGACGAACAAATGACCGCTGAGCGGGTCCTTGCTCAGCACCTCCTGCACCTGGAGTGCCAACGACGGAAAGCCTCGGCGCATATCCGTGTGGCCTGTCGCCAGCCACACTCGCGCGCCCGTCGGAACCGGGATCATCGGTGGGCCAAAGCATCGAGAACGCGACGTAGCGCGTCTCCATCAACGTCGCCATCGACCCGAATGCGATGCCCGCTACCAAGATCGATCTCGATGATGCCATCGCTCTTGCGTCGCCGCGCCGTCGTCGTCAACGGCACTTCGGCCAGCTCCCGCGGTGACGCAGGCGGCCCAATCTCGACCGGAACAAACGGAGCCATGCTCGCTTCGCCGTGCTTGCAAAGCTCCTTGCGCCACCTGAACAGCTGGCTCACATGAAGCCCGGCCACGCGAGCCACCTCGGAAACACTGGCGCCGGGCTCAAGCGATGCTGCAACAAGCCGCTCTTTCTCGTCCTGCGACCACCGGCGCCGCCGCTCGACCGATGTGATTACCTCAGTCCTCGAAATCGTCATAGCGCTTCTCCTAGGATTACCCCTAGGACCTGCAGCGATCTCGTTCGTCAAACAAGGCGGCCTTCAGTGGAGGGATACTATGCTTCAGTCAAAATGTGAAACGCTCTAGCGACAGGAACCGCATGCCGAAGCGACCTGCCGCAGCTCTTGAAAAGCCCAAAGCTCATCCGCTGTAACGTTGCTGACCCCCACCACGAGGCGGCACCCGCCCTCGACGTAATCAACAAAAGCTATCCTATGTCTTCTTGGATGAAGAACTGCCGTCTCGCTTGGCATCAGCCGCGAGGATCGATCTTCCAACATCGCTCATGGCGTCACAGATAGAGGCCGGCAAACGCCCATGACCCGAGTCATGATCGCACGCGTGTTCAGGTCAACAATTGAGCATCTGCAGCGATACGATAGGTGCTTCTTAAGGTCCAGTCACTGCAGTCGATCTGCACCGCGACCGATGAACTCAAGCACCGACTGCGCGTTGCTGATCTCGCGTGAGACGCGCTTCAATATCCGGATTGCCGCCTCTTCCGTCGCGATCAGTCCCGCACTCTCGCAGGCGATCCCGAAATGATGCATGACCTGTTCGATGGAGGGTACGATACGGTTCTGCAACAAGCTGGTCGTCAATGATGAGAGCATGTGGTCGACGACATCCTTTTCAGCCTCGATCAACAATTGCGTCCCTTCTGATTGTTTACTCACTTCTGTGTGATGTGACGCTCCCGATCACATCATTAGGAGCTCGCCGCGTCGATTCGTTGTGTCGCGGAGTCGCTGCATGATACGCATTGAACAGCGCAACCGGGAGATTTCTTTGCTCGATTACCTCGGCTGCTGGGACTACTTCTCCTCAGTACGGAGCTGCGCTGCTCCAGTTTGCGTAAGTTTCAGCTGCCTGATGATCTCCGCTATCGCCTCGTGGCGGGCAGCGTCTTGCGGCCATTTACTGAAGCCATCCAGCAGATTCTCCGAATCCGGCTTGGTAAAGTCAAAGAGCCGGATACCGCGGCCAAGGACCTCATTGATGACTGCGATCGTGGCTTGGCGAGCGGCGCTCTCTCGCGGCCATCTGTTGAAACCGATCACTATCCCCCTGAGGTCCTGGGCAGAGAAATCTGAGAGCCCGGTCCCGCGCTCGGTGCGGCGAAGCACCTCGCCCGCGAGCATAACGGTCACTTGAGCGCACGGCAGCTCCTCCGGCCAATTGCTGAAGCCGTTCACTAGATTCGCCAGCCACTGCTGTGAAAAATCGTCTAACTGGGTAGCACGGCGCAAGACCTCACGAGCGAGTGCGACCGCGGCGCGGCGAACGGCCAGCTCCTCCGGCCACTTGCTAAAACCGTTCACCAGGTTTGCCAACCCCTGCTGCGTAAGATCGCGGAGTTGCGCAGCACGGCGAAGAACCTCCCCAGCGATCGCGACTGTAGCCTTACGACAGACCGCATCTTCCGGCCATTTGCAAAAGCCGTTCACCAGGTTCGCCAGCCCTTGTTGGGTATAATGAGGAAGCTGGGTGGCACGGCGCAGGAGTTCACTTGCGATCGCGACTGTCGCCTGACGAGAGACCGCGTCATCTGGCCATTTACTGAAGCCATTCACCAAATTCGCCAGATCCTGCTCGCTAAACTCACGAAACCGGGCGGCACGTCCGAGGACTTCACCCGCGATCGCGACTGTAACTTGACCGTAGGGCCGCTCATCTGGCCACTTGCTGAAACCGTTCACCAGGATGGCCAATCCCTGCTGCGCAAAAGCGCGGAGCCGACCGGGACGGCGCACGATTTCAAGTGCCAGCGCGGCCGCGGCTTGGCGCGAGGTCACTTCTTCCGGCCATTTGCTGAAACCGTTGACCAGACTCACCAACCCTTGCTGTGTAAAGTCAGAGAGCTGGTGGTGGCGGTTCGCACGGCGAATAACCTCACCCGCGATTGCGACGGCGGCCTGGCGAAAGTCGGCCTCTTCTGGCCATTTGCTGAAACCGTTTATCAGCGCTGCCAGGCTCAGATTGTTCAGCTCTTGAAGCGACCTGCTTTCCTCGCGACAAAGCCTAGCTATTCGGATCGCTCCATAGTGACATTCCGAGCTTCTGGAGTGCCGGCCGAATGACGCTGCAAAGATAGATAGGGCCCTGATTCCGATTTTCGCCATCAGAGCATGGTCAATCTGCGACACGCGAGAAGCGATCTTTTCGCAAGCGTCCCGCCCCGGCTGACCTCCGGCTTTTCGACTCACCGCGTTGCACGTCGTGGCATAGCCCCACGATCTTTCGGCACGGATGCCGTCCTCGAAGCTTGGCAGGAATCTAGATTGAAACTCAACGGCCGCTTTCTGCAGAAACACCAGTTGGTCTGCCTTGCGGAGCTGCTTGTCGCGCGCGACCACTACGGTTGAGAATTCAACGATGTCACGAGCACGATCAATTTCGCTTAGCGCCGTCGTCAGGTTAGCTTCAGCGGACATACGACCTCCGAGCTTTCACCACGGCGCACCGTGCGGCCACGCGCTCAATGTGACCGATCATCGCCTCTGGCTGGCAATTAGCCACCTATGCAATTGGAGCATCTCCTTGCAAGCTCCCGGCTGTTCACTCAGCTCGCTGTCGCTGCGACGAGACACACGGTTGCAGCTGTTGTCACTCCTGTCCGTAGCATTCTATCGTCTCACGCAATATCGCGACTTCGTTCTTTCCACCCCGATCGACAATGACAGAACGGCGTCGTCCCGCCGAGGATGCAGCCGATTTTCCTGCCCGTCGCCCAAGCGAGAACATCGGCAAATAGTGAGCCATCCTGCCCGATCATTATCGCCAATAAATCGTAGACGCCTGCCAAGCGCGCCTTTGTCTTTACGCCTCTGCGAGGTTACAACCTGACGCAACGCTAGATTCAAGCTGCTAAATCGGCATTGCGACGCGGACGGCGTCAGCCGCCGATCTTCTCTCGTTCAACACTATTTTAAATGCCATTTTACGATCTGCTCGCAGAGGTCTCGAGCTCGGCGCGTGCCGCTTACTCGATCGAGTTGCGGGTGCTCATCTTATTCCCTTTGCGAGAAAACATCACCGCTATGCGAATCCCATGATGGGGTAAGCGCCGCCCCTCACTGTTAAATCTTCTATGGACACAGATGGAACGCAGGAATAATGCAACCTACACGATTCAACGCCGGAAAACGCAGCAATCTGCTGCAAATTCTAGTCCCACGCACATCGTAAGATGATATGCGATTGATAAGAACCTTGCATACGTTGAATCGCTCACCACATTTTGCCGGGGAATGGCAGCAAGCCGCAAGTTCTCAGACGCAATCAATCGGCGTGAATTTGGGGCCATGGAGCGGCTGCGCACTGCAGACGGTGCACTTAATACTCCAATGCCAGGTGAACATCCGCGATGATTTCGATTGACGATCGATTAAGTGAGCTCAGGTGGATACGGAACGAGATCTGGCGCTGTCGTAGGTTGCTCGAAACGGAGCTGCCCGGTGCGGAGCGCGAGGTCGTTGAGAAGCGTCTGCTTGAACAACTTTCTGACTTTAAGCGGCTCTTGCAGGTCGCAATTCCCTTGACTTTATGCTCTGAAGTTAGTTCGACCAAAATCGCCTCCACTGAAGCGCCCATCGAGAGCGCCGCAATGGCATCAACCGACCGCTTCGGAATGTCGATTGGTAGCTGATATGAACGGCTGCTCGTGCTCGAGAAGCCCCTTCAAAGCTGACGGGAAGGGCGAGCGCGGAGCGCTCTGAGCTGAAGACCGCCATGGGTTGAACCGCGCGACCCTAACCCAAACATGCAAGCCGATAGATCCCCCGGACCAGTTGGTGCGAACCGATGGCTTATTTACTGCGGCCTCGCACGCCGCCGAATTGACTGCAGCGCTGATAACGAGCGCAACAGCACCGCAATTACCATCTTTAGATCACATTAAAACCTCGCACATGCTTGCGCTTTGATTGCCTAGCGACGCCTATGGCGTCGTAGCGCGCACGTACCCGCTGGAAGATCAGATGCAACCAGCTAGGCGACGCTTTTAGCCCGATTGACTTTCGAGAACCAGCGTGGCGAAAGCTCCGGCGCCCTATCAATTCTGGCACGTCACTGTGGTTGATATTGCAAAATTGCCGCGCCGGCGGCATCATTCCCGATGCGGGACGATCGGCTGGCTGTTGACGCCTGGTTTCGATCTTCCGCTTCTCTTCGCCGCGGTGGGCATCACTCGGCGACATTCGATACGCAAGCTTTTGAAATTGTCCTTCAGACAAAACATGGCCGCGTCTATATCTCCACGTCCTGTGAAGTGATCACAGAAGCGCATCACATCTGGTCTGCAAGACGTCAAGACCTCCTCTGACCTCAGATCCCGAGCGCGGGCGTTCCCTGTACACCACGTGGCCGCAATCGCAATCGCTGCAAGGCCGGCTAGATAGCGAAGCGCCCGGTAAGCCCAACTCGTTAGTGGCTCCCGATTCAACAAGAAGTCCCTAAGCTGCATATCCTTCACTATCGTTCTTTGCGCCACACGCAACATATGGAAAAGGCCACTGCAACGGTAGCAGCGGTCCTGCTATTGTGGACCCGGCTTTGCAACACTTGCGAGTCATTGTTGCACCACGCGCAATAGAATTGTTGCGGGCCACAGAACAATAGAGATTGGCTGCATTTGCAGATCCCGCAGCCCGTTCTGGATCTTGAGACATTCGCGATGTTATGTTCCTTACTAATGTTCCGTTCTGCAAAGGCGTCCGATCCTCAGCAAGGCCCACACCTACAACCTGACGCTGCGGTCGATTCAAGCACTTTGATCGTCGAAGCCACTGTCACAACGTTCTTGGCTGGAATATTTATAGCTTGACGTGAGCGAGTAATGCGCACTCCACGCGGCAGCGCGCACGAAAACGCCATTTGATGTCGGCCGATGATCGCGGCCCACCGTTGATAGCGCAGCGTATTATTGAAGGCGTCGCAAGGGCACAGCGGATCCATCGAATCGATCGCCCGATTGCGTCAAAGCTGCTCGTTTTGTTCGGCGTCTGACCAATGTCTTGAAACCTGCACGGTCGAAGAACGCCGGACCGACAGCGCACGACCTGAGCACACAGGTTCGAAGCGTAGACCAGAACTCCTTTGGTCGGGGCTAGTGGTTGTCGGTCTGTGACGGGCGCCCGATTCAGCAGATTCGAGCGGCCTTCTGCTATTGCTAGTCTGCAATTGCTTGGACCGATCAGCGGCTTAGACCTTAAGCTCCCCTGGCACGGCGGTTGCTACTCCGACGACGGCGGATGAGTCCTGGTATGCAGTCTAGCCGCAACACGAGCCGGGCGAGACGAGCAGGCACGCATGCCCCACCCCGATGTTCGAAATACCGGCAAAGGCGACGAGAGTGAGGCTTAGTATGAGGAAATCAGCGGTACGCGAGCTTTACATGGTGGGCACGCTATATGTCTTGGCCGCGGGGGTCCTGGCTTCGTCGGCGGCAGGCGCCGATAATGATTTGATGAGCGCCGCGAGGCGGATTTTCAGGCCGATCCCCTCAATCGTTCCCGCGGTCAAGGACAACCCCATCACCCACGAAAAGGTCACACTCGGCAAGACTCTGTTCTTCGATCCGAGGTTATCTGCGAGCGAGGTCATTAGCTGCAATACATGTCATAACCTTGGAACCGGCGGAGTGGATGCTGGCCCGACATCGGTTGGGCATCGCTGGCAGCTGGGTTCACGTCGCGCACCAACAGTCTACAACGCCGTCTTCAATGTGGCGCAGTTCTGGGATGGTCGAGCGGCAGACCTCAAAGCGCAGGCCGAAGGTCCCGTCCAGGCTAGCGTCGAAATGAATGCGACGCCCGTTCACGTGGTCGACACATTGAATTCAATGGCCGAGTATATCGTTATGTTCAGTAAGGCGTTCCCCAGCGATGCAACGCCGGTTACCTTTGAAAATTTCGCCAAGGCCATCGAGGCTTTCGAGGCCACCTTGATCACGCCCGCCGCCCCTTTTGATCAGTACCTCGAGGGTGATGCGTATGCCCTTAGCGATCGGCAGAAAGCGGGATTAAAGCTGTTTATCGAAAAGGGATGCTCGTCTTGCCACAATGGTATCAACGTCGGTGGGCAGGATTACTTCGCTTTCGGTGCGGTGGAGCGGCCCGCCGCAAGCCTACTGCCGAGAAACGACAAGGGCCGTTTCGCCGTCACCAAGATGCCCAGCGACGAGTATGTTTTCCGCTCTGCGCCGTTGCGCAACGTCGCATTGCGGCCCCCCTACTTTCATTCCGGCCAGGTTTGGAGCCTCAAAGAAGCGGTTGGAGTAATGAGTGAGAGTCAACTCGGCGCGAAGCTTAGCGATACAGAAAAAGATGACATCGTGGCATTTCTGAATTCACTCACCGGGCAGCTGCCTAAGATCGATTATCCGATATTGCCCACGCGTACCGACACAACGCCTAAGCCCTCCGTGCACAAATAGAGCCATCACCGCAGCAGAACCAGACGTTTGTCGCGCAGGAATGCGGTTCGCTGCGGCGAAGTGAAAAGGCACGGTCTCAAGCTGGAGCTCGCTCACACTCTGGACAGCAAAAAGCAATCCGGCTCCGAGTTCCTGCGGGTGCCATCGGCTTTGACATAGAAGCAAACATTGCCCGAGCGTGCCGTGAGCTCTTATATCTCTCCTTCCATCAGCCCCCCTCGCCTGACCTGGCAAGCGCGAGTGACCAGATCGTCAAAGCGCTTCAGGCGATCGTTCCGACGATGGGTGAAACGTCATCGATCGCTGATCGTGACCGAACTTGCAGTTTGATACAAGGCCGACAAGACGGATTTTGCTCCGATTATGGTGCACACGATCCGGGTCGCGAACAGCTCGCCCGTCAGTTCCTTTCGACTGTTATTTGTCGCGAGGACCAAGCACGATGTCGCGCAGCTTCGCGATGCTCGCCGTCGCGCGAGCGGCCTTCGTGCTCCTGATTGGGGAGCGCAACTGATGCGGCCCTCGTCAATCCGTCCTCGATCGTCGGTGTCAGAAAGGTGCCGCGCGCCGATCCGGATTGAAGCAGGTATTGCCGGGTATAGCGCTGTTAGACGGACTCGCGATAGGTCTTCAGCCATCATGGCCTGACTTGCTCTTCGGCCGCTCGATTGAGCTGGCGTTCCAGTTCGGCGGTGCTTGCTCGAGAATGTTGCGGACGAAGAAAAGCAAGAGCTTGAGCTGCGCATAACGGCCGGGAACTCCATGATCTGCACCGGGCACATAAAGCATGTCGAAGTATTTTCCCGCCTTAATGAGCCGATCTGCAAGCTGGAAGGTGGCGGACGGATCAACATTGCGGTCCATTTCGCCGACAATGAGCAGCAGCTTGCCCTCTAACCTGTGGGCATTATCGATGGCGGAGGACTGCGAATATTCGATCCCGACCGGCCAGCCCATCCACTGTTCGTTCCACCAGATCTTGTCCAGCCGGTTGTCGCAGCAGCCACTGTTTGCGACCGCGACCTTGTAGAAATCGGGATGGAAAAGCAACGCGCTAGCCGCGTTCTGCCCGCCAGCGGCCCCGCCAAAAATGCCGACGCTGGCGACATCGTACCAAGAATACTTCGCGCTCGCCGCCTTGTACCATAGGATCCGGTCGGGAAGGCCCGCGTCTTTCAGATTTTTCCAAGCAACATCATGGGACGCGCGCGAGCGATGATTCGTACCCATGCCATCGATCTGAACAACGATAAAGCCGAGCTGCGTGAGCGGCTCAAACGATGCCGAGAAGGATTTGGGAACAAAGGAACCTGTCGGACCTGCATAGATATGCTCCACCACGCGGTATCTTTTGTTTCGATCGAAATCAACGGGCAGATGAATGACGCCCCATATGTCCGTCTCGCCGTCGCGCCCCTTGGCGTTGAAACTGACGGGTGGCTGCCAGCCAGCGGCGATGAGCTCGGCAATCTCGGCGCTCTCAACCTGCATCAATTCGGTATTATCACTGCGCGGTACAGCACCATGCGGGGCGGAACATCAATGCGAGACCAAAGGTCGACATAGTAGCGACCGTTAGGCGAGAATTCGATGTGATGATTTGCCGGCTCAGGTGTGAGGCCGTGAGTCCCTTCCCATCAAAGTCAATGCGATAGGCATGGACGAAATAGGGATCGCCGCCGGGGTGCATTCCGCTCGCGCCAAACTAGATCTGATGCTTGATCGGATCAATATGATACACCGCGCGGACCACCCAATCACCTCTGGTGATCTGGTTTTGGAGCTCGCCTGTCCTGCCATTGAATAAATCGAGATGGTCGTTACCATCGCGCTCCGAGGCCCAGATGATCTCCTTCCCATCATCGATGTCGTAGCGGAACGTTTTTCCAGTATTCACCTGGTCCATCACCAATGGCTGGAAGTCGACGAATGTCTTGCTCACCTCATCAATCAGCGAGCGCACTTGACCTGTGGCGGCGTCGACCTCTATCAGACGATAGAGCTGGTGCCCACGCTGATTAAACTCGAAGGTGAATCCCCGACCGTCTTTCCACCACTGGACCGCCGAAAGACTGTACGGATTTTGGAATGCGGCGTTATCGATTGCAATCGCGCGTCGGCTCGCGACGTCAAACAGCACGGGCTGGAGTAGTGTGATGGCATCGCCCGGCTTAGGATACGTCATCGTGGAATGCTTGGGTTCGAGCTGGTCCGCCGGCGAGGATTCGAGGTAATGGACCTCCCGCTGGAGACCCGGACGGACTCGGTAGGCAGCCAGGTGCGTTGAGGCCGGAGACCAGCTTAGCGTGAAGAGAGCATAATAGTCGGCTTGGGACCCGTCCCAGGTCAACTGGATGTCCTGCAAGCCATCCTGGCTGCGCAGGTAGAGGTTATAGTTTCGAATGTAGGCCAGCCATTTTCCGTCAGGCGAGGCGCTTGTCCTGTCGGGATCGTTCTCTGCCAGCGGCGTGTCGTCATAGGGCTCCGCTGGCTGTCGCCCGGTTGCATTGCAGCACCTGTGCAGGCATCGCTGACAAGATCGCAGCTCCAACGCATATGCTCGATATTGAAGGTAATCTTGGCACCCTTGTCGGCCAGCTCGAAATGGTCGAAAGGAAGATTCTCTGGCCTATAGTGCTTGTGGCTCGCCCTGTTCAGTGCCGTCGCGAGGCGCTTGATCAAACGCCGGCTGCCTTACCCCAATGCCGGCATCAACGAGAGTGAACTGCTGCTTGCCTCGCGTTGTCCGGTGGTAGACGAGCGCGTCGCCCTCGCCGAGCCAGAACGGCACGTCAGGCACATTGACAGTAAGCCGGGCATAGCGGTCCTCCGTTCTGAGCGCCCGCTTGTAATCGGATTGTGCAAGCGGCGCATTCACGATGTCCTCTGGCAGGAGCTCTGCGCTGCCTTGCATTCTTGCTGGGCCAACAGCGCCACCGTTACGGCAAGAACTTTGTACATTCTTATTCACCGCTCCTAATTGTAGGCTGAAGTCAATCTGAGTGACTTCCCGATTGATATGCCATTTCCGGTGGACACAGCTGTCCTTTGTCGTGCCCTTGATTCTTTAGTGACGCCTGCACTAGCCTTTGGTAAGAACAGAACCGTTCGGCGTTCTGATGGACATTGGCGGCTCGCCAGAGCTGCAAGCGCCTCAAACAATCCACCACATCGCATATCGCCGCACGAACAGAGCTATCGCTGAAAGTTGGTGACGGCGGGAATCGGGAAGGCGGCATATCGTGGGGGTGCTTGACGCCTCCACTTCTCCACCGAAGGAGCGATATGCCGTGTCCAAAGATAACATCATCAAGTTGATTCAGCCAGGAAACGTCGACGATCAACTCACCGAAATCTTGCGCAATGGGGCGCGTGCTCTGTTGGCCCAGGCGGTCGAGGCCGAGGTCGCGGACTTTCTCGGCAAGCATGCCGATTTGAAGACTGCGGACGGCCACCAGCGCTCGTGCGCCACGGTCACCTGCCGGAACGCGAGGTGATGGATGGTATCGGTCCGGTCGGCGTCCGCCAGCCGCGTGTACGCGATCGCGAGGCGGAGGCTACCGATCCCGACCGCATCCGGTTCTCTCCGTCGATCCTGCCGCCCTACATGCGCCGCTCGAAATCGATCGAGACGCTGCTGCCGATCCTTTACCTGAAGGGTATCTCCACCGGCGACTTCTCCGAGGCTCTGGCGGCGCTGCTCGGCAAGGATGCTGCCGGGTTGTCGGCATCCGCCATCGGCCGTCTGAAGGACGGTTGGCTTGACGAGCACACCGCGTGGCAGAGGCGCGATCTGTCGGCGAAGCGCTACGTCTACATCTGGGCCGATGGCATCCATCTCCAAGCACGCCTCGAAGACGAAAAGCATTGCATCCTGGTGCTGATCGGCGCGACGCCGGAAGGCCGCAAGGAACTGGTCGGCTTCACCGATGGCGCCCGCGAGAGCGCGCAGGACTGGCGCGATCTGCTGCTCGACCTGAAGCGGCGCGGGCTCGGCGTGCCGCCGCGGCTCACCATCGCCGACGGCGCGCTCGGGTTCTGGAAGGCCGCCGGCGAGGTCTGGCCGAAAACGCGCGAGCAGCGCTGCTGGGTACACAAGACCGCCAACGTGATCGCCAAGTTGCCGAAGAGCCAGCAGCCTAAAGCCAAACGCGCGTTGCAGGAGATCTGGATGGCCGAAACCAAGGCCGCCGCCGAGCTGGCGTTCGACGCCTTCATCGAGAGCTATACGCCCAAATACGAGAAGGCGGCCGACTGCCTGAGCAAGGATCGGGACACGCTACTGGCGTTCTACGACTTCCCGGCCGAACACTGGAAACACCTGCGGACCACCAATCCCATTGAAAGCACCTTCGCTACCGTGCGCCACCGCACGATCCGATCGAAGGGCTGCCTGTCCAACAGAACGGCGCCCGCGATGGTCTTCAAACTGCTTGAGGCCGCGCAGAAAAGCCGGCGTCGTCTCGATGGCCACAACCAGTTGCCAAAACTCGTTCTCGGTGTGACATTCAACGACGGGATCGAGGTCATCGCCAAACCGACTGACCGTCAGCCCATAACCGCCGCCGCCTGACCGGCCGCGCCGTCACCAAAATTTGGCGATAGCTCCGCGAACACGCGATCCGCCTGTGATTGCTGCAGCACCGACGTTACGGTGTTGCCTCCACGCCGCTTATCGCGTGCAGACTCTATGCCAACGAGTAGTGTACCTCCGCGTTCTTTTGACTACGATATCGTCACCCGACAAGATCGGTCATTGTTGAAACAAGGCGCCAGTCTGAGGAGCACAAAACGCATGCAGTGTCGGCCAGCTGTAGCGACAGATGTCCGGAATGTCATTGCGAATGGGAGGTATTTGTCGCGCCCGTTGCCAAATCACTCAAACAAGTCGCCTCAGGATTTCGGGAAGCGCGGACTACGCTGACCGTAGGATCGCGATAGATCAACCCGATGAGAACTTACCCGATCAGCTGTGGAGGCAACCGGGGATATCCATCATCATAGATCGTTAACCGGATCGGGCGACAAATTGGATAATCTAAGCTTTTGCATCAAGAGCGATCGTCACGACCGTGCGGTCACCAGCCCACTTCTCGACGCAAGCCCGCAGCATCTTCAGCTTTTGACTTCGTCTACCCTGCATGGCCGGTTGGCGACGCGAACGTCTGAAACCCAACGATACAATGCGGCCATTCCACACACTGTGCTCCGACCTATGCGAGTTCACGATGAGCCGAGCAGGCTCGCGCACCCTATTTTTGAACGGCACGCGGATTGCTGGGTAAGGAGCAAGGGGCTGCCGCGTCGAAAGCTCCTCGCGGCGAACCACCCTCGGAGTCCCAATGAGGCTTATCCGATTGATCCTGGTCGATCTGAGTTTGATGCTGCTTGCTCCGCAAAAAGCGGAAGCCATCAATATCGGCGCCGGCGCACATTTTAATTTCGGCTATCAACACTGTGGCGCCATTGGATTGCCAGCCGCGAGGCCGTATTGAACTGGCGCGATAGCCCACGCCTCCACAGCGAAACGACGCAAGCCATGCCATTTCAACGATTGGATAATCTCCGTCCGGCCAACCCGGCTACGAATTGCGCGACACTGGAACCCCACCTTACCTGTGTCATCGGCAAACGCGCGCGGGAGCGTTCGATTGCCGCGATGTTCGATGGCGCGGAGACGCATAAGATGCCGGCTGTCGTAACACCGTCAATCTGCAATCCAGCGACGACCTAGTGGCCTCCCCGGGGGCGGAGACCCCGCGCTGGAACCAAACAGACTGGATTGTCGGCGGCATGGTGATCATCTCCCTTGCGGCCATTCCGCCCGCGACCGTGATTGATCGCTACAGCAGAGGTGCAGGCAAGTGAGATACGCAAAACCTGGCCATATCGAAGTCGCCTTCAACGGCTCTCTCGCAGCAGTCCCCCTAGATGCACAATTCAGCGTACCAGCTAAAGGTGTCACGGCCGTTTTCGGTCCCCCTGGGTGCGGCAAGACCACGCTCGCGCGCTGCATCGCCGGCTTTCAGCGTCTACCGAGCGGATTCTGCGCGATCGATGGCGAGATTTGGCAGGACGAGACCACGTTTCGGCCGCCCCATCTGCGTCCCGTCACGTATGTATTCCACCGACCGGTCCTTTTTTCCCATTTATCCGTCAAGCGTACCCTTTTGTATAACGCGAAACAATCCAAGCCAGCACTGATCGACTTTGATGGTGTTGTCGAATTGCTCGACTTGGCGTCACTGCTTGACAGTTCGCCATCACACCTTTCGGGCGCCGAGCGACAGCGGCTTGCCCTTGGCAGCGCGCTGTTGGCCCAACCCCGGCTACTTTTGCTGGATGACCCGCTCATTTTGCTCGACCGCCCCGCCAAGCGCGAGATTATGCCATTTCTCGAGCGCATACGTGAACAGCTCACGTTGCCGATGATCTATATCAGCCATGACATGGCTGACATCGAGCGCTTTGCTGATCATCTCGTCATGATGAAAAATGGCATTGTGACTGCGGTCGGTCCCCTGCATGCCATACAGAGCAATCCAGCGCTTGCCGTGCGCGGCGAAGCGGCGGTCTGCATCGACACCGTAGTCGGCGGCTATGACGGGCGCTACGGGCTGATCATCCTCCGCCTCCAAGGTGCGCGTCTGTTGATACCTGGACCGCCCTTGAGACCAGGCGCGCAGCTCCGGCTGCGCATCGCAGCCAGCGACGTCAGCATCGCGCGCGAGGCCCCGCGCGCAAGTTCCATGCTCAATATCTTTCCGGCACGCATCAAGGCCTCTCTGCCGTTCGACGAAGCTGAGGTCACGTTGGTTCTGGCTCTCGAAACTGGCCGTTCGGGCGCGCCACTTTTGGCCCGCATCACACGCCGCTCCTTTGATGAACTAGGCCTTAGCAATGGAACGGGCGTATTCGCCGAGGTCGCGCGAGCCTTGCCGGCCGTGCTCCCCGAGCGGTTGCTCATAACGCCTTCCACACCGGCAGGAGAAGCTCGACACGTAAGTGTCGACGCGAGAAACAAACAGAAATCGGACCACGGCCATGATCGGCAACCTTGAAGAAATCGATCCGAATGCTGTGGCTGCGATTTTCTACCGGCCGAAAGACGACGTCGATAGGTTGCTCGCCGATTTCGTTCAGGATCTTGCGCGGCAAGCCGTACGCGTCGACGGCGTCGTCCAGCGTCGCTTCTGGGCAACAAACGGTACGCACCTATGCTTGCAGTGGACGTTGCGACGGGGCAAGAGATCTCGATTTATCAGTCACTCGGCAGCGGAGCTACGTCCGGTAATCTCAATACGACTGGACTTGCCGAAGCCGCAGCTGTCGCTTCCCGGGCGCTTTGCGACAAGGTCGATCTCCTTGTGATCAGCACATTTTGCCAGACAAGAAGCCGTTGGCCACGGCCAGCGCGCCAAATTCACAGAGGCCACCACCCGCGGTGTGCCACTCTTGACGGCCGTTCCAAGAACATGTCTTGCTGATTGGCAAACTTTCACTGGGGACATTGGTAGGTTGCTACTAGTGTCGAGGAATGGTGGCGCGATATCTCCATCCCGCCAGCGCGCCGCCCGGGCGTTAGTCGCGGCTGCGGCCATTTGGGCGCTATGATACCGGACAGCTTGATGACGTATGTGTGTAGTTCGGATATGTTGACCCCGAAATCACCCGTCGGGCTACTTCGCCGACAACGAAAGCAAGCTTAGCTCCGGCGTCCGCCCTACATTGTGAGCCACCGTGATGCTCTGTGAACGTGCTGATTGCGGACCCTGATCGGCAAGAAGCCGCACTTCGACAAGCTGCGCGCGTGCTTTACCCGGTCGACGCTAGCATCACCCCCTCAGTCGGTTTTGCAGTGCCTGTCGATCGAAGACGGATCGTCGATTCAGGTCCGATTGCCGTCTTTGCTGCAGTCCTCGAACCCGGACCGTGCACTGGCTGCGGATCTTCGGAACCGCGGCAACCCAATCGCCACATAGTGTGGCCCTAACCGATACTCCAACGCGAACATCGCGCATCCGCAAAGCATGATTGAAAGCGAGTGTGAGATTCAATCGAAACATGGATCAAATTCACGCAGCCACGTCACTAGTTGGCGTCGTCTCAGCAATCGGGTCTTGAGAACGGATGGCATATAGCTTGCTTCACCGGTGAGGCACGATCACCATAAAACAAACTCGTGAGGACAGCATGCTTGGAATTGGAAACCAGTTGCCGCCGTTCGAAGTCACAGGCGTGAAGCCCGGCTTTCAAGCGCAAGAAGAAGAAGGACAGAGTGCGTTCGAGACGCTGACAGAAACAAGCTTTCCAGAAAAGTGGAAGATCATCTTCTTTTATCCCAAGGACTTTACGTTCGTCTGCCCAACCGAAATCGCCGAGTTTGGCCGGCTGTCCAAGGAATTCGCCGACCGCGATGCGATCGTACTGGGCGGTTCAACCGACAACGAGTTCTGCAAGCTCGCCTGGCGACGCTCACATGTCGACCTTCACAACCTACCGATCTGGCAGTTTGCCGACACAAAGGGGGCCCTGGTCGATGGCCTTGGCGTGCGTTCACCCGAGGGTGTCGCCTATCGCTACACCTTTATCGTTGACCCCGACAACACAATCCAACACGTCTATGCGACTAATCTCAATGTCGGGCGCAGCCCCAAGGACACACTCCGCGTTCTGGACGCGCTGCAAACCGACGAGCTCTGTCCCTGCAACCGCGAAGTCGGCGGCAAAACCCTGAAGGTTGCATGAGGCCCATGTCGTCGATCGAGCAATTGCACGAGAAGATTCCCGATTGCGCCAAGGACGTCAGGCTCAATCTGACGTCCTTGGTGGCCGATGAGACGCTCTCGCCGCAGCGACAATATGGCCTGATGCTCGCGACCGCGATTGCCACCCGCAATGCGGCCCTTATTGCCGCGATGGAATCGGCTGCGGCCGCCGTGATGACGCCTGAGGCAATCGCCGCCGCGAAATCCGCCGCTTCTGTGATGGCAATGAACAACGTTTACTACCGCTTCGTTCACCTTGTCTCCAACACCATGCAACCACGGCTGCGCATGAACGTGATCGGCAATCCCGGAGCGGACAAGTCCGACTTCGAGCTCTGGTCGTTGGCGGTCTCAGCTATAAACGGCTGCGGTGCCTGTATTGACGCCCACGAGAAGACGCTGCGGGCCGCTGGCGTAAGTTCCGAAGCCATCCAGACCGCCGTGCGCTTTGCCGCGATCGTGCAGTCAGTGGCAGTTGCTATCGAGGCCGCAGGGTCTACTCCCCCTTAGGCGACCGGCTGATTCCTCCTTTTCCACCGGTTCGACACCGTTGTGGCGCAGTTCAGTGGCGCCACAACCATTCCTACGCGCATCCCGAGTGATCGTGATATCCTGATGCAATGTCTGTCTTGTGGGGTGTCCTCTCGAGGTGCGCGCCTCGTTCGAACTTGAACCCGTGCAGAGAGGCGGAATGCGCAACTGTGACGGCGAGATCCTCCTTTACATGGCGATCATACTGCTCTGTTCGTTCACTTTCAGCCAAACTTGAACAACACCCCATATCCGCCGCGCGGATGGCTCCATTGGATGTCGCCGGTGGGCTCGGCGATCACGCGGCAGGTGCCGCACTCGATGCAACCGTCGACGGTTACCTCAACCTGTCCATTGTCGTTGAGTTCGTAGCATCGTGCGGGGCAGACTTTCAAGAGCGCAAGCAGTTCCGCCGACGGCGTTGTGTGCGCGCGTACCTTGACGTGGGGCTGACCGATGTCGACAAGATATCGGTTGTAATACAGCTTGTCTTCGACGCGCACCGAGGGCTCGACATTCATGCTTTGACCTTCCATTGCTGAACCTCACATTATTGGCGGTCAGCGCCAGGCCCGGGCAAAGCGAGACGCATCGCCGATCAGGCCCCTCCATGACCGCGCCTTGACAAAGGATTTCAGGGTCGCCTTCTCCTTCTCAAGCTTCGGCGTCCCATCGACGCGCACAAAGTTCTGCATCGCCTTGGAGATGAGCTGCGGATAGGTAAGAAAGAAGTTTTGCGAATGGGTGTGCATCAGCATGGGCAAGTCCTTGTACTTCTTGAGATCCTTGATCACGAAGGAATCGGCTAGCATCTTCCGGTAGAGCGACAGATTTTTCGCCGTCATGGGCTCGCGGCGCGACTTCATCTCGGCGATTGCTTCCGCCGCGATGCGGCCTGAGGTCATCGCAAGATTGGAACCCTCACGATGGATGGCGTTGTTGAGCTGCGCCGCGTCCCCCACCACTACCCACCCATCACCGTAGAGCTGCGGGATTGCCTTGTAGCCGCCTTCGGGAATGAGATGCGCCGCATACTCCTTGATTTCAGAACCTGCGATCAGCGGTGCCACGGACGGATGCTGCTTGAAATGATCGAGCATGCCGTAGGGTGTCTGGCCGGTGCGCTGGAAATCGGCGACGAGACAGCCGATGCCGACCGAAATGCATTCCTTGTTGGCATAGACGAAACCCATTCCAGTCATGCCGCGAGAAATGGTTCCGGCCGCCTCGATCACGACGCCCTCATCGCCCTTAAGATTGAAACGCGCCTCGATGGTTTCGCGAGGCAAAAAGTGCATTTCCTTCACCGCGAGCGCGACGTTATCGGGTGTCGGCCGCGCGCGCAGGCCAGCGCGCGTCCCGAGCAGTCCATTGACACCCTCGGCCAGCACGACAACGTCGGCATGTATTTCGCCGCCGCCGCGATCTGTACGAACTCCCACAACCCTTTCACGGTCGTCTCGCACGAGCTCGGTGACTGTCGTCTCGCACAACACGGTCGCCCCGGCCTCCCGCACCTTCGACGAGAACCACTTGTCAAACGGCGCGCGTATGATCGTGTAGCGGTTCGGCCGCTCCTCGTTGAAGTCATCCGAGCGGTAGTGCATGCCGACGTGGGAGCGATCGTCCAGTAGCCAGAACCGCTGTTCGACCAGATGACGTTCGAGCGGCGCTTCCTCGCGAAAGTCGGGGATCAGCCTCTCCATCATATCCGCATAGAGGATCGCGCCCTGCACATTCTTCGATCCGGGGTACTCGCCCCGCTCGAGCTGCAGCACCTGCAGGCCGCACTTGGCCATGGTCAAGGCCGCCGCATTGCCTGCCATACCCGCTCCGACCACGATCGCGTCGAACCTCTCCTCAATCATCATCGTCTCCTCTAGACTGCGATCCGAGCACGGGAATTCGGCAAAAGCCGCGCCCGAAACGCAGCTGTCAGCGCCGGTAGCAGATGCAGCGCGTCACTGACGATCGCGACATGGGCGAAGTCGAAGATCGGCGCGTTCTTGTCGATATTGATGGCGACGATCAGATCCGCCCCCTCCACACCGACCCTGTGCTGGATCGCGCCGGAAATTCCGGCAGCAATATAGAGCTTTGGCCGGATGGTCTTGCCGGTTTGGCCGATCTGCCGGTCAGACGTAACCCATCCTTTTTGCACCAGAGGACGCGAGCAGCCATACTCGGCGCCAAGCAGAGTTGCGAGCTCGCGCACCAGCCGAAAATTGTCAGGCGCCCCCAGCCCCAAGCCGCCGGCAACCACGACATCGGCGTAGGCCAAATTGGACGTTTCCGAATCGCGATCGGGGATGAAGGAGAGCACTTTCGTGACGATATCGTCTTCAACGAGGCCAAGTGGGTGGATAATGATACGAGCGGCATCGCGTACCACACGCTCTGGCATCGGCATGACGCGTGGGCGAACGGTTGCCATCTGCGGACGATAATTCAAGGTATAAATCGTGCAGAGCAGCGAGCCGCCAAAGGTCGGACGCGTCGCTGCAAGCGAACCATCGGTGTCGACGTCGAGCGCGGTACAGTCGGCAGTGAGCCCTGTCGACAAGGTCGTCGCCACGGAACCTGCAAGATCGCGACCGAGTGTCGTCGCACCCAATAGCAGAATCTCCGGCTTGTAGGTGTTGACGAGTTCGGTTAGCGCTTTGGTATAGGACTCGTTGCGATAATCTGACAGGACATTGTCACTCACGAGATAAGCCAGATCTGCGCCATAGCAAAAGGATTCAAGCGCGGCGTTACGCGTGGGCTGTCCCTCCGGGCCGATAACGACCGCAGCTAGATTCACCTTCAGCCTGTCGGCGAGCCTGCGCCCCGCACCCATCAGCTCCCAGGAAACCGGGTGCACTTGGCCGCGCTCCTGCTCGACGAAGACCCAGACATGCCTATATGCTTTAAAGTGCTCGGGCAGTTCCTTTTTCGCTGCCGCTCGGCCGCCAACCGCCAGCGTGCTCGTTTTTATGACATTGCTCATGCTCTAGATCCTCTCAAGATAACGCGCGCACGCACCACGGGATTGCTTTCTACTTCGCTCAACGGAAGATCACTTTTGGTCAGTGCCTGACCGGCCGCTCGCCCGTCTCGTCCGTTCGGCGCGCCCCACCACGCGGCGAGACGCGCCGCCGCGGTAGACGTAGCGGACGGGCCAGACTTCGTAGAGATGCTCGACTTTGGTTCCTTGCGCGCTCCCTTCGACGAGCGCCACCGCGGCGGCCAGGCCGCCGCGGTCAATCTGACCGGCGGCTGCCAGCCTTGGGTCAGTCAGTCCGGTGATCGCGCAATACCGGCGTCTCGCTTTCGGCCCCGCGCTCCGCGTTGACTGTGACGGCCAGAGGGATCTGGCCACCGCTCCTGACACGCAATCCCAGCCCTGCCTCCGGCGCCGACAACTCATAAGAGCCGACGTTGGCCCCGTTTCTTGACGCATCTTGCCATCGGCCATGGAGCGGATGGAGATCTGCGCATGACCGGAGGCCTGCGCGATGCGGACGACCATGTGCATACCCGCTCCGGGCGTAGCGTGGACGGGTGACTTACCCATTGACCACCATCTCGCGGTCCATGCCGGCTTCGGTCGCGTCAAAGGCTATTTCGAACGGCATTGGCGTGAGCCATAAGATCATGCCGCAGCGCTCGGCGGACAGTAGAAGCGATGTCATAGGTCCTCCTTCAAATCTCATCTCGGACGGCCACCATCTGTCGGCATCGAAGACGGGATCGGCAGGACAACAGCAAGTGTCGTACCAGTCGAAAGAACCATGGAATTTCGCGCGAAAGCAACGTCTTGGAAGACACTTAAAATGGCCCCTGACACCACGGGCACGAGCAGCAGCTCAGACATGGGTCGGGAATACGACAGCGCGGCTCGCGTCAGGCTGCAGAGGGGTTGATTTGAATGAAGACGAAGGCTGTACAAGACACCGTCACCCGGCCAGGTGGGACAAACCACACCGCAGTGGAGCACGAAATCACTTCAGCGCGCTCAACGGGACAAACGCCACCGACTTGTTAGGGTCTGCGACGGCTTCCTTTAAGACCTTGAACACTCGCTGCTCGATCGGTGACGATGCCACGAAATCGGCATAGGCTTGCTCCAGCATCGCTTTGCACCGAGCTCTGATCTCCGGCTCTGCGGCACCGGCGAACTGCTCCTTGACAAAATATTGTCCCATGCGCTTTAGGATATGAAGGCGCGCAACATTGACGATTTTCGGCTCGTAATCGACGCCTAGCAGCGAAAAGAACTCTTCCGCCGACGAGGCCTTGCTGAGCCGATCCAGGATCCCGGCTGGCGAGCATGAGTTGCTCATTGCAAAAATCTCCCTTGGGTTAGTTCGTCGACGTTCGACGAGTTGTGGCAGCACCTACGATCCTGCTGCAGGCCTTAGCTCGCGCGGCTGCTCTCCACGGCCAAAGCCTGGCCCTGGAAAGCTGCGTCCACAATACCGCGGCCCACGGGCTCGCCGGTGACGACTCAGCACCGATGAAAAGACGCCTCACCTTGCTTGTTGCCATGCCCAATTCGAACTCGACTGCAGAGCGCCGGGATACACGACCTGTCGCGGAGCGCTTGGGCGCGGCATCGCCTTGGATACATGATGGGCTCGCGTTGTAGTGGCGCTAGCCAGCCCCCCCCCTCTCCAACCCGCCAAATCCGGACGAGGCGTTCGAAGATTCCTGTGGCAACTCAGATGGGCCAGTCGCCGCGGACAACCGGGCGAGCCGCCTGTAACAGAAAGTCGCGCCGGCGCTCGGCCAACCGGCTCTCGCCGCTTTCCTCGCCGAAGCAGAGGCTAAAGTCGTTACATTGCGTACAGACGGGCGTCGTGCACATTACGAGGCCTTCATCCTCGCACAGCGTACGGTAGAAAAAGCGCTTCCAGCGCATATTGTTGATATTGCGCGCGGCGAGCGGCGCGAAGTGGCGGCTGAGCAGCCGAGAGAGTTCGGCACGATTTCGTAATCCCAAGCCTTCCCACAGGTGGTCCGGCTCAATGGCGCGGCGCGCGATCATCGCGGCCAGCCAGCGACCGATATATCCTTCCGTCGAGCGCTGCTTGAGCAAAAGATCGCGCACCATTGCGATCTCGTCGTTCTCATCGCACTCGACCGACAGGAGCCGCTCCACGAGCTTGACCCCTACCGAGGGAAAGTACCGCTCCAGCAAGGCCGCTAGCTCGTGGCCGGACAGGCCCGCCTTCTCGGGAAGAGGGCCACCATCCATCGAGGCAACCGCCAGAATAGACGCCAGGACATGGCGATCGAAATTACTGTCAGTGGCAATGTCGGCATCTTCAGGAGGCACACCGGTGAGCAGACGGTAGGTTGCAATTGCTCTGTGCATCCGGCTGCTCGCATCAACGGCATAAGCAGCCACAAAAGGAAGAAAGTGCGCTTCGGACATGAATCGATGGATTCCACGATCTGGTTTGCTCTGCCCCATCCTGATCTTGGTCACGGTCGCTCGTCAGAATGCCGGTCTCCCGGATGGGTAGGTGAGGAGACCGGCATCCGTCGCGCGCCTTCACAAGGCCGCGACTCGCGACCTTTACGAGGCCGCGAGCTCGGCGGCGGTCTTGCCGACGATGGATTCGTCGACAGGCTTCATAATACCATGCTCCATCAGCATGTCCTCGAGCTCGTCCATGGAGATCGGGGTCGGAATGATGCCCTTGCCGCCATTGTTGTGAACCTTTTTCGCGAGATTGCGATAATGATCGGCCTGCTGCGACTCGGGCGCATACTCCAGCACCGTCATGCGGCGTAACTCGGCATGCTGCACCACATTGTCACGCGGCACGAAGTAGATCAGCTGAGTGCCTAGCTTCTTGGCCAGAGCCTCCGCCAGTTCCAGCTCCTTATCGGTTTGCCGCTCGTTGCAGATCAGGCCGCCCAGCCGCACGCCGCCGGAATTGGCGTATTTCAGGATGCCCTTGGAGATGTTGTTTGCGGCATACATCGCCATCATTTCCCCGGACATGACGATGTAGATCTCCTGGGCCTTGTTCTCGCGGATTGGCATCGCAAAGCCTCCGCAAACGACGTCACCGAGCACGTCGTAAGAGACGTAGTCAATGTTCTCATAGGCACCGTTTTCCTCCAGGAAGTTGATCGAGGTGATGACGCCGCGGCCGGCGCAGCCGACCCCTGGCTCAGGACCGCCGGACTCCACGCAGCGGATGTCCTTGTAGCCGACCTTCATCACGTCCTCGAGCTCGAGGTCCTCCACGCTGCCGGCGCTCGCTGCAAGGCTCAAAATCGTGTCCTGCGCCTTGGCATGCAGGATCAGGCGGGTCGAATCCGCCTTCGGGTCGCACCCTACGATCAAGATTTTCTGACCCATCTCGGCCAGCGCCGCCAGCGTGTTCTGTGAAGTGGTCGACTTGCCGATACCACCCTTTCCGTAGAACGCGATTTGTCTCAGTGAAGACATGTTGCTCTCCATCAACCGATTTGCCAAAGTTCCGCGCTTCGTACGCGCCAGCTTGTTCTCGTTCAGAAACGGGGCACACGGGTTCAAGGGAAGGAGCGCATCGCTCGTCTTAAGCGTCGGCGTGCACTCAGCCCTCACTCAGTGTTGCTACCGCTCATTAGCAACCACCATGCCAACGCCTGTCCGCGCACATTAAGCTTCTGATTACGTTTTGAAAAACGCCAGCGAGCCGATGCGTTATCCTGGCTGTTTTGGACCTGACAGGATCTGCGCAGCTGTCAGGAAACCAACAAGTGGCCAGAACCAATCAATCGGAAAAGCCGGTCTGGCGCGCTTGTCCGATGCATCATGTGTGGAACGGATCTTGCTACTCTTCTTGCAAGCCCCTTGTCGGCGATCGGAGGAGGAGGATACAGGTCGGCGGCGAAACCTTGCAGGTAGTGTTTCGCCGGTGGTGTTCGATCTGCCGCGCGACCTGAAATTCAATGCAGCATGAACCAGATCGGGGCGCACGAGCTTACCGCCCAAGACGCCTTTCAAGCGTCACCCATGGGTTGACGCCAAATGCACTCCTGCTCGGTGCCTTCTTTCCGAGACCGAAAGGAGCTCATCGATGAGTTAGCGGCTCAATTTCAAAATGTCCGGATCTTGGTCGTTTGCAAACGCTCGAGGAGGCCAAGTCGGTCGGCGGCATGAGCCGCGGCAGTTGGTAAAGCCGCTGACCTTGGAGATGGTTCTCAAAAAAGGTCGAATGCACTCTGGAACGCGGCGGTCGCCGGCCCGATCGTTCAGCGCAGCGTACCTACATAAGGAGCAGGCCATGGCGACAATTATCTTTTATCAAAAACCCGGCTGCGACACCAATGCGTATCAGATGCAGGCGCTGAAGGCCGCTGGCCATGACGTGATAGCCAAGAACATCTTGAAGGAGCCATGGACCGCCGAGGATTTACGCCTCTTCTTCGGCAATAAGCCGATCGCATCCTGGTTCAACCGAGCCGCGCCTCGTATCAAGTCGGGCGATATCAATCCCGACGAAATCGACGCGGCGAGCGCGCTCGCGTTGATGCTGCGCGATCCGCTCCTGATCCGACGCCCGCTGATCAACGCCGACGGTGCAAGATACGCCGGATTCGATGACGAGCCCGTATTGTCGATGCTTGGCCAGAAGACGCAAGATGATCTCGAGAGATGTCCGCACGAAGGAAAAGCCCCAGGCTGTCTCCAGATGTAATGAGATGATGAATGCTATCGTGCGGAAACTGACGCGAAGATCGACGTTGTCGCCCTCCGAATCCTTCAGGGACCGCCGACACGCTTTTCGCCGACAAGCAAGTGTGAGTGGCTCGTCTGTAACACAGCGGAGCCCATGTTGCGCTCCGTGTTAACACAACCCTTTCGCGCTCACGGAGTGTAAGAGGCCGCTGCAGCTAGACCGCCTCCATCGCCCCATGACTCATCTGGCTTGGATCAGATCGATAAGATGATAACCAGTTCCTCGTAGAGTTCGGCTCAGACAGAATATTGAGTCGAACATCGATGAACAGGCGCCACGACACTTCACGGCCGTGGTGCTTATGCAACTTGGCTGCTTAATTGCGCTACGACCGTAGCCATTTTGATCGGCATCAAATCCTTCTCCATCCGCGATGTGTGACAGAGGTTCTCGCGCGACTCTTCGCGCGGACTTGGAATGGAGAACTTGATGAAAGTAAGAACCCTTCTGACGACGGCATCGCTGCTCACGCTCGCGACCTCGTTCAGTTCCGTCAGCATCTCGGTACAGGCTGCAGATCTGGCGCCGGCACCGGTCTATTACAAATCGCCCCCGATCGCCCCCTTCAATCCGTGGATGATCCGCCTGCGCGTGCTCGGCGTCTTGCCGGACAGCGCAGGCAGCTCGGTCAACGTCGCGGGAGCCCCGCCGCTGTCGTCACCAAGCTCGGGCCTGTCGATCAGCGATCGAGTGATACCGGAGCTCGACATCACCTATTTCTTCACAAAAAACATTGCCGCCGAACTCATTCTCGGCGTGGCCAGCCATCACATCAGCGGTAGCGGCACGCTCAACGGGCTCGATGTTGGAAAGGCCTGGCTATTGCCTCCGACACTTGCGTATTCCACGGATAGTGATCAGCGATTGCAGGCGATCGTGATCACGGATTCCAGACGATGGTGATCACTTGCGGAGGCGAACACGACTGACGTGTTTAATGTGTGCTGGAAATGGTCTTCCTGGTCAAGACAGACGGGAGGGTTTGGAGATCGGTCCGGCGGTCCATGGGAGGGCCCCGCGCGCGGCGCGGAGTGGCCCCACGAGCGACGCAGCGGCGCGCGCGGGAGGGACCTGTGGGCCGGTGGGGCGATCGGGCGTGCGGTGGTCACGCGTTTGTCCTATCGTCGGCCCGCCGACGCAGGCTGTCGCCCTTGAGCTCGATGCGGTGTGCATTGTGAATGATGCGATCCAAGATGGCATCGCCAAGCGTGGGATCGGCAATCACGTCATGCCATTGCGACACGGGGAGCTGACTTGTGATCAACAATGATCCCTTGTCGTAGCGATCATCGACGATCTCGAGTAGATCACGACGCTGGTCGGCGGTGAGCGGTTCGGGCCCCCAGTCGTCAAGGATGAGTAGATTGACGCGCTCCAGCGCCGCGATCAGACGGGCGAGACGGCCTTCGCCACGCGCCTGGGCGAGATCGGCGAACAAGCGGGGCACGCGCTTGTAGAGGACGGAGAAACCATCGCGGCATGCTCTGTTGCCGAGCGCGCAAGCCAGCCAGGACTTACCGGTGCCGGTCGGGCCGACAATCACCAGATGGTTGTGATCGCGGATCCATTGGCCGGAGGCGAGGGTCTGGAAGAGCGAACGGTCGAGACCGCGCGCGGTGCGATAGTCGACGTTCTCGATGGTGGCGGCCTGGCGGAGCTTGGCATTGCTCAAGCGGCGCGTGAGGCGACGGTTGTCGCGGGCGGTCACCTCGCGATCGACGAGGAGGCCGAGCCAATCGGGGTGCGGCATCTCGGCGGCCTCGGGATTGTTCTGCAGTTCGATGACGGTATCGGCCATGGCAGTGAGGCCGAGTGCGCGCAGGCGTTCGACGGTCGGATGGATGAGCACGATGATCTCCTGATCAGTTGTAGTAACCGCGGCCGCGGATGTTGGCGTGGAAGAGGATGGGTGCGTCCTGGGTCGGAGGCGCGGTTTTGTCGGTGCCGTTCTTGAGGATGGCAGCGACCGATTTGTAGGAACGGGCATTGAGCAAAAGGGCACGGGCGCAGGCGGCGTCGACGCGCTCCTGGCCATAGCGTTTGACCAGCCCGAGAATGCCGATGGCCGAGCGGAAGCCCTGCTCCGGATGCGGCCGCGAGCGCAGGATGACGTCGATCAGGGTCTCGGCGTCGGGCCCCACCTTGGCGGCTTCGGAGCGGATGCGCTCGTGGGTCCAGTCGCGGTAGCGGCGATGCGAGCTTGGCATATGCTCGGGGATCGTCGTCGGACGATGCGGCAGGGTGCTGCGCAGATGCGAGGCGACACGCTTGCCGCGCAGGAAAATCTCGACGGTTTTGAGGGTGATCCGTGCCTCGACCTCCTGATGCACGAGGTGGTGAGGCACGCTGTAATAATGTTTGGCAATCTCGATATGATAGTCGAGATTGACCCGGCAGCGCTTCCACTCGGCATACTCGTAGGGCTCATCCGGCAAGGGGGTCAGCGCCGGGCGATCGAGCTCCTCGAACAGGTCGCGCCGGCTTCGTCCCCAGCTCCGGAGAGGTCGATCGTTCAGCTCGACAAGGAGCGCGTAAATTGCCTCGTTGAGGGCGGCGAGCGAGAAGAAGCGGCGGTTGCGCAGGCGCGCCAGAATCCATCGCCCGACGATCTGGACCCCGACTTCGACCTTGGCCTTGTCGCGCGGACGATACGGCCGCGCCGGCACAATGGCGGTGCGGTAATGGCGGGCGAGATCGGCATAGGTCCGGTTCACCATCGGCTCGTGAAAGCAGGCCCGGGTGATGCCGGCCTTCAGATTGTCGCTCACCGTCTGCCGGGCGGTGCCGCCGAAATAGGCAAAGGCGCGGACGTGCGAGCCGATCCAGTCCGGCAGGCTCTGGCTGAGGCTGGCCTCGGCGTAGGTGTAGTTCGAGGCACCGAGCACGGCGACGAAGATCTGCGCGCTGCGCACCTCGCCGGTGAGCCCGTCAACCACCTCCATGGTGTGGCCAGAATAGTCGACGAACAGCTTCTCGCCGGCGACATGAACCTGGCGCAGGGTCGGCTTGAGGCGGCTGGCCCACTCCCTGTAGCGTTCGCAGAGCCACGAATAGCTGAAACTGTCGGAGTGGGAGCCGCAATACTCCTCCCACAACAACATCAGCGTGACGTTCCTCCGCCGCAGCTCGCGATGCACGAGCGCCCAATCCGGCTGCGGCCGCTCGTCGCTGGGCAAATCGGACGGTGGCGGAAACAGCCGGTTCTCGAGCCGGACATCGTCACCGAGCTCCGGCGGCAACGGCCAGGTCAGGCCGGCCCGGCGCGCTAGGTTGAGGTACTTGTTGACCGTGCCCTGGGCCAGGCCGAGGCTGCGGGCAACCGCGCGCTGCGACATGCCGACGCTGTAGTGCAGGCGTAAAACTTCGCGAATGTGGCGCATGGACAGTCTCTCTGTCGGCATCTCGATCCTCTGCTGTCGGGCAAAAGATCAAGCTACCTGGGTTGCAGACTGTCAGTGGTGTCCGGCTCGCTGTCCCCGATCATGATCCGCTGGAAATAGCGATCACGATCCTGTGGAATTGGTGATCACGATCCCCTGGAAACGGTGATCACGATGCTCTGGAATGAGTGATCACGATGGCCTGGAATTGGTGATCACGATCGTCTGGAACGCGCAGACACTGACGCTGCAATATCACTTCACCGATTTCGGGCCGCTCAAGCCCTATATCGGCGCGGGCATCAACTACACCGCATTCTTCAACCAATCAGCAGCCAATACGCCGCTCGCGGGGCTTGCGGTGGCGGATGTACGCATCAGCAACCAGTTTGGCGCCGCGGTCCAATTCGGCTTCGATTACATGCTTGACCGTCACTGGGGCCTCAACTTCGACGTGAAGAAGTTGTGGCTGCGGCCGGATTACTCGGCGACCGTAAACAATGCGATAGTCGTCACTGGCCGCGCCAATATCGACCCATGGCTCGTCAGCGGCGGAATCACGTACAAGTTCTGACGATAGCACAAGCTCCAGGGAAGAGATCGGCTTGTTCAGATGCGAGCGAGACGGCGAGTTTAAGGTGCACCGTCTCGCCGGCGCCGGACTGCACGCGCAACAATGCTCGCTCTGTGAGCTACGAATTGATGGCATGAAGTGGCGGAACGCCTGCATCACTAATAGTGATCGACTAGATTCAGCTCCCTGCCTCCTTGCACGCTGCAGAGTGCCAGCCGCTTATCAAAGGCGGCAATTCAAATCGGTTGTCGCTCTGGGATAGACCGCGCTACAAAGGGGTGACGCTCGGGCCTCATCGGACTCGATCAAGCGCACTACTCTGACCGGTCCGTCTCTCACCGAACATTTTTGAATCCAAGGCCACAGCGACAAGGTCAATGGCCTCCTGTTGCGCACCTCCTTGGAGGCGTGAGGGCACCCAGTCACCTTAAGAACGATCGAACAGCTCAACGACCCCAGTCTTTGAACAGATAAGCCGTGCATTCCCGATAGCCCGGACCAAGCGGCGCTAAGCGAAGCCTCTAGTGTCCTGAACCAGAAGTTCGCGACATCGGGTCGTGTTTTGCCGGGGGCATTGTACCGGCAGAAGCGTTCGATGGAAGCAAGGATGTCATCGGCAGATTTGGTCCATCGGAAACGGCGTTGTGTCGGCCGATGAACGAAGTGATGTCAGCCCTGAGAGCGGCGACGCTGCGATAGATGCCGCGCCTGATCTTCTTATCGGTGAGGAGCGCGAAGAAGCGCTCGACCTGGTTGAGCCATGACGAACTGGTCGGGGTCAGGTGCACGTGCCAACGCGGCCGTTTAGCCAGCCATTTTTGGATCAAGGGGGTCTTGTGCGTGGCGTAATTGTCCATGACGAGATGGACGTCCGGTTCACGCGGCACGGCAGCTTCGATCTCGTTGAGGAACTTGCGGAACTCAGCAGCACGGTGGCGTCCATAGCACTTGCCGATGACCCGTCCGCTAGCAATGTCGAGGGCGGCGAACAGCGATGTGGTGCCGTGCCTCGTGTAGTCATGGCTTCTTCGGGCCGGCTGGCCGGGACGCATCGGCAGCATCGGCTGACTGCAGTCCAGCGCCTGGATTTGGGACTTCTCATGCACACATAGAACGATGGCGTGCTCCGGTGGCGAGACGTAGAGGCCCACAACGTCGCGCACTTTGGCCACGAAGTTCGGATCGGTCGAGAGCTTGAACGTCTCCATCCGGTGCGGCTGGAGCCCAAAGGCCCGCCAGATGCGTTGCACCGTCGACACTGATAGGCCGCTGGCCTTCGCCATGTCGCGAGAACTCCAATGGGTGGCGTTCTCGGGGCAACTCTCCAACGTCCTCACGATCACGGCTTCGATGCGGGCATCGTCAACCGTACGTGGCGCCCCGGAGCGCGGCTCGTCATGCAGCCCGTCCACGCGCCACTCCACAAAACGCCGCCGCCACTTGCCTACCGTCGATCGGTCCAGGCCCAGCTTGGCCGCGACTTCCTTGTTCTGACCGCCCTCCGCGCAGGTCAGCACGATCCGGGCTCTCAGAGCCAGCGCCTGCGCTGTCTTCCGCTGCATCGTCAGCGACTTCAGTTCGGCATGCTCTTCATCGCTCAATGTCAGGGGCGCAAGTTGCTGGACCGCCATCAGATCCTCCGTCGCTGCTACAGCTCCGTCCTTGGGACGGCGACGCGAATCTACTGCGAATTTACGATTGCGAACTTTGTGACTCAGGACATTAGCTTCGCTTGAGCACCATCACAAGACGGTCCACACGTTTGCCTTGTACGAGATGAGAATTTACGATTTCGTCCACGTCCTCGGGCGTGGTCGCGCGGTACCAGACTCCGTCGGGATAGACGACCATCAAAGGGCCGGAGTTACAAAAGCCGAGGCAGCCCGCCACCGTGAAGCCGACATGGTCCAGACCTTGCGATTCGATCGCCTTGCCCATCCTATCCCACAGGGCTTGCGCGCCCGAGGCACCGCAGCTGCCGTGCGGATGATTCGGCGGACGCTGCGTATGGCAGGCAAAGACATGATACCTGTAAAGTTGAGGAAGCTCGAATTCGGTTTCTGCGTTCATGCGCCTATCCTGAAATCAACGGGTTCATCTGAAAAGCGGCAACGCCGGAGTACTTGCCGCACAATCTATTCTTCAGTTGAACGCCGGATCGATCAATTGAAGCAGCTGACTCCCACTCGTGCTCGCGAAAGCAGCCGAAGCGAGCGGACATCATCGTGCTTGTTAATCGTGCTTGTTATCGGAAAATCCGCGAGCAGATACCTCCGCGTCTGACCGGCCTCCTTGATCAATTTCAACGCCTTCTCCCAAATCGCGACCGTTTCTGCTCACGCATCATTTGCTCAACCATCCAACATGTTCAAGCAACTTCCACGCCAATGCGTAACGCTCGTTTCCGCAACGATCCCTTGCCCGCCTCCGGCGTCACTGACACTCATTGCCGCGGTTACGACAATGTCGTTCTCTCCTGTTCCGGACATGACAAACGTCGCATCATGTTCAACGCTTCAGCTTCAGCTTCAGCTTTCCGCAGTCCGCTCTTGCGATTGGACGGAAGATACTCGCTCGGTCTGTTCAGACCTTGCACGGTCATTTCGCGGAATGAGCCGTGATCTGCGTCCCGTCTATCGAGGAGCGCGTATGGCGATCGGCCCAGTGAAGAGAGCGCTCTGCCCAGGGGAGTCGGCTAATTGCATCGTTCGACCGCGAACCAAAGAACTTCCTAAGCGCCGCGCACGTGCCGCTGCTCATCCCGCGTTTTCGTCAAAGATAGCGCCCAATCGCGACGGGGTCCGAGCGAGGCACAGGTGATCACCGAGCTTACGTTTGAGGCGACAGAGCTGGCCTGCCGCAATCCTGATTGGCAGCAGCGGCAAAACCGCCCACACAACGATGTCGGCTTGCCTCAACCGCTTCGAGCGCTTCAACTCGAGATTCGCTCGCCGCATCTTGCGGAACGATGAGAATGACCACGCGCACGTGCTCGTTAAAGCATTTGACCTGGAGCGATGCCGTCAGTGGATTAAGGTGACGAAATTCGCCAAGGGCGTCGGATGTACAGAGGGTTGGCATTGCAATTGCAACGCAGACACGAACGCCGGCGGCGCCCGCGGACATCCGATCGTTCGGCGTGCGTTGCGCGCTGCGTGTCCCGCGAACATCGGATACAGGATCGTCATTTCTCTGCTCAAACGCTCCTGTCAGTCTAGGTCTCCCCATTCTTCCAGCCCAGACGGTGCCCTCGGTGGGCTTGCAGCCGCCGAGGGCATTTCTTTCTCGAACCTATTGTCATCCACCGGCAGCCAGAAGCGGTTCTTGCATGCCAGGTCCATTTGGTGAGTTAGCGCCAGAGCCCTTCCTTCGTGCCACGGAGATCGCCGGGTGCATGACCGGGATCCGGATGCGTGCCACTGAACTTGCGGGTTCAAAACGTTCTGCTCTTACAAGTTCAAAAAGCGACGACACGCACCTGCGCCAACGCTCACAAGGCTTTATCCGGCGCCAAACGCCTAAGGCAACTCGAGCAATAGCTAAGCGATGCAGCTGTTAATCGGGGTGGATCATAACATCAATGGTTTCGCCGCTGTCCTCGAATAGGTCGGCACGCCGATCATCCGCCAGCAGCTTGACGCCGCACAGGCAGACGTCACCATCTATCACGGTGAGTGCGACCGGCTCGAGCGCTTGTCCGTTGCAGGGCCCATCGAATGCATACCCCAGTGTCGACCTCGAATCTCGCACCATGCCGTCCGCATCTGAGAATGGAGCGATCTGGAGAGAAAAACTCGCCGGAGCCGATGTTGAGCCAGGCACTGTCATGCGGACAACGGTTGACATACCCGAAATAATCGTTCCCGAAAGTGCGCACCACAATAATTAGAAGCGGCCGGCACTCGCCGCTAGCATCGATCCGCGACAGGCTAAAGCCCTTTGCGCCAGTCCGCTCGATAGCATCAGCGGGACATACGGCGAATACCTCGATCTGATCGCTCAGCAGGTTGCCCATTATACCTTCGCTCATTCCCGCCTCGTGGTTTCCTGCTTGAAGGTTTCGATCGCGGTCCGCGTCAGTCGAAAAACACCACGACCACGAGCGATCGGGCGATAGCTTGAGCTGGCACGGGCGTTAAGGACATCAAACCATTGGTTCGGCGTGAGCTTCGCCGGGCGCTCGCTGATTTGCACCACCCTCCCGTTCGGAGCGAAGCGGACGTGAACAATGACCTGTTGCGAGTTCACAGCAATTCCCTACTGGTCAACCTAAAGACCCGAACCGAAACTGAGGATCTGGATTTATGACGTGCTCGGTTCCGAGGCCCTGGCGCGGGCCTGGACCCTCTGGTCGGAGACGGCGCCTTCGCTACTTTGCCAGTGTTTTGCACGATCGCTGTCGGAGAGCATTTCTCTTCCGGGATTTCGGACGAAGATGTGGAATCCGGCCTTCCTCCATATTCGTCGGGGTGGCGATCTGCGCGCAAATGCCGCCACAGACGGCCCGCCCTCGCGTTGCTGGTCTAGCTCAATGGCAGCGGCTCATCGCAACTCAACCTATTGTTCCTTCAGTCGTGGATGACCAGCATCTTAGTAGATCGCTGCACCCGCGCCCACATTGATCGACGCCTCTTTCGTGGTTTCGGCGATAAATTCGACCTTGTCGTTCGTGAGATGGGTGTGAAACGGCAGCGCCAGGGCGCGATCGGCGATCTTTTCCGCAACCGGGAAATCGCCCCGCCGATAGCCGAGATCAAAATAGTGACGTTGCAAATGCAATGGATGGCTATAGGCGGCGGATTCAATCTTGGCGGCACGCAGATCATCGACAATGGCGTCACGGCCGGATCGCGTGAAGCGCATCCCTAGATGGACGAGATAGAGCATCCAGTTCACCTCGGTCACATGGGGGCCAACGTAAGGCGGTTTGATGCCTTCAAATGATTGCATATGCGCGTTGTAGAGCTGCTCGACCAACCGGCGACGCTCCAGGCTTTCGTTGAGACGCTTGAGCTGTGCCAACCCCAAAGCCGCGGTGAGATCGCTCATACGAGCCTGGTAAGGTGCGGTGGCACTGACGACAACGGAGGAGCGCTCGTCCAGTCGATGGGCGCAATACCGACGCAAGCTAACCGCGATATCGATATCATCGGTCACGACCATGGCGCCTTCGCCGCAACTTATGGCCAGGGGCTGAGCAAAGTCGAATACCGCCAGGTCGCCAAACCTGCCGACGAGCTCGCCCTTATAGCTCGATCCGATCGCCTCGGTGGAATCCTCCAAAAGCGGTAGCTGATCGCGTTGGGCAATCGCACGCAATTCCGACCATGGCGCCCGATGACCGTTGGAATTGCTGGCGACAATCGCCCGCGTGTTTGCCGTGATGCGTTCCTCGGCCTTTGCTGGGACCAATGTTGCCGACCAATAGTCGATGTCGGAAAATACCACCCGTACGCCTGCGAGACTGATGGCATGGACCGTCTCGCGAAAGGAATAGGGCGAGGCGATGACTTCCTGCCCTGATTCGATCCCGAGCGCCTTGAGCGCAAGCAGGAGCCCGATGGTGTCGCTTGATACGGCAACGGCATATTTGCGGCCAAGATACGCTACGAAAGCGTGCTCGAACGCCTCAGTGGTCAGCCCATTGGAGATTTGCGGTGAACATAGCAATGTTTCCACGGCAGAGAGCTCGGCTAAGGTGATATCGGGATCGGACAGTGGAATAAAGGATGGATTTGCCTCAACACTATCCGCGCTATCCAGCGGGGTGCGCTGCGAGTTCAATGCAGCTCACCGCCCTCAATTCCTTTTCGCCAGTACAATGCCGGTCGCCCGTGTCGGATCGGCCGTAATCCGCACGCAGTGATCCGAGCCATCTAGCAAATGCAGGTCGAAATGAGGAAACTGCCGGAACGGCTGGTCCGCTACATCCGACGCATCGCAACGTACCCAGGCAAGCTGCGGGAAGCGGCGCGGCAGCTCGACAAAGGAGCCAGTATCGGCGCCATCGTCCGCAAGCAGCTGCTCGATTTCGATCAATTCCTCCGCACTGAGCGCCATCGTGGCTCTTTATGGCTCGTCAAGTTCGTTCGTCATTGCCAGAACAGACGTTCCGGATCGGTGTTCAATTCGTCGATTGCTGAAGTCAGACGGTGGTTAAGGCTGTAGAACTCCCAGATTCCCTTTGCGTGGTTCTTGCAAAACAGCTTCCAGATCCCACCCACGGCATCATAAAGAATCAAGGCAACATCAATCAGACCGCCATCCTTATCGATATTGCGCGAGCAACAGGCGCTCTCGATGAGATAGCCACCCCTCACCGGCGTCACGTTCGGTGAAACATACAGATAACGCTTGCGCGAACTCAAGCCGCGCTCGATCCGCTTGCGATCGAGTTCGTTCGGGTGAGGAATCAGCCCCGTCTTTACCTTCCTCATCAGCGCGGCATTCATCGCGAACTCCCTCCTTCAAAGCACTGTGATCTCTTCTTCTAGACAGCCGATGAGCAGGCGTTCACCGAAATCGACAGTATTTATCGGCACGTTCGCTTGGTTATGGATAGCCACCCTGATGATCTCGCCGGTCGCTCCGGCGCCGAGCAAGCACTCCTCGGGCTCCGTATTGGGACAAAGAGCCGTCGTTGATGAGGTCGACGACGGCTTTAACGCGCTGGCCCCAGCGATACCTCGAAAAGCGGAACTCACTCATGACACAGCCTCTTCCGGCAATGGCAGATCATCGGTCTCCTCGCACGTGTCCACCGACTCAAGCTCCTTGCGCTTCATGCCAACTCGGTAGCCCGTTTCCAGAAACTCGACCCCGTAAATGAAGAATTGCTGCAGGAACGTGCCGATCGAGACGACGTAACCCACCTCTCCCTTCGTGACCAGAATGTCGCCAACCTGCTTGCCGGGATAGGTGCCATCATTGCGGATGGTGCGATTGGATCGTACCTTTTCGCCAAAGCTGAAGACAGGCGGCCCGCTGAGCTCGACGACGTCGCTGTCGCGAACGATGTTGCTCATGCGCCTCTCCCAAGCGGACATGCAGGCATGCCCGAGCCATCGCAGGCGAGGTCCCGCATCACTTCGCCCTCACCTCCGGCGCGATTTGTCAATTCAATATCTGAGATGCAGCTCGCCGCTTCTAGGTAAACCTGCCGATCAGGGCCGTGCCGTAGAGCAGTTGGCGCCTCTGGCAAGGGCGATCGCGCGATCTCGAACTCCACCGAGGCATCTGGGCCGCTCACTACGGCTGGCAACCACTGATAGGGAACATCGCGCGCCACCATGTCGCAGAACTCGACGTCCGTATCACTCATCAGCTGACCGAGCAGCTGCGGCGCGATGCGGCGCGCCTCGATCATCAATGCGGCGGCGCGGTCCGAGGTGAGCGCACGCGCTTCGACTACATGTTGGTTTGCAACCTCGTCAAGATGATCGAACAGCCGTGCCTGCCGCAGCCGAGCCTCGGTCGCGCCGGGGAGATCATCGCCGGTCGGCGTGGACAAGATCAGCGCTCTCTGGCTGCCGGACGGCGGGTTGGCTGTTAAGTTCATCGGCAGCTGTGCTCTTGGGTGTGCGCCGTCACGCTCCGCCGCGAAGCGCCTGGTCCAACCAATGATGGACTGGCGTGCGCAGCAGCATCAGTCACATCGACGATGACAGCACCGCCTGGAAGGCGGCTGCCGGCGTCGAGAAACGTCGTTGGAGCGCTGCACGGGACGAATTGTCCACAGCGTTCTTTCTGCTCGCGGGCAGCGGCCAATCCAGAGCAGCCGCCGTTTCTGAGAAAGGCCCGAACCTCGGCGCCTACGGCGCCGCTAACGCGCAGTACGACGCTTTGGACGCTTTCAGCAGCAGCTCTTGGCATTCTGATCATGGGCTAATTCTTTAGGATGGCGCCTGGTAACGCGGCAAGGAGGTGTCAATGACGCAGGTGCCGTCGACGGGACAAGCCGCGACACATTGTGGCTCATCGAAATGACCGATGCATTCGGTGCATTTCGCCGGTTCAATGACGAAGCGCCCCGCGCTCTCCGAGATCGCAACATTTGGGCACAACGGTTCGCAGGCTGAGCAGCTCGTACACTGCGAGGCAATGATCTTGAATGGCACATACGCCCCCTTTACCCCGCAGAGATCAGGGACCCACACCGAATGTCGGCGTCACCTCGCTGGGCATGCTGGATTTCTCCGCGTTTTACCTTCTCGAGATAGGACCTGAACCAAGCGATCGCCGACTTCTCTATGAACTCATGCGCGTATCGATCGACCGGTTCGATTCCGGCGCTGATCAGATTGCTCTTCGGGCAACCGCCGATCTTGGCCACGAACACCGCATGGCAGTCATTTACGCTTCGGATGATGGTCGAAAGCCTCTCCCCCTCGCCATAGCCGCCCTGGCAGTAGACATCCACGCGCCGGTGGCCGACGAATTTGGCGCCGGATGTGGAAATTTCGTACACCTGAAACTCTTTTGCATGTCCAAAGTGCTCGTTGATCAGCCCCGAGCCTTTGGTTGCAACCGCGACCAGAACGGTGATTTCGCTCATCTCGCCGGCGAACTCCGCGAGGCCCGCTCGGCTGGCCGCGACTTTGGCGGCACGCTCAGCCTCTACCTTTTCTTGATAAGCTTTGCGCATCTCGGGGTCATATTTGACATCCATTTTCATGACTCGGTCGATGTTGAACTCGCTTCCGCGATCCGCTCCGACCAGACCCACCGCATCGGCGCGGCACTGACGGCAATGCCGCATCATGTTTACCCCTCCCTCACAAGCATCCTGCAGTGCCTTCAGTGCCTGAGCCGTCGGACCTCGTTGACCGTTGAGGCCGAATACTGTGCCGTACTCGGGCGCCGAGATCAGCGGCATGATATTGTGAAGGAAGGCTCCGCGCGACTTCACCGCCTTGTTGACCTCGACAAGGTGATGGTCATTGATATGCGGGATCATTACCGAGTTGACCTTGCATAGGATACCCCGCTCGCTAAGCATCTCGAGACCCTGTAGCTGACGATCGGTGAGTATCCTTGCCGCGTCGATGCCAACGTAACGCCTGTGGCTGAAGAAGATCCACGGATAGATCTTTGCGCCGATTTCAGGATCGATCGTGTTAATGGTGATGGTGACGTGCTCGATCTTGGACTTGGCGATGGTGTCAACATAGTCCGGCAGGGCCAATCCGTTGGTCGACAGACACAGCTTGATGTCGGGAGCCGCCTTGGCGACCAGGTCGAACGTCTTGAATGTTTTTTCTGGATTGGCCAACGGATCGCCGGGACCAGCGATGCCAAGCACAGTCGTCTGCGGAATGATGGTCGCGACCGCGAGCACTTTTTTCACCGCCTGCTCGGGGGTAAGCTTCTCGCTCACCACGCCCGGACGCGATTCATTGGCGCAATCATATTTGCGGTTGCAGTAGTTGCACTGGATGTTGCAGGCCGGAGCCACCGCGACATGCATACGGGCGTAGTGATGATGTGCCCCTTCGCTGTAGCAGGGATGCTTCTTCACCTTTTCCCAAATCTCGGCCGGCAGTTCGCCGTGGGCCGCCCGTGAGCGGCAGCTCGCCTGGCCTGTGTTGACCGACGTGCCGCAGCCCCTGTGCTCGGCGGTGGGCCGCATCATCTTGTCCAATGAACCTTCGACATATCTGCCGTGCCCAACGACCGCGTTCATTTTCATCTCCCCGTGCAGGCATCATCGGCTTTCCAAGACCAATCCTGAGAACGCCTCATGAGGGGAGTAGCAACTCACATGCCATAGCGGAAACGGTGACGTTGCAGCCCTACTTAAACAGTCAGCGGTAATGATCGATATTGATACTAGAATAGCAACGAAGCGCATGTTGGAAATGCGGCAGGTACGTCGTGATTCAGACACAGAGATCCGTGGATGGTGCATTCATACTCGCGCTAGGCGCCGGGATCCTTGCTCTATCTGCATGGTTTTGCGCGCTGCTGCCGGCCACAAATGGGTCGATACTTCTGGCGATCCGACGTCACAGCGCCGTTAATTGATGAGCATTATCCCCAACGCGCGAGCGAGCCAAATCGGTGTCAGGCCTTGCTTGAGCTGAACACGGCGCTCATTGCATTGAGAAGACGCTCGGATCGACGATTGCATCGTGGTATCGGCAGGAACGCCTGATGATCTTCGCCGCATTGCTTCGCAATAGCGATAGTTGAAGCGAGAGCAAGAAAGCTCCGTTCGGTCCGCCTTTCCTTGATGGCGTCTGGCAACTGAACCACGATGCTGCCATAGCGAGCAGCCGCCAAGAGCTTCCTGATCTCTGGCTGCAATATGTCGAGGCACTGATCGGAATCGAGATCGAGACACCGAAGCCCGGCAACGATACTATCGACCTCCTGGCCAAGCAGGTCAGCGAAACGATATTAGCAATTCTCTCCAATGCCGATGTAGAAGATTGGGCTCATGTTCATGGATCTTTCCCGTTCTCGCCCCGTTTTTTGGCATTGATTGTGATCGGCAATGGTGTGTCGCTCGCCATCTCGGGTAAATCGAGCACCCAGCCATTAGCTATCTTGATCCAGCCGCCCCAGAGCGACTCGTACTCAGATTCCACGATCGGCTCTTCGAGATCCTTTTTTGGCACGTAGATCGACAGGCCCGCGTCCGACGAGCGGCGGATCATGATTTTCACAAGCGCAACTCCCTCGACTGTGACGCATAGCTGGGCGGAGCGCCAGACTCCCGCGAGGTGGCACGCAAGCGAGCAACAATGTCTGACAGAGCGCACACGACCTCGTCAACCTCCGCGACGGTGGTTTCACGAGAGAGAGAAAAGCGCACCGCGCCGCGCATCCTCCACGCCGGCACCTGCATGGCGCGCAGAACGTGCGACGGCACCATTGAGCCGGAGCTGCAGGCTGATCCGAGCGACACGGCAATGCCCGCACGATTGAGATGATGGACGACTGCTTCGCCTTCGAGATGATCGAAAGCGATATTGGCTGTGTTCGCTAACCGGTTGTTGACATCGCCGAGCGCAAAGCATTCGCCATTATGTAAGATCCCCTGCTCCAGACGGTCGCGCAATGCACCAATGCGAACGCGCTCCGGCTCGAGCCGCTCCACAGCAAGCTCCGCAGCCCTTCCAAGACCGACGATGCCGGGAATATTTTCCGTTCCGCCGCGGCGCCGCCTTTCCTGTGATCCGCCCCAGATCAGGGGTCGGAATTTTGTCCCTTTGCGCAGGTAGAGCGCGCCCATTCCTTTGGGACCGTGCAATTTGTGTGCGGACAGCGACAACATATCGATCGCACTGTCCCTTAGGTCGACGCGCAGCTTGCCTATGGCCTGGACCGCATCGGTATGGAACAGTGCGCCCGCCTCACGTGCCAAGCCGGCTAAAAACTCCACGGGAAAAATGGTGCCGGTCTCGTTGTTCGCCCACATAATCGAGGCGATCGCTGTGCGTGGCCCGAGCGCGCAGCGAAAGGCCTCGACGTCAAGCCAGCCGTGGGCATCTACGGGTATGATATGCGTCTTGACACCTCTTGTCGCCAGTTGCTCGACCAGCGCAAGCACGGCGGAATGCTCAACCGAGGTCGTGACAATCTCGTCGCGACCATCTTGGGTGGCAAGCGCAGAAAGAATGGCGGCATTATTGGCCTCGGTTCCACCGGAGGTAAAAACGATTTCATGATCGTAGGCATTCCCTAGCAAAGCCTGCAAGCTACGCCGCGCCTGCTTCAGCGCGGCCGCGGCCTCACCGCCAAAGGCGTGGGCCGAGGAGGCATTTCCGAACTGCTCGGTAAAGAACGGCAACATGGCTTGCACGACGGATGGATCGGTCCGCGTCGTCGCATTGTTGTCTAGATAAACCGGCATTTGATCCCCATTCAATCCCGCGTCTTACCTGCAACAACAACCGTGATCAGGCGGACGAATTCGACGAGCCTGTCGGCCAGCTGCACTTGAACGCCTTCCAGCGTCATCCTCAAGAGCTTAAAGAGCGCGCAGGCACGGGTTGCGCCTACCATGATCTTGCTGCCATCAATTCCAATCAACTGATAGTTGGCGCCACTGCGTTGCAGATTGGCACGGATCTCCTCAATTACAGCGGGGATGCGTCCCGCTCGGCCGGTCGAGATCGCCGTCAATTGCCTCAGTTGTTCGGGTTCCGCCAGCATGTTTTGACGCCTTTTCTTATCAGCTGAACGATTTGCCGCAGGAGCAGCTCGAAGTGGCGTTTGGGTTATTAAAAGTGAAGCCTGGGCTCTCCAGCGCCATCACGAAATCGATGGTTGTGCCGACCAGATGGTCATGGCTCTTGTTGTGGACAAACACCTTCACACCATCACACTCGATCACCGTGTCGTCAGGCTTCGGCTCCTCGGCCAGACCCATCATGTATTTGAGTCCGTTGCAGCCGCCTGCCTCGACCATAATGCGCAGCCCGCTTGCTGGCTGCGCCGATGACGACATTGCGCCCCTGACCGCATTCACCGCGCTATCCGTTAGCTTGATCATGGCCTCTCTCAACCGCTTAGCTTTGCCTGCTGAAGGGCAAGTCATGTGCCAGCGAGAGGACGCTTGATGATGCTTACCTTTCCGGATCGCACCTGTTGGCTTTTGAACTCGTGTCGGATTTCTTTCAAAGCCACTTGAGGCAATCGCAGCCCACTTACGCCTTTCTTATCTAAGATACGCCGAAGGCCGCCACGCATGCGACGGCAAGCAATTTGCATTGCATTCGCACCGGCCAAGTCGTCGGTGAGGAGCTCAGATCGAGGACGATTTTAATGACTGCAATCGAAAACACCGCACTCGGCAGACTTGAGAAGGAGGGTCGCCTGCTCAATGCCGTACTCAAAGGCGGGACCACCAAGCCGGGCCGGTTCGGCTTTCGCGGCGATGTCGCACTGAAATTCCAGACCCAGGTCGCCGACGAGAAGCGACCGCCGGACTATTCCATCGAGCAGGTTCTAACGATCGCGCAGGAAGGAAAACGCACTATTCCGGTGCTGGCAGGGTATCTGCATTCCTTCGCGTATCTGGCTGACGTCGCAGCCGTCCTTGACGGCGCCTTAAGCCCGAATGGCAGCTATTTCATATTCTGCAACAACATAGATTTGCTGGCGAAATACCGAATCAAGCTCGGTGATGTTACCTTCCACGTCTTACCGTGTGACGAATCCACCGTTTGGAAGGAGATGATGGACCTGGTCGGAGTCAGCAAGGACGACATCAAGAAGCTCGATGCGGGCGGCAAGCTTGATTACCTGCTCGATGCGGCAAACGACATCGAGCGGTCCGATCTTGAGCTATCCTATGACGAGATCTCGTACGAAGACGGGCTGAAGAGGATGGAACCCGTGAAAAACCGTAACGAAAACCGGCCGGTCTGAACGCAGCCTTCATTCGTTGGGAAGCGCATCGTCTTCGACAAGAGGCATACCGACGACACAGATATCACCATCCAGAACCGTCAACGCAATCGGCGTGAGCGCGCCACCCTTACATGGACCTTCGACGCACCGTCCCGTGGCGAGCTCGAAGGTCGATCCGTGCTTGCCGCACATCAGCCGGATGCCGTATGGATCCAGGAATTCGTTCCAGTTCCAGTCCAGATTGACGCTGTTGTGCGGGCATTTATTGGCATAACCAAACACCTGCTTGCCCCACCGCACTACAACGATAGACCACGGCCGGTGACCGCCCTCGTCATCGACGACCAGCAGATGGAAACCCATGGCCCGGCGGCTTGGAATGTCGTTAATGCCACAAATCGCATAGATTGCATCTGGCTGCATTCATTGCTCGTTTATTGCAGGACGCTCTTCATTTCGCGGGACGATCAAACATGCAAGAACCGTAGGAGAGCCAGAACCGCTCGGCTTTCTGACGATCCGACCTTAATGCTTCGTCAGTGCAGCGCAGCTGATGGCGCAGGTGCACGATTGGGTCAGCTCCGCGCGAGCATCGAGGATTATTGCCTACTCCCTGCCCATTCGCAGCTGCAACTTTCGCGCGCCAACTTCTCCGACACCTTACTGAACTAAGCGCAGTGGTTGCTCACTGATCGCCACAGCCTTTCCACTTGCGCCAACTAGACCAAATGACGCTGCGAATTGTGTCGCGATCGTCACCTTGGCATATAGTTTGATCCGAAGCCTCCTTGAGCACATACCGCCCTCAACCCGCTCATATCATGACGCGCCGTTGCATTGGCTACACGATTGGGGCGCGGATTCGTACTCGATCTTCGTTGCACCGATTCCAGCTGCACGGCCCGCAAGCGCGAGAATATCATTACTTTCTGAATAGGATAGGCAGGCGAATGGGGCCGCACGCTGCTAACGAACGCCCCCCTCGTTTAACGCTAGGACCTTCGCGGCGACGCGTCCATTCACGAAACAGCCGTCATTTCCTGCCCAAGTCTCTTTATTGCGGCTGTTCTACTCCATGCGCAATCCTTCGAGAGCTTGCTCCAAGTAGAATGACGGATCATCATCTGAAGAGGCCGCTTCGGCACTTTCGACACTTGCTTCAGAAGCGGTGTCACTATCCTCGACCTTAGTAAGATACTTCGTAGGTTTGTCTACTCGCTGCCACTCGTTGCTCTCGTTTTTCGTCCACACTTCGGGATGCTGGTTAGGATCAAGCGCCCAATAATTACGCCCCATGTGAACAAAACCCATTTCGGCCAGACGAGGTTCCATGCCCTCCAAGCCAGGACGTGACAAGACCAAGGGATGGTCGCCGTCCTGTCGCAGTTGATGCTCCAGCAGAATATCGCCCGCGTTCTCGACCAACGGATGAGTAACCCGAAGGTCAACCACGGACGTGATATCATTGCGTCCAAACTGTTGCCGAAACTGCTCCCCCTTGATTCGAGCCGGCCCACCTGCTCTTAAAAGCCCGACAGTTTCGTCACCCAACTGATAGCTGTAGAATCGTGCTGGCTTGCTTGGATCATCGTAAGTGTGGAGGTAGCTTCCAGCAACCATTCCTGCGCGCCGAGCCTTCCCGGACACGAAATCCGAGTACTCTTCTGGGTTACTGGCGATGTGCCTGATGTCACCGCCCAAAAATCTCCTCACTCCCTCCGTGAAGGAAGATCGATCGATCTCTATGATCGGCGGATCGGAAGCCAGAGAGTATGGCGTCGTTGTCACCGACGACGACGCACCGGGCTCCATGCCGGCAACTGTGTCCGCAAATCGCGGGCTCTCTCCCTCATCTCCAGACTCATCAACGTGGCTGGCGCTTCCAGACTGGCTGGACGATCCGACGATTCTGCCATACATCAGATTCGCTCTCCTCTCGGCACAATTACTCGCTGTATGAGCTCGTGCCGCACGAGCTCTGCGGAGGATGATATACAGGTTAGCTGACCATAACCTGACGCATAGGCAGCCAATTTAGGCTCTTCCAATCCTCAAGGGAGCAGGCAATCAAATAAAGACGGTACCGTTTACCCGAGGAGCGTGCTCCCTCATCTGGATCAGCATTGCGCAATGCGTTATGACCTGAATCGCAATACACCTGCACGAAACGCTGACCCCACTGCTAAGAGACTGATCTTCGAGACGGTGTTGTCACCCAAGGGTATGCGCTTGCCTTGCCGATCAAACAGTCTTAGCTGCAACGTCTCCGCTCGCTGTGTCTTAATAACCGAAGCCGTCAGAACATGCGGGTCTGATCTTCTTCGCAGATCAAGTGATCAACAATGGATCTATTCCATTGCAAATATAGCGCCTGCCGCAAGCGGGCTAGGTGTGGAATCTCAACAGGTCGTCCATCGGAAGGCCGAGGCGGCTGATGGGCGGTTTGGCTTGCAGACTACCGTGGGGGCGAAGCCAGTTGTAGTGATGAAGCCAGATTGGCAGGTTTTTGGCCCGCAGGTCTGAGGTGTCGTAGGCGCGAACGTAGGCCCACTCGCGGAGCGCGGTCTGGATGAAGCGTTCGGCCTTGCCGTTGGTTTGCGGTCTGTAGGGTCTGGTGAAGATGTGCTTGAGGCCGAGCTTCCTGCACGCTCTGGCGAAGGCCTTGGCGCGGTAGCAGGAGCCGTTGTCGGTCATGATGCCGGTGACCTTCATGCCGAGGCTGCGGTAGTAGGTGACAGTCTCCTTGAGGAAGGCGATGGCACTCTCCTTTTTTTGATCCCGCCGGATCTGGGAGAAGGCCAAGCGCGATGTATCGTCGATCGCTACGTGGACGAACTCGTGGCCGGCGCCGCGGCTTTCGCCCTTCTGGCGATCGTGGGTGATGCGGTGGCCTGGTCTTACGAACCTGCCGAGCTTCTTAATGTCGATATGGATGAGCTCGCCGGGCTGCTCGCGCTCATACCGGCGCACCGGCTCCGCAGGCTCCAGATCGCGTAGCCGGCTTAATCCCAAGCGACGAAGGATGCGGCTGACAGTGGCCGGCGACACCGCGACCTCGGCTGCGATCTGCTTGCCGGTGTGGCGCCGCCGGCGCAACGTCTCGACGGCGGCGCGCGTGGCAGGCGGGGTTTGGCTTGGCGATGAATGAGGTCGCGACGAGCGGTCGCGCAAACCATCGACACCTTCTGCGCGGAACCGCTTGACCCATTTGGCCACCGTTTTCGGTGTCGTGTTAAACTGATCCGCCGCGGCGGCCTGGCTCAACCCGCCCTCGACCACGCCCCGCACCATCGCCTCTCGACCTTTGGGCGTCAAAGGCGCATTCTTGTGGACGTTCATCTGGTCTCTCCTTGAAACGCTGAAGCTTCGCAACCTCAGCTTCCTCGGTTCAGACCAGATGGACAACCTCCTGAGACACCAAAGCTAGGCCACCGGTCAGGCAGCTTCGGCTGGGGCTGAAACATGGACCTGGCAATTGGCCGGACACACCCTGGCGCACGCGCCGCAGCCGATGCAGGCGCCCTGATCATTCAGAACCATGATCTTCTTTTCGATCTCATCGTCCTCGTCATCGTCAAGATCAACAAGTTCGCCGTCCTCGCTGATTCCCTTCAACGCCATGACACCTCGGCCACACACCTTGAAACAGCGGCCACAGCCGATGCATTTTTTGGCGTCAATCGACATCAGGTAGTCTGGCGTCCAGTCGCGGCCATCGCGCGCTGTAAATGACATGAGTCGGCCCCTCTTAAGTATTTTCCAACGCCTTCAAATCATGGTTTCTGCGCTCAAGTTCGGCATAGGCATCGTGCGCCTTCTGCGCAAACACCATGATCGAGGTCCAGTTGATGGGCAATTCCTCCGAAAGGTCGTGCAGATCCATTTTGGCTTGTAGCGCTTTGGCCGATAGCTTCTTTATTTCAGCCTTCAGTGTTTCACGTTCGCTCATCGGGATCCTCAATAGTTCGCCACGTCCGGAAACTTCCGTATTAGGTCGATTCCCTCCCTGACATATTTGCCTCCCTCTTGCGCGAGCTTTGCGAGGCTATCGAACCCGAAGCGATGCACATTACGCAGCCGCTTGTTCACGGCGATCAGCCGGCCTCCGATCAGCACGATGCGGCCAAATCCTTCATGATGCAGCTTCAAGATCGGCTGGATCATCACACCGGCTTCCCTCTCGACCGCGAGCGCGTTGAAGAACAGTTCCAGCCGCCACAGCGTATCGGGGCCAGGATCACCGACAATCGGCAACGCACGCCGCTTTTCCTTGTCCAAGACATAGGGCTCGAGAAGGTCGAGATCGCTCTTGGCCTTCCAGGCTCCCGTGGTGTCCTGAGCGCGCCAAATCTTTACTAGCTCCTTGATGAACAGCGCATCGGCGGAGCTGTCCTGCTGCTCTATTTCTGCTGTCATTTCATCTCATTCGTCGAACTCGAATGTGCTCCGCTGGTCCTTTGCCATTGCCTTGCGTAGCCAGGGAGGTGGTGTGCCTCTTAGGACATCCTCGAGCTTTTCGAGCAACACCAGAATGTTTTCTGGCTTGTTTACCTTGATCGGATGGATCTTGTTGGCGACCACCCGGGCAGCACCGGCGCCGCCGATGGCAGCAACGTAAAGAATTGCGCAATCTTTAATCGCCTCGATCTTCGGCGCTAACTTGTCGTCGTTGCCGTCTTCCTTGAGATCGCCCTCAAACTCAACCGCTTTGAGAAACACATGTCCGCTTGGCGCGACCTCGTAGATAGCAATATTCTTTGCCCAACCAAAATGAGCATCGACGCGCCTTAGATCTTGAGTGGCGAATGCGACCTTCATGCAGTCGACCTCTCGGCTGCACCGATGGAACTGAGATGCCCGGACCTTGATGGCAGTGCGACCGGAGCCCGCCATCGATCGGGCGTAGGTTGATGGTTCTCCTCGCGGTCCGCGATCCCGAGATTGGCGATATCGAAGATCAGATCGCGGGTACCACGATAACCAATCGATAGTTGGTGCCCTGCGCCAAGTCGATCGAACATCGGAAAACCCGCACGATAGAACGGAATTTTCAGCCGGGCAGCCGCTTGCCTGCCATGCGAATGCGTGATCAGCAAGTCGCAATTCTCGGTTCTGGCAAGCTCTTCGAGATCCTCAAGATCACCAATTAGCACCTCGTTGGTCTTGATCCGCTCGATCACCGCCGATTGTGTGGTCGTTACGGCCGCACGCACCTGCGCCCCCATCTCGTGCAGCATACTGGAGAGATCATATAGGAGGTCTGGCTCAGCGGCGATCGCAAGTCTGCGACCACCAATATGGAAGTGCGCGTCCAGCATTGCATCCGTGAGCTGGCCGCGCTGCCGCCGATATTTCGGTGGCACGGGACGGCCGCTGATTTCACTCACAAACGTCATGAATTCGTCGCACGGACCGAGGCCGCACAGCCGCTCGAAGAGGCGAAATGGAACGCCGCTTTTGGCCTGCATGACCTCTGCCGCTCGCCGCATCTGCGCGCCGATTGCAATGGTCCACCCGGCGCGGCCCATGCTCGCGATCTCGTCGACGCCGATGCCGCCGATGGTCGTTGACGTAAACTCGTCGGGGATATGCCCATCGAGCGACGCTGCCAGGTCAGGCAGGAAGGATGGCCGCAACCCACAATCCTCCAGGATGGCACGGAGTTCGTCAAGATCACCCGGCGTGAGGTGACATCCTGGAAGAACGTTCACTCTCGAGGAATCGCGCAGGCCGTTGACGTTGGGCCCTTCCACCAGCAATTCCACAATGCGCGTCACAGCCTTCTCCCAGCCGTCCTGGAACGCGCCCTTGAAATCGGGTGTCGAGACATAGACCAGCGGCAATTTCGCAAGTTGCCGATGCTTGTTTCGGATTAGCTTGAGGTAAGCATCCACATCGTCCCCGTTAGTCTCGGTGATGCCGGTCGAGCAGATTCCGACGATCTTTGGCTTGGCTCGGTTGTAGATATTGAGTATCGCCTGCTCGAGGTTCTCATAGCCGCCGAGCACGGTCGCGACCTCGCTCATCGCGGTGGTCTGCAGCGGTACCACCTCCTTGAAATGCCGCACAAAGAGCGTGAGCCCGAAAGAAGTGCATCCTTGCGAGCCATGCAGAAGCGGCATCGCCCCGCGCAGCCCCATGAAGGCGAATGCGCCGCCAATCGGCTGGCTCATCTTCAGCGGGTTGACCGCGCAGGCTTTTGTTGGCACCGTGGTGAGGGCCATGATTCCCCCTATTCTGCGGCCTGCAGCATGGCAGATGGCGAGGACACCAAGATGTCCTCGATGCGTCTCTTGCAGCAACCACCGACCGCATCGGTGTGCTCTTTGACTTCCTCGACGCTTCTCAGACCATGCGCGTAGATCGCATCCTCGATCGTGCCGAGATCGACCGTGTTACAGTGGCAAATCTTCCTCGCGCGGCGCGCCGTTTCGGCGAGCGCCGGTTCGCAGGTGATCTCGGCCGCCGGCGACTGCATATGCAGCTTCGCCCTGGCCAAGGCCTCCCATGGTGCCGGTCGACGTACCTGCTCCCACATCGGATTTGAGAGCGACTTGTCGATCTCCTCCACTAACTTGATCATTCCGACATAGCCCATATAGGCATGGCATCGCTCCTGGTTGATATCGAGCCAAGGCGTCGCTGCTTTCAGCGCGACGAACTGCGATTTGCCGCCCGATAGCATGATGTCCGCTTTTGCGCCCTTCAACATCTCGTACATTTCACGCGGCGACATGTCCTCGATCATGTGGGCATCCTGTCCCATGAGCTCCTTGATGCGCTCTTTGTCCTCCCTTGTCGATTTCTTCACGCTGGTTCCGACCAATTCGAGCCCGGCCTCCTGTAGTGCCGCAACGACCGACCATGACTTGACCCCGCCGGTAATCAGCAAAGCCTTCTTTCCCTTGAAGCGTGACTTGTACGGTTTGATCGCGGCCCAGGCCCGCGCCTCCTCGCGCGCGATCACCGCGTCGGTGCGCCCGAGCAGATCTTGCGGTGCGCCGCGCTCAACCAATAAGCGGGCAATCTGGCGCAGCGAATCACTTGAATCCTGGACACCGTAGAACGAGCCTTCGAAGAACGGGATTCCGTAGCGTTCCTCCATCTTGCGCGCGACGTTGATCATGCCCTTTGAGCACACCAACATCGCCGCCCGCGCGCGATGGGATGACGCGACTTCACGATATTTGGCATCGCCCGAGATGCATGAGAGAATCCGGATTCCAAGCTCATCGAGCGAAGGCTTAACTTGCCAGAGCTCCCCCGAAAGATTGTATTCTCCGATCAGATTGATGTCGTAAGGTGTGGTGCAGTCTGGCTCCCGCGTTCCGATCACATGTTCCAGCAAAGCCTCGCCGGCGAGCTTGTTGCCGAGGTTCTTGGAGCCAACGAACCCCGGGGAATTGATCGGGATGACCGGTTTGCCAAACCTTTGCGAGGCGGCCTTACAGACCGCGTTGACGTCGTCGCCGATCATCGCGGGAACACAGGTCTGATAGACGAAAATGGCGGGCGGGTCATGCTTGTCGACGATTTCCTTGATCGCCTTCCAGAGCCGCCTCTCACCTCCAAATACGATATCGGTTTCGTTCATATCGGTTGTGAATGCGGTGCGCCATAGATTCGAACCGGAAGACGCCGCGCCGCGATTGTCCCAGGAGTTGCCTTCGCAAGCGATTGGACCATGCACCAAATGAGCGACGTCGGTAAACGGCTGTAGCGCGATCTTAGCACCGTCGAAGGCGCAGCCGCCCGCCGCACTACCCGGCTGCAGTAGCTTGGTGCATCCCTTCTTGCGCTCAGCCTCCGACTTACTGCCGTTCTTGGCGCAGCCCGGCTCGTTGAAAATATTCTGGACCGTAGCTGACAGCGAACTCATCCGTTCTCCTCTTAGCCGAACTAATTGCAAGTTGAGCCATCGTGCGCTCGTGCTATCGCCAGTGTTTTCGGCGACGGCACGTGCATTGTCCGTCATCAACGAATGATGTCGAAGCTGTAGTCAGTTTTGCCAAGAACGTTGGTCTTCCGGTCGATTTCGTCGAATATCTTGTCGAGGATCTTCACCAGCACATTCAGGCCGCCCTGATAGCCCCACACAGGGGAGCGGTGGTGATGATGCCGATCAAACACCGGAAAGCCCATGCGGATCAGTGGCGTTCCTGTGTCACGTTCCAGGTACTTGCCATAGGTGTTGCCAATCAGAAGATCGACCGGCTCGGTGAACAAGAGCGAGCGCATGTGCCAGAGGTCTCGCCCCGGATAGGACTGGCAGGCATGCCCAAACGGTGAGCTTGCAAACAGCGCCTGCATTTTGTCCTGCCACGCCGTATTGCCGTTGGTGGACAGCACATGGGTTGGTTCGGCGCCGAGTTCGAGCAGAAAGGCGGCCAACCCATAGCAGAGATCCGGATCGCCATAGATTGCGAACTTCTTGCCATGGATATGCGCGCTGGAGTCAGCGATGGCATCAACCAAGCGGCCACGCTCTCGCGCGAGTTGCTCCGGGACCTGCTTGCCGCTGATGCGTGATAGCGCCAGGAGAAGGTCATCTGTTGCGGAGACGCCCACCGGGTAATTGAAAGAGACGACGTCCTGGCCATGCTCAGACACGAGCCGCAGCGTTTTTTCGGTACACCACTGCTGCATTGAGATTGTCGCCTTGGCGTGAACCGCGTTAGCTGCGTCTTCCAGCGTGGTGCCGCCGTCATACATCCGGAAATCGCCATCAGTCGGGGTATCGAAGACGTCGGAGTTATCGGCCAGTATGGTGTATTGGATACCCATCAGCGCTAAGATGCGCTTAATCTCACGAAGGTTTCCGACGGTGTAGCCATCGAACCCACCAATGATGTTGATCGACTCGTTTGGCTTGCGCTCCAGCTTCGGCGCTGTTCCGGCCTTGCCGTCCCAGAAATGCTCCAGAACACCCTTGAGTGCGTTGTCATACCCGGTGACGTGGCTACCGACGAACGCCGGCGTGTGTGCAAACGGCACGTCGAACTCCGCCGGAACAGAGCCCTTTTCCTTCGATGTCTTGATGAACGCATTGAGATCATCGCCAATCACCTCGGCCATGCAGGTCGTGGAAACCGCAATCATCTTGGGCTTGTACATGTTGTAGCTGTTGGCAAGTCCATCGATCATGTTGTTCAAGCCGCCGAACACCGCGGCGTCTTCCGTCATCGAGGAAGAGACGCAGGAACTCGGCTCCTTGAAGTGCCTCGACAGATGGCTGCGGTAGTAGGCCACGCAGCCTTGCGAGCCGTGGACGAAGGGCAGCGTGCCCTCAAAACCGACCGAGGCGAACACGGCGCCAAGCGGCTGGCAGGCTTTGGCCGGATTTACCGCCAGCGCCTCCCGCGCAAAATTCTTCTCGCGGTATTCAGGCGTTTTCGTCCATTCCTTGATGCGTTCAACCTCGGCTGGATCGCGGGAATTCTCGAACATCTTCTTGTTAGCCAGCATCTGCTGGTATTCTGGACCGCGAAACAGTTCGAGATGATCGAGCACGTGTTCTGCACTCTGCGCCATTTTTGAGATCCTTCACTATCGAAATTGGTATCGTCCCGGCTCTCCACGAAGAGCCAGATACATTGCTTTATTCTGCAGCCAAGAGCTTCGCCTTCGAAGCTTCTTTCCAAGGCGCTTTCATCTTCTTCCAGATCGGCGAGTTGACAGCCATGTCCATGTCGCGCGCGAAGATCGCAAAGCCGTCATAGCCGTGATATGGACCTGAATAGTCCCAGGAATGCATCTGCCGGAACGGTATACCCATCTTTTGGAAAACGTATTTTTCCTTGATGCCCGATCCGACCAGGTCGGGCTGGAGCTTTTCGACAAAACTCTCGAACTCGTAGCCATTGACGTCGTCGTAGATGAGCGTGCTGTCCTTGACGTAGTGCTGGGCGGTGCGCTGATAGTCGTCGTTGTGGCCGAACTCGTATCCGGTACCCACGACTTCCATCCCGAGGTCCTCGTATGCGCCAATCACATGACGCGGGCGAAGACCGCCGACGTACAACATCACGGTCTTGCCCTCCAGGCGCGGGCGATATCTTGCTATTACGGCGTTCACCAGCGGCTGGTACTTTTCAATCACCCGCTCAGCGCCTTCTTTAATCTTATCGTCGAAGTAGCCCGCGATCTTGCGCAGCGACTCTGCGATCTTTGAAGGTCCAAAGAAGTTATACTCGCACCACGGAATACCGAACTTCTCTTCCATGTGGCGGGAGATGTAGTTCATGGAGCGGTAACAATGCAGAATGTTGAGCTTTGCCTTCGGCGTTGCCTCGAGCTCAGCGATTGAACCGTCACCAGACCACTGCGCAATCACCCGCAGGCCCATTTCCTCCAGAAGAATTCGCGATGACCAGGCGTCGCCACCGATATTGTAGTCTCCGATGATCGCAACATCGTACGGCGTCGACTCAAACTTCGGTTTACCACCTGGCTCGAACTTGTCGAAAATCCAATCGCGCACGGCGTCGTTGGCAATGTGGTGGCCGAGCGACTGCGAGACGCCGCGAAAGCCCTCGCAGCGGACCGGCACGATGGTCTTGCCGCCATACTCCTTGGATTTCGCTCTTGACACAGCCTCGATGTCGTCTCCAATCAATCCGATCGGGCATTCCGACTGGATGGTGATGCCGTTGTTGAGTGGGAAAAGCTCCTGGATTTCGTCAAGAACTTTGACCAGTTTCTTGTCGCCGCCGAATACGATATCCTTTTCCTGGAAGTCGGAGGTGAATTGCAGGGTCACGAAGCTATCGATCCCGGTCGTGCCAACGTAATAGTTACGACGCGAGCCCCACGAGTACTGACCGCAGCCCACCGGTCCATGGCTGATATGGACCATGTCCTTGATCGGCCCCCAGACCACGCCCTTGGATCCTGCGTAGGCGCAGCCTCTGATTGTCATCACACCAGGGATGGATTTGATGTTGGATTTGACCCCACAGTCCGACTTGCCGGCTTGGTGCACGTTGAGATGCTTGGCGCGCCGTTTTGCGGTCTTCTCCGGATAGACCTTCAGCACCTCCTCAATCAGCTCTTTGTTGCGAGCCCTGATTTCTGCGATGCTCCGGGTCGAGGCGAGGCTCATGCTGAGGTCCTTCGAGGGTTAGCTGTTGCGAGAGCGGCTTCGTGACCTAGAGTTTTGCAACGAGCATGCCAATGCGGCGCGAGCACAAAAAGCGGAACGATTTAAATCAGTTAGCGCGCTCGGTGGTGCAGCACGGGGTATTGTGGCTAACGCGACATTGCGCTTTGCCCGGAGAACCCTTCGTTTGGTCCTGTTCGAAATGGAACAGGGGCGGCGATATGTGAAGTAGCGCCGCACGATTCCAGATGTGCGGCTGCCGATCGCGATGCTCCGCGCTCGAGAGAGCGCCCGTAACAAGCGAACCGAGCGGCAAAGGCCGGCTGATCGAGCCCGGGTTTGCCTACGCCATCCATGCCTGTTGAGATCTACAGATACTTGCCTTCAGCGACGACGATGATGCCAACGGTTATGACGTCGTCATCGTCGGGAGTTCGATGCTCCACCGCCCAGACGCCGCAAGTTCACGGGCTCACGAGAACAGCTGTCGCGCCTTGATAAGTGCCCGCACGAGCGTATCAATCTCTTCACTTGTGTTGTAAAGTGCGAAAGACGCACGGCACGTAGCCAGCACACCCAAGCGCTCGAGCAGCGGCATCGCGCAATGGCCACCCGCCCGCACTGCAACTCCGGCGCGGTCGACGACCGTGGCAATGTCATGTACATGCGCGCCTTTCATATCAAAGGAGATGATCGGCCCCTTTTCGGCCGGCGTCCCGATGATTCGTACGGCGTTGATGTCCCCTAGCTTCTCATTTGCGTAGGCGAGCAGCGCGTTCTCGTGCTTGCGGATCTGTTCTTTGCCTATCGAATTGATGTAATCTAAAGCCGCCCCCAAACCGATCGCCTCGACAATCGGCGGCGTCCCCGCCTCGAACCGGTGCGGCGGTTCACCATAGATGACGCCGGCACGCGAGACCTGACGGATCATCTCGCCGCCACCATTGAAGGGCGGCATTGACGAAAGATGCTCTGACTTGCCGTAAAGCACGCCGATCCCTGTCGGACCATAGAGTTTATGGCCTGTCATTACGTAGAAATCGCAATCGATGTCGCAGACGTCGACGGTCAAATGGACACATCCTTGCGAGCCGTCGACCAGTACGGGAATACCCCGTGCATGTGCGATCCTCACTACGTCTTTCACTGGCAAAATGGTACCCAGCACGTTCGACATCTGAGTGATCGCTACCATCTTAGTGCGAGGGGTCAAGAGCCGCTCAAATGCATCGAGCAGGAAATTGCCGTCATCATCAACCGGCGCCCACTTGATGACTGCGCCGAGCCGTTCTCTTAAAAAATGCCACGGCACAATGTTGGAGTGGTGTTCCATAATCGACAGAACGATCTCGTCGCCGGCGCTGACCCGTTCACGGCCGAAGGTCTGGGCGACCAGATTGATGGCCTCCGTGGCGCTGCGGGTGAAGACGATCTCTTCGTTCAGATGTGCGTTCACAAACCGCGCCACCTTGGTACGGGCGCCCTCATACGCCTCCGTCGCCGCATTCGCCAGATAGTGCAGGCCGCGATGTACGTTGGCGTATTCGCTGGAGTATACATGCATCATGCGGTCAAGAACCGCATTCGGCTTTTGCGCGGATGCGGCGTTATCAAGGTACACAAGCGGCTTGTCGTACACCGTCATGGACAGCGCAGGAAAGTCCGCGCGCAGACGGCTGACCTGGTAACTACCGTTGCCTATCGCGGGGTGCACACTCATCGCGCCCGCAGCCAGTGTTCAGCTCGCGCGGTCACAAATTCGCGCAGATTGCCGGCGGGGATCTCCTCGATCGGCTCGCCAATGAATGCTCTAATCAACAACGCCTGCGCATCCTTCTCTGATAAACCTCGAGCGCGCAGATAGAATATGAGACTGGTGTCCAGCGCACCTGAAGTCGATCCGTGGCCGCAAGTCACGTCGTCGGCAAGGATTTCGAGTTCGGGCTTATTGTCCGCCTCGGCCTGGTCGGACAGGAGCAGCGCGCGCGTCATCAGCGCGGCATCCGTCTTCTGCGATGCGGGACGTACGACGACTTGGCCCTGGAACACCGAGCGGCCGCAATCGTCAACGACCGCGTGGAACTTATTCCGACTGATGCAATGCGGCACGGCGTGGTCGACTACGATTGTTGTGTCGGCGTGCTGTTTTTCCCTGATGAGATTGACCCCGTTCGCCGAGAGCCTGGATCCCTCGCCGGCCAGTGTGACGAATCCCTGATAGCGACCGATGGAGCCGCTGCAGGTCATGCTGAAGAGATTGAGGCTCGCTCTGGTACCGACTACGATGATTCCCGACGAAAGGTTCACGGCGTCAGCGGCATCAGCTGCCACCCGGATATACGAAAGGCTCGCCTCGTCACCAACCAGGACAATTATCGCATCGTTGGTTTGATATCGGCTCGCGCCATCAGCCGCGACGAATGTTTCCACCACAGCCGCGTGCGCTCCCTTACCTAGCTGCAGGTAGGAACGGGTAAAATCGGACACCGACAATGAGGTTGCAACGTGAACGATCTGAATGGAACGCTTAATCGTGCTGCCCTCGGCGATCGTAATCACCAGGCCGTCGGTCGCCATCGCGGCATTGAGCGAGATCATCGCATCAGTTGTGGTCGAAAGCACCAGGCCGGCCATTGCACTGTTGGCCGGATTCTCCAGAATCTCTCGCAACGACCGCACATCGACCCCATTTTCGAGGCTACCGACGTCGGATAGCTCGGGTGCGAATATTCCATCCACCAAAACCAGTTTGACTGCTTGATCGGCAGCCGCTTGCATGACCGACGACTTTGCGCGCACCAGCGCAGCTGCATCTGGTCGCGGAGCGAGTGGCAGTACCTCGCCGATCAAGGCGCATAGATCTGTATATTTCCAAGCCTCGATGCGCCGATGCGGGAGGCCGGCACGCTCGTAGGCCTCGAATGCCCTCGCACGGATATGGGCGACAGGCCCACAGCCAGGCAGCCGTCCGTGCGCCGCGGTGAAGAGATTGCTCTTTGCACGTCCGGCGTCGGCTTCTCTTGCCAAAACTCGCTTCATCAGGAAATCTCTTGAGAGGTCAGGCCGCACCTTCGAATTGAGCGTAGCCACAAGCCTCGAGCTCCAGCGCGAGTTCTCTGCCGCCGCGCTTCCTTACCCGCCCTTTGGACATCACATGCACAAAATCCGGCGTTATATAGTCGAGAAGCCGCCGATAGTGGGTGATCACGATCATCGCCCGTTCCGGCGAACGCAGAGCGTTGATACTGTTGGAGACGATGCGCAGCGCGTCGATATCGAGGCCGGAATCTATCTCATCCAAGATGCACAGGCTCGACTCGAATAGCGCCATCTGCAAAATCTCGTTGCGCTTTTTCTCGCCGCCGGAAAATCCGACATTGAAGCCGCGCTTCAGCATGCCTTGTGGGATGTTGAGCGACTTGGCTATCTCGCCGGCCCTTTTCAGAAAATCGGGCGTGGAGAATTCCTCTTGCCCGCGCGCTTTACGCTGAGCGTTCAACGCCGTACGCAGGAAGTTCATGGTGGTCACACCGGGAATTTCGACCGGATACTGAAACGCAAGAAATATTCCCTTGCCAGCGCGCTCCTCCGGTTCCATCGCGAGAAGATCTTCATCCTTGAACAGGATTTGGCCTGCACTCACTTGATACCCGGGCTTGCCGGAAATAACGTGGCTGAGCGTGGTCTTTCCGGAGCCGTTCGGCCCCATGATCGCGTGTACCTCACCCGCGTTGACCGTAAGATCGAACCCGCGAAGAATTTCGCGCTCGTCCATGCCGGCATGCAAATCTCGAACTTCGAGTAGCGCCATTCTGATCTATCTCCTGAAATGCATCATCCCGGGTGAGCCGCACTCGGGAGGTCCCGCGGGACGGTTGGCTATCCGACGGCCCCTTCGAGCGAGATCGAGATCAGCTTCTGCGCTTCCACCGCGAACTCCATCGGCAGTTTTTGCAGAACGTCCTTGGCGAAGCCATTGACGACAAGGCCAATGGCCTGTTGCTCGCTCAAGCCTCTCTGGACGCAGTAGAACAGCACGTCCTCGGAGATCTTCGACGTGGTCGCTTCGTGCTCGAACGTTGCCGAGGAGTTCTTGGCCTCGACATAGGGCACGGTGTGCGCGCCGCATTTGTCGCCGATCAGGAGCGAATCGCAGGCGGTGTAGTTGCGCGCGCCGGTGGCTTTACGGTGCGCACTGACGAGGCCGCGATAGGTGTTCTGCGATTTGCCGGCGGCGATGCCCTTGGAGATGATCCGGCTCGACGTGTTCTTGCCGAGGTGGATCATCTTGGTGCCGCTATCGACCTGCTGGAAGCCGTTCGAGATCGCGATCGAGTAGAACTCGCCGCTCGAATTGTCGCCGCGCAGGATGCAGCTCGGATATTTCCAGGTGATCGCCGAACCGGTCTCGACCTGGGTCCAGGAGATCTTGGAATTCCTGCCGCGGCAGTCGCCGCGCTTGGTGACGAAATTGTAGATGCCGCCCTTGCCCTCGGAATTGCCGGGGTACCAGTTCTGCACCGTCGAATACTTGATCTCGGCATCGTCGAGTGTGACCAACTCGACCACGGCGGCGTGCAACTGGTTCTCGTCGCGCTGCGGCGCGGTGCAGCCTTCGAGATAGGAGACGTAGGAGCCCTTGTCGGCGATGATCAGCGTGCGCTCGAACTGGCCGGTGTTGCGCTCGTTGATGCGGAAATAGGTCGACAGCTCCATCGGGCAACGCACGCCCGGCGGCACGTAAACGAACGAGCCGTCGGAGAACACCGCCGAGTTCAGCGTCGCGAAGTAATTGTCCGTGGTCGGCACCACCGTGCCGAGATATTTCTGCACCAGCTCGGGATGCTCGCGGATTGCCTCCGAGATCGGCATGAAGATCACGCCGGCCGCCTTCAGCTCCTTCTGGAAGGTGGTCGCCACCGACACCGAATCGAACACGGCGTCGACCGCGATCTTGCGGCTGGGCGACGGCGCGCCACCAGGCGGCGGCTCGACACCTTCGAGGATCGCAACCTCGCGCAAAGGAATGCCGAGCTTCTCGTAGGTCTTGAGGATTTCCGGATCGATCTCGTCGATAGAGGACAGCGTCTTCTTCGGCTTCGGCGCCGCGTAGTAGTAGATGTCCTGATAGTCGATCTTCGGATAGTTGACGCGCGCCCAGGTCGGCTCGATCATGGTCAGCCAGCGGCGATACGCCTCCAGGCGCCATTCCAGCATCCAGGCCGGCTCATTCTTCTTTGCAGAGATGAAGCGGACGGTGTCTTCCGACAGCCCCTTCGGGGCCTTGTCGGACTCGATCTGCGTCTCAAACCCATATCGATACTGGTCGACGTCGATACGCCGGACGCACTCGACCGTCTCTTCTACAGCTACCATTGCCTGCTCCGCTCGCGCAAAGACAACTCCAACCAGTTCCGGCGCACCCTCTCCGAACTGATCCCACAAGTTAGGACCAACTCGGGGCCAGCGCGTAAGAGAATCGGTCGACGAAGCCGGTAGGCTGCCGCTCTCAGTGGTGTCTTCATTCTGTTTCGCGCCGGGGCCCCACTCATCAGCTAATTCCCTATGCCGGCACACAGGTCTCGGGCACCGGGCAAACGACGGCGCACTGCGGCGCGTCAGAATTTCCTTCGCATTGGGTGCACTTGGTCGGATCGATCACATATATGTCGTTCTTCAGGCTAATCGCAGCGTTGGGACATTCGAACTCACACGCACCGCAGACGGTGCACTGGGACGCGATTATCTTGTAGGCCATCACTGCGGTTCCATAAGCAGAAGGTGCGGGACCGCGTCTTGCCTTCAAGTCTCGTGCCAATCAGTCTGGGCTGATTTGTCTCGGCTATCTTTCAGAGCGCATGTCGCCGCCTCGACGGCGTGTCGCAAACTCTACATTCGGAATCATAGTGGCTTGATCTCGGTGCCGTGGCGCACGATCAATGACGGCGGTCAGCCAACCACGTGAACTGCGTCCGCCAGCCCTATGGCGCGATCCTTCCCATGGCCGCGGTCACGCGGCTGCGATCGGGTCGCCTCTTCCCGAGTGCTCCGCCGCCAGGTCGGCCGGGCCCCATGTTATTGGTTCTGCTCACCGGAATGGCGGCGGATTCGACTAAAGCGCCACGATGAACAACCGGCGGGGGTCACACCGGAACGACGCACATCTCCACCGCAGAGCCAGAAACTGTCGCGGCGATCGCGCCAGACAAAGTCACTCCGATGATCGCGGCGTTTAGGTGCCGCGGCACCCGCTTTCAAGCCCGAAGATGACCGGTAACCTTCATCCATATGCCTGTACGAGCAAAGGCACATTGCCTCGCTTCATGGGGCAACTGAAAGCCAAGCGCGATCATCTGGTGTTCCCCGGCTTCGCTTCGCGTTTCAAACATCCGCCCGCGCTGGTTAGCAAATTGATCGAGCCGAAAAAAAAGCCACCCCGAAGAGTGGCCCAAGTCAGGGAGGAAACGCCCGTAAGGGCCTCCGGGATCAGGCCGCAGCCTGTTCGATCGATGAGAAAGGCAACCCTAGGCTCTCGGCCACGGCCTTGTAAGTTAGCCGGCCCCGATGGACATTGAGGCCCGCGCGCAGGTGCGGATTTTCGAGCGCGGCGGCAAACGCCTTGTTGGCCAGTGCCAAACCAAACGGCAGCGTGGCGTTAGTCAGTGCCTGGCTTGAGGTCAGCGGCACGGCGCCGGGCATATTGGCCACGCAATAATGAATAACGCCATCCACTTCGCAGGTTGGATCAGCGTGAGTGGTTGGGTGCGATGTCTCAAAGCAGCCGCCCTGATCGATAGCGACGTCCACGATCACCGCCCTCTTACGCATTGAACTCAGCATACCCCGCCGAACGAGCTTCGGCGCGCTCGCACCTGGAACAAGTACCGCACCAATCACAACATCGGCCGCAAATACCTCTTCCTCCACGGCGTCGATGGTCGAGATTCTGGCCCGAACGCGCAAGCTCGTCCAGTTCGAGCCGGGGTATCGAGCGGTCGATGATGGTGACCTCTGCACCCAAACCGATCGCCATGCGCGCCGCGTGCGTACCAACGAGGCGACCTCCAATCACCACGATCCGGGCCGGCTGAACACCGGGCACTCCACCGATCAACAGCCCTCGTCCGCCAGCACTACACCTCAGGGCGCTACCCGCCCCTTCAATCGCAAGCCTATCCGCGACCTCGCTCATGGGCGCCAGCAACGGAAGGCCACCTTGCTCATCAGTTACGGTCTCATAGGCGATCTCGGTCCACCCAGATCCCGCAGCTGGCTCCATTCGGACGGCTGAGGCTCCTTAACCTTTACAATCATCTCGCTCGACTCGAATACCTCGACTGCGGACGCCAGAATCGTTGTGCCGGCGTTGCGATAATCTTCATCCGCCGCGCCAATGCCCGCGCCAGCATCGGTCTCGATCATCACGCGGTGGCGCGCCGCCACGTATTCGCGGACAGCTCCAGGGGTAAGGCCCACGCGATATTCGTGCGCCTTGATTTCCTCGAGGACTCCGACCTTCATTTGAAAACTCCCTGCCTAGAGGGGCTTTCTAATCGGAAGTGCGTAACGATATTGCGACGCGAGCGCCACAATAGCGCAGGAATTCAGCGATCTTTGACCAGCTGCGCAGGATTTCAAACAGGATGCGGCAAGATGCTGAGTGGCTAAGATAACCGTACTCGCTGAGCTCAACGATCGAGCCCTCCGCAGCCGACGCGAACAGGCTCTCGACCGCAATGGCACCCGCGCTGAAAAAATCATATAACGGATCCGTGGGCGTCTTGAAAACGTCTACAGAACTACCTTCGCCGCGATGACAGGGTCCTTCCGCTCTGGACCAAACCTATTCCATCTCATTACCTGCGAATCACGCGTTGGCTATGCACGAGGTCGGCGAATGCACGGACCTCGGTGTCAGTGCCTTCTCCTAAGCCGCCGAGATTCAGGGGAGCAGATCGAGGATCTCTTATTTCTAAGCTGCTCTTGTGCGACACTAGTCTACAAACTAAGCGGCGCGACTTGAGCCAAGGCGCTGTAAAGAGCCTCGTAAGAGCGCCTTTCGCCTCACCTTAACCTCGAAGTGTCAAGGGGGGAGCAACGACTTCGGGTGAGCGACGAATGGCGCATGAATAAAACGCTTGGGACCGGGTTCGCGGCTTGAGAATGCCACAAATGAAAATCCAGCCTTGCCGAATTTTTGGAAGAGCGAGCATCACAGTCCGCCAGCAGGGCAGGTCGTAGACTTTAGCTCATTTTTTTAAATGGCTAATAACCGCTGATGCGTGCCCCCTCATGCCCGCCGCAGTTGGGCGTGACATGTTCAAGAGATCGGAGGCAATTGTTCGCCCGACAGCCAATCGACAACTCGTCCGCCACCGAAACTGGTCGCCATCTGCACAAACTTGTGATCGTCAGCTACCGCCTCTCCAATATCAGCTGCATCGCACCCGAGCGGATGCGCCTTCATGGCTGCAAGCACAGCATCGGCAGAATCAGGCGCGACGATCGCAACGAGCTTGCCCTCGTTAGCGACATGGATCGGATCAAGCCCAAGGAGTTCGCAGGTCGCCGCAACCGCAGGCTTCACAGGAATGGCGGCTTCCTGCAGACGGAAGCCGAGGCCCAATTGATGCGCAATCTCGTTGAGCGAGGCGGCAAGGCCGCCACGCGTGGGGTCACGCATCACCCGGATACCGCTGTCACCGGCCGCAACCATGGCGGCTACGAGGTCGTGCAGCGCGGCTGAATCCGAGCGCGATCTCGATTTGAAAGGCGACGTTCTGGCGCCTTGACATGATCGCCACCCCATGATCGCCGAGGCTACCGGAAATCAGGACACGGTCGCCAACCCTTGCCTTGTCGGCCGAGAGATCGAGCGCATCGGCCAGGACCCCGATGCCCGGTCGTGGAGATGAACAGACCGTCCGCCTTGCCGCGCTCGACGACCTTGGTGTCCCCAGTGATGATGTAAACGCCGGCGTCGCGCGCCGCTAAGCCCATCGAATCCGCAATCGTTTGCAGATCCGAAAATCGGAACCCCTCCTCGATAATAAAGCTAGCCGATAGATAGAGCGGACGCGCGCCGGCCATAGCGACATCATTGATCGTGCCGTTCACAGCGAGTGACCCGATATTGCCGCCAGGAAAGAACAGCGGTGAAACCACATAGCCGTCCGTCGTCATCACTATTCTGCCTGTTGCAACATCAAACGCCGATTGATCATTGCAGCGGGCGAGCCATTCGTTACCGAAGGCTCGGTGAAAAATGTCCGAGATTAGGTGCGCCATGGCACGGCCCCCGGACCCGTGAGAAAGATCAATGCGTCCGTTCTCGACATCAAGTCTGCGTTGATGGGCCTTTACGCTCATGACAACCGTCCCAGCTGATCATCGCGAACTCGGCCATACGTCCAATACGCGGCGCAAGCGCCTTCCGATGAGACCATGCAGGCTCCTATGGGATTTTCCGGCGTGCAAGCAGTTCCAAATAGCTTGCAGTCGACCGGCCGCTTGGCTCCGCGCAGAATTGCGCAGCACTCGCACGCTGGATTGTCAGCGACACGCAGTTCGTGCATCGCAAAACGCGCCTCGGCGTCAAATCTCGCGTATGCCCGCTTCAGCTTCAGTCCGCTTTTGGGTACGAGTCCAAGTCCAAGCCATTCGAGCTGCTCACGCAGTTCGAATATCTGCGAGACCTCGTCCTTGGCGCGCGGATTGCCTTCGCGCGTAACCGCACGGCTGTATTGATTTTCCACGCCGCAGCGGCCTTCGTTCACTTGCCGCACCAGCATCAGGATCGCCTGCATGACGTCGAGCGGTTCAAATCCCGCGATCACGATCGGCTTACCGAATTGTTCTGCCAGAGGTTCGTAAGGTCGCGTACCGATGATGGTGCTGACATGTGCAGGCCCGACGAAGCCATCAATTGCGCCCCCGCCGATATTGCGGATCTTCGGATTCTCGAGAATGCTGTGCATGGCGGACGGTGTAAGCACGTGTTTGCAGAACACGCTGAGGCTCTTCAGCCGCTTCTTCTCGGCAATCCGGATCATCACCGCCGTCGGTGGCGTCGTAGTCGCAAATCCAGTGGCAAAGAAGACCACGTCCCGGCTCGGTGCCTGTTCGGCGAGCCGAATAGCGTCGATCGTCGAGTAAACCATCCGAATGTCAGCGCCTAGCGCCTTGGCTCGCAGCAATGACTTCACCCGCGCGTAATTTGGTCAGCCAGCACCGCGTTCAAAAAGCAGCCGCCGCTTAGGACGACGGCATTGACACCGGTTGTTCACGCAAAGCGCGTGACCCAGTCAATGCAAGCGGCGGCGAGAGTGCCATGAAACAGCCCGGCTCCGTCCGTGGCGCCTACGTTGTCTGTAATCAAGTGCTCAAAAAGCGGACGAAGCGACAGCACGCCGCCATCCATCGTCCAGCCGGCATCGAGAATCTCAGTCCGCCGCACCAGCGCCTCGAGCTTCATTGCGGCCTCGCCCTCATAGCTCTGCAAACTCGCAATGCCCAGCAGCGCCGCCGCCGCATCAAACAACCGGCCCGCGCGGGTTGTGATGGTCCCGCCCTGCTGATCCAGCAATGCGCGCACGCGCTCAGACTGGCGTTGCGCTGCAAAGCGATGGCCGATTTCGGTTCCCCTGCCAAGCAACTGCAACATAGCGTAGGTCCCGCATGACCGTGCTCAGCGATGACGGCGGCAGCATGCGTGTGGTGATGCTGGACAGCGACCAGCGCGCGGCCGCTTGCCTCCGCAAAGCGCGTGGACGCCATATTGGGATGCAGATCATGGGCGATGACGGCGGGATCGTCGTCAAGAATCAATGTGAGATGACGAATCGTCTCTTCAAACACACGAATGCTTTCGGCCGTATCGAGATCGCCAATATGCTGGGAGACGAACGCTTCGTTGTTCCGCGTGACGGTGATGGTCGACTTCAACGCACCGCCAACAGCGAGTACGGACGGCACAGATCTTGCCAGCCGGATCGGTTCTGGAACATAGCCACGGGCGCGACGAATGCGTTGGGCGCGGCCCGCCACAACCGACACGACGGAGTCATCCGCACGCGTTAGGATCTCGCGATCATGGGTCACGACAAGGTCGGCGATTCCCTCAAGCCGCCGCAGCGCCTGTGCGTTGTCGATCAGCAGCGGTTCGCCACAAAGATTGGCACTGGTGGCAACGATGACGGGGCCAGTCCCCACAAGCGATACTCCGGTCGAACGAAGTACCTGAAAGATGAAGTGATGCAGCGGGGCCGCGGGCAGCATGACACCTACCCGCGATAAGCCGGGAGCTATCGCGGGTGCTAAATTATGGCGCGAACGTAGAAGGACGACGGGACGAGCTACGGATTCGAGTAGCGCGAACTCGGGCTCATTCGCTTCCGCGATCTCATTGACCCGCTCTATGGAACCGACCATGACGGCGAATCGCTTCTCAAGACGCCGCTTTCTGCCGCGCAAACGCTGCACCGCGCCCTGGTTGCGCGCGTCGCAAAGCAGCTGGTATCCGCCCACCCGCCACGGTTTGGCCGTCGACGATTGCCGCGACAATAGCGTTGTTTCCATGACTGAGCCGCGGGCCGCATGTCGGACACGCGATCGCCTCCGCATGGAACCTGCGACTCGCCGGATCGAGATATTCGCTGACGCAGGCGGCACACAGCCTAAAGGCCTTCATGACCGTGTTTCGGCGATCGTAGGGAAGCTGTTCGGAGAGGGACGGGCCGCAATGCGAGCAACTGATGAAGGGATAACGGTAATGCGACTTTTCGGATCGAACTACTCACTGATGCACTGCTGGCAGGTCGCGGCATCGGCGACGATCCGCGTTGACGACTTGCCACCTTCGCTGGTGCCGATCGAAAAGTCTTTCGCCGCGAGCGCTCCTGTCTCCTGAACGCAGATGTGGTCGATGCATGCCAGTGGTGGTGCTTCAAGCGGCAAAGCGGCGACAAACTCCGACGCACGGTTGCCCTCCACCTCGATCGTAACGCCCTCTGGATCATTGACGACAAACCCCGCCAATCCGTACCGCGTGGCCAGGCCATAGACGTAAGGACGAAATCCGACCCTTTGCACAGCTCCGCTCACGCGCACGCGTAGCCGAGTTTGGCCGCAGGTGGGGCGGCGCTCATCGCCTTGTGTCCCTCTCGGCGAGTCTCTGATGCGCCTGATTGCCGATCCAGACATAGAGCGCGCCGAAACCCTCGCCAGTACGCGCCAAGACCGTGAGCACTTCGATCCTTGAATTGACGCGCCTTGCATACTCGATGATCTTGCTCACATCGAACTCAAGGAATGATGTCAAATCAATCTTGTAATCAGCACGAGCGACGAAGCGGCAAACATATCCGGATATTTGAGCGGCTTGTCTTCACCTTCGGGGGTCGATAGCATCACGAGGTAGGCAACTTGCCTCAGCGTAATAGGCAATCGCCATTATCGGTTTGGCGACGGACGCGACTGCGAATATCGCTTCGAAGCGCATCGATGTTGCTTTCGCAGGGATCGAATTGCCCGCCTTTAGTGGATGAGCTTGCCGCCTCAGGCGATGCAACCCGCGCCGGCACGCACTTGCCAGCGATCGAGCGCAGAGCTCCTCCAGTTTGGCAAGGCGGCTCTTGGAACTCCGACGTCAAGCCCCAGCCTCCCGCAGAGGCGCGACGTGCGGCGAATTAAAGCCGATTCCAGCGGCAGCCGCGGCCATAACGGATGGCCGGATCCGGCTTGCAATGCTGCTGCTCGCTCACGATCGGACATGTCTGGCCGTCATGCCGAAGCGGATTTAATCAGGGCTGGTGCCCTCATGTGCCTCTTCTGGCACAGCGTTTGTCGATGAAGGTTAGAATAAAAATGACGGCAAAGGCAAACATCACCATACCGCCGGAAATCCAACTTGCCTCGCTCCAGCGCGATGCTTGCACATAGTCAATGACATAAGCTGACAACACCTTGGTGCGCCCAGGAATGTTGCCGCCGATCATCATCACTACGCCGAAGGTGCCGATCGAATGAGCAAAGCCAACCAAGGCAGCCTTGAGAAACTCCAGTCGCACCAACGGCAGACCGATAGTAATGAAGGCATACAATGGAGAAGCACGCTGATTGACGAGCGGTCCCCCGCCTATCGCAATAAAGGCATTATGGATTGGCTGCACCACCAAAGGGAGCGCTGAGAGGACCGATCCGACTACAATTCCTGCAAAGGTAAAGGCGAGCGTGTGCTCGCCCCAGAAAGAGGCGAGAAAGCCACCCGGTCTGTTCGGGCCGAGCAGGACGAGTACGCAGAAACCAAGCGCCGTCGGAGGCAGCACCAGCGGCAGCGCGATGATCGTCGCCACCGCCTTGCTCAAAACCGTCTTTGAACGTGCCAGCCACCACGCGAGTGGCGCGCCAACAACCAAAAGGATCATCGTCGTCAGGCTGGCGAGCTCGATCGTGAGCGCAACGGATTGCCAGATCTCGGCCGAAAAGGTGTCCATGTGCGTCAGCTCCACGGTGAGAGCACGTTGCCATATCGGCAGAGCGATCGCCTGCACGTCCGGCTTGCTGAGGATTTGGCATGCAGCGCCTTTTGGCCGGATCCCTCCAAGAGCGAGCATCCTGCCAGGTCGGTTCACAAGGTCCTTTGCTAACCGCCGGCGCATTCTCACATCACATCGTTGCCTTTTAGCGGCGATTCAGAATCTCCGGTTTGAACCAATCGATCAATCTGTGGGATCGACGCACACTGTACTAGCTTCGGCCGCGCCGCCTTCCCCATTGCGAATGCATCTGCGGTGTCCGGCCCACTCGTCCCTTTTGCGGCGACGACGCGCCTGCGGATCGACGGCACGGAGAACGACGACGGCTTGCGCGCACGATTCACAACGTTCGAAGCCGAACTCGCCAGAGAGGCGAAGTGGCTTTCCAGAGGCGCGAGGCCGCCCTCAAGCAGCCGAGCCGGGCGACCGCGGTCGCCCGAGCGAAACGCCAGAAATGTTGGAGCTTGCGTGGCCTGGCTGTATAGCTCAGTGCCCGCTATGACATTCAACATGGCTTCGGACCACCTCGCCCGCTTTGACAATCCGGCAAGCCTATCCGTCGGCATGCGGAACTTGATGAGGGGTGCCATAATTGACGCGCGTCGTTTCTGCGAGAGAGGGCAAGAGGGCGGAAATCGCAGTCCTCATCGGAGACTCCTGTGACAGGGCCGCTTCAACAGCAGCTCCTGTCTTCGTCCAGCAATGTCTGTGCCGCTTGCCAAATGTGATGCACTCCGTGCTCAACGTGAGGAAACACGCGCATAGATGCGGGCATTGCTGTGGAGTGGACCTAACGCTCTGTCAGCTTTCTGGCATCATTGTCCTCGAGCGGACAGCGCCGCACAATGAAATTGCAGAGTTGACGTGCGCGAGATGCCCTTTATGGCTGCCCACCGGATAGGTCGCGCCATCAAAGTTGTCCGGCTTGATCAGCAGCTCGCGGATCGAAGGCGTCAGATCGCATGTCGCAACGGGGGTTGCGGGTATCCAGCTTTCAATGAACCGCATGCAGCTCCCTTCAATCGCCTGCCATCCTAATGAGCGCCAGTCCCGGCAGCTGGTCGGAATGCGTCTTGTTCTTGAGCACCAAGCGCAAATTGCGCGCCGCCACTTGCGCGTGCTCTCGCATGATTGCTTCGGCGCGCGCGCCTTTTCGATTTTCGATTGCGTCGATTACGACGCGGTGTTGATCCTGCGCAATTAGGATTGTGTGGCGCACATCCGGCAGTGTCAATTGTGTCATCACAAAGCCGCTAGGCGAGGCGAACGGTAATGCGGACGCGCGATCGACCTGCCTGATCAAGTGCGGATGCGCGACAATTCCGTCAGCAGCGCGTGAAAGCGCGCGTTGAGCGCGACGTAGGAGGAGAAAGTCTGTGAGCGTCACGAGAGGATCACGGGTGCCTGGGCTTGACTTGCGCGGAATGCTCTGGATAGCGCGGTCGGGATGATTGACGCCGCCGGCGCGCGGTGATGGGTTGATCCCGGTTCGGAGCGGGCAACGGGGATCAGAATGACCAGCGAGTCGCAGCTGCGCGAGAAGCTTCGGAAGATCGAGGCGTTGTTCGTGGGGGCCGGAACTGCTGGTGAGCGCCTTGCAGCGGAAGCCGCGCTGCAGCGGGTGCGGGCCCGGGTCGAGGAACTTGCTCGCCACGATCCACCGATCGAACAGCAATTCTCACTTCCCGACCAGTGGTCTCGGCACCTGTTTCTGGCGCTTTGCCGCCGATATGGGCTGCGGCCGTTTCGTTATCGCCGACAGCGACGTAACACGGTGATGGTCCGTGCGTCACGGGGCTTCGTTGATCGAGTCCTGCTGCCCGAGTTCACCGAGCTGGAGGGTGCGCTGCAAGTGTATCTGCACGAGGTAACGCTGCGCGTGATCCGCGAAGAGATCTACGACGACGCCAGCGATGCGCAGGAAGTTCCCGACGCCGTGCCGTCGAACTGATCAAGCGGCGAGCTTTGGCTCCGAACCATCGCGCTCGGCTTTCCAATTCCACGGCAGCAGCGTGTTCAGCTGATTGATCTTGGTACGTCCGGAGACGATGCGCTCGAGAACATCAGTAAGATAGTGCCGTGGGTCGATGTCGTGAAGCTTTGCGGAGTTGATGAGTGATGCGAGAGTGGCCCAGGTTTCGGCGCCGCCCTCACTGCCTGCGAACAGATAGTTTTTCTTTCCCAGCCCGATCGGCTTGATGCTGCGTTCGACCGTATTGCTGTCGATCTCGATGCGCCCATCATCGATGAATCGCGTCAGGCCATCCCAATGGTTGAGGGTGTAGCGGATCGCCTTGCCAAGGCCGGATTTCTTCGAGACTTCCAGCAGTCGCGCCTCGAGCCAGGGCTTGAAGTCCTCGATCAGCGGTCTGGTGTCGGATTGTCGCACCGCAGCTCGCTGCGTCGCCGGCAAACCGCGAATGCGATCCTCAATGGCGTAGAACATCGCGATCCGCCGCAGCGCTTCCGCGGCAATCGGCGATTTCGTCGCGATGTGGACGTCCCAGAACTTCCGCCGCGCATGCGCGAAGCAGAACGCCAGTTGTACCAGACGGCCGCCGTTTTTAATCAGCCCCTTGTACCCGGCGTAGCCGTCGACCTGCAGGATGCCGTCGTAGTCTCCAAACAGCTGCCTGGCGCGGATTGCCTTGCGATCCTCGGCGAACACGTAGACTACTGCCGGCGGCGCCGGGCCGCCCCACGGGCGGTCGTCGGTGGCGATCGCCCAGAACTGGCAGACTTTGGTTCTGCCACGGCCGGGATCGAGAACTGGCAGCGGCGTCTCGTCGGCAAACAGCCGCGGGTAGGACATCACTGCGCGGCGCAACAGCGCGTGAAGCGGCTTCAGCCACCAGGCGACGCGGCCCATCCACGAGGCCAGCGTTTGCCGGTCGAGCGTGATGCCTTGGGCGGCAAACATCTGTTCCTGGCGATACAGCGGCAGCTGGTAGCCGTATTTCATCACCGCGACGTGGGCCAGCAAGGCTTCCGTCACCATTCCACCGTCGATCGCCTGGGCCGGCGCGGGTGCCTGCAGAACACCCTGGCGGCATCCCCGGCAGCCGTACCGTGGACGCATGATGCGCTTGACCCGGTACTGCATCGGAATGACGTCGAAGGCTTCCTTGACGGTCTCCCCGATCTTGTGCAGCTGCTCGCCGCAGCAAGGGCAGATGTGGCTCTCGATATCGATCACGACATCGATGCGCGGCAAATGCTCCGGAAGCTTCCCCCGGTTGCGTCGCGCCGGTCGCTTTCCACGGCCCTCCGCTCCGTCAGGCAGCCTGCCTCCGGTCACGTCGTCGTTGGCGGCGGCACGAACCGCCTGTGCCCTGATGGTGAAGAGAGACAGCTGTCCGATATCCAGTGTCTCGGAGCGCGGACCGAAGATCGTGCGCTTGTACCGGGACAGGATCATCAGGAGCTTGTCGTTCTCCTGGATCGCAGCGTCGCGTTGGGCGATCGCTGCATCACGCTCGGTCGCCAGCGTGCTGCATTCCTCCGACAACGCCGCAAGCCGTGACGATAGCGTCATCACGGCTTGTCGGAGCAATGCTGGATCGGAAGGCAAATCACTCATGCAGAGCGATTCTACAACAACTCCGCATGAGTGACGAACGACTCTTGATAATGATCAACCAGCTCGCATCGGCTGATCCACAACTCGCATCGGCACACGCTTCCAGTCCGAGCCATCGAGCAGCACCGAGAGCTGAGCATGAGATAGCGACATGACGCCTTCCTTGATCGGCGGCCAGGTGAACTGCCCCTCGATTCTTTTGTAGTAAAGGACAAGGCCGCTTCCATCCCAAGTCAGGATCTTCACGCGATCTCGGCGCTTGGAGCGGAAGACATAAAGTCCGCCGTCGAACGGATCGGCTCCAAAGGCCTCGCTCACCAGCATCGCCAGCGAGTCCATGCCGCGGCGGAAATCGACCGGCTGCGTCGCAATCCAGATCGACACCCCAGCTCGAAGCCCGATCATCGACCAACCGTCCCGACCGCCGCCAGCACCTCGCACAGTGCCTCCCGGTCGACTGTCCCCCTGACACGGATGCGAATCGCACCGACCTCGATCTCGATCGCCGCCTGCTCCTCACTCGGGCGCCCACAGCCGGTGATCGCGACCGGCACAAAGCCAGGTGGCATGCCTCTGTCCCCGCGCTCCGCGACCTGCGCCCGCGTAGCCTGGCGACGCCAGAGAAACAACAGGCTTGGACTGATGTCGTGTCGCCGCGCCACTGCGGACACGCTTGCACCCGGCGCAAAACTCTCCGCAACAATCGCCGCCTTCGCTCGGTCGACCAGCGCCGACGTCGGCCCGTCCCGGTGATGATCTCGACACGCTGCAGCGTGTCGGCGCCGTGTTCGAGGATAGGCATATGCCTATCCTTATCGCTATCCTTACGACTATCCTTTGACATTGTGACCTCGCGACAAACCATTCCGCGAGATCTTCCTAGCCGACCAGATCAACCCTCAGCGCGTGGTCTCCGCATGACGCTCACGAAAGTCTGGACGGAGATTGGATCCTGCCGCACAAGACCGTCAGTCTCGTCAAGACAACCTTTCAAGGGTTCGAGATCGCGCAATGAAACACCCCGCTCGGCGGCAACGCGTGGCGGCCAGCCTCTGGAGCGTGCCGTGCAGTTCGATCGAGTCCACGACATCACGCTCGGAGAATGCCTTTACCATGAAACCACCGGAAGAGATCGCTTCCAAAAGCCCTTCCTCCTGCAGTCGAACCAGCGCCATTCGCACCGGAGTGCGCGAGGCGCCGGTCGCCTCCACAGCCTGCAATTCGGAGATCCGTTCGCCGGGCCCGCAAATCACCCGACAGAATCAGATCGCGCAAACTGAGCTGGGCACGCACCGTCTGTGAGACAGAGCGATCGCTGTAACGCTCGGCCATGTCCTACTCCGCGGCTTGCCGGTGCTGCGGCGGATTTCCGCGTCGATCATGGATCTATCAGGCGGCGTGCCCACATCGCGCCAGCGTCGATGTTGAGGTTGTAGAAGACCCGATCGGCATGTTCGTCCTCCCGGAAGATGCCGGAAACGCCTTGGCGGGGTTCGGTGGTCAGACACTGTTCGCTTAAGCGGTAATTACGTACGAATGCCCAGAAATAATGGCAGCTGGTCTCTGTTTCGGGCGTGATGGTGTTGAGAACCATACCATTGACACCCGCCGAGCGATCGCCTTCGGGCGCTCCTGTTCCGGCGGGCGCCACCCCGACGTCGATATTGATGGTGCACGGCGCCTCGAAACGAATGATTTGCCAGCGGACCACCCGACCAGGCTTTTGCAACTGTTTCGACCAGAACGGCGGCGGGGGTATTCCCCTTCATCCAGCGCGTTACCGTGGCAGTCTTCTCGCCGTGCGTGACGTCAAGCGGCGCTTCCGCGATGGCGTCGTTGCCAATACTGGCCCCGTGCACAAAGGTCTCGTGCGTCAGGTCCATGAGATTGTCGACGACCAAACGATAGTCGCATTTGAGGTGAATGGTCTCACCATCAGCGACCCAAGCAGGATCGTCGTTCCAGTGCATGTCCGGCACCAAATCTGGGTCAGCCAGCGCCAGATCGCCCATCCACAGCAAATGAAGCGATTGCGCTCGACTGCGGAATAGGCACGCACGCATGCGGAGGGATTGATTGTCTCTTGCGAGGGCATGAAGGTGCAGCGCCCCTGCGCATTGAATTTCAGCCCATGATAGCCGCAGACAACGCTGTCGCCCTCAAGGCGCCCTTTTGAGAGCGGCACCAACCGATGCCAACAGGCATCCTCCAGCGCCGCCACTTCACCATCGGCCCGCCGATACATTACGGCGTGCCTGCCGCAGATCGTGCGCGGCAACAGCGCCTGCTTGACCTCGGCATCCCAAGCGGCCGCGTACAGGCATTGGTCGGAAAGCAACAGCTCATGCGGCAACCTCGCTTCTCTGTATAGTTAGTGTATACACTAATGCGAGATTTCGCGGGAAATATGCTCATTATGGTGAAATTTTTGCAGTCCAAATCGTCGTCGTAATGGCAACATGTATACACGATTTGATTTTATCAACCCTATATGTCCCGGCCGGCGATGGAGAGGCATCAGCTGGTCAAACTCCCGGGACATCGCCAGACGGCACATCCTGCTGCATCACAGTCCTGCATCGTCGCTATTCTCGTGCGGCGATCACCGTGACTCCTGGCGTGCATAGGGCGCAGCCTTGGGCGATTCTTGGCCGGCAGTAACGATGCCTTTACCGGGATCGGACGTTGACGCCCTGACAGCGAGATCGGCCCACGCTTTCAGCTCTTTCAGCTCATCCAGTGCGTAGATGACGCGACCGCCAAATTCTTCGATACGTTGGCCCTGCGCCATATGTCCGGTGCTTCTTGAGCGTGCGGCCCGCCAGACGGAGATAACGCGCCCAAAAGAATCTCGATCTGACGCTCAGATGTCGCCAAGCTTCCATCGCGCGGATACCTGCGATCCAAACAATCGATTTTACCAATGCGACGCACTGCTGCATCAACTCGGCACTCGACACATTCCGATCACACCAAGCTTCAACGCCGAGACGCGACTCGGCTTACGTGCCCTGCCAGAGCAAGAGATACGTCACCCAGCGCAACGCCTTCCATTCGAACATGCGAACGCAGGTCCGAGCATTCAGATAACCTCATCAAGAGATAGACGGCTTATGCCTGGTTTGATCGGCCGCAGATTAGCGTCTGGTGCAAATCTTGCTTGCCGAAAAAGATAACGTGACTGAATGCCTGCCTTTGGAATGACGCGCCGGCTCCCGGAACCGTCTTCAATCGGACAAGGCTACGGCCAAAAGGACAGCCTCGTATGATGCCGTCGGCTCTCACGACGCGGCGGCTCACATTCGAGGGAATTCGGGAAGGAAGCGTCATGACCACTATGGCAACTGCGGCGCCTGCGCGCGCGTCACAAACCTGGTATAAAATTCTCTACGTCCAAGTGTTGATCGCTATCGTGATTGGCGCCATCGTCGGATGGCAGTGGCCATCGGTCGCGACCAACGACTGGGTCAAGGCGCTCGGTGACGGCTTCATCAAGCTGATCAAGATGGTGATCGCGCCGATCATCTTCTGCACCGTTGCATCCGGCATCGCGCATATTCAGGACGCAAAGAAAGTTGGGCGCGTCGGCGTCAAGGCGCTGGTATACTTCGAAATCGTCTCCAGCTTTGCCTTGGTGTTGGGCCTTGTCATGGGCAATCTGGTTCAAGTCGGCCGTGGCATTGCCGTCAAACCCGACGCTGCGGCAGTCGCCAATTTCGTCAAGCAGGCGGAAGCCTCGAAAACCGTCGATTTCTTTCTCAATATCATTCCCGATACCGTGGTCGGCGCCCTGGCTCGCGGCGATGTTCTGCAGGTGCTCCTGTTCGCGATCCTGTTTGGCTTTTCGCTGATGGCGCTGGGAGAGCGTGGAGCGCGGCTGCGCGGCATGATTGACGACGTTGCGCGCGCGGTGTTCGGCGTGATCGCTATCATCATGAAAGCGGCTCCGATCGGCGCGTTCGGCGCAATGGCCTTCACGATCGGCAAGTTCGGGCCGGCGGTGCTCGGCAATCTGATCGGTCTGATCGCGCTATTTTATGCGACGGCCGCGATATTTGTAGTGGTCGTTCTCGGCCTAATCGCGCGCCTTGTCGGCTTTTCGATCTTCAAGTTCATTGCCTATATCAAGGATGAGCTTCTAATCGTGCTCGGCACATCGTCTTCGGAAAGCGCGCTGCCGCAATTGATGGAGAAGCTCGAGCGGCTGGGCTGCTCCAAGCCCGTGGTCGGCCTCGTGGTGCCAACCGGCTACTCCTTCAACCTCGACGGCACCAACATCTATATGACGCTTGCGACCTTGTTCATTGCCCAGGCGCTCGGGGTCGATCTCACTCTTGGCCAGCAGCTCACGATCTTGCTCGTGGCAATGCTGGCCTCGAAGGGGGCAAGCGGCGTCACCGGCGCGGGCTTCATCACGCTCGCTGCTACGTTGTCGGTGGTCAACCCAACGCTAGTGCCGGGCATGGCAATCGTGTTCTCGATCGACAAGTTCATGAGCGAGGTACGCGCCCTTACCAATATCACCGGCAACGGCATCGCAGCTGTGTTCGTCTCCTGGTGGGAAGGCGAACTCAAGCACGGGACGCTGCACGCCCGCCTCAACCAGCCCGCCGATTCCACCAGCATCGACGTTAGAAGCACAAGGAGGTAGGCCCCGGACTTTATCCGTAATTACAAGACGCGTCGAACGCGAGTGTTGCCCAAACTTCTGATTCTTCGCAGTTCAGATCGGCTCAGCCGACCTGAACTGCAAACCGGAGCGTTTTCTTACGCGATCTCGGACCGCCTGCTTTGCGCTGCGGTCCAGGCAACTGCTCTGAGAAAGATCCTCACATATAAAGGGAAAAGAGAGCATTGTTTTCGGCAGCCATCTCCAGGCGCGCCTTTTGAGGTACAGCTCCTGGCCATCCAAATGCCGGGGCAACGTTGGCCGAGCCAGACCATACCGTTAATGACAGAATCTGTGCGGCGTGACGGTCCACGGTACCCGGTCCGCCCATGAAACGGTTGGTACGTGGCTACTGAACCCGCCATGTCCGACCCACAATGTGGCGGCGACCACGCTGGCGCAACTCGATCATCTGGCTTGTTCCGGTGCGCATTGCGGAAGAGACCGCGATGGACGTGATCACGGTGGACCAGATTGCCCCCTTCACCAGCATGAGATGGATCCCAGAGGGTAACGTCACGGCGCTCCACAGCTTTTCGCTGCTCTCCGCATAGGCAGAAGGCCTGCCGCATTGTTCAGCGTCAGCGCTTAGCTGAATTGATGTGGCCGGTGACCCTGACCTTGATGTGCCTTGGCGCCACGCAGCTGTACTCGGCCGCAGCCTCACACGCCCGCGAGCGTTTCAAATAGCGAAGGAAAACAGATAGCCCGGGCTCGGTTGTACGCATGTCAGCGCGCGATATTGGATGGTTTAGGACAACTATACGTACGTTTGTAATGCGCCTTTCTTCGGTACGTGCTCAGTTCAACCGTAAGCAATCGATCCCGGAAATGCTCGTGAGCGTCTCTGGGGCAAAAAGGATTGCCTTATTTTTGCCTAGAATGTTATAGCTCTCCTGCCGCATAACGGCCGGATGGTCGAAGAATGCATAATCAGATCAGCAATTTCAAACGTTCGGCCACGCAGTTTGCCTTCGGCAGCATAACGCTGGCGGTGGTGACGCTAGCTTCCTTTTACCTTCAAACGCATTTCGCCGCGATGGCGCTCGTCTATCTGCTGGTGATATTGCTGTTTTCGTTGATCGGCAGCTCTGTCGCTTCATACGCGCTTTCCGTCTTAGCCATCGCTGCTTTGGCCTACTGCTTTGCGCCGCCGGCGTTCAGTCTACGGATTGACGACCCCCAAGCTCTTCCGGTGGTCGTCGCATTTCTTACGGTCTCGATCGTTGGAACACACCTGATCGGAAGAGTCCGCCAGGAAAGAGAGGCTGCGCATGAGGCTGCGGCCCAGCTGCGGCGCGGCGCGGCCGATTTGAAGGATCGCGAAAAACGGTGGCACGCGATCTTTGAGCACAACCCGGCCATGTACTTCATGCTCGATGAAGCCGGTACGGTCCTCAACGTCAATAGCTTCGGCGCAACACAACTCGGGTATGCTCGCGACGAACTGATCGGCCAATCCGTGCTGGGAATCTTTCTCGAGGAAGATCGCGCGTTCGTTCACAAATGCGTTCGCACCTGCCTTGAAAATATCGGCCAATCGCGCACCTGGGATGTCCAGAAAATCAGGAAAGACGGCTCGGTACTGTGGGTACGTGAAAACGCTAAAGCCATGCTCTGGGCCGATGACCAGCCCATTGTCCTAATAGCGTGCGAAGATGTCACGGAGCGAAAGCGAACCGAACTTGCCCTGCAGCGGAGCGAAGCCCATTTGGCTCAGGCGCAGGAGTTGAGCCACACAGGCAGCTTCGGCTGGAACGTTGCTACCGGCGAGGTCTTTTGGTCAAAGGAGAACTTTCGAATTTTCCAATTGGACCCGCAGACGGCTCCTGGGCCGGAACTGGTTGTCGAGCGTACCCATCCAGACGATAAAGCTTCGGTCCAAGAGATCATCGATCGAGCGATGCGAGACCCAAGGGACTTCGAGCACGAATACCGGTTGCTGCTGCCGGACGGCTCGGTGAAGCACATCCACGCGAGGGTGCGAGCAACAAGAACTGCCACCGGTGACATCGAGTTTGTCGGCGCAGCGACGGATATCACGGCAGCAAGGCAAGTAGAACAGCAGCTACGCCGTAGCGAAGCCTATTTGGCCGAGGCCCAGCGTCTCAGTCACACGGGCAGCTGGTCCTGGGACCTCTACAGTCTCGACTTTGTGTATCGCTCCGCTGAGGTCGACCGTCTATTTGGCTTTGAACCGCAAGAGACTGTATCGATCGAGACCATTCGGTCGCGCGTTCATCCAGATGACCTGCCGCGGCTTCAGGAAGTGCAGCGCCAGGCTATCGAAGGCAAGGAAGAGCGCTTCGAGTATGATTTTCGAATCCTTCTAGCAGATGGCGGGATAAGACGCATACACTCCGTCGCGCATGTGGTGGTCGGCAGCGATGGCAATGTGCGCGAACTGATCGGAACACACATGGATGTCACCGAGCAATACGCCGCTAGGGAACGCTTGGAAAACACACTTGCCGCGCTGCGCGAAAGCGAGCAGCGCTTTCGCGATTACGCCGAAACAGCTTCCGACTGGCTCTGGGAGACGGGACCAGATCATCAGGTCACCCACTTATCCGAGCACACCAGCGCTGCGGGAATATTGGCGACGGGATTGATAGGCCTGCCTCGCTGGGACATCGCGTGCGACGTCGAGGAAGAACCTGAGAAGTGGCGGCAACATCGGGCGACGCTGGAGGCGCATCTTCCGTTTCGGGATCTGGTCTACCGCACTGTCAATCGTATGAGATCTCCGATCTACGTCCGGACGAGCGGCAAGCCTTTTTTTGATTTAAACGGCAATTTCCTCGGCTACCGCGGCGTCAGCACCGACATCACCGCTTTGATTCGCGGAGATCAAACCGAACAAGAGCTCCGAAAGGCGCAGGCGGAGCTTGCGCATGTGACGCGTGTGACGACGCTAGGAGAGCTGACAACCTCCATCGCCCACGAAATCAACCAGCCACTCGCCGCGATTATCAGCAACGCCGACGCGTGCCTCGGTTGGATGGGCCGCCAGACACCTGACCTTTCCGCCGCTCGCTGTTCGGTTGAGTGGATAATCGAAGACGCAATCCGGGCAAGCGAGGTGATCCGTCGGATTCGCGCACTTGCGAAGAAAGGCGAGATCGAGATGGTACCGCTCGATATCAATGATGTCGTTAAGGATGTTATTGCTCTGGTGGCACGTGAGCTGGTTAACCACCGAGTGACGCTAAAGACCAAGTTGACGGAAGCGCTGCCCGCAATCCTCGGTGATCGGATTCAGCTGCAACAGGTGATTATCAATCTGGTGATGAATGGGATCGAAGCCATGGACGCAGTTACGGACCGGACGCGCGAACTGGTGATTCAGTCGTCGGAGGACGGCACGGGATATGTGCAGGTTACCGTGACGGATTGCGGCGTCGGGATCGCGGAAGATGATACCGACCGAGTATTAGACCCCTTCTTCACGACAAAGTCGAGTGGCCTTGGCATGGGCCTTTCGATCTGCCGCTCGATTGTGGAAGCTCATGCAGGGCGCCTCTCAGTCGTTCGCAAGCAGGGGCCGGGAGCGAGCTTTCGGTTTGACCTGCCGTTGCACAAGGAGCTCGTGCCGTGAGCGAACGCCCTTCCCCCCCGCGCGAAGGCAGCAAAGCTGAAGCGTCGGCAAATGCGACAGTCTTCGTTGTCGAAGATGACGTCTCGATGCGTCGGTCGCTAACGAACCTTTTTCAATCGGTCGGCCTGGACGTCGTTGCATTCGGATCGGCCCGCGAAATGCCACAGAGCGGGCTTCCCGATGTTGTTAGCTGCCTGGTTCTTGATATCCGGCTGCCAGGTCTGAGTGGACTTGAGTTCCAGGCTGACCTGGCGCGGTTGAACATTCATATTCCGATCATCTTCATCACCGCCCATGGCGACATTCCCATGAGCGTCAGGGCCATGAAAGGCGGAGCCGTCGATTTTCTCACCAAACCGTTTCGCGATCAGGAGCTGCTTGACGCCGTGGTCGCCGCGACCGAACGTGATCGCAAAAGACGGAAGGCTGAGCAGACCGTCGCGGAACTGCAGGCTCTATTTAACACCTTAAGCCCGCGCGAGCAGGCGGTGATGAAGCTGGTCGCTACCGGCCTGATGAACAAGCAGATAGCCGCCGAGCTGGGGCTCGCCGAGATTACGGTCAAGATCTACCGTGGACACGTAATGAAAAAGATGCGCGCCCGGTCGCTCGCGGATTTGATCAGAATGACTGAGACGCTGAGCATCCGCGCAAATCGGCCCGAACAAACCTAAGTATGATTTTACAATTTCAACACTCAAGCCCACTTTTCGCCGAGGGTGGCTAATGCTGCGGCAGCCGCCATTCCCGCGTCCGGAGGGCACGTCTTGTGCACGCCTTTAATATCTGTCGTTGACGACGACGCGTCGGTCCGCGCGGCGACAGAGAACCTTCTGAAATCGCGTGGCTACATCGTCCAAACGTTTGCGTCGGCCGAGGACTTCTTGAGGTCACCGCGATTGAACGAAACCTCCTGCGTAATTTCGGATCTGCAGATGCCGGTTATGAGCGGCTTGGACCTGTTGGCAGAAATGCGGGCGAGGGGTCACGGTGTGCCGTTCATTTTCATTACTGCGTTCCCGAACGACCGCGTGAGCACCTCAGCCCTGGACGCGGGAGCGATTGGCTTTCTGGCCAAGCCCTTCGCCGGGCATACGCTGATCGAGTGCCTCGATGCTGCACTGCAGGAGAATCGCGACGGGGGGCACACCTAATCCAGAAGACCGCCAACCTCATGTCCAATCTGCGCACTTCTCACGTTACACGACATCGATCAGCTTCTTGGCGCCGAGCACGCTGCGCCTGTAATTAGAACTCCCAGAGGCCGGGTCCGCGCGCTCCAGTCTAATTGGTTGGTCCGCTTTTTTAGGCTCGTCACCCGCGAGTTCGCTCAAGCAGGGTTCAAGACCTGCATGTTGAAATCCTATCTCGAGCTCGTACGATCTACTGGAATGAACTCCCCGAAATCGGCCGGCATCACCAGCGGTCGATTTCTTACTTTGGCTTATTGATCCTTTGACGTGCTCCGCCCGCTAGCCGCGTTGATCAAGACCAACGTTGCCGCCGCGAGGCTCGCGGTACTCGGCACTCCCGGATCCGTTCAATCTCCGTAGGCTGGTGCTCAGGGTGATCCTCCTCCCGGACAGGATTCGACAGGTTCGCGCGCTTGCTTAGCTCGGTCTCGTTGCAGCAAGCATACTATTTTCAACAACGAAAGAACTCTGCTCAGCCCAGGAGCTCTCCGGAAAGCATTTTCGAACCAATTGCTTGCGTCTTGTTCATCATCGATGTTGGTCGTCGGGCGAAAAGCTCTGTGGGACGAGCTCCTGTTCACCGCGCCGCCCGTCACAGCTTCTATCCTCCTTGTCTATTGGGAGGCAGCAATCGCTCCGTAGCTCCTTCACGCCCTATCTCAGGCTGCTCCTTTGCTCCTCATGAACTCTTGGGCCTCATCAGATCGCCCGGAAGACCTTTGCCTCCAGATACCCCACATAATCTGCGTGCAAAATGCCCGGCCTCCTTTCGACGGCCGGGCGGATCTTGGCCGCGCCTCGTAAAGTTATTACGACGCCGCCAATTCGATCTATCGGCTTGTGCAATGCTGTCACAGAGCGCACCAGGCACTAGCAGCTCGGCGAAGACTACGCCGGCCGGCTCAGTCTGCGTACCATCTTCTCTGCGCAGGAGCTCTTCTGACTGTGAGCCTTCCCCAAGGCCGCCTAGCGCAGCAAAGACGGCGCGAAGAGCACGACGAGATACGTTCCACGCAACTATACTCTAGTCACATAAAATCATCCTCGCAATCGTATGTCGCTGAGCCTTCTGCGATCTCGGTATCACCGTTCTCACAGTTGCCAATTTCGGAAAGATATCGCGCGGCAGCGCCATTTCGCCGCCATTCACCATCACTGTTCCTTATCCAATTTTCTGACGTCTCTGGGTCGAGGACCATTTGTCGGCGTCAACCTCGACAAACCCCAACTTCTCCGCACCGGCTCCTGCTTCTGGATTAGCCGGACGCAAATTGAGCAACGGCCTTACCGTCCATTCGAAGTCGATGCTCGAGCAGAATATCGCCAGCGTTCTCGACAAGCGGATGAACGACCTGAAGATCTACACTCGAGGTAGTCCCCGTTCGCCCAGGAAACAGCTCCCGCCATCGCTTGACGTCGAACTCTGTCATGCTGTCGCCGCCTTCCATTCTTAGAAGCCCGACACTCTTGTTTCCTAATTGGCAGCTGAAGTATCGCGCATTATCGGAATCTCGAGTTGTTCCATAGTCCTCAGCAATTTCCGCAGTTCGCCTTGCTCTTGCGGACACGAAATCTGAGTACTCTTGCGGGTTGTCGGCGATGTACTTGATCTCTTCGCCGTGATAGGTCTGAGCCTATTGATCTCCACCACAGGAGGGTTTTGAACGAGCGAATACGGTCTTGTTGCCGACGATGAGCTGCCACTGGGGCCTGGCGCGGCCAAGCGCATATTGGCGAACGCATCCGCGAAGCTGTTTGCATCCCCTTGCTCGTCAGCTTCGACAAAGCGTGAGGATTGGAAGTCGGACAAGCCATTGATCCGATTATACATGGCGATTGATGCTCCCAGCGGGCATACACTTCCGCATTTGGTTCAGGCTTGTTAGACCCGGCCGAGTTGATAGGCTGACTGCCTTACCAAAACCTGACGCGAGACCGTGAAGAGCTATCGCCAAATTTTGGTGACGGCGCGGCCGGTCAGGCGGCGGCGGTTATGGGCTGACGGTCAGTCGGTTTGGCGATGACCTCGATCCCGTCGTTGAATGTCACACCGAGAACGAGTTTTGGCAACTGGTTGTGGCCATCGAGACGACGCCGGCTTTTCTGCGCGGCCTCAAGCAGTTTGAAGACCATCGCGAGCGCCGTTCTGTTGGACAGGCAGCCCTTCGATCGGATCGTGCGGTGGCGCACGGTAGCGAAGGTGCTTTCAATGGGATTGGTGGTCCGCAGGTGTTTCCAGTGTTCGGCCGGGAAGTCGTAGAACGCCAGTAGCGTGTCCCGATCCTTGCTCAGGCAGTCGGCCGCCTTCTCGTATTTGGGCGTATAGCTCTCGATGAAGGCGTCGAACGCCAGCTCGGCGGCGGCCTTGGTTTCGGCCATCCAGCTCTCCTGCAACGCGCGTTTGGCTTTAGGCTGCTGGCTCTTCGGCAACTTGGCGATCACGTTGGCGGTCTTGTGTACCCAGCAGCGCTGCTCGCGCGTTTTCGGCCAGACCTCGCCGGCGGCCTTCCAGAACCCGAGCGCGCCGTCGGCGGTCGGCGATGGTGAGCCGCGGCGGCACGCCGAGCCCGCGCCGCTTCAGGTCGAGCAGCAGATCGCGCCAGTCCTGCGCGCTCTCGCGGGCGCCATCGGTGAAGCCGACCAGTTCCTTGCGGCCTTCCGGCGTCGCGCCGATCAGCACCAGGATGCACTGCTTTTCGTCTTCGAGGCGTGCTTGGAGATGGATGCCATCGGCCCAGATGTAGACGTAGCGCTTCGCCGACAGATCGCGCCTCTGCCACGCGGTGTGCTCGTCAAGCCAACCGTCCTTCAGACGGCCGATGGCGGATGCCGACAACCCGGCAGCATCCTTGCCGAGCAGCGCCGCCAGAGCCTCGGAGAAGTCGCCGGTGGAGATACCCTTCAGGTAAAGGATCGGCAGCAGCGTCTCGATCGATTTCGAGCGGCGCATGTAGGGCGGCAGGATCGACGGAGAGAACCGGATGCGGTCGGGATCGGTAGCCTCCGCCTCGCGATCGCGTACACGCGGCTGGCGGACGCCGACCGGACCGATACCATCCATCACCTCGCGTTCCGGCAGGTGACCGTGGCGCACGAGCGCTGGTGGCCGTCCGCAGTCTTCAAATCGGCATGCTTGCCGAGAAAGTCCGCGACCTCGGCCTCGACCGCCTGGGCCAACAGAGCACGCGCCCCATTGCGCAAGATTTCGGTGAGTTGATCGTCGACGTTTCCTGGCTGAATCAACTTGATGATGTTATCTTTGGACACGGCATATCGCTCCTTCGGTGGAGAAGTGGAGGCGTCAAGCACCCCCACGATATGCCGCCTTCCCGATTCCCGCCGTCACCAACTTTCAGCGATAGCTCGACCGTGAATGCCCTCTCATCCTTTCGGCAAACTTTCCTAAAGCGGCACCAATGCACGTCGCATTGGCGTTGCCGGGATTGGTGAGGCTACGAGCATGGCTCGCAATGTCAGCCCATCAGGAGCGGGTTCGATCGATAGTTCTCCTGATTGAATCAGCCGTCGAACGCTCTCCTTCTGATGCCGCGCGCCATGCTAGACGTATGCCCAGATTGCGGTCTCGATAGGTCCGGGGGAGCGCACGGCCTGCTAACAGTTACCAGAATTGGCGACAACCAAGTATCCGCCAACCATGACCAAACATGGATAAGCGCGAGACTACAGCCTTTCCGGATTTTGAATCCACCAGATGGGGCAGCCGCCGCGGCCTGATGGCTAGACAACGGAGAAGCACCTCGACATTGCCGCGGCCGGCTATTCGACGGTGACCGATTTTGCTAAATTGCGCGGCTGATCCACATCCGTCCCCATAACGACGGCAGTATGATAGGCTAAAAGCTGAACCGGGATGGCATAAACGATGGGCGTAAAGCTTCCACCCATGTCCGGCATCACAATGGTCATGAGCGTATCCACCGTCGCTTCCGAAGCGCCCTTCGCATCAGTGATCAAGATGATGTTGCCGCCGCGAGCCGCGACTTCTTGCATGTTCGAGACAGTTTTTCCGAAGACCGCGTCGTATGGCGCGATCACCACCACGGGCACCGTCTCATCAATCAATGCAATCGGTCCGTGCTTGAGCTCGCCAGCGGCGTAGCCTTCTGAATGGATATACGAGATTTCCTTCAGCTTGAGCGCACCCTCCAGTGCCAGGGGGGCCGATGTGCCGCGGCCGAGATAGAGCACATCGCTCGACTTGGCGACATGACGCGCGAGTTTCTCGATCTGCGGCTCGATCAACAGCGCCGCAGCAATCAGCCGCGGCACTTCGATAAGCTCGCGGACAAGCTTCGATTCATCGATCTCGTGCAGTTTACCGCGCTCTTTGCCTGCTGCCAGGGCAAGCGCCGCCATTACCACTAGCTGGCAGATGAACGCCTTGGTGGAGGCGACGCCGATTTCCGGTCCCGCCAGCGTGGGCAACACGGATTCGCTCTCACGCGCAATCGTCGAGGTCTGGACGTTGACTACAGATATCGTGTGCAGACCCTGGCTCTTGGCGTAACGCAGCGCAGCCAGTGTGTCGGCAGTCTCCCCCGACTGCGAGATGACGATCGCGAGATCGCCCTTACGCAAAGGCGCCTCCCTGTAACGGAACTCGGATGCCACATCGATTTCGACCGGCAGGCGTGCTAACCGCTCGAACCAGTATTTGGCGATGTAACCGGCATAGCTTGCCGTGCCGCAGGCCGTAATCGAGATTCGCTGAATCGAATTGAAGTTGAACGGTAGAGTCAGCGGCAGGGCTACGCGCTCGGCGCCGATATCGACATAATGAGCCAATGTCTGCCCGGCCACCATCGGCTGCTCGTGGATTTCCTTAGCCATGAAGTGGCGGTAATTCGCTTTATCTACCAGGAGTGACGACGCGCCTGACTTTGATGTTTCCCGGTGGACGATAGTGCCGTCCGCGTCGTGGATCACACAATTCGTGCGGGTAAGCACGGCCCAGTCGCCATCTTCAAGATAGGCAATGGAATCGGTCAAGGGTGCGAGCGCGATCGCGTCCGATCCTAGATACGTTTCGCCATTGCCATGCCCAATCGCAAGGGCTGATCCCTTGCGCGCACCGATCAAAAGATCGTCGTGGCCTTTGAACAGGAATACCAGCGCGAAGGCTCCGTGCAGCCGCAGCACCGACGCCTGCACCGCATGCTGTGGCGAGTAGCCATTCATGAGATAGGATTCAACGAGATGAGCCACCACCTCGGTGTCGGTCTCTGAACTGAAATGAGCTCCATTCTGTTCCAGTTCGGCTCTCAGCTCGCGGAAATTCTCGATGATCCCATTATGAACGACCGCGACATTTTCCGTCGCATGCGGATGGGCATTTCTTTCGGTAGGCCTTCCATGAGTCGCCCATCGGGTGTGACCAATACCGATATGACCCGATAGCGGCTGCCGGTGCAGCCGCTCGGCAAGGTTTCTCAATTTGCCTTCAGCGCGGCGCCGCTCGATACGGAGACCTTCGAGCGTCGCAACGCCTGCGGAGTCGTAGCCACGATACTCCAACCGCTCGAGCGAAGCGACCAACTGTCCAACGACCGGACCACGCCCCAGGATGCCGACAATTCCACACATGCTGATCAATGCACCCCAAGTTCGCGAAGCCGCGGCTTCCGAATGGTCTGCTGTCGACGTAGTTGCGGGGCTGCTCTAGCGTGTATTGCCATTTGTTACTGGAAATGTTTGTCGCGCTCGTTCAGGCGAACATGCGATACTCGGACAGATGCATGCTCCGCTTGTCGAGATCAGACTAAGCGATCAATATCGATAGCTCGATTGTACGAAGGTAAACTTTCGATGTCGAAACGTTCGAAGAACTATACAAGTGTTTGCAAGCTCCCCGTATTTCCTGCACCAGCAGAAGCGATTGTCATCGATACGGTCGATGAGCTTGCTGCGCCCTAGGCTGAGTGTTCTGTTGGAAGTTGAGTGAGCGGTACGCATTGTGGGCTGCGATATCTAGTCGTCCGTGAAGAGCGGCTAAGCGATTGAGTTGCATTTGTCGTTTTGGATTGTTAGGATTGCAGGGCTTTGATGCTTCGGACATCGGAACCTTGCAGTTTCATTTTCGGGATTCCGTCGAATCGCCAGTCATGATTCCGTCGTTGCATCGGAGGTGGCGATGCGACCGAAGAAGCACAAGACGACGGGATCGGGCGATCTGTTCCGGGCCAGGCTGGACCAGATCATCAATATGAAGCACGAGCTGGTTCAGCCCGCCGGCAAGGTCGATTGGGACTGGATCGACGGCGAGATCGCGCCGCTCTATAGCGAGAACGGCCGGCCGGGCATCGCGACCCGCTTCATGATCGGGCTGCTGCTCAAGCACATTTACGGCCTGTCCGATGAGGGGGTGTGGGTTGAGTCCACGACCCGTATTTCCAGTACTTCACCGGCGAAGAGTTCTTTCAGCACGCGTTCCCGCACGAGCGCTCGGACCTGAGCCACTGGCGCAAGCGGCTCGGCGGCAAGCTGGAGCTGTTGCTGGCCGAGAGCTTGCGGGTGGCGCACGAGGCCGGCGCGTTACGCAGCCAAGACCTAAAGCGGGTCACGGTCGATACCACCGTGCAGCCGAAGGCGATCACCTTCCCGACCGACGCCAAGCTGCTGCACGCGGCGATCAAGGGGCTCAACCGCCTGGCGAGGAACGGGGTCAAGCTGCGGCAGTCCTACCTTCGCATTGCCAAGACCGCGGCAATGATGGCTGGACGCTACGCCCATGCCAAGCAATTCAAGCGGCATCACCGGCAGCTGCGCAGCCGGCTGGGCCGGATCATCCGCGATATCCGCTGCAAGATCGAAGGTCAGGCTGTGCTCGAGAACGCGTTCGCCCTCTCGCTCAGCCGGGCCACGCAGATTCGCGCGCAGCAGCAGCGCCAGCGCGGCTGGAAGCTCTATTCCTTCCACGCCCCGGAGGTGGAATGCATCGGCAAGGGCAAAGCAGCCGCGCCTTACGAGTTCGGTCGTCACCAACAACCGCCGGGCTCCCGGTGACCTGTTCGTGCTGCACGCCAGGGCGCTACCCGATAACCCGTACGACGGTCACACCTTGCGGGACGTCATCGACCGCACCGAGACACTCACCGGCTGCGCGATCGAGCGGGCCTATGTCGACAAGGGATATCGCGGCCACGACGCACAAAATCCCCGTCGCGTCTTCATCTCTGGCCAGAAGCGCGGCGTCTTCGGTGTCATCAAGCGCGAGCTGCGCCGCCGCTCCGCCATCGAACCCATCATCGGACACCTGAAAGTCGATGGTCACCTCGGCCGCTGCTACCTACCGTGCCGGCGATGCGGCCAACGTCATCCTCTCCGCCGTCGGCTATAACTTCCGCCGCATCCTCGCCTGGCTCAGGAAGCTCTTGCGCTTCATCCTGACCGTCCTTTGGCGCGCCTTCGCAACCCCAGTCGCCCTCAATCCCGCTTGTTAACGGACGACTATCTATGCACAGGCTGTGGCTGGGTGTCGGCCTGCATGCTGCGATTCTATCAATGCAATGCCGATCTCCTAACTTGCAACTGGCTAACCTCAGCACGTCGCTTTATCCGGCCACGATAAGCCAGGTCCGAATGATTTTAATATTGGGAGCAACTGCCGGATCGGTATAAATCAATGTATGTAGTGTACATGAATATATGATGTGTATGATCGGAGCTGACGATCGCTTTCCTCTAGTTGCGGGTGGAGCGCGCTTGAGCATCTAGATCTCTCGCAGCCGCTTCACAACTGGCGTTCTTAAGGGGGGCTCTTTACGGCGCAACCAATAGAGACCATGGCGGCTCAGAATTCAAAGCGGCGCGTGGCGCTGATCACCGGCGTGACCGGGCAGGACGGCGCGTATCTCGCCGAATATCTGCTTGGCCTCGGCTACACCGTGCACGGGATCAAGCGCCGGTCGTCCTCGTTCAACACCGCGCGTGTCGACCATCTCTACCAGGACCCGCATGCCGGCAACGTGCCGTTCCTGATGCACTACGGCGACATGACGGATTCGACCAATCTGATCCGGCTGATGCAGCAGATCCGGCCGACCGAGATCTACAACCTCGCCGCCCAGAGCCACGTCCAGGTCAGTTTCGAGAGCCCGGAATACACCGCCAACGCCGACGCCATCGGTGTCCTGCGCCTGCTGGAGGCGATCCGCATCCTTGGCATGGAAAAGGAGACGCGGTTCTACCAGGCCTCGACCTCGGAGCTTTACGGGCTCGTGCAGGAGGTGCCGCAGAAGGAGACGACGCCGTTCTATCCGCGCTCGCCCTATGGCGTCGCCAAGCTCTACGGCTACTGGATCACGGTGAACTACCGTGAGGCCTATGGCATGTTCGCCAGCAACGGCATCCTGTTCAACCATGAGAGCCCGATCCGCGGCGAGACCTTCGTGACGCGCAAGATCACGCGCGCCGTCGCCCGCATCGAGGTCGGCCTCGAGAGCAAGCTCTATCTCGGCAATCTCGATGCCAAGCGTGACTGGGGCCATGCCCGCGACTATGTCGAAGGCATGCACAAAATCCTGCAGGCCGACGAGCCTGATGATTTCGTGCTCGCGACCGGCGAGACGCGCTCGGTCCGCGAGTTCGTCGAGCTGGCGTTTGCGGAGGTTGGTCGCAGCATCGAATGGCGCGGCAAGGGCGTCGACGAGGTCGGCGTCGACAAGGCGTCCGGCAAGACCCTGGTGCAGATCGATCCGACCTATTTCCGCCCGACCGAGGTCGATCTCCTGATCGGCGATGCCAGCAAGGCACGCGCCAAGCTCGGCTGGGCGCCGAAGACGCCATTCGCGCAGCTGGTGAAGGAGATGGTCGCCAGCGATCTCGCTGAGGCCAGGCAGGATGCGGCCAATGGCAAGCGCGGCGTTTGAACTGAAGGGCAAGACGGTTTTCGTCGCCGGCCATCGCGGCATGGTCGGCTCGGCGCTGATGCGCCGGCTGGCGCGCGAACAGGCGGATCTGCTGACCGTGTCGCGCGGCGAGGTCGATTTGCGCGACCAGGCCGCGGTCAACGCCTGGTTTGCCGCGAAGCGGCCGCAGGCCGTGTTCCTCGCCGCCGCCAAGGTCGGCGGCATCGTCGCCAACAACACGCTGCGGGCGGAATTCCTCTACGACAATCTGGCGATCTCGACCAACGTAATCCAGGCGGCGCACGCCAATGGTTGCGAGAAGCTGATGTTCTTCGGTTCGTCCTGCATCTATCCGCGCCTGGCGCCGCAGCCGCTGCGCGAGGATTCGATGCTGACCGGCCCGCTGGAGCCGACCAACGAGCCCTATGCCATCGCCAAGATCGCCGGCATCAAGATGGCCGAGGCCTATCGCAGCCAGTACGGCGCCGATTTCATCAGCGTGATGCCGACCAATCTTTACGGTCCCGGCGACAATTATCATCCCGAATACAGCCACGTCGTCGCCGCGCTGATCCGCCGCTTCCACGAGGCCAAGGTTTCCGGCGCTGGTAACGTCGTGGTGTGGGGCACCGGCACGCCGCGCCGTGAATTCCTCTATGTCGACGACCTCGCCGACGCCTGCATCCACCTGATGAAGACCTATTCGTCGCCGGACCTGGTCAATATCGGCACCGGCGCAGACATCACTATCGCCGAGTTCGCACTCTTGGTGGCGGCGGCCGTCGGCTATCGCGGTGAGATCAGCTTCGACACGTCGCGCCCGGACGGCACCCCGCGCAAGCTGCTCGACGTCAGCCATTTGGCCAGGCTCGGCTGGCGTGCCCAGACCTCACTGGAGGAAGGCATTAAGTTGGCGTACCGGGCGTATCTCGGCCAGAGCAATAAAGGCCACCAGAGTGATCCAGCTCATCCCCGGCAAGTGGGGGCTTAAGGGAAGGCAATCCTGCACGACGAGTCCGCGGCGACTCTCCCGGCCGTCCGTCAGCCCAGGCCACTCGGTAATAATGTATTCCGTGAACGGCCTTCTTCTCAACACAGCGACCGGTTGGATCCTCAACATGTAAGTCCCGGTACATGCTGGCCAGCATGCGGATCAACCGGCTTGCATCACGACGCAAAATGATCATGATCGCGGATGTGTTATTCTACTCCGCCGAAGTCGACAGTTGATAAGCGCGATCTGAAGTCGATGCTGAGCCGCGATCGATCATTGAGTTGGAACGCGCCAATATTCCTCTTCAGCCATGCCCAGCGATAGTCCGTCATCAGCACCCACGGCGATAGCGTGACGATGCAGAACTACGAGAGACGGAAAGCCTTTGGGGATTTTTTGTTTTCCAAGCTAGTTTAGCCTGAAGGCGCCAAAAATCGAGCGCCACGGTGTCAGCCGCCGCCGCGAGCCTGATTAGCACGAACGCAGGAATCGTATGCGAGCCTCTTCTACGCGAATGCGCGACGGAACCGGCCGCGGCCGGCTCGACTCTTGGGCATATTCGCGAGCGGACAACGACAACCCAAGTTGGCCGCATTGAACTTGCTGTCAGAGCGCTACCCCTCGCCTCCATTCGCACGCTAACGCGCGCGCCGAGCTTTGCGAAAGCTCCTGTCCGCCGCCATGAACCTCGCCAGCATAGGTGCGATCAGCTTGGCTGGATCCTGAACGGGTTGTCCCGTTTCCTGGGCCAGGATTTCAGCGTAGGCAGCGAGGTCCCGGTGGACGATTGCCGGCAGTTCGTGCGCCACTTTGATCGGTTTGTCGTCTTCGATCGCTCCAAGCTTGAGCTTGGCCATCGCGTTATCCTCTATATGGTTCGAGCACCAGGTCGCGGTTGACGATCACCCTCACCGGGAATCCCTGGCGGATCGTCAACGTTGGCTGGATGTTGAGATTGCGGCGAACCAGCTGCTGTCCTGTCTGATTTGCGGAATCCTCCGCTCCACGCCGGAGCGCAGCAATGAGGTCGCTGTTGGTGTTGCCTGCGTCCGCGCCCGAATTGACCTCCGTGCCAAAAGCCAGCAGTGTCGAAAGCGCTGCTGCGCCCAAGAGCTCTTTCCAGTGATTGTCGACCTCGTCCTCGAGGCCGGCGTATCCAGATGCATCTGCGCCAGGCTGCCGTTCCAGGACGATCGAACGCCCGTTCGGCATAATCAGCCGCGTCCAAACCAACAGTACGCGCGACTGGCCAAATGCCGCCTGGCTGTCGTAGGTGCCGATCAGCCTTCGAGCTCGCCGCGTTGGATTGTCATAGACAGCTTCCGTCACCTGCGCCGTGATTTGCCCCGGTAGATCGGATCGAATGCCCGTGATGAGAGCGGCCGGAATGACTGTGCCGGCCTGCACCACAAACGGCGAAGCTGGCCTCACGAGGCGATCCGGACTGGTCGTCCGGCGGTCGACGGATGCGCTGACGAAGGCGAGCTTCCGTTCCTGGCCATTCTGGGCGAACGTTTCATCAGATGATGTCGTGGCATTCGAAGGCGTTTCATTGGCCGATGTCACAGCAGTTGAGGGACAGACATTGGTGCTGGCAACGACCTTGCTGGTACGACTCCTGCTTGTCGTGAGGATCGATCACACGCAACCCCGCTGACACAGCATGTACCACATCAAGAAGGTGCTTCATTCTCATATGACATTCGCCGGTGCCACGGCCGAACGCAGCTTCTAAGACCGTGCCCTCAGCTTCTCAGTCAACCTGAATAGCGTTGGCTACATCGTCTCGTATTTTCCCGTACATGTGGATGATGCGCGAGCCACCGAGAAACTGCTCTATGAGAATCCGGTCGTGTCCCAGTGATGGTGTAGCTCGGTAGAGCAAAGCCGCCCGTACGCGCGCCTCAAATAGCGCCGTAGCGGGCGGGCGGCTTTGCGGTGGTCACCGGCGATTCGCCGGTAGGATCGGGTTGCGACACGCCAACGCAACCGAGGAACCACCGATGACCGACGATATGATGAACCTGCGCACGCACGTGGAGAAGACCCCTGATGCCGATCTGTTGCGCGAGATGATCGGCTTTTCCGCCCAGCGGCTGATGGAGCTGGAAGTCGAGGGCCACACCGGGCGGCCTACGGCGAGAAGAACCCCGAACGGCTGGCCCAGCGCAACGGCTACCGCGACCGAACCTGGGAGACCCGGGCCGGCACGGTCGAGCTTCGCATCCCCAAGCTGCGCAAGGGCTCCTACTACCCGGGTTTCCTGGAGCCGCGCCGGATGGCCGAGAAGGCGCTCACCGCCGTAGTTCAGGAAGCCTATGTGCAGGGCGTCTCGACCCGCTCAGTCGACGATCTCGTCCAGGCGATGGGATAAGCGGCATCTCCAAGAGCCAGGTGAGCCGGCTCTGCGCGGAGATCGACGACAAGGTGAAGGCGTTCCTCGCCCGGCCGATCGAGGGCGACTGGCCGTATCTGTGGATCGACGCCACCTACGTGAAGGTACGCCAGCAGGGGCGTATCGTGTCGGTCGCAGTGATCGTCGCTGTTGGCGTCAACAGCGACGGCCGGCGCGAAGTCTGGACGGCGTTCCTGCGCAAGCTCGCTCGCCGGGGCTTGCGTGGCGTCAAGTTGGTCGTCTCCGACGCCCATGAGGGCATCAAGGCCACCGTCGCCAAGGTGCTCAACGCCGGCTGGCAACGGTGCCGCGTCCACTTCATGCGCAACGCGCTGGCGCGCGCCGGCAAGAGCGGGCAGCGCGTCGTCTCCGCCTTCATTGCCACGGCGTTCGCCCAGGACGATGCCGAGGCCGCACAAGTAAAGTGGCGGAAGGTCGCCGACCAGCTTCGTCCCAAGCTGCCCAAGCTTGCCGACTTCCTCGACGAAGCGGAGACCGATGTGCTGGCCTACATGAATTCCCGCCGCAACATCGCACCAAGCTGCACTCCACCAACCCAATCGAGCGCCTCAACAGCAAGATCAAGCGGCGCACCGAGGTGGTTGGCATCTTCCCCAACGAGGATGCCATCTCCGCCTCATCGGCGCGATCCTGCTCGAGCAGAACGATGAATGGGCCGTCCAGCGTGCCCGTTACATGACACTGGAAACCATCGCGCCGTTGAGTAAGGCGTCGGGTTCGCTCGCGACCTTTGCTTCCTTCAGGATTTTACCCTGGGCATCACAACGCACACGCCCGACAGTTCCAATGACACGTCGATTCCGGCCTAGTTCTCCACGGCAACCCTCCGTCTCAGGATGCTTGGGCCGACTCAAGTCGTGACCCCGTTTGATTAGGGGACAGCCACCATCATGCCCCCTTGCTCGGAGCAGGGCCCCTTACCGCATCTAGCCTGACCAGGCCGCGCTCTGCGGCTGATCAATCGTCTCGAGCGATGCATCGAGTTCTGCGATTAGCGCGCTGTGCCTGTTCTTGTCCGCTATTGGCGGGCAGCTATCGCCGATCGCAATTGGCTTTCGAAGATGAGCGATATCGGCAGCGACAAATTCGTCGAGTGTCATGGCAGTCACCTGCTTTCTGCCTGACATCCGCAGCATGAGTGGTTAAGAGAGCGTAAAGACCTAGCGTCTCGCCCATAGGGCTGAGAAGACCTTCGCCTTTCCGCGCGGCATATGCCTAGCGCCTATCAGCCCCAACAGAATGACTTTGGCATGCATAGACGACCGTGCGGTGCTGCGCGGCGTTGATAAGTCCGGTGGCTCCGGATTTGCAAGATTATCGGTGCGAGCCGGCCTCACATAGCAAGGACTCTTTCCAAGGTGCAGCAAGATGGATGGTTGGATAGTGGCGGTCACCATCCTCAAGGAAGACAGCGACGACGACGAACAGGTATGTAACTTTGCGGTCAGCCGTGAAGCTGCCCCTGAAAGACTGCGGGGGCAAAGGCCGCAATGCTAAACTGCCCGATCGAAGAGAAGCAATTGCAAAGGCCCGGCGTGGAGCCCGGCGAGCTGATCGCTATACTCGATGACTAGATCGACCCAATCATCTCGCGACCCCAAAGTCACTAAAAGCGCTGCACGTCTGATCTCGCTCACCCGCGTCCGATTGATGACATGTGTCCGGAAGCCGCCATTTGAATTGCGAGAAATTGCTCGGGCCAAAGCTGGAAGCCTCGGGCCAAAGCTGGAAGCGATGCGTTCTGCCTCTCCTTCGAGCAGAGTTGCATTTCGACTATTTGGCACGCCGGTTGCTACCCCCTTATGGCTTGGTTGCTTACTGATGAACCTCGTGAGACGGCCAAGTCTCCACCAGCAACTCGTGCGGGCGGCTCCTTCCGCCGTCCGCACCCTTTTCACGGTGCTGGCCTTAGCGCCGCGCTTCGTGTGGATCGTGACCTGTGGAAAGGCTGCGCAGCTTTTCGCCTCATTTGCGTCGCGACGGTCTGGCATGCGAGTTGCTGAGAGACGTTTGGACTCGGCTTCTCATACTTTCGCGCAACCCCCATGAGATGGCGAAGTCCGCGCAGCCTTGCGCTCGCGCGAGCGGCTCCTCCAGCCGCTCGCGCGTCTTTCGGTAGCATCGGCCTAGTGCACGCTGCGGAGATCATGCCATAACCCGTGAAGAGGCGTTGAAGATCGCCATTGAGGCGCCCACACAATGGTCTCAAGGGAAGGTCGCAACGGCCGTCGTGCTTGCCGAGATCGCGAAGCTCGAAGCGAGTAGGCCGACACCTAGGCGGCCTCCAAAACGGAAGCTCTCTTCCATAACGCGGATGCGCGCGTTAAAGTTACGCCCTAGCAATGTCAGGCCCCTAGGGTCGCGCTGCCATCCTCCGGATATCGAGCAGGAGTACACCGAAGTATTCGAAGAGCGCGAGATCGCTGCATATCACGAGGCGGGGCATGCAGTGATTGCTCGCGCACTAGACATAGAGGTCGCGTGTGTTGCCATCATTCCTTTTATGGGTCGCATTGGGCACGTGTGGCACGAGAAGGCCAGCCCCAAGACTGAAAACTTGATCACGATGGCAGGGCCATTCGCGGAAGCTCGCTTCACCGGCCGGCTGCTTTGTGCTGGCGATGACGAAGCCAACATCACCAGCGCAATGACGCAATTGCCGGAGCCGCGCGAGCACTATGAGGCGAAAGCAAAGACGCTCGTGGCGGAAAGCTGGCGCGCTATCGAAATTGTCGCGGAAGAACTATTGATCGGAGCTGGCAGGCTCTACGGCCCGATGCTTGATTTGGCTATATGCTGCGCTGCCCCCGGCGTCCCCTAGCGATCGATGATCCCGGCGAAGATGGCTTTGGCGCGCACGGAGACGGCCATGTAGTGCTGTGCCGCTTTGATAGACTTGAGCCTTCCCGGGTCATTCTGTGCGATGTTGGGATCAGATAGGAGGCGCTGGAACCGCGCCCTGCGCCACGCCTGCACACGGAGGAGGCGTGGCAGGATGGCCGGCCGCGCGACAGTGTCGATCCGCTCAAACTTGCTCGCCACGGCGGCTTTCCTCCAAGTCGTAGCCTAGCGCAGCTCGCGCTACGCATGGAAGAGGGTCCCGTGATCCTACGGACTGGGCCGCCACGGATCTGCAATCCTCCCATTATTGGGAGGTGGCTACTAAGCGTGGATGCGTAGAGTAACCGCCTGTCTTGAATATCGGACGAGTGAGATGGCAGCAGGATGGATGGTTTCGATCGGCGTTCCCAAAGCCGACGGCAAGCTTCGATATGTAACCTATGCGGTCGCAATGGCCGATGCGACAGAAGCCGTAAAGGCTTCGTTGGCGGCCAGCGCGGGCGAAGCAGCGATCTCGAATTCCGAACTACGCGAAGCTGACTTGAAGGGCCTCGGCGTGAGAGCTGGCGAGCTTGTGACCATATATGATGATCGGAATGATCCGCTGATCTCACGGACGTGGCGTCCTGATACCGGCTAGGATCGAGCCGCCCCAATTCTCAAGGCACCGCTGACCAGAGCCTTTCGGGCCGCGTGCGGTCGTTTGGCACGCTCGTTGCTGGGCTTGGTTGCTTGGCCCCGATGTCGCGGGACACCAAATCGTCAAAGTCAGAACTGGCGCGGGCGGCCCGCGATGGTATTGCCAGCGACCCATCATAGGTTTCTCTCGGCAGAGATAAAGCGCATGATCAAACACCGAATGCTTTTCAAGCAAGCAAAGCCCCTTACTGACCGTCTGTTGGAAGAGGTGGCGCGCTTAAGGAACTGCGCTGACCAGATGCCGGCATGCCCAAAGTGCGACGCGATATTGCGCAAAGCGCGGGAGCATCAAGTGACTGCCCACATGGCAGATGGATTAGATCGTCCGGGCTTAGGTGCCCAACTTAGCCGGCGGCCCTCATCTTACCCCGTGGAAGCTTCAACCCAAGACGCGATGAAGGGTGTGGCGGTGGTCTTCCGTGCGAAGCGCGCTGATCGGGTGAAGATTGTCGTCTGGGATGGCAGCGGCCTTGTGATGTACCGGAAACGGCTCGATGGCGGCCGCTTCATGTCCTCCCATCGTGGCCGGCGTCATGCGGTTGAATGCCGCGCAGCTGTCCGCGCTTCTGGCCGGCATTGAGTGGACACGCATGCATGCGCCTCGAATCCCGCAGCCGAAAGCGCTTTGCGTAAGACATAAAATCTTCGCTGCATCGTGGCGCGAAGCATGGCAGACTCGGGCCAATGAGTGATTTACCTGATGTGCTGCCGAGCGATCCAGGCGACTTGCGTGTCTTTGCCGCGGCTCTGCTGGATCGCTGCGCCAGGCTCGAGCGGTTGCTCAAGCTTGCAAAAGATGCGCAGTTCGGTCGATCGTCGGAAAAGCTGGACGCTGATCAGCTACAGCTTGTTTTGGAGGACATCGAAGAGGCCGTCGCGGCTCTCGAAGCAGCCGAGAATCACGCCAATCCAAGAACCTGCGAGAAGAGAACTTCCAAGCGCGGGGCCAATCGTGGCAAGCTGCCGGAGCATTTGCCACGCATCGTCGAGACCCTGATGCCCGCTGCAACCTGCTGCCCGTGCTGCGCAGGCGACCTTTTTGAGATCGGTCACGATGAGAGCCAGATGCTGGACGTCGTACCGGCGCAGTATCGCGTCATCGTCACCCGCAGCCCCAAACTGGCCTGCCGCGTCTGTCACGGCGTCGTCCTCCAGCATGCTGCTCCCGAGCGATTGATCAGGGGAGGACTGCCGACCGAGCGGCTGGTCGCGCATGTGATCGACGCCAAGTATCATTGGCATTTGCCGCTCTACCGCCAGGCGCAGATGCTGACGACGCACGGTATCGCCATCGACCGTTCTGCGCTCGCCTTCTGGGTCGGCTATGCCGCCCAGGAATTGAAGCCCTTGTGGCATCGTCTGCGCCAGCTTCTGCTCGGCTCTTCGAAGCTCTGTGTCGACGAGACCCCCGCACCGGTGTTGGATCCGGGGCGCGGCAGGACCAAAACCGGCTACTTCTGGGCGCTGTCACGCGATGACAGGCTCCGGGCCGGACCTGACCCACCTGGCGTGGTTTACGCCTATGCACCGGGCCGTGGGGCCGTTCATGGCTTGCAGCTGCCTGAGGGCTTTCGCGGCATCATCCACTGCGACGGCTATCAGGCTTACAAGACTATGACCCGAGAGACGCGTGCGGACGCCTTGTCCGGGACGCTTGCCTTCCGCTGGTCGCATGTGAGGCGCCAGTTTGTGAAGATCGAGCGCGAGGCCGCTCCGGCGCCAGCTCCGGTTGCCCGCGAGGCTCTTGAGTGCATCGCCCAACTTTACGCAGTCGAAAAAGCGCTCCGCGGCCGATCAGATGTCGAGCGCCGTGCTGGCAGGCAGGCGCATGCTGACCTCTGGCGACAGCCTTGAAGCAGTGGTTTGAGGCCAAGCTTGATTACCTTGCACAGAAGAGCGACACGGCGAAGGCCCTGCGTTACGCGCTGCGTCATTGGGACGGCTTGACGCTCCATCTTTATGACGGGTGCATCGAGATGGACACGAATGCTGTCGAGCGTGCGATGCGGCCGATCAAGCTCAACGCCAAGAACTCCCTTTTTGCCGGTTGCGACGAGGGCGCCGAGAATTGGGCAGTTCTCGCTTCGTTAATCGAGACCTGTAAGCTCAATGGCGTCAGTGCCGAGCACTGGCTCGCTGACGTTCTCGCGAAGCTCGTCAATGGCTGGCCAGCGGCGCGACTGGACGAGCTGCTTCCCTGGGCGTCGACATATACGATGCATGCACACGATCCGAGGCTGGCGGCATGAGCCTGAACACGACCGCGGTCCGGATCAAGGTAACTCTCAAGGATGTGAAGCCGGAGGTGATGCGTCGCCTTGTCGTACCCGTTACCCTGCGCCTTGATCGGTTGCATCTGACGCTTCAGGAGGCATTCGGCTGGACGAACAGTCACCTCTTCGAGTTCTTCGCTGGTGAGGCACATTGGGGGATTCCCGACCCCGACAATGATTACGGCCACCAGCCCATTGATGCCCGTAAAGCGCGGCTTTGCGATATCGTTCGAGAGACCGGCGCCAAGACGATCCACTATCTCTATGACTTCGGCGACAGCTGGGATCACGTGATCAAGCTCGAAAAGTGGTTCGACAACACCACGACGGAGGGCATGCCCTTCCTGCTCGAGGCCGCCGGTCGTTGTCCTCCGGAAGACGTCGGCGGTGCGCCAGGCTATGCCGAATACCTCGATGCCGTCGGTGACCCCACCCATCCGGAGCACGAACATATGCGCCTCTGGGGCCCGGAGCGGTTTGATCCCAACGTCGTCGACCGGAAGGCGCTTGAGGCCGCCGCCAACGCATTGTCCGGAATTTGGAAGCCACGTCGGCAAAAGCTACGATCAAAATAGGGCGTCAAGAGCCAATCAAAAGAGCCGCAGAGCTACGCTTACCATAGACCATCGCGCTCACGACCAGGAGCGGCCGGATCCGGGACGGGCCGAGCTCGGCCCATGTCCGCGCGTTGCCTTTCGGGTAGAGGCCGAATTCCAGCCAATCTCGAGCGCCGTCATCTCGCCGCCCGGTGACCTTGTCATCGACATCGATCATGATGATCTCGGCAGGCGAGTAGAATTGTGCGGTCAGCAGCGTAGCCAAGCCGACGGGGCCGGCACCGACGATGGCGACGGCGGAGCCGGGCGAGATCTTGCCGTTGAGCACGCCGCACTCGAATCCGGTGGGAAGGATGTCGCTGAGCATGACGAGAGCTCCCTCATCGACCCCATCAGGCAAATGGTGGAGGCTGGTGTCGGCAGCGGCGTCCGGACATATTCGGCCTGCGTGCCGTCGATCTTGTTGCCGAGGATCCACCCGCCGGTGCGACAGTGCGAATACATAACTCTCCGGCAGAAGTCGCATTTGCCGCAGGACGAATGCAGGAGATTAGGACGCGGTCACCCGCCTTGAAAGCGGTCACGCCACAGCCAACCTGTCAACGACGCCCACGTCCTCATGGCCTAGAATTGGGCCGGGCTGACAGGTCGTTACATCACCCTTGAGGATGTGGAGATCAGTGCCGCAGATCGTGGTTTTCACGATCCGCACGATGGCGTCTCCGGATTCCAGGATGGCCGGTTTCGGTCGCTGCGCGAGAAACTTTTTACCGGGCCCCTCGAAGATGAGCGCTTTCATTTCGCATCACCTCCTTGCGTATTCAGTCCGCCGGTTTTGCCTCGGGCAATTGCCATCGTCGCCCGGTAGAGCCGAACCGTGTAGTTCCAGACTTTGGTGATCGGCAGGCAGTTTTGGATCTTGCCGTCGTAGCCTCCAAACTGGCACCGCAACTGAGCCGTCCGAGCCAGCCGCGCACTGAGCTTGCGAACGCATCGGTGGTCATGCCGGCATACGGCACCGCCATTAATCTGCACCAGGCCCTTCTCGCCGCTGGCGGCAAGCGCCCTGCTGTCCTTCTCCAGAATCGCTTTGAACGGCTGCCGCGGAAGAGCGCGCGCTCGACCACGCTGATCTCGGCGTCGAGTACAGGATCGTGGGCAGCGAGCCGCAATGCCTCGATCGCATGCGTGGCGCGACCGGTTCGAACTGTTGCAGCCAGTCGCGCGCGAGCACGCCGCGCAATACGCCTCACGACCGGCGTGCGCCGGACGTACCAACCGGCGATGCGCCGTTCGCTGACGGGTTTGCCTCGATATGCAGGTCACCGCATCGAAATGCGTCACGTCGATTCTTTGCGCGCCGGCGTCTGAAGCGACGATTGAGCGGGGTAGAGCATGAGCCCGTCTAGGCAGCAAATTTCGCCGGCGACAACAGCATCGTAGGAATGCCCTCGGTCCTCGATAGTGACGGTTCGCGTCACGGCATTCCCGGTCTCGAGCCGATCCGACGAGCGATTGATGGTCAGCGCGTTCGACAGACTGCCTGCAGCGAGGAAGGGCAGATCGGATGCCACATGCGGGATGAAGGTCTGAAATGCGATCCGGGGGAGCGTGAGCGTTGCCTCGCGTGTGGCCGGCGGATCGGCCGCGTATTTGGCGACGATCGTCAGACCAGAGATCGCATAACTGCCCGGCTCCTGCGGATGGATCGCGAAATCGAACCAGACACCGCCATCAGTGAGGCCGTCGCGCTCTTCGCTCTCATAGGGGCTGCGCAGCTGCCGCGTCAGGACATTGCACGGTTGGAACTCTGGCAGCTTGGGCGGCGCCGTCTTGTAGTTCGGCGCCAGCACCTCGATCCGCTGCGTGGCGGCCTGTCTCACCACGACGCAGGGCGGATCGAGCGTCACCCGCAGGATCGGCTCTGGCGTGTTTTCCTGAGCGTGGGCCGCGCATGGCGCCAGCGAGCCAAGCATCGGGGCTGCGTTAGACAGCGGATACCTCATTGCTTCGCTCCCGCCGGCTGCGTCGCATCCTGGTGGGCATATTTCAGCTTGAGGACATCAGCAGGCGTGGCCTGAACCTGTCCAGGCTTCAGCGGCGCGGGACGTGGTCAGGTCTGCCGGTGTAACCTGATCTTCTGGCCGCCCTTCTGGGCTGGGTCGATCCGACGGCCTGCCAAATAGTCAAGCCCCTCATCGACGACAATTGCCGCATGCGATCAACTACCAAGGCTCGCAATTGACCTGCTGATGGGGGCATGACCACCCCAGTTAATGATCGTCACTGAAAACTGTGCCGATCCGGCTGCATCACATGCGTTGAGGCATAAAGTCATCATCGGCCGATGAGCACGAGAGCTATCGCCAAATTTTGGTGACGGCGCGGCCGGTCAGGCGGCGGCGGTTATGGGCTGACGGTCAGTCGGTTTGGCGATGAGCTCGATCCCGTCGTTGAATGTCACACCGAGAACGAGTTTTGGCAACTGGTTGTGGCCATCGAGACGACGCCGGCTTTTCTGCGCGGCCTCAAGCAGTTTGAAGACCATCGCGGGCGCCGTTCTGTTGGACAGGCAGCCCTTCGATCGGATCGTGCGGTGGCGCACGGTAGCGAAGGTGCTTTCAATGGGATTGGTGGTCCGCAGGTGTTTCCAGTGTTCGGCCGGGAAGTCGTAGAACGCCAGTAGCGTGTCCCGATCCTTGCTCAGGCAGTCGGCCGCCTTCTCGTATTTGGGCGTATAGCTCTCGATGAAGGCGTCGAACGCCAGCTCGGCGGCGGCCTTGGTTTCGGCCATCCAGCTCTCCTGCAACGCGCGTTTGGCTTTAGGCTGCTGGCTCTTCGGCAACTTGGCGATCACGTTGGCGGTCTTGTGTACCCAGCAGCGCTGCTCGCGCGTTTTCGGCCAGACCTCGCCGGCGGCCTTCCAGAACCCGAGCGCGCCGTCGGCGATGGTGAGCCGCGGCGGCACGCCGAGCCCGCGCCGCTTCAGGTCGAGCAGCAGATCGCGCCAGTCCTGCGCGCTCTCGCGGGCGCCATCGGTGAAGCCGACCAGTTCCTTGCGGCCTTCCGGCGTCGCGCCGATCAGCACCAGGATGCACTGCTTTTCGTCTTCGAGGCGTGCTTGGAGATGGATGCCATCGGCCCAGATGTAGACGTAGCGCTTCGCCGACAGATCGCGCCTCTGCCACGCGGTGTGCTCGTCAAGCCAACCGTCCTTCAGACGGCCGATGGCGGATGCCGACAACCCGGCAGCATCCTTGCCGAGCAGCGCCGCCAGAGCCTCGGAGAAGTCGCCGGTGGAGATACCCTTCAGGTAAAGGATCGGCAGCAGCGTCTCGATCGATTTCGAGCGGCGCATGTAGGGCGGCAGGATCGACGGAGAGAACCGGATGCGGTCGGGATCGGTAGCCTCCGCCTCGCGATCGCGTACACGCGGCTGGCGGACGCCGACCGGACCGATACCGGTCATCACCTCGCGTTCCGGCAGGTGACCGTGGCGCACGAGCGCTGGTGGCCGTCCGCAGTCCTCAAATCGGCATGCTTGCCGAGAAAGTCCGCGACCTCGGCCTCGACCGCCTGGGCCAACAGAGCACGCGCCCCATTGCGCAAGATTTCGGTGAGTTGATCGTCGACGTTTCCTGGCTGAATCAACTTGATGATGTTATCTTTGGACACGGCATATCGCTCCTTCGGTGGAGAAGTGGAGGCGTCAAGCACCCCCACGATATGCCGCCTTCCCGATTCCCGCCGTCACCAACTTTCAGCGATAGCTCGTTAACGGCTCGGCAGTCGCAATGACCGACTTTGCCAACCACCAGTACACGGAGCGCATATTATGTCGCATATAGCGAATGTGAAATTCTGGATCGACGAAGGAGAGCGGCGAACTTTGGATGCCTTGGGTCGCTCCTCAGCGAGGCATCTCGCCAATAACCTCTCGCCCGATCTCCGTGCCGACGCTATCGAGCACCGCGACGCCATGGTCCCACCTCCGCCGCCGCCGACGATGAAATCAGGGCGAATTGACACCATGACTCCCTCGATCTCGATAGCCTCGAAGGTTGGCGCCGCACTGGAGCGCTGTGGGCCGGTGATCCATCCCGGACTTGTGCAGCGCAACTAGCAAGCGCTCTTCGGTCTCAGTCCAGCGATTGAGTCCGTTCGCACGCGTTCGTCCCGTTCCGCTTCCGAAAAATCATTGCTGATTGCCGGAATATACACATGCCCTAATTCTCTCCGGTTAGGGTGAGACAATGAAACGGGCCGCGTCATGCCAACGGCCCCTTACCGAAAACTTCTACAATACTGATATTAACAGAACATAGCCAGGTAGCGCCACCGAGAGTTCACTGCTGGGCTACAAAAGGGCGATCCCGCGTGGCTCGCTAGAGTCCATCCACGAGAGCGGCACCTTCACGAGGATGACGCAGGCCGGTAAAAACCGGTTCGAATAGCCGTCAAGGTCTAGGCGGCGTGGACACTTATCGCATCCATAGAACGATGGCTGCGAGAGTGACGACGGCAAGGTAATTTCGGGCGGTTTTTTCGAAGCGGGTTGCGACGCGACGGAACTGCTTGAGTTTGCTGAAGCAGCATTCCACGAGATGGCGCTGGGCATAGAGATGCTTGTCGAGCGGATGTTTGAGTGCCCGCGACGGGTTGTTGGGGATGACGGCGAGTGCCCCTTTGGCTGCGATGGCTTGGCGCAAATGATCGGCGTCGTAGGCCGTATCAGCCATAACGACCTCGGCAGGCAATCCCTCGATCAGTTCGGCAGCTTGCGGCGCGTCGCCCTTCTGGCCTGCGGTCAGCGTGAACCGCACCGGGCATCCCAGGCCTCGGACGGCCAGATGTATCTTGGTGCTCAGGCCGCCGCGCGAGCGGCCGAGCGCTTGATCTTCAGACCCCCTTTTTTCGCTCCGGCGGCGTGCTGATGCGCCCGGACGATGGTGGAGTCGACGATCAGATATTCGAAGTCCGGATCGTCCGACATCGCCTCGAAAATCCGTGCCCAAACTCGCTTGATGCTCCACCGGCTAAAGCGCCGGAACACGCTGTTCCAGTCGCCGAACGCCTCCGGAAGGTCACGCCAGGGAGAGCCTGTGCGCACGATCCAAAGTACGCCCTCCACAAACATCCGGTTGTCGCGTCCCGTTGAGCCCTTCTGGTCAAGCCGACCGATGATTAGCGGCGCCCATCCGCTCCCACGCCGCATCGCTCAAAACCAACCACTGCATCACACCAAAGATTGCCTCCCAAAAGCAGCTTTGAATCTGATTTGCTCCTTAAAAGGAATCTGGAGGGTTCTGTGAGGTCGCGCTCACGCGAGGGCGCGGCAGGCGCTTATGACGCGACCTCATTGAAGCCGGATTGAACGAAGGCGCGGGAGGCTATTCGCGGTTTTGCAGCTATGGGGATTGTTCGAGATCGCCATGCCCGATCTGCTGGCTCGGCGCGTGAGGCAGAGACACAGGAGTGCGCATCCTGGAAGAGTTGAGATCAGACGCGCTTCGCCTGAGATCGCGATAGGCCTTTTGCTGCATCGGACGGTTGTTGTCGCGCAGTGTGACAGCACGGATTCGACATCGTCCGCGATGATCGAGACGCTGGGAGCGAAATGACGAATGATGATCGTCGTGCACGACATGACTTGGCTCACGATGTGTCGCATCGGAACGGTGATGTTCGAGGGCTGGGGCGTCTGAAGCTATGTCGAAAGCGCTCAATGATGCGCATGACGCCACCACAATCGGGACAGGCAGGAACCTCGGCCCGGGTTTGAGCCTCCGAATCCACAGGCGACGGCTGGCCATCGTTTGGGGCTGTTCGCTCATGATCGAGAAGTTCGCGGCAAAGGGCGAGCTTGGCAGCGCGATGGCGGTTGGCCATGAAGCCGAAGTGGCGGATGCGGTGGAAGCCGTCAGGCAGCGTATGAAGCAGGAAACGGCGAATGAACTCATCGGGCTTGAGATTCATGATCTTTGTCGCGCTGTTTTGGCGATAGTCCTTCCATGAGAAGGCGACATGATCGTCGTCGAGTGCGACGAGCCGGCTGTTGGCGATCGCGACGCGATGGGTGTAGCGGCCGAGATAGGCCAGGACCTGTGCGGGTCCGCCGAAGGGCCGCTTGGCGTAAACAACCCAGTTGATGCGTCGCATGGCGTCGAGGTGGGCCGCAAAGGCAGCCGGCTCGGCCAGAGCTCCGAGATCGCCGAAGAAACGGAAGGCACCGGAGTTGAAGGCTGCCGACAGACGTTTGAGAAAAAGTGTGCGAAATAGTCTGGACAACGGTTTGACGGCCAGGAAGAAGTTCGGTCGGCAAGCGGTCCAGCGCGCGCCATCGGGCGAGAGGCCGCCACCCGGAACGACGCAATGGACGTGGGGATGATGCATCAGCGTCTGTCCCCAGGTGTGGAGGACGGCGACGCCGCCGATCGCACCGCCGAGCCGGCGTGGATTGGCGGCGAGCGTCGTCATCGCCTCGGCGGCAGCCTTGAACAGGATGGCATAGACGACGGCCTTGTTCTGGAAAGCGATCGCGGCGATCGGTGCGGGAAGTGTAAAGACGACGTGGAAATAGGGAACCGGAAGCAGGTCGGCTTGACGCGCGGCGAGCCACGCGGCTCGGGCTCTCCCCTGACACTTCGGACAGTGCCGATTGCGGCAGGAATTATAGGCAACGCGTGTCGTGCCGCAGTCGTCGCAAGCCTGCATGTGGCCGCCGAGCGCCTCGGTCCGGCACGCAACGATCGCGCTCATCACGCGCCGCTCGACCCGCCCCAGATGACCGGCATGTACACGGCGATAGGCGTCGCCATGCCGGCACAGAATATCGGCAATCTCGATGGCGGGCCTGTTGGAGCGGATGTCGGAGCGGGTCATGACCCGCATCCCGCTGCGGGTCATCCAGGTGGCGTCACCTCCAGCGACAGGCGATCGAGCGGGCTCTGCGTCGCTCGGATCGTATCGGTGGCGACCTGCGTGTAGCGCGCTGTCGACGACAAATTATTGTGCCCGAGCAAGACCTGGATGATCCGGATATCGGTTCCGTTCTCGAGAAGATGTGTCGCGAAGCTGTGGCGCAGCGTGTGCAGCGTGACGCTGCTTGGTCAGGCCCGCAGCCTTCACCGCCGACCGGCAGGCGGCATGCAGCACGGTCTGATCGATCGGATGATCTTCGTCACGACCAGGGAACAGATAAAGCCGCGGCCGGGCGAGCCGCCAGTAGGTGCGCAGGATGCCCAGCAGCTGGGGCGACAGCATCACGTTGCGATCCTTCGCGCCCTTGCCGTGGCGCACCTGGATGACGCCGCGGGCGCTGTCGATGTCTTCGATCCGCAGTCCCGCAACCTCCGAGGCCCTGAGCCCGGCCGCATAGGCGGTGGTGAGCGCGGCGCGGCTCTTCAGGCTCGATACCGCTTCAAGAAACTGAACCACTTCGTCGGCGCTGAGAACGACCGGCAGCTTGCGCGGTTCTCGCGCATAGGGAATGCGCTCTGGGATGAGCGCCTCGCCGAGCGTGACGCCGTAGAAAAACCGTAGCGCACAGACGATCTGGTTCAGCGCCGGCCATGAGATGCCGGTCGAGACCAAATGCACCTGGAAGGCGCGGACGTCTTCCAGCTCTAACCGGTCAGGCGATCGGCCAAAATAGCGGCTGAACTTCGAAACCGCGCTGATGTAGGATCTTTGCGTCGCCGGCGACAGATTGCGGACGGTCATGTCTTCGATCATGCGGCGGCGAAGAGGGCTCAAATCGGCCATCTCGATACTCCTGTCTGAGGGGGTGGGCTCCAACACCCACATCCTCTCAGCCAGGAGGCGATCTATGCCACCTTGCCCCCTACGCCGCGGCAGCGGCTTAGTTCAATCCCTAGAGTCCACACCACCTAGAACATACGCTCAACCAGCAGCACGGCGCCGGCAATACTCAGAAGTACGATGATGAGAGTCCAATCGCGGTGTTCCTCCGTCATGGTCCCACCTTGGAAAGGACGGTCGCAACGCCCCGGAAAGAGCACCAAGCCGTGGTAAATTGTTCCACATCATCAAAGCGAAGAGTCAACTTCGCGGCCCCCGAAAGGAAGAGGCTACACGCCGAGGCCGAATTGTCCTCATCACGAGAAGTAGGACGCTCACCCGATCAGCAGCCAACTTACGCTGACGACGAGCGATATCCCCGCTAAGCTTATAAGGCTAAACTCGACGCCATCAAAATCGGTCCAGAACATAATACTCACCATTACATGACGGATCAGGAGAGCGCTTCGCGTATGTCAGTCAGCGGCAGTGTCCTGTGTGGACGCTTCAAAAGAACGGACCCAGTACCTCTGGGGGCCTCTAAGCCCGAGCGGACAGCATAGCGGTGGCAACGTGCATCCCTACACTGACCGCGACTGAGCCGTTCTCGGCGCGACGTGAGATCGCTACGCAAGCGGGTCCGGCCCACGGAACCATATGCCTAGCGTTCCGTCAGCCCAATCAGAATGATTATGGCGCGCGTCGAGATGGCTAAGTAGTGCTGCGCGGCTTTGATGGACTTGTGTCGCGCGGGATCATTCTGGCGATGTGGGATCGGTTAGTCTAAGTCTAGCATCCGCTGGAGCCTTGCCTGCGCCACGCCTGCACCCGACGGAGACACGTCAGGATCGCCGGCCGTTCAACGCTGATCCGCTTCTCGCTCGTCAAATCTGCCACTCCTCTTGAGGTTGCGAGCCTAAGGGAGCCGGCCCTTCCAACCTCCCACTATTAGTAGGTGCGCTTTGCGCTTAGTGGCGCAGAGTAAGCTGGGGCAGTCTCCATATCGGATTGCACACATGGCAGCAGGTTGGATGGTTTCAATTGGCTACATAGAAAGCGGCCAACTTCGGCACGTAACGTATGCGGTCGCGGTGGCTAACGCCACCGAAGCCATCAAGGCTTCACTGGATGTCGGCGCCTCCCGATTCTCATTGGATGCCGGTCTCGGCTGGGTGGCCTTGGCGAATTCTGAACTCAGTCTACAGCAACTGGATGATCTCGGCATGGTGAAAGGCGGGATTTATTCCCTATGGGACGACACGCATGATTGGCTGATCTGGCCCCGCCAACTCCATTAAGTTTGATCAGTGAACACGATGACTTGGCAAGGAGCGATGGTTCGCGGTCTACCGGCAATCGGGCGCGGTGTCCGCTACGGCGCGCGAGACAGTTCGGCCTGCGCGGAGATCTCATGGGAAGGGCACGACGAGAATGACCCCGCCTGCGGTCGCCGATGGGCTATGATCGGCACCGCGGGCAGGCTCGTCGGTCACTTCTACATACACAATGGCGACGATTCAGCCTTCGTTTGCGAACGCGGCTGAGTTCTTCAACAGCCTGCTAGGTCGTCACGCGCCTCGAAAGCACAAGAGACCTGATCAACGGACTGGCGCACGCGGCCCCGACCTCGCGGCCAGCCCCGTGTCACGGATGTTCGATGGCTCTGGCAGAGGCTCGTTAACTCGTACGCCAATGCCTCACGGAGCGGCAAGATGGACGGCTGGTTAGTAACGGTCGCCATCAAGGAAGACGGCGATGACGACGACGACGGGTACAGGCACATAACTTACGCGGTCGCAGTCGCAAACCCGAGCAAAGCCGCAAAGCTGGCCATGAGAGATAGCGTCGCAAAGGGCGCAATGGTTAACCGTCCGCTCGAAGCTGCAATGTTGCAAAGTCTCGGCTGGGAAGCTGGCGAGCTGGCCGTGGTTCACGACGATGACATTGATCCAATCACCTCACGGCCTCGGCATCATTAGCCAACGTCGGATTTTTCATTCAACAGCGTCGGATTGGAAACATGCATGTCCGGAAGCTCCACGAGCAGTTAGCTGGCGCGTTGTGAAGACGCGAGTCGCTTGCTTCTCTCCTCCTTGGCAACCGAGTTGTTGACGCCCGCGAGGTGTGATCGCCAAGATAATAAAAGGCCAACAAGGAGAGGAGAAAACATGGGCGCGGTGAAGACGGTTTTCATCGTGGGTGGCGGAATTGGCGGTTTGACGGTGGCCCATGCGCTTCTACAGATCGGCGCATCCACCAGAGTCATTGAAGTGGGAGACAAGCGTGACCGGATCGGCACCCAAATTACGCTACTGGGGAACACCTTGCTGGCACTCGCCGAACTGGGATTGGTGGATGCGTGTCTTGAAGGTGGCCTTGGTTGGGACTTCGTGTCGGTGCGCGATGGCGCAGGAACGATTCTGAGCGAACAGTCCACCCCAAGAATTTGGGACGCCGATCGTCCTGGCGCACTGGGAATCATGCGGCCACGTCTGGGACAGATCCTGGAAGACTTTGCGACGAAGGGCGGCGCGAAGATTGATTCAACACAACCGTCACCCGAATTGATCAGGACGATGGAGGGGTGACGGTTCAGCTATCGAACGGCGAGACGGGCCGCGCCGACCTGCTGATCGCTGCGGATGGTATCTATTCCAACATCCGCCACAGCATCTTCGGCGAAGAGTTCAAGCCGCACTACGCCGGTCAAGGCGTATGGCGTTATACGGTTTTCGCACCGAGGCGATGAATGGCTTCGTCCTGTATCGCCTTCCGACGGGCCGAGTAGTTGGCGCGCTGCCGCTATCGAAAGAACTGTGCTATCTGTTCTTCTTGGAACGCACGGACGAAAAGCTTCGTATTCTGCAAGATCAGGTGTGCGACTATCTCCGTAAACTGCTCGCCCCCTTTACGGCGCCCGAACTGGTCGCGGCTGCCAAGGTGATCGGAAGACAAGCACATAAGCTACCGCCCATTTCATTTACATAGCTATCGCCCATTTGATGTCTTGATGATGCCAGCCCCCTGGCATCGTGGCCGTGTCGTGCTATTGGGCGACGCGGCCCATTCGTTGACGCCGCAAATGACATCCGGCGGCGGTATGGCAATCGAGGATGCACTGGTTCTTGCCCAGGAACTGGATCGCAACGACGACTTGTAGACTTCGCTCGTGACCTATTGCCGTCGGCGCGAGCAAAGGGTCAGTCGCGTATACGACATCGCATGCGCCATTTGCCGGGAACAGCGCAAACCGGAGCTGGCCGGGACCATTCGATGGGCCTTCTTCGTGAAGGCTACGCGTTTCTGGCTACGCCCGTCTGATCGGAAGCAGGCGAAGTCAGCTGGGAAGGGACAGACGTCGATTCCGCGGTGGCAGGGCCACGTCCGTGGACCGAACGCAAACTCCGTACTCACTTCGGCCCACAACAAGTATGTCACGAGAAGGGGAACTGTATGACAAGACAGGCGGGGTCGCTGCAGGGATGGATTTTGACATCTGCCCCATGGATGACGATTTTTGGAGTGGTTCTGTATCGCCAGTCCTGCCGTTTATGATGAAAGATCTTGCGCAGAACACCGAAGCGCAGGTATTGGTTCCGACGGTGCTTGCCGGGTCGGCGGTGATCATCGCGATCCTGTCGCCATTCGTAGGCGTTTTGGTCAAGCGCGTTGCACGCAAGAGTACTTTGATAGCGACGCGATCGCGGAATCGGCGCCGGTCTGGCTTAACGACATCTATCACATCATCGCGAGCCGGATGATCGTCGGCGCTGCCGAGGCAGTAGTGACGGCGGTCGCAAATCCGTAGCAATAAGCGAATGGCCCGATTTGATAGAGAACTTCCTGCACTGTCTTGTCCGCCAGCGATAGCTGCAACTCAATACCTTTGGTCCCGAGCACGGCAACAGACTTTATCTGTTCGTTCGTCACGGCCATTGATTATGCTCGCATCTCGCTGATGATGATGTGATCGCAAAGCACCCCGGTTTCATCCTCAAAATAAGCTCTCACATCGTGGCGAGGCCGACAACGGGCGGACACGCTTTAACTCTCGATCAGCCTGCGCAGGATGGCTTCCGCGCGCATCCCGACGGCCGTGTGGTGCTGCGCCGCCTTGATGGACTTGAACCGCCCCGGATCATTCTGAGCGATGTCAGGATCAGCTAGGAGACGCTGGAAACGCGCCCTGCGTCACGCCTGTATGGGACGAAGGCGCGGGAGGATCGCCGGCCGCTCTTCAACACTGACCCGCTTCTCGCTCGGCACTTCCAGTCGCCTCCTCTTGAGGCTATGAGTCTAGCGCAACTCCCGGCCCGTGTGGAGGAGGTTCCCGGGATGATACGGATTAATCAAGACCGGCCGAATTCGACAACGAGGGATGGCTCGATTAGTATTCCGGACCAATCTCGCCTGCGCCTTTGTTGAGCCTCCGATATGAAACGACCGTTGATCGCCGCCGCGCTCCTCCTCCTGACCGATTCGTCTGTGAATGCCCAAAGCGCACTAACTGACGCGGAACGTGGAGCTATCCACAAAGCGCGCGAATTTTGTATCGAAGCTCTTGGCCGTGACCGCCGTCGAATATTTTTCGGAAACAGCGACACCGCCGACGCGTTTCACGCACAGGTTAATGAGTGCGCAATGCGCATCATGCCTCGTTACCTGCCTCCCGCGAGCCGTTGAGGCTAGTCTGGGTATGTTTCTTGTTTGCGTGCAGCCGCGCTCGGTTGACGGCATGCACGCCCGATGGCTCCGAATTTGCAGGATCATCGGTCCGAGCCGATTTCACATGACGAGGGCTGCTCCCGAGGGCAGCAAGGTGGATGGTTGGATAGTGACTGTCGCCATCTTCAAGAAAGACAGCGACGACGACGAAGACTTCGGGCATGTAACTTACACGGTTGCGGTCACCGATCCGGCGGAAGCCGTGAAGCTGACCCTGAAAGACTGCGGCGCAAAGGCCGCAATGCTAACTGCCCGATCGAAAAGGAGCAGTTGCAAAGGCTCGGCCTGGAGCCCGGCGCGCTGATAGCTATACACGATGACGAGGTTGATCCAATCATCCCGCGCCCCAGACGTGACTAAAAGCGCCGCACGTCTGATCTCGTTCAGTCGCGTCCGGTTCATGACATGCACGTCCGGAAGCTGCCACCACAGTGCAGGTAGTCAGTCTGCACAAGGTGTGAAAGCAAGCCGTTTTGCGTCTCTGCAGCGTGACCGTCTGGCACGCGAGTTGCTGAGCCCTGTTGGCTTGGTTGCTTATTGATGACCCTCGTGAGACGGCCAAGTCTCCACCAGCAACTCGTGCGGGCGGCTCCTTCCGCCGTCCGCACGCTTTTCATTGATCGCCCTAGCGCCGCGTTTCGTGTCGATCATGACCCGTGAAGAGGCTGTGCAGCTTTTCGCCTCCCTGACTGTCTGGCACGCGAGTTGCTGAGAGACGTTTGGATTTGGCTTCTCATACTTTTGCACAACCCCCGTGAGATGGCCAAGTCCGCGCAGCCTTAACTAGCGCCAGCGCCTCCTCCAGCCGCTCGCGCGTCTTTCCGTAGCATCGGCCTAGCGGCGCGGCGTGGAGATCATGCTATGACCCGTGAAGAGGCGTTGAAGAACGCCATTGAGGCACTCTCACAGTGGTCCCAAGGGACGGTCGCAACAGCTGTCGTGCTTGCCGCGATCGCGAAGCTCGAACTGACTAGGCCGCCGCCCAGACGGCCTCGAAAACGGAAAGTCACTTCCTACGCCAGCGCTCACGATCGCTGGAGGCTGGTGCAATGGACAGACCACATTTATACTGGCCTTCGAGGCTGCTATTCGTCTGCCGATGAGGGGAGGCGCACATGAGCATCAACCGAGCTTCTCGAAGCTATAGTATTCTCATCGCAGACGCGGCCGCATCTGTCGTTAATACGGCTTGCACAGCATGGCGGCTGCACGACCGGACCGACAGAGAAGGCACAAGTGATCGGACCATAAGCGAAAGCGAAGAGATCGACCAAAACGAAAAGCCGGCGCAGTGGCCGGCCCCGCAAATCTTCAATAGCTTGATATGCTCAATGGAAGTACATCATAATCACTTCGATATCCGACGTGATGCGGGGCTGACGGTCAGTCAAGTGAGCGTCCACAATGCGGCGCGCAACCAAGTGCGTAACGATATCTCCGAGATCGCGGGCGGCTGAGAGAATGGTCCATACCTCAGCTAGTAGCGCTTGGCGTTCTGGCGGGACGGACATGCCCCTGTCCTCCTCAAGCCGGAACGACACGGACGGGAGCATCGGATATCGTCGCCTCGTATTCACCAAAGAACGGCCATCAATGGACGCTCCTATGTGCTTTTCGATGTATAGAACGAGGCCGGCACGAACCGCCTCAATGAACTCGGTCGCCGTCAGTCAAATGATCTCTTTGCTCTCCATCTCCCCCCTGAGGTACGCCGAGATGCTTTGAAACGCCGCGCCCAGCGTGCCGCCGAGCGAGGAGACGATGGCGAGCGCGACCCCGGCGCGGAGGACCGAGTACTCGCCCGAGGTGACCCCGCGGGCAGGATCACGGCTCCCAGGTTCGGCATCCGCAGCGGAAGACGTTGCGCAAGACGATGGCGATCAAACGCGATCACTTCGCGGTCGTCGTCCGTCACTGGGTTGTCGTGCATGTGGTCGATAGCAGCGAGGTCGATGGCTTCACTGCTGCGGGCCGTCTCGGCGACGACCAACTCGATTTGCTCGCGCTTCAGCGCAGTGAGCCGCTGCGCCTCCGCAATCAACGTGCCAGCCGCTCGGTCATTTGCGGCACTTGACGAAAGCGACCTGAACAGCCGGCTCCAGGTACACGACGTGATCGCCTTCAGGACGCGGTGCACGAAGATGGATTTCATCTCGATCTCGATTACCCCGGAGAGCTTGGTGTCGCCACACCGTGAGCAGCCCGCGGGCAACGCCATTGCGCCGCGCCACCTCGGAGATGTTCGCCCCCTCCTCGAAGCTCTCCGCTACGATCCGGGCCTTCTCTTCGCCCGTCCATCGCCGCCGCTGTCCGGTGATCACCTCGACCCGACGATAGGAATCACCTTCCTGCCTGGCATCAAGCATGGTATTTGCCATCGTTGCACCTCCACCGATCAGCTCATGCCAGGCTGTATCGCAGGCGAGCCTCACGATGGCGAGGTGGGGGCTTCATCCCGGTTACGTTGATCCAACCCGATCGGTCAGGGGATGCGGGGCCTTGGGCGACGTAACACGACCTGCGACGAAAATTCGTTGCGATCGAAGGTGCAGATGCGCTTGCGCCGCCCGCCCCTATGTCCCTATGTCCCCGCACGTACGATCTGGGGAACGGCGGCGCAAGAGGACTGGCCCCTGGGCGATGAGGCTGATGCTGATCAATTGTCGACGCCCTACACACAAAGATCCGGTACGATGATCGATCGTATCGTACCGCGCTCGTTGCGGAATCAGCAACAAGAGGTTTGCCCAACGACTCTTTGTGCTTTTCAGAAGAGAGCTTGGCCAACGATTTCACGGTCCGAGACTTTGATACCCCGATGCGGTGAGACGCATGTTGCCCGGCAGCGCACGCCAATACCTAGCCAGGCCTCCAAAGCGATCGTCAGTCTCTGGAGACAAATCGGCGTGGGTCTGGTTCGCTACGGCAAGTTCTGCGATTAGTAAGGCTACCGATACACCGCTAGCCGGTGCCTTCTCCCAAGACTTGGTAGGTTGAACTTAGTTGGACAGCGCCCTCTAATGACCAATGATCAGGCGACCTGCAAGCCGAAAGGCGAGCCCAAGTTTGCCGGAGACGGCGTGGGGTTTCGGCGAACGTCTCTTCGGGCGATTTTGACAATGGAAGCGGTAGGCCACACGATGCTCCGTACTCTCATTCTAATTGCCTTAGCGTTTCGTCACGACAAGATCGAGCGCTCAGGGTACCGACGCCAACCCTATCTATGTTGACCAAGGTATGGATTGGACCGCGTATGGATTGGACCGCGGCAGCGAGAGCGGATTTCTATTCGCGCGATCAGGGTTCGCGTTTGATTTCGTTATCTTGGATGCAGGCCCTGAAGCAAACGAACGGACAGCCGTTCCTCGCGGATGGCTTGTCACGGTACGGGTATCTACGGAATCCTGCAAACACGGCCAACCTTCCCGCCGGCTTTCACGCTTCTGGCCCTCAAGACTTCCAGGTCGTCGGAATGACCAGCTCGGCATGTCACTCGCGCCAGATCGAATTTGACGGCAAGGTGTATCGGGTGGATGGCAGTCCGGGGTTTGTAGACTTCTACGCACTGCTTGGCGATCTGGACAAGGCAGTCGGCGACGTGATCGCCAGCGACAGCTCGTTCGCTCCGTTTTCTGCAGCTGTTCTGCGGTCCGCAACGCCGGATGCGGCCGATGTTGCGGATCTTCGTCGACAGGTAGATGGGTGGTACTTGCGGTTTCACACGCTCATGGTGCGTGCGCTGCCCAAGAACGGCTGGGGAGTTGGCCGTCTGGATGCTGTAGGTATGATTTTCAAGCGCATATCCGGACTGGACATCGGCCCGCCACCCGACTTCATGATCCCGGAAAACATGAAAACCGCGGACGCTCCTGTGAGATACCCATTCCTTTGGAATTCGCCGCGACAGGACAAAAGACAATGGCCTGGATTCGCCAACGATGGAAGTGACATCTTGGGGCTAGCTCGGAACGTTGGCGAGGTTCTGGGGGTATTCACTACGTTCGAGCCGATGCGTCAGGGCGCGATCATCAATTTCCTCGACAATTAACTCCGCCAATTTCGACGGCCTGAGCGAGCTTGAAGCTTGGTGAAGTGAATCGGCACTCCGAAATGGCCCTGGAAGATTGACGCTGCTTTAGCCCCCCGAGGCAAGGGTGAAAGGGATTCCGCTGAAGGGGGGTGTCGCGAATGCCACGGGATTGAAGACGGAGAGCAACGCATTCCATTCATCAAAACATGGAGGACTACGGTCCAGAACGTTGGTACCGATACACGAGAATACGACGTCCTCGCCTGGAAAGCGAAGACGGGCGTGCTGAAGGGAGCGTACATCCCTTCGCGACCGTCCCACTCAAGGAGAACGATGAGATCCTTAACATTCTTGCGACCTCGGTCATTGGTTCGATCGCAGAACACCTGTTGGCCGGCGGCGCGCCTTCCACTAACGCACGGGTGGCAGCGGCGCCAGACCCGGGATCGTCGGACACACCGGAGTCTCTGGGGCTCGTGCGACTACCACCAACGCTGCAGGATTTGCTAACGGCTTTCGATACTGCCAGCACCTCCGAAGCAATCAAAAAGGCCAAGCGGCAGGGAGCAGCCGTGGGGCGCCTACGAGGCTCGTGTTCTGCAGGGTATTTGGGCCGCCGCACCTCATCTTCATAACGGCTCGGTCCCTACCCTGGCGGAATTGCTCAAGCCATCAGGGGATGCGCAAACCGCAGTTCAGCGTTCGACGGAAATATGACATTGAAGACGTTGGTCTTGCTGCGTCCCAGGAAGCCGCTGAGCGAAACTCTGTCTGTCACGGATTGTAGTAATATCAATTCTGGAAATAGCCCATGCGGACACGAGTACGGGACCAGTTTAAGCGACCGCGACAAAAAGGCGTTGCTTGAATACCTCAAGACACTGTGACCCGCTCCGGCGCTCCCTCTTTGACCGGTTTCCAGCATGCTGTCGGTCACAGTATGCTCGCTTATCGGCACGAGCCTTGAAACGGAGATCTGATCCAGCACAGCTGCTCAAGGAAGCGCAAGTGATGGCTTACAAATTATCGCGTTTCTACCGTTTGCGTCGCTTGTGCATACGAAACGAGGTTTCACATGACACCAATCTCAATACCACATCACAAAGAATGCCTTCGCTGTGGTTCTGGGTTAGTCACCAGCGAGTGGCATGAACGCGTCAATGCGAACGAAGTTCAGGTTCTTTGGCGCTGCTGGAACTGCAAACACCAATTTATCTCCGTCGTCACTTCCCACGAAAGGGAGCCGTCAGTCGCTGAGATCACAAAACCATTCTTTACGAGCCTGCTCGTCTGACCAATGACGCCCGAGCAGGTCGACCTTATCAGGATATCGTTTGACGCGATGTGGCCGGTCCGTCGCGACCTCGCTGACCTGTGTTACAACAGGTTCGTTGAACTAGCTCCTGATGCAAGAGATATGTTCGGCGGCGATATCGAGCAGCAGCGGATGAAGGCGCTGGATATGATCACCGCGCTGCCCGCCTCGCTCGACGAAAGACCGATGTTCCAATCGCTGATCACGCTTTCAGGTCACAAGCACGCCAGACTTTGCGTTCAGCCATCGCACTTCGTCGCAATGGGCGAGGCGTTGATGTGGAGCTTTGATTGCAAATTCGGCCCTTCTTTCACCCCGAGCTGAGGGAATCGTGGCGGACGCTTTACGCCACCGCCCAGAACGAGATGCTGCGCGCGGCCGGCCGGCAGAGTTCGTTTTGACAACGGCGGGCGAGAAGCCTAATTCGTGACCCAATCGTGGGTCTCCGGTCGGCTGGAGACACACGAAAAAACCTTGTCGCGCGAACAGTGTTCGTGCTCCTGAGCTGACGTTCCGAGATTCGCTGAATTGGAAACTCACGCCAACGCGCTTCGATGAGTCCTGCGGAGAAATGAAATTCGTAGTGACCGCCTTGACGTTCCGCCATACGATCGATGACCCATCGGCGTTTTCGATCGGCATCGAGCGTGGGTGCGTATCTGGGGCTCCAGCCCGATTAGCCGGACGGTGGGTATAGGTCTTGGTGCCATATGTCCACTCGTTTCTGAACCTGTGGTCATGGCCCTGAACTAGAACCTGAGCGTCGCGTCCTGCCTTTCCCTCCTTGTGGGCTGCGTCGACCGCGGCGCGGATCGCCTCTTCCTCAGTGGCGTAAGCGCCGGAGTGCTCACAATGAGCGCAACCCTCCACTGGCCTTCATGGCGCTTGACGAAGTACTGAACGCTTTCCATAAAGCTTGGCTCCGGCATCGCCCCCGTGATCGATAGACGGGTCGTACTCTGCAAATCTGGGTAAGCGCCGTTCAGCGGCCACCTTCCGGACCACGGGACGATCTGCGAGTCTGCGGTTTGTTTGAACCGTTAGGCTTAGAATGGACACAGAGCATAGTGCTATCACGGAGCCGGTGCGGCGGCTTGAGGTCTTCACCCGAGCCGGCCGCCGGCGGAAGTGGAGCGACGAGGACAAGGCGCGGATCGTTGCGGAGATCGTGGCGAGCGGCGACTCGGTCTGTTCGGTAGCCCGACGGCATGGATTGTCGCCGCAGCAGTTGTTTGGTTGGCGCCGTCAGTTGCGAGATGCTGCGGTCGATTATTCCGAAGAGCAAGAAGTAGAGTTTGTGCCGGCGGTGGTAGATACTGTGGTGCCGGCGCCCGCTGTTGGCCGGAAGCGCAAAACGGTGCGCTGCAAGGCCAAAGCGGATACCCGGGCTCGCCGTTGCGATGCCGGGATCATCGAGATCGAAGTCGACGGAATCACGATCCGGGCCGGTCGTGGCGCGGACCCGACGATGATTGCGTCGATCGTCCAGACACTGAAGGCGAGCCGGTGATTGGTCCGTCGGGTGCGGTCCGGGTGATGGTGGCGACCAAACCGGTAGACTTCCGCAAGGGGATGGAAGGGCTTGCGACCCTGGTGCGCGAGAGCATGCGGGCAGACCCATTCTCGGGCGCTGTCTATGTGTTCCGGGCCAAGCGGGCGGATCGGATCAAGCTGGTGTTCTGGGACGGAACGGGTCTGTGTCTGTTCACCAAGAGGCTCGAGGATGGGATCTTCCGCTGGCCGAAGGTCGAGGACGGCGTGATGCGTCTGTCGGCGGCGCAATTGTCGGCGCTGCTGGAAGGACTCGACTGGCGCCTTGTGCATGAGGCGCGGGAGACGCCGGCGCCAACGCGAGCGGGATAGTTGTTGGCGGCACTGCGGCGAAGTGAATCAAGAGCGTGGGATGTGTCGCCAGATGGCGGCGAATATGCTCTGAATTGGGTGTGAGCGACGCCCTGCCTGACGATCCCGAGACGCTGAAAGCGATGCTGCTTGCGGAGCGGTGCGAGAGCGAACGGCTGCGTCAGATCATCAAGGAATTGCAGCGACATCGGTTTGGCCGGCGGGCAGAGACGCTGCCTGAAGATCAGATGCTGCTGGGCCTGGAAGACGTCGAGCAGGTCGCCGCATACAACGAGACGGCGCAGGACGTGAGCGCACCTGAAGGCCGTGAGGTGCAAGCCGGTAGGCGCCGCGTCAACCGTGGCGCCTTGCCGGCGCACCTGCCGCGGATCGAAGTCGTCGTCGACATCGAGGACAAGACCTGTCCCTGCTGCCAGGGCGAGTTACATCGGATCGGCGAGGATAGAAGCGAGCGGCTGGACCTGGTCCCGGCGCAGTTCCGGATCCTCGTGACCCGGCGTCCCAAATACGCCTGCCGCGCTTGCGAGGACGGTGTCATGCAGGCGCCGGCCCCGGCCCGGTTGATCGAGGGCGGACTGCCGACCGAAGCAACCGTCGCCCAGGTTCTGGTGTCCAAATATGCCGATCACCTGCCGCTCTATCGGCAGGCTCAGATTTACGCCCGCCAGGGCATTGAGCTCGATCGTTCGACGCTGGCGGACTGGGTGGGACAAGCAGCCTTCCACCTGCGTCCGTTGCATGAGCGCCTCCTCGGCAAGCTCAGGCGACGGCCAAAGCTGTTCGCCGACGAGACAACGATGCCGGTGCTCGATCCCGGCCGTGGGCGCACCAAGACCGGTCAGCTCTGGGCCTATGCAGCGGACGACCGGCCGCGGGGCGGTGCCGATCCGCCGGGCGTTCGCCTATGTCTATGCCCCCGATCGCAAAGCCCATCGGCTAATCGCCTATCTCGCAGGCTTCGAAGGGATCCTGCAGGTCGATGGCTTCCGGCTATGGCAAGCTCGCCGAGCGTGGCGATGTCCAACTTGCGTTCTGCTGGTCGCACATGCGACGTAACTTCTATCGGCGAGTTCTACGCATCGAAAGGGACATCCGTGGTCGCGGCGCCGAGGAGCGCCGTCTCGTTCGGCAGCAGACAATCCGGGCGCTGGCGGAAGCCTTCGAGCGATGGCTCCGTGCAAAGCTCGCGTTGATCAGCCAAAAGGGCAAGTTGGCCGACGCCATTCGCTATGCGCTCTCACGCTGGGAGGGCCTGACGCGCTTCATCGACGACGGTCATATCGAGCTCGACAACAACACTGTCGAACGATCGATCCGTCCGATCACGCTGAACCGGAACAATGTGCTGTTCGCGGGCTCTGACGGTGGTGCCGAGCACTGGGCCATCATCGCATCACTGGTCGAAACCTGTAAGCTGAACGACGTCGATCCACTCGCTTACCTGCCCGGCGCCCTCACCAGGATCGTCAACGGCCATCCAAACAGCGACATCGATCAGCTGCTTCCGTGGGCCTATTGCCGTCAAGACCTCAACGCTGTGGCCCGAGAACAGCGCTCTGATGTCCGCTGTCAAGGATTAGAACGCAGAGCACCGCCCCGATCGTCGTCGATCGGCTATTCATAGAGATGGTCGTGCATAGGTGGAGGCGGAACCGAAGGACGTCGGTGATCAAGCTCTGATGCGCGGGTTGGCTACCGCATTCCCGATTGTGCGTCCGAGGTCTGCTCCTATCTTACTGCGGGCGTCGGCGCTCTTGCCGGCCACAAAGCGTCTGACGGGCATTCCCTCTGCCGTGGTCCCGCCTCCGCCCATGCACGATGATAAGGGCGCTCGATCAGGCTGTCTGCACTTGCCTGGCAACCGCCCACATGAACCCCACCAGTTCACGGGCGATAGCGGTGCAGACCACCGTCGTTCGTTTGCCGCGCGCCGCCAGCTTCCGGTACCGGGCCGTCAAGCGGCTCTGCGCCTTCCAAGCAATCTCTCGCACTGCTGGCGACGTCTGTTCGAGCCGGTATAGTTTTGTCTTGCCGATCTTCGGCGGGTGTCGATATGTCCAGGCGCTTTCGACCAACATGTGGCGAACACGGCCGTTGCCGGCCTTGGTGATGCCGCCACGTCTGACAGCCTCTCCCGTCGATCGCTCGCTTGGCACCAGACCGAGGTAACCCATAAGTTGACGTGGGCCCTCAAAACGGCTCACGTCACCGACCTCGGTTGCGAATGTCACTGCGACGACCAGATCGACGCCGCGCAATGTTTGAAGCGCCCGCACGAGCGGCTCCAGAGACCAGGTCGAGACGAACTCTTCGATCGTGCGCTCGAGCCGGTCGACCCGGTCCCTGGCGACGCGAACTGCTTCGACCATTTCTTGTAGCGCGATCTGATGTGCGGGGTGGTCGAACTGTTGTTCCTGGAGCCAACGCAAATAGCGCATCGTCCAGCCCTTTTTGCGGGGATAGGTGCGGCCATGCTTGAGCATGAAGGCGCTCACCTGCTGCCGGTGGATGCGCAGCGTCTCAACCGCTGCCGATCGAGCGCGAACGAGGTCGCGCATCGCTTCGTGACCTTCATCGGGAACCCATACCGCCGTCAGCTCGCCGGCGCGTAGCAGCCGCGCGAGAGAAACGGCGTCCCGGCGGTTCGTCTTCACACGATCACCCGGCTTCCTTGGGATCAGCGACGGCGCCACCACCGTGCATTGGTGGCCGAGCGACCGGATCAGGCGATAAAGACCATAGCCAGTCGGGCCGGCTTCGTAACAGAAGTGGACGCGGTCAAACCGGTTGGCGATCCGCCCTAAGACGCGGCGCATGTTGGTGGCCGAAGCATCAACCTCGCCGAAGAACCGAACCTCCCCCTCCCGGCCTGCATCCGCAATCGCGACGGCATTTCTCAGCTTGGCCACATCGATTCCGACGAATGCTTCCCTATAATCTGCCACGGCTCGTCCTCCTGTGATGAGGATCGGCTCGGTTCGCCCGAGCAACCCTCGGACGCGCAGTGTAGGGCGAGCCACCTCATCGGTAGAGGCGGACATACGGTCTTACAAATCTGCCGCGGTCGCCTCAACTACCGTTTTGGTGGGCTCCCAAGGAGCAGTGCCTTGTAGTGATAGGGCTGGCCTGTTTGCTGTGACCGCGGGGACCGACTGCCGCGCCTTGGCCGCTTCCCTTATTACGAGAGCTGGAACGTAGCGGCTTCAATCGGCGAGATCGAGTATCGAGAGCGAGATGTCGCCTAGCTGCTAGCCAATCTTCTCGCTCTCTCTCGTTGGAGTCGAAGGCTGGATTGATGGCGGATTGGGAGACGATCCATTTTTCCATTATGACCGTGATCCCAAGCTCTTTTCCCGTCTCCACCCTTGCTGCGTTGAGTGCTGCGACTGCTTGCGTTTGATCGACAACAAGCTCTCCGGTCCGGTTCTGATAGCGAACCCTTATTGCCAGCGACGATGCTGCCGACCTCGGTTGTGAAACTACGCGATTTTTTGCGCCCAGCGACGCTTCAATCTCCACACCGGCACGCGTTCCGCAACGGCTTCGGCATAGCGGTCTCGTGCAATAATCTGGCCTGGGAATGTGTACTTTCCCGCTTCGCGCAAGAGCTGCTCTAAGTGCGTCCGTTGACGAGGCGACTTGGTATTGAAATTCGAATGCAGCAAGTCGAGATTCTCGTGTCCTGCGACCGCACCGTCGTTGGACACCGATCACGGTCTGCATCAGGCCTTTAATCTTCCAGGTAAATTGGCGCCAGCACATGCGAGGCGGCGATCAGGCAAGCGGCGCTGCGAAGCCCAAGCGATGGCGGGGTATCGATCATTCAGATATCGAACCGCTCGGCGGCATCGGCGAGATTGCTGCAGGGTCATGACGGCAGCAGCGTTGTCGCGATCGATATCCGTAAAGTCACTGTCGGCCGGCGCCAGCGTGATACCGTTGTTTTCACCAGCGACTCGGGTCGCCGGCTTGAAGAGATCGGCCGCCGAGATCGACCCTGTATTCTGCTTGATCGTGTCGGTCGCGCTGCCCTGCGCGTCAACATCGATCATCAGAACCCGGTGGCCCGCTTCCGCCATGAAGCAAGCCAGATGCACAGCAAGCGTCGTCTTGCCGACACCCTTTTTAGTCGTCCGTGAAGAGCGGCTAAGTGATTGAGCTGGAATCGCATTTGTCGTTTTGGATTGTTAGGATTGCAGGGCTTTGATGCTTCGGACATCGGAACCTTGCAGTTTCATTTTCGGGATTCCGTCGAATCGCCAGTCATGATTCCGTCGTTGCATCGGAGGTGGCGATGCGACCGAAGAAGCACAAGACGACGGGATCGGGCGATCTGTTCCGGGCCAGGCTGGACCAGATCATCAATATGAAGCACGAGCTGGTTCAGCCCGCCGGCAAGGTCGATTGGGACTGGATCGACGGCGAGATCGCGCCGCTCTATAGCGAGAACGGCCGGCCGGGCATCGCGACCCGCTTCATGATCGGGCTGCTGCTCAAGCACATTTACGGCCTGTCCGATGAGGGGGTGTGGGTTGAGTCCACGACCCGTATTTCCAGTACTTCACCGGCGAAGAGTTCTTTCAGCACGCGTTCCCGCACGAGCGCTCGGACCTGAGCCACTGGCGCAAGCGGCTCGGCGGCAAGCTGGAGCTGTTGCTGGCCGAGAGCTTGCGGGTGGCGCACGAGGCCGGCGCGTTACGCAGCCAAGACCTAAAGCGGGTCACGGTCGATACCACCGTGCAGCCGAAGGCGATCACCTTCCCGACCGACGCCAAGCTGCTGCACGCGGCGATCAAGGGGCTCAACCGCCTGGCGAGGAACGGGGTCAAGCTGCGGCAGTCCTACCTTCGCATTGCCAAGACCGCGGCAATGATGGCTGGACGCTACGCCCATGCCAAGCAATTCAAGCGGCATCACCGGCAGCTGCGCAGCCGGCTGGGCCGGATCATCCGCGATATCCGCTGCAAGATCGAAGGTCAGGCTGTGCTCGAGAACGCGTTCGCCCTCTCGCTCAGCCGGGCCACGCAGATTCGCGCGCAGCAGCAGCGCCAGCGCGGCTGGAAGCTCTATTCCTTCCACGCCCCGGAGGTGGAATGCATCGGCAAGGGCAAAGCAGCCGCGTCTTACGAGTTCGGTGTCAAAGCCTCTATCGTCACCAACAACCGCCGGGCTCACGGTGGCCTGTTCGTGCTGCACGCCAGGGCGCTACCCGATAACCCGTACGACGGTCACACCTTGCGGGACGTCATCGACCGCACCGAGACACTCACCGGCTGCGCGATCGAGCGGGCCTATGTCGACAAGGGATATCGCGGCCACGACGCACAAAATCCCCGTCGCGTCTTCATCTCTGGCCAGAAGCGCGGCGTCTTCGGTGTCATCAAGCGCGAGCTGCGCCGCCGCTCCGCCATCGAACCCATCATCGGACACCTGAAAGTCGATGGTCACCTCGGCCGCTGCTACCTGCCGTGCCGGCGATGCGGCCAACGTCATCCTCTCCGCCGTCGGCTATAACTTCCGCCGCATCCTCGCCTGGCTCAGGAAGCTCTTGCGCTTCATCCTGATCGTCCTTTGGCGCGCCTTCGCAACCCCAGTCGCCCCTCAATCCCGCTTGTTAACGGACGACTTTTTATTGTTGATGACGATCGTGTTCATTGATGACTATTCCTTCCGATCGTGCTGCTCCTGCTGGCACGATCTCGATGCAACCGGCCTCTTCATCCCTGCTGTTGGTTGGAACCAACAGCCGCTACGGACCGGCGCTTTCTAGATAATCTTCAAAGCCCGGCACAAATCCCCTGCCAGAAGAGTCAGGTCGGCCCAGCCAAAGAAAAAAGACGCGCCGGATCGAAAACCAGTCCGCACGGGTCGACGGGCGGTTGATGTTGTCACCGAAGCGCAGCCGCCCTCCCCGGCGGGTTGGTTTGAACTTCAACACGTTCCGGGCCTGCACCATATTGCGACATCAACTGCTGGAAGGACGCGACAGAACCCGAAGCCCCAGAGACAGGAAATCCCTGCTCCGCGAGAGTCAAAGGGTCCCAGCGCGAAGAACACTAAATGGCGTCAGCTCAGTTGGTTGGGCTTTCCATCTGTTGAGCGTAGTGAAGGGGTCGAGAGCCAGGAATCGACTCCCGCAGTTCTACAAAGTTCCAGTTTGAGACATGAACCTTGGCACGCTTTGTGCTGCCCCATCCTTGTCGGGATTTTGCATCACCTTCGCGGGGCTAGGAGCCAACGCCGCTCGAATCATTTCAAGCGAGCGGCGTTGTATTGTCGAAGCTCCTCGGCGAGTGATCCTGAATCCACACGTGGGCGACACTCGCCGGACCAAGGTATCAACCGCCTTGCCGAGGAAACCCCGCCAAGATCGTCTTTGGCGGCCGACAGCAATGTGAGCGTCCACAGATCGCTAACAAATCCGGAGAGGCTAGCGGGCTTATTTGTTGGCTCGCATGGGGAGCCGTCACCGCCGTCGCTTCGCGCGAGCGAGCCTTTGCGACTTGGTGCGAGACGACAAGCACAATGGCCGAATCTCGAATCTTTGAGAAGCGCCTCCTTCAGCTCGGCGGTCGATTAAGTTGACGATGCCGTTACGCCGCTTGTGCGGCACCAGCAACCGGTCGGCTCTCTGCTGAGATGTTTCGTTGTCGTGCAACACTTCGAGACTGCAGACGCGAGCGATCGCCACGGCGCGGCGCGAGATTCGCTGATGGTTCATGGATTTTGCTTTTAGCTCTGATGCCGGTAGCGGACTGGCTGCCGGCGGTTCAGAAACCGTAATCCTGAACGGCCAATGTGCTTTTGGGGTGCCCCTTCGACATGGGCGCACCGTCCCACCGAACGGGGCTGTTATACGCTAGGGCCGATCGACATTCATGACATCCAGATCATTGCGGCTGCGAGATGGATGAAGCCGGTAAAGTTGGCGGCTCGCCTGTCATAACGGGTTGCCAGGCGTCGGAAGTGTTTGAGTCGGCAGAAGCAGCGCTCGATGCAGTTGCGCTGTTTGTAGGCGTCAACGTCGTGCGGGATGATGATCCTGCGAGTGCGGTTTGACGGGATCACCGCCGTTGCGCCGATTTCCGCGATAATCGCACGCAGGGCGTTGCTGTCATAGGCTTTGTCGGCGAGCACCGCGTCGCCGCTCTGGCCATCAAGCAGTGCGGGCGCCTGGGTAATGTCATTAACCTGCCCAGCTGTGACGATGAAGCGGAGTGGACGGCCGAGCGCATCGGCCAGCATGTGGATCTTAGTCGTCAGTCCGCCTCGGGAACGCCCCAGCGCCTGATCTTTGGCCCCCCTTTTCCGCTCGTCGCCTGCCGGTGGGCGCGAACGATGGTGCTGTCGATCATCAGATACTGGTTGTCGCGATCGGCGGTCAGAGTGGCGAACACGCGTTCCCAGACGCCAGCATGGCACCAGCGGCTGAAGCGCTGATGTACCGTTTTCCACTTACCGTACCGATCCGGCAGGTCGCACCAGTGTGCGCCCGACCGCAAGACCCACAAACATCCGTTGACGAACAGACGATTATCCGCAGCCGTACGTCCCGGGTCGCCAGCTTTCCCCGGCAGCAGTGGCGAGATCATCGACCATTGCGCCTCGGTCAGCTCATATCGCTTCGCCGCCATCATCTGCTCCGTGTCGAATCACGGAACTCTATGAATCAGCGATCAAACCACTTCGGAATCTGGAGGGTTCTGTGAGGTCGCGCTCACGCGAGGGCGCGGCAGGCGCTTATGACGCGACCTCATTGAAGCCGGATTGAACGAAGGCGCGGGAGGCTATTCGCGGTTTTGCAGCTATGGGGATTGTTCGAGATCGCCATGCCCGATCTGCTGGCTCGGCGCGTGAGGCAGAGACACAGGAGTGCGCATCCTGGAAGAGTTGAGATCAGACGCGCTTCGCCTGAGATCGCGATAGGCCTTTTGCTGCATCGGACGGTTGTTGTCGCGCAGTGTGACAGCACGGATTCGACATCGTCCGCGATGATCGAGACGCTGGGAGCGAAATGACGAATGATGATCGTCGTGCACGACATGACTTGGCTCACGATGTGTCGCATCGGAACGGTGATGTTCGAGGGCTGGGGCGTCTGAAGCTATGTCGAAAGCGCTCAATGATGCGCATGACGCCACCACAATCGGGACAGGCAGGAACCTCGGCCCGGGTTTGAGCCTCCGAATCCACAGGCGACGGCTGGCCATCGTTTGGGGCTGTTCGCTCATGATCGAGAAGTTCGCGGCAAAGGGCGAGCTTGGCAGCGCGATGGCGGTTGGCCATGAAGCCGAAGTGGCGGATGCGGTGGAAGCCGTCAGGCAGCGTATGAAGCAGGAAACGGCGAATGAACTCATCGGGCTTGAGATTCATGATCTTTGTCGCGCTGTTTTGGCGATAGTCCTTCCATGAGAAGGCGACATGATCGTCGTCGAGTGCGACGAGCCGGCTGTTGGCGATCGCGACGCGATGGGTGTAGCGGCCGAGATAGGCCAGGACCTGTGCGGGTCCGCCGAAGGGCCGCTTGGCGTAAACAACCCAGTTGATGCGTCGCATGGCGTCGAGGTGGGCCGCAAAGGCAGCCGGCTCGGCCAGAGCTCCGAGATCGCCGAAGAAACGCAAGGCACCGGAGTTGAAGGCTGCCGACAGACGTTTGAGAAAAAGTGTGCGAAATAGTCTGGACAACGGTTTGACGGCCAGGAAGAAGTTCGGTCGGCAAGCGGTCCAGCGCGCGCCATCGGGCGAGAGGCCGCCACCCGGAACGACGCAATGGACGTGGGGATGATGCATCAGCGTCTGTCCCCAGGTGTGGAGGACGGCGACGCCGCCGATCGCACCGCCGAGCCGGCGTGGATTGGCGGCGAGCGTCGTCATCGCCTCGGCGGCAGCCTTGAACAGGATGGCATAGACGACGGCCTTGTTCTGGAAAGCGATCGCGGCGATCGGTGCGGGAAGTGTAAAGACGACGTGGAAATAGGGAACCGGAAGCAGGTCGGCTTGACGCGCGGCGAGCCACGCGGCTCGGGCTCTCCCCTGACACTTCGGACAGTGCCGATTGCGGCAGGAATTATAGGCAACGCGTGTCGTGCCGCAGTCGTCGCAAGCCTGCATGTGGCCGCCGAGCGCCTCGGTCCGGCACGCAACGATCGCGCTCATCACGCGCCGCTCGACCCGCCCCAGATGACCGGCATGTACACGGCGATAGGCGTCGCCATGCCGGCACAGAATATCGGCAATCTCGATGGCGGGCCTGTTGGAGCGGATGTCGGAGCGGGTCATGACCCGCATCCCGCTGCGGGTCATCCAGGTGGCGTCACCTCCAGCGACAGGCGATCGAGCGGGCTCTGCGTCGCTCGGATCGTATCGGTGGCGACCTGCGTGTAGCGCGCTGTCGACGACAAATTATTGTGCCCGAGCAAGACCTGGATGATCCGGATATCGGTTCCGTTCTCGAGAAGATGTGTCGCGAAGCTGTGGCGCAGCGTGTGCAGCGTGACGCTGCTTGGTCAGGCCCGCAGCCTTCACCGCCGACCGGCAGGCGGCATGCAGCACGGTCTGATCGATCGGATGATCTTCGTCACGACCAGGGAACAGATAAAGCCGCGGCCGGGCGAGCCGCCAGTAGGTGCGCAGGATGCCCAGCAGCTGGGGCGACAGCATCACGTTGCGATCCTTCGCGCCCTTGCCGTGGCGCACCTGGATGACGCCGCGGGCGCTGTCGATGTCTTCGATCCGCAGTCCCGCAACCTCCGAGGCCCTGAGCCCGGCCGCATAGGCGGTGGTGAGCGCGGCGCGGCTCTTCAGGCTCGATACCGCTTCAAGAAACTGAACCACTTCGTCGGCGCTGAGAACGACCGGCAGCTTGCGCGGTTCTCGCGCATAGGGAATGCGCTCTGGGATGAGCGCCTCGCCGAGCGTGACGCCGTAGAAAAACCGTAGCGCACAGACGATCTGGTTCAGCGCCGGCCATGAGATGCCGGTCGAGACCAAATGCACCTGGAAGGCGCGGACGTCTTCCAGCTCTAACCGGTCAGGCGATCGGCCAAAATAGCGGCTGAACTTCGAAACCGCGCTGATGTAGGATCTTTGCGTCGCCGGCGACAGATTGCGGACGGTCATGTCTTCGATCATGCGGCGGCGAAGAGGGCTCAAATCGGCCATCTCGATACTCCTGTCTGAGGGGGTGGGCTCCAACACCCACATCCTCTCAGCCAGGAGGCGATCTATGCCACCTTGCCCCCTACGCCGCGGCAGCGGCTTAGTTCAATCCTGAATGTCGATCGGCCCTAGGGCCCCCTACGCATTGGAGCAGCCGCAAGGATCATACATCTGGCAGGTTCTCGCGCCGCATGCGCCCGAGGTGTCAAACGCCATCCGGAACTGCCCCCTTTGCGTCATGAAGAACTGCCTCCACCATCGGGATTATGATCTCGGTTGAAGGTTGGCTCCGCCGCTGACGGGACGGAGGGAGGCGGAGCCGACCGGAGGGCCGTCAGCGGCGGGCGGCTTGATGAGGCCGCTCTTGCGCTTGGCTCGGAGCCGGTAGCTGTCGCCGCGGATCGTCAGCACGTGGCTGTGGTGCAAGAGCCGGTCGAGGATCGCGGTGGCGACCACGGGATCGCCGAACACGGCAGAGTACCCCTATTCTTGAACGGGTCGTGTCTCACGTCACGATCACTGACCCGCATCATTTCCTATTTGGGCACCGGCTTGAGGTGCTGAAGGAGCGGTCGGGACGCGGTCCCGCCTACGTTGTTGTCGCGCTGCCGGACGGACGGCGGCGGGGGGTTCGGATCGCGTCGACGGATCTTACCGAGACGTCGATCGCTTTCCGCCCGAACGCGGCCGACCTGCCGCGCATCAGTGTACGGACGCTGATCCCATTGATGCAACATTTGAGCGCGAGTCTGAGCCTTCTCGACGAGAAGGTGATTCGCGATGACCCACCGACCGCTCCCAGGTCGCGTTGCGTATCGACCCCTGCCAACGTTGGCAAATCCATCCGGCCGTCCGATGGCCGATATTCCGCGCCTCTGGCCGAATCTGTCGACCGCGACGCAAACCCAGATTGCTCAAACGATCGCCGCGCTGATGCGGCGAATGCAAGCGATCCCCGGCACGCCCGGAAGGGGACTGGGTCGTGCTGATCAGCTCGACCGTCGCTGACGAGCGGCTCACGACGGCTCACCGAGCCAAGTTGGCCTATGTCTACGTGCGGCAGTCATCCGTGAACCAGGTGCGCCAGCATCAGGAGAGCACCGAGCTGCAGTACCGCCTTGTCGATCGCGCCATCGGTCTGGGCTGGCCGCCCGAGCGCGTCCAGGTGATTGACGAGGATCTGGGCAAATCCGGTGCTGGCGGCGTGGACCGTCATGGTTTCCAGAAGCTCATTGCCGAGATCGGCCTTGGCAACGCCGGTCTCGTGGTGAGTCTCGACGCTTCGCGCTTGGCCCGCAATAACCGGGACTGGCATCAGCTTCTCGAACTGTGCTCGGTATTTGGCGTGCTGATTGCGGATGGCGAGCGGCTTTACGATCCGCGCGCCTATCACGACCGCCTGCTGTTGGGCCTGTCCGGCATCATGAGCGAGGCGGAGCTGCATCAGCTTCGGATGCGCCTTCACCAAGGGGAACGGCAGAAGGCGGCGCGGGGCGAACTGCGGCTGCCGCTGCCGGCCGGGCTCGCCTACGATCGAGCGGGCACAATTGTTCTCAATCCGGATGAGGAGGTGCGCGCCCGTCTTCATCTCGTGTTTGCTAAATTCCGGGAACTGCAAAGTGCGCGCCGTGTGATGCGCTACTTGGACAGGAATGGATTGTCCTTGCCGGTTCGGCCGCTGCTTGGACCTTCTCCACACGAGATCGTCTGGCGTGCGCCAGATAGCACACGCGTCCTTAATATCCTTCAGAATCCGGCCTATGCTGGGGCGTATGTTTATGGCCGCCGGCAAAAGGACCCGAGCCGATGCCGGCGGGGATCGCTGACGGGAACGGTCAAGGTAGCGATCGCGGATTGGGCGGTTTGCCTCCACGCCGCTCACCCAGGCTATATCAGCTGGGAGGAGTTCATGGCCAACCAGGGGCGATTGGCAGATAACGTCTGCCGCTATGAGGCAGGTCACTCTGGCGTACCGCGCAAGGGGGCAGCCCTGTTACAAGGAATTGCGGTCTGCGGTCGTTGTGGACGGCGCATGAGCATGCGCTACACGGGCCCGAATGCCGACTATCCGGTCTATTGCTGCCGCTCGGATCGGGACCAGCAAGGCAGTGCAATGTGCCAGGAAGTCCGGGCCTTGGCGGTTGACGCGCTGGTCGAGCGGATAGTCCTCGACGCCCTGGTGCCGGATCAGATTGAGATCGCACTCGCAGCCGCGGGCCAACTGGAGCAGGAGAGCCGTCAGCTCGAGCGCCAGTGGGCGCTTCGCGTGGAGCGCGCCCGCTACGAGGCCGAGCGCGCTCGGCGCCAGTATGACGCCGTAGAGCCCGAGAACCGTCTTGTGGCGCGCTCACTTGAGCGGGCTTGGGAAGAGAGGCTGCGTGTCGCAGAGGCGGTCGAGCAGGAGCATGCGCGTTGGCGCGGGCAAGAGCCGCTTCTGATTGGCCCGGCGGAATGCGCAGGGCTACAAGCGCTCGGCGAGAACCTGCCGCGGATTTGGAACGCGGCCACCACGTCGGCAGCCGATCGCAAGCGCATTCTGCGATTTGTGATCCGCGAAGTCGTTCTTGATCAGAAGCGGACCCGAGGTCAGGTGTGGCTCAAGATCGTCTGGCAGACCGGTGCAACCAGCGAGCATCACGTGCAACGGCGCGTTCAGACATACCGTGATTACATCGACATTGATCGGTTGCGGCAACGGATCGTCGAGTTGAATGCTGAACACAAAATGGATGCCGAGATCGCGGCAATACTCAATCAGGAAGGCTTCGTCGCGGCTCGAGGCTGCGCCTTCAAAGGCGAGAATGTCTGGCTGTTGCGTACCCGCTGGGGCATTCCCACCGTCAAAATCAACGGCGTGGACAAGAATCCGATGCGCTGGCCCGATGGAAGCTTCTCAATTCAGGGCGCAGCGGCTGAGCTTGGAGTGACCCCGCAGACGGTGTTCGATTATCTCGCGCGGGAATTGCTGGCAGGTCGTCAGTTAGCCAAAGGCCAGCCATGGCAGATCGAGCTCTCAGACGACCAAATCCGTCAGCTTCGCAATCGGGTACGACGCACCAAGCGTTCGAAGAAGGAGGCATCATGAAGTCATCGGCTCGGCGAACACGGTGCCCCATTCGGCAACACTGCGGTTCGAGGTGATCAGCATGGCGCCAGTTTCATAGCGCCGACTGACCAGTTGGAAGAACAGATGCGCCGCGTCAGGTTCCAGCGGCAGGTAGCCGAGCTGGTCGACGATCAGCAGCTTTGGCTTCGACAGCGCGAGCAGTTTCTCATCCAGACGCCGTTCGCCATGCGCCTTGGCAAGGCCTGCGACCAGTGTCGTCGCCGTGGTGAACTGCACCGTGTACCCGGCCAGGATCGCCTCTCGCCCAGCGCGATCGACAAGTGCGTCTTGCCGACTCCGGGCGGCCCGAGCAACAGCACGTTCTCTCCGTTAGCGATCCAACGTGATGCGGCAAGGTCGCGGATCTGCTTGGGATCAATCGAGGGCTGCGCCTCGAAGTCGAAGCCTGCGAGCTCCTTCACGGCCGGGAAGTGTGCAAGCTTCAGCGCCATATCGATGCGGCGATGATCCTTGCGCGCGATCTCACGTTCGCACAGCAAGATCAGCGTCTCACGCGCCGACAGGTTCGCGCGCGCCGCCTCGTCGAGCAGGCTGTCGAGCTGATCGCGGATGCCGGAGAGCTGCAATCGCGCCAGCATGGCATCGAGCGGATCGGTCGGTGCTTCGGTTGCCTTCTTTGCGCGCGTCATCAGAAGCTTCCCCCGATCACGGCTTCATATTCGGTAAGCGGACGCAACAACGAATGCGGTGGAGACGATCCCGGCACCGCCGCTGCAGTCTCCGGCCGGCGGACCGCGCCATTGCGCCCGGCAACACCGTCGAGATGAACCGGATCGACGATCCGCAGCCGGCGCCCCTTCGATTGCTCGTGAACCGCGACCTGGTGCACGCCATGGCGGATCCGCACCTCGCCGGCCGCGATCGTTACCGCTACGCGCTCGCCAATAAGGCGCCACGGCACCGAGTAGCTGTTCGTATCAATCTCGACGGCGCAATCATTGCCGACGACGCGGGTCAGTTCACGCAAGGATCCGAACGGCGGCTGCTCGCCGAGCGGCTTCAACCGATGTATTTCGTCACGCGCTAAGCGGATGATCGGCGCCTCGCCGGTCGTGCCGTGGATACGAACGTTCGCAACCTCACGCTCCCACCTGTCGAGATGCGCCTCGAATGCTTCCCAACTAAGGAATGACCGGCGATCGCGTTCTTCTTCACGTAGCCGACGCCGTTCTCCGTCTTGCCCTTCGTGCGCGCCCGATATGGCGCGGACGCGCGAGGACGGAAGCCCCAATGTTTTGCGAAGGCTATCAGCTTGTCGTTGAACTGAACCGACCGGCTCACCGCGTCGTGGCGCACGACAAGCGCGCGTGGATTGTCCATCAGCACTTTCTCCGGCACACCGCTGAAGGTCGTGAACGTGCTCTCGAGCCCGGCGAACCAATGCTCCTGCCTCTCGGCCCGGAACGCACGCACATGGAGCCGTCGCGAGTGTCCAAGCGTTGCCACGAACACGAATGCCTTGACTTTCGCCCCTCCGATCTCGACCAGACGCTCCCCGAAGTCGATCTGCAGCTGCCGGCCCGGCGGCGTCTCAAACCGCGTCGTCGCCAGCGCCTCCGCCTTCAGCGCCTGGCGATAGGGCTGCACGGAGCGTTGCAGTGTCCGTCGGCTGACGGCCACGCCTTTCTCGGCCAACAGGTCCTGGCGCACCACGTCGGCATTGCCGCGATGCCGAATGAGCCTCTCGCGCAGCCAGCCCTCAAGGCCGTCGAGACGCTTCGGCCGCTCAGGCGACTTGAACGGCTTCACCCCGCCCGCCGCCACGTAGTCCTTCACCGTGTGATGGCTGCAGCCAAGCTGCCGCGCAATCCGCTTCACGCCCCACCCGCACGCTCTCAGGCGCATCATTTCCGCCACGTCATCCGGCGTCTTCATCACCTGCCCCCGTGGATCATTCCACGGCGAGCCTTCAGTGATTCGTTCCCGCTTCATTCACTCTCTCCTCAGCTATCCGAGGGGGGGCAATTCCTCGTGACGCTGAGGGGGCAGTTTTCCATGGCGCGCGACAGCAGGGTGCAGGATTCACGGACAGTGCGAATAAGGGCATAAGGTCGGAATCGCAGTCGGCGCCCGTGATTCGCCTTGCTCCAAGCCTTCCGCTCACTGGTTTCCCCCGAGCTTTCGATTGTCCAGATCCTTCCCCGGACCGACAGGGTGGCGCTCGTGGCTCGGCTGAAGTCAGCGGTCTTGCTGTGTCCCTGTTGCGTCTGCCAGACGAGTCGCGTCCACAGCCATTACGTGCGACGCTTTAGCCGATCTGCCGTGGCAAGGTCGGGTGGTCGAATTCCGGCTTCACGCGCGGCGGCGAAGGCTGCCTCCGTTCATGTCTCTGATATCGGCGCGAACGATCTGGCGAGCCGATTAGAGGCGGCCTAGGCGCTTGCAATCGCCATTCCGGGTATCGTCGTGAACCACGACTTGCCCGATCGCCGTGTAGAGCGCCTGCCGCTCGCAACTCGACTTCACCTCGTAGATCTTGCGCAAGACGCCGCCGGTCTGGACCCCGAGATCAACATAGCTATCCTTGAAAAATGGTCTGAAGCGGTAGCTGCAATGACCCGTGCCTTGCCCGGGAATGTCCCATCGCTGATAATGGCGCAATCAACAGAGTTGCCGAACGAAACGTTCTGCCCATAAAAAACGTGCCAAGGTGCTCGTTGCGGAAAATTCGTGTGTTGTTATCACCCTGTTCAAGAGTGCCATGACAGCCTCTTGCGAAACCAAGCCGAAGTCGGCCAAGGCGCAAGAAGCAAGCTGTGATGAAATTATGTCCGCACGAGCCGCAATCGCCTTTGGCAGTACAAGCGCGAAAGTCTCCTTTGCGTAACCGCGTGGAAATACGTCAGAGCCCAAGCGCTCACGCAAGTAAGAACGGAGGAGCTCCTTGCCCGAGCGAAGTGCAAACGGAAGCTTCGCTCCAAAATTGATCAATCTCGGATCGCCGAATGGGCGGACGGGCCAAAGTCCTCGCGTCGCGAGTGGGCGAGCATGACAAAGACTTGCGAGCAGAGTTGTGGATAGAGTGGCGCTGATGGGGGCGCTAAAAAGGAAGGATGAACGAGCGGCGTCAAGCCCGCGTTTCGTCAATAGGTCTTCTGCAAGCCCAAGCGCGATATCCAGGTCGGGTGAAGACGGAGATCTGGGTTCCTCCTCGTCGCTGCTGAAGCGAGCGCAAAGCTCGTCTCCTCCTATGCCGGTCCAGATTATTTCGCAGCCATCACCTCGGAACCGATCCCAGAGTGACCCGAACGCCTCAAGGTAATACTCTGAAATGAGTGGCAGGCGTCCTTTCAGGTCAAGATCTAGATCAATCGCCGGCATGTGGGCGTGCATGTCAACTTTGTGATCGCGACAATCCAGTGCGCTCAAAATGCTAGCTCGGCGGTCAATCTGCTTGGGGCTACTCCCGTCGCCCAATAGTATCCCGCCACATGCTAGCGATGCTACACTCTCGCTAACAGCAACTGCGACGGAAGCGGAGTCCATTCCTCCGCTCAGCTCCACAGCGTTTGCGCAGAAGGCCGTCGGCCGCGAACGAACAACCGCCTGAAGAGTATCAGAAAACTCAAGGACATAATTGCTCCCCTCTCGTCCAGAGAGCTCAGGGGCTGATGAGGTTGTCGCGCCGTACTCAAATGACGTTTGCGATCTGTCGACGTACAAGGTGGCGCCAGCAGTCAGCAGATTAACGCCAACGCGGGCCTGTCGCGCAGAGTAGAACGTTCTCATAGATAGATGATGGGCTATGATTTCTGTATCGATCGTTCCCGATTTATCCAAGAGATCCATGAAATCCCAGGAGAGCGTAACCGTACGAGTGCGCTCCTCCACGTGGAAGTAAATTGGGAGGCTGGCTATATAGCCTGCTCGTACACGCAACCGAGGGCCCCGTCGAGCCGCCTCGATCACGATAAAATCGAGCGGCCAGTGCATACATTTCTGGTAGTGCTGACGAAACTGATCCATAGACGCATGGGCTATTACGGCCGAATGAACGCCAGCCTCGTCCGCCGCTACTTGACGCTCACGTATGACGAAGAACCATTGTTCAGTGTTCTTCACTAACGAACTCTCAAGACTCTTATGTTGGAACGGCCGGATGTAGCTTTCACCAACCTGTATCGAACTGCCTTTGGCAACAGGATCGTAGTTTTCCAAGTCGGCTATTTTCAGAGTGGCCTTGAGCATTGGTTCCTTAAACGTTGCCGCCTCTCGTGGGAGAGGCGGTAACGGAGTTAAGAATGATCTTAAAGGTAGCCGAAGTTACTGCTGTCGTTAGGGAAGGGGCCCTTCTCTCCCTGAATAGTGGGAGGTGGCAGTACCGGTAAGGGGAGGTCAGTTGTATCGGGCCGCGATGGCCGCTTAGGCGCGTCTGCAGTTGTGCTCTTCATGTCAATCTCCGGGTGATCGGGCTTCTCGTCGTCTCAAATCTAGGCTTCAGTAAAAGCCAGAGAGAGTGGCGCGGCACCGTGTCGAGCCACAATGGAAGGTCTCTCATGTGAGAAGGCGGGCGACAACCTACCAATGTCGGCAGTTGGATGACGGTGCTGGACAGAAGAGCTATCGCCAAATTTTGGTGACGGCGCGGCCGGTCAGGCGGCGGCGGTTATGGGCTGACGGTCAGTCGGTTTGGCGATGACCTCGATCCCGTCGTTGAATGTCAGACTCGAGAACGAGTTTTGGCAACTGGTTGTGGCCATCGAGACAACGCCGGCTTTTCTGCGCGGCCTCAAGCAGTTTGAAGACCATCGCGAGCGCCGTTCTGTTGGACAGGCTATCGTGCGGTGGCGCACGGTAGCGAAGGTGCTTCCAATGGGATTGATGGTCCGCAGGTGTTTCCAGTGTTCGGCCGGGAAGTCGTAGAACGCCAGTAGCGTGTCCCGATCCTTGCTCAGGCAGTCGGTCGCCTTCTCGTATTTGGGCGTATAGCTCTCGATGAAGGCGTCGAACGCCAGCTCGGCGGCGGCCTTGGTTTCGGCCATCCAGATCTCCTGCAACGCGCGTTTGGCTTTAGGCTGCTGGCTCTTCGGCAACTTGGCGACCACGTTGGCGGTCTTGTGTACCCAGCAGCGCTGCTCGCGCGTTTTCGGCCAGACCTCGCCGGCGGCCTTCCAGAACCCGAGCGCGCCGTCGGCGATGGTGAGCCGCGGCGGCACGCCGAGCCCGCGCCGCTTCAGGTCGAGCAGCAGATCGCGCCAGTCCTGCGCGCTCTCGCGGGCGCCATCGGTGAGGCCGACCAGTTCCTTGCGGCCTTCCGGCGTCGCGCCGATCAGCACCAGGATGCACTGCTTTTCGTCTTCGAGGCGTGCTTGGAGATGGATGCCATCGGCCCAGATGTAGACGTAGCGCTTCGCCGACAGATCGCGCCTCTGCCACGCGGTGTGTTCGTCAAGCCAACCGTCCTTCAGACGGCCGATGCCGACAACCCGGCAGCATCCTTGCCGAGCAGCGCCGCCAGAGCCTCGGAGAAGTCGCCGGTGGAGATACCCTTCAGGTAAAGGATCGGCAGCAGCGTCTCGATCGATTTCGAGCGGCGCATGTAGGGCGGCAGGATCGATGGAGAGAACCGGATGCGGTCGGGATCGGTAGCCTCCGCCTCGCGATCGCGTACACGCGGCTGGCGGACGCCGACCGGACCGATACCATCCATCACCTCGCGTTCCGGCAGGTGACCGTGGCGCACGACGCGCTGGTGGCCGTCCGCAGTCTTCAAATCGGCATGCTTGCCGAGAAAGTCCGCGACCTCGGCCTCGACCGCCTGGGCCAACAGAGCACGCGCCCCATTGCGCAAGATTTCGGTGAGTTGATCGTCGACGTTTCCTGGCTGAATCAACTTGATGATGTTATCTTTGGACACGGCATATCGCTCCTTCGGTGGAGAAGTGGAGGCGTCAAGCACCCCCACGATATGCCGCCTTCCCGATTCCCGCCGTCACCAACTTTCAGCGATAGCTCCTCACCCGCCGAATGTGCCAATTACTTCGCCGACGCCGGATATGGCCAAAACTAAAGTAATCACGCTCTAGGTTGTGACGAACCGAAGTTGCATCCGATGCAAAGACCGCCATGGGATATCGCCCCGAGCGATCAGACCTTGACGCCTTATGACCGGGAGCACGCCGTCACCTACATGCGCATGCTGGAAGCGGACTGAACCTCCTCCGAATGAGTGGACACCTGTAGTAGGCTCATTGAGCGCGGAGGTGTCGAATGGAACGTCAACGTCGGTCGTTTACCGAGGAGTACAAGCGGCAAGCCGTTGAGCTGGTGGTGTCGAGCGGCCGCTCGATTACGTCGGTTGGCAAGGAACTTGGTCTGCGAGACTCGGTGTTGCGGCGCTGGGTGGATAAGTCCGGCGGACCAGGCTTCGGAGATCGCCCGGTTGCGCCAGGAGAACGAACGGCTGCGCATGGAGCGCGACATTCTAAAAAAGTCGATCGCGATCTTTGCCGGAACCCGGACATGAGCTTCCGCTTCATCGAGGATCACCGCGATGCCTATCCGGTACGGCTGATGTGTGCCGTACTCGAGGTCTCGCCGGCCGGCTATTACGCCTGGCGCGATCGCCCGGTGAGTAAGCGGACAAAGTCCAATGCCGCGCTCCTGGCCGCGATCCGGCAAGTCCATCAAGACAGCAACGGCCGCTACGGCAGTCCCCGCGTCCATGCCGTCCTGCGGAGGCAGGGCCGCGGCGCCAGCCGCGGCCGGATCGAGCGGATGATGCGTCGGCACGGTATCCGCGCCATCAGGGCGCCGCCGCGCCGTGTGGGCACCACCGACAGCCGTCACAACCTGCCGATCGCGCCGAACCTGATCGCGCGCGACTTCTCAGCCCCGGTTCCGAACCGGATTTGGCTCGCCGATATCACCTACATCCCGACCGCGGAGGGCTGGCTGTATCTCGCGGCCGTGATGGATCTCTTCAGTCGAAAGATCGTCGGCTGGGCCATGCGCGATCATATGCAGGTCGAACTCGCAGCAGCGGCACTGACGATGGCCATCCAGCAACAACGGCCCCAGCCGGGTTGATCCACCACTCCGATCGAAGTGTGCAGTATGCCTCACACGCCTATCGCAATGCTCTCGCAGGCGCCGGCATCACCGCATCGATGCGGCCGCAAGGCCGATTGCTACGACAATGCTCCGATGGAGAGCTTCTTCCATACCTTGAAGACTGAGCTCGTTCATCATTGCAACTACAAGACCCGCGCCGAGGCCCAGCGCGATATCTTCGCCTTCATCGAAGGCTTCTACAACCGCGCATCAGAACACCCATCTGTCTATGTTGTTGAAGAGAAGAGAGTTTGCTGATCGGGATGCGATCCTGTGGGGTATCTTGGGTTCTGTCGCGCTCCTTCGGCGATAGATTGAGCGGCAGCTGTTATCAGCGAGGCGCGAGCAAAGATCCACGGGCCGTCCGATAGCGGATGGATGGCTGCGATCTCGCCGGCTTCAGCGGCGAGCCGGAGCGTCTTGGGCGCGACCTTCAGGAGCTTTGCGGCGTTGCTAAGGTTGAGCCAGGGTTCGATCCCGTCATCGGCGGGCTTGAACACCGGGAGGTGGTAGCTCGAGCGCATTGATGTGACGCGCTCGCGGGTCCAGCGATTGCCGTTGCCCGTCTTGAGGCCGTTTCGGTTGAGGAGGCCGGCAATCAGATCGTCGCTGGCGATCAGCACCAGTTGACGCACGGCTTGGATAATATCGGCGGAAGTGCTGTTGCGCTGTCCGCGCCGGCGCTTGGGCAAGCGCAACTCGCTGTGAGCGCCACCCACCCAGTGGACGATGAGAACGATCTCGGACGCCGCGTCGTCTATATCGGCCACGACCTCATGGACGAGGGTGCGTACAATGCGCTTCTTGAGACGAGCATCCGTCGTCGGCGCATCCCAGACCGTTTTGAGGTTCGAGGCCAGTACGCCGAGCGAAGCTGGATCAGCAATGGGTGCGGGCGTGGCCGCATCATGCATGGCGATCTTGCCCTCGACCTCCGCCGCGTGAGCGAGTGCCCTGTTCCAGCGCGCTTCCAGCTCACTCGCCACCAACCGGTTCGCGGGGTCAGCGGCATCGTATTGCCGGAAAGCCCGGTCGGCGGCATAGCGCGCCGCTTCCAGATCGCGACTGAGCGCATCGCGCACCTGATCCCGCCGTTCCCTGGCTCCTTCGGCGGCAGCGGTTGCAGCGGCGATAGCGCCCGGACCGACGACGCCAAGCAGTGCTTCCTCGATTGCATCATCGACACGCAATCCGCCGAAGGCGATGCAGTGAGGACCGCCATTGTCCATCCAGGCGCGGCTGCAGCTGTAGCGTGGGATATGGTGCTTCATGCCGGAGTACCGGAGTGTGAGCTTGCGGCCGCAGCGCTTGCACCGGATCAGACCGGCCAGCAGCGCGTCACCATGCTTGGGTGCGCCGTGATGCCGACCGGTGGGAACGTTGCTGCTGACCATGGTGCGGATCGCCTCGAACCTCTCCCAGCTCACATACCCGTCGTGGGTGTTGGGCTTCAGCGCCAGCCATTCGTTCCGTGTCTTGCGGCGGATCTTCAAGCTCACGCCCCCGGCGCTGTATCCCGCCGCCACAGCCGTCTTACCATAGGCATAGGCGCCGCCGTAGACCGGGTTCTCAATGATCCGGTGGATGGCGGAGTAACTCGGTCGCCGCCAGGCTGTGTCGCCGTTGGACTGCTTCACTGGTAGATCGAGATTGTACTCGTGGAGCCAGCAGAGCGCCTGTCGCGCGCTGCCCAGTTCCTCGACCTTGTCGAACACCAGCTTGATCGCTTCCTGGACACGCCGATCCGGATCTTTCTCATAATGGTCGCCGGCCTTCACGAAGCCGACGGGCGCCGCCACAACCAACTCGCCCCGGCGCGCCTTCTCGTAGCGGGCCGAGAGCGAGCGTTGGCGCAACAAATCCAGTTCGTACTCGTTGAGGCTGCCCTTGAGCCCGAGCAGCAGGCGGTCGTTGCCGTGCCTTGGCGCATAGATAGTCTCCTGATCGACCAGAACGGTATCGACCACGCGGCACATCTCGATGAGTTGCTGCCAATCCCGGCTGTTGCGGGCGAAGCGCGAGACCTCGCGGGCGCAAACCGCACCAACCTTACCGAGGCAAACCTCCGCTACCATTCGCTCGAAACCGGCGCGTTGCACGCCGCCGGCGGCTGAACGACCGAGATCATCATCGATCACTTCGATCTCTGACCACCCGAGTGCCGTCAGCCGGTCCCGCATGGCGTATTGCAATGCGCTGCTCTCGCGATTGTGCAACACCTGATGTGCTGAGGATTGGCGCACGTAAAGAATCGCCTTACGCTCCAGATGATGAGGCCTGACCTTGTCAGAGATCATGATCGACCCCCTTCGCGGGCGGCGTCGCTGTCATCGCAGCATGGTCGAGGATCAACTGCGTCATCAGGCTTGTGAGGGCCGCCCGCGCTTCCGCCGGCAGCTCCGACCATGCCGGCGCGCCGAGGGCGCCGTTCGACAGGCCGCTCCCGAACAGATCCATCTGCTGCTGCAACCGCGGTTGTCGATTGTGTCGGTATCCGCTCCCTGGCATTGCCGTCTCGCGTGACATGAGTCGCTCCCCGATTCTGGTCGTGAGAGCCTCTGGATGCGCCAGAAAGCGGGGCAGCTGATGGCGTTCGATCCTTCAACGCCAGATCGAGAAGCGCAGCGAGCGCCGCAAGTGCATCGATGCTAACAAACGGCCGAACTGTCAGAAGCTCGGCGTCAGGGCAGGCCGTCCGGTCGAACATCCATGCTGGAACTTCCAGCCAACGGTCTGCTTGCGATCCGTCCAGGGTGCAGCGAAAAACGACATCGTCAGCCTTGTCGACCGCCCCATGAACGCAAACTCGGCGACCAAACCAGGGATGATGCCGATAAAGAACCTCGCGAAGAACGGTCCTGTGGGCGTTCTCAAACGTCGTTGTACAACCGAACAAGGCTCCATTCCGCCCTGGGATATATCGCCCCGATCGAAATGGAGCTAAAAGCCGCCTAAACCAGTCCACTTTCTCGGGGGAAGATCAGACGCAGAGTGCGCAGACTGGCGAGAGGTAGCGGAGATCGTATTGCGCATCAATCCTAAACGCGAGCCGCAGCGCGCCCGCCGAGCGTATGAGACGTATATCGCCCGGACCAAGCGGATGACTAATCAAGGATACCGGCACATCTTGCGTGACGGCGGCCCGGCCGTCGTGGATAACTAACTTCAGGTATCCATGTTCCTTAGGCCGCAATTGCTTTGTTAAGCAGGCTTGCCTGAGGCCATCCACATATTCGGCTGTGTCAACGGCCTCGGAGCCGTCCACCGCATGGACGCGGACTTGGCGACCTCAAGATCTGCCAAAAGCTGATCAATGTTCGCTCGCTCTCGCTGCAACTCTTCAATGGCTGCAACTCTTCAATGATCGAACCGTGTTTTGTCATCCCGCTTCCTTACTCATCAGGTTTGACTGTTGTGTTCGCAGCCACCGTTAAACTCGACGAGCGGGCGTGTTCGGTGATCTTATCGCCAGCACGCTCGGGAGTGTGGCCGCTTGTGAACGTGCCGCGATACCCGAAGAAGAAAAGATGCATGTCGCCGAAATCGGGGCGGTCACCTTCGTAGTCGTCAAGCTCCACTTCATTCCACGCAAGCCCGTCATCCAGATCATTGCGGGGCTCGCCAGGCATGAGGACAGCAGAGCTCGCAGGGGGATGGTTGTGGTCGTAGTTGACCGGAGCTGGCGGCTCTGCGTGCACGCTCAGGCTTACTTGCATAGCTTCGATGACGGCAGGGAGCTTCCGTGAGCAAGCAACCTATAACAATCTCGGGCACTCAGAACTTCATGCTCGCTCGTCTGATTGAGAGGTGCCATTGCGTCCGTACAATCGAAGGGTGCTGCACCAAATGGTGGTTCAATTGAATAGCTGGCTTCCAGCCCGATCCCTATTGGGATTCGGTTGCGGGAGGACGGACCTTCGCCCCGCGATGCGTCAACGAGATACTCCGCAGGTTGAGCGCGTGCTAACGTCTAATGGCGTCGCCGTCAGGTTGGCACCTATGCAGACAAGTAGGTGTAGGGCTCGGGTTGCCGTGTCAGGGTGCGGAACGCGTGCCGGCCTGTGCTGGTGTGCCGCGTCTCGGAGTGCACGCTCCGTCAAGTGCTGGAGATGTGTAGTGCGTGGCGACCTTCCGTATATCGCATACGTCATTTTGATGGGACTAACCTCGCTCGCCATCGCCGCGGTCGTAATATTTATGCAATGAGGTGGCCGTCCTCGTGTTCAGCCGCGGGTGTCCGATGCCTCGGGATCTTAAGAGGTTCGGCAGCTCAGGGCCCACGGAGCTCAACAAGATGGATGGTTGGATAGTGACAGCGGCTTTCTTCACGGAAGATGGCGACGATGACGAAGAATTCGGGCACATAATTTGCGTGGGGGCCGTCGCCGATCCTGCGGAAGTGGTGAGGATGACCATCGCGGAATGCGGCGCAAAAGCCGCAATGCTCAACTGCCCAATCGAAGAGGAGCAGTTGCGAAGACTTGGCGTGAAGCCCGGCGAGCTTCTCATCGTGCACGATGACGAGATCAGTCCGACTATTTCGCGCGCTCGTCGTCATTAACGCGGCACGTCTGATGTCGCTCAGTTGCGTCCGGTTCGTGACATTGTCGTCCGGAAAGCACCGCTCGCGCGAGTAGTTAGTCTGCACAAGGTATGAAAGCGCGCCGTTTGCCTCTTGCGCAATGTGGCCGTCTGGCCCATTGATTGCTGAGCCAAGTATGGCTTGGTCGCTTATTGATTGAGGGCCAAGTCCTCGCACCGTAACTCGTGCGGGCGGTCCCTCAGCCACCGCCCGCGCGGCTTTCCATCGTGGCGCTAGCCGCCATGCTCTGTCGAGGTCAGGCGACGACGGGCGAAAAGACTGGCACCGCTTATCTCTACACTTGAAGTTCGTGACCGTCTGGCACGCGAGTTGCTGAGAGCCTTTTGGCTTGGCTGTTTATTTCACGCAACCCCAGCAGCCAAGCTTGGCGTAGCAAACTTCGCGCGGGCGGCTCCTCCAGACGCCCGCGCCTCTTTTCCTGGGTTCTACCGGTCTTCTGCAACAGGCTCGCTGGGGAGATAGTTCACATGAGCCGTGAAAAGGCTTTGGAAGGCGCCATCGCGGCGCTCGGAGATTGGTCTGGGGGAACGACCGAAACGAGCGTAGTTCTCGCGACGATTGCGCAGCTCACGGCGACTGGGCCGCCCCCTAGCCGGCCTCAAAACCAAAAGCTCGTTTCCCCGACTGACACTCACGATGGCTTTGTGGAGTGTGCTGTAATGGACCGGCTCAAATTCATACCGGCCTTCGAGGCCGCTATTCGCTCTTCCGCCCCTGAGAAGCCATCTGCACTCCGAGAGGTCATCCGCCAGCGCGGAGGCCCTGATGAGTTCGCGGTGACGAGCACTTAGCTCTTTAGGCTGATCAAGATCATATTCTCGCGGCGTGCGCGAAGAGTATCGCTCATGAATGGCAAGCTGCCGCCCGCTCGTGGTCGCTTGGCTAGGGGCGGCTCGCGAGCAATGAAAGACAGCACGGAGCGCATCACTGCGGATGTTGGACCGACATCGATCGGCCTTATCGGCATCTTAATGACAGCGGTCCAACTGGCCGCGCACTTCAAGACCACGCCTCGAACAATCGCTCGTTGAGCTGAAGAGCCAAATTTTCCGTGGGCGAGCACTTCAGCAGGTGAGGTAATGTGGCTGTTAACGGACGTACAGGAGTGGAACCGCCAACGCCGACGCACCGCGCCGCGCTACGCTCCAAAGAGAAGACCATCGAGAAGGTGGTGGAAAAAGCTGGCCGCCGCCAGCGCCTCATTGCGGCGTTTTCCCGGCGATATCCGCCGCAGATCCGGCGATCAGCAGTTCCGCCGCTTGGCGCGCCCCTCTCGCCCAAGATGATCGTTCAGGCCGATGGCTCGCTAGCCCCTGCGCCCACTGAAGAACAAGAATCGAATGAAGCCGATTTTCATCAGTGACAGAATCTTAGTGCTGCCGTGTTTCGCCAGGCTGTCAATGCACTGCCGGCGGCATTGATCGCGTCGATAACGCGCTTCTCAAGTGCACCCAGCGTGTCTTTCGGCACGTAGTCCCGGGCCACCTCAACGCGGAGATCGGCCAGCCTTTTTCAAGCGAGATTGTTCGAGCGACCGCCGGATGCCGATTTGGCTGCCTCATCCGCGGTCACTTTGCATCCGTTATAAGGTTGGAAAGTTCATCCAGAATGTGAGGGTGCCTCCGATGGAGACCACGGCCCCGAGCAGCCGGTGCGCGGCAGGAGAGAGGACGCCGATGGCCCTTGTTTCCATCGAAAATCGCGCGGCGGTTCGTATCATCACCTACGCAAACGCCCCGTTCGGCACCATGGCCGCTGCCGGGACGGCCGAGTGTTCCATGCAGCCGCAGCAGATTAACTGATTAGCGCCAACGCAGGCCTGCCGCGCAGAATAGAACGTTCTCATAGATGGATGATGGGCTATGATTTCTGTATCAATCGTTCCCGAGTTATCCAAAAGATCCACGAAATTCCAGGAGGGCGTAACCGTACGAGTGCGCTCCTCCACATGGAGGTAAATTGGGAGGCTACCTATATGGCCTGCTCGTACACGCAACCGATGACCCCGGCGAGCGGCCTCGATCACGATAAAATCGAGCGGGCCAGTACATGCATTTCTGGTAGTGCTGACGAAACTGATCCGTAGACGCAAGGGCTATTACGACCGAATGAACGCCATAGTTTTCCAAGTCGGCTATTTTCAGAGTGGCCTTGAGCATTTGTTCCTCGACTTAAACGTTACCGCCTCTCGTGTGAGAGGCGGTAACGGAGTGAAGAATGATCTTAAAGGTAGCGTTCATTAGCGCTGTCGTTAGGGAGGGGCCCTTCGGCCCCACAATAGTGGGAGGTGGCAGCACCGGTAAGAGGAGGTCAGTTGTATCGGGCCGCGATGGCCGCTTAGACGTGTCTGCAGTTGCGCTCTTCATGTCTGTTCCTATTGATAGCGTGATCGGGCTTCTCGTCGTGTGGCGCGGCAGCGTGTCGAGCCACACTATAACTTCTCTCATGTGAGAACCCGGGCGACAACCTACCAAGATTTGGCGGGGTTGGATGACGGTGCTGGACAAAACTGGGTTGGAGTCTAGTAACGGTAAACGGCAGCAAATTCCACAGAGCCGCATCTTTACGTGAGATCGTATGGAATCCAGATCGCAAGGCCATGTCGGCTCTCTCAGTGTAAGCAAAGCCCCATTCCCTGGATCAACCGCAGATCAGGTCAACGACAGCGCATTGTCGCCGGTTTCCGAAATTCTGCATGCGTACTGGCGATCCGATCGGCGCTTGCTTCTCATCGTTGCCACAGTGGTGCTGATCTCCAGCGCGAGCAGCGTCGCAGCCCCCTATGTATTTTCGAGTCTCATTGATCGTCTCCCGCGGGGGGAAGGCATGTCGGCGCTTGCCTGGGGATTCGCCGGCTATGCGGTCCTGCTCGGCATAGCCTCCGCATTGCAGCGCATGCTGCAGTATCTTTCCTTCATGACAGCCGAGAACCTGGGCTTCATCGCTGCAACTCGCTTTTTCGATCGCATCCTGAGAAAAACCTCGGCCTTTTTTCTTGAGCACAATCCCGTGGAGATACAGAGTGCGGCCGCGCGCGGGTGCAGCGGGTTGACGACGTTGGTCCAGCTTGGAATTATGATATTCATCCCGGCTGCAGCGCAACTTCTGCTTACGCTCGCTACTCTCGGTGTGCTCGTCAATATCCAAATCGCTGCAATCGTCGTCGCTTATGGGGCTGTCGCGATTACATTGGGGTGGAATTCCACGCGTCGGGCGCGCGTGTTTCTGGACCGGGCCATCGAAGCCGGACAGGAGAATGCGCGTTTCGTCGGCAACGTCATGAACTCCATGGACACGTTGCGCCATTTCGGCAGTCATTCCTGGATGAGCCAGCGCTTTACGATGAAGGCGCGGGAGGTGCGCGATAACTGGCGAGCCTACGTGTTTCAACGATTGGCCTACATAGCCGTGCTCGGCTTAGCCATCGCGCTACAATTTGCCGTCACACTTCTCCTTCTAATGCCTGAATACCGGGCCGGCGCGGTCACGATCGGCGATATTGTGCTATTCAACACGCTTCTACTCCAACTCAATACGCCCTTCGAGATGGTCGCGCGCGCGATCTCTGACGCGGCGCGGTCGCGAGCCGACCTCATTCCTCTCGCCAGACTGTGGGTCGCACCAGAAGAGCGGCGAACATCTCATGCTCATGATTTCACGCCCTCCGCTGGCCAGCTATCCTTCGAGGGCATTCGGTATGCCTACGACAACGGTCGTGGCGTTACGAATGTCTCGTTTCTGGCTAGGCGCGGCGCCATTACCTTCCTTGTCGGCGAATCCGGATCGGGGAAGTCGACAATATTCAAGCTCGTCCTGAAATCGATCGAGCCAGACTGCGGCCGTATTCTGGTCGATGGAACCGATATAGCGACCATCGATCACACGGATTGGTATGCCGCAGTTGCTGTTGTGCCGCAGGACGTGATGTTGCTCAATGAGTCGGTAGCCGACAACATTCTGCTAGGACGGCCCCGCGACGAGGTGCGCCTTCGCGGTGCGTCGGAAAAAGCCGCAATTCTCCGCATTATCGACGCTCTGCCGGAAGGATTTGAAACAACCGTTGGAGAACGCGGTTTGAAGCTTTCAGGCGGGGAGCGCCAGCGTGTTGCGATTGCCCGCGCGCTCTATGGCGAGCCGGCGATCCTTCTTCTCGACGAGGCCAGCTCCGCGCTTGACGAACGAACCGAGCGCGACATTTTGGACCATATTCGCAGCCTGGCGGAAGATGTGACCGTGCTGGCAATCACTCATCACAAAGGCGTCATTTCTACAACCGACGTCGTGGTCGAGCTGACCGACTGCGGTTTGTCCTTGACCTAGGCGAAGGGGATGATCAGCCCGGCGCATTGATTGTCTGCACTGTAGGCAGCATTGCTGGACGAGATGCCTTCGTAATTGCAAGAAGTGGTCCACGCAATCAAGGCGTGTCAATTGTGCATACGATGACGTAATTGCGGTCAGCGCCTGCGGCTCAAAAAGTCAGCTATCTTCAAGCCTTCCCGCAAGCTCGCGAATCGGAGGGGACTATGAAGCAACCGCCAGCCAGTTGAGCTCGTCGGATAGCAGGAGAAGGTATTTTTCGAAGCGTTCGGCTCTTTGGTTGGGGACGAGCGCTGTCACCACTTCCTGGAGGTCCTGTCCGACGACGGGTACGATTGACAGCACCGATCGCGCTTCGGCGGTCGTGACATCGGCGGCTCGTTCCCAAGTCTGGTTTTTCTGAAACGCCCGGGTGTTCTGTCATGACGACGATACAACCCGAACGGGCGAGCGAACGCAATTCCCCGAAAGGAGATGAATTTTTAGGTGCAGGCTGACCGCGGGTTTAGGAACCCGGACCGAAACAGGCTGGCGATCGATCGGCGTCGATTGCTGCCGAAAGCGCGGTGAGCCTTGGCGGGCGCGCTGGACTCTCCGGTTTGGCAGAAGGCCAAAAGATTTCTTACGAAGTCAAAGTCGCCCCCAAGCGAGCAAAAGCACCGCAGAAAACCTGCGGGTCTGATTACGTCCGCCTGTGATAGATCTCCGGCAACAATCGCTAAGACGAACAGGCTGCGCTCTTTTCAGAGAGGACGCAGCGAATTAGGATTGCGGCACGTCTTTGGACTGACCATGTTCGCCGTCTTTTGCGTCTATATCCGCGTCGGGCTTTCGATCGTAAGTGCAGTAGGCCACGGCAAGCACGGCTTGCAGGTTCGTTGTCCGCGCTTTCGGCAGGAGCTTGAGCAATTCGGAGTTTGATAAAGCCGAGCGGCCGAGCGCAGCCGTGTGCACGAAAACCCAAGGGAGAGCGCGCGGTTTCGTCGCGCCCTGAGTAGACAATGACTGTTGCAAACGTCTAAGTTGTATGCAACCGTAGACTTGGGTGTCAGAAACCCGAGATAGCATCAGTGGCCATCAATGGGCTAGGGCCGATCGACATTCAGGATTCCCAAGTGGTTTGATCGCTGATTCATAGAGTTCCGTGATTCGACACGGAGCAGATGATGGCGGCGAAGCGATATGAGCTGACCGAGGCGCAATGGTCGATGATCTCGCCACTGCTGCCGGGGAAAGCTGGCGACCCGGGACGTACGGCTGCGGATAATCGTCTGTTCGTCAACGGATGTTTGTGGGTCTTGCGGTCGGGCGCACACTGGTGCGACCTGCCGGATCGGTACGGTAAGTGGAAAACGGTACATCAGCGCTTCAGCCGCTGGTGCCATGCTGGCGTCTGGGAACGCGTGTTCGCCACTCTGACCGCCGATCGCGACAACCAGTATCTGATGATCGACAGCACCATCGTTCGCGCCCACCGGCAGGCGACGAGCGGAAAAGGGGGGCCAAAGATCAGGCGCTGGGGCGTTCCCGAGGCGGACTGACGACTAAGATCCACATGCTGGCCGATGCGCTCGGCCGTCCACTCCGCTTCATCGTCACAGCTGGGCAGGTTAATGACATTACCCAGGCGCCCGCACTGCTTGATGGCCAGAGCGGCGACGCGGTGCTCGCCGACAAAGCCTATGACAGCAACGCCCTGCGTGCGATTATCGCGGAAATCGGCGCAACGGCGGTGATCCCGTCAAACCGCACTCGCAGGATCATCATCCCGCACGACGTTGACGCCTACAAACAGCGCAACTGCATCGAGCGCTGCTTCTGCCGACTCAAACACTTCCGACGCCTGGCAACCCGTTATGACAGGCGAGCCGCCAACTTTACCGGCTTCATCCATCTCGCAGCCGCAATGATCTGGATGTCATGAATGTCGATCGGCCCTAGGTCGCTCTGGTGCTTCTCGAGAAACCAAGCGTACCACCGGCCTGCCAAGGCCAAGGCGTTGAGTTTCGTGAGTGGCTGGCCCTGGCCCTTTGCCGCCGCGCGGATGCGTTCGATCCGCGTTTCGACCTCTGCCAGCCATTGTCCATAGAGCGCTTTGGCCTGAGCCTTGGAGGTTCCTGCCGGGGTACGGAGGATTGCCTCGCGGCTGACGCCGTATAGCCGCTTGTATTCTGCGCGAACATCCTTCGGGATGGCCTTGCGAGTTTTCGTCGTACCTGTTGCTGAGAAATTTAGCGCAGCCATTCGGATGGGCATCTGTATCGCTCTTTGTATTGAAGAGCGAGCGAAATGGTCTGGCTGTTCAATTACTTGCTGCGGCAGAAGCACTTAGGGAGCGCTCTGGTACAGTTGGGTGGGCTCGAACCACCGACCTGTTCCACAGGAGCCGAGCTTATGGCCGCCATCGAACAGGGGCCCTACACGCGACCTGACCCTGTGGATGCTGGGACTACCGGGGGTAGATACGCGCAGCATATTGAGCTACACGCCTTGCGACCGTACTAATTGTAGGCATGCGAATCGGGAGTTCCTGGAACCCGGCAGGCTCAACACAAAGAACAAACGGAATCTTTTGGGTTCGTTCTCATAGGGGCGTTCATGACCAAAGACGGTCGTAAGTCGCGTGGTACGAAAGGTTCTGAAGTCAAAGTGTTACCCTGGCGGACCTTCAAGGACCGTCAGTCAGGTATCTGGATCGAGGAGACGGTGGCGCAGATCACGGAGACTGGCCAACCGGAGCTGATCGAGTCCCTGTATCGAAACAGCATCCCGAAGGATGCCAAGTTCAGGAAGCTCTGGCAGCTCATCACGGTCAATGGGACCAGGCGGCCGGACGGCGACCTCTGCCCCTGCCCGATGTGTGCACCAAACCGCTTTCTGACCGGCACTCTCGTCTGGTTTCCCGACCTCCAGTGCTGCGCCTTCATCGGCAACTGCTGCGCCGACGCCGACGTCTTGGCCGAGGCCGACAAGGGTATGGAAGTTCGAGGAGGACTACCTTCTCGCGAACCTGCCGCTGGTGGCTCCGAAGTTGGCCATCTTGGAGAAGCTGAAGCCGGTCGCCCTGGAGGCGACGCGGGCCTATCGGAAGTTTAGGACCAGCCTCCCCCAAGTCCATGAGCTGCTTCGCAGGATGAAGCATCCGCACGGCGGTCAGCTCACCCTGACCGAAATCATCCGCAACGAGTCGACCGAGGACGAGTCGGACTACTACGGACCCGCCGGCTCAAAGGGCGAGGCAAGGACGCGATCGAGACCCGGGACCATACCTTCGGTTCATTTACCGGCCACACCGCTGTCGTGAAGGACTATAACGCCATCAGGGATCTGGAGACGATCCACCGCAAGCTGGCGTCGGTTGCGCCAGATGGCTACGGCGACGAGGCTCTGTACTTCATCGCCGACATGTCAGTACAAGAGCGCAATGTCGCGGTCATCATTCTCCAGGACGTCGAGGAACTCCTCGCCGTATTCAGACACAAACTGAAGGATCTTGCCTCCTGCTACACCCGCGCAAACGCCGAGAACCTGAACCAGTTTTTCACGCACGAACTGAACAGCATCTACTACAAGGTGGAGCTGACCAGCGTCCGCAGTCGCCCGACCATGTGGTTCAAGAAGGGCGGCGGCTTCTCCGACCTCATCCTGGAGTCATGGGCCAACAAGCTCGACTTCGAGTGGCCCAAGGCAGACTGACGACCACAAAGCAAAAGGCCCCGGGTGACCGGGGCCTAAAACTGGTGGGGTATCAGCTTGGTAACAGGTACTTCACGTAGCAAGAAGCTGGCGTGACAGCGCTCAACCCTTTCGGGTCCCCAGTGCCGTAAGTGCTGCTAAACATCTCGAACCGTCGAACGCATCGTGCTACGGATGTGATTGCGCGGTTTGCTGACGGGTGCTTTCATCTTCGGTTTCTCCACTTGGGCTTGGTTTTGGTGAACTTCGGCTTGAGCGGAGACCCTGAGCTGAGCGTCCCACGTCGCTTTCGGCGTCAGCGTGAATTACGAGTACCATCGCTGATCTCGAAATCCGCGTTTGTTTTACCGCATCGGCTTCAGGCGGCGCAACCCAGGAAGAGCCGCCGTGCCGACATAGTAAGCTGCAGCCACGGTGCAGGTTCTTCGGGCACCATTCCGCGGTCTGGGCCGGGGTTTAGCCTCTGCCCGCCTGCACTTAAGGACCTCCGCGAGTACCTCAATCGCTATGTCTACCTGCCGCGGCTAGAGAACCAGGAGGTTCTGGTCAAGGCCGTGCAGGCTGCCGTGGGCGGTACGCTTCCCGGTCCGTTTGCCTACGCTGAGCGATGGGACGAGAAGTCGGACACCTATCTAAGCCTTGCGATCGAGGGAGCCGTCAATGCGGCAACACTCTATTGAAGAGCATCATGATGCCGCCTTCTAGCGCTGGTGACCAAGCCGGATTCCAAGCTTGAGCGCCTTTTGGCGGAGTGAGCCTTCGGAGCGCTTTGTGAGCTTCGCAATTTTTGCAACCGGAGTCTTGGCTTTCGAATGAGCGCGCAGCTCCTTTACGTCAGCCTTTGTGTATTCGCGACGCACAGGTTTCTTTTTCGTAGCCGTCTTCTTTGCCTTCTTCGCCACTTTTAGCTCCTCGATTCGAGAGCGGGCGTACTAGCACAGCCGCATTGAGGCGCAACTCTCCATCGGTTGACCCTATAGGCTGGTCCGATGCATGAACTCGCTCATGATGTCAGGTTTGCCGGCGATTTGATGCCGGAGAGATTCGGCCCCTGCCCGAGGTTCAATCACGCATTGACGCGCTGCTAGCGGCGGGTATGACCACCAGTGCTGCAGAATTCATCCGCGACGAGCGCGGCGTCCAGACGTTTCAAAAGGCCCCGGGCCGGGCGCTCGCGCGCCTTCACGCCGACTTTCGTCTTTTCTTTGCACACGGGGCCAATTGAGCACGGGGACGGCGTGTTACGAACTTGCCAACAGCGCATCCGGTCTGTCCGATTTGTACGCTATAGCGCGCAGGAGTTAGTCGCGGCATCAGAGAGCCTTTTGTTTGGCACCGTAGGCGACATAGATCGACGCATCCGGGCAATTGGGCTGCGCGCAGCTGGCGTCGAATCAAGTCAGCATGAACCTCATCAGCTACCACAAAAGCAATGCCTTCCTGGTAAGCCCGCGCCGACACCAAGGTCGCGCCATGGAAATTCCTATGCCGATCTCGCTCAGCGGGACTTGATCCGATTGTGGCGGAAATCATCGAAGCACACACAGAAACCATGATTGACAATGATAACAACAAGCGGCGCCGGCTCGTCGAGTTCAAGGATGGTTGCCGCTATGGCAAATTCGGAAAGACTAAGGCTTATGAGCTGATCGCCCACGAGAGGATCAGAGCGTACAAGATGGGAGGTAAGACCATGATCGATCTCGACAGCGTGGATGAATATCACGCTTCGCTGCCGAGGGTCGAAGCGAGAGCAAGCTAGACCGCCGATCTGCGCAGCGGAACGGCAGGCGCACCGTCGCGCAGGCTGTCGAGGCGATCAGTGCACGCTGCATCAAACGCACGCGTCCGGCCCAATAGGCAGCACAGTTATAGATGCCGAGGATCTTGTCGGCCTCTGCCAAGGCGGCGCCGCACCACCTCATCGCGCCACCAGCGCTACTTTCTCAGTGTAGTGGGCGAGTTGGGCTTCCACTACATCGCCGTCGAACGTGCCCTCCTCGTTGAGCAGTGGGCGACGCGGTCGAGTGGAAGCCGTGCGCCCAATGGTCGCCGCCGAGGCAGTATCGCAGTTCGTGCCCGCAGCCCCGCGTTCTGTGTGTTGTTGGACATTGGCAGGCCATCGTCATTGGACGTCCAGCATCGCGGATCAGCGCCGCACGATCAGCGCATTTGGTGTCGGTCTCGCGCCCAGGCAATAGAGTCGCCCCGAAGTCGTCCCAGCCACCGGCATTTCGATTCATCGCCAGGTTCGATTCCGGTCGCGACATTGAAGACCGGAACGGCATGGTGCCAGCCCTGCTGCCGGGGGAGCCTGATCTTTTTTTGCCAGCTGATACGGCCTGCTTGTTGGTATTTCTGTTGGTATTGGCAACATTCGACTATAAAAATTTATGCGAATTCAGACAGTTATAGTATGAGACGGTTGTCGGCCAGGGGCCGCCAGGCATAAAACAGTAGCAATATCAATATCTTGTAGCCCTAGTTCGATTCCTGATTTTTCAGAAGAATTTGGGCTGGGCATTTGAAAACTTTGGCAAAAGTTCGCGGAAGCGCCCGCTGCAGCCGATCGTTTTGCTGGTATTTTTGATGGTATCTAAGGAAAAACGTTGACGGCGAATTTCGTGATTTCCGAACGAAGGAATTGTGTAGATGGTCCGCAAGAACGATGGCGCGAACGCCGACTCAAACACGTCGACTGCGGGAGTTAATGTGATGGAGCTAAGAGCCTGATCTGGCCGTTGCGGATCTTACTTGCGAATGATCTTGCTGCGGAATTGTCGGCCCATCTCACATTCAAGTCCCTCAGCGGCGGCAAGCGACTTCAAGTCCTGATGGGCGGCGGCCAGTTCGACCGGCGCGGTGGATTGATCTTGCGAACATGCCCGTTTCCCGGCGGCACGGTCATGCATTCCATTGAGCATCCTGCTCGTCGTCATCACGCTTGGCGGACTCCACCTGCTTGCGCATTTGAGTGTGCGCGACCGTCGCCCAACGCCGCAGGGCCCCGATTGGATGCTCGAAGAGCGATCGCAGCGGCTCTTCGTAAAGCGCAAAATAGGTCGTCAGAGACCCGGACCAGCCGAACGTGTGCATATTCTGCATGACGTAGCGCCGTACGTCGTCGCGATCACCAAATTCATTGAGGAGCCGCATCATCAGGGGATGGAAGCCTCGTTCGGCACCCGGCGCACGCGAGTTCAGGACCGGCAACGTTCGCGCGAGGAACGCAGGTCCACCATCGGGATTGGCGTGCGCCCAGGAAAACAGAATGTCCTCGGGCACGTGTAAAACCGCCGGCTGCTTGGTGTCGGCAAATGAAAAGCCATCCCCGATTGCGCGTTCTATGCGCCACGCCGTCGCCCGGTCCCGAATGATGGCGTTACCGAATACTGGCCAGACGATAGAGGCGAAGTTCGTGAACATGATTGGCAACAACGGCTTGATCATCTTGGCCGCGTCCCCGTCCGGGCTGGCCGCGAGATAGTTTGCCAACTTCCCGGCTGCCACGCGGGCATCGGCGTCGTCCCGCCCCCTCTTGAGGAGCCACGCCACCACGTGCTCGAAGTGATGCGCGCTCATTTGCGAACCGCTACGCTTCGGCCGCTTACCGACATGCTTAACCGCCAGCATGATCTGGGGCCGCAACTCCTCAAGCCTATCGCGATTGCTGTGGACGAACATTCCCATGACGTCGAGCGCCACTGAGTAGGCCACGCTGTCCATATCGAGGAGCTGGTTGAACAATGGCGCGGCCGAGGCAGCGTCAAGCTTGGAGAACACCCCGCCCATGCTCCAATGCGACATCGCGCTTGGCGGCAGCGTGCCAGACTTCAGGCCCTTACATACCAACCGGACATCGTCTGCCGTGATGCCGAGCAACAGGCACAAGAACGGCAGTGTGGGCGCAAAGATATGCGAGGTGATGGCCCCGTTCTTATAGGCGGCGACCACCGCGGGGTGTTGCGCCGCGAGCCCTGAATAATATCCGGTGACCAGCCCGTAGTTCCGGCTGCCCTCAGGCGTGGCGGCATAGGCCCGCTTGATCGACTCTTCCCACGCAAGCGGGTCACCGGCGAGTTCGGCGATGGCTTTGCCGAAAGCGACCGACATGCGTTGCTCATCGCGTGACAAGGCATTGAGCGACGCCTGCAGCGTCTCGGGCTGCCCAAGCGCCTCTTTCGCCAGGGCGCGCACGGTGTCGGTCTGGTATTTTTCCCGCTCATGAAACTCAAGTTTCGCGTCGGCGGGATAATCCCAAGGCATCTCGGTGACGAGCAGGCGGATGCGGCTGGCGATATCTCGCGGGGAAAGATCGGCAATGAGCTTGCGGACGCGCGCCTCTTCGTCGTTCTTGAGCCCCTCTAGATCATATTGCAGCACATCGCCCAACGCGTTCAGGGCGGCAGGCCAGTACGGATGAACCGCCTGAACCTGTGCAACCCACCTCTCGACGTGGTCGATCAAGCCGCCGTCCACGTAGGAGCGAAACTCATGTGCGATCCCGTCGCGCGCACTGGCACCGAGCGCGTCGTCTCGCAACCCGATCGCGACCAGCCGATCAACGCAGGCGATCACGTAGTCCCAAGCATCCTTCCAGTATTTCGGTTGCCAAGGAACCAATTGCGGACGGCTGCCATGCGTTTCCGGGCCCATAAAGCTCGCGCGCGAGTGCATGCTGGACGCATCCAGAAGCGCGTCGATTACAATCGGCATTTCTAACGGGTCATTCCTTTGCAACAACTCATCCAGGAGGCGCAAGCGGGGCGCGACCGAGGCAACCGTGTTCCCACCGAATACCGGGAACAATGCCTTGAATTGCCCAACGGAGTTATTAGCCCACTGCTCGTTTTCGGCGACAGCCAATTTGAGCAACAACAACGCGGCACGCTCGAAGGTCGTGTCGATGAAAGCGATCTTTTCAAGCGCACGAACGAGGCCGCGCCGCAAGTCGCCGCCAACGCCGACGAGTCGCTTGATGGAGAGCGGGTTCAGGATGTGTTCGAGCAGCGTGACGACCGCTTCGGCATCAATCTCCGCCATGGCGCTGACGACGTCGCCAGCACCTTCCTGGCCAAGAGCTTCCAGCGCAGCAAAGGGACCATCAAAACGAATCAGGTGCCGCGCAACCTGAGGAGCAACAGGGCCGGTGTTCAGGAGGGCAAGTTGCCATGCGGCATTCTGGCGAAGTCGCTCTGGAAGATTGCCCGCGAGGACGTCGTCCCACGTTTCTTGTCCCCATTGACGCCATTGCCGCTCGGCAAGTGCCAATGCGAGCGGCTTGGGTTGCAGGCTGACAAGACGCCCGTGCTGTTGCACCACCCCGCGCCCCTGCAGATCGGCGAAGGCGGCACGGAGATCATCGACAGACCGACCACGCGTAAACCCTGCAACCTGCGCAAGGTCATTCAACTCGCCGGTGATGCCGAGCAGCCGGAACGCCCCGAGCAGCATTCCCGCATCTTTCAGCAGCGCCGGGTCGGTCGGACGCCGCCCGAGAAGAATCCTATCGATAAGCTCGTCATCCGTGGCGGCTGCGATGGGCATATCGCTGAGCCAGGCCTGACCGAGCAAGGTTGCCATCTGGGGAAACCCGCGCGCAAATCTCAAGAGACGGCGATGATCCTCGCTCGGCAGATCCGGCGCGATCTGCTTGATCATACCTTCCACGACGGCATCGCTTGCCGGATCGACCATCAGCAACTCGTCGTCGCCCTGGACCGATGGGGGAACGTCGTGGTCGATGGTGATGAGCGACACCCGGCTGCCCGCACGCCGCACCATCGCGACGAGATCATGATGCGACTCCAGCGGGCAGCGATCGACGACAACGAGCGCGCGGAAGCTGGAGTCGACGAGGTTCTGCACAATACCCTTGATGGCCACCGCCCCAGCTTCGGATTCCACCGAATAAAGAACGAGGTCGGAGAGTTGAACGCCCGACGCTTCTTCCTCTTCCGTGGGGCCGAGCGTCTCATGCGTCAGCCGTGACTTGCCGACGCCCGACAGGCCCACGACACGCGCAGCGCCGCGCGGCTTGCCGACCAGCGCGCGCAGCTTCTCGCGGAATGGAGGCAAGCGCGGATCTGGGACCCAGGATAAGCCTTCGAAGCGACCGGCCCAATGCGTCCAGTCCTTGAAGGGCCCGACCAGCCCGGGCTGCGTCTGCTCGAGCACCCAGGCCGCCACGGGCGGCAGGATGTTGACCCATGATGCGAGCTGGTCGGCATCGCGGAACTGAATTTGGTCGGGGCGGACCTTGAGCCCGGCTTTTGCGAGCGCTTTGCGGATGCTTTCGGCGCGTGCCTTGACGAGCTTGTTCTCGTAGGAGTGTCCGCACGCCAGTATATAGGTGCCGCCCTTTTCAAGGGCGTCGCGCACCATGGATTTGACCTCGCCGGTCGGCGTCACAACGTCGGCGCCGGCCTCCGCCGGCGAAATCGGCCCGGCCTTTAACTGGAACTGCGCGATGCGGCTCGGCAAGAATTTGGTCCGGTCGGGGCCGTTCTGCCACTCGATGCGCGCGTCCTCGCCACCGTCGGCGGCGGTGATGTTGGCGGCAACATGGATGCCGTCCATCGGCAGGTTGCCGCTCCACGCCTCGCCGTCGAGCAGCCGCCTCATGAGCACCATAAACTTTCTCGGGCTGAGCGCCGCGATGTGCTTGCCTGTGACCTGGAACGGCCCGGTGCTGTCCGCCTCCATCGGCGCGACCTTGCCGCCGGACAGCGTGATGATGGCGGAGGGGTTGGCGTCCAGGAGTCGCAGGATGTTCGCCGTCGCCGACGCCGGCTTGATGGTGCCGGATTCGTATTTTGTGAAGGCGCGCGGGCCGCCCCCAAGCAGTTCTCCAGCCTCGACTTGCGACAACCCGATTTTTGCGCGGATACGGCGGATGTCCTGCGGTGTCAGTTCGGTAGGCTTTGATTTTGTCATAGATAGAAACCACAATGGTCAATAAGATAAGGCATGTACCATTGTGGTCACTTATTTTATTTGGTAGGGGATGACAAGTATTTACGCCATCCCAATTTCGTAAGAAATTTGATGCATATTTCTTACGTAAATCCTAGACTTTGTAAGACTTTTGATGCATATTTCTTACATGGAACCGAGAGAATGGCCGGTACAGCCACCCAAATCTACGACCGGATGAGCCACGACGCCCAGCCGAGCAAGGTGTGGACCGCGCGCGATTTCGCGGACACCGGCTCCCGGTCGGCGGTGGACGTCGCCCTCCATCGTCTCCGGAGCGACAAAAAAATCAGGCGCATCGACCAAGGTCTCTACGACCTTCCGCGCACCAACCGGCTGACGAACAAAATTTCCCCGCCCGACTACAAGTCGGTGATTCAGGCGGTGGCGAGACGGGACGGCGCCAGGGTGCTGGTCGACGGCATAACCGCCGCCAACAACTTGGGCCTCACCAACGCGGTGCCGGCGAAGGTAGTCGTATGGACGGACGCGCGCGTGAAGCCGATACGTCTCGACAAGATGGTCATCGACTTCAAAAAGGTCGCGTCCAGCCGGCTGGTGTGGGCCGACCGCCCGGCGGCTCAGTTGGTGCAGGCTCTGATCTGGCTGCGTGACGTTCTGCCCTCGGACGATGACAAGATAGCGAAGCGCCTCACGTCGATCCTGAACGACGGCGACGACGGGCAACGGATGCGCAGGGATCTGCAGGACCATCTGGGCGATCTGCCCGACTGGCTCGTTCCGCTGGTGAAGGATATCCTGAAATCCGACGCGACGCCGCCGGATCCGCCGTCGCCGGCTAGCGCTCCCTGAGAGGCGACCATGAGCGACCTGCCGCAGATAATCCGAGCGAGCGCCGACGACCGTCGGGGATTATTCCAGACGACCGGACAGCGTCTTTCGTGCGCTCCAGAGAACGTCGAAAAGGACTTCTGGGTCTGCTGGACCCTCGATGCGCTCTACAACAGGGCAGGCATAAAGGAGCGTCTGCTCTTCAAGGGAGGCACTTCGCTCTCCAAGGCATTCGACCTGATCCAGCGATTCTCGGAAGACATCGACATCACCGTATTCCGTGACGACCTGCCGGGCGATCCATTCCCGTCCGATGACGAACTCCGCGCGATGGGATCAAACCAGCGCAGACGCAAGCTCGACGAGATCAAGGATCGCTGCAGCGGCTACATCAACGGCCCATTTCAGGCCGTGCTGACGAAGTACGCCGCCACCGAGCTCGAAGGAATGAAGTTCAAGATCGAGCCCGATTCGGACGACCCCGACGCCCAGTCCCTGCTCTTCCACTATCCTAGCGCGTTCACGGATTCCGATGAGGCTTACGTCCGCCGCGTCGTGAAGATCGAGTCCGGAGCGAAGTCTGCGCTCGACCCGCATGAGACCAAGACAATCGTTCCGTACTCCGCACCCGACACCGACGGGCTGGATCTCGCCGTGCCGAACGTGCTGACGATCAAGCCGGAGAGGACGTTCTGGGATAAGATCATCATCCTGCACGGACAGCGCCACTGGTTTCAGAACAGGGGCGAGCTCTACAAGGACGGACAGCGGCTATCGCGGCACTACTACGACGTATTCCGCCTTCTCGCCTCCGAACATGGCGACGTCGCGCTCGCGGATCTGAAGCTTGCCGAAAGCTGCGCGAAGCATGCCCGCCTCTACTTTGACCGGAGACCTCTCGATCTAGACCAGGCTACCCCTGGTACGTTCGGCATCGTACCTGCCGACGGCATGCTCGAACCGCTGAAGGCGGACTACGAAAAGATGGCCGGCATGATCTTCGGCGACGTGCCGTCGTTCGAGGACATCATCGGCAAGATCAAAACGGCCGAAGCGACCCTGAACGCCATCTGACCGTCGTCCCCGCCATTCGTTCACCGCCTACGAGTTCGGCGGTCCGAAGCACGATGCCGAGCGCATATCCGGCGACTACGTCTCGAACGGGATGATGATCCCGGCGGCGCTCGCATTGGGGTTCTTTGCCGAACGCACACATTCAGGCTCGCCCAACGCCCATTTCAACATCTCTTCGAAAGAAATTTCGGTCACCGCCGCCAAGAACTCCGAAGCCGCTTAGCTCGAGACCGGCGCATGCCCCGGAGGCTTGTTTTCATGTCCACTCGAAACGCTCGATCAAGCCGCTGAGTTGCCCGTAGCGCAAAAAGTTGCGCTTCTGCAACTGACCGACAACGATCCCCGGGGCAATCCCCAACTCGTTCGCAAACGACCGTACGGCTCTTTCAGACAGATCTCCGTCAGCCAAAAATTTGGAGAGCCGCGCCTGCGGAACGAGGAATTCGGCGGACCAGGCGTTTGCTTCTTCCTCTTCCTCCGGCGAGGCGCCTTCCAGTCCCGTCCCGTCTACGAACACTGTCTTTCGACTGCCGTGGAGGACGTGGCGCGCTTCGTGGAAGAACGTGAACCAAAAGTGATCGTTCGCCTTGTGGCGCAGAGTCTGCTGGATCATCGCCTTGCGTGGAGAGAGCCAACGGGAAACTCCGCTGAGCGACATCTTGCCTACCGGCTTTGTAAGAACGAATGCTACACCAGCCTTCGCGCACAAGCGCTCTATCTTCGGCAGGAACACTTCGATGCTCTCCAACGTTAGAGAGCGTATCTGCGCGAGCGACTTGAGAAACGTAGCTTTGTCGTACTCCGCACACTCGATGGACTCCGCCTCCATCTCCCCAAGTCTCAGCCACACGAAGAGAGAATTTCGATCCGTCACGTAAGTCGGAGAATGCCGGTACGAGAGAGAGAGAGATTCGAAGCCCGCCTCGCAGGCATCGATGCTGGCGACGCCGAAATACTTGAGAAGCTGTCTGACGGCATCGGCATTGTCCTTCGGCGGATCGATGAGCTCTCTTTCCTTCATCTCCTTGAGCGGGAAGTCCTTCGCCCAACCGTAGCGACCGGCAAGCTGTTGGTCCTCCTCCTTCCGGGCCAGGTCGAGCCTATAGTGGGTTTCCATCCCGAGCCACACGGCGGCGCTCACGGCGGTCACCCGCTCGAACTGCAATGCCGTCTCGGGCTCGAGAGGTGCCTTTCCGGAGAGTATCTCGACTATCAGCTTAGCGGAGCGTCCGCACCTGCGGGCGAGTTCGCGAGCCGAGATTCCCATGGCTTCGAGGCTTTCTTCCAACGCCGCCCCTGGGCTGATCGAATAGTCCGGCTCGAATGTAAATTGCTCACGTGTCATGATTCCCCTTTGAACTGCTGCGGCCGGTCATTCGACGCCGAGAAGCCTGACTGTCTTGATTGCGGTGATGGGATCGCCACGACGGCCTTGAGTCGCGAAACGCAGGACCTTCGGAGGAGACAGATCCAGCGTGAAGTCGCCACGAGACGCCTTCTTGAGGCAGAAAGGCTGGCAAGTCGGAACCTGTGCCAGGGTCGGTGCGGCCCTGAGCATATGCAACCGCACCTTGATCTTATTCGACAGCAGGGGTCCAAAACGCCGATCAAGCAGTTCTGCCGAACAGAAAAGGCGCTGGTCGGCAGCGCTTTCGAACAAGACAAGCAAGGCGGACCCATTGATTCGTTTAGCAATGGGAAACACTTTTTCCAGACCTCTGCAACTTAACTCGCTGCAGCATGCACAGAAAAAACAAAAGTGTTACCTAGTACGAAACATAAAATTTGACCTTTGGGGCCGAATCTGCGATTTGGTTCCCGGGGCGGCCCTTCGGCGCGCCGCTACTGGAGGACACGAACATGAGCGAGGCCGGCAAGATCGACGTAAAGGTCCGGTATCCCGAGGACGACGACAAACTTCACGACCACAAGGTTCACCGCGACGAAACCTTAGGATCCTTCAAATCCAGGGTTCTGGTTGCTTTCGGCCTGACGGAAGGAGTCGACGAGAAAGGCGAGCTGATTACCTTCGGCCTGTTCCACGAGCACAAGGCCCTGAAGGAACCGGAGACGCTGGGGTCGGTGGCCGGCGACGCTGACGAGCTCCATCTGAAGCTCGAGCGGCAGCGACACTATTTCTTCTACAAGAAGCACGAGATCCGGTCGGCCACGCCGACGGCGACCGGCGCCCGGATTAAGGCGATGATCAAGGCGGTCGATCCGGACTTCGATCTGAGCCACACTCTGATCGAGGAAGGCCATGGACACGGGGAGGACAAAGTGATCGAGGACGGCCAGATAGTCTCCCTCAAGGTGGACTCCGCGCATCCGGTCAAGCATTTCTTCTCCAAGCCGCCGACCAACTTCGGAGCGCGCTGATGCTGTCCAGCGTCACTGAACGACAATTCGAGCGGGTCAAGGAACGCTATCCGGAAGGTACTCTTCAGGGCCTGCCTTCCGGCGCCGCGTTGGTCTCGATACCGGGGATCGCACTGCCGCCGGGCTGGTCCGCCGCGTCGACCAACGTTCACTTCCTGGTGCCGGTCGGCTATCCCGGACCGCCGCCCGATTGCTTCTGGGCAGACCAGACGCTTAGGCTCGCCGGTGGAGGCCAACCTCAGGCCAGCAACATCCAGCAGATCCCCGAAACCGTCATCGTCGGCCTGTGGTTTTCGTGGCACGTCGTCGACGGACAGAGCAACTGGAGCCCCAACAGGGACGACCTGATGACCTTCGTTTCGATCGTGATCGACCGACTGCGACGCCCACAATGATCGAGATGATCTTCCCGGCCGGAAAGCTCCGCCGGTTGCGCGACGACATCTGGCACGAAGGCCTCGAGACCGCGGCAATCCTGCTCTGCGATCCCAAGCGCTCGGGCGACGACTGGCGCCTGGTCGTGAGGGAGATGCACGTCGTGCCGCCCGCGGCATGCCTGGTTCGGACCGCGACCGCGGTGGTGGTCGATCCGGCTTTCGGACTACCTATCGAAAAGAAGGGGCGCGTCGAGGGCCTGTCGTTGGTATACTGCCACACGCACCCGCATCAAACGAAACACGTCGTTTTCTCCCACATCGATGATCATGCCGAGATCGAACTCGCCAAATACGCAGAAGCCCGAATTCCGGGAATTCCGCACTGCGCCCTGGTCTTTGGCAGCGAGGCCGAAACCGCGCGGCGACTTGGCACCGAGGAGACCGTGAAAGTGACGGATATTCCGCACGAAACGGCGTCGACCTACGATCGCCAGATCCGCGCATTCGGAGAAGACGGCCAGTCCGCGCTGGCGCGACTGCGCCTCGGAGTGGTCGGATTGGGCGGCACCGGGTCCGTCGTGGTTCAGCAGCTCGCCCATCTGGGCGTGGCGGATTTCCTGCTCATCGACCCTGACGCAGTCGAAACCACCAATCTCAACCGCACCGTCGGATCGACGCCGAAGTCGGTCGGCGAACCCAAGGTTTCCGTGGCGGCTCGAATGATCCGGTCGGTACGGCCGGACGCCCGGATCGAGGAGATCGAGGGCGACGTCGTCGATGAGGGCCCTGCCAAGCGTCTCACCGAATGCGACTTCGTCTTCTGCTGCACGGATTCGCATGCGAGCAGGCACGTCATCAATCAATTGGCCTACCAGTACGGCATCCCGGCCATCGACATGGGGGTCGTCGTCGACGCGTCGGGGTCCACGGTGACCTTCGCCGGCCACGTTAAGGCGCTTGAGGATGGCGAGGCATGTCTTTGGTGTCTCAATCACCTCGACCCCAAGCAGATCCGCGAGGAGATGATGACGCCGGACCAACGCAAGGCCGACCCCTACGTGGTCGGCGCCCGCGTGGTGCAGCCCTCGATTATCAGCATCAACTCCACCGTCGCCTCGGCCGCGGTCACCATGTTCCTTTCGATGGTGACCGGCCTGGACGCGCCGGCGCGCTTCCTGGTCTACGACGGCAACCGACAGCGACTGTCCGGTGTGGTCGCGGAACGGAACCCGACCTGCAATTTCTGCGGACCGGACTCGCCGGCTGGTAGGAAAGACCTCGAACCACTTCCGGTGCGCCGTCATGGCTAGAGCCAGATCAATCAGTCTGCGCGGCACCGCGGAAAGGCACTCCGACGCGGTCGACCTCGTGCCCGAAGCCGGCGACGTGGCGCTGGTGCGGCGGGGCGCGCTGAGATCGTTGGCGATACGGTGCCCCGACGGCTGCGGCGAGGTCATCAGCGTGAACCTCGATCCGCGAACGGGCCCTGCCTGGAAGCTATACGACCGCGAAGACAGTCTTACGCTCTTTCCATCGGTGTGGAGAGAAAGCGGCTGTGAGGCGCATTTCATCCTTTGGCGGAACAGGCTGATCTGGTGCGACGTATCGGATCCGCATTCTTGGCGGAGCGAAGAGCTCAAAAGGCGCATTCACAAGCTGCTGCCCGCGCCGGGACTTCAACACGCGCATTACGCGGACCTCGCCATGCAACTCGACGTCATCCCTTGGGAGGCGCTCTGGACTTGCCAGGCGCTCGTGGCCGACCGCGTGGCTGTTCCCTCCGAGAAGGGCTCGCGCTTCGGGCTGGCGTCGGCGCCGAATGCTCCGCGCTCATCGAAAGTCGACAGGACGGCATGATGAACGAGGAGCGGCAGTATGCAATTTTGCTCAACGGTCAGCGCCTCGAAGCGCCAGGCCCGACGATAACCGTCATCCAGTTGCGCCTCCTCGCCCGAATTCCAGCCGGCCACGGAATCATCGTCGAGGGCGTCGGCGACCAGCCCGATCGCCTCGTGAGCGACACCGACACTATCGACCTTTCGGAATCTTGCCCGAGCGTCTTCTCGAAACCTCCCACGGCTTTCGGAAGCCCACCCGATGAACACGCGTAGGCGGAAAGTGATCTGGTGCGGGGGAAGTCCAGGGCAGGACTGTCTGGACGCCTGCAAATTCGGGAAACTCGATATCGAGAGCATCGCCGGACAACCATCGGCGGTGCATCTGCGGGATGGCCGTGCGATGATCGTGGCCTTGGACGACGGAACGTCAACCGCGGGGCTGCAGACCGATACCGCAACGATGCTGCGCAAAGCTCTGGCGCATGGGCTGATGGCCTTCGTGTCGTGCTCGTTCAACGACGCCACGGCGGTCGCCGTCGCATTGAAAAATTGGCGGCTCAACGGAATAGTTGGGATCTTGCCGCGCGGCGAGGAAAGCGATCTGCTCGAAGAGATCATTCGCGTGCGGGAACAGCCCACGATTAACGCGGAACTGCAGGTGGTTGGCGGCGAGTCGCTATCGTCCGAAGAGGAAATCCTGCTGAAGCGCGCGTTCGGCGACTGCTCGACGGTCAAGCTGGTGAAGTAGTCCACAGGAAGCGCGAAGGTGTTCTGCGCGTTCGCGAGCCTGCTGAATTCGCGGGTCGGACCGATTCCGTTGCCGTTCTTTGTAAAGTTCGACGGCCGCAAGAAGATCGAACGCGAGCTCGACAACTACCGGCAATGCACGACACTGCATGTTCCGTTCAATCAGCGACCCAACCTCGACGACGAACGGTGTTTGCTTTCTCACTCGAGCGGCGTGATCGTCGGCAATTTCGTCGAACAGTCCGAGTCCTTGATGGAGGCGATCGACCGCGGCGCCGGGCGTGATGCGCTCCATTCCCTCTTCGAGGGCGCGTTGCGCGGCTGGCGGCGCCAGCCGTTCTACGACAGCCAGTACGTCGCCGACGGAAGCGTGTTGCAACACCTTCGCCGGTCGCGACCCGGTACGTACAATGTCTACCGGCAGAAGAGGCTCGAAAAGCGCCAGCTTTCAGCGGGAGCGTCCGTCCGCTCGTTCGATGAACTCGACGCCATGCTCAAGGCGCTTCCCGCGATCAAGTACCGCTACGGAACGACGCATGGCGACCTTCATGGCAACAATGTCCGCATCGCCGGCGCGGACGCGATTTTGATCGACTTCGCATCCGTCGATTACGGACCGTTGACCGTCGATCCCGCCGCCCTGGACGTGTCTTTGATGATGGACACGTGCCTCGCAACCGATGGAGATTGGATACGATTGGCCGACGAGGTTTATGAGTTGCAAGCGCTGCGTGCGCCCGCCGTGCCGCCGCGGCCCGAGCGAGATGCAGCCAACCTCCTCGACGCGCTCCATTACATCCGGCAGACAGCGTTTGCCGTCCAGTTCTCGGACGTGGAATACCCCGTCGTCGTCGCACTGCAGTTGCTGCGGAAGGCGTCGTACGGCGGCGACGGCGCCGAGGGCCAGCGGCGCCGAGTGCACGCCTACCGTCTGGCGGACCGCATCATCGGTCAATTAGCCGACGAGCATCTCCGGACAGCCCATCGGACGCCCGACGCAGCGTGAAGGCCGGCGGGCGTATGCAGGCATGCCCCTTCCTTGAGCTCGCGATAGTTGGCTGGATCGATCCTGCCAGGATTATGAGTCAGAACTGGGTTCGATTCCGCTCGGGACGCTGTAGAGACCGGAACCGCGCCCGCTGCGGGAAGCCTGCTGTTTTAATTTTGTCGGCGAATACCGCGCGTCATCCTGCTGGTATTTGTGCTGGTATCGGCAGCAATCGACGATAAAAGTGCCATCAAATTCAAACGGTTATGGTACTAAGCGATTGCCGGCCAGGGGCACCACGCTTCGCCCTAGCGGGCTTCGCGGCGCAGCCACGCCAAGACTGCAAAGGCGAAGCGTGTCCGGCGAAGCTCGAGCGACGCGAGAGCGAAGACGGACGGCCTCATTTCGGCTATGGGCCCGCGGATTCCAATATCAGTCCTTTTGAGCTGCGCCGACATACATGCGGCCGACACCGGCGGCGATCACCATTTCAATGCGGCTGTGCGCACCGGGGCGTCCCACAGCGCCGACGTCTCGGCATCGAGCAGGCTCACGGTGAGCGAGCAACCGGCCATATCCAGCGAGGTGACGTAGCTGCCGACCAGCGAGCGCGCGATGCGCAGGCCGCGCTGCTCGAGCATGCGGCGCGCGGCGTTGTACATCAGATAGAGCTCGATCGTCGGCGTGCCGCCGAAGCCGTTGACCAGCAGCAGGGCCTCGGAGCCTGCGGGCGCGGCAAGATCGTCGGCAATGGCGGTCGTCATTTCCGATGCGATCGCGTCGGCCTCCGCGAGCTTGACGCGACGACGACCCGGCTCGCCGTGGATGCCGACGCCCATCTCCATCTCGTCTGCGCCGAGCGTGAAGGTCGGGGTGCCCGCGGCCGGGACGGTACAGCTGGTCAGCGCCACGCCCATCGAACGCGTCCGCGCGTTGACGCGCTCGCCGAGCGCCACGCAGGTCTTGAGATCGGCGCCCTTCTCGGCGGCGGCGCCGACGATCTTCTCGACGATCAAGGTGCCGGCGACGCCGCGGCGGCCGATGCTGTAGGTCGATTTCTCGACCGCGACATCGTCGTCGGTCACGATGGTGGCGGTGCGGCCTTCGGCGATCTCGGCCGCCATCTCGAAATTCATGCGGTCGCCCGCGTAGTTCTTGACGATGAACAGCACGCCGGCATCGCCCGCGACCGCCTGGGCGGCCTCGACGATCTGGTCCGGCGTCGGGGAGGTGAACACCTGTCCGGGGCAGGCCGCATCCAGCATGCCGTGGCCGACGAAGCCGGCATGCAGCGGCTCATGCCCGCTGCCGCCGCCCGAGACCAGAGCGACCTTCTTGCCGTTCAGCTCGCGGCGACGCACGAATTTGCGCTCGGCGCCCAGCACGACCAGATCGGCATGTGCGGCGGCGAAGCCGTCGAGGCTTTCGCCGAGCAAATTGTCGACCGCATTGATGAACTTCTTCATGGTGTCCTCCCCGCTTCGTCCGCTTGGCGTTTTCGCCTATTTTTCCCGCATGATGCCGATCAGGCGCCGCGTGAATTCCTGCAGCAGCGCGTCGAGCTCGGCATTGCGCTTGGCGCTGCCGAGATCCGGCAGATGCAATGTCAGTGTCCGCTCGTGCGAGCCTTCGCTCAGCCGGCCGACGCGGCGCGGATGCGCACGCGCATAGGCGCGCAAGAAGGCGGTCTTCGCCTGCGGCGGAAAGTGGCAGACATCGAAGATCGTGTTGAGATGCTGCACCGGGATCGGCACCGGATAGGCCGGATTGCTGATCTGGCTGACAAAGCTGCGGTTCTTGCCCATGGCATGGGCGAGGCGCAGCCGCATGCCGGACGGGCGGCTCTCCAGCACTTCCTTGAAGATGCGCTTGTAGACCGCAACCGCGCCGGCTTCGGGCGCTTCATCGGCCGCCGTGTCAGCCAACATTGCCTCCGCTGCTCAGCCGGTCGATGGTCTGCTTGATCTGAGCCAGCGCGGAGGCATTGACCGACAATTCACGCAGGCCGCAATTCAGCAGCGCGGGAAGACAGCGCGGATCGCCCGCCATGTCGCCGCACAGGCTGACGCCGATGCCGGCGCGGCGGCCGTGCTCCGCGGTCCGCGCGATCAGTTCGAGCACTGCGGGATGCAAGGGGTCCATCAGAGGGGCGAGAGCTCCGTTGGAACGATCGCAGGCCAGCACATATTGCGCGAGATCGTTCGAGCCGATCGAGAAGAACGACGCCTTGAAGCTCGATACCGCCAGGGCCGCCGCCGGAACCTCGACCATGATTCCGAGCTCCGGGAGCATCGCGGCAATGCCGTCCGCCTGCAAGCGCTGCACGATGCCGGCGAACAGCTTCCGTCCCGCCTCGAGCTCGTCCGCCGACGTCACCATCGGGAACATGACCTTGAGATTGCCGCGCACCGCGGCACGGGCCAGCGCGCGGAGCTGGACGGCAAAAATCTCTGGCCGGGCCAGGCAAAGCCGCAAGCCGCGCACGCCGAGGAACGGATTGGCCTCGCCATCCAGCGTGAAGCCGGGCACCGGCTTGTCGCCGCCGGCATCGAACGTGCGGATCGTCACGGGCCGCGCTCCAGCCCAGCGCAATACCGCGTCGTAGGCCTGGAATTGGGTCTCCTCATCTGGCAGGTCGCTGCGCCCGGCGAGCAGGAATTCCGTCCGCATCAGGCCGATGCCGTCGGCATATTGCGCGTCCGCATCATCGAGGTCGCCGACCCGCTGGATATTGATCAGGAGCTTGATGTGTTCGCCGCGCCACGAGGCCGTCGGCCGCCGCAGGATCGCGCGGGCGGATGCCCTGCTCTTGCGGTGGCTCTCGCGCCGCTTCTCGAAGATGCGCACCTGCTCGGCGCTGGGATCGAGCTCGAGCGTCGCGCCTTCGCCATCGAGCAGCGCCGTGGCGCCGGCATTTGGGATGGCGCCGAGTTGCACGACCATCGGGATACCGCGCGCACGCGCCAGCATCGCGACGTGGCTGGTCGGACTGCCATGCAGCAGCGCCAGGCCGCCGCCGCCGGACCAGTCGATCTCCAGGAAGCGCGACGGCGGCAGGTCGTCGGCACAGACGACGCCTCCGCTCGGGATCTTCAGCCGCTCGCCCTCGTCGCCGCGCAGGATGTGAACCACGCGGTCGCGCAGGTCCGCGAGGTCCGAAGAGCGCGCCTGCAGATACTCATCCGCCGCCGAATTGTACTCCGCGATCTGCTCGTCGAGCGTCGAGCGCCATGCGACGTCGGCCGGACGCCCCTCGCCGATCGACGCGAAGATCGCCTCGATCAGATCCTCATCCTCCAGCAATGCGACCTGGAATTCGAGGATCTGCGCGGCTTCGCCGCCGGCGCTGGCGGCAAGATCGGCGATCTGCCCGCTTGCGAGATCGATCGCCTTGCGCAAGGCGAGCGCCTCCTCGACCAGCGTGCCGGCGACCCGCTCGCCGCCGGCGCCCGCGTCGACGCGGACCAGCGGACCATGGGCAAAGCCGATCGAGGCGGTCCTGCCGCGGTAAGCCGTTCCTGCAGCGCCGCCCTGCATGCTAGCCCGCTCCATCCGGAAAATCGCTGGCAACCAGCTCGACCAGGGCCGCGACGGCGGCCTCGGCGTCGCTGCCGGATGCCTTGATCTCGATCGTGCTGCCGTGCGCGGCGCGCATCGCCATGATCTTGGCCACGCTCTTGGCATTGATCCACTCGGGCGCACCCGCGACCCGCACCGAGATCTGCGCCTGGAACTTCTTGGCGAGCTTGGTCAGCTTGACTGCCGGGCGCGCATGCATGCCCACCGCATGCACCAGCCGCACATTGCCGGTGAAGATCTGTCCGTCCGCTTTATCAAGCATGCTCATCATCCATCATCGCTTCGCCGACATCTCAATCGGCAGAGAGTTCCTCGGCCACGGCCTTGACCTGGGCCAGCGAGCTGCCGCCCGCCGCCTCGGTCGCCGCCATCACGGCGCCCTCGACGATCGGCGCGTTGCAGACGACAACGAGATCGCGCCGCGCAGGCTCAAGCATCTCCACCGCCATTTCGCTGTTGGTCTCGGCGCCGCCGAGATCGACCAGCACCGCGACACCTTTCGGCGACCAGGCGTCATTGATGGCGTCGATGATCAGCGGCACGCTGGTGCCCAATCCGCCGTCTGGATTGCCGCCGCAGAACGCCACCTTGACCTCGCTGCCGACCATCTGCCGCACCATGTCGGCGGTTCCCTTGGCGATGTCGCTGGAATGCGAGACGATCACGATCCCCACGGTGTCGGTCATGCCCGTGCCTCCAGGCCGGCGCACACCGCCTGCACCAGCACGCAGGTCGACCGCGCGCCGGGATCGACATGCCCGACACTGCGCGCGCCGAGGAACGACGCGCGTCCCTTGGTGGCCTGCATCGGCGCCGTCCGTTCGACCGCCTCGGTCGCGGTGGTGCGCACCCGCGCGATCAGATCCGGCTGGCCGGCCGCCGTCTTCAATGTCTCGAGCACGGGAACCAGCACATCCAGCATCGTCTTCTCGCCGACCTGCGAGCGGCCGCGCGCGCTCACTGCGTTCACGGCGCTGCCGAACACGTCGGCGAGATCCTCGGGCAGGTTCTTGTCGTGCGACAGCGCCTCGCCGGCGGCAAGAAAGAAGCTGCCATAGAGCGGCCCGGAGGCGCCGCCGACCGTCATCACCAGAGTCTTGCCGATCATCTTCAGCGCTTCGTCGAGCGGCTGCGCCGAGATCGCATCGAGCTTGCCGAGCACAGCTTCGCAACCGCGCTTCATGTTGGTCCCGTGGTCGCCATCGCCGATCGCCTGATCCAGGCTCGTCAGCTCCGGCGCGCTGGCGATGACCTGCTCTGCGGCCGCCTTGACCAACGACTTGATTGTCTCTGATGGCACCGACATCTCCTCGATCCTCTCGCCCCTCTAATGAACCGCCGCGGCAATGCGCTGCCCCGCGCGGTCGAAACACAATGGATGCACCAGATGCAGGTCGACCTCCTGGCCGGCCTGCAGCGGCTGATGCGGATCCGCCAGCGTCACCAGCGTTTCGCCCTTATAGTCCAGATGAACATGATTCTGCTCGCCGAGGTGCTCGACCCGATGCACGCGGCCGACCATCTGCCCGCCATTGCGCGCGCCGAGCTGAAGATGCTCGGTGCGAATGCCGACCGTCTCGGTTCCGGCCGGCACCGCGACATCGGAGAGCAGGCGAGCCGGCAGGAAGTTGATCTGAGGCGTGCCGAGCCGCGAGGCAACGTAGCTGCTGGACGGGCTCTCGTAGATCTCCCGGGGCGTGCCGAGCTGAAGCAACTGGCCGTCCCTGATCACGCCTATCCGCGAGGCCATCGTCATCGCCTCGACCTGATCGTGGGTGACGTAAAGGATGGTCGCACCAAGCTCGATCTGGATCCGCTTGAGTTCGAGGCGAAGCTCGGCGCGGAGCTTTGCGTCGAGCGAGGACAGCGGCTCGTCCATCAGATAGATCGAGGGATCGCGGACCAGCGCACGGCCGATCGCCACGCGCTGCATCTCGCCGCCGGACAGCCGGGTGGCGCGGTTGCTCAGCTTGCTTGCGATATGCAGCAGCTCCGCGGTCTGTTCGACGCGCTTGCGGATGATCGGCTCCGCGACCCGCCGCGCGGGAGAGCGTAGCGGAAACGCCAGATTGTCGTAGACCGTCAGATGCGGATACAGCGAATATTGCTGGAACACGAAGGCGATGTCCCGCGAGCCGGGCGGATCGTGCGTCACGTCGCGCCCGTCGATCATCACGGAGCCCGTATCGGGGCTCTCCAGTCCGGTGATCAGCCGCAGCGTCGTGGTCTTGCCGGCGCCGCTCGGTCCGAGCAGGACCAGGAACTCGCCGTCGTTCACCGTCAGCGACAAGTCGCGGACCGCATCCACCGCGCCGAAGCGCTTGTTGACGTTGCGCAGGGTGACGTCAGCCATGGCGCACGCCCTCCTCGCTGGCGGTCCGGATCGCAAGGCCGCTGCCGATATCGAACAGCGCCAGCCGCGCGGCGTTGAATTCGAGGCCGATGGTCTCGCCGATCCGCACCGAAGCGCTGGACGGCAGCCGCGCCGCGACCCGCCCATAGGCCGTGTCGACGGTGACGATCTGCGTGGTGCCGAGATACTCCGCGCCGAACACCTCGCCGCGAACGGCGCCCGCGTCGGCGAAGCGGATATGCTCCGGACGAACGCCGAGCGCCAGCGGCGCGCTGGCACGGTCCTCACGGATCTCCGGCACAGCGAGCCTCGTGTCATGGAAGCTGACCGCACGGTCGCCGGATCGCAGGCCGCCCTCGAAGCGCAGGAAATTCATCGGCGGCGAGCCGATGAAGTCGGCCACGAACATGCTCGCGGGCCGGTCATAGACCTCCTGCGGCGTGCCGATCTGCTCGACACGCCCCTTGTTCATGACGGCAATCTGGTCGGCCATCGACATCGCCTCGAGCTGGTCGTGGGTGACATAGACCGTGGTCGCCTTGATGCGATCGTGCAGGTCGCGCAGCTCACCGCACATCAAATGACGAAACTCGGCGTCGAGCGCGCCCAGCGGCTCGTCCATCAGGAACGCCTTCGGTCGCCGCACCATGGCTCGCCCGAGCGCGACGCGCTGCCGGTCGCCGCCCGAGAGTTTCGAGGTCTTGCTCGACAGCAGATGCTCGATCTGCAACATCCGCGCGGTCTCCTGCACGCGCTGGCGGATCTCACGCCGGCCCATGCCCTGGCACTTCAGGGGAAAGCCGATGTTCTCCCCGACATTCATGTGCGGATAGAGCGCGAACAGCTGGAACACGAAGGCGATATCGCGCGCGGCCGCGCGGTGGAAGGTGACGTCCTCGCCATCGAGCAGGATCTTGCCCTCGGTCGGCAGCTCGAGGCCGGCGATCATGCGCAAGGTGGTGGTCTTGCCGCAGCCGGAGGGCCCGAGCATCGCGAAGAATGTCCCGTCGTCGATCGTGAAGGTCGAGCCTTCCACCGCGGTGAACTGATCGAAGGACTTGCGCAGGTTTTCGATGCGGATCTGTGCCATGGCCTATTCCGGAAAATGGCTGACGATGACGAAGCCGACCGTGCCGGCAAGGATCGTCACGAACGAGTAGCTGTAGAGATCGATCGACCAGGGCTGCACCAGCATGACGATGCCGCCTCCGATCAGGGTCATCGCGATGGCCTCCCACGGCCCGCGACGAAACCAGCGCGCTACGCCACCTTTGGCAACCACTGAGCCGCTCATTTGCGCACCGCTCCGAAGGTGATGCCGCGCAGCAGATGCTTGCGCAACAGCACGGTGAACATGACGATCGGGACGACAAACAGCGTGGTCGCCGCGGCAACCGCCGGCCAATCCTGTCCGCCCTCGCCGATGATGAACGGGATGAAGGGCGGCATGGTCTGCGCCTCGCCGCTGGTCAGCAGCACCGCGAAGGCGTACTCGTTCCAGGAGAAGATCAGGCAGAAGATCGCGGTCGCCGCGATCCCGGTGACGGCCTGCGGCAACACCACCTTGCGCAGCGCCTGCAGCCGCGTATAGCCGTCGACCAGCGCCGCCTCCTCATACTCGCGCGGGATCTCGTCGATGAAGCCCTTGAGCAGCCAGACCGCGAGCGAGACGTTCACGGCGGTGTAGAGCAGGATCATGCCGAGCCGCGTGTCGGTCAGATTGAGCTGCCGGTACATCAGATAGATCGGGATCGCCACCGCGACCGGCGGCATCATGCGCGTCGAGAGGATGAAGAACAGCAGATCGTCCGCCAGCGGGATGCGGAAGCGCGAGAACGCATAGGCCGCGAGCGTGCCGAGGAAGACCGCGAGGAAGGTCGAGCCGAAGCCGATGATCAACGAGTTGACGAAGCGCGGCACGACCTTCGACGGCCCGGCGATCACCATGTCCCGCTGGCGCACCAGCTTGTCGTACCAGGTTTCCGGCGGCGGCAGCTTGGCGATGAAATCCGGCGCCTGGCGGGTCCGCACGGTGAACAGGTTCACGTAGCCTTCGAGGGTCGGCTCGAAGATCACCTTGGGCGGATAGGCGATGGCGTCGCTCTGCGACTTGAACGCGGTGGCGACGATCCACAGCAGCGGCAGGATCGTGATCACGGCGTACAGGATGACGAAGCCGCCGGCGAATGCCTTGGTGCGCGGCGAGGCTTCGACGATGGAATGCGCAGTGGATTTGGTGGCGGCGGCGGTCATCGTTGCTTCACCTTGTTGAGCGTCTTGATGTAGATGTTGGCAGCGCCGAACACGGTCACGAACAGGATGATGGCGAGCGCCGAGGAATAGCCGGTGCGCCACTTCTCGAACGCCGCGCGCTTCAGCGAGATCGACACCAGCTCGGTGGTCGAGCCCGGCCCGCCCGAGGTCAGGAGATTGACCATGTCGAACATCTTGAAGTTCTCGATCGCACGGAACAGCACCGCGAGCATCAGGAACGGCACCGTCATCGGCAGCGTGATCGACCAGAACTGCCGCCAGGGCGAGGCGCGATCGACTTCCGCGGCCTCATAGATGTAGTCGGGGATCGAGCGCAGCCCGGCGAGGCAGATCAGCATCACGTAGGGCGCCCACATCCAGGTATCGACCAGCACGATGGTCCACGGCGCAAGCGACACCTGCCCCGTCATGCTGAACGAGCTCGGCGGCACGCCGGTGAACAGGCTGATCAGGTAGTTGAACGGCCCGATCTGCGGCTGCAGCAGCAGCGTCCAGAAATTGCCGACCACCGCCGGCGACAACATCATCGGCAGCAGGATGATCGTGGTCCAGAAGCTGTGGCCGCGAAACTGACGGTTGATCAGAAGCGCCAGGCCGAAGCCTATGACCACCTGCAACGCCACCGACGAGATCACGAACTGCGCCGTTGTCTGCAGCCGGAACCAGACGTCCTCGTCCGTGAGGATGTCCCTGAAATTGTCGAGGCCAACGAACCGCAGCGGCAGATAGGACATGCTGAGGTTGAGATTGGTGAAGGACAGCCGGATCATCCAGATCAGCGGAAAGATGTTGATCGCGAGCAGCAGCGCAATCGTCGGCGCGACGAACAGCCAGGCGATGGCCCGGTCCGACAGGCCGCGGACGCGCCGCCCGGCGCGGGATTTAACAGGCTTGCTCACGCCTGGGATCGTAGCATGATCGGGTTGGAGGATCGTCGTCATCGTGTCCATCAGCGGGGCTCGGCCGGTTCGGATTCCCCGAGGCAGCCCTCGGGGAATCCAGTTCGGGTGAAGTGGGGGCGTCTACTATTGCGAGGCGACTTCCTTGCCCTGCTCCTTGAACACCTTGGTCCAGTCCTTGACCAGGAGATCAAGCGCCTGCTGTGACGTGCCCTTGTCGGCGACGACGTAGTCATGCACCCGCTTCTGCATGTCGAGCAGCAGCTGCGCGTAGGACGGCTCAGCCCAGAAGTCCTTGACGATGCCCATCGACTCCAGGAATTGCGGCGCGAACGCCGCGCTCTTCGGGAAGTCGGGCGCATCGACCACCGCCTTGAGCGCCGAGTAGCCACCGATCTGCCACCATTTCTGCTGCACGGCAGGCTGCGCGAACCATTTGATGTAGGCGAGCGCGTCGTCCTTGTGGTCGGAGGTTGCCACCACCGAGATGCCCTGCCCGCCGAGCTGCGTGAAATGCCCCTTCGGACCGGCCGGGTTGACGAAGAAGCCGATCTTGTCGCCGCCGACGTTCGGGTCCTTGTAGAGGCCGGGGAAGAAGGCGAACCAGTTCATCTGCATCGCGACCTGGCCGGACTTGAAGGCATCAAGTCCTTCCTGCATGTAGGCGTTGGTCATGCCCGGCGCCGTACAGCACTTGTAGAGCTCCTTGTAGAACTCGAGACCCTTGGCCGCGTCGGCGGAATTGACGATGCCCTGCATCTGGTACGGCTTCTTCGGATTATCGTAGGCGAAGCCGTAATTGTAGAGCACGTTGGTCACGCCCATCGTGATGCCTTCCGAGCCGCGCTCGGTGAAGATGTAGGCGCCGTAGACCTTCTTGCCGGCGATCTCGCGGCCCTGGAAGAACTCGGCGATCTGCTTCAGCTCGTCATAGGTCTTCGGCGGCGCCAGATCGCGGCCGTACTTGGCCTTGAACGCGGATTGAATCTCGGGCCGCGAGAACCAGTCCTTGCGGTAGGTCCAGCCCACCGCATCGGCCATTGCCGGCAGCGCCCAGTAGTTCGGCGTGTTCTTCGGCCACTGCGAGTAGCCGACGACGGTCGCCGGGACGAAATCGTCCATCGAGATCTTCTCCTTGTCGAAGAAGTCGTTGAGCTTGACGTACCATTTGTTCTCGGCGGCACCGCCGATCCATTGGCTGTCGCCGATGATCAGGTCGCAGAGCTTGCCGTGCGAGTTGAGCTCGTTGAGGAAGCGATCGGCGTAGCTCGTCCAGGGGACGAACTCGTATTTCATCTCGATGCCGGATTGCTTGGTGAAGTCCTTGCCCAGCTCGACCAGCGCGTTGGCCGGGTCCCATGCCGCCCAGCACAGCGTGAGCTGCTTGCCTTGTGCTGCGGCTTCCCCGCCGCCGAGAACCCCAACCGCAGCGGTCGCAACGACCGCGGACGCCACCGTACTGCGTAACCATCCCAATCTTCGCATATCCATTTCCTCCGTATCGTTGAAGCACCTAACTCGCCCGGCGCATCCCTGCCGGATTGACACCGAGACTTCGAAACCGAGTTGATGAGCGATGATGGAGAGCGAGACTGAACGCGTCCGGAAGTTGGGTCCGGATGGCGGGGCTCCTCCCACACATCAGCTCGATGTGCGATGTTTATCGTTTTTGTAATACTAAACGTATTACTAAATTCAGGACCCCGTCAAGCCGATTTTCTTGCGAACCTCAAGAGGGGCTGGCTGCGCTATCCTACGCGGAAGAATCGCTGCAGTGCACCAACGCCGATAGTGGAAAGCACCCAGCGCTGGGCTCTGCCTGATGTTTAGTGAGTCATTTTACTGAACGTTCAGCGCAATGACGAACGCATTGCCGCTTCGCCTTACGTCATCTGAAACGAGCGATGGCCAACGCGCCTGCCCGTTTCGCATCACCTCGTCAAAGCAAGGCGAACGCGATCAAACACGATCGACCGAGGGGCCTGCTTGTTGGCATGAGTGTCGTCCCGAAGCTCAGAAGCCGTCAATGCATGGACGCTTTTGGCTCAGATGCTCCGCGAAATTGGCACGGAAGGAAGAAGGCGCCGCTTCGGCCTAGCGCGCCAGCGCTGCGATCAGCTCGACTTCGATCGATGCGTTACGCGGTAGCTGCGCGACCCCAACGCTCGTCCTGGTGTGCAGTCCCCGCTCCGGACCGAACAGCTCCATGATGAGCTCCGATGCGCCGTCAGCGACCGCGGTCTGACCGCTAAAATCCGCCGCGCTGTGCACGAACACGGTGAGCTTCAGGATCTGCGTGACGTTGTCGAGCGACCCCAGATGCGCCTTGATCGCGGCCAATCCGCGGATCAGCGCCAGCCGCGCACCTCGTCTGGCTTCGTCCGGTGTGACATCGCGGCCAACCTGGCCGACGACATGCACCTTGTCGCCGTCGCGCGGAAGCTGACCGCTGACATAGATCGTGTCGCCATGGACCACGACCGGCGCGTAGGCGCCGCCGGCCGCCGCCGATATCGGCAGCTCGATGTTGAGTTCGTTCAGACGTTGCTCGAGGTTCACGATTGCATGCCAGCGAACTGGCCCTCCTGTCCGGATCGCGGCATGGCTTCTGAAGCAACGCTGGTCTGAGCGAAGCGGAGCTCCGTCTGCCGCGGGGCGCTTCTGTTAACCCGGTTCTGCGAGACGCGGTACCCGGGAACATGCTCTCGGAGCAATTCTGCCGGCGTCAGCGCTGTGCGCGGCTTTTCAGATATGCGCAGAGCATGTCGGGCCATGTCTCAGCCGCCAGACGGGAAATAGCCGTCATATTTTGGCCATAGCCCGTTTCTTAAAGCCCCGGGCGGGCCATGTCCCGCCTCTGTTTTGCGTCGCCTGGCCGGTGCGGTCGCTTCGCAACCAAATCGCAGATCATCGCTGCGCCCCTCCCACAATCAGGATGGTCTGCCAACAACAAGAGGACTTTGTAATGCGTAAAACTCTCGCGGCTGTCGCCGTGCTTTTGGCCTTCGCTTCATCCGCTGCTGAAGCTCGCGGCCGTCATCACCATCATCGACACCATGCACATTCCGGTCGCCCCGCTGCGTGGTGCGGGTGGTTCATGCGCACGCAGGTCGGCAGCGATCCGGGTCCGCAATACAATCTGGCGCGATCCTGGGCGCGATACGGCAGCAACGCAGGCGGCCCTTCGGTTGGCGCGATCGTCGTGTGGCGTCACCACGTCGGCAAGATCGTGGGCCACGAGAACGGCCAGTGGGTCGTCCAGAGCGGCAACGACGGACATGCCGTGCGCACAAGACCGCGCTCATTGGCCGGCGCCATCGCGTTCCGAAACGCTTACGCTTCGTTCTAGGAACCTCGACGCGATATACGAACCGTTCATCATCGCGACTTACGCTGAGGCGGGGTTTCGCCCTGAAGCCCTCAGACGGGCGCCGTCACCTGCGTTGACCAGGTGGCGGCGCCTTTTTCAGGAATGCATTGGTTTGCCTCGGAAACCGAAAAAAGTTGCGACGGCCTCTCAGACCGTTTCGTATTGGTCCGCCGCTTACATCAGCTTCTGCAATGGCGTGGCCGTTTTCACTGTGATCGGCGGCGTGCTCGGGTTTCTGTTGGTCGCCAACCACTACCTGTGAACGACGGCCGGATTTACAGCGCGCTTCAGCGCTTTGCGACACTCTTCAGATACGCGCAGAACATGTCGGCCATTGCGTCCGCATAGGTTTCGATCTCAGCCTGGCTTCGCGGGCTTTCTGAAAAATCCTTGCCCACCCTGCTCATCGTGGCCGTGATCAGATCGCCGGCCGTCGCCCGGACCGCGTCGGATGCCTTCGGCAATGCCTCGCGCATGAAGACCTCGACGATGCGCTCGCCCGATGCGCGCGCCTCGCGGGCTTCGGGCGCATCGCGATAGAGCGGCGCGGCATCATTGAGCGCGACGCGCACCGCGGCCTCCTCGCATTCGGAACGGATGAAGGCGTGCACCAGCGAACGCAACCGCTGCAATGGCGGCCGCGTGCGATCGGCGAGAATGGTGCGCAGCAGGCTGGAGTTCTGCCGCCACTCATCGCTCTGCAGCCGGAACAGGATCGACGCCTTGTTCGGAAAATACTGGTACAGCGAGCCGACGCTGACGCCGGCCCTCTCGGCCACCCGTGCCGTGGTGAAACGCTGCGCGCCCTCCTTCGTCAAAACCTGAACAGCAGCATCGAGGATCGCCGCGACGAGCTCGGCCGAGCGAGCCTGTTGCGGCTGTTTTCGCGAGGAAATTGAAGTGCTTCGCCGTCCGGCCATGAACGCCCTGAGGAATGCGATTAGCGAATGCGAATAATTATTCGTATTTCTGGCGAGGCGCAAGGACGCGCCGCTTCTCAGACCGGAGACCGACATGACCACCCTCATTTCGCCTGAGCTCGCGGGCCTGCTCGACCGTCTGCTCGCGCAAGCTTCCGCCGCTGACGAGGAGACCCAGCTCGCGGTGGCCGACCTTTCCGAGGCGGAACAGGCGCGCCTGATGCGGAGCAAGACCGACTACCGCGCGCTCTACGGCCGCCTGAACAATGTGCCGCTCGCGGTCTCCCGCGAGACCGGTGCCCTGCTCTACATGCTGGCGCGCGGCGCGCGGGCGCGGAACATCGTCGAGTTCGGCACTTCGTTCGGCATCTCAACGCTGCACCTCGCCGCCGCGCTGCGCGACAATGGCGGCGGCCGGCTGATCACATCCGAGTTCGAGCCGTCCAAGGTGGCGCGTGCCCGGGACAATCTCGCCGCCGGCCGCCTCGACGACCTGGTCGAGATCCGCGAGGGCGACGCGCTCAAGACGCTGCGCGCCGATCTGCCCGATACGATCGACCTCGTGCTACTCGACGGCGCCAAGGCGCTCTACCCCGACATCCTCGATCTCGTGGAGCGCCGCCTGAAGCCGGGCGCCTTCGTCGTCGCCGACAATGCCGACCACAGCCCCGACTATCTGGCACGGGTCCGCTCGCCGGCGAGCGGCTATTTGTCGGTGCCGTTCGGCGACGACGTCGAGCTGTCGATGCGGCTTAGTTGAGCGGATACTGGCGGAGCGCGCGATCAAGCCGTCTTGATTTTGTCGATGATGGCGGACAACCGCGCGCGCTTTGCTGGGTCGGTGACGTATTGGAGACTGCCTTCGAGGTCGCGAAGGACGCTGCCCACTTTCCATTTCGCTTGCCCCTCGGCAACCACCTGCATTGCCACTTCCTCGGCCTTGTCGGGATCACCGAGATCAAAGGCCGCGGCAAGCTGCGTCGGGCGCAGCCATTCGTCGGCAAGCTGCAATCGTCTGGCCCGCTCGCAGGCGGCAATCGCGACCCGCACGGTGGCCTGCGCAAGATCCTCGTCGCCCGGGTTCCCCCGAGCACGATAGAGACGGGGCAAGTTGCTGGAGCAATAATAGGCGTTGAGATCGAGCTCCATACCCTGCTGATAACAGTCGATCGCCTTCTCGAGCTCCTCCTTGCGGCGAGGAGCGTCGGCCGGTGCGGCTCTGGCGAGGCGTTTGTGGCGGCCACCCATCAACCCGAGCCGTTCCGGCGTCGGCCCCGCGAAATCAATCAATGTCTGGATCTCGGCAATGGCCTGGATGTCGTCGCCGGCCTGGGCCGCGGCAAATGCACGATTTTCCTGCACTTCAGGTTCGTTGGCGAAGCGGTCGGGAAGCTTGCTAATGAAGTCCAGCACGATGTTCCAGTCGGCGGCATCGTTGACGCAGTCGCGCAGCATCAGCAACAAAGCTAGCGCCTTTGCATAAGTGGCGGGCGGACTTCCCTCGGTCGCGATCAGCGCTTGGGCCCGCGCCATGCGCTGATCCGGGGCCGCCGCGCGCACCGCGCGTATCTTGGTCTGAAACGCGGCTTGCTCGGCGAGTTGACCTCGCATCGACGTTGCCTTGCGCGGATCGACCTTGTCAGGAAAACCCGGGATCGACTGATGCATCGGCGAAATCCCGGCGGCGAGCGTCTTGATAGGATCCTTGATGGCAGCCTGCATCGCGGTGGCGGTCGCCTCGGTGATCTCACCTTCGGGCAGCGGGTAACGGACAGTCCGTATCTGGACGACGTCGAACAACTGCTTGGACCAGTCGGCCGCAAGCAGGACGCATCCCGTCTCCTGTGATGCGTGGCGAATGCCGACCTCATAATAGACGTTGCCATTCGGGATCGTCATGTCGGCCAGCACGAGGTCGGCGAAGTAGATCCGCTCCAGCATTTCGCTGACGATCAGCGCGCTGGTGTCCTGGTCGGCACGCACCGGCTGATAGCCCAGTGCCTTGATGGCCGGAACGTAAGCCCGATCCCAGAGCGCGTTAAAATCGATCTCGGCTGGACCAAACTTGGGGTCGGCCTGGGTCGGCTTGCGGCCGTAAGGCATGATCATGAAACACGACGGCATCTTCCAATTCCTTCAGTCCCACAATTTTCTCGTATCCAGCCAGTAAATCCAGGTCGTCTTGCGCCCCGCCTCTTCCATCAGGTGCTTCGCACCGCCAGGGCCATCGCCGCCCTCGCCGTTCCACAGGCAGATGAAGGCGATCTTCTCGTCGCCGAACCGGGCGGCGCGCTGCAGCATCCATTGATTGTCGCGCTCGTAGGCGTTTTCGCCGGCCGGCAGCGGTCCGAGTTCATCGGGCATGACGTGGAGCGTCGCTTTCGATTTCGCCGCGAAATAGCGCGCACGCCAATTGCCACCGGCGAAATCCACCGAGCTGGCGAGGAAGGTCGGCTCATCGAACGGAATGTAGATCTCAAGCCGCATGCCCTGCGCGAGAGCGGCTTCCGCAAACAGGAGATCGCCACCGCAGGCCGCGCCGCAGATTGCAAGATCGCCTTCGCGGACCCCGATCCGCACAAGCGCTGCGGCGATCGCAGCGGCCGCAGCAGGCTCCTTGTCCGGGGAAAAGCGTGGCGTTTTTCGATCTGGCGCATCGATCATGTGACCGCTGAAGAGAACCACCGTGTTCGGTGATTTGGCGTCTTGTTCCGTGGTCATCGCGACACCTCGACTCATGATTGGATCATTGTGTCCAGGTGACGAACTTAACTGAAGCTAAATTCCTTGTCGAAGCCGGGATCCGCGTGTTGCGACGCGCGCTCCGCGCGGCACTACGTGAGATCGAAGGCCTGTGGGAAATGTTCCGGCCTGACCTGCTCCTTCGCGGCGAGCTGTCCGATCCCGGCGAGTTCGTCCATGTTCTTCGGGTCGTCCATCGCTGCGACCTTCGCAAGCGCGTCCGGCGTCCGATCGATGCGGAGCTTCTCCTTCAGCCAAGCCGTTTCCAGCAGCACGTTGTACCGCGCATAGGTCGCGAGTTGCGGCCCGTTCTGGCTGTCCGCGATCATATCCGTCACCGCGCGATCGATCGGCCACGGCGTCAGGCAGTTGGTCAGCCATTGCAGCATGCCGTGATTGTGCCGGCTGCAATCGTCCATGAGCGATTGCAGCGAGCGTACACCCTGCTCCGCCGCCGGCATGTGAACGATCTGGTCGGTCGAATAGGTTGCCTTGAATACGCCGGTACCCGCCGAGATCAGCAAGAGCTTGTCCTTGCCGGTATGCCAGCGAAAGCCATGGCCATGGAGTACCGCGAGCATCAGGAGTTGCAGAGCCGGATCGTTGAACGGGCTGACGCCGCCGTCGACGAAGGCGCCGTTGACCGTGTGACCGTCGCGCGCCGAGATCGTGATCTCCTCCGGTTTGAAATAGGTTGGCGCTGCGGTGCTGGCGCGCACCACTTGGGTCAACCGCAACGCGCCGTCCTGTTTGGCAAAGACGGCGTCCGGATTGTTATGCAACGGCCAGGGGCTGCCGGTATCAAGCCGCTTGGTCATGATCATCAAGCCGGTACGGATGCGATCGCCGCCCATCACGGTGTCGGCGCCGAGCTGCGCATCGAGCGCGCGCTGCAAGGCGTCGGAATTGAATTTCGGCGCCAAGAGCCCCCGCCGCCAGAACGATTCCTGAAAGATGTCCGTGCCGATCGAGCGATATAACTTCTTCAAGGCGTCCACGGTCATGCCGCAGGCAAGCCCGGCTGCGATGATCGACCCGGTCGAGGTGCCCCCGATCAGATCGAAGTAATCGCAAAGCAGCAGGTCGTTCCTGCCGAAGCGTTGGCGCAACATCGTCTCGATGGCTCCGACATATTCGAGCGTCAGAATGCCGCGAATGCCGCCACCGTCGAGCGCCAATATCCGTTTCGGCCCGGCGTCACGATCGAGATGCTGCTGCTTGGTCTTCGGCATGACTGCCCCCCGACTATGATTTTTGCTGATCTCGATACGGCCGGCCGATCACGGCCGAAGGCTCAATTGGTCGTGCGTCCAGGCGCGAACCGCGCCAGGTCATGAAATAAAGCGATGCGTTCAAATCGACACATCGGCAGAGTTTCGAAAAATTTTAGCCAATCCGCCCCGATACACGACAAGCATCGCGCGCCGGTTCCCTAGGTATCTTGCACATGGCACACCCTAAGGTATAGTGAGGTAAATCACTGGCAGGCGGTTTTTCTTTTTCGCGCCCGGCGATCGCACATTTCAGAGACGAGCTATCATTCTGTCCGCGGCAGGACGTGCAGCCGCGGCATTCGGCCGATGAGACACGGCCAGCCGTCGCAGCAAATTCATGCAGATCGGATTTTGCCATGCAAAATGATTTCTCGGTCTTTATCAGCCACCGCGCCGAAGACAGATTTCTCGCGCGTCTGTTGAAGGCGCGGCTCGAATATCTCAGCAGCCTGGACGGTCAGCGTTCGGTGGAATGCTTTGTGTGCGAGGAAATTCCGGGCGGCACGGAGTGGCGGCAATGGATGATCGACAACACGGCGAAGGCCGACTGCCTGATCTTCATTCACACCAATGCCGAGCACAATTGGACGTGGTGCGCGTCCGAGATCGCCCAGTTCGACGGCTACAAGCGCGCGCTGAAGCTCATGTCAAAGGTGCTGTGGTTCTCGGTTGATGCCTCACCCTCGTTTCCGATGCTGGCAGAGAACGAGTTTTACGGGATCGGCGAGGACGAGGTCCGGCGGTTTCTCGAAGATCTGTTCGTGCGGCCGACCTTCGGTGCCGTGCCGCTACGGCCGAAACTGAACGCCAATCACGCCCGCGACTTCAACGAGGCGGTGAAGGACCTGCACGCGCAGTTCATGCAGATCACCCGCCCGGAAGAGCTGTTTCGTCTGCGGCTTCGCATCGTGTTCAGCGACGAGTTGTCGTTCCGGCAGAAGGCCGATGCGCTGAAGGCATTGCCGCCGTCAGACCGAGCGCGGGGATTCCTGACGGATGCCAGGCTGGAGGCGGATCCCGCCACCACCACGCTGCTGTCCGGCCCTGATGCAGCTGATCTCGACTGGGAGGACCTGATCAGCGCACAGAACCGGTATGACAGTGGCGCCTGGCTCGACGAGTTGACGAGCTACGTCGCGAACTCGTTCTCCGACGTGGACATTGCCAGCCGGCGAAGCCGCGAGCAGGTCCTCAGTCCGATATTTCGCGATTTGAAGCTGTATCAACCGGTCATTGCCCGGCTCGAATATCTCGACAGCACGCCGTTCTCGGTCGTCATCATCTTCGTGCCGATGCCGCCATTCAGCGAGGATCCAAGACTGATGGTCGCGCAGAACATGCCGAAGGACATCGTCTTCCTGTCGATCCTGCTGCGACTGGCGCGACGCTTCAGATGGTCGTTTCTCGAGCCGCTGTACAACGCGGTCGAGAACCTGGACGATGATTTCAGCGCCAAGCGATGGGACGATCTGCTGCAGCGCTACCACGAATGCCTGGAAAACCTCGATTCGATCCTACGACAGGGCAACATGCGCGAGCTCGAGACCGTCGGCGACATCAAGTCGACGATCAACATCTCCGACGATGCGCTCTTGAAGGAGATGTTCAAGGATTGGGGGACGTTTCAGAGCCGGCTTGCGCAGGCCATCGAGAAGAAGTCGCCGGGCGATGTGCGGCAGACGCTGGAGCCCTGGCTCAAGCGCAACAAGGACTTCATGAAGCAACTACTCGTCGAAACCCAGGGCAAGGTGGACAAGCTGCGTCCGCTGGAAGCCCACTAGAGCTTCAGTTCTGATTAAATCAGAACCGAAGCTCTAGATTGTTGTTTTGACGCGTTTTCTTCACGCGAACCGGTGTCCACTTCGCTCGAAAACGCTCTAGAACTCATCGGCCGCAGGTTCGGTTCGGCCGACCCTTGCGCTCAGATCATCGAAGCGACGCGTTCCAGACCGATCAGGCGCGCCAGCGAGCGGACCTCGTTCTTCTGATCCTCGCGGAGCTGGAACAGCAGCGGCATCGCCGCCGACTTCAGCTGCTGGACTTCCTCGGAGTCGGGATCGATCGGCATGGTTCCCGATGCGGGATCGCCCTGGCGCTTGGCGTGGATCTTGCGCGCGACGGCGCGCAGCGCAGTCTCGACCGCCGGCCAGTAATACTCCTGCGATGACGACAGTTTGAGCCGGTCCTTGATGCCGGCGATCTGCGCGTCGCTGAGCAGGGCGTAGGTCTTCTGCGGCGCCGGCTTGGCGGCCGCCTTGGGCTTCGGCAGCGCGGCGGGGGCGGTCGGCGCCTGTGCGGCGGGCTCGGCGATCTGCGGCTGGGCCGCATCGACGGGGTCATTGATCTTCGGCAGGCCGATATCGGCAGGCTCGGCGGAGGCATAGGCCTGGCGCACGGTATCGGTCGCGCGCGGGATCGCGGCTTGCGCGCGCAGCAGGAGCGGCGACGGACTGGCGGGAGGCTCGGCCGGCCGCGGCGCCTCGAAGGCGGCGGTCGCGAGTGTCGTGACCGCAAGCTTGTCCTGCTTGCTGGCGCGATTGGCCACCGGACCAATGTCGGCCTGCGCCGCGGGCAGGCTGTCGCGGCCCAAAATGGCTGTTATCGCGGCGCCGGCGAGGAGGAAGCAGGTCAGCGCGGCGAGGGTGATGGCTCTGGTCAAAAACTACTCCATTCCCGGCCGGTGTTGCCGCAAACTGCGCGAGAAATGCGGCGTTACCGTGCCGTGACAGTGCCAAATAGGTGAAATCGTCCCGAAACGGCCCGAAAATCAGGCCGCGGCGTCAAGCTCATAGGCTTCCTGGATGTCGGCCACGATCTCATGCGCCGTCCAGAGGGCACCGGGCTGGACCGAGTGCAGGCTGACCGTCCAGTTGGTGCGGCGGGTGCGCGGCGTGCTGACGATGTCGAATTCGACCTGACGGCACAGCGGATGCCGCTGCAGGGCGTAGAACACGCGGGTCCGGAGATCGTCGAGCGATGCCGGAGTCTTGGCCGGATCCTTGGCGAAGTGCGCCTCAAAAGCCATGTCGCATTCCCACAACTGCCGGGCGGCCAGCCGCGGCGGCGGACCATCCCGTGACGCTATTGTTGGGACTGGCATGGTTAATGCCGCGTTAAGCGGACAGGCGGGACTTGATGGGTCAGGCGAGCCGCACCCGCGCGCTCGCCACCTCGTACTCCGCGATCGTCTGGGCCAGCAGATCATCGACCGCGAGCACCCCGGTCACCCCTGAGGTGGAATGACCGCCGCTCCAGATATCGCGCCAGCGCTTCGGCCGGCTTTCGCGGGCGCCGATGTCGATGTCCTTGGCGATGTCGATCGCGCCGCGCGCCGGCAGGTCGTCGGGATCGAGGCCGGCGGCCTCGATCGAGGGCCGCAGCATGTTGGTCTGCAGGCCCGTGAAGGCCGTCGTGAGCAGGATGTCATCGGCGGTCGCCTCGACCAGCATCTGCTTGTATCTCGCGTCCGCCATGCTCTCGCGCGTCGCGATGAACTTGGTGCCCATATAGGCGAGATCGCAGCCGAGCGCCTCCGCGGCGCGCAGCGCGTGGCCGTCGCTGATGCCGCCGGCCAGCACGATGGGGCCGTCGAAGAATGCGCGCACCGCGCGGACGAACACGAACGGATTGAGCCAGCCGGTCTGCCCGCCGGCGCCCGCGGTGAGCAGCACGAGCCCGTCGGCGCCGGCCGCGACCGCGCGCTCGGCATGACGGATCGAGGCGACGTCGGCGAACACCAGCGCGCCGGCATCGTGCAGAGGTGCGAGCACCGGCGCGGGCGAGCCGACCGAGGTGATCACGAGCTCGGGCTTGTGCCGCAGCAGCACCGCGAGATCCTGCGCCAGCCGCGTGTTGGAGCGATGCACGATCAGGTTCGGACAAATCGGCGCTGCAGCTTTGCCGCTTGCATCGGCATGCACTTGCAGGCGGCGCGCGACGTCGCCGAGCCATGCATCGAGCTGTTCCGCCTCACGGCAATTCACCGTCGGGAACGAACCGACCACGCCGTTGCGGCAGGCAGCTACCACCAGCTCGACGCCCGACACCAGAAACATCGGCGCGGCAATCAGCGGCAACCGGAGGCGGTCGCGAAAACGCGCGAGAGGATCAGCGGACAAGTTGTTTCTTCCCTGCATCATTGTGTTAGCGTTGCGCCAACATTGGCACGAGAGAAGCCAAAGACAAAGCGGGAGGGACAACGAGATGAGCAATCCGCTCTATGCATTTCCGGCGGTGTGCGAGCAGACCTTGCGGGCACTGGCACGCTATCCGTCGCGCACGGCCTTCGCCTGGCCGGGCGGCTCGCTCAGCTATCAGGGCGCGACCGACCTGATCGGACGGATGCAGAGCGTGTTCATGCGGCTCGGCTTCGCGCCGGGCACCCGCGTCGCGCTGCTCACCGCCAACCGTGCCGACAGCTGGTGCGCCGGCGTCGCCGCGCAATTGTCGCGGCTCGCGATCACCTGGCTGCACCCGCTCGGCTCGCTCGACGACCAGCTGTTCCAGATCGAGGACTCCGAGGCCGAGATGCTGATCGTCGATGGCATCACGTTTCGCGATCGTGGCGGCGAGCTCGCCGCCAAGGCCGCCGGCCTGAAGACCGTGTTCACGCTCGGCCCGGCGGATTACGGCGCCGACCTGTTGCAGGTGGTCGAAGATGCGGGCAGCGCGACCGCGAAGAACTTCGCCCGCGAGGACGACATCTCGACCTTGAACTACACCGGCGGCACGACCGGCAAATCCAAGGGCGCGCTGCGCTATCACCGCGAATATGGCGGCTTCGCCGCCGCCATCCTTGCCGACTTCGAGATTCCGGAGACGCCGCGCTACCTGACGGTGGCGCCGATCAGCCATGTCGCCGGCACCAAGGTGCTGCCGACGCTGATGCGCGGCGGCACCGTGCACATGCTGAAGGGGTTCGATCCGGAGGCCGTGTTCAAGACCATCGCGCGCGAGAAGATCAACTTCACGCTGTTCGTGCCGACCATGATCTATGTGATGCTGGATCATCCGGCGCTGCCCAAAACCGACCTCTCCTCGCTCGAGCTGTTGCTCTACGGCGCATCCGCGATGTCGCCGAGCCGGCTGGTCGAAGGCATCGAGCGCATCGGCCCGGTGTTCTCACAGCTTTACGGCCAGACCGAATGCTATCCGGTCTCGGTGCTGCGCAAGGCGGACCATGACCCGAAGACGCCGGAGCTGTTCCTGTCCTGCGGCTTCCCGATCACCGCCTGCCAGGTGAATATCCTCGATCAGGACGACCAGGAGGTCGCGACCGGCGAGGCCGGCGAGATCTGCGTGCGCGCCACGCATGTGATGGCCGAATACTGGAAGCGGCCCGACATCACGGCGGAGACGCTGAAGAGCGGCTGGCTGCACACCGGCGACATCGCACGCAAGGACGAGCGCGGCTACATGTTCATCCTCGACCGCAAGAAGGACATGATCGTCTCCGGCGGCTTCAACATCTTTCCACGCGAAGTCGAGGATGTGCTGTCGCAGCACGCCGACGTCGCGATGGTCGCCGTGGTCGGCGTGCCCGACGACAAATGGGGCGAGGCCGTCACCGCCGTCGTGGTGGCGCGCGAGGGCGCTGTGCCCGACGCCGACGAGCTGATCAGCCTGGTCAAGGCGAAGAAGGGCTCGGCGCACGCGCCGAAGCAGATTCAGTTCGTCAAGGAGCTGCCGATGACCGGCGTCGGCAAGGTCGACAAGAAGGTGCTGAAGGCGCGCTTCTGGTCCGGCCGCGACCGCATGGTGGGGTAGCTGCGCAAGTTCCCAACCGTCATCCTGAGGAGCGCGCCCTTGCGCGCGTCTCGAAGGATGCACGGCCCCGATGCCGCCGTGTGCTGCAAGCAACCTGTCCTCGCGGCAAGAGCTGGGCCGTCGCCCTTCGAGACGCCGCTTCGCGGCTCCTCAGGGTGACGGAGAGAGCGTGGAAGGCGCGGCGAGACTGTCGCTGCTCGCTGCAGCCGCGAGCTGACCGCCCCCCTGCCCCAGCAGCTGATCGAGCCGCTCGCGCAGCTGATCCTGGTGGTAGGGCTTGGCCAGCCGCGGCAGGTCGACCTGAGTGCCGTCGGGCAATTCGGCATAGCCGGTGGCGAGCAGGACGACGAGATGCGGGCGCAACTCGCGCGAGGCTGCGGCCAGTTCGAGGCCGGTCATGCCGGGCATCACGTGATCGGTCATCATCAGGTCGATCTCCTGGTCGCTCCGGAGGATATCGAGCGCGTGCGGTCCGGAACTGGCGCCGATCACGCGATGGCCGAGGTCCTCCAGCATCTCCATGGTCGACATCGCGATCAGCGGATCGTCGTCGACCAGCAGGATCACCGCCGATCGCTTGACCTTCTGCGCCGCAGGCGCCGGGCTCTCGACCGCCGGCGCTGTTGTCGCGACCGGCAGCACCAGCACGGCCGTGGTGCCCTTGCCGACGGCGCTCGACAGCTGCAACGCGCCGCCGAGCTGCACCGCGAGCCCGTGCACCATCGACAGGCCGAGACCGGTCCCCTTGCCCACCGGCTTTGACGAGAAGAACGGCTCGATCGCCCGCTTCAGCACGTCCGGCGACATGCCGCTGCCGCTGTCGACCACCGACAGCTTCAGGTAATTGCCCGGCTGCAGCGCGGGATCGCCCTTGATCTGATCGCTCCCGACCTGATCGTTTCTGGCCTGATCGTTTTTGGCCTGCCAGGCCGCGAGGCGGATTTCGATCACGCCGCCATCCGGCATCGCATCGCGCGCGTTGATCGCAAGGTTGAGCACCGCAAGCTCGAGCTGGTTGGTATCGACGCAGGCCGCCGGCAGTCCGTCCGGGATGTCGAGGCGCAGCGTGATGCGCGGCCCGAGCGAGCGCTCGAGCAATTCGCTCATATCGCGCACCAGCGCGCCGAGATCGACCGGCACCGCGCGCAGATCCTGCTGCCGTGCGAAGGCCAATAGCCGTTGCGTCAGCGAGGCACCGCGCTCGGCGCCCTGCAACGCGCCATCGACCAGCCGGCGCAGGCGCGGGTCCTCCGGCATCCGCTTGCGCAGCAGATCGAGATTGCCCATCACGGCCATCAGCAGATTGTTGAAGTCGTGCGCGACGCCGCCGGTGAGTTGGCCGATCGCCTCCATCTTCTGTGCATGGCGGAGCTGTTCCTGCGCCCGCTCGCGCGCGGCGACCTCCTTCATCAGGTCGGCGGTGCGCTGTTCGACCCGCAGCTCCAGCGTCGCGGTGAGCTCGGCAAGCGCGGTGCGCTCCGCGGCGAGCTGCGCCAGCAGCGCCTCGCGCTCGATCTCCGCGGTCTTGCGCGCGGTGATGTCGGAGCAGACCCCGACCAGCGATCGGATGTTGCCGTCGGGGCGGCGCACCGCACGGGCGCGGACGTCGACCCAGTGCTGGGTGCCATCGGGCCAGATGTTGCGATACTCGATCCGGTAATCCGCGCCGGTGCGCAGCGTTTGCTCGACGATTTCGCTGCGGCGGGCGCGGTCATCGGGATGCACCGCGTCGAGCAGATCCTGATAGGTGAAGGGATCGCGAGGCTTGCGTCCGAAGAATGCCTTGCAGGTCGGCGACGCCTCGAGCTCGAAATCCGGCAGATGAAGTTCGAGCGCGCCGAGATGGCCGGCATCGAGCGCGGTCTGCAAAAGGTCTTCGCTCTCGGTCAGGTCTTCCAGTATCTGGCGGGTCTGGTACTGGCGGCGGCGGCCGCGCACCGCCGCTGCGACCAGGCTCACCAGCGTGGTCGGATGGAACGGACGCTCGATGAAGGTGACATTGCCGAGCGCGCGGCCGAGCCGCGCCGCTTCAGGATTGCGCTCGGGCCCGCCCTTCTCGCTCATCAGCACGATGGGAAAATCCGACCATGACGGCTGCTCATTCAGCCAGCTCGTCAGGCCGGCAAGGTCGGCGGTCCTGATCGCCTCATCGGCAATGATGGCAAGGCCCGCCCCGCTCGCGACCTGGTGCTCGAGCTCGGCGAGGTCGCCGCAGATGTTGGCGTAGTAGCCGGCTTCCTTGATCAGGTGGGCGGTCTTGACGGCGTCCCGCTCGCTCGCGGCGAGGATGACCGCGCGTTCCGAGGACGGGCCGGGCTTCACTGCGAGGCTCCGGGCCGCTCCGGAGCGCCGATACCATCCACCCGCAACGCACAAGGCCGCCGGACGGCCTTGGCCAGGAAACCGGCGGCGAGATCGATGCGCGTCATGACACCCCCTAACGAGACCAAAACTCGTTGGTGCCGCCAACCGTTCCGGAGGCGCAGGGGTATTTTTGCACAAGGGCGGCCGCTGCGGGCTGCCCTTCTCTCCATCGTGGCGGCTGAAACCGGCCCGGCGCTAGCGCCGCTCGATCACGAGGCTCTGGACGGTACGGCCGAAATAGCCGCGCTGGTCGGCGAGCCGCGACATCGCAAGCCCTGCGCCGTCAGGCCCGATCCAGGACTCGCTGTCGAGCAGGACCCAGTCGCCGACCGGCTCGCGCGCCAGGCTCACGGTGAGATCGGCGTTGATGAAGGTCCACTGGCTGAAATCGAGCGCCGGCGAAACGCCGTTGGAGAAATCCGAGGCGACCACCGCACGCATCGCCTGCGAAACGGCGACGCCTGCGATCAGCGGCTGGTTGACGCGGAACCAGATCGCGCCTGGGCCCAGCACGCCGAAGCGGCCGCGCGCGGCGCGCATCGAGATGTTTTTCACGAACGGACTATTCGCGAGATTGCCCGGCTCGACGATACTTTCGTCGGGGCCCGGCAGATCGACCGGAACGGCTGCGACATCCGGCGGCAACTCGGCCGCCTGCTGCTTGATCTTGAGCACGGTGGCCGAGACGACGAGAACGCCGTCGGCGAGAAGTCTGACGCCGCAGAGCTGGATCTTGCGGCCGTCGCGCAGGATCTCGCTCGAGACCGTCAGCGGCACCACCGGCACCGGACGCATCAGGTCGATCGTGACCCGCGCAATCCGCATCGGCACCGGCGTGGGGATGGCTTCTGCGACCCACACCACCAGCGCGGCCGGCGCGGAACCGTGCTGCATCCGCGGATCCCATGGACCCGCGGCATCCGGACTGGTGACGACGCGGTCGCCGTCAACGCGAAAGATCGGCTCCATCACGCAAGCGCCGGATCGACCGCTTCCTCGTACTCTTTCCTGAACCGCGCGATCAGCTCGGCCGCGGGCACCACCTTGGAGATGCTGCCGACGCCCTGGCCGGAGCCCCAGATCTCCTTCCAAGCCTTCGGCTTGGCGCGCTCGCCCGACGAATCGGTGCCGAAGCTCATCTTCGACGGATCGGAGGTCGGCAGGTTTTCCGGATCCATGCCGGCCGCGACGATCGACGGCTTCAAATAGTTGCCGTGCACGCCGGTGAACAAATTGGAGTAGACGATGTCCTCGGCGGACGAATTGGTGATCATGCTCTTGTAGCCCTCGACCGCGTTCGCCTCCTGCGTCGCGATGAAGGCCGAGCCGATATAGGCGAAGTCGGCGCCGATGATGCGCGCCGCGCGAATGGCGCGGCCATTGGCGATGGTGCCCGAGAGTGCGATCGGCCCGTCGAACCACTGCCGGGTCTCGGACACGAACGGGAACGGCGACAGCGTGCCGGCATGACCGCCGGCGCCGGCCGCGACCAGGATCAGGCCGTCGGCGCCCTTCTCGATCGCCTTGTGCGCGAACTTCTGGTTGATCACGTCGTGAAAGACGATGCCGCCCCAGCCGTGGACGGCCTGGTTCAGCTCCTCGCGCGCGCCAAGCGAGGAGATGATCATCGGCACCTTGTGCTTCTCGCAAAGCGCCATATCGTGATCGAGCCGGTTGTTCGACTTGTGCACGATCTGGTTCACCGCGAACGGCGCTGACGGCCGCTCCGGATGCGCCTTGTCGTAGGCGGCGAGCTCTTCCTTGATCCGGTACAGCCATTCGTCGAGCAGTTCCGGCGGCCGCGCGTTCAGCGACGGAAACGAGCCGACCACACCGGCCTTGCACTGGGCGATGACGAGGTCGGGCACCGAGATGATGAACAGCGGCGCCCCGATCACGGGAAGAGACAGGCGGCCCTTGAACAGAGCAGGCATGGACATTGGCGGCAGATCCTCAAATTGGTTGGTCTCGATGCTGACCGTCATACCAACAAGGCAATCTTTCCAGTGTCAAGTATTGCGTCATGGCGCTGCAAAAAGGATGACAAAACCTCATCCAGATGTCGTGTTTTCGGGCGGATCTGGCATCCCAGACGCAGTTTCGACCGCCCCTACTGGCAGACCGCCCGTGTCACGAAATTTTCCGTCTTGCAGTCGTTCGGCCCTCGCTTGTGGCCCGGCAGATAGACCAGCGGCGAGCATTTCTCGGAGGCGTCGGTATCGATGCTCTTGCCCTCCTTGAACCCCTTGCTCTGGCACAGCCGGTCGGCGCCGATCTTGCAGTCCGGCGCACCGTTCGAGGCCACCACGCAGGCCGCGCGCCCGGTCACCATCGTCGAGGGGCGCGCGATGTTCGACAGATCGTTGATGGTCTCGCCGGGGCTCTTCAACGACGGTAGCGCCGACTTCAACTTCTCGAACAGCTTTCCGATTTCGTTGATCAGCCCGGGATTCTCGCGCTCGACCGGCGCCGGCGGCAACTCGATCTGTTGTTGCTGCGGAGACTCAGCCGGCTGCTGCGCCGGCGACTGCACGCCGAGCGCGGGCGGCGCAGTCTGCGCCCGTGCGCTGTCGGTCGCAGGCAGCGCCATCGACAGCGCAAGGCCCGCCATCGCAACGCACGCCTTGGCGGGATTGAGTCTCGCGAGGTTCACGGGTCGTCGATTCCATCAGCCAACGCAGCGACCGTAGTCCGAAGCCGTCCGCGAGCAAAGACGCGAACAGCTAGAACTTTGGTCAGATCAGCTTGAATGCGACAACAAAGCCCAGCACCAGCACGATCGCGCCGATCGCGACCCACAGGCCGAGCCGCTTCTCGAGCTCGGCGCGGATGACATCGCCATAGCGGTTGAGCAGCACCGCGACGAAGAAGAAGCGGCCGCCGCGTGCGACGATCGAGCACATGATGAACAGCCCGATGTTGTAGCCGGCAAAGCCCGACGTGATCGTCACGAGCTTGTAGGGGATCGGCGTCAGCCCCTTCACGAGGATGATCACGGCACCCCACTCGGCATAGGAGGCGCGGAACGCGTCGACCTTGTCGGAGAGGCCATAGAGATGGATCAGCCACTGCCCGAGCGAGTCATAGAGCAGCGCGCCGATCGCGTAGCCGAGCACGCCGCCGGCGACGGACGCGACGGTGCAGACGGCCGCGAACCACCAGGCCCGCTTCGGCCGCGCTAGCGACATCGGCAACAGCATGATGTCAGGAGGGATCGGGAAGAAGGAGCTCTCGGCGAAGGCGACGGCCGCGAGAATCCAGAGTGCGTAGGGCTTGTCGGCCGCTGCGACGCACCAGTCGTAAATCCGTTTCAACATGGGCGCGATGAACCATCATGGAGCGGATTTGTCCATGCCGGGAATGGATCGAATTTGGTTGATTTACGACTGCCGTTTGCGCAGCCGGTTCTCCAGCGCGACAATTCGACGCCGAACCACCGGAACGGGCGCGGTCTTGGGCAGCTTGACTGGCGACTTCGGCAACTTCTCGGCGATCCCGAGCAGCCGCTCGCGCCGCTCCATCTCGCGCCAGACATCTCCCGGCTTCACGCCGGCCGATGCCCAGAGAACGGTGAGATTGTAGAGCAGGTCCGCGCTCTCGCGGACGACGGCATCCGGCTTGCCGCTGACGGCGTCGATCACGACCTCGACCGCTTCCTCGGCGAGCTTCTTGGCCATCTTGGCCGGCCCGCGCTGGAACAGCCGTGCCGTGCGCGACGTAGCCGGATCAAGATCCTTGGCCGCGATCACCGCCTGGTAAAGCCGCTCGATCGAATCACTCATCCTACGAGCCTAATCGAAACGCGTCGCCAGCGTGTTAACGGGCAAGCCGACAACGAAAAATCCACCGGCCTCACAGCCGGTGGATTCGATACTTTGTGACAGTTCTGCGAACCGATGACGATGTCAGTACGGCGTATAGGGCAGTGCCGAGCGGCGCCCGTAATAGCCGTGATAACCATAGTACGGTCCGCCGCCATAATAGGCCGGCCCACCACCATAGTAGGCGGGACCGCCGTAGTAGCCCGGGCCGCCGTCGTAGTAGCCATAGGAGTCGTAATAGTCGCGACGGTTCTGGGCTGCAGCGATCGCCAGACCCGTGCCGACGATCCCGGCGAACACAGCCGCAGCGGCCGCACCACCGCCTCCGCCACGATAGTAGCGACGGCGCGCGCTGATGTCGGTCGCGCCGCTCGTGCCGTGCGATGTGGTCACAGCGGCCGCCTTGTCCGCCGGAGCAGAGCCCGCGAACGCCATCGTCGGCTCAACGGCCGTCAACGCCACCGCGGCAACCGTCGCCAATGTGGCTGCGCGGCCAATGGACGAAAAAACACCCTTTCGCGCAAACATTGCAGTCATCCTTGTGGAAGCCGGCCCGGCGGGCCCTGGTTAGCTAACCACTACCCCTAGATTAGGTTCCCCAAACCGAATGCAAGCTGAACAACCTTGGGTTAAATCATGGCAGTCATCGGCCGTTCACCTTGCCTGGGGCAGGATGCCGGCAAATAACGCTTGAAATTGATGCTTGAATTGCACCCTGCCCTGGCGCATTCGATGTCATGAAGCAGGCGCAGCCGGCGCGGCACTTTGTCTCGCCTCCCGGATGTCATGATGCAGGTAAGTCGGACCACCGTTCTCCGCTGGATACTGGCCGGCGTGATTGGCCTTTCGGGCGGCGTGTGGCCGGCCGTCACGCCGCTGCGCGCCGGCGATGCGCCTCAGCCACTCACCATCCAGTTCACGCTCGACCGTCCGCTTGATGCCGCCGCGGCCCCATTCGTGATGGCGTCGGCCGGCGGCCTGTTCAGCGCCGAGGGCCTTGCGGTCGGCACCAACGTCGCCACCAACTCGGCGGATGCGATCGCGCGCGTCGCCGACGGCTCGAGCGATTTCGCCCTCGTCGACATCAACGCGCTGATCCGCTTTCGCGACAAGCCTGGTGCTGCCCCCGTCAAGTCGGTGTTCGTGCTGTTCAACCAGGCGCCTTATGCGATCATTGCCCGCAAGAGCCGGGGCATCAAGGCGCTGACCGACATCCAGGACAAGAACCTCGGCGTCGCCGAGGGCGACCTGTCGATCCGGCTGTGGCCCGCGGTCGCCAGGCAGAACGGCATCAAGCTCGCGAGCGTGAAGCAGAACACGATCAGCGCCGCGGTGCGCGAGCCGATGCTCTCCGCAGGCCAAATCGATGCCGTGACGGGCTTCTCCTATCTCTCGGCGATCAATCTGCGCGATCGCGGCGTGCCTGCCGATGACCTCGCGGTGCTGCGCTTTGCCGACTATGGCTGCGAAGCCTACGGCTTTGCCGTGATCGTCAGCCCGCGCCTTGCCGCGGCGAAGCCGGACGCGGTGAAAGGTTTCGTGCGCGCGGTGATCGGCGGCACCAACCTCGCGGTCAAGGACCCGGCCCGCGCGGCGAGCGAGGTGGCGAGCCGGATGGATGGCGGCTCGCGCGACCTGGAGCTCGAGCGGCTGGGCGCCATCATCCGCGACAACATCCTGACCGGCGAGGTGAAGCGCAACGGCCTCGGCGGCATCGAGCCGGAGCGCTTCGAGCAGTCCGTCGACCAACTCGCGGAGGACTTCAAATTCCAGAAGCGGCCGCACGCTGCCGACATCTTCGACGACCAATTCCTGCCGCCGATCGATGGCCGGCTGGTGAACTAAACCCTCACCCTATCCACGTCATTGCGAGCGAAGCGAAGCAATCCATTGTCACAGAGCAAGCGGAAACATGGATTGCTTCGCTTCGCTCGCAATGACGTGGGTGCATCGGTACTCGGCCTCCGGATGAGGTCAACGGAATTGGATAACGCAGGAAGGGGAGCCATCGCCCGCTGGCCCTCGCTGGCGAACCCTGATTAAATTGCATCCCGCCTGACCGGGCGCCCACCGCTGACGAGTCCCGCCGGCATGTCCATGCTTCGCCTCTATACCCGCGTCCTCGAACTGCTCGGCAAGGAGGCGCGGCTCGGCTGGATCCTCGCGGCCGCCAACATGCTGCTCGCCGGCGCGCAGTTCGCCGAGCCGGTGCTGTTCGGCAAGATCGTCGACGTGCTGTCCGGCCGGCCGGTCACCGGGCTGTTCGCGACCTCCTCGGCATGGCCGCTGCTCGCGGCCTGGGCGGCATTCGGCCTGTTCACGATCGGCTGCAGCGCGATCGTCGCGTTGCAGGCCGACCGGCTGGCGCATCGCCAGCGCCAGGCCGTGCTGACGGATTATTTCGAGCACATCCTGCAGCTGCCGCTGACCTTCCACTCCGGCACCCACTCCGGGCGGCTGATGAAGGTGATGCTGAACGGCACCGACGCGCTGTGGCGGCTCTGGCTCGGCTTCTTCCGCGAACACTTCGCCGCGATCATGTCGCTGGTCGTGCTGTTGCCGCTCGCGCTCTACATCAACTGGCGGCTGGCGATCCTGCTGTTCGCGCTCTGCGTCGTGTTCACCGTGCTGACCACGCTGGTGGTACGCAAGACCTACGGCATGCAGAGCGAGGTCGAGGCCTATTACAGCGACCTCTCGGCGCGCGCCTCAGACGCGCTCGGCAACGTCGCGCTGGTGCAGAGCTTCGTGCGGATCGATTCCGAAGTGCAGGGCCTGCGCTACGTCGCCGACAAGCTGCTCGCGGTGCAGATGCCGGTGCTGTCATGGTGGGCGCTGGTCACCGTGATCACGCGCGCCTCGACCACCATCACGGTGCTCGCGATCTTCACGGTCGGCATCGCGCTCCACAATGAGGGCCTCACCACGGTCGGCGAGATCGTGATGTTCGTCTCGTTCGCCACCATGCTGATCCAGAAGCTCGAGCAGGTGGTGAGCTTCATCAACAATGTGTTCATGGAAGCACCGCGACTGCAGGAGTTCTTCGACGTGCTCGATGCGGTGCCGGCGGTACGCGACCGGCCAGGCGCGGTCGATCCCGGCCGGCTGTCCGGGCTGGTCGAATTCAACGACGTCTCGTTCTCCTATGACGGCAAGCGGCCGGCGATCGAGGATCTCTCCTTCACCGCGTTGCCCGGCCAGACCATCGCGCTGGTCGGTGCGACCGGTGCCGGCAAGTCCACCGCGATCGCGCTGCTGCACCGCGCGTTCGATCCGCAATCCGGCATCATCGAGATCGACGGTATGGACATACGTGCGCTGAAGCTGACCGCGCTGCGGCGGAACATCGGCGTGGTGTTCCAGGAGGCGCTGCTGTTCAACCGCTCGCTCGCCGACAATCTGCGCGTCGGCAAGCCCGACGCGACCGACGAGGAGCTGCGTACCGCCGCAGCGCGCGCGCAGGCGCTGGATTTCATCGAGCGCAGCGAAAAGAAGTTCGACACCCATGCCGGCGAGCGCGGCCGCATGCTGTCCGGCGGCGAGCGGCAGCGGCTGTCGATTGCGCGTGCGCTGCTCAAGGATCCGCCGATCCTGATCCTCGACGAGGCGACCAGTGCGCTCGACGCCGTCACCGAGGCCAAGGTCAATGCTGCTCTCGACGAAGTGATGAAGGGCCGCACCACCTTCGTGATCGCGCACCGTCTCTCGACCATCCGTTACGCCACCCGCATCCTGTTGTTCGACCAGGGGCGGGTGATCGAAAGCGGAACTTTCGATGAACTGGTGGCGAAAGGCGGGCGTTTTGCCGAACTCGCACGGGCCCAGTTCATGGTCCAGGAACAGGCGCGCGCCGGCACCGAGGCACCATAATTCTCCCCTTTCCAATTGAGGCGGCTGCCGAAATTCAGCCGATTTCGTCCACCATATAATCGGCCGGCCTCTGTTCTCAGCCAGCAAGCCGGTATAAGTTTGCATCGCCGCAATGCGGCGCCGGACACGCTTGAAACCCGTACGTCACATCGCAAGACCTCCTTCTCGAAGGCGGGTCTCAAAGGACCGGAACCGTCGTGTATTTTCCTCGCCCGCTGCGCCCGTCGTTGAAATGGATTCTAGCCGTCGCGATGCTCGCCATCGCAACGCCGCAGATCGCGCAGGCCGAGGCGCTGCTGGTCGTCGAGGCCGATACCGGGAAGGTGCTGCAGGCCGACAATGCGACGATGCCGTGGTATCCGGCCTCGCTCAGCAAGCTGATGACCGCCTATGTGACGCTGAAGGCGGTCAAGGATGGCCGGGTGTCGCTCGACACGCTGCTCACGGTGTCGCCGACCGCGTCATCGCAGTCGCCCTCGAAGATGGGCCTTCGGCCCGGCACCCAGGTCACCGTCGACAACGCGCTCAAGATGATGCTGGTGAAGTCGGCCAACGACATGGCCGTGGTGCTGGCCGAGGGCATCGGCGGCTCGATCGACGGCTTTGCCGGCGAAATGAACCAGACCGCGCAGAAGCTCGGCATGACGCAAACGAGCTACGTCAACCCGAACGGCCTGCCCGCCGACGGCCAGATCACCTCGGCGCGCGACATGGCGATCCTCGCCCGCGCCATCATCCGCGACCTGCCGGAATACGAATATTTCGTCCACATCCCGTCGATCCGCTTCGGCCGCCGCATCACCCAGAACTTCAACAAGCTGATCGGCCGCTATCCCGGCGCCGACGGCTTCAAGACCGGCTTCATCTGCGCCTCCGGCTACAATCTCGTGGCGTCGGCGACGCGCGACGGCAAGCGGTTGATCGCCGTGGTGCTCGGCGCCTCTTCGGGTCGCATGCGCGCGATCCGCGCCGCGCAGCTCTTGGATCGCGGCTTTGCCAATAACGGGCTGGCGTGGCTGCGGCCCTCGCTCGGCACCGTCGACAATCTGGTGCCGATCGATTCCACCCCGCCGAACCTGCGCGAGGAGATGTGCGGCGCCAAGCACAAGCGGCCTGCCAGCGACGAGGACGGAGAAGACACCGTCGCCAGCGCTGGCACGAGCACCAACGGCGACAGTGGCGTGAGCTTCTTCGCCTCGGGCCTGCAGGCCGCGATGCCGACAAAACCGGCCGACCTTCTGGCGCAGCCGGCGGCGGCGTCCGAACCGGTCGTGGTTTATACGGGACCGACCAAGACCGGCGCTGCGTTGATCGCCGCGGTCGAGGCCGACACCGAGAAGCTGCAGCCGGCCAAGCGCGGCAAGGGCAAGCACACCCGTGTCGCCGGCAAGAAGTCCGATGCGGCTGATGACGCCAAGGGTGACGCCAAGAGCGCCTCCAAGTCGGATAATTCCAAGTCGGACAACAAGCCGGCGGCCAAGCCCGTACGTCACGCCAACGCCAAGCCGTATGCCGCAGCTGCGAAGCCCGCCGCGGACAAGCCTGCCGCCGCAAAGCTTGCCGGCAAGCCGGCTGCGGCAAAGCCTGCTGCGAAGCCCAAGGCCGAGAAGCCCAAGGCTGAGAAGCCGAAGGCCGACGCCAAACCGGCAGGCTAGCAGAGCGCCACCCCCTCCGATCTCCCAATGCGTCGATAGCGCGCAGCGGCTTGCCATTGGCCGCGGCATCGCTCAATACTGCCTGAAATAAAGCGGCCAAGATAATACGGCCCAGGGTCGGGAAACCCGGAAACAATCCGGGACATCAGCCGAATTTGAGAGAGGGGATTGACCACTATGGAGCGCATCTGGCTCAAGCATTATCCGGCCGGCGTGCCCGCCGATATCGACGTCACGCAGTATTCGTCGCTGGTCGAATTGCTCGAAGAGAGCTTCAAGAAGTTCGCCGATCGCAAGGCGTTCATCTGCATGGACAAGGCGATCACCTATCGCGAGCTCGACGAGATGTCGACGGCGCTCGGTGCCTACCTGCAGAGCAAGGGCCTGCAGAAGGGCGCGCGGGTCGCACTGATGATGCCGAACGTGCTGCAATATCCGATCGCGATCGCCGCCGTGCTGCGCGCCGGCTATGCCGTGGTCAACGTCAATCCGCTCTATACCCCGCGCGAGCTCGAGCATCAGCTCAAGGATTCCGGCGCGGAAGCGATCATCGTGCTGGAGAACTTTGCCACCACCGTGCAGAAGGTGCTGGCGAACACCGCGGTGAAACAGGTGATCGTCGGCAGCATGGGCGACCTGCTCGGCTTCAAGGGCGTCATCGTCAACCTGGTGGTGCGCCGGGTGAAGAAGATGGTGCCGGCTTGGTCGATCCCCGGCGCGGTCACGTTCAACGAGGCGCTGTCGGCCGGCCGCGGCATGAAGCTCAACAAGCCCGTGCTGACGCGCCAGGACGTCGCCTTCCTGCAATACACCGGCGGCACCACCGGCGTTTCCAAGGGCGCCACGCTGATCCACCAGAACGTGCTTGCCAACGTGTTGCAGAATGACGCCTGGCTGCAGCCGGCGCTGAAGAAGCCGCCGATCGTCGACCAGATGGTCATCGTCTGCGCGCTGCCGCTCTATCACATCTTCGCCCTGACTGCGTGCTACCTGCTGGGCGTGCGCTCCGGCGGCACCAATCTGCTGATCCCCAATCCGCGCGACATGGCCGGCTTCATCAAGGAGCTGGCGAAATATCAGGTCAGTTTTTTTCCGGCAGTCAACACGCTCTATAATGGCCTGTTGAACACGCCGGGCTTCGACAAACTGGATTTCTCCAAGCTGAAGATCGCCAATGGTGGCGGCATGGCGACGCAGAAGCCGGTCGCCGAGAAATGGCTCAAGGTCACCGGCATCCCGCTCTCGGAAGGTTATGGGCTGTCGGAGACCTCGCCGACGCTGACCTGTAACCGCGCCGACATCGAAAGCTTCTCCGGTACGATCGGGCTGCCGGTGCCCTCGACCTATCTGTCGATCCGCGACGACGAGGGCAATGAACTGCCGATCGGCCAGGCCGGCGAGATCTGCGCCAAGGGTCCGCAGGTGATGGCGGGCTACTGGAACAGGCCGGACGAGACCGCGCGCGTGATGACGTCGGACGGCTATTTCCGCACCGGCGACATCGGCGTGATGGACGAGAACGGCTACACCAAGATCGTCGACCGCAAGAAGGACATGATCCTGGTCTCGGGCTTCAACGTCTATCCGAACGAGATCGAGGAAGTGCTCGCGAGCCATCCGGGGGTGCTCGAATGCGCCGTGATCGGCGTGCCCGATGCGAAGTCCGGCGAGGCGGTGAAGGCCTTCGTGGTCAAAAAGGACCCGAACATCACCGCCGAGGACATCATCAAGTTCAGCGCCACCCAGCTAACCGCCTACAAGGTGCCGAAGCAGATCGAGTTCAGGGCCGACCTGCCGAAGACCAATGTCGGCAAGATCCTGCGCCGCGAGCTGCGCGACGAGAAGAAGGCCGCGGCCTGAAACACGTGATGCGGGTGTTGGACGGACATGACTGACGCGCGCATCGCGACGCCTGCCGATGTTATCACGTTCTGGCAAGAAGCCGGCCGCGACCGCTGGTACACGCGCGACGATGCCTTCGATGCCGAAATCCGCAGCCGCTTCCTTGCCACCTGGCAGAAGGCGGCTGCCGGCGAATTGTCGTCATGGGAGGCGAGCGACGAGGGCGCGCTGGCGCTGACGATCGTGCTCGACCAGTTTCCGCGAAACCTGTTTCGAGGCGACGCCAAGACCTTTTCAAGTGATGCGCTGGCGCGTGAAGTGGCAAGGCGCGCCATCGACCGCGGCGTCGATGCGCGGACCGACCCGGTGCTGCGCGAATTCCTCTATCTGCCTTTCGAGCATTCGGAGGACCTCGACGACCAGCAGCGCTGCGTGACGCTGTTCCGGCAATATGACTGCCATCCCGACAACCTGAAATACGCCGAGGACCACGCCGACATCATCCGCCGGTTCGGCCGCTTCCCGCACCGTAACCGGGTGCTGGGCCGGGAAACCACCGCGGACGAGCAGGCCTTTCTCGACGCCGGCGGGTTTTCCGGCTGATGACGGAACGGTGACTGCGCTTCGGCATTGCCGTTCCCGCAGCAGATCGTATTGTGCGGTCCAACCGCCGGGTTTAAGACAATTCCGCTTCACCGAGGGAGAACAACGATGACGATCAATGTTGGCGACAAGCTGCCGGAAGCCAAGTTTCGCGTGATGACCGCCGAGGGTCCGCAGGTCAAAACCACCGACGACATTTTCAAGGGCAAGAAGGTCGCCCTGTTCGCGGTGCCCGGCGCCTACACCGGCACCTGCCACAAGATGCATCTGCCGAGCATCTTCCTCAACGCCTATGCCCTGAAGAACAAGGGCGTCGACACCATCGCGATCGTCTCGGTCAATGACGCCTTCGTGATGAACGCCTGGAAGCGCGACACCGACCAGCGCGATGAAGCCGTCTTCCTGGCCGACGGCAATGCCGACTTCACCAAGGCGATCGGCATGGAGCTCGACGCTTCCGGCAACGGCCTCGGCATCCGCTCCCACCGCTACTCGATGCTGGTCGAGGACGGCGTGGTGAAGAAGCTCAACAAGGAGCCGGCTCCGGGCAAGGTCGAGGTCTCCGGCGGCGACACGCTGCTCGGGCAGCTCTGAGCTGACGCTTACGCCGCAAACTGGCTGTCATCGCCCGGCTCGACCGGGCGATCCAGTACGCCGCGGCCTCTCGTTTCAATGGCTACCGTCTCTGGAATACTGGATCGCCCGCTTTCGCGGGCGATGACAGTTTTGGGCATGGCGATAGCAGGAACGCTGGTCTGTAGGATGGGTAGAGCGTTGCGAAACCCATCGCCTACGTGCCGTGTATTGAGATGATGGGTTTCGCTTCGCTCTACCCATCCTACGCGGCTGCAACGCGGCGCGACCGTGCGCCCTACCCCTTCAACCGCGCCATCGCCACGCCTTCGCGCGCCAGCTCGTCGGCGCGTTCGTTCTCGGCGTGGCCGGCATGGCCCTTGATCCAGTGCCAGCGCACCTCGTGCGGCTTCAGCGCGGCGTCGAGGCGCTGCCACAGCTCGACATTCTTCACCGGCTTCTTGTCGGCCGTGCGCCAGCCATTGCGCTTCCAGCCGTGAATCCATCCGGTGATGCCCTGGCGGACGTACTGGCTGTCGGTGGTGAGGTCGACCACGCAGGGCTTCTTCAGGGCTTCCAGCGCCGAGATCGCCGCCATCAACTCCATGCGGTTGTTGGTGGTGTGCGCCTCGCCGCCCTTCAATTCCTTCTCGACGTCGCCGAATCTGAGGATCGCGCCCCAGCCGCCCGGTCCGGGGTTTCCGGAGCAGGCACCATCGGTGAAGACAATCACATGCGGCTTGTCGCTCACGCCACGCATCCTGCCGGCGTGATGCCGTAGTCGTTGATCGCAGCGACGCTCTGGTGGAAGCGCAGCTTGCGGACGTATTCCAGCGGGTCCTTCGGCTGCACCAGCGCACCCGCGGGCACGTTGAGGAAATCGACCAGGCGCGTCAGCAGGAAACGGAGCGCGGCGCCGCGCGCGAGCAGCGGCAGCGCGGCCTCTTCCGCCGTCGACAATTGCCGCTCGCGGTTATAGGCATTGAGCAGTGCGCGCGCCTTGGTCACGTTGAAGGAATGATCCGGCTCGAAGCACCAGGCGTTGAGGCAGATCGCGACGTCGTAGGCCAGGATGTCGTTGCAGGCGAACGGAAAGTCGATCAGGCCCGAGAGCTTGTCGCCGAGGAAGAAGACGTTGTCCGGAAACAGGTCGGCATGGATCACGCCGACCGGCAGGCCCGCCGGCCACGCGGCTTCGAGATGATCGAGCTCGCGCGCGATGAAGTCGTGCAGACCCGGCTGCACGCTGTCCGCCCGCGCGGCGGCAAGATCGAACAGCGGCCGCCAGCCGGAGACCGACAGCGGATTGTTGCGGACCAGCGGAAAGTCGTGGCCTGCCAGATGCATCTTGGCCAGCGCCGCGCCGACGCCGGAGCAATGCGCCACGTTCGGCCGCCGCGGCCACATGCCTTCGAGGAAGTTGATGATCGCCGCCGGCCGGCCGGCGAGCCGGCTGTAGACCTCGCCCTTGCGGTTGCGCGCCGGCTGCGGGCACGACACCCCGCGCTCGGCGAGATGCGCCATCAGCGACAGGAAATACGGCAGGTCGTCCTCCGCCACGCGCTTCTCATAGAGCGTGAGAATGTAGGCGCCCTGGCTGGTGTGCAGCAGGAAGTTCGAATTCTCGACGCCCTCGGCGATGCCCTTGTAGGAGAGCAATTCGCCGATGTCGTAGCTCTTGAGGAATTCCGCGAGGTCTTCGGCGGCAACGTCGGTGTAAACCGCCATATGGTCTATTCCGCGGCGGCAGCGTCGGGCCGCAGCGAACGCGGCAGCGGGAAGAACTCGTTCTCTTCCGCGGCCGAGACCGTCTCCACGTGAAGCTCGAAGCGCTCGGCGAAGGCGCCCATGATTTCCTCGACGATCACTTCCGGCGCCGAGGCGCCGGCGGTGATGCCGAGGCTCTTGATGCCTTCGAACCTGCTCCAGTCGATGTCGCTGGCACGTTGTGCAAGCACGGCAATGGGACAGCCCTCGCGCTCGGCGACCTCGCGCAGGCGCTGCGAGTTCGACGAGTTCGGCGCGCCGACCACGATCAGGGCATCGACCACCGGCGCCACCTTCTTGACCGCAAGCTGGCGGTTGGTGGTGGCGTAGCAGATGTCTTCCTTGTGCGGGCCGTTGACGTTCGGGAAGCGCTGCTTGAGCAGCGCCACGATCTCCGCGGTATCGTCGATCGACAGCGTGGTCTGGGTCACGAAGGCGAGATTGTTGGGGTCCTTCGGGACGAAGGTCTTTGCATCCTCGGCGGTCTCGATCAGGGTCACGGCGCCGACCGGGAGCTGGCCCAGCGTGCCGACCACCTCGGGGTGATGGGAGTGCCCGATCAGCAGGATCTCGCGGCCGCGCTTGAAATGGATCGCCGCCTCGCGGTGGACCTTGGTCACCAGCGGGCAGGTCGCGTCCAGCGAGAAGAAATTGCGGGATTTGGCCTCGGCCGGAACCGACTTGGGAACACCATGGGCCGAAAATACCACCGGCGCATTGGTGTCGTCGGGGATTTCGGCCAATTCCTCGACGAAAATGGCGCCTTTGGTCTTCAGGCTGTCGACCACGTACTTGTTATGGACGATTTCGTGCCGGACATAGACCGGGGCACCATAAATGGTGAGCGCGCGTTCGACCGTATCGATGGCGCGGACCACCCCGGCGCAAAAGCCGCGGGGGGAACAAAGCACGATTCTAAGATCGGGTTTTTTCGCTGACATCAGGCTGTCTCGGGGCAATCTCGGGACCGAATCACCCCTCGCCGGCGGGCGGGGAACGGCCAGTTAGGATAAGGACTTGGGACTGCTTTCGGGCGCTGTCAAGGCGATTTTGCTGGCCCATTGCGCCATTCCCCCCGGAGGGCTTATATAGGCCCTATAATTCCCGTCATCGCCGATGACTACCAGCTTCGCCTCTACAGAGGTGGGCGAAGCACAAAGGAGATTTGCCATGAGCAACGCACCGCTGATGCCGAAGGCGACTGCCGTGTGGTTGGTCGATAATACCGCCTTGACGTTCGATCAGGTGGCCGATTTCACCAAAATGCACCCCCTGGAGGTGCGTGCCATCGCCGACGGCGACGCCGCCCAGGGCATCAAGGGCATGGACCCGATTTCCAACGGCCAGCTGACCCGCGAGGAGATCGAGCGCGGCGAGCGGGACCAGAATTACCGCCTCAGGCTCCAGGAGAGCAAGGTGGTGCTGCCGACCGCCGCCAAGAAGAAGGGCCCGCGCTACACCCCGGTGTCGCGCCGCCACGAGCGGCCGAGCGCGATCCTCTGGCTGGTGCGCAACCACCCCGAGCTAAAGGACGCCCAGATCATGCGGCTGGTCGGCACCACCAAGACCACGATCGCCAGCGTGCGCGACCGCACCCACTGGAACGCCTCGACCCTGACCCCGATGGACCCGGTGACGCTCGGCCTGTGCTCGCAGATCGAGCTCGATTTCGAGGTGCAGCGCGCCGCCAAGGAAAAGCCGACCACGACCGTTTACGGCGGCGCCACGCTGCTGCCGGCCTCCGAGACCACGCGCAAGGACGAGCTGGACGATCAGCCGATCGAGCGGCACGACGATCTCAATGTCGATGCCGTGTTCGCCAAGCTGAAGACGATCGGCGGCAAGAAGGCCGACGACGAGGAGTAAGCGCCGGCTCCATTTCGCGAAGACCGGACTACGAAACGCGGCAGGGCAACCCGCCGCGTTTTTGTTTGGAGCACGCGCAGCCTTGATCCCGCGAGCGGCGCGCCGGTGGCCCGCTTTCGCTTACCCGAACGTGAAGCGCCGGTGGGCGAAGTCGAGCAGCGGACGTTCGAAATAGCGATAACTCAGAGCACACAGCCCGAACGTCAGCGCGAGCGCGCCGAAGGTTAACGAGATGCCGGCAAGGCTCTCGACTGTCCTCGGCTGATGCAGCACGGCGAACAGCAGGTACACGATGACGTGGTGGGTGAGATACGTCGCGTAGGACGTCCTGGCGAAGAACGTCGCGACCGCGCTGCGCAGCAGTGCGAGTTTTGGCGCGCCGCGACTTTCCAGAACGACGAACAGCAGAGAACCGAAGAAGATCTCGACCTGCGTATGCGAGAACGCCACCGACCAGCGCTTCCATCCGAACAGCCACAGCAGGGGGAGCGACATGCTCGACCATTTGAGGATGGCGGCGACGCGTCTGGAGACCTCGGCATCCGGCTTGCGATAGAGGCGCCACCAGGCGATCAGCGCGCCGATCGCAAGCGAATCGATCCTGAATTGCGGCAGCACGTACCAGCCGTAAGCGTCCGGCAGCGCGCTGTCGATCAGGCGCCCGATCGGGCAGATCAGGATCGGCACAAGCAGGATCGCGAACAGCCGCTCGGACGGGATGTTCCGGACCAGCAACGGAAACAGCAGGTAGAACTGCTCCTCGATCGCGAGCGACCAGGTTACGGCCAGCCAGAAAGCGCCGTCGGTCTGCGCCTTGGCCATGCCGAAGTTCTGCAAGCCGAACAGGTACAGCCAGCCGGGCACGCCCCTGGTGTCGAACAAATCAGGGCTTAGCGAAAAATACCAGCCGATCGCCGCGCAACCGCACATCAGGTAGTAGAGCGGCCAGATGCGGAACGCGCGCCTGCCGTAGAAGGCCGAGTAATAGCGTTCGGCCGCACGGTGGCGCAGCAGAATATCCGTGATGAGATAGCCGGACAGAATGAAGAACAGGTCGACGCCGAAGCGGCCGACATGCAGCAGTTTCCACGGCCAGCCCTGCGGACCGTCCGGCGCGCCGAAATAGTGCCAGATGACGACGATCAGCAGCGCGATCGCGCGCAGCCCGTCGAGCTCTCCGATCCTGTCACGTTGCAACGCGGGCTCGCCTTCCACAAGCACAGGACCTGGTCTCATCCAAAACAGCTGCTCGTGATCGCATGCGGCGCGCCGATGTCTTGCCGGAATTCGGCCCGGCGGCCGTCCACGCATACCTCACCGGGCCGGCCGTCGCCATGGCGCCTAGTGGCGGTCCGGATTGTTCATCATGTATTCGCCGAGATCGCGCTGCCGCCGATCGGTGCGGGTTTCGGCGTTCTGGCGCTGGACGTCGCGATCCTTGCGGCATGCGACATATTCGGGCGAGCCGACCGGGACCTTGCCATTGCCCTGGCAGTACTGATCGTCGTCGCCCATGCTCTCCGCGATCGGCGATCGGCCGCGCTCGAGACAGCCTGCCAGCAGCGGCAGTGCGAGCAGCAATGCAAGAGGCGCGCGTGCGGAAATGGATCGCATCCGGTGGTCCGTATCTCGTGGCATATGACAGGGAAGGCCGGGATGACCCGGCAATCCATCAAAAATCAAGGCCATTTTGCTTCCGAATGCACGGGAACGGCGGAATCGGCACAACGGCTCCGCCGGCTTCAAGCGCACCGTAAGGGCGAGCTACCCCTTGCCCTTCAACGCCTCGCCGATTTCGTCGAGCACCTTGGGGTCCTCGATCGTCGCCGGCATGGTCCAGGGCTCATCGTCGGCGATCTTCTTGATGGTGCCACGCAGGATCTTGCCGGAGCGGGTCTTCGGCAGCCGCGCCACGGTGATCGCGAGCTTGAACGCGGCGACCGGCCCGAGCTTCTCGCGCACCAGCGCCACGACCTCCTTCTCGACCTGATCCGGTGCCTTGGTCACGCCGGCCTTCAGCACCAGGAAGCCGCACGGCACCTCGCCCTTGATCGCATCCTTGACGCCGAGCACCGCGCATTCGGCGACATCGGGATGCGAAGCGAGGATCTCCTCCATGCCGCCGGTGGAGAGCCGGTGGCCGGCGACATTGATGATGTCGTCGGTGCGGCCCATCACCCAGACGTAGCCGTCCGCATCCTTGTAGCCGGCGTCCGAGGTCTTGTAGTAGCCGGGGAATTCCGAGAGGTAGGCGTCCCTGAAGCGATCGTCCTGCTGCCACAGCGTCGGCAGGCAGGCCGGCGGCATCGGCAGCTTGATCACGATCGAGCCCATGGTGCCTGCGGGCACCGGCTTCGCCGCCTCGTCGACGATGTCGACCTGATAGCCCGGCATCGGCACCGTCGGCGAGCCGTGCTTGACCGGCAACTGGCCGAGCCCCACCGGATTGCCGGCGATGCACCAGCCGGTCTCGGTCTGCCACCAGTGATCGATGACCGGCACCTTGAGCTGCTGCTCCGCCCACTCCACCGTCGGCGGATCGGCGCGCTCGCCGGCGAGGAACAGCGTGCGGAAGCGCGAGAGGTCGTAGCTCCTCAGCAGCTTGCCCTCGGGATCTTCCTTCTTGATCGCACGGAATGCGGTCGGCGCGGTGAAGAGGGCAACCGCCTTGTGCTCGCTGATCACGCGCCAGAACGCGCCGGCATCCGGCGTGCCGACCGGCTTGCCCTCATACATGATCGTGGTCGAGCCATGGATCAGCGGGCCATAGACGATGTAGGAGTGACCGACCACCCAGCCGATGTCGGAGCCGCACCACCAGATCTCGCCGGGCTTCACGCCGTAGAGATTGTGCATCGACCATTTCAGCGCAACCAGATGGCCGCCATTGTCGCGCACCACGCCCTTCGGGATTCCGGTCGTGCCCGAGGTGTAGAGGATGTAGAGCGGATCGGTCGCGGCGACCGGCACGCAGGGCGCGGCCTTGCCGGCGTCGAACGCGGCGCGGCGCAGCGTCGCCCAATCATGGTCGCGGCCCGCGGTGAGCTCGCAAGCCTGCTGCGGCCGCTGCAGGATGATGCAGGTCTCGGGCTTGGCGCCGGCGAGGCGGATCGCTTCGTCGAGCAGCGGCTTGTACTGCACGATGCGCCCGGGCTCGATGCCACAGCTCGCCGAGAAGATCAGCTTCGGCTTGGCGTCGTCGATGCGGGTCGCGAGCTCCTTGGCCGCGAAGCCGCCGAACACCACGCTGTGCACCGCGCCGATCCGCGCGCAGGCGAGCATCGCAACGACAGCCTCCGGCACCATCGGCATATAGAGGATGACGCGATCGCCCTTGGCCACGCCGAAATCCTGCATGACCGCGGCCAGCGTCCGCACCTCCGCCAGCAGCTCGGAGTAGGTGAATTTGGTGATGGTGTTGGTGAGCGGTGAATCGTGGATCAGCGCGACCTGGCCGGCGCGGCCGCCGGCGACATGGCGATCCAGCGCGTTATAGCAGGTGTTGACCACGGCGCCGGCGAACCAGCGTCCATAGGCGCCCATGGACGGATCGAAGACCTTCTTGGCCGGTTCGATCCAGTCGATCTCGCGCGCCGCCTCCGTCCAAAAGCCCTCGGGGTCGCGAAGCGAGCGGGCATACACCTCATGATACCGGCTCTTCTGCTGGACGTTCATTGCGCTTCTCCCTCGCCTCCATCGTCGCGGTCGAGCATAACGACTTCGGATGGTTGGCTCTCTTTGGCGGCCATTGTCATGGACGCGACCGATAATTCAAGCCAGAAACTTACCGACGTTGGCACTAGTAGCCGTCGACGCCGTTGATCTGCCGCAACCGCTCGCGCATCGCCTTTTGCAGGTCATAGGCAGAAGTGCCGAATTCCGCGTTGCGGCGGGCGATGAACTGATCCTGCTCGCGCTGCAGCTCGCGCGCCTGGCGCGGATCCTTTGCCTCGCGCACGGCGCGAAAGGTCGATGCGCCGATCTCGCGATCGAGATCGGCAAGCTCGGGATTGGCGCAGATCGCCTTCTCCACCGGCCGGCGCGCCTTGCGGCAATCGAAGCTCGGCTTGCCGGCGACCGCCATCATGGCGCCGATCCGCTCCAGTTCCAGCGACAGCGATTTGTAGTTGGCCTTGGCGGCGGCGTGGTCAGGATTGAGCTTGACGGCGGTGCCGAAATCCATGATCGCCTTTGGCCGGTCGCCCTTGCGGCGCCAAAGCTCGCCGCGCGCATTGTGGGCGTCGGCAAGCGAAGGATCGAGCCGGAGCACGGTGTCGTAATCTGAGATCGCGCGATCGATCATCTGCTTGCGGTCATAGGCGCTCGCGCGTGCCATCAGCGCCTTGACGCGATCCGGCTTGGCCGCCTTCTCATTGTCGATCAGCGCGCCGCAAGCCTCGATGGTCTTGTCGTCATCCGTTGCCGCAGCCGCAGCGATGCAGGGCCCGGCATCGGCCTGCACATCCTTGCCGGGCTCGCTGCCGGCCGCGCGCGCAACGCCTGACGTCAGCGCGACCGACAGCCAAGCGCACAGCAGCGCCAGAACCAGATTGAAGGCCAGGTTTGCAGCTTTTCGTCGCATTCCGATTGCCGACAAGACATCCCTCTCCCGCACCCGAACCACCGGCCCCTGATATCCAGCAGCGCGCCCATTTGCCGCAAAACCACACGCTGGATTATACGTCAATTGCGACGATCGGCTGCACTTGGAGCCGTACTTGGGGGTTCGCGTGCTGACATTCGAATGGATCATCGGCCTGCTGCTCGCGGCGGTGGCGCTGTCGGCGCTGGCGCGGCGGATCAAGGTGCCCTACCCAACCTTTCTTGCGCTCGGCGGCGTGCTGCTGACCCTGCTGCCGTGGGCGCCGACCTGGGCCCTGGAACCGAAACTGGCGCTGGCGCTGTTCGTGGCACCAGTGCTGCTCGATGCCGCCTACGACACCTCGCTGCGCGATCTCCGCAACAACTGGCTGCCGGTCTCGACGCTGGTGGTGGTCGCGGTCGGCGTCACGACGGCAGCCGTCGCCGTGGTCGCGCACTGGCTGCGCCCGGACATGCCCTGGCCGGTCGCAATCGCGCTCGGTGCCATCGTGGCGCCACCGGACGCGGCTGCGGCCACCGCGATCCTGCGCCAGGTCAACCTGCCGTACCGGATCCAGAAGATCCTCGAAGGCGAAAGCCTGCTTAACGATGCCTCCGCGCTGTTGATCTATCGCGTCGCGGTCGGCCTGGTCGCCGCCGAGCACATGAAGATTCGCGAATTCGTGCCGTCGATCACGGTCGCGCTGGTCGGCAGCCTCGCCGCCGGCTACCTGTTCGCGCAGGTCTGGATGATGATTACGCGCCGCATCACGGAGGCGCCGAGCGCGATCATCACGCAATTCGGCGGCACCTTCATGGTGTGGATCGTCGCCGAGCATCTCGGCCTGTCCGGCATCCTGACGATCATCGCCTATGCGATCACCATCGCCCGCACCGCGCCGGCCCGCACCTCGGCGCGGCTGCGCGTATCGTCCTATGCGGTGTGGGAAACCGTCGTCTTCGTGCTCAACGTGCTCGCCTTCATGCTGATCGGCCTGCAACTGCGCCCGATCTGGTCCGAGCTCGACGACGAGGTGCGGTGGAAATATTGCAGCTTCGCGGCCGCGATCCTCGCCGTCGTGATCCTCGCCCGCATCCTCTGGGTGATGCCCTACGGCGCGCTGCTGCGCATGCTGAAGGCGCGCAATTGGCTGCCCGCCCATGTGATGGAAGCCGTGCCGACCCTGAAGCGCGGCTTCATCGTGTCGTGGTGCGGCATGCGCGGCATCGTTACGCTGGCGGCCGCGTTTGCGCTGCCCGAGTATTTCCCATATCGCGATCTGATCCTGCTAACGGCGTTTGCCGTGGTGCTGGGCTCGCTCGTGATCCAGGGACTGACCCTACGACCACTGATCCTGGCGTTGAATTTCGATGACGACGACCCGGTCGGGCGCGAGGCGGCCCATGCCCGCGGCGTGGTCTTTCGCGCAGCGCTCGAGGAAATCGATGCCGACCCGTCGGAAGAAGCCGAGATCCTCCGGCTCGAATACCGCGCCGTGCTGCTGCGCGCCGAGAATGACCCGGATGGCGGCCTGACCTCACGCGAGCTGCCGTCGGATCCGCTACGCCGCCGCGCCATCGCGGCCGCGCGTCAGGCGCTGCTCAATCTGCGGCGCACCGAGACCATCGGCGACGACGCGTTCCACCTCGTCGAGGAGGAGCTCGACCGCGCCGAGCTCAGCGTCGAGGCCTAGTTCCTTCAGCGACCACTCAAGCGCCCGACTTCGAGGTGATGCCGCCGTCGACCACGAGCTCGATGCCGGTGACATATTTCGATTCGTCCGACGCCAGGAACAGCGCGGCATTGGCGACGTCCCAGGCGTCGCCCATGTGCCCCATCGGCACCTGCGCGTCGCGGGCGCGCCACATCGCCTCCACATCGCCCTTGGCGTAACTCTGCGCCAGCCCCGCCGAATGTTCGACCATCGGCGTCTTCATCAACCCCGGCAGGATCGCGTTGACGCGCACATGTTTGGAGGCGAACTCGACCGCGGTCGAGCGCGTCATCTGGTTCATCGCCGCCTTGCTCGCATTGTAGCTGACATAGGAAATGCCGACATGGCGGATCGAGGCGATCGAGGAGATGTTGATGATCGAGCCGCCCCCCCGCTTGATCATCACCGGAATGACGTGCTTCATCGAGAGATAGGCGCTCTTGAGGTTGACCGCGAAGACGCGGTCCCAGTCGGCTTCCGCGACTTCGACCACGCTGCCGACCTCGGCGATACCGACATTGTTGTCGAGCACGTCGATACGGCCATAGGCCTTGAGGCAGGCCGCGACCATCGCCTCGACCTCGCTGGCGCGCGAGACATCGGCGGTGAATGCGGCCGCCTTGCCGCCCTCGCCGGTGATGATCTTGACCGTCTCCTCGGCCGCGGCGCCGTTGCGATCGACGCAGAACACGCTGGCGCCTTCGCGCGCGAAGGTCACGGCGGTCGCCTTGCCATTGCCCCAGCCGGGCCCGATCGAGCCCGCGCCGACCACCATCGCAACCTTGCCCTTGAGCCGATCCATCCCTTGTTCTCCCGTTTGTTGTTCTTGCAGCCTGACGTAATCCGTAGCCCGGATGAAGCGAAGCGCAATCCGGGAACACTGGCCCCGGATTACGCTGGCGCTCCATCCGGGCTACGGAGCTACGGATCCTCGCAAACACTCATCGTTGTAACATTAGCACCGATCGGATGGCCGAAGATCTCCGATAGCGTCTGGCAGCTTCCCGCGTGGCACAGGTGCCATTCGCCCGCCGCGCCGGAATTGCCGAGCACGACCTCCGCCCTTGGCACAGGCGGCGGCGACCATTGAAACCAGCCGTCAGTGAGGCGCGCTTCCGGCGGCGGCTCCATTCCGGCGCCAGTGCCCTTGATGCGCGCCTGCTGCAGCGTCAGTCCGGCCGGCGTGATTTGCCAGTCTTCCTGCCAGGCGGTCTTCTCGATCGAATGCGTCCAGGCGAGCGTGAAGGCTGCGATCGACAGTGTCTTCACGACACCCGCGGATGCAAGGCAGAGGCTCAAACCGCCGCCACCGCGTTGCGCGGGCGCTGCCGCCATTGCCACAGCACGACAGCAGCCGCGAGCGTGAAGCCCGCCGTGTCCGAGAACTGGAAATCGCCGAGCAGGCAGAGTGCTGCGCCGAAGGCGACCAGGATCTCGATGAAGGTCAGCCGCGTGAACAGGAAGCCGATCGCGACGATGCCGAACAGGGCGATCGCCACCAGCGCCTTGAAGGTCGCCAGCGCCACCGCGCCGTAGAACCCGAGCTGGGCGGCCATCGGATCATTGCCTTGCAGCATCAGTGCCGGCGAGTAGACGAAGATGAAGGGGATGACGTAGCCGGCAAGCGCGATCCGCATCGCTTCCCAGCCGATCTTGTCCGGATTCTCCTTGGCGATCGGCGCCGCCGCCAGCGCCGCGAGCGCGACCGGCGGCGAGAGGTCGGCCATGATGCCGTAGTAGAACGCAAACATGTGGCTTGCGATCAGCGGCACGCCGAGCTTGGCGAGCGCAGGCGCGGCGAGCGCCGCGGTGATGATGTAGGTCGGGATCGTCGGGATGCCGGTGCCGAGCAGGATCGACAGCAGCATCGTCATGATCAGCGCCAGGAACAGGCTCTTGGCGCCGAGCCCGATGATCCAGCTGCCGAAGATGGTGCCGACGCCGGTCTGCGTCATCATGCCGATGATGGTGCCGACGATGGCGCAGGCCATGCCGACGGTCAGCGCCGACTTGGCGCTGTCGGCAAGCGAGTCACGGCAGGCTCGGAGCGTTGCGCGACCTCCACGGGTGATCGCCGCAATCACGATCAATCCTGCGACGACGCTGGCGACCGGGACGATCTCGAGCCCGTGGCGCGAGACCGCGGCAACCACCAGCGCAAGGCCGATCCAGAAGATGTAGCGCACGACGGTGTTGGAGAAGCCGAGCGTGATGCTGGCGCCGAGGATCAGCGCGACCGTCAACGCAAGCCCCATGCTGCCGGCATAGAGCGGCGTGAAGCCCTCGAACAGCATGTAGACCAGCGCCGCGAGCGGCAAGACGAGATACCAGCGGGCGACCAGCGCCTTCCAGGCGCTCGGGATCTCCGAGCGCTTCATGCCGACAAGGCCATGCTTGCCGGCTTCCAGGTGCACCATCCAGAACGCTGAGGCGAAATACAGGATCGCCGGAATCACGGCTGACTTGACGATCTCCGAATAGGGAACGCCAAGCGTCTCGGCCATGATGAAGGCGACCGCGCCCATCACCGGCGGCATGATCTGGCCGCCCATCGAGGCGGTGGCCTCGACGCCGGCGGCGAACGCGCGGCGATAGCCGAACTTGATCATCAAGGGAATCGTGAACTGGCCCACGGTCACGACGTTGGCGACGCCGGAGCCGGAAATCGTACCCATCATGCCCGAGGCGAACACCGCGACCTTGGCCGGCCCGCCACGGGTGCGGCCGAACAGGCCGAGCGAGACGTCGGTGAACAACTGGATCATGCCGGCACGCTCGAGGAATGAGCCGAACAGGATGAACAGGAAGATGTAGGTGGCCGAGACATAGATCGGCACGCCGTAGAAGCCTTCGGTGCCGAACGAGAGATGGGTGACGATCTGGTCGAAGTCATAGCCGCGATGATTGAACGGCGACGGCAGATATTGTCCGAAGAACCAGTAGAGCAGACAGGCGCCGCACATCAGCGGCAGCGCCGCTCCCATCAGCCGCCGCGTGCCCTCGAAGATCAGGATCGCGAGCAGCGTGCCGACCGCAAGGTCCATGTTGGTCGGATCGCCGTCACGGGCGATCAGGTCAGCATAGAAGATCCACTGATAGAGCCCGCAGAGGAAACCGGCGGCACCGACGATCCAGCTCACCGCGCGGCCGAAATCGGTCCTGGCGGTGAAATTGCCGATCAGGCCGAAGGTCAAGAGGATCAGGAAACCGACATGGACGCCGCGTACCACCTGGCTCGGCAAATAATTGAAGGCTGCGACATAGAGCTGGAACACCGCAAAGGCGAGACCGATGGCGTAGGCCAGATGGCCCCAGGCGCCCGGACCGAAACCTTCCGGAAAACCATGTTCGAAATTGTCGAATTCAACCTTGATGGGCTGCTCGCCCGCAACCTGCTGCTGCATATGATTAGTCCCCCGCCGTGCCCGCGACGCTTATAGCATTGGGCCGCCGCCCAATACGTCATGGCCGGGCTTGTCCCGGCCATCCACGTCTTTGAGCGACCGTTGCCCAAGAACGTGGATACCCAGGACATCTGCGCGAAGACGCGCTTCGCGCTTTCGCCCCGGGCATGACGGCGAATTTGTCTTTCGAGCCTTACTTGATCAGACCCTTTTCCTTGTAATAGCGGATCGCGCCGGGATGCAGCGGCACCGGGCTGCCGGTCGCCGCGGCCGCGAGCTTGATCTCCTTGCCCGCGGCGTGGGCATTGGCGAGTTCCGGCAGCGATTCGTAGACCAGCTTGGTCATCTGATAGGCCAGATCGTCCGACACCGCGCTCGAGGTGACGAGATAGTTCACGACCGCCGCGGTCGGCACATCCTTGTCCTGGCCGGTATAGGTGTTGGCCGGAATGATCACGGAGACGAAGGGCGGGCCGATCTTGTCGACGGCCTCCTTCGGCACGGCGACCACGGTGATGTCGCTGGAGGTCGAGAGGTCCTTCAGCGAGGCGACGCCGAGGCCGGCGGATTGCAGCGTGGCGTTGAGCTGGCGGTTCTTCATCAGGTCGACCGATTCGGCGAACGGCAGATACTCGACCTTGCCGAGATCCTTGTAGCTCATGCCGGCGGCCGCGAGGATCGCGCGCGAGTTGAGCTCGGTGCCGGACTTCGGCGCGCCAACCGACAGGCTCTTGCCCTTGAGATCGGCGAGCGTCTTGATGCCGCTTTCGGCGGTGGCGACGATCTGGATGTAATTCGGATAGATCGCGCCGATGGTGCGCAGCTTGTCGAGCTTGTTCTTGAAGCCGGCCTCGGCGTCGCCTTCCCAGGCGGCCTTCAGCGAATCGCCGAGCGTGAAGGCGATCTCGCCGCGGCCCTGCTGCAGCAGCACCAGGTTCTCCACCGAGGCCTTTGTCGCCTGCACCTGGGTCTTCACATCAGGGATCTTGTCGCCGTAAATCTTCCCGATCGCGACGCCGAGCGGATAGTAGACGCCCGAGGTGCCGCCGGTGAGCACGTTAATGAACTGCTGGGCCTGTGCGACAGGCGCGGACAAAACACTGGCGGCCACGATCGCGGCGGCCATCAACCTTGAATTCATGAGTATTATTCTCCCCTAAGCCGGGCCGGAAATTGGCCGCACGCCACTGCCGGGTCAACCCATCCAAATGACGCATGCAGGGCCGAAATCCCTGATAGCAGCGCCACTTTACCCCACGGGAACTCTGCGCGCGCCGCCGGGTTGAGATGCGCAATCTCGCCGCGAGGTATCACTTGCAGCCGTCCGGGACGCCCGTTGAGCGCGCGCTTGATGCGTTGAACTTCTTCCTCGCCGACGTGCGGGACGGGCTCGGCCCTTATCTGGCGATCTACCTTCTGACCGAACGGAGGTGGGACGAGGCCTCGATCGGGTCGGTGATGTCGATCGCGGCGATCGCCGGGATCGTCGCCCAGACGCCGGCCGGCGCCCTGATCGACCGCAGCCGCGCCAAGCGCGCGTTAATGATCGCTGCCGCGCTCGCCGTGACCGCCGCCTGCCTGCTGCTGCCGCTGCTCGACCGGTTCGCGCTGGTCGCCGCGACCCAGGCGCTTGCGGCCGCCTCGGGCTCGGTGTTCGCGCCGGCGATCGCCGCGGTGACGCTCGGCATTGTCGGACCCAAGGCGTTCGCGGCGAGGACCGGCCGCAACGAGGCCTTCAATCATGCCGGCAACGCGGTGGCCGCGGCGATCGCCGGCGGCACCGCCTACTGGTTCGGTCCCGTCGTCGTATTCTGGTTGCTCGCGGCAATGGCGCTCGCCAGCGTCGCCGCGACGCTCTCGATCCCACCCGCGGCGATCGATCATCAGGTCGCGCGCGGGCTCGACGATATCGCGGAGGAGCACGGCACGCTGCATGACCGGCCATCCGGCTTTCGCGTGCTGCTGACCTGCAAGCCGCTGCTGATCTTCGCGGCCGCGACCGTGATCTTTCATTTTGCCAATGCCGCGATGCTGCCGCTGGTCGGACAGAAGCTCGCACTGGTCAACCGCAACCTCGGGACATCGCTGATGTCGGTCTGCATCATCGCGGCGCAGCTGGTGATGGTGCCGGTTGCGATGCTGGTCGGGCGCAAGGCCGACGTCTGGGGCCGCAAGCCGATCTTTGCTGTGGCGCTCGCGGTGCTGGCTGTTCGCGGCGCGCTCTATCCGTTGTCGGACAACCCGTACTGGCTGGTATCGGTGCAATTGCTCGACGGCATCGGCGCTGGAATCTTCGGCGCGCTGTTCCCGCTCGTCGTCGCCGATCTCACGCACGGTACAGGACATTTCAACGTCAGCCAGGGCGCGATCGCCACCGCAACCGGCATCGGCGGCGCGCTGAGCACGGCGGTCGCCGGGTTCATCATCGTCCACGCCGGCTACAGCTCCGCCTTTCTGTTCCTTGCGGCCGTCGCTTGTGCCGGGCTGATCGGCTACTGCGCGTTGATGCCGGAGACATTGCGAGCGCCAACGACGACATCACGCACGACTGCATTGGCATCACAGAACGGATGATCTGATTCGCGGTTGGTGCTCGGCGGCAACTCGATTTGATGTCCGACAATGGTGCAATTCCGCTTCGGCATCGACCCGATACCACAGTCATTAACGTCGTCTCGCGATGACACACGCGCACAATGTTTCCGGTGCGGTGCAAAGTCAGACACGATTACTCTCATGAATGCCAGATGACGCATTTGTTGCGCATGTAACCGCGGCAAGACGCGGCAATTCCGGGATCATTTGAGTCGAATTGAATCTTTTAAGGTTAGCGAACCAATCAATGTATGAACCAGAAATTTCCATGATTGCCGCCGCTCATGGATGTACGAGTCAGACCGGGGTAATTACGGATAAGGCGGGGCATGAACCACATCAGTCACATCGGACAAACGCGAGCCGGCTGGTTCGGACATCGCAAGCTGACCCCACGCGCATGCATCGCGGACAGCAAAAAACACCTTCGGACCTTCCTCGCGGAGGCGCTGGAAGACCTCGGCTTCATCACCAGTGAATGTGGCCAGGCTTTGGAACTCGACACCGTGCTGGACGCGGAACGGCCCGATCTTCTGGTGCTCGGCGTGTCCGTGGACGGCATCGAAGTCAGTAAAATTCTCGAGACTTTGGTGAGAAAGGACTACGGCGGCAAGGTCCTCGTCATCGGCCAGCCGGACTCCATCATCGTAAAAGCGGTCCGGCAGATCGGCGATGAGTACGGCATCGCCATGCTGCCGGCCCTCTCCACCCCGTTCAGCGCCGGAACCCTTCGTGACAGTCTTGCGTCATTGATGCCGCTCGAGCCCGCACCGAGCCCGGCAGTGGATGTGCCCGAAGCGCTGAAGGCCGGCTGGCTTGAGCTGTGGTATCAGCAGAAAATTCATCTCCGGACATTGGTTCCGAGCGGCGCCGAGGCGCTGATCCGGATGCGCCATCCCGCATGGGGCGTCGTGCCGCCTGCCTACTTCATCCCCGACGAAAGCGACCCGCATTTTCATGCGCTGTCCGAGTTCGTGATCGAGCGCGCGATCGAAGACTGGCGCTATCTCCTCGAACAGATCGGACCGGTCGATCTCTCGATCAACCTGCCGATCTCGTTTCTCGCCGACGATCACGCGGTGCGCGAGCTTTGCTACCGGATTCCGGATCATGCCGCCTTCGCCGGCCTGCTGATCGAGATCGACAGCGCCGAGGTGGTCGACAATCTCGATTTGGCGATCGATGTCGCCCGGCGCGTTCGCCTGCACAATATCGGCATCTCGATCGACAATGTCGGCGCGAACTGGCCATCCCTGCTGGGATTGCCGAACTTTCCGTTCGTCCAACTGAAGGTCGATCATCAATACGTCACCGGTTGCGCGGATCAGCGCCTGAAGCAGACGGTATGCCGGCGTATCGTCGAGCTCGCACACGACGCGGGCGCGCAGGTTATTGCGCAGGGGGTCGAGACGCGCGCGGACTTTCTTGCCGCGCACGAGATGGACTTCGATCAGGTCCAGGGCTACCTGTTCGGCAAGCCGATGGGCGTCAAGAAGTTCGCCCGCTCGCGCATGCACTTCTCGGAGAAACAGCCGGCATCCTGAGGCATGGCCTCCGGTCAGGCTCGAGCGTTGTGATCGATCGCGCGCAGCGCCTCGCCGCGCGCGATCAGGCGCTTTGCGTTGGAATAGGTCGGGACTTCCAGCAGCGAGCCGTCAAGCTCGACGCGCCCAAGGCCCTGTGCCCGCGCCGCTTCGAATGCCGTGACGATCCTGGCCGCCTGCTGCAACTCATCATCGCTCGGCGTGAGGACGCCGTTGACGATGGCGGCATGCGCAGGATCGACCAGGCTCTTTGCGGTGTAGCCCAGCCGTCGCGCCCAGATCGTGTCGCGTTCGACGCCGGCGACGTCGCTCCAGGTGTAGGGACAGTCGACCGCGACGACATTGGCGGCGCGACATTCGACGATGAAGCGCTGCCGCACGTAAGCGAGCTCCAGGCCATCGCTGCCGCGCTCGGCGCCGAGATCGGCGGCGAGGTCTTCGGAGGCCATCAGGCAACCGATGGTGCGCCGGCTCGCCGCAGCGATCGCGCCGGTCTGCACCAGGCCGCGCGCGAACTCGACGTTCGGCAACAGCGACGTCGATCCCTCGGCGATGCCATAGTCGCGCTCGAACCGCGTCACCGCCTCGTCGAGTCTCGCGACATGATGCGGCTCGGCGACTTTCGGCAGCGCGACGATGTCAGGATGGCCGCGCATCACGGCGGCAAGATCGTCCATGCCGTCCTGGTCCAACGGATTGACGCGGACCGCGACCACCGCGCCCTGGTCACGCCAGGCCGCGTAGAGCTCGGCCGCCAGCGCCCGCGCCCTCGGGCGCAGCGGCGGCGGGGTAAAGTCCTCGAGCTCGTGGATCAGCACATCGGCGCCGCTGGCGGCCGCGCTCTGCAGGATCGCCTCGTTGGCGCCTTCGAGAAACAGCCAGGAGCGGCACAGCGGGGCCGGGCGCAGCTTGCGCATCACGCGGCCCGCACAGCCGTCACTGAAACGTCATGTCGAGGCATTTCGAGATGTCGGAGCCGAGACCGGACGAGATGGTGATGCAGCCGCGGATCTTCTGGGTGTTGGTATCGCTGGCCCAGATCGCATAGCCGCCCGGACCGAAGAACGAATTGGTGTTCGGCGGCTCGGTCTCGGTGGCGTCGAACGTGTAATTGCCGTCGGTCTCGAAGATGCGCGGCTTCTTGGTGCAGCCGCCGTCGGCCTGCACGTTGATGACCTCCTTGTTGTCCCGCGTCAGCGCCAGCGAGACCTGGCAGCGGAAGTATTCGGAGGTCTTGGCGTTGAACAGATAGGCGTAGGACTTGCAGGTCGACGTGTTGAGCTTGCCCGCCGACAGGCCGCGGCTGCAGGAGATCCGCTGGTTGTTGGAGAGCTTGAACTCGTCCGCCTGCGCGACTGACGCCAGCGCCATGAACGACAGAGCGACACCGATACCGATCTTCATGACGTGGTTCATCCCAATCATCCCCAGGTAGTGTTTCCGGCAATCGAAGCGTTTGTAAACGGTAACGCGAAGATAGTCGCCAAGCTTGATGCGGGAAATCACAAAGTCGCTGATGGACGATAGCGGTCGCGCCGATTGTCGTATTGACGCGCAAATGCCGTTCGTGATTTGTTCAGAAACGTGGGGACGACGCCGATTTTCTCGGCCGGAGGTGGATCATGACGCATTTTTTGACCAAGACCTTTGTTGCGACTGCGGCGTTTGCCGCGCTGACGACATGCGCATTCGCGCAGGAGACTGCGCCCTGGGAGCTGAAGACCGACATGGGCTACGCCTATGACAAGGAAGGCAAGACCTGGGCCTACAAGATGGGGACCAACAATGCCAACACGCTGCTGAAGGGCGCCAAGAAGGTGCCGAAGGGGACGCTGTTCTTCATCGGCCACAATGGCCAGCTCTACATGCGCTCCGGGCCCTATCTCGAGGGCGACGGCAAGTTCATGTTCGGCTCGAATTAGAGCGTTTTCGAGCGAAGTGGACGCCGGTACGCGTGAAGAAAACGCGTCGAGAAAAGGGTCTAGAGCTTCGGTTCTGATTCAACCAGAACCGAAGCTCTGACGTCTTCAGCAGACCTCAGAACGCCGCGGCCAATTCCCTGGCACCGGGCTTGTTGCTGTTGAAATCCATCCGCTCGTTGGTGATGGCGAGCAGCTTGGCCACAGTGTTGTGACGGATCGCGACCGGATTGCGTTCGTAGCCGGAGCGCTGGAAGAAATTCGTGGTCGGCACCTGCTCGCGCATCGCCTGCGGCATGGTCACCATGTCGAGCCCGGTGCCGTCGCCGGTCAGGTTCATCATCTCGAGCTCGGCCGCGGTCAGCGGTCTTGTGTAGCCCTTGTTGCGGGCGAAGATCACCGAAGTCAGCAGCTTGTGGGTCTGCAGCATCGGGCCGATATCGATGTCGAGCACCATGGCGTGACACGCCCAACCCTGCGGCGTATCGGCGAGGCGCTGATGCGCCGACCAATCGTCGGGTACGGTCCGCGTGAACGCGACCATCTTCTTCAGCACCGCGAGCTTGTGCTCCATGGCCTTGCGCGCCGGCCCCTGCGTCGCCGCCACCCGCGCGGTCAGATCCCGTACGAATTCATGGCCCTGCTCGGCCAGGAGCTCGACGGTGTTGGTGGTGAGCAGCTGGTTGTAGCCCATCGCGGTGGAGATCGCGCGCTTGCCGCCGTGCTCGATGCCCGCCTGCACGTCGTAATTGCCGGTGCCGCCGGTCTCGAACGAATAGACCCGCACCGCCTGCTCCGGCGTCAGCCCCGCCGCGCGCGCGTAGCGGGCATAGGCGCGCTTGAACTCGACCTCGCTCGACGGCCGCTGCGGCGTGAACTGGAACTGTTCGGCCGCCGCCCGGACGAGATCCGAGACCACCGGGATGGTTTTGGGCGGACGCGGCGGCTTGCCGCCCTCTTCTTCCGGCGCCGGGTTGACCGGCCGCTTCGGGCCCTCATAGACCGGCGGCTGCTGCAGCACGTAATCGTCCAGCGAGATCTGCACGCGGTCGCGGCGCTTGGCGTTGCGGCCACGCCGCTTGTCGGCGATCGCACTCCAATAGGCGTTGGCGTCCTGCTCGAAGGCATCGCGCGCCTCCTGATATTCCTGTAGCTTGCGGCGATATTCCATGATCGCCTGCGGCGAGGCCTGCGCCATCGCATTGGCGACGGACGGCGGCAACGCATCGGCCTCGCCGGCCAGTACGGGCGGCGCGCCGGCGGCGAGCGCGAGCGCGACAAATCCAGGAACGAAGCGAATCAATTGCGGGCGCATGACCTCGTTGTAGCAAGCGCCGCCACGAAGTCAGCCCGGAAATGTCCGGAGCGCAAGCGGCCGGATGCCGCGATCACGTCCAGAATTTTCGCCACAATGCGGTGTTCTCCGAAGAAACACCGTGGAGATCGCGATGAGAATGGCACTCTGGCTCGCCGCCGCTGGCGCGTTGACGCTCGCCGCACCCGCGCGCGCCAAACGTCCGGATTGCGGATCGTTTCCGGATACCCGTTCACGGTTCTCTTGTTACGAGAATGTGTCGCGGGCGCCGCCGGAACCCGGGACCGCAACGCATCCGCCTGTTGCGCAAGACAAGGCAATGAAGATGAACGCCCGCAGACGCCGTCACAAATAGCCGCATCGTTGCGACCTACTTCCACGCGAACACCGGCTGCTCGAGATCGGCGACGCGGGTGTTGCGTCCGGCGAGCACCTCGCGGAATTGATAGATCAGCGCGGCGGTCGGCGCATGGATCTGCTGACCACCGAGCCGAAAGCGGATCACGCGCCGCGAGCTCTCCGGAATCGTGACGAAGGTGAATGCATCGTCGAGCTCGACCGCATCGAGACCGATGCGATGCACGGACGCGACCTCGTCCGGGTTCGGCGTGATTGCCGCCTGCGCACCGGCCCAGACCACGACCGGCGTGATCAGATAGCCGGACCGTGTCGGATAGTCGTCGAGCATGCCGAGCACGTCGCGTTCGGACAGCGCCAGCCCGAGTTCCTCGTGCAGTTCGCGCAGCGCGGCCCGGGGCTGTGTCTCGCCGGGATCGCAGCGTCCACCCGGCAGCGCCCATTGCGCGCTGTGGGCGCGCAAGCGCGCGCTGCGGCGGGTCAGCAGGAAGGTCGTACCGTTGCCGTCATCACCTTCGGTCAGCGCGATCGCGACCGCCGCGCGCTTCAGCGTCGGCGCCGCATCCGCCGGCGCGAGGCGCGCGAATGCGGCGCAGAGCTCTGCGATATTCCGCCGGGTGGCATCGTCAAATGTGCGGGCCATGGAGCTTGACTACAACACAACAGCGTTTGATGAAATGAGCGGAACGACATGCCTCCTGCGATCAATCATTTGCAAGCAAGGGATCCCTCCTCATGACGGCCAAGGCCGCGGACAAACTCAAATCCGACGGCTGGAAGATCGCCGACACCACGGGTTTCCTGACGCTGATCGGCCCGTTGTGGGAGCGGTTGAAGGACGGCGCGCTCGAGCTCGCGCTGATCACCGAGGACAAGCACCACAACCGCCGCGGCCTAGTGCAGGGCGGCGTGATCATGACCTTTGCCGACCGCGCCTGCGGCATGGCCGCGCGCTTCGTCTCGGGCAAGCCGACGCTTGCGACGGTGCAGCTCGACACCCATTTCGTCGAGGCCGGCAAAATCGGCGAGATCCTGACGACGCGTCCGCGCGTGGTGCGCTCGACCCGCAGCCTGATCTTCATCACGGCCGAGGTGACCGTCGACAAGCGCTGCATCGCGATGGCCAGCGGCGTGTTCAAGATCTTGAAGACCGACAGCTAGGGAGCCTGCCCGATGCAATATCGCCAGCTCGGCCGCAGCGGCCTGAAGGTTTCGCCGATCTGCCTCGGCACCATGATGTTCGGCGGGCCGACCGACGAGGCGACCTCGTCGCGGATCGTGGCGAAGGCGCGCGAGGCCGGCATCAATTTCATCGACAGCGCCGACGCCTATAATGGTGGCAAGTCCGAGGAGGTCGTCGGCCGCGCGATCTCGAACAGCCGGTCGAACTGGGTGCTCGCGACCAAGCTCGCCAATCCGATCGGCGACGATCCGAACCATGGCGGGCTGTCGCGGCGCTGGGTGTTCCAGGCCGCAGACGAGAGCCTGAAGCGGCTCGGCACCGACTACATCGACGTCTACTACCTGCACAAGGAAGACCACGCGACGCCGCTCGACGAGACGGTGCGTGCGATGGGCGACCTGATCCGCGCCGGCAAGGTGCGCTATTTCGGCGTCTCCAACTACCGCGCCTGGCGCGTCGCCGAGATCTGCAACATCTGCGACCGGCTCGGCATCGACCGTCCCGTCGCGAGCCAGCCCTATTACAATGCGATGAACCGGATGCCGGAGGTCGAGCATTTCCCGGCCTGCGCCTATTACGGCCTCGGCGTCGTACCCTACAGCCCGCTGGCGCGCGGCGTGCTGACCGGCAAATACGCACCTGATGCCGCGCCGCCTGCCGACACCCGCGCCGGCCGCAACGACAAGCGTATGATGCAGACCGAATGGCGACCGGAATCGCTGCAGCTCGCGCAGGAGATCAAGCGCCACGCTGAGAGCCGCGGCATCACCGCCGGGCAGTTCGCGGTGTCCTGGGTGCTGAACTCGTCGTTCGTCAGCGCGGTCATCGCAGGCCCGCGCACCGAAGCGCAGTGGGACGATTACATCCACGCGCTCGACTATCGCTTCACCGCCGAGGACGAAGCCCTGATCGATCGCCTCGTCGTCGCCGGCCATCCCTCGACACCGGGCTTCAACGATCCCGCCTATCCGATCGAAGGGCGGCGGGCGCGGACCGGATAGCGTCCAGCCTTCGGCGCTCCCCTCGGCTACGCCGATGTCACGTTTCGTAGCTTCCGAATTGCGCAAGCGTCGCACAGGCTGCACCATCAGCGCATGGAGATGCTGATGCTGGTGCTGCAATGACGGCATCCAATGTACTGGATTGGATCGTGGCTCTCCTGGTGTGCTGGGCGAGCCTGACCGCGATCCTCGAGCCTTCGCGCGGGGCCTCGCAGTGCGATGCTCCCATCGTGATGAGCAGCGCGGCGCAATCGCCACCGGCGATTCCGACGCAGGCGGAGTTCGAGGAGATGATCCGGGACATGAAGCTGCACGACTGAGCAAAGCTGCGGAAAGCCTTTCGTCTTCCAAATTGCATCCCCCAAATGAAACAGGGCGGCGCCGAAGCGCCGCCCTGCCCTGATTGCCGTGACGTACCGGTCGCTTACTCGTCCAATTTACTTGGCGAGATCGAAGCGATCGGCGTTCATCACCTTGGCCCAGGCCGCGACGAAGTCGTTCACGAACTGCTCCTTGGCATCCGATGAGCCGTAGACCTCGGCGAACGCGCGCAGCTGCGAGTGCGAGCCGAAGATCAGGTCGACGCGGGTGCCGGTCCACTTCACCGCCTTGGTCTTGCGGTCGCGGCCTTCATAGACGCCCTGGCCGGCATCGCTCCACACCGTGCCCATGTCGAGCAGGTTGAGGAAGAAGTCGTTGGTCAGCGTCCCCGGCTTGCCGGTGAAGACACCATGCTTCGACTTCTTGGCATTGGCGCCGAGCACGCGCAGGCCGCCGACGAGGACCGTCAATTCCGGTCCGGTCAGCCGCAGGAGCTGCGCACGGTCGACCAACGCCTCCTCGGGCTGCAGGAACTGTTGCTTGCCGCTGATGTAGTTGCGGAAGCCGTCAGCCCGCGGCTCGAGCGGAGCGAACGATTCGACGTCGGTCTGATCCTGCGTCGCGTCGGTGCGGCCCGGCGTGAAGGGGACCTTCACATGGGTGCCGCCGTCCTTCGCGGCCTTCTCGATCGCTGCCGCGCCGCCGAGCACGATGAGATCGGCGAGCGAGACCTTCTTGCCGAACTCCTTCTGGATGGCTTCGAGCTTGGCCAGCACACCCTTGAGCTGCGCCGGCTCATTGACATCCCAGTCCTTCTGCGGAGCAAGGCGGATGCGCGCGCCGTTGGCGCCGCCGCGCTTGTCGGAGCCGCGGAACGTGGAGGCCGAGGCCCAGGCGGTCGACACCAGTTCGGACACCGAGAGACCCGAGGCGAGGATCTTCGCCTTGAGCGCCTCGATATCCTTGTCGTCGATCACGGCGTGATCGAGCGCCGGCACCGGATCCTGCCAGATCAGCGTCTCCTTCGGCACCAGCGGGCCGAGATAGCGCTGGATCGGACCCATGTCGCGATGCGTGAGCTTGAACCAGGCGCGGGCGAAGGCGTCCGCGAACTGATCCGGATGCTCGTAGAACCGGCGCGAGATCTTCTCATAGGCCGGGTCGTAGCGCAGCGACAGGTCGGTGGTCAGCATGGTCGGGACATGCTTCTTCGACGAATCGAACGCGTCCGGAATGACGGCGTCCGCGCCCTTTGCCTTCCACTGCTTCGCACCGGCCGGGCTCTTCGTCAGCTCCCATTCGTACTTGAACAGGTTCTCGAAGAAGTGGTTGCTCCACTTGGTCGGGGTCTGGGTCCAGGTCACCTCGGGACCGCCGGTGATCGCGTCAGCGCCGACGCCGGTGCCGAACTTGCTCTTCCACCCCAAGCCCTGATCCTCGATCGCGCTGCCTTCCGGCTCCGGCCCGATCAGCGACGGATCGCCCGCACCGTGGGTCTTGCCGAAGGTGTGGCCACCGGCGATCAGCGCAACCGTCTCCTCGTCGTTCATCGCCATGCGGAAGAACGTCTCGCGGATGTCCTTGGCCGCTGCAACCGGGTCCGGATTGCCGTTCGGGCCTTCCGGGTTGACGTAGATCAGGCCCATCTGCACCGCGCCGAGCGGCTCGGAGAGCTGACGCTCGCCGCTGTAGCGCTCGTCGCCGAGCCAGGTGCCTTCCGGACCCCAGTACAGTTCTTCCGGCTCCCACACGTCGGCGCGGCCGCCGGCAAAACCGAACGTCTTGAAGCCCATCGATTCCAGCGCGACGTTGCCGGCGAGGACCATCAGGTCGGCCCAGGAGATCTTGCGGCCGTATTTCTGCTTGATCGGCCACAGCAGCCGGCGCGCTTTGTCCAGATTGGCGTTGTCAGGCCAGCTGTTGAGCGGGGCGAAACGCTGCTGACCGGCACCGGCGCCGCCGCGGCCGTCGGTGATGCGATAGGTTCCCGCCGAGTGCCAGGCCATGCGGATCATCAGGCCGCCGTAATGGCCGAAGTCTGCCGGCCACCATTCCTGCGACGTCGTCATCAGGGCCGTGAGGTCCTTGATCACGGCGTTGAGATCGAGGGACTTGAATTCCTTGGCGTAGTCGAAGCCCTTGCCCATCGGATCGGACAGGTTGGAATTGTGATGCAGCACCTGAACGTCGAGCGTCTCCGGCCACCAGTCGCGATTCGCGTGCCCGCGGGGGCCGCCCGTGAATGGGCATTTGCCCGCGCCGTCGTCGGTTTTTGCGTCCATGTTTCTTCTCCGAGGTGATGGATTCTGGAATGCGCTGGAGCTCTTCCAAGAACGATTCTACGCGCCCCAATCCATCAGGTGAAATTGACTTTAGTGATCGCGTCGATAAGATAATCTGATGATAAATGTCACACTCCGGCAACTGAGGTATTTCGATGCGCTGGCGCAGCACGGGCATTTCGGGCGCGCCGCGGATGCCTGCGCGGTGTCGCAGCCGGCGCTGTCGATGCAGATCCGCGAGTTGGAACGAGCGGTCGGCGGCGTGCTGATCGAACGCAATGCCCGGCAGGTCACCCTGACGACCTTCGGCGAGGACCTGCTGCATCGCGTGCGCGACATCCTGCGCTCGGTCGACGAGCTCGGCGACTTCGCGCGCGCCTCGCGCGACAAGCTCGCCGGGCGGCTGCGCGTCGGCATGATCCCGACCATTGCGCCATATCTGCTGCCGCGGGTGATCGAGACGTTGGCGCGGCTGCATCCCGAGCTCGACATCCATGTCCGCGAGACGCTGACGCCGAAGCTGATCAAGGCAGTCGCCGAGGGCCGGCTCGACACCGCGATCGTGGCGCTGCCGGTGCATGAACCGTCGTTGACCGAGGTCGCTCTGTTTTCGGAAAATTTCCTGCTGGTGCGACCGGGCGAGGACGCCAAGACACCGGTGCCGAGCGCCGAGATGCTGCGCGAGATGCGGCTGTTGCTGCTCGAGGAAGGCCATTGCTTCCGCGACCAGGCGCTGTCGTTCTGCAACATGCAATCGTCGTCGCCGCCGCGCGAGGTGCTGGATGCGAGCTCGCTGTCGACATTGGTGCAGATGGTCGGCGCCGGCATCGGCGTCACCCTGATCCCCGAGATGGCGGTGACCGTGGAGACGCGTTCCGCGCCGGTGACGGTCTCGCGCTTCAAGAACCCGCAGCCCTCGCGCACCATCGGCATGGTCTGGCGCAAAACCAGCCCGCTCGCCGCGCAGCTGCAGCAGATCGCCGAAGTGGTCTCACTCGCCGCCCGTGAATTGCGCGCGCCGAAGCAGGATGGGGCGAAGGAGCCAGTGAAACGGGCGGGGCGAAGGAAGGTGGCGTGATTGGGTCGGGGTGCGGCGGAGACGATGCCGTCCGTGTTTGACGCACACCTCGCGCCATAATTACAGCTGTCGTCCCTGCGAAAGCAGGGACACATAACCACGAATGTTCATTGTTGAGCAATTCTGGACGACGTGTCCCATTCACTACGCCTGCTGCGGAGTGTGGGTCCCTGCTTTCGCAGGGACGACATCGAATATGTTGCGCGGTCTGTGAATCATACATCCGCGGTCTCGCGGCGAATGACGTGATGAGGCAGCGCCCCTACTTCTCCAGATACTTCTTCATCTCGGCGATCAGGCCGTCGCGCAGCTCGGGGCGCTTGAGGCCGAAGGCGATGTTGGCGCGGAGGAAGCCGGGCTTGGAGCCGCAATCGTGGCGCTCGCCCTCGAACTCGACGCCGTAGAACTTCTGCGTCTTGGCAAGCCCGATCATCGCGTCGGTGAGCTGGATCTCGCCGCCGGCGCCGCGCTCCTGCGTGGCCAGGATGTTGAAGATTTCCGGTTGCAGGATATAGCGGCCGGTGATCGACAGGTTCGACGGCGCGGTGCCCTTCGGCGGCTTCTCGACCATGCCGTCGACCTCGAAGATGTTGCCGGTGCGTTTTCCCACGCCGCAGATGCCGTATTGATGGGTAAGCTCGTCGGGCACCGCCTCGACCGCGATCACGTTCGACTTGTCGCCGAGCTTGTTGGCGGCGTCGATCATCTGCTTCAGGCAGCCCGGCGTGTTCAGCACCAGCTCGTCCGGCAGCACCACCGCGAACGGCTCGTTGCCGACGATGTCGCGCGCGCACCACACCGCGTGGCCGAGCCCGAGCGGCGATTGCTGCCGGGTGAAGCTCATCGCGCCGGCTTCCGGCTGGTTCTGCGCCAGGATGTCCTGCTCGGTCTTCTTGCCGCGTTGCGCGAGCGTGGTGTCGAGCTCGAACATGCGGTCGAAATGATCCTCGATGACGCCCTTGTTGCGGCCGGTGACGAACACGAAGTGCTCGATGCCGGCCTCACGGGCCTCGTCGACCACGTACTGGATCAGGGGCTTGTCGACGATCGTCAGCATCTCTTTCGGCATCGCCTTGGTGGCGGGCAGCACGCGGGTGCCGAGACCGGCGACGGGAAAGACGGCTTTGCGGATCTTCATGGGATTATCGGAAGCCTTGAAACGGGTGGGACGGCGGCGCGAAATGTAATCGCTTCTTCGTACCCGTTTTGCAGCTGAGAACAAAGGCGGATGTGTGATGCGCACGGATCCGTCTTTTTCCACCCATGCGTTTGGCTTACCGAGGCATCCCGACGGCCCGCACATTGGCGCGCGACGGCGCTGACGTGCCGTGAGACGCGGCCGTCGCGTTGGCAGATGACGCGATCCAGCGGCGATATCTGCGGGTGAGCGACGCCGTGCGCAACTGGGCGAGAAGCAACGCCTTCAGCGGCGAAACGTTCGGATTGGCCGTGCCGCCCCGGCTCAACCGCCGCAGCTGGAATTTCACGACCGCCATCGCGGCAAGCGAGGCCATCGGCTTGCTCTTCCAGCGGATGGGCGCAACTTCTGGCCGCAGATCCTCGCCGCGGCGCCACGCATTCGGCAAATCCGGCCTGACCGCAAGAGCGGTGGCGATACCCGCGATAGCGACGCCGCTATCGAGCACCTGTTGCACGATGCCGATGCGGCGAATGCCGCCGGTGACCATGACCGGCATCCTGGCGACCCCGGCGATATCACGCGCGAAGTCGAGGAAATAGGCCTCGCGCGCCAGCGTGCGGCCATCGCGCGCATCGCCCTGCATCGCCGGCGCCTCGTAGCTGCCGCCCGACAGTTCCACCAGATCCACGGGCAATTCATTCAGCATCTCGACGACGGTCTTCGCATCGGCTGCATCGAATCCGCCGCGCTGGAAATCGGCCGAGTTCAATTTGACCGCGACCGAGAAGCCCGGCGCCACCGCGGCACGGACTGCCTTGACGGTTTCGATCAACAGACGCGCCCGGTTTTGCAGCGAGCCGCCCCAGCGGTCGGTGCGCCGGTTGCTCAAGGGCGACAGGAACTGGCTGATCAGATAGCCGTGCGCCGCATGGATCTGCACGCCGGAGAAGCCGGCTTGCTCTGCGAGTTTCGCGGCCGTGACGAAGCGCGCGATCACCTCGTCGATGTCGTGCTCGGCCATCGCTTTGGGCATCGCAAACAGGTTCGAATGCTTGCCGAGATCGAGCGGCACCGCCGATGGCGCCAGCGTCTGCTGGCCCATGTTTTTCATCATCTGCCGGCCCGGATGATTGAGCTGCAACCAGATTTGCGCGCCCCTGGCCCGGCCAATCCGCGCCCAGTTCCGGAACGCCTTAAGCGGCGTGCCGTCCTCCAGCACGACGCCACCCGGTCCGGTCATGGCGCGGCGATCGATCATGACATTGCCGGTGATGATGAGACCGGCGCCGCCGTCGGCCCAGGCCTGATAGAGGCGCAGCAGCTCGGCCGACGGGAAATGCCCGGCGTCGGCCATGTTCTCCTCCATCGCCGCCTTGGCGATGCGGTTGGGAACGGTGCTTCCGTTGGGCAGGGTGAGGGAGTCGAACGGCGACATGAGCCAGGTTCCTTAATCGAGTTCCTTGTTGATCTGCGCGCACCCTAACCTTAAAGTAAACTTTAAGGTCAAGCAGCGAGGAGCACGGCAGTGAAGATCGGAGAACTGGCTCGGGAGTCCGGCCTGGCGCCGTCGCGCATCCGCTTCTATGAGCGAGAGGGCCTGATCGGGTCGATCGATCGCGGCCTGAATGGCTATCGGCAGTATTCGCGCGGAACCCGGCAGATCCTCGAGATCATCGTAATGGCTCAGCAGGCTGGATTTTCGCTCGACGAGATCCGAAACCTGCTGCCGCCGCACGGCAAGGGAGACTGGAGCCGCGACACGCTGGTGGCCGCGCTCAAGGCCAAGGTGGTCGAGGTCGCAGCCTTGCAGCGGCGATTGTCCGAAACCCAGGCTGGGCTCGAGGCCGTGATCGCCCGGATCGAAGCCACGCCGCCGGGCAGCGACTGCTTCGAGAACGCCGAAGCCGTCCTGGCTGGTCTCAGGGAACAGGCCAAAGCCGGTTGACGACGCCGGACAATTTGTCCCGGTCAAACCATCGCGCGCGATTTCGTCACGCCCCAAATGCTGCGCTTTGTTAAGCTATTGGAAACCGTGACGGGGCCTTCTGGGACGGCACGATTTTGACAGGCACACGACACATGCGCGCGACCGGAACAACAAGGACCAGGCTTTCCAGCGCGAGCTTGATCGCGCTGGCCCTGCTGCTGCCCGGCAGCACGCAAGCTCAATCGGCCGGCAACGGCCTGACCAACCTGATCGACAGCATCTTCTCCCCGAACGCCGCGACGCCGCCGCAGGCCGCAACCGGACAGGACGGCGCAGCGCCGCCCTGGAGCGGAGAAGACGGCGCCTCCGGCCATCCCTTGATGACAGCCGCCGCAATCCGCCAGGCCGCATCCGACTTCCCGAACTGCGTCGCGGCGATGTGGCCGGATGCCGCACGGCGCAACATCACCCAGCAAAATTTCGAGCGCTTCACCGCGGGCCTGCAGCCCGACCTGCGCATCATGGATCTCTTGGATTCGCAGCCGGAATTCACCAAGGCGATCTGGGACTATCTCGACATTCTCGTCAGCGACACCAGGCTCGCCAAGGGTCGCGAGATCCTCGCGAAATACAAGCCGCAGTTCGACGCAACCGAGAAGGCCTATGGCGTCGACCGCTATATCATCGCGGCGATCTGGGGCATCGAGTCGAACTACTCGACCCAGATGGGCGATCGCAGCGTGGTGCAGTCGACCGCGACGCTCGCCTGCATCGGCCGCCGCCAGGCCTATTTCAAGGACGAATTCCTGTCGGCGCTGGAGATTCTCAACCGCGGCGATCTCAGGCCCGAACAGATGCGCGGCTCCTGGGCCGGCGCGTTCGGCCCGACCCAGTTCATGCCGACCGCATTCAAGCGCTACGCCGTCGACGGCGACGGCGACGGCCGCCGCGACGTCGTCGACAATCCGAGCGACCTGATCGCCTCGACCGCCAACAATCTGAAGAAGGACGGCTGGCAGACCGGCGCGAGCTGGGGCTACGAGGTGGTGCTGCCGCAGGGCCTGAATTACATGCTGGCCGACCGCGCCAAGGCGATGCCGCTGTCGCAATGGGAGCAGCTCGGCGTCAAGCGACCGGGCGGCCAGCCGTTCCCGCGGCCGTCCGACAAGGCCTATCTGCTGGCGCCGGCCGGTGCCGAGGGCCCCGGCTTCCTGATGCTGCAGAATTTCCGGGTGATCATGAAGTACAACCCGGCGGAGGCCTATGCGCTCGCGATCGGCCATTTCGCCGATCGCCTGCGCGGCGGCCAGCCCTTCGTGCAGCCCTGGCCGCGCCAGGAACGGGTGCTGTCACGCGCCGAGCGGCTGGAATTGCAGCAGCTGCTCGCCCAGCGCGGCTTCTACAAGGGCACGCCCGACGGCCAGTTCGGCGGCCAGACCCGCGAGGCACTGCGCGGCTTCCAGGTCTCGATCGGGGCGCCGGCCGACGGTTTTGCCACCGCCGAGGTGCTGGAACGGCTGCGGGGGCGATAGGGCCGAGGCCATGACCTCCCCCCACCTCTCCCGCTTGCGGGGGAGGTCGGATTGCATCGAAGATGCAATCCGGGTGGGGGCTTTCTCCGCATAATGACGAGCCCCATCGCGGCGACACCCCCGCCCCAACCCTCCCCCGCAAGCGCTATCGCATTCACACATCTGGGTTGCGATTAGCGGTAAAGCGGGATTCTCTATCGGTAGGCAAGCCGGTGGAGGTTTTGATGGCCGGGGTGGCATATGGACTGGGACGATTTGGCGATCGTCGCCTGGAAAAAGGGGGGCGCGGCTGCATGCGGCGCTGGTGGCCCGGCCTGGCTCGTGCATCCGCCGCCTCGGTGAGGACCGTGCGGGCGAGATGCAGTTTCGCCGGCTTCTTCACAATCCGTCGGTGACGGCCGCAGAGATGTCACGGCATGCCGGAGACCTCACCGGGCAGCGAGCGGCTGGTCGGCATGTTGTTGTCGCACAGGACACGTCGGAATTGATCTTGGGCGGCCGGCGGTCGCGACAATGCTACGGACCGGTCGCCAAAGGCAATGCCGCGGGTTTGTTGCTGCATGTGGCACTGGCGGTAGAGGCCGAGACGCAAGGGTTGCTCGGTCTGGTCTCGATGCAGGTCTGGAACCGTAACCGAGAGGAGTTGGCACCACGGCGCAAGCGGGCGACGGCGGCTAAGGAATCGCAACGATGGATCGAGAGCAGCGAACGGGCGGGTGAGGTACTGGCTGCGGCGGCCAGCGTCACGATGGTATCGGACCGCGAAAGCGACTTTTACGAACTGTTCGTGAAGCGTCCGCAAAACGTCGAATTGGTTGTGAGGGCCTGCCAGAATCGGCGGATCGAGGGGTCCGAAGAAGACCCGGATTTGCTGTTCACCTTCATCGACGCCCAGGCCGAACAAGGGCGCGTTGCCATGACGGTCCCCGCCGCACCAGGACGGCGCGCGCGCGATACCGAGTTCGCAGTGCGCTTCGCGCCGGTGGCCGTATGCCGGCCGCTCCATGGAGCCGATCCGACGTTGCCCGAGACGGTTCACCTGACGCTGGTCGATGTCCGCGAGGTATCGGAGCCGAAAGACGGTAGCGCACCTGTGCATTGGCGGCTTTTGACTACCCACGCTGTCGCTACATTGAACGACGCGCGTCAAGTGGTCGGCTTCTACCGGACGCGTTGGGTGATCGAGGAGTTCTTCCGTACGCTCAAGACGGCAGGCTTCGATATAGAGGAAGCCGATATCGGCGACCCGCAGGCCATGATCAACTTCGTCGCTGCTGCAGCCGTTGCGGCCATCACCATCAAGCAACTCGTCCAGGCCCGCGACGGCAACACGGATCAGCTCCTGAGCGATGCCTTCGAGCCGGACGACCAACCCATCCTCGAAGCCGTCTCCGCCCGGCTCGAAGGCAAGACCGAGCGGCAACGCAATCCGCACCCGAAGGGATCCCTGGCCTTTGTCGCTTGGGTCATCGCACGCCTCGGCGGCTGGACCGGCTACTACGGCAAGCCGGGTCCCAAAGTCATCCGCATCGGCCTTGCCAAGTTCCACGCCATCAAATACGGCGCCAATCTAAGGCTTCAGAATGTGTGAATCTGATAGCCCGCAAGCGGGAGAGAGGGCGCAGTTCCATCGCCGCAGCACCCGAGCCCCTCCCCCAAAACTAACCGTGAAATCCGATATTTGCCCGGCGCCTTGACGGCGACCGGAGGCACCCGATTTATGGTGGAAAAGCTGCCTGCTTGCGGCCCGATTCCGCTAATATGCTTACGTACTTCCTGATCATTGCGACGAACTCGATGGCGAAGCCGAAATCCTTCCTGCGCCTATTCACCGAAGCCGGTCCGCTGGTCGCGCTGACGGTGGCGCTTGCGCTGTTGATCGGCATTGCCGAGCCCGCCTCGGCGCAGTTCTTCGGCTTGCCCGGCTTCGGTGGCGGACCGCCGCAACCGCAGCGCCGCGCTCCGCCGCAGCACGGCGGTGGTGGCGGCGGCTGGTTCGGGGGCGATTTCTTCGCGCCATTCCAGCAGCAGCCGCAATCATCACAGCCGCAGCGGCCACGCGAGGATTTCTCGCGCGCTCCGCCGCCGGCGAAGCGCGAAGCCGCCGCCGAGCGCAACGTGCTCGTGATCGGCGACGCCATGGCCGACTGGCTCGCCTATGGCCTGGAAGATGCCTATTCCGACCAGCCCGACATGGGCGTGATCCGCAAGCACAAGACGGTCTCCGGCCTGATCCGCTATCAGCCCAAGGGCGATCCGGCGGATTGGGCTGCGGCCGCCAAGGGCATTCTCGCCGCCGAGAACCCCGACGCCATCGTCGTGATGCTCGGCCTCAACGACCGCACCTCGATCCGCGAACCGGTCGCGGAGAAGAAGGTCGACAAGAAGGACGAGAAAAAGGACGCGCGCGGCAAGCCGGACGCAAAGCCCGGCGACAAGCCCGATGCGGCCGCCAAGTCCGACGGCAAGACCGACAGCAAGCCGGTCGATGCCGAGCTGCCGGCCGACGACGCCGACACGGACTCACAGGCTGCGCCGGAAAAGACCGCGCGCTCGCCCAATGGCCTTTATGACTTCCGCGACGACCGCTGGGTCGAGCTCTACGGCAAGAAGATCGAGGAGCTGATCAACGTGCTGAAGAGCAAGGGCGTGCCGGTGCTGTGGGTCGGCCTGCCCGCGATCCGCGGCCAGAAGGGCACGTCGGACATGCTGTTCCTCGACGCGCTCTATCGCGACGGCGCCGGCAAGGCCGGCATCACCTATGTCGACGTCTGGGACGGCTTTGTCGACGAGGCCGGCCGCTTCATGCCGAAGGGCCCGGACTTCGAAGGCCAGCCGCGCAAGCTGCGCTCCGATGACGGCGTGTTCTTCACCAAAGCCGGCGCGCGCAAGCTCGCGCACTATGTCGAGCGCGAGGTGACCCGCCTGCTCGCGGTCCGCACCGGCCCGATCGCGCTGCCGAGCGAACCGGCAACGCCCGAGACCAGCACCGAGCCCGGCAAGCCCGCGCCGCGGCCGCTGGCAGGGCCCGTGCTGCCGCTGGTCGCCTCCACGGTCGGTACCGATCAACTGCTCGGCGGCCCCGGCTCACGCCCCGCCGCGGTCGACGCGCTTGCCGCACGCACGCTGGTGAAAGGCGAGGCCTTGGCGCCGCCGGCCGGCCGCGCCGATGATTTCGCCTGGCCGCGCCGCGAAATGGGGCGCGAGCAGGCCAAGGGCGACGTGCCGGTTGCCGCGACCACGCCGGCCGCCCCAGCGGGAGGCCCTGCGAATCCGCCGCCCTCGACCACGGCGATCGCGCCCGACGGCTCGATCATCACCGCGCCGAAGCCGCCAAGACGCGTGTTCCGTCCGGCCCAGGCCCAGCCGCAACAGCAGCCACAGACGCAGCCCTGGCTGCGTGACATCTTCGGATTCGGCGCGCCGCAGCAGCAGCGCCCGCTGGTCGCCCCGCCGCCGCGCCCGCCGCGCAATGTCGGACAGCGTGCCGCGGTGCCGGGGAATCCCTGGCAGTAGGCGGCGCGGGCTCTCATCGAATTGAAGCTAGATCCACGTCATTGCGAGCCATCCGGTCGGCGCGAAGCGCCGCCGGACGACAGGCTCTGCGAAGCAATCCATCGATCCGCACGCGCGGACGGATGGATTGCTTCGTCGCTTCGCTCCTCGCAATGACCGTGAACGAATCTCAGCCGTAGTAGCGCCAGCGTGACGGCGGGCGGCGCGGCTGGCGCGTCATCAACAGCGCCAGCGCAAAGCCGATGCCGCCGGCGATCAGGAGCGATCCGAGCGGATTGTCCTGCACCGTTTGCGCCATCGCCCTCTGTCCGCTGCGAACGGTCTCGCCGCGATTCTCATAAGCATCCTTGGCGTAGTTGACCGCGGTGTCAGCGGCGTCGCGCGCGGCATCCTTGGCCTGGCCGTAGAGATCCTGCACCGCGCCTGCGGCTTCGCGCGCGCGGCCCGAGGCCTGGGTCTGCGCATCGCCGGCCGCATCGCCGACGGCGCCTTCGGCCTTGCCCACGAATTCCTTCGCCGTTCCGAAAATCCGATCCTTGTCCATCACGTGCTCCCTGAAACTGTCAGGAGGCCAACCGCGGAACCTCGCACAAGTTCCTGGAGCTAAAGAATGAGCCCGCCATCGACGATGATGGTCTGGCCGACGACGTAAGAGGCGAGCGGCGAGGCCAGGAACAGCGCGGCGCCGGCCATGTCGGCGGGCGTGCCGAGACGCTTCAGCGGAATGCGCTCGAGCGCGCCTTCGAGCCGCTTTGGATTCGCCGTCGTCGCCTTGGTCATCTTGGTGTCGACGAGGCCGGGCGCGATGCCGTTGACGCGGATGCCGTTCTCGGCCCAGGCCTCGCCGAGCGTGCGCGTCAGGCCGACTGCGCCGGTCTTCGAGGCGTTGTAGGCCGGATTGCCCATGGTGGAATGATAGGCCGCGGTCGAGCTCACGATGATCAGCGATCCCTTGGCTGCGCTCAGCATCGCGTGGAATTTGGTGGCGCAGGCCATCAGGCTCATTAGATTGACTTCCATCACCTTGCGGAAGCCTTCCATCTGGAATTCCCCGCGGCGGTAAATCACCGCGCCTTGCGCCAGCACCAGCACGTCGAGCCGATCGAACGACGGCGTGAGGCTTTCGATCGCCTGCGGATTACCGACGTCGAGCTGCGCATAGGCAAGGCCCTCGAGATGCGAGCCTTCCTCAGCGGAATAGTCGCTCGCCTGCGCGCGGGTGCCGTACACGGCAACGCGCGCGCCCTTGGCGCGGAAGGCCTGCGCGATGCCGTTGCCGATGCCGCTGGAGCCGCCGACCACCAGTACTTGCTTGCCGCCGAAATCGAGCTCGTTCATCGCGTTCCTCTCCCGTGCTGTTTTCTTGATTGAGCATGATCCTTTTCGAAAAGCCAACGCAAAAGCCAACGCAGAACTTGCGTTAACGCGCTGCGCGCGCGGCGAGAGCGGATCAGCGGTTTGACGTCCTTGCGGATCAGTGCCAGCGTTGCCGGTCTCACAATGCGCCAAATTTCATCTCGCGAGAATCCGTCATGTCCGAATTCAAACAGCTCAGCCGCTCGGTGAAGGGCCTCACCGTTCTCGTCACCGGTGCCGCCAGCGGCATGGGCCGCGCCACCGCGCGCGTGTTCGCCGATGAGGGCGCCAATGTCGCGGTCACCGATCTGACCGAAGAGGGCACGCAGGCGGTGGCGAAGGAAATCGCAGCAAGCGGCGGCTCGGCAAAGGCCTGGACGCTCGACGTCAGCGACCGCGACGCCATCACCAGGGTCGTCGGCGATGTCGCGGCGCATTTCGGCGGGCTCGACATCATCGTCAACAATGCCGGCATCTCGGTGCGCGTGCCGATCGACGATCCCGGTTACGAGGACGCCTGGGCCAAGGGCATCGCGGTGATGCTGACCGCGCATCCGCGCATCATCCGCGCCGCACTGCCATACCTGCGCAAGTCGCGTTCGCCGCGCATCGTCAACATCGCCTCGACCGAGGCGCTCGGCGCGACCGGGATGCACAGCCCCTACTCCGCGGCAAAGGGCGGCGTCACCAGCCTGACCCGCTCGCTCGCGGTGGAACTGGGACGCGAAGGCATCACCGTGAACTGTATCTGCCCGGGCCCGATCCGCACCGCGATTACCGACCGCATCTCCGAGGAGCACAAGACGATCTACGCCAAGCGCCGCACCGCGCTCGGCCGCTACGGCGATCCAGAAGAGGTCGCGCACATGACGCTGAGCCTGTGCCTGCCCGCCGCATCGTTCCTGACCGGCGCGGTGATTCCGGTCGACGGCGGGTTGATGGCGCGGAATGCCTGACCCGCGTCTGGTCGCGAAGCGTTGACAGGGCGCGCGTCGGGAGTAGCCTTCTCGTCAAACGAAGCGGGACAACCGCCCGCGCGATACGGGGAGATGCGCCAATGACGGTCCTGATCCGGCAGCTTCACAAGCATTTCGTCGGCGAGGTCTCCGGCGTCGATCTGCGCAAGCCGCTGACGAAGAAGGAAGCGATCGACATCGAGGCCGGCATGGACAAATACGCCGTGCTCATCTTCCACGGCCAGGACATCACGGACGAGCAGCAGATGGCGTTCGCGCTGAATTTCGGCGAGCGCGAGAACGCGCGCGGCGGCACGGTGACGAAGAAGGAAGACTACCGCCTCTCCTCCGGGCTCAACGACGTCTCCAATCTCGGCAAGGACGGCAAGCCGCTGCCGAAGGATCACCGCACCCATCTGTTCAATCTCGGCAACTGCCTGTGGCACTCCGACAGCTCGTTCCGGCCGATCCCGGCGAAATTCTCGCTGCTGTCGGCGCGCATCGTCAACCCGAAGGGCGGCAACACCGAGTTCGCCGACATGCGCGCGGCCTATGACGCGCTCGACGACGAGACCAAAGCCGAGATCGACGACATGATCTGCGAGCACTCGCTGATGTATTCGCGCGGCTCGCTCGGCTTCCTCGACTATACCGACGAGGAGAAGGAGATGTTCAAGCCGGTGCTGCAGCGCCTGGTGCGCACCCACCCGGTGCACGGCCGCAAGTCGCTGTATCTGTCCTCGCATGCCGGCGCCATCAGGGGCATGAGCATGCCGGAGGCGCGGCTGCTGCTGCGCGATCTCACCGAGCACGCCACGCAGCCGGAATTCGTCTATGTGCACAAATGGACGGTGCATGACCTCGTGATGTGGGACAACCGCCAGACCGTGCACCGGGTGCGCCGCTACGACCAGTCGCAGCCCCGCGACATGCGCCGCGCCACGGTGGCCGGCACCCAGCCGACCGTCGCGCAGGAGGCGGCGGAGTAGCCGGCGCCAGTCGTAGCCGTCGTAGTTAAACCGACGCTGTCGTCCCGGGCAAGCGAAGCGCGACCCGGGACCCATAACCACAGCTGTGCGAGATTGCGCGAGGGCTACGGCCCCAGCGCTGTGCTGCAACTATGCTCTGTGGTTGATGGTGTGGACGGCCCCCTACGGCATCAGTGTGCCAGAATGAGGTTGTTGTAAATCTCAGACAAGGAGACCGTCCGTGAGAGAGATTATCCGTATTGGGATGGATACGTCGAAGCATATTTTTGTGCTGCATGGAGTTGACGCGGCGGAACAGCCGGTGTTGCGCAAGAAGCTGTCGCGCAAGCAGGTGCTTGAGTTTTTTGCCAAGCTTCCGCCGACCGTGATCGGGATGGAGGCCTGCGGGGCGGCTCATTACTGGGGGCGCGAGCTTGGCAAGCTTGGCCATGAGGTGAAGCTGATAGCGCCGCAGTTGGTGAAGCCTTATGTGCTGCGGAACAAGAACGACGGGCGAGATGCGGATGGGGTGTGCGAAGCGATGGGCCGACCGCGGATGCGGTTTGTGCCGGTGAAGAGCGCCGAACAGCAGGCCGCGCTGATGCTTGCAGGTGTCCGCGATGGGCTGATCGGCCGCCGTACCCAGCTCAGCAATGCGATCCGCGGCTACGCGGCGGAGTTTGGCCTGATCGCGCCGAAGGGGTTGGACAAGATCGAGCCGCTGTTGGCCCGGATCACGCAGGACGAGAGCGTTCCCGCTATGGCGCGCGAGCTGTTCGCCATGCAGGGCCGTGACTATGCGCAGTTGCAGGGTGAGCTGAAGGCGGTCGAGGCCAGGCTGCTGGCCTGGCACCAGGCCAACGCCACAAGCCGTCGTCTGGCCCAGATCCCCTCGGTCGGTCCGATCATCGCGACCTCGCTTGTGATGAAGACGCCGGACCCGCACGCCTTCCGCTCCGGCCGCTTGTTCGCGGCCTGGCTCGGCCTGACGCCCAAGGACCATTCCACCGCCGGCAAAACCAGGCTCGGCAAGATCACCCGCGCTGGCGACGAGACCCTGCGTCGCCTGCTCGTGGCCGGGGCGACCGCGGTGATCCGGCAGGCAAGGCTCGGGCGCGGCCACCCCTCGCGCTGGCTCGTGGCGTTGCTCAGGCGCAAGCCGCCGAAGCTTGCGGCCGTGGCGCTCGCCAACAAGGTGGCCCGCATCGCCTGGAAGCTGATGGCGACCGGCGAGAGCTATGATGCCGCACGCATGAACGCTGTCACCTAACAGGTCGGCCGGCCGGACGTAGCGCTCGCCGGACGAACCGGAGCTGCAAGAGCAGATGGAATGATCGATCGATCCAGAACGCGAGACAAGCCGCGGGACCCATTGGCCTTCACAAGGTCGCCAGGTTGTTTGGCACTCGCGTCGCGGAAACCATCTTGGCCCAGCGATCAACACGATCGCATCAAACAGGCCGGACATATGGATGACAGCGATCCGACCAATCCCAGAAAGCTCTTGTGCCACGAGGGCCGTCCACATATGGGTCCCGGCTTTCGCCGGAACGACACTGTGGGTGTGGCGCGCTACGCGTGCCCGGCGTCGTTCGACAGCATGCCGGCTTCGATGCCGATCTTGCGCAGGGCGCGCGCGTATTTCTCGTCGACATCGGTGCCGAAGATCAGCTCCGGATCGGCATCGCAATGCAGCCAGCCATTGTGCTGGATCTCGTTCTCGAGCTGGCCCGGCGCCCAGCCGGCATAGCCCAGCGCGAGGATCGCGTGCTTGGGACCGGAGCCCTTGGCGATCGCCTTGAGGATGTCGACGGTCGCGGTGAGCGAGATGCCGTCGTCGATGTTCAGCGTCGCATCCTGGATGTAGAAGTCGCTGGAGTGCAGCACGAAGCCGCGGCCGGTGTCGACCGGGCCGCCCTTCATCACCTTCATCATCTCGGCGTTTTCCGGCAGCGTGATCTGGTCCGACTTCTCGATGATGTCGAGCTGCACCAGCAGCCCCGGGAAATCGATGCTGCCGGCCGGGCGATTGACGATGATGCCCATCGCGCCCTCCGACGAATGGGCGCACATGTAGATCACGGAGCGTTCGAAGCGCGGGTCGTTCATCACAGGCATCGCGATCAGCATCTGGCCATCGAGATAGCCATCTTCGGTGGCATGGGGACCGACGGCCGGGCTTCTGCCGGCGGCGGTCTTGCGAGTCTTGCCTGTTTTGCCTTCAGGGCGCATCCGCAAAGGCCTCTCCTGCTGATTTGGCATCCTGATATTGGGTCGCGGTTCTGTCAATCAACCTTCGGCCGCCGTGCGGCGATGCATCACAAGCAATTCAATGGTTTGCCACGAAAGTTGCAGGTAAAGACGTCTCATGATCGTCACAGTTCCCATGCGTGCCGCATTTGCCGGTGCCGCCTTGCTTTCCGTCGCTTCCATGGCAACGGAGGTTCGCGCCGACGACGCCTCGCCGTGGCAGCAGGACACGCATTCGGCCGTCAGGCTGCTGGCGGGATCGCGCAGCGGCGCGGTGCTGCTCGGCGGCATCGCCTTCCAGTTGCAGGACGGCTGGAAAACCTACTGGCGCACGCCGGGCGATTCCGGCGTGCCACCGCGATTCGATTTCTCCAGGTCGGACAATGTCGATGCGGTCACGGTGATGTGGCCGGCGCCGCACCAGTTCGACGACGGCGCCGGAGGTACCTCGCTTGGCTACAAGCACCAGGTGGTGCTGCCGCTGCGCATCGTGGCGAAGAATCCTGACAAGCCGCTGGTGCTGCGCGCCGACATCAACTACGCGGTGTGCGAGAAGCTGTGCGTGCCGGTGGAGGCGAAGGCCGAGCTCGCATTCGCCAGCGTCGCCTCGACCGAGGACGCCGCGCTGTCGGAAGCGCTCAACGCGGTACCGAAGCCCGCCAATATCGGCGACCCCACCCCGGTCACGATCCGCGACGTCAAGCGCGACGGCAACAACGTGCTGGTCGATGTCGCGGCGCCCGAAACCAAGGACCTCAGCCTGTTCGTCGAGGGACCGACGCCCGACTGGGCGCTCCCCGTACCCAAGCTCGTCGAGCATGCGCCGCCGGGCGTGAAGCGCTTCTCGTTCGAGCTCGACGGGTTGCCGCCGGGTGCCAAAGCGGACGGCGCCGCGCTGAAGCTGACGCTGGTCGGCGGCGACAAAAGCTACGAATTCAATATCAATTTGAACTGACGCCAGAGGTCGTTCCAATAGCGTCGTCCCGGCCTGGTGCGCAATTGCGCACGGGAGCCGGGCCCCATACTCCGCGGCTGCCGTGTGAAGCACGCTGGGGTTCAAGGTGTGCGCACCAATTGTTCCCTGTGGTTATGGGCCCGGCTTTCGCCGGGACGACGCCTGGGTTCAGAGCATCCGTCACCCAACCCAATCTTAACGTTTCGTTGATAGATCGGGAGCCATTGCCGCCTTGCGGCGCTTTAGGAATTTTCCGCCTTGGCTGTGATGGAAGCACAACCCGCAACCCCTGCGCCATCGGGCCCGGTCGCACGCCTGCGCGGCCTCGCCGCGCGCCTGCTCGGCGGCACCAAGGAGGCCTCGGTCACCAAGCGCCTCGCCGGCATGATCTTCGTCATCCGTGTCATCAGCGCCGCCATCGCCTATCTCGCGCAGATCCTGCTGGCGCGCTGGATGAGCGGCTCGGACTACGGCATCTATGTCTATGTCTGGACCTGGGTGCTGCTGCTCGGCAGCACGATGGATTTCGGCATCGCGCCGTCCTCGCAGAAGATCATCCCGGAATATCGCGCACACGGCGACCTCGCCGCGCTGCGCGGCTTCCTCTCCGGCGGCCGCTGGGTGGTGCTTGCCGCGTCGAGCACCGTGGCACTGCTGCTCGCCGGCGTGATCCACCTCGCCTCGCCCTGGATCGACCCCAACGCGGTCGTGCCGCTCTATATCGGCTGCCTGACATTGCCGCCCTTCGTGGTCGCCAACACCCAGGACGGCATCTCGCGCGCGCATGACTGGATGCAGATCGGCCTGATGCCGCAGTTCATCGTGCGGCAGGGACTGATCATCGCGCTCACCGCCGGCGCGCTGGCGCTCGGCCTCAATCTCGGCGCGACGGCTGCGATGATCGCGAGTGCCGCGGCCGTGTACATCGCGGCGATCGGCCAGATGATCGTGCTGAACCGCCGCCTCGCCGCCCATCTCGGGCCGGGCGAGAAGACCTACGACGTCAGGGGCTGGTTCGCGATCTCGCTGCCGATCATGCTGGTCGAGAGCTTCTATCTGCTGCTCGGCTACACCGACGTGCTGATGCTGCAGCAATTCCGCTCCTCCGAGGAGGTCGGCATCTACTTCGCCGTGGTGAAGACGCTGGCGCTGGTGTCATTCGTCCACTACGCGATGTCGGCGACGACGGCGCACCGCTTCGCCGAATACAATGCGCTCGGCGACAAGGACCGGCTGTCGGCCTATGTCGCACACGCCATCAGCTGGACGTTCTGGCCCTCGCTGCTTGCGACCATCGCCCTGCTCGCGCTCGGCAAGCCGCTGCTGTGGCTGTTCGGCCCGAAATTCGTCGACGGCTACAGCATCATGTTCGTCGCAGCGATCGGGCTCGTGGTACGCTCGGCGATCGGGCCGGTGGAGCGGCTGTTGAACATGCTGGGACACCAGAGCATCTGCGCCACGGCCTATGCGGTGTCGTTCTTCATGAATGTCGGGCTCTGCATGACGCTGGTGCCGCGCTATGGCGGCATGGGCGCGGCGGCCTCGACCTCGCTGTCGCTGATCTTCGAGACGATCCTGCTGTTCTACGTGGTGCGCTCGCGGCTCGGGCTGCACGTGCTGGCGTTCGGGAAGGCCCGGTCGGCACCGTAGCTTTCCGCTAGAGCTCTTCCATTCCGATTGAATCGAAAGGGGGGCTCTAGATTCTTGTTTTGACGCGTTTTCTTCACGCGAACCGGTACCCACTTCGCTCGAAAACGCTCCAGATGCGGTATATATTTTGCCGTTATGAGCGCCGCCGAACTGAAAGACCTGTTTGATCGCATACAGTCCTGGCCGAAATCGGCGCAGGACGAGCTTCTGTCGCTGGCAAACGCCATCGAAGATGGACTACTGGCTCATCGGCACGTCGCGTCTGAGGAAGAGTTGCAGATCACCGAGGCCGCAATCGCGTCCATCGAAGTCGCCCCCGACGCCGGCTCTGGCGCGGATGAGGATGACATCCTGGAGAACATGAAGCGGTTGGTGGCCGAGAAGCCAACATCGTCGAAGGAGAGCGAGTCGAATGCCTAACGGCAAGCACGGCGATCATCCATACACCGATATCGTTGTCCATAAAGCCGACATCTATTCTCCGGTTGCCGCGGCTCTCGTCCGTGAGATTGCGACACTGGCCGACGACAAGACCCGGCGGGCGCTGGCCGACCTGCTCTATGAGAAGTTCAATCCGTATGATCGCCCCGACGTCCATGCGTTGGAGCGCCACCTCGCCACTCTCCGTGATAATCTTCGAAAAGATGCCTCGGCCCGAGGGTTTGAAGTGGACAATAAGTGAGACCGCGTTTGTCGGATGCATAAAAGCAAAAGCCGACCCTGATCCAATCAGGGCCGGCTTATTCTTTGGACTGACAAATCCCGCCGGAAAACTACTCCGCCGTCCAGCCGCCGTCGATCGAGAGATTGGCACCGGTGATCTGCGCGGCGTCGTCGCCGCACAGGAACAGCGCCAGTGCCGCGACCTGCTCGGAGGTGACGAACTCCTTGGTCGGCTGGGCGGCGAGCAACACGTCCTTGATGACCTGCTCCTTGGTCATGTTGCGCGCCTTCATGGTCTCCGGAATCTGGTGCTCGACCAGCGGCGTCCAGACATAGCCCGGGCTGATGCAGTTGCAGGTGATCTTGAACTGCGCGAGCTCGAGCGCCGCGGTCTTGGTGAGGCCGGCGATGCCGTGCTTGGCCGAGACATAGGCCGACTTGAACGGCGAGGCGACCAGCGAGTGCGCCGATGCGGTGTTGATGATGCGGCCCCAGCCGCGCTTCTTCATGCCGGGCACCGCGGCGCGGATGCCGTAGAACGCCGACGACAGATTGATCGCGATGATCGCTTCCCACTTCTCCGGCGGGAATTCCTCGATCGGCGAGACGAACTGGATGCCGGCATTGTTGACGAGGATGTCGACCGAACCGAAGGTCTTCTCACCGAGCGCGATCATGTCGGCGATCTCGGCCGGCTTGGTCATGTCCGCTGGCGAATAAGCCGCCTTGACCTTGAAATCGGTCTCGATGCCGGAACGCTCCTTCTCGATGTCGGCCGGCACACCCATGCCGTTGAGCACGATATTGGCGCCGGCGCCGGCGAAGGCGCGCGCATAAGCCAATCCGATGCCGCTGGTCGAGCCGGTCACAACGGCGGTCTTGCCTGTCAACGTACCCATTGTTCTTCGCTCCTATTTGCTTGCAGGGGACTTCGTTTCAGGGGGCGTGGGTTCGTCCCCCGTGAGGTCGTAAGTCACCATGGTTTCGCCGGACTGTGGCCGTTCTAGCCATTCTTTGTGACGCATCGACAAATGCACGTCGCGGACGCCCGCACCCCAGTGCTCGACCATCGCAACATGGGAGAAGTCGTAGTCCTTCGACGAGCTCTCGTAATTCTTGCTCTTGTAGATCAGGTGAACCACCGTGACGGTGTTCTCCTTGGACGCCTTGCGCAACAGTTCGACCGACGGATCGTTCTTCAAATAATCGGGCAGCTTGCCGATCAGGTCGCGCACCGCCATGCGGGCGTTGTGGATCTGCCTGTTCTTGTCGGTGTTCATCCGCGTCCGGCTGGAAAAGCGGATGTCCTTTTCGCGCTCGGCGGCTTCCAGCAGCGTCTCCGGCACCGGCCCGCGCGCGCTGAACAGGTCGACCTGGAAGATCAGGAGATCGCGGTCGGTCTCCTCGTCGAGCACGAAGTCGAGCGGCGTGTTGGAGGCGATGCCGCCGTCCCAGTAATGCTCGCCTTCGATCACGACCGCGGGAAAGCCTGGCGGCAAAGCGCCCGAGGCCATGATGTGCTCGGGGCCGATCTTCTTGCCGAGCTTCTTGAACTCGTAATTGTCGAAATAGCGGAAATTGCCCGAGGTGACGCCGACCGCGCCGACCGACAGCCGCGTCTTCAGATCGTTGATGCGATCGAAGTCGACCAGCCGCTCCAGCGTCTTCTTCAGGGGGGCCGTGTCGTAATAGCTCAGCGACTGCGAACTGCCGGGCGGCCACAGCGGCGCCGGCGGAATCCGCGGCGTGAAGAAGCCGGGCACGCCGAAGGTCGCGATGATGGCGGCGCTGGTCTCGTTGAACAGCGAGCGGGCGCGCTCATGCTTGGAGACCGGATTCCAGGGCACCGGCGCCGACACCATATCCCAGAATTCCTTCAGCCGCGGCACACGGTTGGCCGGCTCATTGCCGGCGATGATCGCGGCATTGATGGCGCCGATCGAAATGCCGGCGATCCATTCCGGCTCGAAGCCTGCATGGCAGAGCGCCTGAAAGGCGCCGGCTTGATAGGAGCCCAGCGCACCGCCGCCCTGAAGAACCAGCACACGCTGCCCTTGCGCCGGCGTCGAGCCGGGCGCGGAATCCGAAGTATCCATTCGTAACCGTTCGGTTCAAATGACTTGAGGGCGCACCGTGGCGACTGTTCGCAGCCGCGTCAATCAACGAGATGGAGGGCTCTCTGTTTGAGCATGATCTTCTCGGAAAACCGCTTCACACTTCTCCGGATCATGCTCTAGATCACGCGGAATTTATCGAGATCAGGTTGCCGCCAAAATGAGCGTCCAGAACACCTTGTATTTGGTATTCGGAGCATAAACGGCCGCGATGCCCATTTTTGTGACACCGCTCTTGAGCATATTGGCCTTGTGCGGCGGCGAATCGCGCCACCCCGAAAAGGCTTCCGCCAGCGTGTGGTAGCCGGCCGAGATATTCTCGACCGCCACGGTCGCCGGATAGCCGCCAGCCTCGAGCCGCTTGCCGAGCGGGGCCTTGACGTCATGGTCCATCTTGTTGCGGGCGGCCATCGCCTGCGACTGCTGCTCGGCGAGCCTCGTCAGGTCGGGATCGACCACGACGGTGCCGAGACCGTTGTTCTGGCGGTACTGCGAAAACATGATCGCGGCGGCCTGGCTGTCCAGCACGGCACCGGGCTGCGCCATGTTGAGATACATGGCCGGTTCTTCCGGGATTTTGGTGTCTGTGCCGCAGCCGGCAAGCACCAGAAGCCCGAACAGGGCGACCGTCGTCCGTTTCACTACTGAAAACCCCCAAGGTTGGCCCGCCGTTGTTGCATACCAACCGTGGCTGAATGGTGAACAGGGGCTAACTTTTGGCCATCAATAGCCACCGATCTCCGGGAACAGTCGATTCGCCGAGCGAAGTCCCGGATTTCGCTGCGCTCCATCCGGGCTGCGGAGCTTCTCCCTCCCCTGAAAGGGGAAGGTCGGGATGGGGGTCGGCCACAGGCGACACTGGATGTGGAGAGCCCCACCCGCTTTGCTCTGGCGAGCAAAGCGACCTCCAAGGGGAGGTTTGAGCATCCGTGCTTCGGAGCCTACTCCTGGGCGGCAAAGATCCGGTAGCGGCGGGGCTGCAGCGAGACGATTTCGCCGGCCTGGAGCTCGCGGTCGCGGGGGGCGTCGATCTCGATCACGGTCTTGCCCTCGCCCCCCGACAGGGCCACCTCGGCGCGCTGGATCGGACCGAACGAGCGGACATGCCGGATGGCGCCTTCCAGCGCCCCGGTTCCCGCCGGACCGACCGCCATGTCGTGGCGGCGGACGAACAGCTTGGCCGCGCCGGACGCGGCACCCAACGCCGGAATGTTCAGCGGACGGCCGTCGAGCCGCACCGCGTCGCCGGCAACATCGACCTGCAGCACGATGGACTCGCCGATGAAGCCGTGCACGAAGGCGGTCGCCGGATTGTCATAGACCTCGCCGGGCGAGCCGATCTGCTCGATCTTGCCCTTGTCCATGACCACGACGCGGTTGGCGACTTCAAGCGCCTCCTCCTGGTCGTGGGTGACAAAGATCGAGGTGACGTGGATCTCGTTGTGCAGCGAGCGCAGCCATTGCCTGAGCTCCTTGCGCACCTTGGCATCGAGCGCGCCGAACGGCTCGTCGAGCAGCAGGATCCGCGGCTCGATCGCAAGCGCACGCGCCAGCGCGATGCGTTGACGCTGACCGCCGGACAACTGGCTCGGATAGCGATTGGCGAGCCAGTCGAGCTGCACCAGATCGAGCAGGTTCTTGACGCGGGCGCGGATCGTCGCCTCGTCCTTGCGGATCGCGCGCGGCTGCACGCGCAGGCCGAACGCGACGTTCTCGAACACCGTCATGTGGCGGAACAGCGCGTAGTGCTGGAATACGAAGCCGACCTGACGCTCGCTGGCACCGCGCGAGAGCGCATTCTCGCCGTCGATCGCGACCTCGCCCGAGTCAGGCCAATCGAGGCCTGCGATGATCCGCAGCAGCGTCGTCTTGCCGGAGCCGGACGGGCCGAGCAGCGCCAGCAGCTCGCCGTCGGCGACCTTGAGATCGACATTGTCGAGCGCGGCAAAGCTGCCGAACTTCTTTACGATATTCGTGACTTCAATCGCCATCGGGCACCTCTGGCTCGTCGAGCCGCCGCTCGAGAACGGTTTTCGCCACCAGCGTGATCAGCGCCAGCATCGCGAGCAGCGACGCGATCGCGAACGACGCGACGAACTGATATTCGTTGTAGAGAATCTCGACCAGGAGCGGCATCGTGTTGGTCTCGCCGCGGATGTGGCCGGAGACGACGGACACCGCACCGAACTCGCCCATAGCGCGCGCGTTGCAGAGCAGGACGCCGTAGAGCAGGCCCCATTTGATGTTGGGCAGCGTGACGCGGAAGAAGGTCTGCAGGCCGGAGGCACCGAGCGAGATCGCCGCCTCCTCTTCCTGGGTGCCCTGCTCCTGCATCAGCGGGATCAGCGCGCGCGCCACAAAGGGGAAGGTGACGAAGATCGTCGCCAGCGCGATGCCGGGTACCGCGAACAGGATGTGGACGTTGTGCGCCTGCAGCCATGGCCCGAAATAGCCCTGCGCGCCGAACAGCAGCACGAAGACCAGGCCCGAGATCACGGGCGAGACCGAGAACGGCAGGTCGATCAGCGTGATCAGGAAGGTCTTGCCCGTGAATTCGAATTTCGAGATCGCCCAGGCCGCGACCACGCCGAACACGAGATTGAGCGTGACCGAGATCGCCGCGACCAGCAGCGTCAGTTTGATCGCAGCGAGCGCCTCCGGCTCGGCCAGCGCCGCGAAATAGGCGACGATGCCTTTCGAGAAGGCCGACGCGAACACGACGACCAGCGGCAGCACGACGAAGATGCTGAGGAAGGCGATCGCCAGCGCAATGATGATCAAGCGGATCGGACCCGGCTCGGTGCGCGGGTTGCGCCGCGCCGCGACCGGCTCGGCGCGCGCGATCTCGAGCCGCGGCGCTGGGGCCGCAACGCTGACATCGGTCGCGGGCGCGTAGGTCCGCAGCTGCGTGGTCGAGGTCGCCAATCCCGTCTGCATCGACATCTCGAACCTCAATGCACGGGAATGCGGGCTTGCGCCCAGCGCTGCAGCCGATTGATCAGGAAGATGATCAGGAACGAGGCCACCAGCATCACGACCGCGATCGCGGTGGCGTCGGCGTAGCGGAATTCGGACAGCCGGATCACGATCAACAGCGGCGCGATCTCGGAGACGTTGGGCAGATTGCCGGCGATGAAGATCACCGAGCCGTATTCACCGATGGCGCGGGCAAAGGCCAGCGCAAAGCCGGTGAGCAGCGCCGGGATCAGGCTCGGCAGGATGACGCGAAACACGGTGTGCCAGCGATTGGCACCGAGGCTTGCCGCCGCCTCCTCGATCTCGGGATCGAGATCGATCAGCACCGGCTGCACCGTGCGCACTACGAACGGAATGCCGATGAAGATCATCGCGATGAAGATACCGATCGGCGTGAACGCGACCTTGATGCCGAGCTCGGCGAGCGGCGCGCCGAGCCAGCCCTTCTGGGCAAACAGCTGCGTCAGCGCCACGCCTGCGACCGCGGTCGGCAAGGCAAACGGAATATCGACGATGGCGTCGAACAGCCGCCGGCCCGGAAAACGGTAGCGCACCAGCGCCCAGACGATGATGGTGCCCATCACCAGATTGACGCAGGCGGCCGCAAACGAAAGCCCGAACGAAATCTTCAGGGCGTTCAGGGTGCGGCGGCTGGTGACGATGGTCCAGAACTGATCGAGGCTGAGCTCGAACGTCTTGAGGAACAGCGCGGCCAGCGGAATCAGGATGATCACGGAGAGCCATGTCAGGGTCAGCCCCATGGTGAGACCGAACCCCGGCAGGGTGCTGCGCCTTGCTACCGCTGTGCTCACAATTCCCCCTGTTCGACCAAAAACGCGATATCTCGATCAGTTCTTGTAGATCTGATCGAAGATGCCGCCCTCGGCGAAGTGCTCCTTCTGCGCCTTGGTCCAACCACCAAAAACGTCGTCGATGGTGAAAAGTTCAACCTTGGCGAAGGATTTTTCGTACTCCTTGGCGATCTCGGGATCGCGCGGCCGGTAGGAATTGCGCGCGGCGATCTCCTGGCCTTCCTTGGTGTACCAGTACTTCAGATAGGCTTCGGCGACGGCGCGGGTGCCCTTCTTGTCGGCAACCGTGTCGACGACGGCGACCGGCGGCTCGGCCAGGATCGACTGCGCCGGGGCCACGATCTCGAACTTGTCCGGCCCGAATTCACGAAGCGCCAGAAAGGCTTCGTTCTCCCACGCGAGCAACACGTCGCCGACACCACGCTCGACGAAGGTCACGGTCGAACCGCGTGCACCGGTGTCGAGCACCGGGACGTTCTGATAGAGATCGGCGACGAACTTCTTCGCCTTGTCGGTCGAGCCGAATTTCTTCTGCGCATAGCCCCAGGCGGCGAGATAGTTCCAGCGCGCACCGCCCGAAGTCTTCGGGTTCGGCGTGATCACGGCGACGCCGGGCTTGATCAAATCGTCCCAATCCTTGATCCCCTTGGGATTGCCCTTGCGAACCAGGAACACGATGGTCGAGGTATAGGGCGAGGCGTTGAGCGGCAACCGCTTCTGCCAGTCGGTGGCAATGAGACCCTTGCCCGCGATCGCATCGATGTCATAGGCCAGCGCCAGCGTGACGATATCCGCCTGCAATCCGTCGATCACCGAGCGCGCCTGCGAGCCCGAGCCGCCATGCGACTGCTTGATCTCGACGCTCTTGCCGGTTTCCTTCTGATAGGCCGCGGCGAACGCCTTGTTGAAATCGACATAGAGCTCGCGCGTCGGATCGTAGGACACGTTGAGCAGCGAATAGTCGGCCGCGAAAGCCGAGCTCGCCCACAACAATCCCGCGACCAGCGGCAGCATACGACGGATCATTTCTGTCTCCATTCAACCTGAGAATGTCAGGGAACACGCAAGACATCACTCACGGTGAAGTGGCCCTAAGTCAACGAAACCGGTTTTCTTTGTTTTCAGCGGCGCAGCGCGCTTGTGCTACGAACTCGCCGCACCGCGAAGGCTTTGTCGCGTCGCCAGATCGCGATGAAGCGTCATCGCGATCGAGCGCGGTACCTACGACATCTTCGTTGTGTGGATGCCGCATTCCGTCTTCGCCCGGCCACGCCAGCGGCCGTCGCGTGCATCCTCGCCGGCTGCAGCCCGGCTGCTGCAAGGCATACACCCGACCGACTGATATCCCGATGCGACAAGTGGATGCGGCGGCAGCTTGCCGAGCGTGTAGATCGCCTCGATCTCCTCGCGCGAGACGTTGGCGAACGGATTGAATTTCAGCCTGACGCCGTCGTACTCGACGACCGGGATGTCGGCGCGGGCACCGCCCTGGAAACGCTTGCGGCCGTTGATCCAGCCGGCGAACGGCTTCAGTGCGCGCGCCAACGGCTCCACCTTGCGGATGCGGCAGCAGGCGTCGGGATCGCTGAACCACAATTCGCGGTCCGGGTCCTGGCGCGACAGCGCCTGCTCATCGGGCTTGATCGAGCGCACATCGGTAAGGCCGAGCGTGGCTATCAAGGTGTCACGATAGGCCAGCGTCTCCTCGAACAGCCAGCCGGTGTCGAGGAAGACCACCGGGATCGCCGGATCGACGTCCGCCATCACCTTGAGCAGCGCGGCGGACTCGGTCCCGAACGACGACACCAGCGCCAGCCTCTCGCGGCCGACCGTCTGCAACGCGGCCGCGATCACCTCGGCGGGCGATGCTTTGCGCAGCGCGCGATCGAGCGCATCCGCTGCCGGCAATGCGACTGATGCCTCTGCGAGCTCTGGTGCAAGTGTGCTCACTGGCCGGCACTCTCCGAGTGACGCAGCTGCATGCGGCGGTTGAGCGCGGTGACGCGGCCGTCGCCGGTCGGCTGGTAGAACACCGAATAGCGCTTCATGGTATGGGCGAACGCGTCGGCGTCGGCATCCTTCTTCACCTCGAAGGCGTCGAAGCCGGCGCGCGTCATGAACACGAACTGGTCGCGCAGGATCTGCCCGGTGGCGCGCAGCTCGCCGTCATAGCCGTAGCGCTCGCGCAGCAGACGGGCCTGGCTGTAGGCGCGGCCGTCGCGGAAGGTCGGGAACACCAGCGCGACCGAGGCCAGCCGATCGAGATGCGGCACCAGTTCGTCCAGATTGCGGTTGTTCGGCCAGATCACCCCCAGCTTGCCGGGACGGCGCAGCAGCGCTTCCGGATCGGCGAGAAAGCGCTCGGCCGTCACCAGCACCGCGCCGTCACCCGGCAGCTCGGCGCCGTCGGCGACATGCACGAACAGATCGGTGGTCAGTCTTCCCTGCTTAACGAGTGGCATAGACGCGCTCCCTGAAAGGCTCGACGCCCAGACGCTTTACCGTGTCGACGAACAATTCCTCGGGACGGTCGCGCAGCGCGAGATAAGCTTCGACAATGTCTTCGATCACGTCGGCGACTTCCGCATAGGGAACGGCGGGGCCGATCAGGGTGCCCATCTGCGCGTTCTCGTCGGCGCGGCCGCCGATCGTGATCTGGTAGAACTCCTCACCGTTCTTCTCGACGCCGAGAATGCCGATGTGGCCGACATGGTGATGGCCGCAGGCATTGATGCAGCCGGAGATGTTGATGTGCAGCCGGCCGATCAGGTCGGCGGTGTCGTGGTTGGCGAAGCGCCGGGTCAGCTCCTGCGCGATCGGGATCGAGCGCGCGTTGGCCAGCGAGCAGTAGTCCAGCCCCGGGCAGGCGATGATGTCGGTGACGAGATTGACGTTCGGCGTCGCGAGGCCGAGGCGATCGAGCGCCTTGAACAGCGCCGGAAGGTCGCGCTTGGCGACGTGCGGCAGCGCCAGGTTCTGCTCGTGGCCGACCCGGATCTCGCCGAACGAATATTTGTCGGCGAGGTCGGCGACCGCGTCCATCTGCTCGGCGGTGGCGTCGCCGGGCGGACCACCGACCGGCTTCAGCGACAGCGTCACGATCGAATAGCCCTGCACCTTGTGCGCCGACACCGAATTCTTGCGCCAGCGCTCGAACAGCTTGTCATGCGCGGCCTTCTTCAGCTCGTCCGGCATGTGCGGCAGCTTTTCGTAAGGAGGGTAGGAGAAGCGCGAGCGGACCTCCTCGATGGCGGTGTGATCGAGCGTCAGCCCGACATCGCCCATCGCCTTCCACTCCTCCTCGACTTCCTTGGCGAACTTCTCGATGCCGAGCTCGTGCACCAGGATCTTGATGCGCGCCTTGTAGATGTTGTCGCGGCGGCCGTACTGGTTGTAGACGCGCAGGATCGCCTCGATGTAGCTCAGGATATCGCGGCCGGGGACGAACGGCTTGATGGTCTTGGCGATGAACGGGGTGCGGCCGAGACCGCCGCCGACCAGCACCTCGAACCCGGTCTCGCCATCGGCGTTCTTGTGCAAACGCAGCCCGATGTCGTGGATCTTGATCGCCGCGCGATCGTGCTCGGCGGCGGTGATCGCGATCTTGAACTTGCGCGGCAGGAACGAGAATTCCGGATGCAGCGTGGTGTGCTGGCGGATCAGCTCCGACCAGATCCGCGGATCCTCGATCTCGCCCGGCGCGACGCCGGCCCACTGGTCCGAGGTGACGTTGCGCATGTTGTTGCCGGAGGTCTGCATCGCATGGATGCCGACCTCGGCGAGATCGGCCAGCGCGTCTGGCAGCTCGGCGAGCTTGATCCAGTTGAACTGGATGTTCTGCCGCGTGGTGAAGTGGCCATAGCCGCGGTCGTAGCGGCGCGCGACATGGGCGAGCCGCCGCAGCTGCTTCGACGACAGCGTGCCGTAGGGGATCGCGACGCGGAACATGTAGGCGTGCAGCTGCAGATACACGCCGTTCTGCAGGCGCAGGATCTTGAATTCGTCCTCGGTGAGCTCGCCGGAAAGGCGGCGCTTCACCTGATCGCGGAATTCCGAAACACGCTCGTTGATCAGCGTGCGGTCGAGTTCGTCATAAGCATACATGTTCGATGAGCCTTACGCCGGCGCGCCTTACGCGGGGACCTGAAGATCGATGGTGACGCCCTTGGCGCGGATGTGTTCGCGGAGATTGCCCGGCTTGACCTTGCCGCCATCCTTGAGCTCGACCGGCGCGATATAGGGGCCGACCGCGCCGACGTCGTCGGCGGTGGCTTCGGCCAACAGCGCACGGGCGTCGTCGGAGGTGCTGACGACGGCGGAATCGGAGAGTTCGGTGGACCAGCCTTGTTTGGCGGTTCGGTACACGACGGCGCCGTCCCAGGTGCGGTTGGCGGTCACCACCGAGGGGCCTGTGATCCTGATTTTCTTCTGTTCGAGCGGAGAGGTCATTCGGCAGCCTTCAGCAGTTCGGAGAACATCTGGTTGGAGAACAATTGGGTGACGTTGGATCGGCTCCACGGCGCGGAATGCGCGACCACGTCGCCGATGATGAGGACAGCGGGACCGCCATCGACCTGTTTGACCAGCTCAGGCAGCCGCGCCAGCGTGCCGACGGCGGCCTTGGCGTCCGGCCGCGTCACGCGCGCGAACACGCCGACCGGCGTCTCCGGCGAGCGGCCCGCAGCGAGCAGGCCTTCGCGGATCGAGGGCGCCGCGGTCATGCCCATGTAGACGACGACGGTCATTCTTGTGTCGGTCAGCACCGACCAGTCCACGACTTCGGCATCGCGCGCCTTGTGCGCGGTCAGGAAGGTGATGCGCAGCGCCTCGTGCCGGAAGGTCAGCGGCACCTCGAATTGCGCGGCGGCGCCGAGACCGGCGGAGATGCCGGGAATAATGGAGTAGGCGACGCCGGCGTCGCGCAGCGCCTCGATCTCCTCGCCGCCGCGACCGAACACAAAGGGATCGCCGCCCTTCAGCCGAACCGCACGCTGGCCCGACTGCGCGGCCTCGATCATCGAGCGGTTGATGGCGTCCTGGCCGATGCCGGGCTTGCCGATGCGGCGGCCGACCGGAATCCGCGCGGCATCGCGCCGGATGCGGTCGAGAATTTCAGATGACACCAATTCGTCATAGAACACCACGTCGGCGTCCTGCAGCGCGCGCAGCGCCTTCACGGTGAGCAGATCCGGATCGCCGGGACCGGCGCCGACCAGCGTCACATGGCCGACAGCCTTGCCTTCCGTATCAGCGCCGGCGAATGCGGCGGGATCGCCGATCGCGTTCAGCGCGTGCTCGGCCTCGTCCTTGCGGCCGGCCAGCACCAGCGCGCCGATCGGGCCGTCGACGATGCGCTCCCAGAAGCGGCGGCGCAGCGGAAATTCTTCAATCCGCGCATGCATCGGTTTGCGGAAGCGGCCGATAAAGCCGGCGAGATCGCCGATCCGCGCCGGCAGCACCGCCTCGATCTTCTCGCGGATGCGACGCGCCACAACCGGCGACGTGCCGCCGGTTCCGACCGCGACCACGACATCGCCGCGATCGACGATCGCAGGCATGATGAAGGTGGAGTGCACGAGGTCGTCCATCACGTTGACCGGCAGGCCAATCGCCTTGGCGCGCACCGACATCGCAACACCGACCTCGCCTGCACCGGCGCAGAGCACGGCGATGACATCGGAGAGATCGGCTGCGAGCGGATCGCCCTCGGCGCGCTCGATGCGCGCGGCGTCCTCCGCCGCGATGCCGGCGAGCTCATGATCGCCGTCGGTCGCGTACCAGCGAACCGCGGCGCCGGCAGCTGCAAGCAGCCGCAACTTGGCGCGCACGAGCTCGCCCGCTCCAACGAGCAGCACCTTGCCGCTTTGCAGATCCAGAAACACCGGCAGATATCGCATCAGACACTCGCTTCCCCAACTTGGGGGTTGACTGAAATTATTTTCTATTTATCTCTCGATCAAGGCCAGCAAAGAGAAAATTATTTCTTCTCTATTGCAGCGCAACTTTAGAATTTTCAACTCCACAGGCCAAGGCCAAGAGATGCATCTTCTCGACAACGAATCCGCCGCTGCCGGAACGCGGTCCGCAGCCCTTCGCAGTGCATCTTCCGTGCCGGGGATTCCTGCCAATCAGGCCCCCCCGTCCATGGATCATCTCGATGAGCTGGAAGCCCAAAGCATCTACATTTTGCGCGAGGCGTTCGCCCGGCTGAAAAAGCTCGCGCTGCTGTGGTCGCTCGGCAAAGACTCCAATGTGATGATCTGGCTGGCGCGCAAGGCGTTCTTCGGCCGGGTCCCGTTCCCGGCGCTGCATGTCGACACCGGCAAGAAGTTTCCGGAGATGTATGCGTTCCGCGACCGCTTCGGAAAGGAATGGGATCTCGATCTGCGCGTCGAGCCCTGCCCGCCGATCGACGCCGTTGATCCCACCTTGCCTCCCGCCGCGCGTTCGGCCGCCCGCAAGACCGAGGGACTCAAATGGGCGCTCAACAAATACGGCTTTGACGGCTTGATCGCCGGCATCCGCCGCGACGAAGAGGCAACGCGCGCCAAGGAGCGCGTGTTCTCGCCACGCGGTCTCGAAGGCGAATGGGATGTGCGCGACCAGCCGCCGGAATTCTGGGATCACTTCAACGCCTCGCCGCCGCAGGGCGCACACTTGCGCATCCATCCGATCCTGCATTGGACCGAAGCCGACATCTGGGCTTACACCAAGCGCGAAGGCATTCCGATCATCCCGCTCTATCTCGCCAAGGACGGCAAGCGCTATCGCTCGCTGGGGGATCAGGACATCACCAACCCGGTGGCTTCGACCGCATCCAGCATCGATGAAATCCTGGATGAGCTCGATAACACCAAGATCCCGGAGCGCGCCGGCCGCGCACTCGATCACGAAACCGAGGATGCGTTCGAGCGACTGCGTGTCGCCGGCTATCTCTGATCCCAGTTTGGCGTGAGTGCTCTGATGAACATGATTCTTCCCACCGCCTCGATCTCGGCGACCCCCAACGGCACCACACGTCCCCAGGTGCGAATCGTCATCGTCGGCCATGTCGACCACGGCAAGTCCACCCTGGTTGGCCGACTGCTGCATGAGACCGGCAGCCTGCCGGACGGCAAGCTGGAGATGCTGAAGGCGGTCAGCGCACGGCGCGGCATGCCGTTCGAATGGTCGTTCCTGCTCGACGCGCTGCAGACCGAGCGCGACCAGGGCATCACCATCGACACCACCCAGATCCGCTTCCGCACCCGCTCGCGCGACGTCGTGCTGATCGACGCGCCCGGCCATGCAGAGTTTTTGCGCAACATGATCACCGGCGCCTCGCAGGCCGACGGCGCGGTGTTGATCATCGACGCGCTCGAAGGCGTCCGCTCGCAGACGCGGCGGCACGGCTATCTCCTGCATCTGCTCGGCGTGAAGCAGGTCGCGGTCGTCGTCAACAAGATGGACCGGGTCGATTTCAGTGCCGATCGCTTCAAGGAGATCAGCGACGAGATTTCCGCGCATCTGATCGGTCTCGGCGTGACGCCGACCGCGGTGGTCCCGATCTCCGCGCGCGACGGCGACGGCGTTGCCGAACACACGCCGCGGATCGGATGGTACAAGGGACCGACCGTGGTCGAGGCGCTCGATGCGCTCGAGCCGGCACCGCCGCTGGCAGAGCTGCCGCTGCGGCTGCCGGTGCAGGCGATCTACAAATTCGACGACCGCCGCATCGTTGCGGGCCGCATCGAGTCCGGCAGCCTGAAGGCCGGCGACGAGATCGTTATCATGCCCACGGGCAAGATCGCGAAGATCAAGACAGTCGAGAGCTGGCCGGTGACGCCGGTCAACGGTCCGCAGGGCGCCGGGCGCTCGGTCGGCATCACGCTCGACCGCGAGCTGTTCCTCGAGCGCGGCGACATCATCGGACATAGCGGGCAGAGCCCGCGCGATACCCGTCGCATCCGCGCGCGGATCTTCTGGCTGCACGACAAGCCGCTGACCACAGGCGAGCAGATCCTGATCCGGCTCGGCACCAAGGAAAGCCGCGCCACCGTGGTCGCGATCGAAAAGGCGATCGATCCCGGCGCGCTGTCCAACGAAGAGAACACCGCGATCGCGCGCAACCATGTCGGCGAGATCGACATCTCGCTGGCGCAGCCGGTTGCGACCGATCCCTACACCGACAATCCGCGCACCGGCCGCCTCGTGATCGAGGTCAACGGGCGCATCGCCGGCGGCGGCCTCGTGCTGTCGGTCGATGCCGGCCGGCCCGCGGTGCCGATCGACATCGTGCCGGTGGAATCCGCGCTGCGGCCGGACGAGCGCTCGGCGCGCTACCACCACAATGGCGCGGTGATCTGGCTGACCGGCCTGCCCGGCTCCGGCAAGTCGACTTTGGCGCGCGCGCTGGAGCGACGGCTGTTCAGCAATGGCGGTTCGCCGATCCTGCTCGATGGCGACACCTTCCGCGCCGGGTTGAACAGCGACCTCGGCTTCTCGCCGCAGGATCGCACCGAGAACATCCGCCGCCTCGCCGAGGTCGCGACCCACCTGGCGCGCAACGGCCATATCGCCATCGTCGCCGCGGTGTCGCCGTCGACCGCCGACCGTGCGGCCGCACGCCGCATCGCCGACAGCGCGTTCCGCGAAGTCTACGTCGCCACGCCCGCCGAGGTCTGCGAGACCCGCGACCCCAAGGGCCATTACGCCAAGGCGCGCTCCGGCGGATTGCCGTCCTTTACTGGCATCACCAACGACTACCAGCCGCCGACCGGCAACGAACTGACCATCGACACCTCGAACCGCTCGGTCAGCGATGCCACCGACGCGATCGAGCGGATGCTGGCCACGACCGGCATCCTGTTCGACGAACTGACCGACCTCGCGGCGAATATTTAGGCGGCGCGGCCTCCTCGTCTGGAGGGCCTTCTCAGAGCCGTGGCTTTAGGGCAAAAAGGGCCGTGAACGCCGCCCTTGGCGCGTTTTTTGCTGATTTCTTGCGAAAGCAGCCCCTAAACGCCCCATTTCTTTGAGAAAGCCCATCATGACTCGTGTCGATGCCCATGGATTGAAGATCGCCCCTGTCCTGTTCGATTTCATCGCCAAGGAGGCGACGCCGAAAACCGGGATCGCGCCTGACGCGTTCTGGGCAGGACTCGCCGCCATCATCCAGAAGCTCGGCCCGAAGAACCGCGAACTGCTCGCGGTCCGCGACGCGCTGCAGGCCAAGATCGACGACTGGCATCGCGCCAACAAGGGCAAGCCGTTCGACATCAACGCCTACACCGCGTTCCTCAAGGACATCGGCTATCTGCTGCCCGAGCCCGCGACCCACAAGGTCGAGACATCAAATGTCGACGAGGAAATCGGCAAGATCTGCGGCCCGCAGCTCGTGGTGCCGCTCACCAACGCCCGCTACGCGCTGAACGCCGCCAACGCGCGCTGGGGTTCGCTGTACGACGCCTTTTACGGCACCGACGCGATCCCGCATGATCCGAGCGAGGCTGGCCGTGGCTACAACAAGGCCCGCGGCGACAAGGTGATCGCGAAGGCGAAGGCGTTCCTCGACGCCGCTGTGCCGCTCGCGACCGGAAGCCACACTGACGTGACCTCCTACGGCGTGATCGCGGGCCAGCTGTCGGTCAAGCTGAAGAGCGGCAATTCGACCGCGCTGAAGAACGGCGCCCAGTTCGCCGGCTATCTGGGCGACGCCGCCCAGCCTTCCGCGATCCTGCTCGTCAACAACGGCATGCATGTCGAGGTCAAGATCGACCGCAGCAACATCATCGGCAAGGACGATCCGGCCGGCGTCGCCGACATGATCCTGGAGTCGGCGGTCTCGACCATTCTCGACATGGAAGACTCGGTCGCCGCCGTCGACGCCGAGGACAAGGTGCTGGTCTATCGCAACACGCTCGGCCTGATGAACGGCACGCTGTCGGCCGATTTCGAGAAGGGCGGCAAGACGCTGACGCGTTCGCTCAATGCCGACCGCGTCTACAAGAAGCCCGACGGCGGCGAGCTGAAGCTGCACGGCCGCAGCCTGCTCCTGATGCGCAATGTCGGCCACCACATGTTCACCGACGCGGTGCTCGACGCCAAGGGCGAGGAGATTCCCGAAGGCCTGCTGGACGCCGCGGTCGCCGGCCTGCTCGCGATCCACGACCTCAAGGGCAATTCGAAGGTCAGGAACAGCCGCACCGGCTCGGCCTATATCGTCAAGCCGAAGATGCACGGCCCCGACGAGGTGACGCTGACCTGCGACCTGTTCGCCGAGGTCGAGAAGATGCTCTCGCTGCCCGAGAACACGCTGAAGGTCGGCATCATGGACGAGGAGCGCCGCACCACGGTCAACCTCAAGGCCTGCATCCAGCGCGCCTCCAAGCGCATCATGTTCATCAACACCGGCTTCCTCGACCGCACCGGCGACGAGATCCACACCTCGATGGAAGCGGGTCCGATGATCCGCAAGAACGACATGAAGGCGCAGCCGTGGATCAAGGCCTATGAGGACTGGAACGTCGACAACGGCCTGATCGACGGCCTGCCCGGCCATGCCCAGATCGGCAAGGGCATGTGGGCGGCGCCCGACAAGATGGCCGACATGCTGGCGCAGAAGATCGGCCACCCGCAGGCCGGCGCCACCACCGCCTGGGTGCCGTCGCCGACCGCGGCCACGCTGCACGCCCTGCACTATCACCAGGTCAACGTGATCGCCCGGCAACAGGAGCTCGCCAAGGGCGGGCCGCGTGCAAAACTCTCCGACATCCTCACCATTCCGGTGTCGCAGTCGAACTGGGCGCCCGATGACGTGAAGCAGGAGATCGACAACAACTGCCAGGGCATCCTCGGCTACGTCGTGCGCTGGATCGACCAGGGCGTCGGCTGCTCCAAGGTGCCCGACATCCACGATGTCGGCCTGATGGAAGACCGCGCGACGCTGCGCATCTCGAGCCAGCATCTGGCGAACTGGCTGCATCAGGGCGTCATCACCAGGGATCAGGTAATGGAGTCGCTGAAGCGCATGGCCGTCGTCGTCGACAAGCAGAATGCCGGCGATCCCCTGTACAAGCCGATGGCGCCGGCGTTCGACGGCGTGGCCTTCAAGGCGGCCTGCGACCTCGTGTTCGAAGGACGCACGCAGCCGAACGGCTACACCGAATACATCCTCACCGCGCGCCGCCGCGAGGCCAAGGCCGCGGGCTGATCCCCGAGCGATCGCAACCACAAGCAAAAGCCCCGGCGATAAGCCGGGGCTTTTTTGTTGGCGCCGCAGGTGGCGCTAGAGGAGCCGGATGCGATAGCCTGCCGTCGCAGGGGCGCACAGCCAAAATATCGAAAACAACCCCATGCAAAGTAGCCGGCGGCGGCTGGCGGATACGGCAACTTGACTCGTCGGGCAAATCAGCGATATTCTTCTATTATTCAGAAATCCTGCGGACGCCCCTCGCAGCGTCATCACCCGCGCATGCGGGTGATCCAGTATTCCAGAGACGTCTGTGCTTGAATCGAGGAGCCGCAGCGTACTGGATCGCCCGGTCGAGCCGGGCGATGACAGCGGTGGACGAGGATATGCGCCTTGTTTCGCGGCTGAACTGTAGACCCTCATGGTGCTGCATCGACGTCGTTGCGAGGAGTGAAGCGACGAAGCAATCCATTGCTCCACTCGCGCGGTGAGATGGATTGCTTCGCTTCACTCGCAATGACGAAGCTAGAACACCGCCAAATACTTCAGCAGCGAGACGATGCCGATGATGATGACGACGACGCGCGCGATCTGCTTGGCGCGGCCGTCGAGCGGCAGCATGTTGATGAGATAAAGAACCAGAATAACGACAAGGAAAGTGACGAGTACGCCGACGAGCATGCGGGGCCCCCTGATGGCATCGGTGAATGTGCTGTTCGCCCGTTGCTAACGTGCGAGCGCAAGGCCGGTTCCAGCGAACGGAACCGAAAGTGGCCGACCTCTCGCATGAGCGACGCTACTCGCGCGCAAGCACCGGCGCGCGCTGATACTTGGCGCGGATGCGATCCGGCGCCGGCGTGAAGCTGAGAGATGCCCCGCGGCGGTCCGGGCGGCCGACCGACATCAGCCCGTCCTTGCCGGCGACGATGTCGCCCTTGCGCAAGGTCGGATCGTCCTCGATCTTCACCGCGGCGAGCCCGACAGTGTCCTTGCCGTTGCAGGTGCAGCCCGAGACGATCTCGTCGCGATAGCGGAATGCGTTCGGCAGTTCGGAATACGGCTTTCCGTCTTCGGTCGCGGCGTTGTCGATATTGCCGCCATAGACCACTTCGGTCGCGCTCGCCGGGCAGAAGCTGTTGCAGCTCTCAGCCTTGCTCTGGCTGCCGGTCGCAGCCAGCGGGAAATAGCGGCCGTCGCAGGTGCGCACGCAATAGGCCTGGCCGACATCATAGCGCGCGCGCCGCTCGGCCCGCGGCACAGGCGCCGGGCCGTCATCGAACGGCATCCGGATCACCGGCGGACGGCCCTGCATGAAGCCGCCAAACAGTTGCGAGAAGAAATCCTGGGCTTGTGCCGCGGACGCAAGCGACAGGCCTAGCACCGCCGCCGTCCCGAACGTCCATCGCCTGACGTGCCGCTTCACCATTACCGACCCTCAGTCCAATGCCGATCCCTAGAGCCCCGTTCCGATTGAATCGGAACGCGGCTCCAGATTCTTGTTCTGACGCGTTTTCTTCACGCGAACCGGTATCCACTTCGCTCGAAAACGCTCTAGTACAACGAGGAAGTCGCCGGGATGTTCAACGCCTGACGGCCGGAAGGCAGCGTCATCACCGCGGGGCGCGGCTGCATCGGCACCGGCCGGACCGAGATCTGCGTCGCGGTCGGGCCGAACTCGCGGGCTGCGATATGCGGTCCGCTCTTCGGCAGCACCACGACCCTGGTGCCGACATTGACCCGGTTGAACAGGTCGGTGACGTCCTCATTGGTCAGGCGGATGCAGCCCGACGAGACGAACTTGCCGATCGTCGATGGATCGTTGGTGCCGTGGATGCGGTACTCGCTGGAGCCGAGATACAGCGCGCGGGCACCGAGCGGATTGCCGGGGCCGCCGGCCATGAAGCGCGGCAGATAGGGCTGGCGCTTGATCATCTCGGCCGGCGGATGCCAGTCCGGCCATTCCGCCTTGTTGCTGATGGTCTGCACCCCGGCCCAGGTGAAGCCTTCGCGGCCGACGCCGACGCCGTAGCGGATCGCGCGGCCTCCGCCGAGCACGTAATAGAGCGCGGTATTGCCGGTATCGATAATGATGGTGCCGGGCGCCTCAAACGTGTTGAGCGCGACGGTGGTGCGGCGCAGCCGCTCCGGCAGTGCGCCGTCCTCGGTGGCCGCGGTCGAGGGATCGGTCATCACCTCGTCGGAGGGGAATCCGCCCGGCTGCGTCGACGCATAGCCGAGCGCGGACGAGCGGACCTGAGAGCTGACTTGCGCGCTGGCCGAGGTGGCGACAACGAACGGCGTCACGAGCAGGACGCTGGCGAAGGCAAAAGTGCGGACATGAGTGCGCGCGGCGCGCGACGCAAGCCGGCGGCTGGAGAGAGACTGCTGTGTCATGTGCTGCCCCTGGACGGGATGCGCATCATGGTGATGCGATGACCACCCAACGCGCGTAACCATCAGACAGTTCCGCTGCGAATCGTCGCAAAGTCGCGATTGTCAACCCGCCATCTCTCACGAGCGTGCGATGGAACCTTTGCCGGGACAAGGCCGTTGTCGTGCGCAATTTGACACGAAATTCATTTGTCCCCATTCGGGAGGAGTCTGGTGCGCGCCTTTCCGGGTGAACGTATGCTTGGCAATCCGACCGAAGGCACGCCCCTCCCCGACAGCACAGCCGAAACGCCGCCGATTGTCAGCCGCGCCGAGGCCGTCGCCTTCGCGCTGGTCGCACTGCTGGTGATCGTCATCGTCGGGGTGCTCTATCTCGCACGGGCCTTCTTCCTTCCGATCACCATGGCCTTCATCGTCGGCACCATGCTGTCGCCGGCGGCGAGCCTGCTCGAGCGCTACCGGATCCCGCGCGCGCTCGGCGCAGTGCTGATCGTGATCGCGGTCGGCGCCGCCGTCAGCTTCATGGTCGGACTGATCGCCTCGCCTGTCATGGACTGGAGCTCGCGGCTGCCCGAGCTCGGCGCGATCCTCAGGGAGAAGTTGCATGTGTTCGACCGGCCGCTCGCGCTGTGGCAGGAGCTGCAGAGCATGGTCGGCGGCCCCGACACGCTCGCCAATCTCCAGCTGCCGAAATTCGAATGGGTGCAGCCGACGCTGGAATTCGTGTCGCCGACCTTCGCCGAATTCCTGCTGTTCATCGCCACCCTGATACTGTTCATCGCGAGCTGGAAGGATCTGCGCCGCGGGCTGGTGATGACCTTCAGCGACCGCGCTGCACGATTGCGCACGCTGCGTATCCTCAACGAGGTCGAGACCAATCTCGGCAATTATCTGCTGACGGTGACGATGATCAATGTCGGCATCGGCATCGTCACCGGTGCGATCTGCGCGGCGACGGGAATGCCGAACCCGGCGGGGCTCGGCGCGCTCGCCGCGACGCTGAACTTCATTCCGATCATCGGGCCGGTCGCGATGTTCGTGGTGCTGGTTGTGGTCGGCATCATCTCCTCGCCGACCATCGGCGCGGGGCTGCTCGCGCCGGCATGTTTTGCCGTCGTGACCTTCATGGAAGGGCATTTCGTGACGCCGACGATCGTCGGCCGCAGGCTGTCCCTGAATGCACTCGCGGTCTTCCTCGCGCTCGCGTTCTGGACCTGGCTGTGGGGCCCGATGGGCGCCTTCCTGTCGTCGCCGCTGCTGATCGTGGCATTGATCGTCAAGGAGCATTTGATGCCGGTCAATTCGCCGCAGCTGCCCGAGGACTAACCTCGGTTTCGCATCTGGAACCTTGCGAGGTGCGAAGCGTTTTTCTCCGAACACGCACGTTCTCCGGGAGCCTTCGATGTCGAGCACGGACAGCGCATTTGGGATCAGGAACATGACGGACAAAGCGACCTACGAACGCCTCGAAAAGGATGTTACTGCCGTGAAGAACGATATCGCTGCCCTCACCGAACAGATCACCGACGCGCTCAACTCGTTTGCCAACAATGCAGGTAAGCAGGCCCGCAGCCGCTACAAGGATGTGCGCGCCAACGCGGAAGCGACGCTCGACGACATGTCGGAGCGCGGCAGCGCGATGATGGGCGCGGCGCAGGATGCCGCCTCCTCGATCGAGGAATCGCTGGAAGAGGTGATCACGCAGCGGCCGCTGGCGACCGTCGGCCTTGCGCTCGGCCTCGGCTTTTTGATCGGCGTCACCTGGCGGCGCTAGGTCATGCGCAAACCACCGTTCTGGACGCGATGGCGGCGCTGGCGCGCCGCCGCCTCGTTTGTCGATGCGCCTTTCAAGGCAAGGTTCAAAGCAAAATTTTTCAGGGCAAGGCTGGTCAATGCTTCAGCGGCTGATCGATGACGTCAAGCAATCCACCGGCAGCGCGCTGCGGCTGACCTCGCTCGCGGCCGCCGCCGCGATCGCGCTGTTCATCACCATCGCCTTCCTGTGCGCGGCCGCCTTCGTCTATGTGCTGCAGCACTACGGTCCGGTGGAGGCGTGCCTGTCCGGCGCCGCGGTGTTCCTCGTCGTCACGCTGATCGCCATTGCCGTTTACATGGCGCGCAAGCGGGAGATGCGCCTCCGCGCGGAGAAAGCGGCCAAGGCCGCGAAATCGGCCGCGGCGACAATGCTCGCCGACCCCGCACTGATCGCCACCGGCCTGCAGATCGTGCGGGCCATCGGCGTGAAGCGGCTGATCCCGATCCTGGCGGTCGGCGGTCTCGCACTCGGCCTGATGGCAAGCCGCAGCGCCGCCGGCAGCAGCGAGCCGGACGAAGAGGAATAGCCCTCCCGGTCCGCCACCAACAAGCGCTACTGTCATCGCCCGCCAGCGGGTCGCGCGAATGCGCGCCCGATGACCGGCTCCGGCTGGCGATCCAGTACGCCGCGGCCCATCGGCCAACGACAACCGTCTCTGGAATACTGAATCGCCCGGACAAGCCGGGCGATGACACTGTTCAAGGGGGGCTCAGGTCACGCAGCGGCCGGGCTGCAGCAGCTTGGCCACTTCGGTCAGGACACTGACCACGGGCTCGCAGGCCACCTTGCGGGTGTCGCCGGGGCGCGCACGCGCCGGCGCTGCGGGGTGATTGCGGGCCTCTTCCCGCGCCACGGGAACACGAACCAGGACGGACGTATCGGGAAGCCGATCGACCTTTAGCGCGACGGTCCGGCTCGGCAGGCCGGTCATCGGAACCGCGGCACGGTCGGTCTTGGCGGCGCGATTGACCGCGCTCTCCGGCGCCAATTGGGTGGTGACCTGCTGTCCGCCAATGAGATCATGGCCGGACGCCAACTGGACCGCGCCAAGCGTCAATCCAGCCGCCAACGCAGCGAAAATTCCCTTTTGAATCTTTGACATGGTGATGTCCCTCGCCCCATGGAAATTCCCGTTGGCGATCACGGACACAACGCGAGCGAAACCTGTGGGGTTCTCGCGTCCGGCCATCACTTAACCGTGTACGAAAAAATTTTGATTCGCGCGGAACGAGTCCGGGGGTCTGCGAGTCATTGGAAGAGCCGGTTATTCCCCCTGCCCCATTGACCGGCGACGTAGGGCGCGACCGTGGTGATGCCGGTCGCGCCCTGCTCTTTTTTCGGCCGTCCCTCGAACGATGCGTCAGCCGGCCTGTCACTCAGCCGTCGCAATTGAAGCCCGACGCTGAAGGAGCGGTCCTTCCGCCGAGCGAGAGGACTGTCTGCTTCAGGCATTATCGTTTGATGGCATGTCCTGGGATCGAACGACCGTCACTTCACGGCAGGACAGGCAACGACCGACATGAAACTTGATTCCAGTCGTCTGGTCGTCGACGAGCATCAATTCGCTCAAGGGCTCGCCGCATTTGCAAGTGACCGTTTTCTTATCGGCAAAATACATCTGAGATCCTCCGTGAGCCTGGAGATTTCATCGCGTCATTCGGGCGAACTCGCTTGCGCTCGCCCCCTCGCTTCCGCTCCTTCTCGGTCCGGGAAATCCGATGGTTGGTGTGTGGCTCTCGGCGCTTATTTTGTAGCGGGTGGCTTCCGTAATTCCGCGGCTTCACGCGCCTGCCGCTCGGCCTTGAGGCGGTGGAAGTTATTGTAGAACGCCTTCTCGTGGGCGAGGTGCTCCTTCATCGCCTGCGACGCGTCCTGCTGACGCTGCTCGTTACGAACCTTGCGCTGCTGGGGAGTAAGATTCATACGACCTCCGACTAAGTTCTTGAATCAACGCTGGATTCAACGCACGAGGCTGGAAAAGGTTGCACCCCGGAAGGAGCTGGATCTATTTACGCAGGCTCGCCCAGACGCCGCCGAGGATCAGCAAGCCGCCAACCAGATGGATCAGCTTCGGCGGCTCGCCGAGAATGATCCAGGACAGCAGTGCGCTTGCGATCGGCGCGACGTAGAGCACGAGCGACGTCCGTACCGAGCCGAACCTTGCGCCGAGCCAGGCGAAGCCGGCATAGGCGATCAGGCCCGGGACGAGGCCGGCGAACACATAGGCCTCGAACGCCCGGGCGTTGAAGACCGCAGCCGGCGTCGTCCACATTTCCTGGAGCGCGGGCGGCAGCGAGCACAGCGCGCCGGCCGTCGAGAACAGGCTGACCCGCGCCAGCAGCGAGGCGTGCGGCGCGACGCGCGATTGCACCAGCGTGTAGCCGGACCAGCCGAGCATCGCGCACACCACCAGGAGATCGCCCCAGGCCGCGCTCGATTGCGTCAGCGTTTCCAGACGGCCGCCAGAGACGATCAAAAGCGCACCGGCGAGCGCCAGCACCGTGCCGAGCCATTGCAGCGGACCGATATGCTCGATGCCGAGCGCGGCCGAGATCAACAGCACCATGATCGGCGACAGCGCGAAGATCAGCGCGATATGGATCGCGGTGGTGGTGATGCCCGCGATGTAGACCGGACCGCCGCACAGGAACATGCCGAGGAAGCCCGCGGCGAGGATCGGCCAAAAGTTCTGCGCCAGCGGGATCTTGCCGTCCCGGATCGCCGCGATCGCAAATGGCGCAAGGCCGATGGCGATGATGCTCCAGCGGAAGAAGGCCAGCGAGAACGGCGGCACCGAGCCGGCCAGGCCGCGCGCCAGCACCTGATTGGAGGCCTGCCCGACCGCGACCAGGATGAAGCCGGTCAGCGCGACCGCGTCTTCCCAGCCCGGGGCCGGGCGGCCGACCTGACCTTTCGGCAACTCCGCATCCATGACACCGCCCCCTCAGCCGGCGCACCTTCACCCAGGACGGCTTCCGTCAGCGCACCACGTTCGCAGCGCGCTCGCGCTATTGCTCCGCCGCCTCGCGCTCCATGTCGCGGCCGGACATGTCCTCGCCCTGCATGTTGGCGTACTCGCGCGCCATCTCGCGCATCAGGAATTTGGCGGGGACGTCGTGATAGGTGCCGTGGTCGTTGACATACTGCATGTAGGCACGCCCCGCGCCGTCGAAGGGGTGCAGCAGCGCATCCGAATGGCCGTCGAAATCGAGCGGCTTGACGCCGAGCTTGGCGCACAGCGTGTCGTTGAAGGTCGGGGTCGCCTTGCGCCAGGCGCCGTCGACGAACACTTCGGTGAAGCCGTGCCAGGTGAACAGGTCCGAGCCCATGCTCTGGCGCAGCTTCTCGGTGGTGAGATGGTTGCGGACGTCGGCAAAGCCGACCCGGGCCGGGATGCCGTGGACCCGGCAGGCCGCGGCATAGAGCGCCGCCTTGCCGACGCAGTAGCCATTACCGGCGGCGAGCACGCTAGAGGCCCGGTAGCTCTCGGGCGAGCGCATGCTGACATAGGGGTTGTAGCGGATGCCGTCGCGCACCGCGGTGTAGAGCCGGCTCGCTATGTCGCGCGCGCCGGCATCGGCTGGGACGGCGGCGCGGGCGAACGCCTCGACGGCGGGATGGTCGCTGTCGACATATTCGCCGGGGTCGGTGTAGAGGCGGCTGATCGTGTCGGGAAGATGCTCGGTCATGGCGCAACCTTAGCAAGCCATGTGCGCAGTTCAATGCAGCAGGTGCAGCCCTTCTTGCAGCCCTGCCCCGCCAGAGCCCTTCCGTTCCGATTGAATCGGAACGGGGACTCCGGCTTGCAGTCTTGACGCGTTTTCTTGACGCGAACCGGCGGCCACTTCGCTCGAAAACGCTTTAGTTCCTGAAGCGTTCGTCCCACTGCGGCGGCCGGTAGCTGCGCCGCTTCGCCTTGAAATATTCGCGTGCGAAATGGATGCCGATCCCGATCAGGAACGGCGGTGCGAGCGCGGCGGCGATCATCAGCGCGGTGATCGACTTCGGCGTCAGGATGTCCAGCACCATCGACGCCAGCAGCCATAGCGTGGCAGCAATCACCGCGACGTCGACATGCTTCATTCCGCAGTCTTTCCTTGGTCCCTGACCACGATCCGGGTTCCATCCTACCGGCTGGCCCCGGGCGCGCCAAGGATTCCGGCGGCAGACGATACCTCCAGCCCTTCACTTTTTTGGACGGTCCGCAGGCAACGTAGACCAGGTTGAACCAAGGCGGCGGCCGCAATGAGCCGCCGTTCAACCGATCAAGCCGCGAACGCCCGCACCAGCAGCAGGCCGGCGAACAGCGCGAGGATCGAGAGCGCAACGGAGGCCGCGATGTAGGCAGCGGCCGGCCATAGCTCGCCCCGCTGCATCAACACGATCGCATCGAGCGAAAAGGTCGAGAAGGTGGTGAAGCCGCCGCAGATGCCGACGGTGAGAAACACCCGCACCGCCTGGCTGACATTCCAGGTCAGCGCGAAGGACTCCGCGAAGACGCCGATCAGGAACGAGCCCACGATATTGATCGCCAGCGTGCCCCAGGGAAATCCGGCGCCGACCAGACGCCCCGCGCCGATCGCCACCAGATAGCGCGCGACCGATCCCAGCGAACCGCCGATCGCGACCGCCGCCAACAACTGAACGTTCAAGATTTTGCCTTTCCGCCCCGCCACTCGGCGACGCCTGTCACAAGCCCAACAACGAAGGTCGCGGCGATCAGCTCGCCCGGGGCGCCGGCCAATAGGGCGACGACACCGACGAGCCAGATCGACCCGACCAGCGACAATGCGATTGAGAGTGAACCAGGAAGACCCGTCATGCGCTGCCCCTTCTCATTCGCGGGGCGCGCTGCGGATCGGCGGTGGCGCATGCTCCTACCGACGCTGTCGCGCCCGGTAGGAGTCATCAGCCTTGCGGCGGTTATCGGGGGACTCCATCCCCATCAACGCAGGGATGGTAGGCGAGCCCAGCGGCGGGAGCAAGTCGGCGTCCCGCGCCGGCGTGACTGCTCATTCATTCATCGACAGCATCGCGTTCAGTTCGACGGCGGTCCGCAGCTGCTCGATGCGCGCGGCAATCTGTTCGCGCTTGGCGCCACGCGGCAATTCCGCGAGCTGGCTCTCGAGCCGCATCCGGTGTTCTTCGAGGCGCTGCTCGAAGGTGTGGGGTTCAGATCGCTTCCGCTTCCGAATCGTCTTCTCCATCACTCACCCTTGGCGGTTGCAGACCGGGACTATTGGCCCAGCGGTCCAGTTGATCGATCACCCGTGCGTGGCTCGGGCGCCGCGGTTCCGGCGCTTCCGGCTCCTCGGATAGCTTTCGGGGCAGCTTGACGTGGTTGGTCATGGCGTCACTCCCGCCAGACAACGGAGGGGCAGCCGGATCGTTCCCTTAGTTTTTCTTGTAAGTCATTGATTTTATTTGATTAACATACTCAATCGACGTCTTTATCTCAAGCTATGGAACCCACCGCGAATTGGTTCGTTTAGCAAATTACTCAACTAACTAATTCTGGGCGATTTGCGATGAATGAACTTCGCGCTGAACGTCTTCAAGTCATGCTTTCCCCCGAAGAATTATCGGCTCTCGACGATTTCCGCTTCAGGCACCGCATGCCGACCCGTGCCGCAGCCGTGCGCGAGCTGCTCAGGCTCGGTCTGGCCGGCAACGGCGTCGATGGAGGGGCCGGGGTGAAGTCGAGCGAGTATGGGGTGTTTAACCGGGGGCCGGATGGGCACACCCAAGGGGACGCGCCGCAAGGGGAGTAACGGCGCGTTGGCGCTGATGCGGCGGTTCAGCCGGCGACGAAGAGGTCCACGACCGCTTTCAGCGTGCAGACCACAAGCGCCGAGGTGAACATCGCCGTACCGAGATCTGCGAGATAAAGCAGCTGCGCCTTCTGCTCCGCATCAAGCCGCGCGATCGCCTTGCGCATGGCCAAGCTCCCTTTTCAGGAGAACGCGTCGCGTGAACGTCGGTTCCCTCGGCCGCCTTCTCACGCCCGCTGCAGCGCCAGCGTCACGCCGCTGAGCGTCAGCGCCATCGCGCCGATCTCACGCAGCCCCAACGGCTCGCCGACAATGATCGCAGCCGAAATCACGCCAATGACCGGCACCAGCAGCATGCCGGTCGACGCCGATGTCGGCGGCAGGCGGCGCAGCGTCTCGAACCAGGTGAGATAGCAGATGCCCATCGGCATCAGCGTCATATAGGCAAAGCAGCCGAGGCCGAACGGCGTGATCGCGACATAGTTCGGGTGCTCGAACAGAACGCCGAGCAGCAGCATCACCAGACAGCCGATGCCAACCTGCCAGGCGACCACCGCGAGCGGCGGCATCGGCAGCGGCTTGCGGTTCAGCACGTTGCCGAGCGCGAACAGGATGGCGCAGGCGAGCGCAAGCGCGATGCCGGTGAGCTTGTCGGCGCTGAACCCAAAGCCGTTGCCGCCGAGCAGGAGCGCGACCCCGGCGACCCCGAGCACCAGCGCCGCCAGATCCCGCAGCGTCGGGCGGCTGTGCAGCACCGGCCAGGCAAACAGCATCGCCCAGATCGGCATGGTGTAGGCAAGGAGCGCCCCCTCGCCGACCGTGACAAATTTCATCGCGATGGTGCCAAAACCCATCCAGGCGAAGACGTTGGTGAAGGAGGCGAACAACAGCCGCGGCAGCGCCTCGCGCGGCACCGCGAGCGACTGGCCGCGGGCCAGCGCCAGCGTGCCCAGGATCACCGCCGCGCAGGTCCCGGCCAGCCCGCGGGCGAACAACGGCGGCCATTGCTGCAGCAACAGCTTCATCAGCGGCCAGTTCAGGGCCCAGCCGAAGGCCGTCACCACCAGGCAGAGAGAGCCGATCGTTCGGTCGCGTTGCGTCTTGTCCATCGGCCGCGCTTAGCAGGCAGAGGCACGCGATTCCACATCGCAGCGCGCATGCCGCGTCGGCGTGTACCTTCGATACCGCCCGTCAGGCAAAGGTGCCGATCGAGACCCGCGGCCAGCCCTCGCTTTTCCGCGCGGCGGCAAGCTTGCTTGTCCAGGCATCGATCAGGCTTGCGACGAGGAGACGGCCGGTGCCGCGCATATCGGGCAGTTTCATGGTCGGCGTGCCGAGCGCGAGCGCGATCACGCCGTGCACGGCCGCAAGCAGCGCGGTTGCGAGCCGCGGCGGCAGGCCGGACGCCGGCTCGGCGCCATGTGCCGCGAGATACTCCCGCACTGAGATCACGAACAGCTCGTAGCTGCGGCGGGCGATCTCGGTCTCGCCGAAATAAACGCCGTCGGGAAACCGACGGTCCTCGACCGTGCCGGACATCGAGAACAGCGAGCGGAAGTGATCGGGATTGTCGGCCCAGTAGTCGAGATAGGTTTCCATCACCCGCCGCAGCCGCGCATCGCTGTCGGCCGTCTGCGCGCGGACCCATTCGAGCCGTTCGGCAACCGCCTCGAGATTCTGCTGCTTCACCGCGAGCAGCAGCAACAGCTTGGTCGGATAATATTTGAGGACGGTGCCCTTCGAATAGCCGATCGCATCGGCGATCTTCTGGATCGAGACGGTCTCGAGCGCGCCGGCGGCGAACTCCTTGCGCGCGGTCTCGAGGATCAACGCCTTCAGCGCCTCCTTGTCGGCCTCCTGACGCGCCCTGCGCTGAAAGCGCCGCGCGCCCTTGCTGGATCGCTCCTCGATCGACATTGCCGTCTCCTGGAGCACTTTCGGTTCTGATTGAATCAGAACCGAAGCTCTAGCTTCTCGTTTTGACGCGTTTTCTTCACGCGAACCGGTACCCACTTCGCTCGAAAACGCTCTAGAGCCTTTTCCGCTCCGATGGAATCGAAACGAGGCTCCCCCTTGCCATACCCTAGTTAATTGACTATGGTCAATTAACTGATCATGAAACGGGAGGATGCAATGAGCGCCCTTGCGAACCCCCTTGCCGGCGAAATAGTCCGCAGCGATTTCGATCCGTTCAGCCCTGCGACGCGGGCCGATCCCTACGGCACCTACGCGGCGCTGCGTGCCGCGGCGCCGGTCGTTCGCCTGACCAAATATGACATCTGGGCGGTGCCGCGCTTTGCCGAGGTCAAGACGATCTTCGGAGACCATGCCAATTTCAGCAACGCCGGCGGCGCCGGGCTTGCGAACCACTTCAAGGAAACGCCGTGGCGGCCGCCGAGCATCGTGCTGGAAGCCGATCCGCCGCTGCATACGCGGACCCGCGCGGTGCTGGCGCGGATCCTCTCGCCCGGCGCGATGCGACGGCTCGCGGATGATTTCAAGGCCACGGCGACGCGGCTGATCGACGGGCTGGTCGAGCGCGGCTCGTTCGATGCGATCAAGGACATCGCGGAGGTGTTTCCGGTCAGCGTGTTTCCCGACGCGCTCGGCATCGACCAGGAGGGCCGTGAGAACTTCCTGACCTATGGCGCGATGGTGTTCGCCGGCTTCGGGCCCGAGAACGACTATTTTCGCGACCTGATGAAAGAGGCGCCGCGCGTGCTGCCCTGGGTGGCGGCGCGCTGCCGGCGCGAGGCGCTGCGGCCGGGCAGTTTTGGCGCACAGGTCTACGAGGCGGCCGACACCGGCGAGATCAGCGCGGAGGAAGCTGCGCTGCTGGTGCGTTCGCTGCTCTCGGCCGGGCTCGACACCACGATCAGCGCGATCGGCATGGCGCTGTACACGCTCGCGCGCCATCCGGAGCAATGGGCATTGCTCGCTGCCGACCCGTCGCTGTCGCGCGCGGCGTTCGACGAGACGCTGCGCTTCGATTCACCGGCGCCGTTCGTATTCCGCACCACGCCGCATAACACCGAGATCGCAGGCGTTAAGATCGGCAAGCACGAGAAGGTGCTGCTGCTGCTCGCCTCCGCCAACCGCGACGCGACGCGCTGGGAGCATCCCGACCAGTTCGACATCAGACGGCGGCTGTCTGGACACATGGGCTTCGGCGTCGGCATCCACGGCTGTGTCGGGCAGATGGTGGCGCGGCTGGAGGCGGAGGCCGTAATCGCAGCGCTCGCCAGCCGCGTGAAGCAGTTCGACATTGCGGGTCCGGTCGCCTTCCGCGACAGCTCGGGCCTGCGCGCGCTCAGCACGATGCCGGTGCACGTCACCCGCAAATAGTTTCGACATCGCGCGCCACGCAGCCTTGCTCAAGAAAAAGCCGGCGTACCTTTCGGCACACCGGCTTGCACTTTGCCCTCTTGCGTAAACTCAGGTCATGCCGACGCCGCGCGCGGCGTGCGGTTGCGCGAGTTGCGCTGGAAGAACAGCGCCTGGCTCGCCACCGCCGACACCATCGCCGGCTGGAACGGCTTCGAGATCAGGAACGCCGGCTCCGGCCGCTCGCCGGTCAGGAAGCGCTCGGGATAGGCCGTGATGAACACCACCGGCACCTCGAAGGTGCGCAGCAGCTCATTCACCGCATCGAGGCCGGACGAGCCGTCGGCGAGCTGGATGTCGGCGAGGATCAGGCCGGGCTTCTTGTTCTTGGCGAGCGCCACCGCATCGGAATGGGTGCGCGCGACGCCGATGACGTTGTGGCCGAGATTCTTCACCAGGCTCTCGAGGTCCATGGCGATGAAGGTCTCGTCCTCGATGATCAGGACATCGGTCGCGATCTCGGCGGCCATCTCGCGGCCGGCGGCATCGGTCAGCTTGCGGGTCTCGGCAATGTCGGTGCCGAGAATGTAGCCGACCTCCTCCTCCGAGAAGCCTTCCAGCGACAGCAGCAGGAAGGCCTGCCGAGGCAGCGGCGTGATGTTGGAGAGCCGGCGCTCGGGCGGCAACGAGAGCGTCGCCACGTCGGCATTGTCGTTGTTGTTCACCGACACCGAATTCCAGATCTGGGTGAACAGCCGAAACAGCCCGGCGCGCGGACCGTGGGTCTGGTCCAGCAATGATCCGTCCTGCAACAGGGCCTCGAGCATGGCCCCGACATAGGCGTCCCCGGACGCCTGGTTTCCGGTCAGTGCGCGCGCATAACGGCGCAGCAGCGGAAGGTGTTCGGCAACGATCTGTGATCGGGACATTCCCACTCCATCCTTGTTCGTGAGGCCAACCGGCCTGAAACCCATACTCTGGGGCGGCGTACCATTTTGGGGCGCCCCAGGTTCCCCTGCATGCCCGACTACGCGCGAGCGCCGAAAAAGTTCCACGAAATAGTTCCAGTCTTCCGGAACTTTCTGCGCAACTTTGCATTAGCTCCTGACCGACGAGGCAACGCGGCCAGCCTCTTTTTTCGAGGAATCGACTTGAAAATCAGAGACTTCACTCCCGGGGAAGCGTGGATCACATCATGAAGGAAGTAAAGAAGCAGGGCGGTCTCAACGCCGAGATTCAATCGAGAATCGGCCACCAGCTTCGCGCCATGTACGACGACGTGGTGCGGCAGGGGGTGCCCGACCGCTTTGCGGAGCTGATCCGCAAACTCGACGGACCCGAGGCTGCCGCGGCGGCTGTGGCGGGGGCGATACTGACAAGAACAATGGAGGGGACTAATGCCTCTCACGAATGAACTTCGCGACGACATCCTGGCGTCGGTCCCGAGCCTGCGCGCGTTCGCGATCTCGCTGTCCGGTAATGGTGACCGTGCCGACGATCTGGTGCAGGAGACCCTGCTGCGCGCGATCGCCAATATCGACTCGTTCCAGCCCGGCTCGAACCTGCCCGCGTGGTTGTTCACCATCCTGCGCAACCTGTTTCGCTCCGACTACAGGAAGCGGCGGCGCGAGGTGGAGGATGCCGAGGGCAACTATGCCAAGACGCTGAAGAGCCAGCCGTCGCAGACGGCGCATCTGGAGTTCGAGGAATTCCGCGCTGCGCTCGAAAAGCTGCCGCAGGACCAGCGCGAAGCGCTGATCCTGGTTGGCGCCTCCGGCTTCTCCTACGAGGATGCCGCGGCGATCTGCGGCTGCGCGGTCGGCACCATCAAGAGCCGCGTCAACCGCGCGCGATCGAAGCTCTCCGCGCTGCTCTATGTCGACAGCGCCGAGGATTTCGGCCCCGACAACACCGTGCGCGCCGTGATCGGCGGCAATGGCGGCTAGACAAGCGCGATGCTAGAATGGAAGGGCGGCCCGCTGGGCCGCCTTTTCTTTTGCAAGGGATCTTGCGGGCCGTCGCTTCGGGCGTCGCACACGCTGCGATCCGCCTGGCATACGGGAGGGAATGAAAACGATCGAGTGCCCAGGCGCGTCCTCGCGCATTCTGGACGGGTTGGGCTTTCGCCGGACCGGCGTCGTAACGGATGACAATATCGGCGAGGCCTGAGGATGGATCCGCGCGGCACCCGGCGCAACAGCCTAGCCCGCCATCGCCTGCTTGACGGCAGTCGGCTTGAAGCCGTTTCTCAATTCGAGAATCTTGCCAGCGATCTCGGTCACCGGAACCGGATGACTGAACAGGAAGCCCTGGGCCTCGTTGCAGCCCTCGGCCCGCATGTGGTCCAGCTGCTCGACGGTCTCGATGCCTTCGGCGATCGTGGTCATGCCAAGGCTCCGGCCAAGGCTGATGACGGCGCGCACGATCGATTTCGATCCATGCGTCGCGGTCGCGTCGCGCACGAAGGATTTGTCGATCTTGAGCTTGTCGAACGGAAAACTGCGCAGATAGCTCAGCGACGAATAACCTGTGCCGAAATCGTCCAGCGCGATGCGCAATCCCAACGCCTTCAGCTTGTGCAGCGTTGCAAGCGTCTCGCTGCTGTTCGCGAGGAAGACGGACTCGGTGATTTCGAGCTCCAGCCGGCGCGGCGACAATTTCGACGCCGTGAGCGCGTTGACGACGACGTCGATGAAGTCGGGGTCGCGAAACTGGACCGCGGAGACGTTGACCGCGAGCTTCATCTCGCTGGGCCAGGTGACGGCCTGCTCGCAAGCGCGATTGAGCACCCATTCTCCCAACGGGCCGATCAGGCCGATCTCTTCGGCGATCGGGATGAACTGGTCCGGCGCCACCATTCCCCGCTTCGGGTGATGCCAGCGCAGCAGCGCCTCGAAGCCGCAGATGCGGTCGAGATGGAGATCGTAAAGCGGCTGGTAGTACAACGAGAACTCGTCCTTGGCCATCGCTTCGCGGAGATCGAGCTCGATCGCCCGGCGCCGCTGCAGGCTGGCGTCCATCGCGGGCTCGAAGAAGCGCCAGGTACCCCGGCCTTCCATCTTGGCGCGGTACAGAGCGACGTCGGCGTTCTTCAGGAGCTTCTCTCCGGTGCTGCCGTCGACCGGCGACATCGAGATGCCGACGCTGCATCCGACCACGACGCGATGCCCGTTCAGCTCGTACGGAGCGCCGACGCATTCCACGATGCGGCGAGCGAGGCGCTCGGCCTCTTCTCCGGCCTGGACGCCACACTGGATGACCGCGAACTCGTCGCCGCCCAGACGCGCGACGGTATCAACCTCGCGGACGCAGGCGTTGAGGCGGTCGGCGACCGCACACAGCAGTTCGTCGCCGACCGGATGCCCGAGCGTATCGTTGACCTGCTTGAAATTATCGAGATCGAGGCAGAACACCGCGAAGCCGGATCCGCGGCCGACCTGAGCGACCGCCAGCTCGATCCGGTCGGCCAGCAGCGTCCGGTTCGGCAGCCTGGTCAGGGCATCGTGCCGGGCCATGAACGCGATCTGCGACTCGGCCCGCTGCTGTTCGGTGACGTCCTCGCAGGTGACGAGCCAGCCGCCGTCGGATGTCGGCCGTTGCGCGATGGCAATGATCCGTCCATCGCTGAGATGCTGCAGATAGTTGCCCTCGTGCTGGGCCATCGATCGATCGCGTTCCGCCAGCAGGTCGGCGACGGTCTGGTCACCGTGATTGTCGGCGGCGACGCTGAGGCCGAGCACGTCCTCCATGGTCATTCCGGGAACGACGAGCTCCGGCGAAATATCGAAGATCTCGCAGAACCTGCGGTTGGCGACCTGCAGCCGCGCCTCGCTGCTGTACAGGCACAGCCCTTGCGACATGTGCGTGAGCGCCGCGTCGAGCCGCAGGTTGGTTTCATGCAGCTCGGCCTTCTGCTGCTTCAACGCGGAGATATCGCTGTAGACGAGAACGACGCCGCCCTCCTGCGTCTCGCTGCGGCTGACACGCAGCCAGCGCCCGTCGGAAAGCTGTGCCTCGCTCGCGAAGCCATCGATGTCACCGTCGGCCGGCACCAGGCTGGGGGCATCGAGCCGATCCGACCGCAGAAGCTGCGGCGAGAGACGGATGAATTCGCTGGCGCGCGAGTTGGCCAGCGCGATCTGGCCATCCGCGTCGAGCAGCACGACGCCTTCGTGCGACGTTTCGAGCGCATCGGAAAGCCGCGCCTGCGCGGAGCGGCGTTGCGAGACCTCCTGATCGACCATCCGCCTGATGTTGTCGCGCATGGTTTCCATGGCGGTCAGCAGCGTGCCGAGCTCGTCAGTGCCGCCCTTGGGGACGGTCGCGTCGAGGTCGCCGCCGGCGATGCTCCGCGCGGCCCGCGATGCAATGGCGACGGGCCCGATGATCCGGCGCGCCAACACCCACGAGAACAGCGCCGACAGGAACAGCGCGACGGTCAGCCCGGCGACGTTGAGCTGCAGGTCCCGCTTGATCGTCGAGAGCGCCTTCTGCCTGAACAGAAAGCCGTCGCCGGCCGTATAGTTGACCAGCAGCTCAACCTGCTGGCTGACGATCTTGGAGTAGCGATCGACGTCGCCGACCGTGGTGCCCGAGGACTGCGGATCAGCCGCCGGGCTTCCCTCGAGCGACGATCCGATGGCGCGGCGATGCAGTGCCATCCAGGCGTCGGCGGCTTCCTGCACCTTTGCCGCGGCTTGCGCGGCCCGCGAGGACTGCGAGCGGTCGGCAGCGATCGTCAGGTCTTCCGAGAGCGTCTTGGCGAGCTTTTCGATCTGGCTGTCGAGGCTGGCGCGAATTTCCGGATCCGGGGTCAGCAGACGCTGCGACGACGCGACCCGCATCGAGGCGAAGTCCGCACCGGCCGCGCGGGCGTAATTGATCGACATCAGGGATTCGTCGAACGTCTTGGCCACCAGATCGCCGGCATGGCGGATGCCGAGGATGGAGTATCCGCCGAGCGCGACGGCAACGGCGCTCATCGCGAGGCAGAAAATCAGAATCTGGGTGCGGATCGAACCCGTGGTCAGGGCAAGACGCGACAGGCCGCCGGTTGCGAACCGAATGGCTGCACCGGTCTTCACCTTGAGGTTGCCTAATAGGCTATCCATACCCGCGTTTCGCCGTAGTGCTCGATGTTCAAGCCACGCAGAAACGCGCAGCGCTGCGGAAAAATGACTGTCTGCTCAAAATTGCTTTAGTAGTGACTGGAACTGATGCTAAAATCGTTAAGATCAGCCAGCGATAATCATCGTTACAAGGTAATCCGGGAGGCACCACTTGCACCCCGGGGTAGCCGATGTTGGGTGTTCGAGGTTCAAGCGGGGGTCTCATGCAGTCAGGCTTGTTGCGCATCCTGCGCCTCGGCCGGTCCGGCCGCGTGCCTTTAGTGGCCGCGATTGTCACGGGAGCGCTAGCCGGCGCCGCTCTGGGTGCGGCTCCCTATGTCATCTCGCAGAAGGATCGTGAATTCAAACCCGCGGAGATTTCGATCAAGCGCGGCGAGGTTTTACGATTCATTAACGATGACGGCGAGCTGTTGCATCACGCTTATTTGAGCACCGATACTTTCAGTTTCGACTCGGGCGACCAGCAGCCGGGCAGCAAGTTCGACGTCACCTTTTCGGTGCCCGGCGACTACACCGTGCTGTGCGGCATTCATCCGAAGATGAAGCTCGCGGTCCACGTCGCCAAATAGTCCCTCTCAGGGTCAACGATCTACAGGACCGAGGTCTTGAAGATCGCGGCGTGGCCGAAATAGTAGACGAACAGCGTCAGCGACAGCGCGGCACAGAGCGCAACCGGGGCAAGCCACGGCGCGCGACGATCGCGCGGCAACACCTTGTTGTCGGCAAGAATCGCAAACAGCACGGCGATGATCGCCGAGTGTCCGATGGTGTCGATCTTGCCGAACTCGAAGCACGCGCTGATGAACATCCCCGTCAGCACGGCGGCGGCGCAGCGCCGGATCAGCGGCGTCCAGATCAGGGCAAAGGCGAGCGCGAATTCCACCATGCCCGCGGCGCGCATGTAGAGCTCATTGTCGAAGCCGAGCGTCATCGAGGCATGCTCGATCAGGAGCGGAAAGCTCCATTCCGGATAGGCCCATTTTTCGATCGAGGCCCACATCAGCGTCACCGCCGCAGCGTACCGCATCACGTCGATCGGGCGGATTCCGAACAGGTCCTTGTTCAGCCCGATCAGCGCAAAATAGGCGGCAACGCCGAGAAAAATCGGGTAGTCGGCAAGATGGAAGACGCCGTAATCGCGAATGCCGATGCCGAACAGGATCGCCATCCCCACGGCCGACAGCGGCAGCGTGCGCCGCGACAGCATGCCGGCGGTGATAGCGAGCTGCAACGCGCCCACGAGCGGTGACGACGTCTTCAACTCGGGGGTCAGCAGGATCCCCCCCACGGCCCAGATCGAGATGAAGAAGAACGCGCAGACCGCGCGCATCATCAGTTCGGTGTGCAGCCGAAGCGCTTCGGTGACGCGGTCCAGCACGCGAATGGTCGCATCGCCCAGCGATGTCGGCTCGATCAGGCAGCCCGCAAACAGCCAGAAGACGGCGACGCCGAGCAGCAGTTCAAAATCGAGGCAAAGGACATTCTCGAGTCCGCGCGGCTGACCGGCGACATCGTAAGCGCAAAACCATTTGACATGTGCCTCGGCACTGCGCGCGGCTGTGACGCAAAACAAAACCGCTGCAAGGCACGTGGCGAAAAAGGAGCGCACAGCCGACACGGCATCTCGCTCCCGCCCACTAAACATTGAACCAACCGCCCACACACATACGCTTAAGGACTATGTTTAACTTATATCAAATTTTACGCTTTGCGCCTGCCTCCGGACATCCGCTGGTTGCATTGTGGTTAATTGCGGCAGGCAGGCCCCAACCCGTCCTTCAGTGCATCTTTTCCGGCCGGTTCCATCGAATTTTAGCTAATTCCGGCACGGGGGCTCAATTCAACTGTCGTAGTGAAACCCGGACAAATCGGATCGGGAGGCCGGTTAAATGTTCGGAGCGTTGAGCGTCGTGAGTATCGGGGTGGGGTCAGCCCTCGCCTATGTGACAAAATCGTCCCCGTCGCGCACGGCGGCCCTCGAGACTTGCGCGGGCGCGTTCCTGGTCGTCGGGCTCGGCCTGCTTGGGGCCGCACTGCCGCACCTCGCCTGACGAGTCCCCGTTCCAGACCCTCTGCTGCGCTCAGCGCGGCAATTTGGGGATCCCCGCCACCGGCGGGGCCGTGGCGGTCAGGGTTTGCAGGAAGGCGATGAGGTCCTTCTTCTCGCCTGCCGTCAGAGACAATGGCTTGATGTCGGGCGACCGGCTCGGCCGCTCGATCCCGCCCTTGTTGTAGAGCTCGATGACATCTTCCAGCGTTGCGACCGATCCGTCGTGCATGTAGGGCGCACGGCGCACGACGTCGCGCAATGTCGGGGTCTTGAAGGCATATTTCAGCTTCGCCGAGGTCGGAAAGTAACGTCCGCGCCCGATGTCCTGGCCTTTGGCGGTGCCGATATCCTGGAAGGACCCGTCGGAGAAGGATGGGCCGCTGTGGCAGGACGAACAGCGTCCCTTGCCGTTGAAAAGCTCAAAGCCGCGCTGAGCCGTTGCGCTGATCGCGCTCTCGTCGCCCTTGATCCAGCGGTCGAACGGGGCTTCGCCCGCGACGATGGAGCGCTCGAAGGTCGCCAGCGACTGCTCGATCCTCGGCCGCGTGATCGCGCCGTCGCCGAACGCGTGGGTAAATGCATCGACATAGCCGGGGATCGCCGCGAGACGCGCGATCAATTCCGGCTCGGTCATGTTCAGGTTCATCGGACTCAGAATCGGCCCGAACGCAACGGATTCGAGATCCTTGAACTTGCCGTCCCATCCCAGCGGCTCGAAGAAGGCCACATCGATCAGCGTCGGCGAACGGATCGGCAAGCCCTTCGGATCCTCACCGATGGCGCGTGGCAGGCCGTCAGCCCATGACAGGCTGGGCTTGTGGCAGCTCGCGCAGGAATGCGTCTTGGACCGCGACAGCAGCGGATCGAAGAACAGCATCCGCCCCAGCGCGGATTTCGCCTCCGAATAGGGATTGCTGCTCGGGAAGGGAACGACGTCGGGCCGGCGATAGCTGGCACGAATTGTCACAGGGTCGCGCGGCGCCGTCGCCGGGGTCAAGGCAAGCGACAGCCCTACAGGCAAAACTGCCGCGAGCAAGGTCAGGCTGACCCAAAGCCTCATGGGGTCCTCAGACGGTATCCTGCTCGGTATATGCCCAAGCATGTTCAACGAAGTTTTAACACTCGGTTGCGGGCCATTACGGATGTCGGATTTCGACACAGATGACCTTAGGGTCGTCCGGCGCACCTAGTTTCGATCAATCCGGGCAACAACATAGCCACTCAACCTAAGGCGGCCACGGCGGTCTATTTCGTGGGGCGCTCTACTTCTTCGCCGGACGGACCGGCGCGGAGAGCTGCTCGGTGCGGTCGCGCTCGGTCATATCGACCACGGTGTCCATCGGCGCGGTGAGCTCATAGACATAGGAGACGTCGGTGAAGTAGCGCTTCGCGGTGCCGCCCAGCGCCTCCGGCGCGACGCGGTCGAGCAGGATCAGGCCGAAGTCACTGTCGGCCCGCCGCGTCGCCTGGCTGGTATTGAACTCCTCCCAGCGGAAATGGAAGACCGCATCCTCACCGGCGACTTCCCAGTTGGCGACGATGTGCGGATGCTTGCCGACCAGCGACAGCCCTTCGTCGGAGTGCGAGGCGAGCTCGAAAAACAGCAGCGACAGCGATTGCGCGGCGCGGGCGCTGACGGTGATGTCGGGACCGTTCACCGCGATCCGGTCGGCATGCGGAATCGCGCGCGATTCGAACAGGCCCTTCAGCTTGACGCCCTGCCACTGGCTCTCGCTGAGCAGCGTGACGACATTCGACATCGCGTGGATGCGCCCGATCAACAGTTCGCGCGCGACGTCGATGTCGGCGCCGTGCCGCAGCGTGCGGGTCACGATCGACTGGATCACCGCGAGGATGTTCTTGACCCGATGGTTGAGCTCGTCGATGACCGCAGTCAGCCGGCGCTCGAAGCCGATCCGAACCTCGATCTCGCGGCTGAGGCGCAAATTGTTGTAGGCGACGTAGCCGAACAGGCCGCAGACGATGCCGGTCAGCGCGAGGCCGATCGCCGCGACGATGGTCGCGGTCTGCTGCGCACGCACCGTGGCGTTGCTCTTGGCGTAATAGTCGAGCGACCAGTCCCGGCCGCCGAACGTTACCGTGCGGACCATCGACGGCAGCGGGCCGTCCTGCCGCACCGCGCGCGAGGTAACGATGCCCTGCTCGTTGGCGGTGAACTCGTCATTGGAATCACGCGGGTCCTTCAACGCCACCGCAAACAGCGAGGAATCGTCGTTGGTCAGCATCAGCGACGACAGCTCGTAGGAAAAGGTGATGAATCCGGCCGGCTCGGACCCGCCCTCCTGGAACACCGGCGCAGCGAGCACGACCCCGACCGGGCCGTTCTGCCGCAGCAGCGGCACCGGGTCCGAGGCCACGGGCTTGGCGTTCTCCATTGCCCGCGCCAGCATCGGACCGACCACCGAGTGGCGGTCGAAGGCGCGGCCCGGGATGCTCAGGGTTTCCGGATTGCGCGGCTCGACATCCATCAGCACGTTGATCGGCTTGTCGAGCGCCTTGATGTCGAGCGCCTGGTCGTCGAAATCGCGGATCGAGGGATTGGTGAAGCCGGCGGCCTTGAGCTCCGCCTCGGCCGCGGTCAGCTCGTTCGGCTTGAGCCGCGCGATCCAGGCGGCGACGACGAAATCGGTCTTGAAGGCGTAGATCGCCGAGCGCAGCGGCTGCAGCATATTGGCCTTCACCATCGACGGGGTCCGGAACAGTCCCGAGGCCACCCGCGCCAGCAGCTCGCGCTCGGTCAGGCGGTCCTGCACCAGGCTGGCATGGACGTCGATCGCCCGCGCCAGTGCGATACCGTCGATTGCGAGCTCCTGATCGTGCACCCGATAGGCGGCAAGACCGGAGAGCAGAACTCCGATCAGCGCAATCAATGCAACGATGAAACCCAGTCGAACCACACGCTTACTCGGCAATCAGGGGGTGGCGAAAGGGGACGGTAGGCATCTGGCTTCTGCGGGGGCGGCGACAAATCAGGGTGCGATGAACGCCAGCCGCAAAGGAATATGGAATAGCGATCATCGGTACGCAACAGGAGCCGGTCGGCAACATTAACGACGACGCCATCCGGCGGTCTTTGGCGGCACCAAAGGTTGCTAATCGTCAAAGTTGGAAATTGTTCCGGCGATTGCGCAGCTTTTTTGCGGCGGTGTGCGGACCCCCTCCCGTTCACCGTCCCCCCCGCGCAAAGGCTTCGCCTTTGTCGCTGGAGGAGCGCGGTACGCGCGTCTCGAAGGGTGAACGGCCCCGCCGGTGGCCGTACATCCTTCGAGGTTCGCTCCGCTCGCACCTCAGGATGACGGGACTGGCCACCGCCACAATGATTAACGGCCAGCCGCCTTGCCTGCGCCCTGCGACCGAAGGCCGCCCTTGGTCTCGATGAAGCTGATGATGCGATCGAGGCCGTCGCTCTTCTTCAGATTGGTCATCACGAAGGGCCGCTCGCCACGCATCCGCCTGGCGTCGGTGTCCATCTTCTCGAGCGACGCACCGACATGGGGTGCGAGGTCGATCTTGTTGATCACCAGAAGGTCGGACCGCGTGATGCCGGGGCCGCCCTTGGAGGGGATCTTGTCGCCGGCGGCGACGTCGATGACGTAGATCGTCAGATCCGCCAATTCCGGCGAGAAGGTCGCCGCCAGATTGTCGCCGCCGGATTCGATCAGGACCAGGTCGAGATCGGGGAATTTCGCCCGCATGTCGGCGACCGCAGCGAGGTTCATCGAGGCGTCCTCGCGGATCGCGGTATGCGGGCAGCCGCCGGTCTCGACGCCGGCGATGCGGTCCGGCGTCAGCGAGCCGGAGCGCACCAGAAACTCGGCATCCCATTTGGTGTAGATGTCGTTTGTGATCGCAGCGATGTCGTAACGCTCGCGCATCGCCTTGCAGAGCAGATCCATCAGCGCGGTCTTGCCGGAGCCGACCGGACCGCCGACGCCGACGCGCAACGGGCCATGAGAAGTGGGCATATGACACGCTCTCCGTTATCGTCGTCCCGGCCGAGTGCGCAGTTGCGCACGGAGCCGGGACCCATTACCACCGAATTGAATTGTTGCGCGAGACTGGGGCCGCAGACTTGGACGCCGGGACGACGGCTGAGGACGCGAATGCGGCGCCAGCATCGTCGCTTGATTGCGCATCATGACCGGAACAGCCTCGTGTACTGCGTCTCGTGACGCAGGCTTGCGAGGTCGGCCCGGAAGGTCGCGCTGCCGAGATCGTCGAGCGAAGCTGCGTTGGCCCGCGCCGCGGTCGCGGCAACGACCGGCTCGAGATCGGCCAGCACGCGCTGGCTGTCGGTCTGCCCGAGCGGAATCAGCCGGCTGCCTGCGGAGATCCAATTCGAGAGCACGGCATGCAGGAAGGCATGCAGCGATGGCGCCAGCCGGATGCCATGCGCAGCGCTGACGATACCGACCGCGACCGGGTACACGATCGGCCCGTCGCAAGCCGCAATCATCGCGCCGAGGCCAGACGCACTCCAGGCCGCACGGGCAATCTCGATGAAGGCGCGTCCCTGCGTCGTGGTCTCGAGCTGCCGCTCGCGCGACGGCACGAAGGCAGCAGCAAGCTCGGCGATCTCCTTCAGTCCCGCGTAGCCGGGCTCCGACACCGCGCGATGGCTCTGCGCAAGGAACACGGCGTCGCAAAAGCCGCTGCCGTCGGTGAGCATCGCCGCGAGCCAGCCGCGCAGCGACGCGGCATCGGTGATGTCACCGGCCTCGACCGCCCATTCGATGCCGCTGGAATAGGCGAACGCCCCCACTGGAAAGGACGGCGACAGCCACGTCATCAGCCGGTACAGCGCGGCCGCCTCGTCCTCCGCCATCCCGCCGCGCACCGCAGCGGGATCAGGCTCATTTGTGCTCATGAGCATGGGAGTGGTCGTGGTGATGATGGGCATGGTCGCAATGCTCATCATGGTGGTGGTCGTGGTCATGCCCATGGTGATGTCCATCACCGTGGTGGTGACCATGATCGTGCGCGTCGCCATGGGCATGATCGTGCCCGGCGTGACCATGCGCGTGCTCGTCAGCATGCGCGTGCTCGGCATAGGCGCCGCCCTCGGGATCGAACGGCGCCTCGATCTCGATAACACGGGCCCCTAACCCCTTCACCATCGCCTCGATCACGTGATCGCGCCGAATGCGCAGGCCTTTCGGCATGATCTGCGTCGGCAGATGGCGGTTGCCAAGATGCCAGGCGACCCGGATCAGATGATGCGGATCGCTGCCGCGGATTTCCGCGAGCGGCTCCGGAGCTGCGACCACCTCGATGAGGCGGCCGTCCTCCAGCACCAATGCGTCGCCGCCGCGCAGCGCGACGGCGTTCTCGAGATCGAGCAGGAATTCGAGCCCGCGCGTCCCTGACATCACCATCCGCCGCCGGTGCCGGTCGTCGAAATCGAGCACGACGGTGTCGGCTGCCGCTTCTGTCCAGCGATGCTGTCCCAGGACTTTGGTTGCGCGGATCATCGATTGCCTCAGAGCTTCTGAACCTTGGCGTCGCTGATGATCTCGATCACCGTCGGGCCGGTCTTCATTTCGGCGGAATATTCGCGCCACACCTTCATGTGTGGCGCCTTGCTGTGCGCGGTCAGGTCGTCGCGGGTTTCCCAGCGCTCGACGACCACATACAGATTGGGATCGTTGACGCTGACATGGCCCTCGTAGGAGAGGCAGCCCTTCTCCTTGTGGGTCTCGGCGATGCACGCCTTGTGTCCCCTAATGAAGTCGTCCTTGTTTTCCGGCTTCATCGGCGTGGTTGCGATGACATAGATCATGGTGCTTCTCCCGTTCTTGTTAGCGAACGTCGACCTTCTCGGGCGTGATCACCTCGATCTTCGGCGGCGCGGCCATGCACTTCACCGCAACGCGGCCGAACGTCTTCATGTGCTCGGCGGTGCGATGCGGCACCAGCGCCTCGGCGTTCTCCCACTGCTCCACGAACACCATCTTGCTGTGGTCGGTGACGCTCTCGTGCAAGTCGTAGGCGATGTTGCCGGGCTCCTTGCGGGTTTCCTTGATGCAGGCCGTCGCCGCAGCGATGAATTCGGCGCGGGTCTCGGGCTTGATGGTCAGCGTGGCAACGACGTAAATCACGGAAATTCCTCCCGGTTTTCTCTTTTGGTTTGAGTCTTGTCTTGACGCGTTTTCTTTCCGCGAACCGGAAATCCACTTCGCTCGAAAACGCTCTAGTTACCGGGAGTGGTTTTAGAACATAAAGTAGCGCTGTGCCATGGGCAGCACCTCGGCCGGCGCGCAGGTCAGGAGCTCGCCGTCTGCGCGTACCTCATAGGTCTCCGGATCGACCTCGATCTCGGGCGTCGCGTCGTTATGGATCATGCTCTTCTTGGAGATCTTTCCGCGGGTGTTCTGCACCGCGTAGAGCTTCTTGCTGATCCCGAGCTTGCGGGCGAGGCCGCCGGTGACCGCAGCCTTCGAGGTGAACACCACCGAGGACGCGGTCAGCGCCTTGCCAAAGGCGGCGAACATCGGCCGGTAATGCACCGGCTGCGGTGTCGGGATCGAGGCGTTGGGATCGCCCATCGGCGCCGCCACGATCGAGCCGCCCTTGATGATGCAGTCCGGCTTGACGCCGAAGAACGCCGGCGACCACAGCACCAGATCGGCCAGCTTGCCCTTCTCCACCGAACCGATCAGCTTCGACACGCCATGCGCGATCGCCGGGTTGATGGTGTATTTGGCGATGTAGCGCCTGACGCGGAAATTGTCGTTGTCGTTGCCCCTGTCCTGCGGCAGGGCTCCGCGCTGCTTCTTCATCTTGTCGGCGGTCTGCCAGGTGCGGATGATGACTTCGCCGAGCCGGCCCATCGCCTGCGAGTCCGACGACATCATCGAGAGCGCGCCGAGATCGTGCAGGATGTCCTCGGCGGCGATGGTCTCCTTGCGGATCCGGCTTTCGGCGAAGGCGAGGTCCTCGGCGATCGACGGATCGAGGTGATGGCACACCATCAGCATGTCGAGATGCTCGTCGATGGTGTTGCGGGTGAACGGCCGGGTCGGGTTGGTCGAGGACGGCAGCACGTTCTTCAGGCCCGCAATCTTGATGATGTCGGGGGCGTGGCCGCCGCCGGCGCCTTCGGTGTGGAAAGCATGGATGGTGCGGCCCTTGAATGCCTTCACGGTTTCCTCGACGAAACCGGATTCGTTCAGCGTGTCCGAATGCAGCATCACCTGGACGTCGTAATCGTCGGCCACCGACAGACAGGTGTCGATCGCCGACGGCGTGGTGCCCCAATCCTCGTGCAGCTTCAGCGCGCAGGCACCGCCCTTGATCATCTCGACCAGCGCCGCCGGACGCGAGGCGTTGCCCTTGCCGGAAATGCCGAGGTTGACCGGGAAGGCGTCGAACGACTGGATCATCCGCCCCATGTGCCACGGGCCGGGCGTGCAGGTGGTGGCGAAGGTGCCGTGCGAGGGGCCGGTGCCGCCCCCTAACATCGAGGTGACGCCACTCATCAGCGCGTGCTCGATCTGCTGCGGGCAGATGAAGTGGATGTGGCTGTCGAATCCGCCCGCGGTGAGGATCTTGCCCTCACCCGCGATTACGTCGGTGCCGGGACCGATGATGATGGTGACATTGGGCTGGATGTCGGGATTGCCGGCCTTGCCGATCGCCGCGATCATGCCCTCCTTGATCGCGACGTCGGCCTTGTCGATGCCCCAGTGATCGACGATCAGCGCGTTGGTGATGACGGTATCGGCCGCGCCTTGCGCGTTGGTCACCTGCGACTGCCCCATGCCGTCGCGGATCACCTTGCCGCCACCGAACTTCACCTCCTCGCCATAGGTGGTGAGATCCTTCTCGACCTCGATGATCAGATCGGTGTCGGCGAGCCGCACCTTGTCGCCGGTGGTCGGCCCGAACATGTCGGCATAGACGGAACGCTTGATCTTCACGGACATGTCAGCCCCCAGTTTCAGCCAGCGCGGCCTTGGCGCGCGCGAGAGTGTCATCGAAAATGCGGTCGAGCCGCGGATTGATCCCCCGGCAACCGGCAACGACCTTGTCGGCCCAGGCCGCATAGTCGGCGAGATCGTCGCGCTCGTCCTTGCCTGGATGCGGCACGATCCGGGCGCCGATATTGCTGATCTTGTCGGCGGTCTTGATCAGCTTGGCGCCGGGCGATTTGTGCGGAGCGTCCTCGATCTGCTTTTGCCGGCGCACGGGCTTTGGCAGGCTCATGTCGTCGGTGCATTCGACCACCAGCGCGGCAACGCGTTCGCTGAACTTTTGCGCGAGCTCCGCGCGCGCGGTCTCGGTGTCCTCGATGGTGTCGTGCAGCCAGCCGGCCGCCACCAGCTCGGCATCGGCACCATCGGTCACCTGCGCCAGCAGGTTCGCAACCTCGGCCAGATGGTTGATGTAAGGCTCATTCCCCCGCCCCTTGCGCGCCATGCCGTTGTGACGGCGCGCGGCAAGCTCGGCAGCTCCGGAGACCATGCAAAGCGCGGGTAGCATCAGATTGCGGCGCTCCCGTCGCAATTGCGATTGGTATGGCATCGAGAAATAATTTCGGCCGGCGCCCGGGGCTTACCCCTCTCCCCAACCCTCCCCCGCAAGGGGGGAGGGAGCCTGATGAGTGTGCTCACCTCACGTCTCGTAGGGATTTCTCCACCTCGCATCACAACTTCTCCGCTCGATCAACATTAGATGTAAGGGAGGCATCGGTGGAAGGGTTCCCTCCCCCCTTGCGGGGGAGGGTTAGGGAGGGGGGTGCCGCTTGCTCCGCTGCCTGAAGGGTCGCAGGAGCGACACCTTCGAGATTTTTCAACACATCGTTGTTGGTGAAGCGGAGCACACGGTAGCCGCGCGACGTGAACCAGGCGTCTCGTCGCTCGTCGTGACGAACTCGTTCATCGAAATCGTGGCTTTCGCCGTCAACTTCAACAATCAACTTGCAAGAATGTGCGACGAAATCCGCAATGTAATTGCCCATCGGAACCTGTCGACGAAAATTGAGGCCGGCGAGGCGATCGGCCTTGGTGTGCCGCCACAGCAGCGTCTCCGCGCGCGTCATCGCACGGCGGAGCTCCTTGGCGCGACCGCGCTGGATGTCGCTCACTTGCGTGTGCGGCATACCCCTCTCCCCACCCTCCCCCGCAAGGGGGGAGGGAGCCTGACCGGAGTGCTCACCTCACTATCGACCACCACCATCACACTCGCCGCTTAGATTACAATCAAAGCTTCCCCTTCACCTCGGCGCGGAAGCCGTAGATCACGCGCTTGCCGGCGAGTGCCACGAGGTGGACGTCGCGGGTCTGGCCGGGTTCGAAGCGGACGGCGGTGCCGGCGGCGATGTCGAGGCGCATGCCGCGGGCCTTCTTGCGGTCGAATTTCAGCGCCGGGTTGGTTTCGAAGAAATGGTAGTGCGAGCCGACCTGGATCGGGCGGTCGCCGGTGTTGGCGACCGACAGCGTCACGGTCTTGCGGCCGGCATTAAGCTCGATCTCGCCGTCCTTGATGAAGAGTTCGCCGGGAATCATGTCGCACTCCTATCGGATCGGCTCGTGCACGGTGACGAGCTTGGTGCCGTCGGGAAATGTCGCCTCGACCTGGATGTCGTGGATCATCTCCGGGATGCCATCCATCACCTGCGCGCGGGTCAGGACCTTCGCGCCGGCCTGCATCAAGTCGGCGACGGTGCGGCCGTCACGCGCGCCCTCGACGATGAAGTCGGTGATCAGCGCGATCGCCTCGGGGTGGTTCAGCTTGACGCCGCGCTCAAGCCTGCGGCGCGCCACCATGGCGGCCATCGATACCAGGAGCTTGTCCTTTTCGCGGGGAGACAAATTCATGCGAGCACTCTGATCGTTCTTGAAGGGTCTAGTTCAGCCACAGCCGCGGCAGCGGGACTAAGGAGGCGCGGCCGAGCACCGCCATCATGTCGGCGCGCAACCGGGCCGCATCTTGGGCACAGAAGCGCGCCATTGCAAAGCCATTCCAGGCCGAGATACCGACTTCGCCGCCGAAGCTTTCGGACGCTTCGCGGATGCGCTCGACCAGCGCGTCGTCGCCCGGCACGATCAGCGCCGTACCGATCGCGCAGCCGCCCCCAGCGATCGCGGGCCTTGCCAGCTTGTCACCGATCTCGCCGTCGAGCCTGATCGTCTCGGCAAACACCAGCCGGCCGCCGCGGCGCATCCGCCAGCGGTCGACGAACTCGCCATGGCGCATGGTCTCGCCCATCGCGGCACGGCCGAACACCACGATCTCGCACAGCAAAAGCGAAGCGCCCTCGGCAAGGTCGATGTCGAAACCGCGATGAATGCGGGCACGGTCGAACAGGATGGTCTCCTGCGGCAGCCAGGAGAGATGCGCGCCATCAGCGACCTTCAGCGCGATATCGAGCCGCGCCGCCGCGCCCGGGGCGCGATAGACCTTTTCGGCGGCCGCCGTGGTCAGGGTCAGGCGGGCGCCCTGACCGGCCGCGATTGCGATGTCGAAGCGGTCGCCGCCGGCAATGCCGCCGGCGGTGTTGACGAACATGGCCGACAGGCCATGGTCCTCCGGCGACGGAAAACGGACGCGCAGCGAGCCCGATTCATGGAGATCACCGCGGCGGGTGACGCCATCCTTGCGATGCACGCCGAACCTGACAGCGCCCTGGGCGCGGTTTGCCGCAAACGTCGCCGCTGCCGCGCCTGCGATCCCGGTCCGCATTCCCCCGACGCTCCCTTGCGCGCGCCGCGCGAGGCGGCGTCACAGCCTGTTCACAACGCCATCTGGCGGCTGATCTCGGCGGGATCGAGGCTTGCGCGGTCGCAGGCATATTTCACCGCACCCCGGTCCATCACGGCAAAACTGTCGCCGAGTTCGCAGGCAAAGTCGAGATATTGTTCGACCAGCACGATGGCGATGTTGCCGAGGTTGCGCAGATAGGAAATGGCGCGGCCGATATCCTTGATGATCGAGGGCTGGATGCCCTCGGTCGGCTCGTCGAGCAGCAGGAGCTTTGGCCGCATCACCAGCGCGCGGCCGATCGCAAGCTGCTGCTGCTGGCCGCCGGAGAGATCGCCGCCGCGGCGGCCCAGCATGGTCTGCAGCACCGGAAACAGCGAGAACACGTCGTCGGGGATGTTGCGGTCCTCGCGCTTGAGCGGGCCGAAGCCGGTCTTGAGGTTTTCTTCCACCGTCAGCAACGGGAAGATCTCGCGGCCCTGCGGCACGAAGCCGATGCCGCGCCGCGCCCGCTCATAGGGCTTGAGCGCAGTGATGTCCTTGCCGTCGAAATTGATCGCGCCGGAGGCGATCGGATACTGGCCGACCATGGCGCGCAGCAGCGAGGTCTTGCCGACGCCGTTGCGGCCGAGCACGCAGGTGACCTTGCCCGGCTCGGCGGTCAGCGACACGCCGCGCAGCGCCTGCGCCGCGCCGTAATAAAGGTTGATGTTGTCGATCTTCAGCATCGCCTAGCGCCCCAGATACACTTCGACCACCCGCTCGTTCGACGACACCTGGTCGATCGAACCTTCGGCGAGCACCGTGCCTTCATGCAGGCAGGTCACCTTGACGCCGAGCTCGCGCACGAAGGTCATGTCGTGCTCGACCACCATGATGGTGTGGTTCTTGTTGATCTCTTTGAGCAGCTCCGCGGTCAGATGGGTCTCGACATCGGTCATGCCGGCGACCGGCTCGTCGACCAGCAGCACCTTGGGATCCTGCGCCAGCAGCATGCCGATCTCGAGCCACTGCTTCTGGCCGTGCGACAGGCTGCCGGCGAGGCGGTTGCGCGCATCGGTCAGGCGGATGGTCTCCAGTACCTTGTCGATCCGCTCGGACTCGGCCTTGCTGCCGCGCCAGAACAGCGTGCCGCGCACGGAATGATCGACATTGAGCGCGAGCAGCAGGTTGTCCTGCACGGTCTGGCTCTCGAACACCGTCGGCTTCTGGAACTTGCGGCCGATGCCGAGCTCGGCGATGCGGGTCTCGTCGAGCCGGGTCAGGTCGACGGTGCCGTCGAACAGCACGGTGCCCTCGTCCGGCTTAGTCTTGCCGGTGATGATGTCCATCATCGTGGTCTTGCCGGCGCCGTTCGGGCCGATGATGGCGCGCATTTCGCCGGGCGCGAGCGTCAGCGACAGATTGTTGATGGCGTGGAAGCCGTCGAACGAGACGTGCACGCCGTCGAGATAGAGCATGGCCGAAGTGGCGCGGGTATCCATGACGTTCATCTGCCTACTCCGCCAAGTTCGGTGCACCGACGCCGTCTTCGCGTGCGGCGCTTTCCTTGTCGGCCGCAAGGGCCGCGCTGCGCCGCGTCTCCCACCAGCTGTCGAAGGTGCCGACGATGCCCTTGGGCAACAGCAGCGTGACCAGGATGAACAGCGCGCCGAGCATGAACAGCCAGTACGGCGCGAGTGGTCCGGAGGTGAAGAACGTCTTGGCGTAATTGACCACGACGGCGCCGAGCGCGGCGCCGATCAGCGTGCCGCGGCCGCCGACCGCGACCCAGATCACCGCCTCGATCGAATTGCCGGGCGCGAACTCGCTCGGATTGATGATGCCGACCTGCGGCACGTAAAGCGCACCGGCGACGCCAGCCATGCAGGCCGACAGCGTGAACACGAACAGCTTGTAGGATTCGACGCGATAGCCGAGGAAGCGGGTGCGGCTTTCGGCATCGCGCACCGCGATCAAGACCTTGCCGAGCTTCGAGGTCACGATCGCGCGGCAGATCAGGAAGGCGATGATCAGCGCCAGGCAGCTCAGCAGGAACAGCGCGGCCCGGGTCCCTTCGGCCTGCACGTTGAAGCCGAGGATGTCCTTGAAGTCGGTCAGGCCGTTGTTGCCGCCAAAGCCGAAATCGTTACGGAAGAACGCCAGCAGCAGCGCATAGGTCATCGCCTGCGTGATGATCGACAGATACACGCCGGTGACCCGCGAGCGGAAGGCGAGCCAGCCGAAGCAGAAGGCAAGCAGGCCCGGCACCAGCAGCACCATCAACGCGGCAACCCAGAACTTGTCGAAGCCGTACCAGTACCAAGGCAGCTTGTCCCAGTTCAGGAACACCATGAAGTCGGGCAGGATCGGGTTGCCGTAGACGCCGCGGCTGCCGATCTGCCGCATCAGGTACATGCCCATCGCGTAGCCGCCGAGCGCGAAGAACGCGCCGTGGCCGAGCGAAAGGATGCCACAATAGCCCCAGATCAGATCGATCGAGAGCGCGAGGATGGCGTAACAGACATATTTGCCCCACAGCGCCACCAGATAGGTCGGCACCTGGAACATCGAGCCCTGCGGCAGCAGTAGGTTCGACAGCGGGATCAGCACGCCGACCGCGGCGACGAGCAGGACGAACGCGGTCGCGGCGCGGTCGAGCGAACGGGTCAGGATATGCGGCGTCATGCTTCCACCGCCCGGCCCTTGAGCGCGAACAGGCCGCGCGGCCGCTTCTGGATGAACAGGATGATCAGCACCAGGATCGCGATCTTGCCGAGCACCGCACCTGCCATCGGCTCGAGGAACTTGTTGGCGATGCCGAGCGTGAAGGCGCCGACCAGCGTGCCCCAGAGATTGCCGACGCCGCCGAACACCACGACCATGAATGAGTCGATGATGTAGCTCTGGCCGAGGTTCGGGCTGACATTGTCGATCTGCGACAGCGCCACGCCGGCAATGCCGGCGATTCCCGAGCCGAGGCCGAAGGTCAGCGCGTCGACGCGCGAGGTGGCGATCCCCATCGAGGCCGCCATGCGGCGGTTCTGCGTCACCGCGCGCATCTCGAGCCCGAGCGCGGTATAGCGCAGCATCGCGAGCAGGATGGCGAACACCGCGAGCGTGAAGCAGAGGATCCAAAGCCGGTTATAGGTGATGGTGATCTGGCCGAGCTCGAAGGCGCCGCTCATCCAGGAGGGGTTGCCGACCTCGCGGTTGGTCGGACCGAACGCGGTGCGCACCGCCTGCTGCAGCACCAGCGACAGGCCCCAGGTCGCGAGCAGCGTCTCCAGCGGACGGCCGTAGAGGAAGCGGATGATGGTGCGCTCGATCACGACGCCGATGAGGCCCGCGACCAGGAAGGCGAGCGGCACCGCGATCAGCAGCGAATAGTCGAACAGCGCGGGATAGCGGGTGCGGATCACCTCCTGCACCACGAAGGTGGTGTAGGCGCCAAGCATCACCATCTCGCCATGCGCCATGTTGATGACGCCCATCACGCCGAAGGTGATGGCAAGCCCGATCGCGGCGAGCAGCAGCACCGAGCCGAGCGACAGGCCGTACCAGGCGTTCTGCACCATCGACCACATCGCAAGATTGCTCTGGATCGAGGTGACCGCGTTAGCCGCCGCCTTGGCGACCAGCGGCGGCTGGTCGCCGAGCCCGGTAAGCAACGCCTGCGCCTCCTGGTCGCCGCGGGCCTTGACCACAGCAACGGCGTCGAGCTTGTCGCTGTCCGATGCATCCGGCTTGAACAGGATGATGGCGGCGCGTGCCTCGGCGAAGGCCTGCTTGATCGATTTGACGCTCTCCTTGGCGAGCGCCCCCTCCACCGTCGGCAGCAGATTCTCCTCGTGGCTCTTGAACACCGATTGCGCAGCGGCGAGCCGCTTGCCCGGATCCGGCGACAGCAGCGTCAGGCCGCCGAGCGCGGCCTCCACGGTGCGGCGCAGGCGGTTGTTGAGGCGAACGGCAGCGGCGCTGTCGGGCAGCTTGTCGACGGCCGCGCCGGTGGCGGCGTCGATGATCTTGCCGTCGGCCTGCGTGATGGAGACCTTCTTGCTGTCCGGATCGGCCGACAGCCGGCCGTCCTGCAGCGCGCCGATGATCGGCGAAGCGAGCGCATTGCCCGATGCGGCAACCTCGCCGATCGCGGCCTCGGTGTCGGAGAACTCGTCATTGGCGAATTTGGCGACCGAATCCTCGAACGGGCCGGCCAGCGCCGGCACAGCAAGGCAGCTCAGCAGCAGGATCGAGAGAAACAGAGTGCGAAAGCGATCAATACAAATAGCAAACACGTCAGTACCCCGGCAGGAGTGGAGGAGAAGGCGGCGAGCAATGCCGCCTTCTCCGGTTTTGGAAGGTTGTGTTGTGTCGTTGTTGAGGTCAGGTGTCTTGTTTGAGCATGATCTCCGCGCAAACGCGTTCCGCGTTTGTCGCGAGGGAAAACCGCTTCGCAATTCTCCCTATCAAGCTCTCAATCAGGAGCCCTGGCCGCCGCACTTGTTGGTCTTGGTGTTGTAGTTGCCGCACTTCTTGCCGACCCAATCGCCGATCAGGTCCTTGGAGCCCTCGAGCTCCTTCGACCAGGCGTCGCCGGCCACCAGGCCCGGAGTCTTCCAGACCACGTCGAACTGGCCGTTGCCCTTGATCTCGCCGATGAACACCGGCTTGGTGATGTGGTGGTTCGGCAGCATCTTCGAGGTGCCGCCGGTCAGGTTCGGCGCCTCGGTGCCGGGAAGCGCGTCGATCACCTTGTCCGGATCGGTCGACTTCACCTTCTCGACCGCCTTCACCCACATGTTGAAGCCGATGTAGTGCGCTTCCATGGGATCGTTGGTCACGCGCTTCGGATTCTTGGTGTAGGCCTGCCACTCCTTGATGAACTTCTCGTTCGCCGGGGTCTTGATCGACTCGAAGTAGTTCCAGGCGGCGAGATGGCCGAGCAGCGGCTTGGTGTCGATGCCGGCGAGCTCTTCTTCGCCGACCGAGAACGCGACCACCGGGATGTCGGTCGCCTTGATGCCCTGGTTGCCGAGCTCCTTGTAGAACGGAACGTTGGCGTCGCCGTTGATGGTGGAGACCACGGCGGTCTTCTTGCCGGCCGAGCCGAACTTCTTGATGTCGGCCACGATCGTCTGCCAGTCGGAGTGACCGAACGGCGTGTAGTTGATCATGATGTCGTCCTGGGCGACGCCTTTCGACTTCAGATAGGCCTCCAGGATCTTGTTGGTGGTGCGCGGATAGACGTAGTCGGTGCCGGCCAGCACCCAGCGCTTCACCTTTTCTTCCTTCATCAGATAGTCGACGGCGGGGATCGCCTGCTGGTTCGGCGCCGCGCCCGTGTAGAACACGTTGCGCTCGGATTCCTCGCCCTCATACTGCACCGGATAGAACAGGATGTTGTTGAGCTCCTTGAACACTGGCAGCACGGACTTGCGCGACACCGAGGTCCAGCAGCCGAACACGACCGCAACCTTGTCCTTGGTGATCAGCTCGCGGGCCTTCTCGGCAAACAGCGGCCAGTTCGATGCGGGGTCGACCACGACGGCCTCGAGCTTCTTGCCGAGTACGCCGCCCTTCTTGTTCTGCTCGTCGATCAGGAAAAGGATCGTGTCCTTCAGCGTGGTTTCGCTGATGGCCATGGTGCCCGACAGCGAGTGAAGAATACCAATCTTGATGGTGTCGTCGGCCGCTTGGGCGGGCGCGAACGGCGAGGACGCAGCCAGACCCAAAACCAGGCCGGCCGTCGCCGCTAGCGCGCGGCGGCGGGTCATCGTCGTTATTTTGTGAGTAAGCTGAGTAAGCATGAAATGTCGTCTCCCTGACGCAGGCGTGGAACGCTTGCGAACGGCCGCTTGGCCGCCTGCGGTTAAGGGAATCGCAAGAACTGTGCCACGGTGTGTGGGCACCGTAAGCCGATGAACCAACTGGATAATTTCATGAGTTCCGGGCAAATACGGAAAGCGGTTGCCCAATCATTGAGCCGTAAACTTGACTGCCGAAAGAGCAATCAGATTATTTTGTAGGCAAAATTACCTTCTTGGCTAAATTTCCGGCACCGATATTTGTGACAGTTTGCGCGATGGTTCGGCGCATTCCGCGCACCCATTCCGGCGATATCATCTTGAAACCGCCCAGTTCCTGGTCCATATCCTCGCCATGCCCGCGACATCGCGGTGCCTTCGCGAGCTGCGTGTTCAAGCCGCCCCAAGCGGCTTCTGGCTCGCCTTTCAGCTAACCCAGCTTGACGCCCCAGACACGCGGGTGTCCCCGAATGCTTTCATCCGATTCCGGCCGATACTGGCCGGGACGATGACGGCTTTTATGGAAAGAACCACCTTTTGACCTCCTTTCAGGATTTCGGCCTCGCCGATCCCATCGCCCGCGCGCTTCGAGAAGAAAACTATCTCACGCCGACCCCCATCCAAGCCCAGACCATCCCGCTCGCACTTGCCGGCCGCGACGTCGTCGGCATCGCCCAGACCGGAACCGGCAAGACCGCGTCCTTCGCGCTGCCGATCCTGCACCGGCTGCTCGAGAACCGCATCCGCCCGCAGCCCAAGAGCTGCCGCGTGCTGGTGCTCTCGCCGACCCGCGAACTGTCCGGGCAGATCCTCGACAGCTTCAACACCTATGGCCGCCACGTCCGGCTGTCCTCGACGCTCGCCATCGGCGGCGTGCCGATGGGCCGCCAGGTCCGTTCCCTGATGCAGGGCGTCGAGGTGCTGGTCGCCACCCCCGGCCGCCTGCTCGACCTCGTGCAGAGCAACGGGCTGAAGCTCAACCAGGTCGAATTCCTGGTGCTCGATGAAGCCGACCGCATGCTCGACATGGGCTTCATCAACGACATCCGCAAAATCGTCGCCAAGCTGCCGATCCGGCGGCAGACACTGTTCTTCTCGGCGACCATGCCCAAGGACATCGCCGAGCTCGCCGAGGCGATGCTGCGCGACCCGGCCCGCGTGGCGGTGACGCCGGTGGCCTCGACGGTGGATCGCATCGCCCAGCGCGCGATCCAGGTCGATTTCGCGGCCAAGCCGACGGTTCTCGCCCAGCTCCTGAAGCAGGAGCAGGTCAATCGTGCCCTGGTGTTTACCCGCACCAAGCACGGCGCCGACAAGGTGGTGAAGAGCCTTGCCAAGGCCGGCATCGAGGCCAATGCGATCCACGGCAACAAGTCGCAGAACCACCGCGAGCGCACGCTGGCGGCGTTCCGTACCGGCGAGATCCGCACGTTGGTGGCGACCGATATCGCCGCCCGCGGCATCGACGTCGACGGCATCAGCCATGTCGTGAACTTCGACCTGCCCAACATCCCGGAGACCTACGTCCACCGCATCGGCCGCACCGCGCGCGCCGGCGCCGACGGCATCGCGATCTCGCTGGTCGCCGGCGCCGAGGAGATGGGCTATCTGCGCGATATCGAGCGGCTGATCCGGATTACCGTGCCGCGGGAAGACCGCCGCACGCAGGGCAGCCGCGAGGCCGCCGCGCCCGCACCGGCGACCCACCCCCACCGTGGCGGCCGCTCTGCGCCGCGCGCGCATAATGTCCGTGGGAATGAGCCGGCTCCAAGTGCAAAAGGCCCTCGCCGCCGCCGCCGCCGGGGTGGTAATAATGGCGCGCCGCAGACGAGCCGGGGCGAGTCGCCGCGTCCGTCGCAGGCCGGCAACAGCGAAGGCATTCAGGGCGTCGCCTTCTTGCACCGCGAGAGCCGGCCGAATCCGCAACCCAACCGCAACAACCGACCGAAGCACTAGCCGTCGCTCGATCTGGAGAAACATATGGCTAAGGAAGAGCTGATCCAGTTCGAAGGACTGGTGACCGAAATCCTCCCCGACGCTCGTTACCGGGTGCAACTCGATGCCGGACACGAGATCGTCGCCTACACTGCCGGCAAGATGAAGAAAAACCGCATCAAGACGCTGGCCGGCGACCGCGTCACGATCGAAATGTCGCCCTACGATCTCGAAAAGGGCCGCCTGATTTTCCGGCACAAGGACGAACGTCCGAGTGGCGCACCCGGCGGTCCGCCGCGGGGCGGAGCACAGCGCGGCGGCCAGTTCCGCCGCCGATAGGTTGGGCATTGCAACCGTTGCGCGCATGATGTCCTGATGTCCTGCGCAACAAATGGCCGGCGGCTGCGCCGGCCAAAAAATCGCGCACGTCAGGATTGTTTTGAGCCCTTCTATCGAATAATATCCTACCCATCGATTTTCGGCCGGACGACATTAGCCAATACCGGTACAGCCGGTTCAGACGCTGACGACCCTTCCAAAAATTCGATCTCACCACCCCGCCGACAAGCGGGTCTTGAACTTGTATATCTGAGAAGGGACTACCCACGTGAGCATGGGAACCGTGAAGTGGTTTAACGCGACCAAGGGCTACGGCTTCATCCAGCCGGATGAAGGCGGGAACGACGTGTTCGTGCACATCAGTGCAGTCGAGCGCGCCGGCCTTGGCACTCTGCGTGAAGGCCAGAAGATCTCCTACGAGATCGTTGCTGACCGCCGTTCCGGCAAATCCTCGGCCGACAATCTGCGCGCCGCTGGATAAGCCGATTTCCCGGGAGCGCGAAGCTCCAGGAAATTGCCGTCAAAGCATCAAGGGCCGCACCTTCGGGTGCGGCCCTTTTTGTCTGGATTGCGTCTCTGGCAGCGCGACGTTGAGCATTTTCTTCACGCAAACCGGGTGTCCACTTCGCTCGAAAACGCCCTAGTAAGTCGAGCAGGTCGTCGGCATGGTGGCGGACGTCGGGGCATAGAACACGCAAACTGACTGCCGCGGCCGCGTAAAGGCAACGTCGCTGAGATTGATGCCGGCCTTGGCCATCACATACCCGATCGTCGGAACGTATTTGTAGCTCACTTCGCTGAAGATCAGATAGGTGCCAGCAACCAGCAGCGCCGACGGAACGATGCTTGTCACGATGTCACCCTGATTGCGGGTCGAGGCCGTCAGCGTGGCCTGCGTGGCGCCCGAGGCGATCGTCCCCGCCTTGCTCCACTGTATGTGCGCGATGTTGGAATTATCGACGTAGATCTCCGACAACGTGACCTTGGTCGGCGACGCATCGTAGGGCGTCATGATGCCGACGCTGGCGCTGAAGAAGTTTTGCAGGTCCGCATCCACCACCTGCGTCGCCTGCGAGGTGAGATCTGACGCGGCGCGCGCCATCAGTGTGACCTTGCGGTCGACCGCCACACCGGATGAAAATTCGACGGTGCCGAAGAACATCACCAGCATCAGCGGCATGACAAAGGCAAACTCGACGGCTGCGAGGCCCCGGCGGTCATGCGCGAGAGCAGCAACCGAGCGCAGCAAGGCCGCAGACAGGGTTTTCACGACCTTGCTCATGAGCATGTGGTCCCAGCCGTTCCGGACGGCTCGTTCTTGAATGTCGCGGTCGCGATCAGGAGCCGCTTGCCATTGGGAAGGTTCGAGGCGTTGAAGCCCAGCTGGGTGACAAACAGCTGCCATTGATAGAACAGCCGGACCACCACGACGTCGCCGTCCTTGCCGGGACACCATTTCACCTGGGTGGGATCGGTGATCGGCGTGATGTTGACGCTGCTAAAGCCTGTCGCAGACGGATAGCTGCGGACGTCGACATAGATGCCGTTGGTGCAGTCGAACAGCGCATTGGTCTGGCCACAGACGTAGCTCTTGAACTGCGCTTGGGTATAGCTTGCGCCCTGGGCCTGTCCGGTCATGATGAAGCGAGACGAGTCCTGCGTCACCGTCTCGAGCACCTGGCTCGCAAAGAAGATCATTGCCACTTCGATGATCGCAAAGAGCAGCCCGAAAAACAGCGGCGCGACCAGCGCGAATTCGACCGCGGTCACACCACTGCGGTTACGGCGAAAGCGACGGAGGAGGCGTGCAAGACAATGAGCGGGCAACGGCATCAACGACCCCGGATCAACATGGTGGCAACAACTACCCAAGAGTCATTGTCGAAGTATTTCGCCGGATCGAGACAGAGCGACCCGATCCGTTAGGCCTTTATTAAGCATGTCGGACGAGCCGCCTGCGATCGACCAAGGCCCCGGCGTGTGAAGCGCCCGAGCGGACGCACGTCAGTTCTGCGGCTTCGCGGCGCCGCCCGAACCGGAGGCCTGATTGTTGAGCGTACCGGCCTGTTCCATCGTCGTCTTGAAATAGGCGTCGCCGTCGCCGAGGGTGATGCGGCGCTGACAAACCGGCATGCAGCTATAGGTCTCGCGATCGATGCCGCGATAGACGGTGACCAACTGATCGGACGGACCTTCGACCTGGATCTGGCGATCCACCAGAACCTGGCCGGAGCGGTCGAGTGCGATGAAATTGGTCGCGCCATAACCCTTGCCGGTCACCACGACAACCCCGCCATTCTGCAGGGTGACGTCGGCGATCAGGGGATTACCGACCACGATCGTGGCGATGCCGCCGGGCAGCCTGACGAGCTTGGCCTGATCGACATTGACCGCGATCCGGTCGGGATCCGGCGCTGCCGTTGCGAGTGCTGGCCCCAGCAGCATGGCTGCGGCCATCGAGATGAAGCCAATGCGCGTGACGGCGCGAATACGCTGGGACTGAAACGACATACTCTACCCCGGGACGTTAACTGGCCGGCAAAGACGATACGCTGCGGACCGGCGCCCGACGCTGGCAAATCTGACGGCAATTCATTTAGGAAGAGCAAAGATCGACCGCCGAATTGCGCGGATGTCGCGACTTCCCGAGCGGACCGGCCAACCGTCCGGTACCTCGCGCAGGACTATCCGGTCGCCGATCCCGTCGTCCTGCCATTGGGCGGGAAGCGGTGCGCTTATGGCAATCTTAGGAGTCTCCAAAGCAGTGGCTGCGGCGGCTTCAACTGGCGGCGCGGACGTGGACGACCACGCGCTCATCGGCGTAGAGGCGCTGCCATCCTCCGATGTGATCCAGCAATCTGGACGCCGGCGTGGTCGGATCGAGCATCACCGCATCGATGTCATGGGTCGCGAGCAGATTGAGGAAACCGTTGACGTCCTTGAGCTGAAGCGCGCGGGCCAAGCTCATGCCGAACGCCTCGCCGTAGAGTTCGGCACGCCCGTCGATGAAAACAGGCATCTGGCGCCAGATCAGGTAGCCGCCGAACTGCAGATCGTTGAGCACGCGCCTGACGTTGTGCACCTTCATCGCGTCGACGGCGGCAACCGGCGAATAGGTCGGCGGTGGCGATATGACCTGGCGCGCGGCAACGAGTGCGGTCCACGCGCAAAGCCCGACGATAAGGATCGCGGCCGGAGCAACTCTCGGGCGGACGGGGCTAGCGGCACGCAGCCCGAACTGGGTGGCGACCGGCGTCAGCACGGCCAGCGGCAGCAGCAGGGCGAGCAGCTCGAGATTTCTGACATGGGACAGCGCCATATGCAGCAGGCCCAGCACCAGGATGATTCGCGGCAGCGGCAACCTCGCCCCGCAATAAAGCGCAGCGCCGAGCAGGCCGAGGATCGATAGTCCAAACGGGTCGATCTCGCCGAACGTCGCCGGCCTCCACTCCGCGATGAGATGCAACAATTCACCGAGGCCGAGAATCCTGAGCGAGGCGAGGATCGAGCCCCAGCCATAGGGGGTCACGCAGCACGCAGCCAGTGCGCCGATGCCGAACGCCCCCCAGCGCAGCGCCAGCGCCAGCCTCTGGGCCGGCAAGGCATTCCACATCGCATCGAGCGCAAATGCGCCGGCCAGGACCAAACCGAACAGGAAGCCGCCGTGCAGATTGGCCCACAGCGCGATCAGCGGCAGCAGCCAGAACGAGGGCGCCTTGCGGCCTTCGCTGGCGGTCATCAGGCCGTTCGCCCAGACGATCATAATGGGCATAGCCAGCACATGCGGACGGGCCAGCAGGTGCCCGCAGGTCAGAACCAGCGCCGCGAGGGCGATCAGGCTCGCGTAGACCGCCGGCAGCGCGCGGCTGAGGATGGCGGTGAGCAGCGCGAAGCTGGCAGCGGCACAGGCGGCGGCCAGCGCCGCCGGACCGGTCCACCCGGCGAGGTCATAGGCCTTCGCGAACAGAACCTGCGACAGCCAGGACGACGACACCCACGGCTCACCGGCCTTGGTGAAGGAATAGATGTCGACGGACGGCAGCGTGCGATGGTCGAGGATCCAGCGGCCGACGGCAATCTGCCAGTAGGTGTCGGAATCGGCGAGCAGCCTGTCGCCGACGAACAGCAGCAGCGCATAAACGCCGCACGCCATCCAGAACCAGGCCGGAAGCTCGGCGAACACGGAGGTTTTCGCGCGCGGGAAGGTCGCGGTCTCAGCGCTCATGATCGCACCGGCCGGCTGGCGGCGTCATTGCCGGAACGGATAGGCCAACTGTCCGCCGATCTCGGACGGCACGCCCTGCTCGGCATCGACGCCGTAATCTTCCGGAAGCTTGCCTTCGGGCATCCGGAACGTTCCGAACAGAATATCCCAGAGCGGAAACGTGCCAGCGAAATTGGTGTCGCCGCCTTCCTCGAGCCCGGTGTGATGCCAGCGGTGAAACACCGGCGTCGCGATCACGTATTTGAACGGGCCGAGCGTCCAGTTCAGGTTGGCGTGCACGAATGCCGAATGGAAGGTGGTGAACGGGCCGACCCACAGCATGATGTTCGGCGAGATGCCCGCCATCAGCAGGATCACATCGACAGTGATCGTGCCGATCAGAAGATTGACCGGATGGAAGCGTGCCGCCGAGATCCATTCAAGATCCTCGGAGGAGTGATGAATGGCGTGGTACTTCCAGAAGCCGCCGCCATGGAACATCCGATGCAGCCAGTACAGCATGAAATCGGAGGCGACGAGGAAGATAATGGACTGCAACCAGAGCGGAAGCTGCGCCAGAGGGCCATGTCCATTCTCGTAGAACGCGATCAGATCGTCGGCGTCGTGAACGTTGAACACCACGGCTGCGCCCACCACCAGGAGCCCGATCCGCAGCACGCGGGCGAGCACCGGCACGAAGAACCAGTAGCAGATGTCGGTGACCAGCTCACGCTTCTGCCACCACGGCTTGCCGGGATTGCAGGCCCAGAAATGAGTGAGCACCGTGAAGAACAGCGCCAGCGCGATCGTGATCGGCACCACCTTCATCATCGTCTGGCCGATCATCTCGATGACTTCAAAGGGAAGGCTGGGCATGACGGCCTCATCTGACGGAAGCCCCATGGGTATAGATGTGCGCTTAAGGAGCCGTGAACAGGTGCCGACAGCGGGCCCCGGCAACAATCTGCAATCTTAGCGGACCGCTTAATTCCAAATTTACTGTGCGCAACAACTGCGGGTTCCCGCTGTGTTTATACGATCAAATTAACTGCGCCGAAATTGTCGAACCGTAGGGTGCCGCAATGGTCACGGTGCTGAGAACGCCGGCGAGACCAAACCTAGTTCGACCAGCCACGTGTACACAGGAGTTACTTATGAAGAACCTCGTCTCGCGCTTCGTGAAGGATGAGTCGGGCGCGACCGCCATCGAATACGGCCTGATCGCCACCGGTATCGCGATCGCGATCATCGCTGCAGTCAACGGCGTCGGCACCAAGCTCTCGGGCACCTTCAACACGGTCGCCAGCTCGCTGAAGTAATCCGGTTCCCAGGAACTCGCATCAAAGGTCCCGGCACCCCCGGGACCTTTGCTATTTGGCGCACCGGCCGTCGGCGCCTTGATGGCGACCACGGCGGCCTTTCCCGATTGTTCACCATTGGCCGCTAGCGTCGGGTCTCGACCGCAGCTCCAGCTTGACGGCATGAATCCATGATCCTCGACATCGCACGTTTGATGCTGTTTCCGGCCCTGATGGCCTTCGCGGCGGCGAGCGATCTCTTGACCATGACGATCCCGAACCGGATCTCGCTGGCGCTGGCGGCCGGCTTCTTCGTCCTGGCGCCGCTGACCGGGATGGACGTGCACGAGATCCTCAGCCATGCCGGCGCGGGCGCGCTGGTTCTGGTGGTGGCATTCGGCATGTTTGCGATGGGCTGGGTCGGTGGCGGAGACGCCAAGGTCGCGGCCGCGGCCGGCCTGTGGTTCGGGTTCGAGCATCTGCTCCCCTATCTGGTCTTCGCATCGCTGTTCGGCGGCGCGCTGACGGTGCTGCTGCTGCAGCTCCGGCAATGGCCGCTACCCTACGCGCTCGCGAACCAGGCCTGGCTCAGCCGCCTGCACGACAAGCAGACCGGAATTCCCTACGGCATCGCACTCGCCCTCGGCCCTGCTGATCTATCCCGAGACGGACTGGATCAAGACGATCGATCTCGCGCACTTCGCCATGCGCTGAGAAAGCAGCGGTAACCGCCCGTTAAGGCGATATAGATACGCCTCATTAACCATGCTTTGACGAATAGCTGGTCAACTCCCATCACGGCGGCGGCAGCGTCGCGGCGTCATGTGGAAAGTGAAGCGTAATGGATAAGGCCCGCATTCTGGTCCTGGCAATCGCAGGCTGCGCCGGCCTTGCGGCGCTCTATTTGGCGAGCGGAAGCGACGACAAGCCGGCGCCGGCTCCGCCGGTCGCGCAGCTGCCCACCGTCGACATCCTGGTCGCGAAAACCGACATCGGCCTCGGCCAGGCCGTGAAGCCCGAAGATTTGCAATGGCAGACCTGGCCGGCGGCAACCGCCAGCGCCAGCTTCATGCGCAGGGACAGCAACGCCGAAGCGATCAAGGACGTGACCGGCTCGATCGCGCGCGCCCCGTTCATCCAGGGCGAACCGATTCGCGAGCAGAAGCTCGTCAAGGCCGACGGCAGCGGCTTCATGGCTGCGATCCTGCCGACCGGCATGCGGGCGGTATCGACCGAAATCTCACCCGAGACCGGCGCCGGCGGCTTCATCCTGCCGAATGACCGGGTCGACGTCCTGCTGTCGAAGCGGGACAAGAATCCGGACCGCAGCGGCGCCGACATCGTCAACTCCGAGGTGATCCTGACCAACGTTCGCGTGCTCGCGATCGACCAGGCACCGAAGGAAAAGGACGGCACCAACGCGCTGATCGGCAAGACGGTGACGCTGGAGCTGAAACCCGAACAGACCGAGACGCTGGCGCGCGCGCGCCAGAGCGGCGTCCTGTCGCTGGCGCTGCGCAGCATCGCCGACAACAACGCGCCCGAAACCAGGACCGACGACAACCGGCAGAGGCGTGGTGACACGATCAACGTCATCCGCTTTGGCGTTGCCAACCAGGCGACGATGCAGAAGTGACCATGAGGACACACGTGATGAAGGGCGGGGCAACTCAACGGACGATGCGGGCCTTCATGGTCCGCGCATTGTCGTTCTCGGCCGTCGCGGCGCTCACGCTCAATCCGGCGCTGACACCGGTGGTGGCGAGCGATTACCGCACCGCGCCAGCCCCTGCCGCATCGACCGATGGCGGCCAGATGAATGCCCGCTTCCTCTCGCTCGGCGTCGGCAAATCGATCGTGATCGACCTGCCCAGGGACATCAAGGACGTGCTGGTCGCCGATCCCAAGATCGCCAATGCCGTGGTTCGCTCGGCGCAACGCGCCTACATCATCGGCGCGACGGTCGGCCAGACCAACATCGTGTTCTTCGACGCCGCCGGCCAGCAGATCGCGGCCTATGACATCGCGGTCAAGCGCGATCTCAACGGCGTGCGCGCCGCGCTGCGCGCGGCACTGCCGAATTCCGATATCCAGATCGAGGGCGTCGGCGACGGCGTGATGCTGAGCGGAAGCGCAGCGAGCCCGATCGACGCGCAGCAGGCCGGCGAGATCGCCACGCGGCTGGTCGGCGGCCCCGACAAGGTCGTGAACTCGATCACGGTTCGCGGCCGCGACCAGGTGATGCTGAAGGTCACGGTTGCCGAAGTCTCGCGCAGCCTGATCAAGCAGCTCGGCATCGACCTCACCGCGAACCTCAACTACGGCACGACCGTGGTAAAATTCGCCAACAGCAACCCGTTCACCGCTAACAGCTCACCGCTCGTGGCGGGCAACGCGCTCACCACATCGTTCGGATCGTCGGTGTCGGCGACGATCCGCGCCATGGAAAGCGCCGGCGTCGTGCGGACGCTCGCCGAACCGAACCTGACCGCGATATCAGGCGAATCGGCGACCTTCATCTCGGGCGGCGAGTTTCCAATTCCGACCGGCGTGACCTGTCAGACCTCGTCGACGGGCGCGATCGGGAATTGCGTCCAGACCGTCAGCTTCAAGAAATTCGGCATTTCGCTCAACTTCACGCCGGTGGTGCTGACCGAGGGGCGCATCAGTCTGCGGGTGATGACGGAAGTGTCGGAAGTCTCGACCGAGAACGCGCTGACCGGCGGCGCGGGTGGAACGACGATCCCTTCGATCAAGACCCGCCGCGCCGAGACCACGCTGGAAATTCCCTCGGGCGGCTCGATGGCCATGGCCGGCCTGATCCAGGACCAGACCAAGCAGGCGATCAACGGCCTTCCCGGGCTGGCGTCGCTGCCCGTGCTCGGCACGCTGTTCCGCAGCCGCGACTTCGTCAACAACCAGACCGAGCTGATGGTTCTGGTGACGCCCTATGTCGTTCGCGCCGTGGCGCAGAAGGACCTGTCGCGTCCGGATGACGGCTTTGCAAACGCGTCCGATCCGCAGGCCGACCTGCTCGGCAGCATCAACCGCGTCTACGGTGTGCCTGGCCGCACCGAGCCGGCGCGGAATTACCGCGGCACCTACGGCTTCATTACCGACTGAGGCGGACGATGACACAGACCACACCCAGAACATCCGCCGATTACAAGCGCACCGCCGGTCTCGCCGGAGCGCTCGTCGGCCTTGCCATGACGCTCGGCGCCTGCCAGCACGCCGCCGACAACAGTTTCGCGATGGCAGACTCGCCGGCCGACTATCGCCAGCGTCACCCGATCGCGGTGACCGAGGCGGATCGCTCGATCGTGGTCTTCGTCGGCCGCAGTCGCGGCGGCCTGACCGCCGAGCAGCGCGCAGAGGTGATGGGAATGGCGCAGGACTGGATGCGTGAGGGCACCGGCGCCGTCACCATCGACGTTCCCGCCGACACGCCGAACGCCCGGCCCGCGCAGGAATCGTTGCGCGAGATCCAGGCGACCTTCGCCGCCGCCGGCGTGCCGCCGCGCGGGATCCTCGTGCGCAAGTACCATCCCGAGAATCCGCGCCTGATGCCTGCGATCCGCGTGAACTATCCAAAGATGAAAGCGGAGGCCGGACCGTGCGGCCTGTGGCCGGAAGATCTCGGCCCGTCGATGCACAACGGTTCCTACATCCAGAACAAGCAATACTACAATTTCGGCTGCGCCAATCAGCGCAACCTCGCAGCCATGGTCGAAGACCCGACTGACCTCGTGCAGCCACGCGCGGAGACCCCTGCCTACACGTCGCGCCGCAATATCGCCTTCGACAAGTATCGCAAGGGCACCACCACCGCCACGACGTATCCCGAGTCCGACAGGGCCAAGCTAAGCGACACAGGAAAATGATCACCTACGCGCAGCAAAACTCCGAAGAGCAGACGGACGCCCCGCCGCAGGCCGTGGACGACCATATTGCTCCGGCGCCACGGGTCTCGGTCCAGGCGTTCTGCGAGACGGTCGAGACCGCTGCCGCCGTACAGTCGGCGGGCGAGGATCGCCGGCTGGCCAAGGCCCATCTCAAGATCCAGATGGGCGGCATGGCGGCTGCCATCGAGGCCTACCGCTCGGCGCCGACGCCCAATGTCATCATTCTCGAGACCGAGGGCCGCAGCGACATCCTGGCCGGGCTCGACCAGCTCGCCACGGTGTGCGACGCCGGCACAAGGGTGGTCGTGATCGGCCGGGTCAACGACGTCACGCTGTATCGCGAGCTGGTCCGCCGCGGCGTCAGCGACTACGTGATCGCACCGGCCCATGCGATCGACGTGGTGCGCGCGGTCTGCAACCTGTTCTCGGCGCCGGAAGCCAAGGCGGTCGGCCGCGTCGTCGCCGTCGTCGGTGCGAAGGGCGGCGTCGGCGCCTCGACGATCGCCCACAATATCGCCTGGGCGATCGCCCGCGATCTGGCGCTGGATTCCGTAGTGGCCGATCTCGACCTTGCATTCGGCACCGCCGGCCTCAACTACAACCAGGATCCGGCGCAAGGCATCGCGGATGCGGTGTTCTCGCCGGACCGCGTCGATACCGCCTTCGTCGACCGCCTGCTGTCGAAATGCACCGACCATCTGAGCCTGCTGGCGGCGCCGGCCACGCTCGACAAGGTCTACGATTTCGGCGCCGAAGCGTTTGATGCGATCTTCGACACACTGCGCACCACGATGCCCTGCATCGTGCTCGACGTGCCGCACCAATGGTCCGGCTGGACCAAGCGCGCGCTGATCGCGGCCGACGACATCCTGATCGTGGCGGCGCCCGACCTCGCCAACCTGCGCAACGCCAAGAACATGTTCGACCTGCTGAAGGCGTCCAGGCCGAATGACCGCGCGCCGCTGTACTGCCTGAACCAGGTCGGCGTGCCGAAGCGGCCGGAGATCGCGGCGGGCGAATTCGCCAAGGCGATCGAAAGCCCGCCGATTGCCGCCATCCCGTTCGATCCGCAGATCTTCGGTTCGGCCGCCAACAACGGCCAGATGATCGCGGAAATCTCCGCCAATCACCGCGCAGTCGAGATGTTTCTACAGATGGCGCAGCGGCTGACAGGCCGCGGCGAAACCAAGAAGCCGAGGGGGTCCTTCCTGTCGCCCCTGCTCGAAAAGCTGCGGTCCAAATAGTGGTCCGCGTGGAGTCAAGACGTCGTGTTTGGTAAGCGTAGCGGAAACGATGGGGATCTGCGGGCACCCAAGCCCGCCTTTCAGACGCCGGAGCCTGCCGGCTTGTCGCCGATGGCGCGCGAGTCCGCCGCACCGGCGATATCGTCGCCGCCGCTGGCCCCGGCCAAGCCACCGCCTGCTCCCGCCGTCGAAGCCCGCCGCTCGGACAACTACTACCAGGTCAAGGCGACGATCTTCGGCGCCCTGATCGAGGCGATCGACCTTGCCCAGCTCGCCAAGCTCGACAGCGAGTCGGCGCGCGAGGAAATCCGCGACATCGTCAACGAGATCATCGCGATCAAGAACATCGTGATGTCGATCGCCGAGCAGGAAGAGCTGCTCGACGACATCTGCAACGACGTGCTCGGCTACGGACCGCTGGAGCCGCTATTGTCGCGCGACGACATCGCCGACATCATGGTCAACGGCGCCGGCACCGTGTTCATCGAAGTCGCCGGCAAGATCCAGCGCACCGGCATCCGCTTTCGCGACAACCAGCAGCTGCTCAACATCTGCCAGCGCATCGTCAGCCAGGTCGGCCGGCGCGTCGACGAATCCTCGCCGATCTGCGACGCCCGTCTCGCCGACGGCTCGCGCGTCAACGCCATCGTGCCGCCGCTGGCGATCGACGGGCCCGCGCTCACCATTCGTAAATTCAAGAAGGACAAGCTGACGCTGGAGCAGCTCGTCAAGTTCGGCGCGATCACGCCGGACGGGGCGACCATCCTGCAGATCATCGGCCGTGTCCGCTGCAACGTGATCATCTCGGGCGGTACCGGTTCGGGCAAGACCACGCTGCTGAACTGCCTGACCAACTATATCGAGCACGACGAACGCATCATCACCTGCGAAGACGCCGCCGAACTTCAGCTGCAGCAGCCGCATGTGGTGCGGCTGGAAACCCGGCCGCCGAACATCGAGGGCGAGGGCCAGGTCACGATGCGCGAACTGGTCCGCAACTGCCTGCGTATGCGCCCCGAGCGCATCATCGTCGGCGAAGTCCGCGGACCCGAGGCGTTCGATCTGTTGCAGGCGATGAACACCGGCCATGACGGCTCGATGGGCACGCTGCACGCCAACAATCCCCGCGAAGCGCTGTCGCGCTGCGAATCGATGATCACCATGGGCGGCTTCTCGCTTCCCTCGCGCACCATTCGCGAGATGATCTGCGCCTCGGTCGACATCATCGTGCAGGCCGCGCGCCTGCGCGACGGTTCGCGCCGTATCACCCACATCACCGAGGTGATGGGCATGGAAGGCGACACCATCATCACCCAGGATATCTTCCTCTACGACGTGGTCGGGGAAGATGCCAACGGCAAGATCATTGGCAAGCACCGCTCGACCGGCATCGGCCGGCCGCGCTTCTGGGAGCGTGCGCGCTACTACAATGAAGAGAAGCGGCTTGCGGCGGCGCTGGATGCCTCCGACTCGCCGGCGCCGGTCTAGGGGAACGCAGGATGCAAACGCAAACCCTTGCCCTGGCCTTCCTCGCGGCCACCACCGTGGGCGGCATCGCCTGGGTCTTCCTCTATCCCTACCTCTCGGGGGAAAAGAAGGCCGAGTCGCGCCGCGCATCGGTGGCGCGCAGCGAACCGTCGACCACGCGAGGTACCGACCGCACGCAGCGCTCCCGCCGCGAGCAGGTCGAAGGATCGCTCAAGGAGCTCGAGGCGCGTCGGCAGAAGGACAAGAAAGTCCCGCTCGGTGTGCGCATCTCGCAGGCCGGACTGGAGTGGTCCGAGCAGAAATTCTGGATGATCTCCGGCGCCCTCGGCCTGTTCGGGTTCGGCGCGGCATTCATGGTCGGCGGAGGCCTGTTGGGCGCGGCCGGCATCGGCTTTGCCATGGGTCTCGGTCTGCCGCGCTGGCTGCTCGGCTTCCTGAAGAAGCGGAGAGAGAAGGCCTTTCTGAGGGCGTTGCCCGACGCCGTCGACGTCATCGTGCGCGGCATCAAGGCCGGCCTGCCGCTGTTCGAATCGCTCAAGGCGGTCGTCAACGACGCACCTGAGCCGCTGCGCAGCGAGTTCCTTGCGATCATCGAGACCCAGGCGATCGGCATGCCGCTCGGCGAGGCGTGCTCCCGGCTCTACGAACGCATGCCGCTGCCGGAAGCGAACTTCTTCGGCATCGTGATTGCGATCCAGCAGAAGTCCGGCGGCAATCTGTCGGAAGCGCTCGGCAACCTGTCGCGGGTGCTGCGCGACCGCAAGAAGATGGCCGAGAAGATCCAGGCGATGTCGATGGAAGCGAAAGCTTCCGCCGCCATCATCGGCTCGCTGCCGCCGATCGTGATGATCCTGGTGTTCCTCACGACGCCGGACTACATCGCCCTGCTGTGGACGAACTCGATGGGCCAGCTCATGCTGGTTGCCTGCGTCGTCTGGATGTCGATGGGCGTGCTGGTGATGAAGAAGATGATCAACTTCGATTTCTGACGGTGCAGCATGATTGATATTCTGGTCGCCAAGCTCCACGACGTCAGGTTCATGACCATGCTGCTTGCCTTCATCGCGGCAAGCGCGACGGTCTACACGCTGGCGATGCCGCTGCTCGCCGGCGGCGATCTCAACAAGCGCATGAAGGCCGTCGCCAGCGAGCGCGAGCGTCTCCGGCAGCGCGAGCGCGATCGTCTCGCCAAGACGGAGAAGGTCGCGCTGCGGCAGACCCCGAAGCAGGTGGTCTCCCGGGTGGTGGACGATCTCAACCTCACGAAATGGCTCGCCCAGGAAGCGGCGCTCGATAAGCTCGTGATGGCGGGCTATCGCGGCCACGCCCCCTACGTCACCTTCCTGTTCGCCCGCGCGGTGACGCCGATCGTGCTGCTGCTCGGCGCCATCGTCTATACGTTCTTCATCGCGGGCGCGACCTGGTCGCTCACGCTCAAGATCGGCATTTGCGTCGCTGCGGCCTATGCCGGCCTCCAGGCGCCGATGCTGTTCCTGAAGAACGCGATCTCCAAGCGCCAGCTCCAGATCAAGCGCGCCTTCCCTGATTCGCTGGACTTGCTGCTGATCTGCATCGAGTCGGGCATGTCGGTCGAGGTCGCATTCCGGAAGGTGGCAAACGAGATCGCCGGACAGTCGATCGCGCTGTCGGAGGAGTTCGCCCTGACGACCGCGGAATTGTCCTATTTGCAGGACCGCAAGTCCGCCTACGAGAACCTGGCGCGCCGCACCGGGCTCGAAGGCGTGAAGTCGGTGTGCATGGCCTTGCAGCAATCCGAACGCTACGGCACGCCGCTCGGCCAGAGCCTGCGCGTGATGGCGCAGGAAAACCGCGACATGCGCATGAACGAGGCCGAGAAGAAGGCGGCGTCGCTGCCGCCCAAGCTGACCGTGCCGATGATCCTGTTCTTCCTGCCCTGCCTGTTCATCGTGATCCTCGGGCCGTCCTATATCAAGATCGCCACGATGCATTGAGCCGCGCCGCAGCGCATTACCAGAACGCCCGGCAAACGCCGGGCGTTTCTTTTTTTGCGCGCGTTGAGGCAGATATGGATTTGCGAAGCCCACAGCTTCGCTGTCAGACACGCCATAAAGGAGCGTTAGTCGTCCTTGGCAACAACAGGTGCGGCGCGCGATGCGGTCCGCGGACCGTCCTTGCGGTTCAGCATGTCGCGGAGATAGGCGACATTGGCCGCCGCCTCATCGGCCGGCAGGTCGGCCTTGACGATGGTCTCGGCCTCCGCGAAGCGGCCCTGCAGACCGACGACGAGCGCAAGGTTCTGCCGGATGCGGGTGTCGGCGCGGGCGCTGGCATAGGCCTGGCGAAGCGTCTCTTCCGCCTTCGGCAATTCCTTGGTCAGCATGTAGGACAGGCCGAGATTGGACAGCACCGACGGCTCGTCGGGGGCCAGTCGAAGCGCACTGGCGTAATAGCGCCGCGCTTCCTCGTGCCGGTTCAACTTGTCGAGCGTGGTGCCCTGCACCGACAGGATCCGCCAGTCCGGATTGTCCGGACTGTGCGCGCGGCTCAGCACGTCGAATGCGGCCTGCGAATTGCCGTTGTCGGCGAGCGCGCGGCCATAGGCCGCGAGCAGCGCCTTGCTGCCGGGGGTTGCGAGTGTGGCCTGCTCCAGCACGGCGCAGGCCTGCGAACGCTGTCCGGTCATACGCAACGCCTGACCGTAAGCTATGGCGGCGTCGACATCCTTGGGATTCTTGTGGTAGCGCTCGCCATAAACCTCGAGATTGCGGCGCGGATCGTCTGGCACCGGATCGGACCGGGACGCGATCGATCCGGTGACGTCTGACATGGTCTGGCAACCGCCAAGCCCGGCGGCCAGGACCGCCACGAGGGCTGCGGAAGCGAGATGCCGGGTCAAAATGGACTGTCGACGCATGGCACTGTGACTCACGAAATCGGGCAAATGGATCGAGCCGAGCGTGCCAGCAATAGACTGTTAACCCTAACGTCTGGTTAACTGCGGCACCGGCGACCGGCGCGCCGGTTCCAACCCCGCGGGTCGCGTCAACCGCGGACGCGCTACCATCAATCGCGAAAGGCGTGTTAGTCACCAGCAACGCCAGAACAGCCGAGAGCCGCATGCCATCCGTGTTCGAGACCGCCCCCACGACCGCCGTCACGCCGATCACCTTCGTCAGCAAGGCGACATGGGATGCGATCCGCGGCGCGTTGCCGGCGCCGGCGCGCCAGTTCGCGGAGGCCAATGACTTTGCGGCGAAGCCCGGCAAGGCCCTCGCCCTGCCGGCAGCCGATGGCGGCATCGCGCAGGTGCTGTTCGGCCTCGAGGATGCAGACCACAAGGCGCGCGATCCGTTCCGTGCCGGCGCGCTGCCCGGCCTGCTGCCCCCGGGCATCTACCGCTTTGCCAATGCGCCGCATGACACGCGGCTTGCCACACTCGCCTTCGCGCTCGGCTGCTACCGCTTCGGCCGCTATCGCAAGAACAAGGCCCCCGAGGTCCGCCTGGTGCCGCCCGATGGCGTCGACACGGCCGAGATCGCGCGGATGGCAGACGCCGCGGCGCTGGCGCGCGATCTCATCAACACGCCGTCCAACGATATGGGCCCGGCCGAGCTCGCCGAGGCGGCGCACGACCTCGCAACGCGGTTCGGCGCCGCCTGCAATTGCATCGATGGCGACGAGCTCGCACAGAACTTCCCGCTGATTCACGCCGTCGGCATGGCATCGACACGCGCGCCGCGGCTGATCGATCTGAGCTGGGGCGACCCAGCCCATCCGAAGGTGACGCTGGTCGGCAAAGGCGTCTGCTTCGACACCGGCGGGCTCGACCTCAAGCCGTCGAGCGGCATGCTGATCATGAAGAAGGACATGGGCGGCGCCGCCAACGTGCTGGCGCTGGCGCAGATGGTGATGGACGCGAAGCTGAAAGTGCGGCTGCGCGTGCTGATCCCGGCGGTCGAGAACGCGGTCGCCGGCAACGCGTTCCGCCCGCTCGACATCTTCAAGTCGCGCAAGGGCATTACCGTCGAGATCGGTAACACCGACGCCGAAGGGCGGCTGGTGCTCGCCGACGCGCTGGCGCTGGCCGACGAGGAGACCCCGGACCTGCTCGTCGATCTCGGCACGCTGACCGGCGCGGCGCGCGTGGCGCTCGGCCCGGATCTGCCGCCGTTCTACACCAATGACGAGGCGCTCGCCGGCGACGTTGCAGCTCACGCAAAGAGCGAGAACGACCCGTTGTGGCGGATGCCGCTGTGGCCGGCCTACGACGCCTGGCTCGACTCCAAGACCGCCGACATCACCAACGCGCCGTCAGGCGGTTTCGCGGGCTCGATCACCTGCGCGCTGTTCCTGCAGCGCTTCGTCGAGCACGCGCGAAGCTGGCTGCATGTCGACATCTATGGCTGGACGCCGTCGGCAAAGCCCGGCCGCCCCGAAGGCGGCGAGTGCCAGGCCGCGCGCGCAATCTACAAATTGCTGAGCCAGCGCTATGCATGATGTCAGACTGACGCCGGCCCGCGAGGACGTCGCGGCGAAATATCTCGAGGGGAAGGTGAAGGCCGCGCGCTTCGTCGACGGCGAGACACTCGAGGTCGGCGACGCCATCGCGCCGCTGCGGCGGGCGCCGGCGGCCGATGCCGAACAGATGACGCAGGCATTCAGGGGCGAACGCGTCACGGTGTACGACCGCAACGGCGAAGGCTGGGCCTGGGGCCAGCTCGCCGATGACGGCTATGTCGGCTGGATTGCCGAGGCCGCGCTGACGGCGCCCGGCGCGGCACCGACGCACAAGGTGACGGCGCTGCGCACGCTGGCGTTTCCGGGACCATCGATCAAGCTGCCGCCGGTCGAGGCGCTGGCGATGGGGACCAGGCTCGCAATCGCCCGCGAGGACGGCCCCTTCGCGGTGACCCGCGAGGGCTGGCATCTGCCACGCCTACATCTCGCCTCCCTCGACACGATGGCGCAGGATTTCGTCGCAGTCGCCGAGCAGTTCGTCGGTTCGCCCTATCTCTGGGGCGGCAAATCGGGCCTCGGCATCGATTGCTCCGGCCTGGTGCAGATTGCGCTGACCGCCGCCGGCACCGGCTGCCCGCGCGACAGCGACATGCAGCAGGACGGGCTCGGCCGCGAATTGACAACAGCGGAATCCAAGCACCTGCAGCGCGGCGACCTGATCTTCTGGAAGGGCCATGTCGCCATCGTGCGCGATGCGACGACGATCGTGCACGCCAACGCGCATCACATGGCAACGGCGATCGAGAACACGCAGGCTGCGATCGCGCGGATCAAGGCCGCGGGCAGCGAGGTCGCCGCGATCAAGCGGCTTTGAGCCTGTCATTCCGGGGCGACGCGCAGCGTCGAACCCGGAATGACGCGTGATGGCTACGTCGCCACCGTCCCCTCGCCGGCCGCTTCGATGCGGAACGCGGCGGCGAACAGCGCGCGGGTGTAGTCGCTCTTCGGATTCCTGAACAGCTCGGAGGCCGGCCCCTCCTCCTCGACCTTGCCGGATTTCATCACGATCAGGTGGCTCGCGAGCGAGGCCACCACGCGCAGATCGTGCGAGATGAACATGTAGGTGAGATCGCGCTTGCGCTGCAGGTCGCGCAACAGATCGACCATCTGGGCCTGGAGCAGCATGTCGAGTGCACTGGTCGGCTCGTCCAGCACGACGAAGTTCGGCTCCAGCACGACCGCGCGCGCGATCGAGATACGCTGGCGCTGGCCACCGGAGAATTCGTGCGGATAGCGGAAGCGCCATTCAGGATCGAGGCCGACATCTTTCAATGCCTTGATCACCCGCACCTCGCGCTCCTCGCGCGACAGCTGCTTCTGGTGCACCTCGAGCCCCTCGGCGATGATGTCGGCCACCGACATGCGCGGGCTGAGCGAGCCGAACGGGTCCTGGAACACGATCTGCATGTCGCGGCGGAACGGCAGCATCTGCTTGAAGCGCAGGCCCTGGATGTCCTTGCCGAGGAACACGATCGGGCCATCGGACGAGATCAGCCGGAGCAGCGCGAGCCCGAGCGTGGTCTTGCCGGAGCCGGATTCGCCGACGACGCCGAGCGTCTCGCCCTTGCGCACTGCAAGGCTGACGCCATCGACCGCCTTGATGTGGCCGACGGTCGAGCGCATCAGCCCGCGCTTGATCGGAAACCAGACCTTGAGATTGTCCGCCGACATCACGACCGGCGCGTCCGGCTGCGGCGGCGCCGGATCGGGCTTCGGCTCGGCCGCCAGCAGCGCCTTCGTATAGGCGTGCTTCGGCGCGGTGAAGACCTGCTCGACCGGGCCCTGTTCGACAATCTTGCCGTTGTTCATCACACAGACGGTGTCGGCGATCCGGCGGACGATGCCGAGGTCGTGGGTGATGAACAACAGGCTCATGCCGAGCCGCGCGCGGATCTCGGCCAGCAGGGCGAGGATCTGCGCCTGCACGGTGACGTCGAGCGCGGTTGTCGGTTCGTCCGCGATCAGCAGATCGGGCTCGTTGGCAAGCGCCATCGCGATCATCACACGCTGGCGCTGGCCGCCGGACAGTTGATGCGGATAGCTCTTGAGCCGCGTCTCCGGCTCGGGGATGCCGACCTGGCCAAGCAACTCCAGCGTCCGCGCCCGCGCCGCCGTACCGCTGATGCCGCTGTGCAGCGACAGGATCTCGCCTATCTGGGATTCGATGGTGTGGAGCGGATTGAGCGAGGTCATCGGCTCCTGGAAGATAATCGAGATGTCGTTGCCACGAATCCCGCGCATCTCGCGTTCCGACGATCCCAGGAGATCGCGGCCCTTGAAACGGATCGCCCCGGAGGGATGCGACGCCGCCGGATAGGGCAGCAACCTCAATACCGACAGCGCGCTGACCGATTTTCCCGAGCCGGACTCGCCGACCAGCGCCGTGCATTCGCCGCGCTTGATCGAGAAGGAGACGCGATCGACCGCAAGCGAGCGGCCGAAGGCGACGGAGAGGTCGCTGACGTCGAGCAGGGGCTGGTTGGTCGCGTCCATGCGTCAGCCCTTCGAGAACGTCTTGCGCGGATCGAAGGCGTCGCGCGCGGCTTCGCCGATGAAGATCAGGAGCGACAGCATGATCGCGACCGAGAAGAAGCCGGTGAGGCCGAGCCACGGCGCCTGCACATTGGCCTTGCCCTGCGACAGCAATTCGCCGAGCGAGGGCGAACCGGGCGGCAGGCCGAAGCCGAGGAAATCCAGCGCCGTCAGCGTCATCACCGAGGACGAGACGATGAAGGGCAGGAACGTCATGGTCGCCACCATCGCGTTCGGCAGCAGATGGCGGAACATGATCACGCGGTTGGAGACGCCGAGCGCGCGCGCCGCCTGGATGTATTCGAAGTTGCGGCCGCGCAGGAATTCGGCGCGCACCAGGCCGACCAGCGAGACCCACGAGAACAACAGCAGGATGCCGAGCAGGATGAAGAAGCCCGGCGGCAGCACCGCCGAGATGATCAGCAGCAGATAGAGCGAGGGGATCGCGGTCCAGATCTCGATGAAGCGCTGGAAGCCGAGATCGATCCAGCCGCCGAAATAGCCCTGCACGCCGCCGGCGGCAACGCCGATGATCGAGGACAGGATGGTCAGTGTCAGGCCGAACAGCACCGAGATGCGGAAGCCGTAGATCAATCGTGCGACGACGTCGCGGCCCTGATCGTCGGTGCCGAGCCAGTTGTATTCGAGGTCGCGGCAGCCGGTCAGCCCCTTCCGCTTCACCACGTCCGCGCACTGTTTTTCGGTCAGGAGCCAGGTTGGCTTCGACGGCACCGCCGTCGGCGGGTCGAGGTTGCGGCTGTCGTAGGAATAGCGGATCGGCGGCCAGATCATGCTGCCGCCCTTGGCGGCGATCTGCTTCTGCAGATAGGGATCGCGATAGTCGGCCGCGGTCTCGAAGTCGCCGCCGAAGGTGGTCTCGGCATAGGTGAACACCACCGGCCAGTAGAGACGGCCGTCATATTTGACGACCAGCGGCTTGTCGTTGGCAATGAAATTGGCGAACAGCGACAGCACGAACAGCACGAGGAAGATCCAGAACGACCAGTAGCCGCGGCGGTTCGCCTTGAAATTCTGCCAGCGCCGCTGGTTGAGCGGCGACGGCGCGAAGGCGTGGCGGGTGGCAGGCACCGCCTCGCCCATCGGCGATTGCGTCGAGGTCTCGACCGGCTGGGGCGCGAGCACCGTCATCAGACCTCCCGCGCCTCGAAGTCGATCCGCGGATCGATCCACATATAGGCAAGATCGGAGATCAGATTGACCACCAGTCCGACCAGCGAGAAGATGAACAGCGTCCCGAACACCACCGGATAATCGCGGTTCAGGACGCTCTCGAAGCCGAGCAGGCCGAGCCCGTCAAGCGAGAAGATGGTCTCGATCAGCAGCGAGCCCGAGAAGAAGGCGTGGATGAACGCGCCCGGAAAGCCCGCGATCACGATCAGCATGGCGTTGCGGAAAATGTGGTTGTACAGCACCTGGCGCTCGCTGCAGCCCTTGGCGCGCGCGGTCATCACATATTGCTTGCGGATCTCGTCGAGGAACGAATTCTTCGTCAGCAACGTCATGGTGGCGAAGGCGCCGAGCGCCATCGACACCAGCGGCAGCGTCAGGTGCCAGAAGTAATCGATGATCTTCCAGTACCAGGGGAATTGCGACCAGCCGTCCGAGGTCAGACCGCGCAACGGGAAGATATTGAGGAACGAGCCGCCGGCAAACAGCACGATCAACAGGATCGCAAACAGAAAGCCCGGGATCGCAAAGCCGATGATGATCACGGCCGACGTCCAGGTGTCGAACCGCGAACCATCCGTCACCGCCTTGCGGATGCCGAGCGGGATCGAGATCAGATAGGTCAATAGCGTCATCCAGATGCCGAGCGACATCGAGACCGGCAGCTTCTCCTTGATCAGCTGAAGCACGCTGACGCTGCGGAAATAGCTTTCGCCGAAGTCGAACCGCGCGAAATTCCAGACCATCAGCGCGAACCGCTCCGGCGCCGGCTTGTCGAAGCCGAACTGCACCTCGAGCTTCTTGATAAAATCGGGATCGAGCCCCTGCGCGCCGCGATATTTCGAGTTGATGGCCGCGCCTGCGCCCGCGCCCTGGCCGCGCTGCGCGCCGAAATCGCCGCCGCCACCCGACACGCGCGAGGTGCCGCCGGTGTCGGCGCCATTGATCTGCGCAATGACGCGCTCGACCGGACCGCCGGGGGCAAACTGCACGACCACGAAGGAGACGAACAGGATGCCGAGCAGCGTCGGCAGCATCAGGAAGATACGTCGGGCGATATAGGCGCTCATCGGCTACTTCGCCTGCTCGAGCTTGGCGGCCTTGGCCGCATCGTACCACCAGTTCTCCGGCGCCCCGACGCCCTGGGTATATTTCGCCAGCTTCTCCATATGACCGAACTGGTCCCAGTAGGCGATCGGATGCGTGTTGCGGTACCACTGCGGCACCCAGTAGCGGCCGGCGCGAAACACGCGGTCGAAGGCGCGGCAGGCGATCGTCAGCTCATGGCGGCTGTTCGCGCTGATGATCTTCTCGATCAGTACGTCGATCGCGGGATTGGAAATGCCTGCGAGATTGTAGGAGCCCTTGGTCTTCGCAGCCTGCGAGGAGAAGAACGGCCGCATGCTGTCGCCGGGCGTCGCCGAGAAGCTGAAGCGCTGCATAGTCATGTCGAAATCGAAGTCTTCCACCCGGGCACGGTATTGCACCGCGTCGACCAGGCGGAACGTCGCATCGATGCCGAGCGTGCCGAGATTCTTGATGTAAGGCCCGTGGTGCGGTTGCAGCGAGGGCTCGTCGTTGAGGAATTCGATGGTCATGGGTGTGCCGTTCGGCAGCACACGCTTGCCGTCCTTGACCACACAGCCGGCCTCGTTGAGCAGCTGCACGGCCTTGCGCAGCAGCGCACGGTCCTGACCTGAACCGTCCGACATCGGCGGCACGAACGGCAGGCCGAACACCTCGTCGGGCACCTGGCCGCGGAACGGCTCGAGCAACGCAAGCTCCTCCGGCGAGGGAGGCCCTTCCGCCACCATGTCCGAGTTCTGGAACGGCGAGACGGTGCGCGCATACGCATCGTACATGATGGTCTTGTTGGTCCACTCGAAGTCGAAGGCGCAGATCAGCGCCTCGCGCACGCGTGGATCCTTGAATTTGTCGCGGCGCATGTTGATGAACCAGCCTTGCGCACCGGACGGTGTGTCGTCGGGCAGCGTCTCGCGCTTGACCCGACCGTCCTTGACCGCGGTGAAATCGTAGCGTGTCGCCCAAACGCGCGCGGTGAACTCCTCGCGGAACAAATAGCTCTTCGAGGTGAAGCCCTCGAATGCCACATCGCGGTCGCGATAGAATTCGTAGCGCACGGTGTCGAAATTGTAGCTGCCGCGATTGACCGGAAGATCGGCGCCCCACCAGTCCTTGACGCGGTCGTATTCGACGTAGCGATTGACCTCGAACCGGCCGACCTTGTACGGCCCCGAGCCGAGCGGCGCATCGAGCGTCGATTCCTCGAACGACCGCGTCGCGTAGTAGGCCTTGGAGAAGATCGGCAGGCTCGCGACATAGAGCGGCACGTCGCGCGCGCGCCCCGCCGCGAAGGTCACCACCACGGTCGCGTCATCGGGCGCCTCGGCCTTGACGAAGTCGCGGAGCTGCACCTGGATCAGCGGGTGCCCCTTTTCCTTCAGCGCGTTGAGCGAGAAGGCGACGTCCTGCGCGGTCAGCTTCGAGCCGTCGTGGAAGCGCGCTTCCGGGCGCATGGTGAAGCGATAGGTCAGCTTGTCCGGCGATATCTGCACCGACTTCGCGGCGAAGCCGTACATCGCGTCGGGCTCGTCATTGGCGCGCGACATCAGCGCCGCGAACGTCATGTCCATGCCCTGCGCGCCTTCGCCCTTCAGGACATAGGCGTTCAGCGAGTTGAAGGTGTAGTAGGACTGGTTGTAGGCTCGCACCCACGGAATCACCGAGAAGACGCCGCCCTTCGGCGCTTTCGGATTGACGTAGTCGAAGATCCGGAAATCCGCGGGATATTTCAGGTCGCCGAACACCGACATGCCGTGCATCTCGGTTCCGTTGTCGGCCACTGCCGGTGCAGCACGCAAGCTTGCAGCACTCAACGCACCGATGCCGAGACCGAGTGCGTGCCGACGGGAGAATAGCGCCATGCGCGGATCCTTGAGCTTATGAACGCTTGAGCTTGGCTGCCTTGTCGGCGTCGTACCACCAAAGATTTGGGAATCCTGAAACCGCGTATTTCGGCAGCGGATCGGGATGGCTGAAGCGATCCCAATAGACATAGCGCTGCTTGTCGTAATTGAAGTGTGGAACGCAATAGAAGTTCCAGAGCAGAACCCGGTCCAGCGCCTTGGCGGCGGCGATCTGATCGGCGCGGCTGTTGGCGAAGATGATGCGCTCGATGATGGCATCGACGGCCGGATTCTTGATGCCCGGAAGATTGTTCGAGCCTTGCCGGTCGGCAGCCTGCGAGCCGAAATTGTCGCGCTGCTCGTTGCCGGGCGAGATCGACTGTCCCCAGACCTGGGTGACCATCTCGAAATCGAAATCACGCACCCGGTTCTGGTACTGCACGGTGTCGACGGCGCGCAGATTGACGGTAATGCCGAGGCGCTCCAGGCTCGGCTTGTAGAACAGCGTGATCCGCTCCATGCCGGAATCGCCGCTGTTGCCGAGGATCTCGACCGTAAACGGCTGGCCCGAGGAATCGACCAGCTTGCGATCGCGGATCTCGAAGCCGGCTTCCTTCAGCAGTCGCGTCGCCTCGCGCAGATTGGCGCGCACGTTTTCCGGCGTGCCGCCGACCGGGTTCGTGTAGGGCGTGATGAAGACTTCCGGCGGCACCTTGTCGTGCACCGTCTCCAGAAGCTCGAGCTCCTTGCCTTGCGGCAGGCCGGTCGCCATCAGATCGGGGATGCCGTCGAAATAGCTCGAATCGCGATGGTACTCGCCGGTCGAGAGCACGCGGTTCATCTCTTCGAAATCGAACGCGTAGTTGAAGGCGCGGCGCAGCCTGGGGTCCGCGAACTTCGGACGCCTCAGGTTGAACACCCAGCCCTGCATCCGGCCTTGATTGCGGACGGTGAAAAGCTCCTTGAGCAGCCGGTTCTCGCGCACCGGCGGAACGTCGTAGGCCGACGCCCATTCCTTGGCGCTGCGCTCGTTGTACCAATCGAACTGGTCGGCCTTCAACGCCTCGCGCGCGACGGTGTCGTCGCGGAAATACTCGTAGCGCAGCTCGTCGAAATTATTCTGCCCGATCGCAATCGGAATGTCCTTGCCCCAGTAATCCTTGACGCGCTCGAGCACGACCGATCGTCCGGCGACGAATTCCTTGATCTTGTAGGGGCCGGACCCGAGCGGCGGCTCCAGCGTGCTCGCGGTGATGTCACGCTTCTTGCCCTGCGCGTCGGTGCCCTCCCACCAATGCTTGGGCAGGATGACGAGCTGGCCGGTGATCATCGGCAACTCGCGGTTGCCCGGGCTGTCGAAGGTGAACTTGACGTCGCGATCGCCGATCTTCTCGGCCTTCGCGATATGCCGGTAGTAGGCACTGAACATCGGGCTGTTCGCCTTCAGTGCCTCGAAGGAGAAGATCACGTCTTCAGGCGTGACCGGCTTGCCGTCGTGCCAGCGTGACGCTGGACGGAGGCGGTAGATCACGTAAGAGAAATCGTCGGGGAAGGCTGCGGCCTCGGCGAGTTCGCCGTAATAGGTATCGGGCTCGTCGAGCGAGGCTTCCATCAGCGAGTCGTAAATGCGGGTGACCGCCGCGGCGACCGTGCCCTTCAATCCCGCAACGACCAGGTTGAAGCTGTCATAGGTGCCGGGCTGGAATAGCCGCACCACGCCGCCCTTCGGCGCGTCCGGCTTGACGTAATCGTAACGCTTGAAGTCGGCGGGGTACTTGATTTCGCCGTAGGTAGAGAGGCCGTGGCGCCATTTCAGCCCGTTGGGGGCATCGTCGGCGAGTGCCGGCGTGATCGCCGACAGGCCGGAGTTCAGTCCGAGCGCCGGAGCGAGTGCCGCCAGTGCGCTGCCTTGAAGGAGGTGTCGTCGGGTGATCGCCAAATTCGGTCTTCCTGCTTGCGGCCCCGGTTACATGGGACCCAATATAAGGCAACGGTTCGACAAATTACGTTGCTTTTTCCTCATGATATTGGCCCGGGAACAATATCGGTGCGGCGAAACGTCCCGATAACAACCCCGCGACAGCGGATTCCCCATGCGAAAACGGCCAGGCATTGCCTGGCCGTTTCATCCGCGTGCTTGCGCGAAGCAATTCGTTACTTCGAAGCGGTCGGGAGCGGGGCCGGATGCTCCGAGTTCGAATTCAGATAGGCGATGATGTCGGCGCGCTCGCTGTCCTTCGGCACGCCGGCGAAGCCCATCGCGGTGCCCGGGACGAAGCCCTTCGGGTTGGTCAGGAACTTGTTCAGGTCGTCGAAGGACCAGTCGCCGCCCTTGCTCTTCATCGCGGCCGAGAAATTGAAGCCACGGCCCTCGCCCTTCTTCTCGCCGACGATACCGTAGAGGTTCGGACCGACGCGGTTGGGGCCGCCCTTCTCGAAGGTATGGCAGGCCTGGCACTTCTTGGCGGCGGCGGCGCCCTTCTCGGCGGAAGCGGTCTGCAGCAGCTTCTCGATCGGCTCGGAGGCCGCCGCGGCAGCCTCGCCGCCACCGCCATGGGACTCTTCCTTCACCGCGATCTCAAAACCCGGTTTCTCCGGCAGCTTCGCGGAAAACACCGATCCGGCGGCAAAGCTCATCACCAGGACGACGATGCAGGTGCCGAGAACCGCACCGAGGATTTTGTTGAGTTCGAAGGAGTCCATTTCGGTCAGGCTCCGGGCCTTGAATGTCGACTTCAGGCCGGGAATACGGCCGCGGGGAAAGACCTGGGAATCGGCCTTATCGCACCGCCCCAAGCAGGGTTGAGATATCGGTTTGCCCGCGCTCTGGCAACCCGTATAAACGCGCCGAATTCAACCTCCTCCCCGCCAATTTCCGCAGGCCGGACGGGCCCCGACACGAATGACCCAACCCCGTACCTTGGTGCTGATTCCGGCCCGCATGGCCGCCACGCGCCTCCCCGGCAAACCGCTGCTCGATATCGCGGGCGTGCCGATGATCGTCCATGTGCTGCGGCGGGCCGAGGCGGCCGGGATCGGCCGGGTTGCGGTCGCCACCGATACGGCGGAGATCGCAGCCGCAGTGAAGGCTGCGGGCGGCGAGGTCGTGATGACCCGCCCGGACCATCCCTCCGGCTCGGACCGGATCCATGAAGCGATGACGATCCTCGACCCGGACGGCGCCGCCGAGATCGTGGTCAATCTGCAGGGCGATTTCCCGACCATCACGCCCGAAACCATCCGCAGCGTGATGCCGCCGCTCGCCGATCCCGCGGTCGACATTTCGACCCTGGCCTCGCGCATCCATACCGAGGAGGAGGATCTGGCTCCCAGCGTCGTCAAGGCAGTCGGCTCCCCGATCGGCGCCAACCGGCTACGCGCACTGTATTTTACCCGCGCCACCGCGCCCTATGGCGACGGACCGCGCTATCACCATATCGGCCTCTACGCCTACCGCCGGGCCGCGCTGGAGCGGTTCGTGCGGCTGCCGCCCTCGCCGCTGGAGCAGCAGGAGAAGCTCGAGCAGCTGCGCGCGCTGGAGGCCGGGATGCGGATCGACATCACCATCGTCGACACCGTGCCCCGCGGCGTCGACACCCCGGCCGACCTCGAAACCGCCCGCAGAATACTTTCCAAAGCCTGACCGGCTGCTAAAAGGCCACCCATGACCAAGAAGCTGAAAATCGCGTTCCAGGGCGAGCCTGGCGCCAATTCCCATATCGCGATCGCCGAGGCCTATCCCGACGCCGAGCCGATGCCCTGCCCGACCTTCGAGGACGCGCTGGCCGCGATTTCCTCGGGCGAGGCCGATCTCGGCATGATCCCGATCGAGAATTCGGTCGCCGGCCGCGTCGCCGACATCCATCATCTCTTGCCTGCCTCGGGCCTGTTCATCGTCGGCGAATGGTTCTTGCCGATCCGCCACCAGTTGATGGCGGTGAAGGGCACCAAGCTCGCCGACATCAAGAGCGTGGAGAGCCACGTCCACGCGCTCGGCCAGTGCCGGCGCATCATCCGCAAGCTCGGCATCCGGTCGATCGTCGCCGGCGACACCGCCGGCAGCGCCCGCGATATTTCCGAACGCGGCGACAAGAGCGTGGCGGCGATCGCCTCGCGCCTCGCCGCCGATATCTATGGCCTCGACATTCTGGCCGAGGACATCGAGGACGAGGCCCACAACACCACCCGCTTCGTGGTGCTGGCGCGCGAGGCCAAATGGGCTGCGCAGGGCTCCGGGCCGCTGGTCACCAGTTTTGTTTTCCGGGTGCGCAATCTGCCCGCTGCGCTCTACAAGGCACTCGGCGGCTTCGCCACCAACGGCGTCAACATGACCAAGCTCGAAAGCTACATGGTCGACGGCAATTTCTTCGCCACGCAATTCTATGCCGATGTCGACGGCCACCCCGACGACCGCGGACTTGCCTTCGCGCTGGAAGAGCTGAAATTCTTCTCGCGCGAATTCCGCATCGTCGGCGTCTATCCCGGCCATCCGTTCCGCGCGACCTTCAGCGAAACGCAGAGCTAGGCCACTTTCTTCTGCAGCCCGAACGCCTCCGCAAGCAGGCTGTACGACTTCTTCCGCGCCGCGTGATCGTAGACCGCGGTGATCACCATCAGCTCATCCGCCTGGCTCGCCGCGATCAGCGGCTCCAGCTTCGTCATCACGGTTGCGGGGCTGCCGACGAAAAGTCGCGCGCGGTTGCGCGCGATCGAGGCGCGCTCGGCGTCGGTGTAGGGATAGGCCTCTGCCTCCTCGACGCTCGGCAGCGGCAGATACTGGCCGCGGTCGCGGCGCAGCCGGTTGAGATCCATCGATAGCGCAAGCCGCTCGGCTTCCGCGTCGGTCTCCGCCGCAACGGCCGCGACCGCCAGGATCGACCGCGGCGTCGCACGCCAGCCCGACGGCTTGAAATGCGCACGATAGTTCGTCATCGCCGCGATTGCGTCGTGAGTGGCAAAATGATGCGCGAACGCAAAGCCCATCCCGACCTGCGCGGCAAGCTCGGCGGAATAGTCGCTCGAGCCGAGCAGCCAGATCGGCGGCAGGGGCGAATCATCCGGCATCGCCACCACATTGTTGTAGGGATGGCCGGCCGGGAAATCGCGCGTCTCCCACAAGGTCAGCTCATGCAGCCGCTCGAGGAAATCGTCGCCCTCGCGGCGATCGAGCCGGCTGCGCAGCGCGTAAGCGGTGGCGCCATCGGTGCCGGGCGCACGGCCGAGGCCGAGATCGATGCGGCCGGGAAACAGCGCCTCCAGCATCTTGAAGCGCTCGGCGACCACCAGCGGCGCATGGTTGGGCAGCATCACCCCGCCGGAGCCGACGCGGATATGCTGCGTCACCGCCGCGATCTGCCCGATCATCAGATCGGGCGCCGGGCTCGCGACGGAAGCGAGGTTGTGGTGCTCGGCGAGCCAGTATCTGACGTAGCCAAGACCATCGACATGGCGCGCCAGATCGATGCTGTTGCGGAGCGCAGCGGCGGGCTTGGTGCCTGACGTGACGACGGACAGGTCGAGGACGGAGAGCGGGATCATGGCCGACAACCTAATGGGGCGCCACGAGGCGACAAAGACGCCGGCCGCGCAGACCAGTCCCGCACCGGAAAGTCGGCGCCGGTCATCGCGACTCTTGGGACGAAATACGAAGATTCGTTGACATGCGGCCCTGCCGACGACCGGTTCGGACATCCAACCGATTCCAGAATCACGTTTTTTATTAATATAATTCAATGAATTAATTCCATTGCTCGCCAACTGAAGGCGCAGCCCACCACTCGTTTTCGACCGCTCATTTTGAGCACATCATCGTCATCAATGGGCAATTTCCCATATCCGATGGGCTGTTTCAGCCCACCGGTTTCGCCTATCTTAGGGCCTCCATAGCCGGGCCGGACGTCTGCCCTCCAGTTGCGGAGCCTTTGCGTATCATGACCGAGACCATTTCCTCCCTGCCGAACGGGCAGCGCGCGCCGAAAACGCCGAAAATCTCCTTCGAGTTCTTCCCGCCGAAGACCGAGGAGATGGAGCGCAGTCTCTGGGAGACCATCAATCGCCTGGCGCCGCTGACGCCGAACTTCGTCTCGGTCACCTACGGCGCCGGCGGCTCGACCCGCGAGCGCACCCACTCCACCATCAGCCGCATCCTCCGCGAGACCGATCTTCTGCCGGCCGCGCATCTGACCTGCGTCAGTGCCTCGCGCGGCGAGATCGACGAGATCGTCGACCGCTATCATGAGGTCGGTGTCCGCCACATCGTGGCACTGCGCGGCGATCCGCCCGGCGGCATCGGCACGCCCTACTTCACCCATCCCGACGGCTACCAGAGCTCAGCCGAGCTCGTCGCCGCCATCAAGAAGCGCCACGCCGACATCGAGATCTCGGTGTCCGCCTATCCGGAGAAGCATCCGGAAGCCGCCGATTTCGACGCCGACATCGACACGCTGAAGGCCAAGGTCGACGCCGGCGCGACACGCGCGATCACCCAGGTGTTCTTCGACAACGATCTCTACCATCGCTATGTCGACCGGGTGCGCGCACGCGGCATCGAGATTCCGATCGTGCCCGGCATCATGCCGATGCACAATTTCAAGCAGGCCCGCAATTTCGTGACGCGCGCCGGCACCAGCGTGCCGGACTGGCTCGCCGAGAAATTCGAGGGCCTCGACAACGACGCCGAGACCCGCAAGCTGGTCGCCGCCACCGTTGCCGCCGGCCAGGTGCAGAAGCTGTTCAAGCACGGCGTCGACACCTTCCACTTCTACACCATGAACCGCGCGGACCTCGTGTTCGCGATCAGCCACCTGCTCGGCATCCGGCCGACCGGTGCCCAGAAAGCTGCCTGAATCATGTCCGTACCGGTTTCCCCCAAGCGTAACGCTTTGCTCGCGGCTGCCCGCGAGCGCATCCTGGTGCTCGACGGCGCCATGGGCACGATGATCCAGGGCTTGCAGTTCGACGAAGCCGCCTTCCGCGGCGAACGCTTCAAGGACTTCCACCGCGACATCAAGGGCAACAACGATCTCCTGATCCTGACCCAGGCTGAGGCGATCACGGACATCCACGCCGCCTACCTGCGCGCCGGCGCCGACATCGTCGCGACCAATACCTTCTCCTCCACCTCGATCGCGCAGGCCGACTACGACATGTCGGACCTCGCCTATGAGCTCAACCTGCAGGGCGCTCGGCTCGCGCGTGCGGCCGCGGAGCGGGTGAGCGCCGAGGACGGCAAGCAGCGCTTCGTCGCCGGCGCGCTTGGCCCGACCAACCGCACCGCCTCGATCTCGCCCGACGTCTCCAATCCCGGCTATCGCGCGGTGACCTTCGACGATCTGCGCAAGGCCTATGGCGAACAGGCCAAGGGCCTGCTCGATGGCGGCGCCGACCTGCTGCTGGTCGAGACCATCTTCGACACGCTGAACGCCAAGGCGGCGCTGTATGCGATCGCCGAGCTCATCGCGGAGCGCGGCATCGACGTGCCCGTGATGATTTCCGGCACCATCACCGACAAGTCCGGCCGGCTGCTCTCCGGGCAGCTGCCGGAGGCGTTCTGGCATTCGGTGCGGCACGCCAAGCCGATCACGATCGGCTTCAATTGCGCGCTCGGCGCCGAGGATCTGCGCGCGCATATCGCCGATATCGGCCGCGTCGCCGACACGCTGGTCTGCGCTTACCCCAACGCCGGCCTGCCCAACGAGTTCGGCCAGTATGACGAGACGCCGGACTACATGGCCCGGCTGATTGGCGAGTTCGCTGCCGCCGGCCTCGTCAACATCGTTGGCGGCTGCTGCGGCACCACGCCCGATCATATCGCGGCGATCGCCAGGGCCGTCGCCCCGCACAAGCCGCGCGTCGTGCCCGAGATCGAACCGCGGCTCAAGCTCTCCGGCCTCGAGCCGTTCACGCTGACCGACGCGATCCCGTTCGTGAACGTCGGCGAGCGCACCAACGTCACCGGTTCGGCGCGCTTCCGCAAGCTGATCACCGCGGGCGACTACACCGCCGCGCTTCAGGTGGCGCGCGACCAGGTCGAGAACGGCGCCCAGGTCATCGACGTCAACATGGACGAGGGCCTCCTCGACTCCGAAGCGGCGATGGTGACGTTCCTCAACCTCGTCGCCGCCGAGCCCGACATCGCGCGGGTGCCCGTGATGGTCGACTCCTCGAAATTCCACGTCATCGAGGCCGGCCTGAAATGCATCCAGGGCAAGCCGATCGTGAACTCGATCTCGATGAAGGAAGGCGAGGAGAAATTCCTGCACGAGGCGACGGTCGCCAAGCGTCACGGCGCCGCCGTGGTGGTGATGGCGTTCGACGAGACCGGCCAGGCCGACACGTTCGCGCGCAAGACCGAGATCTGCAAGCGCGCCTACGACCTTCTGGTCAACCGGCTCGACTTCCCGCCCGAGGACATCATCTTCGATCCGAACATCTTCGCGATCGCGACTGGCCTCGAGGAGCACAACAATTACGGCGTCGACTTCATCGAGGCGACGCGCTGGATCCGCCAGAACCTGCCCGGCGCCCACATCTCTGGCGGCGTCTCCAACCTGTCGTTCTCGTTCCGCGGCAACGAGCCGGTGCGCGAGGCGATGCACTCGGTGTTCCTGTATCACGCCATCCATGCCGGCATGGACATGGGCATCGTCAATGCTGGACAGATGATCGTCTATGACGACATCGACCCCGAGCTGCGCCAGACCTGCGAGGACGTGATCCTCAACCGCGACCCGGGCGCGTCCGAGCGGCTGCTGGCGCTTGCCGAGAAATTCCGCGGCAAGGAGAAGCAGACCAAGGAGCAGGATCTCGCCTGGCGCGAATGGCCGGTCGAGAAGCGACTCAGTCACGCGCTGGTGCACGGCATCACCGAGTTCATCGAGGCCGACACCGAAGCCGCCCGCCAGAACACGTCCCGTCCGCTCGACGTCATCGAGGGGCCGCTGATGGCCAGCATGAACGTGGTCGGCGATCTCTTCGGCGACGGCAAGATGTTCCTGCCGCAGGTCGTGAAGTCGGCCCGCGTGATGAAGCAGGCGGTCGCCTACCTGATGCCGTTCATGGAGGAGGAGAAGGCGCGCAACCTCGCCAATGGCATCACCGGCGGCCGCAACGCCGCGGGCAAGATCGTGCTCGCGACCGTGAAGGGCGACGTCCATGACATCGGCAAGAACATCGTCGGCATCGTGCTCCAGTGCAACAATTTCGAGGTCATCGACCTCGGCGTCATGGTGCCCGCCAACAAGATCATCGAGACCGCGAAGGCCGAGGGCGCCGACATCATCGGCCTGTCCGGCCTGATCACGCCCTCGCTTGACGAGATGAGCTTCCTCGCCGGCGAGCTGGAACGGCAGGGCATGAACGTGCCGCTCCTGATCGGCGGCGCCACCACGAGCCGGGTGCACACCGCCGTCAAGATCGACCCGAACTATCCGGGCGGCCCGGTCGTGCATGTCAATGATGCGAGCCGCGCCGTCGGCGTCGCCTCCTCGCTGCTGTCGGCCGAGAAGAAGCAGGCCTATGCCGCCGAGGTGCGCGCCGAATACGCCAAGATCTCGACGGCGCATTTCCGCGCCCAGGCCGACAAGAAGCGGCTGAAGCTCAACGACGCCCGCGCCAACAAGGTCGCGATCGACTTTGCGGCGGCGCCGCCGAAGAAGCCGGCGTTCTTCGGGCTGAAGAGCTTCGATGCCTACGATCTCGCCGAGTTCGCCGACTACATCGACTGGACGCCGTTCCTCCAGACCTGGGAATTGACCGGCCGCTTCCCCGCGATCCTCGACGACCCCAAGGTCGGCGAAGTCGCCCGCTCGCTCTATGCCGACGCGCGCAAGATGCTCGACACGATCATCCAGGAGAAGTGGTTCACTGCGCGGGCCGCCATCGGCTTCTGGCCGGCAAATGCCGTCGGCGACGACATCGAGGTCTATGCCGACGAGACGCGGAAGCAGAAGATCGCGACCTTCCACACGCTGCGCCAGCAGCTCGAGAAGCGCGAGGGCCGCTTCAACGCCGCGCTGTCCGACTTCGTCGCGCCAAAGGAGACCGGCGTGCCCGACTATATCGGCGGCTTCGTCGTCACCGCGGGGATCGGCGAGGATGCGGTCGCCGACCGTTTCAAGAACGCCAATGATGACTACTCCTCGATCCTGTGCAAGGCGCTGGCCGATCGTCTGGCGGAAGCCTTTGCCGAGCGCATGCACCAGCGCGTGCGCAAGGAGTTCTGGGGCTATGCGCCCGACGAGGCCTCGTCGCCGGACGAATTGATCCTCGAAAAGTATGACGGCATTCGCCCCGCGCCCGGCTATCCGGCGCAGCCCGACCACACCGAGAAGCGGACGCTGTTCGCGCTGCTCGATGCCGAGAACACGTCCGGCGTGAAGCTGACCGAGAGCTACGCGATGTGGCCGGGTTCGTCGGTTTCGGGCCTGTATTTCTCGCACCCCGAAAGCTTCTATTTCGGCGTCGGCAAGATCGAACGCGACCAGGTCGAGGACTATGCCGCACGCAAGGCCATGACGGTCGCCGAGGTCGAGCGCTGGCTGGCGCCGGTGTTGAACTACATCCCCTCGCAGGACGGCGCCAAGGGCCAGGCGATCGCGCCTGCCGCGACGCCCGCCAACGACGAGGAGTCTCGGGAACTCGCCTCGCATCCGCAGGGCTGCACCTGCGCGGTGCACCTTGCCTGGCGGAAGAAGAAGGTGGGTGCGGGGTAGCTCCAGCCGCCGCTTCACCTCGCCCCGCTCTTGCGGGGAGAGGTCGAAGCCGAAGGCTTCGGGTGAGGGGTTCCTCCGCAATGACGGTTTCCTTTGTTGTCCGGTGAGGATTTCCGAGTCGGAGTGGGCTATGGTGCGGCACGATCGTGCCATGCCCCTCACCCGGCGCTGCGCGCCGACCTCTCCCCGCAAAAGGGCGGGGCGAGGTGAACATCGGACCCTCCCCATGCAATTCTTCTCCTTCTGGCGATCGCTGGCGAGCTTTCGGGTGCGGATCGCGCTCAATCTGAAGGGCGTGCCGGCGGAGGTCGTGTTCGTCGACATCGATGCGGACGCGCATCGCACTGATGCCTATCGCAAGATCAATCCGCAGATGGCGCTGCCGGCGCTGGTGACCGACGATGGCACGGTGCTGTTCCAGTCGCTCGCGATCATCGACTATCTCGACGAGACCTACCCGAGCCCGCCGTTGCTGCCGCCCGACGCGCTCGGCCGTGCCCGGGTGCGCGGGCTTGCGCTGATCGTCGCCTGCGAGGGCCATCCGCTGCTGACGCCACGGGTGCGCCGCTATCTCGACCGCGAGCTCGATCTGCGCGACAGCCAGCAGAACGCCTGGCGGCGGCACTGGACGGTCGAGACGCTGGCGGCGCTCGAGGGCCACCTCGCCGGCCACAAGGCAACCGGCCAGTTCTGTCACGGCGATGCGCCGACCCTCGCCGATATCTGCCTGGTCGGCCATGTCACCGCGGCGATCAACCAGCAGATCAGCCTGTCGCCCTGGCCGACCGTGAAGCGCATCCACGACACCGCAATGGCGCTGCCGGCGTTCGCCAAGGCGCATCCCTCCGCGCAGCCGGATACGCCCGAGGCGATGCGCGCGAAGTAGTGCGCGAACGGAAGCGCCGCGAAGCATAGACAGAGGCGCAAACGTGTGCACGACCCTCTCCACCGTCGTCCCTGCGAAAGCAGGAGACCCATAACCACAGGGCATTGTTGTTGAAGCGAGCTGCGGCTCCAGCGTTGTGCAACGATGACCATCGGTGGTTATGGGTCCCGGGTCGCGCTGCGCTTGCCCGGGACGACAGCGAATTTTTGGCCCGCTTGTGAATCACACGTTCGCGTTTTCGCGACACGAATAGTCCGAGCTTTCTCGCCCCGAGGCCACCCCTCTCCCACAAGGGGAGAGCGAGCCTGAGAAGCGTGCTCACATCACATCGCGTGGGCCCAATAATTAGACCTCACCCATCAGCGGCCCTGCCCTACCGGCCCGCATCGCTCTCCAGATGCAGACGAACGCGCTCGCCGACCGTCCGCGCGATCGCCGCCGGCGTCTCTTCGGGAATCGCAAAGCACGAGCTCGCGTTGATCTCGCAGAGCACATAGGTATCGGCGCCGTCGGCATCGCGCGGACCGTAGAGGAAGTCCGCATCCCAGATCACCGGCAGCGACGCTTCATCGATCGCCAGCGCCGCCATCAACCCTGGAATCCATTTGTCCTCCATCAGCCGCCGCAGCGTCTGGAATTGTGCGGCATCAGGACCGTGCATGATGCGCGGTCCGGGTTGGGCTTCCGGTGAGTCCGGACCTTCCGGCGGCGACGGGATCAAGGCCTTGATCAGTTGGTGTCCGAAGCCCGCGACCTTCGATCCGCTGACATAGCAACGGATCATGCCCTCGGGCAGTCGCGGCTGGAATGCCTGATCGATGATGCAGCCGCCCCAACCGAAATACGGCTCGCAGCGTGCCAAGAAGGCGTCCAGCGGCAGCTCCCCGGGCCGGCTGCCGCGCAGTGCGTGGAGCACGCAGACGGTGGCGTCCGCATTCGGTAAGCCTTCCACCTTCAAGGCTTCCACCTTCCAGACGCCCTGCTCGCCATTGCCACGGTTCTGCTTGAGCACGCGCGGCCCGGCCGCGCGAAGGCGCGACGGTGCGGCGCGGAAGGCGTCCGCGGTGGCGTATCGATGCGTGTCAGCGCCCAGCCCAGATGACGCGTCCGATAGCGCACGTCCTTGACGCCCATCTTGAGGATGATTTCGGGATGTGCGCTGACCCACGGACGCTTCATCGCGACCTCGCGCAGCAGCGGATCGAGCGCCGCGCGGGTCTTGCCCTGATGGATCGGATCGACCCAGACGAGAACGCCGTCCGCGGTCAGCAATTGGTCGCGGACGAGATCGGCGAAGCTCTCGTCATAGACGACGGGAAAAGCATCGATGCCGGAAGCGGCAAGCGCTTCGAAGACGCGAAACGAAACGGCTGTTTTGTGGGGTCGCCTCCCGGCGCGACGCGGCATCGCCACGCCACAGGATGGCGATTTTGGAACGACGGGATGTGTGCTGTTCGGTGTCCATATCAAAGCTCCACGACGGTGAGTGTCGCGCAGAGCTTGGACCGAAGTCTCACGGGGAGTCCGCCTTGTCCCCTTGGCAGGAACTCCAGACCACCTCGCGCAGGTTTCAAGATGGAAGTGGGATCAGGCCGTGATCCCGTGCAACCCCAGCCAGCCCGTGTAGAGGCCGACCAAAACGATCAGCGCGGCCGACACGTAGGGCGCGCGTTGGGCGAAGCGGCTGAAGCCGCCCCAATGACGCTCGACATGACGCAGACTGAGCGCCGCCGCGACGCCAACCGAGACCATGGTGATCGCAAGCCCGATGCCGAAGCAGAGCACCAGCACGAAGCCGAGGCTGAACTGCTTGAGCTGAAGGCAGAGCAGCAACACGGTGATCGCCGCCGGACACGGAATGAGCCCGCCGGTCAGGCCGAACAGAATGATCTGCCACGTCGTGACGGTCCGCCCGGCAAAGCGCTTGCGGATGTCGGCGGCGTGCGCGCGCGCATGCGCATCGTCCGCGTCGCCGAGGTCCATATGCGCATGGTCATGCTCCTCGAACAGGACTTCGGCCGTGTCCGCCCGCACCGACACGCGTGCCTTGAAGGCATGCGGCTCCGGAATTTCATCGATGCTTTCCAGATAGCCGTCCCGCGCGGCGAAGCGAAACTGCTGTTCGCGGCCGTCGGGACGGATCGTCACGACATCAACTTCGCCGGCTGCCGGGAGCGCCCCGGCCTCGCTTCGCAACCGCCAGCGCGGCGGCACGCCGTCCTCGAAGACTTCGAGTGACAGCGATTGCCCGGCCAGGGTCAGTTGCCGCGTTTCGTCATGATGATGGTGATCATGGTCATGATCGTGGTGATGGCCGTGTTCCGAATTCTGCTCGCGCCAGGTGCGCCAGGCCATCCAGGCTGCGATCGAAATGATGATCGCCGCCGAGGCCAGTTGCAGCCAGGCTTCGCTGCGTTCGCCGGACCACTGCTGGCCGAAATGCAGCCCCGCCAGCGCGATGATCCAGACGATGGCCGTGTGCGAGATCGTCGCCGACAGGCCGAGCAGCACCGCCTGCACCACGGTGCCGCGGATGGCGACGATGAAGGCCGCCATCATCGTCTTGGAGTGGCCGGGCTCGAGACCATGCAGCGCGCCGAGCAGGATCGCACTGGGGACGAACAGCCATGCATGCGCGCTGCTCTGCTGGAGCAGCCGAGACAGATCGGTCATGTGCTTCACTTCAAATAGGTACGAACGACGTCGATCAGGTCCGCCGCGCCCTGCGCTCTCTCGGGATCCTTCTCCCGGGCAGGGTCCACCACGTGATGGCGGATGTGATCCTCGAGCAGTTCCGCGGTGAGACCGTTGATGGCGCCGCGAACCGAGGCCACCAGCATCAACACGTCGGCACAGCCGATCTCGGACTCCAGCGCCCGCTCGACGGCGTCGAGCTGACCCTTGATGCGGCGGACCCGGCCGACGAGCTTGGACTTGTGCTTGATCGTGTGCGACATGGCCATAATATAGGGGGGTACCCTATATTGGTCAACCCGTTTCGGGCCCGGTGGGGTGCGCGGGCCCGGCCGCGCTCACGCTGGGTTGCCTGGCCCGCGCTTTACATTGCGGCGCCGACGGCGTTGAATCCGGTCAATCCAGGAACAAGGGTCACGAAACAACTGGCAAGGGAGGCGTCGCGTGAAAGTCCACATCCTGATGTTGGCTCTCCCGATCCTGCTTTCGAGCGAACTGCCGGCCGTGTCCAAGAGCAGCATTGGGCATAATGACGGCCCCTGGAATTCCGATCACATCGACAGTTTGCCGCCCGAAGTCCGGCAATACATCGCAGGGATTTGCAGAGGACCAGCCAGCGCCCAACACGACTTCGCGACCTACTCGCCGCGTGAAAAACGCTGGCGGATAAACCTCGAATATCTCCGATGCAACGGCATCGGCGCGTTCCGTCGGGGCAACCAGTGCCTGGACGTGGACTTCGTCGAGCAAGGCTCGCGATTTCACGTCGGCGCAAAACAATTCAGGGATTGCGGCTTCTAGATCGCAGCGATCCTGACCGTCTGAGTCTTGCGTCGCGGTCGGAACATTGTTCCAAACCGCGCAGGTGAACTGTTCGTGACAGTGACCTGGACGTTTCGCTTGTGACCGCGGGCGCACTCCGGTTGACATCGATCAACACAAGGTCTTAATTCCGGGGCACGGGGATGTGCGATCTCCCCGCGAGGCGACATGCCCAAGAATCGCGTCCTGTTCACCAAGGACGCACCATGTCGTCATACACATCGATCTCATCCGAAAAACTGTCTCGTCTCATCGGTACGGCCAAGGCGCCGGCGCTTGTCGACGTTCGCCTCGATGAGGATTTCGTCGCCGATCCGCGCTTGATCCCGGGCGCTATCCGGCGCTCCCATCTCGACGTCGAGGATTGGGCTTCCGGCCTCTCCGGCCAATCCGTGGTCGTCGTCTGCCAGAGGGGGCAGAAACTGGCCGAAGGCACCGCCGCCTGGCTGCGGTGCAGCAACATTGCAGCTGAAGTTCTGGAGGGTGGGCACCTCGGCTGGAGGGAAGCGGAACTTCCGACCGTTCCCGCCGACAGGATTCCGAAACGTGACGGGCGCGGCCGCACCATCTGGGTGACGCGATCGCGACCGAAGATCGATCGCATCGCCTGTCCGTGGCTGATCCGACGCTTTGTCGATCCCGCGGCCGTCTTTCTGTTCGTCACATCGGCGGAGGTCGAAGGCGTCGCCGACCGATTCGAGGCCACGCCGTTCGATATCGAGAATGTGTTCTGGAGCCATCGCGGCGAACTCTGCACGTTCGACGTCATGGTGAAGGAATTTGGTCTCTCGACGCCGGCGCTGGAGCGGCTCGCGACGATGGTGCGCGCCGCGGACACCGCGCGGCTCGAGCTTTCGCCGGAGGCGTCCGGACTGCTCGCCGCCTCGCTCGGCCTGTCGCGCATGTTCGACGACGACCTCGAACAGTTGAGCGCCGGCATGCTGCTCTACGACGCCTTCTATCGCTGGTGCCGCGACGCGACCCGCGAGACGCACAACTGGCCGACCAGCAAGGTGAAGCCATGACGGACGTCGCAACGACACCAAGGGCGCGCGGAGAGGAGCACGCGCACGGCATCTCATTTCACGAGGCGCTGCTCGTCTGGATGCGTGTCGCCATCCTGAGCTTCGGCGGACCGGCCGGCCAGATCGCCGTGATGCATCGCATTCTGGTCGAGGAGAAGAACTGGATATCGGAAGGACGTTTCCTGCACGCCCTCAACTACTGCATGCTGCTGCCGGGACCGGAAGCGCAGCAGCTCGCGACCTATATCGGTTGGTTGCTGCACCGGACGCTTGGGGGCATCGTGGCAGGCGGATTGTTCATCCTGCCCGGCATCTTCGCCATCATGGGCCTCAGCTACGTCTACGCAGCGTACGGCAATGTGGGGTTTGTGGAGGCCCTGTTCTTCGGCCTGAAGGCCGCGGTGCTTGCCATCGTCATCCAGGCCGTGGTGCGGGTCGGCAAACGCGCGCTGCGCAACCGGGTGATGGTCGCGCTCGCGGCCATCGCCTTTGTCGCGATCTTCTTCTTCGCCGTGCCGTTTCCACTGATCATCGGAGCCGCGGCCGTCGTCGGCCTCGTCGGCGCACGCCTGGGCCGGCCGGAATTTGCAGCCGTCGAGCATGGCGGGAAGAGCTCAGCCGCGATCGACAGCATGCTCGGCGACGCGGTGCCGGATCACGTCCGTCCCAACGCATCGCGCGCCTTGCGGGTCGGCGCGGTCTGGCTCGCGCTTTGGCTTATCCCGGTGTTCGGGCTGCTCATCGTCTTGGGGCCCGGCGACGTGTTCACCCAGATCGCGATCTTCTTCAGCAAGATGGCGATGGTGACGTTCGGCGGAGCCTACGCCGTGCTCGCCTACGTCGCGCAGCAGGCGGCGGAATATTATCACTGGGTTAGCGCACGCGAGATGCTGGACGGGCTCGGCATGGCCGAGACCACGCCCGGCCCGCTCATCATGGTGGTTCAGTTCGTGGGCTTCATGGCCGCGTTCCGTGAGGCAAGCGGGCTGTCTCCGATGCTAGCCGCCACGCTCGGCGGGTTGCTGGCGACATGGGTGACGTTCACACCGTGCTTCCTGTGGATCTTCGTCGGCGCGCCCTACATCGAAGCGCTGCGCGGCAACAAGGTGCTGGCGGGCGCGCTTTCGGCGATCACGGCCGCCGTGGTCGGCGTGATCCTCAACCTGTCGATCTGGTTTGCGCTGCATACGCTGTTTCGGCAAACCTTTGCGATGCACGGGCTTGGCCTGTCGTTCGACGCGCCGGTGCCTGATAGCATCGAGTGGCCTGCGCTTGCGCTGTCCGTCGCCGCCGCCATCGCGATCTTCCGTTTCAATGTGGGGATGCTCAGCGTCCTCGCAGCGTCCTGCATCACGGGCGTGCTGCTGCGCCTGGCAGGTCTCATCTGAACGGAGCGGCACGCGTCACGAGAACCTGGGGCAGCACAACACAACCAGGAGAACGACCATGCAGAAAACAACCCTCTCGCATTTGATCCTCGCGCTTGCGATCGCGGCCGGCGCGATGCCCGCCAACGCCCTGACGCAGGACGAGCTTGTCGCGAAGCTTCAGGCCGCCGGCTACGGGAACATCGGCGACGTCAAATCGACGGCCGAGGGTATGACGGCGAAGGCGATGAAGAACGGCAAGCCCGTGAGGCTCGTGATCGACAGCAGCGGTCAGGTCAAGGAGCAGGACTGAGGTCCTGGCGAAACCACCACAATCGAACTGAACGAGGAGCAATCATGCCCAAATCAACCTTGGCACTGTGTGTCGCCCTGCTCTGGCCCGCAATGTCTCTCGCGACGCCAAGCGACGACAGCGAGCCGCAGCAAGCCGTCGTTGCACTGGCCGCGACGGCGGCGGTCCAGCCGCCGGCGACCGAGATCCTGCGCGGCGTCGTCGACAGCATCGATGAACGCAACAACACGATCAGGATACGCCTGTCTCCGGACAGAATAGAGCCGTTCAAGGTTCAGGACGGCCTGCTCTTCAACGCCGTTCGCTTCGGCGAGCCCGTCGCGTTCTCGGTGCAGGACATCTCGGGATTCCGGACCATCGTCGGGCTCACGAAGGAATAGCGCGAACTTTTGCGCCTTAGATCCAAAAGTATCGGCATTTCCAACATCAGGAGGACCAATGACCATCAACACCGAGCGCCGAAACTTCATCACCGCGGTCGGCGCGGCCACCGCGTCGGCAGTCGTGCTGGGCGCCAACCAAGCCGCTGCCGAAACCAAGCAGCAGACAGGAACCAGGGCCATGTCCTATCAGGCAAAACCGATGTCGTTCGACCCGAAATCGATCAGCGGCATCTCGGAGAAGATTCTCGTCAGCCATTACGAGAACAATTACGTCGGCGCGGTGAAGCGGCTGAATGCCATCGGCACGCAGCTTGCCGAACTCGACTTCGCCAAGGCGCCGAACTTTGTGATCAACGGCCTGAAGCGCGAGGAGCTGATCGCAGCGAACTCGATGATCCTGCATGAAGTCTATTTCGATGGACTCGGCGGCGCCGGCAAACCGAACGGAGCGCTCGCCGAGGCGATTACGCGCGACTTCGGCAGCATGGAGCGCTGGCAGACGGAATTCGCGGCGATGGGCAAGGCCGAAGGTGGCGGTTCGGGGTGGGTGATCCTCGCTTACTCGCCCCGCGACAAGCGGCTGGTCAATCAATGGGCCGCGGATCATACGACGACGCTGGCCGGGGGCCGTCCGGTCCTGGTGCTCGACATGTATGAGCACGCCTATCACATGGACTTCGGTGCCGCCGCAGCCCGCTATGTCGACGTCTACATGGAGGCCATTCGCTGGGACAATGCAGCCCGGCTTTACGAGCAATACGCGAAGGAGACGTGAGGAGAGACGTGGAGCGGCGCTGCCGGTTCCATTTGGTGGGCGCGTTGCCAAACACTGCTGCGTTATCGGCATTGAGAACGCGCCTCCGCCATTCTAGATCAGAGCTTGCCCCTCCCCCCGGGCGCTGTCACCGCGCCGCTCCACCGAAGAGTTAGTCTATGCGACCCCACATCATCTGCCACATGGGCACGTCGATCGACGGCCGGCTGCATCCCAGCCGCTTCACCAAGCCGGCCGCCGGCATCCCGGCCGACGTGCTGCGCTCCCACTATGAGAGGATCCATGACGGCTTCAATGCCGATGGATGGATCATCGGCCGCGTGACCATGAACGAGATGGCCAAGGGAACCGAGCGGCACATAGCCAACCCACCGAGACTGCCGCGCGAGCCGCATCTCGGCAACCGCAACGGCCGCAAGCTCGCTGTTGGCATCGATCCGTCGGGCCGCGTGCATTTCGGCAAGGACAATGTCGGCGGCGATCACGCCGTTGCGGTGCTCGGCGAGCAAGTCTCGGACAGCCATCTCGCCTCGCTGCGCGAGGACGGCGCGTCCTACATCTTTGCCGGGGCGAAGGGCGACGATCTGGCGAGCGCGATGACCCAGCTCGCGGCGCTGTTCGGCGCCAAGACGCTGCTGCTCGAAGGCGGCGGCGGGATCAATGGCGCGTTCCTGAAGCAGGGGCTGATCGACGAGTTCAGCACATTGATCCATCCGGCCGTCGACGGCGTCGCGGGATCGCAGAGCATCGTCGACTATCACGGCCCGGACGGCGACCGCCCCGGCGCCGGCCAGTCGCTCCGGCTCACGCACTGCGAGACGCTGGAAGGCGGCATGGTCTGGCTGCGTCACGCCGTGGAGCGCGCACCGGGCTGAGCGGCCTATTGCTGGGGACCATCCGCCCAGCCGCTCCTGCATCCCGCGACGAAAAACCCGACGCCGCGCGCGACGTGCTCATCGAGCTCGGGATCGAGCGCCTTGAGGTCGACTTCGTAGAGAGCCCGCAGCAGCATCGGTACCGCGATGATGTCGAGGAACAGGCGCGCCGTGGTCGGCAGGTGCTCCGGCGCGAAGGCCGGCAGCTTGCCGAGTTCGTCGGATCGCGTCAGGTCGCGCAGCAGGTGAACGCCGAACTCGGTGGCGAGCGCGCGCGCCCTGCGGTTGACGGTGGCGGCGAGATCCGGGAAGCGATGCGCCTCCGCGATCGCAAGCCGCATCAGGCCGATCCGGTCGGCGTCGAGGCCCCAATGCAACAGGGTCGAGGCGACGCTGGTGAGGCGCTCCTCCACCGTCGCGCCGAGCGGCGCGTCCGCCTTGAACTCTGCGATTCGTGACAGGATGTCCCGCGTCACCACCTCGGTGAACAGCGCGCGCTTGTCGCGAAAGCGCGCATAGATGGTGCGCTTGCCGGAGCGCGCGGCCTCCGCAATCTCGTCGATACTGGCGCCTTCGAACCCGCGCTCAAGGAACACCTCGCGTGCGGCATCGAGGATGCGCGCATCGACCTCGCCGGCCAATTCCTTCGGCGGCCGGCCCGCGCGCACCTCGACCGGCCCGGTCGCCGCCCTGGTCTTGCGCGCCCGCGGCATCTTCAGGGTACTGGTGGTCATCAGTCTTCCCCGGGTTCCATGGGCCGGTCCGGCCGGTAACATCAAGCAATATAGCCTTATCACATCTAGTTGTAAATAGAACGATACAGTTCCGTTTCTATTGACGCTGCGCTGCCGCGAGACTATTTGCCGCACAGAACGGAACGGTACCGTTCCCTTTTGCGAAAACCTTGCATACCTCGCCCGACAGCAGGAGCAGCCATCATGTTCGAAGACACTGTTTTGGAGCGCGACCAAGGAGGGCACGAGAGCATCGAGGGTTCACCCTCGGCACCCGCCTCACACGAGCCCAACGTCACATCCGAGCGGTCGGAGGTCACCGCGCGGGCGCCCGCGCAGGAGCGCCCTGCAAGCAAGGAGCCCGCCCCGCCGGAAGTCGCCCCACAGCGGCGCGGCTTCCTGCGCCGCCGTCCGGTGGTCTCCGCGATCGGCGCTGTGCTGCTCGCCGCCACGCTCGGCGGCGGCACCCTCTACATGGACTACACCGGGCATTTCGAATCCACCGATGACGCCTTCATCGCGGCGCGGCAGTTCGCGCTCGCGCCAAAAGTCTCCGGCTACATCACTGCGGTTCCGGTCACCGACAACCAGCACATCGCCGCCGGCGACGTGATCGCGCGCATCGACGACCGCGACTATCGCGTCGCGCTGGCGCAGGCCGAGGCGCAGGTCGCGGCCGCGCAGGCCAGCATCCAGAATGTCGATGCCCAGCTCGACGTGCAGCAGGCGCAGATATCAGCCAACCAGGCCCAGGTCGACCAGGCCCAGGCGGCGCTGACCTTCGCCCAGCAGCAGGCGACGCGCTACCAGCATCTGGAACAGACCGGCTACGGCACGGTGCAGAATTCCGAGCAGTACACCTCGCAACTGCATCAGCAGCAGGCGTCTCTGTTGAGCGCGCAGGCGACGCTCAACCTGGCGCAGCGCCAGGTGGAATCGCTGAAGGCGCAGCGCAAGAGCGCGGTCGCCAACCTTGCCCAGGCCGGGGCGCAGCGCGACCAGGCCAAGCTCAACCTGTCCTACACCACGGTCACCGCCGCGCAGCCGGGCCGCGTCGTCAATCTGTCGGCGGCGGTCGGCCAATTCGCGCAGGCCGGCACCAACCTCACGATGTTCGTGCCCGACCAGACCTGGGTCACCGCGAACTTCAAGGAGATCCAGCTCGACCAGATGCGTCCGGGCGAGAAGGTGACGCTGAAGATCGACGCCTATCCCGGCCGCACGATCAAAGGCCATGTCGAGAGCGTGCAGCCGGGATCGGGCACCGCGTTCTCGCTGCTGCCGGCGCAGAACGCCACCGGCAACTACGTCAAGATCGTGCAGCGCGTGCCGGTGAAGATCGTGATGGACGATCCGCCGACCGACGTCGCGCTCGGCCCGGGCATGTCTGTCGTCCCGACCGTGCGGATCAACCCCGCGCCGTCGCTGCTCGAGCGTCTTGAGAAGTTGAATTTTGGGAGGCAGTAATGAGCGCGGCCGCAATCGACGCCAAAGGCATCCCGGCTCCGAGCGTTGCCGTCAATCCCTGGCTGATCGCGATCGTGGTTGCGCTCGCGAGCTTCATGGAGGTGCTCGACACCACCATCGCCAACGTCGCGCTGCCCTACATCGCAGGCGGCATGGGCGTGAGCGAGGACGAGGCCTCCTGGGTGGTCACGACCTACCTGGTGTCCAACGCCATCATCCTGACCGCCTCCGGCTTTCTCGCAAGAATGCTGGGCCGCAAGACCTTCTTCCTGATCTGCCTCGGCATCTTCACGGTGAGTTCGGTGCTGTGCGGCTTCGCGCCCAATCTGAACGCACTGCTGCTGTTCCGCATCCTGCAGGGTCTCGGCGGCGGCGGCATGGTGCCGGTGGCGCAGTCGATCCTCGCCGACGCCTTCCCGCCGGCCAAGCGCGGCCAGGCGTTTGCGGTGTTCGGCATCGCCGTGGTGGTGGCGCCGGTGGTCGGGCCGACGCTCGGCGGCTGGCTGTCCGACAATCTGTCCTGGCACTGGTGCTTCCTGATCAACGCCCCGGTCGGCGTGTTCGCGATCGCGCTGATCGCAGCAGTGCTGCAAGAGCCCGCGAAGGCCAAGGGAGCGCAGAAGGCCGCACAGCCGCAGAACAACAGCTTCGATTTCGTCGGCTTCGCGCTGGTTGCGACCTTCCTCGGCGCGCTCGAGGTGACGCTCGACCGCGGCCTCGAGGACGACTGGTTCTCTTCGCCCTTCATCATCACCTTTGCGGCGATCAGCGCCGTGGCGTTCGTGCTGATGATCCCGTGGGAGATGACCCGCCGCAATCCGATGATCGACCTGCGCATGGTCGCGACCCGGCAATTCGGCGCCTGCTTCCTGGTGATGCTGGCGACCGGCGCCATCCTGCTTGCGACCACCCAGTTCCTGCCGCAGCTGGTGCAACAGGATTTCGGCTACACCGCGACCTGGGCCGGCCTCGTGCTCTCGCCCGGCGGCGTGGTCACCATGGTGATGATGTTCGCGGTCGGCCGGCTCGCCGCCAAGGTGCAGCCGAAATATTTGATCGTCGCCGGCGCGCTGGTGATCGCCGCCTCGATGTACAGCATGACCAACGTCTACGGCGATCTCGGCTTCTGGTTCATGGCGCGCTCGCGCATGCTGATCGGCGTCGGTCTGCCTCTGATCTTCGTGCCGATCATGGCGGCGTCCTATGACGGCATTCCGCCTGACAAGACCGACCAGGCCTCCGCGCTGATCAACGCGGCGCGCAACACCGGCGGCTCGATCGGCGTCTCGATCGTCTCCAACGTGCTGACGCATCGCCAGCAATTCCATCAGAGCCGGCTGGTTGAGCAGGTGACGCCGTCGAGCCCGCAATACCAGGACACGCTGCACCAGGTCACCGACTTCTTCGTCGCCCAGGGCAATTCGCTGGCGCAGGCGCACCAGCAGGCGATCCAGTGGATCGGGCAGCAGGTGCAGACCCAGGCCTCGTTCCTGTCCTACATGGATGCGTTCTGGGTCCTGATGCTGATCGCGCTCTCGGCGATCCCGCTGGCGCTGACCTTGCGCAAGGTCAAGCTCGGCGGCCCCGCGCCGGTCGGTCATTGACGAGTGCAGAGCCCAACTGCGATACGCCCGCGCCAAAGATCGGCGCGGGCGCATCGATTCGAGATCCTATCGGCGCAGATCAAATGCCGCGCGTGGCGGCAATGATCGTGTCCCGCAGCCAGCCGTGCGCCGGCAGATCGTCGAAGCGGCGGTGCCAGCTCATGACGCTCTGCAACTTCGATGCATCGAACGGCAGCTCCCGCATCTCGATCGGATAGGCGCGGCGGAATTCGAGCGCGAGCTTGCGCCCGAGGATCGCAACCATGTTCGATTGCACCAGGACCGCGCCGGCGGACAGATACGGCACATCGGAAGCAATGATGCGGCTCGCCTTGCGTGCCCGCAGCCAGGCGTCGATGAAATCCAGATCTTCGCCGCTGGAGGTGATCGCAAGGTGCGGCAGCTCGACCAGCGTCTCGCCGGTCAGCTTCTTGCGCAACGCCGGATGACCGGCCCTCAGCACCGCGACGAAGCGGTCCTCGATCAACCGGCAGGAGGCGAAGCGCTCGCCCTCCAGCGCGCGCGCGGAGATCGCGAGATCGAGTTCGCCGCGGTCGAGCCTGTCGGCGAGATTGAGCGTCCCGCTCGGCACCAGCGTCAACCGCACCTTAGGTGCCTGTGCGCGCACCGCGGCGATGATCGCGCCGGCCGCGACCACCGCGGCATAATTGTTGACGGCAATGGTGAAGCGCCGTTCCGCCTGCGCCGGATCGAAACGATCTCCCTCGACCGCGAGTTGCAGTTCGCTGAGCGCCTTGCGGACCGGCAGCGCGAGCGCTTCCGCCCGCGGCGTCGGCAGCATGCCGGACGGCGTGCGGACGAACAGCTGGTCCTTCAGCGCATGACGCAGCCGGTTCAGCGCGTGGCTCACGGCGGGCTGGCTGATGGCAAGCGCGCCGGCCGCGCGCACCACGCTGCGCTCGCGCATGACGGCGTCGAACACCAGCAGCAGATTGAGATCCAGATCGCGCATCCGCATGCCTTCATCATGCACGATGTGAATTGGAGGATAAAGACAATTCATTTGAATAATATCGGGCCGAAGCCCAGCTTCCGGGCATGTCCGAAAGCCCGCACAGCGCAATCGCAACCCGGCCCCGTCGCGCCACCACGGGCGTGCTGGTCGGCGTCCTGGTGGCCCCCGATGCCGCGTCCATCGCCGTGCCCGAAACCTTCGCGCGCTGGCGCCGGCTTACGCCGCTGGCAACATGGCTGCCGATCGAGCTCCGCGAAGCGAGCTACGCCGGCATTCTGAGCGGCGTCGCCGCGGCGCTCGACCGCGTCGGCATGATCCCGCGGCAGCTGATCCTGCTCGGCGAGGGATCGGTCGCGCGGCGCATGCTCGAACTGGCGCTGCGCGGCGAGCTGCCCTGCGGCGGCATTGTCGCGATCGACGTCGCCTCCGACGCACTGCCGTTTCACATCGTGCCGACGGTGACCGCGATCCGGCTCGTCGTTCATCGCAACGACGATGCGCCGCAAGGCAGCCTGATCGGCGCGTTGCGCGCCGCCGATCTCGACGCACGCATCATCCACGTCGATTTGACCGCCGGCCGTGGAACGGAAGCGGCCGCAGCGAGCGCAACTGAAACCTTCGTCCTGGAGCTGGTCGCAACGATCGGCCGCCGGACAACCGATGGAGCTGGTGACCCATGATATCGAAGACCTTCAAGATCGCGTGCGCGGGCCTGGTGGCCGCCGCCGCAATCGGCGCCGGCGCTTTTGTCGCGCATCGGCCGGACGGCGCAACGGACCATGCACCGCCGGCCACGCAGTCCGCCGCGGCCACACCCGTCGTTCCGGTGACGGCGGCGAAGGTCCTGCAGCATGATGTGCCGATCGTGCTCGAAGGACTGGGCACGGTGACGCCGATCAATACGGCCACCATACGCACCCAGGTGCAGGGTACGCTCGACAGCGTCGATTTCGTCGAGGGCAAGCAGGTGAAGCGCGGCGACGTGCTCGCCAGGATCGACCCGCGGGTCTACGAGGCCCAGGTCGACCAGGCCGAGGCCGCGCTGGCGCGCGACGAGGCGAGCCTGAAGAACGCCAGGACCAATCTGGCGCGAACGCAGCCGCTCGCCAATCGCGGCTTTGCGACCCAGCAACTGCTCGACACCCAGGATTCGCAGGTCACGCAGGGCGAAGGCACGGTCGCGCTCGACAAGGCGGCGCTGGAAGCCGCGCAGACCCAGCTGAGCTTCGCCACGATCACCGCGCCGTTTGACGGCGTCACCGGCATCCGCCGCATCGATCCCGGCAACATCGTGCACCCAACCGACACCAACGGGCTTGTGATCCTCACCCAGCTGCAGCCGATCGCTGTGATCTTCACGCTGCCGTCCGGCGAGATCCCCGGCGTGCGGCAGGCGCTGGCGTCCGGAGACGCCTCGGTCGACGTCTATGATGCACAGAACAAGCGCAAGCTCGACCACGGCAGCCTGATGCTGATCAACAACCAGGTCGACAGCACGACCGGCACGGTGCAGCTGAAGGCGTCCTTTCCCAATGCCGGCAACACGCTGTGGCCCGGCACCTTCGTCAACGTCCATCTGACGATCGCGATTCGTCACGACGCGCTCACCGTGCCGCTGACGGCGGTGCGCCAGGGACCGGACGGCAGCTTCGCCTATGTGGTCGGAGCGAACAACGTCGTCAGCATCCGCAATGTCACCACCGGCCAATCGCGCGATGGACAGGTCCTGATCGAGCAGGGCCTCGCCGCGAACGAGACCGTGGTCACCGCGGGTCAGTATCGGCTCAATCCGGGGACGACGGTCGAGATCGCGCCCGATGACAAGAAAGACCAGGTCCAGAACGCAACCACCGCAAGCGCAGGCATGCTGCCATGAACATCTCCGCAGGTTTTATCCGCAAGCCCGTCGCCACCGCCTTTCTGGCCATCGCCATCGTGCTGGTCGGCATGATCGCCTTCGTGCGGCTGCCGGTCTCGGCGCTGCCGACCGTGGATACCCCGACCATCCAGGTCACCGCGCAATTGCCCGGCGCCGATCCGCAGACCATGGCCTCCTCGGTCGCGACGCCGCTGGAGCGGCAATTCGGGCAGATCGCCGGCCTCACCGGCATGAGCTCGAGCAGCGGGCTCGGCAACACCCAGATCACGCTGCAATTCGCGCTGAACCGCAGCGTCGATGCGGCCGCGCAGGACGTGCAGACCGCGATCGATGCGGCATCGGGGCAATTGCCCAAGACCATGCCGTCGCCGCCGACCTTCCATAAGGTCAACCCGGCCGACGTGCCGGTGTTGCTGATCGCGCTGATGTCGGACACCGAGCCGCTGACCAAGGTCGACGACTATGCCGACAGCATTTTGGCGCAGAAATTGTCGCAGGTGCCGGGCGTTTCGCTCGTCACCATCGGCGGCATGCAAAAGCCCTCGATCCGGGTGCAGGTCAATCCGGCCAAGCTCGCCGCCGCGGGGCTCGATCTCGAGCAATTGCGCACCACGCTCGGCAACATCACCGTGAACCAGCCCAAGGGCGTACTCTACGGCAGCCAGCAGGCCTATACGCTCGCCACCAACGACCAGGTGCTGGCCGCGAGCAAGTATGACGACCTGATCATCGCCTATCGCAACGGCGCACCGGTCCGCTTACGCGATATCGGGCATGCCGTGGTGGCGGCCGAGGACATCACGCTGCATGGCTGGTACAACGACAAGCCCGCCGTCATCCTCGCGATCCAGCGTCAGCCCGGCGCCAACGTGATCAGCACGGTGGACGGCATCAAGAAGCTGCTGCCGCAGCTGGTGTCGAGCCTGCCGTCCGACATCAAGGTCCAGATCGCCTCCGACCGCACCCAGACCATCCGCGCCAGCGTCGCCGACGTTCAGCTCACTTTGGTGCTGACCATTGCGCTGGTGGTCGGCGTGATCTTCCTGTTCCTGCGCAATCTGTGGGCGACCATCATTCCCGCTGTCTCGGTTCCCATCTCGCTGATCGGCACCTTCGGCGTGATGTATCTGCTCAACTACAGCCTCGACAATTTGTCGCTGATGGGCCTGTCGATCGCGGTCGGCTTCGTCGTCGACGATGCCATCGTGATGATCGAGAACATCTCGCGGCATATCGAGGAAGGCCTCTCTCCAATGCAGGCCGCGCTGAAGGGCGCCGGCGAGATCGGCTTCACCATCATCTCGATCTCGGTCTCGCTGATCGCGGTGTTCATTCCGCTGCTGCTGATGGGTGGCGTGATCGGCCGCATGTTCCAGGAGTTCGCCGTCACGGTGTGCGTTGCCATCGTGGTATCGGTGATCGTCTCGGTGACCCTGACGCCGATGATGTGCGCCTATCTGCTGTCGCCGCACCAGGGCGCCAATGCTGGAGCGGTGTCGCGCGCGCTGGAACGCGGCTTTGTTGCGATCCAGGCGGCCTACGAGGCCGTGCTTGCCAGAGCGTTGCGCTACAAGGCGACGACCCTGTCGGTCATGCTGGCGAGCGTCGTCCTGACCGGCCTGCTGTTCGTGGGCATCCCGAAGGGCTTCTTTCCTCAACAAGACACCGGCATGATCACCGGCATCACCGAGGCGTCGGCGGACATCTCGCCGGCGCAGATGGCGACGCTGCAACGAAGCGTCATCGACGTCATCGCCAAGAACCCCTCGGTCGCCAATGCGACCGGCTATATCGGACCGGGCGGCCCGACCGTGACCGAGAACAACGGCCGCCTGTTCGTGCTGTTGAAGCCGCGAAACGAGCGCAATGCTTCCGCCGATCAGGTGATCCGGCAGCTCGACACCGCGCTGCAGAAGATCAAGGGGATGTCGGTGTTCATGCAGGCGACGCAGGACATCAATCTCGCCAGCCGGCTGTCCAAGACGCAGTACCAGTACACCCTCACCGACGTTAACCAGGACGAGCTCAATCTGTGGGCCGGCAAGCTGTATCAGAAGCTGAAGACGTTGCCGGAACTGGCCGACGTCGCCACCGACCAGGCCAACGCCGCGCGTCAGCTCAAGCTGCAGATCGACCGCGACGCGGCCTCCCGCCTCGGCATCGATCCGGCCGCGGTGGACAACACGCTCTATGACTCATTCGGCCAGCGTCACGTCGCCCAGCTGTTCACGACACTCAACACCTACTACGTGATCCTCGAGGTCGATCCGTCGTTCCAGCTCGGCCCCTATGCGCTCAACCGCATCTACGTCCGCTCGTCCGCGGGCACGATGGTGCCCTTGAGCCAGATCGCGAGCATCGACTACGGCACCGCGCCGCTCGCCGTGAACCACCAGAGCCAGTTTCCGTCGGTCACGCTGAGCTTCAACCTGGCGCCGGGCACGGCAGTGGGGACCGCGGTCGCGGCGGTCCAGAAGGCGACCGCCGACCTGCACGTGCCCTCGACCGTGATCACCAGCTTCCAGGGCAATGCGCAGGCGTTCCAGGCCGCGCTCGCGTCGACGCCGATCCTGATCCTCGCCGCGGTGGTCGCGGTCTATCTGATCCTCGGCATGCTCTATGAGAGCACGATCCATCCGATCACGATCCTCTCGACCCTGCCGTCCGCCGGGCTCGGCGCCCTGCTCGCGCTGTGGGCCTTCGGCTTCGGGCTCGACGTGATCGGGCTGGTCGGCATCATCCTGCTGATCGGCATCGTGCAGAAGAACGGCATCATGCTGATCGATTTCGCGCTGGAGGCCGAACGCCACCAGCATCTCCCTGCCGAGCAGTCGGTCTACTTGGCCTGCAAGGCGCGCTTCCGCCCGATCCTGATGACGACGATGTGCGCGATGCTCGGCGGCGTCCCGCTGATGATCGGCACCGGCACCGGATCGGAGCTGCGCCAGCCGCTCGGCTTTGCCATCGTCGGCGGGCTGATCGTCTCGCAGCTGATGACGCTGGTCACGACGCCAGTCGTGTACATCTATCTCGACGGCTTGACCCAATGGATCAACCGAATGCGCAGCAGCCGTTCAGCTGAGCCTGCGGCACATCCGACATTGTCGAGCTGAACGTTGCCGCGGAGACGCGCATGGACATGCGTCACATAGAGATGCGAGGGACGAGCGGAGTGCGCGAGGCCGCGTTCCGCTTCTGGGCGATCAGGACCTTTGCCGCAATGCTGGGCGAAATCGGAGGCCATGCGGTCGCGGGCAAGGGCAGCCACGTCCTGGCCGCGGCCGGCGTGGTGTCGATCGGGGTCCTGTATGCGCGCGACCGTGCCGGTCGGATCGCCTTCTGGCCGGTGCTGGTCGGCGTCCTGGTCCTCAGCGCGGCGTTGGCCCATATGGCGGACCGGTCGCTCGGGATCGGCGATCTTGTCGCCTCCGTTCAGCTGGCGGCGCTGTTCGCGCTCGCCCTGATCGTCTGGGCCCGGGTGGCGGGAACAACGGGATTTCTCTGCGTCGGCACGGTCCGCGACCAGACTCCGTTCTGGATCGTCGCGATGCTGGCGCAGGCATTCGCCAGCTCGTTGGCCGACTGGGTGGTGGACCCCGGCCAGACCGGCTCGTCCATCGTGCTGCTGGCCGTCGCGATCGGCCTGCCGGCGGTCGCCGCGGCCCGATGGGCGCGGATCGCGCGTCCCGCGCTGTTCTGGACGGCGTTCGTGCTGACCGGGATTCTCGGCGCACTATGGGGCGACATGTGGATCCGCCTGGTAGGAGCCGGCCAGGCGCTCTCCACCTAACGCGCGATGAGATCGGGTCGAATCGTCATCGCGCTTCTGCTTGCAATAGCCGGGCAGGCCCGCGCAGCACGCCGCAGCAATCACCGCGTCTCTCTCAGACCACCCGGCGGCGTTGGCCGCGCCACCAAAGGCCGAAGGCGATCGTGACCGCGGCGGCCAGCGAGAACCAGGTGATGGCGTACTGCATGTGGTCGTCCTTGAGCCGCACCTTGAGCGGTCCGGGCTTTGGCGTGGCGCTGTCGGGCACCGGCGCCTCGAGGTCGATGTAGAACGGCGCGACCTCGCCCCAACCGAGCACCTGCGCCATCGCGCGATGATCGCGCACGAACCACAGCCGCTTCGGCAGATCTTCTTTCGGCGTCAGCCGGCCCGGCGGCTCGGGAAAGCGGATGTAACCAGTCAGCTCAACCGGCGCGCCGGTGACGAGACGGCCGGCGACGCGATCCTCGAAGGCACGGTCCTGCATCGTGTTCTGGACAAAGCCGGTGTTGATCACGATGGTCTCGCCGCTGGCGAGCTTGGCCGGCAGGAACGCCCAGGTGCCGGGTCCCGCGACATCGTCGCGCACCGCCGAGCCGGAGCTGAAGACCATCGCGTCCGGCTGTTTGACGTAGGTTGCGGTCAGCGTAACGCGGCGGAATTCATCCTTGGCCGAGGTCACTGCAGGCCACGCCGATGGCGGCGGCAGCGCCTCGGTCGGGGCGGCCAGCCGCTCGTCGAGCGCGGCGATCAGCGCATGCTTCTCCACCCGGCGCTGCAACTGCCAGACGCCGAGGGCGATGAACACCGCGATCAGGATCAGCGTGAAGACACCGAAGCCGGCCGCGCTCGGCCGCTGAGAGCCCTTTGACGCGTTTCCTCCGCGCGAACCGGTGCCCACTTCGCTGGAAAACGCCTTGTTCGTCGCATCATTCATTGCGGGTCGCGCTCGATCAATTGGCCTTCGGCGGCCTTGTGGTGGAATTGCAGCGCGATCAGCAGCGCCTTCATCGAACGCAGCGGCAGGATCGTGGTGACCACGATCAACGGTAGCCACAGCGCGGCGTGAACCCAGAATGGCGGCTGGTACTTCACCTCGACGATCAGCGCCGCCGCGACCACGATGGCGCCGGCCAGCATGATGACGAAGATCGCCGGACCGTCGCCGGCATCGATGAAGGCGAAGTCGAGGCCGCAGGCCTGGCAGCGCGGCGCCAGCGTCAGGAAGCCGGAATAGAGCTTGCCCTTGCCGCAGCGCGGGCAGCGGCAGGCGATGCCGCGCAGCGCGCTTTCGGTCACAGTGGGCGGGGTGTCGGTCATCGGTTCTCTTCAAAAGCAAAGGGGGCGGCCATCGGGCCGCCCCCTATTAGCACGTCAGTGTGGTTAGTGTGCGCCGTGCGCCATGGACTCGGCGCCGTGGCCCCAGACGTAGATGCAGATGAACAGGAACAGCCAGACCACGTCGACGAAGTGCCAGTACCAGGCGGCGAACTCGAAGCCGAGGTGCTGCTTCGGCGTGAAGTGGCCGGCATAGGCGCGGATCAGGCAGACCAAGAGGAAGATGGTGCCGACCAGCACGTGGAAGCCGTGGAACCCGGTCGCCATGAAGAAGGTCGAGCCGTAGACGTTGCCGCCGAACGAGAACGTCGCATGGGCGTACTCATAGGCCTGCACGCAGGTGAAGCAGGCGCCGAGGATCACGGTGAGGATCAGGCCCTGCTTGAGGCCCTGGCGGTCGTTCTCCAGCAGCGCATGGTGCGCCCAGGTGACGGTCGTGCCCGAGGTCAGGAGCAGCAGCGTGTTGAGCAGCGGCAGATGCCAGGGATCGAAGGTCTCGATGCCATGCGGCGGCCAAGTGCCGGGGACCGAGCAGGCGCCCATCGCCGTGCCGGCGCCGCAGCCGAACACCGCATCGCGGGTGGCGTGCACCGCATCGGCCGGGAACAGCGCCGAATTGAAGAACGCCCAGAACCAGGCGACGAAGAACATCACTTCGGAGGCGATGAACAGGATCATGCCGTAGCGGTGGCTGATCTGCACCACACGGGTATGGTCGCCCTTGTACTGGGCTTCCTTGATCACGTCGCCCCACCAGCTTGCCATGGTGTAGAGCACGCCGATGGTGCCGACGCCGAACACGATCGGCGCGGCGGAGAACATGTGGTGCATCCAGCCGATCGCACCGAGCGCCATGATGAAGGCCGAGACCGAGCCGACCACCGGCCACGGGCTCGGGTCGACGAGATGATAGTCGTGATGCTTGACTTGCGCCTCAGCCATTGCCGTCTCTCCATTCGCGTGCCGCAAGGCACGTCTTAATCTTGAATTCCAGAACTAGCCGCCCTTGCGCTGCTCCGCCTCGCCCGCAGCCACGGGCTTCGGCGCGGCATCGCGCACGGGGAAGAAGGTGTAGGACAAAGTGATGTTCTTCAGCGTGTCGTTCTCGCTGTCCTTGGCCAGCGCAGGATCGACATAGAACACCACGGCCATCTCGCGCTTTTCGCCCGGCGCCATGGTCTGTTCGGTGAAGCAGAAGCAGTTGATCTTCTGGAAATAGGCGCCGACCGTCAGTGGCGCGACGTTGTAGGCAGCCTGTCCTGTCGTGGCGCGCGCCGACTGGTTGGTCACGGTGTAATAGACCGTGACGACCTGGCCGATCTTGACGTCGATCGTGTTCTGCTCGGCCTCGAACTTCCAGGGCAGGCCCGGCGCGACGTTGGAATCGAAGCTGACCGAAATGGTGCGCGCAAGCGGCGCATCCGTCGGCACCGAGGTCGCGACCTGGGTGGTGCCGTTGAAGCCGGTGGTGCGGCAGAACCAGTTGTAGAACGGCACGGCCGCGTAGGACGCGCCGACCATCAGCACCACGACGAAGCCGCAGATCGACGCGACCATGGCGTCGCGCGTCAGCCCGCGGCGCGTGACCTTGGCGCCCTCGCCTTGCGGAGTCTGCGGTGCGCTCTGGTTTGCCATCTCACTCACAGCGGCCGCACCAGCACGGCCGGCCCCTTGACGAGGGTGACGGCGAAGAACAGCACGACCATGACGCCGAGCGCGAGCGCAATGGCGATCGAGCGCTGGCGACGGCTCTTGAGCTGCGCCTCGGTGAGGACGATTCCTTCTGGTTCGCGTTTCTCGTCCATTGGTATCCCATGCGCCCCCATCCTGCCCCCCGGCGTCCCTACCCGATGAAGACAGGCAGGATCGCGCGGACGACCACCTCGGCGAGGAGGACGGCAAACAGCGCGAACAGATAGAGGATCGAGAAGGCGAACAGCCGGCGCGTCGCCTTGTTGGCCGCAACGCCCTCACGGCGGCGATAGACCTCGATCGCGAGCCACAGCATGCCGGCACCTGCTACCAGCGAGGTGACGCCGTAGATCGCGTCGAAATAGCCGAGCGGCCACGGCGCCAGCGCGATTGCGACCAGCACGATGGTGTAGAGCAGGATCTGCAGCCGGGTCGCGTCGGGACCGGCGACCACCGGCAGCATCGGGATGCCGGCGCGCGCATAGTCGTCGCTGCGGAACAGCGCCAGCGCCCAGAAGTGCGGCGGGGTCCAGAAGAAGATGATCAGGAACAGCAGGATCGGCTCGACCGAGAGCGAGCCGGTCGCGGCCGCCCAAGCCACCACCGGCGGCAGCGCGCCGGCGGCACCGCCGATCACGATGTTCTGCGCGGTCCAGCGCTTCAGCAGCATCGTGTAGATCACGGCATAGAAGAAGATGGTGAAGGCAAGCAGCCCGCCCGCGACCCAGTTGACCAGAATGCCGAGCGTCATCACCGAGAAGAAGGCGAGCGTCAGGCCGAAGGCGGCGGCCTCGGCCGAGGTGATCCGGCCGCGCGGGATCGGCCGGTTGGCGGTGCGCGACATCAAGGCGTCGACGTCGCTCTCATAGGCCATGTTGAGCGCGCCCGAGGCGCCGGCCCCGACCGCGATGCAGAGGATCGAGGTGAATGCCAGCACCGGATGGACATGCACCGGCGCGATCATCAGCCCGACCAGCGCGGTGAAGATCACCAGCGACATCACGCGCGGCTTCAATAGCGCGATGTAGTCGCCCACTTCGGCCTCGGAAATCCGGGGCAGCTCGATGGCGTTGTGATCGACAACCGACAAGATCAGGTCTCACTTCTCTCAAAAGGCGCGGCGCACCCAGGGTGCGCCGCGTTGTCTTGGACTTACTGCACGCGAGGCAGCACTTCGAACTGGTGGAACGGCGGCGGCGAGGTCAGCGTCCACTCCAGCGTGGTCGCACCCGCGCCCCACGGATTGTTCGCAGCCTGCTCCTTGCGGACGAAGGCATCGATCACGCCGTAGATGAAGATCAGCACGCCGATGCCGGAGATGTAGGAGCCCCAGGAGGAGATCAGGTTCCAGCCGGCGAACGCATCCGGATAGTCGACGTAGCGGCGAGGCATGCCCGACAGGCCGAGGAAGTGCTGCGGGAAGAACACCAGGTTGACGCCGATGAAGGTGAACCAGAAGTGGGCCTTGGCGATCCGCTCCGAGTACATGTAGCCGAACATCTTCGGGAACCAGTAGTACCAGCCGGCGAAGATGCCGAATACGGCGCCGAGCGACAGCACGTAGTGGAAGTGCGCCACCACGTAATAGGTGTCCTGCAGCACGCGGTCGACGCCGGCATTGGCCAGCACGACGCCGGTGACGCCGCCGACGGTGAACAGGAAGATGAAGCCGATCGCCCAGATCATCGGCGCCTTGAACTCGATCGAGCCGCCCCACATCGTGGCGATCCAGGAGAAGATCTTCACGCCGGTCGGCACCGCGATCACCATCGTGGCGGCGACGAAGTAGGCCTGCGTCGCCGACGACATGCCGACAGTGTACATGTGGTGCGCCCACACCACGAAGCCGATGCCGCCGATCGCGACCATGGCGTAGGCCATGCCGAGATAGCCGAACACGGGCTTGCGCGAGAAGGTGGAGACGATCTGGCTAACCATGCCGAAGGCGGGCAGGATCAGGATGTACACTTCGGGGTGGCCGAAGAACCAGAACAGGTGCTGGAACAGCACGGGATCGCCGCCGCCGTCGGCCGCAAAGAAGGCGGTGCCGAAATTGCGGTCGGTCAGCAGCATGGTGATCGCACCGGCGAGCACCGGCAGCGACAACAGCAGCAGGAACACGGTCACCAGGATCGACCACACGAACAGCGGCATCTTGTGCAGGGTCATGCCCGGCGCGCGCATGTTGAAGATCGTGGTGATGAAGTTGATGGCACCGAGGATCGACGACGCACCGGCGAGATGCAGCGACAGGATCGCGAAATCGACCGCAGGTCCCGGATGGCCCGAGGTCGACAGCGGCGCGTACATGGTCCAGCCCGCACCGACGCCGTTGGCGCCCGGCTCACCCTCGACGAAGGTGGACAGCAGCAGCAGCGCGAACGAGGCCGGCAGCAGCCAGAACGAGATGTTGTTCATGCGTGGGAACGCCATGTCCGGCGCGCCGATCATCAGCGGCACCATCCAGTTGCCGAACCCGCCGATCATCGCCGGCATGACCATGAAGAAGATCATGATCAGACCGTGCGAGGTCACGAACACGTTATAAGTGTGCGTTTCGTGGAATATCTGGACGCCCGGGTACATCAACTCGGCACGGATCGCGATCGACATCGCAGCGCCGATGATGCCCGCGATCACCGCAAAGACAAGGTACATCGTACCGATATCCTTGTGGTTCGTGGAGTAGAGATAGCGCCGCCATCCGGTCGGATGGTGGGCGTGATCATCATGGGCGTGATCGTCGTGTGTCGCTGCGCCTGTCGCCATGTTCAAAATCCTGCCTTGCAGTCCCTCTTGGACCTTGCGGTCCCATCGCCCTTATTCCATCCGCACCGCAAGCCTTGGGGCCTTAAGCCTTGGGGCCTTAACCCTTGGGGCTTACTGCGCCGCCTGACCAGCCGAGGCGTAGGAATTCGCCGGGTTGGTCGCAAACTTCTTCTTGGCCCCTTCAACCCAGGTCGCGAATTCCTGGTCGCTGACGACCCGCACCGCGATCGGCATGAAGGCATGGTCCTTGCCGCACAGTTCCGAGCATTGGCCGTAGAACACACCGGTCTTGGTGGCCTTGAACCAGCTCTCGTTGAGGCGGCCGGGGACCGAGTCGATCTTCACGCCGAAGGCCGGCACCGCGAAGGAGTGGATCACATCGGCGCCGGTGGTCTGGATCCGCACCACCTTGTTGACCGGGACCACCATCTCGTTGTCGACGCCGAGCAGCCGGGGCTGCTTGTCCTTGTCGAGCAGCGAGTCGAACTCGAACTTGCCGTTATCCGGGTAGGCGTAGGACCAATACCACTGCTTGCCGGTGACCTTCACGGTCAGGTCCGGCTTCGGCACGTCGAGCTCCAGGAACAGGAGACGGAAGGACGGCACCGCGATGCCGACCAGGATCAGGACCGGGATCAGCGTCCAGGCCACTTCGATCAGGGTGTTGTGGGTGGTCCTGGAGGGGACCGGGTTGGCCTTGGCGTTGAACTTCACCACCACGATGACGAGCAGCGCCAGCACGAACAGGGTGATGACGGTGATCAGCACCAGCAGGAAATTATGAAACCAGATGATGTTTTCCATCACCGGGGTCGCGGCTTCCTGCAGCGTGTGCTCCCACGGCGCCGGCTGCCCCATTTCGGCGAGGGCCGATCCCGCGGCGACTGACGCCACACCCGCCACCGCCAACCCCAGCAATTGCCTGCCCAACCGGCCAATCGACATCTTCATGCCGTTCGCGCTCCCTTGCATTATTCCCCAACGCACCCCCGGCACGTGACCGGAGATACAGCACGATCCGCCCTGACAAATGGCCTTCCGGACATACCCGTCTCTGAGTCAAGGTGGGTACGGGAGCCAGATCGCTAGAACGCGTCGAAATCCAGCCTCTCAAACCATAATTCGCAGGCGCTCGCAATGCAGTAGTACGGCCGAAAGCCATGCGCGTGCGATGAAGCTGCCGCTTGCGAATTTTCCCGCAAAATCAAGCGAAAGTCGCCGAAACAGCGCCGCGCACTGTTGACAGGTGGATTACCGGATGTACGCACAGACGGGATGGCCCGCAGGAACCTGATTCGCTGCGGGCTGCCCCAATCCGGCGCGCGAATGGCTTCAAGATCGCCTTCAAGGCGCCCAATTGCGGTATCAGTCGACTGATGCGTGCTACCCGGCGGCCTCGACGGCCGGACCGACCGAACAATCAAAGGATCGACCCCGGATGGGCGCTTCGAAAATTCAGGCAGAACGAAAGGCCGGCTGGCTCGGCGGCCTGCTGATTCTGGCCCTTTCTCTCGGCCTGACCCAGCCCGCGAACGCGCAGGGCGCGGTGCGCTCGGTCCATGGCGACTGGCAGATCCGCTGCGACACTCCGCCCGGCGCCCAGGCCGAGCAATGCGCGCTGATCCAGAGCGTGGTAGCCGAAGACCGCTCCAATGCCGGCCTGACCGTGATCGTGCTGAAGACCGCCGACCAGAAGAGCCGCCTGATGCGCGTGGTCGCCCCGCTCGGCGTGCTCTTGCCCTCCGGCCTTGGCCTGAAGCTCGACAACCAGGACGTCGGCCGCGCCGGTTTCGTCAGATGCCTGCCCAATGGCTGCGTCGCCGAGGTCGTGATGGACGACAAGCTGCTCGGCCAGCTCAAGAACGCCAAGACCGCGACGTTCATCATCTTCGAGACCCCGGAAGAGGGCATCGGCTTTCCGCTCAGCCTGAATGGCCTGGCGGAGGGGTATGACAAATTGCCCTAGGGTGACTGCTGCGCCCCAAGCTCACCGCCCGCATAATAGTCGAACAGCCCGCTCGCCTCCGCGGACAGCCAGTCCGCCTCTCCCGTCATGTAGCCCTCGACCTGTCCGGTGACGCCGATCAGGAACGAGATCGGCATGCCGTAGAGCGCGAACGGCGTGTCGAGCTCGGCGGCGTCGACGCGCGACACGAGGCCACCGGGATCGAAGCCGATCGCAAGGTGGCGGAGCTTGAGCTGCTTGACATAGGGCGCGACCAGCGCGCGGTTGCGATCGGTGCTGACAGCGATGACCGCAAGATCGCTACGGCCGCTGGCGGCGAGGCGATCCAGCATCGGCAGTTCGCTCCGGCACGCCGCGCACCAGGTGGCCCAGAAGTTCGCCAGCACCAGTCTGCCCTTGAACGAGGTGAGATCGAGCGCGCCGCCGGCGAGCGCCAGTATCGCCACCTGCGGCACCGGGCGGGCGCCTTGAACCAGCGTGAACTGGTGGCGGATGGTGCCGAACGGCGGCGGTCCCGACGCTGCGCCGAGGCGTGCTGCCGGCATCGCGAGCGAGACGCCGGCGCCGATCATGCCGGCGACGACGGCGCGGCGGGTGGGCACCTGAACAGAAGTCATGACGTTTACTCCGCTTGCGTTGATGGCCAGATCGCTCAGGACCGGATGTAGGACCAGCCGGCTTCCTGCAATTCGATGATGCGTCCGGGCCCGTTCGGCACCAGATCGACATTGTCGAGCAGGACCAGCGGATGCCCCTCGGCACGCTCCATGCAGAGCTTGGTGGCTTCGCAGACCACGAAGCGGATGTCCGGCGTGAGCCCCCGAACCACCCGCAACAGGTCCTTCACCGGCGAGGTATCGGCGCGCAGCATGTGGACACCGGCATTGTAGGCGACGACCTCGATCTCGAACGGCTCGTTGCGCTCCCGATAATATTTCGGAAGATTGAGCGCGGTCGAGATCAGCGCCCGCATCGTGGTCGGATCGTTCGAGTTGATCGGCAGCACCACATGGTGCACGCGCGGCTCGGGCTTCTTCAGCTCGACTTTGGAGACGGCCGCGACCGGGCCGGTCAGCAGCAATGTCACGGCGAACGGCACCGCGAAGGCCAGTGCGAGCCCCGCGGCCAGCGTCAGGATGCGGCGAGAGAAGCGCATCGCGGCCAGCTCACGGCAAGCTCGCGAGCAAGCCGAATTGGCTGCGCTTGGCGTAGGCGACGATCGCGCTCAACGTCAGCAGCACGAGGGCGGGCACCGGCGAGCCCCCGATCAGGAACAGATGCGCGATGGTGGCGCCGACCATGATGCAGCTCAGCAGCAGGCCGCCGAAGGCTGCGACCGGCGGCACCAGGATCAGGACCGCGCCGAGCAGCTCCAACGATCCCGTGAAATAGCGGAACCACTGGCCGAGCCCGATATGCTCGAATTCCTCGACCAGCATCGGCACGCCATAGAGCTTGGCCGCACCGGCGGCGGCAAAGGCAAGCGCGAGCAATCCCCTGACGACCCACAGCGTGACGGATTTCCAGCGCGATGGCGCTGCGGCAACGGCAACTGACATGGATGACTCCCCATATGTTCGAATCGACCGGACCGCGCGGCCACCCGCCCATTCGGCGACGGCCCACGGCTTTCGATGCATTAAATTCGGGAGTAAGATGAAAAGAACAAGTAGGATGCTTTTTGTGAGGTAGTATGAAAAAACTGACTATTGAACCCGCCGAGCCTCCGGCGGCGTCCGAGCCGTGCAACGGCGACCTGTCAGCGCAATTTCATCGGGCGCTGTCGGTGCTGGCCGGGAAATGGAAGGGCGACATCCTCTGGCAACTGGTCGAGCGCAAGCGCCGGTTCGGCGAATTGCGGCAGGCGATCCCCGGCGTGACCCAGCACATGCTGACCACCCAACTGCGCGATCTCGAGGCCAATGGCCTGGTCAAGCGCACGGTCTATCCCGAGGTGCCGCCGCGGGTTGAGTACGAGATGACGCCGTCAGCCAAGGCGCTCAAACCGGTGTTCGACGAGCTGTACCGGTGGGCGCAGGAGCATGGTTTTCCGACCTCGGCGCAGGGTGCCGCGCAGCCGAAGCCTGAACCGTCGAGCGACGGCATCGCGCCGGAGGGCCAGCAGCGGAAGGCGGATCGGCGGGCTGGCTGATGACGACAAGGTGACAATCGCGTGGGGCTGCCGTGATCGACCGGATAGCCGCAGGCACTCCCGGTTTGCCACCCCAAACACTATCTTTGCCGATCGCCGTCCAGGCCTGAACCGGGACCGGCACAGGTTTCCGGGTTGTAAGGTGAGTTTTCCGCTCGTCTCTGCTTCAATCGCCCGAAAGTCCTGCTTCCGGGTTCCGCACTGGCAATCGGCTGCGCTTCAGGCAAGGATGACAAGGAATCGCCAAGGAATCGCATTGCGTCGGAGTGACCATGACCAATCCTGCCACCACCTCCCTGCTCGACCGCGCCAATCTGGACCGCGATGCCGTCCGCCGCGAGGTGTCCCGCGGACTTGAAGGTGCCGACGACGGCGAGCTGTTCCTGGAGTTCGGGCAGACCGAGGCGCTGGTGTTCGACAACGGCCGGCTGAAGCAGGCGACCTACGACACCTCGCAGGGTTTTGGCCTGCGCGCCGTCAAGGACGACGCGGTCGGCTACGCGCATTCCTCCGATGTCTCGATCCCGGCATTGATCCGCGCCGCGGATGCGGTCGCGGCTGTGCGCGGCGGCTATGCCGGCACGTTTGCCGCGGCGCCGGCCCACACCAACATCAAACTTTACGGCGACGAGAATCCACTCGATGGCCCGGCATTCGAGGCAAAAGTAAAACTGCTCGGCGAGATCGACGCCTATGTCCGCGACAAGGACCCGCGGGTGCGGCAGGTCTCGGCCAGCCTCACCGCGACCTGGCAGGTGGTGGAGATCCTGCGGCCCGACGGCGAGAGCTATCGCGACATCCGTCCGCTGGTGCGCGTCAATATCTCCGTGGTCGCCGGCCAGGGCGACCGGCAGGAGAGCGGCAGCAAAGGCTATGGCGGCCGCGAGGGCTATGCGCGCTTCATCGAGACCAAGGCCTGGCGCGATGCCGCCGACGGCGCGCTGCGCGAGGCGCTGGTCAATCTCGAATCGGTGCCGGCGCCCGCCGGCGAGATGGATGTCGTACTCGGCGCCGGCTGGCCCGGCGTGATGCTGCATGAAGCCGTCGGCCACGGGCTCGAGGGCGATTTCAACCGCAAGCAGACCTCCGCTTTCGCCGGCCTGATGGGCCAGCAGGTCGCAGCCAAGGGCGTCACCGTGGTCGATGACGGCACCATGGCATCGCGCCGCGGCTCGCTGTCGATCGACGACGAGGGCACGCCGACCAACCGCACCGTGCTGATCGAGGACGGCGTTTTGGTCGGCTACATGCAGGATCGCCAGAATGCCCGGCTGATGGGCATGAAGCCGACCGGCAACGGCCGTCGGCAGAGCTATGCCCATGTGCCGATGCCGCGCATGACCAACACCTACATGCTGTCGGGTGACCGCGACCCGGCCGAGATCATCGCCTCGGTGAAGAACGGCATGTATGCCGCCAATTTCGGCGGCGGCCAGGTCGACATCACCTCGGGCAAATACGTGTTCCAGTGCACCGAGGCCTACAAGATCGAGGACGGCAAGCTCGGCGCGCCGCTGAAGGGCGCCATGCTGATCGGCAATGGACCGACCGATCTCCACAGGATCACCATGATCGGCAACGATCTTGCGCTGGATACGGGAATCGGTACCTGCGGCAAGAACGGCCAGGGCGTGCCGGTCGGCGTCGGCCAGCCGACGCTGCGGATGGAACGGATTACGGTCGGAGGAACGGGCTAGTGAGCAGCGGAAACGAAGTCGTGACGGCCAAGCCGACCAGCTGGCGCGGGCAGGCCGTGCAACTGGCCGCGATCGTGGCCGTCGTGTTCCTCGCCAAGGGCGCGATCGCCGAGCCGTTCTACGTGCCGTCGGGCTCGATGGAACCGACGCTGCTGATCGGCGACGCGCTGGTCGCTTCGAAATTTCCCTACGGCTACGGCGCGGCGTCGCTGCCGATCCAGATCACGCTGCCGGAGACCGGCCGCGTGTTCGGCGAGACGCCGAAGCGCGGCGACGTTGTCGTGTTCCGCTGGCCGGGCGACCGTTCGCAGGCCTGGGTCAAGCGCGTGGTCGGGCTGCCCGGCGATCGCATCCAGATGCGGCAGGGCCAGCTCTTCATCAACGATCACCCGGCGGCGCTGAAGCCCGACGGCACCGGCTTTGCCGAGGACGATCGCGGCGGCGGCGAGGACGCCTACCGCTATATCGAGACGCTGCCGAACGGCGTCAGCCACGCGATCTTCAAGATCCGCGACAATGGACGGCTCGACAACACGGCCGAAGTGACGGTGCCGCCCGGCAATCTGTTCGTGCTCGGCGATAACAGGGACAATTCCGCCGACAGCCGCGTGCCGGTGCGCGACGGCGGCGTCGGCCTGTTGCCGATCGACAATCTGATCGGCCGCGCCGATGCAGTGGTCGGTTCCTGGGACATGGGCATCCGCAGCCAGCCGGTCTGGACCTGGCTCTCCGGCTTCCGCCTCGCACGCTTCTTCACCTCGGTGCAGTGAGCTCGCCAACGTGACCTTCGACGACGTCAGGACCCTGGTGCTGGCGTGGCCGGAGATCGAGGACGGCTCGTCCTACGGCACACCGGCGCTGAAGGTGCGCAAGAAGATGCTGGTGCGGCTCAAGGAGGACGGCGACCGCCTGGTAATGCCCGGCGTGCCGCCGGACGAGCGCGACATGCTGGTCGAGAGCCAGCCGACGGTGTTCTACTTCACCGATCACTACCGTGATTATCCGATCGTGCTGATCCGCCTGTCGAAGGCCAAGCGCACGACCGTCGAGCCGTTGCTGCGCCGGCACTGGCGCACCCTGGCATCGAAGAAGGCGGTCAGGGATTACGACGCGACGATGGCATAACTCTCATCCGTCATTGCGAGCGCAGCGAAACAATCCATGTCACGGCATAACGGATCAACGGATTGCTTCGTCGCTTCGCTCCTCGCAATGACGGGGAAAAGCATGACGCAAGACGAGTTCCTCACCGCCGCGCTGCGCAACCCGGCCAATCAAGCGATCACAGACGAGCTACACCGCGTTGCCCTGCCCGACGCCTGGCTGGTGTCCGGCTGCCTGGTGCAGACCGTGTGGAATGCGCTGACTGGCCGGCCGATCGATTACGGCATCAGCGACTACGACATCTTCTATTTCGATCCGGATACGTCGTGGGAGGCCGAGGACGCTGTGATCCGCGCGCTGAAGGCACGGCTCAGCCATCTCGGGGTTGCGATCGAGGCGCGCAATCAGGCCCGGGTCCATCTCTGGTATCCCGACAAGCACGGCCTGCCCTACCCCGCGCTGTCGCGCTCAACCGACGGCATCGATCGCTTCCTCACCGCGACCACGCAGATCGGCATCCGCCGCAGCACCGATGGTTACGACGTCTATGCGCCGAACGGTTTCGACGATGTCGCCGGCATGATCGTGCGGCCGAACCTCACCGCGAATTTTTCCGCGGCGAACTATGCGAAGAAGGCGGCGCGGTGGAAGGCGTTGTGGCCGGAGATCACAGTGCTGGCGGCGAAGTGATCGTTCAAGCTGTATCCGCTTGAGAGATGCAGCCTCTCCCCTTGTGGGAGAGGCCGGAGCGCATGAAGCGAAGCGCAATGCGGTCCGGGTGAGGGGTCGCGGTCTCTCGAGGGACTTCAGTTCACGGACAGACCTGAACCCCTCACCCGGATTGCATCTGGCGATGCAATCCGACCTCTCCCACAAGGGGAGAGGTGTCGTTGCGCAAGTGGAGAGACGTCAGCGCACCACGCCGGACGTGAACCCCGCCTTGCGGCGCGGCGGCTTGATCTCCTTCTTCAGGAAGCAATGCGCGTCGCGGCCGGCATAGCCGGGCCGGGCGTAGGTCCAGGCGCGGCACTTGTTGTCGGCGGTGCAGGCGGCCTGGCAGGCCTCGTCGCCGTCACTGCTCTTCAGCTCGAAATTCTTGTAGTCACCGCCGAGGCGGTCGATCGAGGTTTCGATGGCGCCGTTGCGCGGTTCGACCACGCCCGCGCCACGCACCCCTGAGACGCAGCAGACGTTCTGCACCCGCGCCGGCACGGTGTTCTTCAGCCAGCACACCGCGCCGTTGTTGGCGTCGGTCGGATAGTTGAAGCTCCAGGCGCGGCAGCGGCGGTCACGCTCGCAGGTGAGCGCGCAATCGGCGGGATCGCCTGATGTCACTGGCGCATTCAGGTAGTCGCCGCCGGGACGGTCGAAATTGGTCTGCGCCAATGCCGGGCGTGCGACGAAAGCGGCCGCGAAAACCGCGAACATCACCGCACACGCCCTAAAGAGGCGACCTATCCCCATGAGATTGCTTTCAAATTCGCACAGCCCCGCGCACTTCGCGGGGCGTCATTTGAACGCCATGAACCTGTACGGCTGATGAACGGCGGGTGCGACACCACCGCCGTCAGCGCGCGTTCCGGACCCGAATTCAGGCCAAGCGCGGACTAGAAGGCGTACTCCTGATAGGCCGGTTCCACCGAGCCCTTCCACGGGCCGTTGAACTTCTCCAGCATCTCCTCCGCCGGCGAGCGGCCGGTCTCGATGATGCGCTCGAGCGGTTCGAGGAAGCGGCTCTCGTCGCGTCCGAGATGATCGATCCGGCCGCGCCGCCGCAATCCGGCGTGCGACAGGATCAGGCACTCCTTGGCAATCTCGAATAGATAGCGGTCCTTGATCCGCGCCTTGAAGCCGAAACGCGGCACGTCGTCGCGCAGCGCCTGACGCTCCGGCGCGGTCCAATGCCGGACGATGTCCCAGGCGGCATCGAGGCTGTCATTGTCGTAGAGCAGCCCGACCCAGAACGCCGGCAGCGCCGGCAGCCGGCCCCACGGCACGCCGTCGGCGCCGCGCATCTCGAGGTAACGCTTCAGCCGCACCTCGGGAAGATCGTCGACAGGTGGTTGGCCCAGTCCGACAAGGTCGGGCGCTCGCCGGGGAAGGCGGCATTCTTGCCGGCGAAGAAGTCGCGGAACGACGATCCGGAGACGTCGATATATTCCTCGCCGCGCTTGACGAAATACATCGGCACGTCGAGCGCGTAATCGACATAGCGCTCGAAGCCCATGCCGTCCTCGAACGCGAACGGGATCATGCCAGAGCGCGCATTGTCGGTGTCGCGCCAGATCTCGGAGCGGAACGAGAGGAAGCCGTTGAGCTTGCCTTCCGTGAATGGCGAGTTGGCGAACAGCGCGGTCGCGACCGGCTGCAGCGCCAGCGATACCCGCAGCTTCTTCACCATGTCGGCTTCGGAGGAGAAGTCGAGATTGGTCTGCACCGTGCAGGTCCGGAACATCATGTCGAGGCCGTATTTGCCGACCTTCGGCATGTAATTTCTCATGATCTTGTAGCGGCCCTTGGGCATCACGGGGATCTGTGCCCGCGACCAGGACGGCGTCATGCCGAGGCCCAGGAAGCCGATGCCGAGCGGGGTCGCGACCTCCCGCACCTGCGCCAGATGCGCCATCAGCTCCGATTGCGTCTGGTGCACGGTCTCGACCGGCGCGCCCGACAATTCGAACTGCCCGCCCGGCTCGAGCGAAATCGCGCCGCCGCCGGTGACGTCATAGAGCCCGATGATGTTGCCGCGCTCCATGATCGGCTCCCAGCCGAGCAGGAGCTTCATGCCTTCGAGCAGCGCGCCGATGCCCTTCGCGCCTTCATAGGGCACGGGGTGATGGCCCTCGAGCGTGAACGGGGTCTTCTCGTGCTCGGTGCCGATCCGGAATTCGGACTCGGGCTTCACGCCGGCTTCAATCCACGCCACGAGTTCGTCGCGCGATTGCAGCGGCGTCATGTCGATCTGGTCACGCGCCATAGAAAATCCAACTCAAGGGCGCTTCGATCGAAGGCGCGCGGTGGCAGGGACATCCGCGAGCCACAACGGCCGCGGATGATGGGATCAGGAATATCATCGGGCAGGCACGCCGTCTCGCGCCGGCGCGGCCTTGGTATCGCTCTTCGCATCGACCTTGGTGTCACCTTTGGCGTCGCCGCAGGAGCAGCCCAGACGGTCGAGCAGGCCGCACAGCCTGGCCGCGTCGGCATCGGACAATTTGGAGCCGACATGCTTGTCGATCGCGGCCGAATAGGCGCTCCACATCTTCTTCTGGAGCTCGCGACCGGCCTCGGTGATCTCGACGAACTGGCCGCGCTTGTCGATCTTGCATTCGCGCCGGGCGGCAAGCCCCTCGTCGACCAGCTTGTCGATCAGCCGCGAGGTCGAATATTGCGGGATCAGCATCTGCCGCTCGAGCTCGACCGGGCGCAGTTCGCCCGACGGCGCGCGCGACAGCTCGAGCAAGGCGTCATACCAGGCGAGCGGCGGAAAGCCGGCCTTCTTCAAATCCTGCTCGACGCAGTCCAGCACCCGGCTCGGCACCCGCATCAGGCGGATCCAGGCGGCCGTCGCCTCGCTCGATAGCTTGCGTTTCATCGTCTAGCCCATAAGGTCCCGGCACCGACTGTACCGCACTGAATGCATCTGCATCAATCTTGACTATTTCATGCAGGTGCATGTAGGCAATCCCTCTCCGGACGCCAAGAACAAGGGAAGGAATACCCCCATGAAGCTTTATTACTCCCCCGGTGCCTGCTCCCTCTCCCCCCACATCGCCCTGCTCGAGGCCGGCCTGCCCTACGACCTGGTCAAGGTCGATCTGCGCGCCAAGAAGCTCGAAAACGGCGACGATTTCCTGCAAGTGAACCCCAAGGGCCAGGTGCCCGCGCTGGCGCTGGATACCGGCGAGATGGTCACCGAAGGGCCGATCATCATCCAGATGATCGCCGACAGGGTCGCCGACCGGAAGCTGGCACCGGCGCGGGACTCCAACGAGCGCTACAAACTGCTCGAATGGCTGAACTACATCACGACCGAGCTGCACAAGAATCTCGGTCCGATGTTCTCGCCCGTGCTGGCCGACGACGCCAAGGCCTTCTTCAAGGATCGCGCCATGGGCAAGTTCAAATATGTCGAGAGCCAGCTCGCCGGGCGCGACTATCTGATGGGCAACCAGTTCACGGTCGCCGACGGCTACCTGTTCACCATGATGATGTGGGCGCAAGACCGCCTCGGCTTCGACTTCTCCGGCCTGCCCAATGTGACGGCCTACAAGGCCCGCGTCGCGGCGCGCCCGAAGGTGCAGGAAGCGCTGAAGAAGGAAGGCCTGCTGAAGGCGGCCTGAGCTTCGAGCCAGTTTCATCAGACGTGAAAGGGCCGGATCAGGATCCGGCCCTTGTCTCTGCGTGGCGCCAGCACCTGGCGGGCTCGACGGCGCTGCTGGCAGCCGGCCCATCTCCTGGAGAGCACGGCCTCCATGCGGTGACATCGGCAGTGCGTCCGGGTTCCGAGCTGTGCGGAACGTCTCAATTTGACCTGCATTGTACCGATTAATACTAAGTCGGTGTACTTCCGGCTGAGGGCGTTCCTCTCCTTGTTCGTGCGATCCAACTGACCGACTATGACCTGCGGCGCGCCCTCCGGTCCAGTTGGTCTAAAAATGTGACGATCGCCTCTACGCTTTTATTGACCAGCACGCTCGTTGGGCTGGCAACCAGTTTGTACTTTCGGGTTTGGACATTGATGCTGGTGTCGCCGCTGATCGCGGTGCTCGCGGCAATCGTGCTCCAATCCGACGGCTATGCATTTGCCACCGGCGCCCCGATCGTCGTCGCCTGCCTCGCATTCAACCAGATCGCCTATCTCACCGGCGCTGTGCTCTCGCCGGACCATGACGGCTCAATGGCGGAAGAAGTCGACGGCATTCCACGCGGCCGCCGCGAGCACAAGGTCCACGGCCAGAACGAGTAGCACCAGACCGAACCAGGAAGGACCCTTGCCCCGCAAGCGCAGCGGATTCCCTCGTCGCGGCGGTGAGAGCGAGACGGAATGCTTGCCGGTGACCTCAGCCGCACCTTCCTTGAGCACAGAACGCATTGCAGGACACCCCAACCCTGATCGTCATCTTTGGTGATCGTCTTGGCGATCGACCAGCAAGAGTGATGCCAGCAGCATGGTGCCAGTGGGGAGCAAGCGTGGCGGGACTTTGACCTGCGCGACCGTCACGCAACAGGATCAAGTCGAGTCGATGACCGGCTTGATCCTGCGCGAGTTGGCTCAAAACGTAACGGCGCTCACGCCGCCTGCTTCTTCGGCGGGAAGCGGCCGTAGAAGGTTTCGCCCTTGGCCGCCATCTCCTCGAGCAGCTTCGGTGGCGTGAAGCGCGAGCCGTATTTCTTCTCGAAGGCGTGGCAGAGCGCGACGAAATTCTTGGTGCCCATGAAGTCGATGTAGGACAGCGCACCGCCGGTGAACGGCGCGAAGCCGAAGCCGAGGATCGAGCCGACATCCGCCTCGCGCACGTCGGTGATGACGTGATCCTCGACGGTACGCGCGGCTTCCACCGCCTGCACCACCAGGAAGCGCTGCTTCAATTCCTCGACGCTGAGCGTGTCGGGATCGAGCTGCTTCGGCTGCAGATCGGCGAGCCCCGGCCACAGGCTCTTCTGACCCTTGCCCTTCTCCGGATAATCGTAGAAGCCCTTGCCGTTCTTGCGGCCGAAGCGGCCCTGCTTCTCGACCATCTCGACCATCAGTTTCTTCTGCGCCTGGTCGATCGCGTTGGGGCCGAGATCGGCCTCGGTCGCCTTGGTGATCTTCAGGCCGAGATCGAGCGCGACCTCGTCCTGCAGCGACAGCGGCCCGACCGGCATGCCGGCCATCTTGGCGGTGTTCTCGATCATGGCCGGCGGCACGCCCTCGAGCAGCATCTCATTGCCCTCGGAGATGTAGCGCATCACGCAGCGGTTGGCGAAGAAGCCGCGGGAATCGTTCACCACAATGGGCGTCTTGCCGATCGCGCGGACATAGTCGAGCGCGGTCGCCAGCGCGACGTCGCCGGTGTTCTTGCCCAGGATGATCTCGACCAGCATCATCTTCTCGACCGGCGAGAAGAAGTGGATGCCGATGAACTTGCCCTGGTCCTTGAACTCCTCGGCCAGCGAATTGATCGGCAGCGTCGAGGTGTTGGAGGCGAAGATCGCGCCCGACTTCAATAGCGGCTGCGCCTTGGCATAGGTGTCGGCCTTGACCTTGCGGTCCTCGAACACCGCCTCGATGACGAGGTCGCAGTCCGAGATCACGTTGTAGTCCGCAGTGGCCGAGATGCGCGCGAGGATGGCGTCGCCGGCCTCCTGCTTCATCCGGCCCTTCGCGACCAGGCCGTCGACCACGGTCTTGGCGTGGCCCTTGCCCTTGTCGGCGCTGTCCTGGTCGCGATCGACCAGCACGACGTCGATGCCGGCCTGCGCCGAGACATAGCCGACGCTGGCGCCCATGAAGCCGGCGCCGATCACGGCGAGCTTCTTCACCTTGGTCGGCGGCACACCCGCCGGGCGGCGCGCGCCCTTGTTCAATTCCTGCATCGACAGGAACAGCGAGCGGATCATCGCAGCCCCTTCCTTCGAGCGCAGGATTTGCGTGAAGTAGCGCGACTCGACCCGTAACGCGGCGTCGATCGGCAGCTGCAGGCCTTCATAGACGCAGCTCATGATGGCGCGCGCGGCCGGATAATTGTCGTAGGTCTCGCGGCGATAGATCGCGTTGCCGGCCGGGAACATCTGCATGCCCATCTTGGAGAAGACGGGGCCGCCGGGCAGCTTGAAGCCCTTCTCGTCCCACGGCGCGACCGCCTTGCCGCCGCCCTTGATCCAGTCCTTCGCGGCCTTGATCAGATCGGCCGCGGGCACGACGGCGTGAATCAGATTGAGCGCCTTGGCGCGGGTCAGATTGACCGCCTCGCCCTTGAGCAGCAATTGCATCGCGTCCTGCGGCGACACCAGGCGCGGCACGCGCTGGGTACCGCCGGCGCCGGGAAACAGGCCGACCTTGATCTCGGGCAGACCGAGGCGAGTCTTGGGGTTCTCGGCCGCGACGCGGTAGTGGCAGGCCAGCGTGATCTCGAAACCGCCGCCGAGCGCGAGGCCGTTGATCGCGGCGACCCACGGCTTGCCCGAGGTCTCGATCGCGCGGAACGACTGCGACATCTGGCGGCTCTGCTCGAACAGCATCTGGTTCGCGGCTTCCTCGCCCTTCTCCTTGAAGAGCTGCGCGTAGCTGCGGTTCATGCCCTCGAGCATCGAGAGGTCGGCGCCGGCGCAGAACGCCTCCTTGGCCGAGGTGATCACAACGCCTTTGATCGCGGCATCGCTCGTCGTCTGCTTGATGATGTCGTCGATCTCCCGGGTCGAGACCTCGTCGAACACGTTCATCGAGCGGCCGGGGATATCCCAGGTGACCAGCGCGATGCCGTCGGCGTCAACGTCGAACTTGAAATTCTTGAAGGCCATGTAAGTCGCTCCCAATCTCTCCGTCATCCCGAGGTGGCCTCGCTCTTGCGAGGCCCTCGAAGGATGAGTCAGTGAATTTATCCATCCTTCGAGGCTCGGGCTCTCGCCCTCGCACCTCAGGATGACGCCGCCTTCCCGGCTACACGCGCTCGATGATGGTGGCGGTGCCCATGCCGCCGCCGATGCACAGCGTCACCAGCGCCGTCTCCTTGTTGGTGCGCTCGAGCTCGTCGAGCACGGTGCCCAGGATCATCGCGCCGGTCGCCCCTAACGGATGGCCGAGCGCGATCGCGCCGCCATTGACGTTGATCTTGGCGTTGTCGATGTCGAACGCCTGGATGTAGCGCAGCACCACCGAGGCGAAGGCCTCGTTGAGCTCGAACAGGTCGATGTCCGACTTCTTCATGCCGGAACGCTCGAACAGCTTTTCGGTGACGTCGACCGGGCCGGTCAGCATCATCGCAGGCTCCGAGCCGATATTGGCGAACGCGCGGATTTTTGCGCGCGGCTTCAGGCCGTGTTTCGCGCCTGCCTCCTTGCTGCCGAGCAGCACGGCGCCGGCGCCGTCGACGATGCCGGAGGAATTGCCGGCGTGATGCACGTAATTGACCTTCTCGACCTCGGGGTGCGACTGGATCGCCACCGCGTCGAAACCGGCCATCGCCGCCATCGCCGCGAAGGACGGCTGCAGCTGCGCCAGCGACTGCATCGTCGTGGTCGGGCGCATGTGCTCGTCCTTGGCCAGGATGGTCAGGCCGTTGATGTCCTTGACCGGCACCACCGACTTGTTGAAGCGACCTTCGTCCCAGGCCTTGGCCGCACGCTGCTGGCTCTGCACGGCATAGGCATCGACGTCGTCGCGCGAAAAACCGTATTTGGTCGCGATCAGATCGGCCGAGATGCCCTGCGGCATGAAATAGGCCGGCACCGCCATCGAGGGATCCATCGGCCATGCGCCGCCGGAGGCACCGATGCCGACGCGGCTCATCGATTCGGCGCCGCCGCCGATCACGAGCTCATGCTGGCCGCTCATGATCTGGGCCGCGGCGAAGTTCACGGCATCGAGGCCGGAAGCGCAGAAGCGGCTGATCTGCACGCCCGGCACCTTCTTGCCGAGACCGGCCTTCAGCGCGGCGAAGCGGGCGATGTCGGAGCCGGCCTCGCCGACCGGATCGACCACGCCGAGGATGACGTCGTCGACGGAGTCCTCGGGCAGATTGTTGCGCTCCTTGAGCGACTTCAGCGGCACCGTGGCGAGCGCCAGCGCGGTGACCTCGTGGAGCGCGCCATCGGCCTTGCCGCGGCCGCGCGGGGTACGAACGTGATCGTAGATGTATGCCTCAGGCATGACGCCCTCCTTGATATGAGGATCATAATATATACGGAAAGAAGCGCCGCCGCACCGGTGCGGCGGTAATTTTCAAGGCTTTCTTGTTTGACGCGTTTTCTTCACGCGAACCGGTATCCACTTCGCTGGAAAACGCTTCAGAACGCTTCCGCGGCCAATTCCATCGTGGTGGCGCTGCCGCTCTGGATCCGGGCCAGATGCACGGCGGTCTCCGGCAGCAGCCGCTCCATGAAGAAGCGGCCGGTCACGAGCTTGGTGTTGAGATAGGGCGTGGCGCCGGCGGCGGCCTTGTCCTGCGCCACCTTGGCCATCTTCGCCCACATGTAGCCGAGCGCGACGAGGCCGAACAATTTCATGAAATCGGTCGCGGCGGCGCCGGCATTGTCGGGCTTGGTCAGCGCGTTCTGCATCAGCCAGCCGGTGGCCTGCTGCAGATGGCCGAGCGCGGTGGAGAGCGGGGTAATGAACGGCTTCATCGCCTCGTCGCCGCCATGCTCCTTGGCGAAGGCCGCGACCTCGCCGAAGAATGCCATCGCGGCGCGGCCGCCGTCGCGCGGCAGCTTGCGGCCGACCAGGTCGAGCGCCTGGATACCGTTGGCGCCCTCATAGATCATCGCGATGCGGGCATCGCGCACGAACTGCTCCATGCCGTGCTCGGCGATATAGCCGTGGCCGCCGAACATCTGCTGCGCGGAAACCGTGTTGGCGAAGCCGGTGTCGGTCAGAACGCCCTTCAGCACCGGCGTCATCAGGCCCATGTGATCGTCGGCGGCCTGGCGGTCCTTCGGGTCGTTGGAGCGGTGCGCGACGTCGCTCTTCAGCGCGGTCCACACCACCATGGCGCGCGCCGCCTCGTTGAAGGCGCGGATCGTGAGCAGCGTGCGACGCACGTCGGGATGCACGATGATCGGATCGGCCGGCTTGTCGGCCGCCTTGACGCCGGTCAACGAGCGGCCCTGCAGGCGCTCGCGCGCATAGGCGACCGCGTTCTGATAGGCGACCTCGGACTGCGCGAGGCCCTGCACGGCGACGCCGAGGCGAGCCTCGTTCATCATCACGAACATGCCCTGCATGCCCTTGTTCTCTTCGCCGATCAGCCAGCCGGTGGCGTTGTCGTAGTTCATCACACAGGTGGAATTGCCGTGGATGCCCATCTTGTGCTCGATCGAGCCGCAGGTGACGCCGTTGCGCTGGCCGAGCGAGCCGTCGGCATTGACCAGCACCTTGGGAACGACGAACAGCGAGACGCCCTTGATGCCGGCCGGCGCGCCTTCGATGCGCGCCAGCACCAGGTGGATGATGTTCTCGGCGAGGTCGTGCTCGCCGGCGGAGATGAAGATCTTGGTGCCCGTGATCTTGAAGCTGCCGTCGGCCTGGCGCACCGCCTTGGTGCGGAGCAGACCGAGATCGGTGCCGCACTGCGGCTCGGTCAGGTTCATGGTGCCGGTCCACTCGCCGGCAACCATCTTCGGCACATAGGTCTTCTTCTGCTCGGGGGTGCCGTGCACCAGGAGCGCGGCGGTCGCGCCCATGGTCAGCCCGCCATACATCGAGAATGCCATGTTGGCGGAGATCTGGAATTCGTTGACCGCCTGCGAGAGCGTCACCGGCAGGCCCTGGCCGCCAAATTCAGTCGGCGCCGACAGGCCGAGCCAGCCGCCTTCGGCGACCTGCCTGAAGGCTTCCTTGAAGCCTTTCGGCGTGGTGACGCTGCCGTCGTCATTGCGCTTGCAGCCTTCGAGATCGCCTGTGCGATTGAGCGGCTGCAACACCTCTTCGCTGAGCTTGGCGGCCTCGCCGAGGATCGCCTCGCGCACATCGGCCGACGCATCGGTAAAGCCGGGAAGATTGCCGTAGCGATCGATCTGGAAAACGTCGTTCAACAGGAAGCTGACGTCTTCGACGGGGGCTTTGTAGGTCGGCATGCTGATCTCCCGGCTGGCTCGCGGTCGCACGCGCGACCGATGTTGCGCAGCTTGTCCTTGGGTTTGTTGGAACGGACCTTATCCGGTTCGGGAGGTCCGCGGCAGGTCCTAGCGAGACTGTGATTGCGACGTTGCGCCGCTCTGCTTCATCAACTCCTCGCCCATCATCCGATGCAGCAGGTTGATCGCCTTGAGCGGGCGCACCATCACCTTGAAATGCGTGATCCGGCCGTCACCGTCGAACGTGATGATGTCGACGCCGTTCAGCTTGATGCCTTCGATCTCGTTCTCGAATTCGAGCACCGCGCCGGTGTCGTTGCGCCACTCGCCGAGATACTTGAAGGTCGGGCCGCCGAGCACCTTGGCGGCGCTGGTGAGATATTTGAAGGTGATGTCGCGGCCGCGCTGCGGCGTGTGCACGACCGGGCTTTCGAACACCGCGTCGGGATGCAGCAGATCCCACAGAGCGGCGGTATCGTGGGACTTCATGTAGGCGTACCACTTGTCGAGGCCCGGCTTGCTCATTCGGACGTCTCCTGCGGCAGGGGGTTTAAGAAGCCTGAACATCGGCCGCGCGCGACAAGGCGGCACGCCGATCACCATATGCATATTGACGCATATGCACAGTAACGCATAAAGTCAAGCGAACTTCAGAATGGCGAACTCGGGAACTGAGATGGAGGTGGGCGTTGGCACTCGGTGACGCAATCCTCGCCTGCCTCACGGAACGTCCGATGACGGGCTATGAGCTCGCCAAGACGTTCGACGCCTCGATCGGCTTCTTCTGGAAGGCCGACCATCAGCAGATCTACCGCGAGCTCTCCCGCCTGCGCGACAAGGGCCATGTCCAGGGCCGCGAGGTGGTGCAATCCGGCAAGCCGAACAAGCTGGTCTACACGCTGACGGCCGAGGGCCGCGCGGCGCTGAAGCACTGGGCGGCGCGGCCGAGCGTTCCGCCCTCGATCAAGGACGACCTCTTGGTCCGGCTCTACGCGCTCGACTGCGTCGACATCGAGCCGCTGCGCACCGACCTGATGGCGCGGCTGGAGCATCACCGCGACCGCTATGAGCGCTACGAGCGCCTGCTCAACAAGCGCTTTCCCGACGGCACCGCACCGCCGGCCGATGTCGGCAAGATGCTCAGTCTGCGTCTCGGGATGCGCCATGAGCGCATGGTGGTGGAGTGGTGCGAGGAGGCGCTCGACGCGCTGTCGGCGATGTCCGGCCGCAGCAATGTGCTGCCGCTCGACGACGGCAAGCGCGAAGGCAACGGCTAGAAACAAATCTCAGGTCATGTTTTGCGCGTGCCGACACGCGACGCGGAATCCGCTTTGCCGGAAAGCGATAGGCGTGTCCTGATCCGGCGCAACAGGTTCCCGGATTCCCTAACTTTAAGGCCCGCCGGCCGCATTCCTTAACCCGTTATTTACCGTGACGGGAAAAAGTCAGCAGCTGAAGCAGACGACCAGCGCAGAATTCGATTGTCTCTTAACGGGAATGCGCGGGGAGGCTGCGGGCGCAGGGTGTAGCGCCGGAGTCGGGACCGGACGGAATCATGAATTCGCGCGTATCGTGGAGTGTTGACGGCATCGATCCCTCCGTCCGCGACAGGGCCGAGGCGGCTGCGCGCCGCGCCGGCATGTCGCTGAACGACTGGCTCAACTCCACCGTAGGCGAACCGAGCCCGCCGGATTGGCGCATGGCGCACGAGCAACGGCAGCCGATGCCGAGCCGGGAAAGCCGCGAGGTCGCCGATATCCATCAGCGGCTCGACGCGATCACCCGCCAGATCGAACAGATTGCAAAGCCAATGTCGCGCGCCGAAGCCGTGCGCGCCGAAGTGCCGCGCGGCCAGCCCGCCGTCGCACGGCAGCTGAACGACGCGATTTCGCGCCTCGATGCGCGGCTGTCGCAGATTTCGCGACCGCAGCCGGCGCGCGAGCCGCAACCCCAGCCGATGCGTGAAGCGCAGATGCAGCGGGAGCCGCAGATGCAGGACCGGCAACTGGAGGAAAGGCTGCGCCAGGCGGAAGCGGTCGAGCGCGCCGCAGCCCAGGTCTACCGCCCCTCGCCGCCGCTGAGCCCGGCCTCGTTCGATTCCGCGATCGCGGAGATCGCCGCGCGCCAGAACGAGCTCGACGGATCAGCGCAACGGCAGATGCCGCCGCGTAGCGCACCGCCGATGCCGCAAGCGGCGCCGCCGATGGCCGCCTATGCGCCGCCGCCGGCTGCGCCGGCCGGGCCCGATTTCTCCTCGCTCGAGCGGCACCTGCTCAAGATCACGAGCCAGATCGAGGCACTGCAGCGGCCCGATCATATCGAGCAATCGATCGCGGCCTTCCGCGGCGAGCTTGCCGAAATCCGCCAGGCGATCACCGAGGCGATGCCGCGCCGCGCGATCGAATCGATCGAGAACGAGATCCGTTCGCTGCATCACCGGATCGACGAGATCCGCCAGGACAGCAGCAACGGCCAGGGCCAGGTGATTACCGGCATCGAACGCGCGCTGGCGGAAATCCGCGAGGCGCTGCGCACGCTGACGCCCGCCGAGCAGCTGACCGGCTATGACGAGGCGATCCGCAATCTCGGCGCCAAGCTCGACATGATCCTGCGCGCCAACGACGATCCGTCGACGGTGCACCAGCTCGAGAGCGCGATCGCCGCGCTGCGCGCCATCGTCTCCAATGTCGCCTCCAACGACGCGCTGCTGCAGCTCTCCGGGGACGTGCATGCGCTGGCCGCGAAGGTCGACCAGCTGTCGCAGATGTCGCGCGCCGAGTCCCACGTCGATGCCTTCGCCGGGATCGAGCAGCGCATCGCCGCATTGGCCTCGACGCTGGAAACCCGCGAGCGGCCGGTCGCTGGCTACGACAATACCGACGCCATCGAGGGCGCCCTGCGCTCGCTGTCGGAGCGGATCGACCGCCTGCAGGTCGGCAACGACAGCTCCTCGGCGTTCACCCATCTCGAGCAGCGCGTCTCCTATCTGCTCGAGCGCCTGGAATCCGCCGACCAGCGCTCCGGCAATCTCGGCCCGGTCGAGGAAGGGCTGCATGACATCATGCGGCACCTCGAGGCGCAGCACGCCCACATCGCCTCTCTGGCCGAAGCCACCCGCAACAACATCAACACCGCCGCGCCGCAGCCGATGATGGACAGCGGCATCGTCGACCTGGTGAAGCGCGAACTGTCCGACATCCGCTTCAGCCAGTCGGAAACCGATCGCCGCACCCAGGATTCGCTGGAGACCGTTCACAACACGCTCGGTCATGTCGTCGATCGGCTGGCGATGATCGAGAACGATCTGCGCACCGTACGCACCGCGCCGCCGCCGGCCCCTGCGCCGGCCGAACCGCGGATGGAAGCACCGCGCATGGAGATGCCGCGCGCGGCGATGCCGCAGCCGGTCGCGCAGCCCCAACCTGAATCGTACAGGCCTGAATCGTACCGGCCCGAATTGCCCAATCCTGCGCTGGCGCAGGAGCACTTCATGTCCGCGCCGCGCGAATTCCATGCCGCGCAGCCGGTCGAGACCGCGCCGCCGCCGCTGCCGCCGCGCGCGATCAGCGAGATCCTCGAGCCGCATGCCGCCTCCGCGCGCGCCGCGATCGCGCCGGATCTGCCGCCGGATCATCCGCTCGAGCCGGGCACACGCCCCTCGGGCCGCGCGTCGTCGCCGTCGGAGCGGATCGCGGACTCCGAGCGCGCGATCTCTGATCTTCCCGCCGGCAAGAAGGAGCCGGTCTCGACCTCGAGCTTCATCGCCGCCGCGCGCCGCGCCGCGCAGGCCGCCGCCGCGCAGCCCGTCAACGACAAGGCCGCGCGTGCAGCGAGCAAGGCCGCCGCCAAGGCCAAGGAGAAGGCCGACAAGGCTGCGAAGGCCGCGGCCGGCAAGGCCGGCGCGCCGGCGACTGGCGCGTCGGAGACCCAGCCTTCGACCATCACCTCCAAGATCCGCTCGCTGCTGGTCGGCGCGAGCGTGGTCGTGATCCTGCTCTCGACCGCCAAGATGGCGATGAACCTGCTCGACACCAGCTCCGCGCCGCAGACGCCGGCGATCGAGCACAGCGAGCCGGCCGCGCCCCCCGTGCAGCCGCCCGCCGAGAACTCTGTCGTCCCAGCACCGGCTGCGCCGTCCGGCACGCCCAGGCCGTCAGCGCCTGGGCCGTCGATGACCTCGCCGACTCCGCTCGGCCGCCAGTCCAACAACTCGGCGGCGCCGAACACGCTCGACAGCGCGCAGGTCACGATCCCTCAGGCTCCCGCGCCCGCCGCGGCGCCGGAGCCGGCCGCGGCACCGGTCGCCGCCGCCAGCGATATCACCGGCACGATTCCGACCGCGCCGCCGCTCGGCGGCAAGCTCGCCACGATCCAGATTCCGGCGGGCGAGAAGCTGCCCGACGCGATCGGCGGTCCGGCGTTGCGCACGGCTGCGATCAAGGGCGATGCGGCCGCGGCTTACGAGGTCGGCGTCCGCTTTGCCGAGGGCAAGGGCGTGCCCGCCAATGTCGACGAGGCGGCCAAATGGTATGGCCGCGCGGCACAGGCCGGCGTGGTGCCCGCGATGTTCCGGCTCGGCACCTTCTACGAGAAGGGCCTCAGCGTGAAGCGCGATTTCGATGTCGCACGGCGCTACTACGTGCAGGCCGCCGAGCGCGGCAATGCCAAGGCGATGCATAACCTCGCCGTGCTCGACGCCGATGGCGGCGGCAAGGGCGCCGACTACAAGAGCGCGGCGCAGTGGTTCCGCAAGGCGGCCGATCGCGGCGTCGCCGACAGCCAGGTCAACCTCGGCATCCTCTATGCCCGCGGCATCGGGGTCGAACAGAACCTCGCAGAATCCTTCAAGTGGTTCAGCCTTGCGGCCGCACAGGGCGACGCCGACGCCGGTCACAAGCGCGACGATATCGCCAAGCGGCTCGACCCGCAGTCGCTGGCCGCAGCGAAGCTTGCGATCCAGACCTTTACCCCCGAGCCGCAGCCGAGCGATGCGGTCAACGTGCCGGCCCCGGCCGGCGGCTGGGACGGCGCGCCGGTGCAGCCCGCGGCGGCGAAGTCCGTCAAGCCACCGTCGAAGCGGACCGCGGCGCTGACCGCACACTAGAGCATTTTCGGTTCTGATTGAATCAGAACCGAAGCTCTAGATTCTTGTTTTGATGCGTTTTCTTCACGCGAACCGGTGTCCACTTCGCTCGAAAACGCTCTAAATCGAACTCATTTGAAAGCTGCTGCGACGCCTTGGCGGCGCCGCTGTCCTATCCCTCCGCCCTTCCGCCGTGTAGACAGGCGCAAAACCCCGCGCCAATTGCGCATGCGTTCCGGAGGGTCAGGCTTGTCTGTCGACGATCGTCAGGATGATGGAACGGGCCATCGTTCGTCGCCGACCGGTCCCCGCGTCGCGCCGCCGCGTCAGACGCCGTCGCCATTTGCCGCGCCTCCCAAGCCTCGGCCTTCTCCTCCACCTTCCCCTCGGCCTCCACCCCCGCAATGGCAAGGACAAGAGAACGTCGCATCGCCGCCCCGCACCTTCCGGTTCTCGCTCTGGTCGGTCATCATCTTCGTGCTGCTGGTGTCGAGCGTTGCCATTCAGGCCTATCGCGACCTGTCGAGGCCGGGCGCGTGGGACTTCTGGCGCGAGACCTATGTTGCGGCGAGCATGAATTCGGCGGTGATTTCCGACGTCGACATCGACGGGTCGGGCCGCGGCCGGCGTGCGCTTGCGATCAGCGGCACGATCGGCTCGGCCAGTGCGAGCTGGTTCCGCGACCGGCTCAGCGAGGCGCGTCTCGCACCGGGTGATGCCGTGTTGCTCTCGTCGCAGGGCGGTGCGCTGAATCAGGCGGCGATCATGGGCGAGGTCATCCGCACCCATGGGCTCGTCACCGCCGTCGCCACATCAGACGCCTCGGGCAAGCTCCGCCCTTCTGCCTGCGCCAGCGCCTGTGTGCTGGTCTATGCCGGCGGCCAGACCCGCTATGGCATCGCGGGCTCGCGGCTCGGCGTGCATCGCTTCACGACCAGCGCACCGGTCAGCGATCCCCTCGCCGAGGCGCAACGCATCCAGGGCATGGTGCTGGGCTACATGACCAAGATGGGCGTCTCGTCCGGGATCGTGGAAGCGATGTCGCAGACCTCGGATATCCGCTGGCTGAGCCCGAAGGAAGCGCTCGCGCTGAACCTGATCACCAAGCCGGTCGATCGGCCCTAAGGCATGATCCGGAAAAGTGCGGAGCGGTTTTCCGAAAAGATCATGCTCAAACAAGCCGACACGGGCGTCATTAATCTGAATTATCAACCACGTCCGCAGCCGAGCTGCCACGTGCGGCGAAAAATGCCACCCGAGGCGGAATCTTTAGTCCCTCCCCTCGCCGATTTCGGTTATGCAAGAACGCGGCAATCGACCCGCGTTCGCCTGCTTCTTGCGCGCCGACCGGATTCGTTCAGCCGGAGAATGCCCGACCAGAACGACATCACGCCGTGATGCGGCCTTGCGCCCCAGCATGTGGCGAACCGACAAGAAGCGACGCGCGTGCAGCTCTACCTCCCGATCGCCGACATTCCAGTCAATGTCTTCCTCATCCTGGCGATGGGCGCGGCGGTTGGCTTCGTCTCCGGCATGTTCGGGATCGGCGGCGGCTTCCTGATGACGCCGCTCTTGATCTTCGTCGGCATCGCGCCCGCGGTCGCGGTTGCCTCGGTTGCGAGCCACATCGCGGCCTCCTCGTTCTCCGGCGCGATCTCCTATTGGCGCCGGCGGGCGATCGATCCCCTGCTGGCGGCAGTGCTGCTGGTCGGCGGCACGATCGGCACCGCGCTGGGGGTATGGACCTTCACTTTCCTGCGCTCGCTCGGCCAGCTCGACCTGATGATCGCGCTGTCCTACGTCATCCTGCTGACCACGGTCGGCGGGCTGATGTTCTGGGAAGGCCTGCGCGCGATGCTGCGTTCCCGGCGCGGCGGCCCGGTCACGCTGCGCAAGCCCGGCAGCCATGGCTGGATCCACGGCCTGCCGCTGAAGCTGCGCTTCAAGCGCTCCAAGATCTACCTCTCGGTCATCCCGGTCGTCGTGGTCGGGCTCGTGATCGGCTTCATCGGCGCGGTGATGGGCATCGGTGGCGGCTTCATCCTGGTGCCGCTGATGATCTATGTGCTGCGGGTGCCGACCTCGACCGTGATCGGCACGTCGATGGTGCTCACCCTCGTCACCATGGTGTTCGCGACCATGCTGCACGCGGTCACCAACCACCTGGTCGACGCCGTGCTGGCGCTGATCCTGATGATCGGCGGCGTCACCGGCGCGCAGTTCGGCGCCCGCGCCGGCCAGAAGATCCGCGGCGAGCATCTGCGCTTGCTGCTCGGGCTGCTCGTGCTTGCGGTCGGCATCCGCTTTGCCGTCGAGCTGGTGATCCGGCCGCAGGACCTGTTCAGCATCCGCGAAACCGGCGGAGCGCCGCCATGAGGCTGCGCGCGGCGCTTGCGATCATCGGCCTCGCCGCCGCCAGCTTGATGGCCGCGCCCGCGCGTGCCGAGCGGCTGATCGTGTCGGTCTCCAACCACCGCGTCACGGTGACGCCGAACTATTCCGGCGGCGAGCTCGTGCTGTTCGGCTCGGTCGAGAAGGACGACAAGACGCCGTCCAATCGCGGCAATTACGACCTCGTCGTCACGGTGTCGGGCCCGCGCGCCGACATGGTCACGCGGCGCAAGGAGCGCAAATTCGGGATCTGGATCAACACCGACTCGCGGCAGTTCCTGCAGGTGCCGGGCTATCTCGCGCTGTTCTCCAATCGCCCGTTCGACCAGATCGCCTCGCCGGAGGTGCAGCGGCGGCAGCAGCTCGGGCTCAACAACGTGCTCTTGATGCAGCGGGTCGGGCCCGACTTTGCCGACGTGGTGCCGAACGATCCGTTCCGCAGCGCCTTCGTCCGGCTGCGCGCCGAACACGGGCTGTACCGCGAGGCAACCGCGGCGGTGACGTTCCTGACGCCGACTTTGTTCCGCACCGGCATTCCGCTGCCGGCGGAGGTGCCGATCGGCACCTACAATGTCGAGATCAAGCTGTTCTCCGACGGCGCGCTGGTGACCAAGACCGAGACCGCCTTCGAGATCGTCAAGGTCGGCTTCGAGCAGTTCGTCGCCACCACCGCGCGGCAGAACGGCCTGGTCTACGGCCTCGTCACCGCGTTCATGGCGCTGATGACCGGCTGGATGGCCTCGATCGTGTTCCGGAAAGATTGATTTAGCTATCCTTCCGCTGCAACGCGCTTTCGAACGCATCGCTCAGGATCGAGAGGCCAAGATCGATCTCGTCATCGCTGATCGTCAGCGGCGGAGCGATGCGGAAGACGCTGCCCATGCCGGGCAATTGCACGATGTTGGTGCTCAGTCCGAGCTCCAGGCAGCGCTGCGACACAAGCGTGCCGAGCGCTTCGTCAGGCTCCTTGCTGAAGCGGTCGCGCACGATCTCGATGCCCTGCATCAGCCCCCTGCCGCGCACGTCACCGATGCATTCGAACCGGTTCTGAAGGGCGAGCAGCCCGTCCCTCAGCCGCGCGCCCGCGATCCCCGCACGCTCGACCAATCGGTCGCGGAGGATGATCTCGATGACCTTCAGCCCGACCGCAGCCGGCATCGGGTCCGACACATGCGTCGTGTAGAACAGGAAACCCCGTTCGTGACAGCGCTCTTCGATTTCGGCTGACGTGACAACCGCGGCCAAGGGCAAGCCGGCGCCGAGCGTCTTCGACAGGGTCAGGATGTCAGGCACGACGCCGTCACGCTCGAAGGCGAACATGGCGCCGGTTCGGCCGAGGCCGGTCTGTGCCTCGTCGACGATCAGCAGCATGCCGCGCGCGCGGCACAATTCCTTCAGCGCGGCGAGGTAGCCCTCCGGCAGATCGATCAACCCGCCGGAGCTCAGGATCGGCTCGGCGATCATGCAGGCGAGCGAGCCGGTCGATTGGCGGTCGATGAGATCGAAGGCGTAGGCCAGCTCGGCCCGCCAATCCGCCGCATGGCCGAAGCGGGGCCGATAGAGGTTCGGCGTCGGGATCGCGAGCGAGCCGACCGGCGCGGGACCATAACCCTTGCGGCCGGCCGAATAGGTCGCCCCGGCCGCACCCGATGTCATTCCATGCCAGGACTGCGCGAACGCGACGGTCTCGAAGCTGCCGGTGGCGAGCTTGGCCATCTTGATGGCAGCCTCGTTCGACTCGCCGCCCGTGCTCAGCAGCATGACGCGATCGAGCCCCGGCGGCAAAAGCTCCGCGAGCTTTTCGGCGAGCGCGACGACCGGACGCGTCAGCATGCCGCTGAACAGATGGTCGAGCCGCTCGGCATGCTCGCTGATGGTCTGGACGATCTCCGGATGGCCGTGACCGAGCACGGCACTCATCTGCCCGGACGTGAAATCCAGGATGGCGCGGCCGTCAGCGTCATAGACGAAGGATCCGGAAGCGCGCTCGATGATGACGGGAGCGAACTTGCCGCCATAGCGGATGAGGTGACGCCGCGCGCGGTCCCAGAGGGATTTGTCGTCGTTTCCGGTCATGCCCGCTCCCTTGCTGCTCGATCGCCGCGATGAACGACCTTTGCAGCGCATCTTATGCACCCGACCCAGCAATGACATTGCGATTTGAGATGCATTTTGCCCGCTCTTCTGCGATCAATTGCGCAAAAGACGGAAAACGCGAAAGAAATGGGAACCACGATCGTGATCGACGAGATGGACCGGAAGATCCTCGACGTGCTGCAGGTCGAGGGGCGCATCACGAATCTCGAGCTGGCCGAACGGATCGGCCTCTCGTCCGCCCCCTGCATGAGACGCGTCCGGACCCTGGAAGAGACCGGCATCATCAATTCCTATGTGGCGCTGGTGGACCCTGCGCGAATTGGACTTGGGTTCGACGTCATCGTCGAGGTCCGCCTCAAGCAACAGAACAGGGAGTCCTTCGCGCGCTTCGAGAAGAAGGTGACCGGCCTTCCGGAGGTCGTCGAATGCTGCATGATTGCCGGCGATTGGGATTACTCGCTAAGGGTCGTGTCCTCAGATCTCGCAAACTATCAATCGTTCATCCTCGACCGCCTGATGCACCCGGACACCGATATCGCGAGCTACCGCACGACCATCATCCTGCGGAAGGTCAAATCGACGACAAAGATCGATAGCTCGCTGTTCTGACTGCAAGGATCAAAGCAGCACCCCGACCGCCATCGCGATCACGCTGAGCGTCATCGCACCGGTCGAGAGCCAGCCGAGCCGGTAGAGCCACCCGCCCACAACGAAGCGTCCCATCACCTCCTTGTGGCGGGCCATGATCATCAGCAACACCATCACCGGCACCGCGAGCACGCCGTTGACGACCGCGCTCCAGTACAGCGCCGAGATCGGATCGATCGGTGTGAAGTTGAGCGCGATGCCGATGCCGCCCGACAGCGCCAGCACCGAATAGAACGCCATCGCCTCCTTCGGCTTGCGCGCCAGTCCGACCGGCCACCGCCGTCCTTCGCCGACCGCATAGGCGGTCGCGCCTGCGAGCACCGGGATCGCCAGCAGGCCCGTGCCGACGATGCCGAGCGCGAAGATCACCTCGGCGAACGGCCCGGCGATCGGGCGCAACGCTTCGGCGGCCTGCGCCGAGGTCTGGATGTCGGTCTTGCCGGCGGCGTGCAGCGTGGCCGCAGCGGTGACGATGATCGACAGCGCGATCAGATTGGAAAACGCCATGCCGGTGACCGTATCGGCGCGGATACGAGAGAACTCGTTCCGTGCGCCGTGATGCTTGTCGATCAACGGATGCTTGGTGACGTCGACCCGCTGCTCCTCCGCCTCCTGTGAGGCCTGCCAGAAGAACAGATAGGGCGAGATGGTCGTGCCGAAGATCGCCACGATGGTGGTGAAATAATCGGAGCTCCAGGTCAGGCGCGGAACCAGCACGCCAGCCAGCGCCTGCATCCACGACACCTTGGCGAATGCCAGCGCCGCGACATAGGCGAACAGGCTGAGCGTCAGCCATTTCAGGACCGCGACGTAGCGCCAGTAGTTCATGAAGATCTGCGCGGCGACCGAGGTAACGCCGAACAGAACGACGTAGAGGACGGCCGGACCGCCGATCAGGAGCCTGGTCGCGTCCGCCATAGCCGACAGGTCGGCGGCGATGTTGACGGTATTGGCGATGAACAGCAGCGTCACTACGATGACCAGCAGCCAGCCCGGATAATGCCGGCAGACATTGCCCGCTATGCCGTGCCCGGTGACACGGCCGACCCGCGCGGAGATCTCCTGGATCGCAGTCATCAGCGGGAACGTCAGCAGCATGGTCCAGCCGATGCCGTAGCCGAGTTGCGCGCCGGCCTGGCTGTAGGTGCCGATGCCCGACGGATCGTCGTCGGAGGCGCCGGTGATGAGACCCGGGCCGAGCGACTTCACGACGCGCTTGAAGCTGAACGGCTCGCGCCGCGGCTTCGCCGCCGGCACATCTTCATCCTTGTCGTGTCGCGAGATCGTTTCTTGCCGCGTCATGTCCGGCTCCAGCCGTCTGACAACGGACCGGATACCGCCAAGGTTCCTGGGCTGAAACCTAGGCCTCGATGACCGTGGCGACGCCGGGCGCGAGGATGCGCAGACGGCGGCCGAAGCCGAGCGTATCGAAGCTCGCGCGCAAGTCACTCGCGTCCTGCCGGAAATGCGCCCAGCCATCGGTATGAACGGGCACGATGACCGCGTCCGCAAAGGCGCGCGCGGTCTCGATCGTGTCATTGGTGTCCATGGTGAGATGAAACGGGCCGCGGGTTTGCGCCGCGCCGGCGAACGGCAGCACCACGCCGCAATCAAAGCGCCGCGCGACCTCGGCAACACCGTCGAACCAGGTGGTGTCGCCGCTGACATAGACCGGACGGCCGGGCTTCGCCGGCTCCAAGACGAAGCCGACGACGTCGCCGGACAACGGCTCGATGCCCGCGGGCCCGTGCCGCGCCGGCGTCGCGGTGACGGTGAGCGTCCGGCCGCGCTTCGTCAGTGTGGTCGAGGCCCAGGGCGCAAAACCCTCGGCGTTGCCGCCGAGCCGCTTGGCACCGGCCTCCGTCGTCAGCACGCGCTTCGCGCCTTTGAGAAAATCCCGTCCGGAATGGTCGAGATTGTCGGAATGTTGATCGTGGCTCAGCAGCACCGCATCGATCTCGCCGACGTCGCGCGCGCTGAGCGCGGGCCCGGTCAGCTTCTCCAGTTTCACATGCGGCAGTTGATAGTCGCCGGGCGCATCGAAGGTCGGATCGGTGAGCAGGCGGAACCCGTCGATCTCGATCAGGGCGGTCGGGCCTCCGATCAGGGTGATGGTGATGGTGATGCTCACGTCACACTCCTCTTGGGCGAAGCCGCGGCGGGGCGGGTCACCAGGTAAATGCCGAGCGCGACCGGAACGATCCCGAGCAGATCGCGAAATTCGACATGCTCGCCGAGCACGAGATAGGCGAACAGCATGCCGAGCGGCGGCATCAGGAAGTGATAGGCGCTTGCAGCGGTCGCGCCACACACTTTCAGGAGATGAAACCAGAGCAGATAGGCGAGGATCGAACCGCCCAGCACGAGGAAGGCGAAGGCGCCGGCGAGTCGCATGCTGGGCACGATGTCACCGACGCTGGAGAGCGTGAAGGCGAACGGCATCACCGCAAGGCCGCCGGCGATGTTCTGGATGCCGTTGCCGATCCACAGGCTGCCCTTCGGCGCCAGCAGCTTGAACAGGACGGTGCCGGCGACGATCGAGGCGAGCGAGGCCAATGTGAACAGGATGCCGTGCGGGCTATCGGTACCGACCTTCATGCGATGCCAGACGATGAAGGCGACGCCGACGATGCCGAGCACGAGGCCGATCACCTTGCGCCAGCTCATGCTCTCGCCGAGGAACAGCGACGCCAGCATGGCGGTGAACACGGGATTGGCCGAGACGATCAGCGCACCGAGCCCAGCGGAGACCGTCTTCAGGCCGGTATAGCCGAGCCCGAGATAGAGCGCGTTGTTGGCGACGCCGAGCACGGCGAACACCGCCGCATCGCGCCAGCTGAGATCCCATTGATCCCGGCGCAGCCAAGAGATGCCGAGGATCAGGACTCCGGCGAGCGAGAATCGCGTGGCGAGCAGGATCAGCGGCGGGCAATCGGTGACGCCGATCTTGCCGGCGACGAAGGCGTAGCTCCAGAGCAGGCAGAACAGCGCGATCAGCAGCGGCAGGGTGTTGAAGCGGGCGCGAGGGACGGACATCGAGGTTGCGGCGGGCGAGCTTGCAGAGGACATGGCAGTTTCTCCTTCGCCCCATGATCTAGGCCCGCGCCTTGTCATTTGGAAATTAAATGATAGACTGACTTCCAGTGGATTTATGAATGGAGGCTGCGATGCTCGACCTGGAGCTTTTGCGCAGTTTCGTCTCGGTGGTCGACGCCGGCGGCTTCACCCGCGCCGGAGAGCGCGTCCACCGCACGCAATCGACGGTGAGCCAGCAGATCAAGCGCCTGGAGGAGGATGTCGGCCAGCCGCTCTTGATCCGCAGCGGCAAGGACGTCACCCCAACGGAGGCCGGCGAGCGGCTGCTGACCTATGCGCGGCGGCTGCTGTCGCTCGCGGAAGAAGCCCGCGACGTGCTCTCGCGCCCCGGCAGCGAAGGCGCGATCCGGATCGGCATCACCGAGGATTTCGCCGCCTATCGGTTGACGAGATTGCTCGCGACCTTCGCGCGCAGCCACCCGAAGTTGCGGCTCGACGTGCGCTCCGGCCAGAGCCTGTTCCTGCACCGCGATCTGGAGCGCGGCGATCTCGATCTCGCGCTGATCAAGCGCGCAGCCAGCGAGAAGGGCGGCATCGCGGTGTGGCCGGAACGGGTGCACTGGGTCACCAGCAAGAGCCATCCGCGCGACACGGCGACCGGCTCGGTGCCGCTGATCGGCTTCGGCTCGGGCTGCCTCTATCGTGCCCATGCCATCCATGCGCTGGAGCGCGCCGGCCGCAACTGGCACATGGCCTACACCTCCTCCAGCCTCGCCGGCATCCAGGCCGCGGTCGCCGCGGGCCTCGGGCTCAGCATTCTCTCGGAAATGTCGATCCAGGCCGAGCATCGCGTGCTGACGGCGAAAGACGGCTTTGCGCCGATCGAGCGGACCGAAGTCGCGCTCATCGCTGCCCCTGAGGCCAGTCCTGCGACGTTGCGGCTGGCGGATCGGCTCGCGGAGTATTGCGAGAGCGTGCAGGCGAAGGCGGCGTAGCGGCGATGCTACACTCTCCATCCCGACATCCTTGTAAGTCTCGAATCGCCGGATCGGCTAGAATGTCCGGCGCGGTGACGGACGGGAGACCGCTTCATCCCAGGGCATCGAAGCCCGAACCTCAGCGCGGCGCCCCGTCCGTTGTTCCATTGAACCCGAACAGTCGCGAGGGCCGCCTGGCGAGCCCGATTGCGCAAGGAGGGGTGCAGATGGAAGCGATCTATGTTGGCATTGATGTGTCGAAGGACCGGTTGGACGTGCATGTCCGTCCGGGCGAGGAAGCCTTTGCCGTGGCGCGTGACGGCAAAGGCTTGGAAGAGCTTGTTGCGCGCTTGCAGGCGATCTCGCCGGTGCTGATTGCGGTAGAGGCAACTGGCGGCTTCGAGACGATCGTTGCTGCTGCGCTGGCCGGCGCCCAGCTGCCGCTGGTGGTGGTCAACCCGGCCCAAATCCGGCACTTCGCGCAGGCGGTTGGTCAGCGTGCCAAGACGGACCCGATCGATGCGGCGGTGATCGCGCGGTTTGTCGAGGCCGTGAAGCCGGAGCCGCGTGCCATGCCGGATCAGGAAGCTCGGCTGCTGGCTGAGCTGGTCAGCCGCCGACGGCAGATCATCGAGATGATCGTTGCCGAGCGTCAGCGCGAGAAGCGCGCCGAGAACGTCCGCGTCCGCAAGAGCCTTGCCCGCCATATCAAGGTCCTCGAGAAGGAGCTGCCGGAGATCGACAACGACATCGACACGCTGGTGCGCGGCTCGCCAGTCTGGCGCGCCAAGGAGGAGCTGCTGGTCAGCTTTCCTGGTGTGAGCAACACCCTCGCGCGGACCTTCCTTGCCGAGGTGCCGGAGCTCGGCACGCTCAATCGGCGCCAGATTGCGAGCCTCGCCGGTCTTGCCCCGTTCACCCGCCAGTCGGGCCGCTGGAAGGGCAAGAGCATGATCGGCGGCGGAAGAGCCAAGCTGCGTGCCGGGCTCTACATGGCCGCTCTGTCGGCCAGCCGATACCATCCGCAGCTCAAGGTCTTCTACCGGCGCCTGGTGACCGCTGGAAAGCCCAAGATGGTCGCCCTCATCGCCGTTGCGCGCAAAGTCCTTACAACCCTCAACGCCATGCTCAGGGACCAAAAACCATGGCAACCCGCTTGACCAAGAACACAGTCGCTGAGGTGCTCGCCTCTTCGGCGAGCCTCGAAGGATGACGGTGATAGAAATGCTTGGATGTCTCAATAACACCGCGAGGCCACGAACGCGTGGACGCGGTTGTCGCCGAGCACGTGTGCCATGAAACCCGGCGATCCGAAAATCCGCGCGAAAGCGGCGTCGCGGATGCTGAGGCCCCCGGTGTAGGCGCCGAACGCCGGCATCACCGCGCGCTCGCCGTCACTTGCAAAGCAACGGCGCTCGATCGAGCGGCCGCGGGTCGGCACCCGCGCCTTGGGGTGGAGGTGCCCGGCGATCTCGCCGGCAGCGCCGGTCGGCTCATGGCGGAACACAATCGGGCCGACCGCGACCTCGGTCGCGACCACGCCGCCGAGACTGGGCGGCAGCGCCGGATCGTGATTGCCCGAGATCCAGATCCAGTTGCGCCGCACTTGCAACGCCGCGAGCGCCTCGCGATCTACATCGGAGAGGCGCGTATGCGCATCACGATCGTGAAAGCTGTCACCGAGCGCGATCACCTGCCTGGGATCGTGCCGCGCGATGACGGCGGCAAGCCGGCTCAATGTCGCGACCGTGTCGTAGGGCGGCAGCAGCACGCCACGGCTGGCAAAGCTCGAGCCTTTTTCCAGATGCAGGTCGGACACCACGAGCAGGCTCCGCTGTTCCCAGAACAGCGCGCCCGAGCAATCCGCCACGAAGCCGACATCCGCCACCGTGACCCTCGAAACGCGCATGTCGTCACCGTCTCGCAAAACCTGCGCGCTTGCCGTCACGTCCTGTTCCCCACAGTGCCAGTATTACGTCGTCGCCTCCCGCACGAGTTCCTCGGCCGCCTCGGCCAGAAGCTCGTCGGATGCTTCGCCATAAACTGACTCGCGGCCGATTTCCAGCAGCGCGGGCACGGCAAGCGGAGAAACGTGGTCGAGGTCCTTGTGGGTGATTCGGCCGTGGATGCGCGAAAGCATGTCGCTGAGACGGCGGAGATCGAGCAGTCCCGTGGCGGCATCGCCGCGCGCGGCGCGCAGCAGCACATGGTCGGCCTGGTGCTTGCGCAGCACGTCGTAGATCAAATCGGTCGAGAACAGCACCTGACGGCGCGACTTCTCCTCGTCGGTGAAGCGGCGCGCGATCAGCCCGGAGATGATGGCGCAGTTGCGGAAGGTGCGCTTCATCAGTGCGGATTCCGCAAGCCACGCCTCGAGATCGTCGCCGAGCATGTCGGGGTCGAACAGCGCATTGAGATCGAGCTTGCCGTGCCGGATCATGAAGGAGAGATCGCCGACGCCCCAGACCGCGAGCGCATATTCGTTGGCGACGAAGCCGAGCGGACGGGCGCGCTCCAGCCGGCGCGTCAGCAGCATGCCGAGCGTCTGATGCGCGAGCCGGCCCTCGAAGGGATAGCAGACCAGGTAATGGCTGCCGCCGCGCGGAAAGGTTTCCACCAGGAGCTCGCGCACCGCAGGTACCCGCGAGAATTTTCGCTGCAGCGACAGCCAGTCGTGCACCTGGTCCGGCAGCGCGTTCCAGGCCCGGCTGTTGTCGAGCAATTTGCGGACGCGTTCGGCGAGATAGGTCGAGAGCGGAAACTTGCCGCCCATATAGGACGGCACTTTTGCATCTTTATCATTGGCGCGGGAGACATAGACCTGGTCCTCGACCAAGGCCTCGTAGCGCACCACCTCACCGCCAAAGACAAAAGTGTCGCCGGGCACGAGCCCCTCGATGAAGACCTCCTCGATCTCGCCGAGCATTCGGCCGCCGCGCGCGATCGCGCCGGTCGAGCCTCCGCTTTTCCCTTGCCCGCCGGCACGCGAACGCACCAGCCGCACCTTCAGCATAGTCTCCTCGACGATGGTGCCGACATTGAGACGGTAGCTCTGCCGCACCTTGGGATTGGTGACGCGCCAACGGCCCTGCTTGTCCTGCTTGATCCGTGCGAAGCGCTCATAGGTCTTCAGCGCGTAGCCGCCGGTCGCGACGAAGTCGACCACGTCGTCGAAATCGGTCCGCGCCAGCGACGCATAGGGCGCCGCGGTCCTGACTTCGTCATAGAGTTCGTCGGACAGGAACGGCTTGCCGCAGGCGCAGCCGAGCACGTGCTGGGCCAGCACGTCGAGCGCGCCCGAGCGCAGCGGCGGCGTGTCCTGCGCATTCTCGGCGATGGCGTCGATCGCGACGGCGCATTCCAGCACCTCGAACCGGTTGGCCGGCACCAGCACGGCGCGCGAGGCCTCGTCGAAGCGGTGGTTGGCGCGGCCGATCCGCTGCATCAGCCGCGACGAGCCTTTGGGCGCGCCGATATTGATGACGAGATCGACATCGCCCCAGTCGACGCCGAGATCGAGCGAGGATGTGCAGACCACGCCGCGCAGCCGGCCGGCGGCCATCGCGTCCTCGACCTTGCGGCGCTGCGCGACGTCGAGCGAGCCGTGATGCAGCGCGATCGCAAGCCCGTCGTCGTTCATGCGCCACAGATCCTGGAACAGCATTTCGGCCTGGCTTCGGGTGTTGACGAACACCAACGTGGTCTTGTTGCGCTTGATCAGCTCATAGACCTCGGGCAGTGCGTGGCGCGCACTGTGGCCAGACCACGGCAGCCGTTCCCGGGTGTCGAGCATCTCGACCACCGGCGGCGCGGCGCCGCCGGCGATGACGACGGCGGCGGACACGCTCTCGCCGCCCGGCTGCGGCACCAGGAAACGCGCGAGCTGTTCCGGCTCGGCCACCGTCGCCGAGAGGCCGATGGCGCGCGCCTGCGGTGCGATGGTCCGGAGCCGCGCGAGACCGAGCGACAGCAGATCGCCGCGCTTGGAGGTGACCAGCGCATGCAGCTCGTCGAGCACGACGCGCTTCAGCGAAGAGAACAGGAAAGGCGCGTCGTCGGACGCCAGCAGCAGCGCCAGCTGCTCCGGCGTGGTGAGCAGAATGTCCGGCGGATAACGCCGCTGCCGCTGCCGCCGCGACACCGGCGTGTCGCCGGTGCGGGTCTCGATCCTGATCGGCAGCCCCATCTCGGCAACCGGCGTCTCCAGATTGCGCGCGATGTCGACCGCAAGCGCCTTCAGCGGTGAGATGTAGAGCGTGTGCAGCCCGCTGGAGCGGCGAACGCTGCGGCCGATGGAGATGAGACTTTGGGAGGCCCCCGCTGCGAGGGCTCCCTCCCCCCTTGCGGGGGAGGGCTGGGGAGAGGGGTAAGCCGTATCGTCCGGAGCAAGCGGCATACCCCTCTCCCGCCGCCCCCCGACGCGCGATTGCGCGTCAGGGGGTGTCGACCTCCGCCGCAAGGGGGGAGGTGGCGATCGTGTGCGGGTCTGCGGATTCGCAGCACTTCCCTCCCCACTCAACTCCACCAACGTCGGCAAGAACCCCGCCAGCGTCTTGCCCGCCCCCGTAGGCGCGATCAGCAGCGCCGAACGCTCCTCACGCGCCTTCGCCAGCAGCGCGAGCTGATGCTCGCGCGGCGACCAGCCGCGCGAGGCGAACCAGTCGCGAAACCGGCGCGGCAAGAGATCGGCCGTTTCCGACGGCGTGACGGAAAAGAGATCGAGCGTCGACACGCCCAAGAGGTAGGTGGTTCAGCGGGTTTCGTCGAGGGCGGGACGGAAATGGCGGCAGGTGGCAGCGGCGAAGCTTCATCCCCTCCCTCTCCCCGTTCTTACGGGGAGAGGGCTGGGGTGAGGGGCTGCTTCCGCGAGAGTACCGAGCGCAGTGAGACCTGTACCCCTCACCCGGATCGCATCTTCGATGCTATCCGACCTCTCCCCGCAAGCGGGGCGAGGTTGAAGAACAGCAAAAGAGCCGCCCCCTACTCCGTCATCGGCTCGCCCAAGAGGTCCCAGTCCTTGCCGTTGAAGATCGAGACATAGAGCGTCTTCATCGGCGTGTAGTCGTCGGGCGTATAGCTGTAATTGATGCCGTCGAGGAAATAGGGCGAGTGGAAGCCGGCCAGCGTGGTGGCATGCTTCAGCACGTTGGCGCGGGTCAGATCGTCGCCGCAGCGGCGCAGGATCTCGCCCATCGTCGCCGCCTGGCCGTAGCCGGCGAAGGCGATGGTGTTGTCGGGATCGATGTTCGGCAGGTACTTCTTGCGCAGCTCCTCGAACGCGACCACATCGGCATCCTTCTCGTAGCGGGGCACGCCGACTTCCTTGTTGTAGCGGATCGCGACGATGTCCTTGGCGTTCTCGAGACCCGCGGCGCTCAGGATCGAGCGGCCGGTCGAGCCCGCCGACAACAATTGCAACGGCTTCCAGCCGAGCTCGGCCACCTTGCGGATCGACTGCGACGTCGCCTTGCCGGTGGTGATGTTGTAGAAGACGTCGGCGCCCGACTTCGAGAGATTGATGAGCTGGGAATCGACCGTCGGATCGGTGAGATCGTAGGTCTGCTCCATGATCACCTGTGCCTTGCCGCCGGCATCGGCCAGCACCTTCTTGAACGGGCCGAGGAAGTCGCGGCCGAAATCGTCGTTCTGGTAGAGGATGCCGACCTTGGCGCTCGGCTTCACGCTGACGACATGCTTGGCGAGAATGCGGGCTTCGGTCGGATAGAGCGGCAGGCCCGCCATGGTCCATTTGAAATTCTTCGGGTCGTTCCATTTCGAGGCGCCGGTGTTCAACAGCAGTTGGGGAACGCCCTTGGAATTGAGGTATTTGTGCACGGCAGTCTGCGGCGCGGTGCCGAGCGAGCCGTAGAGCGCCAGCACCTCTTCCTGCTCGACCAGGCGGCGCGTCGCCTCGACGCATTTCGGCGCGCTGTAGGCGTCGTCCATGGTGAGGAATTTCACCTTGCGGCCGTTGATGCCGCCCTTGTCGTTCAGCATCTGGAAATAGGCCTCGCCGACGCGGCCCAGCACGCCATAGAGCGAGCCGGGACCGGAATGCGGCACGGTCTGGCCGAGCTTGATCTCGGTGTCACCAGCACCCGGATCGTACTTCTTGTCGGCGGCCCGGACGAACGGCGCGGGCAGCACGGACGCTGCGATGACAGACAATGCAGTGGCGCCGAACTCGCGCCGTGTATGCTTTTTCATTATTTCTCTCCCTGAGACGAAAAGCTCTCGCATCCCGCCATGCGCCGGGCAAGCGCGAAGTCGCCGCTTTGCGGCGCAATGCCGCGTCACGGCAAATGCGTAGCGTGTAGACTCAAGTTTGAGTGCGATGCGAAGGATCGCGGTTTCACCCTCCCCTGGAGGGGGAGGGTCGACTCACATTGAGCGTAGCGAGATGTGAGGCGGGGTGGGGTGACGGTCTTTCCGCGAACAACGCTGCCCGTGTTGAGAGATCACCCCACCCCGCTTCGCATTTCGCTACGCTTCATGCGAACCGACCCTCCCCCTCCAGGGGAGGGTAAGCGCGTCACGCCTTGGTCGCGACGGCGACGAGCCCGGGCGCCGGGATGTTGTCCTCATTGCGCGCCGAGAGATCGTCGAGCAGCGCCAACGTCAGCCCCGCGGCGGCGACCGCGGCGCGCACGTAAGCTGCACTGTGGGCGTAGCGCAGCCCCTCGCCGAGGATGACACCCTCGCTGTCATGGGTCTCTGTCGTGAAGGCGAGCACGCCGCCCGCGACCAGCACGCGCGCGGCCTCGGCGAGCACGGGCGCGAGATCGGCGACATAGACCATCGCGTCCGCAGCGAGGATCAGTTCAGCGCTGGCGTCCGGCTTGCGCGAAATGCCCTTCAGCATGTCGTCGACCTCGAGCTCGGCATAGAGCCCGGTGGCGCGCGACTTGTCGATCATGCGCGGCGACAGGTCGATGCCGATGAAGCGATCGACGTGCTCGGCGAATGCTGCGGCCGCCAGTCCGGTGCCGCAGCCGAGATCGATCGCGCGCTTGAAGAACGCCGGCTTCCTTGCTGAGGCGCGCACCGACAGCACCGCCTTGAACAGCAGCGCCGGGCCGCGATAGCCGAGATCGCCGACCAGCGCGGCCTCGAAGCGCGGCGCATATTGATCGAACAGCGTCTGCACATAGCCCGGCGGCATCGCGCCGACGGCCTCGACGCCGAGCTGCATCAGATGCAGGCCGGCGCCATGGCGGTCTTCGGGATCGGCGTCGCGCGCGGCGCGGAAGGCTGCGATCGCCGCATCGCGCTGGCCGAGCTCGAGGCGGATCTTGCCCAGCGTGTACCAGGCCGACAGGAATTTCGGCACCAGCTCGATCGCCTGTTCGAGCAGCTCGGCGGCAGCCGGCAGATCGCCCTTCAATTGCAGGTCGCGCGCGAACTCGTAGCGGCGGTCGGCAACGAGGTCGCCGGAGGACAGAAACAGGCGGGGGGCCATTTTCTCTTAGGGAACCGATCTTGGCCAAGTCTGGCCGTCCATTAAAGCACGGACTTTTTCCGGAGATGGAAGCGCGGGTCAAGCCCGCGGATGACGGCTAAACATCGCGGATCGATCGCCTATATAGGGACAATGCGCCCGCAAGACATCCTGATGCCCGTCCCGGCCGGGCTTTGCTGCAAGCCCGGCGGCTTCCACATCGATCCTGTCAGGCCGGTCGAACGGGCGCTGATCACGCATGGCCATTCCGATCATGCGCGGGCGGGGCATGGCGCAGTGCTTGCGACCCAGGAAACGCTCGACATGATGCGGCTGCGCTACGGCGAGAATTTCGCCGGCACGACGCAGGCGGTCGCTTACGGCGAGGAGATCAGGCTCGGCGACGTCACGGTGACGTTTCATCCCGCCGGGCACGTGTTGGGCTCCGCCCAGATATCGGTCACATGCAAGGATACAAGGATCGTCGCCTCCGGCGACTACAAGGACGCACGCGACCCGACCTGCGCGCCGTTCGAGCTCGTCCCTTGCGACGTCTTCATCACGGAGGCGACCTTTGGCCTGCCGGTGTTTCGCCATGGCGATGCCGCCGATGAGGTGAAGAAGCTGCAGGCGTCGGTCAGGCTGTTTCCGGAGCGCGCGCATCTGGTCGGCGCCTATTCGCTCGGCAAGGCGCAGCGCGTGATCGCGCTGCTGCGCGAGGCCGGCTACGACGCGCCGATCTACCTGCACGGCGCGATGGAGAAGATCACCTATTATTACCAGGAGCGCGGCATCCCGCTCGGCGAGCTCCGGCCCGCGCGCGGCATGAAGAAGGCCGAACTCGCCGGCACCATCACGCTGGCGCCGCCGAGCGCGACCTCCGATGTCTGGACGCGGCGCTTCCCCGATCCGGTCACCGCCTTCGCCTCGGGCTGGATGCGCGTCCGCGCCCGGGCGCGGCAGGGCGGCGTCGAGCTGCCGCTGGTGATCTCGGATCATGCCGACTGGGACGGGCTGACGGCGACGATCGCCGCCACCGGCGCCGGCGAGATCTGGGTCACCCACGGCCAGGAAGACGCGCTGGTGCATTGGTGCAAGAGCAAGGGCCTTGCCGCGCGGCCGCTCGATCTGGTCGGCTATGGCGACGAGGATGAGGGCGAGACGGCACCGATTACCGGCGAGGCACAGCCCATCGGCGAGGCACAGCCCGCCGGCGAGGCCGAAACATGAACCGCTTTGCCGAGCTGCTCGACCGCCTGGCCTACGAGCCGGGCCGCAACAACAAGATCAAGCTGCTGGTTGCCTATTTCCGCGAGACCGAGGATCCCGACCGCGGCTACGCGCTGGCGGCGCTGACCGGTGCGCTGTCGTTCAAGCACGCCAAGCCGGGCTTGATCCGCGACCTGATCACCGAACGCGCCGACCCGGTGCTGTTCGGCTACTCCTATGATTACGTCGGCGATCTCTCGGAAACCGTCGCGCTGATGTGGCCGAAGGCGGAGCTGCCGGGCCACAACAACCCGCCTCCTCCCACCCTCACCGACGTCGTCACCACGCTGCGCACGCTCGGCAAGGCTGATTTGCCGGCGCAGCTGGCGCGCTGGCTGGACGAGCTCGACGAGACCGGGCGCTGGGCGCTGCTGAAGCTCGTCACCGGCGCGATGCGGATCGGGATCTCGGCGCGGCTGGCGAAGACCGCAGCGGCCACACTCGGCGACAAGGATCCGCACGAGATCGAGTGGCCCGGCCTGTCGCCGCCCTATCTCGAATTGTTCGCCTGGCTCGAAGGCCGCGGCGACCAGCCGATCAATCGTGATCCGACACCGTTCCGCCCGGTGATGCTGGCGCATGCGATCGAGGATAGCGATTTCGCCAATCTCGACGCCGCCGATTTCAGCGCGGAATGGAAGTGGGACGGCATCCGCGTGCAGGCTGTCGCCGGCCGCGATGCGCGCGGCCACATCCAGGCGCGGCTCTATTCACGCACCGGCGAGGATATCACCGGCAGCTTCCCCGACCTCGTGCCGTCGCTGCATCTGCAAGATATTCTAGATTTGAAGCATGATGACTCCCGAAAACCGCTTCACACTTTTCGGCATCATGCTTCATTCGCGATCGACGGCGAATTGCTGGTGCTGCGCGACGGTCGCGTGCAGACCTTCAACGTGTTGCAGCAGCGACTGAACCGGAAGGTGGTTTCGCCGAAGCTGATCAAGGAATTTCCGATCCATCTGCGCGCCTACGACCTGCTCGGCGACGGCGAAAACGATCTGCGCGAGCTGCCTTTCACCGAGCGGCGCGCGCATCTCGAAGCCTTCGTCGACAAGCTGAACGACCCGCGCATCGATCTGTCACCGACGGTTCCGTTCGCGAGCTGGGAAGAACTGGCCGCAGCGCGCGCCGATCCGAAGAGCGCCGGCGCCGGCGACGATGCCGACGCAGTCGAGGGCGTGATGCTGAAGCGGCGCGACGCGCCCTACCTGCCCGGGCGGCCAAAAGGCCCATGGTGGAAGTGGAAGCGCGATCCGCACGTCATCGACGCGGTGCTGATGTATGCCCAGCGCGGCCACGGCAAGCGCTCGTCCTATTACTCCGACTACACGTTCGGGGTCTGGACCCGTGGCGATGCCGGCGACGAACTGGTGCCGGTCGGCAAAGCCTATTTCGGCTTCACCGACGAGGAACTGTTGCAGATCGATCGCTTCGTCCGCCGCAACACCACCGAGAAGTTCGGCCCGGTGCGACATGTCGTGCACGAGCCGGATCAGGGGCTGGTGCTGGAAGTCGCCTTCGAGGGCCTGCAACGCTCGCCGCGTCACAAATCCGGCGTCGCGATGCGCTTCCCCCGGATCAGCCGCCTGCGCTGGGACAAGCCGCCGCGCGAAGCCGACCGGCTGGAGACGCTTGAACGGATGTTAATCTCCATGACAGGAAGTTAAACCCGAAGCGCGCATGGCAGCCATTGATCGCGGCTCACAGATTTCCCATGTGCTGCGCCGTGACCTATAATGCGCGGGCGATTCCGCCAGGAGAGAACGATGCCGAACGACGTCAGGGACTTGCCGGCCGGCCAGAGCCAGAGTGACGGCCTGTACCGCTTTCTCGGCGGATCGCCGCTCTCGGTGGCGTTCCGGCTGATCCTGCTCTCGATCCTGGTCGGCGTCGTGCTTGCCGCGATCGGCCTCGACCCGTGGAATATCCTCAACAGCGTCCGCAGGCTGTTCCAGACCATCTGGGATTTCGGCTTCGACGCGATCAACTGGGCCTGGCGCTACTTCCTGCTCGGCGCCGTGATCGTGATCCCGATCTGGCTGTTGTCGCGGCTGTTCGGCGCGCCGCGCGGCCGCTGATCCCAAAAGAAAGCCCGCAGCCGATGCAATTGCGATTTGTCGGCTGCGGCGATGCATTCGGCTCCGGGGGCCGCTTCAACACCTGCTTCCATGTCAGCGGCGAGCGCGTCAATTTCCTGATCGACTGCGGCGCGTCCTCGCTGCCGGCACTGAAGCGGCTCGAGATCGACCGCGACGCAATCGACCTGATCCTGATCACGCATTTCCACGGCGATCATTTTGCCGGCCTGCCGTTCTTCCTGCTCGACGCGCAATTCTCCCGCCGCACCCGGCCGCTGGTGATTGCCGGGCCGCAAGGCATCGAAACGAAGCTGCCTGAGGTGATGGAGGTGATGTTCGAGCATTCTTCCAAAACCAGACAGCGCTTCGATCTGTCCGTCGTCACGCTCGCGCCGCAGGAGCGGCGCGGCTTCGGCGAGGTGAGCGTGACGCCCTATCCTGTGGTGCATGGCGAGTCCGGCGGGCCATTTCTCGCCTATCGCATCGAGGCGGAAGACCGTGTCGTCAGCTACAGCGCCGACACCGAGTGGACCGACGCGCTGATCCCAGCCGCGCAGAACGCCGACCTCTTCATCGCCGAAGCCTATACCTACGACAAAATGGTCAAGAACCATCTCAGCCTGAAAACGCTGGAAGCGCATTTGCCCGCCATCAACGCCAGGCGCGTGGTGCTGACCCATATGAGCGACGACATGCTCGGCCGCGTCGACAACCTGCCCTACACGGCGGCGAGTGACGGCATGGTCGTGGTGTTCTGACCATCCCATGCCCTGTCGGCCGCCCCTCCGCCACCGCATTGCTCTGAGGACAATTCCGGCATGGTCGCGCGACGGATGTCGCGATAGAAACGCCTATTCCTTGCATCTGTAGCCATGCACGCACCCATTCACCCGAAGATCACGACCCGCCAGGTGTTCGCCATCGCCGGTCCCGCGATGGTCGCCAACCTGACCACGCCGCTGATCGGCATCGTCTCGACCACGGCGATCGGCCGCCTCGACGATGCCGCGCTGCTCGGCGGGGTGGCGATGGCCTCGGTGATCTTCGATTGCCTGTTCTGGCTGTTCGCCTTCCTGCGCATGAGCACGCTGGCCTTCACCGCGCAGGCGCAGGGCGCGGGCGAGCCGCAGGAATATGCCGCGATCCTGGTGCGCGGCTTCATCGTCGCCGGCCTGATCGGCGCCACGCTGATCGCGTTGCAGGTGCCGCTGGCCGCGGTCACATTCCAGCTGATGGGCGGCAGCGAAGGCGTCACGCGTGCGGCCAAGACGTACTTCATGATCCGGATCTGGTCGGCGCCGCTGGCGCTCGCCAACTACGTCATCCTGGGCTGGCTGGTCGGGCAGGCGCGCGCCAATCTGGCGCTGGCGCTGCAGATCGTGATCAACCTGATCAACATGGCCGCAACCGTGCTGCTGGTGCAGGTCTACGGCGCCGGCATCGCCGGTGCCGCGATCGCCGCCGTGCTTGCCGAGACGACCGGTTTCGCCGTCGGCATCGTGGTGGCGTGGCGGATCTCGCAAACAGGCTTTGCCGTTCCTGCGGCCACGCTGTTCGACCGCGGCAAGCTGATGCGCATGCTGGCCGTCAATCGCGACATCATGGTCCGCACCGCGGCGCTGATCGTCGTGTTCCTGTTCTTCACCGCGAAGGGCGCGCGCGAAGGCGACGTCACGCTGGCGGCGAACTCGGTGCTGAACAATTTCCTGCTGGTGAGCGCCTTCTTCCTCGACGGCCTCGCCAACGCCGCCCAACAGCTCTGCGGCCGCGCTTTCGGCGCGCGCGACGCACGCGGCTTTGCCGATTCGACCCGGCTGGTGCTGCTGTGGGGTGTCGGCTTTGCGCTGGTCGTCTCGGTGCTGTTCGCGCTGTTCGGACCGGCGCTGATCAACCTGATGACAACAAGCGAGGACGTGCGCCGCTATGCGCGCGAGTTCCTGGCGTTCGTGATCCTGGCACCTCTGCCCGGTGTGTTCGCCTTCGGCTTCGACGGCATCTATGTCGGCGCGACCTGGGCGCGCGAGATGCGCAATTTGATGCTAGCCTCGCTCGCGATCTTCCTCGCCGCCTGGTGGGCGCTCAGCGCATTCGGCAACACCGGGCTGTGGATCGCGCTGCTCGGCTTCTACGTCGCGCGCGGCGGCCTGCAGGGCCTGCGCTATCCGGCGCAGTTCAGGAAAACGTTCAAGACTGCGTAGCCCGGATGCAGCGAAGCGATGCTCTGCTCCCTCGCCCCGCTCTTGCGGGGAGAGGGCTGGGGTGAGGGGCTGTCTCCAAGAAGGCGGTAAGAACTGGATCCGCGGAGGGTCCCGCTCACGGCCCCGCAAGCGGGGGCGAGGTAAGAACGGCTACCTGACAGGCCAATCTTCGGCGGTGATGGTCGCGGCATCGGCGCCGACGATTTCCGACAGGGAGTCACGGCCGGTCCGCAGCAGGGTCGAGGACAGATCGCGCTTGATGTCGTCGACCAGGCCGATGCCCTTGTAGACCAGCGAGGAATAGAGCTGGATCAGGCTGGCGCCGGCGCGGATCTTGGTCAGCGCGGCGCCGCCGCTATCGATGCCGCCGACGCCGATCAACGGAAATGCACCTTCGACGCGGACATAGGTTTCGGCGACCATCCGGGTCGAGAGGCGGAACAGCGGACGGCCCGACAGGCCACCCTGCTCCCTGGCCCGGTTCTCCTCGCGCAAGGTCGAGGGCCGCGCCAGCGTGGTGTTGGCGACGATCATGCCGTCGACGCGCCGCGAGCGGGCGATATGAACGACATCGTCGAGTTCGGTGAGGCTGAGATCCGGCGCGATCTTCAGCAGCACCGGCGAATCGCCGGCGTTCTTGCGCACGCGCTCGCGGGTATCGATGACCCGTGCCAGCAGATCGTCGAGCGCCGCCGATTGCTGCAGATTGCGCAGGCCCGGCGTATTCGGCGAAGAAACATTGACGGTGAAATAGCTCGCGACCGGGGCAAACGTCTCGATCAGCTTCACATAGTCGGCGACGCGGTCGGTCGAATCCTTGTTGGCCCCGACATTGACCCCGATGATGCCGCCGCCGCTGGCGCGCGCGGCGAGCCGGCGCAGCACGGCTTCCGCGCCGTCATTGTTGAAGCCCATGCGGTTGATGACGGCCTCGTCGCGCTCGAGGCGAAACAGCCGCGGCCGCGGGTTGCCGGCTTGCGGCTTCGGCGTCACCGAACCGATCTCGACAAAGCCGAAACCAAGCCGCAGCAGCGCGTCGGGCACCTCGGCGCTCTTGTCGAAACCCGCCGCCATGCCGATCGGGTTCGGGAAGTTCAGCCCGAAGGCGCGTACCGCGAGCTTGGGATCATCCGCCCGCTGCCGGATCGGCGGCAGCAGCTTCAAGCCCTGGATCGCCATGCGATGGGCATCTTCAGGATCGAACCAGCGCAGCAGCGGCAGCGAGAAGGCGTCGAAGGCACGGATCACGGCTTCAGCTCCGGAACGTCGTGGCCGCCGTCGGAGCGCGCGCGAAGGCTGAGGATTTCGGTGACCGCGCCGAGGTCGAGTTCGCCATAGAGATGCGGGAACAATTCGTCATTGCGCGAGCGTTCCCAGCGCAAGGCGTCGCCGAGCGCATCGGCATCGACCGCGACCAGGAACAGGCCGGTTTGCCCGTGATAGTGCTTGCGCGCGGTCTCGGCCACCTGGGAGGCGGTGGAAAAATGGATGAAGCCGTCGCGATTGTCGTCCGCACTGCCCCGGTAGACGCCCTGCCGCTCGGCCTCGCGCCAGGCCGAAGCGGGAGTGATTTTGTAGATCATGGGCACGGCCCGGCCTTCCCTTTTGTCCTTGAGTCTCTTGGGGTTTTATCCGGATTTGAGGGGAAATGCCCCAGACGCCATTTGGCGAGCGAGGGACCGTATCGGCGGCAGCGGCGCAACTCAAGCGGTGCCGGGACACATCCGGCGGCAGATTTGCGGAAACGCCCGGTTTCAGGTAATAATTCCTACCATCCGGGGTGTCCTCGATGGCCAAACAGTCCAAAGCCGCCCGACCGCTAACCCACGCGCAGGTCTGGGCCGCGCTCGACCGGCTCGCCGAACGTGCCGGCCTGTCGCCGTCCGGCCTTGCCAAGCAGTCAGGTCTCGACCCCACCACCTTCAACAAGTCCAAGCGCGTGACCGGCGACGGGCGCGAGCGATGGCCGTCGACCGAATCGCTCTCCAAGGCGCTGGCAGCCAGCAATGCCAGCATGGAGACCTTCGTGCAGTTGCTCGGTGATGGCCCGCGCGCCGGCCAGTCGGTGCCGTTGCTCGGCTTCGCGCAGGCCGGCGCCGGCGGCTATTTCGACGACAGCGGGTTTCCCGCCGGCAAGGGCTGGGATGAAGTGGCGCTGCCGGCGACCACCGACGAGCACGCCTATGCGCTGGAGATCGAGGGCGACTCGATGAAGCCGGCCTATCGCGAAGGTGACATCATCGTGGTGTCACCCGCGACCGCGATCCGCCGCGGCGACCGCGTCGTGGTGCGTACGACCGGCGGCGAGGTGATGGTGAAGGAACTGAAGCGACGCACCGGCAAGGTGCTGGAACTCGCATCGCTCAATCCGGAACACCCCGACCGCATGCTCGATGCCGAAGAAGTCACGTGGATCGCGCGCGTGGTGTGGGCGAGCCAGTAGCTGAGGCGATTCAGTCGCCACAAAACCAGTGTCGTCCCAGCGAAGGCCGGGACGACAGCGGAGGTTGGAGCGCCGTCCGAATGCCTTACGTCGCGTAGTCCGGCTCCTTGCGGTCCAGCATCCGCTTCAGCGCATCGAAATGCCGCTGCGCCGGGCTCGGGCCGTTGTAGAGATGGTCGTCGCGGAAATCGCGCTTGGTCTTCTCGACCACATGCTGCGGCAACTGCTTCAGCGGCTGCTGGGTCCACATCGCATAGATCTGCACCTGCGCGGCGCGCTCGATGTAATAGAGCCGGTCATAGGCGTCGGCGACGGTCTCACCGACGGTCGAGATGCCGTGGTTGGCCATGAACAGGATGGTCTTGTTGCCGATCACCTTGGCGAGCCGCGCGCCTTCCTCGGGATCCAGCGCCGGGCCGGTGTAGAGATCGTCATAGGCAATCGCCTCCGACAGCCCGACCTCGGTCTGCCCGATCTCCTTGATGCGCGGATCCTCGAGCCGCGTGAGCGCGCTCGCATACGGCATGTGGGTGTGGAACACCGCCTTGGCCTGCGGCAGCGCCTTGTGGATCGGCGCATGAATGCAATAGCAGGAGCGCTCGACCTCACCCTCGCCTCGCTTCACCTCGGCATCGTCGATGCCGACCTCCATGAAGGACGACGCGGTCACCTCCGACCAATGCATGCCGAACGGGATCTGATAGTAGCGGTCGGTGCGGCCGGGCACCACGAAGGTGAGATGGTTGAAGATGCCTTCCGAAAAGCCGTGGATATAGGCGAGCCGATGCGCCGCCGCGAGATCGACCCGCGCCTGCCATTCCTCGGCGCTCGAACTGTCCTGCAGCGATGTCGGCGAAACCCTGAACTGCATGCGCATGCTCCCATCTGTGCCGGCCTCTCGGCGGAGGCCGTGCTGATTTTGTGGGACGGAGTGTAGCGCAATCGGACGCAACCCCGGCTGAAATTGCCGGGGATCAGCCATCCGGATTTTGCGGCGCTACGCCGCAGCCGTAACCTCGTAGCCCGGATGGAGCGAAGCGCAATCCGGGACACGTGGGGCCGCTGGGAACGCTTCCCGGATTTCGCTGCGCTCCATCCGGGCTACGCATCCCTCAAACTACGACGACCGCGCCAGCGCGCCGTCGATCATGTTCACCGCGTTCTGTACGCCGTAGACCGCGACGAAGGAGCCGAAGCGCGGGCCCTTCTCCTGGCCGAGCAGCACCTGGTAGAGCATGTTGAACCAGTCGAGCGAGACGCCGGGACGGCCATCCTTGCCCTTCTTGACCATGTCGAGGAACGGTTCGCGGCGGCCGATCTCGTAGACCACGTTCTGGATGTCTTCCGCGGTCGCGTCGGCCGGTATGTTGGCAAGCGCATCGCGCAGATCCTGCAGCGCGGCGCGCTCACCTTCGGTGGGCTCGCGGAACTGCTTGGTCGGCGCCACGAAGTCGCGATAGTAGTTGATGGCGTAGCCAACCATCGCATCGAGCTTCGGATGGGTCTGCGGCGTCACGCCCGGACGATAGCGGCCGATGAAGCCCCACAGCGTCTCGGCATTCTCCGCATTCGACGACGACACCAGCGTCAGCAAGAGCTGGAAGGTGACGGGCATGTCGGCCTGCGGCGGCTTGCCGGAATGGATGTGCCAGACCGGATTTTGCAGCTGCTGCCGCGCCTCCTGCCGCGTGAAGCCGTCGAGGAACTGCTGATAGTCGTCGACATTGCGCGGGATGACGTCGAAATAGAGCCGCTTCGCCGCCTTCGGCTCGCGATACATGAACAGCGACAGCGATTCCGGCGAGGCATAGCGCAGCCATTCGTCGATCGTCAGCCCGTTGCCCTTCGACTTCGAGATCTTCTGGCCCTTCTCGTCGAGGAATAGCTCGTAGTTGAAGCCCTCGGGCGGGGTGCCGCCGAGCGCCGAACAGATCTTGGCGGATAGCTTCACCGAGTCGATCAGGTCCTTGCCGGCCATTTCATAGTCGACGCCGAGCGCGTACCAGCGCATCGCCCAGTCCGGCTTCCATTGCAGCTTGCAGCGGCCGCCGGTGACGGGAACGGTGACGCTCTCCTTGGTCTCGGGATCTTCATAGGAGATCGTGCCAGCCTTGGCGTCGTGCGCCGTCACCGGGACGTAAAGCACGAGGCCCGTGCGCGGACAGATCGGCAGGAACGGCGAGTAGCTCGCCGCGCGCTCCTCGCGCAGCGACGGCAGCATGATCGCCATCACCTTCTCGATCCGCTCCAGCATGCGGAGCAGCGCGGCATCGAACCGGCCGGAGGTGTAGTATTCGGTCGAGCTCGCGAATTCGTAGTCGAAGCCGAACTGATCGAGGAAGGCGCGCAGCCGCGCATTGTTGTGCTGGCCGAAGCTCGGATGGGTGCCGAACGGATCGGGCACCTTGGTCAGCGGCTTGCCGAGATGCTGCGCCAGCAATTCCTTGTTCGGCACGTTGTCCGGCACCTTGCGCAGCCCGTCCATGTCGTCGGAGAAGGCGAGCAGGCGCGTCTTGATCTTGTCCTCGGTGAGCACGCGGAAGGCATGGCGCACCATCGTGGTGCGCGCGACTTCGCCGAAGGTGCCGATATGCGGCAGGCCCGAGGGGCCGTAGCCGGTTTCGAACAGCACCTCGTCCTTCGGATTTTTCTTCAGCCGCGCCACAATCGCTTTCGCCTGCTCGAACGGCCAGGCGTTGGATTGTTCGGCGAGCGCCCGCAGGTCGCTCGGGCTGGCAGCAAGATCAATCACGGACATTTCTTCAGGCTTTCTCCAAAATGGCCGCGAAAACTAACGCTTTCGCGGCAAAATGCAAAACGGCGGGAAGTTTTTCGTCATTCCGGGGCGATGCGCAGCATCGAACCCGGAATGACGAATTCAGAACGGGCTGATCGAGAAATAGCGCAGCCACAGGTCGGTGAAGCGGCCTTTTTCCCAGATCCGGAACAGCGCCCAGTTCAGCGACTGCCGGAGCAGATCGTTGCCCTTGCGCACGGCGATGCCGACGCCCTCGCCGAAATAGCGGCTCTCGACAAAGGGGCCGCCCGAGAACGCGCAGCATTCGGCGGAATCGGTGCCGTTGATCCAGAACGCGAGCGAGATCGCATCGCCGAAGATGAAGTCGACCTCGCCCCGGCGCAGCGCCGCGCGCAGCGCATCGCTATCCGGATAGGAATGGAGCTCGGCGTCGGTGAACATCGCCTTGAGGTAGGCCTCGTGCGAGGTGCCGGCGATGACGCCGACCTTCTTGCCCTCGAGATATTCCGGGCGGATTTCCGGCATCACATTGTCGCGGCGCGACACGAAGCGCGCCGGCGCGCGGTAATAGGGATCGGTGAAATCGACCTTGGCGCGCAGCTGCGGCGTCACGGCCATCGACGCGATGATGGCATCGCCCCGGTTGGTCGCCAGCGCATCGATCAGGGTCTCGAAGCGGCGCATCTGGATGGTGCAGGTGACCTTGATCTCGTCGCAGAGCGCACGCGCCAGGTCGACATTGAAGCCGGCGGGATTGCCGTCCGGACCGGTGAAGTTGAACGGCGGATAGTCGGTCTCGGTCAGGAAGCGGATCACCGTGAGGCGCGACAGGTCGGGCCGATCCGGCCGTCGTCGCGGGTCCCAGAAGCCCGGCACCGCTTGCGGCGCGGCTTCGGCGGCCTTGGGCGGCTGGTTCGGAGGCGACGGGGCGGCAGCTGCGGGCGGCGTTGCTACCGGGGGCGTCGCTGGTGCCGCTTTTGCGGGGGCAGGCTTGGCGGGCTGGGCCGGCGCAGGCGCCGGCTTGGCCGGCGGTGTCTGCGGCGCCGAGGGCGTCTGCCCGAGCGCAGGCTCCGCCGAGGCCAGCAGGGCGGCCGCCATCATCCCTACGGCCAGGCGAAGCTGGCGCGAGCGGACGACAAAGGGCTGGGCGGACAAATCTGGCATAACCGGCAATTTTAGGGAATTGAACGGCTTATAGACCATCCGGCGCGTGATGCGAGCGCCGATCGGGGTTAATTCTGAGCCGGAAAAGGCGGTCAAAGATACCGTTTGAGATCGGTCGCCGCCTCTTCCGGCGTCCGTTTCAGATTGAACGGCGCGACGAAATGGCCGTCGCGGTCCATCAAGTAGATCAGCGCGGTGTGATCCATCGTGTAGTCGCCATCCTTCAGCGGCACCTTCTTGGCGTAGACCCGGTAGCTCGACAGCACCTTGGCGATCGCCGCGGGATCGCCGGTCAGGCCCTTGAGGTGCGGATCGAAGCTCGAAAGGTAGTCCTTCATCGCCGTGGCAGTGTCGCGTTCCGGGTCGACCGAGACGAAATAGGCATTCACGCGGTCGGCGTCCTTGCCCATCGCCTTCAGGACCTCCGAGATCTCGAACAGCGAGGTCGGGCAAATGTCCGGGCAATGGGTGAAGCCGAAGAAGATCAGCGTCGGCTTGCCCTGGAGGTTCTTGTCGGAGACGGTCTGGCCGGACTGGTCGGTAAGCTGGAACGGCCCGCCGATCGCGGCTGGCGCGGCGACGGTGCGCAAGCCGCCGACCGCCCACAACATGAGGAACAGGCCGACCGCCAGACTGCCCGCGAAGGCGGCAAAGATCACCAATGGGCGCGTGGTCCGGGGCATGATGCGAGGGCGTCCTTGTCAGAAGCAGGCGGCAATGCCGGCCGTGATCATTTCGAAAAACACCGCGGTCCCGTAGTGGAACCAGAGCTCGGCAGCGGCGAGCAAGGCCAATCCGCCGATCCCGGCAGCGCCCCACAGGATTGCAGATGCCACCCGGCCCTGCGGAGCCGTCACGAGCTCGGATCGGGTGGAGATCGGCTGAACCATGCGGTTGAGATAAGCCGGGTTCCGGCAGGCAGCAAGCGCAATGGCCATCGCAGGCCGTCAAATGATAGCGAGGCGATGGCCGGCGCTAACCTCGTCAGGCCCGGTCTACCGGCCACGACGAGAGAGGACGCTCGCCGAGATCGGGCTCAGCGCGCGGGCTCGGCGGGCTTGGGCGCCGAGGCCTGGGCGTTGAGGTAACACGGCTTGTACAGCGCCTGCAGTTGCTTACCGCGCAGAAAGATCATGTGCCGGGTCAAGCCACCGCGGTCCGCGATCCATTTGCGTACCGCCGGCGGGTACATCAGATACAGCATATGGGTGGCTTCGGGATTGGGGACCGGGCGACCGTTGTCGCCGTAATCCCAGGCGGCATGGAAGCCGAGACTGGCGTGTGAGGTCACACAGATCCGGTCATGTGGGACCTTGCCGAGCACGATGGTGCAGGCCGAGGCGCACAGCCCGTCGATGATCACGGTTTCGCCCGATGTGCGCAGGTCCTGGTACTTGTCGACATAGATGCCGATCTTGCCGCCGCGATCGTCGGCGATCCTGACCACTGCCTGAGACGCCCCCATTCCCGCCAGCAGGAGAACCGCAGCGAGCAACCCCGTCATCAACTTCATTTTGGCCAGCCCCAGTCGAAACCGAATCTGTTTGGTCTGTGATGCAAGACAATCGTGAGCGTGTTGCCGCCGCGGATTTTTGTCCAGACGAGCGAAGCCGGTCAAAACAAATTCAAATTGGGTGTTGCGCGCACGCTGCAGTGGCGCGTGGAAAAGGTCCCAAACTGGAACAGTTTGCCGCAACCATTTGATGCCTCGCCGCCACAGGCAAGGTCCATTTGACGTTGACCGCGCACAACGACGCGGTCTTGAATTCCGGCGGGACGGGGGAAATCAAAATGGCTGACGATGCAGATGTGATCGTGATCGGCGCCGGGCTTGCCGGTCTGGTCGCCGCGACCGAGATCGCTGACGCGGGCAAGCGCGTCATCGTGCTCGACCAGGAAGGGGAACAGAGCATCGGCGGCCAGGCCTTCTGGTCGTTTGGTGGATTGTTCCTGGTCGATTCGCCGGAACAACGCCGGCTCGGCATCAAGGATTCCGTCGAACTGGCGCTGCAGGACTGGATGGGCACTGCCGGTTTCGATCGCGAGGAGGATCATTGGCCGCGCAAATGGGCCGAAGCCTATGTCGCGTTCGCTGCGGGCGAGAAGCGCGACTGGCTGCGCGCGATGGGCCATCGCATCTTCCCGGTGGTCGGCTGGGCCGAGCGCGGCGGTTACGACGCCATGGGCCAAGGCAATTCCGTGCCGCGCTTCCACGTCACCTGGGGCACCGGCCCCGGCATCGTCGAGCCGTTCGAGCGCCGCGCGCGCGAGGCCGCCAAGAGCGGACAACTGGTGTTCAAGTTCCGCCATCGTGTCGATGCGCTCAGCATCAGCAACGGCACAGTCGATGGCGTGAGCGGCGCGATCCTGGAACCATCTGATGTCGAGCGCGGCAAGAGCTCCTCGCGCAACGTCACCGGTGATTTTTCGCTGCGTGCGCAGGCAGTGATCGTCGCCTCCGGCGGCATCGGCGGAAATCACGATCTGGTGCGGCAGAACTGGCCGAAGCGGCTCGGCGAACCGCCGAAGTTCGTGATCTCGGGCGTGCCCGAACATGTCGACGGCCGCATGATCGGCATCACCGAGGCGGCCGGCGGCCGGCTGATCAACCGCGACCGCATGTGGCACTACGTCGAAGGCATCCAGAACTGGAACCCGATCTGGCCACGTCACGGCATCCGGATTTTGCCGGGACCGTCATCGCTGTGGTTCGACGCCACCGGCAAGCGGCTGCCGGCGCCACTGTTCCCGGGCTCCGACACGCTCGGGCAACTGCATTACATCATGGGCACGGGCTACGACTATTCGTGGTTCATCCTGACCCAGAGCATCATCAAGAAGGAGTTCGCGCTATCGGGCTCCGAGCAGAACCCCGACCTCACGGGAAAAAGCTGGCGCATGACGATCAAGCGCGCCACCAACAAGGGCGCGCCGGCACCCGTCGAAGCCTTCAAGCAGCACGGCGCCGACTTCATCGTGCGCGACAATCTCGCCGACCTCGTCGGCGCCATGAACAAGCTCGCCGGCAGCGACCTCTTGCAGCTTGATGCCATCAAGACACAGATCGAGGCACGCGACCGCGAGATCGCCAATCCCTACGTCAAGGACGCCCAGGTGATGAACCTGCACAATGCCCGGCGCTATATCGGCGACAGGCTGATCCGCACCGCGAAGCCGCATCGCATCCTCGATCCCGCGCACGGCCCGCTGATCGCGGTGAAACTCAACATCCTCACCCGCAAGACGCTCGGCGGCTTCGAGACCGACCTCGATTCGCGCGTGTTCGGCAGGGATCACCAGATCATCCGCGGACTCTATGCGGCCGGCGAAGCCGCCGGCTTCGGCGGTGGCGGCGTGCACGGCTATCGATCGCTGGAAGGCACGTTCCTCGGCGGCTGCCTGTTCTCGGGCCGCAACGCCGGGCGTGCGGCGGCGAAGGCGGTGAACTAGACCCGCCGGGCATGAACCGGCGGGTCTCTGTTGTTGAATTCGGAGTTTCTTCAGGCCGTCTTGGTGAAAAGCGTCAGGACACCATTGGTGAGATTGACTGCAACGACCTGTGCCGAGCTGAGGCCCTTCGCCTTCAGTGCGGATACTGCTTCCGTAGACGCGTCGATGGAACCCCGCAGGTTCTTCAGGTCGTCCTCGCTTGCCTTTGCGACGACAGCCTCGACCTTTGACCGGACCTCGGGCTGCAGTTCCTTGACGTCCACGACCTGTATGCTCCGGATGACGGTGGACTCGTCAGACTGAGCCTGCGGCGGCGTCTTCGGTTGCGTTCCCTGCACTTGCGCCCAAGCCGGTGTTCCAAGCGAGAGCGCCGCAGCGATGACGGATGCCGTAGAGATGCGCATGAGCATTCCTTGTGTTGATTGCCCCCAACATCCCGCGACAACGGGCTTTCCTCGCTTTAGGTTCCGGCCGGAAATCCGTTCGTCGCAGGGCGCTGCCAAAATATCGAAAACAACCCCATGCAAAGCAGCCTGCGGTGGCCGGCGTTCGACCAGCAACTTGACACGTCGGGCAACTCAGGGAAATATTTCAATTATTCAGAATTGATGCAAATGCCCCGCCACGGCTTACTCTCATCTTGCTCTAGGGCGCGTACTCATAAACTCGAAATGTCCGCTTTCGATGGCAAAGCGGGCACGCGACCCCGACCCCAGGAATGTCGCCTTGTGATCCGAAGCCGACATGGCAGCTTCATTCATTCAACATTTCAATGCTCGCTTCGCCGGGACCGTTGTTCCAAACAACCACCATCCCGTCGCGCACCTCCAGAAACGAGGTCGGGTTATCGGGCAGGGTGACGACAGCTTTGCCGCCTGCAGGGATGACCCTTTCCAGCGTTTCAAGCTCGACAAAAATAGTTAGTGGCCTGCCGGAGCCGTTTTCAATCGGAAGCTTCTTTTTCGCATAGCTCCAGGGACCGCCTCAGGTCGGAAGCGTCTTTGATACCACAAGCCCGCAATTGTCGCGAAGCGGACTTGATACGCTCGACGCGAGTTCTTCCGAGTCTGGCCTACACCGGAAGTAGCCCACGACTGACAAAGGGTCGTTGCAGTGCGATATAAATATTGGGCCGGAAAGGTATCTTGTACCAAACCGCTATCGGCGTAATTTCGACGCGCGGTAGACGCTGCTGAGGAGGTTTCAAATGTACAGTCGCATCTTGGGACTCACGACATCTGCTCTCATTCTGGCGTACGGCACTGTCGGTGCCTTTGCACAGAACCAAGTGACACCCCAACCAGATCAGCAACAAATGCAATCGCATCCGATGGGCCAGGAAGGCGCGAGCACGAAGGGGCACGGAAGCATGATGGGCGGCGGCATGATGGGGCGCGGCATGATGGGTGGAGGGGTGATGGGACCACCTTTTATGATGCGTATGATGTTCGCTCTGATGGACGCCGACGGCGACGGGACCATCTCACTGCAGGAGTTTCAGGCAGCTCACGAACGAATTTTCAAGGCAATGGATAGCAATAAGGATGGCAAGCTTACGCTGGAAGAGATGCAAGCGTTCATCCATGGGGCCAGGTGATCAGGTTTCTGCGGCCCAAGTCTGACCAGCAGGTAGAGCAACTAACTCGTGTACGCTACTCGCCCAAACGAATAACCCGAACTGGCTCATGATAAGCGAATGTTCGCCGGCTTGCGAAGGGTCGGCATGCCCGAGTTGTGGCTAAGCGGGCCACACCTTCCATGTCGCCTTCTGGCCCCTTCTCGGAAGTGCCGCACTGGCTATCGAAAGTTCGGTGCCGGGGGTGAAGCGGACTTCTCGGTTGGGCCCTTCAACTTCCGAGTTTGGACCCTCAACGGACATCCGACCTTATTTTGATAAGATCGGCCGCGCACAATCGGAATACCTTAGAGGACCATGCTGACTATCAAGGAGAAGTCGATTGGAAAAATCTCCCAAGGATACGCTCGTTGGCACCTGGGTTCAGGTCTCGCTTGATACTGTCTCCGCTGACGGTACGAGGCTACCGCTTTACGGTGAAAATGCGAAGGGCATGATTATCTACACCAGCAACGGGTATTTCACGCTCATGCAGGCAAGCGTTGATCTCCCTAAACTCAAATCGGGCCTACCTTCAAAAGCGACGCCTGAAGAGGCTAAGGCCGTGATCGCCAACTCCATCGCTTATTTCGGCAAATACTCGCTAGACGAAACCAGCATGGTTCTTAGTCTCGATATTCAGGCCAGCACCTTCGCAAATCTGACCGGCAATCCTTCAGAAAAGCGCAACGTCACTTCTCTGACGGACAGCGAATTGAAGTTTAACAGGCCATTTGTGAAAGACGTAACGCTGGAGGCCGTTTTCAAGCGAGCCGAATAACCGCATTTTCAAGCTCCGCGATCCGCGGATCGATGATGGTCTTCATCATCTCGGCGACAGGAATGCCGTCAAAGGTTGGATGCAGCCTTCGGGCTTCCTCCAGACCTTCCTTGATCTCGTCGATTTCATAAGCAGCAAGGTCCCAGTTACTTTCTCTACCGGCAAACCACAGCTTGGCTGTGGCGAAGCTGCGCGGCTGTCATGAATTCGCCAAGTCCTGGCTCGTAGCGTTCTTTTGCTGGCTCTGCGGCTGCAAACATTACCGAAACAGCAAGGGCAATCATTGCAGTGGCTATCCGCTTCATTCGTTGTCCTCCCGAGGGACCTCGTATTCATAGGCAAGCCATCCAGTTCCGGAAGAAAGCCTACCAAATCGACGCGCCCTCTCGCAGTCCGACACTGCCTGCCTTTGACTATCGTGCGAATGTGACCGCTGATGGCCCGTGCCGGACATTCACTTAGGCGTCGGTGACGTCTGCTGTTAAGGGCAATCCGGACCCCGCCATTTCCGCATGCTCGTACCGGATTTATGAGTACGCACCCTAATCTTACTGCGTCATGAATCTGGTCGCTCATCCTGCGAGGCCTTGACGATATCTAGCTCCGTCATTGCGAGGAGCGCGAGCGGTGAAGCAATCCATGCTTCCGCATATGCCGCGCGATGGATTGCCTCGCTTCGCTCGCAATGACGAAGTGGTCCCGCGGCACATCGCTACCCTTATGACGCAGTGGAACTAGTCCACCTCCGCGCTCGCGAAGCGGACGCCGAACGTGTCGGCGTTGGCCTCGCCCCAATCGTACAGCGCCTGCAGCATCGGCTTCAGCATCTCGCCGCGCCTGGTCAGGCAATAGCGCGAGGCGCCGCCGCCGCGCTCCTGCTTGACGAAGCCTGAATTGCAGAGGTCGCGCAGGCGCTCGGTCAAGACCTTGTCGCTGAGCTGCGGAATGTCGTGGCGCAACTCGCCATAGCGCATCGGGCGGACCTTCAGCCGGCTCAGGATCACGGTCTTCCACTTGCCGCTGAGCTGATCGATCGAGAACTCGACCGGGCAACCATATTTGCGCTTGGTCTTGCGGATCATCGCAACTCTCCCGCGGCACTTTCCATCTGGTTCGTTGAGAGCCGCCGTCGATCCATCTAAGCACGCTTTGCACGGGTTGGGCGAGTTCAGGGATCATTGCAAGGCATGACAGAAGACAGTTCCGCCCGAGGCCCGAGCGACCAGCAACGTCAGCGCAGGCGCATCATCATCAGACGCGACGGGCCCTACGAACCCGACCCCGGCATCCCGATCGTCGATCATCTCGGCGTGCCGATCGCAGCCGAGGCGCCGGTGCGGCTCTGCCGCTGCGGGCAATCGCAGACCAAGCCGTTCTGCGACGACAGCCACATCGCGCGCGGCTTCACAGACGCCAGAGATCCGCGGCGCGTGCCCGACAAGCTCGACGTCTATGCGGGCCAGCAAGCCTACGTGTTCGACAATCGCGGCACCTGCGCGCATTCCGGCTTCTGCACCGACCGGCTCAACTCGGTGTTCCATCTCGGCGAGGAGCCTTTCATCGCGCCGAGTGGGGCGCGCTTCGACGACCTCATCAATGCGGTGCGCAGATGCCCGTCGGGCGCGCTCGGCATCGGCATGGGCCCCGCGCGGGATGCCAACCTGTCCGACGTCGACCGGCCGCCGCAGATCGAAGTATCGAAGGACGGTCCCTATCGCGTCACCGGCCAGGTCGAACTGGTCGACGAGGATGGCGCGCCGATCGCGCGGAATGCGGGTGCGTCGCAGGAGCATGTCAGCCTGTGCCGGTGCGGCTCGTCACTCAACAAGCCGTTCTGCAGCGGCATGCACTGGAATGTCGGGTTTCACGACCCGGTCCCTGATCCGATGCGCGAGCCGACGCTGTTCGAATGGGCCGGCGGCTATCCCGCGCTGCTCGACATGACGCGCATCTTCTACAGCTTCTACAGCCGCTATGTGCCGGAGGACCCGCTGCTCTCCCCGCTGTTCGCCGAGATGTCGCCGGACCATCCCGAACGGGTGGCGGCGTGGCTCAGCGAGGTATTCAGCGGGCCGCGCTTCTACACCGAACGCTATGGCGGCTATCGGCGGATGGTGTCGCAGCACATCGGTAAGGAGATCAGGCCGGAGCAGCGCGCGCTGTGGGCCACCTACATGGTGCAGAGCGCCGACGATGCCGGGTTGCCGTCCGATCCGGAATTCCGCGCGGCATTCGTCGCCTATATCGAATGGGGCTCGCGGATTGCGGTGGAGAATTCCGGCGCCGGCGCAAAACCGCCGCCGAACATGCCGGTGCCGCGCTGGTGGTGGGTCTGCAACGCAACGCCGGCCGCGCGGCCGTCGGCCATCGCGGGCGATGCGCATGCCGCGAGCGAAGTCAGCGTCGCGCTGCCCGGTCCAGATGAGCCGGTGCAATTCGAGCGGCATATCCGGCCGCTGTTCCGGCCGATGGATCGCAACTCGATGCTGTTCGCGTTCGATCTCTGGAAGGAAGAGGACGTTGCCAGGCATGGCCAGCAAATTCTGGCACGCCTCGAGGCCGGGACCATGCCCTGCGACGGCGCATGGCCGGCCGAACAAGTCGCGCTGTTCGCACGCTGGGCGGCCTTGAAGGCGCCAACTGGATCGTGAAGCCACGCTCGAGCCGGACTGGTTGAACCCACCTCGTCGGCGTGCTGCAATCGTGCCGGCAGGGGTGGGTTCTTTGATGATGCGGCGGTGTCCAATCGGCTTGCTGGCTCTGGCCGGCGCACTTGCGTTGAGCGGTGGGCCGGCGGCTGCGGATTCGCTCATCATCAACGGCACGACGCGAACATTCACGCTGCAAGCTCCGGCCGCCAGGCCGGCGCCGCTCGTCATCGTGCTGCACGGCAAGACCCAAAGCAGTGCCGACATGATCACGCGGACGTCGTGGCCGTTGATCGCCAGGCGCGACGGCCTTGCGGCGGTCTATCCCGATGGGTTGAACCATGCCTGGGCCGACTCCCGGCCGGACCAGCGGCGCGCCGGCAATCCGCCGTCTGAGGGCACCGACGACGTCGCCTTCATCACCCAGTTGATCGCAAAGCTCGTGGACGACGGCATCGCCGATCCGAAGCGCATCTATGTCACTGGTATCTCCAACGGCGGCGCGATGGCCATGACGCTGGCCTGCGAACGCGCCGACCTGTTCGCCGCGGCGGCCAGCGTCGTCATGAACCTGACCGACGAATCGGCCCGCGCCTGCCGGCCCGCGCGTCCGGTACCGGTGCTCCTGATGAACGGCACCGTCGACCCGCTGATCCCCTATCAGGGCGGCCGCGGCACCAGCTACTTCGCGGTCGACGGGTTCTGGTCGACCGAGCGCACATTGGAATTCTGGCGACGCATCGATGGCTGCGAGACCAGGGACGCCGCAACCACCGATCTGCCCGACCGCAATCCGTCCGATCAATCGACCGTCACGCGGATCGACTCGGCCTGCCCGCAGGGACGTAACGTCGTGCTTTACCGCGTGAATGGCGGCGGTCATCGCATGCCCGGCCACTTCCCGGACGCGCATTTTACGAAATTGGCGGCGACGCTGCTCGGACCCCAGAACGGCGACATCGACGGCGCCGACACGATTTGGGCGTTCTTCATGCGATTTCCGTGAAATGTACGCTGCAAAATGCGCAGTGGCGACGGTCGCCCCGACAGGCTAGAGGTCTGGTTCTGATCAAATCAGAACCAAACCTCTCGATCTCTTGTCTTGACGCGTTTTCTTCACGCGAATCGGTAGCCACTTCGCTTGAAAACGCTATAGACATGCCCGCCATTCAAGTGGAGACCCAAATGAGCATTCAGCGTTTCGAAACCGGCCCGCGCATGAGCCAGGCCGTCGTGCACGGCAACACCGTCTATCTCGCCGGCGTCGTCGCCGGCAAGGCCGCGGGCGGCAGCGTCACCGACCAGACCAAGGACATCCTGTCGATCATCGACGGCCACCTCGCCAAGGCCGGTACCGACAAGTCGAAGCTGCTCAGCGCGACCATCTACATCACCGACATGAAGACGTTCCCGGAGATGAACGCGGTATGGGACGGCTGGGTCTCGGAGGGTAACACCCCGGCCCGCGCCACCGTCGAGGCCAAGCTCGCGGCGCCGCAATACAATGTCGAGATCATGGTTGTCGCGGCGAAGTAAGCGCGACGCAGGTCATCGCGATGCCCCGGATTGCAAATTGCAGTTCGGGGCATTTCATTGGCACCTCATGCGCTGATCCGCGATCGCTCGGCCGTGGCCTCACCGAGATCGGACTGAAGCCAACGCGCAATCCGACGCCACGAACCAGCCAGAGCCTTGCAGCCCATGAACAGGCCGAGGTGACCACACGGCTCGATGCCGCGTTGCAGCCACGCCGGCGGCGTGCCTAACAGCTCGATTGTCGCAAAGGCCTGATCGGGTGGAACGACGATGTCGTTCTCCGCCGCGAGCACGAATACTGGCAATTTCACTGCAGCCAGATCGATCTTGCAACCAAGCGCGACGGCGTCTCCCGCCGCGATCCGGTTCTGGCGAAAGATCCAGTCGGTCACTTCCAGGTAGTAGGTGCCCGGCAGATCAAGCGTCTCGTCGTTCCAGCGCGTGAAGCGTTCGAGCAGCGCCCGTGCATCCTCCGGCTTGCCGTCGAGTTGCCGCTGCAGCGCCGCTTCCACGTCAAGCGTGCTGAGCGGGAGGCTCCAGATCTGCAGCATGTGCTTGCCGCTGACGATCCCCTCTCCTTGACGCACCATTGCCTCGAAGCTTTGCTGCGGAAGCGAGGCGACCATCTTGGACAACTCGGATGGCACCGAGACGTCGACCGGGCTGCCTGCAAGCACGAGCCGCCGTACCTTGCCGGGAAAACGTGCTGCATAGAGCAGCGCCAGCCATCCGCCCTGACAGAGGCCAGCAAGATCGACGGGCGGCCCGATCGTGTCGACGGCCACGTTGAGATCGGACAGATAGGTGTCGATTGAGAAATATCGCATCTCCGGGGTCGCCGAGCGCCAATCGGTGAGATAGAGACGTGCAATGCCCGCCGCCTGTAACGCTTCCATCAAGCTGTGGCCGGGGGCAAAATCCGCTATCTTCGCACGATGCAGCGCGTAGGGCGCGCAGACCAGCAACGGCCGGCCTTCGACCGCGTTCGAGAAGTCCAGCAGGCGCATCGACGGCAATTGCAGCGCGACCGAATTGGCCGTCGTCCACGGCAGCGCCGCCTCGCCCGGCGCATCTGTCGGCTCGGGCCCGCGATCGAGGTACCAGTGCGAGTAGATATCGAGCGCCAAGCGCGTGGCTTCAAACGGCCATAGCCAAGCGTGCCCCGCCCAGCTGGTGCTCGCACTCCGCTCTGATGGATCCGCCTCTTCGTGCAAGCTCATTCACCGGTTGATCGCTATTGGGATACTTAAGCCGGCGAGGATCGAAACCTTGACCCTGATCAAGAACCGGCGAATTTAAGTATTCAGCTTACGCCGAAACCCGCTGGAGCAGCCACGCCGGGACGTCACGATCTCGCGATCCCGGCGCGGCTTGCTGCAGAGCGGCGGCCATGGTTTCGGTGGCTACGCGGCGCGTGCTGTAGCCTTTTCCGCCTCGAGCCTGCGTGCAAACAGCCAGCGGAAATAGGTCAGCGGCGCATCGGCGCCGATCGCAAGCAGCTGATAGTCCGGATCGACGTCGAGCACCTTCTGCTGCGCCTCGATGAAATCCTTGTCCTCGTTGAAGGCCTCCTCGAGGGAATGCCGCAGCGACAGCGAAATGTTCGGATTGTCGATGTCGAAATCGTGCAGGTAGTTCCAGAAGAAGTGCGTCGACGAGCGCGTCTCCGGCGTCATGAACTGCGCGTTGCGGTATTGCCGCGTGCCCGGAACCTGGACGCCCTTCTCCACACCCTGGCCCGCCGGCGCAAATGTCGTGTCGAGCGTGAAGATGCCCGGCACGATCATGCGGCCGATATTGCGACGATCGACCTTGTCGTCGCGGTTGGAAATCACCTTCTTGTGGTAGGGCGGCGCATCGGCGCCCATGTGCCAGCGCTCGACGCGGAAGCCGTCGTCCAGTTTCTCGATCGCGACCGGCTTGGTCTTGTAGGCGTATTCCTCGGAACCGCCGAGCGTGTTGGTGTGCACGAAGGCGAGATGGGCGAAGTCGCTGAGGTTGTCGACGATCAGGAGCCAGTTGGCCTTGTAGTGCATGTAGCCCGGCAGGCCGCGCCATTTCGGATCCTCGAGCGGCGGATAGTCGAGGATCAGCTTCGGATCGGCCTTCTCGGGATCGCCGGTCCAGATGAAGATCATGTTGTAGCGTTCGACCACCGGATAGCTGCGCACGCCCAGCTTGGCCGGGATCGCGTCCTGACCGGGGATCTGGATGCACTTGCCGTCGGCCGCGAACTTCATGCCGTGATACATGCACCTGATGTCGTCACCCTCGACGCGCCCCATCGAGAGCGGCGCGGCGCGATGGCAGCAACGGTCGTCGAGCGCGACCACCTTCCCGCTGGCGCCGCGATAGATCACGATCGGCCGCTCCAGGATGGTGCGCGCCAGCTTCTTGCCGTCGATCAACTCGTGGTTCAGCGCCGCCACGTACCAGGCGTTGCGCAGGAAAATTCCGTCGTCAGCCATGTCAGCCTCCCAATGCAATGTTGCTTGCAATGAGGTTAGGTGATCCCGGTCATCGGGATAATCCGATTTGGATGGACACACTGTACCGCTGGATGGACAATCGGCCATGGAGTGGCGCGACTGGGAGCTGTTTTGCGAGGTTGTCGAGCATGGCGGCTTCACCGCGGCCGCGCGCGTGCTCGGGCATCCCAAATCGAGCCTCAGTGCTGCGGTGCAGCGTCTCGAGGCCAATCTCGGGCTGCGGCTGATCGAGCGGACCACGCGGCACTTGCGGCTGACCGACTCCGGCGAGACCATCTATCGCAAGGTCCGCCCGCTGTTCGCCGCGCTGCACGACACCCACAGCGAGGCGCTGGCGATGAGCAGCGCGGTCGCGGGCACCCTGCGCATCAAGGCGCCGTACGAATTCGGCGCGCATCACGCAGGGCCGGTCGCCTGCGCCGTGATGGGCCGCTATCCGGAGCTCGCGATCCGGATCGATGTCGAGCACGACATCGTCAACCCGATCGCCGAAAATTACGACATCGTGTTCGCGATGCTGGAGGCGCCGCTGCCGTCGGCCGGCATCGTGATCCGCCGGGTCTTCACCCTCGAGCGCGGCCTGTTCGCGGCACCGGCGCTATTGGAGAAGTTCGGCGAGCCGCGCACGCTGGACGAGTTGAGGAAGCTGCCGCTGTTGACCGGTCCCAGCGATCCGCCATGGGCGATCACGGCTCCCGGCGGCGCGGTCGAGCATCTCGCGGTGGATCGCGCGCGCCTCACGAGCTCGAATGCCCATGTCCGCCTGCAGGCGGCGCTCGCCGGACATGGCGTGCTGCGGGTCACTGCGAGCTACACCCGCGCCGCGGTCGCGGCCGGCGAGTTGCGCCGGCTGTTGCCGGACCATGCCTGCGAGCCGCTCAACGTGCACGCGCTGCTGCCGGCGCGGCAATTCGTCCCGGCAAAGGTCCGCAGCTTCCTCGATGCGATGGAGGCGCACGCGCGGGGTGATCCGGAGGCTTACATCAGGCCGTGACCGCTGATCGGCTCAATTTTGGCCGATCTCCATTTTCTCGGGAACCTGTACGGCCGGTTGGCATCCAATGGTAATATATCGCCAACAGTGAGGGTGATCCCGCCATGCGCCAGGCCCGTGTAACGTCCCTGCCGCCGATCCGTTCAGGCGATGCCGAGCTCGTGCAGCGCGCGCTTGCCCGCGACGAGGCCGCGATCCGTGCCATCATGCAGGCGAATAATCGCCGGCTGTTCCGGCTGGCGCGCGGCATCCTCCGCAACGACAATGAGGCCGAGGATGTGGTTCAGGACGCCTATGTGCGCGCCTTCACCCATCTGGACCAGTTCCGGGGTGACTCCAGCCTCTCGACCTGGCTGTCGCGGATCGCGATGAACGAGGCGCTCGGCCGCCTGCGCAGCAAACACGCAAGCGTGGAGTGGTCCGAGCTGCCGAAAGGCGCCGTTGAAGCCCAAATCATCCCGTTCCCGCTGTCGTCAGCGGACGATCCGGAAAAATCCATGGCCCAGCGCGAAATCCAGCATGTTGTCGAGCACGCGATCGATGAGCTGCCCGAGGCGTTCCGGCTCGTCTTTATCACCCGCGTGATCGAGGGCATGAATGTCGAGGAGACCGCTGATATCCTCGGCCTCAAGCCGGAGACCGTGAAGACGCGCCTACACCGTGCCCGGACCATGCTGCGCGACAATGTCGAACGGAAGATCGGCCCCATCGTGATGGAGGCCTTTCCCTTCGCGGGCCGGCGCTGCGAGCGATTGACCGAGGCGGTTCTGAAGCGGCTCGGCGTCACAATATAGATTTTTGGGAACCTCTGGCCGTCCGCACCATCCAACTCCTGTGCAAGCAACGACGTGCCGTGCGCTACGCCCGGCTCAACAGGAGTGTCAAACCATGTTCGTTCGATTGAGCATCGCGGTCGCCGCGCTCAGCGTTTTCACCAGCGCGGCGCTGGCCCAAGGCGCCAAGCTGACCGATCCGCAGATCGCGCACATCGCCTACACGGCAGGTGTGATCGACATCAACGCCGCCAAGCAGGCGGAGACCAAAGCTTCCAACAAGGACGTCAAGGCGTTCGCCAAGGACATGGCGCGCGACCATGAGGCGGTGAACAAGCAGGCGCTCGACCTCGTCAAGAAGCTCAAGGTAACGCCGGAGGACAACGACACCAGCAAGGCGCTGTCGAAGCAGGCGGCCGACAAGCTCGCCGAGCTCGGTAAGCTGAAGGGCTCAGCCTACGATAAGGCCTATATCGACAACGAGGTCGCCTACCACAAGACCGTCAACACCGCGCTGGAGACACAGTTGATCCCCTCGGCGAGCAATCCCGAGCTGAAGAGCCTGCTGCAGACCGGCCTTAAGATCTTCCAGGGCCACGAGCAGCATGCCGAACATGTTGCGGCGAGCATGAAGTAAGGAGACGCGCGATGTCGCCCGGACGCTATCTCGCAACGCTGGCTTTGCTCGCGCTCGGCGCGGTGGCTGTTCCGGCGCATGCAGCCACCATCCAGATCGTGATGGAGAATTTGGTGATCTCGCCGGCCGAGGTATCGGCCAAGGTCGGCGACACCATCGAATGGGTCAACAAGGATGTGTTGGCGCACACCGCCACCGCGAAGAACGGCGACTTCGACGTGACGATTGCGCCGAACAAGACGGCCAGGTCGGTTCTGAGCAAAGCCGGTACTGTCGACTATTACTGCCGTTACCACCCCAACATGAAGGCGGTGCTGACCATCGCGCCATGACTTGCGCGATGACCTGCGAGGTAATCGATCGGCGCACGCGAACCTTCGATAGTCCGGACAGCCGCACAGTCCGGCACTTCAGAAGGAGAGCACCATGACCGACCACACGACCATCGCCCGCCGCTATATCGACCTTTGGAACGAGCGGACGCCGAGCCGGCGGCGCGAGATGCTGAGCGAGAACTGGACCGCCGATGCGCGTTATGTCGACCCGATGATGAGCGGCGACGGCCATGACGGCGTCGACGCGCTGATCGCGGGCGTGCAGCAGAAGTTCCCGGACTTCACGTTCAAGCTGATCGGCGAGCCGAACGGCTTTGGCGACCATGTCCGCTTCTCCTGGGGTCTCGGGCCCGACGGCGTCGACAGCCCGATCAAGGGCACCGACTTCGCCATGCTGAAGGACGGCCGGATCAGAAGCATCACCGGCTTCCTTGACCAGGTGCCGGGCGCCTGACGGACTCCGTCATTCCGGGGCAGCCCGAAGGGCTGAGCCCGGAATCCATCGGCCGCGAACTTTATGGTGAAATGGATTCCGGGCTCGACGCTGCGCGTCGCCCTCAGGTGCGCAATTGCGCACCGGGGAATGACGAGGGAACTTCCACCCCCGCGATGTCGCTGCTAGTCTTCCCGAAACACAGGGAGGACGCCATGAAGGCAGATTACGCCTTCAAGACTTCTGTCGTCAGCGACATCACGCCGGCGCTGCTGGCGATCGGCCGCGACGGCTTTCCGCAAGCCCTGATCGGCGCACTGCGCCGCGTCGCCGGTGTCGGCCACTGCATGGTGTTCTCGTTCACAGGCCCGCGGTCCGCCGCGTGCCTGCTCGACGTTGGCAACATCCCGACCGGACGCGACCTCGGGATCGCCTATTCCGAACATTTCCATCAGGCTGACCCGAACCGCGACGCGGTGTTCGAGGGCAAGGCGCAAGCCGTGCCGATCGTGCTGCCGACCTTTGCGCGCCGGATGTACAGCGACGGCTATCGGAAGATCTTCTTCGACGATTCCGACATCGTCGACAAGTTCGCCTCTGCGATCTGGACAGGCGACACCTGCTTCTACGTCAATTTCTACCAGATCACCGAGCAAGGCCGCTTCAGCCGCGAGCAGATCGCGCGCCTCGCCGCGGTCGCGCCCGCGTTGGCCGCAGCCGTGGCGCGGCACTTCCAGCGCGACCCGGCAACGGATGCCGATCCGATCGCGCGGCTGAAGACCCTGTTTGCGACCGCCGAACCGCTCGCCAGACTGACCGGCCGCGAGAAGGAGGTCTGCCTGGGCATCCTTTCGGGCCTCAGCTCGGAAGCGATCGCCGCCGAGCTCGGCATCGGGCTGCACTCCGCCCTCACCTATCGCAAGCGCGCCTATGACAAGCTCCGCATCTCCTCGCAGAACGAGCTGTTTGCGATCGCACTGCGCCTGATGGCGTCGGCACGCCGGCTGAACTGAAGAGCCTGAGCGGCCACCTCCCTCTGTCCCCAACGGTGGGGACAGACCGGCAGCGTCTGCCGGCCTATGCTCGGTTCGGAAACCTGAGCCCAACCCGAGATCGCGCCGTGAGCACCGCTCCCCATTTCGACATCGACGTCCCCGCCTTCTGGCAGGATCCCTATCCGACGCTGGCGCGCATGCGCAAGGAGGCGCCGATCGCCTTCGTGCCGCAGCTCGGCAGCACGCTGCTGTGCAACCGCGACGATATCTTCGTCTCGGAGAAGCAGATCGACGTGTTCTCCTCGCACCAGCCCGAGGGGCTGATGAACAAGCTCATGGGCCACAACATGATGCGCAAGGACGGCGATGCGCACATGAACGAGCGCAAGGCGATCTTCCCTGCGATCTCGCCGAAGACCGTCAGATCGCACTGGACCGCACAGTTCGCCGGACACGCGACGCGCATCCTCGACGAGTTGACGCCGGACGGCGTGGTCGATTTCGTGCAGGCCTTCGCGCTGCCGTTCTCGGCCGAATGCCTGAAATCGATCACCGGCCTCACCAACATGCGCTTCCAGGACATGAACGCCTGGTCGCAGGGCATGATCGACGGCATCGCGAATTATGTCGGCAATCCCGCGATCGAGGCGCGCTGCCATGCGGCGACCTCGGGCATCGACGCCGCGATCGACGACATGGTCCCTAGACTGCGCACGACGCCCGACCTCAGCCTGCTCGGCGTGCTGCTGCAAACCGACATGCCGATGGAGAGCGTGCGCGCCAACATCAAGCTCGCGATCTCGGGCGGCCAGAACGAACCGCGCGACGCGATCGCCGGCACGGTGTGGGCGCTGCTGACCCACCCGGATCAGCTGGCGCTGGCAATAGCGGTGCGATCTCGTGGCTGCAGGCGTTCGAGGAATATGCGCGCTGGATCTCGCCGATCGGGATGTCGCCGCGGCGGATCGCAAGACCCTGGACGATCAGAGACGTTGCATTCGAGACCAACGAACGCGTGTTCCTGATGTTCGGCTCGGCGAACCGCGACGAGAAGCATTTCGACAGGCCTGATGCATTCGATGTGCGCCGCGACGCCAGCAAGAGCATCGCTTTCGGCGCCGGTCCGCATTTCTGCGCCGGCGCCTGGGCCTCGCGCGCCATGGTCGCCGACGTCGCGCTGCCCGCGATTTTCGACAGGCTGACGAATCTGCGCCTGATCGCCGACAAGCCGCCGCGGATCGGCGGCTGGGCGTTCCGCGGCCTGCTGGATTTGCCGGTGACGTGGGACGCGTAATCGCTCTTATCGCCCCCAGCGCAGCACGACCGGATCGAGCGTCCGCGCGATCTCGATCAGGCCTGCGCGCGTGGCCGGATGCAGCGGTTGCAACGGGTGCCGCACCGCGTCCGACTTGATGACGCCGCCCTCGCGCATCAGCACCTTGCAGGCCTGCAGCCCGCATTGGCGGTTCTCGTAATTGATCAGCGGCAGCCAGCGCGCATAGGCCTGCACGGCCTCGTCGCGGCGGCCGGCGAGGAACGGATCCATGATCTGGCGGATGCCGTCGGGATAGCCGCCGCCGGTCATCGCACCGGTGGCGCCGGCATCGAGATCGGCCATCAGCGTGATCGCCTCCTCGCCGTCCCACGGCCCCTCGATCACGCTGCCGCCCTTCTCGATCAGGCCGCGCAGCTTATTCGCGGCCATCGGCACCTCGATCTTGAAGTACCTGACATTGGCGAGCTCTTTCGCCATCCGTGCCAGGAAGTCCACCGAGAGCGGCGTGCCGGCGACCGGCGCGTCCTGGATCATGATCGGAATGTTGATGGCATCCGACACCACCCGATAGAATTCGTAGATGCCCGGCTCGCCAACGCGGAAGGTCGCGCCGTGATAGGGCGGCATGATCATCACCATCGCAGCACCCGCGGCCTCCGCCTCGCGGCTGCGCGCAGCGCACACCGCCGAGGAGAAATGCGTCGTGGTGACGATCACGGGAATGCGGCCCGCGACGTGCTCGAGCACGGCATGCATCACGGTCTCGCGTTCGGCGTCGGTCAGCACGAACTGCTCGGAGAAGTTGGCGAGGATGCAGATGCCGTGCGAGCCGGCATCGATCATGAAATCGATGCAGCGCCGCTGTCCGTCGAGATCGAGGTTGCCGCCGGCGTCGAAAATGGTGGGCGCCACCGGAAAGACGCCGCGATAGGGACGCTGTGCCGAAATCGTCATATCAAATCCTCCCACATCATCTGTCGCAGCTCGATCCGTCACACCTTGCGGAACGGCAGCGGCGGACCTTCGAGCCTGCGCAGGCCCGGCTCGCGGCGCTCCAGCCACCAACCATACTGCTTCGGCCAGGACGCGAACACCTCGCCGCCCCCGCCGCCGAGCGCAAGCTCGGCATGCAGCGGCCAGTTCGGATCGAACAGCGCCTCGCGCCCGATCGCCACCAGATCGGCCTGGCCGCCCGCCAGGACATCCTCCGCCTGCTGCGGATGCAGGATCAGGCCGACCGCGATGGTGGCGACCTCGGCGGTGCGGCGGATTTCCTCTGCATAAGTCACCTGGAAGCCATAGCCGCGCGGAATCCGCGCCGCGGTTGCCGAGCCGAGCAGGCCGCCCGACGAACAGTCGATCAGATCGACACCACGCGCCTTGGCTTCGCGCGCGAATGCGATCTGATCCTCGAGCGTCAGGCCGCCATCGACACCATCGACCGAGGAGATGCGTACCGCCAGCGGCCGCTCCGCGGGCCAGGCGGCGCGCACGGTCTCGATGATCTCGAGCGGATAGCGCATCCGCCCGGCGCGGTCGCCGCCATAGGCGTCGCTGCGGCGGTTCGACAATGGCGACAGGAATTCGTGCAGGAGATAGCCATGCGCGCAATGCACCTCGACGAATTCGAAGCCGGCCTCCACCGCACGCAAGGTGGCGCGCCGCCATTGCTCGCGCAACGCGGAGAGCTCGTCCACGTCGAGCGCGTGCGGCATCAGCCAGCCTTCCTCCATCGGGATCGCGCTCGGCGCCACGGTGCGCCACGGCAGATCGCCGCGGGCGCGGTCGGCCTCGTCGAGTGCGGCATTGCCGTACCAGGGGCGCTGCATGCTAGCCTTGCGGCCTGCATGCGCGAGCTGGATCGAGGGCACCGCGCCGTTGTCCTTCAGGAAGGCGGCGATGCGTTCGAGCGGCGCGATCTGCTCGTCGTTCCAGATGCCGACATCGCCGTGGGTGATGCGCCCCTCGGCGGTGACCGCCGCGGCCTCGACCATCACGAGCCCGGCGCCGCCCTGGGCGAACTTGCCGAGATGCACGAGGTGCCAGTCATTGGCGAGGCCGTCGGTTGCCGAGTACTGGCACATCGGTGAAATCAGGATGCGGTTTCGGGAAGTCACGCCGCGAAGCGTGATCGGCTGAAACAGAAACGGCTGCGACATCGGGTCCTGCGGGAACGTGGTGGCGGGAAAATGGCGGCGGAAAACTAGGCGGCGCGCGAGCTGATCGCAAGCCGCGCCGCAGCGCAGGCGGCAAGACCAGCGCGCATGCAGCGCGTCCACAGCGGCGCGATCCACAAACCCGCAACACCTGCTGCACAAATTTGTCCCGGTTGGTAAACATTTTCCGACATCGCCGGGTCACGCCACGGATCGCAATTCGCGCCTGACATGCCTACATTGCCGACATGAAAAAAATCGGATTCCTCTCGTTCGGGCACTGGACGCCCTCCCCGCAATCCCAGGCCCGCTCTGCCGCGGATGTGCTGCTGCAATCCATCGACCTCGCGGTCGCCGCCGAAGAGCTCGGCGCGGACGGCGCGTATTTTCGCGTCCATCACTTTGCCCGCCAGCTGGCTTCGCCCTTCCCGCTGCTGGCGGCGGTCGGCGCGAAGACCAGCCGGATCGAGATCGGCACCGCCGTGATCGACATGCGCTACGAAAATCCGCTCTACATGATCGAGGACGCCGGCGCGGCCGACCTGATCGCGAGGGGACGTTTGCAACTCGGCATTAGCCGCGGCTCACCCGAGCAGGTGATCGATGGCTGGCGCTATTTCGGCTATCAGCCGGGCGAAGGCGAGACCGACGCCGACATGGGCCGCCGTCATGCCGAGATATTCCTCGACATGCTGCGCGGACAAGGTTTTGCGCAGCCGAATCCGCGGCCGATGTTTCCCAACCCGCCCGGCATGTTGCGGCTCGAACCGCTCTCGGAAGGCTTGCGCGAGCGCATCTGGTGGGGCGCCGGTTCGAACGCCACCGCGGTCTGGGCCGCGAAGCTCGGAATGAACCTGCAGAGCTCGACGCTGAAGAGCGACGAGACCGGAGAGGCCTTCCATATCCAGCAGGCCGCCCAGATCCGGGCCTACCGCGCCGCCTGGAAGGAAGCCGGTCACAGCCGCGAGCCGCGGGTCTCGGTGAGCCGCAGCATCTTCGCGCTGGTCGACGACCGCGACCGCGCCTATTTCGGTAACGGGCAGGAGGAGGACCAGATCGGCTTCATCGACGAGCGGACGCGCGCGATCTTCGGCCGCGGCTACGCCGCCGAGCCGGAGAAACTGATCGAGCAGCTCAAGACAGACGAGGCGATCGCGGAGGCCGACACTCTGCTGCTGACGGTGCCCAATCAACTCGGCGTCGCCTACAACGCGCATGTGATCGAGAGCATTTTGACTCACGTCGCGCCCGCCATGGGATGGCGCTGATCACCCCCGAAGGATGATGCACCCTCGGCCACTTGCCGGCCGCTCCCGAGTTCCGGCGGAACTCCGTTCTCAAACGCGGAGAACTACGGAAACATAACTGCGCGTTGTGAGAAGAACAGGTCGAGTACAGTGCGTTAGGCGCGCACGTTGCGTGAACAGACCGCCGTAATATCCCGGGATCATTCCGCGCGGCCAGTTTGTGGATTTGCCCAGGTCAGGAATCCCGATCGCGATTGCGGCGCGTGAGATCGAGACGATCGACACGCTCGTCAATCCGCCGGTTCAGTTCCTGATCCTCGCTCGAATTCCTGCCGCGACGGGCGCGAACGACAAATACGCATCCGATCAGAACAATCGCGAACAGCGCGTAGAGCCACCATTCCATACATCGATCTCAAATGAACGCTCGCGGATACGAGCGGAAAAGGTCATCGTTCAGGCTTGCCGGGACGCACCGGCCTTGGCGCATAAAAGGGGTTAACCAGGCAGGTTGCCGGATTGCCCGCAGCGCCGGCCTGGCACTCCTTCATCGACATGAAGATACAATCCATTCGGTCGCCGACCAGTTCCCCGTAGACACGCATGCAGACGGGATAGCGAGGATCATACATTTGTGCCGATGCCGGCTTCGTCATGCAAAGCGCGCCCAGCGCGAACAGCAGCGCTCCAAGCAACCTCACGTCGAGTCTCCTGCTATTGCCGTGAAACACATTGTCTTGCCGACAGGAGTATCCCGCGCAATTTAGCCTTGGGGCTGACCTTGGGGCTGGAGCGGGCGAAGGGAATCGAACCCTCGTATGCAGCTTGGGAAGCTAACTCTTCTCACGCAAAAACAAAAGGTTAATTGCAAAACCGGGACAAATCGGACCAAGTCGCGTCAAAGAGATAGTGCGGAAAAGCAAAACGCAAATTTCGAACCGCTTTATCACTCTGTCTATGAGGGGCGGAAGAAATTAGGTCATTACCTTCGCATCTCTCCAAAGCGGTATGCCGCCTACGATACGTTAGACCGGTCTCTGGGGCTCTTTGGCAAGCGCCGCGACGCTTGGTCGGCCGTCAGCCGGGCGGCTTCCGGGGTCGAGCAATGAACGACCTTTCGACCGCGGCGGCGGCGCTCTATAAATCCGTCAATTCCGCAACCTCGCCTGAAGAGCTCAACACTCTGTTAGATGCCATCTGGCGTCGCCACTGGCCCATGGGGGCAATCAGCGATGATGAGGCTCAGTTTCTCGCTGAGGCCATTCAGAATCGGAAACCGGAGCGCGGACTCATCGCGCAGTCGCCCATCGTCAAACTTCACGCGCGCTTATCGTCACGCTTTAGGACGCGGCAACGGCCACGTTCACCGGATCGTCAGGCCTCGCGAGATCGGCGGCGCACGCTGGGCAGTTCGTCATCCATGCCGCCTGCAATGAGAGCGATGTTCACTGAAGGGCAACGCGCCGTGCTCGCGATCGTTGCCGGCGAGGTCAAACATCACGGCGTCTGTGATCTGCCTTACGACAAGATCGCGGCCATCGCTGGAGTATGTCGGACGACCGTCCAAACTGCCATGCATGAAGCCCGCCGGCTAGGTTTCATTCACATCATCGAGCGACCACAACGGAGTAGGAAGAATCTCACGAACCTGATTCGCATCACGTACACTGAATGGACGACATGGATCAAACGCGGACCTACGGCCCACCGACCGCCCTCCTGCGAATTGCCCGCAGCTGGTCTGATAGGGTCCAAAGCGGTGAAAATGGTGAACCCCACGAAGAACACAGATACAAGAAAGAAGCTTTGCGCGAAAATTGCTGGAGCAGCTCACTCCAACGATCGACGACAATCGATTCGTCGAGCGTCGCTACCAGATTCCGTTGACGGGCGATCACAACAACCGGGTGTAAAAGCCTGAACGTCAAAGTCTGAGGCCTCTCCCTCATCCTTTTGCCAACAATTCTCGAAGTCAGATTTCCCTCGGATCGTGGCTTGGATTGATGTGTTGAGGTCCCTGTCAGTAAAGCGCGCTGAGGTGGTCAAAAGTCTGGGTTCGACTGTCGGAGACCCACTTCCCAGACTCCGGTAAAATCGTGGAGCTAAATAACAAAAAGCCATTGGGGAGGCGCGACGACACATGGCTCCGGCTGGCGCGGTGGGGGGTGGTAAATTCCTCATCGCCTTCCACCTCGCGGACCGGCCTCACTCTCACTCAGGGATTTTTTTTCGATGCAGTCATAATTTCGGTCCGAGCGACCAAAGCTTGCCAACAAGCCCAAAAAAAACGCTGATAATCTCAAATGCTTACCGATTACCAAAAGACGACGTGCTAGGCGTCCCGCCAAAAGCGAGCATTTGTTTTCAGGGCTCGTTCTAGATCAGTCTCGCCTAGACGTTAGACAGTCTCGGACCGCTACTATGAACCACCTGTGCTGGATAGCGCGCGACAGTTGTGCCCGATCGATGATTGAGAACATGTGCCGCGTGATGAGCTATCGCTGAAAGTTGGTGACGGCGGGAATCGGGAAGGCGGCATATCGTGGGGGTGCTTGACGCCTCCACTTCTCCACCGAAGGAGCGATATGCCGTGTCCAAAGATAACATCATCAAGTTGATTCAGCCAGGAAACGTCGACGATCAACTCACCGAAATCTTGCGCAATGGGGCGCGTGCTCTGTTGGCCCAGGCGGTCGAGGCCGAGGTCGCGGACTTTCTCGGCAAGCATGCCGATTTGAAGACTGCGGACGGCCACCAGCGCTCGTGCGCCACGGTCACCTGCCGGAACGCGAGGTGATGGATGGTATCGGTCCGGTCGGCGTCCGCCAGCCGCGTGTACGCGATCGCGAGGCGGAGGCTACCGATCCCGACCGCATCCGGTTCTCTCCGTCGATCCTGCCGCCCTACATGCGCCGCTCGAAATCGATCGAGACGCTGCTGCCGATCCTTTACCTGAAGGGTATCTCCACCGGCGACTTCTCCGAGGCTCTGGCGGCGCTGCTCGGCAAGGATGCTGCCGGGTTGTCGGCATCCGCCATCGGCCGTCTGAAGGACGGTTGGCTTGACGAACACACCGCGTGGCAGAGGCGCGATCTGTCGGCGAAGCGCTACGTCTACATCTGGGCCGATGGCATCCATCTCCAAGCACGCCTCGAAGACGAAAAGCAGTGCATCCTGGTGCTGATCGGCGCGACGCCGGAAGGCCGCAAGGAACTGGTCGGCTTCACCGATGGCGCCCGCGAGAGCGCGCAGGACTGGCGCGATCTGCTGCTCGACCTGAAGCGGCGCGGGCTCGGCGTGCCGCCGCGGCTCACCATCGCCGACGGCGCGCTCGGGTTCTGGAAGGCCGCCGGCGAGGTCTGGCCGAAAACGCACGAGCAGCGCTGCTGGGTACACAAGACCGCCAACGTGATCGCCAAGTTGCCGAAGAGCCAGCAGCCTAAAGCCAAACGCGCGTTGCAGGAGAGCTGGATGGCCGAAACCAAGGCCGCCGCCGAGCTGGCGTTCGACGCCTTCATCGAGAGCTATACGCCCAAATACGAGAAGGCGGCCGACTGCCTGAGCAAGGATCGGGACACGCTACTGGCGTTCTACGACTTCCCGGCCGAACACTGGAAACACCTGCGGACCACCAATCCCATTGAACGCACCTTCGCTACCGTGCGCCACCGCACGATCCGATCGAAGGGCTGCCTGTCCAACAGAACGGCGCTCGCGATGGTCTTCAAACTGCTTGAGGCCGCGCAGAAAAGTCGGCGTCGTCTCGATGGCCACAACCAGTTGCCAAAACTCGTTCTCGGTGTGACATTCAACGACGGGATCGAGGTCATCGCCAAACCGACTGACCGTCAGCCCATAACCGCCGCCGCCTGACCGGCCGCGCCGTCACCAAAATTTGGCGAATAGCTCCGCGTGATACGCATAGACTCGAGGGAGGGAGAGAATCTAGAAAAAGAATTGCTCGTCTGCTGCGGCTCAGGTCTTCTCGCTAGGCGAGAACATCCGAATCTCCAGGGCTCTCAGTATCACGTAGGCCATGCAAATTAGCCCAAACCGCCAGCCCGGGGCAGTTGCTGCCCCTAAAGGAATGCGCTTTCAGTCCTGTAAGAGCGACCACTCGTATACACGGGGGGTGCCCGCTTTCGAGGGCAACGCCGACACGCGGCCCCTCCCCAGGGATGTCGCCTTGTGGACCCAAAGGGGGGGCGAGCCGATCTGCAAGGTCTTGCCGATCGGCCCCTCGACCTACCACGCCCATGTGGCCAAACGGCGCGATCCGGCCCAGCTGTCGGCGCGCCGCCCGGCAGGACGCGGCGCTGAAGATCGAGGTTCAGCGCGTCTTCGATCACAACTTCTCCGTCTATGGCGTGCGCAAGGTCTGGCGACAGCTCAAGCGCGAAGGCTTCGATGTTGCCCGTTGCATGGTGTCGCGACTGATGCGGGACATGGGTTTGCAAGGGGTGATCCGCGGTAAACCCGTCAGGACCACGATCAGCGACAAGGCCGCGCCATGCCCGCTGGATCACGTCAACCGCCAGTTCAAGGCGCCACGGCCGAACGTCCTTTGGCTCTCCGACTTCACCTATGTCGCGACCTGGACCGGCTTCGTCTACGTGGCCTTCGTCATCAACCGCCTCTACAAGGCCGAGGTGATCCATCGTGGTGGGCCATGGCGCAGCTTCGAGGCTGTCGAGTTCGCCACCCTGGAATGGGTCGATTGGTTCAACAACCGACGGCTCCTTGAGCCCATCGGCAACATACCGCCGGCCGAAGCCGAGCAACGCTATTACGCCATGCTGGGACAACCCGACATGGCGGCATAACTTAAACCAAATGGCCTCCGGCAAACCCGGGGCGGTTCAAGTCATGCTAATTCCTGGCCCCGATGAAGAAATCGAGACCGTTCGCTTTATCTACGAGAGCTTCGCGCATCACGCCAAAAGTGAGCGCGAGATTGCATCCTACCTCAATGACAAGGGTCTCTTCACCGATCTCGGTCGCCCCAGGAGTAGGGCCACTGTGCAACAGATCCTGATCAACGAAAAATATGCCGGCAACAACGTCTGGAACCGTTGCTCCTGCAAGCTGAAAAGCCACCGGGTTTATAACCCACCCGAGCACTGGGTTCGACACGACAAAGCATTTGACTCGATCGTCGACGACGAGACTTTCCAGGCAGCACAGAAGATCATCAACGATCGCGCCGAGAACTATTCCGCTGAAGAGCTACTAGATCTGCTGCGGGGCTTGCTCGAGAAGCACGGTTACCTGTCCGGCATCATTATTGATGAATTGGAGTTTGGGCCCTCGAGCAGCGCCTATGGGATTGGTTCAATCCATTGAGATGATTTCGATCGACGCGATCGATGTGGTTAACCCACGGGCTCGCAACCGGCGTGTCTTCAAAGAGATTGTCACCAGCGTTGCAGAACTCGGGTTAAAGCGGCCGATCACGGTGAAAAGGAAGGCGGGTGACGGCGAGCAGCGCTACGACCTTGTCTGTGGTCAGGGGCGGCTCGAGGCCTACCAAGCGCTTGGGCAGCGCGAGATCCCGGCGCTCGTCATCGATGCAACCAATGAGGACGGCGCGATCATGAGCCTGGTTGAGAACTGCGCCAGGCGCCAACACCGCTCGATCGACCTGTTGCACGACATCGACGGTCTGCGGCAGAGGGGATACGAGTTCGATAACATCGCCCGCAAGACGGGGCTGACTGTCGAATATGTCAGGGGCGTCAGCAACCTGTTAGAAAGTGGCGAGCAGCGGTTGTTGCGCGCGGTCGAGGCCGGGCAATTACCGGTCAGCATCGCCGTCTTGATCTCCCAGGCTGAAGACAGTGACGTCCAGAATGTCTTGCAACACGCATATGAGGAGAAGCTATTGCGCGGCCAGCGCTTGCTTGCGGCCAAGAAATTGATCGAGCAGCGGCGGCGTCGCGGTAAGGGATACAAGACCGGCCCACGCCGGAGCGACGACGCTCCGATCAGCTCGAATGCCCTACTGCGCGCGTACCGACAGGACGCCGACCGTAAGCGGGTCTTGGTCCGTAAATCCAACAGCACAAAAGCGCGGCTGTTTTTCATCCTTGAGGCGTTACGGAAACTGCTTACCGAGCCGGACTTTCTGACGCTTTTGCAAAGTGAAAAACTCGATACCTTACCGAAGAACCTTGCGGTTCGGCTGCACGGCCAGGGTTGAGCCATGGCGCGGCGGCCTCACATTGCAGTCCGGATGAGCTTTGAGGAGCGCACGCTCGCCGTCCGACATCCAGCCCCTCAAGCTGGTGTCGGAGGAGGTCAAGCGCTCGGCACAATACCGGCAGATCGCGGCCTCGATTGCGGAAATCGGGTTGGTCGAACCTCCGGTTGTGGCGCGGAGCCGAGACGCAATTGGCAGATTTCTGCTGCTCGATGGTCATCTGCGGCTGGAAGTATTGAAGGATTCCGGCTTGGTGGAGATCGAATGTCTGGTGTCAACCGAAGACGAGGCCTTCACCTATAACAAGCGGGTCAACCGGATCGCGATCATTCAGGAACAAGGCACTCAATGTCGACGTCGCCAGCATCCGTCGTCGCCGCAAGCTGTTGGACGGCATCAGCGCTCAGGCGGTTGAGCTGCTCAAAGAAAAACATTTGACGCTCAATACCTTTTCAGAGCTGCGCAAACTGGCGCCGATCAGGCAGATCGAGGCCGCTGAGCTGATGATCGCGATGAACAATTTTTCGAACAGCTATGTGCGTTCGTTGGTGGTGGCGACGCCACGCGGTCAATTGGCGGCCGGCTATACACCGCGCCAGCCCAAGGGGCTGTCGAACGAGCAAGTTGCGTTGATGGAACGGGAATCCGCCTCGCTCGCCCGTGAGTTCAAGGTCGCCGAACAGACCTATGGCACCGACCATCTCGATCTGGTCCTGGCGATCGGCTACATCTCAAAACTCCTGCGCAACGGCAAGGTCGTTGGCTATCTCGCAAAACACTTCCAGGAGCTGCTGTTTGAATTCCAGCGAATCACGGAATCCGAAGCGACCCTGGCCTAGCGGCCCTGTCTGCAGTCCTTTATTCAAACTGTATCGGTCTTTATGGAGTGCATCTTCGCCGGGCGGCCGACCGTTCGTCATGAGTGGTTCTAAAACAGCGCGTTTGCATGTGAGGAAGGCCGTTCTTCGCTCGGCTTGAGCAGAAGGGTTTTTGCGGCATGCAGCCGCGCGATATCCCTATCGGCGGCTTCTAAAGCACCAATCATCCCAATGATCGTTCCTGCAATTTACGGTCGGCGCGACAGCCCAGTACAACTATCGGCTTGACGCCGGAGGATTTACATATTTAAGTAGCCCTATTGGCAGTCGACAACCAGATGAAGGGGGCGGCTGTGACTGATATTTTTATTTCTTATTCCAGGGACGATGACGCTCCTCCACCGGACAAGCCGGGCCGAAAGGGCTTTGTAACTTTTCTGGACGATGCCATCCGCTACGAATTTCAGGAACTTGGCCCTGACCGGCCGTCGACTTGGCGTGATACACGACGCATTTCACCCGCCGACCAATTTACGCCTGAGATCGAGGAGGCGCTGAAGACAGCCTCGTTCCTGCTCGTTGTTCTTTCGCCGAATTGGATGGCAAGCAAATGGTGTCGACGGGAACTCGAGACGTTCGCCCGACACCACGGGCCAGACGGGCTTCGCGAGCGCATCGTTGTAGTTGGGAAACGGCACATCGATCCCGACAAGCGACCGTCCTTGTTGCAAGGGCAGGTCGGGTTCCGGTTCTATGTTCGCAATGAGGATCCGGAGGATATAGCTGGAGACCTTGAATTCTTCGACCGCGGGGAGCCGCGCGACGAGCGCTATTGGGAGGGCCTTAAAGCGCTAGCCGCCCACCTGGTTAAACGCAGGCCCCGGCCAACCCTATCTCCAATCTACGCTCCGAGCGGCAGAACTATCTTCGTTGCAAAGCCGGCCTCTGACATGCGCCGAGGTTACGATCGAATAGTGTCGGAACTCACGGGCAAAGGTCACAGAATCCTTCCCGATCCCAAGGATGACATTCCACTCGACCGATCGGTCAATGCCATCGACGAGGCCCTAGCCGACGCGGAGATCGCCATCCATTTGCTTGGTGAGAAAGCTGGTGAAGCGCCAGAGGATGAGCTTCCGATGGTGAAGCTGCAGCTCTCACGGTCAGCGGCGAAAACATCGCAAGCAGCTCCTGGAACGTTTCATCGGGTAATCTGGGCACCCAGCATCTGGACGACTTCCCTGAATGCGAACCAGCTGCAGGCCGAGAAAAGGCGGCATCCGCTGGAGGTGCTAGCTCGGTTTGATCAGCAACTGGCGACGGATAAGGTTGAAGGAGACAGCCTGAGCAAGTTTGTCGATTTCGTGAATCAGCATCTGTTGCTTATCGTTCCGCCGCGGTCAATCACGCTGCTGCCTTCCGACGCTCGCGACGTGCGTCTGTTCTTGTATCACTCTCAGGAGGACAGCAAGTACGCGCTAGCCTTGGCTCAAGCGCTCCAACAGAGAAAGCTAGAGGCGATGCTTCCAGCGCTTGAAGGTCCGGAAGCCGACCTCAAGAGCTTCAACAGCAAACAACTTGTCGAATGCGACGGCGTAATTGTTTGCTGGGCTTCGGCGTCGGAAGTCTGGGTCCGTGCACAAGCCAGTGCACTTCGCAACTGGAGCGCTCTCGGCCGGTCGCGACAATTCAGTTATCGTGCTGTTGTGGCTGCGCCACCGCCGGGCGAACGAAAGCAGGCAGGCAAGTTGCTATTTCCCCCCAGTGAGATTGACATAGTTGTCGACATTTCCGACAAGGAGATACCGACAGCAGACCTCCTTGACGTCTTAGTGCCCGCCGCTGGAGCGAGGACCCTATGACGGAGCTCAAGGCCAGGATCGTTGCGTCCCTCGCTCGACCATTCCCGGGCCTCCGTCCCTTCGGCTATCAGGATCACGAGTTTTTCTTCGGACGCCAAGACCAAATCTATGCGCTTTATAGGCTGATCGACCGCTTCCGATTCATTGCCGTAGTTGGTAGCTCAGGGAGCGGCAAATCGTCACTTGTTCGGGCAGGACTCCTACCACTGCTTGACACCGAAACGAGTGAGGTTGGCGGACGCAACTGGTTGTGGCGCGAAATGCATCCAAGTGATGCTCCGCTGGTTCGTTTGACAGAATTGGTTGCTGGCCTGTCGACGGACGATGACCCTAAGGTAGCCTCTGGACGACGCGACCGAGTGGCTTCGCAACTCCGTCGATCAAGCTTCGGACTCTCGGAAGCTCTGAGCGAAACCACATGCGTGGTAGGTAAATCGTTTGTATTAGTGATCGACCAGTTCGAAGAGCTATTCCGCTACGCAGGAGACGGGGACAGTACGACACTCACCCCAGATAACGCGCATGCGCGCGACGAAGCCGTGCAGTTTGTCCAACTACTGCTCGAGGCAAGCCGTTCCCCGCTCAATCGTATCCATGTGGTATTGACCATGCGCTCCGACTTCATCGGAGATTGTGCTCGATTTCATGGATTGCCGGAGGCCGTCAGTGAAGCTCAATTTCTCGTGCCCTCGCTGACGCGCGACCAATTAGAAGAAGTTATCCGCAAGCCCATCGAAAAGGCCGGAGCCATCATTGATCCGCAACTCGTCGAAAGGCTCTTGAACGACTGCAGCACCGAGATGGACCAGTTGCCAGTTCTACAACATTGCCTTTCCCGACTGTGGGAGGAGAGCGGTAGGGCGCCGGCCGCCAATTGGGATAGGTTGGAGACTTCGCAAGAGACCCGCTCCCCTCTAGAGACTGACCGGCGCATAACGTCGAACCATTACAAGAACATCGGTGGATTTGCGGATGCCCTCTCGAAGCACGCTGATGAAATACTGAAAGAACTACCCGGGCCCGATCTGCAGCTCGCAGTAGAACAAGTGTTTAGGGCACTATCCGAGTTCGACAAGGAAGGTCGCGCAACTCGGCGCGCACTGACATTCTCTCAAGTGACGGCGGAGACCGGCGCCGATAAGTCTATCGTATGTAAGGTATTGGACCGCTTCCGTTCAGAGGATTGCTCCTTTCTAAGTCCTCCGCCCTCCGAAGTTAAGGAGATTTCCGACCGCACACGAATCGACGTTGGTCATGAGGCGCTGCTTCGACGGTGGGATAAGGTGTGCGGGCAGGGAGCGGAGCTTGGATGGCTCCGTGTAGAGCAACAGGCTGGGGAGCGCTATCGCGCCCTGCTCGCGATGACGGAAGGCGAAGATGCAGCGCTCCCGGCACACCTTGTCGATGAACGGTGGGCTTGGTGGAACGCCCGTCCCCGAACAGCGGCCTGGGCTAACCGTTACGGCGGCGGCTTTGCGCGCGTCGAAAGGTTGCTGCTGAAGTCGCGTCGTAGGCAACGCTTGAAGCTGCTTGCTGTAGCTGCCGCCTTTGTCGCTGTTGCGGGAGTCGCTGCGATCATGTTCACGCTGTGGCAAGCCGGCAACAGGGCGCGACTTGAAGCAGATTCCAACCGTCTCAACACGCTTCGAGCCTTTCAAGTATCTATTGGGAGGCTCTCTGGATTTCTCGATGACGGCACGATCAGAGCGAGCGGCGCTGGCCAGATCCTGCAAGACGCAAAGTTGACTCTCGATAATATCGTCGCCAAAGCGGGCGAACACTCACCCGACTTGGCCGAGATTGAAATATCGCTGCTTCTCGCCGCGTCCGATGTGAAGGAAGCCTTGGGAGACGAGGATGCTCTCGACTTAGCCCAGCAGGCTGAAGAGCTATCGAAGACCTTCCTACAAAACTACCCCGACAGTTTGAAATTTAAACACCAGCTTTATGCCAGTAAGTTTAGGATTGGCGATCAATGGGCGAAGGCACTCAAGGAAAACTCGGCTAAAGCTGAGAGGGAATACGCCGACGCGGTCGATATCGCTAGGCAACTCGCCCTAAGCGCCCCTCGAGATTCAAGTTATCAACGCGACGTGATCTTTACCTTGAACAAGGTCGGCGACATTCACCAGTACCGAAAAGACTGGAGTGGGGCTTTGGACCGTTATAACGAAGGGTTAAGTATTGCACAGACTATTGCCGACGCTTATCAGATCGCCATTGAGATGAACCGAATTGCGCAGATTTTCAGCGCTAGAAAGCAACCAGGCGACAAACAAGCAGCGCTCGACGAATACCACAACGCATTATCTGTTCTTAATCAGCAACAAGAGAAGACGTGGACGGCTGCACTTGCGTCCAACATTGCGAATACCCACCGTCGAATCGGCGAATTACTCGACGATCACGATGACGCTCTGCGCGAGTATAAAGCGGCGGTAGACACGCGAAAGAGGCTTTATCAGCTCGATCCAGGAAACATCAACTGGTGTATAGGCCTGGCGACTGATTACACCCGACTGGGCGACATCCTCGTGCAGAAGCAGGACTGGCGCGAAGCCTCAAACAGCTACAATGAGGCAGTTAGAGTCGCCGAAGTCATCCTCTCAAAGACCCTCAGTTCTACCAGATGGAAGGAGAATATAGGCTCCTTGAACGGAAAGCGGGGAGATGTCCTTATGTCCTGGTGGAATGAGGTCATAAATCGACCCGATGGGCCAGAGCTCCTGTTCACCAGCGCCGCACTGGAACGTTATCACTTGGCAGCTCAGAGTTACGAAAGCTTGCTCAACATCGCATCTCCCCCCTATCGTCAATTATTCGACATGAAGCTCAAGATCGCAGACGTTCTGGTACGCCAAAAGAAATTTAGTTTGGCGCTCGGCGCCTATGACTCAGCTTACGAGATTGCGCAGAAGGCAGCTGCGATCCAGGCGGTTACAGGTTGGCAGATAGCCCTCTCTAAGTCGCTTGAAGAGGCCGGAGACTTCCTTGCCAGCGAAGCCAACGGTGGCGTCGCCACTGTAGGCGAGATCAATGCGCGGGCGTTTTATGAAAAGGCGCTTGCAAGCATCCAGGCGACACCGGGTAAAGAAGCCGAAGCTTCGCAGATTGTGTCTCGAACAGCAGACCTAAATGCGAAGCTTGCGAAGCAGCAACCTTTGATCCAGTCGCGACACTAAGCTACGTTTTGGGCGAGCCATCTTCATTCGCCCATCCCTTGTTATGGAAGAACTCGGCCTTTGGGTGATCGGACTGCGCCCAGGGAGTCCACGAGAAGTGGCAAGCGAGACGACATCGGTGACGATGTCAGGACAAGATATCCGGGATACGTCGCCAGGCCCAAGAGGACCGCAAATGTCGTCCATAACAAACCAGCATCACCGACCCACGCCGACAGGTGGGCGAGCAAGGCCAAACCAGGCAATAGCGGAAATGCTCACTCCCTGCCGTAAGTTGCCCAAACGATGGCGTCCAATTCCGCTATATTCTTAGCTGGATACCCTGGATTGCCTCGCAAAGCTGCTCGAAGCTTCAGCGCCAGATCCACGTATCGTTCTCCTTCGGTCGACCCACGAGGCGCCTTGAAGCCGGTGTCGCTCATATACTCCCACACGGGATTATTCAAAACGGGATACAGATCGGGAAAGCGAAGGCACAGCATTTCAGAGAAGAACGCGCCTCTCGCGGCGACGCCCAATTCGTTCAGGCGATCGACCTCCGCAACCAACACGTCATCGCGTTCTTCTGGATCGCAATCCTCAATGGCAAGGAAACTGCGCGAAAGTTCCTGGAAGTTGCTACTCTTGCCGGCCCGCTCCCATCCGCTTCCCTGCAGGCGGTCACCCACTTCATGGCTCCAGTATTTCGGTAGCCGCTCGTAGAAGTCGTCGTTCGTGACTCGCTCGGCAGCACAATCTCGAATGAGCTTCATCAAACCAGCCTTATGCTTGCTGTACTGAGAGAGTTGCTGCCTTCGTTGCTGAAGCAATCTCTTCATGCCCGTCGGCCGCGGGAGTCGAAGCGGCACGACTTCGGGACGGGCGCCATTGGTTGAACTTCCCGATTCTCCGCCGGGCATCCTAGGAGCTTCTTTGTACTTTTTGAGCCAGTCCTCGGAAACAGGCACGCAGGCGTGTTCGATATCCCGCACCCAACGCTTCGCAGCGACATAGTTGTTGTTCGAGATTTCGCAGAAGACGTTAGCCTCGTAGTTGCCATCAAATGCGGCTCGGGTGAGATTCGACGATCCAACAATTGCAAAGTGCTTGCCATCTGTGTTGGTCCAGAAGGCCGCCTTGGGGTGAAACCCTTTGATTTGCTCAGCCACCTTGAAACAGTTCGCCCTCTTACCCCTCGGGAGCCAGGCCAGCACTTTAAGGCATGCAGCCTTCCGCGTAATGCCGAAGTCCTTACCGATAATAATTCTGAGCCGTCGGCATCGCGAGTTTAGCCTTAGTCGCTCATCCCAGTCCGTGAGGTACGCGCTTACAATGTATAGTTCGACAGCGTTCTCGAACGCAGTCTTGTAGTTTATCGCTAGGCCCGCATGCCCATTGGGCCGGTGCAGCATTAATTCCATTTTATTCGTCCAAGAGTTGCAGCGCTATAAATGCACCAAAGAAATGTAACTCTGCAATCGGCATCACACACTGCACAAGTATCGCGAGCAGCGGTATTGCCGGTCTACGCACTCAAGAAGGATTTCGGAGCGCGGCCTCGATGTAATCAGACATCGCCTTCAACCAGGCTTCTTCGTGGATAGGGAGAAAGTCCTTAAGCCTAGGCATCTTAGCCGAGGCAGTTCGCACAGCCGATTCTTTGCCGTGATTGATTTCTCTGACGAAGCCACCAATGAGCTTGGCGATCACTTCGTTATACTCTCGCCCAATATTTGTCCGCCCCCACCAAGTCGCTGGTCCAGCATCCAGATATCCAGATTTGTCGATAGTCCCCAGGTTGAGCGGGTTACCGTCCGGAAATGGATGCTTAAGATTCAATGCCCTCTGCCAGTCGGCAGTAACTCCGAGTGCCTCCGCTTTTCCTAAAAAGCTCCTCAGGGCTGCTGCCATACCCGCATCGCGCTTATCGAGGAGTTCATAGAACTCATCTTCGCCCAAACCGATAGAGCGAGGCTTATCCGAAAGCTGCAAAGCCGGAGTGACCCTTTCGACAATAATCTGTCCTCCACCTTGCGCGGCGATCTGAACTACTCCACGTTCGATTAGCGCTGTCTTTGCCAGAATTGATGGTGTGATGACTCTGGTTGCATTGTCAGCGCTCTGGTAGATGCCAAGCTCTATTAGGGCGAATATAAATCGATGGCCGGCATGGCTCTGCAGGAGTTCGACCAACTGTTCTAAATCCTCACGAATCCCATCGCCGACAACAGCTATGATGGCTCTTCCTCGCTTTAGATTTCTAGATATCGCGTCTATGAATTCGGCTTCGTCAAGCAGGCCATCCTTCTCATTGAGGATCGCATATAGAGACTTTGCAGCTGACGGTATGGCGCGGCGAGCGCGCATAACCGCAGCATCGAACTCCTCATAATTCAAGCGGAAGATAGCCGCTGCATACTCCATTGCTTGAGCGACGACGGCCCGCCGAGCTTCCGGGTTACGCCAAAGCTTCGCTTCCACGAACACCAGTCCACCGTCTACTGTCGCGAAAACGTTGTCCATTGCGCCCGATCTACCGGCGCCAAACGTGAGGGGAAGCTCACGACATAGTGGAACGACATCACCAAACCCCGGTTCTATCTGCTCTATAGGAAGCAACTCGGGATGATCGAACAGCAATTTTTGAAGCCAAGCTTCGTCATATCGACCGGGAACGAGCTTGGCCGATAGGTCCACTCGACTCAAGGGACTGGCACGACCATCGGTGATAATAAGGGGTGCACCGTCGCGACGTCGCATAACATCTCCAGTAACAGCGGCCGGCAATCGACAATCAAGAGAATCAAACGGCCACAGCGTACCTCCACAACGGACGATTGCAATCGTCTCATCTAGGTTGATTCACGCGACCATTTATCTGCGGCCACCGCAATCAATTTGCCCAGAGCATTGACGAGTAGTCTGTGAGGTCACCACGAGGCGCAGAGACTCAGTAAGTATCTATCTCGCCGATATCCTCATACTCTTCGCCCTCATCAAGATCGTCGAGGCCATCGAAATCCTCAACCTGGATTGCTTCACGCATACGCCTCAAGCGCGTGTTCTCGTTCCGTAGGCTGCGCAAGGTCGCGGTGATGGAATTATAGCCTCGCCTGATGTCGAGGAACTGCACGCGTTTAGATCGCAGCGGACTGAAATAAGAGTCTCTCGTGATAAAGCCATCATCGACGCCGGGAATGAACCCTTGTGTGACGGCCTCGTAGGCGTAGAGCCACATGGAGCTGCGCAGGCCATCCCCTGTCAGCGATTCGTCCCAAAGAGAGCGGTCGACATCACCGCGTACAAGGCCCCTGGCGTCAAGGCAAACCACAAGAAGTGCGATAAACGCATTTTCGACTAAGAATAGCGGCGTCAAGCGGTGAGCCGAAAGAACCAGGCCGACGCGCATCACCAGGAATAGAAGCCAGATGATCTCACCAGTCCGGTTAGCCCGGGCCAGGATGGGAATTCGATTTTCGATGAATTCCTTAAGGATTTCGAGCTGCACATCCCCATGAACCACCTGTCGCAGTAGGCACGCTTCCACCAATAGCGAAATCAGACTCGGATTTCGACGATAGGCGTTAATTAGTGCGAACAGGAGGGTCTTCCAGTGATCGGCGTTGACGATGGCCGAACGCGCGTGTTGAAGCCCGAACTTCTCCACATTCATGTCGGGGTGAGCGACGCATATGCGGCCGAGCTGATAAAGGAAATGCTGTAGCGCGCCTGCCTCAATCCGAGTCACCGACGGCGATGGGCGTGGAAGATGCGCAAGAACAGCCTGCTGCCATCCCGTGTTCTGACGGAGCGACGTCGGGTGAATTGCCGACTTTTCACTGTTTAGCTCAAGTTCGAAAATCGCCGCTGATTGACGTAGCGCGGCTAGTAGTTCTTCACCGCTAGCCCCGTTCGGGCTGCTGAGCGTGTAATCATCTATGTAACGCGACGCGTCTCGGCTCCCGATGATCAGGCGCTGCTGGAGATGCGCATCCATAGCGGATGCCACGACTTCTGCAATCAGTCGCGACGTATCTGGACCGACCGGAAGACCTAGCGTTTGGCCGTCCTGGGCGTTGCGGCATAGGAGGTCGATCACGTTTCCATAGTGTGTCCAGCCTCGGTTTCGCTTAGCGAACTGCTTTCCATGGATCGACCAAGGGACGGCATGGGTATAAATTGAGTGGAAGAAGGCACGAACGTCTGCCACGACATACTCCTCGCGGCGAGACGAAAGATTGACGCGGAAGTCGTCTCTAAGCTCAACACTCGAGCGCATCAGGGCGCGGGATCCTGACCAGTCGAAGACCGGCGGCGAAAGTGTGATCTTGGACGCGCGCGCTCTACGGCGTAGATCGACATAGTTGTCGGCCAGGACCCTCGAGAGCAATAGGTGAGCAACGGGGTTAGGTACGCCATGCCGGCGATCCTCTTTGCCGAAACGCGGAAAATAGAACCAAGCCGGTTCCGATACGAAGGCATAGTGGGCTGGGTCTCCCCGCCGAGTTAGTGGCAGGGCATCGATCGCTGCGAGTATCGACGTACGATACCTAGCAAGATCTTCGGACACGAAGCACGGCGGCAGTTCGGGCGCAAAATAGCCGTGCGAGGCAAGGCGCCTGAGGCGCTCGGATTTGGTCTTGGCGCTCATTTTCGCTGGTATTCCCCGCTCTTGGCCAGTTAACATCATTGCGGCTGCCGCTGGCAATGGCGACTCGTCAGCTTTGCTGAACTCACCGTTGGTCACCTGGTTGCGCATCGCACAGCCAGCACGTGAAGGAGATTCGTGCTCTGGCAGGTGCCGCGTCTGCGGCGCCTTCGGCATCACGCCAATGGCACGCACAAACGGACCACTCGCGATGTTCATCGCCGGCCCCTATGGGGTTTTACGCACGCAAGCAATTTTGCGTGCTCCCGGCCTGGGAGAGCCACAGATCAATGCCTACATTGTACTCTAGCCCGTCTTATTCATGATTGCCGGGCGGGGCAGCTGGAACATTTCCGGTCGGGGTGAAGGCGCGCGCGAACGCTTCGGCTTTTTCGCCGCTTTTCGACCCGACTTCGTGAACGCGTTGGAGGACGGCAGCGGGGTGACCGGGGGCTCATGCCCCGCGCGTCAGGGTGCTTGCGGGACCAGAGCGTTTGCCAAGCCGCGGAACAGGTCGGCGTCGGGGCACGCCGCAGCGAAGGCGAGACGGACGCGGGTGGCGGTCTCGATGACGCGGGCTGCGATCTTGAGAAGCCTGAGCCTGATCGTGTTGAACTCGGCCGTTGCCAGATCGCGCGGCTTTGGGATGGCATCGCGCACGGCGAGGATGAGCCAATAGGCGGCGGTGTGGAAGACGAGGCGGACCTGGTTGGCGAGCGCCGAGCGGCAACTGGTGCGATCGGAGGCGAGCTGGGTCTTGTGCAGCTTGATCAGGTTCTCGGCCTGTCCGCGAGCGCAATAGAGGCTGTCATAGATCCACTCAGCCGAGCCGATATCCAGGCTGGTGACGACGTAGCGGACGTCGAGCCCTTGTTGGGTTGCCTCGATGCGGGCGACGACGCGGCGCTCACGATGCCAGGAGCCGGCCGCGTGGCGGGTCTCGGTGTAGCCGCGAACCACGATCTTGTTCTCGATCGCACGTTCGGTTCGAAATGCATCACAGACCTCGTCGACCTTTCTGGCGAGCGGCTTCGTGCCGGCTAGCGCGAAGATGTAATCGACGCCGTTTTGCTCGCAAAAAGTCATCGCCTCGGGGCCGGCGTAATGGCTGTCGCCGCGGAAGGTGATACGCGTATCGGGCCAGCGCCGGCGAATGCGCCGAACCAGGCGGCGCAGGTGTGCCCGCACCTCGCGGCCGCTCGGCGTCTTGCCGGGGCGCAGGATGACCGCAACAGGCCGGCTGTGCTCGGTGTCGTAGACGTGGATCGGCAGGAAGCAGTGTTCATCATAATGGGCGTTGAACAGCGAGAGTTGCTGACGGCCATGCACCACGTCGACCGTGTCGTCGATGTCGAGCGTGATTGCGCTCGGCGCTCGCGCGTAGCTGTCCATCCATAGGTCAACCAGCACAGAGCTCAGCCGGATCACCTCGCGCAGGTGTGGTGCATTCTCCAGGCGCGATAGGGTCGGCTGCGAACACAGATCCCGGCCAGTGTCCGGCAGTCGGCCGCAAGCCAGCTTGAACGCTGGATCGCCGCGTAAACGATCGAGATCATTGCCATCCTCGTAGCCACACGCGATGGCGAAGATGCGGGCGCGGATCATATCCGCAAGGCTGTGCACGATGCGTCCCGGATCGCGCCGCTCGGGGAATACGCAGGACAACTTCGCGGCCAAGCCGAGGCGCCGGTCCGCCATGGCCAGAAGCATGACGCCGCCATCCGACGTCAGCTTGCCGCCGTCGAACGAGGCTGTGATCTTCTTGCGGGAAACGGCTGGAAATGAGAACGGCAGACTCGTATCGTCGGTCATGGCGAGTGTGGCGGCCCGGATGCGCGGAGGGTGGGTGTCAGCAACCGAATCCTACGCCATCTCAGCGGCTTACGCCACGCTCGCCAGCCTCTCAACAAGCCGCTGATGAATAAGACGGGCTAGTCAAAGAGCGCAAGGCCGCGCACGGTTCATCCGTATGAGATGTTATGGAAGAATTCGGTCAATGGCTGACAAATGTCAGCTGGATGCTCGCAGTTCTGCGTACCCTTCGATCCCGGACCAAAGCATACAAGACCCGCATCGCCACGACCGGGACAGTGAAGGATTATGTGTGCGCCTGTTACTCACTCAGTACTTTCCTGACAAAGGCTAGCTGTCCCTGACGCTTGATCAATCGCTGCTGGCAAGCATCGCAACAAATCACCTTTTGTTGTGCTCCGCCGCGATCGGCAAAGACGAGTTCTAATAGCCAGGTCGAAAAGCTCTCCGGCGCGCAGTGCGTCTTGGCCCGCTAAAATAGCCGACTAAGAAGTCGCGGAAGCATTCACGGCTCGTTGCCAAAGTTGCCATCCTGCCGATTTGAGCGAGCTTCTGGCTCGACGCGGCCAACGCCTCGTGAATCGCGCGCGCTCAACTGCCCGATCGGCCATAAACTTGAGAAGACCGCTGTCGCGGCTGCTTCTCTGATCGAAAAGGAGAACCGCGACAGAGGCCTTACCGTCTCGGCCGGCGCGTCCGAATTCCTGGAGATAGTCCTCGACTGAGGATGGATGCTGCCAATGGATGACCATGCGAACGTTTGGAATGTCTGGGCCCATGCCGAACGCACTTGTGCAGATGACCCGCCCGGTGTTGCTTCAAATTGGCTCTTTCGAGCTATTCCTGATTTAGCTGGGTTTTCAAGGGAGATGGGCGTGCAATTGCGATGGGGACGCGGGTTTTTTAGGGCTTGGATTGTCATATCGGTGTTGTGGATAGGCTTAGCCGTGATGATTGCGAAGCCAGAAGCGTATCCGGCGCTATGGCACCGTACGAAGTATACGGTGACCAGCCCCACCGGTCAGCAAATTACCGTCGATGCTTCCATGACACGTGATCAACTAACGCAGACGCTGGATGCCGGAATACAGCAAGAAAAGGTGAGATCGGGCCACAAGGTCGAAGCGGGCACACGCGAGGCCATCCTCAACCACATCGATACAATGCTAGAAGCAGGGGATCGGGCTTTGCAAGTCTGGCTCATCACCATCATCCCGCCAGTGGCCTTGCTGTTGCTGGGCATTGCTATCGGCTGGATCATTGGCGGATTTCAAAAGGACAAGTCTCAACCCGCCTGATCCGAGCTTGCGCCGAGCGGCGCCGTCGATGTGCGTGGCCACGGCGTGCCTTCACTGTCTCGTTTCATGACTCGAATGTCTTCGTACGACAGCGGAGTGCGGCATGACCAACAAGCGCAAATCTCGCCGATCGCAGTCTGCGTCGCCGAACGCAATTGTGCACTCTGCACGTCCGTCCCGTGGATAAGTCTTAATTTCCAGTGGCTTGAGTCAGATTCGATTTTGAGAATTTCCGGTTCCGGATCATGAGTCACAGAGGTTGTTACAACCGAATCGGCTCAACCGGAGATTCGTATTATGAAAGTGACGATCACCACCACCGGCAAGTCAGACATGGCCGGGAAGGCAAAGTTTCCGATCAAATGCCCGAAGTGCGGCCATAAGAGCGACCAAACCCTCGCCGACTTGAAGCGAAACCCTGTCCTCACTTGCAGATGCAGCCACAAGTTCAAAGTCGAGACCGAAGGGTCCGCAAAGGCTGCCGAGGACGAGATCAAGAAGCTCGACCGGGCAATCAACGATCTTTTCAAGAAGCGATAGGCGCTCAGAAAGCTCCCGAATCCACGCCAACCTCGTCTCCCCGACCGTCAGGCTGAGCGTTGGGAGATATTGATGATCCATTAAGAATCACCCGCTAAGAATGGGCCAGATGTCCCACCACGGCACATATTTCCGCGCTGGTTAAGAGCACTTAACCTTTTCTTTGGAGGGTGTGAGCTTCGTTGACGTCGGCTTCTGACGAGCGATTTTTCTTAGTCTCCCGTCAAAGCGCTTTTCGTTGTCGTCCGTTTCCGAGTCGCGGGCGGCTTGCTTGAACCTGTCCAGTTGCGTTGGTTTCCTAGCCCGAGTCCACCATGGCAAAATTCCTATTCGCAGACGAGGCCGGCTGCTTCACTTTCAAAAGGGTGCAGGGAGCGAGCAAATACTTCATGCTTTGCACTATCTGTACTGACGACTGCACGCTATCGCACGAGTTGCTGCACATACGCCGTGAACTGATCGTGGGCGGCGACGTGGATCGGGACAAATTGCACGCGACTGCCGATGCACAATCAACGCGAGACGCGGTATTTGCGGTGCTCGCGAAGCATCCACTTCGCATAGACGCCACTCTCCTTGAGAAGAGCAAGGCGCAACCGCAGACCAGAACAAGCGATGCCATCTTCTATCAGTATGCCTGGTTCTACCATTTCAAGCACGTCGGACCGAAGGTAATTGTGCCGAATCAGAAGCTCCTGATAACGGCGGCTGCCCTAGGCCAAAAGAAAACGAAGGCGTCATTCAAGCTGGCGCTCAACAATACCATCCAGCAAACCACCCCTAGGAACAGCTGGGAGGTCAGCTTCATGGATTCGGCAAAAGATCCAATGCTCTGGGCCGCCGATTACTGCGCTTGGGCGATCCAGAGAAAATGGGAAAGCGGCGATGACCGCTCTCACAAGCTAATCAGTGCCAAGATTTCATCTGAGTTCGACCTTTGGGCACATGGAACACGCCACTTCTACTGAAGTGATTCTCTAATAAATCATTGATTTTCCTGGGAGAAATATTTCTCCATCTGGGATTCCAATCGTGAACCACCGGAGTTATATTGTGGACGCGGCCCTTACTTGGCGAATGTGCCCCCGGGCACCGTTTGGCCTCATAAGCCAGACTCAGCCAAAACTAGCGGGCCGCGTCTTTTTTTAGAGACTCGTTTCCTCTGCGACGAAACGAGTTCCCGATAGGTAAGCTGCTTGCCGGTGACAACCAGGATTGTCTTCTCGGCCCGGTCCCGATCATCCACACCAAGCGCAACACGGTTGCTGTCGAACTCCAAGAGACAGCGGTGCACATGCTTCTTGCCGCAGTACTGATAGACGCCTTCTTGGGCGCTAGCCCTCGCTGATTGGACTTAAGAACTGCTGTTACAGTGATGCGGTAGGATTTCGAGCCTCTCAGCGTGGCTATGGGCACCGCGAAAAATCTCGAGCAAAAAAGTAGAAGCGGCTAGCCGCACGAAGTTGTCTGTTCACCAACGACACCGAAGCCGTCGTCAGCGTTTGGTTGCTCGCCGGGTTCACGAGCGCCAAAGTCGGATGAACAGGCAGAAACCCATGTACGGGCCAGTCAGGCACAACAAATTCAGCACTGGAAGTGCGTACGATTCCCCAATCTGCCGTGGGCTTTAGTTGGCGAAGATATCGCCCCACCAGGAAGTGCACTCGCATGCCGTTCACGATCCGCGAGGGAACAGTGGATCCTCGAAAGAAGGCATATCCGACTTTTTCTAAGCTTTCTTCTTCATCTGCTGTAAAGGCGCGGCCGGGAACGACGCCCTTGAGCAAGAAGTCTTGAGCCGGCTGGACGCGAATCTCAGCGCGGGCCATCCAAAGCGCATAGAAGGCATTAATGATGTGCATCTGCGCTTGATCTAAGCTCAGAACATCACCTGCGATTATCAATTCAACCAGACGCTGGAAGTCGTCTTCCAGCTTCTTCATGAATCCAACTTCCGAGCCGTGATCCCAAGCTCGGGTCGAGCAAAATATATCGTCATTTGGTTTTGCGCGCCGGATTACATTTTTTGGCCGCACCATATGAATTTGCACTCTGCCATCGACGCCGGCAAACCTTGGGCCTCTCAAATTTAGGCATTTTCATTGAGCTGTTGGTTGACTGACTCCGCCGCTCTACCATTCAATGCACCCCGCGCCCAAGTGTAAATGACGGGCGATGCTTCAACCGCTGCCATTCACTTGAAGTTTGCAAACTCTCTGCCTAGCGGGACCAGCAGCCCAGGCAAAATACTTCACGCCGAGCCAGCCGAGCGTGTCCGTGGACCGGTCCCTAAGCATGAGGGTCCCTGAGGAATTGACCACCCCCCACCCCTCGTTCCACCTCAGTCGGCGCAAATGAGTCGTTAGGCCAAGTGGGCTTTTTGTTTTTATTTCCGAACATTTTGCGTGTGAACCTTGGGGACCGGTCGACGAGAGCAACTCGTAGACTTTTGACCCACCCCCCCTGTTAAACGTAACGGTGCGAGAGGGCCACGACTTGGCGCGGACGGCCTACGCACCGCGCTTGAAGCGTATAGGCATCCAGAACTGCCGCAGGGCCTCAACGGCTACGGGAATGTCGCGCCGGACGTTTTGAGCGACGGGCAGCGTTCCCAGCGTGTGCCGGGCCGGGGGTAGCAAGGGCCGACCGGCGTCGTCGATGCAATGGACCAAGATCGGCCGCAGCATAAGGTGTTCGGTTCCGTTCGGGGAGAGAAGCCGCGACCAGACGAGAAGCCGAAGCTTCATGACGGCGTAGAAGCCCATGCACCAGGGCTGCGGGTCGACTTCGCCGTCCGGTGATCGCACGAACAGCGGCTCGAAGCTCTCCGGTCCCGTCGACAGCGTCTCGCTGATTGCGTTGTGGCGCATCAGCGTGGCGGCGATCGCCGAGAACTCCTCGGTGTCGTGATTGAAGGCGTCGGGATCTACGCCGAGGAGCGGGCACACCCATTCCTCGGACGCCATCGAGACCGGCCCGGCAACGACCGCGGCCACCGCGCCGTCGAGCATGGAGAGCGACGTCGCCCGCGGATGCCGAAGCGTCGGCGACCTGGCGCGCTCGCTGATCCATTGCCCGAGCCGTTCGAACGACATGGCATAGTCCGCCATCGTCGTCTTGGCCCGTTTTCCTCGCCGTTGCTTCGGCTTCGTCATGCCACGGCCCGCTTTTCGGCTTCGCGTGCGGCCTTCCAGTTCCAGGCCAGAAGTTCGTGCAGCTGGTTGGTCTTCGTGGCGCCGCTCACCATGCGATCGAGAACGTCGATGAGATACGCCTCGGGGTCGAGACCATTCAATTTCGCTGTGTTAAGAAGCGAAGCGAGTATCGCCCAAGTCTCGCCCCCGCCTTCGTCACCACTGAACAACGAGTTCTTTTTTCCGATCGCAATGGGCCTGATCGATCGCTCGACCGTGTTGGTGTCCGGCTCGAGCCGCCCGTCATCCAGGAACGCCGTCAGGCCCTGCCAGCGTTCGAGCATGTAGTCGATCGCCTTGATGAGCGTCGAGCGGCGGGAGATCCCGTCCTTCACCGCGATCAGACGGATCCTCAACGCTTCCATCAGCGGCTTCGTCTCGGCCTGTCGCGTCGCGCGGCGTTCCCCGGCGTCGAGACCGCGGATCCTCTCCTCGATCGCGTAGACGGCCGCAATGCGCTCGATGACCTCCGCGGCGAAGGGTGAGTTCGTCGTCTTGTGCACCCTCACGAAGTTGCGGCGCGCGTGAACGAGACAATACGCCAGCTGGATCTGGCCCGACATCTTCGCATCGCCCGCCAGCGAGGCGTAGGCGGCATAGCCGTCGACTTGCAGCACGCCTTCGAAGCCGGCCAACTGCGCCACGATCTCCTTCTTGCCGCGACCACCTGCGAACACGTAGGCGACCGCCGGCGGCGCCGGCCCCTTCCACGCCCGATCGTCCGTCGCGTGCGCCCAGAACTGGCAGATCCTCGTGCGGCCGCGTCCCGGATCGAGCACTGGCATCGGCGTCTCGTCGCAGAACAGCCGCTCGAAGCCGTGCATAGTCTTCAGTTGCAGATCGTAGAGGCCCCTGACCAGCCACGCCGCGCTCCCCATCCAGCGCGCCAGCGTCTGACGGTCGACGACGACACCCTGACCCGCCAGGATCTGCGTCTGGCGGTAGAGCGTCGATTGCCAGGCATATTTGGCCGCGGCGATATGCGCGATCAGCGCCGTCGTCGCCATGCCGCCCTCGACGAGCCGCGCCGGTGCCGGGGCCTGGACAATCGCGCCCTCACAGGAGCGGCAGGCGTATTTTGGACGGATCGTGCGGAGCACACGCAGCCACCCGATCGAGCGCTTCGCTGCTCTCCTCGCCGATCCGATGCATCTGACCCGTGCAGCACGGGCACCGCGTGGACGCCGGCTCGATCACCCGCTCGATCCGGGGCAGATGCGCCGGCAGTGCGCCGATGTTGCGCCTCGCTTTGCGCCGCTTCGGTCTCGGCGCGTCCGGTTTGTCGTCATTGGCCGGGAGCTGTGAGCCGGCGGTCGGTTCCAGATCAAACGCGATCTGTTCGGCGCAGACGATCGCCGAGCGCTCCGATCGTGCGCCGAAGATCAGGCTCTTCAACGTGGCGATCTCTGCGCGCAGATCATCGTTCTCGCCTTCGAAAGCCAACACCATCTCGGCAAGAGCTGCAGGGTCACAGGGGAGATCTTCGGGGCGAAGCGCCATATCGCAGAGCTACACGAACACACTCACAATCGCCAGCAAAACAAGACGCGTCAGGCAACCTTCGTCGGCCGCTTCGTCACCTTGGGGACCACACGCGACCACTCCGCAAGACCTTCAATCAGCATCGCCAGTTGCGCCCCCGTTACCGGCATCGTACCCTCGTGAACAGGTGGCCAGGCGAAGCCCCCATTCTCCAGCCACTTCGTCGCTAGAACCATTCCCGAGCCGTCAAAAACCAGTAACTTCAAACGATCCGATCGCTTCGATCGGAAGACATAAACGTCACCGCTGTAGGGCTTGCCGCCCAATCCCTCCGCTACCAGCGCGACAAGGCCATGAACGCCTTTACGAAAGTCAATCGGCTGCGTCGCGACGAACACACGGACCATTGGACCGAAAGAGATCATCGCGTCGATCTCACCGCCGCCAGCACGCGCTCCAGCGTCGCAGTGTCGACGCGGACAGGCACGCGCACCGTCGCGCCCGCGATCATCACCTCGATCCGCTCGGCCGGCCCCGTCAGAACATGCGCCTTATCGATCGCGTTCGGCTGCGCCTCGACGGCGGCGTCGAGCCTGACTTGCACGAACTGCGGCGCTTCGCTCGACGCGAGCCGCGCCTGGCGCCGCCACACACTGAGCAGTCCCCGGTTCACCCCGTTGCGTCGAGCCACCTCGGAAATGCTCGTCTCCGGATCGGCGCTCTCGGCCACGATCCGCGCCTTCTCCGCATCGCTCCAACTGCGCCGTCGCCTTTCCCCTGTGATCACCTCGATCCGTTGATAGGAGGCGGCATCATGCCTGTCTTGATGTCTGTCTTGATGCATGGAACGAGCGTCCCTCGCGTTGTCAAATCCACGCGCGAGTCTCGCTCATCCCGTCCACTTAAACGAGGTGGGGTTGTCGTACCGCTATCTGTTAAACAGACCACAACCGCTCCCGCGATAACAGCCTAACGCCTCAGCCCTACGGCCACCGTCGCGTCCGCATCTTTCACCGACGGCGAAGCCCTCGAATGTTCGGTGGTGAAGGTTTGTTGCGGAGGACATAGGCGAGCAATCCCAGCGCTAATCGCGCCGAGATGCTTCCCATGTCCTCAGCGATCATGCTCGGCGGAGCCAGGCCCGTCGCTATCGGACCCCGTGCATGCGATGGTGCCACACAGGTCGCGTCTACTTGCGGCGATCATCATCTCGCCGGCAGCCGCCCTCACGCTCGAGGCCGGGCATTGCTTTGGCTGCATCCCACGGTAGGCGATCAATACGCGCCGCCGCCGTTAACCGACCAGCGCATACGAACTCAACAAACGAATTAAGCGCGCGCCGATGGTAACAGGCCGGCGACCCTAGCTCTCATGCTGGCGCGGTGTTCCTCGCTGAACTCGACAATCGGCTCTGCCGCAAGAAGCCGGTGTAGCGTTCGGGTTTGCTTGTACAGGGGGAAGGTCACATTGATAGCAAGCTTCTTCAGCACGAAGGGAACGGGCCGCCATGCGCAATCGTACGGTTCGCCGTGTTCATCGTTACCGCAGAAACCGCCGCTCCAGCTATCGATCGCAATTTCGACTGCCCATGACGGCACGTCCCTAAGGGCCAGAAGATAATGCTTCCCGGCTATTTCGGCCTCTACAGCCGTGAGCCGCGCATTGCGAAATTGGCCCATGAGCAGCACTGTGATCTTTGCCAGCGTAGCCCGCACCCAATCTTCATGCTGAGCCGGCGTCTGCTGAAAGAGGGCATTCACGTCGCAGACATAACGCTCAATCACCTCTCTCTGATCTCGGGTCAAAACCAAGTTGACGGGGAGCGTCGGCAGGGTCCTGTATTTCCCGTCCACCAACGATCGTTGACACTCGTCTTTCATCGATCGCACGCGCAAGTCGACCCATTCCGGCCAAGACGGCATCTGATCCAGTTTGCGAACGTTGGGAAGCGGGATAGGAAGGACGGGCATAGATGCGCTCCGCGGCTGCAATGATCCAATTTCGCCAAGTGGCACTCCAGTCGCGCTTCGTAGCGCCGGCGCCGACTTTGGCTATCTGTCAATCGGCCTGCAAATTTGACCCCGCATTGCCTCATCGAGAATGTTACTGGACAACTTCTCGCCGATGACTGGGTCGGCGCCACCGAATCGGTTCGGTGGCCTCTATGGCGGGAAAGATCAGCATGGGCGCGCGGCGCGAAGTGGTGTCGGCGGTGATGGAGCGTTACCGATCGGCCGGACGGGCGGACGGGCGGAGAAGGGACGCATCCTCGACGCGCTATGCGCGACGACAGGCTGGCATCGCAAGCATGCGGTGCGTGCACTTCGGCCACGCGCGACGGTTGGGCCCCGCAAGGTCGAGGCGCCGCGAGAGCGCAAGCGTAGATATGGCGCGACGGTCAAGGACGCGATGACGGCGCTGTGGGAGGCGTCGGATCGGGTGTGCGGCAAGCGGCTCAAGGTGATGATCCCGACCTTGCTGCCAGCTCTCGAGCAACATGGCCGATTGCAGCTTGGGCAGGCGGACCGTGATCGTGTTCTGGCGATCAGTGCCGCTACCATTGACCGCCTGCTCGTCGATGTGAAGCTCGTGGCGAGCGGCGGCAGGCGGCGCCGTGCCGGCTTCTATTCGGCAATCCGGCGCGAGGTCCCGATCCGCACGTTCAATGACTGGAACAGCCCGGTGCCCGGCTTCTGCGAGGTCGACATGGTCGCCCATGGCGGCACGTCGGTGGCTGGCTCGTTCATCCAAACCCTGACGATGGTCGATGTCGCCACCGGCTGGACGGAGTGCCTGCCGTTGCTGACGCGGGAAGGTTCGCTGGTCGTCGAGGCGATCAACAGCGCACAGAGCCTGTTCCCCTGGCTGTTGCGCGGCGTGGACTTCGACAACGACAGCGCCTTCATGAACGATGTCGTCGTGCCATGGTGTCGCGAACAGAAGCTCGAAGTCACTCGCTCGCGCGCCTACAAGAAGAACGATCAGGCGTTCGTCGAACAGAAGAATGGTGCCGTCGTCCGCCGCCTCATGGGCTATGGCCGCTTCGATGGCGTCGAGACGGTGCGTGTGATGGGCCGCCTCTATGCGGCGGCACGGCTCTACGTCAACTTCTTCCAGCCGTCGTTCAAGCTGAAGGAGAAACGTCGCGAAGGGGCTAAAGTGATCAAGCGCTATCATCCCCCGTCGACGCCCTATGAGCGTGCATTGGCGCATCCCAAGGTGACCGCGGCCGTGAAGAAACGGCTACGCGATCAGTATCGCTCGCTCGATCCGGTCGCGCTGTTGGCGGAGATTCGCGTAACCCAAGAGGAACTCGGCAATCGCGTCGATCGTCGTGCCGGACAGGCGCGCGGCCTGCAACCCGCTCACACTAGCACCCTGCCAGCGACCGCGGCGACGTTCGCGAAGACGCTCGGCAAGACGGTGACGGTCGGCGAGCCGCGTGCCACGCACCGGCGAACTCGTCGGCCCTATAAGACCAGAGTTCGCATGCCGTCCAAGCTCGACCCGCATATTGCTGCGATCGAAGGTTGGCTCGCAGAGCAGCCGCAGCTGACGGCGCTCGCAATTGTCGGCCGGCTGAGCGAGAAATACCCCGAGGAGTTCGGGAAGAGACAGCATTCGATTGTGCAGCGTCTGCTGAGGGCGCTCAGACGGAGGGCTGCCGAACAGTTGGTCGCCCAGGGTCCGTTCGGCGACGCCACGACCGCTGCCCCATTGCCCGGGGTTGTGGACGGCTCGGGCTATTTAGGGCCCGACCCGCCCACAGCCCCTCTCGTCGAGCAAGCCGGGAAAGTCACCTGGCGCGGCCGATCAATCGACATCGGATCGTCATCGGCAATGGCGCCATCAGGGTAACGTTCGCAGATGCGGCAATACGGGGGGGCAATATTGCAGGCCGAATGACAGACGCGCTCGGGCGGCCAGCCCAGACCGATGGCGCGATCGACAAGGCGGTACTGCAGCTCGGTGCTCTCCTGATGCTGGCGCACCTGGTTCACGGATGACTGCCGCACGTAGACATAGGCCAACTTGGCTCGGTGAGCCGTCGTGAGCCGCTCGTCAGCGACGGTCGAGCTGATCAGCACGACCCAGTCCCCTTCCGGGCGTGCCGGGGATCGCTTGCATTCGCCGCATCAGCGCGGCGATCGTTTGAGCAATCTGGGTTTGCGTCGCGGTCGACAGATTCGGCCAGAGGCGCGGAATGTCGGCCATCGGACGGCCGGATGGATTTGCCAACGTTGGCAGGGGTCGATACGCAACGCGACCTGGGAGCGGTCGGTGGGTCATCGCGAATCACCTTCTCGTCGAGAAGGCTCAGACTCGCGCTCAAATGTTGCATCAATGGGATCAGCGTCCGTACACTGATGCGCGGCAGGTCGGCCGCGTTCGGGCGGAAAGCGATCGACGTCTCGGTAAGATCCGTCGACGCGATCCGAACCCCCCGCCGCCGTCCGTCCGGCAGCGCGACAACAACGTAGGCGGGACCGCGTCCCGACCGCTCCTTCAGCACCTCAAGCCGGTGCCCAAATAGGAAATGATGCGGGTCAGTGATCGTGACGTGAGACACGACCCGTTCAAGAATAGGGGTACTCTGCCGTGTTCGGCGATGCCAAAATGACCACCGCGCTACTCGACCGATTGACCCATCACTGCGACATCGTCGAGACCGGCAACGACAGCTGGCGATTCAAAAGCCGCGACGATGTTCAAACAACCCGCGCTCGCGCCGTCTCCGCAACCCCGACCAGCTCCGACGACCCGAGCGCTACCAGCAGAGCACGCCGATCAAAGGGGTCCCTTTTGGATGCCGATAGGGGGTCCCAGTCGAACGCCGATTGACACGAATTGGCCTTACAGACTGATTTGCATCACGATGCCAAAGAACCGCCCCTGGGATCCCGCTGAAGACGACCTTCTGCATAAGCTCATCACGGAAGGCCGCTATGCTGTCGAGATCGCCGTCGAGATGAGCCGCAGCGAATCAGCAGTACGGCTCAGAGCCAAGGTTCTAGGTCTAAACTTTGCCACCGCGCCGCGCGGCCCAAGGCCGAGATGACGCGGGTCGTCCCAGCCGAATGCTGGGAAGACCCGCAAGCCGGCTACTTGGACCTGGTCGAGCCGCCCGACTTCATGCCCGTGTTGGCCCCTGTCGTCTGACCAGGAGCGTATCCCGAGGCGCCGGGGCTGCCAGCCTTCGAGCCTCTTGCCTGCATTTCCTGTCCAGGCGCATAGCCTGAGGCGCCAGGGCTTCCCTTCTTGGAGCCCCTGTCTTGCATCTCATGACCGGGAGATTTGCTCGAGACGCCTTGTGCAAAAACGGCGGTGCTCGAAGCCATCAGGCATGCTGCGGAAAGTGCGATGATTGTGCGCTTCATTTTGTCCTCCAGAGTGAGCCCCGCCAACCAACCACCCGATCCGAACGACGTTCCATGAATGTTGTCATCAGGCTCTTGGTCGACGCCATCGCAAGAGTGCGCCGCGCTCTGCTTGGCTCCGGACGCAGCGGCCGTGAACCGGAGGTGAACGCTCCGTTCAGCGGGCATTCCAACACCCAACTGATAATCTGTCGGGTTATTAGTCAAGAAGGGTGGAGACTCATAAGATGAAACGGCTTCTCGCAATCGCATTTATTGGCTGTGCTTTTTCGCTCACGCCAATTTTGCCGGCATCGGCCATGCCGATGGCAACGCCACATACGCTGGGTAGCACAGACGATGGAATTATCCAGGTCAGAGGCGGCCATGGACACGGGTGGGGCCATCACGGTGGTCGCGGCCATCACTACGGTTGGGGCCACGGTCGCCACTATGGCTGGCACCGGGGCCATCACTACGGTTGGCGGCATCATCACCGCCATTGGTGGTGAAGACAGAGGCCGCATTAAATCTGCGGCCTCTCTTTATCGACTGACGCTGCCGCCTCGCCCGCTGCTTGAGACTGAGGAAAGACCGAAGCGCCAGGCGCAGGCTTCCTCGGCTCGATTTCGCTCATCGAATGTTATGGAACTCCACGCTTTAAATAGAGGCGGAGTTGCTTCCCAAATAGAAGGTCACGTTCGAATCGTGTCGGGTGGGCCGATCATCCATGTGTTCCCGCGCGAAATTCCAGATGAGCACTGGGTGTAAGCACCCTATCGGCCGAACAGTCCTTCGAAGAGTTCGAGCAGCTCCATCAATGAGGCTCGGCCGAAGTACATCCCTGCTCCCGCGCTCACTAGAGCGATGAGCAGCGAGGCAAAAAATGCGCCTCGTTGGTTTGCAATGCCGAATGCAAGCAGCTGTCGCGAGTAGCTGCCACGCCGTGCAAGAGATCCTACTGCAAACTGAATCGCCATCGCTGACGTCGCAAGCAACACCGTGATTGCCAGTATCTCCACTGCGTAACTCGAAATGAACCAAGCCGTGTGATTGAGTGCAGGAAATTCCTTGAGATTTTCCGCGCCGCCGATGTGAGGTTGAAGTGCCACTCCAATCAGAGCCAGTGTCGGAGCTAGAACAGCCAACACGGTGACTCGGAAGTTGCTTGTTTTTGCTGAGCGCCCGGCCTGGATTGATTGCTCTAAGGCGCGCTCTTCGATGCTGGCGTCGAGGGAATTCCGAAGGGCTTCTATCTCGAAGCGGGGTATTTGATCGAACCGAGCTTCGAGCCGACTGCGGCAAATGCCGAGGAAAGATTCAAAATACGCAAGTATGCCTTTCGCTTGAATGAGGGCCCTCGGGTCTCTGCTGCGACGATTACTGATAATATAGAACTGTAGAGAGAACAGCAGATTCCGGCGCCAGGAGACATCAGCGGCATCTTTCCGTTGCAGTATGAGGATCGTATCAACGGCATGATCGTGATGCTGATGCTGGTGGGCGATGTCACGCAAGAAGAAATAGCCCTGGTCAGCAATCCACTTGTCGAAGTCATGCCCTTCTTGGGTTGCGAAGGCTCGCGAAGCATAGGCCAAGTCGTCATCGCTAAATGCAGGTCTATCAACCCGTAACTCGCCATTCCTTTCCAGGACGAAGTTGATCCAGACGTCGGCGGAGTCTGCCAAGGCCTTACGGCCATATACAAGCGACTCTTCAATCACTCGATCTCGATCCGAGGCGAGGGATAGTCGGGCCGCGTTCATCTCATTAATTGCTGTTCGAACCTTTTCTTGCGGTCCAGTCCGCCAGTCCTCTTTCGATTTAAATACAAATATGGTTCCGGATAAATTGCCATCTACGTTGTCTGGTGCAGCCGCACTCTTTGCCACGAGCGCAAACCAAAAATCACCGCTTCTTCGACAAATGCGATCCGTAATCGTGCGAAACACCGAGTCGCTTAGATCACGTCGCTGATAAACAAGGATGTAGCGGTCCAAGGTGGTCGCAACATTTGCGTATTTGGACGGCGTCGGGTGTCGCGTCTCGCCAATATGGCGGAATGAAAGACGTCCGTTCGCAGTGGGTATCCAACCTGCGAATTGATCTACGTCAGTGGGATCGTTGAGGTCAGGATCTGAAGACGCGGTCAAGAGTGTCGTTTGAAAGCTTGCCAGTAATTTCGAGCCGATTGGCCCTCTTATTGAAAATCATTCCGCCCTGCACGCGAGCGTCGGGTATCCAGTCATCCCGAGTCTTGGCGCGACCGAGAAGCACGGACCTAACGTCGTCGGTTCTGGTCTGGCTCTTGCGCAGTTCGATCTTGTCCGCGCGAATAAATTTGTAAGCAAATACAAGAGAGATGGCAGCGATAGCCAAGCCAGCTGTGAGGATGATGAAGCTTGTCCCCAGAGCCGCCACCACGCCAACGAACGCACCCGACAAGGCAATGTAACCTAGGGTCTTCATGGCTTTGCTCGCGAATCAACAGTGAGCGGTGATTCCAAGTTAACACGAACGAGTCAAGGATTAACTAACAGAATTCTTCGATGTTCCTAGCTATTCACAGACAGTTTGTCCAGGCCGCCTCTCAGGCATCACTCAGCAGTCGTTTGAGCGGTGGTTGTCAATCGGCGTTCGACTGGGACCCCCTATCGGCATCCAAAAGGGACCCCTTTGATCGGCGTGCTCTGCTGGTAGCGCTCGGGTCGTCGGAGCTGGTCGGGGTTGCGGAGACGGCGCGAGCGCGGGTTGTTTGAACATCGTCGCGGCTTTTGAATCGCCAGCTGTCGTTGCCGGTCTCGACGATGTCGCAGTGATGGGTCAATCGGTCGAGTAGCGCGGTGGTCATTTTGGCATCACCGAACACACTGGGCCATTCGCCGAACGCAAGATTGGTGGTGACAATGATGGAGGTGCGCTCGTAGAGCCGGCTGATGAGATGGAACAGGAGCTGACCGCCGGATTGCGCGAACGGCAGATAGCCCAGCTCGTCGAGAACGATGAAGTCCATGCGGGTCAGATGCTCGGCGAGCCGTCCCTGCCGACCGTTGCGGGTCTCGGTCTCGAGCCGGTTGACGAGGTCGACTACGTTGTAGAAGCGTCCTCTGGCGCCATCGCGGATGCAACTTCTGGCGATGGCAATGGCCAGGTGGGTTTTGCCTGTACCGGTGCCGCCAACCAGCACGACGTTGCGTTGTTGGGCGATGAAGCCGCCGCCAGCGAGATCATTGACGAGAGTCTGATTGATCGGCGTGCCGTCGAACTGGAAGTCGGCGATGTCCTTGGCGAGCGGCAGCTTGGCAATGGTGAGCTGGTATTTGATCGACCTGGCTTGCTTCTCGTTGATCTCGGCGTTGAGCAGGTCGCCGACAATGCGTTGAGGCTCGTGCTGGCGCTTGACGGCAGTTGCCATGATCTCGTCGAAGGCAGCCTTCATGCCGTAGAGCTTAAGTTCGCCCATGAGGTCGAAGATTTGGGTTCGTTCCATCAGATGGTCCTCCGGAGGTTGTCGTAGCGGGCACAATCGGCGATCGGTGCATGACGGAGCGTCAGTGCGGCCGGCGTCATGATGTTGGCCGGTGGGGCGGGTTCACGTTGACGGGCCAGGATATTGAGAACGACATCGGCGGAATGGACGCTGTGACTGAGCGCTTCGGCACAAGCCGCTTCCACCGCGGACAGACCGTCAGTCAGCACCGCGGTGAGGATGTCGACCATCTGCCGATTGCCATCGTCGGTGCTGGCCAGCTTGCGCCGGATCCGCTCGATCGCGGCCGGCAGCACCCAGTCTTTGAAGGGAGCACCGTTGCGCAAGGCGCCGGGTTTGCGGGCGAGCACCGGCACATAATGCCAGGGGTCGTAGACGGTATCGCCGCGGCCAAAGGATCGCGGGTGCTCGGCAACGATACGTCCATCCTGACGGATCACGATGCGATCGGCATAGGCTTGAACCTCGACCGGTCGTCCGACTGCACTGGCTGCGACCGAGTACTTGTTGTTGTCGAAGCGCACCAGGCAGGTCTTCGAGACCGATGCTGTCACCGCATGGAAGCCGTCGAAGCGGCCGGCATAGGGAACGAGTTTGGGGCGTTCGGCTTCGAACACGTCCCAGATCGTCTGATCGACCAGCTCCGGATGGCGATGAGCCTTGGCGTAGGCGATGCACTTGTCGAGCAGCCAGGCGTTTAACTCGTCGAGGTTTTTGAACCGCAGCCGCGGCGTGAAGAAGCGCTCCCGGACCAGCCCGACCTGGTTCTCGACCTGCCCCTTCTCCCAGCCCGACGCTGGCGTACAGGCGACCGGATCGACCAGATAGTGGCTGCACATCTGCAGGAAGCGGCGATTGTAGAGACGGCCTTTACCGACAAAGATCGTCTCCACCGCGGTCTTCATGTTGTCGTAGATGCCGCGGGTGCAGGTGCCTTTGAACAGGGCGAATGCCCGGTCGTGGGCGTCGAACACCATCTCCTGCGTCTCCCGCGGATAGGCCCGCACGAACAGCATGCGACTGTGACAGAGCCGAACATGAGCAGCCTTCACCATCACCGTGGTGCCGCTCAGCAGGACCACCTCGTGGCTCCAGTCGAACTGGTAGGCTTCGCCTGGTGCAAAGCTCAGCGGCACATAAGCCGACGCTGTCGAGGTGCCGCGTTCCTTGGTCCACCGTCGGGCGTATCGACGAACCGCATCATAGCCGCCGGCATAACCCAGGCCGCGGAGTTCCTCGAATAGCCGGATCAGCGTCAGCCGTTCCCGCGCCGCCTTGCTCTCATTCCCTGCCAGCAACCGATCAAGCTCGGCACTCCAGGCACCCATCTTCGGGAGCGGCTGCGTCTCGCGCTCGTACCGGAACTCCGTCGCTTGAGAACGAATGACCTTGCGAACCACCTTCCGCGATACGCCAAGTTCTCGGCAGATCGCCTTGATCGGACGACCATCAACAAAGTAGGCGCGACGGATCTTACCAATCGTCTCCACCACCAGCATCCCAACCTCGGCTTCCATGACTCGATGGAAGCCACTGTGGACCCTTATCCCGGGGTCCCGATTGGATGCCGATCACCCCGAAACGGGGGTCCTTATTCCATGCCGAAACACAGACGCTGGTAAGATCGCGCATACAGAGCTTCATAAGGTCCTAGACGCCGCCCAGATGCGGTACGCCGACGAGATCACGTTAGCGCGAAAAGCGGTGCTAACCGTCGAGGGAAAGACTCTGAAGGCTGATCTGAAAGGAAGCGGAATGTCCTTCAACGACTTCTGGGAGGAGGCCGACTTCACGGTAATTGAGGACGCCTATCGCCGAGCTTCGCGCGTGATAAGCCCCGATCTATCTCGCACATACGCGGAACATCTCGCAGACAAGAAAGAGGCTGACTCTGTTGAGGAGGCCCTCATTGAGGCGCATGCGGATATTGCAGCGCTCGGTTTGGTGCCTGATGTGAAGACGTATCTCGATGACGAGGCGAGTAAACTGGCAAAGTCATGGCTAAGCAAGTACCGCGTCCAAGTTAAGAGCTTGTCAGATGAACGGCAGGAAGCTTATCGCCAAATCAAAGAGATGAGCGCAGATCCAGAGGACATCGACCTTGCAAAGCCGAAGTCGTGGATGGAGGCCACCACGATTCGTGAGCAAGATGGTAACGAAACTCATCTGCCGACTTACGATCGCCACTTACTTTGCGGAGACAACGGCGAGTTTCCAGCCGAAATGAACACATGGGAGATTGAGGTTCTTAAGGCAGAGATGGCACGGACTGGGTTTCAAGCCTGGTACCGGAACCCCTCACGGTCGAGTCAGGACTCGCTCGGTATTGCCTACGCCGTTAACTCGCGGGTCATGATCATGCGACCCGACTTCATTTTCTTTTCCAATCAATTTGATGGATCAATAGCTGCTGACATCGTAGACCCCCACGGTCCGCAATTGGCGGACGCGCTGCCGAAGTTGCGGGGGCTGGCACAGTATGCCGAGGATCACGCTACCGTTTATCGTCGTGTCGAGGCTATCGCAAAGATTGGAGAAAAGCTGCGAGCGTTGGATCTTACTAGGGAGGACGTCCGCCGGGCGGTCAGGGCAACGGAAGACGCAAAGAGCCTTTACGACAGCGAATTTGCGGCCGATTATTAGCGGACCATCTCATCGCGGAGGTCCGACGTCTTGCCTGCCCAGGAGCTTGCCGGAGCCTGACTGATAAGGGTTCGAGGATGGGCGGAGACCGTGTCAGCTCTCTGACAGTTCTCGGTTTGCTTGAGCGAGAGAGATTCAAAACCGGCCCCCATGAGGGCCTTGTTTTTCGCCGAATGCCGTACTGTACCGATTCCCGACGTTCTAGGATTCGGAGAAAAACGCGTTCTCCAGCCCCATTCGTCGCTCGTTTTTAGTACGGCCGGCATTCTCCAGGGCGAAAAGATTCACGAAAACGGCCGAGTTTTCGGGCCTGTCTCCGTTCCGAGGTACGAAATGTCGGGGCAAACTGGCGGAGAGAGTGGGATTCAAACTCGGAATACGGTTGGCGAAGCCACCGGGGACATTCGGTTTAGAGAATGGTCCCAAGGGTTCGCCTTTCCGCGTCCGGTTTTTGGCTCTGAGGTTACCTTGACGGCATTTTATGGGCGGAAATCCGCGGCAGTGTCGCGGAATTCGCGCCGAAATCTCTTCTCGGTCTTGCCAACGAGACTACGTGGCGGAGCAAGGAAGATTCGAACCGTTGGTACGAGAGGGCTTAGAAATTTCACGGGTTCGGGCGCCGACCTCACCCGGACGAGACTTTAGTCCTAGCCGTCATTAACCACCGCCTCTTTGACGCGACTGCGTCAAAGTCATTGACGGACAAGCGTCAATATGGTAGTCTAGAGCTTATGGAAGGAGCCGAGTCGGCAATCGTTTGGTACGGCAACAGTCGCTTCAATGCGGCTGATATGCAGCGCGCAACAGGCCTCTCAGAGCGGTCGCAGCGCGAGCTTCTTAAGCTCGGTATTCTGCAGGCTGTCCCACAATCGCGGACTGCCACGCGCCTTTTCGACAGTCGCATGCTGAAGCGCGCGGCCCTCATCTACCCAATGCACGAGCATGGTGGCCTCAATCTCCAGGTTTCGGGGAAACTAATCTATGCAAACACCCTGCTGGAATCTCTCCTGTATGACTCCATTGATCCTTGGCACGCCCACCAGCGCATGGTCGACAAGGCGCCTCATGGCGAACGAGAATGGAGCTGGTTTTCAACGACTGAGGATCCCGGTAAGCAGCCGGGCGATTTCTACGTCTCATTGATCAACCGACATTTTATCGCTTCGGGCTTTGCTGCGAGCCAGCAGGTTTACGGTCATCTTACCGACGACGGCAGCGACATCATTGTCTTTCGAGGTGCCGTTTGGGACGAACTGATCGATCGTTCTGGAACCGTACCAGATTGGGCGGCTGGCGAGTTTCATCCAAAATCCGCACTTGCCGGCAAATCGCGCATATTCAAGTCAAGGACCGCCAGCGAATTTGAGAGAGACGCCATAAAGCGCGTTGTCGATAGTCCAACTTCGATATTTTCAGTCAACGCCAGTCTCACGTTGCGCGTAGCACTGCGCAAGCTTCTAAGGATCAATGGCGCATCATGACTTTCGACCTTCGCATACTCAAGAATGGGCACGGAACGATGACGCGCCAGCACATCGTTCATCCAACCCTTGTGCCGTCGCGCTTGCTGACTGCAAACCGAAAAGCTGACGGGTCGCGGTCCAAGGCAAGCAACGGACCCGCTGATTGTGCGTCAGGACGTGCATCAGCTGGCGCTCCCGCCGCGCTCGAGAGCGGTCGCGGCTTCGCGCCTCCATCGAAGTATAGGCAAGAGGGGCTCTGATCGATGCCTCGCCGCGGCCCCTGCACCTTCAAGCAACAAGACGTCACTCGCTTGCTGCGGGCGACGATTGCGGCTGGTGTGGGTGTTCAGCGAGTCGAAATCGACAAAAATGGCCGGATCGTTCTCGTTACTAAGTCTTCAACCTCGCCTCGCGAGGAAGTGGATGAGCTTGATCGAGAGTTGGCTGAGTTCGAGGCGAAGCATGGTGAGAATTGAGCTCAAGGGAATTGCGAAGGTTACGGCAAAGGGGCGTACCTATTGGTACGCTTGGCGCGGTGGACCGCGACTGAAGGGCGAGCCTGGTACTCCCCAGTTTATCGCGTCCTACAACGAAGCTGTTCAGGACCATCGCGCGCCCGATAAGAGCCGCTTTCGGTTTGTTGTTAGCGATTACAAGCGAAGCAACGATTATAGGAAGCTCGCACAATCCACGCGAGACCAGTGGGGCACCTGGCTTGATCGCATAGCCGAATACTTCGGCGAACTGCGGATCTCACAGTTCGATAGGCCTGAAAAGATCAGGCCGGTAATTCGCCGCTGGCGTAACAAATGGGCCGATACGCCACGAACGGCCGACTACGGCATGCAGGTGCTTTCCCGTGTCGCTGCACATGCCGTAAAAACGGGCAAGATTGCCGGCAATCCCTGCGAAGGCGTTGAACACCTCTATAAGAACGATCGATCAGAAATCATCTGGGCTGATGCGGAAATCGCCCGCTTGAAAAATACGTGTTCGAACGAAATCGCGACTGCCGTTGATCTAGCCGGCCACACGGGTTTGCGCTTGAGCGATCTTTTGCGCCTGTCTTGGTCACATATCAGCGACGATGCCATTATTCTGACCACGGGCAAAAGCCGCCACCGTCGCGAAGCGATCATTCCACTTTACGGCGCGCTCCGAGAAATCCTTGCTCGGATTCCAAAGCGATCAACAACAATTTTGACCAACAGCCGACGCCGGCCCTGGACGGCCGATGGTTTCGGGAGCTCGTTTAACAAAGCGAAGATCGACGCCGGGATGTCGCAACAAGATCTGCACTTCAACGACCTCCGAGGAACAGCTGCGACTAAATTCTACATCGCCGGCTTCACCATGCGCGAGATCGCAGAGACGCTTGCTTGGGAAGAGGAGTCAGTCGAGAAAATCATCCGCCGCTACGTCGGTCGTACCGCGGCGATTAAGGCGAGAATCAAGAAGCTGGAAGCCAAAGAATGAACAAAACTTGCAAAACCACCGACAAAACCGTTCTACGAACTTCAGCTAAGTGTTGGAGCGGGCGAAGGGAATCGAACCCTCGTATGCAGCTTGGGAAGCTGCCGTTCTACCATTGAACTACGCCCGCGATCTCAATTGCTTGAGGTCGCCCCTGCGGGTGCGACCGGCGGACCATAGCCCGGGCCGAGGCAGAGGATCAAGCGTGCATTGACACCGATCGCCGCGCCGCCACCTGCTACCAGCCCATCCTCACAAGCACATCATTGATCACAAAGGGCGTCGCGGCGGATGCGTCGCAGCTTCCGCCGCGTGTATAGATGCAGGCATCGCTAAAGCCGACGCGGGCACAGCTTTGCCGTGAAAAATCCGCCGGTAGATCGCCTGCGGCCTCGGGCCGCGCAAGGATGCGGTTGAAGGCCGGCTTGGTCGCCCGCAGCAGCAGCGGCGGCAGGATCAGCTCGGCGAGCGGATCGGCGGGCTGCAGCGCATAGAGCGGCACCGGGCCGACCAATCGCTCCCGCCCCGGCAACTGCTGGAAACGAACGTCGTAAAGCGCAAGGCCGCACATCTGCGGATCGCTGCGCAGCTCAGCCGCGAGCCGCGCAGCACCGACGCCGCGCGTCCAATACTCGCGCATATCTTCGCTGGCGCCGGCCAGCGCCAACGACAGCAGCGCCCAGCCGCCGAGGACGATCGGCAATGCCCAGCGACGCCACGCAACCTTCGTGCGCAGCCATTGTATCCAATCGGCCGATCCCAGCGCCGCGACGATGGTGAACAGCACCACAGACAGGAAGATGAAGCGGTATTCCTTGTGCGCGATCAGGCTGTGGAAGGCGAGGTTGACCAGCGCTACGGTCGCGAGCAACGGTGCGTGCCGCCAGCCGCGCCAGATCGCAGCGAGCGGGAGCAGGATCGCCACAGACCAGACGGTCATGAAGTCGATCAGATAGGCCGACGGCGGCGACACGCCGAATTCGATGGCGCGATCGTGGACAAGGTTTTCCCTGATATTGGCGATCAGCCAGGCGAACGGCACGCTGCCATGCGCCAGGTCGATCGCGGCCGCAATCAACAGCGCAACGAGCCCGCCGGCGACCAGCGGAACCGGGTTTCGCCAGCGCGTCCAGCACGCCCCGAGGGCCAGCACGGCGATGGCCGGCGCAAACTGGAAGCGGCAGACAAAGGCGAAGGCGAGCAAGGCACCGCCAATCGCGAGACGCCGCTGTGACGGATGATCGGTGACCAGTAGCGCCGCCGGAACGATGAGCGCTGTCGCCAGCGGCTCGCCCAATGTGTGTGGCGCGAGCATGATCAATTCGAACCAGACCGCGGCCGCGAAGGCCGTGACGACGGCATGGGTTCGCGAGACCCGCGCGCCAAGGAACCAGGCGCTGACCACGATCGACAGCGACGCGCATGCGGCGATCAGACGCGGCACCAGGAACGCACCCGCGCCACCAGGCGCAATCGCATCGCCGAGGGCAACCGGCCCGGCCATCAATGTCGGCAGGAACCAGCCGCGAATGCCGTCGCGCCATTCCCACGTCAAGATGCCGTCATGGCCGAGCATCCGCCACGCCGGCTCGAGATACTGAAAGGTCTCGTCGGGATAGATCACGTTGGGCCAGACGGCGGCCGCAAGGCGCAACACCAACGCCAGCAGCAGCAACGCGAAGAGCGGGTGAACACGCCCGCTCGCGCGCCCGGCCATGCCTGCGCTGCCGGGCGCGGCTTCGGCGCTCGTGCTCGTCATCGTTCCGCCGATCGTTTTTTCGAGCAGCATGCCGGCGACCAGATAGCGGGCAAAGCCTTTAAGATGCGTGACCGGAGGCTCGTCGGGCCGCACAGTCCAGCCGTGACATGCTTAACCGAACGTCAAGATTCCAGATGCGGGCGAGATGCGGCCCCCCGGGGAGATCGAGGCGATCGTGGGGTACCGCCGCGATCATGCGTGGCGGCAATGGTGATCTTGCCGGCGTTGCGCCGCCGCGGCCGCACCCCTAAATCTGGGGTATGACCCGGACCACACTGCTAGAGCGCGATCGCATCACGGTGAACGAGTTTCGCTGCACGGCGGAGCCCGGCGACAAACCGTTTGTCGAACAATTCGCCTGCCACTCGGTGTCCTATGTGCGCAGCGGCAGCTTCGGCTGCCATTGCCGCGGCCGCTTCCATGAGCTGGTGGCAGGCTCGATCCTGGTCGGCCACCCCGGCGACGAATACACCTGCACGCACGACCATGTGGTCGGCGACGAATGCCTGTCGTTCTTCCTGGACCCGGAGCTGGTCGAGACGATCGGCGACCGCACCTCGGTCTGGCAGGTCGGCTCGGTGCCGCCGCTGCCCGAATTGATGGTGATCGGAGAGCTCGCCCAAACGGCGGCAGCTGGCAACAGCGACGTCGGGCTCGACGAGATCGGCCACCTCCTCGCCAGCCGTCTTGTCGAGCTGGTGTCGGACCGCAAGGCAAAGCCCCTCACCGCCGGCCTGCGCGACCGCCGCCGCGCCGTTGAAGCGGCGCTGTGGATCGACGCCAATTCACACCATCAGATCGACCTCGACGATGCCGCGGAGCAGGCCGGCCTAAGCACCTTCCATTTCCTGCGGCTGTTTTCCGCGGTGCTCGGCGTGACCCCGCATCAATATCTCGTGCGCTCGCGGCTACGCCATGCGGCGCGACGGCTGGTGGATGACGACAGCCCGGTCACCGACATCGCCTATGACGTCGGCTTCGGCGATCTCTCCAATTTCGTGCGCAGCTTCCACCGCGCCGCCGGTGCCTCGCCGCTGAAGTTCCGCCAGGCCTCCCGCGGCGACCGCAAGATTCTCCAAGAACGCCTTGCGCTGCAATAGCTAGGTTCTTCCGGTCCGCGCGTCCATCGACGCGCCCAGCGACTGGAGACCCCATGATGTACGACCACATCGGATTGCGCGTCGCCGACCTCGACGCCAGCGTGCGCTTCTACACCGCGGTGCTGGCGCCGCTCGGCTTCGTGCTCTGCTCACGCGACGACAGCGGCGCGGGCTTCGGCCCCAAGGGCGAACCGGCGCTCTGGCTGCATCTGCACAAGGGCAAGACCCAGGGCGGCGCGCACATCGCGTTCCGCGCCCCGAGCCATGACGCGATCAAAAAATTCCACACCGAGGGCCTGAACGCCGGCGGCAAGGACAACGGCGCGGCGGGCCATCGCAAGGACTACAGCCCGACCTACTACGCGGCATTCCTGCTCGACCCCGACGGCAACAATGTCGAGGCGGTGTCGACCTAAACGCATTCCCCGCATTCCGCCGTCATTGCGAGCGGAGCGAAGCAATCCATGTTTCCGCTTGCTGCGATTTGGATTGCTTCGTCGCTTCGCTCCTCGCAATGACGCCCCCTCTTGAAAGGATCAACACCATGGCTTCGATTCACAAGGACATTCCGATCGACGCGCCGGCCGATCATGTCTGGGACGCACTGCGCGATTTCGGCGCGCTGCACACGCGGCTGGTGCCGGGCTTCGTGACCAATACGCAACTCGTCGGCGACGTCCGCACCGTCAGCTTCGCCAACGGCACCGTGGCGCGCGAAACGCTGGTCGATTGCGACGACAAGCGACAACGGCTGGTCTATGCGATCACCAGCGAACGGCTGAAGCAGCATTCCGCCTCGGTGCAGGTGTTCGCCGAAGGTGATGCGCGCTGCCGGGTGGTGTGGATCGCGGATGTGCTGCCGCACGAGATCGCGCCCTATATGGACGCGCAGATGGACCTTGGCGCGGCTGCGATGCAGGCCGCGCAGGCCAAATCGGCCAGGGACAAGAACGCGGCGTGACCTTGCAGGTCACGCGACCGTCCGCGCATTCAACATACGACCGTCACCCTGAGGAGGCCGCGCAGCGGCCGTCTCGAAGGGCGACAGCCCCGCTGTGTCCGCGAGCGGACGCCGAAGCATCGGGGCCGTCGATCCTTCGAGACGCGCTGCGCGCTCCTCAGGATGACGGGTCCAATAGCTTAAGACAGCGCCGGCTGCGCCTCGGCGACCGGCGCAGATCTGCCCCAGCGCGTCAGGATCACGCTGAGGCAGGAGAGCACGCCGAGCACGCCCATCGATGCGGCCGCGAGTGTGAAGAAGCTTTGCGCACTCGCCTCATGCGTCGACAGAAACCAGCCGCCGGTGCCGATGAAGATCAGCCGTGCGGTCTGCGCCAGCACCGGACCCAGCACCTTCGCAGCACCCTGCGAGGAGAAATACATCGACATTGCGAGGCCGATGAAAGCGTACATCGGCGCGGCGGTCGAGAGGTACTGATGGCTGGTCGCCCGGACATGCGGATCATTGGTGAACAGGTTGACCCAGAGGTCGGGGAAGACGGCGATGAAGCTGCCGACCACGCCGACCGAGAGGAACGACAGCGTGCCCGCGGTCCAGGCGATGCGCCGCGCCCGCGCGACGCGTTCGGCGCCAACGGCCATGCCGATCATCGGCACCGAGGCGATACCGACCGCGAACGCGACCGAGGTCAGCATGAATTCCAGCCGTGCGCCGATGCCGTAGCCGGCGAGCACCGCGGTGCCGAACTGCGCCAGCATGTGGGTGAAGATCGAGATCGTCAAAACCGATTGCAGCGGCGAGAAGCAGGAGACCGCGCCGACCCTGAGGATGTCGATGAACATCGCCCATTGCACGCGCAACCCCTTGAGTTTCGGCTTCACGCGGGCGCGGCCCGAGAACAGGTACCAGCCCATCACGCTGATGCTGATCGAATAGGCGATCAGCGAACCCGCCGCGACGCCGCGCATGCCGAATTGCGGCACAGGCCCGAGGCCGAGCCCGAGCGTGCCGCCGAGAATGATCTGCCAGACCGCCGAGGACAGGATCATGGTCGACGGCAGCTTCATGTTGCCGGTGCCGCGCAGGATGCCGGCCATCGTGTTCATCAGCCAGGGCAGGATCGCGCCGCCGAAGAAGATTTGCGAATAGGCGATCGCCTGCGCCAGCACATTGCCGCGGCCGCCGAGCAATTCGAGCAGGCGCGGACCGAAGGTCAGCATGCCCAGCATGAAGGTGGCACCGAACGTCAATCCGATCAGCAGCGCATGCATTGCAAGCGTCGAAGCGCGCTCGATCTCGCCGGCGCCGAGCGCGCGCGCGATCGCGGATGCGACCCCGCCGCCCATCGCACCACCGGACATCGTCATGGTCAGGATCACGCAGGGAAACACCAGCGCCATCGCCGCGAGCGATTCGACGCCGAGACGGCCGATATAGGAGGTCTCCGCGATCACCACGCAGGTGCCGGCGGAGAGCGCGATCACGTTCGGCCACGCCAGCCACAACAGCGTGCGCAAAATCGGCCCGTCGAGCAGCGCGTTGCGCGCCGGCCTAGTCACCGGCGGCGGCAGCGGCCGTTCTTGTTCGTCGACAGGTATTTCGGCGAGGCCGAGGTCGGACATTTCCACTCCCACGCGCGATCTTCGGGAGCCGCGCCATGGTGTTTCCCTACCATGGCGAACGCGGATTCCACGTGCGCGGGACGCAAGGGGGGCCTGCGTGATTGCAGGTGAACCTCTGACCTAGCCGACCGACCAGACGAACGGCGCGCCGGCGGCGCCATTCGGCCTCAGATGCACCGGAATATGCCGTCCGCAGCCGGCTGCCAGCCCTTCGAACAAGCCTGTCAGAACGCTGGCGCAGGCCGGGTGATAATCGGCCACATCGGCCATCAGCTTCCAGCCCTGCTGGCGGATCTCGAACTGGCCCTCAGACTCGCTGATGTCAGCGACATCATCCTGCGACTCGAAGAGCACGCGCAGGAATGCGGCAAATTCCGCGGCGCGGCCACGACGGCCACCGAGCGCCTGCGCGACCTCGTCGTAATACTGCATGCCAATCAGCTTGCCGGTGAGATGCAGCAGATAGCTCGCATCCTCGGGGCCGAACACCTGCACGATGACAGGCGCGGCCGTCTTCACATATTCCATCGCGTAGTTGCGATAGGCCTTTTCCAGCCGCGGTTTCGGCCAGCTGTCGACCGGCAATGCCGGCGCGGTTCTGGAATCGAACAGCGGCGCCTCGAGGTGGCGCGCGAACACCAGGCGCTGGTCGAGTTCGAGCGGATGATCGTATTCAAAGTAATAGCCCTCGAGTCCGTCCTGGCCGTCGACGCTCTGCTTGGTGCAGACGAAGCTGAGCCTGAGATCGCCAAGCGCGACACCGTTGTTGGCGTGCCAGCCGCGCAGCATCGCGCGCGAGACCTCGCCGGGCACGCCGCAGATCGCCGTGCCCTTCCAGATCCAGCGCGGCGGCGGATAGCGGATCCAGGCCTTGCGGTCGGACTCGTACATGTATTCGACATGCACGCCGCCGATCCAGTTGGAGAGATAGTGATATTGCGCGGCCGCGACCGCCGGCGGCAGACCGTCGAGGCCGAGCTTCTTCAAGCCGGGCAGGAAGCGCTCCTGCTGCTGGCGGCGAAATACGCGGAAGACGAATTCGGCGGCGTCGGCGGTGCCGCGGCGCGTGACCACGGTGAGGATCAGCCCGGTGAAGAAGGCGTGATAGAGATCGGCGACGCTGCGCCACTTCCGCCACTGCGCTTCGCGCGCGTCCTGCTCCTGAGTCATGCTTGCTCCCGATCTCTTGTTTTGCCGGAGTTTGTCATCGCGATAGATGCGACGCAACCAGACACATATTCGCTGTCATCGCCCGACTCGATCGGGCGATCCAGTATTCCAGAGACGGACGTTGTCTATTGAGAAGCCGCGGCGTACTGGATTCCCCGCTTTCGCGGGGAATGACAGCGGAGAAATTCCGCTACACGCGAAAATGCTTGGAGAGCTTCAGGCCCTGCGCCTGGTAGTTCGAGCCGATGCGCTGGCCGTAGAGCGCGTCGGGGCGCTCGAGCATGCGTTCATAGACGAGCCGGCCGACGATCTGGCCATGCTCGAGAATGAACGGCACCTCGCGCGAGCGCACTTCGAGCACGGCGCGTGCGCCCTTGCCGCCGGCGCCGGCATAGCCGAAGCCGGGATCGAAGAAGCCGGCATAGTGGACGCGGAATTCGCCGACCAGCGGATCGAACGGCACCATCTCTGCGGCGTAGTCCGGCGGCACCTGCACGGCCTCTTTCGACGCCAGGATGTAGAACTCGCCAGGATCGAGGATGAGGCTGCCATCGGGCCGCGCCTTGATCGGCTCCCAGAATTCTTCGACCGAATAGCCGCCGCGGCGATCGACATCGACCACGCCAGCGTGACGCTTGGCGCGATAGCCGACGAAGCCGCCCGAGTTCTCGCCGGACAGATCGACCGAGAGCGCGACGCCATGGGTGAGATCGGCATTGTCGGCATCGACCAGCCGCTCGGCGGCATGCAGCGCGTCGAGCTCGTCGGCGGTCAAGGTCGCCTCGCCGATCCGGAAACGGACCTGGCTGAGCCGCGAGCCCTCGCGCAGCAGCACGGGAAACGTTTTCGGGCTGATCTCGGCATAGAGCGGACCGTGATAGCCGGCGCCGATCATGTCGAAGCGGCGGGTGCCGTCGGCGATCACGCGGGTGAAGACGTCGAGCCGTCCGGTCGAGCTCTTCGGGTTGGCCGCGGCCACGATCTCCGGCGGCAGCGCCAGGCTTTCCAGCAGCGGGACGATGTAGACGCAATTGGTCTCCAGCACCGCGCCGTCGGAGAGATCAATCTCGTGCAGCTTCAGCTGGTCGATCCGCTCCGCGACCGTGGCATCGGGCCCGGGCAGGAAGCTGGCGCGGACGCGGTAGGCGATGTCGCCGAGGCGGAGATCGAGGCTCGCCGGCTGGATCTGGCTCTCGACGAAGTCGTAGGCGGGCAGAATGAGGCCGGCCTCCGCCATCTCCGCGATCATGCGGTCGGGCAGAATTCCGTTGGATTCGTCTTCCAGCGTGAACGACACGTCGCGGTCCCTCGGCGATCCCTCGAGATGGCCCAAAATCATACTCTGAGCGGCCACCAAGCCCCAAATTATGGGCTTTTACGGGTTATCCGATGACCGTCTTGACGGAAAGGGCGCGAGGGAATATCAGCTCCACTTATCCCGTGGTGATTTGAGCCGGCCGGCTTGCAGCCACGTTAAATAAGTCGCTAAACAGGCCGGGGACAGTGTGATCCCGGCTTGTGGAGGTAGCTCCAGGCCGGTTTTTTGTGGCCATTTTCGCCAGGAAATGGCCACTTCGGAGGTCACATGTCTGAATCCAAGTCTTCTGAATCCAAGTCTACTGCCCATCTTCGTCCCGAAACCCGCCTCGTCCATGGCGGCACGCTCCGCTCGCAATTCGGGGAGACGTCGGAGGGACTGTTTCTCACCCAGGGCTACGTCTACGACACCGCCGAGCAATGCGAGGCGCGCTTCAAGGGCCAGGATCCCGGCTTCATCTATTCGCGCTATTCCAATCCGACCATTGCGATGTTCGAGCGCCGCATGATCGAGCTCGAGGGCGCGGAAGCCGCGCGCTCGACCGCGACCGGCATGGCCGCGGTAACGACCGCGATCCTCGCACCGCTGAAGGCCGGCGATCACGTGGTGGCGTCGAAGGCCCTGTTCGGCTCCTGCCTCTACGTGGTGCAGGACCTGTTGCCGCGCTACGGCATCGAGACGACGCTGGTCGACGGCCTCGATCTCGACCAGTGGCAGCGCGCATTGCGGCCCAACACCAAGACTTTCTTCCTGGAGAGCCCGACCAATCCGACGCTCGACGTGCTCGACATCGGAGCGATCGCGGAGATCGCGCATAGCGGCGGCGCCCGGCTGATCGTCGACAATGTGTTCGCGACGCCGATCTGGCAGAGCCCGCTGTCGCTCGGCGCCGACGTCGTGGTCTATTCCGCGACCAAGCATATCGACGGCCAGGGCCGCTGCCTCGGCGGCGTCATCCTGTCGTCGGAAGCCTTCATCGCCGAGCACATCCATAATTTCATGCGCCAGACCGGTCCGTCGCTGTCGCCGTTCAACGCCTGGGTGCTGTTGAAGGGTCTCGAAACGCTCGGCATCCGGGTCCGCGCGCAGACCGAAAACGCGGCGAAGATCGCCGAGGCGCTGGCGAAGCATCCGAAGATCACGCGGCTGGTCTATCCCGGCCGCCCCGATCATCCGCAGGCCGAAACGGTGAAGAAGCAGATGGGCGCCGGTTCGACGCTGGTCGGCTTCGAGGTCAAGGACGGCAAGGCCGGCGCCTTCCGCTGCCTCAACGCGCTGAAGATCTCGCGCATCTCCAACAATCTCGGCGATGCCAAGAGCCTGGTCACGCATCCCGCGACCACGACGCATCAGCGCCTGGCGCCGGAGGCTCGCGCCGAGCTCGGCATCAGCGAAGGTTTTATTCGCTTCTCGGCCGGGCTCGAGCACCCCGACGATTTGATCGAGGATTTCGAGCGCGCGCTGGAGCAGGTTTGAGGCAGAGTTAGAACGCATCATGGCCGGGCTTGAACCCGGCCATGATGGCTTCTCGCAAGTGAGACCTAACGCGGGATGAGTTTTGGTTGAATCGGCTTGGCGCGGTCTCGGTTCACCTCTCCCCGTTGGGGAGAGGTCGGATTGCGAAGCAATCCGGGTGAGGGCTCTTGCTCTCTCGATAGACCGTAACCCCTCACCCGATTTGCTGCGCAAATCGACCTCTCCCAAGGGAGAGGTGAACTTTCGACGCCGTTCCAGGCCTAACCTAATCTCATCATGCTCTAGGTCGCAGCCGTCGTCACGCCGCCGTCGACCACGATGGTCTGGCCGGTCATGAAGGTCGAGGCATCGGAGGCGAGATAGGCCACCGCGCCCGCGATCTCGTCGGGCTCGCCGATGCGGCGGAGCGGCGTCGATGCGGTGCGGCGCTTCAGATTGTCCGGATCCTCCCACAGCGCGCGGGCGAAATCGGTCTTCACCAGGCCCGGCGCCACGCAATTGACCCGCACGCCCTTCGGGCCCCATTCGCCGGCGAGGCTGCGGCACAGCGCAAAGTCCGCCGCCTTGGAGATGCCGTAGGCGCCGATCACGGTCGAGCCGCGCAGGCCGCCGATCGAGGAGATGATGACGACCGAGCCCTTGCCACGTTCGGCCATCTGCGGGATCGCCAGCGCGGAAAGCCAGATGTTGCTCTTGACGTTCGAGCCCATGATCTTGTCGAAGGCCTCGTCCGTGATGTCGAGCAGCGGGCCGTAATAGGGATTGACTGCGGCGTTGCAGACCAGGATGTCGATCTTGCCGTAGTGCTTGATCGTGCCGGAGATCAGTCCCTCGACTTCCGCCCGGCGCGCGATGTTGCAGGGGATGACGAGCGCGTCACCGCCCGCCTTCTTGATGCCGTCGGCAACCTCCTGGCAGGCATCGGCCTTGCGCGAGGAGATCACGACCTTGGCGCCGAGTTTTGCCAGCAGCTCCGCCGAGGAGCGGCCGATGCCGCGGCTCGAGCCGGTGACGACCGCGACCTGGCCGGTGAGATCGAACGGAGTGTTTTTCATTGTTGTTGCCTCCCGGATGCGCCGTCATTCCGGGGCGCGACGCAGTCGCGAACCCGGAATGACCATGTGTGGGCTCAGGCCAACAGCCCGCCGCCCTCGCTGACGCGACGGAGGTGGTAGTCGGTATCGCCGAGCGTGTTCTCGATCATGGTGAGCCGCTTGAAGTAGTGGCCGATCTTGGCTTCCATGGTCATGCCGATGCCGCCATGAAGCTGGATCGACTGCTGGCCGACGAACTTCAAGGACTTGCCGACCTGCACCTTGGCGGCCGCGACCGCGGACGAACGTTCCTTGGCGTCGCTGAAGTCCGACGCCATGGTCGCAAACATCGACATGCTGCGGGCCTGCTCCAGCGCCACGAACATGTCGGCCGCGCGATGCTGCAGGCTCTGGAACGAGCCGATCGCCACACCGAACTGCTTGCGGGTCTTGATGTACTCGACGGTCTCCTTGAGCGACTCGTCCATCGCACCGACGGCTTCTGCACACAGCGCAATGCGGGCTTCGTCCGCGACGCGCTCGATCAGGGGCAGGCCATTCTCGGGATCGCCGATCGCGGCATCCGCGCCGACCTCGACATTGGTGAAGGTGATGTCGGCCGCGTGCAGACCGTCCTGGGTGGGATAGCCCTTCCTGGTGACGCCCTTGGCATCCGCCGGAACCAGGAACACGCCGATGCCGGCCTTGTCGCGCTGGCCGCCCTTGGTGCGCGCGGTCACGATCAAGGTGTCGGCGTTCTCGCCATTCAGCACGACGAACTTCTCGCCGTCGATCACCCAGCCGTCGCCCTTCTTCTTGGCCGTGGTCACGACGTCGAAGAGGTCGTAGCGCGAGTTCTTCTCGAGCTGCGCGAAACCGAAGGTCTTGCTGCCGTCGATGATGCCGGGAATGTACTTGGCCTTCTGCTCGGCCGAGCCGCCATGACGCAGGAAGCCGCCGGCGACCACGACAGTGGCGAGGTAAGGCTCGACCACCAGCGCCTTGCCGAGCGCTTCCATCACGATCATGGTCTCGACCGCGCCGGCGCCGAAGCCGCCGTCGGTCTCCGCGAAAGGCAGACCAAGCAGGCCCTGCTCGGCGAGCTTGCCCCAGAGCGCTTTGCTCCAGCCGCCCTTCTCCTTCATGTACTTCTTGCGTGCATCGAAGTCGTAGGCATCCGCCAGCAACCCGTCGACGCTTTCCTTGAGAAGCCGCTGCTCCTCGGACAGATCAAAATCCATTTTACCATCTCTCCAAAATCACGCGGGCGCCTGCCCTGGTCTCCACTCGTCATCCCCGCGAATGCGGGGATCCAGCAATCGCCGGCAGTCGTCGTCTGCCATGACCGCCGCGGCGTACTGGGTCCCCCGCACAAGGCGGGGGACGACAGCTAAATGTGCGGCTTAAAGCCCCAGCACCGCCTTGCTGATGATGTTGCGCTGGATCTCGTTGGAGCCGCCGTAGATCGAAACCTTGCGGTTGTTGAAGTAGCTCGGCGCGATCTGGGCGGTCCAATCCATGCTCTCGTTCGAGCCGGCATCGCCGTGCTCGTCATAGGGCGCGGCGAACGGACCGATGATCTCCATCAGAAGCTCGGTGGTGGTCTGCTGGATTTCCGAGCCCTTGATCTTGAGCACCGAGGACGCCGGGTTGGGCTTGCCCTTGCCGTGCTTGCCCTCGTCGGCGACGACGCGGAGCTGGGTCAGCTCGAGCGCCTTCAGCTCGATCTCGCAGGCCGTGAGTTTTTCCCGGAACGCCGGATCCTCGATGACAGGACGGCCGCCGGACTCGACCTTGGAGGCCAGCGCGCGGATGCGGCGCAGCCGCTCCTTCGAGACGCCGACCCGGGCGATGCCGGTGCGCTCATTGCCGAGCAGGAATTTTGCGTAATCCCAGCCCTTGTTCTCCTCGCCGATCAGGTTCTCGTAGGGAACCTCGACGTCGTCGAAGAACACTTCGTTGACCTCGTGGCCGCCGTCGATCGTCTGGATCGGGCGCACGGTGACGCCCTTCGACTTCATGCTGAACACGATGAAGGAGATGCCCATCTGCTTCTTCGCGGCCGGATCGGTGCGGCAGAGGCAGAAGATCATGTCGGCGTGCTGGGCGAGCGTAGTCCAGGTCTTCTGGCCATTGATGATCCACTTGTCGCCACGGCGCTCGGCCTTGGTCTTCAGCGACGCAAGGTCCGAACCCGAGCCCGGCTCCGAGAAGCCCTGGCACCACCAGTCGTCGACATTGGCGATGCGCGGCAGATATTCCTTCTTCTGCTTCTCGTTGCCGAAGGTGTAGATGACCGGGCCGACCATGCTGACGCCAAAGGCGAGCGGCTGAGGCGCCGGATAGGACTGCAGCTCTTCGTTGAAGATATAGTGCTGCACGGTGCTCCAGCCGGTGCCGCCATATTCCTTCGGCCAGTGGGTGACGCCCCAGCCCTTCTTGTTGAGGATGCGCCACCAGGTGACCATCTCGTCCTTCGACAGATGGCGGCCTTCCTGCAGCTTGCGCCGGGTCTCCGGCGGCACGTTGTTCTTGAAGAACTCCCGTACCTCCTCGCGAAACGCTATCTCTTCCTTGGTGAAAGCGAGATCCATCGGATCCTCCTTTTAAAGTTCAACTGCTTCTGTCCTGGTCGTCCCGGCGAAGGCCGGGACCCATAAACCACCGGCATTCGCGTTTGGCAAAGCCGGCTGCCGCTTGTGCCTCTTACACAGGCTGCGGCGTATGGGTCCCGGCTTTCGCCGGGACGACGGATTTATTGCACCATATCGTCCATCATGAGCGCGATCCTGATGCGGTTTGTTGTGGTTTGGATGGAGATGTCTTGGGCTGCTGCTGCCGCAATTCGTGACGCGACAGCTTGCCGACCGGGGTGCGCGGCAGCTCGTCGACGAACTCGACCGCCGCCGGCAATTCATGCTTGCCGACCTTGCCGGCGAGGAATGCGCGCAGCTCGTCGACCGAGAACACTTTCTCGCCGTCGCGCAGCTTGATGAAGGCCTTTGCCGCCTCGCCGCGGTAGTCGTCGGGAATGCCGATCACGATCACTTCCTGCACGGCGGGATGCGTGTAGATCGCCTGCTCGATCATCTGCGGATAGACGTTGAAGCCGCCGGAGATGATCATGTCCTTCTTGCGGTCGACCAGATAGAAATAGCCGTCGGCATCCATGTAGCCGATATCGCCGGTCAGGAAGCGGTCGCCGACGAAGGCCTCCGCGGTCTCCGCCGGCCTGTTCCAGTAACCTTTGGTGACGTTCGGGCCGCGGATGCGGATTTCGCCGACCTCGCCGACCGGCATCACCTTGGTGGAATCCTCCAGCGACACCACGTCCATCTCGATGCCGGGCAGCATCAGCCCGATAGAGCCCGGCTTCTCCGGCCCTTCCTTGGGGTGGCCGGTGCCGGGCGAGCAGGTCTCGGTCATGCCCCAGCCGCTCTTCAGCTTCATGCCGACGCGGCGCTCGAAGATCTTTGCGACCTCGACCGGCAGCGGCGCGCCGCCGGAGCCGGCGACCACCAGCGAGGACAGATCGCGCTTGTCGAGGTCGGGCAGCGAGGCGATCGCGATCCACATCGTCGGCACACCGGGAAACACCGTCGCGCGCTTGACCTCGATGTCGCGCATCACGGCCTCGACGTCGAAGCGCTGATGCAGCGAGATCAGATGGCCGCGCCGGATCGCCGACAGCAGCACGACGGTCAGCGCATAGATATGAAACAGCGGCAGCACGCAGATGACGCGCTCGATCGCATTGCGTTCGAGCCGCCCCGGCTTGCCCCAGACATCATAGATCGACACCGCCGCGGTGAGATTGCCGTGGCTGAGCATCGCCCCCTTGGGCAGGCCGGTGGTGCCGCCGGTATATTGCAGCAACGCGACGTCCTCGACATCGACCGCGGGCCATTGCGACGGCTTGACTGCACCGTCAATGAACTGGCGGTGCGTGATAACAGCTGGATTGTCCGGCAACGCGGTCTGCGGCGTGCCGACCTTGCCCCAATGATCATCCTCGCAAACGATCAGACGGTCGAGCAGCCCCTTGGCGAGGAATTTCAGCGCGGTCGGCAACAGCGCCGAGAGATTGCTGGTGACCAGCACCCGCGCGCCTGAATCGGACAGCTTGTGCGACAGCGCGATCTCGCCGTCGAGCGGCGACAGATGCACGACGCGGGCACCGGCCTTCAGCGCGCCGAAGAAGTTGATCGGATGATCCGGCGAGTTGCCGAGAAACAGCGCGACCGAGGTGCCCTTGCCGTAACCGGCACGCATGAAGGCGGCAGCCGCGGTCTCGACCAGCGCCTCGAGCTCGCTGTAGCTGATCTGCCGGTCGCGGAATTCAAGCACCGGACGCGCGCCGAACTCAGCGGCGGCATTCGAGAGCAGGTCCGGCAGCGTGCCGCGCGTGATCTCGTCGCTCCACTGCACGCCCTTGGGATAATATTGTTCGCCGGGATAGGTCATGGATGCCTTCGCAGGGACTCTATGAAGTCGTCATTCCGGGATGGCCCGAAGGGCCAGACCCGGAATCCATCAATCCACACGCGCTGAGGCGCGATGGGTTCCGGGTTCATCGCTTTTGCGATGCCCCGGAACGACATGTGATCAGGCCTTCGGCCAATCACGCCGCCTTCGACGCGGCGGCGAGCGAGGCGAAGGTCTTGCCTTCGTCCGCGAGCTTCTTCAGCAGCGGCGCGGGCTCGAGCGAAGGATCGTTGGTCTCCTTGGCGTAGAAGGCCAGGCGATCGGCGATGTGCTTGAGGCCCACGGTGTCGGCCCAGAACATCGGGCCGCCGCGATAGATCGGCCAGCCATAGCCATAGAGCCAGACCACGTCGATGTCAGACGGACGCGCCGCGATACCCTCGGCGAGGATCTTCGCGCCTTCGTTGATCATCGGGTACATCATGCGCTCGAGGATCTCGTCGTCGCTGACGACGCGCTTCTTGCGGCCGAGGCGCGCCAGCGTCTCGTCGATCAGCTTCTCGACCTCCGGATCGGGCAGCGCCGCGCGCGAGCCCTGCTCATACTTGTAGTAGCCCTTGCCGGTCTTCTGGCCGAAGCGACCGGCTTCGCACAGCGCGTCCGCGATCTCCGACTTGATGCCGCGATCCTTGCGCGAGCGCCAGCCGATATCGAGACCGGCGAGATCGCCCATCGCGAACGGGCCCATCGGCATGCCGAACTTGGTGACAACAGCGTCGACCTGCTGCGGCAGCGCGCCTTCGAACAGCAGCTTCTCGGACTGCTTGCCGCGCTGCGCCAGCATGCGGTTGCCGACGAAGCCGTCGCAGACACCGACCACCGCCGGCACCTTGGCGATCTTGCGCGCGATCGAGACGGCGGTGACCAGCGCATCCGGCGCGGTCTTGTCGGCGCGCACGATCTCGCACAGCTTCATGACGTTGGCCGGCGAGAAGAAGTGCATGCCGAGCACGTCCTGCGGACGCTTGGTCGCCTTCGCGATCTCGTCGATGTTGAGGTAGGAGGTGTTGGAGGCCAGCACCGCGCCCGGCTTGGCGTACTGATCGAGCTTGCCGAACACTTCCTTCTTGACCGCCATGGTCTCGAACACCGCCTCGATCACCAGATCGGCGTCACCGATGTTCTCGATGCCGACGACGCCGTTGATCAGCGCCATGCGCTTGGCGGGCGCGTCCGCCGGGATGCCACCGCGCGCGGCGGTCGCCTCGTAGTTCTTCTGCATGATGCCCATGCCGCGCTTGAGCTGCTCCTCGCCGGTCTCGATCAGGGTGACCGGGATGCCGGCATTGGCGAACGACATCGCGATGCCGCCGCCCATGGTGCCGGCGCCGAGGATGGCGACGCGCGCCACGTTGCGGCCCTTGGTGCCCTCGGGGACGCCGGAGATCTTGGCGGCTTCGCGCTCGGCGAAGAACGCGTAGCGCTGCGCCTTGGACTGGTCGCCGTTCATCAGCTTGAGGAAGCCCTCGCGCTCCTTCTTCAGGCCCTCATCGAACGGCAGGTCGATCGCGGCACCGACGGCGTCGGCAGCGGCGAACGGCGCCTCGAGGCCGCGCGACTTCTTGGTCAGCGCGGCGACCGCATTGGTGAAGATCGAACGGTCGGCCTTGGCCGCGGCGAGCTTGCTGTCGTCATCGCGCAGCTTGCGTAGCGGACGCTTCTCGGCGACCACCTTGCGCGCAAATGCCTCACCGCCCGACGCCGGACCCTCGACGATCTCGTCGATCAGGCCGGCCTTCAGCGCGGCATCCGCGCCGATCGGATCACCGCCGACGATCATCTTGACCGCGAGCTCGGGACCGACCGCGCGCGGCAGGCGCTGGGTGCCGCCGGCGCCCGGCAGCAGGCCGAGCTTCACCTCGGGCAGACCGAGCTTGGCGTCCTTGGTGGCGACGCGATAGTGGCAGGCCAGCGCAACCTCGAGGCCACCGCCGAGCGCGGTGCCGTGGATCGCGGCAACGATCGGCTTCGGCGAGCTCTCCATCAGGCTCAGCACTTCGGCGAGGCCGGGCGGCTTCGGCGGCTTGCCGAATTCGGTGATGTCGGCGCCGGCGATGAAGGTGCGGCCGGCGCAGGTCAGCACGATACCCTGGACCTGCGCGTCATCGATGGCGCTCTTGACGCAATCGAAGATGCCGCCGCGCACGGCAGCGCTCAGCGCGTTCACGGGCGGACTGTTAACCGTGACGACGGCAATGTTGTCATGACGTTCGAGCTTGACGACTTCACTCACCGGGACTCTCCCTGGATGCTTGTTCTTGAACTTGTGTTGAGTAGCTGCACGACTTGCGTCGAGCGGCTAGGATTAGACCAATTTCGCACTGCGAAATTTAATTCCACATCTTGACACGGAGGGTTATTTTGAAGCACGAGCCTTGTCAACGAGCATGACAAGGGCAGGGAATGAAGCGCGCCAGCAAGAAAGCAGCGACCGATCGCAATTTCGTCGTCGCGCTTTCCCGCGGACTGGATGTCCTGCGTGCATTTCAACCCAATGACGGGCTGCTCGGCAATCAGGAGATTGCAGCCCGCACCAAGTTACCGAAGCCAACCATTTCCCGGCTGACCTACACGCTGACCAAGCTGGGATACCTTACACCTGTACCAAAATTCGAAAAGTATCAGCTCGCGCCGTCGGCGATGGCGCTCGGCTACGCCGCGCTCGCCAATCTCGGCGTTCGGCATTTGTCCGAGCCGTATCGAGAAGAAGTGATGCGCGCGACCGGCGGCGCAGTTGCTGTCGGCGGCCGCGACCGTCACAGCATGATCTATTTCGGCCAGAGCCGGAACGGCCTGGCGCTCGGCGTGCAGCTCGACGTCGGCTCGCGGGTACCGATCGCGACCACCGCGATGGGCCGTGCCTATATTTGGGCATTGCCACCCGAAGAACGTGCGGCTCTACTACGCGAGCTGCGGGATCACTATGGCAGCCGCTGGGCCAAGATCCGCGACGGCATCGAGCGCTCCGGCGAGACGGTGGCGAAGCACGGCTTCACCCTGTCCACCGGCGACTGGCAGAACGACGTCGCCGCAGCCGGCGTTGCATTGAAATTGAACGACGGAACCGGTCCTTACGCCTTCAATTGCGGCGCGCCGGCATTCCGCTTCACGGAAGATAGATTACTCAACGACATTGGACCTCGCCTTGTCGCGATGGTAAGGAACATCGAGCAGGCGCTCGGTGGAATGGCGCCGCAATCCAAAAAAGAACAAAGCAAAAAGTCTAGAGTAGGAGGGAAAGTTGCACGTTTGGCCGAGGGGATCAGATAGCCTCCATCGCGTCCGGCGAAATCCATCGCAGGGCCGCTCGCACCGCTCAGAGATGGCGGGCGAGACGAGATGACGCAGGCACAGCTCGCGCAGGGGAATGATCCCCTGCTCGCGGTTCGCGACGTCAGCGTCGTGTTCGGCGGCATCATCGCACTGAATGGCGTGTCGTTCGACATGCGCCATGGGCAGATCCTCGGCCTGATCGGACCGAACGGCGCCGGCAAGACGACCCTGTTCAATTGCCTGTCGCGGCTCTACCAGCCCTCGTCCGGCGATATCCTGATGGAAGGCAAGAGCATCCTGTCGCGGCCGCCGCACCGGATCGCCGAGATCGGCATCGGCCGCACGTTCCAGAACGTCGCGCTGTTCCCCAATCTGTCCGTGATCGACAATGTGCGCGTCGGCGCGCATGCCCGCACCTCGAGCGACATCGTCAGCGACTCGCTGCGCCTCGCCTGGGTCCGCCGCGGCGAGAGCGACATGAACAAGAAGGTGCACGACATCCTCGGCTATCTCGATCTCGAGGACGTCGCCCACACCGTGGTCTCGGGACTTCCGTTCGGCACCCAGAAGCGCGTCGAACTGGCACGCGCCCTGGCGGCGGATCCGAAGATCCTGCTGCTCGACGAGCCGGCCGGCGGCCTCAATCACGAGGAAGTCTACGTGCTCGGCGACCTGATCCGCAAAATCCGCGATGACCGTAAAATTACGGTGTTGCTGGTCGAGCATCACATGGGTCTCGTGATGTCGATCGCCGACCACGTCGTCGCGCTCAATTTCGGCCGCAAGCTGGCCGAAGGCACGCCGGCCCAGGTCCAGGCCGACCCCGACGTCATCAAGGCCTATCTGGGGAGCAAGGACCAATGACAGCGATGCTCAACGTCAAGGACTTGCGCGCCTATTACGGTCAGGTCCAGGCCCTGCATGGCCTCAGTTTCTCGCTCAACGAGGGTTCGTTGACCACCCTGCTCGGCGCCAACGGCGCCGGCAAGACCACCACGCTGCGGGCGATCTGCAACATGGTGCGCTCGACCGGCGCGATCGAGTTCGAGGGCAAGCCGATCGGCACCCGTTCCACCGAGAACGTGGTCCGCCTCGGCATCGCCCATGTGCCGCAGGGCCGCGGCACCTTCACCAACATGACGGTGGAGGAAAACCTGCAGCTCGGGGCCATCAGCCGTTCCGACAAGAACGCCATCGGCTCCGATATCGAGCGGATGTACGAGCATTTCCCGGTGCTGAAGCAGCGCTACACCCAGCAGGCCGGCACGCTGTCGGGCGGCGAGCAGCAGATGCTCGCGGTGGCGCGCGCGCTGATGCTGCGGCCGCGCCTGATGCTGCTCGACGAGCCGTCATTCGGCCTCGCGCCGCTGATCGTGCGCGACCTGTTCCGCATCCTCGGCAAGATCAATCGCGAGGAAAAGGTGACCATCCTGGTGGTCGAGCAGAACGCGCAGCTCGCGCTCGAGCTCGCCGACCAGGCCTATGTGATCGAAACCGGACGGATCGTGATGTCGGGCAATGCCAAGGACATCGCGAACAACGAAGACGTCCGCAAATCCTATCTCGGCTACTGAGGAGCTGGCACAATGGAGCTTTTTGCCAACCAGGTCCTGGCCGGCATCGCCACGGGCGCGATCTATGCCTGCATGGCGCTCGCGGTCGTGATGATCTACCAGGCCATCGACCATCTGAATTTCGCCCAGGGCGAAATGGCGATGTTCTCGACCTTCGTGTCCTGGCAGCTGATGCAATGGGGTGTGCCATATTGGGGCGCCTTCGTGCTCACCGTCGCGTTTTCATTTGCCGCCGGCATCGTCATCGAGCGGTTGCTGTTCAAGCCGCTGGCCAAGGCCCCGATCCTGACCAATGTCGCCGGCTTCATCGCGCTGTATGCGATCATCAACTCGGTCGCCGGCCTGATCTGGGACTTCACCATCAAGCAGTATCCGACGCCGTTCGGCTCCTCGCCGTTCCTCGGCAGCCAGCTGATCTCGACCCACCAGGCCGGCATGATCGGCATCACGCTGCTGATGCTGCTGCTGCTGTTCTTCTTCTTCCGCTTCACCCGGGTCGGCCTTGCGATGCGGGCGGCCGCCTCGCTGCCTGAATCGGCCCGCCTGGTCGGCATCAATACCTCCTGGATGATCGCGCTGGGCTGGGGCATGGCGTCCGCGATTGGCTCGATCGCCGGCATGATGATCGCGCCGGTGGTGTTCCTCGAGCCGAACATGATGCTCGGCGTGCTGATCTACGGATTTGCCGCAGCCGTGCTCGGCGGCCTGACCTCGCCGTTCGGCGCCGTGATGGGCGGCTTCCTGGTCGGCATCTTCGAGAACCTCGTCGGCACCTACATCCCCGGCGTCGGCAATGAGCTGAAACTTCCGATCGCGCTCGCGCTGATCATCGTCGTCCTGGTCGTTAAACCGGCAGGCCTGTTCGGCCGCGCCATCGTCAAGCGAGTTTGATCATGAGCGCCGCTGAAGACATCGTCACAGAAGCCCCCGCCGTCGAGGCTGTGCCCAAGCGTGCCATGACGCTGGGCTACGGCACCTCGCTCGTCGTGCTTGCCGCGCTGATCCTGATCCCGCTGTTCGTGAAGAACTTCATCATCTTCCAGATGACGATGCTTCTGATCTACGCGCTTGCGGTGATGGCGCTCAACATCCTGACCGGCGGAAGCGGCCAGTTCTCGCTCGGCCAGAGCGCGTTCTACGCCGTCGGCGCCTATACGTCGGCGATCCTGATGGAGCATGCGGGCATGAACTATGCCCTGACGCTGCCGGTCGCCGGCATCGTCTGCTTCGGCTTCGGCTTCCTGTTCGGCCAGCCGGCGCTGCGGCTATCCGGCGTCTATCTGGCGCTCGCGACCTTCGCGCTCGCCACCGCAATGCCGCAGTTGCTCAAGCTCGGCTATTTCGAGCACTGGACCGGCGGCGTGCAGGGCCTCGTCGTCACCAAGCCGGATGCCCCGTTCGGGCTGCCGATGTCGCAGGATATGTGGCTTTATTACTTCACCCTGGCGGTCGGGATCGCGATCTACATCGCCTCGGTAAACCTGTTGCGCTCGCGCTCCGGCCGCGCCTTCATGGCGATCCGCGACAACGAGATCGCGGCCTCCGCGATGGGCGTCGACGTCGCGCTGTACAAGACGCTGGCGTTCGGCGTCTCGGCCGGCATCACCGGCGTTGCCGGCGGTCTCGGCGCTATCGCGGTGCAGTTCGTGGCGCCTGACGGCTACACCATCCAGCTCGCGATCTCGCTGTTCCTCGGCATGGTGGTCGGCGGTGTCGGCTGGCTGCCGGGCTCGATCGTAGGCTCCGCCTTCATCATCTTCGTGCCGAACATCGCCGAAGGCATCTCGAAGGGCCTTTCGGGTGCGGTGTTCGGCGTGCTGCTGTTCCTCGTCATCTTCCTCGTGCCGCACGGCGCCAGGCAGGTTGCGATCGTTGCCCAGCAACTGGCCGCAAAGCTCAAGAAGAACTAAGAATCTTTAGAACCAAACCAGGAGACATTATGCTTTCTACCGTTCGGATCGCCGCGATTTCCGCGGCGATCGTCGCTGTTGCCGCGACGTCCACTGCCGCATTCGCCCAAAAGAAATACGACACCGGCGCAAGCGATACCGAGATCAAGGTCGGCAACATCATCCCCTATTCGGGACCGGCCTCCGCCTACGGCGTGATCGGCAAGACCGAAGAAGCCTACTTCAAGATGATCAACGACCGCGGCGGCATCAACGGCCGCAAGGTCAATTTCGTCAGCTATGACGACGCCTACTCGCCGCCGAAAGCGGTCGAGCAGGTGCGCAAGCTGGTCGAGAGCGACGAAGTGCTGCTGGTCTTCAACCCGCTCGGCACGCCGTCCAACACCGCGATCCAGAAATACCTGAATTCCAAGAAGATCCCGCAGCTGTTCGTCGCCACCGGCGCCACCAAGTGGAACGATCCGAAGAACTTCCCGTGGACCATGGGCTGGCAGCCGAGCTACCAGAGCGAAGCGCAGATCTATGCCAAGTGGCTGATGAAGGAGAAGCCCGACGCCAAGGTCGCGATTCTCTATCAGAACGACGACTTCGGCAAAGACTACCTCAAAGGCACCAAGGACGGTTTCGGCGCCAAGGCGGCCTCCAGCATCATCATGGAGGAGAGCTATGAGGTGTCCGAGCCGTCGATCGACGGCCACATCGTCAAGATCAAGGCCGCCAATCCCGACGTGCTGCTGATCTACACCACGCCGAAGTTCGGCGCGCAGACCATCAAGAAGACCGCCGAGCTCGGCTGGAAGCCGCTGCAGATCATCACCAACGTGTCGGCCTCGGTCGGCAGCGTGATGCAGCCGGCCGGCTTCGACAACGCCCAGGGCGTGCTGTCGGCGGCCTATGCCAAGGACGGCGCCGACTCGCAGTGGAACAACGACCCCGGCATGAAGAAGTGGTCCGAGTTTCTCGACAAGTACATGCCGGGCGCCGACAAGACCGACGGCGGCTATGTCTACGGCTATGGCGCCGCGCAGACGCTCGCCAAGGTGCTGGAAATGTGCGGCGACGACCTCACCCGCGCCAACGTCATGAAGCAGGCGGCGAGCCTGAAGGACTTTTCGCCGGATACCCTGCTGCCCGGCGTCAAGATCAACACCTCCGCCACCGACTTCGCCCCGATCGCCCAGCTGCAGATGCAGCGCTTCAAGGGTCAGAAGTGGGAACTGTTCGGTGACATCATTTCCGGCGACGTCCCCTCTGAGTGACGTTGCACTGCGGGAATAAAACAGCAGCCTCCGCGATAACAGTCGCGGGGGCTTTTTGTTGACGCCCCGCGCCGATCGTATTGAATACTCGAAACTAAAGAACCCGAGGTGGGGAAACCATGACTGCCGCACGTCCGTCCCTGACGGCGCTCTTGTCCGCATTGGCTGTGCTCCTGGCGAGCTGCAATGTCGCGCTGGCGCAGAAGAAGTACGACACCGGGGCCAGCGACACCGAGATCAAGATCGGCAACATCATGCCCTACAGCGGTCCCGCCTCAGCCTATGGGGTGATCGGCAGGACCGAGGCGGCCTACTTCAAGATGATCAACCAGGCCGGCGGCATCCACCGCCGCAAGATCACCTTCATCTCCTACGACGACGGCTACTCGCCGCCCAAGACGGTGGAACAGGCGCGCAAGCTGGTCGAGGACGACGAGGTGCTGCTGCTGTTCGGCTCGGTCGGCACCGCAGGCAACGCTGCGATCCGGAAATACATGAACGAGAAGCAGGTGCCGCAGCTGTTCATCGCCTCCGGCGCCTCCAAGTGGAACGACCCCAAGAACTATCCCTGGACCATGGGCTGGCAGCCGTCCTACCAGGACGAGGCGCGGGTCTACGCAAAATACATCATGAAGCACAAGGCAGACGCCAAGGTTGCCGTGCTTTACCAGAACGACGATTTCGGCAAGGACTACCTCAAGGGCCTGAAGGACGCCTTCGGCGACAAGGCCTCGATGATCGTCGCCGAAGAGGCTTACGAGACGTCGGAGCCTGCGATCGACAATCACATCGTCAAGCTGAAAGCCGCTGGCGCCGACACCTTCATCAGCATCACGTCACCGAAATTCGCGGCGCAGGCAATCAAGAAGGCGGCCGAAATCGCGTGGACGCCCTTGCAGTTCGTCGCCAATGTCTCAGCCTCGGTCGGCGGCGTCATGCAGCCGGCCGGCTTCGAGAATTCGCAGGGCATCCTGTCGGCGTCCTATCTCAAGGACGGCGCCGATCCGCAATGGGACAAGGATCCCGGCATGGAGAGATTCCTTGCCTTCCTCAAGAAGGATTATCCCGACGCCAACAAGCTCGACGGCGCCACCTCCTTCGGCTACGCCGCCGCACAGACCATGGTGCAGGTGCTGGAGATGTGCGGTGACGACCTCACCCGCGCCAACATCATGAAGCAGGCCGCGAGCCTGAAGGATTATGTCCCCGGCACGCTGCTGCCGGGCATCAGCATCAACACCTCGGCCACCGACTTCGCGCCGATCAAGCAGTTGCAGCTGATGCGCTTCAAGGGCGAGAAGTGGGAGCTGTTCGGCGACATCATCTCGAGCGGACTCAGCAACTAGGACGACGCACGATCACCATGCAAACGCTTCGCGTGTGTTGCGGAGCGTTTGTGCGGCATCGGCTTTCCTCGCAACGCGTTCGACTAAATGACGCCCTCCGCGGCAGCGCCGCGGGGGGCTTTCTGTTGCTGGCACCTGACGAAAGGTATTCAATGCCGCGAGGAGCCGCAAAGTGCTTCCACTCCAAAAATCGTGACACATTCACCGTGATCCAAGGGAGATCAAAATGCCTGCTATCCGTTTGCGGTTGGGGGCCTTTTCGGCTGCCGTCGCATTGCTCGCAGCGACCACGAGTCCCTCCGTCGCGCAGAAGAAATACGACATCGGTGCCTCCGACAGCGAAATCAAGATCGGCAACATCATGCCCTACAGCGGAGCGGCTTCCGCCTATGGCGTGATCGGCAAGACCGAGGAGGCCTATTTCCGCAAGATCAATGCCGAGGGTGGCATCAACGGCCGCAAGATCACCTTCATCAGCTATGACGACGCCTACACACCACCGAAGACCGTCGAGCAGGCGCGCAAGCTCGTCGAGAGCGACGAGGTGCTGCTGATCTTCAATTCGCTCGGCACGCCGCCGAACTCGGCGATCCAGAAGTACATGAACCAGAAGAAGGTGCCGCAACTGTTCGTCGCCACCGGCGCCACCAAGTGGAACGACCCGAGGGAATTTCCCTGGACGATGGGCTGGCAGCCCAACTACCAGAGCGAGTCCATCATCTACGCAAAGTACATCCTGAAGAACAAGCCGGACGCCAAGATCGCGGTGCTCTACCAGAACGACGATTACGGCAAGGACTATCTGAAGGGCTTCAAGGACGGGCTCGGCGCCAAGGCCGCATCGATGATCGTCGCCGAGGACAGCTACGAGGTGACGGAGCCGACCATCGACTCCCACATCGTCAGGCTCAAGGCTTCCGGCGCCGACGTGTTCTTCAACATCACGACGCCGAAATTCGCGGCACAGGCGATCAAGAAGAACGCCGAACTCAACTGGCATCCGCTGCATTTCCTCAACAACGTCTCCGGATCGATCGGCAGCGTGATCAAGCCCGCCGGCTTCGAGAACGCCCAGGACATCATCTCGTCGCAATATTTCAAGGACCCGACCGACCCGCAGTGGAAGACCGACAAGGCAATGATCGCCTGGAACGAGTTCCTCGATAAATACTATCCGGAAGCGAACCGCGCCGATGCCTCGGTGATGTACGCCTACATCGTCTCGCAGGGCCTGGTGCATGTGCTCAAGGCGTGCGGCGACGACCTGACCCGCGAGAACGTCATGAAGCAGGCGGCCAGCATTCGCGATTACGAACCCGGCGGCCTGTTGCCGGGTGTCAAGGTCAACACCTCGGCGACCGATTTCGCGCCGCTCTCGCAACTGCAATTGATCCGCTTCAAGGGCCAGACCTGGGAGCGCTTTGGCGACATTTTGAGCGGCGACGTCGGCGGTTAACCCGGAATTGTCGACTAAAGACGAGGCCCCTGCGGCGTTGTCGCAGGGGCTTTTCATTGAGACGGGCCGCCTGAAATGCTAATCATTGCAATCAAATAACAGAGCCCTCGAAAAGGGGCCGCGACACGTTCGTCTGACAACAGGGAGAGAGACATAGATGTTCGCTACCACAAGACTTGCGGTCCTCGGGGCCGCGCTCGCGCTCGTCGCGACATCCAGCAGCGCTGCGCTTGCCCAGAAGAAATACGACACCGGCGCCAGCGACACCGAGATCAAGATCGGCAACATCATGCCCTACAGCGGACCCGCCTCCGCCTACGGCATCATCGGCCGCACCGAGGCCGCCTATTTCAAGAAGATCAACGATGCCGGCGGCATCAACGGCCGCAAGATCAACTTCATCTCCTACGATGACGCCTACTCGCCGCCGAAGGCCGTGGAGCAGGCCCGCAAGCTGGTCGAAAGCGACGAGGTGCTGCTGATCTTCAACTCGCTCGGCACGCCGTCGAACTCGGCGATCCAGAAATACATGAACTCGAAGAAGGTGCCGCAGCTGTTCGTCGCCACCGGCGCCACCAAGTGGAACGATCCGAAGGACTTTCCCTGGACCATGGGCTGGCAGCCCAACTACCAGAGCGAGACCCAGATCTACGCAAAGTACATCCTGAAGAACATGCCGAACGCCAAGATCGCGGTGCTCTACCAGAACGACGATTACGGCAAGGACTATCTGAAGGGCCTGAAGGACGGTCTCGGCCAGAAGGCCGCCGGCATGATCGTCGCCGAAGAGAGCTTCGAGACTTCCCAGCCGACCATCGATAGCAACATCGTCAAGCTGAAAGCCAGCAACGCCGACGTCTTCATCGACATCGCGACGCCGAAATTCGCGGCGCAGGCGATCAAGAAGGTCGCCGAGATCGGCTGGAAGCCGACCCACTTCCTCAACAACGTGTCGGCCTCGGTCGGCAGCGTGATCAAACCGGCCGGCTTCGAGAATGCGCAGGACATCATCTCCGCCGCCTACCTGAAGGACGCTTCCGACAAGCAATGGGACAATGATCCCGGCATGAAGGAATTCTACGCTTTCATGGCCAAGGACTTCCCCGAGGGCGACAAGCTCGACGGCGGCACCGTGGTCGGCTTCGGCGTGGCCCAGACCCTGGTTCAGGTGTTGAAGCAGTGCGGCGACAACCTCACCCGTGAGAACATCATGAAGCAGGCGGCGAATCTGAAGGACTTCCGCACCGAAGTGCTGCTGCCCGGCATCAAGATCAACACCGCCGCGAACGATTTCGCCCCGATCAGCCAGTTGCAGCTGATGAAGTTCAAGGGCGAGAAATGGGAACTGTTCGGCGACGTCATCAGCGCCGACGTCGGCGGCTGATTTCCTGCCGACAATCGACCGACAATGGCCCCCTGCGATACCGTCGCAGGGGGCTTTTCATCGGCCATGCGGCCGGCTCAACGACCGGCCGAGGGCGATGCCTGCTTACACTTTGCCCGGCAATGCGCTAGGAAAACCGGCAACAACCGCAGCGAACCCGGCGCCCTTGCGCGCCGGCAACAACAAGGAGTTTTCGGGAAATGCCGAAGCCGATCCGTCACCGTGTCGCAACCGCCCTGCTCGGCCTCGCCGTCGCCGCCGTGACCGGCAATGCCGCGTGGGCGCAGAAGAAATACGACACCGGTGCGACCGATACCGAAATCAAGATCGGCAACATCGTGCCCTATAGCGGCCCGGCGTCGGCCTATGGCGTGGTCGGCAAGGCGATGGCCGCGGTGTTCAAGAAGGTCAACGACGATGGCGGCATCAACGGCCGCAAGATCAATTTCATCTCCTATGACGATGCCTATTCGCCGCCGAAGGCGGTCGAGCAGGCCCGCAAGCTGGTCGAGAGCGACGAAGTGCTGTTCCTGTTCGGCACGCTCGGCACCGCCTCCAACACCGCGATCCAGAAATACCTCAACGCCAAGAAAGTGCCGCAGCTGTTCGTCGCCACCGGCGCGACCAAGTGGAACGATCCGAAAACGTTCCCGTGGACCATGGGCTGGCTGCCGAGCTACCAGAGCGAGTCGCGGATCTACGCGAAATATCTGCTCAAGGAGAAGCCCGCCGCCAAGGTCGCGGTGCTCTACCAGAACGACGACATGGGCAAGGACTACCTCAAGGGCCTGGAAGACGGCTTCGCCAGCGATCCGGCGCGGATCGCCGCCAAGGAGAGTTACGAAGTCGCCGAACCCACCATCGATTCCCATGTCGTGCGGCTGAAATCCGCCAACCCCGACGTCATCATCTTCTTCACCACGCCGAAATTCGGCGCCCAGGCGATCAAGAAGCTCGGCGAGATGAACTGGAAGCCGGTGACGATCGTCTCCAACGTCTCGGCCTCCACTGCGACGGTGATGCGTCCGGCCGGGCTCGACAATGCGCAGGGCGTGATCTCGGCGGCCTACGCCAAGGACGCCAGCGATCCGCAGTGGAAGGACGACGCCGGCATGAAGGCGTTCGACGAACTGCTCGCCAAGTACATGCCCGACACCAACCGCGTCGATGCCTCGGCGATGACCGGCTACAACATGGCGACCACCATGGTCGAGGTGCTGCGCCGCTGCGGCGACGACCTCACCCGCGCCAACGTGATGAAACAGGCGGCAAGCCTGAAGCAGTTTGCGCAGGGCGGCCTGCTGCCCGGCGTGACGCTGTCGACCGGGCCGTCCGACTTCCAGCCGATCGAGCAATTGCAGCTGATGCAGTTCAAGGGCGAGCGCTGGCAATTGTTCGGCGACGTCATCAGCGGCGAAGTCGCCGGAAACTGACCGCGTAACGAAAGCACAGCCATGACCGACCGTCGTCCCTTCCTGCGTTCGATCTTCGATGCCGCGGTGGCGGCTGCGCATCCCGATGTCGTGCTGGCATCGCGGCTGCGGCCGGCGCCGAAGGGACGCGTGATCTGCCTCGCCGCCGGCAAGGGCGCCGGCGCCATGGCCGCGGCGGCGGAACGGCATTATCTCGACACGCTCGGCCTCGAACCGTCGCGGCTGGTCGGCATCGCCACCACCCGCCACGGCCATGGCGTGGCGACCCGCCGTATCCAGGTGGTCGAGGCCGGCCACCCGGTGCCCGATGAGGCCGGCCTGCGCGCGGCCGACGATACGCTGCGGCTGGCGGCGCAAGCCACGCCCGATGATCTGCTGCTGGTGCTGCTGACCGGCGGCGGCTCGGCGAACTGGATCGCGCCCGTCGAAGGCGTGAGCTTCGCCCAGAAGCAACAGGTCAACCGCGCGCTGCTGCGCTCCGGCGCGCCGATCGGCGAGATGAACATCGTCCGCAAGCATCTGTCGCGCATCAAAGGGGGGCGGCTGGCGCGCGCCGGCCAGCACGCCGCCGAGATCGTCACGCTGGCGATTTCCGACGTGCCGCATGACGATCCCTCCGCGATCGCCTCGGGGCCGACCGTCCCGGATCCGACCACGCTCGCGGATGCCCGCGCGCTGGTCGCCAAGTACAATCTCGCGATCGATGACGCGGTCCGCCGCGCGCTCGACGATCCCCGGAACGAGAGCTGCAAGCCGGGCGATCCGGCCTTTGCGCGTGCGACGTTCGAGCTGCTGGCAAAGCCCAAGGCTTCGATCGACGCCGCGGTGAAGGTCGCGCAGGACGCCGGCTACGAGACCATTGCGCTCGGCGCCGATCTCGAAGGCGAGGCCCGCGACGTCGCGGCCGGACACGCCAGGCTAGCGCTGAAGGCCCGCGGCGAGCGCAAGCGCGTCGCGATCATCTCCGGCGGCGAACTTACGGTGACGGTGCGCGGCAACGGCCGCGGCGGCCCCAACCAGGAGTACGCGCTGGCGCTGGCCGACCTGCTCAAGGATACGCCCGACATCTCGGCGCTCGCCGCCGACACCGACGGTGCCGACGGCGGCGCCGGCAGCGCGAGCGACCCTGCGGGTGCCGTGATCGATCAGGCGACATTCGCGAAGATGAAATCGATCGGCCTCGATCCGAGGGCCTATCTCGAGAACAACGACGCCACGGGCTTCTTCGCACAGACCGGCGATTTGTTGCTGACCGGGCCGACGCTGACGAATGTCAACGACGTGCGCGTGATTTTGGTGGATTGATCCTCCTTCGTCATTCCCCGGTGCGCAATTGCGCACCTGAGGGCAGCCCGAAGGGCTGAGCCCGGAATCCATTCAGTCGCGAAGCTTGCTGCGCAATGGATTCCGTGCTCTCGCTTCGCGAGCCCCGGAATGACAGGCCTCAAAACTCCTGCGCGAGCTTCGCCAGCATCTCCAGCAGCGCGGCGTGGTTGGCCGGGCCGAGCACCTCGATCAGCCGGGCCTCGTGCTTGTTGGCAACCAGCTTCTTGGCGCGCGCCAGCACGGCGCGGCCCTTGTCGGTCAGGACCAGAATGTGGGAGCGCCGGTCGTTGGTCGAGCGCATCCGCGCGCAAAGGTCGCGGCTCTCCAGCGCGTCGAGCATGGCGACGAAATTCGGCCTGAGGATGCCGAGCGTGTTGGCGATCTCGGTCTGGTTGCGGCCCGGATTCTTGTCGAGCAGCAGCAGCACCGAGAACTGCGCCGGCGTCAGCTGCAGCGGCGCGACGCAGCGCAGGAAGTCCTCGAACACCTTGAGCTGCGCGCGCTTCAGCGAATAGCCGAGCAGTCCGGACAGTTCGCCCAATTGCAACATGCTGTCGTCCCCGGCAGGATCGACCGGTTCCCTGCGCAGGGCACGCGACGAACGGACGGCATCGGAGGCGGTTTTCGAAACAGTCATCGCTCCAGGCTCGCAATCCCGGTACAAAAACCCCGCGGGACGCTCGGGGACCTTGAGATTATATCTAATAATCGTTATACACCATATCAAATATCGACGGCTATCAACAGCCGGTATCGGCCGACCCGACCGGCACAGCCGGCCGCGGCGGTCCGACGCTTGAGGGGGAGCGCTCGGCCTTGAACACAACGATCATGCTGTTCCTGCTGCAGGACGGCATCACCAATGGCGCGATCTACGCACTGCTCGGGCTGGCCCTGGTGCTGGTGTTCGCGGTGACGCGGGTGATCCTGATCCCGCAGGGCGAATTCGTGACCTACGGCGCGTTGAGCTACGCCATGCTGGCGACCGGCCAGGTGCCCGGCACGGTGCGCCTTGCCGTCGCGATGGGCCTTGTCGCGTTCGCACTCGACCTGTTCTTCGCCCGCAAGGCGCTGCATGCCCGGCTGGTGCTGCGCTCGGTCGCGCTCAATATCGTCTTTCCTACAGCGCTGCTCGGCCTCGTCTATGCCCTGGTTGGTCCCCATACGCCGATCGCCGTCAACATTGCGCTGGTGCTGCTGATCGTGGCGGCGATCGGGCTGTTTCTCTACCGCATCGCCTTCCAGCCGATCGCGCACACCTCCGTGCTGGTGCTCCTGATCGCCTCGGTCGGCTGCCATCTGGCGCTGCAAGGCCTCGGCCTGGTGTTCTTCGGCGCCGAAGGCCTGCGCGGCCCGGCGCTGTCGAGCGCCGCGGTGACCGCGGGTCCGCTGCGCTTCACCGGCCAGAGCCTCGCCGTCTATGGCCTGACGGTCGGCTTCATCGTGGGGCTGTGGCTGTTCTTCGGCTACACCAAGACCGGCAAGGCGCTGCGGGCCACCGCGGTCAATCGCCTCGGCGCCCGCCTGGTCGGCATCCGCACCACGCTGTCGGGCCAGATCGCATTCCTGCTCGCCTCCGTGATCGGCGCGATTTCCGGCATCCTGATCGTGCCGATCACGACGCTCTATTACGACACCGGCTTCCTGATCGGCCTGAAGGGCTTTATCGCCGCCATCATCGGCGGCCTGGTCAGCTATCCCCTGACCGCGGTCGCGGCCATCGTGGTCGGCATCGTCGAGGCCTTCTCGTCGTTCTACGCCAGTAATTTCAAGGAAGTCATCGTGTTCACGCTGATCCTTCCCGTCCTGGTGCTGCGCTCGCTCGCAGCGCCCCAGGTCGAGGAAGAGAAGGACTGAGCGCGATGACACAGCGGCTCCCTCTCATCATCTTCGCGCTCGTGATGGCGGTGATCCCGCTTCTCCCGGGCGTCCCGCCATTCTGGATCGTGCTGCTCGACAATATCGGCCTCGCCGCGCTGGTCGCGATGGGGCTGGTGCTGCTCACCGGCGTCGGCGGCCTCACCTCGTTCGGACAGGCCGCGTTCTGCGGCTTCGGCGCCTACACCACGGCGGTGCTGACCACCGCCTACGGCGTCTCGCCGTGGCTGACGCTGCCGGCTTCGCTCGTGGTCAGCGGCATTGCAGCGGTGCTGCTCGGCATCGTCACGGTGCGGCTGTCAGGCCACTATCTGCCGCTCGGCACCATCGCCTGGGGCATCGGCCTGTTCTACCTGTTCAGCAAGCTCGAATTCCTCGGCCGCAACGACGGCATTTCGGGTATCCCGCCGCTCTCGATCGGCTTGTTCAAGATGCTGAGCCCGGACACGATCTATTACGCGATCTGGGTTGCGGTTCTGCTCTCGGCGCTATTGACCATGAACCTGCTGGATTCCCGCACGGGGCGCGCCATCCGCGCGTTGCGGCGCGGCCATATCGCGGCCGAAGCGTTCGGCGTGCAGACGCCGCGCGCCAAGCTCCTGGTGTTCATCTATGCGGCGGTGCTGGCCGGCCTGTCCGGCTGGCTCTACGCGCATTTCCAGCGCGCCGCCAACCCGACGCCGTTCGGCGCGCAGGCCGGCATCGAGTATCTGTTCATCGCTGTCGTCGGCGGCGCCGGTTACGTCTGGGGCGGCGTGCTCGGCGCCGGCATCGTCGTGATCCTGAAAGAGGTGCTACAGAGCTACCTGCCCTACATCTTCGGCGGCCAGAGCCAGCTCGAGACCATCGTGTTCGGCATCATGCTGGTGCTGCTGTTGCAGCTCGCACCGCAGGGCGTCTGGCCCTGGCTGATGTCGCACCTGCCGTTCAAGCCGGCCCGCAAGACGCCGGACACATCGGTGAAGCTGGAACACCGTGAGCGGGCGGCGGGAACGTCTCCGGTCCTGCTGCACATCGACAAGGCGCGCAAGCAGTTCGGCGGCGTGCTCGCCGTGAACGACGTTTCGTTCGACGTCAACACCCGCGAGATCGTCGCACTGATCGGCCCGAACGGCGCCGGCAAGAGCACGACCTTCAACCTGATCACCGGCGTCCTGGCCGCAACCAGCGGCAAGATCGCCGTGCTCGGCAGGGAGGTCGCAAACGCTCCGCCGCAAGAGGTGGTCAAGCTCGGCGTTGCCCGCACGTTCCAGCACGTCAAGCTGGTGCCCGACATGACCGTGCTGGAGAACGTCGCGATCGGCGCGCATCTGCGCGGCAATTCCGGGGCGATCTCCAGCATGCTGCGGCTCGACCGCGCGGATGAGGCGAAACTGCTGGCGGAAGCCGCGCGGCAGATCGCGCGCGTCGGCCTGTCCGACCAGATCGACCAGCTCGCGGGCTCGCTGTCGCTCGGGCAGCAGCGCATCGTCGAGATCGCCCGCGCACTGTGCGTCGATCCGATGCTGCTGCTGCTGGACGAACCGGCGGCCGGGCTGCGCCACATGGAGAAGCAGCGGCTGGCCGCGCTGCTCCGGCAGTTGCGCGACGGCGGCATGTCGGTGCTGCTGGTCGAGCACGACATGGGGTTCGTGATGGATCTCGCCGACCGCATCGTGGTGCTGGATTTCGGTACCAAGATCGCCGAGGGCACGCCGGCCGCGATCAAGCGCAACCCCGACGTGATCAAAGCCTATCTCGGAGCCGCCGCATGAGTGCGCTGCTATCGGTGACCGACGTCCACATCGCCTACGGCAAGGTCGAGGCTGTACGCGGCGTCTCGCTCGACGTTGGAGAGAACGAGATCGTCACCATCATCGGCGCCAACGGCGCCGGCAAGACCACACTGCTCAACGCCATCATGGGCGTGCTGCCGCTGCGGGGCCGCACCACCTTCGCCGGCGTCGACATGGCGTCGCTCGACATCGAGGACCGCGTCGCAACGGGCCTCAGCCTGGTGCCCGAGCATCGCGAATTGTTCGGCACCATGAATGTCGAGGACAATCTCGAGCTCGGCGCCTTCCGGATCGCGAAGGCAACCGCAGCACGCTCGCTGGAGCGGGTCTACACGCTGTTTCCGCGGCTCAAGGAGCGGCGCAAGCAGCTCGCCGGCACGCTGTCCGGCGGCGAGCAGCAGATGCTGGCGATGGGCCGCGCGCTGATGGGCGCGCCGAGATTGCTGATGCTGGACGAGCCGAGCCTCGGCCTCGCCCCGATCATCGTCGCCGACATCTTCCGCATCGTCGGCGAGCTCCGCGCAGCCGGCGTCTCGGTGCTGCTGGTCGAGCAGAACGCCCAGGCCGCGCTGCAGATCGCCGACCGCGCCTATGTGATGGAGCTCGGCGAGTTCGTGCTGTCGGGCCCGGCCAGGGACATCGCCGCCAACAAGGGCGTCGCCGCGAGCTATCTCGGCTTCCAGCTCGAAGGCGAGAGCGCGATCTAGAACGCGCCGCGCCAGCGCGGAGAGAGCGTCACCCCACCTCGCCCGCCAGGGGAGGATGAAGGCGGGTGCGTCTCCTGATGAACCACGTCTGACCACGCTTGCATTCGCGCAATGCTTGCGCTCCACTTCACCCTCCCCTGGAGGGGGAGGGTCGAGCGCGCACGGCGATGCGTAGCATCGTCGGGTGCGATCGGGGTGGGGTGAAGCCGCACGAATGGTCTCAGCATCGATCCGAAGAGCGGCTGCGAAGAAGCTGCGCGCAAATGCCACGCCGCACGAGCGGATATTATGGCGTGCGCTGAAGGAACTGCCGACGGAAGGCACGCATTTCCGAAAGCAAGCTCCGATCGGCCCCTATGTCGTCGACTTCTTCTGTCCGGCCAAGCGGCTGATCATCGAACTCGACGGCGGGCATCACAACGACGATGAAACGGCAATGCGCGATCGCGAGCGACAACAATGGCTCGAAAAAGAGGGCTTCCGCGTCATCCGGTTCTGGAACTCGGAAATCACGGCTGACCTCGGCGCTGTGCTGGAGCGGATTTATGTCGAGCTCTACGACGCTCGCGAAGCGGAAGCCGTGCCGCTGAAGCACCACCGACGACGATAGAGTATCACCCTACCCCGCTTCACATCGCTCACGCGATGCGAAGCGCCCCTCCCCCTCCAGGGGAGGGTAGAGAAAAAGCCGGCCCTTTAGCGAGGCCAGCTTCTTCGTTTCGCAGATCAAGATCGGCTCACATCGCCGGGACGTATTTGCCGTCCTTGACCGTCAGCAGGATGCGCGAGCGGTCGTCGAGGCCGTAGCGATCCTTTTCGGTCCAGTTGTAGACGCCCTGGCTCGCGACGATCTCCTTCTCGGAGATGAAGGCCTGGCGGATCGCCTCGCGGAATTCCGGCGTGCCGGGCTTGGCGGTCTTCAGCGCCGTCGGGATGATGCGCTTGAGCACCTCGAAGGCGTCGAAGGAATGGCCGGCGAACTGGCTGCGGCTGTTGGCGCCGTATTTGGCTTCATAGGCCGCGTTCAGCGTCAGGCCCGGCTTCTTGGTCAGCGCGCTGTCGGGTTGGGTTTCCGGCGACATCACCGGGCCGGCCGACATGATGACGCCTTCCGCTGACGCACCCGCGATGCGGATGAAGTCCATGGTGGCGGCACCGTGGGTCTGGTAGATCAGGCCCTTGTAGCCGCGCTCGCGCAGCGCGGTCTGCGGCAGCGCCGCGGCGGTGCCGGAGGCGCCGACCAGGATGGCATCGGGATTGGCGGCGACGAGCTTCAGCACCTGGCCCGCGACCGACGTATCCGGACGCGCGAAGCGCTCCTCATCGGTCATGGTCAGGCCGATCGGCACGGCCTGCGCCTTGAAGTCGTTGACCCAGAGATCGCCGTAGGAATCCGAATAGCCGATATAGCCGACGGTCTTGATGTTGTGCGCCTTCATGTGCTCGTAGAGCACCTTGCCCATGATCGGGATCGACTGCGGCAGGTCGACCGACCACTTTGCGCGGGCCTCATTGATCGGGAACGGCGCGAGGCCGAGATGCGGGATGCCGGCCTCGTTGGCGACCGTCGATACCGCGATCGTCGTCGGCGTGATGCAGGAGCCCATGATGATGTCGGCCTTGGACTCGGTGACGAAGCGCCGCGTATTGGTGGTCGCAGCCGTCGGATCGCCGGCGTCGTCGAGCACGATCAGCTTCAGCGGCACGCCGCCGATTTCCTTCGGCACGAAATCGAGCGCGTTGCGCTCGGGAATGCCGAGCGCCGCGGCGGGGCCGGTGGTCGAGATCGAGATGCCGATGGTGATTTCATTGGTCTGCGCCAGCGCGGGCGCGCCCGGCAGCGCGATAGCAGCTGCGAGCACTGCTGCGGCGAGAGTGGCCTTCCTCATTCATTCCTCCCTGCGGATATGTTTTTTGGGTTTAAACCAGGTTTGCGGGCAAATTCAGCCCCTTCTTTAGGTCATGAGGGGCCGCGAGTCAGCCCTGAACAAGTCAGCCCTTCATGAAGCGGTCGATGACCTCCTGCGGAAATGGCGCCGATTTCAGCCTGGCGGGATCGTCCGGGTGGCGGCCGACCAGCACCCTTGTCTCGAACGCCTCGATCGCCAACACCTCGCCCTTGAAAACGCGGTGCACTACCTCGAAGCTCGAGCGCTTGATGCTCTCGATCCGGCTCTCGATGGTGATCCAGTCGCCATGGGTCGACGGGATGTGGAATTTCGCCCGCGTGTCGACCATGGGAATGCCGACAAGTCCGTACTTGTGGATGAGATCCTGCTTCGAGCAACCAGCCGCCTCGAACATGATCGAGGTCGAGTCGTCGAACATCGCGAAGTAGCGCGGGTAGTAGACGATGTTGGCGGGGTCGCAATCGCCCCACTGGATCTGCACGTCGCGCCGATGGACGAACATGGTTTAGCCAACCCCGATAGCGCGGCAACCGCGGTGAACTCCCTCTCCCATGGGGAGAGGGCTGGGGTGAGGGGGTACGGTCTTCGTTGTTGATCGTAACCCCTCACCCGGATCGCTGCGCGATCCGACCTCTCCCAATGGGAGAGGTGGAAGCAAGCTCGTCGGATGCTCCTGATTCATACTCATGACCATAGTCAGCGTGGCGCCATCCGGAGCGCGGCATCGAGCCGCACCACTTCGCCGTTCAGATAGGGATTGTCGATCATGTGCAGCGCCAGCGAGGCAAACTCGTCGGCCTGCCCCAGCCGGCGCGGGAACGGGATCGCGGCGGCGAGCGAGTCCTGCGCCTCCTGCGGCAGGCCGGCCAGCAAGGGGGTCATGAACAGGCCCGGCGCGATGGTCAGCACGCGGATGCCGAACTGCGCGAGCTCGCGCGCGATCGGCAGCGTCATCGCAACGATGCCGCCCTTGGAGGCCGAATAGGCCGCCTGCCCGATCTGGCCGTCATAGGCCGCGACCGAGGCCGTCGAGATCACGACGCCGCGCTCGCCGGTCGCGAGCGGCTCGAGCTTCGCCATCTCGGCGGTCGCAAGCCGCAGCATGTTGAACGAGCCGATAAGGTTGACCTTGATCACCTTGTCGAAGTCGGCGAGCGCCATCGGCCCTTCACGGCCGATCACGCGTTTTGCCACCCCGATGCCGGCACAGTTGACCAGCACCCGCGCCGGGCCGTGCGCCTTGGCGGCGGCAGCCACCGCGGCTTCGGCAGCGGCCGCATCGGCGACGTCGCACACGACCGAAATGCCGCCGATCTCGGCTGCGACGCTCTCGGCGAGCTTGGCGTTGAGGTCGCAGACCGCGACCTTGGCGCCCTGCGCAGCCAGACGGCGCGCGGTCGCCGCGCCCAATCCCGATGCACCGCCGGTGACGATGGCGGCCTGGTCCTTCAACTGCATGGCATTCTCCTCTTCAAATTTCAGACGAGTATGATCACCGATGCCGGCGGCACCGGCGCATAGAGCGCTTCGATGATGTCAGTGCGATGCTCCAGCACCGCACGCTGGTTGATCGAGCCCTTGTCGGTGACCTCGCCGCGATCGATCGACAGCGGCGTGTCGAGCAGGAGCGCCCGCGCGATCCGGTTCGACGAGCCGGTGGCACTCGCAAGCACGCGCGCGAGACGTTCCCGGAAGGCTTCACGCACCAGCGGATCGTTGGCCGCAGCCGCGATGTCACCAGAGGCAAGCTGTGGATTGATCAGGCGGCAGCCATCGAGATCGAGGATCACGACTCGCCGCCAGCTCGTCGCGGTTGAGCCCCGCGATCACGACGTCGCGCACCAGCGGCGCGCAGGCGCCGACGAAGCGCGCCCGCAACGGCCCGACGCTGACCCAGGTGCCGCTCGCCAGCTTGAAATCCTCGGCGATGCGGCCGTCGAAATCGAACCCTGCATCGAGATCATCGGCGTTGGCGGGCTTCAGCGCGTCGCCGAATTTATAGAAACCCTCCTCGTCGAATGCCTTGGCGGTCAGTTCGGGCTGCCGCCAGTAGCCCGGCGTCACGTTCGGCCCCTTAGCTCGGACCTCGAGCTTGCCGTTGTTGGGGACCAGCTTCGCATCATTGCCCGACACCGGAAGCCCGACATGACCGGAGCGGCTGGTATCGGGCCGCACCGACATGAAGAACGGCGAGGTCTCGGTGGCGCCGAGCCCGGTCAGCATCGGCACGCGATAGCCCTTCTCCTGCACCGCGAGCGCATCGAGGCTGTTCCAGATGAACGGCGACAGCGCGGCGCCCGAGAAGAACATCGCATGCAGCCGGTGGAAGAATCTTGCCCGCAGGCCAGCATCGTCGCGCAGATAGGGCAGCAGCGATTCGTAGCCCTTGGGCACGTTGAAATAGACCGTCGGCGAGATCTCGCGCAGGTTTCGCACGGTCTCCTCGATGCCGCCGGGCATCGGCTTGCCCTCGTCGAGATACATCGAGCCACCGTTGAAGAGCGTCAGCCCGACATTGTGGTTGCCGCCAAAAGTGTGATTCCACGGCAGCCAGTCGACGATCACAGGCGGCTCGTCCTTCAGGAACGCCAGCGTCTCGCGCAGCATCACCTGGTTGGCGCAGATCATCCGCTGGGTGTTGATGACGGCCTTGGGATTGCCGGTCGAGCCCGACGTCAGCAGGAATTTTGCGATCGTATCCGGACTGATTTTCCCATTGGTCGCATCGAGGCGTGGGTCTTCCGGCGTTGCCATGAGGCCGGCAAGCCGCGTCACGTCGCGGCCGGGGACGGCCCCGCGGCTTGCCGCGATCTCGACATCGGGTCCGACATTGGCGCGCAACGCGTCGGCAAATTTGTCGGCGTCGTCGACGAAGACGAGGCCGGGCGTCAGCAGCTTGATGACGAAGCTGAGCTTGCCGTAGTCGCGCGACACCAGCGAATAGGCCGGAGAGACCGGACAGAACGGAATGCCGGCATAGAGCGCGCCGAGCGCGATCAGCGCGTGATCGATCGAATTGCCCGACAGGATCATGATCGGCCGCTCAGCCGACAGCCCGCGCGCGGTCAGCGCGGACGCAATGCGCCGGGTCGTTTCCAGCAATTGTGCGTAGGTGATCTGGCGCCAGCCGCCGCCCGCTGCACGTTCGGCCATGAACACACGGCTCGGCTCGGTCGCTGCCCAATGATGCAGGCGATCGGTGAGGCGAACGGGATAGTCGGCGAGATTGAGCTTGGGGCGCAGATAGATCGTGCCGTCGTCGCGGCGCTCGACGGTGACGTCGGGATTGCCAAACGAGATCGGGCGCAGCGGATGCGCACTCGCAGTGGACGCAGACGCAGAAATATCAGCCTTGGCGCTCATGTCGGCTTCACCTTGGCGGTCTTGCGATCCAGAAACGCGCGGATCCGCTTCTTGGCCTCCTTGTCGCTCTGCGCCACCGTAGCCATCAGCGATTCCATCAAGAGGCCGGTCTGCGGATTGGCCTCGGCGATCATCGGCAGCGCCTGCAACACTGCGAAGTTGGTCAGCGGCGCATTGGCTGCGACGCGCTCGGCAAGCTCCAGCGCCTTGGGCAACGCGCCGTCGGCCTCGGTGAGATATTGCGAGAAGCCGTAGGCTGCGCCCTCTGTCGCCGAATAGACCCGGCCGGTCAGCATCATGTCGGCCATCCTGGGCACACCGATCAGGCGCGGCAGCCGCACCGATCCGCCGCCGCCGACGAAGATGCCGCGCTGGCCTTCGGGCAGCGCGAAATAGGCCGACGGCTCGGCGACCCGGATATGCGCCGCGCAGGCAAGCTCCAGCCCGCCACCGATCACTGCGCCCTTCAGCGCGGCGATCACCGGCACGCGGCAATACTGGATGCGGTCGAACACGCGGTGCCACATCTGGGAATGCACCAGCCCCTCGGTGGCGTCGCGCTCGGTCAGTTCGGAGAGATCAAGGCCGGACGAGAAATGATCGCCGACGCCATGGATGACGACGGCGCCGATCGTGTCGGGAATCGCGGAAAAGCAGTCGCGCAGCGCCAGGATGATGCCGTCATTGAGCGCATTGCGCTTGGCCGGCCGGTTGAGCCCGACGGTCAGCACCGCCCCTCGCGTCTCGATCTTGAGCAGCGAGGCATCACCCGCGTCGGCAGCGTTTCCCATGGCGTTATTGTTTCCTGGTTAGAATAGTTATATTTTATAACTATCATCGCAGGAGTCAATACGGGACGTTGGTGGGCGGAACGCTTGCCATTGCACGCAAGGCTGCATTCCGTTCACGGTGTCATCACCCGCGAAAGCGGGTGATCCAGTATTCCAGAGACGTTCGTGCTTGAGCCGAGAGGCCTCGGCGTACTGGATCGCCCGGTCGAGCCGGCCGATGACAGCAGATCATCGTCGTCATGGCGAAAGCCAGGAGGTGGCCGTTGCCTTCCTCACAACACCTGATGCACGTCGATCACGACGCGGTCGGCGTGGCGAGCGGCGGAGCCGATGAAGATGTGCTCCATCAGCCAGCGGTACTTTTCGGCGCCGGTTTCGAATTTCGGCACGGTGCGGAAGTAGATCAGCTTCGGGTCGACCGGTTCGCCACGCTTGAGCTTCTTGAGCAGATCGACCGGCCCGAAGCGGATGCCCTTGTTCTCGACATAGACGACGGCGCCGTCGTCGGTCTCGAAGGCATATTTTGCCTCCAGCTCGATCAGTTCGTTGGGCCGGATGATCTGGAAGTCGGCGCCGAACGGCAGCACCTTGCCGTTGACAGTCTCGCCCCTCACCTCGCCGCCGATGATCGGAATGATGCGGCGGACGCCGGTGCCGATGTCGCCGGCGGAGGTCACCTCCGCGATCCGGGCGGTGATGGTGAAGACGTATCTGGTCTGAAGCTCAGGCACCATGGATTTACCCTATCATACGCTGCGGCAGCCAGGTCGCGAGCAGCGGGAACAGGATCAGGATCACCAGCCGGATCAGATCGGTGATCACGAACGGCAGCACGCCGACAAAGATCGTCGACATGTTGACGTCCTTGATCACGCTCTTGATCACGAACACGTTCATGCCGACCGGCGGATGGATCAGGCCGAGTTCCACCGTCATGACGATGATGATGCCGAACCAGATCGGGTCGAAACCGAGCGCGGTCACCACCGGGAACACGATCGGCACGGTGAGGATCACCATCGCCATCGCGTCCATCAGGCAGCCGAGCACCAGATACATCAGGAGGGTCAGCGCCAGCACGCCGTAAGGGCCGATGCCGAGCCCGGTGAGGAATTCAGTGACGTTCTGCGGCGTCTGGGTGATGGTGAGGAAATAGCCGAAGCAGAGCGCGCCGATCAGCACCGTGAACACTGCCGCCGCGGTGCGCGTCGCCTGCAGCAGCGATTGCAGGATGCCGTCCCTGGTCAGCTTACCCCTGAGGATGCCGATGATGAAGGCACCGACCGCGCCGACCGCGCCCGCCTCGGTCGGGACGAAGAAGCCGCCATAAAGGCCGCCGATCACGAACAGGAACAGCAGCAGCGGCGACCAGACGTCGCGCATAGCCATGGCGCGCTCGTGCCACGACGCCTTCTTGCCTGCCGGCAGGAAGCCCGGCCGCGTCACGCCGATGATGCCGATCGTGATCATGTGCATCAGGATCGCGAGCAGGCCCGGCACCACGCCGGCGATGAACAGCTTGCCGATATCCTGCTGGGTGATGATGCCATACACCGCGAGCACCGTGGATGGCGGCAGCATTGCCCCCAGCGTGCCGCCGACCGCGATCACGCCGGTCGAGAACGATTGCGGATAGCCGAAGCGGCGCATTTCCGGATAGGCCACCGCCGAGAAGGTCGCGGCGGTCGCGACCGACGAGCCCGAGATCGCGGCAAAGCCGCCGCAGGCTGCGATGGTCGCGATGCCGAGCCCGCCCTTCCAGTGGCCGACAAAGGTGTTGGCGGCGCGGAACAGCTCGCGGCTGATGCCGGAGACGGACACGAAGGCGCCCATCAACAGGAACATCGGGATCACGCCGAAGGAATAATCCGTCACCGTGCGCATCGTGGTCTGGCCGACCAGCTTCAGCGCCGGAGCGAAGCCGGTGAGATAACCAAAGCCGGTGATGCCGACGAGGCCCATCGCCATGCCGACGGGTACACGCAACAGCATCAGCGCGAACAGGCAGACGAAGCCGATGACGGCGACGGCCTCGGGACTCAAATCGAGACTCATGGCCGTCTACTCCGCAGTCTTGATCTTGGCATCATGGATATCTTCCGGATGGAAGATCAGGCGGTAGGTCCGGATCGCGATCAGCAAAACCGCGGAGACGTCGCCGAGCCACGACACCAGGAAGAACGGCCAGACCGGCACGCCGAGATCCATCGTGACGATGTGGCTGTTCCTGGTGTCGATCACCTTGTCGACCAGCGTGTAGGTCTGCACCGTCACCACGAACAGCAGCACCAGCGTCGCGAAGATGTCGATCCAGCGCTGATAGCGCGGCGAGGCATTGGCCCAGACCAGATCCACGGTGATGTGAGTGCCGCGATAGCTCGTCGCCGCGATGCCCCAGAAGATCAGGATGCCGAGCAGGAACTGGCCGAAATTGTAGTAGTCGGGGATCGTCACCGAGAAGAATTTGCGCATGAACACCGCGGTGAAGGTGTTGAGCGCGACGACGCCGACGAAGAAGGCCGCCACCCATTCGATCGAATCGATGAAGCGGTCCATGAAATTCTTGCGCACCGGCTCGGGTGGACCGGTGATCGCGCCGTCCTGGGAAACTTCGGCAGATTGCGTCATGCGTTGCTTCGATGAGCTCCCTCGCCGCGCTCTTGCGGGGAGAGGGTTGGGGTGAGGGGCTGCTTCCACGAGTTGTGAAGGCGGTGAGACCTGTACCCCCTCACCCGGATCGCATCTGACGATGCGATCCGACCTCTCCCCGCGAGCGGGGCGAGGTGAAGGGGCAACGGGATCAGATCCCCGCCTCGTACTTCTTCAGCGTGGCCTGCAGATCGGCCTCGATCTTCTCCGCATCGCCGCCGGCCTTCTTCACCGCCTCGGCCCAGCTGTCGCGCAGCGGCTTGACCGCCTTCTTCCATTCGGCGAGCTGATCCGCCGTCAGCGGATAGACCTCGTGGCCTTGCAGCGCCTTCATCTTGGTGCGGCCATTGGCTTCGAAATCGGTCCAGGGATCGGTGACTTTGGAGGCCCATTCCGGCGTGCAATGATCGTCGATCACCTTCTTCTGGGCGTCCGACATCGCATTATATTTGGCGAGGTTGATGTTGTAGGTGAACACCGTCGTGTAGAGCGGCACGTCCATGTGGTACTTCACCACCTTGTCGATGCCGAACAGGAAGATCGATCCCCAGGGGAAGGTGATCTCGTCGGCCACGCCGCGCTCGATCGCGTCGCGCGATTCCGGGGCGGAGGCCTGCACATTGGTGCCGCCGAACATCTTCACCATCTCGCCGATGGTGCTCTGCGCCGGTCGCACCTTCACGCCGCTAAGGTCGCTCGGCAGCAGTATCTTCTTCTTGCCGTGCAGCGCGCCCGGATCGTGGATGAAGGCGAAGCAGAGCTTGGTGTCCTTCATCTCGGTCGGCGCGTATTTGTGGTACCACTCGTTCAGCGCCAGCGTGCCCTTCTTGCCGTCCGAGAACACGAACGGGAGCTGGCCCGCGGCCGCGATCGGGAACCGGCCGGGCTGATAGCCGGGATTGACATAGGTGACGTCGGCGATGCCGTCGCGCGCCATGTCGTAATGGTCGAATGCCTTGCCGAGCTGCTCGGACGGAAACACGGTGACCTTGATGGTGCCGCCCGATGCCTTCTCGATGTCGGCGGCCCAGGCCTGCGTCGCCGGCACCAGCGGATGCGCCGGCGGCACCCAGAGCGACACTTTCAGATTGACGGTCTTGTCCTGCGCCTGCGAAGGACCTGCGGCCGGCACGATGGCGGCGGCTGCCATCAGCAGCGCCAACAAACTCTTCCTCATCACCTCTCCTCCTCTCCAGGACGGGCTTCGTGCCCGGTCTCATTACTTAACATGTTATCTAATTCGCTCGGATATTCAAGACGAAATCCGCAGAGTGGACGCCTCGTCGCACCCGGCCTCTCCCGCATCTTGCGCTGCGGCGAACGCAGGTCCCGCGCAAATCCGCCTTGCCAAAACTGTTATATGATATAGTTGCCTTGGCAAGTTGATGGCGACCGCCCCGGCGCGGGCGCCTGCTGAAAGCCTATCCGATCGGGAGGAGCAGGTGTTGCGGACAAAAGTAGCAATCATTGGCGCAGGTCCGGCCGGACTGTTGCTTGGGCAACTACTTCATACTTTCGGCGTAGACAACGTCATTCTCGAGCGGCAGACCCCGGATTACGTGCTGGGGCGGATCCGCGCCGGCCTGCTCGAGGAAGGCACCGTGTCGCTGCTCGACAGCGTCGGTGCGGGCGCCCGGCTGCACCAGGAAGGCCTGGTTCATCACGGCGTCGAGCTGGCGTTCGGCGGGGCGCGGCACCGCATCGACATGCACGCGGCGACCGGCAAGACCGTGACCATCTACGGCCAGACCGAGGTCACGCTCGATCTGATGAACGCCCGCAAGGCGGCCGGCCTGACCTCGGTCTACTCCGCCGCCGACGTCACGCCGCATGATTTCGGCACCGATCATCCGCGCGTCAGCTACGTCAAGGACGGCGTCACCCACGAGATCGCCTGCGATTTCATCGCCGGCTGCGACGGCTTCCACGGCGTCAGCCGCGCCAGCGTGCCGGCGTCGGCGATCACCAGCTACGAGCGGGTGTACCCGTTCGGCTGGCTCGGCATCCTCTCGGAGACGCCGCCGGTCTCGCCGGAGCTGATCTACAACAACCACGCGCGCGGCTTTGCGCTCTGCACGATGCGCTCGACGCATCGCAGCCGCTATTACGTGCAGTGCCCGCTCGACGATCATGTCGATCAATGGTCCGACGAGCGGTTCTGGGATGAATTGAAGCGGCGCCTCGACCAGAAGGCCGCCGACGAGATCATCACCGGCCCCTCGATCGAAAAGAGCATCGCGCCGCTGCGCAGTTTCGTCGCCGAACCGATGCGGTTCGGCCGCATGTTCCTGGCCGGCGACGCCTCGCACATCGTGCCGCCGACCGGCGCCAAGGGGCTGAACCTTGCGGCCAGCGACGTGCATTATCTGTCGCAGGCGCTACGCGAATATTACGACGAGAAATCCTCGGCCGGTCTCGACCTCTATTCGGCCAAAGCGCTGGCGCGGGTCTGGAAGGCAGTACGCTTCTCCTGGTGGATGACCTCGATGCTGCACAAATTCCCCGACGAGGGCGAATTCGCCGCGCGCATCCAGATCGCCGAGCTCGACTATCTCGTCAGCTCGAAGGCGGCGTCGACCTCGCTGTCGGAGAATTATGTGGGGCTGCCGTTCTAGATCGGTTGCTGTTTTTTCGTCGAGCAACCTCGCCGATGTGCCGTCAGCTGTCATACCCCGCGCATGCGGGGTATCCAGTACGCCGTGGCCTCTCCGGACGATGACGGCGAGGGATATGGCGACAGGCCGGAGCCACTTTCAAACGCCCCTGCAAATCGCGTTTAAAACTTTGTAGGCGGTGAAACCGCGATCGACATCGCGTTCAATGGCGGCAACGCAACGCCATACGCGAGCCAGAGATGACCACCGACACGCAAGTCGCCCCCGACATTCCTCAAGATGTCCCCGATGGCTTCGAGCCGCTGTTCCGCAAGAGCCCGCTCACCGAGCCCTGGGAGCCGCTGTACCAAAGGAAGACCGAGCGGGCCGTCATCATCGGCCTGCGGCTGGCGAGGCCGCACACCAACGGCCGCGGCCTGATCCATGGCGGGCTGATCGCGGCCCTTGCCGACAACGCGATGGGTTATAGCTGCGGCCAGGCGACCGGCTGGACGACCTCGTATGTGACGATCTCGCTCACGGTCGATTTCGTCGGCTCCGCAAATGTCGGACAGTGGCTCGCGATCGAGAGCGATGTGATCAAGACCGGCAGCACGATCTGCTTTGCACAAAGCCTGATCAAGGCCGACGGTGTGACGATCGCGCGCGCCAGCGGCACGTTCCGCGTGGTGCCGAAGAAGGCACCAGCGAGCTAAGCGTCTCGCGCTAGCCGAAGTGCCAGTCGGTGATCTCGGTGACGAGATCGATGAAGGTCCGCACCTTGGCCGACAACAGCCGGGATGTCGGGTAGACGACATGGATCGGCACCGGCGGCTGCTCGAATTCGGCGAGCACGATCCTGAGCCGCCGCGCCTTCAGCGATTCGGCGGCCTGGTAGGCCATCACCCGCGTCAGTCCGCCGTCCTGCTCGGCGTACTGGATGGCAGCGTCCGAGCTGTTGCTGGTGAAGCGTGGCGTCGGCGTGATGCGGATCTCCTGGCCGTCCTCCATGAAGCGCCAATCCGGCGTCGCGGTCATCGCGCCGAACTGGATCGTGTCGTGGGCGGTGAGGTCCGCCGGCCGCTTCGGCTCGCCGCGAAGCTTGAGATAACCGGCCGAAGCCACCACGATGCGGCGCATCTGGCCGACATGCCGCGCCACCAGCGTCGAATCCGGCAGGTGCCCGAGCCTGACCGCGAGATCGACGCCGTCCTCGACGAGGTTGATCCGGCGATCCGACAGCCGCAGGTCGACGCCAACATCGGGATAGCGTTTGAGGTAGGCGGTCACGACCGGGCTGACATGGAGCCGCCCGAAGCCGAACGGCGCCGAGATCACCAAGCGGCCTTCGGGGCGGGTGCGCTCGCTCTCTACCGCGTCCTCGGCCTCCTCGACGTCGGCAAAGATCCGCCGCGCCCGCTCCAAATAGCGCGAGCCAGCGTCGGTCAGCGTCACCTGCCGCGTGGTCCGCTGCAGCAGCCGCGCACCGAGCCGCTCCTCCAGCGCCGCGATCAGCCGCGTGATGGCGGACGGAGACAGGCCGAGCTTGCGGGCGGCGGGGGCAAACCCCTCGAGGTCCGCCACCGCGACGAAGGCCTGCATGGCATCGATCCGGTCCATGAGACTATTGCATAATCGGCAACAGTGAACTGTCAATTCCCAAGATTGCCTACAATCCGGAAATGCCCATGTTAGGGTCCGAGGACGGCCGCTTTGTCGCCCGTGGCGGGAGGCTAAGATGTCAGAGGTTCACAGCTATTCGAGCGATGTCGGGTTCACCCCGGCGGTGAAGGAAATCCAGACCCGCAAGGGCTCGCGCGCAACCTATGCCGAGGTCGAGGCCCATGGCGGCTGGCAAACCGAGGTCGACGAGAACCTCGCGGCCTTCCTCACCAACACCAACAGCTTCTATCTCGCCACCGCCTCGGCCGGCGGCCAGCCCTACATCCAGCATCGCGGCGGGCCGAAGGGTTTCATCAAGGTGCTCGACAAGCACACCATCGCGTTCGCCGACTACAGCGGCAACCGGCAATTCATCAGCCAGGGCAACCTCTCGGAGAACCCGAAGGCCTACATCTTCGTGATGAACTACGCCTACCGGCAGCGCGTGAAGATCTGGGGCGAGGCGCGGGTGGTTGAAGATGATCCGGCGCTGACGCGTTCGCTGATGCCGCAGGGCTATCGCGCGCGGCCCGAGCAGGTGATTCTGTTCAAGGTCGCGGCGTGGGACACCAACTGCCCGCAGCATATCCCGCAGAAGTTCGACGCGGCCGATGTGGCCAGCGCGCTTGCCTCACGCGCCCAGCGCATCGCCGAACTCGAGGCGGAGCTCGCCGCATTGAAGGGCGAGCCCGCTCCTGCCCCAGCCGGTTAGGCCGCCTGCTGCTGCAACGGCGCCCAGGCGAATTCCGGATAATATTGCTGCATCATCCGGCCGACATAGGCGGTGAGGTTGTCGAATTTCTCGGTGCGCTCGCGCAGCGGCGAATCGAAGAACGGCGTCAGGATTCCCGCGAGCGCGCCGAACGCGGTGGCGTCGGTGCCGCACGGGGCGTTGCCCATCAGATAGGGCTTGTCGCCGAGCTGCACCGACAGCGCAAACAGCGAGCGGAGCGCGAGATCGACGTCCTCGTCGGGTCCGTGGCGGCCAAGCCCGCTCAACAGATAGTTCTCGGCGACGCGGAACTGGGCGTCCTCGCGCATCTTGTCGCGCAGATGATCGGGCGCGCCGTCGAAGAAATGCGCGGGCCCCTTGGCGAAATTGGTGTCGTCGACCCAGCGCGCGCCGACCAGCGCCCAGTAGACGTGATGCTCGATCATGCGCTCGAAGGCCCAGGCCTGCGCGCGCGCCTGCAGGCTCAGCGGCGCGTCGAAATCGAAGCCGTATTTGCCCTCGATATGGGCGCGGATGAAGGTCGAATCGGCGATCGTCTCGCCGTCATCGGCGATGAACGGCAGCTGGCCCTTGGGAGAGGCCGGCGGCATCGCCTTCTCCTTGCGATAGTCGAGCCCGGCCATCTTGAGCTGGACCTCGGTCTTGGTCACGAAGGGGCTGATTTCCGGCAAGCCGAAGCCCGTGCCAAAGCCAAAAAGCGTAATCATATGAAGCTCCCGATCGCCTGTGGTCGTGAATTGAAGCTAGAGCATTTTCTGACCTGGCGGAATCGGAAGGGATTCCCTTGTGAGGCAAATCGTGATTCACCCTGAGGGCTGGTGATGGAGGCCAGCCCCCATGGCTAAGCCGCTCTCGCCGGACCTTCGCCTTCGCATTATTCGGGCTGTGGAAGAGGAAGGCATGAGCTGTCGGGGCGCCGCCGGCCGGTTCGGCGTAGCGCCATCGACAGCGATCGAACTGGTCAACGAATGGCGCAGCACCGGCGCTTGTGAGGCGGGAGCGCAGGGCGGAGACAGACGTTCAGCTCGGATCGAGGGTCATGCTGCGGAGATCCTCTCCCTGGTCAAGGCTACGCCTGACATGACGCTGGCCGAGATCGCTGACCATCTCCTCAAAGTCCACGGCGAGCGTTTCGTGCCGAGCGTGGTCTGGCGATTCTTCGATCGCCGCAACATCACGTTCAAAAAAAACATCGCACGCCAGCGAGCAGGATCGGCCGGACGTGGCCGCTGAACGCGCGGCGTGGAAGGCATCTCAGCCTGAGATCGGCATCCATCGGTTGGTGTTTATCGACGAGACGGGAGCCTCGACCAAGATGGCGCGGCGCTATGGCCGCTCGCCGTACGGCCAGCGCTGTGTCGCAGCGCTCCCGCATGGTCATTGGAAGACGACGACCTTCGTCGGCGCGCTCAGAGCGACCGGCATGACTGCGCCGATGGTCCTTGACGGTCCCATGGATGGTCTGGCGTTCGAGGCTTACGTGACGCAAGTCCTCGTGCCGACACTCAGGCCCGGCGACATCGTGGTGATGGACAATCTCGCAGCACACAAGCGCGCCGAGGTCGGCATCGCAATCGATGCCGTGGGCGCCCAGCTCCTCTATTTGCCGCCTTATTCGCCCGACCTCAATCCGATCGAAATGGCCTTCGCCAAGCTCAAAGCCGCACTTCGAAAGGCCGCCGCCAGATCAATCGAGGCTTTGGACAACGCTATTGCCACCGCCCTGACCGCCTTCACCGCCCAAGAGTGCCTGAACTTCTTCGCCGCAGCCGGTTATGACCGTGTCTGATCAGAATCTGCTCTAGCCGCCCCCTGCTGCCAGCATGGTGTCAGCAGTAGTGGCATTCACTGTCGAGCGGGCCGACCGGCGCGAGGCGGCGAACCGCCTCGCGAACGCGCTTGACCAGCCGTGCCCGCCCGTAGGACCAGGCTGCGCCGATCGACTGTGCGACCAGCGCGACCAGGGCCCAGCGCAGGTCGCCGGAGGTGGAGTAGACCGTGACCAGTTGTTCCAGCGCGAAGCTCTGCGCCTGCCGGAAACCGAGTTCATCAAGATTCGTCATGGACAAATTCCCTTCACTTGAGGTGTTGTCCTGATATAGCCCCCACCTGCTGCCAACATGCTGTCAGCAGCAGTGACAGGGGGCGCGAAAAGCCGACCCGCCGAGACACTGCGAGACCCGTCAAGACACTCGTCAAGACAGCTGCCAAAACACTGCTAAGACACCCGCCAAGAGAGCGACCAAGAGAATTGCCATGAGACGCGCCGACCGGCTGTTTCAGATCATCCAGGTGCTCCGCCGCACCCGTAAGCCTTTGACCGCGGACGCGATCGCAGCCGAACTCGAGACATCGAAGCGGACCATCTATCGCGACATCGCCAGCCTGATCGAGCAGCGGGTGCCGATCCGCGGCGAGGCCGGCATGGGCTACATCCTGGAGAAGGGCTTTGACCTGCCGCCCTTGATGCTGACACCCGACGAGATCGAGGCCTGCGTGCTCGGCGCGCAATGGGTGGTCGGTCACGCCGATCCGGCATTGGCGCGCGCGGCCGAGGACCTGATGGCCAAGATCGCCGAGACCGTGCCCGACCGGCTGCGGCCGTTCGTGCTAGAGCCGGCGAGCCGCGCCCGCTCCGCCTGGAACCGGGAGCCCGACCGTATCGACATGGTCAGGACCCGCAGCCAGATCCACGAAGGCAAGAAGATCACGCTCAACTATCGCGACGAGCATGGCCGCGATAGCGAGCGCACGATCTGGCCGATCGCGGTCGGCTATCACGAGGCGGTGCGGCTGCTCGCCGCCTGGTGCGAGCTGCGCAAGGATTTCCGCAGCTTCCGCACCGACCGCGTGGTCACCGCGATCTATCACGATGAGAAATATCCGGAGCGGCGCGACCTGCTCAGGGCGCGCTGGCGGCGCAGCCTGGTGTGGGAAGCACCGAGGGACACCTGATGACCGGCAACGCGATCGACGCGACGGACGCGAGCCCCTGTCAGTCCTGCGGCGCCTGCTGCAGCTATTCGGTGAACTGGCCGCGCTTCACGGTGGAAGACGACGCGCAGCTCGATCTGATCCCACCGCAATTCGTCAACGCGCGGCAATCAGGGATGCGCTGCGAGGGTGACCGCTGCTCGGCGCTGTCAGGCCGGGTCGGCGAAGCAACGCGCTGCGAGGTCTATGCGGTGCGGCCGGAGGTGTGCCGAACCTGCCTGCCGGGCGACGCAGAATGCGCAATGGCGCGGCGCCGGCACGGGCTGCCGCTCATCCCGAGCGCGCAGCCGGATTGAGCACGGCTCTTTTATTTGCGCATGATCTCCGCGCAAACGCGTTCCGCGTTTGTCGCGAGAGAAAACCGGATTCCACTTTTCCGGATCATGCTTAAGCCGTCACAGTCACCGTCTCGCTGACGTCCTCGTCGTCGAGTTCGTCATCGACAACAGGCGCGAAGCTCGACAGCGGCTTGGTCGACAGCGTGATCGGCTTGCGGCCGCCATGCGACACGGTCGCAGCACGGGCCGGCTCACGCGACAGAGCGTACAGCGTCGATCCGACGCGGCCACCGGAATTGACCAGCTCCCACTCGCTGCAGCTCGACGCAATCGCCAGTGCGAGTGCGTGCAGATGGCTGCGGCGATAGCAGAACAGCGCGAGCATCGCCCTGACGTCGGGCGCGACATTGGCAACCAGCAGCGAAAGCCCGTTCGGATTGGCGCGGTACATCTGGCCGAGCAGGTCGTCCGCAACTGGGCAGGCATCGTTCTCGAACGCGTCGCGGCTTGAAAACATTTGCAAATCCCCCTCGATCGGGAAGATGCCGCGCAATCCTCTAACGAAAGGTTAACCACGGCCTCCGGTCGCCTCCGGGGCCCCTTGCCCGTTGCACGCGAATCACATCCGCCCGCAGCAAGCAGGGTCGTGGTAGGGACAGGATGTGGAAGGAGGCGTCCGCGCGCCGCTCAGTTCGCGGCCATGTAGATCGACAGCGCGAATCCGGTGAGGTGGTGCAGCGCCTGGTCGACCCCGATCAGGGTCCAGAACCAGGGATGGCTGGACTCCAGCGTCACGCCGAGATGCGAGGCGCAGATGCCCTTGCAACGATCGACGATGATGTGGATCACGAAGTCGACGAAGGCGACGTACCAGAATCGCGGCGCCACCACCAGGATCAGCGCCAGCGCGACCGCGAGATGGACCAGGCAATGCGCGAGCAGCGGCATGGCCCAGCCGGTCTTCTGGTCCTTGCCGATCGCCATCCAGGCGTTCTGCAGCATGAAGTCAGCGATGATGTGCTTTGCGGTGAGAAGCAACATCCATCCCACCAGGGCACCAACCGACACCGACGATGACATGGAAGGAAACAACAAGCTGACGCCCTTTTACTTCGATGAATGTGATTGCAAGAAATCCGGGTCAGGCCGTCAGCACAATTCCGCAAAGCGGAGCTTGTGTCATTTATGACATCTCCGGCGGAGGAATGCACCTGCGGCCCCTCGAAAATCACATCTGGGTTCGGACGTCGATAGTGGCGATGGTCATGTGGCATCGCGGCGCAGGCGAACCGGGATTAAGGTTACGATGGGTGGCCGGTTTGCATTCCCGCCGGGGAGGTATATCGTCGGCGGCACAGGAAATTTTCTTTCTTTTATAGTCATTTACGGATTCACCGGGCAGCGCCGCGCCGTCGCGGCAGCGGGCCGTCCCGGACGGGTGATGAGCCAGGTGATCAGCCATGAGTGCCGAAGCCCCCGCGCCTTCGCCAGTGTTGCCGCGGCCACGCCCTCCGGTCGCCAAGAGCAACCGCGCGCAGATCATCATCTTCACCATGCTGACGCTGTTCCTGAGCGCGATCACCGTGGTCGGTGGCCGGGTCTGGCTGCGTAATTCGGAAACGCTGGTGTTTGCGGTCGGCGATGCCAAGGGCCCGGAGGCCAAGTTCGCCGCCCGCCTCGCCACCGTGCTGAAGAACAATTCGTCGCGGCTGCGGCTGAAGATCGCGCCGAACCCCGATAACGCCAAGGCACTGGCGCAGTTCGATCGCCGCGCAGCAACGCTTGCGATCCTGCGCACCGACGGAAAGGTGCCGCCGCGCGCCCGCGCCATCGCGATCCTCGAGCATGACGTGGTGCTGGTGCTGAGCCCCGGCGGCAAGAAGATCAAGTCGCTGACCGAACTGAAGAGAAAGAAGATCGCGGTCGTCGGCGACGGCGAGAACAGCGTCAATTTCGTCCGCAGCGCGCTGGAGATTTCCGACAGCCCGGATGTGGCGCAGCGGGTGCAGCAGGCGCCGCCGAACACGCCGTTCGACAAGCTGTTCGCTTCGGGCTTCGCCGCCGTGGTCGTGATCGAGCATGCCTCGAAGATCATCAAGGACAAGACCTACGAGCAATATGCCAAACGTGCCGGCGGCTTCACCTTGAACGCGATCGACGAGGCCAAGGCGCTGGCGCGCAAATATCCGGCGATCTCGGAGGAGACGGTCTCGACCGGCATGCTGTCGTCCTCGCCGGCGATCCCCGACGACGACGTCGACACCATCGGACTGGAATGGCTGCTGGTGGCGCAATCCTGGATGCCCACGACGACGGCGGCCGAACTCGCGCGCATCGTCTATGAGAACAAGTCCGAGCTCGCGCTCGACGACGGCTTCGCCTCCAAGATCGAGCCGGCGGCGACCGACAAGGACGCCTTCATCGTCGCCCATCAGGGCGCGGCCGAATACATCAACGACGATACCAAATCGTTCATGGATCGCTACAGCGACGTGATGTATCTCGGCGCCGCCGCGCTCAGTATCATCGGCTCGATCTTCGCTGCGATCTACACCAAGATCACCCGCGTCGCGCCGGAGAAGGCCAGCGAACTGGCGGGCCGGATCCTCGACATCGGCGAGCGCGTCGAGCACACCACCTGCGCCGAACATCTCGACGAATTGCAGGACGAGCTCGAGGCGATCCTGCGCGGCGCGGTGATCGGGTTGCGCGACGGCACCGTTTCCGGCGATGGCCTCGACACCTTCAAGCTCGGCTACGAGCTGGTCCGCGACGAGATCGCGCTACGCCGCGACCATCTCAAGCGCCACCCGCCGGCAGTCGACGACAATCTCGTCGTGGTGAAGACCGCGAACGGGTGAAGGCGGTTGCACCACATACACGCCCCTCCCTGCGGTCGCGCCAGATCCACCGCTGTCGTCCTGGCGAAGGCCAGGACCCAGTACCACCGCTTTCGGTGCTGAACGGGATCGCGGCCCCAGCGTCGCGCAACAATTGGGATTTGGGGTAATGGGTCCTGGCTTTCGCCAGGACGACACTGCGTCTCTTGAACAACCTGTGATTCACTCTCTGCAAACTCGCGACGTGAATCATGCGAGGCATGACTCTCATTCTCTTTCGAACAGAGGGCGCACGACGTCACTGGAAAAGCATCTCGCTCGAATGCAGCTTGGCTGCTGCGACTACTGCTGCCGACCGCTTTCGGCCTTGTTGGCGGCCTTCAATTTTTCCCGGATGTAGTCGGCGATATCGCCAACCTCGTCCCGCATGGCCTCCTCCGTGATGCCCTGCCCTCCGGCGCCGGCAATGAGCCGTCGCACCAATTCCTCGACGTCCTGCGTCGCGCCCGGCGTTCTAAACTGCTCGGCTGCGTGGACGCTATTCTCCACCCAAAAGTCGATATATTCGCGCGCTGTTTCGGTCATCTGCCCTTACCTGATCCCCAGCCTTATGCCGGGTGAAGATGACGCTTCCCTGGCGCGTTTTGCCAATGGGAATTTTGGCACAGCCTCCGGTGGCGGGCCCGATCACCCCGCCGCGGCGTCAGTCATCCCGACCGCATCGAGCTGCCGCCCCTCATGATCCATATGCAGATAGTTCGGGTTGAACAGCCCTGCCCGCATCAGCCGGTCGAGATTGGGGAGGGCGAGGGTCTTTCCCTTGAGCACGATCAGGCCGTCGGCGCGCAGCTCCTGCAAAGTTCTGTTGACGTGGACCTTGGAGAGCCCGGTGGCGTCGGCGAGGTCGCCCTGGGTCAGCGGGAAGTCGCAACTGTCGCCTTGAGTAAGACCGGCCAGCCGCAAACGAAGCCAGATCTCGCAGAGCAGATGGGCTATCCGCTCGAGCGCCGTGCGCTGGCCGAGGCTCATGGTCCATTCGCGCTGGATCGCGGCATTGACCAGGGTTTCCCACCAGAACGCGGTGACGATGCGCGGATGTTCGGCTGCAACCTTGTCGAAGAATTCGCGGGAGAGGTCGGCGATCGACACCGCGGTAATGGTGCCGATCGAATGATCCATCTCACGCAGGATGAAGACGTTCACGTCGCAGATATCACCGGGCAGGAAGAACGACACCACCTGGCGCCGGCCATCCTCCAGCTGCTTGTAGCGGTAGGCCCAGCCGGACAGGATCAGGTGGACGTCTTTCGGCTTCTCGCCTTCACGAACGATATCGACGCGCGGCCCGAAGTGGCGGACGCGCTCGCTCGACGCGCGATTAAGAATGGCATGATCAACCGGCGAAAGCCGTACGAACTGCTCCAATTTCCGAACTAACGACGCCAACGACATTGGTCTCCCCGGATATCTAATCGAGTAACCGCCGGGCCGATTTCAATAACGTATGTTACATAGCGCAACTATTCCGTCTGTTCACAAGTGTACAGACGCCAGAAGCCGTAACGGGTTACGTCCTCAAGCGCCGTACAACTCAGCCCGAAGGCCCTCGCCCCTTTAAGGGCGGGACCTCCAGGATTCGTCGCCGCTCAGACGAGCGGCACGCCGTAATAATCATCCACCGCGCGTGTGCGGCCGATATCTGCCCAATTCCAGTCTCGCTCGCTGCCGTATTTGGGCGCGCCGCGCAGCTGACTCTCGGTCACGCCGGTGACATAACCGCCCAGCCTGGTGTCGTACTTGAGCGACTGCCAAGGCAGCGGATAGTGGTCGTTGCCAAGCCCGAGGATACCGCCGAAGCCGAGCACGGCGTAGGACACCCGTCCGCTCTGCTTGTCGATCATCACGCGTTCGATCGAGCCGATCTTGCGCTCGTCCGATCCATAGACCGCGGTGCCCTCGACCTTGTCGCTGCCGATCAGGTTTCCGACCTCTTTCTCGTCCATCGCCATGTCAGTTCTCCATTGATGTCCCAAGGCTGTCTCGCGAGGCCAACGGCGGAGCCGGACCGTCGTTCCTGCCGCATTGCCCCACTTGCTGCACAGCAAAATGCTTGTTTCAGCCCGTTGGAGGATCGCCGCGATCGTCTGATGTCATGCCGGAGCCCGGCGTCTTGTCGGGGTCGTTCAGTTTCGGATCACGCGTCGCTTCGCGCGTCGGCGGCTTTCGGGGCTCGGTCTTGTGAGCGGTCTGCGCGCGCTCCTTGTCGGCCGGCTGCTCCTGACCCTTGTTATCCTTGACGATACCGTGATTGGAATGTGGCATTGCTAAACTCCCTGGCTGATATCCCTTGAAGCTATGCGGGCCCCGGCGATGAATTTCGCCGAGGCCCGTCACCGGAGTGGTTCACCGCTTTCCGGGGAGCAAAGCAGCGAACGCATGGTGTTACGCAGTGCGCCGAAGATCGTTCCTGCGATCGCATGATCGCTCTTGCGATCTCTAAGTCGCACTTGCGATCTCAAGATCGCACTTGCGATCTTTCGGTGTAATTTTTCAATTCGCCCGATGTCATGGGTTAACGACGGCCTCCGGGCAACATGCCAAAAATTGCTGGTTCCAGTTCGGAGGCGGCATGATCAAGAAGAAACGCAACAGGGCGCGTCCCCCCGGATCGTTCGAGGACCGCCTGCAAAAATTTGCCGAAGATGCACGCCTTGCGGCACGCAAGCTGCCGCCGGGACGGGAACGCGAAATGCTGATGAAGAAAGCCAGACAAACCGAGACAGTGATGGAAGTCAGCGATTGGCTGACGCTCCGCAAATAGCCGCGCCGGACACCGGTCCATAGGGAGGGCCGCGATGATCGAGGAGAGATTCGACTCACATACGCTCGCCGTCATGAATTTTGCGCTGGATCGCGTATGCGCCGATGCGCTGCACGGCGAGGAACACGACACCCGCAAGCGCGTTGCCAGATACATCATCAAGTGCGCCGGGAGCGGCAGGACGACACTCCCCGAGCTTCTCGAGGCCGGGCAGCAGGCGCTGGCCAAAGTCGCCGCTGCGGCGGAATAGCCGCCGCAACCTGCCCTGCTCTCGGCCTTTGGCAGAGGCGGCTACGATGCGCATTGCAATCAGCATCGGCCTGCTGGTCCTCCTGGCCGCCGTCGGCGCCTACGCGTTTGAAGGCTTGATGGTGCTTGATGCGCCAGTGCCGACCTACGGCATCGTCATGCTCACGATCGGGATCACCCTGCTGGTCGCGGTCGGCGTCGGCCTGATGGGCCTGCTGTTCTATTCCAGCCGCCGCGGCTACGACGCGCCGCCGCACATCAAGCGGTAGATTACGAGCGCCTCCCCGTCATTGCGAGGAGCAAAGCGACGAAGCAATCCATCCCTCCCCATACGCGGATCGATGGATTGCTTCGCTTCGCTCGCAATGACGACGATAGCCTGGCGCTAGGACGTTACGGGCACCCGCGCGCGAATCTCGGCGACCTTGCGCTTCAGCGACGCCTGCCGCGGATCGGGCATGATGGCGGCGCGGGCCTCGGTGATGGCGGCGGCAAGATCGGGAAGCGCGAGCACGCCGTCGAAGGTCGGCTTGACGAGCCCGTCGATGATCACGTGCCAGTCCGCGATGCCCTGACGATAGGGATCACCGTAGCCCTGGATCATGGTCGCGGTCTGCACAATCGCTGAAGCCGCGCCTGGCTGCTTGGTCAGGCTGCGGTCGATCATGTGCAGCCAGCGCTCGACCCAGACCCGCTCCTTGGCGTAACGCCCCGAGAACAGCCGCCAGCGCTTGAGGCCCGCCTCGATCCTGAGCCGGCGAATGCTGAAGCGGGTATTGGCCCTAAAGCTGATCGAGACCCGGCGGCGGCGCCAGCCGAGCTGATCGAGCACGGCGAGGATCGGATCGGCGACCATCGCAGGCAGGGCGTCGATCAACTCGTCGAAGCGGAGCTTCTTGACGTCGTCGGCCGAGCGCGCCGCAAGGCCGCCCGCCGCATTGACTTCGCCGAGCTTGAGCTGCGCGATGCGGATCGCGTCCTCATAGGCCATGCGATCGGCCATCAGCCGCGCGATCTCGGCAAGCAGGGCGTCGTCAACGCCGCGGCGGCCGACGAAGCGCTTGAGCCGGTCGATATAGAGCTGGGCGTAGCTCGTGCTCTGATAGGCGATCAACAGATCGATGGCCTCGGTGACCGCGGGCCCGAGGTGGTCCGGGCAGGCGTCGGGCAGCACCGGCGGCCCCTCGTCCTCATCGCCGATGATATCGGCAAACAGGTAACGAAGCGAAGCCAGCAGACTGTCGTCATCCGGCACTGCGGCGCCTCCAGAACTCGTCGCGGGGCTCATGCAGGTTTTGGCTCCGCGACCTGTGGGGTGGCGTGCTGCGCGAGCCGCTGCTCGAGCGTCGAGATATTCTCGAACAGGCGGGCGCTGAACAGACGCAGGAGGTAGAAGCCGAACGCCGGGTTCTGAACGTAAAGCTGCTCGACCTGGTCATAGGTCACCGACAGCACCATGCCGGTTTCGACGCACTCCAGCGTCTGGGTTCGCGTGTTCGACGGCGACAGCATGCCGAACTCGCCGACCAGGGCGCCGACCGGCAGCTCGATGCCGGATTCGACCAGGCGAAAGCGGCCGCTGACAATGTAGAACATGCTGTCGGCCTTCTCGTCCTTGTAGAACAGGACTTCGCCCGCGGTGCATTTGCGCTCGGTCGTGAACGGCCTCAGCCAGTCCATCGACAGATCGCTGTTGACCGATTTCTTCACGTTGCGGACCAGTTGCAGCATCTGGTGCAGACGATAGGTGTTCACCGGCAGCAGCACGGCATGCAGAATCAGCGTCGCGTAATTGTGGGTCGGGACGGCGGTCGCGATCAGGATGATGTTGGTCAGGATGGCAAAGACGCGCAACGGGATCATGGTCCGCATCGACAGCGTGGCGACCACGAAGATCGATGCGAAGAAACTGCCGGCGGCGCCGGCGTGCTCCGCGAGATGTGAGGTATCCATCGGAAACCAACCAATTTCTCAAGAAGTGAACAAGATCGCCTTACTAGTCGCTTCATTCCGGCCGAGGTCGCATCGGTGACCAGCATCCCTGATATACGGTGAAAAAGCGACGATTTGTCTGATTTCTCACATTCGCGGGCGCAAAAACGGGCCAACATGGTTAGGCCATTCGTCCACCATTTGGGACTTTCGCCGCGACCATCCCGCCACCGCCTGCGCGTTGACGGCCTCAGCCGGGAGAGGCACGTTGTGACACAGGCTCCGCCATTCGCAGGGGCCTCAATTCCAGCAGTTCAGCGACAGGCAAGCTCCGTTCCGATGTCCAAGCCGCTCGTCCTTCCGGCCTTGACGCGCTTCATATCCGCCACCGCCGGCCGCAACATGACCAAGGCGGCCTATGTCGCGGTCACGGTCGGTGTCGCCATGATGACGCTGCTGACGGTCGCGCCGGCCTATGACACGGTCCCGCACTGGGTCGATGCGCTGCTGTGGGCCTGCCTTGCCTATTTCGTATTCGAATGGCTGGTGCGGCTACGGCACATGCGGCGGCAGGACAAGCTCTGGTTCTACGCGCTATCAAGCGCAGGTGTGGTCGATGCGGTCGGCGCGTTGGCGGTGCCGCTGGCGCTGCTCGCCGGCATCGAGCCGAAAACCGCATGGCTGCTCGGCGTGCTCTGGGTGCTCAAGGTGGTGCCGGGCATTCCCGGCCTGCGCCAGCTCCGGCGCGTGCTCGTGGTGGAATCCGGCCCGCTGCTCAGCGTGCTCGTGATCTTCCTGATGGTGGTGTTCCTGGCCTCGGTCGCCGAATATTTCCTGGAGCGGGACGTCCAGCCCCAGACCTTCGGCAGCGTGCCGGCGGCGCTGTGGTGGGCGGTGGTGACGCTGACCACGACAGGCTATGGCGACGTGGTGCCGATCACCCCGCTCGGCCGCATGGTCGCTGCCATGGTGATGATCTCGGGCCTCGGCGTGTTTGGGCTGTGGACCGGTATTCTGGCGACCGGCTTTGCCGCGGAAACCCGCCGCGACAATTTTCTGAGAACCTGGGAGACCGTCAGCAAGGTGCCGTTCTTCGCGCATCTCGGCCCGGCCGCAATCGCCGACGTCACCCAGGTGCTGCGGACCATGGACCTGCCGCCGCGCACCATGATCATCCGCAAGGACACCAATGGCGACTGCATGTATTTCGTCGCCGCCGGCGAGGTGGAGGTCGACCTGCCCGGACGCAAGGTCAAGCTCGGCGAAGGCGCGTTCTTCGGCGAGATGGCGCTGCTCGGTAACGCCAAGCGGGGCGCCAGTGTCTCGACCAGCAAGGTGACCCGGCTGTTGGTGCTTGACCTCGTCGATTTCCGCCTGTTGATGGCAAGGCATCCCGATCTCGCCGAGACCATCGACGCCGAGGCGAAGCGGCGCGAACGTGAGAACCAATGATGGAGACCAAGATGGCCGACGCGGCCGACACCGCCAGCGGACCCGTGCTCGAAATCGCGGGCGCCCGCGCCACGATCCGCCTCAACCGGCCGAAGCACCTCAACCGCCTGCAGGCCGAGGATCTCGGCGACCTCGTCAGGCTGTTCGACCGGATCGAGGCCGATCCCGCGATCCGCGTGCTGGTGCTGACCGGAACCGGCCGCGCGTTCTCCGCCGGCTACGACCTCAACTCGGTCGCCGAGCGCGCGGTGAGCGAGAGCGAGCAGCAGAGTGCGGGCTCGGCGTTCGAGGTGGTGGTGAACCGGCTCGAGGATTTGAGCGTGCCGACGATCTGCAGACTCAATGGCGGCGTCTATGGCGGCTCGACCGACCTCGCGCTCGCCTGCGACTTCCGGATCGGCGTCGACACCGCGGAGATGTTCATGCCCGCGGCGCGGCTCGGGCTGCACTATTACAAGAGCGGCATCCAGCGCTACGTCACGCGGATCGGCGTCGACAACGCCAAGATGCTGTTCCTGACCGCGCAAAAGATCACGGCGCCGGAGATGCTGCGGATCGGCTACCTCACCGCCATGGTGTCGCTCGACCTGCTCGACGAGGAGGTCGACAAGCTCGCCACGATCCTGGCCGGCAATGCGCCGAAGGCGATGGCCGGCATGAAGCGCGCGATCAATGAATTCGCCCGCGGCGAACTGGATGAGGCCGCCGCCGACCAGCGCCACCGCGACAGCATGCGCGGCGACGAGATCAAGGAAGGCATCAAGGCGTTCGCCGAGAAGCGGGCACCGAGGTTTTAGTCGAGCGCTCTACACCATCAGTACCGTCACCCTGAGGAGCGCGTTCTTGCGCGCGTCTCGAAGGGTCGACGGCCCGGCTGGTGGCCGTGCATCCTTCGAGGCTCGCAAGAGCTCGCACCTCAGGATGACGGGACTTACGGCGACGCTGTCCAGGGAAGGATAGGATAAGAACTGTCGCTACGCCCGCTTCGACCGCATCGCACGAACCTGCGTAACCTCCGGATCACGCGCCAGCGCCTGGTAGCGCTTGCTGTCGACGGCGTAGATCGCGATGCGGCCTTCGGCGTCGGCGTGGACGCCCCAGCCGAAACGTTTGCCGAGCGGCGAGGCGCGCATGCAGGCCTGGCCGCGCGAGAAGAACGTCTCGCGGGCGAGGCTGCGCACCTTCTTCGCCGCCTTCGCATCAAGCGCGCGGCCGGCCGATGACGTCGCGAACACCACGTCGTCGGAGGTGTATTTGTAGGGCGCTTCGGCGATCATCCGATATTGCAGCACGGCAACCGTCGGCTGGCCGCCGCGCAGCTGCGGCTCCTCGCCGCTCTGCGCCGGGCAATCCTCGGCGACGCGGATCAGGGTGTTGAAGCAGTTGGTGCTGTACAGGGGTTTCGCCATCGGCACGATCCGTATCACACTCCGGCGGCGGCTGCATGCTGCGCCGCCATCTCGTCGTCGGCCTTCGAGATCCGGATGAAAGCCGGGCGCGCGGAGATGCGTTCGGAATAGCGGACGAAGGCGTCCCTTTTCGGCACGATGCCGAACCTCATGGTCCAGCTGAGCGCGATGCCCCAGAGGATGTCGGCCGCCGTGATCTCCTCGCCGAGCAGATAGGGCCCCTTTGCGAGCTGCGCCTCGAGCGCGTCCAGCATGGTGTCGTAGTCGGCGTAGGGCGACTGCGTGATCGGCGCCGGCTCGCGCTTCATGAAATGATCGATCACCGCCGGCTCGAACGACGAGCCATAATAGGCGATCCAGCGCAGATACGGGCCGCGGCGCGGATCGTTCAGCGCGGGCGTGAGATCCGCCTGCGGAAACAGATCGGCGAGATAGATGAAGATCGCGACCTGCTCGGTCACCAGCGCGTCGCGATGGCGGATCGCCGGCACCTTGCCGAGCGGATTGATCGCGAGATAGGCGTCCTTGCGCTGCTCGGCCGCCTTCATGTTGAGGATGTGCAAATCATAGGGCGCGCCGAGCTCCTCCAGCAGCACGCGCGTGCCGGTGGCGCGGCTCTGTGGCGAGTAATACAGCGTGACGCGGTCGGTGGTGGCAGCGGTGGTCATCAGCGGGTCTCCTTGCGCCGTCAGGGGGCATGGCCTCCTTATGTCCGCCTATACCTGACATCTTGTGTCAGGTATGATCCTCCCATGCGCGCGAGCCGGCTGTTTTCCATCCTCACCACCCTGCAGGCGCGGGGACAGGTCACCGCGCCCGAGCTGGCCGAGGCCTGCGAGGTCTCGGTGCGCACGATCTATCGCGACATCGATGCGCTCTCGGCCGCCGGCGTCCCCATCTATGCCGACCGCGGCGCCGAGGGCGGCTACCGCCTGCTCGACGGCTATCGGGTGCGGCTGAATGGGCTGTCGCAGGGCGAGGCCGAGGCGCTGTTCATGGCTGGGCTCCCCGGCCCCGCCGCCGCGCTCGGCCTCGATGCCGCGATGGCGGCGGCGCAGACCAAGCTGATGGCGGCGCTACCGGAGAAGCTGCGCCCCAACGCGCGGGGCATGCAGCAGCGCTTCCATCTCGACGCACCCGGCTGGTTCGGCGAGACCGAGGAGCCGAAGCATCTGCGCGCCATTGCAGCCTCGGTGCTGCGCGAGACCCTGATCGAGATCCGCTACCAGAGCTGGAAAGCCGAGAAGCGGCGGCGCGTGGCGCCGCTCGGCCTCGTGCTGAAGGGCGGCAGCTGGTATCTCGCCGGCCTCGTCGACGGCAATGTGCGCACCTATCGGGTCGCGCGGGTGCTGGATTGCACGGTGCTGGAGACGCCGTTCGCGCGGCCGGCGGAGTTCGATCTCGCCACCTATTGGCGCGCCTCGATCGCGCGGCTCGAGGCCGAGTTGCATCCGAACGAGGCCACGGTGCGGCTGTCGCCGTTGGGGCTGCAGCTGTTCGATGCGCTGGGCCATCCTTACGTGAAGGCGCGGATGCGGCTTGCCGACAGCGTCGAGCCCGACGGCTGGCGCGTCGCCACCATGCCGGTCGGCAAGACGGTGTGGCATGCCGCCTCCGAATTGCTGCGGCTCGGCGCCGAGGCCGAGGTAATCGCGCCCGCGGAGCTGCGCGAGAAGATGGCTGAGCTCGCCGGCGCGATGGCCGCGCGCTACGCCGACGCGCCGCCGCGCCGCGCTGCCCGCCGTTAATACCGGCTGTCGGAGCTGATGACGAAGCGGTCGAGAAAGTTGACCGGCAGGATCTCGAACCGGTCGAGCGTGAGCGTAATCCCGGTCACGAAGTCGACGCCCTTGATTGTGCCCTCGAGGTCGATCCGCCGGCCGCGGCGCAGGTTGCGTGTTTCCGGATGTTGCTCGATGTCGATATAGGCATAGATCGGGTTGTCGAGCCGGGAATGGCGATGCCAGCCGCGTTGCAGAAAGCTGAATTGCAGCACCGAGCCCGCGCCCCAGTCGATCGCGTCGAAGAAGCGGGTCTTCCAGGCAACGGGCTGTCCCAGGTAATGCGCGGCGATGAACGCGTCGCGCTCAAACGCAGGCAGATGGTGCAGTTGCCAGCTGATCTCCGCCGGCGTCAGGGAGGCGTTATTCGCCATTGTTGTTCTAGTCGTCGTTTCTTCTTGTCCTCGGCGGGAGGGTGAACCGACCTTCCCGCCCTGAGGAAGTTATACATCCACAAATGTGACAGTATCCGCCACAGTTGCGCGCGACGTGCGGTAGCTGTTCACCTTGTGCGCATGATCCGCATAGCCGAACGAGATACCGCAGACAACCCGGCGATCGCCAGCCAGGTTGAAATGGCGGCGGATCAGGCCGGAATGGCGCGCAATCGCGGCCTGCGGGATGGTGCCGAGCCCAAGTGCCTGCGCGGCCAGCATGAAGTTCGAGACATAGCCGCCGCAGTCGATCGCACCATAGATGCCAAGCGGCTCGTTGGTGTGGATCACGGCAATGTGCGGGGCGCCGAAGAAATTGTAATTCTCCAGCGCCTGTTTTGCGTAGGCCGCCCTATCGCCGCGCGCGATACCGAGCGTGTTGTAGAGCTGGAAGCCGCTCTCGCGGCGGCGCTCCAGATAGACCCCGACATATTCGCGCGGCGGCGTGAAGTCGTAGTCCTCGCCGAGGCCGCGCGAGGCCTCGGCATAGATCGCCTTGCGAAAGCGCTCCTTGGCCTCACCGGAGACGATCAGGACTTCCCAGGGCTGGCTGTTGCACCACGACGCGGTGCGCTGCGCGGTCGTCAGGATATGCTCGATGACGTCGCGCGGCACCTCGCGCGGCTCGAACGCGCGCACCGAGTAGCGCTCGTTGAGCAATTCCTCGAGCGCGCCGATGCGGTCTTCGGCCGCGAAACGCGGCTTGGTGGTGGCATCCATGCTCAGCGGCCCTTGGTCGGGATCTTGTTGTAGGGCACGTCCTTGTCGACCCGGATGTCGCCCGGCAGGCCGAGCACGCGCTCGGCGATGATGTTGCGCAGGATCTCGTCGGTGCCGCCGGCGATGCGCATCGAGGGCGACGACAGCAGCATCTGCTGGAACTGGCCGTTGGCCTGCTCCTCGTCGGTGCCCGTGAGGCTACCCGCGGCGCCCTCGAGGTCCATCGCATAGGTCGCGATGTCCTGCAGCATCAGGCCGGAGACCAGCTTGCCGATGGAATTTTCCGGACCGGGCCGCTCGCCCTTCGACAGCGCCGAGATCGCGCGATAGCTAGTGTATTTCAGCCCGCTTGCCTTCACCGCCCAGCTCGCAAGTTTGGAGCGCACCGCCGGATCATCGATCGCAAGGCCATCCTCCAGCATCAGATTGGAGCAGAACTCGAACATTTCAGGGACACCGGTCGCAAGCCGCGATCCGATCGACATGCGCTCGTTCATCAGCGTGGTCAGCGACACGCTCCAGCCCTCGCCGACCGCACCTAAGCGCTGGCTGTCCGGGATCACGACGTCGGTGAAATAGACCTCGTTGAACTCCTGCATGCCGTTGGCCTGCTTGATCGGCCTGACCTCGACGCCGGGGCTCTTCATGTCGAGGAAGAACATGGTGAGGCCCTTGTGCTTGGGCACATTCGGATCGGTGCGCGCGATCAGAAGGCCGTAGTCGGAGTAATGCGCGCCGGAGGTCCAGATCTTCTGGCCGTTGACGACCCAGTTGTCGCCTTTTTTCTCGGCGCGGGTGCGCAGGCCGGCGACATCGGAGCCCGCCGACGGCTCGGAGAACAGCTGGCACCAGATCTCCTCGCCGGAGGCGAGCTTCGGCAGATAGCGGCGCTTGGCCTCTTCGCGGCCCCAGGCCATCACCGTCGGGCCGCACATGCCCTCGCCGATCTGGAACGGCTGGGTCAGCTTGCCGTAGACGCCCTCTTCCTGCTGCCAGATCACGCGCTCGATCGGGGTGGCGCCGCGGCCGCCATATTCCTTCGGCCAGTGCAGGCAGGCCCAGCCGCCCTCCGCCTTCTTCTTCTGCCAGGCCTTGCCGACCTCGACCATGTCGTGCCTGGCGAGCCTGATGCGGCCGAGCGAGGACTTCGAGAGTTCTTCCTCGAACTCCTTCGGCGCGTTGGCCGCGATCCAGTTGCGGGCGAGGCTACGGAATTCAGCTTCCTGCGGCGTGTCGTCGAAATTCATGGCGAACCTCTTTTGATTTTGCGCGCGCTCAGGCGCGGCCCTTGGTCGGGATCTTGTTGAAGGGAACGTCCTTGTCGACCCTGATGTCGCCGGGCAGGCCCAGCACGCGCTCGGCGATGATGTTGCGCATGATCTCGTCGGTGCCGCCCTCGACACGGGTGCCCGGCGCGCGCAGCAGCATCGCCTGGAACTTGCCGGCGACCTCGGCATCCTCGGGTCCGGTCAAGGCGCCGGCGGCGCCTTGCAAATCGAGCGCGTAGGTTGCGACGTCCTGGATCATCGAGCCGGCAACCAGCTTGCCGATCGAGTTCTCAGGCCCGGGGCGCTCGCCACGGGAGAGCGCGGAGATCGCGCGCATGCTGGTGTATTTCAGCCCGCTCGCCTTCACCGCCCAGTTCGCGAGCTTCGCGCGCACCGCGCGGTTCTCGATCGCGGGGCCATCCTCCAGCATCAGGCTGTTGCAGAAGTCGAACAGTTCGGGGAAGCCGGTCGCGACGCCGGCGCCGATCGACATCCGCTCGTTCATCAGCGTCGTCAGCGACACGTTCCAGCCGTCATTGACATTGCCAAGCCGCTGCGAGTCCGGAATCCGCACGTCGGTGAAATAGACCTCGTTGAAGTCGGAGGCCCCGCTCGCCTGCTTGATCGGCCTGACCTCAACGCCCGGGCTCTTCATGTCCAGGAAGAACATGGTGAGGCCCTTGTGCTTTGCGACATTGGGATCGGTGCGGGTCAAGAGGATCCCGTAATCGGAGTAATGCGCGCCCGAGGTCCAGATCTTCTGGCCGTTGATCACCCATTCGTCACCCTGCTTCTCGGCGCGGGTGCGCAGGCCTGCGACGTCGGAGCCGCCGGCCGGCTCGGAGAACAGCTGGCACCAGACCTTCTCGCCGGAGGCGAGCGGCGGCAGATATTTGCGCTTCTGCTCCTCGCCGGCGAACGCCATCATGGTCGGGCCGCACATGCCGTGGCCGATGATGAACATCGAGCTGAGGCGGCCGAACGGGCCCTCCTCCTGCTGCCAGATCACGCGCTCGATCGGCGACGAGCCGCGGCCGCCATACTCCTTCGGCCAGTGCAGGCAGGCCCAGCCGGCATCGGCCTTCTTCTTCTGCCAGGCCTTCGCCACCTCAAGAATGTTGGCCCCCTTGAGCTGCACGCGGCCGAGCGAGGCCTTGCGCAGCTCCTCCTCATATTGCTTCGGCGCATTGGCCGCGATCCAGGCTTTCGCCTCGGCGCGGAATGCGGCTTCCTGCGGGGTATCGTCGAAATTCATGGTCTGTCATCCTTCGCCGGTGTCGTCGGATGGGTAGAGCACAGCGAAACCCATCTTTGGACCACCCGCGCCATGATGGGTTTCGCTGCGCTCAACCCATCCTACAAGTTGCGAATCCTTACGCCGCGTTCTTCTTGCGCATGCGGTCGATCAGCGCATCTTCCCAATAGGACGGGCTGCCGAGACCGAGCGCCACCGCATTGGCGCGGCGGTAGTACATGTGGCAGTCGAACTCCCAGGTGAAACCCATGCCGCCATGGACCTGGATGTTGTTCTTGGCGCAGTGCTGGAACGCCTGCGTTGCGCTGATGCGCGCGGCGGCGGCCGCTTCCGGCAACTCGCCGGCATTGGTCGAGAGCGCCCAGGCGCCGTAGTAGCAGTTCGAGCGCGCCAGGGTCGCCGAGACATACATGTCGGCCAGCATGTGCTTGACCGCCTGGAACGAGCCGATCGGACGGCCGAACGCGATGCGGTCGAGCGCGTAGTCGCGGCCCATCTCCAGTGCGCGGTCGGCGCCGCCGACCTGCTCGAACGCCGTCAACACGGCTGCGCGATCCAGCACCTGGGTGATCACGCCCCAACCCTCGCCGGCGGCGCCGAGCGGCTCGGCTTTCGCGTCCTTGAAGGTGATCTCGGCCTGGCCGCGGGTCAGATCGATGTTGGTCAGCGACTTGACCTCGACGCCGCCTGCCTTGAGGTCGACGATGAACAAGGAAATGTCGGACTCGCGTCCGCTCGAACCGGTGCGCGCGGCGACAACGGCGAAATCGGCGATCGCGCCGTCGGCGACCGGCTTCTTGACGCCGTTGAGCACGCCGCCATTGGCCGCGACCTTGATCGCCTTCGGCGACGGATTGCCCTTGCCCTCGAACAACGCCAGCGTGCCGATGGCATCGCCGGAGGCGATCTTCGGCAGCCACTTCTGCTTCTGCGCGTCACTGCCTGCGATCAGGATCGCTTCGGCGGCGAGATAGACGGTCGACGAGAACGGCACCGGCGCCAGCGCGCGGCCCATTTCTTCTGCGATCACGCAGAGCTCGAGATGGCCGGCACCGGCGCCGCCGAACTGCTCCGGAATTGCCACGCCGAGGAAGCCCATCTCGGCGAGACCCTTCCACAGTGCCTTGTCGTAGGGCGCCTTGCCGTCGAGCACCTCGCGCACGGCCTTCGGCGGGCACTGCTCGCTGAGGAACTTCCGCGCCTCGTCGCGCATCTGCTTCTGTTCGTCGGAGAAATCGAAATTCATGGCGCTTACCCGCGTTGCTGTTGTTCGTTGGCATCGTCAGATGGGTGGAGCGAAGCGATACCCATCGATGGCTTGGTCAGAGATGATGGGTTTCGCTACGCTCTACCCATCCTACGATCAGTTCAAAATGATCACCTCATCACCGGGCTTGTCGGCATAGAGCTTCTCCACCAGCGCGGCGCGGCGTTCGAGACCGGCGCGCTGGTTGATGTAGCCCTTGTCGGTGAGCTCGTTGCCGTCGATCGACGGCGGCTCGACCATCAGCATCGCACGCGCGATCCGCATGCTGCTGCCGGTGCAAGATGCATTGTGCGCCTGCAAGCCTTTCCTGAGACAGGCGACCACCTCGGGATGCCGGATCACGTCCTCATAGCTCGCATCCGCATTGCCGACCAGCTGGCGGCAGGCATGCAGGTTCGGCCAGCACAACAGGCCGATGAACTCGCGGTCCTGCCCCGCCACCAGTGCGTCATGCACGACCGGCGTCGCAGCTGATATCGCATCGGTGCGCAGCGAGCCGACATGGACGAAGGTGCCGGTGGTCAGCTTGAAGTCCTCCACCACGCGGCCGGCAAAGATGATGCCCTGCAGCGGATCCTCAGGGTCCACGAACACGCCGGCATCGCCGATGCAGTAAAAGCCCTCCTCGTCGAACATCTTGGCCGTCAGGTCCGGCTGGCCGAAATAGCCCGGCGTGACGTTGACGCCGCGCAGCCGCAATTCGTACTTCGAACCGCACGGCACCATCTTCAGCTCGACGCCGGGGAATGGCAGGCCGATCAGGCCGACGCGCTCCGTGTCCCAATAGGTGCCGGTCGAGGTCGGCGCGGTCTCGGTCGAGCCCCAGCCGGTGTAGAACACGATGCGCTCGCCCGTGGTCTTCACCGCCAGCGCCTGCATCCGGTCATAGAGATCGTCGGGCAGCCGGGCACCGCCATAGGCCATGATCGAGAGGTTCTTGAAGAAGCTCGCGCACAGCGCGGCGTCCTTCTCCATTGCCGCCGCGAGCGCCGCATAGCCGGCCGGCACGTTGGCGTAATAGGTCGGCGACACCTCGCGCAGGTTCCTGATGGTCTCCTCGAGCTGCCCCGGCATCGGCCGGCCGTCATCGATATAGAGCGTGCCGCCGTCGACCAGCACCGGATTGAACGCGGCGTTGCCACCCATGGTGTGGTTCCAGGGCATCCAGTCGAGCACGGTCGGGATCGGGCCGGCCGTCTCGCGCGGGCGCACCTGCATCATCATCGCCGCATTGGCGCACATCATCTGCTGGGTGTTGATGACGGCCTTGGGCATGCCGGTCGAGCCCGAAGTGAACAGCAGCTTGCCAACGGTCTCGGGCGCGATCTTCGCGATCGACGCGCCGACATCGGCTGTCACCGGCGTTGTCGCGAGCTCGGCGAAGGACACGCTCTTGATCCCCTCGCAGGGACGCTGCACGTGAACAACCGTGATGCCGGTAAGATCGATCGCCTTCAGCGCCCTTTCGAAGGTTGGACCGTCCTGCACCATCACGACGGCGGGCTTGATCAGGTTGAAGAGGTATTTGAGCTTGAGATGATCCTGGCTCATCAGCGAATAGGCCGGTGACACCGGCGCGGCCGGCAGCCGCGCCTGCATCGCGGCCTGCGTCATCAGCGCGTGCTCGATCGAATTGCCGGACAGGATCGCGACCGGCCGGCCGTCGGCGATGCCGAGATCGAGCAGGCCTTGCGTCAGCGCATCGACGGTGCGCTTGGCTTCACCGTACGAGACTTTGCGCCACTGCCGGTCGGGGCCGCCGCGCTGCGCCAGCCAGATCCGCTCCGGCGCCTGCGCCGCCCATTTGGCGAGATAGGCCGGGATGTGGATCTCGTAGGCCTGGAGCGGAATCCGCGACTTCAGGACGACGGTGCCGTCAGCGCGCCGCTCGACCGCGATGTCACGCGCGAGCCAATCCACCTTGCGAAAGGCAGGCTTCGTCAGCATCGCCGCGTCTCCATCCATTTTGCGTCTCCCGGAATTCTCGTCCTTTTGAGGATCTGTTCTCAGCGCCTGATATAGACAGGCTTTCGTTTCTCAAGAAAGGCCTTGATGCCTTCCTGGAAATCTTCCGAGCGGCTGCACAGCACCTGATTGCGATCCTCCATCGCAATCACGGCCTCGATCGAGCCGGCATCGACGCTCATGTTGAGGCATTCCTTCGAGAGGCGCAGACCGACCGGCGAGGCCGTCGTCATCGCGTCGACATAAGGATTGGCCGCAGTGTCGAGATCGGACGCCTCGACCACCTCGGACACCAGGCCAACCGCAAGCGCACGGTCGGCATGGATGAAACGCCCGGTGAGGATCAATTCGGAGGCGACCGACACGCCGACGAGGCGCGGCAGGAAGTAGCTGGTGCCGATGTCGCAACCGCCGAGGCCGAGCTTGATGAAGGCGCAGTTCATCCGCGCGTTCTTGGCCGCGATGCGGATGTCGGCCGCGAGCGCCAGCGCAAAACCGCCGCCGGCCGCCGCGCCCTGCACCAGCGCGATGATCGGCTGCGGACAGCGCCGCATCAGCATCACGATGTCGGCAATGCGGCGCTGCGAGTCGAGCGACTCCGTGACGCCAGGCGGCTCGGTCTGGCCGCCGCGGCGCGCCATCGCATGCTTGAGGTCGAGCCCGGCGCAGAAATTCGCGCCGGCGCCCTTCAGCACCACGACGCGGGTGTCGCGATTGCGCTGCAGGCCCTGGAAGTAGGTATTGAGCGCATCGATCAGCGAGGGATCGAGCGCGTTGAGGCTCTCGGGGCGATTGAGCGTGACCCAATCTGTTCCGTCGTGATGTTCGATCAGCAGCGGTTGAGACACGCGCATGGTCCTCCCGACCGTCGTCCCGGCCAAGCGAAGCGCGAGCCGGGACCCATATGTGGACGGCCCCCGTGGCACAAGAGCTTTCTGGGATTGGTCGGATCGCTGTCATCCATATGTCCGGCCTGTTTGATGCGATCGTGTTGATCGCTGGGCCAAGATGGTTTCCGCGACGCGAGTGCCAAACAACCTGGCGACCTTGTGAAGGCCAATGGGTCCCGCGGCTTGTCTCGCGTTCTGGATCGATCGATCATTCCATCTGCTCTTGCAGCTCCGGTTCGTCCGGCGAGCGCTACGTCCGGCCGGCCGACCTGTTAGGTGACAGCGTTCATGCGTGCGGCATCATAGCTCTCGCCGGTCGCCATCAGCTTCCAGGCGATGCGGGCCACCTTGTTGGCGAGCGCCACGGCCGCAAGCTTCGGCGGCTTGCGCCTGAGCAACGCCACGAGCAGGCGACGCAGGGTCTCGTCGCCAGCGCGGGTGATCTTGCCGAGCCTGGTTTTGCCGGCGGTGGAATGGTCCTTGGGCGTCAGGCCGAGCCAGGCCGCGAACAAGCGGCCGGAGCGGAAGGCGTGCGGGTCCGGCGTCTTCATCACAAGCGAGGTCGCGATGATCGGACCGACCGAGGGGATCTGGGCCAGACGACGGCTTGTGGCGTTGGCCTGGTGCCAGGCCAGCAGCCTGGCCTCGACCGCCTTCAGCTCACCCTGCAACTGCGCATAGTCACGGCCCTGCATGGCGAACAGCTCGCGCGCCATAGCGGGAACGCTCTCGTCCTGCGTGATCCGGGCCAACAGCGGCTCGATCTTGTCCAACCCCTTCGGCGCGATCAGGCCAAACTCCGCCGCGTAGCCGCGGATCGCATTGCTGAGCTGGGTACGGCGGCCGATCAGCCCATCGCGGACACCTGCAAGCATCAGCGCGGCCTGCTGTTCGGCGCTCTTCACCGGCACAAACCGCATCCGCGGTCGGCCCATCGCTTCGCACACCCCATCCGCATCTCGCCCGTCGTTCTTGTTCCGCAGCACATAAGGCTTCACCAACTGCGGCGCTATCAGCTTCACCTCATGGCCAAGCTTGCCAAGCTCGCGCCCCCAGTAATGAGCCGCCCCGCAGGCCTCCATCCCGATCACGGTCGGCGGAAGCTTGGCAAAAAACTCAAGCACCTGCTTGCGCGACAGCTTCTTGCGCAACACCGGCTGTTCCGCCGCGTCAACTCCATGCAGCACAAAAATATGCTTCGACGTATCCATCCCAATACGGATAATCTCTCTCACGGACGGTCTCCTTGTCTGAGATTTACAACAACCTCATTCTGGCACACTGATGCCGTAGGGGGCCGTCCACACCATCAACCACAGGCTTTTGTTGTTTTGCGCGACGTCTGCCAGGCTTGCCTGCTACAGACGCCGCGGAGTATGGGTCCCTGCTCCAGCGTGCAATTGCGCGCAAGGCAGGGACGACGGCGGAATTCGCCGTTAGCGCGGGGCCATGCGGATGGCGCCGTCGAGGCGGATGGTTTCGCCGTTGAGCATCGGGTTCTCGACGATGTGGACCGCGAGGTTGCCGTACTCCGAGGCGTCGCCGAGGCGGGCCGGATGCGGCACCTGGGCGCCGAGGCTCTTGCGCGCTTCCTCGTTGAGACCCATCAAGAGCGGCGTCAGGAACAGGCCGGGTGCGATGGTGTTGACGCGGATCTTCAGGCTGGCGAGGTCGCGCGCGGCCGGCAGCGTGAGGCCGACGACGCCGCCCTTCGAGGCCGAATAGGCGATCTGGCCGATCTGGCCTTCATAGGCGGCAACCGACGCGGTGTTGATCGCGACGCCGCGCTCCTCGCCGATCGGGGCTTCGGTCGCCAGGCGCTCGGCGAACAGGCGCAGCACGTTGAAGGTGCCGATCAGATTGACGTTGATAATGCGGACGAACTTCGCCAGCGGATAGACGCCGTCCTTGCCGACGATGCGCTGCGAGCCGCCGATGCCGGCGCAGTTCATCAGCACGCGCGCGATGCCGTGCGCGGCCTCGGCCTTGGCGATCGCGGCCTTGATCGCCTCCTCGTCGGTGACGTCGGCGTGCAGGGCAACGCCCTTCACTTCGGCGGCGACCTTCTCGGCGTTTTCCTTGTTCTGGTCGATCACGCCGATCTTGGCGCCCTTGGCGGCCATGGCGCGCGCGGTTGCGGCACCGAGGCCGGAGCCACCGCCGGTGATGAGAACAGCAACGTCTTTCAACTGCATGGGAGCAACCTTTCCTTGGGCGTTTCTTCTCTAGACTTCGAACTTGCTATCCGGCGATAACCGCCGCCGTTTCCTTATCGGGATTGAGCACGCCGCCGAAGATCAGCGCTTCCATGTGCTTGATGTATTCGCGGCAGACCTCGTCCGTGACCGGACCGACGCCGACCGCGCGCGACATCGCGTGGCGGCCGAAGAACAGGTGATCGCAGGCGCCGATCAGGCTGGTGTAGAACAGCACCGGATCGATCTTGCGAAACTCGCCGGCCTTGATGCCTTCGGCGAGCAGCCGACGGTGAAAATCCAAAAGCGGCGCGACGAAGAATTTCGACACCTCGTTCGCGGCGGCAGTCGAGCTCTCGTGCAGGAGATAATGAATCAGCCGGTTCATATAGGGGAACTGGTGATAGGCGCGAATGATGCCGCCGATATGCAGGCGCAGTTTCGCGGACGGCGTGATCGGCTGCGCCAGGAGATATTCGAGCTGCGAGATCTCGGTGGCGGCGTCGCGCGCCAACAGCGCCAGCAGCAGCCCGTCCTTGTTGCCGAAATGATATTTCACCAGCGCGGCGTTGACGCCCGACTTCTGCGCGATATCGGACAGCGACACCTCGATCGAGGCGCGCTCGATCATCAGCTCGCTGGCTGCGACCAATAGCTTGTCGGCAGTGGCATTTTTGCCGGCCGGAAGTTTCGTCGGTACGCTGGTATTCAACTGCGCTCTGGTCCCGCTCTGTGTCCCCGGCTGTTTCTTGGCTCGCCGGTAAATCGAGGCCGCACATAAGCCCATGGCGGGGCTGCACTCAAGAGTTAATTGATTGATTGACTAAATGCTGAGCCACCCCTTAAATCCGGCCCAACTTTCAAAACAGCCCAATCCAGAAACATCAGGGAGATCAGACATGGCCGAGGCATATATCGTCGCCGCCGCCCGCACCGCCGGCGGCCGCAAGGGAGGGCGTCTTTCCGGTTGGCATCCGGCCGATCTGGCCGCCACCGTGCTCGATGCGCTGGTCGAACGATCAGGCGCCGACCCGGCGCAGGTCGAGGACGTGATCATGGGCTGCGTGATGCAGACCGGCGAGCAGTCCACCAACGTCGCGCGCAACGCGGTGATGGCCTCGAAGCTGCCGGAGAGCGTGCCCGCGACCTCGATCGACCGCCAGTGCGGCTCCTCGCAGCAGGCGCTGCACTTCGCGGCGCAGGCCGTGATGAGCGGCACCATGGACTGTGTGATCGCGGCCGGCGTGGAATCGATGACCCGCGTGCCGATGGGCCTCGCCTCCTCGCTGCCCGCCAAGAACGGCTTCGGCCACTACAAGAGCCCGGGCATTGAGGCGAAATATCCCAACATCGTCTTCAGCCAGTTCACCGGCGCGGAGATGATGGCCGAGAAGTACGGCCTGTCGAAGGACGAGCTCGACGAATATTCCTACAACAGCCATCAGCGCGCGATCGCGGCCACGCAAGCCGGCCACTTCAAGGACGAGATCGTGCCGGTGACAATCACCCGCGCCGACGGCTCGACCGACACCCACCACATCGACGAAGGCATCCGCTTCGACGCCAGCCTCGACGGCATCAAGGGCGTCAAGCTGATCGCCGAGAACGGCAAGCTGACCGCGGCGAGCGCCAGCCAGATCTGCGACGGTGCCTCCGGCGTCATGGTCGTCAACGAGAAGGGCCTCAAGGCGCTCGGCGTCAAACCGATGGCGCGCATCCATCACCTCACCATGATGGGCGGCGACCCCGTGATCATGCTGGAAGCGCCGCTGCCGGCAACCCAGCGTGCGCTGCAGAAGGCCGGCATGACAATCGACGACATCGACCTGTTCGAGGTCAACGAGGCCTTCGCCTCGGTGCCGACCGCGTGGCTGAAGACCACCGGCGCCGATCCGGCCCGGCTCAACGTCAATGGCGGCGCGATCGCGCTCGGCCATCCGCTCGGCGGCTCCGGCACCAAGCTGATGACGACGCTGCTGCACGCCCTGAAGCAGCGCAACAAGCGCTACGGGCTCCAGACCATGTGCGAAGGCGGCGGCATGGCGAACGTCACGATCGTCGAGCGGTTGTAAGAGAGAGTCCGCATCAACGGACAAACGAGCCGTACAAGCGGCCACACAAAAAGTGTCGTCCCGGCCTTGAGCCGGGACCCATATGTGGACGGCCCCCGTGGCACAAGAGCTTTCTGGGATTGGTCGGATCGCTGTCATCCATATGTCCGGCCTGTTTGATGCGATCGTGTTGATCGCTGGGCCAAGATGGTTTCCGCGACGCGAGTGCCAAACAACCTGGCGACCTTGTGAAGGCCAATGGGTCCCGCGGCTTGTCTCGCGTTCTGGATCGATCGATCATTCCATCTGCTCTTGCAGCTCCGGTTCGTCCGGCGAGCGCTACGTCCGGCCGGCCGACCTGTTAGGTGACAGCGTTCATGCGTGCGGCATCATAGCTCTCGCCGGTCGCCATCAGCTTCCAGGCGATGCGGGCCACCTTGTTGGCGAGCGCCACGGCCGCAAGCTTCGGCGGCTTGCGCCTGAGCAACGCCACGAGCCAGCGCGAGGGGTGGCCGCGCCCGAGCCTTGCCTGCCGGATCACCGCGGTCGCCCCGGCCACGAGCAGGCGACGCAGGGTCTCGTCGCCAGCGCGGGTGATCTTGCCGAGCCTGGTTTTGCCGGCGGTGGAATGGTCCTTGGGCGTCAGGCCGAGCCAGGCCGCGAACAAGCGGCCGGAGCGGAAGGCGTGCGGGTCCGGCGTCTTCATCACAAGCGAGGTCGCGATGATCGGACCGACCGAGGGGATCTGGGCCAGACGACGGCTTGTGGCGTTGGCCTGGTGCCAGGCCAGCAGCCTGGCCTCGACCGCCTTCAGCTCACCCTGCAACTGCGCATAGTCACGGCCCTGCATGGCGAACAGCTCGCGCGCCATAGCGGGAACGCTCTCGTCCTGCGTGATCCGGGCCAACAGCGGCTCGATCTTGTCCAACCCCTTCGGCGCGATCAGGCCAAACTCCGCCGCGTAGCCGCGGATCGCATTGCTGAGCTGGGTACGGCGGCCGATCAGCCCATCGCGGACACCTGCAAGCATCAGCGCGGCCTGCTGTTCGGCGCTCTTCACCGGCACAAACCGCATCCGCGGTCGGCCCATCGCTTCGCACACCCCATCCGCATCTCGCCCGTCGTTCTTGTTCCGCAGCACATAAGGCTTCACCAACTGCGGCGCTATCAGCTTCACCTCATGGCCAAGCTTGCCAAGCTCGCGCCCCCAGTAATGAGCCGCCCCGCAGGCCTCCATCCCGATCACGGTCGGCGGAAGCTTGGCAAAAAACTCAAGCACCTGCTTGCGCGACAGCTTCTTGCGCAACACCGGCTGTTCCGCCGCGTCAACTCCATGCAGCACAAAAATATGCTTCGACGTATCCATCCCAATACGGATAATCTCTCTCACGGACGGTCTCCTTGTCTGAGATTTACAACAACCTCATTCTGGCACACTGATGCCGTAGGGGGCCGTCCACACCATCAACCACAGGTCGATGTGGTTATGCCGGGCTGCGGCCCCAACCCGTTTCAACAACACAACACGGTGGTTATGGGTCCCTGCTTTCGCAGGGACGACGCACCACCTGAGGAAACATCTTTGACCCACCCGTCCATCCACGCGCGCAACCATCCGAACAAGATCGCCTACCAGATGGCGGGCAGCGGCAAGGCGATTACCTATCGCGAGCTCGACGAGCTCTCGAACCAGGGCGCACATCTGTTCCGCTCGCTCGGCCTGAAGGCCGGCGACCACATCGCGCTCCTGATGGAAAACCGCCTCGCCTTCATGGAGATCTGCTGGGCGGCGCAGCGCTCGGGGCTCTATTACACGGCGATCAGCCGCTACCTGACGGAAGAGGAGATCGCCTACATCATCAAAGACTGCGGAGCGAAGGTGTTCATCACCACGCCGCAATGCGCCGACAAGGTGAAGGGCCTGATCAAGGGCGAGCCGGACGAACCGCTGTTCTACATGATGGATGAGCCGGCACCAGGCTTCCGCTCCTACGACAAGGAGGCCGCCGCGCAGCCGACCACGCCGGTTGCCGACGAGGTCGCCGGCTACGACATGCTGTATTCCTCCGGCACCACCGGCCGGCCCAAGGGCATCAAGAAGGAGTTCGAGGGCAACCGGATCGACGTGCCGAACCCGTTCCTGCGGATCCTCACCGCCGATATGTGCGGCATGAACGCCGACAGCATCTATCTGTCGCCGGCGCCGCTCTATCACGCGGCTCCGCTACGCTTCAACATGATGGCGACGGTGCTCGGCGGCACCTCCGTCATCATGGAGCATTTCGACGCCGAGGAATTCCTGAAGCAGGTCGAGAAGCACAAGGTGACGCAGTCGCAGCTGGTGCCGACCATGTTCGTGCGCATGCTGAAGCTGCCCGACGAGGTGCGCGCCCGCTACAAGGTCTCATCGCTGAAAGGAGCGATCCACGCCGCGGCACCCTGCCCGGTCGACGTGAAAGCCAAGATGATCGAATGGTGGGGACCGATCCTGATCGAGTATTACGCCGGCTCCGAAGGCAACGGCGTCACCGTCTCGACCTCGCAGCAATGGCTGACCCATCGCGGCACGGTCGGCCGCGCCGTGGTCGGCAAGGTCAAGATTCTCGACGAGAACGACGAGGAGGCGCCGACCGGCCAGATCGGCCAGGTCTATTTCGCCGACGCGCCGGTTTTCAGCTATCACAACGATCCCGAGAAGACGAAGAAGGCCTACAACGCCAAGGGCTGGTCGACGCTCGGCGACGTCGGCTACCTCGATGAAGAGGGCTTCCTCTACCTCACCGACCGCAAGAGCTACATGATCATCTCCGGCGGCGTGAACATCTATCCGCAGGAGACCGAGGACGTGCTGATCACGCATCCCGCGGTCTCCGACGTCGCGGTGTTCGGCGTGCCCAACGAGGAGATGGGCGAAGAGGTCAAGGCCGTGGTGCAGCCGCACGACATCGCCAGGGCCGGCAAGGAGCTCGAGGCCGAGCTGATCGCGTTCTGCCGCCAGCATCTGTCGCCGATCAAATGCCCGAAGAGCATCGACTTCGAGCAAGAGTTGCCGCGGACCCCGACCGGGAAACTGGTGAAGCGGCATCTGCGCGACAGATACTGGCCGAAGGCGCCTGCCAGGGCGTGACCGCGGTTCACCTCCCCTGGATGGCCACCGCCGCGCGCGGCCAAAATATCGAAAACAACCCCATGCAAAGGAGCTGGCGGCTGCCGGCGTTCGACAAGGCAACTTGACACGTCAGGCAACTCAGGGATATATTTCCAATATTCCGAAATCGTGCAGGCGATCCGCCCCCCCTCCAGGAGGATGAAGAGCGCATGCGGGACGCCGCTTGCGCCCAACCCACCGACCTACAAATCCTCTGCCGGTCCGCATGCCACCGACGCCGCGGCGCGCAGATGCAGTTGGCCGTGCTTGCCTGATGCCGTGCTGGTCCATTGCGCGTCGATGTGCTGAAAATCTTCCGACAGCTTGCCGCGGTGGCTGCCGTCGGTCTCGAATGCACCGTTGCCATCGGGCGACCGTTCGAAGATCTCGACTTCGAGATCGGACAGCCGGATGAACATCTGCACGCCGATCCTGGTCACAAGACGGCCGACCTCATATGAACCGCAACCTCGGGCTTCCGCGTTCTGCTCGTTCAAGGCCTGCACCTTGTCGAAGGTGATGACGACGTTCTGCACCGTGTTGTCGCCATCCCACAGGAATTCGCCGATATAGGCGCGCGGCAATTTTTCGGTGAGCTCCCTGATGTCGGCCGCGCGGACCGCGGACATCAGCATCAGGCCGGCGGCCACGATCATCAGACCGAGACGCGACATCCAGCCGGGCAGCTCTGCAATCCTCGCGTGGCGCATGCGGTATGCATCCCGTGGCCAAAGTTGCTATCGTGAGTCGATGGCCGCCAGCATACAGCAAAATGCGCTGGTTGTGCGGCGAGGCCCAACAGGTGATCTGCACGATGGAAACGCTCCCCGACGTCCCGCTGCCCTCGACCATCCGCTCGCGTTATGTCGACGGGATCAACGGCCTGCGCATGCATGTGCTGGAGGCCGGCTTCGAAACAGCCGGCCGTCCCTGCTTGCTGCTGCTGCACGGTTTTCCCGAGCTGGCGTTCTCCTGGCGCAAGGTGATGCCGAAGCTGGCCGCTGCCGGCTATCACGTGATCGCGCCGGACCAGCGCGGCTATGGCCGCACCACAGGCTGGAGCGCGGAGTATGACGGCGATCTCGCCCCCTTCCGCCTGCCCAATCTGGTGCGCGATGCGCTTGGGCTGGTGGCGGCGTTCGGCTACACGCACGTCGATGCCGTGATCGGGCATGATTTCGGCTCGTCGGTCGCGGCATGGTGCGCGCTGATCCGCCCCGACGTGTTCCGCGCTGTCGTCATGATGAGCGCGCCGTTCGGAGGACCGCCGTCGCTGCCGTTCAACACCGCAAGTGAGCCCGCGAAACCCGCGAACGAAGACCCCGTGCATCGCGAGCTGGCGGCGCTGCCGCGTCCGCGCAAGCACTACCAATGGTACTATTCGACGCATCAGGCCAATGCCGACATGCATCGCGCTCCACGGGGCGTGCACGACTTCCTGCGCGCCTACTATCATCACAAGAGCGCGGACTGGAAAGACAACAAGCCGTATCCGCTGCAATCCTGGTCGGCGGGGGAGCTGGCCAAACTGCCGACCTACTATGTGATGGACCTCGCCAAGGATATGGCTGCGACGGTGGCCGAGGAAATGCCGTCGCGCGCGGCGATCGCCGCCAACACATGGCTGCCGGACCGCGACCTCGCCTATTACAGCGCGGAGTATCAGCGCACGGGATTCCAGGGCGGGCTGCAATGGTATCGCTGCGGGACGTCAGGCGCGTTCACGGCGGAATTGCAGACCTGGAGCGGCCGCTGCATCGAACAACCATCCGCGTTCATCTCGGGCAAGCAGGATTGGGGCACCTATCAGAGGCCCGGCGTGTTCGAGACGATGCAGACCAAGGCCTGTACCAAAATGATCGGCTGCCATCTGGTCGACGGCGCCGGCCACTGGGTGCAGCAGGAGCAGCCGGACGAAGTGGGCCGGCTGCTGCTGCAGTTCCTCGATCGCGCAAGCTAGAGCCACTTCGGTTCTGATCGAATCAGTCGCTCTAGATTCTTGTTTTGGCAGGTTTTCTTCGCGCGAACCGGCATCCGTCCCGCGTCAGATGCGTGCCGCCACGATCCCGTCACAGGGCGTTAATGCGCGGTTCACGAAACATTGGGCAATGATTGGCGTTGCTAGAAACCGGCGCTCGGTCCGGCGACTTTTTGAGGAGAGCAAAGATGGATAGAAAAATCGCTGGACTTCTGGGAGCGGTGGCCGCGTTCGGCGCGGTCGGTGCCGCCGAAGCTGCGCCTGGGCCGAACCCGGCCGACGTTCTGCAGGCGAACTCATACGCGGACCTGCTGGAGCCGATCTCGAACGCCTCCGCAAAGCTGCAGGCGCTCGACGAGGCTGCGCCCGCTCCGGCCCGCGAGAACGTGCAGCTTGCACAGTACTACTACCACCACCATCACCACCACCACCACCATCATCACGGCTACTATCGCCGCGGCTACTACGAGCCCCCGGTCATCGTGGTGCCGCGCTATCGGCGCTACCACCATCACCATCATCACCACCATCATCATCATCACAGCTTCTACCGTCGCGATTACTGAGCGAGGGCGACCGATCGGCGATACCACAACGGGGCCCATGGGCCCCGTTGTTTTATCAACTATGATGCGGCATCTCGCTCAATCGTTGCGCGCCTTCTCCTTTGCGGCGCGGTGCAGATGGCGATATGTGCCGTCGAACACCGTGTCCGATGACGACGTCCATTCCGTTCCGGCGGCCAGTTTGGGCCGATTGTTGTAGATGCGGCGCGCCTGCAATTCGCGTTCGGCGGCCTCCTCCTCGCCCATCTGCTCGAGCTGAAAGTTCGCTTCCTCGGGAATCACGATGATCTGGGCGAACGGCTCGTTCGGCCGGAAAATGTGAGTGCGCCCTTCCGCCGGCGCCTTGAACACCGTGAAGAACATCATCGGCCACCAATTGCGCACGAGCGCCGGAACGGCGATCGGCACGGTGTCGGAGCGATCGGTGTAGAAGCGCGGATGCGGTTCGGTACGGATCGCCATGCCCTTCTCGACCTTGAGATCGAGCAATATCTGATAGGTGTAGAACGCGTCGCCGAAATTCCGGAACGGCGGCCACTGCACGCCGCTGTCCGGCGGCTCCCCCCAATCGGCGTCGAGTTGTAGCCTTCCGTCCTTCGTGGTGACGTGCAGCTCGAAATCATAGGGATAGAACAGCTCGATCCCGTATTGCGCGCCTTCCGAGAACGGCACGCAATGCCAGACCTGCTCGCGCGAACCATCGCTGCGCGGCTCCCGGTTGCCGGCCCAGCCCGGAATCTCGAGTTTCGTCCGCCGCGGCGCCAGTCGCGCATCGTTCAGGCGGAATTTGACGGTGTCCATGGCATCCTCTCGTGCACAGCAGGAACTCGAACGGACGTAGCACGGCCTAGTTCCCCTGATCTTGATCACGAACCGGCAGAGACGCACCCATCCGGGATTGACCTCGGCCTGACGAACAAATATTAGAATTATTCTAATTCTAAACTCCGTAAACAAGGCGTTGCCGTGAAGAATTTCGCCGATCTGACCGAGCGCGAGGTGCTGGCGGTCGCGATTGCCTCCGAGGAGGAGGACAGCCGCATCTACATGTCCTTCGCCGAGGACCTCGCCGGCCGCTATCCTGATACCGCAAAGATCTTCGAGGAGATGGCGGAGGAAGAGCGCGGCCATCGCCATCGGCTGCTGGAGACCTATGAGCAGCGCTTCGGCCCGCATCTGCCGCCGATCCGGCGCGAGGACGTCAAAGGCTTTCTGCGCCGGCGTCCGATCTGGCTGACCAAGAACCTGCCGCTCGACACCATCCGCAAGGAAGTCGAGACCATGGAGCTCGAGGCCGAGCGCTTCTATGCCAAGGCGGCGGAAAAGGCTGAGGATACCGGCGTACGCCGGCTGCTCGGCGATCTCGCCGAAGAGGAGAAGGGCCACGAGAAACTCGCGGTCAAGCTGACCGGCGACATCCTCAAGCCCGATGTGCGTGCAGAGGAAGACCGCACGCGGCGGCGGATGTTCGTGCTGCAATATGTGCAGCCGGGCCTCGCCGGACTGATGGACGGCTCGGTCTCGACCTTGGCGCCGCTGTTCGCCGCCGCCTTCGCCACGCATCACAACTGGCAGACGTTCCTGGTCGGCCTTGCCGCCTCGATCGGCGCCGGCATCAGCATGGGCTTTGCCGAAGCGCTGTCCGACGACGGCTCGCTGACCGGGCGCGGCTCGCCCTGGCTGCGCGGCATCACCTGCGGATTGATGACGACGCTCGGCGGCCTCGGCCACACCATTCCCTATCTGGTGCCCGATGCCTGGCCGAACGCATTCTGGATCGCGACCGCGATCGCCGGGATCGTCGTGTTCTTCGAGTTGTGGGCGATCGCCTTCATCCGCTCGCGCTACATGGACACGCCGTTCCTGCAGGCGGTGTTCCAGATCGTGCTCGGCGGCGCGATCGTGCTCGCGGTCGGCATCCTGATCGGCGCGGCGTAGGACGGCGAGGCTCCCGATGCGATCCCGGCAACAATGTAGAGATATAGCCGGCGCGGTGCTGATTGCGCTCGGCGCGGTCGGATACAGCAGCCATGCGCAGGCGACCGATGAGATCCAGGTCTACAATGCCGGCATTGCGGCAGTCGGCCAGTTCACCGTCCAACAGCATCTCAACTATGTCGGCATCGGCCAGAAGGACCCGCCCTTCCCCGGCGGCTTTCCCTCCAACCACAGCCTCAACGGCACGCCGGAGTTTGCCTATGGCATGACGGATTGGTGGGAGCTCGGCCTTTATCTGCCGTTCGCCGTGCAGGACCGGCAATTCCTGTCCGACGCATTCAAGCTGCGCACGCTGTTCGTCTCGCCGAACGCCGACAAGCGCAACCTGTTCTACGGCATCAATTTCGAGCTGAGCTACGAGATGCCGAAATTCGCGCAGACCCGCTGGGGCCTGGAAATCCGGCCAATCATCGGCGTGCGCAACGCGGACTATGAATTCATCGTCAACCCGATCGTCGATGTCGGCTTCGGCAAATATGGCGAGGCCGATTTCGCGCCGGCCGCGCGCGTCGCGCGCAAGCTGAAGGACGATGTGTATGTCGGCCTCGAATACTACGCCGATTTCGGCAGGATCGGCGCCTTCAGCCCGCTCGCCCAGCAGCAACACACATTGTTCGCGGTGACCGACTTCAAGGTGGGTGATGTCGACATCGACTTCGGCGTCGGCTACGGCCTCACGCCGGCGTCGGACCGGCTCGTCGTCAAGACCATCATCGGATACGCTTTCCCGGTGCCCGGGACCAAGGAGAGCAGCGAGCGCGCCAGCGCGAGCGGCCCCATCAATCCAATGGCGCATCTGTCGGCGCGCAGCACGCCGTATTAGATTAGCTCGACAATCTCAGAAACGGCTCGAAAGTTTATGACCGGTCGTCTGCATTACGGCACCACCGCGAAGCTGCTGCATTGGGTGATCGTCGCCCTGCTGGCAGTGCAATACCCGATCGGCTGGCTGATGCCGGACATTCATCGCGGTCAGGCTCCTGGCGCCGCCATGACGTTCCATATTTCCTTCGGCATCGTCATCCTTGCGCTCATCATGCTGCGGTTCATCTGGCGGCTGACGCATCCGGTCGCGCCGGAAAGCTCGCTGCCTGCGTGGCAACGGCTGAGCTCGGAAGCCGTGCACTGGATGCTCTATGTTCTCGTGCTGGCAACGACCATCAGCGGCTGGCTGTTTGCATCGTTTCGCGGCTGGACCGTCTCGTTCTTCTACGTGATGCCGCTGCCGATGCTGGCCTCGGACAATGCCGCGGCCGGCAAGGCGATCGACGGCCTGCATCAGGCTGCAGAATGGTCTCTGCTGGTGCTGATCTGCCTCCACGTCGCGACCGCGCTGGTGCACTTGCTGATCTACCGCGACCGCATCATGCAGCGCATGCTTCCGGGCTAGGCGGCCAGCGCAATTGCGATCAAGCCGGGCTTGCCCGCCCGTTCCATTCTGCGCATGATCGCCGCCAGAACAAGGGAGCACGCCGTGGCCAAATCGCAATGGAGTTTCAAGACCGCCGTCGAACTGTCGGAGGCGCTGCGCAACAAGCAGGTCTCGGCAGTCGAACTCGCGGAAGACGCGATCGGCCGCATCGAGCGCCATGACGGCAAGATCAACGCAGTTTGCGTGCGCGATTTCGAGCGGGGCCTCGCTGCTGCCCGCGCTGCCGATGCCGCGATCGCGCGCGGCGAGCACAGACCGCTGCTCGGCATTCCCATGACGGTGAAGGAATCCTTCAACGTCGCGGGATTGCCGACGACCTGGGGCTTCCCGCCGCAAAAGGACTTCGTGCCGGCGGAAGACGCGCTCTCGATCACGCGGGTAAAGGACGCCGGCGCCGTCATCCTCGGCAAGACCAACGTGCCGGTCGGCCTCGCCGACTGGCAGAGCTACAACGAGATCTACGGCACCACCAACAACCCTTACGACCTCGGCCGCACGCCGGGCGGCTCCTCCGGCGGATCAGCGGCGGCGCTTGCCGCGGGCTACGGCGCATTGTCGCTCGGCTCCGACATCGGCGGCTCGCTGCGCGTGCCGGGATTCCACTGCGGCATCTATGCGCACAAGCCGACCTTCGCGCTGCTGCCGTCGCGTGGTCACACCCCGCCGCCGCTGCCGCCGCTGCCGTTCGATCGCGACCTGTCCGTGATCGGCCCGATGGCTCGCGGCGCGGCCGACCTCGCACTCGTGCTCGACGTGATGGCCGGCCCCGATCCGCTCGAAGCGGGCAAGGCCTACCGGTTGGACCTGCCGGCGGCGCGCCACACCGCCCTGAAGGATTTCCGCGTCCTCGTGATCGACAGCGATCCGGTGCTGCCGACCGACAAGGTGATCCGCGGAAGCATCGACAAGCTCGCGAGCAATCTCGACAAGGCCGGCGCGAAGGTGTCTCGCTCGAGCCCGCTGCTGCCGGACTTCGCCGCGTCCTCGCGGCTTTACATGCGGATCCTGCTGTCGTTCCTTGGGGCGACCTTCCCGCCCGAGGTCTATGCCGGCGCCTGCGCGGCGGCAGCCGCGCTGCCGGCCAGCGACACCAGCCTGCAAGCCGAGCGGCTGCGCGGCATCGCGCTCAGCCATCGCGACTGGGTGATCGCCGACGGCGGCCGCGCGCGGCTGCGCGCGCAATGGCGCGAGCTGTTCAAATCGTTCGACGCCGTGATCTGCCCGATCATGCCGACGCCGGCCTATCCGCACGATCATTCGCCCGACCAGGAGCAGCGGCGGATTTTGATCGACGGCGAGCCGCATGTGTATACCGACCAGCTCGCCTGGCCCGGCATCGCGACGCTGCCCGGCCTGCCTTCGACAGCGATCCCGACTGGCTTTGCGCCCGACGGATTGCCGGTCGGCGTGCAGATCGTCGGCCCCATGCTGGAAGACCGCACGCCGCTGAAGCTCGCCGAGCTGATCGAGCGCGAGTTCGGCGGCTTCGTGCCGCCGAAGATGTTCGATGACTAGGTGGTTGCTGCCGTCATTGCGAGGAGCGAAGCGACGAAGCAATCCATATATCAGCGAGCACAGCGATGGATTGCTTCGCTGCGCTCGCAATGACGAGCAACAGGGAGAACACCAATGAGCAAGGACCTCGAAGAGCTGACAAAGCTCAACAAGGATTACGTCGATTCAGTTCAGAACTGCGACGTCAAGCGCTTCGATGAAATCCTGGCGCAGGACTTCTACTGCACCAATCCAGACAAGAGCCTGGTCGACCGCGCCGCTTTCCTGAAGCAGACGGCGATCCCGGTGAAGATCAAGGGACTGAAGGCCGAGGACGTCAAGATCCGCATCCTCGGCGATTTCGCCATCATCCACGCCCAAACCAGCTACACCAATGCGGACGGCGAGAGCGCGCACGGCCGCTACACCGACTGCTGGGCGCGGCAGAACGGCAAATGGCTTGCAGTGTCAGCGCACGTCGCGCGGTGAGGGCGACGTTCGCAGCCTCACCCTCCGCTGTCATGCCCCGCTTCATGCGGGGCATCCAGTACTCCGCGGCCGCAGTTGATTCACACAACTTCCGCCGCGGCGTACTGGGTCGCCCGGTCAAGCCGGGCGACGACGGCCGAAACTTCAACTATCGAACATGATCACGCTGCGCAGCGTCTTGCCGGCTTTCATGTTGGCAAAACCCTCGTTGATCTCGCTGAGCTTCAGCTTGGCCGAGATCCAGTCCTCCAGATGCAGCTTACCGCGCATGTAGAAGTCGACGAGGCGCGGCATGTCGACGCGGAAGTGGTTGGAGCCCATCGACGAGCCCTGGATGCGGCGCTCGCGCAGGAAGTCGAAGCCGTGCAGCTCGATCTTCTGGCCGAACGGGATCATGCCGACGATGGTCGCGGTGCCGCCCGCCGCGAGCATGGCGAAGGCCTGCTCGGCGGTTTCCTTGCGGCCGAGCACCTCGAAGGAGTGCTGCACGCCGCCGCCGGTGAGCTCGCGCACCTGCTGAACCACGTCGCCGCGCGCGGGATCGACGATGTCGGTGGCGCCTAACTTGGTCGCAAGCTGCAGCTTCGCTGGATTGGTGTCGATCGCGATGATGCGGCCGGCGCCGGCGATCTGCGCGCCGTTGATCGCGGCCATGCCGACGCCGCCGCAGCCGATCACAGCCACGGTCTCGCCGGCGGTCACCTTCGCGGTGTTGACCACGGCGCCATAGCCGGTGATGACGCCGCAGCCGATCAGCGCGGCGAGATCGAGCGGCATCTCCTTCTTGATCTTCACGATCGCGTTCTCGTGCACCAGCATCTGCTCGGCGAAGGACGACAGATTGAGGAACTGGTTGAGCTTCTCCTTCCGGCCCCACGACAGGCGGTTGGAGGCGCCGGGCAGCATCTTCACCGTGGTGTCGGTGCACAGCACGGTGCGGCCGGTGGTGCAATTGTCGCAGGTGCCGCAGAACACCGAGAGGCAGGTCACGACGTGATCGCCGGGCTTCACGTAATTGACGTCTGAGCCGACCTTCTCGACCACGCCGGCCGATTCATGGCCGAGCACCGCCGGCAGCGGATGCGGATAAAGCCCTTCCATGAAGTGAAGGTCGGAATGGCAGAGACCCGCGACCGCGGTGCGGATCAGGACCTCGCGCGGCCCCGGATTGGGCACACTGACATCCTCGATCACCAGCGGCTGATTGACTTCATGCAGGACGGCGGCCTTCATCGGAATTTCCTCTCATGTTTTTTGTTGCGCACGCTCTCCACCTCTCCCAACGGGAGAGGTCGGAGCGCATCGAAGATGCGGTCCGGGTGAGGGGTTCAGGTCTATCGATAGAGCGCAACCCCTCACCCGGATCGCTGGCGCGATCCGACCTCTCCCGATGGGAGAGGTGAGACTGCGCGAGCGGCCACGGCGAGCCTACGCTGCGACGAGCAATTCGCCAACCTCGGCCATGCCGACGGCGCGATCGCCGAGCAGGTGCTCGGTCATCCTGCGCTGAACGGTATTTTCCGTAAGCCGGAACGGATCGCCCGGCATCACGCGGTGATCGATCACCATCCGCGACAGCAGCAGCCGGCGCGCGTCGCCACGCATCTCGTGGATACGTCCGCCCTCCCATGCCAGCGCCACGGCGCTCGCGACGTGATAGAGCAGGCTGGTGGCGCGCCGCGAATCGCCCTCATTGTCAATGCGGCCTGCGACTTCGCGCGCAAACCCGATCGCACGATCGCTGAGATCGCGCAGCCGGTTGCGCCAGGCCTCGGGCACGTTCGGGCTGTCATCGAGCCGCGCATGCAGATCGGCTGCGAGCGCATTGTCGGCGCCATGGCGCCCGACCGCGCGCTTCAGCGCATCGATCGCGACGATGTTGCCGGTGCCCTCCCAGATCGAGCCGAGATGCGCATCGCGCAGCAGCCGCGGCGTGACGAATTCCTCGATGTAGCCAATGCCGCCGCGCATCTCCATCGCATCGCCGCAGACCTTGCGGGCATCGCGGGTGGCGCGGAATTTCAAAGTCGGCGTCAGGATGCGGAGCAGTGCCGCGGCATCCTGGCTGCCGGCCTCGGCGCGGTCGAGCGCGTCGGCGGTCAAAAAGCTCATCGACAGCGCCTGCTCGGTCGGCAGCATGATCTTCATCAGCTGGCGCCGCGCCAGCGGCAGGTCGATGATGCGTTGGCCGAACACCACACGCCCCTTCGCGACCGTGATCGCGTCGTGCCAGGCACGGCGCATCAGCGCGGTCGACTTCACGCCGTTGGAGAGCCGCGACGAGTTCACCATCTCGGCCATCTGCACGAAGCCGCGGTCGAGCTTGCCGACGGCATACGCGATCGCACCGTCGAGCTTGATCTCGCCCGAGGCCATCGAGCGGGTGCCGAGCTTGTCCTTGAGGCGCACGATCCGGTAGTGGTTCTGCGAGCCGTCGTCGAGGAAACGCGGCATCAGGAACAGGCCGACACCCTTGGTGCCCGGCCCCGCGCCTTCGGGGCGCGCCAGCAGCATCACCACCTTGGCGTCGGCGTTCGAGCAGAACCACTTCTCGCCATAGAGCCGCCAGTAGTCGCCCTCCTGCACCGCGCGCGTGGTCAGCGTGCCGACGTCGGAGCCCCCCTCTTTCTCGGTCATGAACTGGCCGCCCTGCGTCAGCTTGTTCATGTCGGTCTGGGTCAGGCCGTCGAGATATTTCGCCTTCAACGCCTCGCTGCCGAAATTCGCCAGCAGCTTTGCGCACCCGTCGGTGACGTTGATCGGACAGCCCATGCCGAATTCGGTCTGGTTGAACAGGAAGGTGAAGGCATGCTTGGCCACCACGGAATATTTGTCGGGCCAGCCCATGATGCCCTTGCGGATCGACAGCGCGTGAATGCCGAACTCGCCGAACGCGGCCTTCTCGATCTCGCGATAGGCCGGATGATATTCGATTGTTTGCACGTCGCGGCCGAACTTGTCGCGCTGGTGCAGCACCGGCGCATGCCGGTCGGCAAGCCGCGCGCATTCGTCGAGAGCGCCGCCGGCCAATCCGCCGAGCCGGTCAAGATGCGGTTCGATGTGGCGGAACAACGCCTCGGGCAGATGCAGCTTCAGAAGATCGGTCAGCGCGGGATCGGCCCGGTAGAAATTCATGCCCGTCGTGTCGGGCGCGAGCAGGCCCGGCTGGCTGGCGGACGACGTTTTCGGATCCTGCTTGTGCGGCTGCATTGAATTCCCGGTTGCGGTGCTCATTTGTTTGGGCACGACTATCCTCCTCCGGCCGAGCAAAGGAAAGCCCAATGGATATTCCGAAGTACAAGATCGCCCTGATCGTCGGCGCCGGCGAGGGCCTGAGCGCCTCGCTGACGCGGCTATTTTCGCGGGAGGGAATTCGCGTCGCGCTGGGCGCGCGCAGCATCGAAAAGCTCGGTGCGCTCTGCACGGAAACCGGCGCGCGCGCCTATGCTTGCGACGCCACCAAGGCGGAAGACGTCGAGCGTCTGTTCGGCCTGGTCGAGCGCGAGATCGGAACACCCGACCTCGTGGTCTATAACGCCTCCGGGCGCTCGCGCGGCCCCTTCGTTGAACTCGTCCCCTCCGAGGTCGAGCAGGCGATCGCGGTCTCGGCGTTTGGCGGTTTCCTGGTGGCGCAGGAGGCGGCGAAGCGGATGCTGCCCAACAAGAAGGGCGCGATCCTGTTCACCGGCGCCTCCGCCAGCGTCAAGGGCTATGCGCAATCGGCGCCGTTCGCGATGGGCAAGTTCGCATTGCGCGGGCTGGCGCAGAGCATGGCGCGCGAATTGTCGCCGCAGGGCATCCACGTCGCGCATTTCGTGATCGACGGCGGCATCCGCAGCGCCGCGCGCGCCGAGCCCGCCGACCGCCCGGATTCGATGCTCGATCCCGACGCGATCGCGTTGAGCTACTGGAACGTGCTGCAGCAGCCGCGCAGCGCCTGGAGCTGGGAGCTGGAATTGCGGCCCTGGGTTGAGAAGTTTTGAGATGACGGAGATCATGCAAGCGGCGTAACGTCGGCGACGACCCGCCGCATCCGTCATTGCGAGCGGAGCGAAGCAATCCACACCGCCACAAGCGGAGCAATGGATTGCTTCGGCGCTTCGCGCCTCGCAATGACGGCAACGATTGCCTCCGGAGGAACCATGACCCACGAAATCAAGATCGAGACCGGCACCGACGAACTGCTCTGCGTGATCCGCGACCGCGTCGCCGTCATCACGCTGAACCGTCCGGACGCCCGCAATTCGCTGTCGGACACGCTCACGCCGGCGCTGCGCACGATGATCCGGACCTGCGGCGAGAACCCCGAGGTCGGCGTGCTGCTCGTCACCGGCGCCGGCAAGGCGTTCTGCGCCGGCGGCAACGTCAAGGGCATGGGCGCCAATCGCGATCCAAAGAAGCTCGAAATGTCCTATGAGGACAAGGTCGCCGACTTGCAGGAGCGCCAGCGCCTGCTCACCGGCGCGCTGGCCTCGGTACGGAAGCCGACCATTGCCGCGCTGCCCGGCCCGGCGGTGGGCGCCGGCCTTGCGATCGCGATGGCCTGCGACATCCGGATCGCCGCACAATCCGCCTTCATCTCGACCGGCTATCTGCGCGTGGCGCTGAGCGGCGACTACGGCATGGCCTGGCTCTTGACGCGCCTGGTCGGCACCTCGCGCGCCCGCGAGCTGATGTTCACGTCCGAGAAGGTCGATGCCGCAAGATGCGAGCAGATCGGCCTCGTCAACCGCGTGGTGCCGGACGAGACGCTGCAGGACGAGGCGTTCGCGCTGGCGAAGTCGATGGCCGAAGGCCCGACGCTCGCGCTGCGCTACATGAAGGACAATCTCGACGAGGCACTGCAGTTCGACTTCGCCACCGCGCGCGACCACGAAGCCGAGCGGCTGATCCGCTTGACCACAACGGCCGATCACAAGGAGGCGGTGCAGGCCTTCATCGAGAAGCGCAAGCCGGTGTTTAGGGGTAATTGAGCGCGTAGCGCCCTTCAAGTCACCCCTCCCTTTGTGGGAGAGGCGAAGCAAGCGCGTAGCCCCGAGTAAGTTCCAAAGAAAAGGGCCCGGTTCTGGAGGGGCCAGAACCGGGCCTAGTCAGTCAAACCGCAAGCGAGGACATCGTGGCCGAGCGGGAAGTGGCGGCAAGCCGCCAGCTGGCACAGGGAATGTCTTGTGGTTCGACGTAGATCTCTTTCGCAAAGCGCACCAGCTTCCAATCGCCGGGGCTCGCAGTGAAGGCATAGCCGGACTTGCGGGCGAGACCGATCATCGTGGCGTTGGACCGCAGCGCGTCGCCGAAGATGCGCTCGGCTCCGAAAGACGCCGCGCGGCATTCGAGATTCTTCAGCAGCGCCTTGCCAATGCCGTGGCCCTGCCACCGGTCATCGATCGACAGGCCGAACTCGACGCTCGACGTATCGGCATGGAAGGCGTAGCGGGCTTCGCCGACGATGGTCTCAAAACCATCGACCAGCATCGTCGCGACCACCGTGAACCGGTCAGCCTCGCCGACGTGAATAAAACGCTCGAGCTCCATCTTCGGCAGCTCGCTTAGTGCACCCAGGAAGCGGTTGTAACGGGACCCGGCGGAGAGCGAGCGGATGTAAGCCTGCAGCTCTTCACGATCGCGCGGCTCGACGAAGCGCACCTTGATCTCGCTGCCGTTCTTGGCGCGCAGCACATCAGAGTATTGCTTGAGATCGTCGAGATGCAGCGCAGTCATGATACGCTCCCCGCGTGAAGGAATTGGCCGGCGCCCCTCGGTCGAGGCAGCGCCGGCGAAGGCGTCCTTGTCAGGCCCGCCAGAACGGCTTGTCGGTCTCGAAAACGATGTCGCTGCGGGACATGCCGATGTCGTGCAGGTCGCGCTCGGTCCACTGCGACAGCTCGCGGCGGCGCTCATAGCGATCCCACCAGACGTGCAGCGTGTCGCTGACCTGGTTCAGTAGCCCAGGCGTATGATGATTTGTCATCGATTCATGGGTCAAAATGGACATCTGCGGCTCCTATCGGTAACCTGTTGGCGGTAATATCGGAGCAATTCGGCCTGTTCACAAACGACACTTTGTACCACTTCGCATGAATTAAAGTCATGTATTTGGAGGCCATTCTGAGATGACCAGCCGCCTGCCTTCGTTGAACGGCCTGAGGGCGTTCGAGGCCGCCGCGCGGCACATGAGCTTCACGGTCGCGGCGTCCGAACTGAACGTGACGCAGACCGCGATCAGCCATCAGATCCGGCGCCTCGAGGAAGAGCTCGGCGTTCGTCTGTTCGTCCGCCAGAACCGCTCGTTGAGCCTGACGCCGGAGGCCGCCGAATACCTTCCCGGCGTTCGCGCCGCCTTCAACGACCTCAGGCTCGCGACCGACCGCCTGCTGCGCCGGGACGACGGTCACGTGCTGACCGTCTCGACGCTGGCATCGCTCGCCGCCAAATGGCTGCTGCCGCGACTGTCGGCGTTCCAGGAGGCGCATTCCGGCATCGATGTCCGCATCACCACCTCGACCAGCCTGGTCGACTTCCAGCGCGACAAGGTCGACGCGGCGATCCGCTATGGCCGCGGACAATGGGCGGGCCTGCGCGCGGACTGGCTGATGGCGGACGAGCTGTTTCCGGTGTGCAGCCCGTCGCTGCTTGATGGAACCAAGCCGCTCAAATGCCCCGAAGATCTCAGGGACCATGTGCTGCTGCACACCAGTAACGCCAACAGCGACGACTGGCGGCTGTGGCTGACCGCGGCGGGACTGCCGACCGACATTTCCAAGCAGCCGGGCGTGACCTTCGACCTGCTGTTCGTGACGATCCAGGCCGCGATCGACGGCATCGGCATCGCGATGGGCCGCACCTCCTATGTGCAGGACGACATCGCCAAGGGCCGTCTCGTGGTTCCCTTCAAGATCGCGCTGCCCGCCGACGCCGGCTTCTATCTGGTCACGCCGCAGGGACGCGCCGATTCACCAAAGCTTTCTGCATTCCGATCGTGGCTCGGCGCTGCGGCACACACAGCGCCTTGATGCGGCGCACGCCGCATCAGCAAAATTCCCACCTACGGCTTTTTTCCCATAGCGCCGGCGCGATTTCGGGTTGGTCGCGCCGGACAGCCGTGCCAAATTGCCGCATATGGCAGTTAACTGCCTTGGCCGGCGACACAATTTGCGCCGGCCGTTTTGTCACGGGGAGGAAAGGGCGTTATGTCGCAGTCGAGTTCATCGCAAGTCCCGCAGATCAAGTCGCGTCTCGGCGCCATCCTGCGCGCGACCAGCGGCAATTTCCTCGAGCAATTCGACTTCTTCCTGTTCGGCTTCTATGCGCAGGACATCGCGAAGGCGTTCTTCCCCGCCCAGAACGAGACGGCGGCGCTGCTCAATGCGTATGGCGTGTTCTGGCTCGGCGCGCTGATGCGTCCCGTGGGCGCGGTCGTGCTCGGCTCCTACATCGATCGCATCGGCCGCCGCCAGGGCCTGATCGTGACGCTCGCGCTGATGGCGCTTGGCACGGTGGTGATCGCCTTCTGCCCGTCCTACGCATCGATCGGCATCGCCGCAACGATCATCGTGCTGATTGGCCGGCTGATCCAGGGCTTCTCCGCCGGAGTCGAACTGGGCGGTGTCTCCGTTTATCTTTCCGAGATCGCAACACCCGGCAATCGGGGATTCTACACCTCGTTTCAATCCTCCAGTCAGCAGGTTGCCATCTTTGTTGCAGCCGTGATCGGCTTCGTCCTGAGAGAGGTGATCCCCGGCGACACTTTCCTGGATGCGATCGGCGGCGTCGCCAAATGGCGCATCCCGTTCTTCATTGGATGCCTCATCATTCCCGTGATCTTCATGTTGCGGCGTTCGCTCGAGGAAACGCCGGCCTTCCTGGCCATGAAGAAGCATCCGACGCCGAGCGAAGTGTTCGCCTCGGCGCTGGAGAACTGGCGCATCGTCATTCTCGGCATGATGATCGCGGTTCTGACCACCACGACGTTCTATTTCATCACGGTGTATGCGCCCGGCTTCGGCAAGGAGCTGCACCTTTCAGCCTCCGGGACGCTGCTGGTGACCCTGCTCGTTGCGGTGACGAATTTCATCTGGAATCCGGTCGGCGGCGCGCTGTCCGACCGGATCGGCCGCAAGCCGGTGCTGATCGCGATCGCGAGCCTGTCGTTCGTGACGGCCTACCCGGCACTGTCGTGGCTCTCGCATGAGCCCACGCTCGGGAAGCTGCTGGCCGTGCAGATGATGTTCTCGTTCTACTTTGGCGTCTACAGCGGCACGATGCTGGGATGCCTGGTCGAGATCGTGCCGGCGCATGTCCGCACCACCTGCTTCTCGATCGCGTTCGCGTTGGCGGCGGGCATCTTCGGCACATCGACCCCGTTCGTCGCGACCAAGCTGATCGCCATGACCGGCCAGGACAAGGCCTCGCCTGCCTACTGGCTCATGTTCGGCGCCGTTCTCGGCATCATCGCCGCGCTGATCGTCTATCGTGGCGGCCAGACCATCGAGCAGCGCGAGACGGTTGCGGCCTGATCCTGTGCATGCAATTGGGGCAGACTCCTTGATTTGAGCATGATCTTTCGGAACACCGCTACACACTTTTCCGGATCATGCTCATTCGCCTGCCCCTGTTGCTTTCCATGCCAACAACGATAACAAGAGCGCATGGTTGATCTGACGCGCAGGTTCGACGTGCTGGTGATCGGCGGCGGCAACGCTGCCCTCTGCGCTGCGATCAGCGCCCGGCGCGCCGGCGCCTCCGTCCTGGTGCTGGAGGGCGCCCCGAAATTCTACCGCGGCGGCAACACCCGCCACACCCGCAACATGCGCTGCGCCCATGACGCGGCGACCGAGATCCTCACCGGTCCCTACACCGAGGAGGAATTCTGGAAGGATTTGCTGCTGGTGACCGGGGGCCAGACCGACGAGGAACTGGCGCGCTTCATGATCCACGAGTCCAAGGACATCCTGAACTGGATCGTCGAACAGGGCGTGCGCTGGCAGCCCTCGCTCGGCGGCACGCTGAGCCTCGGCCGCACCAACTCGTTCTTCCTCGGCGGCGGCCGCGCGATGCTGAACGCGCTCTATCGCACCGCCGAGGAGCTCGGCGTCGACGTCCTCTACAACGCCGAGGTGATCGATCTCAAGATCGAGGACGGCATGTTCCTGTCGGCGCAGCTGAAACAGCCGGTCGGCGGCAAGACCGAGGTGCGCGCCTCGACGCTGGTCGCGGCCGCCGGAGGCTTCGAGGCCAATATCGAGTGGCTGAAAGAATATTGGGGCGAGGCCGCCGACAATTTCCTGATTCGCGGTACGCCCTATAACCGCGGCGCGATCCTGAAGATGCTGCTCGCCAAGGGCGTGCAGGAGATCGGCGATCCCACGCAATGCCATGCGGTGGCGATCGATGCGCGTGCGCCGAAATTCGACGGCGGCATCATCACCCGCCACGACTCGGTCGTGTTCGGCATCGTCGTCAACAAGCACGCCGAGCGGTTCTACGACGAGGGCGAGGACATCTGGCCGAAGCGCTACGCGATCTGGGGCCGCCTGGTCGCCGCGCAGCCGGACCAGATCGCCTACATCATCTTCGACTCGACCGTTGTGACGAGCTTCATGCCGACGCTGTTTCCGCCGATCGCGGGCGCAACGATCGCCGAGCTCGCCGGCAAGCTCGAGCTCGATGCGTCAGCGCTGGAAAAGACCATCACCGAGTTCAACGCCGCCGTACAGCCCGGGACGTTCGACCACACCATCCTCGACGACTGCCGCACCCAAGGCATCACGCCGGCGAAGACGCATTGGGCACGCAGGATCGAGACGGCGCCCTATCTCGCCTATCCGGTGCGGCCGGGCATCACCTTCACCTATCTCGGCACCCGCGTGAACAAGCAGTCGCGGATGCTGATGAAGGACGGCAAGCCGTCGGCCAACATGTTCGCCGCCGGCGAGATCATGGCCGGCAACGTACTCGGCAAGGGCTACGCCGCCGGCATCGGCATGACCATCGGCAGCGTGTTCGGCCGCGTCGCCGGGCGGGAAGCGGCGAAGAATGCGCGGAACTGAGCCTCGTGCGATCAGGGAGGAGCGATGTCACGTCTTGCGATGTTCGCCGCTGCGGCTGCCCTGATGGCATCGGCCGCGAGCCACGCCGCCGAGCCGATCGCACTGCGCGACATGGGCTCGTTCCATGTCGGCGGCCGCCTGGTCGAGATCAGCGGCAAGCCGGTCAAGGACGTCACCTTCACGCCCGGCGGCGTGCCGGCCAAGGTCGATCCGAACGGCACCTACCAGGTCGAGCAGATGTACGTGCAGTACTTCCTGCCGCAGAACGAGAAGGGCGCCTATCCGCTGCTGCTGTGGCATGGCGGCGGGCTGACCGGCGTCACCTATGAGACAACGCCTGATGGCCGCGAGGGCTGGCTGAACTATTTCCTGCGCAAGGGCTGGAGCGTCTACAATTCGGACGCCGTCGAGCGCGGCCGCGCCGGCTGGGCGCAATACCCCGACATCTTCAAGGGCGAGCCGGTGTTCCTCACGACAGCCAATCCGTTCGAGCGCTTTCGGATCGGCGACGGCCCCGGCTCCTACGATCCCGATCCGGCCAAGCGCCACCTGATGCCCGGCAGCCAGTTCCCGAACGAAGGCTACGAGAACTTCGTCAAGCAGAACGTGCCGCGCTGGACCACCACCGATGACGCAACGATCGCGGCCTACATCGCCGAGATCGATCGCGTCGGTCCGTGCATCATCCTGTTCCACAGCCAGGCCGGCACGTTCGGCTTCAAGGTCGCGCAGGCGCGGCCCGACAAGGTGAAGGCGCTGATCGCAATCGAGCCGGCCGGCGTCGGCGACCCCGCCAAGGTCGACGCATTGAAGAATATCCCGACGCTGATGGTCTATGGCGATTACATCGAGCGCGATTCGCGCTGGCCGAAGATCCGCGCTACCGGCGGCGCCTTCGCCGACGCCATCCGCGCCGCCGGCGGCAGCGTCGATGTCGTCGATCTGCCCAAGACCGGCATCAAGGGCAATTCGCACATGATGATGATGGACAAGAACAATGCCGAGGTCGCCGGCCTGATCCAGACATGGCTGGAAGGCAAAGGGCTAACGAAGAAATAGCACAGCGTTTTCGAGCGAAGTAGGAACCGGTTCGCGTCAAGAAAACGCGTCAAACTAAAAGAGCTAGAGCGATGCACGGGACGAGGATATTGCAGGAAGCCGACCGTCTGATGACGGTGTGCAATTCCTGCCGCTATTGCGAAGGCCTGTGCGCGGTGTTTCCCGCGATGGAGATGCGCCGCGCCTTCTCCGACGGCGACCTCAACTATCTCGCCAATCTGTGCCATGCCTGCGGCGCCTGCTACACCGACTGCCAGTTCTCGCCACCGCACGAGTTCAACGTCAATGTGCCGAAGACGCTGGCGGTGGTGCGCGCGGAATCCTATGCTGCCTATGCTTGGCCGCGCGCCTTTGCCGGCGCGTTCGCGCGCAACGGCCTCGTCATCAGCCTGATCGCGGCGCTGAGCGTCGCCGCCTTCATCTTCGGCTTCGCCGCGATCAACGACCGCGGTGTGCTTTATGGCATCCACACCGGGCGCGGCGCATTCTACAAACTGATGCCGCACAATGCGATGGCGCTGCTGTTCGGCGTCGCCCTGCTCTACGCGATCCTCGCGCTGGTGATGGCCGTGCGCGCGTTCTGGCGCGCGATCGGCGAGCCCGTCGGCATGAAAACGGACGCAAGATCGCTGTTGCAGGCGATCCGCGACGCCGGCGAGCTGCGCTATCTCGACGGCGGCGGCGTCGGCTGCTTCAACGAGGACGACCACCCGACCGACCGCCGCAAGCTGTATCACCACTTCACCTTCTACGGCTTCGTGCTGTGCTTTGCCGCGACCTGCGTCGGCACGCTGTACCACTATCTGCTGGCGCGCGAAGCGCCCTATGCGTGGTGGGACCTGCCGGTCGTGCTCGGCACACTCGGTGGCATCGGCCTCGTCGTCGGCCCGATCGGGCTCTTGTCAGAGAAATGGAAGCGCGACCGCGTGCTGGTCGACGAGCAGCAGATGGGCATGGACACCGCGTTCATCCTGATGCTGTTCCTGACCAGCGTCACCGGCCTTGCCTTGCTGCTGTGGCGCGAGAGCGCCGCGATGGGGCCGCTGCTGGCGCTGCATCTCGGCATGGTGTTCGCGCTGTTCATCACCATGCCCTACGGCAAATTCGTGCACGGCATCTACCGCTTCGTCGCGCTGGTGCGCTACGCGCGGGAACGGCAGATGATGGCGGAATGAGTGGTGGGTCGGTTGAGCTACGCTGGCTCACCCGCATCCTGTCATTCCGGGATGCGCCGAAGGCGCAGGCCCGGAATCCATCGAGCCGGAGAACAAGCGGTGGAATGGATTCCGGGCTCGCCGCTTCACGGCGCCCCGGAATGACGGATGGTCAGAGATCCACTACGACGTAGTCGCTTTCGACCGCGACCTTGATGGTCTCGGCGACATACGGTCCCTTCACCACATTGGTACCCGGCTCGACACTGACGGGATAGGCGCGCACGCGGAAGCGGCGTGGGTCGCAATAGGACTGGCCGGTGCGGATATCGAACTCCCAGCCATGCCAGGGACAGCGCAGGATCTCACCGAGCTTCGTGTATTCGATCTCGCCGGGGTCTGACGACGAGGCGAGCCCGATCAGCGGCCCCTCGCACAGCGCCGCGCCCTGATGCGGGCAGCGGTTCAGCAGGCCGAAGAACTCGCCCTTGACGTTGAAGACGGCGATCGGCCGTCCGTCGATCTCGAGGAATTTTCGCGACCCCGGCGGCAACTCGTCCACCGGGGCGATCACATGCCTTGCCATCAAGAGACGCCGTACAGCTGCTTCGCATTGTCGAGGTAGAATGCCTGGCGATTGGCATCGCTGACGCCGGCCGGCAGCACGCGCGACGGCTCGTCGTAATCCCAGTGCGGGTAATCGGTCGCGAACAACAGCTTATCCCAACCGATCCACTCGATGGTCTGGAACAGATGGTCGCGGCTCTCCGGATCCTCCATCGGCTGCGTCGTCCACCAGATGTGATCGCGGATATACTCCGACGGCTTGCGCTTCAGATGCGGCACCTCGGCGTGCAGCCGCGCAAACACCTTGTCGAGCCGCCAGGCCAGCGACGGCGCCCAGCCGAACCCGGCCTCGACCATCACCATCTTCAGTTTCGGGAAGCGTTCGAACACGCCCTCGAGCACGAGGCTCGCCAGCGCGGTCTGCTGGCACTGCGAATGCCCGACCATCTCCTCGATGTAAAAGCTCGGCCAGCCCGACGCGGTGATCGGGTTGCCGCCGAAGCCGAAGGCGTGCACGCCGATCGGAAGGCCGGCGTCCTGCGCCGCCTCATAGATCGGCCAGTAGCGGCGCTGGCCGAGCGGCTCGACATTGCGGCTCAGCAGCAGCACCTGGACGAAATTCGTATCGCCTGCGCGCCTGCGGATTTCGGCCGCGGCCGACACGCCGTCCTCGTTGGCGACAACGACCGAGCCCTTCAGGCGCGAGTCCTTGCCGGTCCATTTCTCGATCTGCCAGTCGTTGATCGCAGAGCAGATCGCGGCGGCGAGATCCTGGTTGCGGATGCCCTGCCCGGTGTTGAGCGGGTTGAGCACGCCGAGCGCGACATTGTTGGGATCGAGATGCTGCTTCTGCATGAACGACAGCGACGAGCCCTGCGGGCCGCCTTCCGGCGGATAGGCATCGCGGCGCGAGGCGTTCGGCTGCGCCTTCGGATAGGGCGGGCCTTCCATCATGCCCTGATACGGATGGACGCCGAAGGTCTCGAGATGGCTGTGCCAGCGCTTGGCCAGATAAGGATGCAGCTCGTCCTTGGTCGCGCGTGCCGGATGGATGTCGCAATCGGCGATCGCGGTCTTGATGCCAGCTGACGCAGCCGCGTCGGGACGTTCCCGAATCTGGATGTTCATGGCGTCGTCTCCTTCACCTGCAAGCGCGCATATGTCGCGTGCGGATTGTCGATCACGATCTTGCGAACCAGATCCTGCGACAGCCCCTTCGGCAGCACCTCGTCACCGTCGAACTGCCAATGCGGATAGTCGGTCGAGAATAGGATCAATTCGTCCGACTGCATATGGTCGAACAGCCGGTTCAGCGTGTCGCCGTCCGGCGGTGCGTCGACCGGCTGCAGCGAGAAACGGATGTTGCTGCGCACAATCTCCAGCGGCGCGCGGTCGACCCACGGCGTCTCCATGCGCACGCCGCGCCAAAACTTATGAAGCCGCCACAGGAATGGCGGCAGCCAGGTGAAACCGGACTCCAGCATCACCATTTTCAGGTTCGGATGCCGCGCGAACACGCCCTCGACGATCAGGCTGGTGAGCTGGGTCTGGAACGCCTGCGCCTGCGCGACATAATCCTCGATGTGATAGGAGCCCCAGCCGACCGAGGTCGGCGGGTTGTGATAGGCGCTGCCGGCATGGATTCCGATCGGCAGGCCGAGCCGTTCGGCCGCGGCGTAGATCGGCCAATAGTGACGCTTGCCGAGCGGCATGTCGCCCATCACGAGCATCAGCACCTGCACGAAGCGCTTGTCCTGCGCACAGCGCTCGATTTCGGCGACCGCCTTGCCGATGCTCTGCACGGGGATCACGATCGAGCCGCGCATGCGATCGTCCTTGTCGAGCCATTCCTTGACCAGCCAATCGTTCAGCGCGCGGCAGAAGGCATCGGCCATGTCCTCGGAGAACACCATCTGCACGCCATAGAGCGGATTGCAGATGCCGGTGGCGGTGCCGAACCGGTCGAGCGCCTGGCGCTGCATGTCGGCAAGGCTCGAACCCGGCTTGCCCTGGGCGGGACGCCAGTCCGGCCGCGAGGCGATCGGCGAATTGGTCGGATAGGATTGCGAGATCAGGTCGGTCATGCCGCGCGTCGTCACCTGGTCGCGCCAGTAGTCGTTCATATACGGCAGCAGGCTGGTGAGATGAGGCACGGCGGGATGCAGATCGCAATCCACGCCACCCGCGATCGGCAACGTCATTGTGTTTCCTCCGGCGCACGCTCTCACAACAACTTGTCGGGCGCCGCTTGGTTCTTGTCCGATATTCAATCAGGTCGGGCTGCGGTCCGCAACTCGGCAGGGGCCGGTGTGGTGTGCTAGGAAGGCAGAACGCCCCACGGGATTTTCATGGCAAGCAACAAGAGAGAGCGCCGATGAACGCACTCATATCCATCGCCGAACAGGTCGCCGCGAAGCTGATCGCGAACAAGCAGACGATTGCGGTCGCGGAATCGTCCACCGGTGGACTGATCTCGGCATCGCTGCTCGCAGTGCCCGGCGCATCGGCCTATTTCCTCGGCGGCGGCGTGATCTACACCCGCGATGCACGGCGCGCGCTGATGGACATCTCCGACGACGCCATGCGCGGCCTCCGCTCGTCGTCGGAACCCTACGCACAATTGCTGGCGCGCCAGATCCGCGAACGCCTCTCGACCGATTGGGGATTGTCGGAAACCGGCGCCGCCGGCCCGACCGGCAACCGCTACGGCGATGCCGCCGGCCATAGCTGCATGGCGGTCGCAGGTCCCCAGCAACAGGTGATCACGCTGGAAACCGCCAGCGGCGACCGGCAGGCCAATATGCAGGCATTTGCCAAGGCGGCGCTGGAGCTGTTGTTGAAGAATCTGGCGCGGTAATCTCCCCACACGCGCCGCATTCGGCGATGTCGGATCATCGATCTATCCCCGTCATCCTGAGGAGCGCGAAGCGCGTCTCGAGGGATCGACGGCCACCAGCGGGGCCGTGCATCTTTCGAGACGCGCTTCGTGCTCCTATGACGGGGCGAAGACGGGTCGTCTGTAAGGAAACTATTTCTCGCGGAACGAGCGCATGAACTGGTCGCTCATCGGCTTCATCAGATACGACAGCATGGTGCGGTCGCCGGTCTGGACGAAGGCCTCCACCGGCATGCCGGGGATGATCTTCACCTCGCTGCCGAGGCGCGCGACCTCTTGCGGCGGCATCGAGACGCGGATCGTGTAGTAGCTCTGCCCGGTGCGCTGGTCGGTGTTGACGTCGGCGGAGACGCGGGTGACGACGCCGTTCAGCTCCGGCGTGGTGCGCTGATTGAACGCGGAGAGCCGCAGCACGGTCTTTTGCCCGACCTGGAGCTTGTCGATGTCCTGCGGATTGACCTTGGCCTCGACCGACAGGTCATCGGCCCGGGGCACGATCATCATAATGGCATCGCCGGCGGTGACGACGCCGCCGACCGTGTGGACGGTCGATTGCAGCACCACACCGTCCTGCGGGGCGCGGATGTCGATGCGGCGGAGCTGGTCTTCGGCGGTGACCTTGCGCTCGACGAACTCGCCGATCTTGTCGTTGGCCTCGCGCAGGTCCTTCGAGACCTCCGAGAGCATGTCCTTGTCGACCTGGATGATCTGCAGTTCGGTCTCGGTGATCTTGCCCTTGGCCTGGGCGCGCGACGCAATGTACTGGGCGCGCTCGCCCGAGAGCCGCGCCGCGTCGCGCTCCAGCGTGGTGAGGCGGGTGAGCTGCACCAGATGCTGCTCATACAGCTGGCGGACGCCGACCAGCTCCTGCTGCACCAGCGCGATCTCCTTGTCCTTTGAGGTTTCCTGCGCCTGCAGGCCGGCGATTTCCTCGTTGAGCTGGGTGACACGCTCGCGCAGCTGCGCCTTCTGGCCGGCGCGGCCGTTAACCCGGACCTCGAACAGCTTGGTTTCGCTCGCCATGATGTCGCGGACGTCGGGATCCCTTGCCTGCTCGGTGAGCTGCGGCGGAAACGCGATCTTGTCGAGGCCCTGCTGCTCGGCCTGGAGCCGGGCCGCGCGCGCATAGAGACCGTTCAGCGTCTTGACCACGATCGCAAGGCTCGCCTTCACGACGGTCTCGTCGAGACGCACGACGACGTCGCCCGCCTTGACCGTGTCGCCGTCGCGCGCCAGGATTTCGCCGACGACGCCGCCGGTCGGATGCTGCACCTTCTTGACGTTGGTATCGACCACCACCGAGCCCGGCGCGATCAGCGCGCCCGAGATCGGCACCGTCGCGGCCCAGCCGCCGACGCCGCCGCCCAGAACCAGGACCACGACGAGGCCGACCACGAGGTGCTTTCTGATCGAAGCATGTGCGTTGCGCGGCTGATCGGTCATGCGGTCGCTCATGACTTGGCCGCCCCCGCATCGGCGACGATCTTGATCGGTGTGGGCACCGGCGGCGCGACGCGCTGCAGCACCTGCGCGAGCACGGTCTCCTTCGGCCCGAAGGTCTGCATGCGGCCATCCTTGAGCACCAGCAACTGGTCGACGCCCTCGATGCCAATCGGCCGGTGTGCGACCACGATGACGACGGCGCCGCGCTCGCGGGCGCCACGCACCGCGCGGGTCAGCGCCTCGTCGCCTTCGCTGTCGAGATTGGAGTTCGGCTCGTCCAGCACGATCAGGAACGGATTGCCGTAGAGCGCGCGCGCCAGCGCGACGCGCTGCGCCTGGCCTGCGGAAAGCGCCGTACCCTGCTCGCCGACCTGGGTGTCGTAGCCCTCGCGCATCTTGATGATCATCTCATGCACGCCGGCCTCCTTGGCCGCCGCGATGATACCGTCGGACTTGGCGTCGGGATCGAACCGGCAGATGTTCTGCGCGACCGTGCCGGCGAACAGTTCGACGTCCTGCGGCAAATAGCCGACATGGCGGCCGAGTTGGTCCGACGACCACTGATCCAGCGCGGCGCCGTCGAGCCGTACCTTGCCGCGCGCCGGCACCCAGACGCCGACCAGCGCCCGGATCAGCGACGACTTGCCGGACCCGCTCGGGCCGATCACGCCGACGCCGCTGCCGGCTTCGACGGCGAAGGTGACATCCTGCACGATCGGGCGCTGGTCGCCCGGCGCAACCATGGTCACCGCCTCGACCGACAGCTTCTTCTCCGGCGCCTGCAGCAGCGTCTGCTCCGGCCGCGCTGGAATCTGCTGCAGCAGGCGGTTGAGACGCTGCCAGCTCTGCCGCGCGGCGACGAAGCTCTTCCAATGCGCGATCGCGAGATCGACCGGCGCCAGCGCCCGCGCGCTCAGGATCGAGCCGGCGATGATGATGCCGCCGGTGGCCTCCTGGTGGATCACGAGATAGGCACCGACCGCGAGCACGGCCGACTGCAGCATCATGCGCAGCACCTTGGCGACCGCACCGAGCCCGCCGCTCACGTCGCTCGCACGCTGGTTGCCGGACAGATATTCCTCGTTGGCTTCGTTCCAGCGCTTGTTCATCCGCCCGGCCATGCCCATCGCCACGAGCACTTCGGCGTTGCGGCGGCTGGAGGCGGCGAGATCGTTGCGCCGCGCCGCGAGCGACATCGCTTCCCTGGCCGGCGTGCGCGACATGTATTCGGTGATCAGCGTCAGCGTCACCAGGATGACGGCACCGACCAGCGCTGTGACGCCGAGTAGCCAATGGAACGCGAAGCAGATCAGCATGTAGAACGGCAGCCAGGGCAGGTCGAAGAACGCGCCAGGCCCCATGCTGCCGAGGAAGGAACGCACATTGTCGAGGTCGCGCAGCGGCTGCAGGCCCTCGCTGCGATTGCCAGCCATCAGCGGCAGCCGCACGATGGTGTCGAACACCCGCGCATTGAGCGCTTCGTCGAGCGAGGTGCCGACGCGGCCGAGGATCCGTCCGCGCAACAGATCGAGCACGCCCTGGGCCATGTAGAGGACCGCAGCGATGACGACGAGGCCGACCAGGGTCGGAACACTGCGGCTCGGCAGCACGCGGTCGTAGACCTGCAGCATGAACATCGAACCTGTCAGATACAACAGGTTGATCATGCAACTGATGAGGCCGACGCCGATGAAGGCACTGCGGCATGCGCGCAGCGCCTCAGCCAGTTCGGAACGCCGGACAGCGGGCGCGGCTGCCATAAAAACCGATCTCTGCAAAACAAAAGAGTTACGTGATCGCCATGTTGTACAGACGTTTGCGACCACCGTCCATTTCAAGTCGCGCCAACCAAAGCATGGTTCGCGGCCTATTTTTGTGATCCCACAGACAGTTGACGGAATAATTAGGGTTAACCTGCCGCGAAACCCGGACCCGCAGCGGGTGCGCTTCTCGGAAAGGGCACGAGAATGACCGACATCGAGACCCGGCCGATTTCGCCTTCCACGTCGAGCAATACCCCGCTGCCGACGCCGAGCCCGGCCTCCGGGCGCCAGCGGGCCTCGGCGCGAACGCCGACCCACTCGCCACGCGGTGGCCGGAACAGTTGCACCGCAAGGTTCGGATTGGGGTCGGCCACCACATTCTGCACCGGGCGCGCGATGCCGTGGGTCCAGTCGGCCGGACCGAGCACGCGCGCCAGTGGGCCGGCATCCGCAGTCACGCTATGATGCATGCGAAACCAGGCGACATCGCCACCGGCACGGGCTTCCATCGCGTCCATGAACCAGCTGCGGCCATGGACCGCGTGCGGGCTGTGCAACGGAAAGCGCGTGGGATCCACCGGGTCGGCTGCGCTGCCGTGAAAACCGGGGACCTCGACCGCACGTTCGCGCGACAGCGTCACGCGCACCGTCGCACAGGGCTGCTCCTCGCCGGCTGGCCACAGGGTGTTGTCGACGACGCTGACCCGGCCGCCCTCGGTCACGACGGTCACTTGCGTGCGCAATTCCGCCATCGGCGTCGGCCGCAGGAACCAGGCTGAAGCCGATATCGCGGCGCCCCAGTTGCGCGGACCTGCCATCGCCTCGACCTCGGCGGTCAAGAGACTTGCGACCGCTCCGCCCTGGAGGCCTGCGAACGGCCCCGCCGCCAGCGCGGCCGGCTTCCAGTGATGCGGCGTGACGAGCGGTTCGAAGATAGCCAAGGCGGATGAGATCTCCTGAGGTGAGCAGGGTTGAGCGTGGGAGCAATCTGATCCAGAAATAGCGACCATGACAAAAGGCCATTCATCACTGCAGGTGAACAGGATTCACCCATTGGATGCCCCGGATCCACGGGCCATCCCACCGCTGCCGGCGCTGCTTGCCTTCGAGCGCGCGGCAACCCAGCTCAGCTTCCGTCGCGCCGCGCGCGACCTGTCGCTGAGCCCGTCGGCGATCAGCCATCAGATCCGCGGACTGGAGCAGCAGTTCGGCACCAAGCTGTTCGTCCGCGGCGCGCGCTCGGTGCGGCTGACCGCGGACGGCGAACGTTACCTTGCAAAGGTGTCGACCGCGCTGGCGACGCTGCAGGAGGCGAGCCGCGACATGCTGCGGCAACGCGGCGAGGCCAGCGGCGAGCTGTGGATCAGCTCATTGCCGTTCTTCACCAGCGCCGTGCTGCTGCCGGCGCTGCCGGAGTTCAAGCGGAGTCATCCGCAACTGACGCTGCGGATCGAGGCCACGCACCAATATGCCGACTTCAACGGCTCGCGCGTCGATGTCGCGATCCGCTACGGGCGGGAACATGCCGCCGGGCTGAAGGTCGAGCCGCTGGTCCAGGTCAAGGGATTGCCGGTCTGCACGCCGGCGATGGTCAAGGCGGGGCTTCGGAGCCCTGCGGACCTGTCCCGCGAGGTGCTGATCCATGTCACGACGCAACCGCGGGCGTGGCCGGCCTGGCTGAAGGAGGCCGGGCTGCCGCATCTCGCCCCGCGCGGGCATCTGTGGCTCGACAGCGTGCCGGCGATGCTGGAGGCCGCCGAACACGGGCTCGGCGTGGCGCTCGCAATGGCGCCCCTCATCAAGGCGCGGCCGGGCTTCGGCAAGCGGCTGGTGGCGCCGTTTGCGTTCGAGGCCGCGCATCACGAGACGATCTACCTGGTCTCCCGCACCGAGCAGGCACGAGACCGGCGGATCGCGGCTGTGCGGCGCTGGATCGCCGACGCGGTGGCGCGGGCATCCTAAACCGCGGCGACCGCCGACTCTGCGAGAACGCAGCGCGCCAGATGCCCGGGCGCGGTTTGCACGCTGGGCGGCAATTGTTCACTGCAGCGCGGCTCGGCGAACTTGCAGCGTGGTGCAAACGAGCAGCTCGCCGGTGCGTGATCGAGCGAGGGCGGCGTGCCCGGAATGGTCTCGAGCCGCTGACCGCGCATCGCGCCGTGAATGGTCGAGGCCAGCAGGCCCTTCGCATAGGGATGAACCGGCGTGCGCACGATATCGCGCAAGGCGCCCTGCTCCACGATCTGGCCGGCATACATCACCGCGACCCGATCGCAGATCTCGATGGCAACGCCGATGTCGTGGGTGACGAAGATGACGGACATCCCGAACTCGCGCTGCAGCTCGCGCAGCAGCAGCAGGATCTGGATCTGCACAGTGGCATCGAGCGCGGTGGTCGGCTCATCCGCGAGCAGGATCTTCGGCTTGCAGGCCAGCGCCAGCGCGATCATCGCACGCTGGCGCATGCCGCCCGACATCTCATGCGGATAGGACTCGAGCCTTCGCTTCGCGGACGGGATCCGCACCACTTCGAGCATCTCGAGCGCGCGCGCGGTGGCGTCGCGCTCGCTCTTGCCCTCGTGGCGCATCACCGTCTCCGCAATCTGGCGACCGATGGTGTAGACCGGATCGAGCGCCAGCGCCGGCTCCTGGAAGATCATCGAGACGGTCTGGCCGCGGAATGCGGACAGCGCCTCGTCATCCATCGCCAGCACGTCCCGACCGAGCACATTGACGCTGCCGGTGATCTGCGTGCGCTTCTTCGGCAACAGCCGCATCAGTGCGCGCAGCGTCACGCTCTTGCCCGAGCCGGACTCGCCGAGCAGCCCCAACACCTCGCCCTCGCCGAGCTGTAGGCTGAGATCGTTCACGGCATGGACCGTACGATCTCCGGTGAAGCGGATGTTGAGGTTGTTGATCTCGACGAGGTTGGTCATGCGAGCTTGGGTACCCTGGCGTGGAAATCGGTCGCGCGCTGGAAGGCGGCGCCGATCCGGAGCAACACCGCTTCCTCGAAGGAGCGGCCGATCAGCTGCATGCCGACCGGCAGACCCGCCTTGGTGAAACCCGAGGGGATCGAGAGCGACGGCAGGCCGAGATAGTTGACCGGGCGGGTGAACCGCGTCAGGCGCTGGATCACCGCCTCGGCGCCCGGGCCATTGCCGACGTCGCTCTCGGCGATCGTCGGCGCCGGCACCGGGGCCGACGGCGCGATCACCGCATCGACACCGCTGACCGCCGCGTTGTGCGCAGCGAGCGCGGGTCCGCGCCAGCGCATCGCCTCGAGGTAGGTCACCGCGGGAATGGTGAGGCCATTCTGCAGCCGCATCAGGACCTGTGCGCCGTAGTCCTGCGGCCGCTCGATCATCCAGCGCTTGTGGTAGGCTGCGGCCTCGGCCGCGAGCACCAGTTGCGACGCGGCGCTGAGCTGGCGCTGATCGGGAAGCTCGACCTTGACGATCTCGGCGCCCTCCTTCTTCAGGGTGGCCACGGTCTCGTCGAGGATGCGTGCCACCTCACCATCGAGGTCGTCGACATAGAACGCCGTCGGGACGCCGATCTTGAGGCCCTTCAGCGACTGCCTGGTCGCAGCCAGATAGTCGGGCACCGGCTGCGTCGACGCCGTCAGATCCTCGGGGTCGGCGCCGGCCATCAGGCCGAGCAGCAGCGCGCAGTCCTCAGCGGTCTGCGCCAGCGGACCGACGGTATCGAGCGACTGCGACAGCGGCATCGCGCCGGCCCGGCTGACGCGGCCGACCGTCGTCTTGAGGCCGGTGACGCCGCAGAAATGCGCGGGCATGCGCACCGAGCCGCCGGTGTCGGAACCCAGCGCGGCAAAGGTGAGCCGCGCGGCGACCGCCGAGCCCGAACCCGACGACGAGCCGCCGGTGATGTGCGCGACGTTCCAGGGATTGCGCACCGCGCCGTAATGCACGTTGTGGCCGGTCGGCCCATAGGCGAACTCGACCATCTGCAGCGAGCCGAGCCGGACCTGCCCGGCATCCTTCAGCCGCTGCAACGCCGTCGCAGTCGTCTTCGGCACGAAGTCGCGGCGGATCAGCGAGCCGCAGGTCACGACCTTGCCGGCCTCGTAATACATGTCCTTGTGCGCCAGCGGCACGCCGTGCAGCGGCCCCCGGCCGTTGCCCTTGGCGAGCGCGGCATCGGCTTCGGTCGCGGCCGCAAGCGCCTGTTCGGACTCGATCGCCATGTAGGCGTTGAGGCGCGGCTGCCATTCCGCAATGCGATGCAGCACGGCGCGCGTCACCTCATGCGAGGAGACCTTCTTGTCGGCAATCGCCTTGGCGACCGCGGTCAGCGTCATCAGGGCCGGTTCGGTGCTCATTTCGACACCTTCTGCGCCAGCAGGAAGCTCGCGGGTTCGAGATCGAACGGCAGCGTGCCGGAGATCGGCGCGAAGCCGTCGAATGCCGGTCCGATCGAGTTGGCGATGCGGGTCGCGACATCGTCATCGGCGGGCACGTCGGCGACGTGCGCGATCACCTTGACGTCCTTGGGAGTGGGTCTGGTCATGCCGCGTTTTCTCCTTTTGCTTTTGCCGGCGCGCGGCTGTGCCCCGAGCCAGCAATGGCCATGTAGCACGCCGCTTGATGGCCCATTGTATCGAGATCGCTGAGTTTTGGCGTGTCGTTTGCGCAGAGCGGCTCCGCAAACGGGCAACGGGTGTGAAACCGGCAGCCGGCCGGCGGGTCGATCGGATTGGGCGGATCGCCCGAGATCGGCGGCACCTCGGTGCGCCTGTCGGGATCGGATGACGGCATCGCCGCCAGCAGCGCGCGGGTATAGGGATGTGCCGGCGCGTCCCAGACCGCGTCGACCGGGCCGAGCTCGACGACTTCGCCGAGATACATCACCAGCACGCGATCGGAGATGTAGCGGACCACGTTGAGATCGTGGCTGATGAAAAGATAGGTCAGGCCGAATTCACGCTTCAAATCGGCGAGCAGATTGAGCACCTGCGCCTCGACCGATTTGTCGAGCGCGGAAACCGCCTCATCGAGAATCACGAGCCGCGGCGACAGCGCGAGCGCGCGGGCGATATTGACGCGCTGGCGCTGGCCGCCGGACACTTCGTGCGGGTAGCGGTTGGCGAAGATCTCCGGCCGCAAGCCCACCTTGCCGAGCAACTCGCGCGCCAGCGTCCGCGCCGTGTCATCGGCCATGCCGTGGACTTTGGGTCCGAACGCGATCGACTCCTCAATGGTGAGGCGCGGGTTGAGCGAGGCGTAGCTGTCCTGGAACACCATCTGCACGCCGCGTCGCAAATCGCGCAGCGAGAGCGCCGGACCGACCTGCCGGCCGTCAAAGATGATGTCGCCGGCATCGCGCGCCATCAGGTGCATCAACAGCCGCGCGGTGGTCGACTTGCCGCAGCCGGATTCGCCGACAATGCCGACGGTCTCGCCCTTCATGACCGCGAAGCTGACGTCGTCGACGGCACGCACGGTCTTGCGCGGGCTGAACAGCCCGCCGCGCACCGGGAAGTGCTTGGTCAGTCCCTTGACCTGCAGCAGCGGCTGCGCGGCGCCGCCGATATCGGCGACCGGCTCCAGCATATCGACAGAGAGATTGGCCTCGCTCATGCTCTAATTCCTGATGTCCATGGCGCTGCGCATGCCGTCGCTGAGCAGATTGAAGCAGATCGAGACCGCGAAGATCATCGCACCCGGCAGCGCCGCGACCCATGGATTGACATAGATCGCGGTACGCAGCGTGTTCAGCATCAAGCCCCATTCCGGCTCCGGCGGCTTGGTGCCGAGCCCGAGGAACGAGAGGCCCGCGGCCAGGATCATCGACACCGAAATCAGGCCGGTGGCGTAGACGAAGATCGGGCCGAGCACATTGCCGAGCATGTGGACGCGCATGATGGTGAACGGACCGGCGCCGGACGCGCGCGCCGCCTCGACGAAGTCCATGTTGCGGACACCGGTGGTGACGCTTTCGGCGACGCGGGTGATCTGCGGCACGAACACGATGGTCAGCGACACGATCGAATTGGTGATGCCGGCGCCGAGTGCACCCGAGATCGCGATCGCGAGCAGCACCGAAGGAAATGCGTAGAACACGTCGACGGTGCGCATGATCGCGGTGTTGAGCTTGCCGCCGACGTAACCGGCGACGAGGCCGAGCGAGGTGCCGATCATGAAGGCGAGGATCACCGGCAGGATGCCGATGACCAGCGACAGCCGTCCGCCATAGATCAGTCGCGCCAGCATGTCGCGGCCGAGTTCGTCGGTGCCGAGCGGATAGCCTGGCGTGCCGATGTGGCGGAGACGGCGGATCATCGAGCCCTGATAGGGATCGGCGAGATGCAGCCATGGCGCCAGCAGCGCGGAGGCAAAGATCAGAACCAGGATGATGGCGCAGGCCATGCTGACCTTGTCGCGCCTGATGCGGCGCCCAACCGTCGCCCAGTAGCCGCGTGCCTTGGTCGCGGGGGCGGCCTGCAATGCAGTATCTGACATCGCACTCATGGGAAGACTCTTAGTTGGAGCATGATCTTCGCGGAAAACCGGTATCCACTTTTCCGGATCATGCTCTAACTCCGCTTGATGCGCGGATCGATCGCGGCCTGCGCGATATCGACCAGGAGATTGAGCAGCACGAAGAATAGCGCAAGCACCAGGATCGTGCCCTGCAGCAGCGGCAGATCGCGCTGGAAGATCGCGGAGTTCAGCAACAGGCCCGAGCCCGGCCAGGAGAACACGGTCTCGATCAGGATCGAGCCGCCGAGCATGTAGCCGAGTTGCAGACCCATCACCGCAAGCGCGGTCGGCGCCGCGTTCTTGATGACGTGACGAAATACCCCGGTCTCGCGCAGGCCCTTGGCGCGCAGCGCCTCGACAAAATCCTGGCTCAGGATGTCGCCGGTCAGCGCGCGCACCGTGCGCGTGACGATGCCCATCGGGATCACCGAGGTGGTGATCGCGGGCAGCACCAGATAGCGCAGGTGCTCCCAGTCCCACGCCCAGGCGCCGGAGCCGCCCGGCCCGGCACCGACCGCCGGCAGCCAGTTGAGCTGCACCGAGAAGATGATGACCAGCACCATGCCGAGCCAGTAGTGCGGCAGCGAGACGCCGGCGATGGCAACCGACGTCGCGACCTTGTCGACCCAGGTGTCGCGGAAATAGCCGGCGATCAGCCCGAACAGCAGGCCGAGCGTAAAACCGATCATCGCTGCCGCAATCGCCAGCATCACGGTGTTGCCGACCGCGCGCATCACTTCGGACAGCACCGGCCGCCCGGTGGCGATCGAATTGCCGAGATCGCCATGGATCGCGCGCCACAGCCACAGACCGAATTGCACCGGCAATGGGCGATCGAAGCCGTAGGCGCTGCGCAATTGCGCGGCGAGCTCCTGCGAGGCATCGGCCGGCAGCACCGCGACCAGCGGATCGCCGGGCGTGATGTGCACCAACAGGAAGCACACCAGCGCAACGCTGAGCACGATCGGAATGACGTAGACGATCCGTCTGGACGTATAGGCGAGCACGTTGCGTTCTTTCTACCTTCTCCCCTTGTGGGAAGAAGGTGGCGCGCGGAGCGCGCCGGATGAGGGGTTCTATCCGCGGATACAGTCATTTCATTTTCGGCGAGGAGCGTCCGCGGAGACGACCCCTCACCCGGCTTTGCTGTCGCGAAGCCACCCTCTCCCACAAGGGGAGAGGGTGCCTAAGAGCGTCGCGCGTTATCTCACGGCACGACCGAGACCGGCGAGAAGTCGACGAACCAGCTCTTCGGCTGCACAAAGCCCTTGACCTTCGGGCTCATCGCGCGCGGCGCAACGTCGTGAGCGACGTACAGGAACGCCGCATCATCGACCGAGGCGGCGTGCAGTTCGGCAAGCGCGGCGTCGCGCGCTGCCGGTTCGAAGGTCTGGCGGGCCTTCTTCACCAGCTCATCGAACTTCGGATTGTTGATGAAGCCCCAATTGTTCGAGACCGGCGGCGCCATGCCCGACTGCAGGAAGCGCACCAGCGCGAAGAACGGATCCATCGCCGCATAGGTGACGTTGGTCGCGTTCGATCCGTTGGCCGACGGATCCTTGGCGCCGCGCCGCCAGTTGGTGAACAGCGTATTCCACTCGATGACGTCGAGCTGCACATCGAAGTAGCACTCGGCCAAAGCCTGTTGCAGATACTCGTTCATCGGCAGCGGCAGCATCTGGCCCGAACCCGACGCCGAGGTCTGGATCTTGACCGTCAGCTTCTTGTTCGGACCGAAGCCGGCCTCCTGCATCAGCTTCTGTGCGGCCGGCTTGTCGTATTTGATCTGGAAGGTCGGGTTGCCGCGCCAGGGATGGCCGGGCTCGAACGTGCCGGTGGCGGGTACCATCAGCCCCGCGAGCAGGCCGTCACGCAGCCCTTCGCGATCAACACAGAGATTGGCGGCCTTGCGGACGCGGATGTCATTCCACGGCGATCCTTCGACGCGGGAGAACTGCCACGGCCAGACATGCGGCTCCTCGTTGGAATAGAGATTGAAGCCACGCTGCTTGATCTCGGGCAGTGCGTCGGGCGCCGGCGCCTCGATCCAGTTGACCTGCCCCGACAGCAGCGCCGCAGTGCGCGCGTTGGCTTCGGGCATTGGCAACAGCACCATCTTGTCGGTCTTCGGCACGCGGGCCTTGTCCCAGTAATTCTCGTTCTTCACCAGCTCGAGCCGCTCGCGCGGGGTGAAGCTCGACATCTTCCACGGGCCGGTGCCCGAAGCGTCCTTGGCGAACGCCGCCCATGCGGCCTGCGACTTCGCCTTGGCATCGGCGCCTTCGGCCTTGTCGTAGAATTGCTGCCACTTGGCCGGGCTCGCCATGAACAAATTGGTGAGGTTGATCGGCAGGAAGCTGTCCGGCTCCTTGGTGGTCAGCTCCACCGTCATGTCGTCGATCTTGCGCGCCGAGACCAAGGTCGGCATGCGCGAGGCGGTGACGCCGACCTGGCTCGCATCGTATTGCGGCGCGTCCTGCTTCAGCACCTTGTCGACGTTCCAGACCACCGCATCGGCATTGAACGGTGAGCCGTCGTGAAAGCTGACGCCGGGACGCAGCTTGAAGACCCACTTGGTCTTGTCGGCATCGTCGACCTTCCACTCGGTCGCAAGGCCCGGAATCATCGCGCTCGCCTTGTCCGACGAGGACAGGTCCCACATCGTCAGCGCGTCATACATCGTGAGCCCGGTGAAGCGGTTGCCCTCAAAACCCTGGTCGGGCTGCCCGAGCGTGCGCGGAATATCGGCAGCCGTCATGCCAATGCGCAGCACGGTCTCGGCGCTGGCGATCGCCGGCACACAATTGGCGATCGCAAGCGCCAGCATGATCGCCGTCGCATTGGTCTTCCTGTTACGCATCTGAGCAACCCCTTCGAAGTCTGGTGACGTTTTAGTGATTATTTCTTGGGCAAGCGTATGCAATGCCTGTGCCAAGGGGAATAGTTCTTCAGCAAATAACCGCTAGGCGCGTCATTTCTTCCCACCTCGCGCCCCAACCGTGCGAAGATGCCTATTCTGGCATCATGCTTGCAGGATTCGGCCCCGACTTCCCACCAACGGAGCCTTCATATGCGCGCGCGCAATTCGATCCTGACGGCGGCAATGGCGCTCGCCCTGACCGCGGGCTGGCCGGCCATGTCCGCGCGAGCAGAGTCCATTGTGCGCTACGGCATTTCGATGGCCGACATTCCGCTGACGACCGGCCAGCCCGATCGCGGCGCCGGCGCCTATCAGTTCACGGCCTACACGATCTACGATCCGCTGGTGGCCTGGGAGATGGATGTCGCCGACCGGCCGGGCAAACTGGTGCCCGGGCTCGCGACCGAATGGAAGGTCGACGATAGCGACAAGACCAAGTGGCGCTTCACCCTGCGCAAGGGCGTCAAATTCCACGACGGCAGCGACTTCAACGCCGACGCGGTGATCTGGAATCTCGACAAGGTGCTGAACGACAAGGCACCGCAATTCGACAAGCGGCAGAGCGCGCAGGTCAAGACCCGGCTGCCCTCGGTCGCAAGCTACGCCAAGATCGACGACCAGACCATCGAGGTCACCACCAAGACGGTCGACTCCTTCTTCCCCTACCAGATGCTCTGGTTCCTGGTCTCGAGCCCCGCGCAATATGAGAAGCTCGGCAGGGACTGGGACAAGTTCGCCAGCCAGCCCTCCGGCACCGGCCCGTTCAAGCTGACCAAGCTGGTGCCGCGCGAACTCGCCGAGCTGACCAAGAACCCGGATTATTGGGACAAGAAGCGGCTTGCGAAGGTCGACAAGATGATCCTGATCCCGATGCCGGAGGCGCTGACCCGCACCAACGCGCTGCTGGCTGGCCAGGTCGACCTGATCGAAACGCCGGCGCCCGACGCCGTGCCGCAGCTCAAGGCCGCCGGCATGAGGATCGTCGACAACGTGACGCCGCATGTCTGGAATTATCATTTGAGCGTGCTGCCGGGCTCGCCCTGGACCGATATCCGCCTGCGCAAGGCGCTCAACCTCGCGATCGACCGCGATGCGGTGGTTGGCCTGATGAACGGACTGGCCAAGCCGGCCAAGGGCCAGGTCGACCCGTCGAGCCCGTGGTTCGGCAAGCCGAGCTTCGAACTGAAATACGACCTCGCGGCCGCCAAAAAGCTGGTGGAGGAAGCCGGCTATTCAAAGGACAAGCCGCTGAAGACGACCTTCATCATCGCCCAGGGCGGCACCGGGCAGATGCTGTCGCTGCCGATGAACGAATTCCTGCAGCAGAGCTTCAAGGAGATCGGCATCGACATCGACTTCAAGGTCGTCGAGCTCGAGACACTCTATTCGCACTGGCGCAAGGGCGCGGCCGACGAGATGAACGCCGGCATCACCGCCAACAACATCGCCTATGTCACCTCGGATCCGCTCTACGCCATCGTGCGGTTCTTCCATTCCGGCCAGGTGGCGCCGACAGGCGTCAACTGGGGCGGCTACAAGAATCCGAAGGTCGACGCGCTGATCGACGAGGCGAAACAGACGTTCGACAGCGCGAAACAGGATGCGCTGCTGGCGCAGGCGCACGCGCTGATCGTCGACGATGCCGCGCTGGTGTGGGTGGTGCACGACACCAATCCGCACGCGCTGTCGCCGAAGGTGAAGACCTTCGTGCAGGCGCAGCACTGGTTCCAGGATCTGACGCAGATCGGCCTGGAGTAACTCGCTCCACCGTCGTCCCGGCGAAGGCCGGGACCCATACGCCGCGGCCTGCGCAATAGGCAAGCGGCCAGACGGCTTTCTAACAACACCCATTTGTGGTTGATGGTGTGGACGGCCCCCTACGGCATCAGTGTGCCAGAATGAGGTTGTTGTAAATCTCAGACAAGGAGACCGTCCGTGAGAGAGATTATCCGTATTGGGATGGATACGTCGAAGCATATTTTTGTGCTGCATGGAGTTGACGCGGCGGAACAGCCGGTGTTGCGCAAGAAGCTGTCGCGCAAGCAGGTGCTTGAGTTTTTTGCCAAGCTTCCGCCGACCGTGATCGGGATGGAGGCCTGCGGGGCGGCTCATTACTGGGGGCGCGAGCTTGGCAAGCTTGGCCATGAGGTGAAGCTGATAGCGCCGCAGTTGGTGAAGCCTTATGTGCTGCGGAACAAGAACGACGGGCGAGATGCGGATGGGGTGTGCGAAGCGATGGGCCGACCGCGGATGCGGTTTGTGCCGGTGAAGAGCGCCGAACAGCAGGCCGCGCTGATGCTTGCAGGTGTCCGCGATGGGCTGATCGGCCGCCGTACCCAGCTCAGCAATGCGATCCGCGGCTACGCGGCGGAGTTTGGCCTGATCGCGCCGAAGGGGTTGGACAAGATCGAGCCGCTGTTGGCCCGGATCACGCAGGACGAGAGCGTTCCCGCTATGGCGCGCGAGCTGTTCGCCATGCAGGGCCGTGACTATGCGCAGTTGCAGGGTGAGCTGAAGGCGGTCGAGGCCAGGCTGCTGGCCTGGCACCAGGCCAACGCCACAAGCCGTCGTCTGGCCCAGATCCCCTCGGTCGGTCCGATCATCGCGACCTCGCTTGTGATGAAGACGCCGGACCCGCACGCCTTCCGCTCCGGCCGCTTGTTCGCGGCCTGGCTCGGCCTGACGCCCAAGGACCATTCCACCGCCGGCAAAACCAGGCTCGGCAAGATCACCCGCGCTGGCGACGAGACCCTGCGTCGCCTGCTCGTGGCCGGGGCGACCGCGGTGATCCGGCAGGCAAGGCTCGGGCGCGGCCACCCCTCGCGCTGGCTCGTGGCGTTGCTCAGGCGCAAGCCGCCGAAGCTTGCGGCCGTGGCGCTCGCCAACAAGGTGGCCCGCATCGCCTGGAAGCTGATGGCGACCGGCGAGAGCTATGATGCCGCACGCATGAACGCTGTCACCTAACAGGTCGGCCGGCCGGACGTAGCGCTCGCCGGACGAACCGGAGCTGCAAGAGCAGATGGAATGATCGATCGATCCAGAACGCGAGACAAGCCGCGGGACCCATTGGCCTTCACAAGGTCGCCAGGTTGTTTGGCACTCGCGTCGCGGAAACCATCTTGGCCCAGCGATCAACACGATCGCATCAAACAGGCCGGACATATGGATGACAGCGATCCGACCAATCCCAGAAAGCTCTTGTGCCACGGGGGCCGTCCACATATGGGTCCCGGCCTTCGCCGGGACGACGACGAACGTGCGGCGTCTATTTCGTCGTCAGCCGGGACGACACCGGGTTTGTGGCACTTACTTCGTCGTCAACGCGAAGGCGCCGTCCCAATCGTCCGGCGGCGGCTCCTTCTGGAAGGCGCGGATGCGCGCCTCGTAGAGGCGGTAGAGATATTGCAGCGTCTGCGCCTCGTCGGTCTTGCGGCCGCGCTCGATCGCGGCGAGCGCACCGTCCCAATCACGGCTGCGGTAGCAGGCGAGCATTTCGATGGTCAGGTTGCGCAGCCGCTGGAAGCGGCCGGAACCGGCCACGTCCTCGCGGCCGGCGATCGCATAGATCACCTCGGGCTCCTTCTTGCCCTTCACCATGATGAAGTCGAGTTCGAGGATCGCGAACTTCTCCTTCACCGCGAGCGCGGTCTTCGATCCCACGATGATCGGGAAGCCGTATTCCTTGGACTGCCCCTCCAGCCGGGCCGCCAGATTGACGCTGTCGCCGAGCACCGAATAATTGAACTTGAGATCAGACCCCATATTGCCGACCACGCAGGTGCCGGTGTTGAGGCCGACGCCGATGTTGAGCGGCACATAGACGTGGCCACCGTCCAGCGCTTCCTGTTCGCGCTTGCGGTTGAGGTCGCCGACGTGCCCCAGCATGTCAAGCGCGGCGTCGCAGGCGTTGAGCTGGTGCTGCTTGTCGTCGAGCGGCGCATTCCAGAATGCCATGATGGCGTCGCCCATATATTTGTCGATATAGCCTTTGCGGGCGAGGATCGCGTTGGTGAGCGGCGTGAGGAAACGGTTCATCAGCGCCGTGAGGCCTTGCGGATCGCGCTTGTAGGTTTCCGAGATCGAGGTGAAGCCGCGCATGTCCGAGAACATGATGGTCATCTCGCGCTCCTCGCCGCCGAGCACGAGCCGCTCCGGCGATTGCGCCAGCTGCTCGACCAGCGCGGGCGACATGTACTGCACGAATTGCGACCTGATCTGCCGGCGCTGCTGCTGTTCGCGCACGAAGGCGGAGAAGATCAGCGTGAGATAGATCGCCGTGGTCGACATCAGAGGATAGGTAAAATCGATCAGGAGCCGATGCTGGGAATAGAAATACCAGGATGTGCCGGTCAGCACCGAAGCGAACATCCCGCCGACGACGACCAGCGTGATCGGACCGAACTTCGGCGCGAAGGCGATGACCAGGAGCCCCATGATCAGCGCGGCGAAGAACTCGATGCCGATGCCGTAGTTCGGTTGCGAAACCACGTCACCGGTCAGCGCGCTCTCCAGCACCTGAGCGTGAACCTCGACCCCGGGCATCGCCGGCGTCACCGGCGTGGTCTTGATGTCGTTGAGCCCGACCGCGGAGGTGCCGATCAGGATCAGCTTGCCGGCGATCCTGTCCGGCGGCACCCGCCCATCCAGCACATCGACGGCCGAGACGTAGATCGATGGGTCACGCCGCGCATAGTGGATCCAAAGCTGGCCGTGGAGATCGGTCGGGATCGCAAAGCCCTTGATCCCGAGGCTCTTGATGCCGGCCTTGTCGGCCTTGATCAGGATGGTGCCCGAGCCGCCCGCCACCCGCAGCATTTCGAAGGTCAGCGACGGCATGGTGATGCCCTGGGCGACCATCATCATCGGCACCCGCCTGACGATGCCGTCGCGTTCCGGCCTGATCGTGAACAGGCCTCGCCCGGCCGCGGCCTCCTCAAGCACCGGCACGTTGCGCAACAATCCCGGAAACTGGAACATGAAGCTCTGCGGCTCCTCGCCGAGCATCGCAAGCCCGGTGACCGGCAGCCTTTCGTTGAGGTCGGCGCGCACGTTGGGGCCGCCGGACTCGCCGAGCACCACGCGCGAGTTCTTGATGGCGTCGGCCAGGATGCTGTCGTTGCTCGGCAGCTGCCGCAGCCTGGCGCGCATCTCCTCGTCCAGGCTGCTGAACGTATCGGCCGCGATATCGGGGTTGAGACGATCGGGCTCGGAGAACACCGCGTCGAACGCGATCACCACGGCGCCGAGCCGGGTGAGGTTGATGACGATGTCGGCGAGCCGCGTCCGCGGCCACGGCCATTGCCCGAGCCGGGGGTCAGCGAGGCTCTTCTCGTCGATATCGACGATGGTGACGGGCCGCGCGGTCTTCTGGCGCGGTTCGAGCACCTGGAACGTGTCAAACGTCCTGACGCGGAGCTCCTGCACCGGAGCCGGATCCGCGATCCGCAGCGCGGCGATGCCGATCAACAGCGCCACGCAGGCCAGCCGCGCATAGCCGAAGCGCCGTCCGAACCACCTTCGTATCGCCTTCAGCCGTTTCATGCCGTCTGGATATCACGCGCGGAGAGTTGTTCCAATCAAGCAGTCGTTGCGCAATGCAGGATCCGGTCGGCCCTTTCAGGAGGCCGACGCCCATCACGTATAATGAATGATGAAGTCGCTCTGCGACAAACTCGCCTTCGAGACATTGTGCAACGTGATCGTGTCTGCACTGTCGACCGTGATCAGCGTATCCGCCGAATTCGTCGGCGACGTCGTCACATTCTGATCGAACCAGCTGCTGAAGGTGCTTGTCGAGACGACCGTGGACAGGTCGATCTGGTCCTGGGCCGGCGTAAAGTTCAGGATCGTGTCGTGATTGAAGTTCGGCGCAAACACGAATTTGTCCTGATAGCCCGATCCGAAGAACACGTCCTTGTCGCTGGTGCCCGTTAGCGTCACTGGCTGAGACGGATTTTGCTGGACGTTGAAGATCAGGTTGACCGTATCGCTCGCGCCGTGGCCGTCGGTCACGGAGAGCGCGATCTTGTCGGTCGCCGGCGGGGTCTGGCCCGGGTCGTAGACAAGGCCGGGCGACCCGAGCGCGGTGTTGAGATCCGGGAGATGGCCGACCAACGCTGGCGGCGCGACGCTGCTGCCCGAACCGGGGTTGGTCGCGGCCGCCAGGGTGAAGTTCTCGTTGGCGCCGGCATCGACATCCGTGACCGTCAGGCCGGAGATCGTTTCGGTCCCGTTGGGATTGTCGGTGATGTTGATGTTGTCGGTATGGATCACCGGCGCGTCGTTGGCGCCGACGACATCGACCGTCAGCGTCGCAGTCCCGGTCGCGCCATGGGCATCGATGGTCTCGACGGTGAACGTGTCGGCATAGGTGCCCTTGGCCAGCGCGTTGATCGCGGCGGCGTCGGGAACATAGCTGTAGGTGCCGTCCGCGTTGACCGTGAGCGAGCCGTAGAGGCCAGCGATCGAGGAGTTGACCGCGACATGGTCCGAATTGAGGGCGGCATAGGTCAGAGTCGCGGTCTCGCCGTCGTCGACGTCATGGCCGTGCAGCGCGCCGGTGAGCGGGCTGAACGTGTCGTCAGCAGCGGTATCGGTGAGCGTGCCGGCGTTGACCTCGGCCAGCGTCGGCGCGTCGTTGGCGCCGTTGATCGTGATCGTCACAGGCGTGGTGATGACGCCGCCATGATGGTCGTCGATCTGGATCGTGTAGGTCAGCGTCAGCGTCTCGCCGGCGGCCAGATAGTCGAAATTCTGATCCGCAGTCGAGAAGGTCCAGGCCTGCGATCCGTTCACATGGCCGGTCGAATCCGTCAGCGTCCCCAGAGAAAGCCAGTTCAGGATCGTGGACTGGTCCTCGGGCAGGCCGGTGGTCGTCCCGGATTCGGTCACACCGGTGATGGATACGGTGTGAGTATCGCTGAGATCGACATCGGCAAATCCCACCACGCCCGATGCGACGTCCGGCTTGGATGAACCCGTCGTGTCGGGCTGCTCGGGGATGATGGCGGTCTGCGGCGCCGACGTGACGGTTGGCGCGTCATTGCTGCCGACGATCGTGATCGTCACCGGTTGGCTGATTACGCCACCATGATGGTCGTCGATCTTGACTGTGTAGGTCAGCGTCAGCGTCTCGCCGACGGCGAGATAGTCGAAATTCTGGTCCGCGGCCGAGAAGGTCCAGGCCTGCGAACCATTCACATGGCCGGTCGAATCCGTCAGCGTCCCCAGCGACAGCCAGTTCAGGACCGTGGACTCGTCCACAGGCAGGCCCGTGGTCGTGCCGGATTCTGCGACGCCGGTGATGGACACGGTATGGGTGTCGCTGAGATCGACGTCGGCAAACGCCACCACGCCTTGGACCGCGTCCGGCTTGGTCGAGCCGGTCTCGCCGATCGCCTCGGGCACCGAGGTGGTCGGCGGTTCCGACGCGAAGGTCGGGGTGTCGTTGGTGCCCGTGATGGTGATCGTGACGGGCTGGGTGACGACGCCGCCATGGTGGTCGTCGACCTGGATCAGGTAGGTCAGCGTCAGCTTCTCGCCGGCCGCCAGATAGTCGAAATTCTTGTCGGCGGCCGAGAACGTCCAGGCATTGGATCCGGTGACGCCGCCGGTCGTATCCTTCAGCGTGCCGAGCGACAGCCAGCTCAGGATCGTCGCCTGATCGGGGAGCCCGGTGGTCACGCCCGCTTCGGTGACACCGGCCACGGTGATGCTGTGGGTGTCGCTGAGATCGGCATCGGTGAAGGTCACGGTGCCGGACGCGCTATCCGGATTCGCCGAACCGGTTACGCCCTCGGCCTCGGTGATGGCGGCCGCCTGGGCCGGCGAGGTGATCACCGGCTTGTCGTCGGCGCCGACGATCGTGATCGTGATCGGGACCGTGACGACGCCACCATGATGGTCGTCGATCTGGACCGTGTAGATCAGCGTCAGCGTCTCGCCGACGGCGAGATAGTCGAAACTCTTGTCGGCGGCCGAGAACGTCCAGGAGCGCGATCCCGTCACGCCGTCGGTCGAATCGGTCAGTGTGCCCAGCGACAGCCAGCTCAGCATGGTGGCCTGGTTGGGAATTCCGCCAGTGAAGCCGGTCGCGGTGACGCCGGTGATGGCGACAGTGTGCGTGTCGGTCAAATCCGCATCGGTAAACGTCACCGTGCCATCCGCCGTATCGGGCGAGGCGGAATTCGTCGTCCATGGAAGCTCGGTGATCGATCCGACCTGTGCGGCGGACGTCACGACCGGCGTGTCGTTGGTGCCGGTGATCGTGATGGTGAAGGTCTTGAATGCGGTCTCGTTGCTCAGCGCGTAGTTGTTATCGACGCGCACCATGTAGGTCAGCGTCAGCGTTTCGCCGGCGGCGAGGAAGTCGAAGGCGCCGTCGGCAAGGCTGTAGGTCCAGGTCGCCGAGCCGATGTTGCTGTTGAGCGGATTGGGGTCGAGCAGCACCGGGACCTCGACGGCCGCGATGGCCGCCTGTTCCGCCGCCGTCAGCGACGAGGTGACGTCGTTGCCGCCGGCGTCGTGGTAGCTGAACGTGCTGAAGTTGACGGTTGCAGTCGGCTTGTCGCCGAGATTGACGTCCACCCAGGTGATCTGGCCGTTCACCGTGTCGGGCAGCGCGCTGTGGGTCAGCCCCGCCTGTTCGGTGATCGCCCCATTCTGGGTCACGACATGCGGCGGTCCGGCGATGTGGTCGGACTTGATGGGAGCGGGCTGCGATCCGGGATTGTTGGTCAACCCAAGCAGAAAGCTGATCGGCACGATGGCGTCGCCGGTCGCGAGTTTCAGGCCGATCGTGACCGGGACGACGCTGTCCGTGAAGTTCGTCGTGAGCTTGGTGTTGGGATTCGAATTGTCGGTGAACTTCAGCGCGAAGACATCGGAGATCAGCTTCTGCGCATCGGTCGACAGTTGCGCCGACGACACGAAGCTGACGCTGCCCTGGCCGTTGACGATGGTCTGGGTGCCGGCCTGATCGACGGTTGCGATCGGATTGAGCGTCGTCTTGTCGAACAGGATGTAGGAGCCGGTGGAGCCGTCGGGCTCGACCAGCACCTGGAATTTGGCCGGCGGCACACCACCCGTGCCCTGGACGTCGAAATCGATCTCGACCAGCACCGCGGTGCCGCGGATACCCATGGTCGCGACCGGCGTATCGACCTTCATGTCGCCATGCTTGGCGGTCGCGCCGGCAACGAACGAGATCGTGCCGGAGACGAGGCTCATCAGCGACGAATTGCTCGACCCGTTCGGGTCGTAGATCATCTCGTTCAGCACCATCTTGGCATTCGGTCCGAGACCGAACACGGTGCCGTCGATGAAGGTGATGCCGAGCGTCGAGTCGCCGCCGGACTGCACCACGTCACCCTTGTTGACGTTGTCGCCCTGATTCAGAACGATCGCGACACCATTGCGGATCGCGGTGGCGTTGCCCACCAGCTTGGTGACGTGGCCGATGACCTTCGCCGGTTCCACCGCGCCGCCGGCCTGGGCATATTGGGTGTAGCCGGTGAGCGCGTTGACGAGGTCGCCGGTGAGATGCGCGCCTTCAGGCGACGCCAGGGCCGCGTGTTTCCCGCCCTTGAAGTAGTCGTGCAGGACGAGTTCCCGGTCGTCCTTCGAGATGACGAGATCGAGCCCGGTCCGCTTGAAGTCGCCGGTGAACAGCAATTGCCCGTCGTCGACCGTGATCGCGCCGGGCGGAGCGTGCGTGGAAACGCTGTCGACATGCACCGATCCACGGGCATAAGCGTCCGCGTTCGGCAAATGGCCGTCGAATTTCTCGACAAAGTTCACTGCGGATCACCGCACGAGGGTTAATATTGGTAGAATATCCGAATGATTACGCCTGCATATCATCGGATAAAGCTTCGCGAAATCATGCTGTGGTTTCGCAAGGTGCTCTGATTGCGCGGTTTGACTGGGTGTGACTTGGCTCACTCTCAGATGAGTCGTGTAGTCCGGACTTACCGGACGGTACCATGAGATGGGATTCAAGCCAAGATGGGTACTGAGCCACGTATTCGTGGTATTGACTGGCATTTCTCTACTTGCCTTTATTTCCCCGCAGCCCCGAGAGGGCATCTGACCCCATTTTTCCGGTTAAAGCTGTGACCTGGCTTACAAATCGCAGCTATCCCGTGCGCGGACCGGCCGGGCTAACCAGAGGGCAACGATGAGGCGTTTTGCGGTGGAAAAAGGTTCGCCGGTTCGTTTCACAAACCGGTAAAGTTTTCGGGACCCGGGCCACACGCCCTTTAGGCTCCTGCCCGGATTCCCCACATCTTAAGTCGATTCGAAGGGATCGTTGGCCATGCTGTCGGCATGAAACGATCCGGTCGCGTGCGCGGTGCAGTATCCACCCGTCGATGAGCGGACAGGGGGTGTCGCATGGGTAACTCGCTTCGCTCGTTTGCGCTGCGCGCCGTCATGCTGGGCTTCGGCCTGGCCTTGGCCGCGCCGATTGCCGAGCTCAAGGCCGCCTCGGTGCTCTCGCCCGGCCCGGCGACACTGCTCAGAAAGTCGACCGAGCCGTTCGGCCTGCCGACCAGTTCGCTTGCCGGCGGCGGCCTGCACGACAAATGGCTCGGCGTGCAACGTCAGCTTGCCGACGAATTGGTGCAGCTCGCAGCCTGCGAGAGCGACCGCGCGGGATGTGCGTCGCCGGAGGCGCTGCGGTTCCTGGCGATCGTCGATGCCGGTCGCGCGCGCACCGGCCGCGCCCGTCTCGGCGAGATCAACCGCGCGATCAATCTGGCGATCCGCCCCGGCAGCGATCTCGCGACTTATGGCGAGCCCGACGTCTGGGCCACGCCGCTCGCCACCTTTGCCCGCGGCAGCGGCGATTGCGAGGACTATGCGATCGCGAAATTCGTGGCGCTCGGCAAGGCCGGCGTCGCGCCGGAAGATTTGCGCATCGTCGTGATGCATGACCTGCTCGGCGGCGAGGACCATGCCGTGGTCGCGGCGCGGCTCGACGGCCACTGGCTGACGCTCGACAACCGCCGCATGGCGATGATCGAGGACGCCGACATCAGGCGTTTTCGGCCGACCTTCGTGATCGACCAGAATGCCGTCAGCCGCTATGTCGATGCGCCGCCCGTCGCCGAGGCCGCGTGGCGGCCGACGGCGCGGTGAATTGAGCCAGGTGATCGAAACTCGCTTCCGTCATTGCGAGGAGCGAAGCGACGAAGCAATCCACATTTCCTCTCGGGAGGTATGGATTGCTTCGCTGCGCTCGCAATGACGGCCAGTTGGAATTCTGGACCGCCTCTCAGAACATCAAATTGTCCTTCACCAACACCCAGCGGCCGCCCTTGACCTGCTGCACCTGGGTGATGGTGTTGGCGAGATGATCGGTCTTGGAGAACTTGGTCGGTGGCGAACTGAAGATGTCGAGGAACTTGTCGCCCGACTCCAGCGCGTCGAGCATCTTCTGGCCGGTGAGATCCTTGCCCGCCTTCTGCGCGTAGAACGCGAAGGTCATTACCGCGTTGTAGCCGATGATGGCCTGCGTGTTGGCCTCGCTGTTGAACATCTTCTTGTAGTTGACGAGCCAGTCCTTCACCTTGCCCTTGGCCGTGTCCTCGTAGGGAATCTCGAAGCCCGACGCGGCGTAGAGGCCCTCGACGGCTTCCTTGCCGAGCGCTGGCACTTCGAGCACGTTGGTCGGCGTCGCGCCGAGGAAGGTGACGTCCCAACCGAGCTTCTTCGCCTCGTTCATCGCGCCGATGGTCTCGCGGATCACGGTGCCGAGCACGACGAGATCGCAGCCGTCGGACTTCATCTTGGCGACCTGCGCCGAGAAGTCGGAGGCGCCGCGCTTGTAGCTCGTGACCGAGGCCGGCTGCACCTTCATCGCGGCGAGCTGCTGGGTGAAGCCGTCGAGCACGTTCTTACCGTACTCGTCGTCTTGGTGCATGATGCAGGGCTTCTTGAAGTTCTTCCACTCCATCATGTATTTGATCGCGGCGCGCGTGCTCTCGACATAGGGCAGCAGGTTGTTGAACTTCAGCCGCTCCTGCGGCTTGGCGGGATCGAACTTGAAGGTGAATTCGGCGGCGGTCAGCGGAAACAGCTGCAGCACGCCGGCATCGAAAAGGATGTCCTGCGCGGCGAGCACGGTCGGCGAGCCCATCGGGCCGATCATCGCGAAGACCTTGTCGCGCTCGACCATCTTCTGCGAGGCCAGCACGGCCTTCTTCGGGTCGTAACCATTGTCCTCCAGGATCATCTTGATCTTGCGACCGTTGATGCCGCCGCTGGCATTGATCTCCTCAACCGCCATCTTCATGCCGTTGGACACCGGGACGCCCCAGACCTTGATCGGGCCGGACAAATCCTGATGCGTTCCGATCACGATCTCGGTCGGCGAGATGCCTTCATTGGTGACCTTGGTCTGGGCTGCGGCCGGCAGACAGGTCAGCGCCAGCGCGCTCACCGCAAGGCCCAGCGCCTTCAGCGATTTCGACATTGCAGTCTCCTCCTTACATGGCCCATGTTGAGCGAAGGGTCGGGCCTGCTCGCTCCTTCGCCGCGTCCGTCGTCGTCCGGCTACGCAACCGCCCGCGCGCCATACATGGCGTCGATCTCGGCCGCGTAGCGCTTGTTCACGAAATTGCGCTTCAGCTTCATGGTCGGCGTCAGCTCCTCGTCCTCGGGCGTGAGCTGGCGCTCGATCAGGTAGAATCTCTTGATGGTCTCGACGCGCGCGAACTTGGCGTTGACCGCCTCGACCTCGCGCTGGATCAGGTCCTGGATCTCGCGGGCACGGCACAGGCTCGCGTAGTTGGTGAAGGGGATGTCCTGATCCTGGGCGTATTTCTCGACATTCTCCTGATCGATCATGATCAGGCAGGTGAGATACGGCCGCTTGTCGCCGATCACGACCGCATCGGAGACGTAAGGCGAGAATTTGAGCTGGTTCTCGATTTCCGACGGCGTGATGTTCTTGCCGCCGGAGGTGATGATGATGTCCTTCATCCGGTCGGTGATCTTCACATAGCCTTCATTGTCGATCGCACCGACGTCGCCGGTGTGCAGCCAGCCCTTCGCGTCGATCGTCTCGGCGGTCTTCTCCGGCTGGTTGAGATAGCCCATGAACAGGAAGTCGCCCTTGATCAGGATCTCGCCCTTCGGGCAGATCATCACTTCGCCCCAGGGCGCGGCCTTGCCGACCGAGCCGAGCTTGATGCGGTCGGCCGGCATCATGGTCGCGACGCCGCAATTCTCGGTCTGGCCGTAGACCTCGCGCATGTCGATGCCGAGCGCGAGATACCAGCGGATCAGATCCGGCGAGATCGGCGCCGCCCCGGTCAGTGCGATCCGGCAGCGGTCGAGCCCGAGCATGCGGCGGATGTTGCGGAACACCAGCCAGTAGGCCGCGCGGTTGGCGAGCCGCAGCGACAGCGGCGGCGTCTCGCCCTCCAGCCGGCACTCGGTCATCCGGTTGCCGATCGCAAGCGCCCGAGCGTACATCCAGTTCTGGAACGGGGTCGCGTCCTTCAGCGCGATGGTGATGCCGGAATAGAACTTCTCCCAGATCCTGGGCACCGCAAGGAATGCAGTCGGCTGCACCTCGCGCAGATTGTCCGGCACCGTCTCCGGGCTCTCGGCAAAATTCATCACCGAGCCCAGCGCGAGCGAGATGTAGTAGCCGCCGACCCGCTCGGCGACATGGCAGAGCGGCAGGAACACCAGCCGCTCCTCGCTGTCGGTCGAGGGATAGAGATCGTTGGCGTGGCGCATCTGGTGCGTCACGCTGCGGTTGGAATGCATCGCGCCCTTGGGCGGGCCTGTGGTGCCCGACGTATAGACCAGGATCGCGAGATCGGAGGCGGTGCGGCTGCCGGTCATTTCATCCCACAGGGCGTCGTTGCCCTGCGCATGATTGCGGCCGAGCGCGGTGAATTCGGCGAGCGACAGCACCATCGGATCGGAGAACCCAGAGAGGCCCTCCATGTCGAACACCACGATCTTTTCCAGCGTCGGACAGCGCGACCGGCAGGTCAGCACCTTGTCGAGTTGCTCCTCGTCCTCGACGAACATCACCCGCGTGCGGGAATCATTGACGAGGTATTCGACCTGCGCCGCCGAATCGGTCGGATAGATGCCGGAGGACACGCCGCCGGCGCACAGGATGCCCATGTCGGCATAGACCCATTCCGGCACCGCGTTGGCGATGATCGAGGCGACGTCGCCGGGACGGAAGCCGGTCGCATGCAGGCCGAAGGCGATGTCCCTGGAGATCTGCAGCCATTCGCGCCAGCTGGTCGGCTGCCAGATGCCGAACTTCTTCTCGCGGATTGCGGGCCTGTCGCCACGCGTTTGCACCGCGAGCAGAAAGCTCCTCGCGATCGTGTCGGCAACCGTCAGCACCGCTGGTCCTGCCATGCGCGCTCCCTCCTCTGCCGCTTGCCTCACCCGCCGGCTCGAATGCCGGTCTTGTTCGCGAAGCAGGCTCGAAATCTAGCTCCAACTCGCTCTGAGCGCCAAACCTTCCTCGGCCAACTTTAGTCGACGCCAACGTTCGTCAGCGAGCTCAGCGCCACGTCTTCTTCTTTTTCCAGCGCCGCTCACCCCGCGCGCCCGCTTCCTTGGCGCCGAGGTAGAACTCCTGGATATCGGGCGAATTCAACAGCCGCTCGCAGGTGTCGTTCATGACGACGCGGCCGATCTCCAGCACATAGCCGTAATGCGCCGTCTCCAGCGCGATCTTGGCATTCTGCTCGACCAGCAGGATCGACATGCCCTGCTCCTCATTGACGCGGCGGATGATGGTGAAGATCTCCTTCACCAGGATCGGCGACAGCCCGAGCGACGGCTCATCCAGCAGCAGCAGCGTCGGCCGGTTCATCAGCGCCCGCCCGATCGCAAGCATCTGCTGCTCGCCGCCCGAAAGCTGTCCTGCCGGCTGGCCGAGCCGCTCCTTCAGCCGTGGAAAATAGCCGTAGACGCGCTCGAGGTCCTGCGCCACACCGTCGCGGTCCTTGCGCAGATAGGCGCCCATCATCAGGTTCTCGCGCACCGACAGGAACGGAAACACCTCACGTCCTTCCGGCACGTGGCTGAGGCCGAGCCGCACGATCCGGTCGGCCTCCATGCGCTGGATCGACCTGCCCAGGAATTCGATCGAGCCCTTCTGCGGATCGAGGATGCCGGAGATCGTCTTCAAGACCGTGGTCTTGCCGGCGCCGTTGGCGCCGAGCAGCGTCACGATCCGGCCGCGCGGCACCTCGAGGCTGATGCCGCGGATCGCCATGATCGGCCCGTAATAGCTCTCGATGTTGGAGAGTTTCAGGATGATGTCTGCTGCGCTCATGGCATCATCCTCATGCGCCGAGATACGCTGCGACGACGTCGGGATGGTGCTGCACCTCGGACGGCGAGCCCATCGCCAGCACGCGACCGTAGTTCAGCGCGATGACGCGGTCGGAGACGCGGTTGACCAGCGTCATGTCGTGCTCGACCATCAGCACCGTGATGCCGAGCTCGCTCTTCATGTCGCGGATCCAGAACGACATGTCGTCGGTCTCCTCGACGTTGAGGCCGGATGACGGCTCGTCGAGCAGGATCAGCTTCGGCTCCGAGCACAGCGCCCGCGCCAGCTCGATCACCTTGCGCACCCCGTAGGGCAGCCCCGAGATCAGCTTGTCGCGGTACGGCTCGAGATCGAGGAATTCGATCACCTGCTCGACCCGGCGGCGATGTGCCTTCTCGCCGGCACGGACGCTCGGCAGGAACAAGAGCTCCTGCCAGAGCTGGGTGGTGGAATGGCGATGGCGGCCGACCAGCAGATTGCTCAGCACGGTCGCATTCTCGAACAGCTCGATGTTCTGGAAGGTCCGCGCGATGCCGAGCCTGGCAATGTCGTAGGCCGGCTCCTGCGTGATGTCCTGATCCTCGAAGAAGATCTTGCCCGAGGTCGGCGGATAGATCCGCGAGATCAGGTTGAAGATCGAGCTCTTGCCGGCGCCATTGGGTCCGATGATCGAGAGGATCTCGCCCTTCTCGACCGCGAAGCTGACGGCATCGACGGCCTTGAGGCCGCCGAAATGCAGGGACAGGTCCTCGGCGCGGAAATAGCTCATCGGTTCCGCTCCGATTTCACGTAGATCTTCTGCCGCTTGAAGGTCGCGCGCTTGTACAGCGGGAACAGCTGGAAGAAGAGCTTGATCTTAAGCCAGCGGCCATAGAGCCCCAAGGGCTCGAACAGCACGAACACCACGATGATGATGCCGTAGATCGCGCCCTTCAGCCCGTTGGCGGAGGCAAACGCCGCGACCGCATCCTGGATGTGGCCCGCGCGTTCCGTGCCGGCGCCGAACGTGGCAGCGACGCCGCTGATCACGCCGGGCATGTCGTCCTTCAGGTAGGTCAGGAACGGATCGATCATGACCAGGAAGATCGCGCCGAGCACCGCGCCGTGCAGGCTGAAGGTGCCGCCGATCAGGATCACGATGATGAACTCGATCGAGAGCTGCAGGGTGAACATCTCGGGCGAGATGAAGGAGAGCTTGTGGGCGAACAGCACGCCGGCAAAGCCGGTGATCGCCGCCGAGATCGCGAACGACTTCACCTTGTAGAGCGCGACGTTGATGCCCATGCTGCGCGCCGCGGTCTCGCTGTCGCGAATCGCGACGAAGGCGCGCCCGGTCGGCGAGCGCAGCAGATTGAGCGTGCCGACGATGGTCAGCACCAGCACCGCAAGACACAGATAGTAGAAGGTCGGGCCGTCGCGCGACACCGTGCTGCCGAGCAGCTGAATGGTCTTGACCCGCATGCCCTCATTGCCGTGGGTCACGCTTTCCCAGCGCGCCAGGATTTCCTCGACGATGAAGGCAAACGAGATCGTCGCGATCACGAGATAGATGCCCTGCAGGCGCAACGCCGGAAATCCGACCAGCGCGCCGACCACGCCGGTCAACAGCCCCGCCGCGAGGAAATAGACCGGAAACGGCACGTTGAATTGCTGCAGATAGGCCGCCGTGTAGGCGCCGATGGCAAGAAACGCGGCATGGCCAAGCGAGGCCTGCCCGGTGAAGCCGGTCAGGATCATCAGCCCGACGCCGACGGTCGCATAGATGCAGACGAAGACGAGCTGGCTCATCAGATAGCTTGAGAGCAGGTAGGGCGCGATCAGCAGCACCGCCAGCAACAGGCCGTAGGAATAGATATAGCCGGAATGCGGGAACAGCCTGATGTCGTCTTCGTAGTCGGTCTTGAAGAGAAACCGCATGCGCTCCTCCTCAGACTTTCTTACGGACATGAAGGCCGAACAGGCCCTCGGGCTTGAGCAGCAGCACCGCGAGCAGCACGATGTAGGGCGCGACGTCCTTCCATCCCTGCGGCAGATAGAAGCCAGCCATGCTCTCGATCACGCCGATCAGCACGCCGCCGACCACCGCGCCGGGGATCGAGCCGAAGCCGCCGAGCACCGCGGCCGGAAACGCCTTCAGCCCCAGCACCAGGCCGACATTGGAATGGATGAAGGTGATCGGCGCCAGCAGCACGCCGGCGCAGGTCGCCACCGCCGCCGAGATCGCCCAGACGATCGAGACCACGCGCTTGACCGGGATGCCCATGTAATAGGCAGCCAGCATGTTCTCGGAGCTGGCGCGCATCGCGGTGCCGAGCGTGGTGCGGTTGAAGAACAGATAGAGCAGCGCGCACAGGATGATGGTCGCCGCGATCACCGACAATTTGTCATAGGCGAGCACCAGGCTGCCGATCCTCAAGACGCCCTGGCTGAACGGCGTTTCGATCTTGAAGTCGTCGGTGCCCCAGATCATGCCCGCGACCGAGCGCAGGAAATAGCCGAGCCCGATCGTCGCCATGATGATGGAGAACTGTGGATAGCCGAGGATCGGCCGTACCACCAGCCGCTCGGCCAGCATGCCGAACAGCGCCATGCAGATCACCGCACCGGCGAAGCCGACCCAGTAATTCAGCCCGAGCATGCCGATGAAGGTGAAGGCGAAAAAGCCGCCCAGCATCATCAAATCGCCTTGCGCGAAATTGACGACCTCGGTTGCCTTGTAGACCAGCACGAAGCCGAGCGCGATCAGGCCGTAAACGCAGCCGAGCGCGATGCCGCTGACGAGCTGCTGAACAAAGTCCAGCATCGTTCCCTCCCCGATGCCCGGCGATTCTTCCCGATCGCTCGTTGCATCCCGCCTTCGCGCCCTTGTGTCGGAAGCGCTGAAAGCCGCCAATGTCCGCCCCGATTGAGCCAAAAGGCCCGATCCCTGTCAACAAACCGCTGATCCGGCTGTATCATCACATTTGCGGAGATATGCCGCAGCACGGACTAATACGGATATCGCGTTCGATTTGCCCCGTGCGATTCACTGCACCGAAACGGTTTTTGTCCAAGCTTATGCAACCGACGAGCGAACTCCCGGATCGCCAACGCACCATGACTTCGGAACTGTCCGCACTCGCCGTGCGAGGGTTAACCAAGCGTTTCGACCGCCCGGCGGTCGACGCGCTCGATCTCACCGTCCGTGTCGGTGAATTCTATGCGCTGCTCGGGCCGAACGGCGCCGGCAAGACCACGACGCTGCGCATGGTGGCGGGGCTATTGCGGCCCGATGCCGGCTCGGTGTCGATCCTCGGCATCGATGCGCTGGCCGACCCGGTCTCAGCCAAGCAGATCATGGCCTGGGTGTCCGACGAGCCGATGATCTACGACAAGCTGACGCCGCTCGAATATCTCGAATTCGTCGCCGGCCTATGGGGCATCGATCCCCGCACGTCGGAGAAGTCGGCGCGCAATCTCCTGGTGTCGCTCGGGCTCGAGCCGCATCTCAACGAGCGCTGCGAGGGCTTCTCCAAGGGCATGCGCCAGAAGGTGGCGCTCGCCGGTGCGCTGGTGCACGATCCCCGCCTGATCATTCTCGATGAGCCGCTGACCGGCCTCGACGCGCTGTCGGCGCGTCACGTCAAGGGACTGCTGCAGGAGCGCGTCCGCGCCGGCTGCACCGTGATCATGACCACCCATATTCTCGAGGTCGCCGAGCGCATGGCCGACCGGATCGGCGTGATCGCGGCCGGCAGGCTGATCGCCGAGGGCACGCTGGCCGAGCTGCGCGAGCAGAACGGCCGCAACGATACCACCCTCGAGGACATGTTCATCGCGCTGGTCGATACCGAGGCGGCCGCCGCGTGAGCTCGACCGCTCATCTCACCTGGTTCGCCCGCCACGAATTCCGCCTGGCGTGGCGCGAATGGCTGGCGATGATGACCGGCGGCCGGCGTCGGCGCAACCACGCCGTCATCGGCCTGCTGATCTTCGCGGCGATCCTGCATCTGCCGGCCTATGCCGTGGTCGCCCGCTATGTCGACCTGCGGTTTCCGCTCGATCCGTCCTCGCTGATCGTGCTGACCGCAACGATCTTCCTGTCCTGGGCGCTGATGCTCTCGCAGGCGATCGAGTCGGTGACGCGGGTGTTCTACGCCCGCGCCGATCTCGACCTGATCATGTCGTCGCCGGCAAAGCTCACCAACATCTTCTCGATCCGGATCGCCGCGATCGCGCTGACGGTGAGCAGCATGGCGCTCTTGCTGTCGACGCCGTTCATCGACGTGCTGGTATATCTCGGCGGTGCACGTTGGCTTGCCGGCTTCGGCGTCGTCCTTGCGATCGGGCTGTCGGCGGCGGCGGCGGCGATCGCCGTCACCGCGTTGCTGTTTCGCCTGATCGGACCGGGCCGGACGCGGCTGGTGGCACAGATCGTCTCCGCCGTCATCGGCGCCGGCTTCGTCATCGCGTTGCAAGTCGTCGCCGTGCTGTCCTACGGCACGCTGTCGCGCTTTGCCTTTCTGACCTCGGATACCGCGGCACGAATTGCCCCGACCCTCGACAGCCTCGTCTGGTGGCCGGCGCGCGCATCGCTCGGCGATTTCGAAATCATGATGCTGCTGCTCGCCACCGCGCTCGTGCTGCTCGGCGTCGTGATGGCGGTGTTCGCGCCGCGGTTTGCCGACACCGTCGCACGTGTCGCCGCCAATCCGGCGACGGTCACGCAGGGACGCGCCCGCGCGTTCCGGACCGGCTCGCGGCAGCAGGCGCTGCGGCGCAAGGAGTTCCTGCTGCTGCGCCGCGATCCGTGGCTGCTGTCGCAGAGCCTGATGCAGATGCTCTATTTGCTGCCGCCGGCGCTGATGCTGTGGCGCAGCTTCTCCGGCACGTCGACCGCGATCGTGCTGATCACGCCGGTCATCGTGATGGCCGCAGGCCAGCTCGCCGGCGGACTGGCGTGGCTGACCATCTCGGGCGAGGACGCGCCCGATCTGGTGGCGACCGCGCCGCTGCCGCCGTCGCGCGTGACCCGCGCCAAGGTCGAGGTCGTCCTGATCGCGATCGCCGCCGTCTTCGCGCCGCTGGTGGCCGCGCTGGCATTCGCCTCGCCGGGGCAGGCCGCGGTCACGGCGATCGCGATCGTCATCGCGACCGCATCCGCCGCCGCGGTCCAGCTCTGGTTCCGCGCGCAGGCCAAGCGCAGCCAGTTCCGCCGGCGCCAGACCTCCTCCCGCATCGCCACCTTCGCGGAAGCCTTCTCCTCGATCGGCTGGGCCGCAACCGCAGCGCTGGCCCTGACGATCCCGACGGCCGCGTTCGTCAGCGGCATTCTGACGCTGTTGACGCTCGCGATCGCCTGGAAGATCAGCCCGCGCCGCGCGTAGGAACCACGCTAGCCCTTCACCAGCTCCATCACCGCCGCGGCGAACGCCTCCGGCGCTTCCTGCGGCAGATTGTGGCCGGCGCCCGGGATCACGCGATGCGCCCGGCGGGCAGTGTACTTGGCCGCGCTGGCGCTGCCGTCGCGCGCAGGCGTCACGCCGTCGTCGGCGCCATCGAGCGAGATCGTGGGGACAGTGACCACCGGCAATGCGGCGAGCCGCCGCTGCACCTCCGCATGTTGCGGGTCCCCATCGGCGAGGCCGAAGCGATGCCGGTAGCTGTGGATCACGACGTCGACATAGTCCGGATTGTCGAATGCGATCGCGGTGCGCTCGAAACAGGCGTCGTCGAACGCCCAGCTCGGCGACCACTGCGACCACAATATCCTGGCGATGCCGCGCCGGTTGGCGGCAAGCCCGGCACGTCCGCGCTCGAGCTGGAAGTAATATTGATACCACAGCGCCACTTCGTGATCCGGCCGAGCCGGCACCATCGCATGTGCGATATCCTGGATCATGTAGCCGTTGGTGCAGACGAGCCCGATGCATCGTTCCGGCCACAGCGCCGCACCGATCGAGGCGGCGCGGCCGCCCCAATCGTACCCGGCGACCACCGCGCGCTTGATGCCGAGCGCATCCATCAGCGCGATCAGGTCAGCCCCGACCGCCGCCTGCTCGCCCGAGCGCGGCGTCGCCTTGTCACGGAATACCGTCGGGCCGTAGCCACGCAGATAGGGCACGATGACCCGGCAACCCTGTGCCGCCAACATCGGGGCAACATCCACATAGGAATGGATGTCGTAGGGAAAGCCGTGCATCAGCATCACGGCCGGACCGTCGGCGGGACCCGCCTCGAAATAGGCGATGTCGAGCACGCCGGCGTCGACATGGCGCAATGGCTCGAGCCGTTTGGTGGATGACGCGCGCGGCGCGGAGCTATTGTCAGTCACGCAGAACTCCCTGATCGCTCTGATCTGCGCAGCATGGTAACGCGTCCTGACGCAATAATCGCCCGGATCGTATTGCAGCCAACGACATGGAGCGATGCGCCCGCCTCATCATGACGGCACGCCAATTGCGCGATAGTCTGACGCCGGCGGATATCGCCGAAGGCGGAACAGGTCATGCTGAGATTGCTCGCCGCGCTCGTCCTGCTGGGAACGTTCACCAGCTACGCCCTGGCGCAGGATGCCCAGCGCAGCGAGTGCCTGGCGATGGCCAATGCGCCGCTCCGCGCCGTCCCGGTAAGCTACCGGCGCGTCGCGGCCAAAGCCGACGAGGTCGCGATCACCTATGCCGGCCATTCCACTTATTACATCGACACACCCGGCGGCATCAGGATCGCGACCGACTACAACGGCGTCTATCAGACCGGGCGGCTGCCCGACATCGCGACCATGAACCGGGCCCACGCGACGCATTACACGCTGTTTCCCGATCCCAGGATTCCGCACGTGCTGCATGGCTGGGGCGAGAACGGCCAGGCCGCGCATTACGGGATGCGGATCGGCGACGTCTATATCCGCAACGTCACCACCGACATCCGCCGCTATTGGGGCGAAGATTCCGGCGGCGAGATGATCAAGGACGGCAACTCGATCTTCATCTTCGAGGTCGCCGGCCTGTGCATCGGCCATCTCGGCCACCTTCATGTCAAGCTCGACGACAGCCATTTCGCGGCGATCGGCCGGCTCGACATCGTGATGGTGCCGATCGACGGCACCTATACGATGTCGCTCGACGGCATCTCCGAGATCACCAGGCGGTTGCGCGCCGCCGTCGTGCTGCCGATGCACCGGTTCGCGACCCCGCTCGACGAGTTCATGCGCCTGATCGGCCAGCAATTCGAGATCGACCGCCGCGGCGGCGAGCGCACCTTGCGGATCTCGCGCGACACGCTGCCGGGGACGCCAACGGTGATCATCCTCGACGGCGTATAAGGCGCCCGACTGCCCCCTGACACGATTTCGTGCGCCTGCACTTTTCGCGCTTGACCTAGAGTATACTCTAGCTTGTTCACTCGGGATCGTCCGGCAACACCCGGCCACGAGGACCAACCGCATGACACCTTCAAGCAAGCTCCCGCACCGCAGGCTCGGCAACGACGGCCCGCAGGTTTCCGCCGTCGGGCTCGGCTGCATGTCACTGTCCGGCGTCTACGGCGCCAATGACGATACGGCGACGCCCGACTTCATCCGCTACGCCATCGACCGGGGCATCGACTTCCTCGACAGCGCCGATCTCTATGGCTGGGGCCACAACGAGGAATTGCTGGGCCGCGCGCTGAAGGGCCTGCGCGACAGGGTCGTGATCGCGACCAAATTCGGTCAAGTGAAGACCGCGACCGGACAGGGCGTGGACGGGCGGCCCGCCTATGTCCAGCAAGCCTGCGAGGCGAGCCTGAAGCGGCTCAACATCGAAACCATCGATCTCTACTACCAGCACCGCATCGATCCGAACGTCCCGATCGAGGATACGGTCGGCGCGATGGCGCGTCTGGTCGAGCAAGGAAAGGTTCGCCATCTCGGCCTGTGCGAGGCGCGCCCCGAAACCATTCGCCGCGCGCACAAGGTGCACAGGCTGGCCGCGGTGCAGACCGAATATTCCCTGCTGTACCGCAGCGAGGCCGAGGAGACCCTGGAGACGACGCGGGCGCTCGGCATCGCCTTCGTCGCCTATTCGCCGCTCGGCCGCGGCTTCCTGACCGGGCAGATCCAGTCGCAGGCCGACATCGCGGGCGATCGCCGCGGCGATCATCCGCGCTTCGCCGGCGATAATTTTGCCCGCAACCGCGATCTCGTCAGCGGCATCGTGACGATCGCACGCGAGAAGAATTGCACACCGGCTCAGCTCGTGCTCGCCTGGCTGCTGGCTCAGGGACAGGACATCGTGCCGATTCCCGGCACCAAGCAGCGCAGCCGGCTGGACGAGAACATCGACGCCCTCGACGTGGTGCTTTCGCCGCACGAGCTGGCACGGATTTCAGCAGCCATCCCGGCCGGCGCCGCGGCAGGTGAGCGCTATCCGGCCGGCGCGATGAAAGCGGTCTATCTGTGATGGACGCCAGGACACCCGATTTGCAGGCGACGCCGAACGCACTCTACATCGGCGACATCGCGCGGCGCTCCGGCCGAAGCGTGCATACCATCCGCTGGTATGAAGCGCAGGGCCTGATGCCCGGCGTCGTGAGGGACCGCGGCAGGCGCCGCGTCTACAACGACTATCACATTGGCTGGCTGGATCTGATGGAGCGGCTGCGCTTGACCGGGATGTCGATCAAGCAGCTTCGCGACTATACCACGCTCGTGAAGCAGGGCAGCGCGACCTTGCGCAAGCGCCGCGCGCTGCTCGCCGAGCACCAGCTCCGCGTCCGGGCCATGATCGCCAAATGGACCGAAGCGCTCGCGCTGGTCGACGCCAAGATCGAGTTCTACGACGAGTGGGTCGCGGCAGGCACGCGACCCAAGGTCTCGCCACAGCAGCGCGCCCGCGCCAAGCGGTCCGCCACCAGGGCCTGAACGCCCGGCCAACATCGAATAGCAGGATCCGCGATGGACGATATGCTTCGGCGTAAACCCTTTGCCATGCGCGCATCGCACCGGCTCACGCTGCTGACGCTGTGCCTCGCCGTCACGATCGCGCACATCGATACGTTCATCGTCAATCTCGGCGCGCGCGCGATCGGCGATCATTTCGGCGCCGGTGTCGATGAGTTGCAATGGATCGTCGACAGCTACAATCTGGTCTACGCGGTCTCGCTGCTGACCGGCGGGATGCTCGCGGACATATACGGCCGGCGCCGCATCCTGATCTGCGGCGCTCTGATCTTCACTTTCGCGTCACTGCTGTGCGCGGCCGCGCCATCCGCGCTGGTGCTGATCGGCGGACGTGCCCTCACGGGCGCCGGCGGCGCGCTGATGATTCCGGCCTCGCTTGCGATCATCCGGGTGGTCTGGGACCGGCCGGACGAGCGCGCCCGTGCGCTTGGTATCTGGGCGGCCTGCAACGGCGTCGCCATGGCACTGGGACCGAGCCTTGGCGGGCTGCTGATCCCGTGGTTGGGCTGGCGCAGCATCTTCCTGGTGATCGTGCCGTTCGGCCTGCTCGTCGTGCTGATGGCTGGGTCGACGATCCCGGAATCGGTCAACCCGCAGCGGCGCGCGGTCGACATTCCGGCCCAGCTCTGCGGTGCATTGGCGCTTGGAAGCCTGACCTATGCCGCCATCGGCGCACAATCGGCGCCGGGCGCGATGACCGTAGCACTGATAGTCGCTTCGCTTTCGGTAGCCCTGCTGATCGCCGTCGAAAGAAGGAGAGGGGCCGGGGCGCTGCTGTCGCCGGAGATTTTCAGCGCGCGCCGGTTCCGCGCCGCGATGATCGCCACCACGGGCATGACATTCGGCGGGTACGGCATGGTCTTCGTACTGCCGCTGGCGTGGCAGTCGAGCGGACGGCTCGATGCCGCGGCAAGCGCCGCCGCGCTGCTGCCGATGTCGCTGGTCTTCGTCCTGGTCTCACCGTTCTCCGGCATGCTGTCGGACAAGCTCGGGCTGCGCGCGGCCACCTCGGGCGGCGTGACGCTGATGGGCGTCGGCCTCCTGATGATCGGCCTCGGTGGCCTGCAACCAGACATTGCCCTGGCTGAGCTCGGACTGGCCATCACCGGGCTCGGGCTCGGCCTCGCTGCGGGGCCGCTCTCGGCGATGGCCGTCGGCGACGTCGCCGCTGCGCGGGCCGGTACGGCTGCGGCGCTGATCAACGTGGCCCGGATCAGCGGCGCGACGATCGGGGTTGCGGTGCTCGGCGCGTGCTACGCCGCAACCGGCGGCGGCAGCCACGGCCTGCTGCTCGCGATGATCGCCGGAAGCCTCGTCCAGTTCGCTGGCGCCGGCGTGGCGTGGATGGTGACGGGGCACGAGGCGCCACGCCTGCGCATTTGACCTGCTCGCGCGCGGCTCGTTATCCTTCGCACAGCCGATATCGGATCGGCGGCCGACAAGAGCAAGAACAGGGAGCATCATCCATGGCCAGCACTCTGCCCGCCTCTGCGAGCGGGCTCTATGCCAATCCGCGCGAAGACTGGCTCGCCCAATACACCGAGGAGATCATCGATCCTAACAGGCCGATCGTCGATCCGCACCATCATCTCTGGGACCGCGGGGGCTTGCGCTATCTGATCGAGGACATGCGCGACGACATCGCCTCCGGCCACAACATCGTGGCGACCGTCTATGTCGATTGCCGGTCGATGTATCGCGCCGATGGCCCGGAGGCGTTCCGGCCGGTCGGCGAGGTCGAGTTCGCCAACGGCGTGGCGGCGATGGCGGCGAGCGGCGGCTACGGCAAGGCGGCGATCTGCGCCGGCATCGTCAGCCACGTTAACCTTCTGATCGGCGACCAGGCCAAGGCGGTGCTCGAGGCGGAAATCGCCGCCGGCAACGGCCGGTTCCGCGGCATTCGCCACTCCTCGGCCTGGGACGAGGACCCCAACGTCGCCCACATGTATGCCAACCGCCCGAAGGGCATCTTGCTGGATGCCACCTTTCGTAGGGGGTTCGCCTGCCTGGCGCCGCTCGGCCTCAGCTTCGATGCCTGGCTGTTCCACCCGCAGATCGGCGAACTGACCGACCTCGCGCGTGCCTTTCCCGACACCCGAATCGTGCTCGACCATTGCGGTGGCCCGGTCGGCACCGGCCGCTTCGCTGGCAAGCGCGAGGAGACCTTTCCGGTCTGGAAGGCGTCGATCCGGGAGATCGCCAAATGCCCGAACGTCGTGGTCAAGCTCGGCGGGCTGGCGATGTGCCTGCTCGGCTACGACTTCCACCTCCGCCCCAAGCCGCCCTCGTCGGAGGAACTCGCCGCCGCCTGGCGGCCCTATGTGGAGACCTGCATCGAGGCGTTCGGCCCGAACCGTTGCATGTTCGAAAGCAACTTCCCACCTGATAAGGGACAGTGCAGCTATCAGGTGATCTTCAACACCTTTAAACGGCTTGCATCACAATATAGCGAAGCCGAGAAGACGGCGTTGTTCTTGCAGACGGCAAAGGATGTCTATCGGCTCGATATCGGGTAAACTTGCGACTCATGGATGACAGCATCACCATCCGGCCGCTTCGTGAGGCTGATGCAGAAGCGGTGGTCGAACTTTACGCAAAGGCGGCTGCGGTGGAACCGCGGCTGGGCCCTGTCACGCTGCCGCAGTGGGACCAGTTCCTGAAACTGCCGCAGAACCGTGGCGGCCGCGACTTCCGCATTGCTGAACGGAACGGCCGGCTCCTCGGGCTCGCTGAATCATCGTTGCGCGATCAGGGCCCGCATCATTCCCGGTTCCTCAAGATCGTCGTCGCGCCCGAGATGCGGCGCCGCCGGATTGGCCTCGCGCTGTTCGACGACGTGCTTGCGATCGACACTGATCCCGATCTCACCGTCCAGACGCTGGTGAGCAGCGATTGGCCGGCGGGAATGGCCTTCGTGGCCGCCTTCGGCTTTGTTCATGTCGAGTCCGAAATCGGGATGAAATGCGTCGAGCCGTTGCAGCCGGCACGCACGCTCGCGGCGGCCCGCGCCACCATCGAGCAGGTCAGCGACGTCACCGCCTGCGCCGCCGAGGTGGCGCGCCTCCACAACGCCGCCTATGCCTCGGACTCCGCGTTCCGCCGGTATTCGCCGGAGGAGATGGCGCAGGTCCTGACCGAGAGCGAAGTCTGGATCGCGTCGGAAGATGGCCAGATGTCGGGCTTCTGCCTGACCGAGCCGGAGCGGAACTCGATGTGGATCGAGTCGGTCGCCGTCGATCCGGCGCGGCAAGGACGCGGGCTCGGCCAACTGCTGGTCTATCGCGTACTGGCCGCACACGACGTGTCGGTCGAACATCCCTGCTGGCTCAACGTCTCGAGCCGCAACGCGCCCGCGCTGAAGATCTATCGCCGGCTCGGCTTCCGGCCCCAGCACGAGACCTGCCGCTTCAGCGCGCCGCGCGGCGACCTGATCGCCGCGCGTGCGCGCAAGCTTTGGTAGCCGCGCCTTACGCCCACTCGCCCTTGCGGAACACCGGCACGCTGCGGCCGTCGGCGTGGATGCCGTCGATGTCGGTGTGGGCGGAGCCGATCATCCAGTCGATATGGATCAGGCTCTTGTTGCCGCCCTGCTCGGCGATCTGCTGCGGCGTCAGCTTGTCGCCGTTGACGAAGCATTTCGAGTAGCACTGGCCGAGCGCGATGTGCGAGGCGGCGTTCTCGTCGAACAACGTATTGAAGAACAACAGCCCGCTCTTCGAGATCGGCGATGAGTGCGGCACCAGCGCGACCTCGCCGAGGCGGCGCGCGCCCTCGTCGGTGTCGAGCACCTTGTTCAGCACTTCCTCGCCGCGGGAGGCCTTGGCCTCGACGATGCGGCCCTCCTCGAACTTGACCGAGATATTGTCGATCAGGGTACCCTGATAGGACAGCGGCTTGGAGCTGACGACGTGGCCGCTGACGCGGCGGCAGTGCGGCGTGGTGAAGACCTCCTCGGTCGGAATGTTGGCATTGCAGACAATGCCGTTCTTGGCGGTCGACGCGCCGCCTTCCCATTCATGACCGTCGGCAAGGCCAATAGTGAGGTCCATTCCGGGACCGGAATATTTCAGCGCGTGGAAGCGCTGGCCGTTCAGCCATTCGGTGCGCTCGCGCAGCCTGGCATTGTGCCTCTCCCAGTTGGCGACGGCGCCGTCCTGATCGACCCGGGACGCTGAGAAGATCGCGTCCGCGAGCTTCGCCACCGCGACATCCTCGGCATCGTCGGGGAATACCTGCCTCGCCCAGGACGTGCTGGGATAGGCGATGATGTTCCAGTTGGTGTCGAAATTGACGATCTTCTCCAGCGCAGGCTGGTAGGCGATCGAATTGGCCTTGCTGGCGCGCGCCACCTTGGTCGGGTCTTCGCCGGACAGCAGCATCGGATTGTCGCCGACGATCGCAAGCCGCGCGGTGTTGGCGCCGAACGCCTTCGCCATCCCCTCGTAGAGCCAGCCCGCGGCGCGATCGAAGCTCGCATCGTTGGCGTAGCGGTAGCGCGCCAGCGTGAGCTCTTCATCCGAGAAGAACGGGGTCACGAGACCCGCGCCGGCCTTGTAAGCATGCTCCACGACCCGCCGCACCAGCGGCATTGCCGCCGCAGGCGCCGTCAGCAGCAGATCCTGCCCCGGCTGCAGCTGCAGGCCGACCTTGATCGCGACTTCGGCGAGACGATCGAGTTTTACAGGATCGATCGAGGCGGAAAGGTTGCGTTGATGTGCGGTCATGAAGTGTCCGGCCGTGTCGTTTGAGGGCTTTTAAGGATTCGTAGTCCAATTCGATCCGCATCCGCAAGGTTCCCGCCCGCCGCGCCCGATCACGCGACGGCGAGCAATTGCGTCGAATTTTACCGCTTCACTGAAGCCAGCACCCGGTCGACCATCGCGGGCGCGAGGCCGAGATAGTTTTTCGGCGCGGCGAGGCGGTCGATCGTCGCCCCGTCGATCCGGCTCGTGACGCGATCATCCGCCGCCAGCGCCTCGGCCAGCGTCAGACCCCTGTCGTTGGCGACACGGCAGGCGTCGTAGACCACATCATGCGCCTCCTGCCGGCCGATCGCGGGCGCAAGGCCCATCATCACGGCTTCGGCGACGATCAGCCCGCGGCTGATGTCGAGATTGTCGGCCATCCGCTTCTCGTCGACGATCAGGCCGCCAAGCGCGAACCTGGCCTGGTGCAGGGCGCCTGCGGTCAGCACGAAGCTTTCCGGGATCGCCATCCATTCGGCGTGCCACGGGCCGGTGGCGCGCTCGAAATCCTGCACCATCGCGTCCAGCATCAAACCTGCATGCTGGCGCACCGCCTTGGAAGCGGCGAGCATCAGCTCCGACGAGATCGGGTTGCGCTTCTGCGGCATGGTCGAGGAGGCGCCGCGTCCCTTCACGAAGGGTTCGTAGACCTCGCCGAATTCGGTCGACGCCATGATCATGATGTCGAGCGCGATCTTGCCGAGCGTTCCCGTCACCAGCGCGAGGAAGTTCACCGCTTCCGCCAGACCGTCGCGCGCGACATGCCAGGTGGAGACGGGAATGCCGAGGCCGAGCTCCTCGCACAGCGCCTGCTGGACCTCGAAGCCCTTGTCACCCAGCGAGGCCAGCGTGCCGGCGGCGCCGGCGAACTGACCGACCAGCACGCGCGGCTTCAGCTCCGCCAGCCGCGCGGCGTGGCGATCGAAGGCGGCGAGCCAGATCGCGGTCTTGTAGCCGAAGGTCACCGGCAGCGCCTGCTGCAGATGGGTGCGACCGGCCATCGGCGTGTCGCGGTATCGTTTCGAGAGGTCGGCGAGGATGCCGCGCAGCGCGCTGATATCCTCCTCAACGATTTTCAGGCCGTCGCGCAGCTGCAGCACCACGGCGGTGTCCATGATGTCCTGCGTGGTCGCGCCCCAATGGACATATCGGCCCGCTTCGCCGCACTGCTTTGCCATCTGATGCACCAGCGGCAGGATCGGGTAGCCGACGATGTCGGTCTCCTGCCGCAGCAGGTCGAAATCGAACGCGGCGACGTCGGTGCGCTTTGCGATCTCCTCGGCCGCTTCCTCAGGGATCACGCCGCAGCGCGCTTCGGCCTTTGCCAGCGCGACTTCGACCTCGGCATAGCGTTGCAGCAGCCGCAGGTCGGAAAACACCTCGCGCATCGCGCTTGTGCCGAAGGCATCGCGAAACAGCACGGAATCGAGCACGGTGGTCGAGGTCGGAAAGGCGGACATGGCAGATCCTTGGGCACATCCTGTTGCCGGTCGCAGTCGGCAACGTCCCTATCACGGCGCGGGTCCGCGCCCTATCCCTCCGCAGGCGCCTCGCCGAACACTTCGGCTGCAATCTTGCTGGTCTCGATCGCGGCCGGAATGCCGCAATACATCGCGACCAGCAGCAGCACGTCCTGCACCTGCGCGGCGGTGCAGCCATTGGCCAGCGCACCCTTGGCATGAACGCGGAACTCGGTCGGCTTGCTGCTCGCCGCAGTGATGCCGAGCATCACGAGGCTGCGGATCTGGTCGGACAGCCCGCTGCGCTCCCAGACGTCGCCATAGACGTAAGCATTGATGATGTTTTGCAGCGGCGTGCCAAAATCGCCCGCGGCCGCCATCCGCTTGGCGACATCGACCTCGCCGAACATCTTCTGGCGCCGGCGCAGCCCGCGGGCGTGAAGATCGCTGGTGTCCACCATCGTCGTCTGCTCCCCTGTATGGGCTATTTATACGGATAAATATGTCGCATCTCAATATTCCTGTCGGCTTGATACTTGCCTTTCTGATGTATTTGTCCGTATAAATTTGCCAAAAGCAGAGGCGGAGGGGACCGGATGAAGTTACGGCTGGGGCTGCTCGTCGTCCTGCTCGCTGCGCTCCCGGCCCTGCCGGCTTTCGCGACGGACGATTTCCCGCAACGGCCGCTCAGGATCATCGTGCCGTTTCCGGCCGGCGCCGGGCCCGACAATGTCGCGCGGCTGGTCGGCCAGCATTTGCAGGACGCGTTCGGCCAGACCGTGCTGATCGAGAACCGCGCCGGCGCGCTCGGCAGCATCGGCGCCCAGGAGGTCGCCCGCAGCGCACCCGACGGCTACACGCTGTTGATGGGCACCAACACCACCCATGCCAGCAATGTCGCGACGCTCAAGAGCCTGCCCTACGACCCGGTGAAGGATTTCGCGCCCGTGATCCGCACCACCACCACGGCGATGGTGCTGCTGGTCAACCCGAAGCTTGCGGCCAAGGACCTGCCGCAGTTCCTCGCCTACGCCAAGGCCACCGCCAATCTCACCGCGGGCTACGGCTCCGGCGCATCGCAGATCTCGATCGCGCAGCTGCAGTCGCGCGGCGGCCTGTCGCTGATCGCAGCTTCATACCGTGGTGTGCCGCAGGCGATGACCGATGTGATGGCAGGGGTGATCGACCTGACGTTCGGCGACTTCTCGGTCGCGATCCCGCAGATGCAGGGCGGCACGTTGCGCGGGATCGCCGTGACATCGGCGACCCGCAACGAGCTGACGCCCGGCCTGCCTGCGCTCTCGGAAGCGATGCCCGGCTTCGAGGCCACCATCTGGTACGGGCTATTCGCACCCGCCGGCACGCCGGAACCGGTGGTCAACAAGATCTACGCCGAGTGCGCCAAGTACCTCGCAATGCCGGAGACCAGGAAGAAGCTCGCCGATGTCGGCGTGATGGTGGCACCGCTGACGCCGGCCGAGTTCGGCGCCTTCGTCAGCAGCGAGGTCGTGCGCTGGTCGGCGGAGGTGAAGGCAGCCGGCATCCAGCCGCAATAGACCAGAGCTCCGTCGCATCATGGCTCGCGAGACACCGGTCGGCATGATTGGCCTGGGCCTGATGGGATCGGCACTTTCCGCGCGGCTGATCGACGCCGGCGTCGGGGTGATCGGCTTCGACATCGATGCGGCCAAGACGGACGGGTTGCGGGCAAGCGGCGCCGAGTTCGCGGCCTTCGCCGCCGACGTGGCGGCGCGCTGCCGGACCATCCTCATTGCGGTGTACGACGCGGCCCAGGTCACGGGCTTGCTGCCGGACCTCGCGAACGCCGAGCCGCCGCCGCTCGTCATCTGCACCACCACCTGCGCGCCCGGCGAGATCACGGCGATCGCCGAGTTCGCCGCGCGCTCGCGGCTCTCCTTCATCGAAGCGCCGATCTCGGGCACCAGCGCCGAGGTCCGCGCGGGCACGGCCACCGCGCTGGTCGCCGGTGATCGCGACGTCATCGCAGCCGCCGCGGCGACGCTCGACATCCTCTGCCCGCAGCGGATCCATGTCGGCGCGATCGGCAATGCGAGCCGCACCAAGCTCGCCATCAACCTGATCCTGCAGAACAACCGCGCCGCGCTCGCCGAAGGCATCGCGTTCGCCGAGAGCCTCGGCCTCGACGGCGCGAGCTTCCTTGCGACCGCGCGGCAATCGGCGGCATATTCCGCCGTGATGGACAGCAAGGGACCGAAGATGCTGGCGCGGGATTTCTCGCCGCAATCGCATATCGCGCAGACCCTGAAGGACGCCGAGCTGATCCTGCAGGAGGCCGGCCGGCACAGCCTGCCTCTGCCGCTGACCTCGGTGCAGGCCGAGCTGCTGCGCAAGGCGATCGCACTCAACGGCCCGGACAGCGACAGCGCCGCTGTCATCGAGGCGATTCGTGCCGAACGCGATCAGGACGGGGAACACACATGATCAACTGTGCGATCGCGGGCCTCGGCCGCTGGGGCCGCGCGCTGGTCGAGGCTGCGCAGAACGAGCCGCGGCTGAGCGTCGTCCGCGCGGTGGAACCCGACATGAGCGGCGCCGCGAGCTTTTGCGCGGCACATGGCCTGTCCCCCGCGACCAGCCTCCAGGCCGTGCTGGCCGAGCCTGAGATCGATGCCGTGCTGCTGGCAACACCGCATTCGCTGCACAGGAGCCAGGTGATCGCCGCCGCCGCGGCCGGTAAGCAGGTGTTTTGCGAGAAGCCGCTGGCGCTCAAGCGCCGCGATGCGGCCGAGATGTTCGCAGCCTGCCGCAACGCCGGCGTGCTGCTCGCGGTCGGGCATAACCGCCGGTTCTGGCCGTCGATGCAGGCGCTGCGCGCGATGGTCGCCGGCGGCGAGCTCGGCACGATCCTGCATGTCGAGGGCCACAACAGCAACGAGAACTCGCAAGGCATCACACAGGGCTGGCGGCTGTCGCCCGAGGAGTCGCCGGGCGGCGGGCTGACCGGCGCAGGGCTGCATGTGCTCGACGGCTTCGTCAGCCTCCTTGGTCCTGCCCGACAGGTCTATGCCCGGTTGAGTGAACGTGAGGCCGGACCGCCGCCGCTCGACACTGCAACTTTAGCGATTGAATTTGTGAATGGCGTGAGTGCAACCCTTGCTACCGTCCGCGCAACACCGTTCTATTGGCGCGTGCATGTGTTCGGGACGAAGGGATCCGCGGAGGTGCTCGACGAGGGGACGATGGTGCTACGGAAATCCGGCGAGGCGCCTGCGACGACGCGCTATCCGGTGGTCAACACGCTCACCGCGGAACTTTCGGCCTTTGCCGATGCGGTCGAACGCAGACAGCCGTTCCCGGTGCCCGAAGCAGATGTGCTGGCGACGCTCGCCGCGCTCGAGGCCGCGTTGCAGTCGATGCAGTCTGGATATCCGGTTGCCTGCCATACGGCATACCAGTGATCCGCCATGCCTGAACAACCGGAGAGGGCGAGATCGTCCCGCTACCGCGACATCGCCGCCGGACTGCAGAAGGACATCCGTCTCGGCACCTACGCGGTCGGCAATCTGCTGCCGACCGAAACCGAGTTGATGGCGAGCTATCAGGCGAGTCGCCAGACCGTGCGCGAGGCGCTGCGCATCCTGATCGACCAGGGCCTGATCGTACGCCGCGCCGGCCTCGGTTCGGTGGTGATCGCCTCCGAACCGCCGGTGCTGTTCACCCACAGCGTCAAGTCGCTCGGCGAGTGGCTGCGCTATTCCAACGAGACCTACCGCGACGTGGTCGGCAGCAGCGACATCGTCGCCGACCGCAAGCTGGCTGCGCTTCTGAAATGCGAGCCCGGCAAGAGCTGGTTCCTGATCGAGGCCGTGCGCCGCTCCGACCAGTTCGCCGCGCCGCTCGGCTGGACCGAGATCTACGTGCTGCGCCGGTTCGCCGATGTCGTGACGCGGCCCGACCATGGCCGCACGCCGGTGCACGAGCAGATCGCCAAGATGTATGGCCAGGTCACCGAGCGCGCGCAGATGGAAATCTTCGTGCGCGGCATGCCGGCGCCGATCGCCAAGGCGCTCGGGGTCAAGACCGGCTCGCCGGCGCTCACCGTGGTACGCCGCTACTACGGCCTGCGCGAGGAACTGTTCGAGGTCACCATCACCACGCACCCGGAAGGGCGCTATACCTACACGATGGATATGCAGCGTTCGCTGCGCCCGAAGCTCTAGGTATTTGCCGAGACGCGTTGTCTTCACGCGAGCCGGAAGCCGCTTCGCTTGAAATCGCGCTAGCGCGCCCGAGCCAGATGCGTGCTGCTGGCAGAGGTATGCGCCATCTGCGGGGTTCCGCTCACGCCCCAGATGACGACCGCGATCAGCGCGGCCGCCCAGACATATGGCACAGCATTCGGCTTCTTCATTTCCGAGATCATCCCCAACGTCTCAGGAGCACCGATGAATCTTGCAACCTCAATCGTCAGCGTCTCACCAGGCACCCGTCCTTCACAACGCTACTAAGGTTAGACCTTGTCGGTTTCGGGACGTCTTCGTGCGAATCCGGAAATGATTTCGTGGGAACCGGGCCGTCTCATCCGAATTGATGAGACCGCGGGTCTACGGCTTCGGCGTTCGCGACAAGGCCGGGAGAATTTCCTGCTTAAATTTGAGTCAGATGCACAACAAACATTCCAAAGGGATCCCGCTGAATTCTTTTTGATTGTCCGCCGGACTCCGGCCGTGGCATCACGGCCTATGACACTGCGATGACAGGGATTCTCCCGTGACTGCCCAATCGGCCAAACCGCAAGGCGGCTCCCGCCGCCACTCCAAGGAAACGCAGGACGAGGTCGCGCGGTCGCTGGAACGGGAGCTGCAGCTCCTGACGGAAGAGCGCCAGGAACGCGCCCTTCGGTTCGGCCTCGACTTTGCAGCCAAGACGCCGAAAACCGACCACTAGGCGCGCTGCCGCGCCGCGACTCAAGGGCGCACAATCTCCGTAGCATTGCTGACCCGCGCGGCCATCTGACAATGGCCGGTGCGCGTTGGCGTGCGTCAGTCGTGCTGGGGGCCTGCTCAGGCCGCAACGGCAAAGCCGTTGCACGCGCGACGGGGAGAAGTCCGATTGACCTGTCAAACAGCTCGTTCGGTGCGATCACCCGCGAAAGCCGAAAGCGGGTGATCGAGTGCACGGCTCCTTCCCAGGCGTCGTCCCTGCTTTCGCCGGGACGACACTGAATTTATGGCGCTGCTTGTGGATCACCCTTCCGCGTTCTCGCGACATCCTTGTCCGAGTTTTTGCATTTTGTTTCGCCCTCTCTCTTGAACAGAGGGCGCAGGGAAAGCCGGGTGCGTGACCATATCACCGTCATTGCACCGTACGCGTAGCCTCAAAATAGCGAATCGTTATTGCGCGCCCTGCGCTTCCGCATCGACTTGCACATCGTGGCCGAAGCGATCCTTGCCGCTGAGCCTGGTCTTGCCGCCGTCGAACGTGAGCAGCCATCTGTGATCGGTATCGCCGCCGACCAGACGCAGGTCGATCGCAAACGTCTCAGCGGTCTGCCACGTCCCCTTCAGCGCCATCACGCCGAGCGGCGTTGGCTGGCCGAGACGATAGGTGCCGTCGAGCCCGATCGGTCCCGCCAATTTGACTACCGGCCTCGCCGCATCCGGCGTCGCTGTTTCCAGCTCGTAGTGCGCGGACGGATTGGTCAGATACAGCGTCAGCGCCCGCAGATTGAGGCCGTTGGGCGGGAAGCGCCAGGTCTTGCCCGAGATGGCCGCCGCAATCTCGGGCACCGCACCGGCCGCCGACGGCTTTTCCGTCGCGCTGTCGCGCAGCGCCGCGGCGAGCTGATTGCCGCCGGCGGAGTTCACCGGCAGCGCCGTGTCGGACTTGACGGCGCCGGAAATGTCGTCGGCCATCCTGCCGAATGAGCAGTAGTCGCGCGCGGTCACGACCGTGACGATGTCGAGCGCGGGAAAGATCATGAACAGCTGGCAGCGGTCGCCGACCGCCATGAAGGCCTGCTGCTTCGGCATCACCCAGAAGAAATTGGCATAGCGCAGGGACGGGTCGAACGAGGCGTGCATCTCTGTCGTCGCGTGCCTGATGCGATCGACCCAGCCGGACGGCAGCAGCCGCTGCCCTTCCCATTCGCCGTCATGCAGATAGAGCAGCCCGATCTTGGCGGCGTCGCGCGGCGCGAGCAGAAGCCCGCCGCCGCCCTGCGTCAGCCCCGGCCCGATGCTGTGCCAGTAGGGCGCGGCAATCCCGAGCGGGCGAAACAATTTCGTCACCGCATAGTCCCGCGCGCTCACGCCGGTGAGCTTGTTGATGATCGCGGCCAGCAACTGCGGATTGCCGGTGTTGTAGTAGAACGCCTCGCCCGGCGCCTTCGCCATCGGACGGTCCAGGATGAACTGGATCGCATCGGGGCTGCGCCCCCATTCGATCAGCGAGTCCGGCCTGCCGCCCTCGACGCCCTCCGTCCAGGCCATCCCCGAGGTCATGTCGAGCATGGTCTGGATCGTGATCGCCCGCTTGCGGTCATCGAGATTGGCGATGGTGCGGTCGCCGAAGAAATCGACCATGCGATGGTCGAGGCTGTCGAGCAAATTATCCTTGAGCAGCATCGCGACCAGCGTGCCGGTCACCGCCTTGGTGGCTGAATTGATCAGATGCGGGATCTCCGGCGTGTACGGCGCATAGTAAGCGTCGAGCACGATCCGGCCATGACGCGCAATCAGGAGGCTATCGAAACTGTGAGCCGCGCCAAAGTTGACGAGCCGCGCCAGCGCGGCGGAATCCATCCCCTGCTCTTCCGGCGTCGTCGTCTGCCATTGCCGGGTCGGCCACACCGGATCGGCGGCCCCTTCTGCGCGGGCTGCACCTGACCAGATCAGCGCGGCAAGCGACAGCCCCCGTAGCGTCGACACGGCCAAATGTCTGAGATGCATCTGCGCCCCATCAGGATGCGGCTGTCACCGCACCATCCGCGATCCCTGCCATACCTGTCAATCTCGGTGCCGCCGTGGCGGCAGCGATTTGCGACGACGGCGCGGCTCCTCCTGCGTCAATCGCATTATCGCGAGCTCTCCACGAACGTAACCGGCGTCCCCTTCGCGACACCGGCCGCGACCCGCTGCGCATCCCAATTCGTGAGCCGAACACAACCATGGGACACGGCCTTGGAAACCTTGCCGGGTTCGGGTGTGCCGTGGATGCCGTAGCCTTCTGCCGAGAGGTTGATCCAAATCGAGCCGACCGGATTGTTCGGGCCGGGCTTGATCGTGAACGGCTTCTTCGATTTGACACCCTTGAATCTGTATTTTGGATTGTAGCGATAGGTCGGGTCCTTGTTGATCGCCGTCACCTTCAACGTGCCGCTCGGCGTCGGCTTCTCAGTGCTGCCGACCGTTGCGGGATAGAAGGCGATGAGCTTCCCTGCGGCGTCGAATGTGCCGAGCGTCTGCCGCGTCTTGTCGACTTCGACGCGTGCAACCGGCGCTGAACCTCCGGCGTCGATAACGTTCGCGACCGCAATGCTGTCACCGGCCTTGTCGAACTTCTGTCCTGGATTGAGCGCCTGAAGGAGCGCCTCACTCATGTGGAATTTCTCGGCTAGCGCCTCGCGCGGGCCGGTGTAATTCAGCGCGGGCAAGTCCTTCATGCTCTCCATCTTCGCAGGGACCTGCTTCAGGAAGGGCCCTTTTACGTCGGCATCCGCGATCGTGTATTTGACGATCACGGCCCCTTCGCTGGCGGCGGCGAGCCTGCTCCAGAGATCCGGCGTCACGGCCTTGTCGAACGACAGTCCATTCGCCCCGGCAAACGCCGTGAGCGCCTTCTGCGCATTCTCGCCGAGCTGGCCGTCGATTTCGCCGGGAGAGAAATGCGCGCGATCGAGCAGAATTTCGAGCTTGGCAATGGAGGCGCTGACCTGGTGTCGGCCCGGCAATTTTCCCGGTGGCGCCACTGCGTCGTTGATCGCAGCGGCATCGAGGCCCGCCGCCATCACTGGCGCGGCGGAGACAAGCAAAAGTACAAAAGCAAAACGCGCAACGAAACAATGTCGAAACATCGCGTATCCCAACGTGGCTCCATTCCGTAAAGTTACGGAAAGCGTCGAAGTTCCAATGCAAACGGCGGCCGAGTTCTGCGGTGGAACAGCTGATATCGCGGCATCGCCGCAATCGACCCGTTAAAAAGTCGTCATCCGAAGCGCATTTGCGCGCAGTTCACATCACAGTTCAGGCCTCTCGAAGCAAATGCGATTCATCATCGCGGCGCTTGCCGCGTTTCTTGTCTTGATGCTCGACGTCGATCGTTCGCCAAGTTCAATCAACACCCCCACAGTCCAAGCCCCCACGTTCTCGCACGACACTACAACGGACGCCGTTCCTTTCGCCGCCCGCTTCATCGAAAGCGCCGATGCCAGCGAAGCGCCCGGTGCGACGGTCGAGGATGAGGCGCGGGCGCCTGCGATCGAGCCGCGCGATGCCGCGGCCGAGCCGCAGGCGTCCGCGATCGAAACGTTCTGCCACTCCTTGCAGGACGCGGCCCAGGCGAGCGAAATCCCCGTTGCGTTCTTTGCGCGCCTGATCTGGCAGGAGAGCCGCTTTCGTTCGAACGAAGTCAGCCACGCCGGCGCGCAGGGCGTCGCACAGTTCATGCCCGAGACGGCCGCGGAAGTCGGGCTCGACGATCCCTTCGATCCGCTCAAGGCCCTGCCTGCTTCGGCCAAGCTGCTGCGCAAGCTGCGCGACGATTTCGGCAACCTCGGCCTTGCGGCTGCCGCCTACAACGCCGGCAGCGGCCGCGTCCAGAAGTGGCTCGCCAGGCAAAGCGAGTTGCCGCGCGAGACCCGCGACTATGTCCGGATCATCACCGGGACCAAGGCTGAGGATTGGATCGAGAGCGTCGACACGCTCGCTATTCGTATCGATCTACCGAGCGAAGCGCCTTGCGAAGGAACCGGCGGCCTGTCGAAGTCGAAGGATGTCGCTTTCGTCTCTGCATCACCGGCATCTGCCGTGACCACGCTCATTCGCAAGGCGGAGGCGGCCCAGCAGGCGGCAAGGTCCGTGGCGAGCCGCACACGCAAACGACTCGCACTCCTGCTCAGAAAGGGTTCGCCCGGTGCAGCCCGGCTCGGCAAGGCACGCCCGGCCATCGTCTCCGCCAAGGTAAAATCGGCGAAGGGCCGCGCCATTCGCGTAGCCTCGCGCTCGCGTCGTCGGGCTGAAGCTAAACGCAATCCAGGACTGTCGCTGTATTTCCTGCGGCTGACGGCAACCCGGATGACGGAAAACGCAGCCCGCGCAATCGGGGTTGCCGCGGCAACACCCAATCCGGCGTAAAGCGCCGGGGCACTCGTCGGTTGCCGGTGCTACGGCGCGGACGACGCCGCAAGGCTCGGCAGCGGCGCGAACTGCATCTCTGCAACGGCCGAGCCGGCGTAAGCACTGGCGATCAGGATCATGACTCGAATGGCGACGAACATGGTGCCTCCTCAGTCTTCTTGTTGGTCTCTTGATGCCAGAGACTTCTTTCCCGCCGGTGAGGAAAGCTGGTTGCCGCAACCTTGAAGGCATTGGTAAGCGAGCCGTTTACGCAAGCTTCCGTTCATGAGTTGGGAACCGTATCGGCCGATCGGCCAGCGCGCTAAACGCGCGGTTCACCGTGACCGGGCATTGTTCGCCTCAATCAAGAAGGCGCAATCACAATGCCGATTTTCAGGACGATCCTTGTTGTCGCATCGATTTTTCTTGCCGTTTTGTACGTCTACGATGCCTGCCGCAGCGACGGCTTGCTCAGGGCGACTCCCGTGAGCGACGTGATTGCACGGCGCTGGCCGGAATCGGATGCGTTTCGTCCGGAGGCGGCACCCGCTCCCGCAACCACGGCCACCGCGACCCCGGCGGCGCGCGTTAGGGAAACGTTTGCGATGTTCATCCCCAGGGACGCGCGACGCCACCTGATGCAGCGCAGCCTTTAAGGCGCTTTCGAGCGAAGTGGGCGCCGGTTGGCGAGAAGAAAACGCGTCAAAACAAGAATCGAGAGCTTCGTTTCAGCCCAGAGATACGCCGGCCTTGGCCCGGCTGATCCCGAGCGCAACAATGCGATTCAGCAGAACCGGATAGTCCAGTCCATCATGCCCGGCGGCTGTCGCGAACTCCTGGCTCTTGGCGATTTCGGGATTGGGGTTGGCCTCAATGAAATACGGAACGCCGTTGGTGGACAGGCGGAAGTCGATGCGCGCGTAGCCATCGAGCCCCAAGGTCCGGTAGATGCGTTTCGCCAGCCGTTGAATATGGGCGGATAGTTCCGGCGTCAGATCTTCGGCCGGCCCGTCCGCAATTCCGATGCGCTCCTGATAGCTGGTATCGTGCTTGACCTTCTCGGTGGCGATCTGGCGTGCGGCGGGGCCGCCCATGCTGCCGAACTTCAATTCCCAAACCGGCAGGACCCGCAGCCTGTTGTTGCCGATCACGCCGACATAGAGCTCACGTCCCTCGATGAACTGCTCGGCGATCGCGGCCGTTCCGATCCGCTCATGGATGAAGGCGACTCGCTCCGCGAGCTTCTCGTCGGTATCGACGATCGACGCCTGTGAGATGCCGAGCGATCCATCGCTGCTCAGGCTCTTGACGATCAGCGGCAGCGCGAGCCGCGGCGGCCGCTTGACCTTGCGGCGCATCGGGAACACGGCGAAGGCCGGCACCGGGATGCGGCGGTGATGCACCAGCGTCTTGGACAGATCCTTGCCGCGCGCCAGGATCAGGCCGCGCGGATTGCACCCGGTATAGGGGATCTTCATCAGCTCGAGATAGCTCGCGATGTGCTGGTCATACACGACGTCGTAGTGAAACTCCTCCAGCAGCGTGAACACCACGTGCGGCTTGAAGCCCTCGATCTCGTCGCGCACCGGCTTGATTTCCTCCTGCACGCCGAGCGGACGAACCTCATGGCCGGCCGCGCGCAGGGTACTCACCACGTCGTATTCGGTTTTCCACTCGTTGATTTCCCGCGCGGAGTATCCGTCGCTGGAGTCCGGCGGCACACAGTCCGGGTGCATCAGCACCAGAATGCGAAAGTGTTTCATAGCGCGATCCATTTGCGGCGCGACGGGCCGAACAGCGCGTGCATGGTCTTGGCCGTCAGCAGGATGGTGAAATTGGTCACGAGCTTCTGCTCGGGACCGACGGCACGCAGATTGAGCTCGCGGCACCGCAGGATCATGTCATCGAGCACGGCATCGAGCGTCAACTGGTTCTCGCCGGTCCACCGCGCGACCAGCTGCCTGATCTGGGCGCGGTGCCGCCTGATGAAGACCGCGGCCGACGGATGCCGTTGATGCCGCGGATCGGCGGAGAACAGCTTGGACAGATCGCGGTCGTAGGTCTTCGGCGGCGTGAAGGCGTAGAACGCCTGCTTCTTCTTGTAGTGTTCGCCCAGCGTCTGCTTCAGCGTATGCAGCGGATCGACCCGCTCCCGCGTCGTGAGCAACGGCCGCTCACCTGCGATCTCGCCCATCAGCTCGTCGACATATTCGAGCTTCTTCAGCGCCGGCCAGCCGGCATACCGCGTCCGCCAGTTCGAGCGCGGCCGCAGCCACACCGCGAAGGTCTCGGCGAAATCCTCGTCCGGATGGCTCTGCGCGTACCACAGCCTCAGATGCTGGACGTAATTGCGGCTGGCCGGATTGGGCCGGTAGTAGCGCGGGTAGTGTTGCGACGATGGGCCGAACAGCTGCTGCCAGCGCCGGCGGCGTTGCAGCTGGTAGCCGTGCTGTATGGCATGCCCCGCCTCGTGGCGGAGAATGGCCATGCACTCGGACCACGAGGCGCCCTCGACGTCGAGCATCATCTTCTTCTCGAGCTTCATCAGACGGGGATGGGCGAGATAGAAGGGAATGGCGATGCCGGGCACATCGGCCGGGCTGAACCATTCGCTCGAGATCCAAGTGTGCGGCCGCAGCCGGATGCCGCGCTCTTCGAGCTCTTCGTAGAGCGTGCTGACACAATCCGCGAGCCAGGTGCCTTCGACCGCAACCCTCAGACTGCTGAGGCGTTGCTCGAGCAACTGCGCATCCGTGAGCTTCTCCCAGGCATATTTGCGACGCGGCATAGGCTTCCAAAGTCAAAAAACAAACCGGAATCGGGATGGTGTCATAGGTTGCCGCCGGCAACAACCGCCGGACTTTTGCGCCAGGCCTCCGGCCGGCGCCGCTTGGCACCAACCCCGCCCCGGTGCGTCCGCCGCAGGCTCGGCGGGACACGGAGAGCCCAGGCTACGGTCCAGACCGCCGGTGGGGCGCCTTCGTACTTTCTGCTATGATCGGCCGATCTTCAGGCAAGCTATTTGAGAGGCGAGAGTGGATTATCGGCGGCGTCTGCTTTTTCACGGCATGGCCCTGTTCCTGATCGGGCTGTTGACCGGCCTTCTCGAGCAGCACTTCAGCAATGTGCGGATGGCGCTCGCAGCGCATCTCGAAGGCGTGATGAACGGTACGTTCCTGCTCGCGGTCGGCGCGATCTGGAGCGAGGTCAGGCTGCCGCCCCGCGCGAGCGTCGCAGCCTACTGGGCGCTGCTGTGCGGGACATACGGCAACTGGGCCGTGACGACGCTCGCCGCCGTGCTCGGAACCGGCGCACTTTCGCCGGTCACTGCGGCCGACCGTGGTGCCGCGCCGTGGCAGGAAACGCTGGTGACCGCCGGGTTCATCTCAATCGGTCTTGCGATCATCGCAGCATCGATCTTGCTGCTGTGGGGGCTGCGCGGCAAGGCTGCACTTGCCCGTGACGCGAGATAGCTCCTCCTGACTTCCCCGTCGCTTGCGCTCATCCGGGCTACGCAATTACGTTTTTCATCGAGATCGCGATGTATTTTTTCACGACTGGCCGTGATCCTGCGCGGCGCGTGCCGCGACCGCCGCGCGCCGCTTGAGGAACTCGCGCTCGCGTGCGTTGCCGGCCAATGCTGCAGCGGCCTCGAACGCGGCGTGCGCCTCCGCGAAGCGGCTCAGCCGGTGCAACAGATCGCCGCGCACGCTCGGCAGCAGATGATAGGCTTTCAGCGCCGGCTCGTCGGCGAGACCGTCGACGATCGCAAGCGCCGCAACCGGCCCTTCGGCCATGCCGATCGCGACCGCGCGGTTGAGCTCGATCACCGGCGAATCCAGCAGCGCGGCGAGATCGCCGTACAGCGCGGCGATACGGCGCCAGTCGGTAGCGTCAGGCGTGTCGGCCTCGGCGTGGCATGCGGCGATCGCGGCCTGCAGCGCGTAGAAGCCGCCGGCGCCGCCGAGCTCGCGGGCACGCGCCAGCGCCAATTGCCCGCGGCGGATCTGCAGGCGGTCCCACAGCGCGCGGTTCTGGTCCATCAACAGGATCGGCTCGCCGGCCGCGTCGGTGCGCGCCGCCATCCGCGAGGCGTTGAATTCCATCAGCGCCAGCAGGCCGTGCGCCTCCGGCTCGTGCGGCGCGATCGAGCTCAGCACGCGGCCGATGCGCAACGCCTCGTTGCAGAGCTGCGGCCGCAGCCATTCGTCGCCGCTTGCCGCGGTGTAGCCCTCGTTGAAGATCAGGTAGGCGACCTCGAGCACGGAGGCGAGCCGCTCCGACAGCGCGGCGCCGCGCGGCGTCTCGTAGGCAAGACCTGACTCCGACAGCGTGCGCTTGGCGCGCACGATGCGCTGGGCGATGGTCGCCTCCGCCTGCAGGAAGGCGCGCGCGATCTCCTCGGTGGTGAGACCGCAGATCATCCGAAGCGCCAGCGCGGCGCGCGCCTCGCGCGACAGCAGCGGATGGCAGGCGGTGAAGATCAGCCGCAACAATTCGTCGCCGATATCGTCGTCGAGCGCGGAATCGAAATCGGGCATGGTCTCCTGCTCCCGCACCAGATCATGCGCAAGCATGCCGTGCTTTCCGGTCAGCATGCGGTTGCGCCTGACATGATCGAGCGCACGCCGCTTGGCGGTCGCCATCAGCCAGGCCCCCGGCTTCTCCGGCACGCCACTGAGCGGCCAGTGCTCGAGCGCCGCGATCAGCGCTTCCTGGGTCAGATCCTCGGCGAGCGGCACGTCGCGCAGCATTCGCGACAGGCTGGTGATCAGCCGCGGCTGCTCGATGCGCCACACACCGAGGATGGTGCGCTTGACCTCGTCCTCCGTCACGCCGACCACCGGCATGCGACGGAGGCGACCGTCAGCAGTCCATGAAGGGGCGAACCTCGCACGACAGTTCCCAATCCGGCATATGGTCGAGATGAAGCTGCATGAACTCGACGGCGCGCGCCACGGCCTCCTCCTTGTCCTTCAGCTCGAACACGGCGTAGCCGCCGACCACCTCCTTGGCCTCCATGAAAGGGCCGTCGGTGACGGTGAGCTTGCGATCCTTGATCTTCACTTCCGCGCCCGCCGTCCGCGGCAACAGCGCGCCGGTATCGAGCATGCGGCCGGCCGCGATCTCGCGTTCGGCGAGCTTGCCGATTGCCTCCCGCAATGGTGGGTTCGGCAGCATCGGCTTCTCGGCCACCAGGACATACATGAAGCGCATCGCCTGTCCTCCTACGGCTCACTCGGGACACTGTCCGGCAAAGCCTGCGAAGGCGCGGACCTCGCAGGTGCCTTGCCAGCCGGGCATGTGATCCTTGTGGAGCTGCATGAATTCGACCGCGAGCGCCACCGCCTCTTCCTTGCTGCCCAGCTCGAAGATCGCGTAACCGCCGATCACTTCCTTGGCCTCGACGAACGGACCATCGACGACGCTGAGATGGCCATCGACAATGCGGACCTGCGCGCCGGTCGCGAGCGGCATCAGCCCGCCGGTATCGACCATGCGGCCGGCCTTGATCTCGCGGTCGGCGAGCTTGTGCATGGCGTCCAGCAGCGCCGGGGTCGGCTGTGCGGGCGGCTGGGGCGAGGTGACGATCGACATAAAGCGCATGAACTGCTCCTGTTTGCGGCAAGCCACGGGATAATCGCGGTGAAATCGGCTCGCTATTGGAGACGACGATCCGGCAGCTGCCGGATCGACAAGGGGTGGGGAATTATTTTGAGGCGAAAAAGCACATCTGGGCTTGGGGATCCTTCACCTTCCCCCTGAAGGGGGGAAGGTCGGGATGGGGGTCAGCCGCAGACACAGCTGCAAGCGGAGAGAACGGATCCCCACCCGCCTTGCTTCACGAGCAAAGCGACCTCCCCTTTTCAAGCGGAGGTTCCGACCCGCGTTGCGTTCTATTGCTCCCGCAGCATGATCAGGGGATCGGCGCTGTCGGGGACGCGGCGCCACTGGGCGTTGTCGTCGGCCTCGAACTGCCAGGTCTCGCCCTTGGGCGACATCAGGATCATCTGGCCGTGGTCGAGCCGCCACAGCGTCGGGTTGAAGGCTACGACCGCGGGATCGCATTTGCCTTTCAGGAACAGCTGGAAATTGTCGTTGCCGGCGTCGGTGTTGGTCAGCACCAGCGCGCAGATCGCCTGGCCGTTGCCGCGGACCATCGACCAGTCGCCGATCATCTGGTCCATCGACTTGGCGAGCGCGCGGGCAGCTGCGAGGTTTTGCAGAATGTAGACGCCCTCGTTGGTGCGCATTCCCTCGAAGATGCCGGTCTCGACCTCGGTGAAATCGATCACGGCGTCGCCGGCCGCATTCTGCAGCCGCACGATGTCGCCGAGGCCCTTGATGCTCCAGCCGGTGATGTCCTTGGTGAAAGGCAACGCGGCGGCGCAGGCCGGCTCGAGCTCGAGCTTGAAACCTTGCGGCGTCGCATCGCTCTTCAGCGTCACGACGCAGGTCTTGCTGCGCTCGGTGGTGGCGAGCTCCCACTGCCCGATCATGTCCTTCTTCAACGTCGACGCGTCCTGCGCGGCGGCCTGACCGCACGCGGCCAGCAGCACAAGCAGCACGACGCTGAAGCGGGACAGCGACATCAGCGCCCCTTCACCGGCGTTTCCGCAACCGGCGTCAGCGGCGGCTTGCCGGCGAACCAGTTCTTGATGTTGTCGACCACGAGCTGGTCCATCGCATTGCGCGTCACCACCGAGGCCGAGCCGACATGCGGCAGCAGCACGACGTTCTGCATCGCCTTCAATTCGTCGGGCACGTTCGGCTCGGCCGCGAACACGTCGAGACCGGCGGCCAGGATGGTGCCGGATTTCAGCGCCGCGACCAGCGCCGGCTCGTCGACGACGGAGCCGCGCGCGACATTGATCAGCACGCCGCGCGGGCCGAGCGCCTTCAGGACGTCGGCGTTGATCATCTTCGCCGTCGAGGCGCCGCCCGGCACGATGACGATCAAGGTGTCGACCGCCTTCGCCATCTCGATCAGATCGGGATAGTGCTTGTAGGCGACGTCCTTGGACGGATTGCGCGAATGATAGGACACCGGCACGCGCGAGGCCTCGAGCCTGCGCCCGATCGCCTGGCCGATCCGGCCCATGCCGACGATGCCGATCTTGCGATCGCGCAACGAGCCGACGCTGAGCGGATAATTCTGGGTCTGCCACAGGCCGGAGCGCACATAGCGGTCGGCCTTGACGAATTCGCGCAGCGTCGCGATCAACAGGCCCATCGCGACGTCGGCGACCTCCTCGGTCAGCACGTCGGGCGTGTTGGTGACCACGATATTGTGATCCCGCGCATAACCGGAATCGACGTGGTCGTAACCGACGCCGAAGCTGCCGACGATCTCGAGCTTCGGAAACATCGCCATCGCGGTCTTGTCGGTCGCCATCGTGTGATAGGTGACGGCGATGCCGCGGATCTTGGCCATCGTGTCGGGCGTCAGGCGCTCAAGGTCGCCGCGGCTCTCGGCCCGGTGCAGCACGTATTGATCGGAAAAGCCGTTTTCGAGGATTGGCCGGATCGGTCCATAGATCAACAGATCGATCTTTTCGGAAGAAATCGGGGCCATCAATTGTCCTTTCCTAACGCGCTTTCATGCCAACGCCGCAACAGAAGGTGCGAAACTAACGCCAGCACCCCATAGATGACAATCCCGGCCAGCGATAGCAGCAGAAGTGCTGCGAACATGCGGGGAATATTCAGCCGGTAGCCCGATTCAGCGATCCGGAAGGCAAGGCCCGAGCCGGCGCCGGCGCTGCCCGCCGCGATCTCCGCCACCACCGCGCCGATCAGCGACAGCCCGCCGGCGATGCGCAGGCCGCCGAGAATATAGGGCAGCGCCGCAGGCAGCTTCAGCAACAGCAGCGTCTGCAGCCGTGATGCGCCATAAAGTTGAAACAATCCGGCGAGGTTGCGATCGACCGAGTTGAGGCCGAGCGTCGTGTTCGACAGCACCGGAAAGAACGCCACGATCCAGGCGCAGACGATCACCGCGGTCTGCTGCTGCAGATAGATCAGGAGCAGCGGCGCGATCGCGATCACGGGAGTGACCTGCAGCACCACCGCGTAAGGGAACAACGAATATTCCAGCCATTTCGACTGGTTGAACAGCAGCGCCAGCACGACGCCGCCGACCGCGGCGGCGGCGAAGCCTTCGAGCGTGGTCAGGAGCGTGACGCCGAGCGATTGCGACAGCACCGGCCAGTCCGCAACCAGCGTCTTCAGCACGAGGAGCGGGCTCGGCAGCACATAGGGCTGGATGCCATAGGCGCGGACGATCGCCTCCCAGAGCACAAGGCCCGCGGCAAACACCGCAAGCGGAAGCAGAAAGCGGACGAGGTCCTGCGGAGACTTCATGCGCCCGCCTGCCCTGCATAAGACGGCGCCAGCGCGCCTGAGACCTCGCGGCAGAACGCGGCATATTCGGCCGACGTGCGGAACTCCTCGCCGCGCGGCTCGGGCGAGGTGATGCGAAACTCGGCGCCGATCCGGCCCGGACGCGCCGTCATCACGATCACGCGCTGCGAGAGATAGACCGACTCGAACACCGAGTGCGTCACGAAGATGACGGTCTTGTGCAGGTTCCGCCACAGCGACAGCAGGTCGTTGTTAAGGCGAAAGCGCGTGATCTCGTCGAGTGCCGCGAACGGCTCATCCATCAGGAGAATGTCGGGATCGGTGACCAGCGCGCGCGCCAGCGACACCCGCATCTTCATGCCGCCGGACAATTCGCGCGGATAAGCGGCCGCGAATTCCGCGAGCCCGACCTGATCGAGCGCAGCATCGATGCGCGCTTCGGCGTCGGTCGTAGGCAGCCGGGCGAGCTTCAGCGGCAGGCGGACATTGTCGCGCACATTGGCCCACGGCATCAGCGTCGGCTCCTGAAACACGAAGCCGATCCTGTGGCTGCCGCGCGGCTCCACATCGGGATGGGCAAGCTCGACCACGCCGGCGCTTGGGGCGGCGAGGCCGGCAATGAGGCGCAGCGCGGTGGATTTTCCGCAACCGGAGGGGCCGAGCAGCGAGACGAACTCGCCGCGCCGAACATCGAGGTCGAGCGGCCCGAGCGCCATCACCCCGCTGTCATAGGTCTTGGTGACGCCGCGCAGGCGCACAGCCCATCCGGCATCAGGTCCAGACAACGCAGGCTCCGCCATCGCGCGTCCGCACCCGTCAGTTCTTCGGCCTGAGCTCGACGCCGACCGCCTTGTTGACGAAGCGCAGCGTGTAGCCCTGGCGATAGTCGATGGTGCTCTTGACCACGCCGGCGCGCACCATCTTGTCGAAGAAGCTCGCCATCCGCTCGTCGGTCATCGCGCCGATGCCGTTCTTGATGGAATCGCCGGAATCGACGATGCCGTGCTCGCGCATCTTGGCGACGCAATAGGCCAGCAGCTCGTCGTTCATCTCGGGATTGAGCTTCTTGATCATTGCATTGCCGGCCGAGTTGTCGCCGTAGACGTAAGTGTACCAGCCGACAACGGAAGCATCGACGAAGCGCTGCACCAGGTCCGGCTTCTTGTCGACCAGGTCACGGCGGGTCTCGATCAAGGTCGAATAGGAGTTGAAGCCATAATCGGCGAGCAGCAGCACGTTCGGCTTGAAGCCGGCGGCTTTCTCCACTGCAAAGGGCTCCGAGGTGACATAGCCCTGCATCGCGGTCTGCTTGTTCACGATGAAGGGCTGCGGGTTGAAGGTGTAGGGCTTCACCTTGTTCTCGTCGAATCCGTATTCGGATTTCAGCCACTGGAAGTAGCTGGTGATGCCTTCCTTCGAGATCAAAAGCGTCAGCGGCTTCAGATCCTCGATCTTGCTGACCTTGACTTCAGGATGGGTCAGGAAGACCTGCGGGTCCTTCTGGAACATCGCCGCGACGGCGACCAGCGGCACGTTGTTGGTGACGGCGTCGAAGGTCTGCAACGAGTTCGCGCTCATGAAGAAGTCGAGCTTGCCCGCGATCAAGAGCATGCGGTTGTTCTCGTTGGGACCGCCGGGCACGATTGACACGTCGAGGCCGTATTTTTTGTAGGTGCCGTCGGCGAGCGCCTGGAAGAACCCGCCATGCTCGCCCTCGGCGACCCAGTTGGTGCCGAACGAGACCTTGTCCAGCGTCTGCGCCCGCGCCGGGAGGAAGCCTGCGGAAACGCCGAGGGTGGCGGCCAGAAGGGCCGTGGTTAACGCTCGCGGCAAAAAGGCCGGGATCATGGTTGGACTCCGTCGATCATTATGGCCCATGATGGAAGGCGGGAAGACGTGGACCGCGCCCGGAGACGCGAACGCCTCGCTGATGTTAAACAAACTAGCCTGCAAATCCATCCCATGAAACGCTTGTATTGAAACGACTTGCTCGATGACTTCTCAGCTTCCGCCCCGTGACTGGACCGCTATCCACTGGCCCGACCTCGCCGAGGGTGCGGCCGCGCGCTGGATCGCGGTGCTGCCGCTGGCCGCGACCGAGCAGCACGGGCCGCATCTGCCGCTCGGAACCGACGTCATGATCGGCGAGGCGTATCTGGCGCGGGTTCAGGAGCTGCTGCCGGCGGCCATCCCGGCGACGTTCCTGCCCCTGCAACCGGTCGGCATCTCCACCGAGCACATCGATTTTCCGGGCACGCTGACCCTGCCGACCAAGGTCGCGCTGAACAGCTGGATGGCGCTCGGCGAGAGCGTGGCGCGCGCCGGCGTCGAGAAGCTCGTGATGGTGACGAGCCATGGCGGCAATTCCGCCACGATGCAGCTCGTGGCGCAGGACCTGCGCGCGCAACACAAGATGCTGGTGGTGACCACGAGCTGGTCGCGCTTCGGCACGCCCGACGGGCTGTTCGATGCCGACGAATTGCGCCACGGCATCCATGGCGGTGCGGTCGAGACCTCGATCATGCTGGCGAAGTATCCGCAACATGTGCGCAAGGATGCGATCGCGGATTTCAAGCCCACGAGCGTGCAGATCGAGAAGGATCACCGCTTTCTGTCGACCCAGCGGCCGGCGCCGTTCGCCTGGCAGGCGCAGGACCTCAATCCGAGCGGCGCGATCGGCGATGCGAACAAGGCCTCGGCCGAGAAGGGCGAGAAGCTGCTCGAGCACGGCGCGCGCGCGTTCTGCGAGCTGCTGGCCGACGTCGACAGGTTCGATCCGGGCGTATTTCGGGGCAACTGACCCGGGTCCTGGCGGAGGCAACGAAACAATCCACGAAACCATATTTCCGGCTCGGCCTTCGAACCGGAACCGAAAAGCCTCCGTCCAACGGGCATGCGGACCATACCGGCGCCGCGCTCAAACAGGATGGAGTATCCCATGTCGATCAAGACCAAGTTTGCCGCCCTCGCCCTCACCGCGCTCGCCGTGACCGGCACCATCGCGTCCACGACGTCGCAGGCCGAAGCCAAGCCGTATGGCTGGGGCTGGGGCGTTGGCGCGGGCCTCGTCGGCGCCGCCATCGTCGGCAGCGCGATCGCGGCCAGTGACGGCTATTACGACGGCGGCTATCGGCGCTGCGCCTGGGTGCGCCAGTTCGACGCCTACGGCAACTACATCGGCCGCGTGCGCTCCTGCTACTGATCGACGGGATTTTCGTAGTGTTTTCGAGCGAAGTGGGCACCGGTTCGCGTGAAGAAAACACGTCAAACAAGAATCTAGAGCCGAATAGGCTCTAGGGCTGCGGATCCTGCGTTCGGCACGGGTCCTCATCCACCCCGTGTCGCACACGACCCGTCCGGCGATCCCCCCGGGCGGGTCAATTCTTGAACGCAGCGATCACAGATATTTTGCGATCAGCCGGAAGTCGCGCAGCATGTTGCGGCCCTTCGGGCCCGATGCCTTCAGCGTCTCCTCCAGGCTGTGGCCGATGTGATCGTGGATCAGCGCCTTCTTGGCGCTCTCGATCGCACTCTCCACCGCCTGCAATTGCTGGGCGATCTGCGCGCAGGGCCGGCCCCGCTCGATCATCTCGACAATGGTCTCGAGATGGCCGTTGGCACGCTTCAGGCGCCGGGCGATCGCAGCGTGCGGATGGTCGTCTGACATTCGGTTCTCCTATCCTCCCTGGAGGATAATCATGATCCTCCCCGGAGGATAGCAGAATCGCCTTGACAGGCCATTGTGGCAGGCGTAGTGCCCGATCGTCGGAACGTTCGTTCCGCACCGGGGTCTGCCCCCGGACATCAACCCGACCACGAGCCAACACAGAAGGCACATGGGCAGTAGCAACTCAGGCGACAGTAGACCGCTGACGGGACTATTGACGCCGCAACACAGCAAGACTGATCGCGCAGATTTCGCCTGCGTGGATGGGTGGTCACGCCTCACGTAACCGCCTGCTCCTCACCGGCCTGCCGCGCGACAGCGGAAGTGGAGGTGAGCGATGTTCGAAAAGCTCGCAAAATTCCGGCCGTTTCAACCCCAGCGCGTCGCGCCGTGGACGATTCCGGCCACCTATTCCAATGACAACCTGCCGGGTTTTCGCCGCCCGGCGGATCGCCGGCGTCCAACCCCGGCCTGTCATTGGGTCCTGATCGACGGCCACCTGGAATGCCGGTGGACCATCGACGACACCGGCGGCGACTTTGATCAGCAGCGACGCGCGGGCCGGCATTTTGGCCCGCGTGAAACAAGCGCGCGTCGCGCCGCGGCGAAGCCGCGGCGGTGCGCTTAGGAGGCCGACATGGACGAAGGACCTAGTTGCCCCGTTGCGCGGCTGTCAGGCGCTGCAACGGGATTCCTGAACTGCACCACATCTGGAAATGCCGCTGCTCACGGCAGCGGAGACGTGCGCGCCTGACGACGCCTGCGTCCCTCCCGCCGTGCCCGAACGGCGGCGAGGAGACGCGAAATGACCGAAAGCAAGACCGCCCAGACCGCCATTCTCGATAGCGCGCATGCCGGCGACATCCACGGCGCGCTCGGCAGCATCGCGCGCGACGACACTGCGCCGCGCGCGACACTGCTGGCCCGGCTGAAAACATTGCTGGCGATCGTCGGCCCCGGCCTGATCGTGATGGTCGGCGACAACGACGCCGGCGCGTTCGGCACCTACACCCAGGCCGGACAAAACTACGGCACCACGCTGCTGTGGACGCTGCTGCTTTTGATCCCCGTGCTCTACGTCAACCAGGAAATGGTGGTGCGGCTTGGCGCCGTCACCGGCGTCGGCCATGCGCGGCTGATCTTCGAGCGCTTCGGCAGGTTCTGGGGCGCCTTCAGCGTCATCGACCTCCTAGTGCTGAACGCGCTGACCATCGTCACCGAGTTCATCGGCATCACATTCGCGCTTCATTTTCTCGGCGTCTCGCAGTTCTGGGGCGTGCTGGCCTCGGCTGTTATCGTGATGCTGGCGGTCTCGACCGGGGACTTCCGCCGTTTCGAACGCTTCGGCATCGTGCTGGTCGCGGGCAGCCTGCTGCTGGTGCCCGTGATCCTGATGGTGCATCCGCCGGTCGGGCAGATCGCGGCTGATTTCTTCGTGCCGAAGATGCCCAAGGACGCCAAGCTCAGCGAGGTGATGCTTTTGATCGTCGCCATCGTCGGCACCACGGTGGCGCCGTGGCAATTGTTCTTCCAGCAGAGCTACATCGTCGACAAGCGGATCACGCCGCGCTTTATCCGCTATGAGCGGATGGATCTGTGCATCGGCATCGTGCTGGTCGTGGTCGGCGCCGTCGCGATGATCTCGTTCTGCGCCGAGGTGTTCACCGGAAAGCCCGAATTCGGCAATTACACCGACGCGCTGGGGACCGCGGTCGGGTTGGAGAAATATGCCGGGCGGCTGCCGGCGGTGCTGTTTGCCCTCGCACTGCTGGATGCCTGCATCATCGGCGCGGCCGCGGTCTCCCTGTCGACGGCCTATGCGATCGGTGACGTGTTCGCGGTCAAGCACTCGCTGCACCGCAAGCCGTGGGATGCGAAGGGCTTCTACGGCGTCTATTGCGGACTGATCGTGCTCGCCGCCGTGCTGGTGCTGACGCCGGGCACGCCGCTCGGACTGCTCACCAACGCGGTGCAGACGCTGGCCGGCGTGCTACTGCCGAGCGCGACCGTGTTCCTGCTCTTGCTGTGCAACGACCGCCACATCCTCGGGCCCTGGATCAACTCGACCCGGCTGAACCTGTTCACGGGCGCGGTGGTGGCGGGCCTCGTGATGCTGTCGGTGATCCTGACTGCCGCGGTGCTGTTCCCGGATCTCAGCGAGGCATGGATCATCGGCATCCTGGTCGGCGGCAGCCTGCTCGCGCTCGCAGTCACCGCGGCGGTCAAACTGTACGAGATGTTGTCGCACGGTCGCGCATCCTCCCGCTTCAAGCACAAGCCGCCGCTGTTCGACCGCGACACCTGGCGGATGCCGCCGCTCGACCGGCTGCCGCCGGCGCGGCTCAGCCCGTTGAGCCGGATCTGGATGCTGGTGCTACGCGGCTACCTCGTCGTCGCTGCCGGCCTCGTGCTGCTGCGCATCGTCCAGCTCGCCACGGTGGGGGCGTGACCGCGCCTGGCCGCGGCCGGCGATGGGGCGCGATCGTGTTGTTCAGGCTGGCAAGCGCCATCCTGCGCGGCGCAACCGCGCTTTATCAGCGACGTAAGATTTCAGGCGCCGAGCTGCGGACGGCGCTGTCCATGGCGCGATGTGTCGAACGGGCCGGCGCAAGGGTCGTACTCGGCAGGCCATCGCAGCCGGCATTCATCAAGACAAGGGACGAAGACAATGGTGGCCTCGATTGAACGGTCGGATTTCGACCGATTTGCCACAGCTGCGCGGTCGATCGCAGCGGATGAGGCCCACAGCCTCGGGGTGTTACGCGACTGTCATAGTGGCGTGCAAATCGGAGAGGTATCGGGCGCACCTCAGTTGCTATTGCGAATTACTTGCAACAAGCCACAGGGGATGCTAGGTGCTGATCTGGCTTTGGATGGGACGACACGGATCGGACCGGGGACGGCGGGCGATGAATTCAAATCTCGGGTGGCAAGTGGCCGCCAAATCTGCAATGCCGGGCGAAACTGCCAACCGTTCGCGGAAAGCCGCGTCATGACCTGCGTCCGTCTCTTCCGGGTTCGGATCGCCGCCGGCGCAGCGCTCGGCGCGGCGGCATTCGGCACGCCGGCAGCCGCGGCCGATCTGCCCCTTAAGTCTCCTGCCGCCAAGGTGGTCTACAGCTGGACCGGCTTTTACGTCGGCGGCCATGTCGGCTATGGCGACGGCACGCTGGGTCCGGGCACCAATCCGATCCTGGAACAGGGCGTGTTCTTTCCGCCCACGATCACCGGCGGGATCGGCGGCTTCCAGGCCGGATACAACAAGGAATTCGCCAACCGCTTCGTGCTCGGCATCGAGGCGGATGCGACCTTCACCGGCCCGATCGACCTGCCGCGGCGCGTGCTGGGGCCCTTCAATTCGTCGATCGACTATGTCGGCACGCTGCGCGGCCGCGCCGGTTACAGCTTCGGCCCCTGGATGCCCTATGTGACCGGCGGCTTCGCCTGGGGACACACCGAGGTCAGGGTCAATGATGCCGGCGGCACGGTGATCTCGCAGCCCGGCCAGTACCAGACCGGCTGGACGGTCGGCGCCGGTGCCGAATTCGCGGTAAGCGGCAATTGGACGGCCAAGGTCGAATACGACTACATCGACCTGTCGCGCCGCACGCTCGGTCTCAACGATTTCGGCATGCCCAGCGTCAGTATCGACCCGCGCATTCACCTGCTGAAATTCGGCCTGAACTACCAGCTCGGCGACTCGCCCTGGTCGGCGACGCCGACACGGACCACGCTGCCGGACTCAAGCGACTGGAGCGTGCACGGACAGACGACGCTGCTCGCGCAAGGCTATCCGTCGTTCCGTGCGCCCTATACCGGCACCAACAGCCTTCCGGGTGCGGGACAAGTGCAAGAGACCTGGACCACGACGGCGTTTCTCGGCGTGCGGCTCTGGGAAGGCGGCGAGTTCTACTTCAATCCGGAGACGGCGCAGGGCTTTGGCCTCAACGGCACGCTCGGCCTAGCCGGCTTCTCGAACGGCGAGGCGCAGAAGGCCGGCGCGGCGTTCCCGAAGATCCGGCCGCAGCGCTACTACTTCAAGCAGACCTTCGGCTTCGGCGGCGAACAGGAAGACGTCCCCGACGGCCCCAACCAGATCGCAGGCAAGCGCGATATCGACCGCCTCACGATCATCGTCGGCCGCTTTGCGGTGGGCGATTTCTTCGACGGCAATTCCTACGCCAAGGATCCGCGCGCCGACTTCATGAACTGGGCGATGTGGGCCTCCGCGGCCTACGATTTCCCGGCCGATCTGCCAGGGTACACCCGCGGCGCCGTGGTCGAGCTCAACCGCAAGGACTGGGCGGTGCGCGCCGGCGTGTTCCAGGTGCCCAATGCACCGAACAGCGACGTGCTGGTCTCCAACGCCAACAATGGCGGCGCGGTGGTGGAATTCGAAGGCCGCTACTCGATCTTCGATCAACCCGGCAAGCTGCGTGTCGGCGTGTTCGGCAATCGCGGCAACACCGGCAATTACGCCCAAGCGCTCGCGATCGAGGACGCCAACCCCGAGCTCGACATCAACGACGTGATGGCCGGTATCCGCAAGGACAACACCAAGTACGGCTTCTACCTGAACGGCGAGCAGCAGATCGCAACCGATGTCGGCCTGTTCGGCCGCCTGAGCTGGAACGACGGCCGGAACGAGATCCTGTCGTTCACCGATGTCGACCGCAGCGTCTCCGGCGGCGTGTCGATCAAGGGCAGCTATTGGGGCCGGGCGAACGACACGATCGGCATCGGCGGCGCGGTCAACGGACTGTCGTCAGCGCATCGCGACTACCTCGCCGCCGGCGGCCTCGGCCTTTTGATCGGCGACGGCGCGCTCAACTACAGTCCGGAGCGGATCTTCGAGACCTACTATGCCTACCAGGTGAACAAGAGCCTGACGCTGACCGCGGACTATCAGTTCATCACCAACCCCGCCTACAACGCCGATCGCGGCCCGGTGCACATCTTCTCCGGCCGCATCCACGGCGAGTTTTGATCCCGAAGTCATTGCGAGCGAAGCGAAGCAATCCATAGTTCCGCACGCGCGGAAGCATGGATTGCTTCGTCGCTTCGCTCCTCGCAATGACGGATTGACCGAGGTTGGGGCACGGCCACGCCAACGCCCTCTCCCCACTCAGATATATGTAGACCCCCCGGGCTTGCCGCAAGCCCGGGGTCATCCCGTAGAACGCGCGCCCAATCGAACGGAGGAGTGCGCGATGCGGGAACATGCTGTGGTGATTGCCGGCGGAGGGCCGACCGGGCTGATGCTGGCGTGCGAGCTGGCGCTGGCCGGCGTTGACGTTGCGATTGTCGAGCGGCGCGAGAATCCGGACCTGATCGGCGCGCGGGCAGGCGGTCTGCACGCACGCACCATCGAGGTGCTCGATCAGCGCGGCATCGGCGACCGCTTCGTCGCGCTGGGGACGCGGCATCCAGCGGTGCTGTTCCACTCCCATCTGGTTCCGCTGGGGATCAGCGACTTCCCGACCCGGCGCAATTTCACGCTGGGGCTGCGGCAGAACCATATCGAGCGCGTGCTTGGCGAATGGGCCGAGCAACTGGCGGTGCCGATCGAGCGCGGACGCGACGTGACCGGCTTCACGCAGGACGAGGATGGCGTCGATGTCGCGCTGTCGGATGGCCAGGTGCTCCGGGCACGCTATCTGGTCGGCTGCGACGGCGGCCGCAGCATCGTCCGCAAGACGGCCGGCATCGAATTCGCCGGATGGGATCCGACCAGGAGCTGGCTGATCGCCGAGGCCGAGATGTCAGACGAACCGGAATGGGGCTTTCGCCAGGACGACACCGGCATCTATGCCATCGGCAAGGTGGAAGACGGTGAACGGGTGCGGCTCGTGCTGACGGAAGGGCAACTCGGCACCGACAGGGAGCCGACCCTGCGCGACGTCAGCGGGAGGCTGGCCGCGGTCTACGGCACCGATTTCGGCATCCACAGTCCGGTCTGGATATCACGCTTCACCGACATGACGCGGCAGGCGGTGACCTACCGCAAGCAGCGCGTGCTGCTGGCCGGCGATGCCGCCCATGTGCATCCGCCGATGGGCGGACAGGGCCTCAATATCGGCGTGCAGGACGCAGCGAATCTGGGCTGGAAGCTCGCCCAGGTGGTCAAGCAGACATCGCCGGACGGCCTGCTCGACACCTATCAGGCCGAGCGGCATCCCGTGGCGGCCCGCGTGCTGCGCAACACCATGGCGCATGTCGCGCTCAGCCGGACCGACGCGCGCAGCAAGGCGGTGCACGAGATCGTCTCCGAACTGCTGCGCATGGACGAGCCGCGCCGAAAATTCGCCGCGATGATGTCGGGCCTCGACCTGCACTACGATCTCGGCGACGGCCATCCGCTGCTCGGACGGCGCATGCCCGATCTCGATCTGGTGACGGCCAACGGCCCGCTGCGGGTCTTCGCGCTGCTGCACGGCGCACGGCCGGTGCTGCTCAATTTTGGTGAACCCTACAGCTTCGACGTCGCGGGATGGGGAGACCGGGTTCAGCTGGTCGACGCCGATTACGCCGGCGCGTGGGAGATTCCCGCGCTCGGAACGGTGCCGGCGCCCGGCGCGGTGCTGGTCCGGCCCGACGGATATGTGGCGTGGGTCGGAGACCGGAGTCAGTTGGGCCTTGCCGAGGCGCTGACCAAATGGTTCGGCGCGCCAGCTGCGTGACAAGATAGGGCCCCGGCGTTGGCAGCATCGGGACTGCGTCCCCTCTCCCGCTTGCGGAGAAGGGTTAGGGTGGGGGCTCTCTCCGCGTGTCACATCGTGGAGAGAGCCCCCACCCGCCGCGCTATGCGCGGCGACCTCCCCCGCAAGCGGGAGAGGTGAACCAAAACCGCGCCCCCTACCCCGCCGGCTGGAACGAATCCGCGCGCGCCATTGCCCAGGCGTCGCGGAAGCGGGGATCCTGGGTGCCTTCGAGCAGTTCGCCCGGGCGCAGCGTCGGATAGAGCTGTGCGAAGGTGCGGACGTCGGTGGTCGAGCTCCGCTGCGAGAAGTGGATCGGGCGCAGATCCTTGGTGTGCTCGAGGCCGGCGGCGGCGAGCAGCTCGGTCAGCGCGTGCAGGGTCGAATGGTGGTAGTTGTACACGCGCTCGATCTTGCCCGGCACGTAGAGCGCGCGGTTGCGGATCGGGTCCTGCGAGGTGACGCCGGTCGGGCAGCGATCGGTGTGGCAGCTCAGGGATTGGATGCAGCCGAGCGCGAACATGAAGCCGCGCGCCGAATTGCACCAGTCGGCCCCGATCGCCATCGCGCGCGCCATGTCGAAAGCAGTCGCGATCTTGCCGGCAGCGCCGATCTTGATGCGATCGCGCGCCCCGATGCCGATCAGCGCGTTGTGGACGAAATTGACGCCCTCGCGCATCGGCATGCCGAGATGATCCATGAACTCGAGCGGCGCGGCGCCGGTGCCGCCCTCATTGCCGTCGACCACGATGAAGTCGGGATAGAGCCCGCTCTCCTTCATCGCCTTGCAGATCGCCAGGAACTCCCAGCGATGGCCGATGCACATCTTGAAACCGGCCGGCTTGCCGCCGGACAGTTTGCGCATCTGGGCCACGAATTCCATCATCTGCAGCGGCGTCGAGAACGCCTTGTGATAGGCTGGCGAGATACAGTCCTCGCCCATCGGCACGCCCCGGATCTTGGAAATCTCCTCGGAGACCTTCGCAGCCGGCAGCACGCCGCCATGGCCGGGCTTGGCGCCCTGGCTGATCTTGAGCTCGACCATCTTGATCTGGTCGTCGCCCGCGACGCTTGCGAACAGCTCCGGATTGAAGGTGCCGTCGCGGTTGCGGCAGCCGAAATAGCCGGAGCCGATCTCCCAGATGATGTCGCCGCCCATCTCGCGGTGATAGGGGCTGACGCCGCCCTCGCCGGTGTCATGGGCGAAGCCGCCCTTCTTGGCGCCGGCATTCAGCGCCCGCACCGCGTTCGGGCTGAGCGCGCCGAAGCTCATCGCCGAGATGTTGAAGACCGAGGCCGAATACGGCTTGGTGCAGTCGGGGCCGCCGATGGTGATGCGGAATTTCTCGTCGGCACGCGGCTTCGGCGCCACCGAGTGGTGCATCCACTCATAGCCCTCGCGGTAGACATCCTCCTGGGTGCCGAACGGCCGCTTGTCGAGCACCGCCTTGGCGCGCTGATAGACCACCGCGCGGGTATCGCGGGAGAACGGCATGCCGTCCTTCTCGCTCTCGAAGAAATACTGCCGCATCTCCGGGCGGATTTCCTCGAGCAGGAAGCGGACATGCGCCGAGATCGGGTAGTTGCGGAGCACCGCATGGTTCTTCTGCGTCAGGTCGCGGATGCCGAGCAATGTCAGCGCGCCGAAGATCGCCAGCGGGACCACAACGATCTTGAAGACCTTGTGGTCGAAAATCCCGACCAGCAACAGGAGTGCAGTGACGACGGCGCAGATCGTCAGCACGATGAAGCGCGGCGAGAACGGAAGCAGCATCGTATCCATCAAATCCCTCCGGTCTGCCTTGAATACCCCGTCGGCCGTAAGCTAGTCCAAGTCGCGGAACAAGTGCACTACGGTTATACGGCCGAGCAGTCACAGATGTGACAACCGCCCGGATGGGCGGGTACGGCACCAGTCAAATTGAAACGAAATCGCCTTTTGCAGTGCAACGCAGTGGAGCTCCACAAAGACTGCGCCCCCTCTCCCGCTTGCGGGCAGGGCGCACCGCTAAAATATCGAAAACAACCCCATGCAAAGTAGCCGGCGGACACGGCAACTTGACTCGTCGGGCAAATCAGCGACATTCTTCCATTATCCAGAAATCGTACAGTCGCCCCTCGCCCTGGCGGCTATCGCGCTGCGCTTGCGGGGGCGATTCGCATCACATCCGGGAAAACCCTGGTGCGTTACTTCCCTGTGGCCATCCTTCGAGACGCCCGCCGTTGGCGGGCTCCTCAGGATGACGGGGTAATTGCTCAGCTTGCTCAGTGTCATCACACGCGCATGCGGGTAATCCAGCATTCCAGAGACGCCTCCGCTTGAATCGAGGAGCCGCGGCGTACTGGATCACCCGGTCGAGTGCCGGGCGATGACAGCGGTGGACGAGGATATTCTTGTTTCGTGCCTAAACTGTAGATCCTCTTGGTGAGACGCGCCGCTTGCGGCGCGTCTCGAATCACGAGGCCAACCACCTGCGCGGCCGGCGAAGACGCATATGCGATTGCCTGCGCTTGCGGGGGAGTGAGGAGAGTGCACTGTTCGCATCAATGGTCGTGCGGCCGCATTTCGTGGGGGATATGCCCCGCCTTCAGGCCGTCGCTGGCGAGCCACGCGTTGGTGGTGTCGAGGGCGCGGGCGATATGATCGGATGTCCGGGAGAAATCGTAGGGCGAACCGACCAGCGGGCAGAGCGGCGGCACCACGAAATACTCGACGTCGGGACCGATGTTCTCGAGCTCGTTGACGAGCTGCCGCGCGATCAGGAGCGTCAGCGCATGCAGCGCATTGGCGAGCGCGCCGACCGGTGGCGCCTGGTTGGCGCAGGCATATCCGGTCGGCAGCACGATCAGGCGCTTTGCCCCATGCTTCACGGCGACGCGGACCGGTGTGTTGCTGGAGATCGCGCCATCGGCGAGGAAATGATCGCGGTAGTGCACCGGCGTGAATGCGCCGGGGATCGCGGTCGATGCGACGATCGCCTCCACGGTCGAGCCTTCCGACAGCACCACGCTGTCGCCGCTGATGATGTCCGTCGTGACGATGTGGATCGGGAGCCGCGCGTCCTCGAGATTACGGAACGGGATGTAATCCTCGATCAGCCTGCGGACCCCGTCATGCGGGATCAGGAAGTCGCGCCGCCACAGGAAGCCCACCAATGTCCGCCAGGTGACCGGAAACACGTCCTGCCGGTTCAGGCCGCGCCAGATCTCGGCCAGCCGTGCCACGCCCGACACGGTCGGGTCGCCGGCATAGAACGCGCCGTTCAATGCGCCGACGCTGGAGCCGACCACCATGTCGGCGGCCACGCCATGCGCGGCCAGCGCCTGCAGCATGCCGACCTGGATCGCGCCAAAGCTGCCGCCGCCGGCGAACACAAAGGCGGTCTTCGGGGCATCCGGATCGGTGATGGACAAGGTGCTGCTCCCTGGGTCGCCGCGTTCAGGAAACGGCTGCGCGGCGTTGGCGGGATTTATAGCAGTCGGGGATTAGACGGCGCCACATACACAGATGTCGTCCTGGCGAAAGCCAGGACCAATAACCACAAATGAAAAAGGCTGGAGCCCGATGGGGGCCCCAGCCTTTGTCCAATCAGCAACGGTGGTTATGGGTCCCGGCTCGCGCTTCGCTTGGCCGGGACGACAACTAGCGCTCGACGAACGCCTTCTCGATCACGAAGTGACCGGGGGTGTTGCCGCTGCCTTCCTTGAAGCCGCGGGTCTCGAACAGCTGCTTCAGCTCTTCCAGCATCGCTGGGCTGCCGCACATCATGATGCGGTCGGTCTCGATGTCGAGCGGCCCCTGATGCAGGTCGGCAAACAGCTGGTTCGAGGTGATCAGGTCGGTGATGCGGCCGCGGTTGCGGAACGGCTCGCGCGTCACGGTCGGATAGTAGAAGAGCTTCTCGGACAGCAGCGGCCCGAACAGTTCGTCGTCGCGCAGCTTGGCGACCAGCTCCTCGCCATAGGCGAGCTCGGAGACCTGGCGGCAGCCATGCACCAGCAGGATCTGATCGTAGCGGTCGTAGACCTCGGGGTCCTTGATCAGGCTCGCGAACGGCGCAAGGCCGGTGCCGGTCGACAGCAGCATCAGCCGCTTGCCGGGGATCAAATTGTCAGTGATCAGCGTGCCGGTTGCCTTGCGGCCGACCAGGATGGTGTCGCCCTCGCGGATCTTCTGCAGCTTGGAGGTGAGCGGGCCGTCCTGCACCTTGATCGAGAAGAACTCGAGCTCTTCCTCGTGATTGGCGCTCGCCATCGAATAGGCGCGCAGCAGCGGCCGGCCATCGACCTCGAGGCCGATCATGGCAAACTGGCCATTCTGGAAGCGGAAACCGGAATCGCGGGTCGCTCGGAAGCTGAAAAGCGTGTCGGTCCAGTGCTGAACAGAAAGAACTTTCTCTCGATAGAACGCGCTCATGGGTTTTCGTTTTCTCGACTGATCAGATTTAGAATGATTTGATTTCTAGAGTGCTCGCGGCGGCGCTGAAGTGGCCGAAATCATTGAAGATCTCGCGTGTCCATTGCGCCAATGCATGAGATAGTCAAGATCAACTGGCGTGCAATTGCGATCTCAGAATGGCAGTCGTCCGATTTCGCGCGGAGGTTCAGCCACGACATCGTTAACACGTCATGCTGCAGGTAATTTACTTGCTGAGATCGGCGCTGATCTGGCAATTAATTGCTACGAAAACCGCGATGAAGGGAAAATGATCTCGTGGTCCTGATCAGCCAGCGAATCTTCCTGGAAACCATCAAAAAATATTGTTTGGCGCGCTCCATTGCCGTCGAGGTGCGGTCCGGCGGCTGGCTGGTCATCATGACCAAGGGCGACACGCGTCGGCTTGCGATCGGCTACGACATCGGGCTGAACAGCGCGGTCGCGCATCAGGTCGCCAACGACAAATCGGCCTGCGCCGAAGTGCTGGCATCGGCCGGCATATCCGCCATTCCGCACAGGTTGTTTCTCGGCAGCAAGCTCAGCAAGCACATCCCCGGATCGGACTCGCTGGATGCAATGTTGCTTCTGCTCGCGCAGCATCCGCACGGCCTCGTCGTCAAACCCAATGAGGGGACATCCGGCGAGCTCGTCTTCCGCGTGACGACGCCAACGCAGCTGGAGACGGCGGTCGCCCGCATCCTCGCCGCGCATCCAAGCCTTGCGATCTCGCCTTATGTCGAGATCAAGGACGAGGTGCGGGTCGTGCTGCTCGATGATCGCGCGCTGATCGTCTACCGCAAGACACGGCCCTCGGTGGTTGGCGACGGCGCTCACTCGCTGCGCGCGCTGGCGCAGGCGACCGCGACGGCAGAACAGCTGAAGGCCCTCTCCGAGGACTTCGATGCCGCCGCGCTCGACGCCGTTCCGCCGGCCGGCGAACGGCTTCTGCTCAATTGGCGGCACAATCTCGATGCCGGCGCCGAGCCGGTGCTGCTCACCGATGTTGCGACACGCGACGATTGCGTCGCGCTCGCGATCGAGGCCGCGCAAGCCGTCGGCATCCGCTTCGCCTCCATCGACGTCGTGCACGTTGATGGCGCGTGGCAGGTGCTTGAAGTGAATTCCGGCGTGAAGATGGAGACGCTGGGCCGCCGCCATCCGGCGCTGGTCGAGGCGGCGTATCACGCGGCGCTAGACGCCGTGTTCGCCTAAGCAGCGTGCCACGCGCTTCCCTTGAGCGCCCGATCAGTCTCGCGGGTGCTCTTTCTCATAGCCGGCGACGATCAGTTCCGATTGCTCGACCTGTGCCGTGAGACGGTCGATCTCGGCTTGCGTCTCCGGAAACACGTCAGCGCCTGCCATATTTCCGGATTGCAACTCCGCGAGCAGTTCACGATTCTTCGTGATCTGCTCGCGGTGCCAATCGATTTCGGGATCGTCTTGCATAAATCTATGTCTCTATCGGACAGGGCTTACGACGCCAGTTCGCGCAGCAACGCGGCTGGGTAAACCGGTTTGGCAAAAAATTTGACGCCGTCAGGCAGATCACTGGGCGGCGCCAGGCCTGAGATCACGAGCACGCGCACGCGTGGGTCGCAATCGAGGGCCAATTGTGCGAGTTCGATGCCGTTCATTCTGCCCGTGAGCTTGATATCGGTGACCAGCAGCGACGGGTGACGCATCTTGATGGCCAGCGCTGCCGTCTCGGCATCTTCGCACTGGATGACGTCGAAGTGGCCCTCTTTCAACAACAGCGCAATCATGTCGCGCTGGATCGTGTCGTCTTCGACCACAATTGCGGTCTGGTGAATTGACCTCGCGTAGCCCATGGCAACCTCCAAACGGTCAACCCCAGTGTCAATGACTGAGGACGCTTATTGTTCTGGTTCCAGGCTCGATAACCGGCAGGTTCCGGCGAACGTTTGCAAGTTCCGAGCGGAACAACATTCGAGGCTGCCGCGTCATTGATGAGAGACGAGCCAGAAGGTTCGGGCCTGGGGAAAGGAAGTCTTGCCAGGAGGCAAAGCTCATGAAGAACGCTGAACGGCCGGATCAGGATTTTTCTGAACCCTACAAAGCCGACGCGGCGGCTGGCCCGCCCAGCTATCTATCCTCTCGACGACGGGTCGAAGACCCGGTCCCGGATGCCAATGACATGCGGCATCAGGCGATGGAGCGAGAGACGACCGGTTCGCCTGGCAATCCCCTTGGCGCTCGCCTGCCGCACGACATCGTTTCCGAGATGGAAGCGGAGCTCAAGCAGCAGGTCGATCGGCTTGTCGCGGAGCGACACTAGCTGGTGAAGTGACCAGTTCGCAGACTTCAACAGCGGAATCTCGCCTGCCGATGATGCTCCAGAGATCGCGGCGCGGAAACTCGAACCAAGATCCCCGCCGGATCAATGGAGTTTTGATGGGAGCGATCCTTGGACGCGCGATCTTCCAGGTCATGGTTGTTCTGGCTGCGGTCAGTATCGTTGCCCTCGCTTCCATGGCGGTCCACGGCGGCTACGCCCCTGCGGCAGTACAGCTTGCCGCAAAATTCTCGCCGCCATTTTGATCCATTCAGCGGCTTGCTCCTTCCGCCCAAGGGAGTACGCTGATGTGCATTAATCGATCCGGATACAGATTATGCGCAAACTTCTTTTGAGCTTCCTCGCAATCACGGCGTTCGTCGCCGCCTTCAATCCTCCTGCCGCCAACGCCGTGTTCTGGCGCGGCGTCACGGCGCCGACGAATATCGACATCCACGGCTATCCGATCATCAAGGAGCCGCCACCGAGCACATGCCAGTTGATCCATGTGAACGGCTACTGGGTTCGACAGTGCCTGGATTTGTCGCATCGCTATTGGCGATGAGCGAAGTCGCGCTTCGTCGGGACAGTTCGGGACCACCTGGAAAGCCGCGCGCGTTGCGCAAGACCCCTCACCCGGATTGCGTCTGCAACGCAATCCGGCCTCTCCCGCAAGGAGAGAGGCCGGACTTCGAGGCTAGTTCGCTCCGCCCGCCGAATCGTCGAGCGCCTTGAAGGCGTCTTCGAGCTGCGGTGAGAGCGCGACGTTAAGCTTCTCGCCGGTCGGCAGGCGGGCGACGAACCACTTGTTGTAGAGCGGGATGATGTCGCGGTTCGAGGCGAGCTTGCGGAAGGCGCGCTCGACCACGTCCTTCATCTGCGGCTCGCCCTTGCGGTACATGATGCCGTAGGGATCGTAGGACAGATAGTCACCGGTGACGCGGAACTTGTCCTGCGACTTGTGCCGCGCAATCAGGCCGTAAAGCAGGATGTCGTCGGTCGCGAACGCATCCGCCTTGCCGTCCACCAGCATCTGGTAGGACTGCTCATGGTCGCCGGCGGTCACGATGTTGAGGCCGAGCTGTTGCTTGGCGTCGACATTAAGCATCGCCTGCTCGTTGGTGGTGCCCTTGGTCACCACCACCGTCTTGCCCTTCAAGTCGGCGACCTGGGTGACGCCGGAGGCCTTCGGCACCATCAGCTTGGTGCCGGCCACGAACATCAGCGGCGAGAACGCGACCTGCTTGCCGCGCTCGGCATTCGCCGTGGTCGATCCGCATTCCAGATCGATCTTCTTGTCGACGACCGCCGGAATGCGGTCGTCGGAGGTGACCTTGACGTAGTCGATCTTGAGGTTGGCGTCGTCGACCTCGGCCGCGATCTCATCGACGATCGCATCGCACAGTTCGAGGCTGTAGCCGATCGGCCGGTTGGAGTGATCGAGGAACGAGAACGGCGGCGAGCTTTCGCGATAGCCGATCCGCACCGCGTGCGTGGCCTTGATGTTGGCGAGCGTGGGGCTGAGCCCCTCGCCCGCCGGCTGTGCGGACACCGGTCCGATCAGCAGGCTTGCCGCCAGCAGACATGCTGACAGCAGGCATGTCGACAGTAGAGGCGCCTCAGCCCGTATCGGCCTCCAGCGGGCGCGATGCATGCATCCCTCCCGTCAATGACCGGCCATCACGGCGCCGGGCACCGCATCCTGCGGCACCGCGTCGTCGGGCCCGAGTTCGTGCTCGGCCTTCAGCTCGCCCTCCCACTTCGCGACCACGGCGGTGGCCAGCGAGTTGCCGATCACGTTGGTGGCGCTGCGGCCCATGTCGAGGAAGGTGTCGATGCCCATGATCATCAACAGTCCCGCCTCGGGGATGCCGAACTGGCCGAGCGTCGAGGCGATCACGACGAGGGAGGCGCGCGGCACGCCGGCGACCCCCTTCGAGGTGATCATCAGTGTCGCCAGCATCGCGAACTGCGTGCCGAGCGACATCTCGATGTGGTAGGTCTGCGCGATGAAGATGCTCGCGAAGGTGCAGTACATCATCGTGCCGTCGAGATTGAAGGAGTAGCCGAGCGGCAGCACGAAGGCCGAGATCCGCGAGGAGGCGCCGAACCTGTTCAACCCCTCCAGCGTCTTCGGGTAGGCCGCCTCCGAGGAGGCGGTCGAGAACGCGATCATCAGCGGCTCGCGGATCAGCCGCAGCAGATGGCTGTAACGCGGCCCGATCACGATGAAGCCGACGATGACCAGGATGCCCCACAGGATCAGCAGCGACAGGTAGAAGCCGCCCATGAAGACAATCAGCTTCCAGAGCACGCCGAGGCCGTTCTTCGAGACGGTCGCCATGATCGCGGCCCACACCGCGATCGGTGCGAACAGCATCACGTAGCCGGTGACCTTGAGCATGATGTGGGCGAGGTCGTCGATCAGGCTCATGATCGGCTTGGCCCGCTCAGGCATGGCGCCGAGTGCCACCGCGAAGAACACCGCGAACACCACGATCTGCAGGATCTCGTTCTGCGCCATCGCATCCGCGATCGAGGTCGGGATCAGATGGGTCAGGAATTTCTCGATCGAGAAGGCCGAGACCGGCAGGCCGGTGGACTGGGCCTTGTCGGGCAGCGTGCCGGGGAAATTGGCGCCGGGCTGCAACAGGTTGACCATCACGAGGCCGAGCAGCAGCGAGACAAAGGAGGCGGAGACGAACCAGCCCATGGTCTTGGCGAAGATGCGCCCGAGCTTGGCGCCGCTTCCCATATGGGCGATGCCGCCGACGAGGGTCGCGAACACCAGTGGCGCGATGATCATCTTGATCAAGCGCAGGAACAGCATTGCGATCAGGTTGACGTCGGCCGCGATCTCGGCGCGGCTGTCAGGAAAGTAGTTGAAGACGATCGTCCCCATTGCGATGCCAAGGACCATCGCAATCAGGATGTATTGCGTAAACCTGTTCGACATTCTCTTACCCCCGTAAGTTCCCGACGAAGGGCAAGTGTGGCAGATTTACGCAGCTACGCAACACGCTTCGCGCCGAGCGGGACCTTGCCGATATGTTCCCGTTGTGGAATGCCAGCGCGCGGACGAGAGCCTTTTCCGCTCCGATGAATCGGAACGGGCTCTAGATTCATGTTTTGACGCATTTTCTTTACGCGAACCGGTTTCCACTTCGCTCGAAAATGCTCTAGCGTTCGTGCAGCGCACAATCTGTGCAACACGCTGCGCGCGTCGCAGTCAAACTGCATGCGAAACGACCAACGCGAGGGGAGACACCGCCAATGAACGACACCGTCAATCGCCAGATCCTGCTTGTTGAAAAGCCGACCGGCAAGCTTGGCCCCGAGCATTTTCGCCTGACCAAGGGCACGGTCCCCGCGCCGAAGGATGGCGAGGCGCTGCTGCGGACGCGCTACATCTCGCTCGACGCCGCCAACCGCGCCTGGATGCACGGCGCCACCTATCGCGCTGCGGTGGAAGCCAACACCGTGATGGCCGGCGGCAGCATCGCCGAAGTGGTGTCGTCGAATGACCCCGGCCTGAAGCCGGGCGATATCGTGTTCGGCGACACCGGCTGGCAGGACTATGCCGCCGTGCCCGCCAAGCACCTCGCCAAGATGCCGAAGCTCGAGCCGATGACGCATCTGCTCAGCGTCTATGGCATTGCCGGCCTGACCGCCTATTTCGGCCTGCTCCATGTCGGCAAGCCGAAGGAAGGCGAGACCGTGGTGGTGTCGGCGGCCGCCGGCTCGGTCGGCTCGATCGTCGGCCAGATCGCCAAGATCAAGGGCTGCCGCGTGGTCGGCATTGCCGGCGGCAAGGACAAGTGCCACTGGCTCACCTCAGAGCTCGGCTTCGACGCCGCGGTCGATTACAAGGACGGCGCCACCTACAAGGCGCTGCGCGCAGCGGCGCCCAAGGGCATCGACGTCTATTTCGACAATGTCGGCGGCGACATCCTGGAGGCCTGCCTGGCCCAGATGAACAATCGCGGCCGGATCGCCTGTTGCGGCGCGATCTCGCAATATGACGGCGTGCCCTCCGCGCACGGCCCGCGCGGCGTGCCCGGCCTGATCGTGGTGAAGCGGCTGATCATGCAGGGCTTCATCGTGATGGACTACATGGACCAGCGCGACGCCGCGCTCGCCGACCTGCAATCCTGGGTCTCCTCGGGCAAGCTCAAGGTCCAGGAAGACGTCATCGACGGCATCGAGAACACGCCGCAGGCGCTGATCGGCCTGCTCGCCGGCGAAAACCGCGGCAAGCGCATGGTGAGGGTGTAGCCGGGAGCACGATGCGTAGGGCGGGTTAAGCGAAGCGTAACCCACCATCTTCCGTGCCGCGAACGGTGGGTTACGCCTTCGGCTAACCCACCCCTTGCTATCAATCCCGTCATCCTGAGGTGCGCGCCCTTGCGCGCCTCGAAGGGTGCACGGCCCGGACGCCGCCGCGCAGAGAGAGACGGGCCGTTCGCCCTTCGAGGCTCGCTCCGCTCGCACCTCAGGGTGACGGGGAAAGACTTGAGCGTGGAGCGCGCGGCTCTAATGCACCGTGCCCGGCGCCTGCGGTGCGGCTTGCGGCGTGGCCGCCTTGCCTTTCTTCGCCTTGCGCCAGTTCTCGAAATTCTGAACCACGACGAAGAACGCCGGCACGAACAGCACCGCGAGGCAGGTCGAGGCGATCATCCCGGAGAACACAGTGATGCCGATCGATTTGCGGGCGTTGGCGCCGGCGCCGGTCGCGAGCACCAGCGGCAGCACGCCGAGGATGAAGGCGAACGACGTCATCAGGATCGGCCGGAACCGGGCGCGGGCCGCGTCGATCGCCGACTCCAGCACCGGCTTGCCGTCGCGGATGTGATGCTCGAGCGCGACCTCCACGATCAGGATCGCGTTCTTGGCCGACAGCGCGATCAGCAGGATAGTGCCGATCTGGGTGTAGAGATTGTTCTCGATCCGAAGCGACGTCAGCACCAGCATGGGCCCGAGCAGCGACAGCGGCACCGCCAGGATCACCGAGATCGGCGCGTACCAGCTCTCATATTGTCCGGCGAGCACGAGATAGACCAGCAGCAGCGCCAGCGCGAACACGAGGTAGATCTGGCTGCCGACCTCCTTCTCCTGGTACGACATCGCCGTCCACTCATAGCCGGTCCCGGGCGGCAGCGTCTTCGCGGCGATCTCCTCCATCAGCGTCATCGACTGGCCGGAGCTGTAGCCCTGTGACGGCAGGCCGATGATGGTCGCGGACGGATAGAGGTTATAGAGACTGATCAGCGACGGCCCGACCGACGGCGTGATCTTCGCCACGGTGCCGAGCGGGATCATGTCGCCATTGCTGTTGCGCACCATCATGTTCTCGATGTCGCGCAGCGTCAGGCGGTATTGCGCATCGGCCTGGGTGTAGACCTGGAAGGTGCGGCCGAACTTGGTGAACTGGTTGACGTAGCTCGCGCCGAGATAGGACGACAGCGTCGAGAAGATCTGGTCGGTGGTGACGTGCAGCGTCTCGGTCTTGACGCGGTCGACCTGGACATCGAACTGCGGCACCATCGAGCGGAACGACGACTGCACCCGCTGCAGCGCGCTTTGCGTCTGCGCATTGCTGACGACCGCGCCGATGACCGCCTGCAGCTTGCCGTAATCGGCGTTGCCGTCACGGAGCTGCACCTGCATGGCAAAGCCGGCGGCATTGCCGATGCCCTGGATCGGCGGCGGCGGGATCACCAGGATCCGCGCCTCCGGAATCACCGCAAGCTTGTCGTTGAGGCCGTAGACCAGCGAGCGCAGATCCTCGCCGGGCCCGCGCGAGCCCCAATCCTTCAGGATCACATAGGCGACGCCGGCATTGGCGAGGCTCGACGAGTTGTCGAGCGCGGAGATGCCGGCGATGGCGACCACCTGCTCGACACCCGGCGTCTTGCGGGCGATCTCGGTGACCTGATCAAGCACCCGCTGGGTGCGATCGATCGCGGCGCCGTCGGGCAACTGCACCGCGGCCAGCAGGTAACCCTGGTCCTCGATCGGAATGAAGCCGGTCGGCACCCGTGACAACCCGTAGCCGGCAATTCCGATCAGGATCAGCGCGACGAGGACCGAGGTCTTGGCGTGACCGGCGATGCTGCCGATCGTCCGGGTGTAGCCCCGCTCCACTCGGTCATACACCGCGTTGAAGCCGCGATAGAAGAAATTGCGCTGCTCCGGCGGCACCGGCGGGCGCAGCCATAGCGCGCATTGCGTCGGCTTCAAGGTCGCGGCATTGACGGCGCTGAGCAGCGCGGTCGCTGCGATCACCAGGGCGAATTGGGCGTACATCCGGCCGGTCAGCCCCGGCAGGAAGGCCGCCGGCAGGAACACCGAGATCAGCACCAGCGTGATGCCGACGATCGGCGCGAACAATTCGTCCATCGCCTTGATCGCGGCATCGTGCCCGGACATGCCGCGCTCGATATTGTGCGCGGCCCCTTCGACCACCACGATGGCGTCATCGACCACGATGCCGATCGCCAGCACGATCGCAAACAGCGTCGAGAGATTGATGGTGAAGCCGAGCGCGGCCATCGCCGCGAACGCGCCGATGATGGTGACCGGCACCGTGGTCGCAGGCACCAGCATCGCCCGCCAGTCCTGCAGGAACACCAGGATCACGACCAGCACCAGCAGGCCGGCCTCGATCAGCGTCCGGTAGACCTCGTCGATCGAGGCTTGGACGAATTTGGTGGTGTCGAACGGCGTGTCGTATTTGATGTCCTGCGGGAACTGTTTGGCGAGCTGCGCCACCTTCTTCTGCACTTCCTTCTCGACCTGCAGCGCGTTAGCACCCGGCGACAGGAACACGCCGATGCCGGTGGCCGGCTTCTGGTTGAGCGAGAACACCTGGCTGTAGGTCTGCGCGCCGAGCTCGACCGAGCCGAGATCGCGGACGCGGATGACGTCGCCGACATTGCCCGTCTTGACGATGATGTTCTCGAACTGGCTCGCATCGTCGAGCCGGCCGTTGACGTTCAGCGTGTACTGGAACGCCTGCCCCTGCGGCGCGGGCGGCGCGCCGACCTGACCCGCGGTGACCTGCTGGCTCTGCTGCTGGATCGCCTGGATGACGTCCTGCGGCATCAGCCCGCGCGCCTGCAGCTTGTTCGGATCGAGCCACACCCGCATCGAATACTGCCCGGCGCCGAACACGGTGACGTTGCCGACGCCCGGCAGACGCGACAGCTCGTCGCGAATGTTGATGGTGGCATAGTTCGACAGGAACAGGCTGTCGTAGGTCTTGTTCGGCGAGGTCAGCGTCACGAACAGCAGGATCGAGGTCGACCGTTTCTGCACCGTGACGCCCTGGTTCTGCACCGCGGTCGGCAGTTGCGACAGTGCCGAGGAGACGCGGTTCTGCACCAGCACCTGCGCGAAGTTGAGGTCGGTGCCGATCTTGAAGGTCACCGTCAGCGTGTAGGTGCCGTCGGCGCCGCTGTAGGACTGCATGTAGAGCATGTCCTCGACACCGTTGACCTGCTGCTCGATCGGCAGCGCCACCGTGTCGATCACGGTTTTAGCCGACGCGCCGGGATAGCGCGTCGTCACCTGGACCGTCGACGGCACCACATCGGGATATTGCGCGACCGCGAGATTGAACAGCGCGACGCCGCCGATCAGGATCATCAGGATCGCGATGACGTTGGAAAGGACCGGTCGCTCGATGAAGAATTTCGAGATCATGGCGCGCCTCTCACTTGGCCGGTGCCGGCGTCGCGTCGCCCTTCTGCATCTGCGGATCGACCTTCTGCCCGGGGATCGCGCGCAACAATCCGGCGGTCACGACGCGGTCGTCCGCCTTCAGTCCGCTCTCGATGACGCGCAGCCCTTCGTCGAGCGGACCGGTCGCCACCTTGCGCTGCTCGACCACATTGTCGGCATTGACGACCAGCACGTAGCGGCCGCCCTGGTCGCTGCCGATCGCAACGTCAGGCACCAGCAGCGCATTGTCCTGCTTGTCGAACGGCACCCGAACGCGGACATAGAAGCCCGGTAGCAGCACGCGATCCGGATTCGGCACCAGGCCGCGAACGGCAAGCGTGCCGGTCGACTGATTGACGGTCGGCGAGACGTAGTCGAGCTTGCCCTTGTGCGGATAGCCGGTCTCGGTCTGCAACCCGACCTCGATCGGCAACTGCCTGATCTCGGCGGTCGTCATGCCGCGGCGGCGCGCTTCGTCGCGGACACGCTGCACGTCCTGCTCGTTGACATTGAAATTCACGTAGATCGGGTCGAGCTGCACGATGGTGGCAAGCTGTGTCGGCGACGCGACGCCGACCAGTTCGCCGACCGAGACCAGATGGTTGCTGACGATGCCGTCGAACGGTGCGGCCACATTGGTGTAGCCGTAATTGACCGCTGCGATCTTGGTGTTGACCTGGGCCTGCTGCAGATTGGCCTGGGCGTTGTCCCGGGTCGAGGTCGAGGTATCGAGTGTCGCTTGCGAGACCGCCTGGCGCTGTACCAGGTCCGCTTGCCGCTTGAAGTCGGCATCGGCCTGCTTGAGCGTCGCCTGCGCGCCCACTTCCGCGGCCTGCGCCTGCTCCAGCTTCAGCTTGTAGGTCTCGGGCTCGATCGTGAACAGGGTGGTCCCCTCCTTCACCGGCGAGCCGTCCTGATAGTTGATCGACTGCAGAAAGCCCTGCACGCGCGCGACCAGATCGACGGTCTTGATCGGCGCGGTGTTTCCGGTGGCGTCCAGGTAGCGCGTGATGGCGCGCTGCACCGGCGGCGCGACTTCGACCTTGGGCGGCGGCGGCGCAACAAAACTGTTTTGCTCGCAGGCACTTAAACTGACAAAGGCGGTTACGGCGAAGGCGATGCGCACAAGCGGCGCATTTCGCAGCCGCACAAAATCGCTCTGACTGAAATGTGCCGACGCGCGCGCATGCCTCATTTCCGAGCCTCAGTCCGAATGACCTAATTCAAAGATGTCGAAGCGAGCAAAAAATTCAGCCGGCTTCTTCCATAGCAACAATCCGCTTGCAGCGGAACTCGAAAGCGAAAATGATGTCGCTCGCGAAGGTTGTTAGAGCAAAATTATTTCAGACTCAGTTCAGTTGAGCCGGAGGCTTCCGGCGCGACGAGAGGATTTATTCAAATGATCAACGCGTTGACACGTGCAACGAGGCTCTTCGCATGGCTTGCGCTTGCGGCACTGATGAGCACCGCACCAGCCTTGTCGCAGGCGCCGACCCAGGCGCAGCGCGACGCCATCAAGTCGCAATGCCGCAACGATTACATCGCACACTGCTCCAGCGTGCCGCCCGGCGGCGAAGCGTCACTGCAATGCCTGCAGAAAAACATGGCAAGCCTCGGACCTGACTGCGCCAGCGCCGTGAAGGCCGTGGAAGCACCGGCCGCTGCTCCCGCAGCAGCCAAGACCGACGCGGCTCCGGCGGCGACGGCGGCCAAGCCCGCGGAGACGGCGGCACCGAAGGCCGCGGCTGCAAAGCCAAGCAGCGCACAGATCTCCGCGATCCGCAGCGCCTGCCGCTCCGATTATCCCAAGGTCTGTGCGGGCGTGCCGACCGGCGGTGCGCCGGCGCTGCAGTGCCTCGAGAAGAACAAGGAGAAGCTTTCGCCGGCCTGCGAGAAGGCCGTGGCGGCCGCCGGCGGCGGTGACGCCGCGGGTGCCACGACAATTGCAGCACCGGCCGCGGCTCCAGCGGCCGCGCCGGCGGTGATCGCGTTGCGGCCGCTGCGGCCGCGCGAAGAGATTTTCGTGCTGCGTTCGGCCTGCGGCGCCGACGTCCGCTCGATCTGCGGCGGCGTGCAGCCGGGCGGCGGGCGGATCGTGCAGTGCCTGGCGACCAATGCCGGCTCGCTGTCGCCGGCGTGCCGCGATGTGCTGGCGCCGTTCGCGGCGCGGTGATCCTGTTGTCACGCGACTGATCGGAGAAGGGAGCAATCGATGCTGCGTCTTGTCCTGACCGCCGTTCTGCTTTGCGGCTCAACCGCCGTCTACGCCCAGGAGCTGTCATCAGCGCAACGCGACGCCTGCATGGGCGACTATCAGAAGTTCTGCAAAAGCGTGACGCCCGGCGGCGGGCGCATCATTGCCTGTCTTGCCAAGGAGAGCGACAAGCTGACGCCCGCCTGCAAGAAGGTGCTGGCAGAAGCGGAAAAGAAATAGTCGCGCAGGCGGTGAGACGATAGGTGCCCGGCGATTTGCCGGGCACGGAGCCGCAGCACCTTGTTGTCACAAACAGGCCAACCAACCTCACTCCGGGAGAGATCGCGAACGAAGTGGAATCGAATACGGAACAATTCTGCCCGTTTCCTTCGGAACAACCGAATTTTTTGCCATATGCGATTGCCCTGCCCGCAAGCGGGAGAGGTGCAGCCAGACTGCCGCCATCCCGCCTCATCCTAACGCCGTCCTGCTACTGGCCCAGCCGCGCATTTTCCCTCTGGCGTTCCCGCCAGAGGGCGATTAGTCTGGACCCAATTGTAAGTACACTGTCAATCTGGGAGGCAGACGTTGCGGATCGCCGTGATCGGCGGAGGGCCCGGCGGGCTCTATTTCGCCTATCTCTGGAAGAAGCGTCATCCTGACGCCGAGATCGATCTGTTCGAGCAGAACGCCGCCGGCGCCACCTGGGGCTTCGGCGTGGTGTTCTCCGAGCAGGCGCTGGAGTTCCTGCGCGCCGACGACCCGGAGACGGTCGACGCCATCACCCCGAAGATGGAGAGCTGGAAGAACATCACCCTCAATCTGCGCGGCGAGAGCGTCGAGATCGACGGCGTCGGGTTCTCCTCGATCGGGCGGCTGGCGCTGCTGACGATCCTGCAAGAGCGCGTGCGCAGCACTGGCGTCACGCCGCGCTTCGACACCGTTGTGCAATCGATCGACCAGCTCAGGGGTTACGACCTGATCGTCGCCGCCGACGGGTTGAACTCGATGGTCCGCCGCGATTTTGAGGCCGCGTTCGGCGCGTCGGTCTCGCATTCGACCAACAAATTCGCCTGGTACGGCACCACCAAGACCTTCGCGACACTGTCGCAGACCTTCGTGGCGACCGAGCGCGGCAACTTCAACGCCCATCACTATCGCTATGCAAAGGACATGAGCACCTTCCTGGTCGAGTGCGACGCGGCGACCTGGGCGGCCTATGGCTTTGCCGACAAGACGATCGAGGAATCGCAGGCGATCTGCGAACAGGTGTTCGCCGCGACCTTGGACGGTCACAAGCTGATCTCGAACAAATCGGTGTGGCGCAATTTCCCATGGATCTGGAACGAGCGCTGGTCGCACGGCAACATGGTGCTGATCGGTGACGCGCTGCATTCCGCGCATTTCTCGATCGGCTCGGGCACCCGGCTCGCGATCGAGGATGCGATCGCGCTGACCAAGGCGCTGGAGACCGAAAGCCGCATCGCCGCTGCGCTTGCCCGCTACGAGGCCGAGCGCAAGCCGATCGTGAAGAAGCTCGTCACTGCGGCGCGGACCAGCGCCGACTGGTACGAGCATTTCCCCGCGCATATGAAGCGCGACCTGATGGATTTCGCCTACAGCTACATCACCCGCTCCGGCCGGATCGACGATGCGCGGTTGCGCGCGATGTCGCCGGCCTTCATGGCCCGTTTTGAGGCCGCAAAGGGACGCTCATGACTGGGATCGCCGACCTGGTTCCGCAGGACAATCCCGGTGCACGCGAGATCGGCTTCACGATCCCCGAACGCTACAATGCGAGCCGCATCCTGTTCGACAATCTCGGCAACGGCAACGCCGAACGCCTGGCGCTGACTGGTCCCGCCGGCACGAGGACCTATCGCGAGCTGTGCACTGACGCAGCGCGCTGGGGCCACGCATTTCAATCGCTCGGGCTGCAACGCGGCGACCGCGTGCTGCTGTTCCTCGACGACACGCCGGCCTATCCGGCGGCCTTCTTCGGCGCGGTGCGCGCCGGTTTCGTGCCGCTGCTCATCAACACGCTGACGACGCCGGAGCTGCTGCAATTCTATCTGTCCGACGCCGGCGCGCAGGTCGCCGTCACCGATGCGGAGTTCTGTTCGCGCTTCAACGCCGAGGCCTGCAAGGACACGCCGCTGCGCACGTTGATCGTGGTCAATGGCGCCGCCGGCGATCATGCGGTTGCCGAGGCGCGCAACGCCGGCGAATGGCTGCAAGAATTTCCAGGCGAGTTCGACGAGGCCGACACCCACCGCAACGAGATGGCGTTCTGGATGTATTCCTCGGGCTCGACCGGCCGCCCCAAGGGCATCGTGCATCTGCAGCACGACATGGCCTATAGCGAGCGCGCGTTTGCCCGCAATGTGCTGAAGCTCGAGCCCGGCGACATCTGCTTCTCGGTGCCGAAGATCTTCTTCGCCTACGGTTTCGGCAATTCGATCACGTTTCCCTTTTCGGTCGGCGCCGCGACGCTGCTGCTGCCGGGCCAGCCGAAACCGGCCGCGATCTTCGCGGCCATCGCGCAGTACCGGCCGACCGTGTTCTTCGGCCTGCCGACGCTCTACATTACCCTGACCAAGGCCGAAGGCGCGGACGCTGCCGATTTCTCCTCGCTGCGGATGGCAGTCTCGGCCGCCGAGGTGCTGTCGGCCGATGTGTTCAACGGCTGGAAGCAGCTTACCGGGCTCGAGATCATCGAAGGGCTTGGCTCGACCGAGGTGCTGCACGTCTATCTCAGCAACCGCACCGAGCAGAAGAAGCTCGGCGCCGCGGGCCTGCGCGTGCCGGGCTACGAGATCATGCTGCGCGACAGCGACGGCCGCGAGGTCGGCGACAATGAGGAAGGCATCCTGTGGGTGCGCGGCGATTCCGCGACCCCGCTGTACTGGAACCGGCCGGACAAGACCGCCGAGACCGTGCGCGAGGACGGCTGGATCTACACCGGCGACCGCTTCATGCGCGACAGCGACGGCTTTCACTTCTTCCGCGGCCGCGCCGACGATCTGATCAAGATCTCCGGCCAGTGGGTCTATCCGCTGGAGGTCGAGCTGTGCCTTGCCGATCACCCTGACGTCCGCGAATGCGCCGTCTACGGCGCCGAATTGCCTGATCGACGCATGACGCTGCGCGCCGTGGTGGTGATGAACAAGGCCGGCTTCGACACCAATGAGGCGACGCGACGGCTGCAGGACTACGTCAAGGCAAAGCTGTTGCCGTACAAATATCCGCGCGAGGTAAAATTCATCGACGAGCTGCCGAAGACCGGCACCGGCAAGATTGATCGCCAGGCGGTGATGCGGATGTGAGACGCGTGCCCTGGCGCGACGCTGTCACCACACATTCGCTGTCGTCCCGGCGAAAGCCGGGACCCATAACCACAAATGCCTATTGTTGCACTGAGCTGTGGCCCCAGGTTTTAACCTCATAAACAGTGGTGGTTGATGGTGTGGACGGCCCCCTACGGCATCAGTGTGCCAGAATGAGGTTGTTGTAAATCTCAGACAAGGAGACCGTCCGTGAGAGAGATTATCCGTATTGGGATGGATACGTCGAAGCATATTTTTGTGCTGCATGGAGTTGACGCGGCGGAACAGCCGGTGTTGCGCAAGAAGCTGTCGCGCAAGCAGGTGCTTGAGTTTTTTGCCAAGCTTCCGCCGACCGTGATCGGGATGGAGGCCTGCGGGGCGGCTCATTACTGGGGGCGCGAGCTTGGCAAGCTTGGCCATGAGGTGAAGCTGATAGCGCCGCAGTTGGTGAAGCCTTATGTGCTGCGGAACAAGAACGACGGGCGAGATGCGGATGGGGTGTGCGAAGCGATGGGCCGACCGCGGATGCGGTTTGTGCCGGTGAAGAGCGCCGAACAGCAGGCCGCGCTGATGCTTGCAGGTGTCCGCGATGGGCTGATCGGCCGCCGTACCCAGCTCAGCAATGCGATCCGCGGCTACGCGGCGGAGTTTGGCCTGATCGCGCCGAAGGGGTTGGACAAGATCGAGCCGCTGTTGGCCCGGATCACGCAGGACGAGAGCGTTCCCGCTATGGCGCGCGAGCTGTTCGCCATGCAGGGCCGTGACTATGCGCAGTTGCAGGGTGAGCTGAAGGCGGTCGAGGCCAGGCTGCTGGCCTGGCACCAGGCCAACGCCACAAGCCGTCGTCTGGCCCAGATCCCCTCGGTCGGTCCGATCATCGCGACCTCGCTTGTGATGAAGACGCCGGACCCGCACGCCTTCCGCTCCGGCCGCTTGTTCGCGGCCTGGCTCGGCCTGACGCCCAAGGACCATTCCACCGCCGGCAAAACCAGGCTCGGCAAGATCACCCGCGCTGGCGACGAGACCCTGCGTCGCCTGCTCGTGGCCGGGGCGACCGCGGTGATCCGGCAGGCAAGGCTCGGGCGCGGCCACCCCTCGCGCTGGCTCGTGGCGTTGCTCAGGCGCAAGCCGCCGAAGCTTGCGGCCGTGGCGCTCGCCAACAAGGTGGCCCGCATCGCCTGGAAGCTGATGGCGACCGGCGAGAGCTATGATGCCGCACGCATGAACGCTGTCACCTAACAGGTCGGCCGGCCGGACGTAGCGCTCGCCGGACGAACCGGAGCTGCAAGAGCAGATGGAATGATCGATCGATCCAGAACGCGAGACAAGCCGCGGGACCCATTGGCCTTCACAAGGTCGCCAGGTTGTTTGGCACTCGCGTCGCGGAAACCATCTTGGCCCAGCGATCAACACGATCGCATCAAACAGGCCGGACATATGGATGACAGCGATCCGACCAATCCCAGAAAGCTCTTGTGCCACGGGGGCCGTCCACATATGGGTCCCGGATCGCGCTTCGCTTGTCCGGGACGACGACAGAGGATGCGGCCGCCACCCATCTTCCCTAACTGCCGGCAGCGCCCAGCCCCGTCCCGCCATACAGCCACGCGATATCGTCGCACCACTCGGCTTGCGACTTCGCGCTCATGATCGCGTTGCGGATGCGGGCGTGGTCGCCGGCGGGATGGTAGACGTGCTCGCCGATCGCACGTGACATCAATTGCACGCGCGCCGTGCGCGGGAAGCGTTGCGCGCGGTAGGCGTCGAGCGCTGCCGGCTGATCATCATGACTGGCCAGCATGTGCGACAGGCACACCGCGTCCTCCATCGCCTGGCAGGCGCCCTGCGCGAAATATTGCAGCATCGGATGCGCGGCGTCGCCAAGCAGCACCACACGGCCGTCGATCCAGCGTTCGGTGGGATCGCGATCGCACAGCACCCAGAGCTTCCAGTTGGTGCCATGGCGGATGATGGTCTGCGCCCGCTCATGGACGTGGGTAAAGCCCCTCATCACCTCCTCTTCGGAGACCGGCTTGCCCGCGACCGGCTCCGGCGCATCGTTGTGATAGGTGACGACGAGGTTGAACACCTTCCAGCCCGAGAGCGGATAATGCACGATGTGGCATTTCGGGCCGGCCCACAACGTGGCCGCGTTCCAGCGCAGATCCTCCGGCATCTGCTCGGTCGGGATCACGGAGCGATAGGTAGTGTGGCCGGAGACGCGCGGAGGGCCATCCGCCGTCACCTGCTTGCGGATGTTGGACCACAACCCGTCGGCGCCGATCAGCAAGCGTCCGGTGATGCGCTCGCCACTGGCGAGCTTTGCGGTCACCGACGAACCGTCCTGCTCGTAACCTATCACCTCGCTGGACACGCGCAGTTCGATCAGCTCATGGTTATGGCACGCGCGCAGGAACACACCATGCAGATCACCGCGATGCACGACGGCATAGGGATTGCCGAACCGCGTGCGGAAGGCGTCGCCGAGATCGATATGGGTAATCTCATCGGCGGTCAGCGCATCCATCAGCCGGAGCTGGTCGATATAGACCGCCATGTTGCGCGCGGCTTCGCCGACGCCGAGATAGTCGAAGGCGTGGAACGCGTTCGGCCCAAGCTGGATGCCGGCGCCGATCTCGCCGAGCGCGGCGGCCTTCTCCAAGAGGATCGAGCGGATGCCCTTCTGCGCGAGGCCGAGCGCCACGGCGAGGCCGCCGATGCCGCCGCCCGCGATCAGGACAGGTCTCGTCTCAGCCATCAGCCCGACCTCCCCAGATGTTCGAGCGCATCCTCGGCGCGCAGCGGCACGCGCGACGCCTCGTTGTTGAGGTCGACAAGTTGGGTCAAGAGCGAGAGAAGCGTCTTGCGATCGGCCGGCTTCAGCGGCTGCAGCATCCGCGCCTGTGCCTTGTCGACCGAGGGCATGATGTCGTTGAGCACGGAAGCGCCGGCCTTGGTGAGGTAGAGCAGCTTGACGCGCTTGTCCTCCGGCGCCGGCTTGCGCACGACGTATTCCTTGGCTTGCAAGCGCTCGATCACATTGCCGAGCGTCGAGCGGTCGAACGCGATCACCGCCGAGAGCCGGGTGGCGTCGATGCCGGGGTGGGTCGAGATCGTGACCAGCGCGGCGTATTGCACCGGCGTCAGGTCGAACGCCTTGCATTCCTCGATGAACAACGCGACCGCAATCTGCTGCATGCGCCGGAACAGGTAGCCGGGCGCGGTGTAGACCGCGTCCATGGTGACGGGTCTTGGCTTGCTATTCGGCATCGGGCTGCTTGTCCGGGGCGGCATCGGCGAACGCCTTGATTTGTTTTGCGGCCGCTTCGGCCTTGAGCAGGCGCGGATAGGCCGACACGTCGACGCCGAAGCGCCGCGCATTGGCGAGCTGCGGCACCAGGCAGAGATCGGCGAGCGTCGGCTGGTCGCCAAAGCAGAACGGCCCAGCCTCCTCAGCGATCAGGGTCTCGCAGGCCGACAGGCCTTCGCGATTGGCCCAGGCCGCCCACTCCGTCACCTGCTCCTCGGGCAGGCCGAGCTGGCGCAGCCGCGCCAGCACCTTCAGATTCTGTACCGGGTGGGTGTCGCAGGCGATCGCCTGCGCGAACGCGCGCACCTTGGCGCGCCGCAGCGGGTCTTTCGGCAGCAGCGGCGGATTGGGATTGGTCTCGTCGAGCCACTCGATGATCGCGAGCGACTGGGTGAGGATCGCGCCGGCATCGCTCTCCAGGGTCGGCACCAGCCCCTGCGGATTGATCGCGAGATAGGCCGGCGCGCATTGCTCGCCCTTGCGCAAATGATGCGGCAGATGCTCTGAAGTCAGCCCTTTCAGATTAAGGGCGATCCGGACCCGGTAGGACGCGCTGCTCCGGAAATAGCCATGCAGCTTCATCGGAACCTCCCTTACATTTCCTCATTGGCTAGAGCTTTTCCGTTCCGATGGAATCGGAACGGAGCTCTAGATTCAAGTTTTAACGCGTTTTCTTCACGCGAACCGGTATCCACTTCGCTCGAAAACGCTCCGGCTTCATTGACGCTAGCCATATTGTAAGTATACTGTCAATCAATTGAACCGACAAGAATGATGGGAGGCTTGCCATGGAAGCCGTGCAGAAGACCCCCGAGCGCGAGGCGTTCTACAAGAAGATCGACGGCCAAAACCTCTCGGCGCTCTGGAACGTGATGAACGATCTGATCACGCCGGAGCCAAGGAGCGCCTGCCGTCCGCATCTGTGGAAGTTCGACCAGATCCGCGATTACATGAACGAGGCCGGCAGGCTGATCACGGCCAAGGAAGCCGAGCGCCGCGTGCTGGTGCTGGAAAATCCGGGGCTGCGCGGCCAGTCCAAGATCACGACCTCGCTGTTCGCCGGCGTGCAGATGGTGGTGCCGGGCGACATCGCCCCCGCGCATCGTCACGCCCAGTCCGCGCTGCGCTTCGTGCTCGAGGGCAAGGGCGCCTTCACTGCCGTTGACGGCGAACGCACCGCGATGTCGCCGGGCGACTTCGTCATCACGCCGTCGATGACCTGGCACGACCATTCCAACGAAACCAGTGAGCCGATGTTCTGGCTCGACGGGCTCGACATCCCGATGGTGCAGTTCTTCGACTGTTCGTTCGCCGAGGGCGCCAAGGAGGATCAGCAGTCGATCTCCAAGCCGGCCGGCGCCAGCTTCGCGCGCTACGGTCACAACCTGCTGCCGATCGACCAGAAGCGGACTTCGAAGACCTCGCCGATCTTCAATTACCCCTATGAATACACCCGCGAGGCGCTGGAGAAGGCCAGGGTCGGCGACGAATGGGACGCCTGCCACGGCCTGAAGCTGAAATTCTCCAACCCCGAGACCGGCGATTTTGCGATGCCGACCATCGGCACCTTCATCCAGCTGCTGCCGAAGGGCTTTAAGACCGCGCGCTATCGGTCGACCGATGCCACCGTGTTCGCCGCGATCGAGGGCAAGGGCCGCACCCGGGTCGGCGACCAGACTTTCGAGTGGGGACCGCGCGATCTGTTCGTGGTGCCGAGCTGGCATTGGGTCACCCATGAGGCCGATACCGACTCCGTGCTGTTCTCGTTCTCCGACCGCCCGGTGCAGCAGAAGCTCGACCTGTTCCGCGAGGACAGGGGTAACGCGTAAGAGGCGCAGCAAAGTGTAATGCTGTCGTCCCGGGCAAGCGAAGCGCGACCCGGGACCCATAACCACAGGGTTTTGTTGTTCGAGGTGCTGGAGCCACAGCCTTTTCTAATAACGACATCCTGTGGTTATGGGTCCCTGCTTTTCGCAGGGACGACATTGAGTTTGTGGTGAACAGCGCGGCCTTCACCGCCAGTGCAGCAGCCGCGTCTCCAGCAGATTGATCAGCTTCCCGACCGCAAGCCCGAACAGCGACAGGATCACGACGCCGGCGAGCAGCTGATCGGTCTGCATCAGGTTGCCGGCCTGCAGCACGAAGGCGCCGATGCCGTATTGCGCGCCGATCATCTCGGCGCTGACGACGAGCAAGAGCGCGACCGACGCGGTGATGCGAAAGCCGGCGAGGATCGAGGGCAGCGCGCCCGGCCAGATCACGCGGCGCACGATGGCGTGGAACGGCACGTTGAAGCTCTGCGCCATCCGGATCAGATTGCGCGGCACCGCATCGACGCCGCTATAGACCGAGATCGCGGTCGAGAAGAACACCCCGAGCGCAATGGTGGCGATCTTCGGCTCCTCGCCGATCCCGAGCCACAGGATAAGCAGCGGCAGCAGCGCGATCTTCGGAATCGGGAACAGCGCCGAGATGAAGGTGATGCCGACGCCACGCGCCATGGTCGACAGCCCGATCGCGAAGCCGACAATGACGCCCGCTGCCGTGCCGATGATCCAGCCGGTGCCGATCCGCATGATCGACCACGAGAGGTGCTGCCACAGCGCCCCCGACACCGCGAGCTTATAGATCGCAACCGCGATCGCCGACGGCGCCGGCAGGAACAGCGGATTGACCAACCCTGCACTGCCGGCAAGCTGCCAGACCGCGATGACGAGCGCGAGTGCGATCCAGCCGGCATGACGGCTGCCGCCAGAAGTAAAGCCGGCGCCGCGAAACGCGACCGGCCGCGTCGCTTCCGCCGATTGGTCCTTCGTCTCTTGCGGGGATCGGTCAAGCATGCTGGACCTCGCGCTCGGCATCGATCGCTTCTTTCCGGATCAGCGACCACAATTCGCCCTGCAAGGCGGCCAACCGCGCGCGGGCATCCGCCGCGCCGCGCTCGGCGCGCGTCATCGGGATGGTCACGATCTCCCTGATGCGGCCAGGGCGGCGCGACAGCACCACGACGCGGTCGGCGAGACGCACCGCTTCCTCGAGATTATGCGTGACATAGACCGCGCCCATCGCGCCGTCGGCGAGCAGGCCGACGAAATCCTCCATCAGGAGCTCGCGGGTCTGCGAATCCAGCGCCGACAGCGGCTCGTCCATCAACAATATGGCTGGGCGAACCGCCAGCGCACGCGCGATACCGACGCGCTGGCGCATGCCGCCGGACAGCTGCTTCGGATAGGCAGCGCGAAAGTCCAGGAGTCCGGTACGGCGCAGCGCGTCGTCGATCACAGCGCGGCGCTCGCCGGCGCTCAAGGCCGCGTGCAGCAGCGGAAACGCGACGTTCTCTTCGACCGTATTCCACGGCAGCAAAGCAAAATCCTGGAACACGAAAGTCAACGGATTGAGGCTGCCGGCCGGCGGCGCACCGCGTAACTCGGCGGCGCCCGCCGCGGGCCGCAGCAGGCCGCCGAGGATCGACAGCAGCGTGCTCTTGCCGCAGCCGGACGGCCCGACGATCGCGACGATCTCGCCGGCGCGAACCGTGAAGGAGACATCGTCGAGCACGTCGAGTGCACCGAAGCGATGGCTGATATGGTCGGCGATCAGGTCCATCTAGCGGCTCACTATCTGATCCGTCACCCTGAGGAGCCGCGCAGCGGCGTCTCGAAGGGTCGACGGCCCGGATGTATCTCGGCCGTCCATCCTTCGAGGCTCGCTCCGCTCGCACCTCAGGATGACGGGGAGAGAGTTGTGATCGATGTCATCCACCATCAATCCGCCTTCACGTAATCCTTGGCGATGATCGTGCCGGCGTCGACACCCTTGTCCACAAAACCCTGCCCTTGCAGCCATTTGATCTGGTTGTCGACGTTCTTCACGTCGAGTTTGCCGTCGGGATCGACATAGGCGCAGTTGCCCACCACCTGCTCGACCGGAAGATTGGTGTATTTGGCGATGATCTCGAGCAGCGGTTTTGTTTTCTCGTTGATCGGCGCCACGCCATCCTTGATCGCGGTCAGGATCACGTCGTGGTATTCGTGGTCCGCCCGGGTGAGCGCGGTGAGCAGCCTGGTCACCAGTTGTGGATTGGTCAGCGTCTTCGGCGAGGCGAAGATGGCCCCTAACTGCCACGGCGTCTCGTCGCCGACCCAGCCGAGGAATTTCGCGCCGCCCGAATCCATCAACGACCGCGCGGTCGAGACCGGCAACAGCGCCGCGTCGACGGTTTCGCCCTTCAGCGCCGCGGCCGCATTCGACAGCGATTGCAGCGGCACGATCTTCACGTCGGACAGCTTGAAGCCGTATTTGTCGGCGAGCAGGCCGAGCGAATAGTGGAAGCTGGAGCCGACCTGGGTCACCGCGACGCGCTTGCCGGCGAGATCCTTCGGGGTCTTGAGGCCCGCGGCATAGGCATTGTTGCTGGCGAAATAGCCGATCAGCGGATAGCCGGCCTTCTCGCGGCTCATGCCGCCGATCACCTTCAGCGTGCCTTTGCCGGCGAGATTGTAGAGCCCGGCGGTGAAGGCGGTGATACCGAAATCGACATCGCCCGACGTGGTCGCGACCGCGATCGGCTGCGCCGCGTCAAAGAACTTCAGCTCGACATCGAGCCCGGCGTCGTGGAAATAGCCCTTGTCCTGCGCGATGAACACCGGCGCAGAGGACGACAGGCGCAACACACCGACCTTCGCCTTCAGGAGATCATCGGCCCGCGCGATGCCGCTCGCGGCCCAGACCAGCAGACCCGCGAGTGCGAGCCGCGCCCAACCCTTCATTGAACGTCCTCCGCCGACAGCCCTTTCCGTTCCGATCAAATCGGAACGGGGCTCCAGATTCCTGTCTTGACGCATCTTCTTCACGCGAACCGGTATCCACTTCGCTTGAAAACGCACTAGATTCCTTCGGGCACGGCCTGATCGCGACCGATGAACGCGCCCTGCTTGCCGAGCTGTTGTTGCAACTTTTCGACGGAAATGTCGCGCGGAATCGTATTGCCCGACAGCGCGAGTGCCGCCGCGGTTCCCGCCGCCTCGCCCATCACAAAACAGGCACCGGAGACGCGCGCCGCCGATTGCCCCTCATGGGTCATCGAGGCGCAGCGGCCGGCGACCAGGAGATTGTCGACGCCGTCAGGCACCAGCATGCGATACGGCAACTCGTTGTAGCCGCGGCTTTCCGGGATCGGCGGAAACTCGAAGATCACGTCGCCCGGCACGTGGGATTCCTTCGGCCAGCCGTTGACGCCGATCGAGTCCTCGAACGAGGCGCAGCCCAGCACGTCCTCGCCGGACAGCATGTAGCCGCCGATCACGCGGCGCGTCTCGCGGATGCCGAGCTGCGGCGGCAGATCGACGATGTAGGAATTCTCGAAGCCGGGCACCGTACGCAGGAAGGCAAAGGCCTCGACCGCCTGACGGCGGCCCTCGATCTCACCGCGCGTCATGTCATCGGGATCGATGCCGGAGATGGCGCCGCCATCGCTTCGCGTCACCTGGGTGAAATTCACCCGCCATTCGATCTGCGATTTCTGCGGCCGCACGATCGCGGACTTGCGCGGGAATTTATGCGTGGCGGCGGCCTCGGCCTGCGCCATCAACGCCGGGATCGTCCGCCACGCATCGCCCGCTTTCGCCGGATCGATACCGTTGAGGCGGAACATCATCGAGGGGTAGAGCATGCCGCCCTTGTTGTCGCCGACCTCATAGGGCGCGCCCGCCCACACCGCGAGGTCGCCGTCCCCGGAGCAGTCGATGAAGATGCCGGCCCGCACGGCCTGCCGGCCGGCCTTGGTTTCCACCATCAGCGCGCGGATGTGCGCGCCATCCATCACGACGCCGGCACCGAGCGCGTGGAACAGGATATCGACCTTGTGATGCGCCAGCAGATCGTCCGCCGCGATTTTGTAGGCCGCGGTGTCATAGGCCTGCGCAAGGATTTTGCCGAGGATCAGATGCGGCGCGTTCAATCCGCCGAGCCGGTCGATCCGCGCCAGCAGGTCGGAGGCGATGCCCTGCACCACCCGGTGCATCTCGCCGAAGATGTTGGCGTGCAGCCCGCAGAAATTGGTCACGCCGGCCGCGGTGCCCATGCCGCCGAGAAAGCCGTAGCGCTCGATCAGCAGGGTCCGCCGCCCGGCGCGCGCCGCGCCGACGGCTGCCGCGATGCCGGCCGGACCGCCGCCAAGCACCACCACGTCATATTCGCCATAGACCGGGACCTGCCGCGCAGGCTCTTCGATCGTGCTCGCTCGCATCATTTCCGCCCTGAACAAAGTTGATTGGGCCAACTATGAATTGATGCGGATTGCAGTACAATCCACCAAATTATGTAATCAGCTTTCGCGAATCGAGAAAGGCTCTTGGGAAGAGCAGATGGACACGCTGGTCAACCTCGAAGCCTTCCTCGCCACCGCCGACGCCGGCGGCTTCTCCGCCGCGGCGCGCAAGCTCAACGTCGCGACGTCAGTCGTCGCCAAGCGCGTCACCCAGCTCGAGGAGCGGATCGGCACCGCGCTGTTCCACCGCTCGACCCGCCAATTGCGGCTGACCGAGGCCGGGCAGCAATATGTGCATCGCGCCCGCGGCGTGGTTGCCGATGTCGGCGATCTCCTGTCGCGGATGGGCGAGAAGCAGCGCGACCTCACCGATCATCTGCGCGTGAAGGCGCCGACCTCGCTGACGGTGGCGCGGCTCGCCGATGCCTTCACGGTCTTCCAAAAACAGAACCCGAGCGTGAAGCTCGAGATCGTGATGATCGACCGCCCGGTCGATCCGGTGACCGAAGGTTTTGACATCGCGATCGGCGCCTTCCCGCATTCCTTCGGCGGCGTCGTCGACGAGCCGCTGTGCCGGCTGCCGCGGCTGTTGTGCGCCTCATCAGCGTATTTGAAGAAGCACGGCACGCCGAAACATCCCCGCGATCTGGTCGATCACCGCTGCCTCAGTTTCCTGCCGACCGGACCGGAATGGCCGTTCGAGGGACCCCGCGGCCGCATCAATGTCCAGGTGCGCCCGATCCTCTCGTCGAACGAGGGCCGCGTGCTGACGCAAAGCGCGATCGCAGGCAATGGCATCGCGCTGCTCTCGCATTATCTGGTCGCGGACGCGCTGCGCGACGGCGCGTTGCAGCCGATCCTCGCCGAGTTTCCGATCCCGGAACTGTGGGTGAAGGCCGCCGTTCCGGAACGCCGCATCAATGCCGCCGCGGTGCAGGCGCTGCTGAAGACATTGAAGAAGTCGCTGGCGCAATCGCTTTGACATGGCGGCAGTCTTGCCCCCTGCATGCTGACTTGAAATAAGGACGGATAAGGATCGCCCGCTTTGAAACTCCTGATGTCAGTGTCGCTTGGCCTCATCCTCGCCGCTGGACCCGCGGCGGCGATCGAGACGTGCCGGTTCATCGAGGCCAAGCCGGAACGCGAGGCCTGCTACCATCGCCAGGAGCAGGAGCTGGCGGCCAAGCGCAAGCCCGAGCCGACGATCACCCAGTCGAGCGAATCCAGGACATTCGAATCGCTGCAGCAGATGCGCCGTGACGACGAAGAGGTCTATCGCAGCATGCGTGGCATCTGCCGGGTTTGTTGAGCTGAGCGGCCGAGCTTATGCCGCGCCGCTACCCCATCGGCCCGCCCGCTTCTCGGCAAAGGATGCGAGCCCTTCGGCGGCCTCGGCGGTCTGCCGCTTCGCCGAGTGCAGATGGACGAGGCGCTTGTAGGCCTCATCGTCGACGCCCATGCCGCCGAACGAGCTTTCCATCGCGAGCTTCTTGGTCTCTGCCATCGCATCCGGCGCGTTGCCGAGCAGTTGCTCCACGACCTTGGCCCCTGCGCTCTCGAGATCAGCAAGCGGCACCACCTCGTGCACGAGGCCGATGCGGCGGGCGTCCTCAGCGCCGAAACGTTCGCCGGTCAGCGCGTAACGGCGCACCTGGCGCACGCCGATGGCATCGCAGAGCTGCGGGATGATGATCGCAGCCGTCAGGCCCCAGCGCACCTCGGTGATCGAGAACAGGGCGTTATCGGCCGCGATCACGATATCGCAGGCCGAGATCACGCCGGTACCGCCGCCGAAACAGCCGCCCTGCACCAGCGCCACGGTCGGGACCGGCAGCGTGTTGAGGCGCTGCACCGCCTCGAAGGTGGCGCGCGACGCCGCCTCGTTCTCCTCCAAAGATTTCGGCCGCACGCCGTTGATCCATTTCAGGTCGGCGCCGGCCTGGAAATGCTTGCCGTTGCCGTTCAGCACGACGACGCGCACCGGCTTGGTCGAGAGATCGTCGATCGCGGCCAGCACGCCCGCGATCAGCGCGCCGTCATAGGCATTGTTGACCTCGGGGCGATTCAGCGTGACGGTCGCGACCCCGCGCGCATCGAGGCTCCACAGGACTGGGCTGGCCGACATGACGTTCTCCCTCGTTCGGCATTGCTGTTATCAGCCACTATGGCGAGAGGAGCTGCCTTGATCCATCACTTTCGAGCGCGCGCGGCCGCGCCGCATGCATGGCGGGTTGCGCAATGCCCTGCGCTTGTGGAAACTGACGCGACACGTTGCAAGGACTTGTTCCACTCATGCGCATTTGCATTTTCGGCGCGGGCGCCGTCGGCAGCCATTTCGCGGTCCGGCTGGCACGCGCCGGCCACGATGTGTCCTGCGTGATGCGCGGACCGCATCTGGACGCGGTCCGGTCCAACGGCTTGACGCTGAAGGTCGGCGACAGCAGCGTGAGCGCGAAGGTGAAGGCGTCGGCCGATCCTGTCGATCTGGGGCCGCAGGACGTCGTCATCAGCACGCTGAAGGCAACCGGCGTCGGCGCGCTCGCAACCGGGCTGTTGCCACTGCTTGAACGCGACACCGCAATCGTGTTCGCGCAGAACGGCATTCCCTGGTGGTACGATCTCGGCCTGCCGCCCCGGCATCCTGCGATCCCCGATCTCGGCTTCCTCGATCCCGGCGGGCGCTTGCGCAGCGCGATCCCGAAGGAGCGGATCATCGGCGGCGTGATCTTCTCCTCCAATGAGGTGATCGCACCCGGCGTGGCGACGAACCTGTCGCCGGATCGCAACCGCCTCCTGATCGGCGAATGCGACGATCGCCGGAGCGAGCGCATCGCCAATCTGCGCGCGGCGCTCGATGGCGCCGCGATCGAATCGCCCGAGGTCACGGAGATCCGCGAGACGATCTGGTCGAAGCTACTCACCAACATGTCGATGTCGGTGCTCTGCCTGCTGACGGGTCTGACCGCACGCGGCGTCCGCGACGATCCCGACATGCAGGACGTGATCCCGCGCCTGCTCGACGAGGCCAATGCGGTGGCGACGCACTACATTCCGGAGGTCAAGCACGTCACCCGCTCAGGGCCGGCGCCCGACCACAAGCCGTCGATCCTGCAGGACTACGAACTCGGCCGCGCTATGGAGATCGATGTGCTGGTGCGCGCCCCGGCGGCGTTTGCCCGCGCAGCTAACCTTCCGACCCCGATGCTCGACCTGATGGCCGCGCTCGCGATCCAGAAGGCACGTGACAAGGGGCTCTATCAGAGCTGACAATCCGCCCCACGACGCTAACAAGCAGGGATATCGAACCATGCAAGTCAAGGACAAGGTCTGCATCGTCACCGGCGGCGCGAGCGGGATCGGCGAAGCGGTGGCGCGGGCCTATGCCGACGCCGGCGCCCGCGGCGTCGTGGTCGCCGATCTCAAGACCTCGCGCGACCGGCTCGCCAACGTTGCCGGCGACATCGACGGGCTTGCGGTCACTGCCGATGTCGGGCTCGAGGAGGACGTCAAGGCGCTGATCGCCGCGGCCGAGGACAAGTATGGCCCGGTCGACGTGTTCTTCTCCAATGCCGGGCTGTCGCGCAAGGGACAGGAAGCCGCGTCCGATGCCGACTGGGATGTGAGCTGGCGCGTCCATGTGATGAGCCACGTGTTCGCGGCGCGCGCGCTGGTGCCCGGCATGCTCGCGCGCGGCTCCGGCTATCTGCTCAACACCGCATCCGCCGCGGGTCTGCTGGCCTCGCTGAACTCGATGCCCTATGGCGTGACCAAGAATGCCGCGGTCGCGCTCGCCGAGCATCTCGCCATCCAGTATGGCGATCGCGGCATCCGAGTCTCCGTGCTCTGCCCGCAATCGGTGCAGACCGGAATGACCACGCCGGGCCCGAGCGCGGCGCGCGTCGACGGCGTGCTGCAGCCCGGCGAAGTGGCACGGATGGTGATCGAAGCGATGGCCGAGGAACGCTTCCTGATTCTCTCGCATCCCCAGGTGCAGGAATACATGCAGCGCAAGGCCACCAATCGCGAGCGCTGGCTGTCCGGCATGCGCCGCCTGCGCGACCGGATCTATGGCGGCGCGGCGTCATAAACCCGTCTCCCCGTCATTGCGAGGAGCGACAGCGACGAAGCAATCCATTTCTCGGCGTGCGGCGCCATGGATCGCTTCGCTTCGCTCGCAATGACGGCGGTTAGTCCTCTGGAACCGGCGCGAATCCTTCGAGCAACCCCGAGTATCTTTTCGCCACCGGCGAAGCGTAGGCGCCACGGCGTGAGGTCGTGAGCTTGAGGCCGGCGAGTGCTTCCGCCTGCTTCACCGCGGCGGCCACGCCGTCCACCACCGGCACGCCGAACTGCACCGAGAGTTCACGGGCGAGATCGGCCATGCCGGCGCAGCCGAGCACGATGGCGTCGGCGCCCTTTTCCAGCGCGCGGGCGATCTCCGCCTCTAGCTTTGGCCTGGCGCCCGACCCCGGCTTCTCCAGATCGAGCACAGCGACGTCGCAGGCGGTGACCGTTGCGCGGTCAGCAAAGCCGTAGCGGCGGACCAGTTCCTCGAGCGGCACGATCGAGCGCGGCAGCGTGGTGACGATGCCGATGCGCTTTGCGATCTGTCCGGCCGTAACCAGCGCCGCCTCGCAGATGCCGACCACCGGGTAACGCGCCGCCGACCGCGCGGCGTCGAGCCCGGTGTCGTCGAAGCAGGCGATGATGCCGGCATCGGCGCCCGGCGTCTTCAGCAGTGCCTCGATCAGCCCGGGAACGGCGAACGCCTCGTCGTAGAAGCCTTCGATCGAGGCGGGTCCCATCGACGATGTGACGGCCACGATCTCGGTACCATCAGCGGCAACCGCCCGCGCGGCGGTCGCGATCGTCGCGGTCATCGACGCGGAGGTGTTGGGATTGACGATCAGGATTTTGGTCATGAGCCGAGACTAGCATCCCTTTCGCGGTCAAGCGTAGCCCGGATGAGCGAAGCGACATCCGGGATCGATCTGCAGACCCCGGATGTCGCTTCGCTCATCCGGGCTACACACCTACGAATGCTTCGCGACCCAGGCCGCGAAGCCATCGAGCACCTCGGCCATCACCTCGCGGTCGTTGCGGCCGGAGCGCTTCAGGACATGGAAGGAGTGATCCGCCTCCTGCACCAACTGCAGCGTGGCACGCGCGCCCAGCGCCTTCACCACCGGTTCGAGCAGATCGAGCTCCGCCAGCGCATCGCGCGTGCCCTGCAGGAACAGCATCGGGACCTTGACCTCGGCGAGGTGCTTGGCGCGCTCGCTCGACGGCTTGCCGGCGGGATGCAGGGGAAAGCCGAGGAACACCAGCCCGCGCACGCCGGCGAGCGGCGCTTTGGCCTGCGCCTGCGAGGTCATGCGTCCGCCGAACGACTTGCCGCCGGCGAACAGCGGCAGTTCGCCGCAACGGCGCGCAGCCTCCGCGACCGCGGCACGGACCGTCGCCTGCGCGACGGCGGGCGGATCGGGCCGCTTGCTGCCTTTCTCCATGTAGGGAAATTGATAGCGCAAGGTCGCGATGCCGCGCTCGGCGAGGCCGACCGCAATCGTCTCCATCGACGGATGCGTCATGCCGGCGCCGGCGCCGTGCGCAAACACATAGGCGCTACGGGCCTGCGCCGGGCGCAGCAGCAGAGCGGACACCGCGCTGTCGTCCGAGACCGTGATCGTGAGCGGTTGTGCGCCTGTCGCGTTCAAGATGACATCTCGAAGAATTGTGCTCCGTCATTTCTAGCCATAGGCAGCCATGCGCGCAAATGCCGCCGGGGAGAGCACGCCGCAAGTGAACTGGCTCACAGCCAATCGAAATTTCCTTTGCAACATTTCCGTTGGTAGACCCAGCGCCGCTACTGTAGGATGGCGCACAGCGCATCACACGCTTAACGCGAACCTGTTTCGGCGATTTTTAATATCTCATCAATATGACGCGCGGGTACCGCGAAATGGGGGATGGGGCATGCCTCGCAAGACGATCTTCTTCATCGGGCTGCTGATTGTCGCCGGCGTCCTCTACCTCAAGGACGATATCGAGACGGTGGCGAGCGGCTTCCGCGTCAAGGTCGTCGACTACCAGCCGCCGGCAAAGACGGTGTGGCTGGATCAGAATGTCAGCGCCGAACGGCTGCGCTGGTTCTATCATGCCGACCAGGGCACGCGGACTTTCGGCATTCCCCTTGAGTGGTTCATGGCGCTGGAGCAGCCGACGGTCTGGCCGCTGCTCACAGCGGCACCGCGGCTCAGCGAGACCAATTATCTCGGCCGCTTCGGCTTTATTCCCGACACCGTGATTCCGGGTAGCCCCGATGCACTGCCGATCGGCTTTGCGCCGAGCGGCCCGATGGCCGACGCCAACGGCGCGCCCTGGCGCAACCCGCATAGCAAAGCCGACATGAACGGGGTCGGGCTGACCTGCTCCGCCTGCCACACCGGAAGCTTCAGCTACCGCGGTACCGAGATCGTGATCGACGGCGGGCCCGCCAACACCAATTTGTTCGAATTCCAGAAGAGCGTCGGCGTCTCGCTGCTGTTGACGCGGTTCTGGCCGGGCCGCTTCTCGCGCTTCGCCGATGAGATCCTCGGCAAGGATGCCAGCCTCGACGAGGGCATGGCGCTGCGCGGCCAGCTCGATCTCGTGCTGAAGCAATACGCCAACATCAATTCATTGGAGAACAAGGTCGCCGCCAACAGCGTCGAGGAAGGCTATGCACGGCTCGACGCGCTCAACCGGATCGGCAACCAGGTGTTCTCGATAGACCTAAACAATCCGAACAACTACGCCTCGCATTCGGCGCCGGTGCATTTCCCGCGGATCTGGAACGCGCCGTGGTTCAGCTGGGTGCAGTATGACGGCTCGATCATGCAGCCGATGGTGCGCAATGCCGGCGAGGCGCTCGGCGTCAGCGCCGAGCTCAATCTGCTCGACGAGTCCAGGGGCCTGTTCAAATCGAGCGCGCGGATCGACGTGCTGCACGAGATGGAGCGGATGATCGCCGGCGAGCCGCCCAGCGAGGACAAGGGCTTTGGCGGCCTGGCGTCGCCGAAATGGCCGGAGAGCATCCTGGGGCAGATCAACATGGATCTCGCGAAGAAGGGCGGCGAACTCTACAAGACGCATTGTCAAGGTTGCCACGGCCCGGCGATCGACAGCAAGGCGCTGCCCGCGAGCGAAGCCTTTGCGCTGTTCAAGGACAGGAAGCGCTGGATCAAGAACGACGCCGGCCAACCGCTGCTCGACGTCGAGATGATTCCGATCAGCCATATCGGTACCGACAGTGCGCAGGCCGAGGGCCTTGCGAGCCGCACCGTCGAGACGCCCGCCAATCTGAAGATCAAGGACGGCGGTTTCGGGCCGGCACTCGGCGAATTGGTCGAGAAGACCGTCGACTACTGGTACGATCAGAACAAGACCCCGCCCGAGGACCGCAAGCGCATCAACGGCTACCGGCCGAACGAGATCCAGGCGCCACTGGCCTACAAGGTCCGGCCGCTCAACGGCATCTGGGCGACCCCGCCCTATCTGCACAACGGATCCGTGCCGACCATCTACGCGCTGCTGTCGCCGGTGAAGGATCGTCCGTCGACCTTCTATCTCGGCAACCGGGAGTACGATCCCAAGGATCTCGGCCATGTCTGGAAGGACAACATCAAGAACGCCTTCGTGCTCGACACCAGCAAGCGCGGCAACAGCAATTCCGGACACGAATTCTCGAACGAGAAGCGCACCGGCGTGATCGGGCCGGAGCTGAAGGAAGACGAGCGCCGCGCCCTGATCGAGTTCATCAAGACGCTTTGAGCTTCGGCCTGCTCCTCATGCCGTCGGCACGCTGAGCGGCACGCTCTGGGCGTGGTGGAACAAATCATCGGGATCATATTGCTGCTTCACCGCGACCAGGCGGGCGAGGTTGTCGCCCCAATAGGCTGACGCATAGTCGTCGAGGTCGAGGTCGCAATAATTGACGTAGGACGCGCCCGGCATGAAAGGGCGCATCGCCGCATAGACCCTTGCGACGTCAGCGAGATGCGCCGCGGTATCGGCGGATCGGCTCCAGCTCGAGAAATACTGGATACAGTACTGCGTGCCGGCGCGGCGCGGGAATGCAGTTGCGTCGGCGGAAACATCGGCGATCCGACCGCCATAGGAATCGCACAGCAGCACGATGCCGCCCGGCACGATCGGCGCGACCGCCGCCATCATGGCTTCGATGCCGTCGGAGGCGAGCGGCGTCAGCACATAGTCCGACTTCGCCTTCATCAGCACCGACTCGTAGGCAAGCGGTCCGGCAAAGTGCTTGACCGCATCGAGGAAGGCGAGCGATTGCACCGACAGCGCCGATGACGGTGGCCGCACCGCCGTCAATCGCCGGAGTTCGCTGCGCAGCTCGCTCTCGCTGCCGACCGACTGGCCAATGCAGCGCATCGTGATCAGGCCGTGGCCGGCCGGGCCGACCTTCATGATCGAGGTGATGTTCGACGGCGCATTCGGCGCCCAGTCCTGCCAGGCGGCGAACAATTGCGCGGCGTGGGCCTGCGACAGTTTCCAGGAGACACCGAACACCCGCGTCGTCTTCAAGGGAAACACCTCGATCTTGAACTCGGTCGCGATGCCGAAGCTGCCACCACCACCGCCGCGGCAGGCCCACCAGAGGTCCGGCTCCGATGTCGCATTGGCCTGCAGCACACGCGCCTGGGCGTCGACGACATTCGCCTGCAGCAGGCCGTCGCAGGTCAGTCCATGCGAGCGCGCGAGCAGGCCGTGGCCGCCGCCGGTGAGATGGCCGGAGATGCCGACGGTCGGGCAACTCCCTGCCTGCAGTGCGAGGCCCTGGGCGGCCAACGCGGAATAGAGCGCGTACAGCGATACGCCGGAGCCTGCCGTGACCAGGTTCGAGGCCTTGTCGACCACAACCTGCTGCAATCCGCGCACGTCAATCGCAACCCCGGACGATTGCGACAGGCCTTCATAGGAATGCCCGCCGCAGCGAACGGCGAAGCTCAATCCGTTGCTGCGCACCCAGTCGACCATCACGGCAACCGCGTGCTCGGTCCTGCAGACCGCACGCAGCGCCGGCGCCAATTGCTTGCGCTTGCTCGCGGCAGGCAGGTAATCCGCATAGTGCGCGTCCTGCGGCCGCAGGAACTGAACGTCGGTCACCGGCAGGTTCGGCAATGGCGGCAGCGGTGCCACGGCCTCCGCCGGCGGCGCGGCGATCTCGGCGTCGGCGGCGGTAACCAGCGCATCGGAAGGCAAGAACTCGTCGACGCGAAGCGGATGTTCCATGGCGAACCCTCAGACCTCGGGAATTGCCGGGTTGACGATCGGCGCGTGGACGGGGTTGTGGATATGGATGTCGGGCAGCGGCTTCGCCGGTGCCTTGCCGAACAGCGAGGCGATGTGATCGACGAGGCCCTGGCACACCGCCTTGTCCGGGGTCTCGTCGTTGACGCCGGGCTCGAAGGTGCCGCCGATCACGACGTGGTCGCTGCGCGGGAACAGGTAGCCGTTCTGGCCGTAGAGATATTGCAGCGCCGGCTGCGGCCGCAGCAGCGCAAGCTGTCCCTTGATCGGCATCATTTTGGTGTCGCTCCACAGCGTCATCGATCCGAGCCCGGTGCAGTTGACGACGATCGGCTGCGGCACGCTGGCCAGGATATCGGACCGGTTGACGAACCGCTTCGACACGAAGCTGACGCCGCGCTGGTCGAGGTCAGCCTTCAGCCTGGCGAGCAGGACCGGCGGCTCAATCAGCAGGGTCTGGTAGACGAAGCCGGGCTTGGTGTGGTGCGCGAACGGCAAGCGCTGCAGCGGCTGCCGCGGCGGGATCAGGCCGGGCGCGAGTTGCAGCACGATGTCGAGATTGTGCGCGCGCGTCGCGGTGTAGTTCGGCCGCTCGAACACGCCGAACCCCTGCCCGATCCGATCCTTGAACGCACGATAGGCGCTCTTGATGATGTCGGTGAGCTCGCGCTCCTTGCCGGCGAATTCCACCACCGAGACGGCCCACTGGCCGCCGGCCTTGGCGGAGGTGGTCTCGAGCGGCGCGCGATCGGAATAGACCGTGACCTTGAGCCCGAGATCGAGCAGCAACGTCGCGGCGGTCAGGCCCATCACGCCGGCGCCGAGCACGGCGGCTTCGGTAACCCCACGGCTTGCGGCCAGATGATCCCTGACGATGTCGCGGACCTTCGCGGCGCAGCCAAAACTCAGCGTGATGCCGGCGCCGCCATGCCCGTAATTGTGCACGATGAAGCTCTGCGAGATGGTTTCGGCATCGAGCCGGTACGATCCGTTGCGATAAGGCCGCACGCCGGCAATGCAGGCGCCGGGCTGATTGGGATCGAAGGCGAAATCTGGCGTCGGCAGGTTCGGCGTGGCCATGGCAAACCTCGCAATCCCTGTGCCGCGAGCGCGGTACATCAATTATCTAGAGTTGCTTCATCGTATCATACATCTCCGATGGACGTGTGACCGGCTTCACAAAAGCGCCATCACGGACGCGTCGGCATGTGGCCGGCACGTCCGTCCTGCAAGGGTCAAAATGGATGTTCGTCGGGCGGGATCCGTAACGCCTGCTCTCAACTTTCCTTCAACTTGGGCACGGGCTGACGGCGCGCCGGGCGGGTCATGGCTTCGAGCTCGAGCAGCTGGTTGAGCTGCTCCTCGGTCAGGAGCTTTTCCTCCAGCACGATGTCGGCGACCGAGCGGTTCTCCTTCAGCGCGCGGCGCGCCACGCGCGATGAGGCCTCATAGCCGAGCGCCGGCGCCAGCGCCGTGATCAGACCGATCGAGCCCTGCACCAGGCTGCGGCAACGCTCGCGGTCGGCCTCGATGCCGTCGACGCAGCGCTTGGTCAGCGTATCGATCGCCGCCGTCAGCATGCGCAGCGAGCTCAACACGCAATAGCCGATGGTCGGCTCGAAGGCGTTGAGCTGCAGTTGGCCGCCCTCGGCGCACATCGTCACCGTGAGATCGTGCCCGATCACGAGGAAGGCGACCTGGTTGACCACCTCCGGAATCACCGGGTTGACCTTGCCGGGCATGATCGACGAGCCGGCCTGCACCGCAGGCAGCCTGATCTCGCCGATGCCGGTCCGTGGCCCCGACGACAGCAGGCGGAGGTCGTTGCAGATCTTCGACACCTTCACCGCGACGCGTTTCAAGACGCCGGAGAACAGCACGAAGGCGCCGAGGTCGGAGGTTGCCTCGATCAGGTTCGAAGCCAGCACCATGGGCTGCCCCGACAACCGCGACAGCTCCTCGACCGCCAGCGCCGCATAGCGTGGATCGGCATTGATGCCGGTCCCGATCGCGGTGGCGCCGAGATTGACCTCGCGGAACAGGCTGGAGATCTCGTTCAGCCGGGCGACGTCCTCCTTCACGGTGGCGTGGAAGGCGTCGAATTCCTGGCCGAGTGTCATCGGCACCGCATCCTGAAGCTGGGTGCGGCCCATCTTCAGGACATCGGCGAACTCCACCGCCTTGCCCTTGAAGGCATAGGCAAGGTCATCGAGCGCACGCACCAGCGGCTGGGTCGCAAAGATCACCGCGAGCCGCAGCGCGGTCGGATAGGCGTCGTTGGTCGACTGCGCCATGTTGACGTCATCGTTCGGATGCAGCGTGTGATAATCGCCGGGCTTCTTGCCCATCAGCCGCAGCGCGACGTTGGCGATCACCTCGTTGGCGTTCATGTTGGTCGAGGTCCCGGCGCCGCCCTGGATCGCGTCGACGACGAAGGACTCGGCATAGACCTTGTCGGTCGCGATCTGGGTGCAGGCCTTGTCGATCGCATCGGCCTTTTCCGGTGAGAGATAGCCCAGGCGCTTGTTGGAGCGGGCGGCCGCCTGCTTCACCAGCGCCAGCGCGCGGACGAATTCCGGGAAATGGCCGACCGGCACGCCGGTGATCGGAAAGTTCACCACCGCGCGCTTGGTGTGGATGCCCCACAGCGCATCGGCCGGCACATCGTCCTCGCCGAGCAGATCGTGCTCGGTGCGGGACTGCGCCTGCCCGATCGGCACGGTGCGGACGGTCGCGATCGCGAGTTCGCTGACGCCGCCGCTGTCGCCGGAGGGTGGCGCGGCGCCTGCAGTGTTGGCGGTCTCAACCTTCGATTCGGCCATCAGTCCCTCCGTTACCTGCTGCAAATCTCGTCGTCGGCGACACCAGCCATGATGCGCCCGACAGGCATCGAAAGCCAATGCCTATCGGCAAAGTCTTGCACACCGGCGAACGAAAAGACGCGTCAAAACGGGATCGGCATGCGCGCCGCGCGGGGAATTGAGGGCTTACCTTATCCGTCATGATAACAACAACTTATAGGTCTACACCGCGGCTCGCGCTGCGCGAGATGCGGCTGCTTTCTCCGCCCCGTCATCGCGTGCTAGATCAGCATCGACTGGCGCAAGGGCGCTGCCGACACTGAACGAACCAAGGGCCAAACCGTGTCCAACAACAACGAAGCGTTAGCCATCAAATTCCGCTGCCCAGCGGAGCTCGAGGGCAAGATTCCAGCGCCGGTGCCCGCGTCATTGGGCCTTCCCGGATGGCTCAAGGCGATGCCGACGCAGGCCTTCAATGCGATGAGCAATCGCGAGGAGGATACCGTCAAGCGCTGCCCGCCATTCGTTGATGCGATGACATCGGGTTTCCTGATGCCGCTGGTCTGCGACCTCAAGATCGAGAATGGCGAGATCACATGGGACAACGACCTGCCGTCCGGCGGCGTGCTCGAATTCCCGCGCTCGCCGGTCGGATTCCACGACGAAAGCCAGGTGATCGGCTCGCCGCTGTTCGAACAGGACCGCTTCCTCATCAAGTTCGTCAATCTGTGGACCATCGAGGCGCCGGCGGGCTACTCGCTGTTCTTCACGCATCCGGTCAATCGGTTCGACCTGCCGTTCACCACACTGACCGGCATAGTCGATTGCGATCAGTTTCACGACAGCTGGATTCACTTCCCGGCGCGCTGGCACGACACCAATTTCAGCGGCACCTTGCCCAAGGGCACGCCGGTTGCGCAATGCTTCCCGATGAAGCGCGAAAACTGGGTCGCCCAGACCGCGGCGATGACACCGGATGAAACGTCGCGCGCACAGGAACTGTCCAACAGGATGGCCCGCGAGCCTGGACTCTATCGCCGCCAGTTTCGGACGTAGATCGGGCGCAAGAGACGGCGTTCGGCGCGGCTTCCTCCATTCGTAGTCCCCGCTACGCTGGTGCCCCGTCATCCTGAGGAGCCGCAAAGCGGCGTCTCGAAGGATCGACGGCCACCAGCGGGGCCGTGCATCCTTCGAGGCTCGCTCCGCTCGCACCTCAGGATGACGGGGTGAGCTTTTGATTCAACGGTCAAACAGCAGAGTCGGTGTCATCAGGATAAGGTTGCGGCTTCGCAGTCTCGCGACATGATTTGCCCGAGCTTTGCCTAGCTCAGAAATTTCGCAACCGCGCTCGGACGGAAGAAGAAGCGGCCGTGCGATGCCATGGCCAGCGCGGACGCCGTGCGGCCGATCATTTGCGGCCGGCCGCGCAACGCCAGACGCAGATTGGCTTCGCCGGCGGCGCGGTCGCCCATCTCCAGAAGACAGGCGGAGAAGCTGGTCCGCGTCAGGGGATCGTCGGGGCGCTGCGCCAGCACCTGACGGTAGAGATCCGCCGCAGCCGCGTATTCACCATCGAGTAGCAGCACGCGCGCGAGCGCGGCCAGGATATCGGGATGCCCCGGCGCCACGGTGCGCAGCTTCTCCAGAATCTCCCGCGCGCGGCCGCGCTCATTGCGATGGGGCAGGATCTGCGCGAGCAGGAGCTGCAATTCGAGGCTCGCGGGCGCGAGAGCAAGCGCGCTATCGATGACGGCAACCGCCTCGTCAAAGCGGCCGGCCGCGGCCAATTGCCCAGCCAGCTCCTGAAATGCGGGAAGGAACGGCGGCCGCCGCGCGATGGTTCGCCGCAACAGATCGATCGCCTCGCTGCGGCGACCGGCGCCGCCGAGCGCCGCGCTGAGCAGGGTTTCGAGGCCGGGATCCTCGACGCGGCGCGTGGCGCGCTCGAGCGGCGCGATCGCCTCCTCGTTGCGCCTCTGGGCCATCAGCGCCCGTGCCAGGATCGAGGCCGCGCCGACATCGGTCCGGTTTGCCTTCAACACCTCCGCCGCCAGCCGCTCGGCTTCGACGACTTGCCCCATCTGCAACGCGACCATGGCACGTTGCAGAGCCGGGAGTGGGCTGGGCCCGCGATGGGAAGGAGGCGGAGGTTTCGGCATGCGGCCCGTCATGAGATGGTTTTCCCAGCCGTTATCACTGCCGCCGACAGAGCTCCAGCGAAAGTCGCCGCCGGGCACCAAGATACCGCCCGGTTCCGGCAACGCCCGCACGGGCCGATGTGATACGTCCCGGCGGCTATCGGGCGACAGGCGCTGAACTACGCTCTCCCACCCGATTTTTCGACTGCTTAACCTATTCGGCCTAGCCTGAACTGCCGAAACAGGGCCCGGCTTGATGTTCGCAACTACCCTCGAAGCTATTCGGTCGACCACGTCGAAGCGGACCGCCTACATCCGTGGAATCCTCGCGCTCCTGACCATCGCCATCGTCTTCAAGGCGGTGTGGCTCGCTCAAGTCGGGCTCGGGCATGGCCGCGAGCTCGTCGATTTTGCCGCCTTCTACATCACCGCAAAGCTGGTGTGGCTGGGCACCGTGGATCAGGCCTACCAGTTCGCGAAGCTCATCGTCATCCAGAGAGAGGCATCGCGCGGGCACGATGGTTTCATGTCGTGGACCTATCCGCCGCAGTTCAGCCTGCTGCTGGCGCCGTTCGCGCTGATCCCGGTCGGGATTGCCTATTCGCTGTTCGCCGCCTCGACGCTGACGCTTTACCTTGCCGTGCTGCGCCGTCTCGCAGGCGAGAACTTTGTGCTCGTGCTCATCGTCTTCTTTCCGACCATCGGGATCACACTGGCCTGCGGGCAGAACGGCCTGCTGACGGCCGCGCTGATCGGAATGGTCTGCCTGTTCTTTGAAGAGCGGCCGATCCTCGCCGGGGCTTCCCTCGGCCTGATGATCATCAAGCCGCATCTCGCCATCGCGTTCGCGGTCTACGCCATCCTGCGGCGTTCCCGGATCGTCGTGATGACGGCGGCCGCTGTCGTGCTGATCAGCTCAGCGATCTGTACGGCGGTTTTCGGCGTGGAGATCTGGCGCGCATTCCTGCAGAGCGTGCGCGATTCGTCGGTGTTCCTGGAGCAAGGAAATTACCCGATGCATCGCATGATCTCGATCTATGCCGCGTTGCGAACGGCAGGGACGTCCGCGTCGGCAGCATTCGTCGCCCAGGGCGCCGACGCGGTCCTGGCGCTTGCCGTCGTTCTCATCGCCGCCTTCCGGGCGATACCGGCGCGCGAGCGCCTCGGCCTCGTCGTGATCGTGTCGGTCTGCATCAGCCCCTACGCCTACGATTACGACTTTCTGATCTTCAGCGTCGGCCTGGCGCTGTTGTTGCCGGCGCTTCTGGCGAGCGCGCGCGAGTGGGAACGAGGCATCATTTACGCCTTGCCGATCCCGATCGGGGCGTTTGGCTACCTGCAAGCGACCCAGATGGCGTCGTCCCACAACGGCGAACAGGCGCTCGGCACGCTCTCGATCGGCGGCTTCGCAATCGTTCCGCTGATCGCGCTCATTGTCGGAATTGTGCTGCTGCGCAGCTCAAGAGCGGAAGCAATCAACGAGGCCAGCGTCAGATGCGCATCCGCTTGAAGATTGTCTCCGGCAGCACGCAGATGATCGCCATCACGAGCCAAAATCGCCTGGCCACATAGATCACGTCCCGCGGCCTCGTCACGTCGGCGCGGTAAATATCCTCCGCGACCCGATCCGGCTGCACGGTCAGGGGCGCCGGCAGCTTCATATGCGCCGTCATCTTCGTGCGCACGAATCCGGGCTTGACGGTGACGACGCGGACCTTGCCCGCGAGCGCCAGGCGATTGCGCAGGCCGGACAGAAATTGCGTGAAGCCGGCCTTGGCCGCGCCGTAGTAGTAGTTCGACGCCCGCCCGCGATCGCCCGCGACCGAGCTGACCCCGACGATCGTTCCCGAGCCGCGCGCCTCGAAGGCTTGCGCGAACTGTTCGAGCAACAGGCTCGGTGCCTCGAAATTGGTACGCATGATTGTCGTCGCAAGCTCGGGATCGGTTTGGGCACGCAGCTGATCGCCGAGTTCTCCGACAACGCACACGACGGTGTCCGGAAGCACGGAAAGGCCGGCAACGAAGCCGGCAAGCTGCCCGGTCTGCAGCACGTCGAGCGACTGAACCGTCGTGTCGACGCCGCTTCGCGTCCCGATATCGTCGGCGTTGCGCTGCGCGGCTGCGAGATCGCGGGCGGCGAGCGTCACGCGCCACCCCTCCTTTGCATAACGCAGCGCCGTCGCGTGCCCGATGTCCGAGCTGCCGCCAATCACCAGAATTGATTTTGTGCCGGTCATCAAATTCCAAGCCGTGCTGAAAGATGCGACGCGAGGCGCGTGTTCGCCCCAGTGTGCTGGCGGATGTCCCGGAGGGCCGCAAGGCCGGGATATCCGGATTCGAATGTCGCGCGCGATTGCCGCGCGTCCTTGGCGAGGTAGAGCCGACCGCCGGCATCGACCACCAGCGCGTCGAGCTGATCAAGAAACGCGAACAGCGTGTCGCTGACGGGAAAGTCCATCGTCAGGGTGTAGCCGCGAAGCGGAAACGACATCGGCCCGCCGCCATCGCCGAGCTGCTTGAGCACCGCAAGAAACGACGCATCGCCGCGCCGGGACACCCGATCCAGGATGTCGGCAAGCACGCGGCGGGCGCGCTCGAGCGGGATCACGCATTGATACTGCACGAAACCGCGCCGGCCGTAGATCCTGTTCCAGTCGGAGATCGCATCGAGCGGAAAGAAATAGGGATCCCAGTGGACGAGCCGCTGCTTGCCCTGATGTGCAGCGCCGCGGCGGAAATACAGCTCGTTGAATACACGCATCGACGTGCCATTGAGCAGCCATCCAGGAAACAACTCCGGCACCGACAGAAGCTGGGTGCGAGGGCTGGGGAACGGCGCGAGGTCGGGCCCCAACCTATCGATGTCGCGGCGGGTGGCGTGCTCGGCCAGATAGACCAGCGACCGTCCGAGCGCCGCGCCGCGCGCAAGGCAGTCGATCCAGGCCACCGAATAGGTGGAGGACGCGTTGCCTTCCAACTGATCGATCGCTGCGTCGAGATTGCCGGCGACGCGGGTGTCTTGCCGCAGCCAGGCCGTCTCGATCGGGAGCAGCCGCAGTGTCGCCTCGAGGATCATGCCGGTCAGGCCCATGCCGCCCAGCGTCGCCGCGAACAGCGCGGCGTTTTCCGACCTTGAGCAGGAAACGATCTCACCGCCGGGCAGCGCAAGGCGGAATGAATCGACGATATTGCCGAAGCCGCCGTCGCGATGGTGGTTCTTGCCATGAACGTCGGCTGCGATCGCACCTCCGACCGTCACGAATTTCGTGCCGGGCACGACTCTCAGGAAGAAGCCCCGCAGCTCGAACGCGGCAAGGATGTCGGCGATCGTCACGCCCGCTTCGACCGTCAACTGGGCGGTCGCGGTATCGAAGCGCCGCATCCGGCTCAGGCCGCGCGATGAAATCGTGGCTTGCGTGCCGATCGCCGCATCGCCATAGGCGCGGCCCGCTCCGCGCGCGACGACGCCGGAGCGTCCGAGCAGAGCATCCCGCGCGGCCGCTGGCGTCGGTGGCTCCAGCAGTTTGGTCGATGCCTTCGGATAGTTGCCCCAGCCGGAGAGACGAATCTCGCCCGGATCGGAGATCGCGCTTGCACGTCCTGGCAATGCTACGGTCGGCATTGCTAGATGGCGGCGAGCATGATGACGCCGATCGCGCCAAGGGCGGCCCAGCTGGCGCGATCCCGCAGCGCGAACATCACCGGATCATCATCGATCAATCCGCGCTGCGCGAACAGCATCACGCGGCCGATCCAGTACATCAGGATCGGACAGCAGAGCCAAAGCAGCTGCGGATGGCTGTAGAGCGCGCGAACCGTATCGGACGAGATGTAGAGCGTGAAGATCACGACGGCGTTGAAGCCCGACGCGGCCGCGAGGATCGCGACCATCGACTTGTCTTCGATCCGGTAGCCGCGCGCCGCCAGCACCGCGCCGTCCGGCTGGCTGGCGAGCTCGATATGGCGCTTCACCAGCGCCAGCGACATGAAGATGAACAGCGAGAACGCGAGCAGCCATTCCGACATCGGCACGCTGATCGCGACCGCGCCGCCGATCACCCGGACGGTGTAAAGCGTCGCCAGCACGACGACGTCGACGATTGCGATGCGCTTGAGCCACAATGAATAGGAGGTGGTCAGCGCGAAATAGCCGAGCAGGACGCCGCTGAATTCGACCGATATGCACAGTCCGATCGCGAACGCGCCGACCAGCGCCAGCGCCATCGCGCCCGCAGCTAGCGGCGCCGCGATGGTGCCGCTTGCGATCGGACGGTTGCGCTTGGCCGGATGCGCGCGGTCGGCGTTGATGTCGAGAATGTCGTTCAGGATGTAGGCACCCGACGCACAGAGCGAGAATGCGATCACCGCAAGCAGCGACGTCGCCGCCGACGCCGGTGCAAATTTATGCGCGGTCAGCAGCGGCACCAGCACGAGCGCGTTCTTCGCATATTGATGCACCCGAAGCAGCTTCAGCCAGCTGCGCACACCGGCCGGCGCGGGTGCCGCCGGGGCGGATCGACCATGGCGCGCCACGCGCGACGCAAAGCCGGGCAGCGCGACCGCTTCACCGCCGATGTAGTCGAAGCCCTGCCGGAGCACGGGCGGCAGGTCGTCGCTCCGCGAAGCCGGCGACCGACCGTCCGGTGTAGCGGCCCAGGCCGTGAAGACGCCGAGATGCTGGGCAACCGCGCTGACGAACGGCTCGGGATGGATTTCCGAACAGAGATAGACGGGGCGGCCTTCGCCCAGCACCTGCAAAAGGAAGGTCACGACGTCGTGGTCGAACCGCGCGCGGGATGGATCGAAGCCCGATGCATCAGCAATACGTGCTGCGAGTCCCAAGGCGGTGGCAATCGCCGTGGTGACGGCGCGAAAGCGGCTTGTGATCCCGGAAGCGATATCCGCCGGGAAGGAGTTTCCCGGAACCATCACCCCGTCGACATCGACAACGAGCGGCCGGCCCTTCGAACGCAGCGGATCGCGAAGGGCGTCGTTGCCGCCCTCTCCAACCCGTTCTGGAACGCTGGCTCGCATGCGCGCGGTCTTCCGGTGGCCCCCTCCCCATTGTCCCGGGCTTTCCCTAATTTGGGGTGAACTGAGGCGGCTGACGCCCGGCAGACCGTGCCGGAGCCCGTTGCGCAAACGCCGTTGAGGCTTCGAGATCGGTGAAGGGTGCGCCCATGGCGCGCATTGGGCGCAGCCAGGCGGAAAATGGCGATCCCGGGAAGACTCGAACTTCCGACCTACGGTTTAGGAAACCGTCGCTCTATCCGGCTGAGCTACGGGACCGCACCGCCCGCTAGCCGAAGCATGCGGGCGCCGCCATCCCATAGCAGAGGTGCCGAATGATCGCCAGCCCGCGTCCCATCGGGCGCGCGCGAAGTTGCGTTGAGCCGGCGGTTCGCGCGTTACGCCACCTGCCGGGCCGGATTCGCGGCAGCATTCGCCGTGCTGGCCCGGCGCGCCGGCAGAAACTCGATCGCCTCATCCTTCAGCGAGCCGAAGCGCAGCGTCATGATATCGAGCGCATAGTTCTGATAGAGCCGCCACGGCCGGCGCGAGCCCTGTTTGGGGAACCTGGCGGCGGCGCGCTGGATATAGCCCGAGGAAAAATCCACCCAGGGCAGCTCGGTCACGGTCGGATCGTTTCGCCGCGGCGTGACTTGGGCGTAGCCGTTCGCCTTCATGTGGTTGAGGATGCGGCAGACATATTCGCAGGTCAGGTCGCATTTCAGCGTCCAGGACGCGTTGGTGTAGCCGAAGGCCGCGGCGAGGTTCGGCACGCCCGAATACATCAGCCCCTTGTAGTTCAGGGTCTTCGACAGATCGACGGGCACGCCGTCGACCTTGATCTCGAGCCCGCCGAGGACCTGCAGATCGAGGCCGGTCGCGGTCACCACGACGTCAGCGTCGAGCACATTGCCGCTCTTGAGCTTGATGCCACCGGGCGTGAAGGTCTCGATCTGGTCGGTCACGACAGACGAGCCGCCGCTGCGCAGCGATTGAAAGAGATCGCCGTTCGGCACCAGGCAAAGCCGCTGGTCCCACGGATTGTAGCTCGGCGTGAAGTGGGTGGCGACGTCGTAATCGGGGCCGAGCGCATGGCGCACGCCGCCGAGGATCAGCTTCTTCACGCGCTCCGGATCGCGCTTGCAGAGCCGGTAGAAATACATGCCGAACAGCACGTTCTTCCAGCGCGTGAGGCCGTAAGCGAGTTTAGCCGGCAGCCGCGCCCGCAGCCAGTTGGCGACCTTGTCCTCGTCCGGCCGCGCCACGACATAGGTCGGCGAACGCTGCAGCATCGTGACATGAGCTGCGGTCTTGGCCATTTCCGGCACCAGCGTCACCGCGGTCGCGCCGCTGCCGATCACGACCACCTTCTTGCCGGCATAGTCGATGTCATCGGTCCACTTCTGCGGATGGACGACGCGGCCGGCGAAATCGGCGATGCCGGGGAAGTCAGGCGTGTAGCCGTGCTCATATTTGTAGTAGCCGCTGCACATGAACAGGAAGTTGCAGGTGAGACGCTCGATCGTCTTCTCCGGCCCGCACTCCACTTCGACCGTCCATTGCGAGTCGGCCGATGACCAGTCGGCGCGCACGACGCGGTGGTTGAAGCGGATATTCTTGTCGATTCCGTACACGCGCGCGGTCTCGCGCACATAATTGAGGATCGACGGGCCGTCGGCGATCGCCTTCGGCTCGGTCCAGGGCCGGAACGAATAGCCGAGCGTGTACATGTCGGAGTCGGAGCGGATGCCGGGATAGCGAAACAGGTCCCAGGTCCCGCCGATGCAATCGCGGCCTTCGAGAATGGCGTAGCTGCGATCCGGACAGTTGGTCTGCAGATGATAGCCGGCACCGATGCCCGACAGCCCGGCACCCACGATCAACACGTCGAAATGAGCAGACATGCCCTGACCCTCCCGCGGCACAATTGACAATATCTATTGTCAGATAACTTGACATCTGACAATGGCGCGTGTCAATACACTTTTCATGGCAAGCAGCCGGAAAGCCCGCCTCTATGGCGGTATGGACGCCGAGGAACGCCGCGCCGAGCGGCGGCTGAAGCTGATCAATGCGGCGATCGAGGTCTATGGCGAGGTCGGCTATCGCGGCGCCACCGTGAAGGCGATCTGCGAGGCGGCCGAGCTCACCGAACGCTATTTCTACGAATCCTTTTCCAACAGCGAAGGCCTGCTGATCGCCGCCTACAACCATGTCGTCGGCCACCTCCACGAGGAAATGACGGCCGCCGCGGCGGCCGCCGGCGGCGATGCCGAGATGAGGCTGCGCGCCGCGCTGACGCTGTATTTCACCCGTTTGAAGGAGCACCCGAAGCCCGCGCGGGTCTTCCTGCTGGAGATTTCCGGCATCAGTCCGGCGGTCGATGCCGTCAAGCTCGACGCCCTGCGCGTCTTCAGCGATATCCTGGTGCCGCCGACGCTTGATCCCAGACACGGCGACAAGGCCGCCGCTGCCACGCTGCTCTCGATCGGCATGGTCGGTGCGGTCATCTCGATCGCGCTACGCTGGGTCTCGAAGCAATATCCGCAAGCCGTCGAGGACGTCGTCGCGATCGCCGCCAGCTTCTGCCGCGTGGCGCTGGCCGAGGCCGATCGCCGCCGGGATCTGCATTTGCTGTAGCGGCGGGCTCGCGCCGCTCGCCGATTTTCGATCATGTTTCGTCGGGGTTTGGGGGGCGGCCTTCGGCCGTGACGCTGATTTAACTTGCATATCTGACGGTCCGGGCTTTCTTATGCACGGTACCGGTCGCAAACAGGTCCGACCTGTTTCGTCCTGTGAAACAACAAACATCTGCATCAGGCGGAGCTGAGCCTTTGGTCGACGTGCACAGGCTGGACGACGTGACCGCGCGCCTTGGCGACGTGGTTCTCGATCCCGCGACCTGGCCGTCCTTCATGGACGAGGTCTGCGCGGCCGTCGGCGCGACCGGGGCGGCGATGCTTCAGAGCGATATCCGCACCGAAGACATTCCGCGCACGCAATCGATCACCGACTATTTCACCAAGACCTACTTCCCGCAGAATCTTCATCTCACCGACATTCGCGCGGCGCGCGGCGTGCCGCTGATGCTCGCCGGCACCAACGTCATCACCGACGCCGACCTGTTCGGCGGCGAAACCGAGATGCTGCGCGACCCCCTCTACACGTCGCTCGGCGAGTTCGGGCTGAAATGGTTTGCCGCTATCGGCTTCCGCTCCGGCCCTGCGTTGTGGGGATTGACGATCCAGCGCTCGCCGAAGGAAGGCATGTTCGACGCCGACGAGGTCAAGGCACTCTCGCGCGTGTCGGCGCGGCTCACCGAAGCCGCGACGCTCTCTGCCGTCGTCGGCCGCTCCGCAATTTCGGGCATTACCAGCGCGCTCGACCTGATTCAGATCGCGGCGATTGCCGTCGGCCGCTTCGGCGCCGTCATCGGCATGAACGGCCAGGCGGAAGCCTGCCTCGGCCATGAACTTGCGATCCGGAACAACCGCCTCACCTTGCTCGACCGGCAGGCCAATGCCGATCTGACCAGGCTGATCGATCTTCTGGCCCACAGTTCGGACCTGCACCCGCTCCCGACATCGCCGATCGTGGTGCGCAGGATCGACAAGCGGCCAATCGTGATCCAGATGCAGCCGGTGCCTCCCGCCGCACGCTCACCATTCCTGGGCGCGCGCGCGATCCTGTTGATCCGCGATCTCGAGGGCAACGCCGCATTCGATCAGGCGCTGCTGGCGGCGGCGTTCGAGCTGACGCCGGCCCAGGCGCGCCTCGCCACGCGACTTGCGCGCGGCGATTCGATCGAGGCGGCCGCACGGGAAGCCGGCATTGCCCTTGCCACCGCGCGCAATCAGCTCAAGACGATTTTCCAGAAGACCGGCACGCATCGGCAGGCGGAACTCGTCGCATTGCTGCATAGAGTGAAATGAACTATTCGAGGCGAATTGTTCCAATTGCCGCCGCGCCGTTACGGTAAGAATTCTTGATACATTGCAATTGCGTACAGCGATTACTCGATCAGGCCAAAATGGCTGATCTGCGACTTAAATGGTCAGGGAAATCGTCCGGTTCCAGGTGACAAGCGTCACTAAAATGGCGACAATCTGCTCACTCTGTGTCGTTCGGATTTGGTTGCAATGTCCGTGATGCCGTCACGATCATCGACGTTGGCTGTTGCCGCTTTTGTCGCCGCGTTCGCGCTGGCGCCGTTGAGCGCGCACGCGCAATGGTGGCGCGGCGCGCCGAAGGATTTTGAGGATTGCGCCGACCTCGCCGAGAAGGCGAAGTCCAGGGAAGACAAGACCGCGCAACTCGCCGACTGCAATGCCAAGTTTGCCGGACGCCGCAAGCCCGGCGGCGGCTACACCTACTACGACTTCATGCAGGATCGCAGCTTCGACATCGCCGGCCCCAATCCGACGCCGGACGAGCAGAGGAAGATCGACCAGGAATATACCGGCTATCTCGAGAAGGAGCGCCGCTCGAGCATCGTCGCGGCGTTCAATGCCAAGCAGCTCGAGCGGCAGGACAAGCAGCAGGTGCGGCCGCCGCAGCTTCAGCAAGTGTCACTGCACGGCGAGCCGGTGCACAACGAGCCAGTGCACAGCGAGCCGGCGAAAGTCCCGGCCCCGGTCGCACGGCCGGTCAAGCCGCGGACTGCTGCTGCCCCTCTTCCCAAGGTACGGCCGCAGGCAGCGAGTTGCGTGAAGGGCACGTTCTCCTGCGAATGGCCGCGGCTTTCCGAAGGATTGGACGGCCTGAAGAAACTGTTCACGCCGGCGTCGCCGCCGCCGACCAAGGTTGCGAAGCGAACCGACGTCAGTCGGTAATCACCATCGCCCAGAACCTGCGGTACGGCGACTTCGGATTGTCGACGAAGGCAACACCCACGCGCTTCGCGCCTGGCATCAAGAGATTCTCGCGATGTCCCGCCGAGTTCTCCCACTGCTTCAGCATCTCGGCGAAGGCGATGAAGCCGGCGCCGATATTTTCTGCGGCGCGCTGCTTCTTCAGCGGCGCGATGCGGGTGAAGAAGCTGCCGCCCGCGGAGTGGCTGACCGATCCGGTTGCCGACATCGCCTGCGCCTGCTTCAGCGCCATCGCATTCAGCTTCGCGTCGAGCTTCACCGCGGGCATATGATTGGCGCGCCGGTAGGCACTGATCGAACCGGCATAATCGGCGGCGTCGGCAGCCGTAGTGATGCCGAGTACGACGGCGAGCGCGAGGAGCAGCAGCTTCATCTGAGGTCTTCTCTGCAATGGATCAGTGCGCGCGATCGCGCTTGTGGTGTCGATGCGTAACCGGTTTGCGCGCAGGCCTGACCGATTGGCTCGACGCCGCCGCCGCGCGCTGCTCCTGCAAACGCGCATCATAGCCCGGCGAAGGTGTCACGGTCGGCGGCGCCGCGCGCACCGGGCTGGTGCCAAGCGCAACAAGCGTGAGCAGTATGATGCAGCATCGTTTCATGATGTCACCTCCTCGGTTATCCGAACGCTATGCCCGACGATCGTCGGCGCTTACGGTCAGCCGCCATCGCGAACCTGTTCCGGCGTCAGCCCCGGCGACCCCTTGCCGTCGGCCTCCGCTTTCCGGATCAGCGCGATGACGCGGCGCGACAACGGAGCCTCCAGGCCGCGGCGATCCGCGATCGCGGTGATCACGCCCTGCAGATAGTCGATCTCGGTGCGCCGGCCACGCTGCAGATCCTCCCACATCGAGGAGCGCGCTTCGGGATCGATCTTCATGGTGCGGCCGAGCAGCATGTCGAACAGCGCGTCCGGCAGCCGCAGCAATGTCGGCATCCAGCTCGAAGGCAGCGGCGTCGGCGACACCGGCACAATCCCCTCGGCGTGAATCGCGGCCAAACCCTCGGCCATCTGGTCGGCGAACAATCGTCGCCAGCCGCGCTGTGCGAGCTGCTGTCGCAGCGGAATGTTGGACAGCGCATTAAGCGCGTTGTTGAGATTGACGATCAGCTTGCCCCACTGCACGCCGTCGATGTTGGCGGTGCCGTTCATCGCAAGACCCGGCACCGACAGAAACGCCGCGGTGCCGGCATCGTCCTGCGCGATCACGATGTCGCCCGAGGTCGAGCGATGGAAGCGGCCGTCGCCGAGCGCGACCACATTGAACGGCACCATGCCGCCGAGCACCTTGCGGGCCGGCAGGCGGTCGCGCAGCAGCGGCACATTGCCGACGCCATTCTGCAGGCTGATCACCGCGGCATCGGCAGCTGCGTGGCGTGCGATCAGTTCGGCGATCTCGGCTGTATCGGCGCTCTTCACCGTCACCAGCACCGTCCGGACGTCGTGCAGGATCGACGGATCGTCGGACAGAATGAGCCGGTCCGCGGATACCGCCCGCTCCGAGCCGTCGAAACTGCTGACCCGCAAGCCGTTGCCTGCGATCTCCTGGATCAACCGCGGCCGCGCCAGCAGCGCGACGCGGCGGCCGGACGCTGCCAGCATGCCGCCGACGAAGCACCCGATGCTTCCGGCACCCGCGATGCCGATCGGCCGGTCCGCGTTCATCTGGCTAAACGTCCGTTCATCAGGGCTCGATAGCAGACCTTGGGTTGCCTGCCTATTTCCACGCGCCGCCGCCCGGGTGGCCCGCCTTGTAACCGTCATGGCCCGAAGCTATGTTTCCGGCTCGGGGCACGGTTGCGGCAGGAGACGATCATGGGTTTACTCGACGTACTCAACGGCATGCAGAACGGGCCCCGCGGTCCCAGCGCGCCGAGCACACCATCCGACAGCTCCAGCAGCGGCGGCAGCGGAATGTCGCCGATGACCATGGCCATCCTGGCGTTGCTCGCCTGGAAGGCGGTCAAGCATTTCTCCGGCGGCCAGCCGGGCGCGACCGCCCCTCAGCCGACGCCGGCGCAAGCGCCATCACTCCCCGGCAACGTCACCGCGAGCCTGCCCGGCGGAGCCGGTGGTGGCGGGCTCGGTGATCTGCTCAAGGGCGGCCTTGGCGGCCTGCTCGCCGGCGGCGCAGCCGGCACCGTGCTCAGCGGCGGCCTCGGCGATCTGCTCAGCCAATTGCAGCAGAAGGGCCATGGCGACGCCGCCAATTCCTGGGTCAGCAACGGCCCCAACAAGCAGATCGCGCCCGGCGATCTCGCCAACGCGCTCGGCGCTGACCAGATCGACTCGCTGGCGTCGCAGAGCGGCATGTCGCGCGACCAATTGCTGCAGGGCCTGAGCCAGTATCTGCCCGACGCGATCAATCATCTGACGCCGGACGGCCGGCTGCCGAGCGGCGACGAGCTGAACGGCCGGCTTTAGCGCCAGCGTTGATTCCATCTGAGGAGGACGACAGTCATGGGCGGCATCATCTGGGTCATCATCGTCGGCTTTGTCGCGGGGATCATCGCGCGGCTCCTGTCGCCGGGACCGAATAATCCAAACGGCTTTATTCTCACCACCGTGCTCGGTATCGCCGGCGCGTTTCTCGCGACCTTCATCGGCCAGGCCATCGGCCACTACGGTCCTGAACAGGGCGCCGGCTTCATCACCGCCACGATCGGCGCGCTGGTGGTGCTGTTCATCTGGAACCGGCTGGTCGCGGCGCGCGTGATCCCGGATATCGGAAACCGGTGACGGCGAAGCCGCACATTGGGTCAAAATCAAAATGCCCGGGCCTGGCCCGGGCATTTTCGTTTCAGCAACTACCCTGAAGGCGTGGATTGCGACGTCACTGAATGAGATGCATGCCGGCGTCCATGCGGACGAATTCGCCGGTCATGTTGCTCGACGCCGGGCTCGCCAGGAAGCAGACGAGATTGGCGATATCTTCGGCCGTTGATGCGACCTTCAGCGGCACGCGCGCGACCACGGCATCACGCACCTGCTTGGCGCCCGCTTCGCCGCGCCCCTTGGTGAACCAGGGCGTATCGATATAGCCGGGGCACACGGTGTTGACGCGAATCAACGGCGCCAGGGCGCGCGCCAGCGACTGCGTCATGGTGTTGAGCGCGCCCTTGCTCGCGGCATAGGCGACCGACGAACCGCCGCCGGAAATGCCCGCGACCGAGGAAACGTTCACCACCGCCGAGGGACGGCCGGAGGCCTTTGCACCGATCTCGAGCAGCGCACGCGCGGCACGGACCATCTGGAACGGGCCGATGGTGTTGACGGCATAGATGCGCTGGAAATCCTCCGCCGTCAGGCCGTCGAGATCGTGATGCGGCACATGCTTCGTGGTGCCGGCATTGTTGACCAGTACGTCGAGACGGCCCCAGCCCTGCGCAGCGGCTGCGATCTTCTTGCAATCCTCATCGCGCGACACGTCGCCCTGCACCACCAGCACCTCGGCGCCCTGCTTGCGGCAGGCTTCCGCGGTCGCCTCGGCTTCCGCCTTGCTGTTGGAATAGTTGATGATGAGGCGCGCGCCCGGCGTGGCGAGGATTTGCGCGGTGGCGGCGCCGAGGCCCGATGCCGATCCCGTCACGATCGCGCACAAACCATCCTTGGACATCTGCATTTTCCTTGTTGTTGTGAGCCAGATGAACTCCGGCGGTGGCATACCATATCGCGCGGGATGCCATCTGCAAACCGCGCCAAGGCTTCAGGTACAGGCCCTCACATATACGCGTTCGGGCCCTTTTGCAGGCTGGCCCATTGCGCATCGTCATGGCCGCAGATGATCTTGACCCCGGATGCCTCGAGCCTGGCGATCTCGTCGAGCGAGTTCAGGAACTGGTCGACGTCAAGGCTGTTCCTCGGTGAGGTCCGCTGATCGAGATTGGCGCGCACACTGAGTGCGTCGGACGCGAGCAGATATTCACCGCTCTGATCCAGCTTGACCAGCGCGCCAGTCGTTCCCTTGGAATGTCCCGGCAGCGGCACCAGCGTCAGTTTGCCATCGCCGAACACATCCATCTGCCGGTCGAAGATCTCCATCTTCAGCGGATGATCCCAATCCGCCTTGATGTATCCGCGATCGAACGCGTTATCCGCATTCGCGGCCTCGACCTCGAGCGCGTGGACGAAGATCGTCGCCCTCTTGAAGAAGGCGTTGCAACCGCAATGATCGGTGTGCAGGTGAGAGCAGATCACCACGTCGATATCGTCGGGGCCAAGGCCAACCGCCTTCAGACTCGTCAGCACATGATCGTCCGCCGGCATGAGCGGACGCATGTATTTGGCGAGCGTGCCGAGCCGCCCTTCGGGATCGGTCGCGACATCGGGATGGCATCCGGTGTCGAACAGCACATTGCCCTGCGTGTGCCGTAACAGCACGCAGGACACCGGAAGCTCGATCATCTCGCCGCGCGGCGCATCAGGCAGATAGGTCCGCTTCGACATCTGCAGACGGCCGCCCGACAACATGTGCATCTTCATCTCGCTATCCCCGTTTTTGGTTTCAAACTACATATGAGTTTTATGGAAACTCATAATCAATTTGACAGCATATTATTCGTCCTTATAGCTTCCGCGCAACGTCGTGATCGCATGACAAGTGCGCTCAACGAAGCACCCGGCTCTTTCGGATCGGCATCGTTGACATCGACCAGCGGCCGTCAAAGGGAAGTTTCGCCACGATGTACACCGTGTTCAGCACGTTCGCTGCGACATCAGATGCTGCGGCGTTCAGACCCTTCCTCTGCATTCCCGCCCGTCCCGACCGCGCATACTTTCCCGACGGCGTCGAACTGTCCTATGGCGACATCGCGCGGCAGGTCTGCGCATTGCGCGATCGATACCGCGCATCCGGCTTCGGCCACGGACACCGCGCCTGTCTGCTGCTGGAGAACCGGCCCGACTTCATCGTGCATTGGCTGGCGCTCAACGGCCTCGGCGTCTCGATCGTTCCGATCAACCCGGCCTATCGCGCGGCGGAAATCGAGTATTTGATCGCACATGCCGAGCCCGACCTGATCGTCACGCTGCACGATCAGAAGGAGTTACAGAAGGCGCTGACCGGTGCGGTGCCCGTGCTCGAGGTGTCCGGCGACGATCTCGGCGCGAGCGTGACGCAGATTCCTGCCCGGCGGCCACCACCGCGCATTGGCGAGCCGGGCAGCGAGACCGAGGCCGCGCTGCTCTACACGTCGGGCACGACGGCGCGTCCGAAGGGCTGCATCCTGACCAATGAATACGTGGTCTCGACCGGTCGCTGGTACGTCAGCCACGGCGGCGAGGCGACGTATCATGCCGGAACGGAGCGTCTCTACAGCCCGCTGCCGCTGTTCCACATGGCCGGCCTGACGCTGACGCCGATCGCGATGATGCTGACCGGCGGCTGCCTGATCCTGCCGGAGCGCTTCAACGCGAAATTGGCCTGGCGCGACATCGTCTCCTGCCATGCAACCGTGCTGCACTATCTCGGCGTGATCGTCGCGGCCCTGCTCGCCCAGCCGGAGACGCCGGACGAGAAAATTCATGCGCTGCGGTTCTCGATGGGCGTCGGCGCCAATCCCGAGCAGCGCGCGCGAGCCCGCGAGCGTTTCGGCATCCCCTTCGTCGAGGGCTGGGGCATGACGGAGACCGGACGCAGTCCATTCAACACGGTCGAGCCGCGCCATCTGGAGACCAACACGATCGGCCGCAGCGTGCCCGGCCTCGAAATGATCATCCTCGATGCCGACGGCGATGCGCTGCCGCCGGGCACGGTCGGCGAACTCTGCGTACGCCATTCGGAAGCGACGCCACGGCGCGGCTTCTTCTCGGGCTATCTCAGGGATCCCGAGGCCACCGAGCAGGCCTGGCGCGGCGGTTGGTTTCACACCGGCGACAGCGCCTGGCAGCACGATGACGGCGCGTTCGTATTCGTCGACCGGCTGAAGCATCTGGTTCGCCGCGCCGGGGAAAACATCTCGGCGGCGGAGATCGAGGCCGTCTTGACAACATCCGACCTGGTCAAACAGGCGGCGGTCGTTGCCGCGCGCGATCCGATCCGCGACGAAGAGGTTGCGGCCTTCATCGTGATCAACGACGGCGGCGCCGCTGCTTCGCGCGCGCTCGCTCAGGAGATCTTCCATTTCTGCCGCGAGCGCCTCGCGCCATTCAAGCTGCCGGCGTGGATCGCCTTCGTCACCGACCTGCCGCTGACCTCGACCAACAAGATCCAGAAGCACACGCTGCTCGGCACGGACAAGAACCCGCAGGCGCATCCTGACATGATCGACCTGCGGCAAGAAAAGACCAACGCCATAAGGCAATCGAACTAGAGGAAACCAAGGACAATGACATCGAGTTACGGATGGCTCGCCGCGAGCGCTGCATTGCTGACGGCCACCTTCGCAGCCACTCCATCCCGCGCGCAGATCTCCGACGACATGGTGAAGATCGGCGTGCTGACCGATCACGCCGGTCTCTATGCCGACGCTGCCGGCCCCGGAGCGGTCGAGGCGGTCCGGATGGCGATCGCGGATTTCGGCGGCAAGGTGTTGGGCAAGCCGATCACGATGGTCGATGCCGACCACCAGAACAAGGCCGACATCGGCGCCGGCATCGCGCGGCGCTGGTATGAGCAGGAGAATGTCGACGTCATCGTCGATTTCGCCAATTCCGCCGTCGCCTTCGCCGTGCTCGAACTCACCAAGCAGAAGAACAAGGCGATGCTGGTGTCGTCGGCCGGCTCCTCCGATCTGACCGGAAAGGGCTGCTCGGCCAATTCGGTGCAATGGACCTACAACACCTATGCGCTCGCCAACAGCACGGTTCGGGCGCTGGCCAAGGAAGGTGCAAAGAGCTGGTACTTCGTCACGGTCGACTACGCTTTCGGGCACGCCCTGCGCAACGATGCAGCCAAGACCGTGGAGAAGGTCGGCGGCAGCATCGCCGGCGAGGTGCGGCATCCGCTCAACAGCATGGATTTCTCGTCCTATCTGCTGCAAGCCCAGAGCTCGAAGGCGGACGTGATCGCCTTTGCCAACACCGGCGGCGATCTCGCCAATTCGATCCGGCAGGCGCAGGAATTCGGGCTGGCGCAGCAGCAGAAGCTGGCAGCCTTCTTGATGCAGACCAGCGACATCCACGCGATCGGCCTGCAGGCCGCCCAGGGTTTGCAGCTCGCGACCGCCTTCTATTGGGATCTCGACGACAAGACCCGCGACTTCGCCGCGCGCTTCATGGCCAAGACCAACAAGCGGCCGACCATGGTGCAGGCCGGTCTCTACTCGGCGGTCATGAACTATCTCAAGGCAATCGAGAAGTCCGGCACCGACGACGGCCCCAAGGTGATCGCGCAGATGAAGGACATGCCGATCGACGACTTCTTTGCCCGCAATGCATTCCTGCGCGAGGACGGCCAGCTAATCCACGACATGTATCTCGTGCAGGTGAAATCGCCGGCGGAATCCAAGGGCGCCTGGGACTACGAGAAGCTGGTTCAGGTGATCCCGGGCAAGGAGGCATTTGCGACGCCTGAGGAGAGCGCATGCCCACTGCTGAAGAAATGATGCTCTCACGAATTCGCAAGACCACAGGCAAGAAATCACAAGCAAGGCTGGACATCGCATGACCGAACTGCCGCTGCTCTTCACTCCGCTGCAACTCCGCGACCTCGAACTGAAGAACCGGATCATGGTCTCGCCGATGGCGACCTATTCGGCGCAGGACGGGCGCGCCACCGATTGGCACACGGCGCATATCGGCAAGCTCGCCGCCGGCGGCGCCGGTCTCGTGTTCGTCGAGCAGAGCTCGGTGAACGTCCAGGGACGCATCACCCATGGATGCCTCGGCATCTGGGATGATACGCACATCGCGGATCATGCCGCCCTCGCCGCGCTGATCCACAGCTTCAACGCCAAGGCCGCGATCCAGATCGCACATGGCGGCCGGAAGGGCTCGGCGCAGCGGCCGTGGGAAGGCGGCAATCCGCTCGGCGAGGCCGATATCAAGGCGCGTGGCGAAGGCCCGTGGCAGATCGCGGCCTCGAGCGGCATTCCCTTCGACGACGGCTGGCCGGCACCGCAGATGCTGACTTCAGAGCAGATCGATACCCTAGTCGACGACTACCGCCAGGCGTTTCGCCGCGCCAGGGCCGCCGGTTACGACGTCATCGAGCTGCACTGCGCGCACGGCTATCTGATGCACTCGTTCCTGTCGCCGCTCGCCAACAACCGCAACGACGCGTATGGCGGGTCGCGCGAAAATCGCATGCGCCTGCCGCTGCGGATCGCTGCGATCATGCGCGAGGAATGGCCGGATCATCTGCCAGCCTTCGTCCGCATCTCGTCGGTCGACGGCGTCGACATCGGCTGGTCGATCGAGGACTCGATCGCATTTGCCACCGAGCTGAAGGCGATCGGGATCGACATGGTGGACTGCTCATCGGGCGGCATGAAGCTGCCGCGCGGCAACTCGCTGGTGTCGCGCACCCCGGGCTTCCAGGTGCCGTTCGCCGAGCGCATCCAGAAGGAGGCCGGCATGCCGACGGTCGCGGTCGGGCTGATCCGCGAACCGGATTACGCGGAAGCCATCTTGCGGGACGGCAAGGCGACGCTTATTGCACTCGGCCGCGAACTGCTGTGGAATCCGAACTGGCCCGCGCAGACGGCGCTGGCGCTCGGATGCGATCCGGAGTGGACCAGCTGGCCCGAGCAATACGGCTGGTGGCTGAAGCGGCGGGTGGCACAGCAGGGACGATAGCGATGCCGGTGGCGAAGAAAGATGCAGCGAAAGCCGGCGCGGCCGCCGGCCCGCGGTCTTTCGACGGCCCCGATTTCCCCGGCGATACTTCGCGCGACCTGCCGAAGATGGACAATGCGGTCAAGTCGGCGCGGCGGGTGTTCGACGTGCTCGAATTCTTCGAGGAGCACCAGCGCGCAGCTTCCGCCATCGAGGTCGCAGCTGCGCTCAAATTCCCGCAGTCCAGCACCTCGGCGCTGATGCGGACGATGACCGCGTTCGGCTATCTGCATTACGACACCAGCCGCCGCACTTATATCCCGACGCCGCGGATATCGATGCTGGGGCACTGGCTGAGCCCGGCGCTGTTCACGCGGGGGCGCCTGATCAATTTGATGAACGAACTCTCCGAGAAAACCGGGGAGACCATCATGCTCGCGGTACGCAACGGGCTCAGCGCGCAATATGTCCATATCGTTCAGGCCAGACTGCCAATGCGGCTCTATGTCAAGGCCGGAACGCTGCGGCCGCTGGCGCGATCCGCATCGGGTTACGCGCTGCTGTCGGCCTATCCGGACAAGGAGGTACGCCGCCTGGTGCGCCTGATCAACGCCAACGAGCCGCGACCCGATCGGCAGATCGACATCAAGGCCTTGCTGCTGGAGCTGAAGAAGGTCCGCGCCAAGGGGCATGCCTTCTCGCTCGGCCTGGTCACGCCGGGCGCGGGCGCCGTTGCCATGAACCTGCCGCCATCAGCGGAATCGAACGAGCCGCTGGTGCTGTGCGTGGCCGGACTGAACGACGCGCTGGTCACCCAGGAGACCGAGTTCGCCGACCTGATGCGGAAGGCGATCGAGTTTCATCTGGCGGACTGAACGAATGTCGCCGGCCAATTTACTTCCGCGCGTGGCATACAAACCGAGGCGGTCGAAAGTTCACTATGCGGAATTCGCGCGCCCGGTCCGGCTTCATGCCGTCTGTGCAAGTGGCCCTGCGGGCAACGCTTGTCACGGCTATGGCTTTTCCGCATCATTGAGCGCAAGACAACATCGCAAGCAGGGCATGGCCGAACGGCCAACCCCAAGCCAATCAACACGAGGAACGCTGTGGCGGAGAGTGAGAACATCGTCGCCGAGACCGCGGAAAAGATTTTCGCCGATCTCGCGGATGCCCAAACCATCAATCACGACAAGCACGGCGCATGGAAGGCGCCGCTGTGGCGGGCGCTGACCGAAGCCGGCCTGCCGCTGTCCTGGGTGCCAGATGATCTCGGCGGTTCCGGCGCCAGTCTCGCGGAAGGTTTCAGCGTCCTCAGCGTCGCCGGGCGGCATGCGATTGCTGTTCCGCTGGCCGAAACAATGCTGGCCGGCTGGCTGCTGACGCAAGGCAAGATCACCTCCCCGGAAGGCGAGATGACCGTGCTGCCGGCAAGCCCGAAGGACCGCGTCACGGTTGGCGCCGACGGCTCGCTCTCGGGCCGTGCCCGCGGCGTGCCGTTCGCGAAAGACGCAAAACATTTCGCCGTGCTGGCTGATGGCAGTGGCGGCATCTCGATCGCGCTGGTCGACGCCGCGAAGTGCCGGATCGAATCCGGCATCGGGCTTGGCGGCGACCACAACGACACCGTCACGCTCGACAAGGTGCAGCCGGTCACGACCCGGCCGGCGCCCAAGGGCTTTGACCAGACCACGCTGATGCTGATGGGCGGCGTGGTGCGGTCGCTGCAGATCGCAGGCGCCCTGGAATCGATGCTCGACATTTCTGTGCGCTATTCCAACGAGCGCGTCGCCTTCGAGAAGAAGATCTCCAAGTTCCAGGCGGTGCAGCACAACCTCGCCCGTCTCGCCGGCGAGTCCGCCGCGGCGCTGGCTGCCGCGACTTCCGCGGCTGACACCATCGCGAGCGCGGCATCGCTCGACAATGACGCGGTGTTCCTTGAAGCCGCCTCGGCAAAAATCCGTTGCTCGGAAGCGGCCGAGAAAGGCAGCGGCATCGCCCACCAGGTGCATGGCGCGATCGGCTTCACCATCGAGCACATCCTGCACCGCTACTCGCTGCGCGCCTTGGCGTGGCGCGACGATTTCGGCTCGGAGAGCTACTGGGCGGTGGAGCTCGGCAAGCTCGTCGCCGAGCGTGGCGCCGATGAATTGTGGCCGTTGGTGGCTTCGCGCTGAGCTCAGGACAGAGACATCATGACCGCAGCCCTTCGTTTCGATCCGATCCGCCTGCCGGAAAAATGCGAGCAGCTCCGCAAGGAAGTGCGGGCCTTCCTCGCTGAGGAAATCGCCGCCGGCACCTTCGATCCCCACGCGCCGAACCGCGAGGACAATGACGCGCCGGAATTCTCCCGCCGCGTCGGCGCCAAGGGCTGGCTCGGCATGACCTGGCCGAAGAAATATGGTGGCCAGGAGCGCTCGTTCCTCGAACGCTATGTCGTGACCGAGGAGATGCGGGTGGCGAACGCGCCGACCCGGCGCTTCTTCGTTGCCGACCGCCAGAGCGGGCCCGTGCTGCTGAAATATGCGCCCGAGCACATCAAGATGGACATCCTGCCGCGGATCTGCCGCGGCGAGGTCTGCTTCGCGATCGGCATGAGCGAGCCGAACTCCGGCTCCGATCTGTTCGCGGCAAAGACCCGCGCGACCAAGACCGACGGCGGCTATCTGATCAACGGCACCAAGATCTGGACCTCGTCGGCGCATATCGCCGACTACATGATCGCGATTTTCCGCACGTCATCGCCGACCAAGGAAAACCGCCGCCACGGCCTGACCCAGTTCCTGGTCAAGATGAAGCAGCCGGGCATCCAGGTGAATCCGATCGGCCAGATCACCGGCCAGTTCGAGTTCAACGAGGTGGTGTTCACCGATTACTTCGTGCCCGACGATCACGTGCTGGGCGAGGTCGACGGCGCCTGGAAGCAGGCAACATCCGAGCTCGCCTATGAACGCTCCGGCCCCGAGCGCTTCCTAGAGACCTATTACGTGCTCACCGAGCTGGTGCGTGCGGTCGGCAAGAACCCGGACACCCGCAGCGCCGAGGGTATTGGCCGCCTGGTGGCGCAGGTTCACACGATGCGCCGCATGTCGGTGTCGGTCGCGGGCATGCTGCAGTCCGGCAAGGAGCCGGTGGTGGAGGCCTCCATCGTCAAGGACATCGGCACGGTGTGGGAGCAGCAGCTGCCGCATCGCGTCCGCGATCTCGCGGCGTTCGTCGAGGAGACCGCGACCAATCGCGAGACGCTGGAAAAGCAGCTCGATTTCGCCATCAAGACCGCGCCCAAGCTGACGATTCAGGGCGGCACCACCGAAGTGCTGCGCGGCATCATCGCCCGCGGGCTTGGTTTGCGCTGACCGTCAATGGGACCGATGATCTCACCGCAAGCTCTTGCACCTCTCCCATCGGGAGAGGTCGGCGCACGGCGCCGGGTGAGGGATCACGGTCCCTCGATAGAGCACAGCCCCTCACCCGATTTGCTGGCGCAAATCGACCTCTCCCCTTGGGAGAGGTGACTCGCTTTCGCGCCGAGAGATTGAAGCCCTTACTGGAGACAACAGATGACCAAGTATACTGATATCGGCGTCGAAACCCATGGCCATGTCGGCCTGATCGAAATTCGCAAGCCGCCGCTGAACTTCTTCGACGTCGCGCTGATCAACCAGATCGCCGACGCTCTGGAGGAGTTCGACAACAACATCGAGATCCGCGCCTCGGTGCTCGCAGCCCAGGGCAAGGCGTTCTGCGCCGGCGCGAATTTCGGCGACCCGGCCCGCCAGGAGCAGGAGGAGCGCGCCAAGAGCGATCCGGCCTCGAACCTGCCGATCAACCATCTCTACGTTCAGGCGGTGCGCATCTTCCGCAACAAGAAGCCGATCGTCGCGGCGATCCATGGCGCCGCGATCGGCGGCGGTCTCGGCCTTGCCGTCTCGGCCGACTTCCGCGTCGCCTGCCCCGAGGCCCGCTTCTCCGCGAATTTCACCAAGCTCGGCTTCCATCCGGGCTTCGGCCTCACCACGACGCTGCCGGAGCTGATCGGCAAGAACAATGCCGAGCTGATGTTCTACACCAGCCGCCGCGTCACCGGCGAAGAGGCCTATCGCTGGGGCCTCGCCAATGTGCTGGTGCCGCAGGATCAAGTGCGCGCCGAGGCGATGAAGCTCGCGCAGGAGATCGCCGAATGCTCGCCACTCGGCCTGGTCTCGACCCGCGCCACCATGCGCGCCGGCCTCGCCGACCGCGTGCTCGCCGCGACCAACCACGAGCTGGAAGAGCAGACCAAGCTGCGCGCGACCGAAGACTTCAAGGAAGGCGTCAAGGCCACCGCCGAGCGCCGCGTCGCCAACTTCAAGGGGCGGTAAGACCTCGCGCCGCTCTCTCCACGGGTCGTCCCGGCGAAGGCCGGGACCCATAGCCACCGATGCGAGTGGCGAGACAAGCCGTCTCCCCTTGTGCCCTTTCCGCGGGCCGCGGCGTATGGGTCCCGGGTCAAGCCCGGGACGACGTTGGGGAGATGGCTCGCTATCCCCTCGGCACCACCAGCGCATCGACGATCGTGACGCCCTGCCCCTCCGGATGCACCAGCACGGGATTGACCTCGATCTCGGCGATCTCGCTTCGGTGCTGCGCCGCCAGCACTGAGATCTGCGAGATCAATTGCGCGAGCGCCGCGACATCGGCCTTCGGCGCGCCACGGAAGCCGTGCAGCAGCGGCGCGGCCTTCAGGGTTTCCAGCATCGTGGTCGCTTCCGCCGGGCTCACCGGTGCCGGGCGATAGACCACGTCCTTGAACAGCTCGGTGGTGATGCCGCCGAGCCCCACCATCACCATCGGGCCAAAGGTCCCATCCGTCATGGTGCCGACGATGATCTCGACGCCCTTCCTGGCCATCGGCCCGACCAGCACGCCCTGGATCGCAGCATCCGGCCGCGCCTTCTGCACCGTCTCCAGCATGTCGCGATAGGCGATGAACGCCGCGCCCTTGGCGGCGATGTTGATGCGGACGCCGCCGACCTCGCTCTTGTGCGCGATGTCAGGCGACTGGATCTTCATGACAAGTGGAAATCCGGCCCGCTCGATCGCCGCGTCGAGCCCGTCGCGATCGATCACCAGCACCTCGTCCGGCAACGCGATGCCGGCGGCGCGCAGCAGCGACTTGCTGTCATGTTCGGAGAGTGTCTTCGCTGTGAGATGCGCAGAGAGATCGCGCATCTGCGAGTCAGATGCCGCGACCTCCGGTGCGGGCCTGAACGCTGCATAGTCCGCCAGCCGCCGCATCGCGACGCCGACATGGGTCAGCCCCGAGAGCACCACCACGCCCGACTTCGCCAGCTCCTGCCGCGCGAAGTGCGACGGCAGCGTGTAGGAATAGAACACCACCGGCTTGTTCTGCCTTGAGATCACCGGCTTCAGCTCGGCCTCCTTGAACGGCATCCGCGTTTCGCTCGACAGCGACAGCACGACCAAGGTCGCATCGACCTCGTCGGAGGCGTCGAACAGCTCGATGCTCTTCTGCAGGCCGCCGGAGGAGACGCCCTGCGCGGTGACGTCGACCGGATTTCCTGCCGCGCCATAGGACGGCATCCATTGCTTGATCTGGCTCTGGATCGCGACTGAGAACTCCGGCACGCGCAGGCCCTGCATCGACACGGTGTCGGCGCCCCAGATGCCGGCGCCGCCGGACACCGTCAGCACCGCGACGCGATCGCCGTTCGGCAGCGGATTGGTGGTGAATACGGCAGCAATGGTCACGGCCTCGTCGAGGTCGTTGGAGACGATAAAGCCGTACTTTGCGAACACCGCGTCATAGGCCGCCGACCAGCCCGCCATGCTCGCGGTGTGCGAGGCCGCCGCGCGTTCGCCGGCGCCGGAACGGCCCACTTTAGTTACGATGACAGGCTTCCTGAGCTCTGCCGCGCGCTTCGCTGCAAGCAGGAACTTGTCGACGTCGCGGATGCCTTCGATGAACAGCAGGATCACGTCGGTCGAGGGATCCTGCACCATGTAATCGAGGAATTCGCCGGCGCCGAGATCGCTCTCATTGCCGGCGCTCACGACATAGCTGAGCGCGACACCAAGCGCCTTGGCGCGATGATAGATCGCAAAGCCGATGCCGCCGCTCTGCGCGACGATGCCGATCCGCCGCTGGCTCGCAGCCAAGTCAGTTGCATCCGGCTTGACGTCGACAGTCGGGCTGAAGGTCGCGGCGACCTTCTGCACCTGGCTATAGAATCCTTCGGCGTTCGGACCCGAGATCCGCATCCCGGTCCGCTTTGCCAGCGCCACGATCGCGTCCTGCATTGCTGCGCTGTCGCCGCCCTCCTCGGCAAAGCCGGACGAGATGATGACAGCGTTCTTGACGCCGACTGCCGCGCACTGTTCCAGCGCCGGCAGCACCGCGCGCGCCGGAATGACGATGACGGCGAGGTCGATCGGCGCGCCGATGTCGGCGATCGACTTGAAGCATTTCAGCCCGTCGATCTCGTCATAGTTCGGATTGATCGGATAGAGCGCACCGGGATAGCCGTTCTTGCGCAGCATCGCGAGCAGCCGCCCGGGAATCTTCTCATGATCGCGCGAGGCGCCGATCAGCGCGATGCTCTTTGGGGCGAAGAAGGAATCGAGCGGATGCGGCATGAGGGCGTTCCGTTGTTCTTGTTGCGCTCGACGATATTGGATCGTCGCCGCGGGCTCAACCTTACCCCGTCATCCTGAGGAGGCCGCAATGCGGCCGTCTCGAAGGATGGATCGGCCCGTCTGTGGCCGTGCATCCTTCGAGGCTCGCTCCGCTCGCACCTCAGGATGACGGACTAGGGAGCGCGTGGCCCGGATGGAGCGCAGCGCAATCCGGGGGCGGTCCAATCGCGGACGGAGTGGCCCCGGATTTCGCTGCGCTCGATCCGGGCTACGACATCAGTCCGTCAGCTTGAACATCACGCCGCAAAGCTGGAACTCATCGCCATCAACCGCGCAGCCCCTGGCTTTCGCGACAGCCAGCACCTTGGCCTTGTCGACGACCTTGAAGGTCAAGCCGCTCATGATCTCGCTATCGCCCTTGAGGAAGCGGAAGCTAGTGTTCGGCAGCTTCACCACGGTGCCGTCGGCGGGAACGCCGATGATACGGCCCCAATGCGCCGCCAACCCTTCGGGCTCTGGGCCCTGCATCTCGACCTCGGTCAGCGCCAGGGTCGTGTCCTTGCGGATCGATTTCTGCCAGTCCGGGCCGGCCGGCGGGTATGGCCCGAGAATGTCGTCGCTGCCGTCGGTGTGATTGAACTCGATGAAGGCGGCGCGGCAGTCGCGCGGGTGCAGTTGCACGCCGTGATACGGCGCGTGCGTGATCACGTTGGCGGTGCGCACGCCGATCGCATTGGCTTTCGCGCCGCGCGCGTCGGGATCCTCGCAAGCGAAGATTGCCATGTAGCCGCCGCGGCCGCCGGTCTTCTCGATGAAGCGGCCGGCCGCGGTGCCTGGACCCGGCTGGAACGGCGCCACCACCTCAAGCAGGATCGTATTGACCGGCAGCAGCGCGTTCTCGAGGCCGTATTTGGCGACGTTGCCGTCGCGGTAGCAGACATCGAGGCCCATGATCGCGGAAATGTCCGCGATCACGGGCGCAAGCTGCGGCGCCACCAGGCAGATCTGCCGCAGCCGCATGTATTCGGCCATGGAATTGGTCACGGCTTACTGCCCCTGGAAGGTAGGCTTGCGCTTCTCGACGAACGCCTTGGCCGCTTCCTTGTGGTCGGTGGTCTCGCCGGCACGGGTGTGGTGGATCGCCTCACCGTCGAAGCAGGCTTCGAGTGTCATGGTCTCGGCATTGTTGATGTTGCGCTTGATGTAGCCGAGCGCCACCGACGGTCCCTGCGCCAGCGAGCGCGCCAACTCCAGCGTCTCGGCCTCGATATCGGCATCAGGCACCACCTTGGAGACCATGCCGAGGTTATAGGCTTCCTGTGCCGACAGCACCGGCGACATCAGATAGAGCTCGCGCGCCTTGGCGCTGCCGAGCATCTTGGTCAGGAAATAGGTGCCGCCGTAGTCGCCGGAGAAGCCGACCTTGGCAAACGCGGTGGTGATCTTGCAGGAGGCGCTGGCGACGCGCAGATCGCAGGACAGCGCGATCGAGAGGCCTGCGCCGGCCGCCGCGCCGTCGAGCTGCGCCACCACCGGCTTCGGCATCTGATGCAGGATACGCGAGACCTCCATGCCGCGGCGTAGGTTGGCCATCTTGGCCTCGAACGGCAGCGGCGCGCGGCCTTCCGCCATCGACTTGACGTCGCCGCCGACGCAGAAGGTGCCTCCGGCGCCGCGGATCAGCACGGCACGCACCTCAGTATCGTCCTGCGCACGCCGCGCCGCCTCAACGAGGCCGCGCGTCATCTCGGGATTGAGCGCATTGCGCCGATCCGGCCGGTTCATGGTGATGGTGAGCAGGCCCTTGTCGAGGGATTGGAGAACCATCTGATTATCGCTCATGGCGTTTGGCCTTTCGTTGTTTTGGTTGTTTCCCCACCGTCATTGCGAGCGAAGCGAAGCAATCCATGCCTCAATCCTGGGAGAGATGGATTGCTTCGTCGCTATTGCTCCTCGCAATGACGGCCGAACATTGTCACTTCTTCACCAGCGGGCAGCGCGACTCCGACAACGGCTGGAACGCCTGGTCGCCGGGCACGGTCGCGAGCAGCTTGTAGTCGTCCCAGCGGCCTTTCGACTCCGAAGGCTTCTTGACCTCGAACAAATACATGTCGTGCACCATGCGGCCGTCCTCGCGAATCCGGCCGTTCTTGGCAAACATGTCGTTGATCGGGGTCTCCTTCATCACCTTCATGACAGCGGCCGCATCGGTGGTGCCGGCGGCCTTCACCGCCTTCAAATAGTGCATCACAGAGGAGTACACGCCGGCCTGGGCCGAGGTCGGCACCCGCTTGGTGCGCTCCATGAAGCGCTTGGTAAAGGCGCGGGTGTCGTCATTGAGATCCCAGTAGAAGGCTTCCGCGAGCAGCAGCCCCTGCGCGGTCTCGAGCCCGACGCTGTCGATATCGGTCACGAAGGCCAGCAGCGGCGAGATCTTCTGGCCGCCCTTGGTGATGCCGAACTCGGCGCCCTGCTTGATCGCGTTGATGGTGTCGCCGCCGGCATTGGCGAGCCCGATCACCTTCGCTTTCGAGGCCTGCGCCTGCAGCAGGAAGGAAGAGAAGTCCGAGGTATTGATCGGGTGCCGCACGCTGCCGAGCACCTTGCCGCCCGACTTCACCACGACATTGCTGGTGTCCTTTTCGAGGTCCTGGCCGAATGCGTAATCCGCGGTCAGGAAGAACCAGGTGTCGAGCCCGGATTTCACCGCGGCAAGGCCCGTCACATTGGCCTGCGCGAAGGTGTCGAACACGTAGTGCACGGTATAGGGGCCGCAGGCCTCGTTGGAGAGGCGGATCGAGCCCGGGCCGTTGAACATGATGATCTTGCCACGGGCCTTGGCGATCTCGCCGGCGGCGAGCGCGGTCGCGGAGGCCGCGACGTCAAAGATCATCTCGACGCCCTGGTTATCGATCATGTCGCGGGCGATATTGGCGGCAAGGTCGGCCTTGTTGAGATGGTCGCCGACCACGATCTCGACCTTGCGGCCGAGCACCGTGCCGCCAAAATCCTCCACCGCCATCTTGGCGGCGGTCTCGCTGCCCGAACCGGTGATGTCGGCATAGAGGCTCGACATATCGAGGATGCCGCCGAGCTTCAGCGGAGGCTTGTCCTGCGCCAGCGACGCATTCGCCGAGATCGCAAACACACAGGCCAACACGCCGGCCAAAACCCGTCTCATTCAAACCCTCCCCTTGAGATGCGGACCTCATTCCATCAGGTCCGTTTCGAGGGCCGGATCATGCCGCATGCCATGCACAGCGGCAAGCCGCGGAGCTGACACGTGTTTTCCGCTGAACGGAATGGTCAAGATGTGCGAAGATCGAGCCATGCAGATTCAATCGATGCAGATTCTGTCGACGCTAGCTCGCAGCACCCTCCTCGCGTGCACGACACTGCTTGCTTGCGGCGCAAGTCACGCGGCTGGATGCAATTTCGAGATTCAGGGCGAAGGTCGCGTCGCCGCTGTGGTCGATGCACGCAGCCTGCGGCTGGACGACGGCCGCGAGGTCAAGCTCGCCGGCATCGAGGTGGCGGACCGGGCGAAGGCCACCACAGTACTGTCGGCGCTGCTGGTCGGACGCGAGGTGACGCTGCGCGGACAGGACGACACGCCGGACCGCTACGGCCGGCAGCCGGCCTACGCGTTCCTCGATGGCCAAGAGATGCCTGTACAAAGCGAGCTGCTGCGCCAGGGCCTCGCGCTGGTGTCGTCCGAGATCGCCGACAGGGACTGTGTCAGCACGCTGATGGCGGCGGAGGCCGAGGCACGGGCCGCCCGATCGGGAACCTGGGCGGAGGCCATGGTCATAAAAAACGCCGAAAGTCCGGACGATATTTTGGCCGGGATCGGGCGCTTTACCGTCGTCGAGGGCAGGGTTTTGTCCGTGCGTCAGGCGGGGGCGACCACCTACCTGAATTTCGGCCGAAACTGGACACGGGACTTTGCTCTGACTATTTCAAGGCGCATAGTCCCTGCGTTTGAGGCGGCCGGGCTTGCGCCCAAGTCTCTGGAAAATCGTAGGATTCGAGTGCGAGGCTGGGTGGAAGCACGACGTGGGCCGCGAATCGAATTGCTCCGGGTAGGGCAGATTGAAGTACTCGGCGGGAACTAGGGGCCCACGGGCCACGGCCTGGCCGATTACGGGACAGTTTGTGGGTTTTTGACGTGATTGAGCGCGCTGGACGGCGTGAAGATGGAACTGGCCGCCGGCTTTCGGCTGCGCTGGCGCTCGTCTGCGCGGCCCTGACGCTGTCGGCCTGCGGCAATGTCGGCCGGTTCGAGCAGGTCGCGCCGACCGCGGCGGCTGCGCCGGTGAAGCCGAACCGCGTGGTGCAGCAGACGCCCAACAGCGAGCGCGAGCATGAGCGCATCCTGTCGTCCTATGGCGGCGCCTACGACGACCCGAAGCTCGAGGCGCTGATCGGCAAGACCGTCGACCGGCTGGTCGCCGCGTCCGAACGGCCCGACCAGGCCTACAAGGTGACGATCCTCAATTCCGGCGCGGTGAACGCCTTCGCGCTGCCGACCGGCCAGCTCTACGTCACGCGCGGCCTGATTGCGCTCGCCAGCGACACTTCCGAGCTTTCCTCGGTGCTGAGCCACGAGATGGCGCATGTGCTGGCCAAGCATGCCGCGATGCGCGAGGACCAGGCGCGCCAGGCGGCGGTGGTGACGCGCGTCGTCACCGACATGAGCACCGATCCCGATCTCACGGCGCTGGCGCTCGCCAAGACCAAGCTGACGATGGCGAGCTTCTCGCGGCAGCAGGAGTTCGAGGCCGACGGCATCGGCGTCGGGATCGCCGCGCGTGCGCATTTCGATCCCTACGGCGCGGCGCGCTTCCTGACCGCGATGGAGCGCAATGCCGCGCTCAAGATCGGCAAAACCGCGCTCGATCCGCGCGCGCAGGACTTCACCTCGTCGCATCCGGCAACGCCGGAGCGCATCTCCAATGCGCAGACTACCGCGCGGCAATACTCATCGCCCGAGAGCAACGAGCGCGACCGCGAGACCTATCTCGCCGCGATCGACAACATCGTCTATGGCGAGGACCCCAGCGAAGGTTTTGTGCGCGGCCGCCGCTTCCTGCATCCCAAGCTCGGCTTCACCTTCACCGCGCCCGACAATTTCACACTCGACAACACCGCGCAGGCGGTGATCGGCGTGCGCGAGGGCGGCAGCCAAGCGATGCGCTTCGACGTGGTGCGGGTGCCGGCCGAACAGTCGCTCGGCGACTATCTGAATTCCGGCTGGATGGAAGGCGTCGAGAAGTCCTCGACCGAGGACCTCAATATCAACGGCTTTCCGGCCGCATCGGCCACCGCGCATGGCGACCAGTGGCAGTTCAAGGTCTACGCGCTGCGCTTCGGCAGCGACGTCTACCGTTTCATCTTCGCCGCCAAGCAGAAATCGACCGAGAGCGAGCGCAACGCGCGCGAGACCGTCAACTCGTTCCGCCGCCTGACGCTCGACGAGATCCAGGCCGCGCGCCCGCTGCGCATCAAGGTCATCAACGTGCAGCCCGGCGACACCGTGGAATCGCTGTCGCACCGCATGGCCGGCGTCGATCATCCGGCCGAGCGCTTCCGCGTGCTCAACGGCCTCGACGCCCACGCCCAGGTCAAGCCGCGCGACCGCGTCAAGATCGTGGTGGATTGAGGCTGCACGCACCCTCACCACCGTCGTCCCGGCGAACGCCGGGACGACGTAGAGAAAGAACGCCCTACTTCGCCTTCTCCTTGAGGAAGGCGATGATGTCGGCGCGATCCTTCGGATCCTGAACCTCGTAGAACATCTTGGTGCCGGGAACCATCGCGTCCGGACCGGTGAGCCATTTGTCGAGATTAGAGCATTTTCTGACCTGGCGGAATCGGAAGGGATTGAACTAAGCCGCTGCCGCGGCGTAGGGGGCAAGGTGGCATAGATCGCCTCCTGGCTGAGAGGATGTGGGTGTTGGAGCCCACCCCCTCAGACAGGAGTATCGAGATGGCCGATTTGAGCCCTCTTCGCCGCCGCATGATCGAAGACATGACCGTCCGCAATCTGTCGCCGGCGACGCAAAGATCCTACATCAGCGCGGTTTCGAAGTTCAGCCGCTATTTTGGCCGATCGCCTGACCGGTTAGAGCTGGAAGACGTCCGCGCCTTCCAGGTGCATTTGGTCTCGACCGGCATCTCATGGCCGGCGCTGAACCAGATCGTCTGTGCGCTACGGTTTTTCTACGGCGTCACGCTCGGCGAGGCGCTCATCCCAGAGCGCATTCCCTATGCGCGAGAACCGCGCAAGCTGCCGGTCGTTCTCAGCGCCGACGAAGTGGTTCAGTTTCTTGAAGCGGTATCGAGCCTGAAGAGCCGCGCCGCGCTCACCACCGCCTATGCGGCCGGGCTCAGGGCCTCGGAGGTTGCGGGACTGCGGATCGAAGACATCGACAGCGCCCGCGGCGTCATCCAGGTGCGCCACGGCAAGGGCGCGAAGGATCGCAACGTGATGCTGTCGCCCCAGCTGCTGGGCATCCTGCGCACCTACTGGCGGCTCGCCCGGCCGCGGCTTTATCTGTTCCCTGGTCGTGACGAAGATCATCCGATCGATCAGACCGTGCTGCATGCCGCCTGCCGGTCGGCGGTGAAGGCTGCGGGCCTGACCAAGCGCGTCACGCTGCACACGCTGCGCCACAGCTTCGCGACACATCTTCTCGAGAACGGAACCGATATCCGGATCATCCAGGTCTTGCTCGGGCACAATAATTTGTCGTCGACAGCGCGCTACACGCAGGTCGCCACCGATACGATCCGAGCGACGCAGAGCCCGCTCGATCGCCTGTCGCTGGAGGTGACGCCACCTGGATGACCCGCAGCGGGATGCGGGTCATGACCCGCTCCGACATCCGCTCCAACAGGCCCGCCATCGAGATTGCCGATATTCTGTGCCGGCATGGCGACGCCTATCGCCGTGTACATGCCGGTCATCTGGGGCGGGTCGAGCGGCGCGTGATGAGCGCGATCGTTGCGTGCCGGACCGAGGCGCTCGGCGGCCACATGCAGGCTTGCGACGACTGCGGCACGACACGCGTTGCCTATAATTCCTGCCGCAATCGGCACTGTCCGAAGTGTCAGGGGAGAGCCCGAGCCGCGTGGCTCGCCGCGCGTCAAGCCGACCTGCTTCCGGTTCCCTATTTCCACGTCGTCTTTACACTTCCCGCACCGATCGCCGCGATCGCTTTCCAGAACAAGGCCGTCGTCTATGCCATCCTGTTCAAGGCTGCCGCCGAGGCGATGACGACGCTCGCCGCCAATCCACGCCGGCTCGGCGGTGCGATCGGCGGCGTCGCCGTCCTCCACACCTGGGGACAGACGCTGATGCATCATCCCCACGTCCATTGCGTCGTTCCGGGTGGCGGCCTCTCGCCCGATGGCGCGCGCTGGACCGCTTGCCGACCGAACTTCTTCCTGGCCGTCAAACCGTTGTCCAGACTATTTCGCACACTTTTTCTCAAACGTCTGTCGGCAGCCTTCAACTCCGGTGCCTTGCGTTTCTTCGGCGATCTCGGAGCTCTGGCCGAGCCGGCTGCCTTTGCGGCCCACCTCGACGCCATGCGACGCATCAACTGGGTTGTTTACGCCAAACGGCCCTTCGGCGGACCCGCACAGGTCCTGGCCTATCTCGGCCGCTACACCCATCGCGTCGCGATCGCCAACAGCCGGCTCGTCGCACTCGACGACGATCATGTCGCCTTCTCATGGAAGGACTATCGCCAAAACAGCGCGACAAAGATCATGAATCTCAAGCCCGATGAGTTCATTCGCCGTTTCCTGCTTCATACGCTGCCTGACGGCTTCCACCGCATCCGCCACTTCGGCTTCATGGCCAACCGCCATCGCGCTGCCAAGCTCGCCCTTTGCCGCGAACTTCTCGATCATGAGCGAACAGCCCCAAACGATGGCCAGCCGTCGCCTGTGGATTCGGAGGCTCAAACCCGGGCCGAGGTTCCTGCCTGTCCCGATTGTGGTGGCGTCATGCGCATCATTGAGCGCTTTCGACATAGCTTCAGACGCCCCAGCCCTCGAACATCACCGTTCCGATGCGACACATCGTGAGCCAAGTCATGTCGTGCACGACGATCATCATTCGTCATTTCGCTCCCAGCGTCTCGATCATCGCGGACGATGTCGAATCCGTGCTGTCACACTGCGCGACAACAACCGTCCGATGCAGCAAAAGGCCTATCGCGATCTCAGGCGAAGCGCGTCTGATCTCAACTCTTCCAGGATGCGCACTCCTGTGTCTCTGCCTCACGCGCCGAGCCAGCAGATCGGGCATGGCGATCTCGAACAATCCCCATAGCTGCAAAACCGCGAATAGCCTCCCGCGCCTTCGTTCAATCCGGCTTCAATGAGGTCGCGTCATAAGCGCCTGCCGCGCCCTCGCGTGAGCGCGACCTCACAGAACCCTCCAGATTCCCTTGTGAGGCAAATCGTGATTCACCCTGAGGGCTGGTGATGGAGGCCAGCCCCCATGGCTAAGCCGCTCTCGCCGGACCTTCGCCTTCGCATTATTCGGGCTGTGGAAGAGGAAGGCATGAGCTGTCGGGGCGCCGCCGGCCGGTTCGGCGTAGCGCCATCGACAGCGATCGAACTGGTCAACGAATGGCGCAGCACCGGCGCTTGTGAGGCGGGAGCGCAGGGCGGAGACAGACGTTCAGCTCGGATCGAGGGTCATGCTGCGGAGATCCTCTCCCTGGTCAAGGCTACGCCTGACATGACGCTGGCCGAGATCGCTGACCATCTCCTCAAAGTCCACGGCGAGCGTTTCGTGCCGAGCGTGGTCTGGCGATTCTTCGATCGCCGCAACATCACGTTCAAAAAAAACATCGCACGCCAGCGAGCAGGATCGGCCGGACGTGGCCGCTGAACGCGCGGCGTGGAAGGCATCTCAGCCTGAGATCGGCATCCATCGGTTGGTGTTTATCGACGAGACGGGAGCCTCGACCAAGATGGCGCGGCGCTATGGCCGCTCGCCGTACGGCCAGCGCTGTGTCGCAGCGCTCCCGCATGGTCATTGGAAGACGACGACCTTCGTCGGCGCGCTCAGAGCGACCGGCATGACTGCGCCGATGGTCCTTGACGGTCCCATGGATGGTCTGGCGTTCGAGGCTTACGTGACGCAAGTCCTCGTGCCGACACTCAGGCCCGGCGACATCGTGGTGATGGACAATCTCGCAGCACACAAGCGCGCCGAGGTCGGCATCGCAATCGATGCCGTGGGCGCCCAGCTCCTCTATTTGCCGCCTTATTCGCCCGACCTCAATCCGATCGAAATGGCCTTCGCCAAGCTCAAAGCCGCACTTCGAAAGGCCGCCGCCAGATCAATCGAGGCTTTGGACAACGCTATTGCCACCGCCCTGACCGCCTTCACCGCCCAAGAGTGCCTGAACTTCTTCGCCGCAGCCGGTTATGACCGTGTCTGATCAGAATCTGCTCTAGCCTCCGTCCACACGATCCTCGAGTTCTTCAGCGCCGGCGAGTAATTGTAGCCCGCAACCGAGCCGGCAAGGCGGCCCACCACCCCCTTGTGCATCGGACCGACGTCGTTCTTCTCGATCGAATGGCAATCGCCGCAGCCCTGGTACAGCGTGGCGCCGCGCGCCGGATCGCCCGCCGCGCGGGCGCTGTTGACGGCGAGCAAGATCGCGATAGCCGCCATCGCGGCGATTTTGGCCTGCCGCGGCGCCAGCACGCCTGCGATCGAACGAATAGTCATTCCGGGGTCTCCTGTTTTGCCACCACAACAGGAGCAGCGAGGCTGTCATTCTATTCCCTGAAATTTCGCCCGCCCGCTGGACACCAGCCGCATCGATCGCCGAGAATGGCACGTCTTGTTGAAGTTTTTTCCGCCCGTGAGGAATATCCGCGCGCCCCGCCAATCTATATCCACGCTGCCACCTCCGCAGCGGCGCCGGGTTTTTGGAGCATCCCCAGTGTTTCACAATCGGTTCGGCGCCGTCGCTCGACTTGCCGAACTCGGGTGCGTGCTTGCTGCGTTCACCCTCGCAGCAGCCACCGCCGCGCGCGCGGACGGTTGTCCCAAGCCGAGTGACGAAATTGCGACCGACCGGCCCGACGTCACCAATTCGAGTATCGTCGTGCCGGTCGGGAGCCTGCAGAGCGAGAACGGCATCAACCTCACCGGCCGCAACAGTGGCCGCACCATCGACGGCAGCAACAGCCGCTGGCGGCTCGGCATCGCGCCCTGCCTCGAGGTCCTGATCGACCTGCCGAGCTATACCGACAATGTGAGATCGCCGGGTGCCTCGGGCTTCTCCGACGTCGCGCCCGGGCTCAAATGGCAGATCAGCCCGGTGCCGGGAAAGATCGACCTGTCGGTCACCGCCGGCGTCGCGCTGCCGACCGGCGTGGCCGCCATCGCCGGGCGCGGCGCGCAGTCCTACATCCAGCTGCCATGGTCATGGGAGCTGCATGACGGCTGGGGTGTCAGCGGCATGTTCACGGAATTCTTCCGCCCGGCCGAGCTGACCGGCCAGCACATGTCGGAAACGACCTTCGTGATCGAGAAGAAATTGTCCGAGCGGATCAGCGTGTTCACCGAATATGTCGGCGACTATCCCGACGGCGCGCGGCCGATCCAGCTGATCAATTCCGGCGGCCTGTACCGGCTCACACCGACCCAGCAACTCGATCTCCATTTCGCGTTCGGGCTCAACCGCAATTCGCCGAACTACATCGTAGGTCTCGGCTATTCATTCCGCGTCGACGGGCTGTTTCGGTAGTCCACCTCACCTTGAAAAGGGGAGGTCGCTTTGCTCGTGAGAGCAAAGCGGGTGGGGATCTGCTCTCTCCACGCGCGCTGGTGCGTGTGGCTGGCCCCCCCCCATCCAGACCTTCCCCCTTTCAGGGGGAAGGAGAAGATAAAGGCCGCGTGGTTAATTGACTTCGGCTTCGCGCAGGCCGCTCAGCCAAAGCGCGAGCAGCGTCCACACCGCACCCGACAACAGATACGCACCGGCCGAGATCAGGCCGAAATGCGTCGCCAGCAGCAGCGCGGCGAGCGGCGCAAAGCCGGCGCCGAACAGCCAGGCGAAATCCGAGGTCAGCGCCGAGGCGGTGTAGCGATAAGTCCGCGCGAAATTCGAGGCGATCGCGCCGGACGACTGGCCGAACGACAGGCCGAGCAGCACGAAGCCGAGCACCATGTAGATCGTCTCGCCGAACGCACCAGCGTCGAGCAGCTGAGGGGCAAAGCCGCTATAGACCGCGATCGCGACCGCGGACCCCAGCAGCAGCGGCTTGCGCCCGACGCGGTCGGCGATCATGCCGGAGGCGATGATCGCGACGACCCCGACCATGGCGCCGATCATCTCGATGATCAGGAAGCGCACCGGACTTTCCTTGGTAAACAGGAACACCCAGGACAGCGGAAACACCGTGACCATGTGGAACAGCGCAAAGCTCGCCAGCGGCGCAAAGGCGCCGAGCAGGATGTTGCGGCCCTCCTGCGCCACGGTCTCGCCGACGCGCGCCGGCTCGAGGTCGCGGCTTTCGAACAGCTCGGAATATTCATCCGTCGCCACCATGCGCAGCCGCGCGAACAGCGCCACCACGTTGATGGCGAAGGCGACGAAGAACGGATAGCGCCAGCCCCAATCGAAGAAATCATCCGCCGAAAGGTTGCCGGCGAAGAACGCGAACAGCGCGCTCGCCACGATCAGGCCGAGCGGCGCGCCGAGCTGCGGCACCATCGCGTACCAGCCGCGGCGATTCGCCGGCGAGTTCATCGCGAGCAGCGAGGCGAGGCCGTCCCACGCGCCGCCCCAGGCGATGCCCTGCAGGACACGCGCTGCGGCGAGCAGCCAGATCGCCGCGACGCCGATCGTGTCGTAGCCGGGCAGGAAGGCGAGCGCGACCGTGGCGGTGCCGAGCAGGAACAGCGCGATGACGAGCTTGGCGCCCTTGCCGTGGCGGCGGTCGACCGCCATGAAGATCACGGTGCCGAGCGGCCGCGCGGCGAAGGCCAGCGCGAAGATCCCGAATGAATAGAGCGTGCCGGTCAGCTCGTTGACGAACGGGAACACCAGCTTCGGGAAAACGATCACCGAGGCGATCGCGTAGACGAAGAAGTCGAAGAATTCCGACGTGCGCCCGATGATGACGCCGATGGCGATTTCGCCGGGTTTCGCCTGCCCGTGACCTGATGCCGTCGGGGAGCCGTGAGCCATTGCAGGGGCCTGTGCCATCGCCGGAGAACCGTCCTTTGGAGCATGATCCGGAAAAGTGGAAACCGGTTTTCCGAACAGATCATGCTCAGACTAGAGATGAGGCCACGGGCAGCCTTTGCCGCGCGGTCCACCTCACCTTCTGACCTCCTATCCCGCAGTGCAACATTGGACAAATTGTCCAATGTCAACTTTGCTGCATCGCAGCTACCCCTTGGCGGAACTCATAAAATTCAAGTGGGGTGAGCCGTGCGCGCCTTGAAATTATTGGCCTTATTGCCGTTCGCGGCGCTCCTTGGCGGGTGCGATTTCGTCGTCCTGGCCCCTGCCGGCGACGTCGCCATCCAGCAGCGCGACCTCGTCGTGATCTCCACCGTCCTGATGCTCATCATCGTGCTTCCGGTGATGGCGCTGACCATCTTCTTCGCCTGGCGCTACCGCCAGTCCAATACCGCGGCCCCCTACGAGCCGGAGTGGGATCACTCCACCCAGCTCGAGCTCGTGATCTGGTCGGCGCCGCTCCTGATCATCATCTGCCTGGGTGCGCTGACCTGGATGGGCACCCATCTGCTCGATCCCTACCGCTCGCTCGGCCGCATCGCCGCCGACAAGCCGATCGAGAGCAAGGACGCCCCGCTCAATGTCGAGGTGGTCGCGCTCGACTGGAAGTGGTTGTTCATCTACCCGGACTACGGCGTCGCCGCCGTCAACGAGCTCGCAGCTCCCGTCGACCGCCCGATCCGCTTCCGCATCACGGCGTCTTCCGTGATGAACTCGTTCTACATCCCCGCGCTTGCCGGCCAGATCTACGCCATGCCCGGCATGGAGACCAAGCTGCACGCGGTCGCCAACAAGGCCGGCACCTTCCGCGGCTTCTCCGCCAATTACAGCGGCGCCGGTTTCTCCGGCATGCACTTCGAGTTCAAGAGCCTGTCGAGCGCCGATTTCGACAAGTGGATCGGCACCGCCAGGACCAGCGGCAACATGCTCGGCCGCACCGACTATCTGCAGCTCGAGCGTCCGAGCCAGAACGATCCGGTCCGGCTCTATCGCTCGGTCGATCGCGATCTCTACAAGGCGATCCTCAATATGTGCGTCGAGCCCGGCAAGATGTGCATGAGCGAGATGATGGCGATCGACGCCAAGGGCGGCCTCGGCCGCGAAGGCCTCAACAACACGCTGCCGCTCACTTACGACAAATACGCCCGCCGCGGCGCGCCGCTCGGCGCCTCACCGACTTTCGTCGCCGGCATCTGCGCGATGGACGAGATCAAGGACGCGCCGTCGCGCGACGTTCTCGCGCCGCTCGACCTGACGCCGCTGCGTGGCGTCGGGCTGAAGCGCCCGCCGTTCTCTCCCGCTCATCCGTCATCGACATCCTTGCTGCTCGGCCAGCGCCCAAAATCAGACTCCTGAGGAGCGCCGCATGAATCCCGATCTCATCAAGATGATCTTCGGCCGCCTCAATCTGGACGCGCTGCCGCTGCACGAGCCGATCCTGGTCGGCACCTTCGCGGTGGTCGCGACCGGCGGGCTGGCGCTGTTCGCCATTGTCACCTACTTCCGGCTCTGGGGCTATCTGTGGCGCGAATGGTTCACCACCGTGGACCACAAGCGCATCGGCATCATGTACATGATCCTCGGCATCGTGATGCTGCTGCGCGGCTTCGCGGACGCGCTGATGATGCGCCTGCAGCAGGCGATCGCCTTCAACGGCTCCGACGGCTACCTCCCGGCCCATCACTACGACCAGGTCTTCACCGCGCACGGCGTGATCATGATCTTCTTCGTGGCGATGCCGCTGGTCACGGGTCTGATGAACTACGTGGTGCCGCTGCAGATCGGCGCCCGCGACGTCTCCTTCCCCTTCCTCAACAATTTCAGCTTCTGGATGACGGTCGGCGGCGCCGTGCTGGTGATGATGTCGCTGTTCGTCGGCGAATTCGCCCGCACCGGCTGGCTGGCCTACCCGCCGCTGTCGAACATCGGCTACAGTCCTGACGTCGGCGTCGATTATTACATATGGGGACTACAGGTCGCCGGCGTCGGCACCACGCTATCGGGCATCAACCTGGTCTGTACCATCGTCAAGCTGCGCGCACCGGGCATGACGATGATGAAGATGCCGGTGTTCACCTGGACCTCGCTCTGCACCAACGTCCTGATCGTCGCCTCCTTCCCGGTCCTCACGGCCGTGCTGGCGCTGCTGTCGCTCGACCGTTACGTCGGCACCAACTTCTTCACGAACAACTTCGGCGGCAACCCGATGATGTACGTGAACCTGATCTGGATCTGGGGCCACCCAGAGGTCTACATCCTGGTGCTGCCGGCGTTCGGCATCTTCTCGGAGGTGACCGCGACGTTCTCCGGCAAGCGGCTGTTCGGCTACACCTCGATGGTCTACGCCACGGTCGTCATCACGATCCTGTCCTATCTGGTCTGGCTGCACCACTTCTTCACGATGGGCTCCGGCGCCAGCGTCAACTCGTTCTTCGGCATCACCACCATGATCATCTCGATCCCGACGGGCGCGAAGATGTTCAACTGGCTGTTCACGATGTATCGCGGCCGCATTCGCTTCGAGCTGCCGATGATGTGGACGGTGGCGTTCATGCTGACCTTCGTGATCGGCGGAATGACCGGCGTGCTGCTCGCGGTGCCGCCGGCCGATTTCGTGCTGCATAACAGCCTGTTCCTGATCGCGCATTTCCACAACGTGATCATCGGCGGCGTGTTGTTCGGCCTGTTCGCCGGCATCAACTACTGGTTCCCGAAGGCATTCGGCTTCAGGCTCGATCCGTTCTGGGGCAAGCTGTCGTTCTGGTTCTGGGTCTCGGGTTTCTACTTCGCCTTCATGCCGCTCTATGTGCTCGGCCTGATGGGCGTGACCCGCCGGCTCCGCGTGTTCGACGATCCGTCCCTGCAGATCTGGTTTGTCATCGCCGCTTTCGGCGCCTTCCTGATCCTGCTCGGCATCGGCGCGATGCTGATGCAGTTCGCGGTCAGTATCCTGCGCCGCGAGCAGCTGAAGGACACCACCGGCGATCCCTGGGACGCGCGCACGCTGGAATGGGCGACCTCCTCGCCACCGCCGGACTACAACTTCGCCTTTACCCCGGTGGTTTACGACAACGATGCCTGGTGGGACATGAAGCGCCGCGGCTACAGGCGGCCGCTGACCGGCTTCAAGCCGATCCACATGCCGTCCAACACCGGCACCGGCGTCATCCTCGCTGCCCTCGCGACGGTGATGGGATTCGGCCTGATCTGGTACATCTGGTGGCTTGCCGCCGTCAGCTTCGTTGCGCTGCTCGCGGTCGCGATCGGCCACACTTTCAACTATCACCGCGACTTCCACATCCCGGCGGATGAGGTGGTGCGGACCGAAGACGCGCGTACGCGCGTTCTCGCCGCAGGAGCCCAGACATGACCGTTGCTACCGTCTCCACACAAAGTTCCGAACCGGTCTTTCACGTCCTCGACGAGCACGCGCATCCGGAAGGCGCCAGCACCATGCTGGGCTTCTGGATCTACCTGATGAGCGACTGCCTCATCTTCGCGATGCTGTTCGCGACCTACGGCGTGCTCGGCGGCAACTATGCCGCCGGCCCGGCGCCGAAGGACCTGTTCGACCTCAAGCTGGTCGCGCTCAACACCACGATGCTGCTGCTCTCCTCGATCACCTATGGTTTTGCCATGCTGACGATGGAGAAATCGAGGATCGACGCGACGCAGGCCTGGCTCGCGATCACCGGGCTGTTCGGCCTCGCCTTCCTCGGCATCGAGCTCACCGAGTTCGCGCACATGATCCATGAAGGGGCGACGCCGCAGCGCAGCGCCTTCCTGTCGTCGTTCTTCACGCTGGTCGGCACCCACGGCCTGCACGTCACCTTCGGCCTGGTCTGGCTGGTGACGCTGATGGTGCAGACCGCGCGCTTCGGCCTCACCGAGGCCAACCGGCGCCGGCTGATGTGCCTTTCCATGTTCTGGCACTTCCTCGACGTGGTCTGGATCGGCGTCTTCACCTTCGTCTATCTCCTGGGAATGCTGCGATGACAACAGAAGCCCGCACTCTCGAAGCCAATGCCGGCGGTCACGGCCATGATGACCATGGCGGCGCGGCCCATCACGGGGCTGCACACGGCTCGCTGAAGAGCTATCTGATCGGCTTCGGCCTCTCCGTCGTCCTCACCGCGGTGCCGTTCTGGCTGGTGATGACCGGCGCCATCGCCGACAAGGCGGTCACCGCGCTGATCGTGCTGGTGCTGGCGGCGGTGCAGATCGTGGTCCACATGATCTACTTCCTGCACATGAACACGCGGTCCGAGAACGGCTGGACCATGATGGCGATGATCTTCACCGTGATCATGGTGGTGATCGCGCTGACCGGCTCGCTGTGGGTCATGCATCATCTCAACGTCAACATGATGCCGATCCACGACATGAGCCAGATGCCGTGACGATGCGGTCTGCCAGACCATCGCTTGCGCTGCTCACGCTCGGCATGCTGGGCGTGGTGCTGCTGAGCGCGCTCGGTATCTGGCAGATCGAACGCAGGACCTGGAAGCTGGCGCTGATCGAACGGGTCGAACAGCGCATGCATGCGGCGCCGACAGCGCCGCCGCCCCCCTCGTCATGGCCGGCGGTTACGGCCGCAAGCGACGAATATCGCCGCGTCACCGTGCGCGGCACCTTCCTCAACGCCGACGAGACGCTGGTGCAGGCCGTCACCACGGACGGCCCTGGCTTCTGGGTGCTGACCCCGCTGCAAATGGCTGACGGAACCACGGTGCTGGTCAATCGCGGCTTCGTTCCGCCTGATCGGCGCGATCCCGCGACGCGGCGCGACGGCATCCCGCAGGGCGTGCTCAGCGTGACCGGGCTGCTGCGGATGTCGGAACCCAAGGGCGGTTTCCTGCGCAACAATGACCCCGCGGCGGGCCGCTGGTATTCGCGCGACGTCGCCGCGATCGCCGCCTTGCACGGGTTGTCGCAGGTAGCCCCCTTCTTCATCGACGCCGATGCGACGCCCAATCCGGGCGGCACCCCCATCGGCGGGCTCACGATCGTGCGGTTTCCGAACAACCACCTGATTTACGCGCTGACATGGTTCGCGCTGGCCTTTATGCTGGCCGGCGCGCTCCTGCGCGTCATCAGCGGCAGGGGCCGCGCTGGCGCCTTCGACCCAAGGTGGGGCTCAAGGCGCGCCGCCTGATCGGCGCAGCCCGCAATCTGTCTCGCGACACAGGCCCAGATGCTCGAGCGCACATCGGATCTGCATGACGCAAATGCCACGGCCGTGATGCCGTCCGCCGTGCGCGCGGCTGCCGGCATGCCGTTCGATCTCGCAGCACCCGCCGACCTCGCGACCAATCGCAAGAACATGGCGCTGCTGGTCCAGTTGCGCTGGATCGCCGTGATCGGGCAGATCGCCACCATCGGCTTCGTGCAGTTCTGGATGGACGTCGCGCTGCCGCTGCTGCCGATGGCCGCCGTGATCTTCGGGCTCGTCGCGCTCAACCTCGTCAGCCTGCTGTGGCTGCGCTACCGCGCCGACATCAACAACCGCGAGCTGCTGGTCGCGCTGGCGCTCGACGTTGCGGCGCTGACCGCCCTGCTCTATCTCAGCGGCGGCGCCACCAATCCCTTCACGTCGCTCTATCTGCTGCAGGTGACGCTCGGCGCGGTGCTGCTCGATGCACCCTCGACCTGGTCGCTGGTGGCGCTGGTCTGCATGAACTTCGCCTGGCTGACCAGCTACTATCGGCCGCTGGAGCTGCCGCAGGGCTTTGCCGAAGCCTTCAATCTCTATATCGCCGGCACGTTCATCGGCCTCGTGCTCGACGCCGTGCTGCTCGTGGTGTTCATGACCCGGATCAACCGCAACCTGCGCGACCGCGACCTCCGCCTCGCGGCGCTGCGCCAGCACGCGGCCGAGCAGGACCACATCGTACAGATGGGCCTTCTGGCCTCCGGCGCCGCGCATGAGCTCGGCACGCCGCTCGCCTCGCTGTCGGTCATCCTGGGCGATTGGCGCCGGATGCCGGCGCTCGCCTCCGATCCCGAGCTGTCGCAGGACCTCGGCGAGATGGAGATCTCGGTGCAGCGCTGCAAGTCGATCGTCACCGGCATCCTGCTGTCGGCCGGCGAAGCCCGCGGCGAAGGCTCCTCGCCGACCACGGTCGCGGCGTTCCTGACCGCGCTGGTGGAGGAATGGCGGACGACGCGGCCGTCGGCGACGCTGTATTTCCGCAACGCTTTCGGCGCCGATCTGGCGATCGTCTCCGACATCGCGCTCAAGCAGGCGATCTTCAACGTGCTCGACAATGCTGCCGAGGTCTCGCGTGACTGGATCGAGCTGATGGCCGAACGCAATGCCGACAAGCTTGTGCTGTCGGTGACCGATCGCGGTCCGGGCTTCTCGCGCGAGATGCTGGCGCATGTCGGCAAGCCGTATCAGTCGACCAAGGGCAGCTCCGGCAGCGGCCTCGGCCTGTTCCTGGTCGTCAATGTCGTGCGCAAGCTGGGCGGCGTGGTGACGGCGCGCAACCGGCCGGATATCGGCGCCGCGGTCAGGCTCGAGCTGCCGCTCTCGACGCTTGCGATCGGAGACCATCTTGACGGATGAACGCCAGCTCCTGATCGTCGAGGACGATTCAGGCTTTGCCCGCACGCTGAAGCGCTCGTTCGAGCGCCGCGGCTACGGCGTCGCGGTGTCGGCCTCGCTCGACGAGGTCCGCGAGCTGCTCGAGCAGCAATCGCCCGGCTATGCCGTCGTCGACCTGAAGCTCGCCGGCGGCGCATCGGGCCTTGCCTGCGTCGAAGCGCTGCACGCGCATGACCCGGATATGCTGATCGTGGTGCTGACCGGGTTCGCCAGCATCGCGACCGCGGTCGAGGCGATCAAGCTCGGCGCCTGCCACTATCTGGCCAAGCCGTCGAACACCGACGACATCGAGGCCGCGTTCCTTAAAGCGCAAGGCAACGCCGCCATCGAGGTCGGCGCGCGGCCGACCTCGATCAAGACGCTGGAATGGGAGCGCATTCACCAGACCCTGATGGAGACGGATTTCAACATCTCCGAAGCCGCGCGCCGCCTCGGCATGCACCGCCGTACCCTGGCCCGCAAGCTCGAGAAGCAGCGGGTGAAGTAAACGATAGAGGCGGATGATGCCAACGAGGCACGCGAATCCGCGCCCGATTTAGCCGGCCGCCTCTCGCTCCGTTACGACATCGCGGCGACATCCGCCGCAGTGTCGATGTACTCCTGAAAATAGACCGCCTTTCCTCCGCGGTACTTGAAAACATGGGCCCATTCGTTCTTGACGGTCTTCCCTGTTCTCTTTGCCCGCGCCGTGAGCGTGCCCAAGACCACGACAGTGTCGCCCTGCTCAATCATCTCACGCGGTGCAAACTCGCTGAATTCCAGATTCTCGCCGACCTGGACGAAGAAGTTTGCAATCTGCTGCTTTCCTCTAAAGGTCCCAGCCCAAGGCAATTTGTCCCGGGGACCTGGGGTTATCCACGTGCAGTCGTCATCGATCAGATCTCTCATGAGCGCCGGAATGTCACCGCGTTGAAACGCCTCATAACCCTTCCTGGTTGCCTCAACATTGGATGTCATCGGATTTCTCCTCGCTGCAAATTGATGGGTCACCTTAATGTCGATCAAATAGCGGCCGGGCAGCCAGCATAGCATGCGGCGCTCCGATCGCCGTCGTCATCCGCGAAACAACACAGGACGATTCTGGTCAGGGTTGCTTACGTGGCTTTCGAGCGCCGTTCGGCGTCCGGAGGTCCCTGGCGCGGAAGCTCGAGAGAAACGGCGGGTGAAGTAGCCGATGCGGTAGCCCGGATGGAGTCAACGGGTCGCGCGAATGCGTGCCCGATGACAGGCTCCACTCAGTCGGCAACAGGCCCGTCGACAGACCGGACCGTCCAGCGCTACCGCCGAGCTAGGAAGCCCCCTAGCAAGAATGCAATGGCAAGTGATTGAAGGGGAGCAGCCTTGGTCGCTTCACTCAAGTAATGCAACCACCGATCTTGTTGCGGCAAAGGCTCAAATACATCGTGCTCAGCCATCTGACGGATCGCCTCTGACGCCCGCTCTATTCGCTGTTCAGGAGTGTCACTGGAAGCAATGGAGTCTTCGTTAGCCATATACAGCCCTCAGGCATAACCACTGGAACGCAGTCCACGGTGTCTGGGCAAAACAGGTCGTAGTAAGCTGGATGCGGCGCTCCGACGTCCGTTATCAAGGCCAGACCAATTGATGGTACTAACGCTCCGAAATCGCTGGCCGTTCCTCGGCTCCCTTAAGGGAGCCGAGTTGCCGCGCAATGCGCTCAATCATTCCCGAAGAAATCCGCGAACGGACGAGGTGGGGAGGCATCGCCTTCGGATGCCATAATCGGCGCTTCGCGGCGCTCTGCCTGCTCCAGGAGCACCGGAACTTCGCGGCGTTGTTCGCTCTGCTCGATGCGCCGCTGTTGACGCCTCGCCTGCTCGGACGCAATGCGCTTGGGTTTACGTTCAGCGTACCGCTTTCGCCGTTCCCTTTCTTCAACTTCAGATTTCCTCGCGTCCGCCGCATCCACCTGCCTCTCGACGGGCGCTTGCACAACCTTGACTGGCTCCGGGTGTACCTGCGGCTGCGGAGGCGGGGTAGCTTCTGGCGTGGCGGGCTCCGGCTGGGTGGCAGGTTGCGGCGCCTGCGCGACTTCGGCTGTCGATGGCAGGACAACGCGTGCTGGTTCCGCAGGTGCTGGCGAAGAGACGCGCGTCTGAACGTTGGCAGTATCCCTGAGCGCCGAATTGGCCATGAGTAGTCCACCACCGAAACCAGCACCGAGAATCATGAAGGTTGTTCCGACGCCAGCGAAAAATATGACTGTCTTTGATGTCATGGCCCACTCTCCTCCGATGACGAGCGAACGCGCGAAAGATACCGGCGTTCCGTTTCGGATAACTCGGCAATGAGTGCCCATCGTCCGAGAGGCTGGCGGTGCGGACAGCTTGGAACATCAACCTGCTCGGCTGAAGATCACGATCGAGAGCCTGCCCCCTCCCACGCTCTCAGCGCGCGACGTGGCAGCAATAACGCCGTGGTCAGCAGAAGCAGGCCGCTGAGCGCGATCGCCGTCCGGACACCGGCGAAGCCCGCCAGCAGGCCCCAGAGCGCCGTCAGCACCGCGATGGTTGCACTGCTGGTGATGGTCCAGGCCGAGAGCACGCGCGCGGTCCGCTCGATCTCGATCTGGGCCAGACGATAGGCCGCAAACACCGGATTGAAGATGCCGGCACAGGTGACGAGACCGAACTGAAGCGCAAAGACGACGGCGATACCCGCGGCACCGTTCGGCACGAAGGCGAGGCCGAGCGACCAGCAGGCACGGAGCGTGCCGGCCGCGAGCAACACATTGTGCTGCCCGAAGCGCGCGGCCAGCGCTGGCGCGAGCCGCGCGCCGATCAGGCCGCCGATACAGGGCGCCCCGAATGCGAGTCCGTACTGCCAGGGCGCAAAGCCGAGATCGCGCAGCATCAGCACCGCAAGCAGCGGCGCTGTCGCCATGATCAGGCCGTTGACCAGCACGGTGTTGAAGAACAGCAGGCGGAGCACGGGATGCGCGAGGATCGCCCGCCATCCCTCGATCAGTCCGGCCGCGCGAAATCCCTGGGCCTGCCGCTGGGCGGGCGCAGGCTCGCTTCCGCCGATCCGCCGGATGGCCAGCGCCGAGAGCAGAAAGCTGAGCGCGTTGGCGATCACGGTCACCACCGGGCCGAACACTCCGATTGCCGCGCCGCCAAGCGGCGGCCCGATCGCGGTCGCGGTCCAGGTCGTGGCTTCGAGCCGCCCGTTCGCGATCATCAGATCGTCCGGTTTGACCAGCGCCTTCAGGCAGGCGCCGCTCGCCGCACGGAACGCGATGTCCGCGGCGGCCATGATGACGGCGACGACGACGAGCTGGACGAAGGTCAACCGTCCCAGCACGAACGCGATGGGAACGCTGATCGTCGCCGCGAAGCGGATCAGATCCATTGCGATCATCACCGGCCGCTTGCGGCGGAATTCGATCCAGGGCCCGAGCGGCACCGCCACCGCGGCCCCGGCCAGCAGCCCCACGGCCGCAAGCGCCGAGACCGCCTCCGGCCTTGCATGCAGCACCAGGATCGCGAGCAGCGGGAACGCGTCGAAGGCGATCCAGGTGCCGAACGTCGAGACCGCGAACGCGGTCCACAGCCAGTCGTAACCGCGCCCCAGCGACCGTCCTGCAAGCATGCCGCGCCCCTCGCCGGCTCCGCGATCTCGCCGCCAGCGCGGCGCAGCAGGTCATGAGTCGCGGCGATCAGCCAAGGGGCGATTTGTGCACGACGATATGCAAGGCCGTACGCACGACGCCGCTTCCGTGCCCGGCGAGATCGTGCACCAAAACAAAGAGCCCGGTCTCTCGACCGGGCTCTTCGAAATCCTGCAGCGTTGTTTAGGCGGCTTCGTCTTCGACGGCGGTATCGTCGCCATCGGTATCGGCATCCTCACCGTCGGCATCGCCCTCGCCTTCACCCTCGGCTTCCGCCTTGGCGCCGCGGCGCGGGCTCTTGGCGAGCTGGCCTTCGATCTCCTTGATCGCCTCGGTCTCGGTCGAGTGCTGCACAACCGCGATTTCGCGCGACAGACGGTCGAGCGCCGCTTCATAAAGCTGGCGTTCGGAGTAGGACTGCTCGGGCTGCGATTCCGAACGGTAGAGATCGCGGACCACCTCGGCGATCGCGACGATGTCGCCCGAATTGATCTTCGCTTCGTATTCCTGGGCGCGGCGCGACCACATGGTGCGCTTGACGCGGGCGCGGCCCTTCAACGTCTCCAGCGCCTTCTTGACCAGCGCCGGCTCCGACAGCTTGCGCATGCCGACATTGGCGACCTTCGCCGTCGGGACGCGCAGCGTCATCTTGTCCTTCATGAAATTGATCACGAACAGCTCAAGCTTGGCGCCCGCGATCTCCTGCTCCTCGATCGCCAGGATCTGGCCGACGCCGTGAGCGGGATAGACGACGAATTCATTGGCCTTGAAGCCCTGGCGCTGGGTCACGACCTTCTTCTCTTCCGGGCGGGACGGAGCGGCCGGCTTGGCGGCAACCTTCGGAGCAGCGGCGGGGCCGGCAGCCTTCGGGGCGGCCGGCTTCGGCGCAACAGCAGCAGTCTTGGGGGCGACCTTCGCAGCAGCGGGCTTCGCAGCTGCCGCTTTCGCGGCAGTCTTGGCAGTCTTTTCTGGCATCACGCTTCTTTTGTTCTTTGAGGACTTTGCAGCCGCCGCCTTCTTGGCCCCCTTCACGGGCGCCTTGGCACGGCCCTTGGTTGCGCTGCGAGCAACGACAGCGGCTTTCTTCGTCGTCTTTGAAGCACTCTTTTTACGCGTTTTCTGTGACACAGCCTGCGCGCGGAAACTGCCACGCCCCTGTTCGATGTTTGCGGGAACCTCGACGCCACAAGGTACGCATGGCAGGGGGTTCTTGGCCTGTAATGGTGCAGATATAGCACATTTTCCGCAAAAATCAATGGTTTACGCCCGATTCCGGGCATAACAGGGCATCCTCAGGTCATATGTCCGTCATTAGGGTTAAATCGGCGGCTGAACGGAGGGCCAGCGGCGGGCCCAGGCCCGCCCCTATCGGGGTAATCCCGAAGAGTGCGTCAGCGAATCAGTCGCCGCTGCCCGGATTCGGAGAAAAATATTTCTCGAACTTGCCTTCCTTGCCTTCCCACTCCTTGGCGTCCTCGGGCGAGTCCTTCTTCTGGGTAATGTTCGGCCAGCTCTTGGCATATTCGGTGTTCACCTCGAGCCACTTCTCCAGCCCCGGCTCGGTATCCGGCTTGATGGCGTCAGCCGGGCATTCCGGCTCGCACACGCCGCAATCGATGCATTCGTCAGGATGGATGACCAGCATGTTCTCGCCCTCGTAGAAGCAATCGACGGGGCAGACCTCGACGCAGTCGGTATATTTGCACTTGATGCAGGCTTCAGTGACGACGTAGGTCATCCAAAACTCCGGAACGATCGATTTTTCTGGGGTTGCGTAGCGCAGGAATACCGGGGCCGCAAGGGAAGCCGACCCTGAAAAACGCCAGTATTCTCACGCGCCTGCCACCCCAAATTGGGATAGCAAGCGCTAGATAACTACTCCTTGCCTGCTTGCAAATTGCCGGCCTGCAAATCCTCGTACAGCACGCGCGCCGAACTGGCATCGCCGCGCCGCTCGGCAAAGCCCGTGACCTTCAGCACGCGGACACTGTTGTCGAGCGCGACGGTAATGACGTCGCCCGCCTTCACCGCATGGCCCGGCGATTTCTCGCGCGTGCCGTTGATGCGGACATGACCTGATGCGACGAGTTCAGCCGCGCTGGTGCGGGCCTTCACCAGGCGCGCGTGCCACAGCCATTTGTCGAGCCGCTGTCTGTCCAAGCGTCAGACCAAGAACTGGACCAAGGGTTGGATTATTCCTTCCGGCCGGCGAGCTGCTCCTTCAGGGCAGCGAGCTTGGCGAACGGCGAGTTCGGATCGATCGGACGGTCGCGCTCGCGCGGCGCGCTCGACGCATAGGGCCGATGCGATGGGCCGCCCTCGCGCTTGTCGCGGCCGCCCTTGCCGAAATCGCGGCCGCCGCGGTCACGATCACCGCCCTTGCGATCGCCGCCGCCGAACTTGTTGTCGCGGCGACGCTCATTGTCGCGATCGCGGCCCTTGCCCTCGAAGCGCTCGCGGCGCTGGCCCTTGTCCTCGCGCGGCGCGCCGTCGGCCGGCGCGGCAGCAGCCTGCGCAGCGCCGTCAGCGGGCGCGCCAGGACGCGGAACGCGGAAATCCTGATGGCGGCGCGGCCGGCGATGATGCTCGCGCTTCTCGCCCTCGCCGCCGCCTTCGGCAGCCTGCGCGCCCTCCGCGGGCTTATTCTGGTGACGGCCGCGGTTGCGGTCGTGACCGCGATGATGCGGACGGCGCTCGTCGGAGCGACCACCGGGACGCCAGACTTCGACCATTTGCGGCTCGGCCGGCGTTTCCGCGGCGGCGGGAGCGGCCTCGGCGGTTACTGCGTCAGCGCTCGCGGTCTCCGCAGGCGCTTCGGCGGCGGACTCTGACGGTGTCTCTGCGGCAACGGCCTCCGGCGGCGTCTCCGCAGCGGCTTCCACCGCAGGCGCGGGTTCGGCCAGCACTTCAGCAGGGGGCGCTTCAGCAGCGGCGCCTTCAGCAGCGGGCGCTTCGGCAACAGTGGGCTCATCGACCGGCGCGGCGCGCTCGGCCACAGCATCCTGCTGGGTCTCGAGCACCACCGGTGTCGCTTCGCTGGCGACCACCTCGGCAAAGCCGACGTCGGGCAGCAGCGCGGCCGACGGCGCGGGATCGCCGGACACCGGCTGATCGGCGGCAGTCTCGGCCTCGGGCGCAGCGGCAGCCTCCGGCGCATCGGCCACGACCTCGGCATCGACCGGCGCATCCGCTGCGACGTCGGACGTCGCCTCGACCGGCGGCGTCTCCGCAGCGACGGTCTCGGTGGTCTCGACCGGCGCAATCTCGACAGCCTTCGGCGGCAGCGGCGGACGGCGGTCCATGCGGTAGCCGAGCGCGCGAAGGATCGAGGCAAAGTCCTCACCGGCAGAGCCGGTCAGCGAGGTCATCGCCTGCGTGACGACAAAGCCACGGCCATCGAACGCACCGGCGGGCTTCTCGCCCGGCGAGGTCTCGCGCCAGGCCAGCGCCGGACGGATCAGATCGGCGAGCCGCTCCAGAATGTCGACGCGCACCGCGCGCTCGCCGCACTGGCGATAGCCGAGCACGCGATAGCCGTCGCGCGGCAGGGCCTTGTCGACCGGGAACGAGGTGCGGCCGCTGGAGGCGAGATGCTGCACATTCGACAGCGCGCCCATGTCCACATTGCTCTGCTTCTCGGCCCACAGCAGCGAGGCCAGCGAGCGCGCGGCGGGCTTCAGGAGCTGCGGGAAATAGATATGGTAGGCGCCGAACCGCACGCCGTATTTGCGCAGCGCGGCGCGCGAGGGCTGGTCGAGATCCTTCATCTCGGTGGCGATCTTGCTGCGTTCGAGCACGCCGAGCGCCTCGACGAGCTGGAAGGCGATGCCGCGGGCGATGCCCTGGATATCCTCGGCCTTGGACAGTTCGAACAGCGGCCCGAGCAGCTTTTCGATATGCGTCTTGAGCCAGAGATCGAGCCGGGTCTGCACGGCCTCGCGCGAGGCGCCGGTCAGCCGCTCGTCGGAAATGATGCGCAGCCGCGGATGCAGCGCGTCGTCGGCGGCCACCAGCTTGGCCACCGCATCGCCGGTCCAGCGGATGGTGCCGTCGGAGGTCAGCACGAACTGCTCGTCGGGGGCGGCGCCCAGTTTCTCGGCACGCGTATCGATCTCGCGCGCCAGCACCTGCTGGGCGGCGGCTTGCAGCGCCTTGGCGTCGCTGCCGGCCTCGGCCGCATCAGGTGCGAAGGTGAAACCATCGAGCCGGCCGATCACGTGGCCTTCCACGATCACTTCACCGGTCTTGCCAATTTCCGTATTCAAAACTGAGTTCTCCCGCAGGCGGCGCATCAATACACTGGTCCGCCTGTCAACGAAACGCTCCGTGAGCCGTTCATGCAGCGCATCGGACAATTTATTTTCGAGATCGCGCGTGATCCCCTGCCAGTGCTCCGGGTCGTAGAGCCAGTCGGGCCGGTTGGCAACGAAGGTCCAGGTCCGGATTTGCGCGATCCGGCCCGACAGCGTGTCGATATCGCCGTCGGTCCGGTTGGCCTGGTCGACCTGGGCGGCAAACCATGCGTCAGGGATACGCCCCTTTTGCATCAGGAAGCCGTACAGCGTGGTCACGAGTTCGGCATGGGCGGCCGGCGACAGCTTTCGGTAGTCCGGAACCTGGCAGGCCTCCCACAGCCGCTCCACCGCGGCCGCGCCATGCGCGAATTCGCGCACCTCGGCGTCGCGTGCGACATGTTCGAGCACGCGCAGGTCCTCGGCCACCGGGGCCCGCGTCAGTGCCTCATGATTGGGCGTCAGCGCCAGCGACACCTGCAACGCGCCGAGCGAGGCGAAATCGAGCCTGGCGTTACGCCATTGCAGCATCTTGACGCTGTCGAAGGTGTGGTTCTGCAGCGCGTTGACGAGCTCCGGCTCGAACGGGGCGCAGCGGCCCGTGGTGCCGAAGGTGCCGTTGCGCGTGGCGCGGCCGGCACGGCCCGCGATCTGCGCGAATTCGGCCGGCGTCAGCCGGCGGAACTGGTAGCCGTCATATTTGCGGTCGGAGGCGAAGGCGACGTGATCGACATCGAGATTGAGCCCCATGCCGACCGCGTCGGTGGCGACGAGATAATCGACGTCGCCGTTCTGGAACATCTCGACCTGCGCATTGCGCGTGCGGGGCGAGAGCGAGCCCAGCACCACGGCCGCGCCGCCATGCTGGCGGCGGATCAGTTCGGCAATCGCGTAGACCTCATCGGCGGAGAACGCGACGATCGCGGTGCGCCGCGGCTGCCGCGTGATCTTGCGGTCGCCGGCGAATTCGAGCTGCGACAATCTGGGCCGCGTGACGATCGAGGCGCCCGGCAACAGCCGCTCGATGATCGGCCGCATGGTGGCAGCGCCAAGCAGCAGCGTCTCGTCGCGGCCGCGGCGGTTGAGCATGCGATCGGTGAACACATGCCCGCGCTCGAGATCGGCCGCGATCTGGATCTCGTCGACCGCGAGGAACGAGACATCGAGATCGCGCGGCATCGCCTCGACAGTCGAGACCCAGAAGCGCGGCGCCTTCGGCTTGATCTTCTCTTCGCCGGTGATCAGCGCGACATTGTCGACGCCGGCGCGGGCCGCGACCTTGTTGTAGACCTCGCGCGCGAGCAGCCGCAGCGGCAGCCCGATCAAGCCCGACGAATGCGCCAGCATGCGCTCGATCGCCAGATGCGTCTTGCCGGTGTTGGTCGGCCCCAGCACCGCAGTGACGCCTGCGCCGGGCACGCGGTCATTTCCGAACGAAGTTGAGAAAGCCATATTTTGCAGGTGTTTCTTTTATTGAAGGCGATATCCCCAACCCGTCATCCCCGCGCAAAGGCTTCGCCTTTGTCGCTAAAGGTGCGAGCGAAGCGAGCCTCGAAGGATGCACGGCCAAGATCTATCCGCACGTTCTGATCGAACTTTCCTCTCGCGGACAGAGCGGGGCTGTCGCCCTTCGAGACGGCCGCTGCGCGGCCTCCTCAGGGTGACGGTCTGGCTGCATGTTTCGCATTGGCAGCGTGTTTCGCAAAATCTGTCTCACAATGCGACGCTTTCTGCGCCGCCCTTAAGCTTCGGAACGACTCCGGAACGAATCGCGCCCGAATCGGTGACTCCATTCCAGACCTGAAACGTTCACCGCAACATCTCGGGCAGGCTGATGGCGGCGGCACTAGATCAAGTTTGAGAGGGCTCCACAAGCACAGGATATGCGGACTGAATTCCTTAAGTTCCAGAGGCGGCCGAGTCGAATCAGAAGCGGGCAAGAGTCAACTGGATTCCGGTGACGTTTGTTGCATTCCCTGACAAGTCGCCCTCCCTGACCCGTCATCCCCGCGCAAAGGCTTCGCCTTTGTCGCTGGAGGTGCGAGCGGAGCGAGCCTCGAAGGATGAATCGGCCCGGCCGGTGGCGTCGCCCTTCGAGACGGCCGCTGCGCGGCCTCCTCAGGGTGACGGTCGAGCAGCGTGGCAGCGAACGAAATCCCTACTGCGTCTTCGCCACGCGCGGCGGCGCGGCTGTGGTGACGAACGAGGTGGCTTCCAGCATGGCCTGGCCGAGCGGGGTCGGGATCGTCATGCGGAACGGCACCAGAAGGCGGGTGCCCGCGATCGGCACGAAGGCGACCTCGATGTTGCGCTGGGCGGCGAGATATTTGATGACGGGGCGATCCGGGATGTAGCCCGAGATCGGCACGAAATAAAGCGCGCAGACCAGCGCCGGGCCGTGATAGCCGCGCTCGGCCTTGACGATCTCGACCCGCTTGAAATCGAGCTTGAGGTCGTAGCGCATGCGGCCGTCGAACACGCCGGCGCCGGTGCGGCAGACATCCGGGCTCATCAATTCGGCATTGCCGGGCGCGCGCAGGAACGAGCCGGTCATCGGATCGAACACGTTCTTCTTCTGCGCATCGGTCACCGGCAGGCGGTCGGCATCGACCGGCGGCTCCGGCTCAATCGTGGATTCCTTGATGCCGCCATTGGCGAGCACCATCCGGATGGTCTCCGACTTCTTCGAGGTGGTGGTGGTCGCGGTGTAGGACGAGGCTGTCAGCGCACCGTTGACGACGCGGCCCTGCGAGGCGCCCGAGCCGCTGCCGCCGGAGAACGCCTTCAGGAGCCCCGCGGTGCCGCCCTGGGCCGAGGCCGAGAAGGTGTCGTCGCCGATTTCGATGGTCCAGCTGCCCTTGCCGACCGGGATACCGGCGAGCGTCGCCTCATACTGGGCGTCGAGCCGCCCCTGCGCGCTCGCGCGCTCGGCGCAAAACAGCAAGAGGACACCGGCGCACAGACCGACGAGCCGGCCGAGCGGGGGCAAAAGGGCAATGGCGGTGGTCACTTAACCTACCTGACGGTCCTGCTATCGGCGCTCTTTCGTCATCCATCTGGACGTTCAATTCGGCCGGACAACGCGCGCATCTGTTATGGAACCAAGACTTGCAGCCGAATACGCCCTTTATATGGTTGCCATATCCGCCGTTAAGTGGCTGGTAGCGCTTATGAACCGCCATTTCCCGGGACGTCCATGCGGCGATATAATCTTGACGCTCGGGTATTCTCCCCCTATACACCCGCGGTTCCTGGAAAATGGACGCGAATTCAAAACCCCCGCGCGGGCCGTGTGATTGCACGTCCGATCGAGAGGCGGGGATGCAATAAGGATTTTGGTAATGTCCCGGCGCTGCGAACTGACGGCCAAGGGCCCCCAGACGGGCCACAAGGTGAGCCACTCGAACATCAAGACCAAGCGGCGCTTCCTGCCGAACCTGGCCAATGTGACCTTCATCTCGGATGCGCTCGGCCGCAACGTGCGCCTGCGCGTCTCGACCAACGCGCTGAAGAGCGTCGACCACAATGGCGGCCTCGATGCCTACTTGATCAAGGCCAAGGCCGAGGTGCTGTCGCCCCGCGCCCTCGATCTCAAGCGCGCGATCGAGAAGAAGGTCGGCAAGCCGGCGTTCGTGAAGAAGGCGAGCTAAGCGCGACGCAAGAGCGGAATTCGCGGAAAGAGATTTGAAACGGCCGGGTCGGATGACCCGGCTGTTTTTGTTTTGCTACTCCGGCCCTCGCTCGCGGAAGCGACGAAGAGCGCGATCTAGTATGGTATTCGTTCACTTGCATTCTCGATTCGCCAAATTGCAGCGGCCTGCTGGAATTTTGAAAGCCGTGAGGACAAGATGTTTGAGGGGCCACGCACCTATCGGGTGCAGAGGGCAAGCCGCGAGCCTCTTCTGCGGTTCATACGTGAGGCGTTGGAAGGCCAGGGCTGCCGGATCATCCATTCTTCCGCGCCAGACACGGCTCCGTTCATCATCACATTTGAAACGGCGGCAGGTGAGCGGATTGGGGTCGTAGCGTACGCGTTTCTAGTGTCCCGAGTCACAAGTTCGCAATCGTAGATTCGCAGTAGGTTCGCGTCGCTGTGCCAAGGCTGGAGGCAGCAGCAGTGACGGAGGATCTGATGGCGGTCCGGCAACTTGCCTCCCTGACATTGAGTGATGAAGAGCGCGCCGAACTGAAGGCGCTGACGACGCGGCGGAAGACGGCGCAGGCGCTGGCTCTGAGAGCCCGGATCGTGCTGACCTGCGCGGAAGGCGGTCAAAACAAGGAAGTGGCGGCCAAGCTGGGCTTGGGCCGGTCAACGGTAGGCAAGTGGCGGCGGCGCTTTGTGGAGCGGCGCGTGGACGGGCTGCATGACGAGGCCCGCTCCGGGGCGCCACGTACGGTTGACGATGCCCGCATCGAAGCCCTGATCGTAAGGACGTTGGAGAGTTGCCCCGAGAACGCCACCCATTGGAGTTCCCGCGGCATGGCGAAGGCCAGCGGCCTGTCGGTGTCGACGGTGCAACGCATCTGGCGGGCCTTCGGGCTCCAGCCGCACCGGCTGGAGACGTTCAAGCTCTCGACCGATCCAAACTTCGTGGCCAAAGTGCGCGACGTCGTGGGACTTTACGTCTCCCCGCCGGAGCACGCCATCGTTCTCTGTGTGGATGAGAAATCCCAAATCCAGGCACTGGACCGCAGTCAGCCGATGCTGCCGATGCGTCCCGGCCAACCGGCCCGAAGAAGCCATGACTACACAAGGCACGGCACCACATCGCTGTTCGCCGCCCTCGACATTGCCAGTGGACGGGTGATCGGCAAGTGCTACGGACGCCACCGTGCTGTCGAGTTCCGCAAGTTCCTCGACGAGATCGAGGCTGCCGTGCCGCGCGACCTCGACGTCCATTTGATCATGGACAATTACGCCACGCACAAGACGCCATTGATCCGAAGATGGCTCGCCAAGCGGCCCCGGTGGCACGTGCACCTGACCCCGACCAGTTCGTCATGGCTCAACCAGGTCGAGCGCTTCTTCGCACTCCTGACCGACAAGAAGATCAGACGCGGCATCTATCGGAGCGTTGCCGCCCTCCGGGCAGACATCGCTTCCTTCATCGACCGGCACAACGCCGATCCCAAGCCGTTCCGCTGGACTAAGTCCGCCGATGACATCCTGGCATCCATCGAACGCTTCTGCCGGTACAACGCTCCGCCAAATCCAGATTCGATATCGCGAACTTCTGGTCCACCACACTAGCGACGCGCACCCCCACCAAGAACCGGCCGGAAGACGAACGAAGCTTTCAAGTCAAATACGGAAGCAAGCTCGACAACAATCTGCATCCCGTCTTCCAAGATCCGCTCGGACTTTTCACAACGATCTTTCTAGGCATATCGCCTGATGAAGGATTCTTTGTCGCAGTGGATCCTGAGATACATAATCCGACAAAATTTTTCATCCGCATTGAATTCAAGGACAAGAACGCCGACGACATCAAGCGTGAAGGCTGGATCGCTTGGGAAAGAAGCCGGATCAATCGCCAAGACGACCCAGTCGAAGTGCTCGTGGGAGGCACCAAGGATCGCCTTCTCGACCTAATTAGGTTTGAGCGCGCGGCGCAGGGTCTGGATCCCGGGAACCGACAGCTCCTTGCCCAAAAAGCGGAGTTCTTTTCTCGGCTGCCTACGGCACCCGGAGCAAATCTGTCGCTCACGGACGTCGTGCAGCATCCCTTAGCTGCGGAACTACGATTGGCTCCGGAGGAAGTCCTCGACGTAATTGCTGGCGCCCAGCGTCTCAAGATGGCTGTTCGTGGCTGGGTAGCGGAGAGACATTTGAAGGACACTCTCGCGCGCACCGCCGGGATTACCTATTGTCAGCCAATTAACAAGGAAGGTGCGGCCGACCTACACGTAAGGTTTGAGGAAGGCCCTCTTCTTACGATCGAGTGCAAGAACGTGCTTCGAGAAACTGACAGTAAGGGATTGCCGCGCCTCGACTTCCAGCGAACGAGGGCATCAAAAGCGGATCCTTGCTCTCGCTACTACTCGCAAGATGACTTCGACGTCGTTGCCGCATGCCTACATGCCGTGACAGAATCTTGGGAATTTCGATACATACTTCCAAATTATTTGCCCCAACATGGTAAGTGTGAGGGGAAGTTGGCAAGCAATCTTCGCGTCGATCACAATTGGCAGAGTGATCCCACAGCGGTTTTCCGAGCAGCAGCGAACGCGAGAAACTCATGAAGAAGTTCACCGCCATTAGTCTGTATACGGGGGCCGGTGGACTGGATTATGGCTTCGAAGCAGCTGGTTTTCGAACAGCAGTCGCCGTTGAGTTGGACGAGTTGTGCGTTCAGACAATCCAATTGAATCGGCGATGGCCTGTCATTCAATCAGACATCAACTCGGTCAGCGTTGATCAGATCTTGGAGAAGGCCAAGTTAAAGGTCTCCGAACCAGACGTCTTGATCGGAGGACCGCCTTGCCAGCCTTTCTCGAAATCCGGCTTCTGGGCTACAGGCTCGACGAAGCGGCTTGATGACCCGAGAGCATCGACCCTAGAGAATTTCTTGCGAGTCCTGGAGGGTACAAAGCCGCGCGCGTTTTTGATGGAGAACGTCGAAGGGCTCGGCTTCAAAGGCAAAGACGAAGGACTACAACACATACGTAAGAGGCTTGACGAGATTAACGTTCAGCACGGCACAAATTACGTGCCATTTACTGCAGTGTTGAACGCTGCCGATTTCGGAGTTCCCCAACTTCGTAGGAGGCTGTTCGTCATCGCTGCGCGGGACGGCTCCTCGTTTGTTTTTCCTGACGAAAGCCACGCACCGTTGGCCGAATTACGCGCCGGTCAGCGACGGTACCTAACCGCTTGGGATGCGCTACGCTCAATTCGACTTTCGAAAGCTGAACTAGCGTCCCTAAAATTGCGCGGCAAATGGGCCAACCTTCTACCCAGCATCCCCGAGGGCCAGAACTACCTTTGGCACACAGATCGGGGGGAAGGAGAACCACTGTTTGGATGGAGACGACGGTATTGGTCGTTTCTCTTGAAGCTTGCGAAGAACGCTCCCTCCTGGACCATTCAAGCTCAGCCAGGGCCCGCCACCGGACCTTTTCACTGGACTAGTAGGCTTTTGAGCGTCCGCGAGATCGCACGACTACAGACTTTTCCGAAGGATATTCAGATTGCGGGCTCGTATGCGGATGCACAGCGTCAACTAGGGAATGCTGTGCCTTCACTCCTGGCGGAAGTTCTTGCGGGTGAGATCAGTTTTCAGTTGCTCAACCGCCCTGTGAAGGGTGCGCGTAAGCTAGCGATTAGTCTTGCCCGGGCCCCCATTCCGGCTCCCGAAAAGGTCGCGCGCGTTCCGGCGGAGTACTTGATGCTGCGAGGCGATCACGAGGCACATCCAGGAACGGGCCGAGGTTATCGCGCCACTTCGCGCGATGGATCAACGCCGGTCGGCGCAGACGAACCTTTTGAGCTTAGTCCGTAGAAGCTCGGGATCATTCAATTCGCATTCCCACACAACGAGCACGCTCCACATCAAGTCAGCTAATGCAGCCAGCGCCAATCTGTCGCGTTCTTGGTTGTGTATGAGCTTTGGCAGCCAGTACTCCGGTCGAGCGGAAGGACGCTTTGCCAGCTTGCAGCCGGGGTGCTGGTGCCAGAAGCAACCATGTACGAAGATAGCCTTATGCTTCTGGCGCAGGACAATGTCTGGGCTACCGGGCAGGTCTCTCGCATGGAGTCGATAGCGAACACCGATATCGCGAAGCAACTTCCGAACAGATAGCTCCGGCGCTGTGTTTGACTTCCTTATGCTCCGCATCATCTGCGAACGGACGTCGGAAGGGATAGAACTCATGCTGGTTTGCTCCTCCGCTCTGCATTCGGAAAGAGGCATCGCACCAAATGCCGATGCGACAATGATTGATTGCTCTTGTCGTTGCGCTCACTTCGGGCGGGCGGCTAGCTATCGAACCTGAGACCGATGCAAGAGTGAACGGCAAACGCGATCCGTGCGCTAAGCCTCCAATTTTCCCAGCAATTTTCAAAGTGAACCACCCGCACAACTTGGGCCGATCGCGCCGCGCCAATGCACGCGGTCACCTCGCAATGTCCTAAGTCTACATCGACCGACCACTGCTTGCGCGATCGTGACCAGCGCCGTCGAATTCACCGATGTCGCGGCCGCTGCCGGATCACGCGCTCCAGATCGTAACACGTCACGAGGACAGGACGGATCGCGCTGTCGCCCGCCACCCACCTCACTTCGGCGACCGCAACCCCGGCGACATCACCCACGCGTCGATGCGCGAGGCGGTTTCGGCCTGGCGGGCCATGCGGATCAGGCGGTCGCGTGCGACGCCGGGCGGCATGACGCGGGCCTGGTCGCGGAGGCGGATCGATTCATCCGCAAGGTGCTGCTCCGGGGACCTGCGCGGGTTGGGAAGGCTGTTCTGCATCACGCTGCTCCATTGCATCCGAAGGCGGGAGCGCAACTGGCGTTCTCGGTCACCGGCAGTGCCGGACATTCGCGCGGTGATGAGCCGAGACTACGCCTGCGGGGCGCGGCTTGACGGTGCAGTAGTGAACACAGCGAAGGAAATCGACTGCGACCTTTTGAAGGGAGTTGGCGCCACGCGGGCTAGGCCCCGGGAGCTGGCGCCCCCGGGGGAGTGCACGGCCCTGGCTTTGGGGGCAGGAAATTGCAAGGCCGTGCAGGCCGGTAACCAGCCCGCAGCATCAAGTCGGAACCGCAGCGCAAGTTCCACGGCCGCGGCAGCCGTGCGCCAAAAACGAATTTCGCCAGCAAGTTCAAGGCGACACACCCTGTCCAGTCCGCACGAAGAAAATATTCCTCTTCCCCGGGACCCCAACTCAGCAGTACAAGACCGCGTCCCGCCTCCTCTGAGAGGGGCGTATCGCGATCGTCACGGACGTTGGGTGCGGAATGCGGTGGACGCGAGAAGCGCGCGAGACGAGTGCGCCTCATCGCGGACGGCGAAATCGTGCAGGCCTGACGCCCTAGCGGCAGGTGTCTTTTCACAAGACGCAAACGCGTCTTGTGAAAACGGTGACAAACAAGCCCAGTCTCGCCGGGGAGAGCACGTATAAGCCGTAAACCAACCGCGCGGGGAACGCCGGGATCGCCCGGCCGTACCTGTGGTCCTACCTCCCGAGCTTTTTGTTGCTCGGGACCCATGGGTGCGTGCTGGCACCCGGCGTTCCCTGCGCCCTCTGCTTCATCAGCGAGGGTCAAGCTACAGCTCAGCTCGGGCCGATCGTGCCGCGAGATCGCGAGCGCATACCCTCTCCTGCTGTCTGACAGGTGAATCGATCCGACCATGACGTGCATGCGCGGTGCCGGAGAGGATTCTTCTTTGCGTGATGACGCGCGGAGTAAAACAATCCATCGCGTCGCGTGAGGAGAGATGGATTGCTTCCGCCTCCGCTGAAGCTACGGCGCGACACGCCTCGCAATGACGACGGCGCGAGTTTATGGCAAGCCAACTGACTGCTGCTGCCAATGACAGCGGTGTCATCACTTCCATCACGCGCACATCACACGAATCTCTGCGTGATGCGTCGAAAGCGCGTGAAAAAAGCCTTAACGCACACGCCATACACATCGAAGAAAGCCTCTAAATCACGGCAAAAAGCGGCTTGTCGCGCTGTAGCTTCAGCGAAGGCGGAAGGCATTAATCACAACCTCACGCGATCAATCACGAGCGCATGAGGCGCATGCAAAACGCCACGATCTCTTCCAACTCATGGTGTGCAAACAAGCCGTCCGACACGAATGCGATTCGACGCGGTCACGCCGCGCGGCTCGAACACCGTGAAGGACATCACGGCCGGCACAACTGATTGTGAGGCATGTGCGCCGCACTCTTGGGAAGAAGCCTGGCCGTTCCTACATCACGTCCAAAGAACGACCCCAATAAAGGAATTGGTCAATGCAAGTTCGCGCAGCCGATCCGCGCGGAAGACTGGTGCCTGCGCTCGCAACCGCCGCCGTGGCGGTGCTGGCTACGGCAGTCCTCGTCATCCTCGAATTCAACCCGCCCCGTGATGTGCAGGCCGCGGCCGAGCCCGGCATGATCACCTCCGCCGCCGCCAGTAGAGCCGGCGCCACCGTGCTGCCGACCGATCCGGTCACCACCGGCAGCGTGCGCTACCGCTGAGGTTAGGAGTTCTCCCTCGCCCCGCTCTTGCGGGGTCGAGACGAGCGAAGCTCGCTCTTAGAGGGTTGGGGTGAGGGGCTCTCTCCGCCAGCAGGACTCGCGGACGTACCTGTACCCCCTCACCCGGATCGCATTGCGCTACGCTCCATGCGATCCGACCTCTCCCCGCAAGCGGGGCGAGGTTTGGAGGCGGCAATTATTTCACTCTACGGCAAGCCACCGCACATTGCGCTGATTTTGCCAGCCTCGCTATTGCAACCCCGCCGCATTTTCGCATCCCTGCCCCGGCGTCTCGTCGCAAGCCTGCCTCCCTCGACCTCACGTAAGCTCTCCCTCGCGAACAATAAGAACGCCACAGGGAGGCTCACGATGATCTGGAAGGCCATCACGGCAGCACTCGCGCTTGCGCTCGCGACACAGGCGCACGCCGCCGAGAAGAAATATGGCGCGGGCGCCAGCGACACCGAGATCAAGCTCGGACAGACCTCGCCATTCTCCGGCGCGGCGTCGGCCTACAGCGTGATCGCGAAGACGCAGGCCGCCTACTTCAAGATGATCAACGACCAGGGCGGCGTGAACGGGCGCAAGATCAATCTGATCACGCTCGACGACGGCTACTCGCCGCCGAAGACCGTGGAGCAGACCCGCAAGCTGGTCGAGCAGGAGGAGGTCGCCGCGATCCTCAATCCGCTGGGTACGCCGACCGGCCTTGCGGTGCGCAAATATCTCAACGACAAGAAAGTGCCGCAGCTGTTCGTCGGCGCCGGCGCCACGCTGTGGGGCGACTATCAGCATTATCCGTGGTCGATCGGCTTTCAGCCGTCGTACCAGGCCGAGACCGCCGTCTATGCGAAATATGTGCTGACACAAAAGCCGGACGCCAGGATCGCGCTGTTCTACCAGAACGACGACGCCGGCAAGGATTACGGCAACGGCTTCAAGAAGGGGTTGGGACCGGAGAACACCGCGAAGATGGTGGTGGCGGAGACCACCTACGAATCCACCGATCCGACCGTCGACAGCCAGATCGTGAAGCTGAAAGCCTCCGGCGCCAACGTGCTGTTCATGCACGCGATCCCCAAGCAGGCCGCGCAGGCGATCAAGAAGATCGGCGAGATCGGCTGGAAGCCCGACCTGTTCTTCCTCGCGGCGACCTCGACCTCGGTGTCCTCGGTGCTGAAGCCGGCCGGCTTCGACTACGCCAAGGACATCATCTCGTCCTACTCGCTGAAGGATCCGAACGATCCGCAGTGGAAGACGGATCCGGACGTGATCGCCTGGCAGGACTTCATGAAGAAATACTTCCCGGACGGCAATCTGCAGGACCAGCTGATCGTCTACGGCTATGTGGTGGCGGAGGCGACGGTGCAGGTGTTGAAGCAATGCGGCGACGACCTCACCCATGAGAACATCATGAAGCAGGCCGCCAACCTCGACATCGCGCTGCCGATGTTCCTGCCCGGCATCAAGGTGAAGACCTCGCCGACCGACTACTTCCCGGTCGAGGCGATGCGGCTGCAGAAGTTCAACGGCGAAACATGGCAGCTGTTCGGCGACACGATCGGGAATGATTGAGGGGAGTTGTCGAACGCAAAACCATCCCCAGCGTCGTCCCGGCGCAGGCCGGGACCCATTACCCCGAATGGAAGTGTGGCGCGACGCTGGGGCCACAGCCATCGCAACAACGAACTGCGGTGGTTACGGATCCCGGCTCCTGTGCGTAATTGCGCACAAGGCCGGGACAACGATGTGGCAATACTCCCTTCGCCAACGATGGCTGGTGCGACGGGAGACTAAACTCCCCGCTCCAACAGCACCCGAAAATCCACCCGCGCGCGCTGCGCCTCGGCGCGCGCCGCCTCCGACGCATCGCCGAGGCCAAAGTAGCCGTGAATGAGGCCTTCGCCGGTATGATACGTCACGGGCACGCCGGCCGCCTGCAACGCCTTGGCATAGGCATGGCCCTCGTCGCGCAGCGGGTCGAACCAGGCCGTGGTGACGACCGCCGGCGCCACACCGGCGAGAGACTTCGCGCGCAGCGGCGAGACCCGCCAGTCGGCGCCCTGCGCGGGATCTGCGAGGTAATGTCCCGCGAACCACTGCATCGTCGCACGGGTCAGGAAGTAGCCCTCGGCATTCTCGGCGCGCGACGGATATTTCGCGTTCTCGCCCGCATCGGCAAAATTGCCTGCTACGTCGGTGACGGGATAGACCAGCAATTGCCCGGCGAGCCTGATGCCGGCGTCGCGGCAGGCGAGCGCCGTGGCGGCGGCGAGATTGCCGCCCGCGGAATCGCCGGCGACGCCGACGCGGGAGAGATCGCCGCCGAATTCAGCGATGCGCGCGACGACGTCGCGGACAGCAGTGAACGCATCCTCGAAGGCGCCGGGAAAGCGCGTCTCCGGCGGGCGGCGGTAATCGACCGAGATCACCACCGCACCGGTCTCGATCACGAGGTTGCGCGCCTGGCGGTCGTGGGTCTCGAGATCGCCGGCAACCCAGCCGCCGCCGTGGAAGAAGATCACGGTCGGCGCCGTGCCACGGCCGTTGCGATAGAGCCGCGCCGCGAGCTTGCCCGCGGCGCCCGCGACCGCGATATCATCAGCCACATCGACCGGCGGCGGCGGCACCGCCTTGCGCGCCTCGGCCAGTGCGCGGAGCGAATCGCGGCAGCTCTGCGGCGTCATGGTTGCGGGATCGCGCAGCGGCAGCAGCGGGATGATTGTCTCAATGACGGGATCGAGCGGAAGCGGCATGGGAGTCCTTGAGTGCTTGCAGTTCAGTTCAGATGCTTGGAAAGGCTGCCGGCCTCGATCGCTGCGATTTGCAGCGCGATGAAGCGGCTGTAGATGCGGGCCTGCGAGAAGGCGCCGCCGGTGAACCAGAGGCCGGGCTGGCCCGTGCGCGTCCACATGTTGCGCAGCTCCTGCGTCGCATCGTCAAAGCCCCAGACACGGCCGACGCGCTCGGCGACGTCCTCGCCGAACAGCTTGGCGAGCAGGTGATCGTGGCCCTTGTAGCCGGTGGCGAGCACGAACAGCTCGGCGGCGAGCGTCGTGCCGTCCTTCAGCGCGAGGCCATCGGCGGTAAAGCCGGTGATGTCGGCGGCCTGGATCAGGCGGATCTTGCCGTCGGCGATCAATTCGGAGCAGCCGACATTGAAGTAATAGCCGCCGCCGCGGGAGCGGAATTTCAGCGGCCAGCCGGTGCCGTCCTCGCCGAATTCGAGCCGGAAGCCGGCGCGCTCCAGCCGCGAGAGCAACGATGCATCGAGCCGCTTCACCTCGTCGGTGATGATCCGGTGCGCGATCTTCATCACCGGCAGCGGCACGCCGGAATTGAGGATGTCGCGCACCTCGATCGGCGGACCATCACCGAGATAGGTCTTGTCGTAAAGCTGCGCGGGCTCGACATTGACCACCATGGTCGGGCTGCGCTGAATCATGGTGACGTCGGCACCAGCCGCGTGCAGCTCCTGGCAGATGTCATGGGCGCTGGTGCCGGTGCCGAACACGATCACCGAGCGCCCTGCCCATTCGCGTCCCGCCGCGAACGCGCTGGAATGCAGCACCTTGCCGCCGAACTGCGCGATGCCCGGGATCGCGGGGATGTTCGGCGTGCCGCTGACGCTGGTCGCGAGCACGACGTGCTTCGGATGCAGCGTGCGCGGACCGTCAGGCCGTTGCAGCGTCGCCGTCCAGCGCTGCGCGGTCTCGTCATAGCGCGCGCCTTCGAACGCAGTTTCGGTCCAGAAGTCGAGCTCCATGATGTCGACATAGCTCTCCAGCCAGTTCGCGATCTTGTCCTTCGGGATGTAGTCCGGAAAGGTCGGCGGGAACGGCAGATAGCGGAACAGATTGACCGGCGTCTTGTTGTGCAGCTTGAGCCCGCGATAGCGCAGCCGCCAATTGTCGCCGATGCGCTGCTGGCGATCGACGATCAGGGCATGGAGCCCGATCCGCTTGCACTCGACGGCGGCCGCGATGCCGGCATGGCCGCCGCCGACAACAAGCACGTCGGGCTCGCGGTCGGCATAGGCGCGCGAGGTCTGCCGCTGTTCCAGCCAATCGGGCGCGGCGAAATCGCGCGCGAAGGATTCCTCAGTGGCGTGTTTGGCGCGCGCGTCGCAGATGCGGTCGAAGTCAGGCATCGTGGAGAACGTCCACGACGCGGAATTTCCACCCCTCTCTTGCAACAGGCGGACCGCGCCGGTGCCGGGGCCATTCGACGTGTTGAAGGTGAAGATCGCCTCGATCACCTCGCGTCCGGCCATCACGGCGCGCCGCGGTATCAAGGCACGGCCATCGAGACGAAAGCCGCGCGCGTTCACTGCGCCTGCGTGCGCGAGCAACTCGGCAACCACGCGCTGCCGCCCGCTGAACGTCGCAAAATGCCAGGAAATGCCGAGGATGTTGCGCCAGTGGCTCTCGGTCGCAAACAGTGCGGCAAGAGCGTCAAGGGAACGGCTCGTCAGCGCCGCATCCAGCGCACCGATCCAGCGCTCGGCCAGGAGTTCAGGCGTGTCCTCGGTAGCCGGGTTCAGTTGGTCCAGCATGATCGTGCTTTCTCGGGAGCAGTTGCCGTCTATCTGACAACATGCTCCCGAAAAGCACAACCATCATGCGACGTGTTGCTGCAGCGACGCCGGCTCGGCCTCACCCTCCTCGCCGGCAGGCCCGGCCTGCGCCGCAGGTGCCGCAGCGAGCTCCTTGGCAAGCGCAGTAGCACCGACATAGTCGGTCTTGCCGGTGCCGAGCAACGGCACCTTGTCGACGACGCGGATGTCGGCGGGCACCGCGAGCTCGGACGCGCCGACGCTCTTGGCCTGGCGCTGCATCGCGGCGCGGTCGGCATTCTTCTGCGTCGTGAGCAGCACGATGCGTTCGCCCTTGCGCGCGTCGGGGATCGAGACCGCAACCGACATCGCCTGCGGCCACAGCGCCGATGCCATGGTCTCCACCGCCGACAGCGAGACCATCTCGCCCGCGATCTTGGCAAAACGCTTGGCGCGGCCCTTGATCGCGATGAAGCCCTGCGCATCGACCGTGACGATGTCACCGGTGTCGTGCCAGCCTTCCGGCAGCGGCTCGAGCACGCCGGGATTTTCGGCGCGGAGGTAGCCTATCATCACGTTCGGACCCTTCACCGACAGCCGTCCGCCTTCCTCGATGCCGGGGACCGGATCGAGGCGGTATTGCATCAGCGGCGAAATGCGGCCGACGGTGCCCTGGCGGTTTGCCATCGGCGTGTTCATTGCCAGCACCGGCGCGGTCTCAGTGACGCCATAGCCTTCGAGGATGCGGATGCCGTAGCGTTCCATGTAGGTCTGCCGCGTGCGCTCCTTCACCGCTTCCGCGCCGGCAATGACCAGCCGCAGCGTACGGAAATCATAGGCATGCGCCGAGCGGGCGTAGCCGGTGAGGAAGGTGTCGGTGCCGAACAGGATAGTGGCACCGGTCTGGTAGATCAGCTCGGGCACGATCCGGTAGTGCAGCGGCGACGGATACATGAAGATCGGGATGCCGCCGAGCAGCGGCATCATCATGCCGCCGGTCAGACCAAACGAATGGAACACCGGCAGAACGTTGAACACCTTGTCGTTGGCATTGGCATCGACCCGCGCCAGCGCCTGCGCCGCATTGGCGAGGATGTTGCGGTGGGACAGCACGACACCCTTCGGCGTGCCTTCCGAACCCGAGGTGAACAGGATGACCGCGGGATCGTTGGCCTGGCGGGCGACGCGCGGCGCGATGCCGGCGCGGAAGCCTGCGATCTTGTCGGCGAGGCCGATGTCGGCCCTGACGTCCTCGAGATAGACGACGCGCGCCTGGCCGGCCATCGCCGTGATCAGCTTGTCGAGCTTGCCCTTTTCGATGAAGGCCTGCGAGGTCAGCACGGTCTTCACCTGCGCCGCCTTCATCGCGGCCAGCACGTTGACTGGACCGGCCGAGAAGTTGAGCATCGCCGGCACGCGGCCGATGGTCTGCAGCGCCATGAAGACCACAGCGACGCCGGCCGAGTTCGGCAACAGCACGCCGACATTTTCGCCGCCGGCAGTGCCCTGCTCGAGCTTGCGGCTCAACACCTGCGCGCCGAGGATCAGCTTGCGATAGGTCAGCTTGGTGCCCAGCGCGTCCTCAATGATCGGCTTGCCGGTGTCGCGGTCGCGATAAGCATGGCCGAGGCCCTCGAACAGCGTCTGGTCGAGCATCGCGTTCTGGACCATGGCGTCGATCATGACGTCCTGCAGCGCGGCGCCGGCGGCATTGCGGCGCGCCTTGCCCTTCAGCGACTGGTCCACCGGCAGCTTCACCGGCGGCAGGATCGAGATCGTCACCTTGGGGAACCAGGAGCGCTTGATCTCGCCATTCTTGAGATAGCTGAGATGCGAACGCTGCGCGCCCTCGATCCGAACCGGGACGACGACCGCATCGGCCTTGTCGGCGATCATCGCGGTGCCGTCATAGACCTTCATCAGCGAACCGGAGACCGTGATGCGCCCTTCCGGGAAGATCACGACCGGCTCGCCAGCGGCGACCAGCTTGATCAGGTCGCGTGCCGCCAGCGGCTTCGACGGATCCATCGTGTAATGCTTGATCATCTTCAGGAATGGCTTGGCCCACCATGCCTTGGCGATGCCGGTGTCGACCGCGAAGCTCGCGTCAATCGGCAGCATGGCGTGCAGCAGCGGACCATCGACCAGGCTGACATGGTTCGGCGCGATCAGCATCCGGGTGCCTGCGGGCGGCAGGTTCTCCATGCCGCGCACCTCGAGGCGGAACAGCGCGCGGAACAGCAGCGCGCCGAAATCGCGCACGCCTTCCTTGCCCCACTTGGTCAGCACGAACCAGACCGTGCCGAAGCTCGCAATGGCAAGGCCGAAGAAGATCCAGGCGATCGGCAGGCCGGCAGCTTGCAGCGCGCCGACGAACACCGCGCCGGCAACCATGAAGCCTGCCTGCAGGATATTGCCGGCAGCGATGATGCGGGCGCGCTCGGACGGCGCGGTCCAGGCCTGCACGGCCGCAAACGACGGCACCACGAACAGGCCGCCGCCGAACGCGAACAGGAAGAAATCAGCCAGCATGCGGAAGCCGCCGAACGAGGCCGCGAACGCCGCCGCGGTGACCTCCTTGCCGAGCGAGGTGGTGGCGATCGCCCAGGCGAGGTCGAGGCCGATCACGCCCATCACGATGGCGCCGATCGGCACCAGTGCGAGATTCGGACGGACGTGGCTCAGCTGCGCGGCGAACAGCGAGCCGGCAGCAATGCCGATCGCGAACACGGCGAGACACAGCGTGACCACGCCCTCGGTGCCGCCGACGCCTTCCTTGATCAGCGCGGGCAGCAGCGACAGCACGATCGCACCGACCATCCAGAACCAGGACACGATCACCATGCCGTCCCACAGCCGCTGTTCGGCATAGAGCGACTTCAACAGACGCACCGTCGAGGTCCAGGGGTTCTTGGTGATCGGCAGATCGGGCGCGGAGGGCTGCGTCACCGGAATGCGCGACGCAAATCCCCAGGACAGCACCGACAGACCCACGACGGCTGCGCAGATCCAGCCCATGTGGCTGGCGCCGGCGACGAACATGCCGCCCGCGATGGTGCCGATCAGGATCGCCATGAAGGTCGCGCCCTCGACCAGCGCGTTGCCGGTCGCGAGCTCGGCAACCGAGAGCTGGTCGGGCAGCACAGCATATTTCACCGGGCCGAACAGCGCGGCGACGATGCCGAACAGCGCCAGCGCGATGAACAGCAGCGGGATCGAATAGGTGAAGAAGCCGGCCGCGGCGAAGGCAGCGGCGAAGATCTCGAAGAACTTCAGCCGGCGGGCGACGACGGACTTGATGTAGCGGTCGGCGAGCTCGCCGCCGAGCGCCGACAGCACGAAGAACGGCGCGATGAAGACCGCACCCGCGAGCTGGACCAGCGCCGGCCCCTGCTCGTTGGCGATGCCATACAGCAGCATGATGACCAGCGCGTTCTTCAGCACGTTGTCGTTCAGCGCCGAGCAGAACTGCGACCAGAACAGCGGCGCGAAGCGGCGGGACGTCATCAATTCCTTGATCATGACCGGTTCCTTGGGTTAGCGCGCACGGCGCTGGCAGGTCTGCGAATTCGCCTGGCAGAGAATGGTGAGCATGGTGAAAATGACGAAGATGCAGCAGCCTTTAGTCTTTTCCGCAACGTATCGGTTCGAACCAGTGCGGATCGGCCGCGCCGGGCGGCGCGACAATGCCCGGCAGAAATGTACCAGACCTTATCCAGGGTTGTGGTCGATCGACATCGAAACGGGCTCGCGAGGGACATGGTGAGCGCTTTGTTGAGGCTTCGGCGACAATTGCGATGTGGGCGCGTCAGGTCAGATCACTCAGGCCGCCGAACGGGGTCCATCGGCAGTTGCGCGACTTGCACCGGCCACCACGCGCCGCCTGGCGCGGCGCGCGCCGATCGGCGCGCCGCTGCTCCAGGACACCTGCGACGTCGCAGGCGCGGGCGATCCGCTCGATCGGGGCAGTCGCCAGTGAGAAAATGGCGCGGCCAAAGCCCTTCACGAGCTCGATCGCGTCATCGACAAAGGTGGTGGTCAATTGAAGTGCTAGGGTCTGCATGTGAGTGGCCTCCTATGCCAACTTGAGCAACGCTCAAATTAGTAGTTCAAAAATGAACATTGTTCAAGAAGAATCGCGACGCGACCGGAAAAAACTTCAGCGGCGAGGTCTGCTGATCGAGATCGCGCGCCGGTATATTGCAACTAAAGGCTTGAGATCACTGAAGGTTCGCGATGTTGCCGAAGCTGCCGGCTGCTCCATCGGCAGCGTCTATAACGAGTTCGGCGACTTCGACGGCCTGATCCTGACCGTGAACCGGGAGACCGTTCAGGCCCTGACCACGCGGCTCAAGGCTGTCCCGGCCGACGATCCCCTGCGCCAGCTGCACGGGCTTGCTGACGCCTATCTCGGCTTCGCCACCGAGCACGCCAATCTGCTGCGCTCGCTGTTCGAGCACCGGATGGAGGATGACCGGCCGTTTCCGGAAGATATCCTGGCGATGGTGATGGAGGCCTTTGCGCTGATGTATGCACCGCTGGTGCGGCTATTGCCCGATCGCGATCCCGACGATGTCGCGCTGCTGTCGCGGATGATGTTTTCCGCGGTCCACGGCATCATCTCGCTCGGCCTCGAGGAGCGCATGGTCGCAGTGCCGCCGGAGCAGCTGCGCGAACGCCTCGTGCAGTTCGTCGACACGCATCTTGCAGGATTGGGCGTCACGCGCAGTGCGTAGCTAGACCCGGGTGCGGGCGATCGTGCCGGCGACGATCTGCATCGTGACGCCGAGCACCCAGCCTGCCATGATCGCCGCGGTCCAGGCGATATCCGGCTCGCTGCGCAGCACGACGACGCCGACCGAGAAGAACGCGACCATGGTCGCGAGGAAGGTGCCGACCGCGCTGAGCAGCTCCGCCGCGTCGATCTTGCGCGTCGAGCTCCCGTCCTTCGGATGAAACAGCTTTGGTGGCGTGTCGATGCCGAGATAGAAGCCGATCGCGCCGCCCAGCATCATGATCAGCAGGAACGCCTGCGACGTCAGCGCCGAGACGCTCGAGCCGACATGGATGGCGACGAACAGACCGCTGGCTGCTCCCGCCAAGGCGAGGCCGAAGCGCTCCAGGATATGGGCAAATTTTCTGACGCGGCTGCGCATTGCTGTGCCTCATCAATGAATTGCACCGCTGGTCAGGCTAGGCCTTTTTGTTACGCCGCGAAAGCCGTCTCGCCTCAAATGGCCGCGACCTCGGGGCGCTTTTGTGCGCCAGTTCACACCTATCGCGGCGCCGAATGATTAAAGATCGATCCAAGGTAGCAATCGATCCGGCCCCTGCTACGCTGCGCCATCCGCTTCATCCACTTCAGCGAGCGTCCTTCGATGCCGAGCCCCAAGATCATTATCCTGTCCGACGGCACCGGCAACGCCGCTTCCAGCGTCTGGCGCACCAATGTCTGGCGGATATTCCAGTCGCTGGATTTGCAGGGCAACGCGCAGGCCGCCAAGTATGATGACGGCGTCGGCACGTCGTCCTTCGTCCCGCTTGCGCTGCTCGGCGGCGCTTTCGGTTACGGTCTGAAGCGCAATATCCTGGATGCCTACAAATTCATCTGCCGCAACTACGACCACCAGAACGATTCGCAAATCTACCTGTTCGGATTCAGCCGCGGCGCATTCACCGTGCGCACGCTCGCCGCACTCATCCTCGATCAAGGCCTGATCGCCGCCGGCACTGAAGCCGAACTGCACGACGGCGCGGTGAAGGCCTATCGCGCGTACCGGGCCGCGGGCTACCACTCGATCTGGCGCATCGAGGTGCTGTTCCGCGCGCTGCGCGACTACATCCTCGTGCCGGTGCTGGACCGCCTTCAGCGCAACAAGCCTTATGCGGAGATCGCACGGAAGCCGGTGCCAGCGATCGAGTTCATCGGCATCTGGGACACCGTCGCGGCCTATGGCCTGCCGATCGACGAGATGACACGCGGCATCTCCAACTGGGTGTGGCCGCTCGAGCTGCCGAACCGGATTCTCAGCCCGAAGGTCAAGTGCGCACGGCATGCGCTGGCGCTCGACGACGAGCGCACGACCTTCCATCCGGTGCTCTGGACGGAGCAGGAGCCGGGACAGCCCGCACCGGCCGTGCCGGCAACGATCGATGGCGAGCGCCTCGTTCAGGTGTGGTTCGTCGGCATGCATGCCAATGTCGGCGGCGGCTATCCGGACGACGCCGTCGCGTTCGTGCCGCTGGCCTGGCTGGTCGACGAAGCCGTCAAGCGCGGGCTCGTGTTCAAGAGCGCGCCGATTGCCGATCCCGATGCGATCAAGGCGATCAGGTCCTCGGAGGACAAGGATGGCCGCCTCTATGATTCGCGGGCCGGCCTCGGCGCCTATTACCGGTACGGTCCCCGCAAGGTCGCCGATCTCTGCAACGATCCCTACGCCGGCGTCAGCGTGCCGATGCCGAAGATCCACGAAAGCGTATTCGAGCGGATCGACAGCGGCGCCAACGCCTATGCCCCGATCGGACTTCCGCCGAACTATGTGGTCGTCTCCCGCAGCGGCCAGGTGACACCGCTGGGCACCAATACGTTTGAAACGCCCGCCGGCGCGCCGGCGCGTCATGCCGCCCAGGAGAAGCTGTGGAATTTCGTCTGGATGCGGCGGATCGCTTACTTCGCCACCTTGGCGGCGTCGCTGCATTTGGCGACGTTCTGGCTGTTCCACAACCAGCACAAGGAGCACGAATTCAGCTCCTGGTTCAGGATGATCTCGGAGCTCGTGCGCTTCGTCGAATCGTTCCTGCCCGCTTCGTTTCATTGGTGGACCGATTGGTATGCCGGCAATCCGGAATGGTTCGCCGGCGGCATCATCGCCGTTTTCGTACTGATGGCTGTGGGCAGTTCGCTCAGCGCAACGATCAGCGACAGGATGCGGATCATCTGGCGTGACCGCGCGAACCCGACGCCGCTCTCCGGGATCGTGCACAATGCGATCTATCGCTTCCGGACCAGCACGATCTATCAGTGGATTCTCAATGTCGGGAAGCGGCATGTCGCGCCGTTCCTGCTCACGGCCTTGCTGGTCTGGTTCGGTGCGACGCTGCTCAGCCATTTCCTGTTCAATGCCGCGGACTCGATGGGCGCCTTCTGCAAGGGGACCACGGCCGACAAGCTCGTCGCCGCCGACAAGGGCATCCCGCAGGATGCGGCCGACTTCGACACCAGCGCGATCTGTGCGCCGACCGGCTTCAAGGTCCGCACCGGCTTCAAGTACGAGATCGCGATCACGATGTCGGAGCCATGGGAGGACGCCGGACGCGCGGTCACGCCCATCGGATACCGGACCTCGACCATCGAGGGCGCAAAACGCTGGCGCGGATACGCCACGATCTTCCTGCGACGCATCCTGTTCCGGCCATGGTTCAGGCTGATCGCACGGGTCGGAGAGACCGGCGTCGACGAGTATTTCCTCGATCCCTTGCCGGCGCCGAACACCGATCCGCAAGTCTACAAGGCGTGGTTCACCGCCGATCGCAGCGGCGAGATCTTTCTCTACGTCAACCAGGCCGTCATCGGCCTGCCCTGGATCTACAAATGGTTCTACGGCGATCACAAGGGCAAGGCGAAGGTCACGGTGAAGTTGCTCTAGACAGCCGCAACCGCAGCGGAAGGGTCCGCACGGCGTGATCCATCTGTGATCCAGCCGATAGTTTCGGTTGCAAATTTTATTACATACTCCTCTTGCTAGACGAGCCGCCAGGCGCCCGGAACGATCCGACGCGACACCTCGGATCTCCTGCGGCGCTGACGCGCCAGGTTCATATCGAGCGGATATTTCTCATCAGTGATTTGGAGGCATCACCATGATTTCCACAATTCAGGCGTTTCCAACCACCGACGGCATCTTCGTGGTTTGGGAGGTCGCGGCAATGATCCCGGACTGCCTCGGCTTTGCGCTCTATCGTCAGCAGCAGGGCAAGAGCGCGACCGTCGTCGACACCTGGGTCGGGTTTGACGATCAGGTGCAGGGCCACAAGGCGGGAGATCATCGTCCGAGCACCGAATGGCCGGTGCAGAAGACGAACTGGACCGATTTCCTGGCCCCGGCCGATGCGCCGGTCCGCTATGGCGTCGTGCCGGTTCTCAAGGACGGCGCCACCAAGGTGAAGCCCGCCTACAGTGCGCCAGCGACATGGACCGACTACGTCTCGGCCACGCCGTCGGGCCCGCTGAAGCCATGGTTCAACCGCGGCACGATCTCGGCACAATGGCTGTCGCGCGCGATCGGTACCACGCCGAAAGCCTCCCAGACGCTGGAGAAGGCGATCTCCACCAAGGGCAACAAGATCCGCGACTTCCTCAAGGGCGAGCTTGGCGCGCGCCTGCTCGCCCTGCTGGCCGGGGCCAAGAAGGACAAGGTCGACGTCTATGTCGCGCTTTACGAGCTCAACGATCCCGAATTGGTTGCCGCGCTGACGGCCATGAAGGGCAAGGCCCACGTCGTACTCGGCAACAGCACCGGCAAGTCCGACGCTACCGCAAAGGAAACCGAGAAGAACGCCGGCGTGCTGAAGAAGGCGGGCGTCGACATCGTCCGCCGCAAGATCGCGCCGGCTCGTTACGCCCACAACAAGTTCGCGGTGTTCTGCGACGGCGCCGAGACACCGAAAGTGGTCTGGACCGGCAGCACCAACTGGACCCGGACCGGATTGTGCACCCAGAACAACAATGGGCTGGAGATCACCGACGACAAGATCGCGGCGGCCTATCACGAGCATTGGAAAGCGATCTATGCCGACGGCAGCAAGTCGCCGAAGGCGCTGGCCGTGGCCGGCGATCACGAATGGCCGTTCACGATCGGCAACTCGAACATCAACGTCTGGTTCACGCCGACCACGAAGAGCGGCGATCTCAAGGAAGCGACCAAGATGATCGAGGACGCCGAGCATGGCGCGGTGTGCCTGATGCTCAATCCGGGCAACAAGGGCCTGCTCGGCCCGATCCTGCAGAAGGCACGGGACAAGAACCTCTATGTGCGCGGGGTGCTCAACAATTTCCCGGCGCAGGGCAAGGACAGTCCGAAGGATCAGCTGCAACTGCTGGCCGGCGGCGGTCAGCAGCAGGTCTTCAAGGGCAAGCAGATTGCCGACGTAATCCGGCCCGCCGGCATCGACAAGACCGCCGACTGGTGGCAGCACGAGATCAAGAACACCGGAAAGTTCATGATCGCCGTGCACAGCAAGGTGATCGTGCTGGATCCGGCCGGCAAGAACCCGGTGGTCATGACCGGCTCGCACAATTTCTCCGACCGCGCCAGCACCAAGAACGACGACAACCTCGTCATCATCAGAGGCGATTCACGACTGGCGCTGACCTACGCCGCGCGCATCGTCAGCATCTACGGCCAGTACCGCTGGCAGGCCTGGCGCAACACGCCGGAAGGCCAGAAGGACAAGAGTCTGAAACGCAGCGACAGCTGGCTGAGCAGCCGCATCGGCAAGGGCTGGGCGCAAATCGAAACCCGGTTCTGGCTCGGCACCGCCTGAGGCCGGCGATCCGCCATGACATACGGGGCAGCGTTGTCGCTGCCCCGCGCTCTTTCTCTAGCCTACGCCGCGCGGCCGACCGAGGCGTCGAGGTGCTTCAGCTTCGGCAGGACCTCCTGCTTCAGCAGCCGCAGCGAATTGTGCCAGGCCTCGGGCTTGTGCTTGTAGTCGAAACCGAACACCAGCAGCACGCCAAAGCCGCCGACCTCCTGATAGATCTTCTCGATCTTCTCGGTGACGGTCGCGGGCGAGCCGACGATCCAGTTGTTGCGGGCGCAATACTCGACCGTGACGTCGCTATCGGGAACGTCGGGCGACGCCTTCAGATAATCCTTGAACCCAAAGTGGCCGAGCAGCGGCAGGAAGTACTCGCCCATCATCCGGCCCATCATGTCGCCGGTCGAGAGCTTCCATGCCTCCTCGTCGGTCTCGGCGACGAACACCTCGCGCACCATCCGCCAGTCCTTGCGGCTCGGCTTGCGGCCGGTCTTGGCCGCGCCGGCTTCGACCGAGTCCCAGTGGCTGCCGACATAGGCGGGGTTGAGGTTCAGGCTCATCGGGATGAAGCCGCGCTCGCCGGCGAGCTTGAGCGTGTCGGAATTCTTCGACAGACCGGCGACGCCGATCGGCGGATGCGGCGCTTGCTGAGGCCTGATGTGCGGTTTGAGGAAATCGAACATCGTGTCCGGCTTGGTCACCGTCCAGAACTTGCCCTTGTGGGTCCACGGTGCCGGCTCGGTCCACATCTTCAGGATGATCTCGAGCGCCTCGCGGGTCATGTCGCGGTTCTGGCCCGACATGCCGTCGACGTTGAACATCGCCCAGTCGCTCGGCAGGCCCGAGGCCGCGACGCCGAAGTTCAGCCGTCCGTTCGAGAGATGATCGAGCATCGCCGCGCGGTTGGCGAGTTCGGCCGGATGATGATACGGCAAGAGGAAGCCGCCGGGTCCGATGCGGATGTTCTTGGTCTGCAGCAGCGCCTGCGCGACCAACAGGTCGGGCGACGGATGCGGCTCCCAGGGCGCGGTGTGGTGCTCGCCGATCCAGGCTTCCTGATAGCCGAGTTCGTCCAGCCACCGCAGCACCTGCAGGTCCCAGTCGTGGCCCTCTTTCAGTCCGCACTCCGGCGGATGCGACGGCATCGCGAAGTATCCGAGTTCCATGGGTTTCCTCTCTTTGTTCGATGCGTGTCTTCCGCACGCGCTCCGGAGAGTACCTGCCCCGGCTACGGCAGAACAATGGCTTTGTCGCATGCCGCCCCGGCCGGGATTACGCGTAAGGCGTCCCCTTCAGCACGACCGCGATACCCGAAAAGCTGCGCTCCATGATCTGCAGGAAGGCCTCGCGTGTCGAGGCCGCCGATCGGCGCGCCTTGTGCCCGCGAAGCCCCTCCGCATAGGCGACAGTCACGGCGGTGACCACCATCGACGCGGCGAGCCGGGCATCGGCATCGGCGAGCGGCCGCTTGATGGCGCCCGCCAGCACCGTTGCAAGATCATCGATCAACTCGTCACGCAACGGGCGGCGCCGCGTCAGCAATCGCGGCTCGCTGGGACATGTTCGTACGATGCGTATCAAGGCGCGCCGGCCCGTCGCAGCTGATCCGCCCCGATGCCTGCATCGCCTGGGTGGCCGACGGCGAGGACCTTGCGGGCCTCGACGCCGCGCTGACGCGGTGGTTCGGACCCGCCACGCATTGACCTCGCAGGCGAGGCCAGGCGAGACGGCGTCTCAGCGCGTCCCGAACGTGGTCTTGCCGAACAGCGCCTTCTGCGTTGAGGGCTGCGAGCGCCAATATTGCGGCGGCGCACTCACCTCACCGCCAAGCTCGGCCGCGGCGTGCCAGCCCCAGCGCGGGTCGTAGAGCATGCCGCGGGCGAGCGCGACCATGTCGGCCTTCCCTGAGGTAACGATCTCCTCGGCCTGCTTCGCTTCGGTGATCAGGCCGACCGCCATCGTGGTGACGCCGGTCGCCTCCTTCACCGCCTGTGCCGCCGGCACCTGGTAGCCCGGACCGAGCGGAATCTTCTGCAGCGGTGACACGCCGCCGGAGGAGACGTCCATCCAGTCGACGCCGCGCTTCTTCAGCTCCTTGGCAAATTCGATGGTCTGCGCGAGGTCCCAGGCCCCCTCGACCCAGTCGGTCGCCGACACCCGCATGCCGATCGGCTTGTGATCCGGGAATACGGCGCGCACCGCGTCGAACACTTCCAGCGGGAAGCGCATGCGGTTTTCGAGCGAGCCGCCATAGCGGTCGGTCCGCTTGTTGGCGATCGGCGACAGGAACTGGTGCAGCAGATAGCCGTGCGCGCCGTGCAGCTCGAGCGCATCGATGCCGAGCCGGTCGGCCCGCCGGGCGGCCGCGACAAAGGCCTCGCGAATGCGCTTCAGGCCGGCGTCATCGAGCGCCAGCGGCGGCGCCTCGCCGTCCTTATGCGGGACATCGGATGGGCCCACGGTCTGCCAGCCGCCTTCGGCGATCGGGATCAGCTGCCCACCCTCCCACGGACGCTGGCTCGAAGCCTTGCGGCCGGCATGGGCGAGCTGCATCGCGACCGCCGCCTTCGAATGCTTGCGCACCGAGGCCAGGATCGGCTTCAGCGACGCCTCGTTGGCATCGCTGTAGAGGCCGAGGCAGCCCGGCGTGATCCGCCCGATATCCTCGACATGCGTGGCCTCGATGCAGAACATCGCGGCGCCCGACAGCGCCAGCATGTTGATGTGGGTGAAATGCCAGTCATTGGCGGAGCCGTCGTCGGCCGAATACTGGCACATCGGCGAGACCATGATCCGGTTGGAGAGCTTGAGGCTGCGCAGTTCGATCGGGGAAAACAGGGTGCTCATGCGAGGGGTATCCGGGATCGGGGAAACGGCCACCACAAGATAGAGGCGGCCGCCGCGATCACCAACTGCCGCGGTCGCCGAACGGGCCGGGGCAGATCAGCAATGCGATAACGGTGGCCCGCAGGCCGGCGCCTCAGTCCACCAGCGTGAATTGCAGCAGCAAATTGCGCTGGATCAGGGAGAAATTGTCGTCGGAGATCATGGTCAGCACGGTCTCGCCCTCCGCGGTGACATGGGCGTCGATGCCTTCCATGTTGTCGATCTCGTTGCCGAGATCGGCATTGAAGATTGCCGGACCATCGACGACGGCGCCGGGCGCGATATCAGACAAAGCGAGGCGGCGGATGCGAATCCCGGCGCCGCCGAGCCAGGAGAATTTCCGCTCCAGGATCAGCAGATCGCCCGACGGCAGCAGGACCGCGTCGCTGATGTCGAAATTCTCGGTGCGGCGGACGCTGAACTGGCCCGGCGTCCTGCCGCCGACCAGGAAGGCGATCAGGTTGCCGCCAGTATCGAGGCCGCGTTCGGAAAACGCGATCAGCGTACCGGCCAGCGGCTGGCTCGGCGGTGCGGCCTTGGGTGTGGCGTTGGGCATGACCTTGGGCACGAAGACGAGCGCCTCGAGCCCCTTGTTGATGGGCAGCTTGCGCGCCGCCGCGGGCAGCGGCACCAGCTCGCCGCGCGCGCGGGTGAAGCCCTTGGCGAAATCGTAGCGCAGCACCTGGTTGACCCGCTCGAGCCCGACATAGGCAATGGAGCCGTCCAGCGCGAGCGATTCCGAATCGTACCAACCGCGGGTCGCGGTGATCGGCTTGCCGTGGGCGTCGAGCAGTGGCGCCGCCTCGACATCGTCGAGCCCGGCCATCTCCCGGCCGCGATAGACGATGCGGCCGGTGAACCAGGTGCCCTGGTCGCTGACCGCAATGAAGCGCTCGCCCTTGGCGTCGAGCCGCATCGCGGACAGGCCGCCAAAGCCGGAGAATGACGAGGTCAGGATCAGGCCGCTGCGATATTCCAGCGCGCCGAACCGCACCCGCGCACGATCGCGAATATCGAACGACGGCAGCGGCCGTGCGTTGACCTCGACAGCTGCGGGTTCGTCGACGCGGTGGCGGCCCGGCCTGCCGGGCGGTCCCGGCGTCAGCGCCGGCTGGCTCGCGCCCTGTGCCTGCGCGAGACGCGGCGATGCTGCGGCCGACAGCCCCGCCGCCATCCCATGCAGGACATGGCGGCGGCTAAAGGGTGAGCGCATGTCTCACGAGTGAAGGCGGCGCCGCGTGCCCGGTGCGGGCGCCGAGCCGTGGGTCTCGCTGAACAGCTCGGCGAGCTTTTCGGTGATCGCGCCGCCAAGCTCTTCGGCATCCACGATGGTGACGGCGCGGCGATAATAGCGCGTCACGTCATGACCGATGCCGATCGCGATCAGCTCGACCGGCGAGCGGGTCTCGATCTCCTCGATGATGTGGCGCAGGTGCCGCTCGAGATAGTTGCCCGGATTGACCGACAGCGTGGAGTCGTCGACCGGCGCGCCGTCGGAAATCATCATCAGGATGCGGCGCTGCTCGGGACGCGCAAGCAGACGCTTGTGCGCCCAGTCGAGCGCCTCGCCGTCGATGTTCTCCTTCAGCAGGCCCTCGCGCATCATCAGGCCGAGATTTTTCCGCGCACGGCGCCACGGCGCATCCGCCGACTTGTAGATGATGTGGCGCAGGTCGTTGAGGCGGCCGGGATTGGCCGGCTTGCCGGCCGCAAGCCACGCCTCGCGCGACTGCCCGCCCTTCCAGGCGCGGGTGGTGAAGCCCAGGATCTCGACCTTGACGCCGCAACGCTCCAGCGTGCGCGCCAGGATGTCGGCGCAGGTGGCGGCAACCGTGATCGGACGACCGCGCATCGAACCTGAATTGTCGAGCAGCAGCGTCACCACGGTGTCGCGGAAGGTCGCCTCCTTCTCGTGCATGAAGGACAGCGGGTGATAGGGATCAGTGACAACGCGCGACAGCCGCGCCGGATCGAGGATGCCTTCCTCGAGATCGAAATCCCAGGCGCGGTTCTGCTGTGCCATCAGGCGGCGCTGCAGGCGGTTGGCGAGCCGCGCTACGATGCCCTGCAGATGCGCGAGCTGCTTGTCGAGATAGGAGCGCAGCCGCTCGAGTTCGTCGTGATCGCAGAGATCTTCCGCGGCGATCACCTCGTCGAACTTCGGCGCAAACGCATGATATTCCGGGCCGCGCGGTTCGTTCTGGCCACGCGAATTCGGCCGTGTCGCCTCGCCCGGCGTCTCGTCGTCGCCGAGTTCGCCGTCGTCGAACGTGTCTGACGTGGAGGCCTGCGCGCTCTCCATCGCGCTTTCGCTCATCTCTTCCGCGCTCGTCTGGGCCTGGTCGGCGCTCATCTCCTGCGCGGCGTCGGAATCGGGCGAACCCTCGGCACCGGACTGATCGTTCTCGCCGTCCTGGTTCTCGTCCTGGTCATCGTCGTCGTCGGAATCCATGTTACGGTCGTCGCCGAGATCGAGCGCCGACAGCAGATCATGGACGAGGTCGCCGAACCTCGCCTGGTCCTCGGTGAAACGGCTGAGCTGGTCGAGCCGCGAGCCGATCTTGTCCTCCAGCGTCGGACGCCAGAGATCGACCATCTTCTTGGCGGCCGCGGGCGGCGCCATGCCGGTCAGGCGTTCGCGCACCAGCATCGCCAGCGCGTCCGACAGCGGCGCATCGGCGCGGTCGGTGATCTCGTCATACTTGCCGCGGTGAAAATGATCGTCGAGCATCGCGGTGAGGTTCTTCGCGACGCCCGCCATCCGCCGCGAGCCGATCGCCTCGACGCGCGCCTGCTCGACCGCCTCGAACACGCCGCGCGCCTGCGGATTGCCCGGCATCAGCTTGCGATGCACCTTGGGATCGTGACAGGCGATCTTGAGCGCGATCGAGTCGGCATGGCCGCGCACGATCGCCGCATCGCGCTTGGTCATCTTGCGCGCCGGCTCCGGCAGCCGCGCCTTGCCGGGCGCAAGCCCCGGCCGCTCGGCGGCGAAAGAGACCTCGAGCTCCGGCTTCTTGGCGATCGCCTTCAGGCACGCCGACACCGAGCGCTTGAACGGCTCGGTCGGCGCTTCCTTTGATCCGGGACGGAATTTGATATTGGAGGTTGTCATAGCGATTTCGTAAACCAGTGGCGCGTGACGCCGCCGGGATACCCCTCAATCGAACCGAACTCTTTATATCCATTGGCGCGGTAGAAGCCCGGCGCCTGGAAGCTCATCGTATCCAGATAGGATCGCGTCGCTCCGAAGCGCCGCGCCTCGTCTTCGATCGCCTTGATCAGCTTCGCGCCAAAACCCTTGTTGCGAAACTTCTGCTCCATCCAGAACAGCTGGATGAACAACACCGCGGTCCAGACCTCGCCGACGATGCCGCCGACGATCTCGTCGCCTTGCCGCAGCGAGATGGCGAAGCGCTTGTACTTCTGCTTCCCCATCTTCTCGTTGTTGTAGCGGAGCAATCCGCCGAGCACCGCTTTCTTCGTCTGTGTGACTGTGCGCTCGACGGAGATTTTCGGCATGGACTAGCTGAGCGCCACGTTGACCGAGGATTCCGGCAACTCGACGTTGAAGCAGCGCTGGTAGAACTCGGCGACCAGCGGCCGCTCCAGTTCGTCACACTTGTTGAGGAAGGTGACGCGGAACGCGAAGCCGATGTCGTTGAAGATGTCGGCGTTCTCGGCCCAGGTGATCACCGTGCGCGGGCTCATCACCGTCGACAGGTCGCCATTGGCGAACGCGTTGCGGGTGAGATCCGCCAGCCGCACCATCTTGTTGACGATGTCGCGGCCCTCCTGGGTGCGATAGTGCTTCGCCTTCGCCAGCACGATCTCAACTTCCTCGTCATGGGCGAGGTAGTTCAGTGTGGTGACGATCGACCAGCGGTCCATCTGGCCCTGGTTGATCTGCTGGGTGCCGTGATAGAGGCCCGAGGTGTCGCCGAGGCCGACCGTGTTGGCGGTCGAGAACAGGCGGAACGCCGGGTGCGGCTTGATCACCTTGTTCTGGTCGAGCAGCGTCAGGCGGCCGGACACCTCCAGCACGCGCTGGATCACGAACATCACGTCCGGACGGCCGGCGTCGTACTCGTCGAACACCAGCGCGATGTTGTGCTGCAGCGCCCAGGGCAGGATGCCGTCGCGGAATTCGGTGACCTGCTTGCCGTCCTTGACCACGATGGCATCCTTGCCGACGAGATCGATACGGCTGATGTGGCTGTCGAGGTTGACGCGCACGCAGGGCCAGTTGAGTCGGGCCGCAACCTGCTCGATGTGAGTCGATTTGCCGGTGCCGTGATAGCCGGTGACCATCACGCGGCGGTTCTTGGCAAAGCCGGCGAGGATCGCGAGCGTGGTGGCGCGGTCGAAGCGATAGTCGCTGTCGACTTCCGGCACATGCGGATCGACTTCGGAATAGGCCGGAACTTCCAGATCGCTATCGATCCCGAAGACCTGCCGAACCGACACCTTCATGTCGGGCATCCCGACGGGTTCTTGCGCTTTGGTCTGGACGGCCGTCGTCATTCATCCTCCGAGGTCCCGGGCATTCCCGAAACCAGATTTAGGTCATTTGGCTGCGGATGGGGTGCTACGCACAAGCCTAGCAGAGAGCATCGGCCGGCAGAAGCCCACGGGCAAATCAAAGTTCCGTTGTTGTATCATAAAGATAGGCGCGAAACTCGGTTTTTGGAAGGCTGCTCTGCAAATCCCGCCGTACTTTCGCCGCAGCGTCACGGCGGCCTACACGGCCGGGCACTTTTCAGCCTGGCGGGGAGTTGTTAGGTCTCGGACCTATTTTACCGCACCCAGGGATTCTGTGACTTCATTCCTTGACCCATTGATCGCGTTCGTTTCGGCCCATGCCTGGCTCGCCTATCTGACGCTGTTTCTGGCCGCCCTGCTGGAAGCAGTCCCGGTGGTCGGTTCGCTGGTGCCGGGCTCGACCATCATCCTGGCGCTGAGCGCGTTGGTCCCGGGCGGCGAATTGAAGCTCGTGCCGGTGCTCGCCGCCGCGGCCGCCGGCGCGATGCTCGGCGACGGCACCGCCTACCTGATCGGCTACCGCAGCCAGCGCGAGATCCTGTCGGCCTGGCCGCTCTCCAATTATCCGCGGGTGGTCGCGCAGAGCGAGGCCTTCTTCAACCGCTGGGGCGTGCTCGCGGTGTTCTTCGCCCGCTTCGTGCCGCCGATCCGCGCCTTTGTGCCGATCACCGCCGGCGCGCTCGACATGCCGCCGGCGCGCTTCTACGCGATCAACATCCCCGCGATCCTGCTCTGGGCACCGGCGCATGTGTTGCCCGGCGTGCTCGCCGTCACCGCGCTGCACGACTATGCCGGCCTGCCGCATCATCAACATGTCGGCAAGCACCTGTGGATGTTCGCGGTCGCGGGCGCTGCCGTCATCCTGTCGCTGGCGATCTGGACCATCCGCCGCCGGCATGGCGGCGGCCTGATCGAACCGGCCAAGCCTGCGAAATAGCCCGTTTTTTTTTGCGCATGATCTCTTCGGAAAACCGGTCCCCACTTTTCCGGACCATGCGCTAGATACTATTGGTCGTGCCGGTCCGCCCGGGTGCCGGGCCGACATAGCGCGCGCGGGGCCGAATCAGCTTGCCAAGCTGAAGTTGCTCGCTGGCATGCGCGATCCAGCCGACGCTGCGGGCCATCGCAAACAGCGCGAGCTCGCTCCCCGCTGGCATCCGCAGCGCATGCACCAGCACCGCCAGCGCGTAGTCGATGTTGACGAACTCGCCGGTCGCTTCCGCGATCCGCTCGGGCACTTCCCTGGTGAATTTCCGCGGTGCGCCGGCCCGCGTCAGGGCCTCGAGCAGCGAAATCGCGCGCGGATCGCCCTTCTTGTAGACGCCGTGCCCGAAGCCGGCGAAGCGTTCGCCGAGCGCGACCCGCTCGCGGACCACAGGCGCAACGTCATTGTCGATCATGGTCTTGACCAGGCGCGAGGCCAGCACACCGGCGCCGCCATGCATCGGCCCCTTCAACGCGACGAGACCCGCGATCACGGAGTCGTACAGATTGAGCCCGGTCGATGCCGCGCAGCGTGCCGTGAAGGTGGAGGCATTCAGTTCGTGATCGGCGAGCAGCACCAGCGCGCGGCGAATCAGGTCGGGCGCGTGCTTGTTGTCCGGCGTCCAGACCCGCGCGACCTGCTCATGCAGCGGCCCGGCCGATGGCACGGCGTTCAGCATGGTCGCGACCAGCAGCCGCAGGATGCGCCCGCCGACCATCGCACGGCCATCAGGCGCGCGGGTGAAGGCGCCGGGATCGGCACTCGCCGCCAGCGCCAGCACCGCGACCGTCCGGTCGATCGGCTGGGCGCGCCGCGCGGCCTCGGCGATCGCACGCATTTCATCCGAGACATGCGGGCAATTGTCGGGCGCGAACGGGTCGACGCCGGTGACGTCCCACAGCAGCGTCGCGGTGTGCTCCAGCGTGTCGCGCTCGGCGAGATCGACGCAGTTCACGCCGCGATAGATCGGGCCCTGCTCGGTGATGGTCGCGATCGCCGAATCCATCACCGGCAGATCGGCGTCGAAATTGCGAAAGCCGCGCGGCTCCGGTGACGGCACGCGGCGCTCCTTCAACCCCCTGATGTCCTCGGCGCGGTAGCGGTGGCTGCGCGAATCCGGCGACGGCTCGGAGCGGATCAGGCCGCGGCTGACATAGGCGTAGAGGGTCGCCGGCGAGATCGCGAGTTCGGCGGCGGCCTCGCGGGCGGAGAGGTAAAGCTCGGCGGATTTTTTCATATTGATTAATATAATCAAGATTGATCAACTCGTCGAGAGGCTCGATCTTTACAGGGTGAAGCAAGGAGATCGGGCCATGAACATGATTCTCACCAAGAGCCAGATCGGTCTGGATGGCGTCCCCGCTGCCGAGACCGTGTTGAGCCATGTCGACGGCGAGCGCGGCGAGTTGATCATCGCCGGCGAGCACGTCGCCAACCTCGCAGACAAGTCGAGCTTCGAGGGCGTCACGGCGCGGCTGTGGAATGGCGCCACCGGCAAGTCGCTGAGCGAAGCCAACGTCCGCGCCGGCCTCGGCGCCGCCCGCGAACGCGCCTTTGCGCGGCTGCCGGACCTGATGCCGGCGACGCGCGGCATGTCGATCGTCGACGGCTTCCGGGCCGCGATCGCAGGCCTCCGCGGCGAGAACGGGCTGGAGCACGAGGCAACCATCGTCGGCGCCTTCCCTGTGATCGCGGGCGCCCTGGTCCAGCACGCCAAGGGACATGCCCCGATCTCGCCGGACCCGAATGCCAGCCACGCGGCCGACACGCTGCGGATGCTGCGGGGGCGCAAGGCCGAGCCGCGCGAGGTTGCGGCGCTCGACGCCTATTTCGTCACCGTCTGCGACCACGGCATGAATGCATCGACCTTCACGACGCGGGTGATCGCGTCGACCCAGGCCGATCTGTTCGCGGCCGTCACCGGCGGCTACTGCGCGCTGACCGGCCCGCTGCATGGCGGCGCGCCGGAGCCGGTGCTGGAGATGCTGGACGCAATTGGCACCCGTGAGCGCATCAAGCCCTGGGTCGACGGCGCGCTGGCGCACGGCGAACGGCTGATGGGCTTTGGTCATCGCGTCTATCGCGTGCGTGACCCGCGCGCCGACGTGTTGAAGATCGCGATCGAACGCCTCGAAGCCGACGGCGCCGACCTGCCGTTTGCCGGCGAGGTCGAGGCCTATATCCGCGCAGCGCTGCGGAAGAAGAATCCGGAGCGGCCGCTCGAGACCAATGTCGAGTTCTTCACCGCGATCCTGCTCGATGCGCTGGAAATCCCGCGGCAGGCGTTCACGCCGATCTTCGCGGTGGCCCGTGCCGCCGGCTGGACCGCGCATGCGCTGGAACAGCGGCGCACCGGCCGGTTGATCCGGCCGAGCTCGTCCTATGTCGGAGCAGTGCCGAAGGGCTGAACAGCAGGAAGCATCCGACGGCGGAGCCACAAACTCTGCCGTCGTCCCTGCGGAAGCAGGGACCCGTACGCCGCGGCCTATCAATGGGACGATGGGGTCGACACCTGACGAGAACTATAACCGCTGGTGGTTATGGGCCCTGCTTTGGCAGGGGCGACGGAGGCAAGAGCTTACGCCTCGCGCACCACGGTCTTCAGATAATTATACGCCTTGATGATCTCGATCAGGCGATCCTCGGTGGAGCGGTCGCCGCCATTGGCGTCGGGGTGGTGCTGCTTCACCAGCGCCTTGTACTTCGACTTGACGTCTTCGAGCGTCGCGCCGGCGCCGAGCCCCATCACCAGCAGCGCCTTGCGCTCGGCGTTCATGACCTTGCGGGTCTCGGGCTTGGGCTCCGCGCCGCCCGGACCGGGACGCCAGCGGCCGCGGCCGTTGAGCTCGGAGAACACGTGGAACGGATCGGAGGCGGCGTCGAGACCGCTCTCCTTCTTGCCGTTGTTGGCGCCCATCTTCCAGGTCGGACGGTGGCCGGTCAGCGCGTCCTTCTGGTAGCGCGCGACGTCGTCAGGATTCATGCCCTGGAAGAAATTGTAGGACTGGTTGTACTCGCGGACGTGATCGAGACAGAAGTGCCAATACTCGCGCGAATTCTCGCGGCCTTTCGGGGCGCGGTGCGCGCCCTTGTTCTGGCAACCCGCCCACTCGCAGGTCACGGCCTGCTCGCCGGCCTGCGCCTGGCGCTTCGCACTCACCTTGGTCGGCTTGATGCGAATGGAGTCGAAGAATTTTGATGAATCGATCGGCATGTTCTCTTTGACTACGCAATGCACAAATCTTCAAGTCTTGACATTGCGCAGACCTCGTTTCCCGCTTGCACCATTGACGAAAAGCCGTCGCGGACCTAACTCCGCCGCCATGAGCACCAAAGACGCTATCATAAACAAGTTGCGTGAAGCTTTCTTGCCCGAAAGCCTCGACGTGGTCGATGAGTCACATCTGCATGAGGGCCACGCCGGCCACAGGCCAGGCGGCGAGACGCATTTCAGGCTATATATTGTGTCTCCGGCCTTCGAAGGGAAGAGCCGGCTCGAACGCCATCGCATGATAAATGCGACGCTGGCGCAGGAACTCGCCGGCTCGGTGCATGCGCTGGCGATCCATGCCCACGGCCCCGGGGAAAAGCCGCGCTAGCTCGCGCTTGGCTCAAGACGAAACAGTGGTTTTCCGTTATGAGACTAGGACCTCCGGCGATAGACCTGCTCCATATGTGAGCAGGTGTATGATGGATCGCATCGCCACGCTTGTTATGGGGCCATTGATGATCCCTTGCTGGCCACGTTTCCGGTCGATTGTCGCCGCCGCCGGCCTGCTCCTGATCTGCGCGTTGCGCCCGGCCTTGGCGCTGGATATGCCGAGCCCGTTCGTCCAGGAGGTGCTGATCAAGAGCATCATGGTCTCGCTCAACGACGCGGTGGCCGCAAACAATTTCGCCGTGTTCCACGCCAAGATCTCAAAGCCGTTCCGCGACCAGTTTTCGCCGGACAAGCTGAAGACGATCTTCAAGGATCTGGTCGACAAGCATGCGGTGTTCGACGCCGTGGTCGCCAAGCCGATCGTCCTCGATGAGGATGCCAAGATCGACGACAAGGGCGTGTTGCGGCTCAAGGGCCATTTCGACACCACGCCCAAGCAGGTGAAGTATCAACTCGGCTTCATCCCCTCCGACGGTGCGTGGAAGCTGTCGGGCATTTCGATCGATATCGAGTAGCGTTCGGAATATTCGCCAGACCCGTCATCCTGAGGCGCGAGCCCTTGCGAGCCTCGAAGGATGCGCGGCCACCAGCCGGGCCGTCGACCCCTCGGGACGCCGCTTCGCGGCTCCTCCAGCGACAACGGCAAAGCCGTTGCGCGGGGGTGACGGGGATAGGCTTCGTTTGCCGCACCAGCCCTAGAACGCCGTCCCCGCCCGCTTCGGCTTCTTCTCGTCGGGCTCGGCGGCCTCGCGCGGGACGGCGACGATGCGCAGCGCGGTGATGCGGTTGCGCTCGCGGCGGAGCACGCGGAAGCGGAAGCCGTGGAAGGTGAAGCTCTGGCCGCGATCAGGAATCGACCGCGCCTCATGGATCACGAGGCCGGCGACCGTGGTCGCCTCCTCGTCCGGCAGGCGCCAGTCCATCGCGCGGTTGAGATCGCGGATCGGCACCGAGCCGTCGACCACGACCGAGCCGTCCGGCTGGGCACGCACGCCGGCGACAACGACATCGTGCTCGTCGGAGATGTCGCCGACGATCTCCTCCAGGATGTCCTCCAGCGTCACCATGCCTTCGACCTCGCCATACTCGTCGACCACCAGGGCGAAGTGGGTCTTGCGGCGGCGGAACGCCTTCAGCTGTTCGGAGACCGGGCGCATCTCCGGCACGAACCAGGGCGGCAGCGCGATCGCGGAGGCATCGATCGCCGACATGTCGCCTTCATTAGCGCGCATCGCCCGCAGCAGATCCTTGGCGTGGAGCACGCCGACGATATTCTCCGGCTTCTCGCGCCACAGCGGGATGCGGGTGTATTCGCTCGCCAGCACCTCGCGCACCAATTCCTCGGGCGGCAGGTCGGCATTGACCATGGTCATCTCGGTGCGGTGGACCATCACGTCGGAGACCTGCAGTTCGCTGAGGTCGAGCAACCCGCCGAGCATGTCGCGGTCCTGCTTCTCGACCTTGCCTTCGTGATGCAGCAGATCGACCGCGCCGCGCAGGCGTTCGGTCGGCGACAGGATGGCCTGATGCGCGCCGATCTTGATGCCGAGCAGCCGCATCAGGGCGCGGACGATCCCTTCGATGATGGTGAGAAGCGGCCCGAGCACGAACACCGTCAACCGCATCGGCCGGGCCACCAGCAGCGACACCCGGTCCGGCGCATTGATGGCGACGGTCTTGGGCAGCACTTCCGCGAAGATCACCACCAGCACCGTCATGACGCCGGTGGCATAAAGCACGCCGACATCGCCGAACCAGGCGGTGAAGATGCCGGTGGCGAGCGCGGAGGCGCCGATATTGGCGATATTGTTGCCGAGCAGCAGCGCGCCGATCATCCGCTCGCGCATCGCCATCAGGCTCGAGACGACCGTGGCCTCGCTGTTGCCCTGCTTCGACAGCCGCAACATGCTGGCGCGCGAAGCGCCGGTCAGCGCCGTCTCACTCGCCGAGAAGAAGGCGGAGACGAGCAGACAGAGCAGCACGATCGAGAAGGTCAACCATCCCACTGGCTTGATCCGTGGCTTTAAGCCTTCAGCTTGGCTTGCAGGAAGTCGCGCACCGGCTGTGGCTCGACATTGTTTGCAATCACGGCGCGGCCGACCGCCTCCAGCAGGATGAAGGTGAGCTTGCCGCGCTTGACCTTCTTGTCCTGCGCCATCAGCGCCAACAGAGCGTCGGCATCGGCAAGCCCTTCCTGCGTGAAGCCTGCGATATCCTGCAGGCGCGTCGGCAATCCTACCGCAGAAAGATGACGCGCGATGCGGGCAGCGTCGTCCGTCGAAATCATGCCGAGCTGCGCGGAGAATTCCGCCGCGAGCACCATGCCGACCGCGACACCCTCGCCATGGAACAGGCGGTCGGAGAAGCCGGTCGCGGCTTCCAGCGCATGGCCGAAAGTGTGGCCGAGATTGAGCAGCGCGCGCTCGCCGGTCTCGCGCTCGTCGCGGGAGACGATGGCGGCCTTGGCGCGGCAGGAGGTCGCAATCGCGTGCTCACGCCCCGCGCCGCCCGAGAAGATGTCGGCATGATTCTTTTCGAGCCAGGCGAAGAAGGCCTCGTCACCGAGGATGCCGTATTTCGCGACCTCGGCGTAGCCGGCGCGAAACTGGCGCGGCGACAGCGTGTCGAGCACCGAGGTGTCGGCGATCACCAGCACCGGCTGGTGGAATGCGCCGATCAGGTTCTTGCCCTGCGGCGAGTTGATACCGGTCTTGCCGCCGACGGAGGAATCGACCTGCGCCAGCAGCGAGGTCGGCACCTGCACGAAATCGACGCCGCGGCGCAGGATCGCGGCCGCGAAGCCGGCGAGATCGCCGACCACGCCGCCGCCGAGCGCGATCACCAGATCGTTGCGCTCGATCTTCGCCGCAATCAGCGCCTCGCTGACCTGCGTCAGGGTGGCGTAGCTCTTCGAGCCCTCGCCCTCCTCGACGATGATCCGAGACGTCGGGACGCCTGCGGCAGCCAGCGACGCCTCGGCCGGCTCCAGCCAGTGCCTGGCGACGGTGCGATCGGTGACAACAGCGGTCCGCACGCCGGGCCGCAGCGCCGCGACACGCTCGCCCAGCGAGGCCAGCACGTCGCGGCCGATGACGATGTCATAGGCGCGGTCGCCGAGCGCGACATCAACGGTAACGGAGGCGGAGTGTTTCAAGGGCGCAGTCATGAGGTCGCGTTCAATCCATCAGGTGGTGGCTCGCCGGCCGGACGCACGCCGCACAGATGCGCGTGCAGGGCCTCGAGGCATTCGTCGACAATGCGGTCGTGCGGCACGTCGCGCGAGGCGATCGTCAGATCGGCGTTCTGGTAGACTGGCTCGCGCTCGCTGAGCAGCCGGTTGACGGTCGCCTCGGGGTCTGCGGTCTGCAGCAGCGGACGATCGGCGCGGCGCCGGACCCGGCGCATGATGATATCACTGTCGGCCTTGAGCCAGATCGAAACTGCGCGGTCGCGGATCCGGTTGCGGGTCTCCTCGCGCATGAAGGCGCCGCCGCCGGTCGCCAGCACGATCGGGCCGCTGTCGAGGATGCGGGCGATCACCCGCGCCTCGCCGTCGCGAAAATACGGTTCGCCGTGGGTCTCGAAAATCTCCGGGATCGTCATGCCGGCCGCCGCCTCGATCTCGGTGTCGGCATCGGTGAACGCCAGCTTGAGCCGCGCCGCCATCCGCCGGCCAATGGTCGACTTGCCGGCCCCCATCATGCCGACCAGCACGATCGACCGCGTCCCCAGCGCAGCCGTAATGTCGGCCTCCAGGGTCGGGTGGGTGGGCGCCGGGACGGCTGCGTCGGACATCAAAAAGCTCGGATATTGGGACGATTTGTTCAGAATTCGAGCCACCTATACTACCCCCGGCGATACCGTTACCAGCGACTCTTGCAACCGCGCGGGGAACATGTTGGATGATTTCATTGGTTAATTCGCCGCCTGAGTCGCCTCCATGCCCAGCCTGTTCCGCTTCCTGACGGTCGTCGCCGTGATTTTCGGGATCGGCTACGGCATCGTCTTCGCGCTGGCCAATTTCGTGCACCCGAAACCGCGGGAAATGAGCGTGACCATTCCGCCGGATAAGTTCCTCAAGAAATAGGCGCTATGATTCTGGCATGCCCGCTGCTGCCAAAGCTCCTGTGAAGACCAAAACCAAGTCCTCCGACGCCAAGCTGACCGCGCTGTTCCTCGACATGCTCGCCGCGGAACAGGGCGCCGGCGTCAACACGCTCGACGCCTACCGGCGCGACCTCACCGACTTCTCCGATTATCTCGCCCATGCCGGCGCCGATTTCGCCGGCGCCGACACTGAGACGCTGCGCGGCTACCTTGCCGACCTCGATACCAGAGGCTTCAAGTCGACGAGTGTGGCGCGGCGGCTGTCGGCGATGCGGCATCTCTATCGCTTCCTGCTCAACGAGCGGATCCGCGGCGACGATCCGGCCGCGATCCTGTCGGGGCCGAAGCGCGGTCGCGGCCTGCCCAAAGTGCTGTCGATTGCTGATGTCGACCGGATGCTGACCCGCGCCAAGGAGCTGACCCAGACCGACGTCTCGCCGGCGCAGCGGCTGCGCGCGCTGCGGCTGTATTGCCTGCTCGAGGTGCTCTACGCCACCGGGCTGCGCGTCTCCGAGCTGGTGTCGCTGCCGGTCTCCGCGGCGCGGCGCGATGCGCGGATGATCGTGGTGCGCGGCAAGGGCAACAAGGAGCGGCTGGTGCCGCTGAACGACGCTTCGCGCCAGGCGATGGCGGATTATCTCGCGGCGCTGGAGGTGATGCAGCCGAAGGCGAAGAAAACAGCGCCGTCGAAATGGCTGTTTCCGTCCTCCGGCGAGAGCGGCCACCTGACCCGGCAGCATTTCGCCCGCGACCTGAAGGAGCTCGCGGCCGCATCCGGCCTGGCGCCGCGGCTGGTGTCTCCGCACGTGCTGCGCCACGCCTTCGCCAGCCACCTGCTGCACAACGGCGCGGACCTGCGCATCGTGCAGACCCTGCTCGGCCATACCGATATCTCCACCACCCAGATCTACACCCATGTGGTCGAGGAGCGGCTGAAGAGCCTGGTCCGCGACCTGCATCCGCTGGCGGAGAAGTAAGTCCGCCGCCCGCCAGACATCGATACCTTCACCTGATCCGCCTTGACTTCCGCGTCGTCTCCGCAGAAAGAGCGTCACCTGCCTGCGATCCCGAAGCGTGCATTCCGCCCGAATGCGCGTTAACCGATTGAAGTTACGAAACTTCTCTTGCCACCGCCAAAACCGCTTCGCCCCTCGCACTGTTCCTCCCTATATTGAGTTGATGCCCGACCCGATGCGCAGCTATCTCGACTTCGAAAAACCCGTCGCCGAGCTTGAATCCAAGATCGACGAGTTGCGTGCGCTTGCCGCGAGCGGCAGCGACATCGGCGACGAGGTCGCGCGGATCGAGGACAAGGCGGCGCAGGCCCTCACCGACCTCTATGCCAATCTGACGCCGTGGCAGAAGACGCTGGTGGCGCGGCATCCGCAGCGGCCGCACTTCACCGATTTCATCGGCGGCCTGATCACCGAATTCACCCCGATGGCCGGCGACCGCAAATTCGCCGACGACGAGGCTCTGATCGGCGGCTTCGGCCGCTTCCGCGGCGAGAGCATCTGCGTGGTCGGCCAGGAGAAGGGCGCCACCACCGATACCCGCATCAAGCACAATTTCGGCATGGCGCGTCCCGAGGGCTACCGCAAGGCGGTGCGCCTGATGGAGATGGCCGACCGCTTCGGCATCCCGGTGCTGTCGATCGTCGATTCCGCCGGCGCCTATCCCGGCATCGGCGCCGAGGAGCGCGGCCAGGCCGAGGCGATCGCGCGCTCGATCGACGCCTGCCTGTCGCTCGGCGTGCCCAACGTCGCGATCGTCACCGGCGAAGGCATGTCGGGCGGCGCCATCGCCATCACCACGGCCAACCGCGTCCTGATGATGGAGCACGCGATCTACAGTGTGATCTCGCCGGAGGCGGCGTCCTCGATCCTGTGGCGCGACGGCACCAAGGCGCAGGAAGCCGCCAACAGCATGAAGATCACCGCGCAGGACATGCTGCGCTTCGGCGTGATCGACCAGATCCTGAAAGAGCCCTCCGGCGGCGCTCATCGCGACCCCGCCGCGATGATCACGATCACAGGCGATGCGATCGCCCAGGCGTTCAACGACCTACGAAATCTTGATCCGGACGCGATTCGCAAACAGCGGCGGCAGAAGTTCCTGGATATCGGCCGCAAGCTGGGCTGAGGCGCCCAAACCGCCGGATTTTTCAACCAAATCAGCCGATTTTGCCGTAATTGGGCCCCGAGCCGGGTCTTTAACGTTCCTTGAACCATGCCTGCTACCGTGAAGGCTGTCAGCCTCGGTTCAGGTTGCGAGCAGGGGTGGTCGAAGGCTAATATTTTACACAATGGCTTCAGGGCATATTCGCCGTGTTGGGGTCGCGAAAATCGCCCGGTGGGTGTGGAGCTCGGACTTGACTCATCGCACGCTCGTACGCGCGCTTCTGACTTCGGCGGTCCTCGCCGCGGGTGTCATGCTCGCCGGCTGTGACAGCGACCAGATCTCGCTCGCCCAGAACGCCAAGGCCAACCAGCCAGTCCCGCCGAAGCTCGTCGCTGCCATGACCGAGAAGGACATGGACATGCAGTCGCCGATCCTGGTGCGGCTGTTCAAGCAGGAGGCCGAGCTCGAGGTCTGGAAGCAGACCCGCTCCGGCCAGTTTGCGCTGCTCAAGACCTATCCGATCTGCCGCTGGTCGGGCGATCTCGGCCCGAAGGTCCGCGAAGGCGACCGCCAGGCGCCCGAGGGATTCTACTCGATCAATCCGAGCCAGATGAACCCGCAGTCGGCCTATTATCTGTCGTTCAACACCGGCTACCCCAACGCGTTCGACAAGGCGCTCGGCCGCACCGGCTCGCAGCTGATGGTGCACGGCGACTGCTCCTCGCGCGGCTGCTACGCGATGACCGACGAGCAGATCGCGGAAATCTATTCGCTCGGCCGCGAGTCGTTCTTCGGCGGCCAGAAGGCGTTCCAGCTGCAGGCCTACCCGTTCCGGATGACGCCGGTGAACATGGCCAAGCACCGCAACAATCCGAACATGCCCTTCTGGAAGATGATCAAGGAAGGCTATGATCATTTCGAGGTGACGAAGCAGGAGCCGAGGGTCGACTTCTGCGAGAAGAAGTACGTGTTCGATGCGGTCAAGGCCCCGAACGCAACGCGCGATCCGGTGTTCGACGCCTCCGCGAAGTGCCCGGCCTATGTGATCCCCGAGGAGATCGCGAGCGCCGTGCGCGAGAAGGAGCAGCAGGACGCCGCCGAGACCACCAAGCTGGTGTCCAAGGGCACGCCCGTGGCGCGCCTCAACACCGGCATCGACGGCGGCATGAACGCGATCTTCGCCTCGAAGATTCCGGAAGGAAACACCGGTCTGTCCGAAGGCGGCGACAGCCAGGCGCTGCAATCGATGTCGCTGGCGCGCGCGCCCGGCACGATCCCCGGCACGGTCAATCCGCCCAAACCCAATCTCGCGGTCCAGCAGGAAGAGCCTGTGGTAGCGACGACGTCGTCGACTGCCCGCGTCGCCTCGGCGAACACGACCGACAAATCCGAAGGTTTCTTCTCCAGCTTTGCCCAGAAGGTCGGCATCGGCGGCACCGCCGACGCCAGCAAGACCACCGCACCGCCGCCGGCTCCGGTCGCTGCCGCACCGGCCAAGCCGAAGGTCGCCGAGGCCAAGCCGCAATCGGTGGTTCGCGTCGCCCCCAAGGTGGAGCCGAAGCAGGCCGCCAAGCCCGCGCCGAAGCCGCAGGCAACCAACACTGCGGCCGCCGCGCCGGCCCCCGCGGCATCGTCGACCCAACTCGCCGGCTCCGCGCCGGTCGTGCAGACCAACTCGTTCGACACCCGCTTCTCCGCGGTGAAGTAAGCGCGGCCGGCTTGCGCCGCGGCGCTCGTCGTCTCCAATCAACACTTCGAACAGCACAAGGTGTCGTCCCTGCGAAAGCAGGGACCCCTAACCACAGGGCCGTGTTGTTGAAGCGCGCCGTGGCCGCAGCTTTTCAAGACAATTCGCATTCGTGGTTATGGGGTCCCGGCTCAAGACCGGGACGACCGAATGTGTTGCTCGGCCATTGGGTCGCAGTTCCGCATTCTCGCGACATGCCCTCTCAATCATAGCCGCCCTTCGCCACCACATTCCTCTTGCCAACCACGCGTGGATGATCACCAGATCATGCACGGGGCACAGCCGGGAGATTGCGATGGATGATCGGGCCATACGCACGGCGCTGCAGCGCCATTGGGAGGCGTCGGACGCGAGCGATTTCGAGCGCGAGCACGAGATCTATCGCGAGGATGCAGTGCTCGACTATCCGCAATCGGGCGAGCGGATCCGTGGCCGGCGCAACATTCAGCAGAGCCGGACGGTTCAGCCGAACAAGAAGCGCTTCACGGTCCAGCGCATGATGGGTAGCGGCGATCTCTGGATCACCGAATTCGTGCTGACCTATGACGGCATACCGTCTTACACGGTGAGCATCATGGAGTTCCGCGACGGTTTGGTCGCCCACGAAACGCAGTACTTCGCTGACAGGTTTGAGCCGTCACCCTCGCGCGCGCACCTTATCGAACACGTCGGCGGACCGTCGTCGCGTTGATCAACAAGAAGATCTGCGTCGGCCGGTGACTGTTACATGCCGTGACTTTCGAAAACCTTCTTGCAGCTTGAGCTCAAGCTGGCTCGCTTCATCTGAAGGCAGTTCTGCACGGCGCCGTCATTGCCGAGGTCCTTGCGGCAGAAACGCTGTGCGTCGCGCGAGCATGCGGATTGTTCGGACTTGGTGCCGGCATGCTGCGCCAGCGCGGTACCGCCGCTCATCACGGCAGCGGCACAAAGGGCTATGATCGAAAGATAACGCATCGGTGAATTCCTCCCGCTGCCCAACGGCAGCCGGGGCTCTTCGTTCCCTGGGGAACGAAGATCGAACTGCCGTTGGCTCCTCCGTGGACCTCGCCCACACGCCCGATTAGGACCCATGCCGTGGTTGGCGCGTTGGAAAGGAACCCGGCTTTGGAGGACCATGCGTACCGCAGTCGCACTTCGAGCACGCCGCCTTCCAGGCGCACCAACCTTCCCGATGACCATCCGCCCGACCGACGCGGACGTCATGATCGCGCATGCGATCGCCCGCAACACCGCGCCTGCTCCAGAGCAAATTGCCCGCGGGCTGACCTGGGGCGCCGACGAAAAGGTGCTGCTCGTTCTCGCCACCGCGGGCTGGCTCGCCTCGCGCGGGCGCGGCGCAGCGCTGGAACGCGCCGGCAATCATGCGCTACTGGTGACGGTCGCGGCGTCGCTGCTGCCGCACAGCTTGAAGTTGCTGTTCAACCAGACCCGCCCCGACCGTCTGACCGTGGTTAGCCACCTCAACGGCGTCTCGATCTCCGGCAAGCGTGAAGACGCCTTTCCCTCCGGCCACGCACTGCATATGGGCGCGCTGGCGTCGGCGGCCGCGACGCTGCCCGCCAGCGCTCGCCGCATAATTCAGGGGCTTGCGGTCGGCCTTTCGCTGACGCGCATTGTCGTTCTCGCACACTGGACAAGCGACGTGATCGCAGGATTCGCGCTCGGCGCGGGTCTCGAGCGGCTGCTGCGATTGTGGACCGGCTATCCGGTCGATGGTCCGCAGCGGAGCAAGGCTCGATGACCGAATATGTCATCCGCTTTCTCTTGGGCGGGGCCGTCGTATCGGCCTTCGCGATGCTGGGTGACGTTCTGCGCCCGAAGAGCTTCGCCGGCCTGTTCGGCGCGGCGCCTTCCGTTGCGCTCGCCACGCTCGGCATCGCCGTGTACCAGCACGGCGCCGAATACGCCGCCCTGCAGAGCCGCGCGATGATCGCCGGCGCACTCGCGCTCGCCGTCTATAGCTTCGTGGTCTGCCAACTGCTGATTCGTACCAGGTTCGCAATCCCTGCAACATCGCTGTCGCTTGCCGTCTGGCTGACGATCGTGTTCGGCCTGCTGGCCCTTGCCGGAGGGCAAGCATGACGCCGGTCCGCTTCTCACCGTCGGCGCTGAGAGAGGGCAGCTGAAGCGAATATCTGATCCGCTTCGTGCTTGGCGGCGGCGCGACGGTCTTCACCGGGCTAATCAGCAGCTATTGCGGCGCGTATATCGGCGGCGCCTTTCTTGCACTTCCCGCCATTTTCTGCGCCAGCGCAACCCTGATCGAGAAGCATGAGATCCGCCGCAAGCGACAAGCGGGTTTTGAGGGGGTGCGGCGCGGCCAGCAAGCCGCCGCGCTCGATGCCGCGGGCGCGGCGCTGGGCGCGATCGGCATGCTGGCGTTTGCGATTGTGTTCTCGCTGACGGTGGATCGCAGCGTCCCAGCCGCCTTCATCGCCGCATCGCTTGCCTGGCTGAGTTGCTCGGTCGCTGCCTGGTATGCGCGTCGCAAGATGCGATCAGTGCGACGGACGCGGACGCAGGGAAACGACCCTGTCCGGCGCAAGCCTGACCGCATCGTGCACTGAACCTGGCAAGAACGGGGCAGAGCAATCGGTTGGACATTGAACTTCATTTTTGATCGATGACGACCGACATTGCGTCGGCGTCCGGTGCGCGGTCATTCGCGATCGCTTCAACCGTCTCGACGACACGTCGTCGCGCAGCACGGTCCCGGATCGAGCGAAAGGCCCGAAGGAGCCGGAATGTATCCGCCGCATCTTCCGCCTGCCGTTCTTTCGTCAAGACTGTCCCCGCACGATAGCCGATCCAACGAATGCAAAAATCCGTTGCGGCTCCAGGACGCAACCGGAAGCCCGTTGGCAATTCAGCACGTCCTCGCCGGGTCTGCGTTGACCTTTGTCAAGATAACGAACGCTCGTGGCGGCTATGGCCCTCACAGGCCGGAACGGTCAGAGCCAGGCCAGGGATAGCGCCGCCCCTTGCGAGCCGGAGCCGCGATCCCGACAATCCAGGAAGGGTTCCAGGCCCCGTTCGCTGGCGGCTACGGCGCCAGATACCGCAGCAGTTCCGGATCGCTTCGCACTTCGCTCGCACCGCCCTGCAGCGCGACGCGGCCGCGGTCCAGCACATAGGCATAGTCGGCGACGCGCAGCGCGAGGTCGAGATGCTGCTCGACGATCACGACCGAGATGCTCTTGGCGAGTTCGATCAGCCGCTCGGTGATCTCCTCGATCACGCCGATCCAGACGCCTTCGGTCGGCTCGTCCAACAGCAGCAGTTTCGGATTGCCGAGCATGGCGCGGCCGATCGCCAGCATCTTGCGCTCGCCGCCGGACAGCGTGCCGGCCGGCTGGTCGAGGCGCTGGCCGAGCTTGGGGAAGATCTCGAGCACGCGATCGACCGCGCTCGTATCGGAATTGGTCAGCGAGCCGACGGCGAGGTTGTCGCGCACCGACAGGCGGGCGAACACCGAATGCTCCTGCGGCACATAGCCGATGCCGGAGCGCACGCGCTCCTCGGTGCGGCGGCGGGTGATGTCGCGGCCGTCGAAGAACAGTTCGCCCTGCGAGCTCGCGAGCTCGCCGACGATGGTCTTCATCAGCGTGGTCTTGCCGGCGCCGTTGCGGCCGAGCACGGCGACGCCCCCGCGCCAGGGAATGCCGATGTTGACATCGAACAGGACCTGGCTGCGGCCATAACCGGCATCGAGATGCCGGATATCGAGGAAGGACTGGTCAGGCACGGCGAAGATAAATCTCCTGGACGTTTCTGTTGGCCTGGATTTCCGCGACCGTACCCGACGCCAGCACCTTGCCCTGGTCGAGCACGGTGAGGCGGTCGCAGATGTCGCGGATGAAATCGAGGTCGTGTTCGACGATGACGAGCGAGCAATGCTGCTTGATCGGCTGCAACAGCTCGCCGGTGACGCGGCGCTCCTCGAGGCTCATGCCGCCGGTCGGCTCGTCCAGCAGCAACAGCCGCGGCTTGCCGGCGAGCGCCATCGCGATCTCGAGCCATTGCTGCTGGCCGTGCGACAGTGCCGCTGCGGCGTCATACGCTCGATCGGCGAGACGGAACTGGGTCAGCATCGTCATCACCTGATCGTGCAGCCTGTTGCGGGTGCGCGACAGCACGAGATCGAACAGCGACGAATGCGCCTGCAGCGCCAGCAGGATGTTGTCGTACAGCGTCAGCGTCGGCAGCACCGAGGTGATCTGGAACTTCAGGCTCATGCCGGCGCGGGCGCGCTCGGTCGGCGTGAACGCCGTGATGTCGGTGTTGACGAACGAAACCTTGCCCGTGGTCGGCACCTCGGCGCCGGCGACGCATTTCATCAGCGTGCTCTTGCCCGAGCCGTTGGGACCGATCAGGCCGTGAAACTCGTTCTCGCCGACGGTCAGCGCCGCACCGTCGAGCGCGGTGAGCTTGCCGTACACCTTGCTGATTCCTGATGCCTCAAGGAGCGGCATTGCCGGTCTCCTTTGGCTTTGGCGCCTTGTTTGGTCCCTTCTTGTTTGTTCCCTTGCCGAAGCTGCCGACCCGCTCGCGCTCGCCGAGCACGAAGGAGACCAGCCCGAGCGGACGGAACATGATCACGAGCAACAGCAGCACGCCGAGGATGATCGGCCAGACGTCGCGGTAATTGTCCGACAGCCAGAAGCTGACGCCCTCGATGATCACGGTGCCGATCACGGCGCCGATCAGCGTGCCGGAGCCGCCGAACAAGACGTAGAGCACGACCTGGGTCGAGAACACGACGCCCAGCATGTTGGGCCAGACAAATCCTTCGTGGAAGGCATAGAGGCTGCCGGCGAGACCGGCGATGGTGCCGCCGACCGCGAAGATGATCGCCTTCAGATGCTGCGCCTTGTAGCCGAAGAAGGCGATGCGCTGCTCGTTCTCGCGCAGGCCGGCGAGCGCGAGGCCAAATTGCGAGCGGACCAGGAAGCGGCAGAGCAGATAGACGACCACGAGGATGCCGAGCACCATGTAGTAGTAGACCGGCCCCTCCTCGAATTCGTAGCTGCCGAGCGTGAGCGGCGGGATCGACGGGATGCCGTTCTGGCCGCCGAGATAGTACCAGCCGCGCGCCAGCCGGTCCGCCGCATAGGAGCCGGTCAGGGTGCCGAGCGAGACGAAGATCACGCTCGAGGGATAGCGCCCGAGCAGCAGGAAGCCGCCGAGCAGCAGCGCCGCCGTGAGGCCGATCAGCATGCCGGCAGGCAGGATCAGAAGGATCGAGGTGACGTTGAGGTCGCGCGCCATCAGCGCAACGCCGTAGCCGGCGGCGCCGAAGAACAGCGCCTGGCCGAAGCTCATGATGCCGGCATAGCCCCACACCAGGTCGAACGACAGCGCGAACAGCGCGAGGATCACCACGCGGGTGGCGAACACCGTGAGATAATCCTGCAGCACCCATGGCAAGACCAGTGCGATCAAGAGCACCAGCCCTTCCACGATCGGCAGGACCTTCCATCCTGCCGATGCCCGTCCCGCCGGCGCACTCGCGGCCGGTGCACCTTCACCCGTCACGACATCCGGTCCCTCACCGATGCGTGCGACGGCCTCTCTTGCTCCACCCATTGATTGCTCAGCATTCCTTGGGATCGACGAGACCGGCGCTGCGTGCCACGATCTCATAGTTCCCGCCTTTGGCAACAGCGGTGTACATCTTCATCTTGCAGTGACGCTTGCCCGGAACCATTTCGGCGGGGCCGCCGGGCCCTTCGGCGATCTTGGCGTGATCGAGCGCGGCCGCAACCGAGTCACGGTCGACCTTGCCGGCTTCCTTGACCGCGGCTTCCCACAGCTTGAGGCCGCGATAGGTTCCGGTGGCGGCGCTGCCGGCCGCGAACAGGAAGTTGCCCGGGAAATCCTTCTCATAGGCCGCCTGGATCTTGGCGTTGAACGGATCCTCCTTGGTCAGCACCTTGAAGTAATCGAGGCAGCTCGCCAGGCCCTCGATCTCGTTGGCCTGATTGATGTTGAGCGTGTTCTCGTCATAGTAAACGCAGGCGAGCCGTCCGCCGTTCTTGAGGAAGCCGGCTTCATAAAGCTGCTTGAAGAACGGGCCGACGCCGGGCGGGATCACGGTGTTGAAGACGACATCGACCTTATTCGAGATGATGCGGTTGACGGTCGACGAGAAGTCGACCTGGTCGAGCGGGTAATACTCCTCGAACACGACCTCGCCGCCATTGTCCTCGATCACCTTGCGGGCGTAGACGTTGAGCGTGTGCGGCCAGACATAGTTGGCGCTCGGCAGCGCGAACTTCTTGCCGCCGTTCTTGATCAGCCACGGAATGAACTCATCGCATTGCTGCGCCGGCGTCGGCCCGGTGCAGAACAGATAGGGCGTGCACTCCTTGCCCTCGTAGAGCTGCGGATAGATGTAGAGCGTCTTGCCGCGCGCCACGATCGGGTCCTTGATCGCGTTGCGCATCGACGAGGTGATGCCGCCCAGCACCATGTCGACCTTGTCGCGCTGGATCAGCTTGCGGACATTGCCGACCGCGACCGATTCGTTCGAGGCGGTGTCCTCGATATAGAACTCGAGCGGCCGGCCGAGCAGGCCGCCGCCGGCGTTGATCTCCTTGATCACCATCTTGGCGACGTTGGCGTCGGCATTGCCGGCATAGGCGATCGGGCCGGTCAGGTCGGTTGCGATGCCGACCTTGATCGGGCCCTCGGCGGCGTTGGCCCAATCGGGCCTCACCACCCAGCTTCCGACCCCGGTCGCGAGCGCGCCGGTCGCGAAGGCGAAATTGCTCATGAAGCGGCGGCGTGTGAGATTCATGCGTTCAATCGACATGGTGATTAGACCCCTTTCCCAGCAATGAGGCCTTGCGGCCGGAATTTGATGAAGGCGATGGCGAGCACGAAGACGAGGACGTCGGCGACGACGGGAGACATGACCCATGGCAGCGCTGCGCTGAGCGTGCCGATCACACCGGCGCCGGCGACCGGACCGATGAAGGAGCCGACCCCGCCGACCATCACGGCGACGAAGCCCTGGATCAGGAAGCGGATGCCGAGATCGGCAAACAGGCTGAACACCGGCACGATCAGCGCACCGGCAAGCCCGGCCAGCGCCGCGCCGAACGCAAAGGTCGCGCCGTAGATCAGCGGCGTCGAGATGCCCGACGCACGCGCCAGCGCCGGGTTTTCCAGCGTGGCGCGGACCCGAAGCCCGAAGCTCGTGCGCGCCAGCAGCAGATAGCAGCCGCCCATCACCAAGAGCGTGATCACGATGATGGTGAAGCGCCAGGCCGAGATGTGGACGGAGCCGAGGTCGATCGAACCGCCGATCGGCTCCGGCACCGTGAGATAGAAGCCGCCGATCAGGCCGCGGACGCTTTCGCGGATGATCAGCCCGAGCGCATAGGTGCCGAGCATCGCCACGATCGGCGCGGCATAGAACCGCCTGATGATCAGCGCCTCCAGCACGAAGCCGAGCGCGCCGACCACAAAGGGCGCGGCGACCATGCCGACCCAGACCGGCGCACCGTGGGCGTAGGCCAGATAGGTCACATAGGCCCCGAGCAGGACGAATTCGCCCTGCGCGAAGTTGAAGATGCCCATCATGCTGGCAATGATGCCGAGCCCGAGCACGACCAGCACGATGATCGCGCCGAAGCTCACGATCTCGAACACCGCGGCGAAGGTGCTAGCCATGGCGCCCGATCCGTTCGGCCTGTTTCTGCGACAAGCGACGCCTCACATCTTCTTCCAGTCGCCGGCCTGTTCGAAGGCGTGCGCGGCGCGGTAGATGGTGGATTCCTCGAACATCCGGCCGACCAGCATCAGGCCGACCGGCAAGCCATCGACCATGCCGCAGGGCAGCGACATCGCCGGGTGATGGGTGATATCGAACGGCGCGGTGTTGGAGATCATCTCCAGCGCGCGGGCGACATACTCCTCGCGGCTGGCATTGGCCTCGGGCAACTTCGTCGCCTTCATCGGCGTGGTCGGCATCAGCAGCAGATCGTAGTCCTTGAAGGCCTTGTCGTAGGCCGCGGCCAGCCGGCGCGAAATGTTGAGCGCCTTGCCGTAGAAGCGCGGACCGAAATTGTTGTTGATGTAGGTGCCGAGCATCATGAACAGCTTGGTGGTCTCGGACAGCGAATCCGCCTGACGGCGCCAGCCGCGATGGTGATCCATCAGCGAGGTCGAATAGAGGTCGCCACGGCTGAGGCCGTAGCCGTCGCCGAACATCATGGTCTGGGTCAGGCCTTCGGTGCCGATCGGCGTCCAGATCGCGCCGCCCAGCATGTGCATCGGGATCGAGACCGTTTCGACGCTCGCGCCGAGATCCTTGAAGCGCTTGGCCGCCTCATGCACGCTTTCATTCACCGCGGCCTCCGCGGTCGGCTGCTCAAAACCTTCCTTGACGATGCCGATCTTCATGCCCTTGACGCCCTTGCCGAGCGCCTTGGTGTAGTCGTCGACCTTCGGCGCCTTGATCCGGGGATCGTAGCCGTCGTCGCCGGCCAGCACTTCCAGCAGCAGCGCGTTGTCTTCCACGGTCGCGGTCATCGGGCCGGTGTGGTCGACATAGATCTCGATCGGCATGATGCCGGTGTAGGGCACGAGGCCCCAGGTCGGCTTCATGCCGTAGGTGCCGCAGAACGAGGACGGCATGCGGATCGAGCCGCCCTGGTCGCCGCCGATTGCCATGTCGACCTCGCCGAGCGCGACCACCACGCCCGAGCCCGACGACGAGCCGCCGGCCGAATAGCCCATCTTGTGCGGATTGTGCACCGGCCCGTAGGAGCCGGTGTGGCTGCCGCCGGACAGGCAGAAATGCTCGCAGTGCGTCTTGCCGGCGATCTCGGCGCCGGCATCCAGCATGCGCGTGACGATGGTGGCGTCGAAATCGGGGATATAGCCTTCCAGTGTCGACGAGCCGTTGGTCATCGGCACGCCGGCCAGCATGATGTTGTCCTTCAGCGCCACCGTTTTGCCCTTGAGCTTGCCGGAGGCTGCGCCCTTCACCGTCGATTTGCGGTACCAGGCGTTGTGCCTGTTGTCTTCCGGTGCCGGACGATGGCCAGGCGTGCGCGGATATTTCACTTCGGGCAATTCGTCCGGCATCTGGGCGACGAGGTTATAGGCATCGACCGAGCCCTGCATCAGGCCGCGGAACGAGGCCACGTCCTCATCGGTCAGGGACAGGCCGCACTGCTCGGCGACGGCACGAAGTTGCGTTGGCGTGGGAAGGACGACGGTCACGGCGCTCTCCTGAAGCTTTTGATCTCTGGATTCGATTCCTGGATCCGATTCCTTGGGCACGAAGCAGCAGCGGCGCGTTGACCCGCGCGAACCGCTCACCCCGTTGCTGTATTGAAAACGGAAATATTTTCCTTTTCAAGTATTATTTCACGGATCGGGTAGGCAGGCTGTCGCATCCGGCGTCAGATCGCCTTGATCACCCTGAAGTCGAGGCCATCGGCTTCGGCAAGATACATCGGCATCCTGGCGTGGCCATTGCGCACCGTGACCGGACCGCGCGGGCCGCGATAGACGAGATTGTCCGCTGCCGCGAGCAGCGGGCGCATGTCCAGCGTGCCGGCGCGGTTGGCGGCAGCCTCCAGCAGGCAGAAGCCTTCATAGGCGGACTCGCCGCACGATCCGACCGGCGGCGCGAACGGACCGAACATCGCGCGATAGCGGTCCCTGAAATCGTCGCCGGCCTGCGAGCCGACAGAGGGGAAATAGCCGGAGGCGCAGAACAGGTTCTCGGTCTTGTCGGCGCCGATGCCGAGCAGCGCCGTTTCGTCGAAACAGCCGGCAAAGCGCAACGTGGTAGCGGCGAGCCCGGCCTCGGCGAAGGCGCGGTTGAAGGTCACGCCGTCGGTACCGATCAGCGAGATCAGCACGACATCGGGCTTCGCCGCACGGATCCGCTCCAGATGCGCCTCGTGATCGTCCTCGCCGACCGGCACGAACTCCTCGCCGACCACGAGGCCCCTGGTCTCCTTGATGTAGCGCTTCACCGCGCGGTGCGACTGCCAGGGCCAGACATAATCGCTGCCGATCAGGTACCAGCGCCTGGCGCGCTTCGCCTCGGCCAGCCAGTGGATCGACGGCCGGTTCTGCCAACGCGGCGTCTCGCCGATCGCAATAACGCCCGGCGTCCGCTCGCCGCCCTCATAGACCGGCGTGTAGATGTAGGGGATCTTGCTGCGAGTGATGAGGTTGCGCAGCGCGACACGCACCGCGCTGGTGTGCATGCCCATGATGAGATCGACCTCGTCGGAGGCGATCGCCTGCTCGGCGCGGTCGATCACCTCGTCGATTGGGCCGCCGGCGTCGTAGACCGAGAACTCGATCTCCCGGCCAAGAATGCCGCCGCGCCGGTTGATTTCCGCAACGGCGAGCTGCGCGGTCGAGGTCGCGGCCGGCCCCCACATCCCGGGCGAACCGGAGCAACAGACGAAGCCGCCGATCCGCAGCCGGTTGCGCCCGCCGCGCGGACCGAACCCGCCACGATCCATCGGCGCAAGCAGGCGATCCGACGCCGCCGACGCCAGGTTCCTGAACAGCAGGGATGGCGGGAACGGGAGGTTTCTTGCCATGACGTTGGGCGTCGAATGCACACCTGCTCCTGTCCGGCACCCGCACGCCGCTCACGGCATCGCCCTCACGGGCGACGGTGCCACGCTAGATCGTCTTGATCACATTGAAGTCGAGACCGTCGGCCTCGGCAAGATAGATCGGCATTTCGGCACGGCCGTCGCGAATGGTGACGGTGCCGCGGGCGCCGCTGTAGACGAGGTTGCGCGCCGCCGCGGACAACGGCCCCGTGGACAGCGAGCGGGCGCGGTTGGCCGCCGCTTCGAGAAAGCGCATCCCCTCGTAGTTCGACTGTCCGACCGAGCCGATCGGCGGCGCGTGCGCCCCGAACATCGCGCGGTAGCTGATCTGGAACTCGTCATTGGCGCGCGAATCGACGCAGCCGAAATAGCCGGAGGCGCAGAACAGGTTCTCGGTCGCGTCCGGCCCGATGCCGAGCAGCACGGTCTCGTCCATCGCGCCGGCATAGCGCAGCGTGGTGGCGGCGAGTCCTGCGTCGGCGAAGGCGCGGTTGAAGGTGATGCTGTCGGTCCCGATCAGGGTGATCAGCACGACATCGGGCCGGGCCGCGCGGATCCGCGCCAGATGCGGCTCGTGATCGTCCTCGCCGAGCGGGACGAATTCCTCGCCGACCACCTGGCCGCCGGCCTCCTTGATGTAGCGCTTCACCGCGCGATGCGACTGCCAGGGCCAAACATAGTCGCTGCCGATCAGGTACCAGCGCTGCGCCTTCTTGACCTCGGTGAGCCAGTGGATCGCCGGACGGCTTTCGGCGCGCGGCGTCTCGCCGATCGCCATCACGCCGGGCGTCCGCTCGCCGCCTTCATAGACCGGCGTGTAGACATAGGGTATGCGGCCGGCCGTGACCTTGCGCAGCGCGAGGCGGACCGCCGAGATATGCGAGCCCATGATCACGTCGATCTCGTCGAAGGCGATCGCCCGCTCGGCGCGGCGCACCACTTCCTCGATCGGCCCGCCGGCGTCGTACATCGACAATTCGACCTCGCGGCCGCGGATGCCGCCGCGCCGGTTGATCTCGGCAACCGCCAGCATGACGCTGTTGGCCGAGATCGGCCCCCAGATCCCGGGCGCGCCGGAGAAGGTGATGAAATTGCCGATCCTAAGCTTGCCGTCGGTGCCGCCACGGCGCGAAGAGCTCGGCTTGACGGTCAAAGCGAGATCGGCCGCACAGGACGACGGATTTCGAAACAGGTGCGGCGGCGCGACGGGCATGCCGCCATACGCCTGGAAGGAGACCGTCGAGAGCACGCCAACTCCTGTCTGGGAAGCAGTACGCAACGCAGCCAGCGGGCGATCGCGGCATCCGCCCTTTGGTTGGGGGAATATCCTAGGGGAAAATATTGAATATTCAACAATTGAAGTGCATATAGAAATGGCATGAGTTGCCGGACATTCATTCACCGGGTCAGGAACCAGGTCTCACGCCGTGGCTAAACCGCCGAAAGAAAATTCCCCGATCACCGAACACCTCACCTACCTGCTCGCGCAAGCCAACCGGGAGATCAACCGGCAGTTGGAGACGCGGCTGGCCAAGGAAGGCGTGCCGGTCGAGCAGTGGCGCATCCTCAAAGTGCTGTCCGACGGCAACGGACACTCGATGGGCGAGCTTGCCGACGCGGTGCTGCTCAACCATCCGACGCTGACCAAGATGATAGACCGTATGGTGTCGGACGCGCTGGTCTATCGCGTGCAGGATCCGAAGGATCGCCGCAAGGTCCTGATGTTCGTCTCCGACCGAGGCAAGGCGCTGTGCCGCCGCCTGAACTCGCTGGCGGTGAGCCAGGAGGAGCACATCGTCGAGAGCTATGGCGACAAGTCGACCACCGAGCTCAAGCGCCTGCTGGAAAGCCTGATCGGCAGCGCGAACTGAGGCAACAGCCTCCGCTACTACGCCACCTCGTCCTGCGCCATCAGGCCGGCCGGCCGCACCGGCTTGAGGGCGGTATCAGCGACCGGATGGGCCAGCCGGTTGCCGACGATCATGATCGCGCACACCGCATAGCAGCAGACGCCGAGTGCGAATGTCGTGGTGATGCCGAACTGGATCGACAGCGCCATGCCGAGCACGGAAGCAAGCATCGAGGTGATGCCGTTGGTGCTCCAGAAGAAAGGCAGCAGCTCGTCATGCCGCCGCCAGATGCCGAGGCCCAGCGGGAACATCATGCCCATGCAGAAAGCCGGCGGTGCCAGCAGCGCGACCGATACCAGGATGCGGATGTCGGTCGGCGCGGAGCGCGCCCAAGCGGTGACGGCCGGCGTCAGCAGGCCTGCGGCTACCAGCGTTGCGCCCAGCGCCACGAGGCGAGCGATCAACATGGCCGGCCGCGAAGGCGCGGCACCCACAGTGGCGCTGCCGATACCGCCGAACAGCAGGATCGTGAACAGCACGACGCTGAGCCCGTAGACCGGGTGGCCGAGGAACACCATCAGCCGTTGCATCTGCGAAATCTCGATCAGCATGAAGCCCATGCCGATCGCGGCGAAATAGGCCACCGGCGGCACCAGTGTGGCCACCGGCATCCGCCGCATCAGGCGCGTGAAGGGAATGCCGATGTAGTAGATGCAGATGCCGAGCTGGAAGACGAGCACCCATTTGATGATGCCGAGCGCTGCGTTGTTCTGCGCCTCGAAGCCGTTCTTGAGGAACAGATCGGCAAGTCGCGCGGTATAGAAGAAGAATGGCTTGTCGTCGGTCGAGGCCGCGATGTTTGCCGGCAATGAATCAAGGAAGCTCTGGTCGGCCTTGCCCGATAGAAGGGTCGAGGCGACACTGTCATACGCGATATCCGGCCCGAGCAGCAGCTTGAATCCCTGTGCTTCCAGCCGGTCGCGCGCGCCCTGCCATTGCACCGCCGTGAACGCCTCGGGCCGGGTCATGACCGTGACAACGCTGCCGACATTCGCCGCAATCACATGCTGCGACAGTTCGGTCATCGGCACGCCCTGATGCTGCAGCGCCTCGGCCGCGATCGCAATCAGGCGATAGAACTCGCCGCGATAGACCGTCGGTTCGTACCAGCGCGACACCGAGAGCATGCCGCCCGGCTTCAATGCGCGGAAGAAATCGTCCCACGCCTCCACGGTGTAGAGCCTGTTCTCGGTCAGCGTCAGCCCGCCGGCTGCGGTGGCCGCCCAGGTGTCGATCAGCGAGATCTGGATCAGGTCGTAGCGATCGGGCGAGTGGTTGATGTAACTGCGCGCTTCGGCATTGACCAGCGACACGCCGGGCTGACGATGGAGATGGCCCGAATAATCGGCGAACTTGTCGGTCAGCACTTCGAAGATCGCGGGATTGATTTCGATGCCGTGAATTCGCTGCGCGCCGAAATAGAGGCCGGAGAGGATGTAGCGGCCGCCGCCGACGCCGACCACGGCCACATCGCCCGGCCGTTGCTGCACCAGATAGGGCGCGTTGATGACGTCGTCCTTGAGATAGGAAATCTTCGTCAGATCGCCGGAGAAGCGGGTGATCGGCGTCGCCGCGTCGGCATCGATGTCGAGATAGAGTTGCTCGATCCTGGTATCCGGGGTGCGCGAGAAGGACCAGCCGAAGGGAATCGTGAGCCCGAGATCGGTCACGCGGATGCGCGAATAGGTGTTCCAGCGCTCGAACAACGTTCCGGTCTGCTGGGTACCCTTGGCCCAGATCACGCCAAGATGGCTGCTGCCGGTTGCGGCAAGCGCGGTGTGAACCGCGGCGAGCGCGGCGAGACCAAGCGCGGCGTTGCGGCTCAGGCGCACATCGCTTCGGCCTTCACCGTGACGGACCACGAACCAGCCGACGGCCGCGGCGCAGGCGCCGATCCACAGCGTCGCGCTGACCGGATCGATCACCAGCAGCACGAAGATGATGCCGAGGCATCCGACCGCGGCGCCGACCAGATCGGCAGCGTAAAGCCAGCCGCCGACATAGGGCAGCCGGGTCAGGAGAATCGTGATGCAGATGCCGCCCTCGGCAAACGGAATGGTGAAAGCCAGCGCCACCACGGCGAGCGCAGACATGGCATATGCGTCGGGCACGACCAGCGGCGCATACAGAAAGGCGCACATGACGACGACGCCGCTGAGCGCGAACCGCGCTGCGTGACGGGCAAATTCCGGCGCCACACACTCCGGCGCATAACGGGCGGAATCCTCATAAACCTTCATTGCACCGCGCGTCAGCCCGAACATCGCAAGGGCGATGGCCCCGAAAGCGAAGTGGTAATGCACCATCACGCTGAAGAAGCGGGTGATGAGGATCTGATAGGCCAGCGTGGCCGACGCCAGCACGAAGATCGCCGGATAGTAGCGGCCGGGCATCGTCGTCGCGGTCTGCAAGGCGCGGCCTCCTGATCGAGCCTTGATCAAAGAGACGCTTTGATGCGCGTTGGCGGCTCGCCCAACGCGCCCAGCAATATTGAAGCACAGAGCACTAACAAGTAATTGATTGGACGAGCCAATACCGACTTTGAGTAGTGGCCGGACCGTCGGCGGGCTTAGCGCGGGGTTACCAGGGAACCCAAAATCGCGAAAATAGTCCGGTCAACATGTCGGAGTGCCGGTCGCGGGCTCGTCCTCCGGATGCGCTAACGCTGAGCGCGCGGTTCCGGCTCATCCTCCTCATCGATCACAAGGATTCCCCCGTCATGACTTCGATCACGCCGTTCCTCTGGCTCGACAACAATGTCCGCGACGCCGTCGCCTTCTACAAATCGGTGTTTCCGAACGCGGAGATCGAGACCGTCAGCGATTTCATGGCGAGTTTCGAGCTCGAGGGGCAGCGGTTCTACGCGCTCAATGGCGGGCCGCAGCACAAGTTCAACGAGGCGGTGTCGTTCTTCCTCAGCGTCGAGACCCAGGAGCAGGTGGATTACTTCTGGGAGAAGCTCACCGACGGCGGCCAGGAATCGCGCTGCGGTTGGCTCAAGGACCGCTTCGGCCTGTCCTGGCAGGTGATCCCGACGGCGCTGAGCCGCTATCTCGGCGATCCCGACCGCAAGGCGGCCGATCGCGCGATGCAGGCGATGCTGAAGATGCAGAAGATCATCATCGCCGATCTCGACAAGGCGTTCGCCGGCTGACGGCGATGCAGCTTCGACGGCGGGCCAGGCGCCCGCCGCGTCAGGGCTTGCGACGGCTTACGCGTACCGCCCGTGGCAGTGCTTGTACTTCTTGCCTGAGCCGCAGGGGCAATCCTCGTTGCGGCCGACCTTGCCCCAGCTTGCCGGGTCATTCGGATTGCGGTCGGCGGCCGGCATCCCCGGCGCCAGCGAGGCCTGGGCGTAGGTGGCCTCGGTCAGGCGGGCCTGCGCGAACTCGTCCTCGCCGGTGTGGGGATCGAGCTTGTGCGCTTCCATCGGCGGCAGCGGCATCGCAGGCTCGTCCGGCGGCACGATCTCGACCCGCATCAGCTGCGCGGTGACCGCCTCGCGCAGATGCGCGCTCATCTCCTGGAAGAGATTGAAGGCTTCGGTCTTGTACTCCTGCAACGGGTCGCGCTGGCCGTAGCCGCGCAGGCCGATCACCTGGCGCAGATGGTCGAGCATGATCAGGTGCTCGCGCCAGAGATGGTCGAGCGTCTGCAACAGGATGGTCTTCTCGACGTAACGCATCACGTCGGGGCCCCATTGCGCGACCTTCGCCGCCATGCGCTCGTCGACATGATTCTCGATGCGGTTGAGCAGCTCCTCGTCGGCGATGCCCTCTTCCTTGGCCCATTCGTCGACCGGCAGGTCGACATCGAGCACGCGCTTCAGCTCTTCCTTGAGGCCCGCGGTGTCCCACTGCTCGGCATAGGCGTGCTCGGGAATGTGCTTGGCGACGACGTCCTCGACGAAGGCGTGGCGCATGTCGGTCACGGTCTCGACGACGCTGTCGTCCTTCATCAGGTCGATGCGCTGGTCGAAGATCACCTTGCGCTGGTCGTTCTGGACGTTGTCGAACTTCAAGAGGTTCTTGCGGATGTCGAAGTTGCGCGCCTCGACCTTCTGCTGGGCCTTCTCCAGCGCCTTGTTGATCCAGGGATGGATGATGGCTTCGCCTTCCTGCAGGCCGAGCCGCTGCAGCATGCTGTCGAGCCGGTCGGAGCCGAAGATGCGCATCAGATCGTCTTCAAGCGACAGGAAGAATTTCGAGCGGCCCGGGTCGCCCTGACGGCCGGAACGGCCGCGCAGCTGGTTGTCGATGCGGCGGGATTCGTGGCGCTCGGAGCCGATGATGTAAAGGCCGCCCGGCTTCTTCACCGTCTTGGCGGGCTTGTTGCCCTTGGCGGGCTCGACCTCGAAATCCTCTTCCGCCTTCAGCACCAGCTCGCGGAAGCGTTCGATGTCGGCCTTGATCAGCTCGATCTTCTCGGCCTTCTCGGCCTCGTCGGTGATCGCGGCGGTCTCCTGCTGGATCCGCATCTCAAGCGAGCCGCCGAGCTTGATGTCGGTGCCGCGGCCAGCCATGTTGGTCGCGATCGTGATCGCGCCCGGTACGCCGGCTTCCGCGACGATATAGGCTTCCTGCTCGTGGAAGCGCGCGTTCAGCACCGCGAACAGTTTTGCAGGTTTGCCCGCGCGGGCCGCCGCATAAAGCTTGTCCATGCCGGACTCGGAGCCGAAATCGATCTGCTTGTAGCCGTGCTTCTTGAGGTACTCGGCCAGCACTTCCGACTTCTCGATCGACGCCGTGCCGACCAGCACCGGCTGCAACCGCTTGTTGGCGCGCTCGATCTCGGCAAGGATCGCGGCGTATTTCTCGTTCTGGGTGCGGTAGACCTCGTCGTCCTCGTCGAGACGCGCCACCGGCAGGTTGGTCGGGATCTCCACGACCTCGAGCTTGTAGATGTCGAACAGTTCGTCGGCTTCGGTCAGCGCCGTGCCGGTCATGCCGGACAGCTTCTGGTACATCCGGAAATAGTTCTGGAAAGTGATCGAGGCCAGCGTCTGGTTCTCGGGCTGGACCGTGACATGCTCCTTGGCTTCCAGCGCCTGGTGCAGGCCTTCCGAATAGCGCCGGCCCTGCATCATGCGTCCGGTGAACTCGTCGATGATGATGACCTCGTCGTCGCGGACGATGTAATCCTTGTCGCGCGTGAACAGCGTGTGCGCGCGCAGCGCCTGGTTGACGTGGTGCACGACGGAGACGTTCTCGACGTCGTACAGCGACTCGCCCTTGAGCTGGCCGGCGTCGCGCAGCAGGTTCTCGAGCTTCTCCATGCCGCCTTCGGTCAGCGTCACCGTGCGCTGCTTCTCGTCGACCTCGTAGTCGTCCTTCTTAACGAGCTTCGGCATGAAGGTGTCGATGGTGTTGTAGAAATCCGACCGGTCGTCGAGCGGGCCAGAGATGATCAGCGGCGTGCGCGCTTCGTCGATCAGGATGGAGTCCACTTCGTCGACGATCGCGTAGAAATGCTCGCGCTGGACCATGTCCTCCAGGCGGTACTTCATGTTGTCGCGCAGATAGTCGAAGCCGTATTCGTTGTTGGTGCCGTAGGTAATGTCGCAGGCATAGGCGGCCTTGCGCTCGGCGTCGTCGAGGCCGTGCACGATCACGCCGGTGGTCAGCCCCAGGAACGAATAGATCTGGCCCATCCAGCCGGAGTCGCGGCGGGCGAGGTAGTCGTTGACGGTGACGACGTGGACGCCCTTGCCGGCGAGCGCGTTGAGGTAGACCGCGAGCGTCGCGACCAGCGTCTTGCCTTCGCCGGTCTTCATCTCGGCGATGTCGCCCTCGTGCAGCACCATGCCGCCGATCAGCTGGACGTCGAAATGGCGCTGGCCGAGCGTCCGCTTGGCCGCCTCGCGCACCGTGGCGAAGGCCGGAACCAGGAGGTCATCGAGCGTCTTGCCGCTGGCGAGCTGCTGCTTGAACTCGGCGGTGCGGGCCTTGAGCTGGTCGTCCGTCAGTTTGACGAGGTCGGGCTCCAGGGCATTGATGGCGCTGACACGGGACTGATACCCCTTGACCCGACGGTCGTTGGCGGAGCCGAAAAACTTGCGGGCGAGCGCGCCGATCATGCGAAATTCCTGTTCTTCGGTCTCGAGTTCGGTCTTGGTTCAGTCTTGAATTTCAGTCTTGGAATACAGCCTGAGATAGCCCGTCGGATTGCCTATCAACTCACCGTGACGCGCTACGGTTCGAGCCCCGACCCGGGGCTCCTCCGCCAATTGAGTGGGAAACAGGCCATCCTGGGTTCAACGGCGAAAAACGCAGCAAAATAAGCGCTCTCACCGCCGACACGGTCGGCCAGAGATATGGCCCGGTCGGGGGGTTGTCAACGCCGCCAAGATGTCAAGGAATTCATCATTTTGACAAGACTTTCGCGTTGCCAATGTAACACGATTGGGCGAGTGTCCGCCCCGCTCGAGCTTCCCCCCTTTGAGACAAGGATTTTGCATGACCACCTCGCCTCCGGAAACCAAAACCGGCCTGCGCCTCGGCCTCGCCACCCTGGCCGCCACGGGCTGTCTTGTCGCAGTGCTGGCTGCCGGCCTCCCGGTCCGCGCCGCGGAATCCGACCCGGTGCTGGCGAAGGTGAACGGTTCCGAGATCCACGCCAGCGACGTGGCGCTCGCCGAGGAGGAACTCGGCCCGAGCCTGGCGCAGATGGACCCCGCGACCAAGAAGGACAACGTGCTGTCCTTCCTGATCGACATGAAGATCGTGTCCAAGGCCGCCGAGGACAAGAAGATCGAGAACAACGACGACTTCAAGAAGCGGCTCGCCTTCACCCGCAACCGCCTGTTGATGGACAGCCTGCTTGCCAGCGAGGGCAAGGCCGCGACCACCGACGACGCCATGAAGAAGGTCTATGAAGAGGCCTCCAAGCAGATCACCGGCGAGCAGGAGGTGCGCGCCCGCCACATCCTGGTCGAGACTGAGAACGAGGCCAAGGCGATCAAGGCCGAGCTCGACAAGGGCGCGGACTTCGCCGAGCTCGCCAAGAAGAAGTCCAAGGATCCCGGCGCCTCCGACGGCGGCGACCTCGGCTTCTTCACCAAGGAGCAGATGGTGCCGGAATTCTCCGCGGTCGCCTTCACGCTCGAGCCGGGCAAGATCTCCGATCCGGTCAAGTCGCAGTTCGGCTGGCACATCATCAAGGTCGAGGAAAAGCGCAACCGCAAGGCGCCCGACTTCGAGCAGGTGAAGGCCCAGATCGAGACCTATGTGACCCGCAAGGCCCAGGCCGACTATGTCGCCAAGCTGCGCGAGGCCGCCAAGGTCGAGCGCCTGGACAAGCCGGCCGAGACGGCCAAGGACGCGACGGCGCCGGCGGATGCCGCCAAGGATGCACCGAAGCCCGCCGACAACAAGATGGCGCCGGCGAAGAAGTAAGCTTCGCTAAGCCAACAGCTTCAATGCGCGATGGCCGGGCTCGTCCCGGCCATTTGCGTTTTGAGGTGCGTTCGATTGATCGCGTCGTCCCGGCGCAGGCCGGGACCCATAATCCGCGGCGGAGCCCTTCTTGCCGCGGCAGCAGTTTCTTGAACAATTGATGACGGTGGTTATGGATCCAGCTTTCGCCGGGACGACGCCGCTGCGCGTTCGCACCCGAGCCCTCTCCCGCTTCAGCCGGCGAGATGTTATGCAGCGCTTCCCTCCCCGTAGCCGGAAGCCTTTCATGTCCACCGCCGTCTCCCCCCTCGCCCCGCCCGACGTTCCCGAGATGCCCGTGATCGCGGGTGTGCGGCTTGCGACCGCTGCCGCCGGCATCCGCTACAAGGGCCGCACCGACGTGCTGCTCGCGCTGCTGGACAAGGGCACCACGGTGGCCGGTGTCTTCACCAAGTCGAAGTGCCCGTCGGCGCCGGTCGAATGGTGCCGCGCCAAGCTGAAGGGCGGGGCTGCGCGCGCGCTGGTGGTCAATTCCGGCAACGCCAACGCCTTCACCGGCAAGACCGGCAAGGCGTCCACCGCGCTGACCGCGCAGATCGCGGCGAAGGCGGTGGGCTGTTCGACGGCGGACGTCTTCCTTGCCTCCACCGGCGTGATCGGCGAGCCGCTCGACGCCACCAAATTCGACGGCGTGCTGGCGCAGCTCGCGGAGACCGCGACCCCTGACCTCTGGATGGACGCGGCCAAGGCGATCATGACCACCGACACCTTCCCGAAGGTCGCCACCGCGACCGTCAAGCTCGGCAAGGCCAAGGTGACGATCAACGGCATGGCCAAGGGCGCCGGCATGATCATGCCCGACATGGCGACCATGCTGTCCTTCGTCTTCACCGACGCGCCGCTGTCGGCATCCGTGCTGCAATCCCTGCTCAAGGCCGGCGTCGAGGACACCTTCAATGCGCTGACCATCGACGGCGACACCTCGACCTCGGACACGCTGCTCGCGTTTGCGACCGGTGCTGCTGCAGCCAATGGCGCACCGAAGATTTCGCGCGCCAGCGACCCGCGCTTGAAGGCCTTCACCAAGGCGTTCCAGCAGATCCTCGCCAATCTGTCCGAACAGGTGGCACGCGACGGCGAAGGCGCGCGCAAGCTGGTCGAGGTCGTGGTCGAGGGCGCGACGACAAAGCCGTCGGCGCGCAAGATCGCAATGTCGATCGCCAATTCGCCGCTGGTGAAGACCGCGATCGCCGGCGAGGACGCCAATTGGGGGCGCGTGGTGATGGCGGTCGGCAAGGCCGGCGAGCCCGCCAACCGCGACAAGCTCTCGATCTCCTTCAACGGCATCCGCGTCGCCAAGAGCGGCGCGCGCGATCCGTCCTACAATGAGAAAGAGGTGTCGGAGGCGATGAAGGCGCCGAAGATCCAGATCAAGGTCGCGCTCGGCCTCGGCAAGGCGAGAGACCGGGTGCTGACCTGCGATCTCACCAAGGAATACGTCGCGATCAACGGCGATTACAGGTCGTAGCCGCTTTCCCAATCACCTCCGTCATTGCGAGGAGCGAAGCGACGAAGCAATCCATCCGTCCAAGCATACGGACAGATGGATTGCTTCGCTACGCTCGCAATGACGGTTATTCCCGTCATCCCCGCGCAACGGCTTCGCCGTTGTCGCTGGAGGAGCCGCGTAGCGGCGTCTCGAAGGATGCACGGCCGTGATGCCGCCGCGCGGAAAGAGCGGGGCCGTCGCCCTTCGAGGCTCGCTCCGCTCGCACCTCAGGGTGACGGAGAGAGAACGTTTTTTCGCTAGCTCGAGATCCGCGCGTCGGCGACTGCCTTCTTGAACAGCGCGTTCATCGCGTCCGCGATGCCTTGCGTCGGGCTGACCTCGAAATAGAAGCCCGGCGATGCACAGGTCTGCATGTTCTGCGCGATCTGGCTGTTCGGCGAGGGGCCGAACGGGCCCTGATTGAACGGATCGATCCAGGTCATGTACCAGTTGTTGGTCGGCAGCTGCAGATAGGTGGTGTAGAGCACCGCGATCTTGATGTTGCGCTTCTTGATCGCATCGCAGAGCGCCGGATTGATCGGCGACTGGCAGCGATTGCTGCCGGTGATCGGCTTCAGGCAGCTTGAATTCGGCTCGTCGGCGACCCCGTCAGATACGAAGAACAGGTATTTGAGCGGCGCCGACGACGTGCCCGCGCCCGGGTTTGCGATCGCATTGTTGATCTGGGGAAAAATCGCGGTGAACTGGCTGTCCTTGTCCGCGGTGTAGGCATCGTTGTTGCCGTAGACGCCCATCAGATCGATGTTGCCGGCCGCCGACTTCGCGCTCGACAGGCTTGACGACAGCGAGAACAGACTTCGCAGTCCGTAGGTCGCTGAGGACGCGCCGAAGTCATAGATCGCCATGCGGAACTGGCTCGAATAGGTCTGGGTCGCCGCCGCGGTGTCCATCAATTGCTGGGTCGCGCTGCGAAGCACGTCGATCCGCGTCGTGACGCCAAGCGATTTCGCCAGATTGTAGTAGTTGTTGGGGTCGTTGTAGTCGTGGCAGGCGAAAGCGCATTGGTCGTTCGGCTTGAAGCTGTTGCCGGTGGTGGCCGTGACCAGCTTGGCGACGTCCGTCGGCGTGGCGCCGACCCCCATCGACGGCGAATTGTCGAGCAGCAGATAGAAATCGATATAGAGCGGCATGTTCGCGGTCGAGGTCGAGGTGCCCGACACCGACACCTTGCTCCGCCCCAGCACGCCGAGGAACATGGTCGGGACATCTGCGGTGAATTGGACCGTCGAGGTGATGGTGCCGCCGCTCTTGGTCATGGTCGGCGTCACGCTGGTCAGCGTGAAGCCGTTCTGGTTGAAGACGTTGCCGTTGAAGATCTTCCTCGCGTCGGCCTCGCCGGCCGAGATCTCGCCGTCCGAGGTCATGGCGCCGGCCGCGATGAAGCCGGGCGACGCCTTGGCGACCGATCCGACGCTCGCCGCGTCGGCAGCGGATATCAGCTTGCTCCGGATCTGGTTGGCGCGGGAATAGTCGACCGCGCATCCGACCGCGATTAGGAGCGGCAGCAGGGCCAGGCCGAAGATCATCGCGATGTTGCCGGAGCGATCGCGGCGGAAACGGCTGACGGTCCGGAGCAAGGTGCGCATGGGTTATATCGGCAGAGAAAATGATGGGCTGATAAATCAGGACCTTCACTCTGCCGACCGCGCATTAAGGCCGGCTTATCGCGAATGCAGAAAAAGCGCAGGCACAAATCGTTTGGCTGACGGCGCGTTGCTGGTTAATGAAAGCTTGCAAGACCAGAAGGAACATTCGTGCTGCATGGCTGACATTAAGCTGACCCTCGTCGTGGCCTGCGCGCTGGTCGACGCCGACAAGCGCGTGCTGCTGGCGCAGCGTCCCGAAGGCAAGGCGTTGGCGGGGCTTTGGGAATTCCCCGGCGGCAAGATCGAGCCCGGCGAGCGGCCGGAACAGACCCTGATCCGCGAGCTGCATGAAGAGATCGGCATCACCGTGAGCGAGCCGTGCCTTGCGCCGCTGACCTTCGCCAGCCATGCCTACGAGACCTTCCATTTGCTGATGCCGCTCTACATCTGCCGGCGCTGGGAGGGCATGGCGGTGGCGCGCGAGGGCCAGAACCTGGCCTGGGTCCGCGCCAGCAAGCTGCGCGACTACCCGATGCCGCCGGCGGACATTCCGCTACTGCCGCATCTGATCGATCTGCTGCTGTGATCTTAGCCTCCCCCGCTGGCGGGAGAGGCGGCTACCCAAAATATCGAAAACAACCCCATGCACAGTAGCCGGCGGCGGCCGGCGTTCGGCCAAGCGACTTGACGCGTCGGGCAACTCACAGGTATTTTCCAATATTCCGAAATCGCGCAAGCAGCCGCCGCCACGGGGGCGATCGCATTTGGCATCTGTGCGGACTTCTGCCACGGCCACAGTCCCGATGCGGCCCGCGGACATCCCGCTGCTGCCGCATCTGATGGATTTGCTGCTGTGATCTCTTCATCCTCCCCTGGAGGGGGAGGATCGATGCGCATGAAGCGCAGCGGAATGCGGATCGAGGTGGGGTGACGGTCTCTCAACACGGGCACTGTTCGAGTTGAGAGACCGTCACCCCACCTCGCCGCTCATTTCATTCGCGTCGATCCTCCCCCTTCAGGGGAGGATGAAGCCTTCACCGCCGCTTCCAGACTCGCCTTCGCCGAGCCCGGCTTGAGCGGCTTCGGCTGGCTTTCGTGCGGGGCCCAGCCGGAGAGCCAGACGATGTCGAAGGTGGCGCGGATGCGGCCGTCGGGGTCGGCGAAACGTTCGGCATAGATCTGCGCCATGCGCAGCATGGTGGCGCGGCGGGTGGGGGTGTGACGGCGCTCGCGCAGCACATTGGTCGCGCCCATCCGCCTGAGATCGGCCATCAATGCGAACGCGCTGGCGTAGCGCACCACGACGCGGTCGACATCGGTCACCGGCAGCGCGAAGCCGGCCCGCTGCAACAGCGCGCCGATGTCGCGCAGATCGGCGAATGGCGCGACGCGCGGCGACACCCCGCCCTCGCACTCCGCCTCCGCCGCGGCAAAGCTTTGCCTGAGCTCGGTCAGCGTGTCGCCGCCGAGCATCGCCGCGAGCAGCAGCCCATCGCCCTTCAGCGCCCGGCGAAGTTGCGCCAGCACGCCCGGCAGATCGTTGACGAACTGGAAGGCGAGCGCGGAGACCACGAGATCGAGCGATTCCGGCAGCAGCCCGAGCGCTTCCGCCTCGCTAAAACCGATCGCATCGACCGCCGCGACACGTCCGCGCAGGGCCTCCGTGATCCCATCACCCGGCGTCCAGACGTCGGCCGCGGAAGAAAAGCTGCGCGACACCGCCAGCAAGCGGTCGGCCATGTCCTCTGTGACCCGCTCGAGCAGGAACGTCGCCGCCCCCTCGCGCCGCGCGCGCGCCAGCCGCGCGCCAAGCAGTGCGCGATCGAACAGGATGGGGGCCGTGGCCGGGGTCGGTGCCATCCGCGCTGGTTACGCCGGACCGCCGCAGCAGGCAATGCGCGCCTTGAGCCCGTGCGGCTCAAACGCTAGCCTCATCAGGCATGGACGCCGAAGCATCACCGACACGCTCCATTTCAGGTCACATCCAGCGTGCGCTCGGCACAGTCGGGGGCGCGTGGTTGCGCACCGCGCGGCTGGCGCTCGACATCGCGCTGCCGACGCTGTGCGTGTCGTGCCGCGAGCCGGTCGATGGTGCCGGCGTCTGCGCGGTCTGCTGGGCCAAATTGTCGTTCATCGCGCCGCCGTTCTGCCCGCGGCTCGGGATTCCCTTTGTCTACGATCCCGGGCCGGAGCTGCTCTCGATGGAGGCGATCGCCAATCCGCCGGCCTACCAGCGCGCCCGCGCCGCGGTGCGCTATGACGACGTCGCGCGCACCTTGGTGCATGCATTGAAATATCAGGATCGCACCGATCTGGCGCCGACAATGGGCCGCTGGATGGCGCGGGCGGGGAAGGAATTGCTCCAAGGCGCCGACATGCTGGTGCCGGTTCCCCTGCATTGGCGGCGCGGCTGGAGCCGGCGCTACAACCAGTCCGGCGCGCTCGCCAAGGTGATCGCGCGCCAGAGCGGCGTCAAAATGGTGTCCGAGGCGCTGCGGCGCACCCGCGCCACCAAGCAGCAGATCGGGTTGTCGCGCAAGGACCGCGCCAGCAATGTGCAGGGCGCATTCGGGGTCGCCGATGAACGCAAGGCTGACATCCAGGGCCGCCGCGCGATCCTGGTCGACGACGTCCTGACCTCAGGCGCCACGGTGGATGCCTGCGCGCGGGCGCTGTTGCGCGCCAAAGCCGCGCAGGTCGACGTGCTGGTGTTTGCCCGGGTTGTCGATACCCACCGCGCTCCCATATAATCTGTCACTCAGGTTCAACCGAGCACACCATGACCGCTGCCATCGAAATCTATACCCGCCCGGGCTGCGGTTATTGCACCGCGGCCAAATCGCTTTTGACGCGCAAGAACGCCGCGTTCACCGAATTGAGCGTTGCGAGCAACCCGGCCTATCGCGACGAGATGTACGACCGCGCCGGCGCCGGGTCGACGTTCCCGCAGATCTTCATCGACAAGACCCATGTCGGCGGCTGCGACGAGCTCTACGCGCTCGACCGCGAGGGCAAGCTCGACGGCCTGATCAGCAACGGAGGCGGCGCCTGATGAGCACGGACAACATTTTCACCGCCGCCATGGTGCAGATGCGCACCGGATTGCTGCCGGAGCCCAGCCTCGAGCAGGGCACGCAGCTGATCCGCGAAGCTGCGGCGCAGGGCGCCAAATACGTGCTGACCCCCGAAGTCAGCAACATGATGCAGCTGAACCGCAAGGCGCTGTTCGAGCACCTGGCCAGCGAAGAGGACGACAAGTCGCTGCAGGCCTATCGCGCACTGGCCGCCGAACTGAAGATCCATCTGCATATCGGCTCGCTGGCGCTGCGCTACTCGCCGGAGAAGGCGGTCAACCGCTCGTTCCTGATCGGGCCCGAGGGCAATGTGCTCGCGAGCTACGACAAGATCCATATGTTTGACATCGATCTGCCGGGCGGCGAGAGCTATCGCGAATCGGCCAACTACCAGCCCGGCGAGACCGCCGTGATCTCCGACCTGCCCTGGGGCCGGATCGGGCTGACGATCTGCTACGACGTGCGCTTCCCGGCGCTGTATCGTGCGCTTGCCGAGGCCGGCGCGTCCTTCCTCACCGTCCCCTCCGCCTTCACCCGCAAGACCGGCGAAGCGCATTGGCACATGCTGCTGCGCGCCCGCGCCATCGAGACCGGCTGTTTCGTGTTCGCAGCGGCGCAGGCCGGCCTGCATGAGAACAAGCGCGAGACCTTCGGGCATTCGCTGATCATCGACCCCTGGGGCGAGATCCTCGCCGAGGGCGGCGTCGAGCCCGGCGTGTTCCTGGCCGAGATCGATCCCGCCAAGGTCGAGACCGCGCGCAAGACCATCCCTTCACTTCAGCACGGCAGGCGTTTCGGCATCGCCGACCCCAAGGCCGGCCCGGAGCATCTGCACCTCGTCCGGGGTTCGGCATGATCCGCTACACGCTGCGCTGCGAGCGCGGCCATCAGTTCGAGAGCTGGTTCCAGAGCTCATCGGCCTATGAATCGCAGGAGCGGCGTCACCTGATCGATTGCCCGTCCTGCGGCTCTGATAAGATCGAGCGCGCGATCATGGCGCCGCAAATCGTCAGCAAGAAGGGCCGCGAACCGGCGCAGCCGGCGCCAGCCGCTCCCGTCGAGGCACCTGTCAGTGAATCGACGTCACTGATGATGGCCCAGGAGCGCGAGCTGCGCAGCAAGCTGAAGGAACTGCGCGACCATATCGTGAAGAACGCCGACAATGTCGGCGAGCGCTTCCCGAACGAGGCACGCAAGATGCATTACGGCGATATCGAGCACCGGCCGATCTATGGCGAGGCCTCGCCCGAAGAGGCGCGCGCGCTGATCGACGAAGGCGTCGAGGTCTCGCCGCTGCCGACGCTGCCGGAAGACCGGAATTGACGCGCACCGCTTCGCTCCCGTCATTGCGAGGAGCGAAGCGACGAAGCAATCCAGCTTCGTGCTTGTTGCGCTATGGATTGCTTCGCTTCGCTCGCAATGACGGGTGGGCTAAACCGGCCGAGCGTCCCGAATGACCCCCGAAACATTCTCTTCCTGGCAGGTCTGGGCGTTCCTTTCGGCTATTTTCGCCGCGCTGACCGCGATCTTCGCCAAGGTCGGCGTCGAGGGCATCAACTCCGATCTCGCCACGCTAATCCGCACCGTGGTCGTGCTGATCACGCTGTCGGCCATCCTGTTCGCGACCGGGCAATTCACCCAGGCCGGACCGATCTCGGGCAAGAGCTGGCTGTTCCTGCTGCTGTCCGGGCTCGGCACCGGCGCGTCGTGGATCTGCTATTTCCGCGCGCTCAAGCTCGGCCCCGCCACACTGGTCGCGCCGATCGACAAGCTCAGCGTGGTGCTGGTGGCGCTGTTCGGCGCCGTGTTCCTCGGCGAGCGCCCCTCGGCCTATGGCTGGATCGGGATCGCGCTGATCTCGGCCGGCGCGGTGCTGATCGCCGTGAAGGGGTAGTCTTACGCGGCAATCAGCAGCGCGACGCCGATCACGATCAGGACGATGCCGATCACCTCACGCAGCGAGAACGGCTGCTTGAGCGAGAAATACGCCACGCCCTGCGCGAACAGCACCTCGATCAGCGCCAACGTCCGCACATTGGCGGCGGCGGTGAGCGCGAACGCCAGGAACCAGAACTGCGAGGAGAACGCGCCCATGAAGCCCGCGAACATCGAGGGCCGCCACAGGCCGAGGATCTTTCGCAGCACGTCGGGCGCGCGCAGCAACAGATAGACAGACAGGATCAGCGTCTGGACGAACAGGCTCCACATCAGCGTGTAGGAGGCCGCCGTCACAAACGAGACGCCGGGCACGGCAATGATCGCGCCGCGAAAACTCACCGCCGAGATCGCGAACACCGCAGCGGCGCCGAGGCCGAGCACGGTCGGGCGCAGATCGGCAAAGCTCCTTGAGCCGCCCGGCCTGAGCGCGGTGACGACGACGCCGATGGTTGCGATCACGATCACGATCACCTTAGGCGTCGTGAGATGGTCGCCGAGGAAGATGAAGCCGAAGATCGCGGTCTGGATCGCCTCGGTCTTCATGTAGGCCGTGGTCACCACGAAGGAGCGGTCGTTCATCGCCAGCAGCATGAAGCCGGTGCCGACGATCTGGCTGAGCGCGCCGGACAACAGCCACGGCCAGAATGAGTCCGCCGGCCACGGCACGCGATCGCCGGTCAGCAGCATCGCCAGCGCGAAAAACACCACCGAAAACGGCAGGCCGAACAGGAAGCGGATATTGGTCGCACCCCAGGTCCCGAGCGGCCCGGTCAGATGCCGCTGCATCGCATTGCGCGCCACCTGCCCGAACGCAGCGACGATGGTGAAGGGAATCCAGAGCGAGGCGATTGTGAGCATGCGGGAAGGGAAATGTGCCGGGCAGGATTACGCGCGCAGCGTGCCGATTACCGCCGACGCGGTCAATCGAAACGGCGCATGACTGGATTGCGTCCCTACTCCCTCGCCCCGCTCTTGCGGGGAGAGGGTTGGGGTGAAGGGCTGCTTCCGCAAATTCGACGAGCGACGCGCGCGGAGAGTCCCCCTCACCCGGATTGCTTCGCAATCCGACCTCTCCCCGCAAGCGGGGCGAGGTAACGAGCTCACACCTCCTCCGCCACCACCATGTAGTTCACGTCCATGTCGGTCGAGACGGTCCATTTGTCGGCGAGCGGGTTGTAGACCACGCCGGCCTGCTCGGTGACGGTGAGATTGACGTCGCCGAGATAGCGCTCGAGCTCGGCGGGGGTGACGAACTTGCTCCAGTCATGGGTGCCGCGCGGCAGCCAGCGCAGCACGTATTCGGCGCCGACGATCGCCAGCGCAAAGCTCTTCCAGTTGCGGTTCAAGGTCGAGACCACCATCAGCCCGCCGGGCTTGAGCATGACGGCGCAGCGCTTGATGAAGGCGCCGACATCGACGACGTGCTCGACCACCTCCATCGCCAGCACGATGTCGAAGCGCTCGCGTGCGTCCATCTCCTCCACCGTGGTGCAGCGGTAGTCGATCGACAGATGGCCCTTGTCGGCATGCAGCTTCGCGGCCGCGATGTTGGTGGCGGACGGATCGATCCCGATCACCTGGGCGCCGAGCCGGGTGAACGGCTCGCACAGCAGGCCGGCGCCGCAGCCGATGTCGAGCAGGCGCAGGCCGGACAGGCAGCTCAGGCTCTTGGCGTTGCGCTCGAACTTGCGGCAGGCGGCGTCGCGGATATAGGTCAGGCGCAGCGGATTGATCTTGTGCAGCGGCGCCATCTTGCCGCGCGGATCCCACCATTCATCCGACAGTTTCGAGAACTTCGCGATTTCGGCCGGATCGACCGAGGCGGCGGTGGAATTGGAAAGCGTTGTGGTCATGATTGCGCGCGCCCCTATCGCGCGGTGATCGAATTGCGAAACGACAGCGGCGAGGCGATGGTCTTGATGGTCTCGATGCCCTCGCCGACGCCGCGGATGGTGACGTCGCCATAATTGAGCAGGCGCCCCATGATGCTCTGGTTGACGTCGACGCTCTCGACCTTGTCGAGGCTCATCTCGAAGGTGCGCCGCTTGATGAAGCCGGTTTTGTGCACGACGCGGAAATTGGTCACGTCAGTCTCGGTAGTCCAGCGATGGAACCAGGCCGCGCCGGTCCAGTACAGCGCCGCGACCGCGACCACGGCGGCGCCCGTAAGGCAGGCCAGCACCAGGCCGTCGACCGTCGTCATCCGTGACAGGATCAAGAGCGCCAGGACCAGGATCCAGGCCGCGATCGCCGGCAGATAGAACATCCAGTGCGCGTTGGTGGAATACAGCACCTTCTCGCCAGGCTGCAGGATTTCGTCGATGTAGCGTCCCATCCAATCCGCCTTCGCGTTGCCCCCGCGTTACCCTTGCGCCACAGCCGGCCTCAACCGGTAAAACACCCCCAAAAGACCCTCGGGGGACCCCTACCAACCGGCTTGCCCCCGGGCGCGGCGCTATGTATACGCGCCTTTCGGTGCCCGCGCTTGCGGTTTTCGGCGTGGGTTAACCTACTTATCCTCTTAAAGGAATAGACGCGTCGTCATGGGCCGCCTCGTGATGAAATTCGGCGGTACGTCCGTCGCCAATATCGATCGTATCCGCAACGTCGCCCAGCACGTGAAGCGCGAGGTCGACGCCGGCCACGAGGTCGCCGTCGTTGTCTCCGCGATGTCCGGCAAGACCAACGAACTGGTGGCCTGGTGCACCGAGGCCTCGCCGATGCACGACGCGCGCGAATATGACGCGGTGGTCGCCTCCGGCGAACAGGTCACTTCGGGCCTGCTCGCGATCGTGCTGCAGGGCATCGGCATCCAGGCGCGCTCCTGGCAGGGCTGGCAGATCCCGATCAAGACCTCGGAGGCGCATGCTTCGGCGCGCATCCTCGATATCGACGGCAGCGAGATCATCGGCCGTTTCAAGGAGCGCAAGGAAGTCGCCGTGATCGCCGGCTTCCAGGGCATCAACCCGCAGACCGGCCGCATCACCACGCTCGGCCGCGGCGGTTCGGACACTTCGGCGGTGGCGATCGCGGCCGCTTTGCGCGCCGACCGCTGCGACATCTACACCGATGTCGACGGCGTCTACACCACCGATCCGCGCGTGGTGCCGAAGGCGCGCCGGCTCGACAAGATCGCATTCGAGGACATGCTGGAGCTGGCCTCGCAGGGCGCCAAGGTGCTGCAGGTTCGCTCGGTGGAACTCGGCATGGTGCACAACATGCCGATCTTCGTACGCTCCAGCTTCGACAAGCCAGAGGATATCGACCCGCACGCCAACCAGCCGCCGGGCACGCTGATCTGCAGCGAGGAGGAAATCATGGAAATGCACGTCGTCACCGGCATCGCCTTCTCCAAGGACGAAGCCCAGATTTCCGTGCGCCAGATCGAGGACAAGCCCGGCGTCGCCGCGGCGATCTTCGGGCCGCTTGCGGATGCCAACATCAACGTCGACATGATCGTGCAGAACGTGTCGGAGGACGGCAAGACCACCGACCTCACCTTCACCGTGCCGGCCACCGACTACAACCGCGCCAGGGACACCATTACCTCCGCCAAGGCCAAGATCGGCTACGCCAGGCTCGACACCGCGACCGATGTCGCCAAGGTCTCGGTGATCGGCAGCGGCATGCGCAGCCATGCCGGCGTCGCGGCGAAGGCGTTCAAGGCGCTGGCCGATCGCAACATCAACATCCGCGCCATCACCACCTCCGAGATCAAGTTCTCGGTCCTGATCGACGCCGCCTACACCGAACTCGCGGTCCGCACGCTGCACACGCTGTACGGGCTGGACCAGGCGTAGGGCTTTGGGAAACCCTCTCCCCTTGTGGGAGAGGGTGGTTTCAATGCGTTTAGCATCGAAACCGGGTGAGGGGTCTGCCTCCGCGGATAGAGATCCCTCATCCGTCGCGGACTGCGCGTAGCCGATGCGCAGCATCGGCGTTTCCAAGAACGGCGGCCGCAGGCCGCCTGTGGCCACCTTCTCCCACAAGGGGAGAAGGAAGAGGGCCTCCGGTACCCACATCCCGGAGTTAGAATTTCTCTTAGCGGGCGCAGCATCGGGCTGACGCAGACGTTATTTGCTACTGGCAGGCGTTTTGCTTGGCAAAGCGAGCCTCGATTGGCTATACGGCCAGTCAGGTGGGCTGTCGCAAACTGTGGCACAGTTTGTGCGATCCCGAATCGGCGGGAACTGGCGCGAGCGGCGACGCCGAATGACTAAAATTGTTGTGTTTGACGAGTTTTGCGCCAACGGCCGGCCGGCCCCGTGCGCCGGCCTGGTGGGGAGGGACTGAAGCACATGCGGAGCGCGTCGGGAGGCCCCCGCGTCCTGTTGAGGCGGCTCCGCGAAACCATGGCGGAGCAAGTCTCCGCCCAGGAACGCCTCGACAAGATCGTGGTGCTGATCGCGGCCAACATGGTGGCCGAGGTCTGCTCCTGCTACGTGCTGCGCATCGACAACACGCTCGAGCTCTACGCCACCGAGGGTCTGAACCGCGACGCCGTGCACCGCACCGTGCTGAGCGCGCATGAGGGCCTGGTCGGCCTCGTCGCCAGCGAGGCGACGCCGCTCAATCTCTCCGACGCGCAAAGCCATCCCGCCTTCGCCTACCGCCCGGAAACCGGCGAAGAGATCTACCACTCGTTCCTCGGCGTGCCGATCCTGCGCGCCGGCAACACGCTCGGCGTGCTTGTGGTGCAGAACCGCGCCAAGCGCACCTATGTCGAGGAAGAGGTCGAGGCGCTGCAGACCACCGCCATGGTGCTGGCGGAGATGATCGCCTCAGGCGAGCTTGCCGCGCTGGCCCAGCCCGGCGCCGAGCCCGCCGCGCGGCACTCGCTGCACAAGACCGGCGCGGTGCTCTCCGACGGCATCGCGCTCGGCCATGTCGTGCTGCACGAGCCGCGCGTCGTCATCACCAACTATATCGCCGAAGACCTGCCGAAGGAGATCAAGCGGCTCGACACTGCGCTCGCCAATCTGCGCGCCGATCTCGACCGCATGCTGGAGCGCGGCGACGTCGCCGAAGGCGGCGAGCATCGCGATGTGCTGGAAGCCTACCGCATGTTCGCCAACGACCAGGGCTGGTCGCACAAGCTGCATGAGGCGGTCGCCACCGGCCTCACCGCGGAAGCCGCCGTCGAACGCGTGCAGTCCGACACCCGCGCGCGCATGCTGCGCTCGACCGATCCCTATTTGCGCGACCGCCTGCACGATCTCGAGGATCTCGGCCATCGCCTGATGCGGCAACTGGTCGGCCAGGACCATGCGCCGACGCGCGAGCAGCTGCCCGACAACGCCATCCTGATCGCCCGCGCGATGGGCCCCGCAGCGCTGCTCGACTATGACCGCAAGCGGCTGCGCGGCCTGGTGCTGGAGGAAGGCACCGCGAATTCCCACGTCTCGATCGTGGCACGCGCGCTCGGCATTCCCGCGGTCGGCGAGGTGCCGAACGCGCCCGGCATTGCCGATCCGGGCGATGCCATTATCGTCGACGGCATTTCCGGCGAGATCTATGTCCGCCCCTCCGCCGAGATCGAATCCGCCTACGCCGAGCGCGTCCGGTTCCGGGCGCGGCGGCAGGCGCAATATTCGGCGCTGCGCGACAAGCCCTGCGTGACCAAGGACGGCCAGCCGATCGAGCTCCTGATCAATGCCGGCCTGACCATCGACCTGCCGCATATCGAGGACACCGGCAGCGCCGGCATCGGCCTGTTCCGCACCGAATTGCAGTTCATGGTGAGCCCGAGCCTGCCGCGTTCGAGCGACCAGCTCGCGTTGTACCGCACCGTGCTCGATGCCGCGGGCACCAAGCCCGTCACCTTCCGCACGCTCGACATCGGCGGCGACAAGGCGCTGCCCTACATGGAGACCGTGGTCGAGGAAAATCCCGCGCTCGGCTGGCGCGCGATCCGGCTCGGCCTCGACCGCCCCGGCCTGCTGCGCGGCCAGATCCGCGCACTGCTGCGCGCCGGCGGCGGACGTGCGCTGAAGATCATGTTCCCGATGATCTCCGAGATCGCCGAGTTCGACCAGGCCAAGGCGATCGTCGAGCGCGAGCTGACCTATCTGCGACAGCACGGCCATTCGCTGCCCGAACGGATCGATATCGGCACCATGGTCGAGGTGCCGGCCCTGCTCTACCAGCTCGACGAGCTGCTGAAGAAGGTCGACTTCGTCTCGGTCGGCTCCAACGACTTGTTCCAGTTCCTGTTCGCGGTCGACCGCGGCAATGCCAAGGTCTCGGAACGCTTCGACATCCTGTCGGCGCCGATCCTGCGCGCGCTGCGCGACATCGTGCGCAAGGCCAAGATCGCGAAGAAGGCCGCTTCGCTGTGCGGTGAGATGGCGTCGAAGCCGATCGGCGCGCTGGCGCTGATTGCGCTCGGCTATCGCTCGCTGTCGCTGTCGGCGACCGCGCACGGCCCGGTCAAGGCGTTGATCCTCGACCTCGACGCCAAGAAGGCCGAGGCGATGATCAATCCGCTGCTGGACGCGCCGGTCGGCAGCGTCTCGATCCGCGGGGCGCTGACGAAGTTTGCGGAAACCGAGGGGCTGGCCTTGTAGCGACGCTGCCGTCGCCTCTGCCACCCCTTCGCGCTTTCAGCAATTCGAGACTCCGCCATGCTACCCGAAGCCAAACTCGACGTCCTGCTCGCCCATCACGCCTCGCTGGAGGCCGAGCTGCTCGGCCAGGTCAACTCCGAGCGCTATGTTGCGATCACGCGCGAGCTCGCCGAGCTCAATCCGCTGATCGATGCGGTGAAGACCTATCGCTCTGCCCGATCGGAACTCGCCGACACCGAGGCGTTGCTGGCCGATGCGGGGACCGATCCCGAGATGCGCAGCATGGCGGAAGCCGAGCTGGAGACGCTGCAGGCGCGCATCGGCGATCTCGAGCAGAAGATCCGGGTCGCGCTGTTGCCGAAGGACGCGATGGACGACCGCAACGTGGTGCTGGAAATCCGCGCCGGCACCGGCGGCGACGAGGCCTCGCTGTTCGCCGGCGACCTGTTCCGGATGTATGAGCGCTTCGCGGCCTTGCAGGGCTGGAAGGTCGAGGTGATCTCGGCGAGCGAAGGCACCGTCGGCGGCTACAAGGAAATCATCGCCGAGGTGCAGGGCCGCGGCGCCTTCGCCAAGCTGAAATTCGAGTCCGGCGTGCACCGCGTGCAGCGCGTGCCCGACACCGAGACGCAGGGCCGCATCCACACCTCGGCCGCTACCGTCGCCGTGCTGCCCGAGGTCGAGGACGTCGACGTCGACATCAAGGACACCGACTTGCGGATCGAGACCATGCGCGCCGGCGGCGCCGGCGGCCAGCACGTCAACAAGACCGAATCCGCGATCCGCATCACCCATCTGCCGACCGGCATCGTGGTGATGATGCAGGACAGCCGCTCGCAGCACAAAAACCGGGCGTCGGCGATGAACATCCTGCGCTCGCGCATCTATGACGCCGAGCGCCAGCGTGTCGATGCCGCGCGCTCCGCCGACCGCAAGGAGAAGGTCGGCTCCGGCGACCGCTCGGAGCGCATCCGCACCTATAATTTCCCGCAAGGGAGAGTCACCGACCACCGTATCAACCTGACGCTCTACAAGCTGCCGCAGGTGATCGCGGGCGAGGCGCTCGGCGAACTGATCGATGCGCTGACCACCGAGCATCAGGCCGCGCAGCTCGCGGCACAGGGCGCGGCGGCGTGAACCGATCCGGCTGCTGGCTCCATTGATCGTCGTCGTCCCTGCGAAAGCAGGGACCCACAACCACAGGGCGTCATTGTTGATCCCGATATCGACCCCGACCGCCCAGATCGAAGGGCCGCGGCGTATGGGTCCCCGCTTTCGCGGGGACGACGGACGGTTGGTGTTGCGCGAGGACACCGCGTGATGGCGCCTGTGGTCAACGCAACAGTCGAGAGCGCCCGCCGCGCACTGGCTGCGCAGCTGCAATCGGCCGGCAACAATTCCGCCGAACTCGATGCACGGCTGCTGGTCGGCGCGGCGCTTGGCCTCGATCTGACCGGCATGGTCACGAGAGCGAAACGTACGCTGACCCAGGACGAAGCGGATCGCCTCGAGGGCCTGGCGCGGCGCCGCCTCGCCGGCGAACCGGTCGCGCGCATTCTCGGCATCAAGGAGTTTTGGGGGCTGCCGCTGCATCTGACCGCCGCAACGCTGGTGCCGCGCCCCGACACCGAGACCGTGGTCGAGCGCGCGCTCGAGTTGCTGCGCACCGACGGCGCGGCGGATCGCGCGTTGCGGATCGCCGATCTCGGCACCGGTTCGGGCGCGATCCTGCTGGCGCTGCTCTCGGAACTGCCCCACGCGCATGGCTTCGGCACCGACATCTCCACAGAGGCGCTGCAGACGGCGAGCCGGAACGCCGCCGAACTCGGATTCGCCGATCGCGCGACATGGATCGCGTGCGGCTATGGCAGCGCCCTGACCGGCGCGTTCGACCTGATCGTGTCCAATCCGCCCTACATCCCCTCGGCCGACATCGCCGGCCTCGCCATCGAGGTGCGCGCGCACGACCCGCGCGCGGCGCTCGACGGCGGGGCCGACGGGCTCGACGCCTACCGCGCGCTGATTTCGCAATCTGCGGGTCTTCTGACCTCGGGTGGATTTCTGGTTGTGGAAGTCGGACAGGGCCAGAGCGGCGACGTTGAAGCGCTGATGACGGCTTCCGGGTTATCCCCAACGGGGCCGCCCAAGGCCGATCTCGCGGGCGTTCCAAGGGCCGTTTCAGCCCGCCGGCTGCCCCGATAAAGTCCTATTGGAACGCAAAAAAACCTCTTGGAATATCCCCCGGGAACGACTACGTTCCGCCCACGACATCGGTGCTGGCCCCGTAACCGTTACGGGTGATGACCAGGGTTCAGCAGAGCCCGCCGATCGAAAGGTTCCAGGAACGCAGGTCTCATTGAGCGCAATAGCCGAAGCTGTGCTGCTCTCGACCGCCAAGCGAACGAAAGCCTGTTATTGCGCTTGAACACTTACGCACGAGAACTGGGCCTGTCTCAACGGGCGGAATGATTTTGTCGCTGGCGTGTTTGGCCGGCGGCGGTTGGGGAACGCGTCTTTGCTGAACGCGACTTTGCTGAACGAGATGGTCGGCGACATCGATGCCACTTCGAACGGTATTGCGATTCCGTGTGCCTGGGCGCACGCCGAATCGGACTCTGGGAATTGGAATCTGGGAATCGGACTTCTGAGAATTCGGACTTCTGAGAAATCGGACTGTGGACTGCAATAACTTCAGGGCTGGAATAAAAGGCGACAGATGAGAAACGGTCAGAACAACAAGCGGATGCGCAACCGGAATAACAACAACAATAACAACAACAATAACCGGCGCGGCCAGAATCCCCTGACACGGGTGTACGAATCGAACGGACCCGACATCAAGATCCGCGGCACGGCCTCCCACGTGGCCGAGAAATACGTCCAGCTTGCGCGCGATGCACGCTCCTCCGGCGATCCGGTGGCAGCTGAGAACTACTACCAGCACGCTGAGCACTATTACCGGATCATCGCGGCCGCGCAGGAGCAGTTCCGGCAGAGTCAGCAGCCGCCGCGCCCCGACGCCGAGGTGACGCAGACCGAGGACGGCGACGACGACAGCGACGGCTATTCGAGCTTCGGCCAGGAGCCGGGCTTCGTGCCGCAGCAGCAACAGCCGTTCATGCGCGACAACGGCCAGCAGCCCTACCAGCAGCCGCGGGAGCATCGCGAGCGTGAACAGCAGCCGCGTGAGCACCGCGAACGCGAACATCGTCCGCAGCCGCAGTATCAACCGCTACCGCAGAACCAGCCGCAGCCGGTGGTGGCCGATGCCGGCGGCGTCGATCGCCTGCCCTCGTTCATCACCGGCGGCGCGCAGCCGCAGGTCAACGGTGGCGCCTATGAAGCCAGCAATGGCGGCGCAGAACGCGGCGAACGGAGCGAGCGTTTTCCGCGCCGTCGCCGCCGTCCGCACGGCCCGCGCCCCGATATGGCGGCGCAGCCGGCGCCGAGCGACGACTTCAATCCGGGCAACGAGTAACGCAACTGTGCGGCCACCCTCCCCCTCCAGGGGAGGGTGAATCATTCGTGTCACGTCGTCTTACGACTCCGCGTGACTGGATTTGCGCGTCGCCGTCGAGGACGGCACCAGCACCGGACGCAATGACGGGATCAGTTGCGTGCGCTCGCGGCGCGCCGGGATCGCGCGATAGACCTGCTTGCTCGCTTCCACGATATGCACACCGGCGAACGGCATCGACAGCGCCGCACCGACCCGCTCCCACGCCATCGCCGAGCGCAAGAACCAGCTGCCCTGCACCGGCGGCATGAACAGCGCCTCGCCCCATGACGCCGGCGTGAACCAGGTCTGCCGCAACAGCTGGGTGATCTGCGCCCGCGAATAGGGCCGGCCATGGCCGAACGGCGTGGCATCGGTGCGCGTCCAGACGCCGCGCCTGTTCGGGATAATCGCGATCAGCCGCCCCGACGGTGACAGCACCCGCCACACCTCGCGCAGCAGCCGCTCGGGATCGTCGGACATCTCCAGCGCATGCACCAGCAGCACGCGGTCGACCGCGGCATCCGGCAGCGGCATCGAGAATTCGTCGATCAGGGTCGCCAGCGCCGGCCGGCCGGTCGGCCATTTCAGCACGCCCTGGGCCGCCGGCATGAAGGCGATGCAGCGCTCGCAGGTATCACGGAACAGGCCGAGGTAAGGTGTCGGATAGCCGAGCCCGAGCACGCGCTGGCCTTCCGCGTTCGGCCACCGCGCACGGATGCCACGGTTGATCAGCTGCCGCGCGACGATGCCGAGGCGCTGCGAATAGAAGTCGCGGAGGTCGATGACGTCCATGATCCTAGCCTAACATGCCCGTTACAGCCGGGGAGCGCCGAAATTTGCGTTGCCGCCGGAGCGTTAACGCCATATTTCACCCCTATATTGGGCGAGGTAAGAGCATGATCCGGAAACGGCGACGCCGGCTTTTCGAAAAAAACATGCTCTGAAATGTCCGTCCCGTTTGTTCGTGGAGATATCATGACCGCCGAAATTCGCACCTTCAGCTGCCTCACCGACAATTTCGGGTACCTGATCCACGATCCCGCCACCAAGGCGACGGCATCGATCGACGCGCCGGAGGCCGGCCCGATCATCGAGGCGCTGGAGCACGAAGGCTGGACGCTGACCGACATCCTGATCACCCATCACCATGGCGACCATGTCGGCGGCGTCGCCGAGCTGAAGCAGAAGTACGGCTGCCGCGTCGTCGCGCCGCACGACAAGTCTGCCAAGATCGCCAATGTCGATCTGCGCGCCGCCAATGCCGACGTCATCAAGGTCGGCAGCCTGCTCGCGCGCGTGGTCGAGACCCCCGGCCATACGCTCGACCATATCTCCTATGTATTCGACGGCGAGAAGGCGGTGTTCGCCGCCGATACGCTGTTCTCGATCGGATGCGGCCGGGTGTTCGAGGGCACCTATCCCATGATGTGGGATTCGCTGCTGAAGCTGCGTTCGCTGCCGGACGATTTCCGTCTGTATTGCGGCCATGAATACACCGCCTCCAACGTGAAGTTCGCGCTCACCATCGAGGGCGACAATCCGCATTTGCAGGCCCGCGCCGAGGAAGTGACGAAGCTGCGCGCCGAGAACAAGCCGACGATTCCCGTGCTGCTGGGTGACGAGAAGAAGGCCAACGTGTTCCTGCGCGCCGACGAGCCTGTTGTCGCCGCCAAGCTGCACATGAAGGGCGCCGACCCGGCGCTGGTGTTCGGCGAGCTCCGCGAGCGCAAGAACAAGTCCTGATGTCACAGCTCGCTGCTGCCGACATCATCGCGCGGCTCGCGCTGCAGCCGCATCCCGAAGGCGGGCATTATCGCGAGACGTTTCGCGACCAACGCTGCGACGCCAGTGGACGCGCGCATTCGACCGCGATCTATTTCCTGCTCGCGCGCGGCGAGCGCTCGCACTGGCACCGCATCGACGCGGTCGAGATGTGGCACTACTACGCCGGCGCGCCGCTGACGCTGAAGATCGCGCAGGACGGCGAGCCGCCGCGTTCGATCACCCTGGGGCCGGATGTCGCGAACGGCGAACAGCCCCAGGCGATCGTGCCGGCGGGCGCTTGGCAGGCCGCGGAAAGCAGCGGCGACTGGACGCTGGTCGGCTGCACCGTCGCGCCGGGCTTCGAGTTCGCGAAGTTCGAACTCGCGCCGAAGGGCTGGGAGCCGGCTTCGTAAGGTTTTTACCCCGTCATCCCGAGGTGCTCGCGCAGCGAGCCGCGAAGGATGAACCGGCCACAGGCGGGCCGTCGACCCTTCGAGACGGCCGGGTTGCGGCCTCCTCAGGGTGACGGTGAAACAGGCTCGCTCTACCCATCCTACGTTCTTTTGCCCCTAATCACGGAGCGAACGAGCCAACAGCTCAGCGATTTTCGCCGATAGTACCTGAGCATCGCCTGAAGCCAGCCCTGCCGCCTCCGGATTGAAGTAGGGAGTCATGGAGACGTACAAGCCATCAGGAAGGGCGTGTCGATACGCCCGGTCGCCCACAATCTCATGAAGCTTGGACCAAGCACGCACATCCAATGCCCGCTTTGCTAAATAGAAATCTCGAAACGCGAGACTGCGTTGATCTTTGCGGAGCTCATCCGGATTCTCCAGGGAGTACTCGACGAGTATCGCGCCATACGTAGGGTTCAGAAGACGCGCCCAGTGGACGAACCTCCGGTACGCAATGTTGCCCAGCCTCCGGGCTCTCGGGTCGAGACGCGCCGACGGTCCGCAAAAGGCTTCGCCTTCGGTGCGCAATTCTATTACACCACCACGAACCGCCAATTGCTCAGCCGGCCCAGCGATTCCGATCACGTTCGAGGCCGTGAACTTTCTTGCCGCTCCCTCGAGCGGCGTCTCAGCTCTTACCTTGTCAAGCGCCTGCTCCAGGTTTGCTTCACCTACGAAATAGGCCAGCTCCAAAAACGGTGCGTCCAACATCATTTCCTTCTGGCGCTAGATATTGCGCTGATCTGCCTTTCTTTTGGATCGAAACTCGTCGCGAGCCATCCTCGTGGGATGGGTGGAGCGGAAGCGATACCCATCGATCGTCACGCGACGAAGCATGATGGGTTTCGCTGCGCTCTACCCATCCTACGTTCTTTTTCCTAGTACCATATCTTTCGCTGCGATCAGGCCGCCGCCGGCGATCAGGATCGCTGCGATGGCGATGTTGGCGCTGGGCTTGGCAAAACCCGCCAGAATCAAAAACGCGGTCGAGAGCAGCGGCGTGGCGTAGGACGCGGCGCCGAGCACGCGGATGTCGCCGCGCTTCATGCCGATGTCCCAGGCGAAGAATGCCGCGCCCACCGGACCGATGCCGAGTGCTGCAACCGCGAGCCATTGCAGCGGCGTCGCCGGCCACACCGTGGTTTCCACCAACATGTGCACCAGCGCGGCAAGCACGGCCGTGGCAAGGCAGAAGCCCGCCACCGCATCGGTCGGCACCGCCTTGAGCCGGCGCGACATCACCGAATAGGCGGCCCAGACAAAGGCCGCGACGAAGGCGGCCGCGAAGCCTGGAATCTGCTCCCTCGAGAAGCTGCCGGTGTTGCCGGCGAACAGCAGCACGGTGCCCACAAGGCCCAGCAGCGCGCCGACGACGTGATGGATCGCAAGCCGCTCGCCCGGCAGCAGAGACGAGAACAGCACGATCAGCAACGGCCAGAGATAGTTGAGCAGGCCGGCCTCGGCCGGCGGCGCGAAGCGCAGCGCCAGGAAATACAGCGCGTGATAGCCGAACAGCCCGCCGACACCGACGACCCAGGCGACCAGCGGCTGCTTCAATGCGCCGAACGCTGCGGGACGGAAGAGGAAGCTTGCGAACGCGACCACGGCGCCGATCGCAAACGTCATGGCGGCGAGCTGGAACGCCGGGATCGCCCCGGTCGCGACCGTCATGACCGACAGCAGCGACCACATCAGGATGGCGGTCAGTCCGACAAGGGTGGCAGTTCGGGTCGTCATCTGAACTCAATCCGTCGTGGCCGCCCCGGCCACGTCTCTGCTTCGCGCCTTGCGGTTGTAACGACGAAAATGCCCGGCACAAGGCCGGGCATTACGACGTGATTGATGGCACCTGCGACGCGACGACGCTTCTCGCGTCAGGCGTGATATTGGCCGCCGTTGATGGTCAGCGTCGAGCCGGTAATGAAGCCCGCCTCGTCAGCCGCGAGGAAGACCACGGCACGCGCGATCTCCTCGGGTTCGCCGAGCCGGTTGACTGGAATCTGCGGGATCACGTTCTTCTCGAGCACGTCCTTCGGCACCGCCTGCACCATCTCGGTGTTGATATAGCCCGGGCAGATCACGTTGACGGTGATGCCGCCCTTGGCGTTCTCCAGCGCGAGCGCCTTGGTGAAGCCGATATCGCCGGCCTTCGCCGCGGAGTAGTTGACCTGGCCGAACTGGCCCTTCTGGCCGTTGATCGAGGAGATCGAGATGACGCGGCCGAACTTGCGGGCGCGCATGCCCTCGATCACCTGGCGCGTCATATTGAACAGCGAGCCGAGGTTGGTGTTGATCACGGCATTCCACTGCTCCAGCGTCATCTTGTGGAATGCAGTGTCCTTGGTGATACCGGCATTGTTGACGAGCACGTCGACCGGACCGAGATCGGCCTCGACCTGCTTCACGCCGGCCGCGCAGGCGTCGAACGATGCGACGTCCCACTTGTAGACCGGGATGCCGCTCTCCGCCTTGAACTTCTCCGCCGCGGCGTCGTTGCCGGCGTAGCTCGCCGCCACCTTGTAGCCCGCCGCCTTCATCGCCTTGCTGATTGCAGCTCCAATGCCCCGCGTTCCGCCCGTCACCAATGCAACACGTGCCATGTCCGTTTCCTCCTTGGCCGTCTTTTATAACCGGATCACTCCGGTCCTCGCACTCACTCGACAAAGCGCGATGAGATTAGGCTCAACCGTCATCGCGCTTTAGCTCGCTCTTTTGAGCATGATCCTTTCGGAAAGCCGCTTCATACTTTTCCGGATCATGCTCTCGAAACAAAAATGCCCGGCACAAAGCCGGGCATCTTTTCTATCAGCTCGCGCCGTGGTTGACAGATGATCTTTTCATCACCTAACCGACCTCGCTGCCTCTTGTTCAGTCGCGTGCAACGCACATAGCGATGCCCATGCCGCCGCCGATGCACAGCGTCGCGAGGCCCTTCTTGGCATCGCGCTTCTGCATCTCATGCAGCAGCGTCACCAGCACGCGGGCGCCCGACGCGCCGACCGGATGGCCGATCGCGATCGCGCCGCCATTGACGTTGACCTTGGCCGGATCCCAGCCGAGGTCCTTGTTGACGGCGCAGGCCTGCGCGGCGAACGCCTCGTTGGCCTCGATCAGGTCGAGGTCGGCGATGTTCCAGCCGGCCCTCTTCAGCGCGGCGCGCGAGGCGGGGATCGGCCCGGTGCCCATGATCTTGGGGTCGACGCCGGCCTGGCCCCACGAGACGATGCGGGCGAGCACCTTCTTGCCCTGCTTGGCGGCTTCCTTGGCGGTCATCAGCACGACGGCGGCGGCGCCGTCGTTGATGCCCGAGGCGTTGCCGGCGGTCACGGTGCCGTCCTTCTCGAAGGCGGCGCGGAGCTTGGCCATCGCATCGATCGTGGCGCCATGGCGCGGATACTCGTCGGCGTCGACCACGATATCGCCCTTGCGGGATTTGATCGTGACCGGGACGATCTCGTCCTTGAACCTGCCGGCCTTCTGCGCCGCCTCGGCCTTGTTCTGCGAACCGACCGCGAACTCGTCCTGCTGCGAACGGGTGATCTGGTACTGCTTGGCGACGTTCTCGGCGGTGTTGCCCATGTGGTAGCCGTTGAAGGCATCCCACAGGCCGTCCTTGATCATGGTGTCGATCAGCTGCAGGTCGCCCATCTTGACGCCGCCGCGCAGATATTGCGCGTGCGGGGCCATGCTCATGGATTCCTGGCCGCCGGCGACGACGATTGAGGAATCGCCGTTGAGCAGCGCCTGGTAGCCGAGCGCCACCGTGCGCAGGCCCGAGCCGCAGAGCTGGTTGACGCCCCAGGCCGGGCTTTCCACCGGAATGCCGGCCGCGATCGAGGCCTGGCGGGCCGGATTCTGGCCCTGCGCCGCCGTGAGGATCTGGCCCATGATGACTTCGGAGACCTGACCACCCTCGACGCCGGCACGCTCCAGCGCCGCCTTGATGGCGATCGCGCCGAGGTCGTGGGCCGGCGTGGTGGCGAACGCACCGTTGAAGCTGCCGACCGGGGTGCGGGCGGCGCTGACGATGACGACATCGTCTGACATGGACATCTCCTTTGGGTTGTAGCTGGGTTTCTCGACGGCGGGCGGCCGGGTCGGCGGACCTGTCTCTTAATGACTATCCTGTAAACCTCATTGAGCCATGTCAATCGCGCTGACGCGCAAATCGCGCGCCGCGACGCATTCAAAATGACGTCCTTGGCACTTTCCTGAGCAATACCTTTGCTTTGGGATTAACCGTGCAGCACAAAACGGTAGCCGAACGGCTTTGAAAATGCTTACCTTTGCTGCGATGCGTTGCATTTAGCCCAGCGGCGATGCTGCCGGGTTCCAGGTCCTTCGGTGTTGAAGTGTGAGCCCATGGCAAAATCTGAACAACCGACCACGATCAAGAAATACGCGAACCGGCGGCTCTATAATACCGGTACGAGCACCTATGTGACGCTCGAGGATCTCGCGGCGATGGTGAAGGAAGGCGAGGATTTCCTCGTTTATGACGCCAAGACCGGCGATGACATCACCCGCTCCGTGCTCGCGCAGATCATCTTCGAACAGGAGAACAAGGCCGGGCAGAACCTGCTGCCGACCACCTTCCTGCGCCAGCTGATCCGGTTCTACGGCGACAGCATGCAGATGGTGGTGCCGAAATATCTCGAGCAGTCGATCGATACGCTGACCCGGGAACAGGAGAGATTCCGCAAGCAGATCGCAGGCGCCCTGAGCGGGACGCCGTTTGCTCCCCTGGAAGAACAGGTCCGCCGCAACATGGAGCTGTTCCAGCAGACCTTCTCGATGTTCAAGCCGTTCGTGCCGCAGCGCGGCGGCACTGAAGCCGAGAAGGCGCCGGAGCCCGCGGCCGACGACGGCAACATCGACGACCTTCGCCGCCAGATGAAGGACATGCAGGAACGCCTCGAGCGCATGTCACAGCCGACGAAGAAGGACGAATAGGTCTCGTTCTTGCGCGCTACTCACCCCATCGTCGTCCCGGCGAATGCCGGGACTCAACCACAAATGCTTGTTGATTGAACGAGGCGTCTGCCAGGTCGCCTCATTGAGAAGCCGCGGCGTATGGGTCCCGGCTTTCGCCGGGACGACACCGTTAATTTGGCGAACAGATCAGCCCGCGGCTGGCACGGCCTTCTCCGCCGGAGCGTTCCACGGCCGGTCCGGTGAAGCGAGGCCGATCAGGCGGCCCTGGATGAAATCGCAGCCCCATTCGCGCAGCATCACGGCGGCTTCTTCGTCCTGCACCCATTCGGCGACGGTCTTGATTTCAAGGCGGCGCGCGAGATCGATCAGCGTCTGCACGAAGGCGCGGTCGTCGGCCGAACGCACGATGTTCTGCACGAAGGCGCCGTCGATTTTGACAATATCGACGCCAAGCTTGCGCAAATTGCGGAACGAGGTGTAGCCGGCGCCGAAATCGTCGATCGCGATTCGGCTGCCGAAATTCTTCAGCCGCGTGACGAAGCCGCGGACGTCGTCGATGTCCTGGATCGCGACCGTCTCGGTGATCTCGACGATCAGCCGCTCGCCGACGCCGGGATGCGCGCGCATCAGCGATTCGATGGTGGCCCACCAGTCCGGATCCATCGTGGTGTCCGGCGAGATGTTGAGGCTGAGCTGAACACCAGGGGCGGCGGCGAGCTCGGCGATCGCAAGCTCCAGCACGCGATGATCGACCATCCGGATCAGGCCGAGCCGCTCGGCGACCGGCACGATATCGGGCGCGAGCAGCGCCCTGCCGTCCTCCTGCTCCATGCGGACCAGGCACTCGTAGAACGAAGGCTGCCGCGAACGCGCATCGACCACCGGCTCGAAGCCGATCAGGATGCGGCGCTCGTTCAGCGCGGTGACGATCTCGTCGGTGACGCGGATGTTGACGCGGCGCTGGGCATCGCGCTCGACGTTCGGCTTCCACAGCGCGAACGATCCGGCGCGGCGGCTCTTGGCGGCGTCCAGCGTCTCCTGGGCACGATTGACCGCCTCCTCCGCAGACTTCGCGTGGCGCGGGATGGTGACGGCGCCGATCGAGACCGTTACCGACACCGGGCCGGATCTGGTCGGCACCACCTCGTCGCGCACCGCGGCGAGGAAACGCTCGGCGGCCACGTTGGTGTCGTCGACTGTACAGTTGCGCAGGATCAGCCCGAACTTGTTGCCGGAGAAGCGGCCGAGCATGTCGCCGCTGCGCAGCCGCGCACGAATCCGTTTCGCCACCTCGGCGATGACGGCGTCCGCGACATCGAAGCCGAACGCATCATTGACCCGCGCCAGATGATCGATGCCGATCAGCATGAACGCGCAGGAGGTGCGGAAGCGCGCGCACTCCTCGATGGTCTCGGCGAGCGAGGCGATCAGATGGGTGCGGTTGAGCTCGTTGGTCAGCGGATCGTGCCGCGACAGCTTCACGAGCTGCTCGTCGCGGGCATGCCGTTCATTGTTGATGCGAACGACGCCTTGCACGCGCGCCGGCTTGCCGTCGGCGCCGGCAAACCAGCAGCCGGTCTCCTCGATCCAGATTAACGGCGCTGAGGTGACGGCCCGCACGCCGTATTCGATCCGGTAGGGAACCCCCTCGCCGCCCCGCACCGTTCCAGTCTGGCCGAGCGCATCTGATCGAACCGAGCGCATTGGCTCGATCAGCTTTGCGAGCTCGCCGCCGCTCGCAAGCGCAGCGACCGGAATGTCCGGGAAGACCGTCGCCACATTGTCGCTCCAGGCAATCGCGTCGGTCGCCAGGTCCCAGGCGAATGTCGCTTGGCCGAGCGAGGCGAGGATGCTGGCAGCTGGCGGGACAGGGGGCATCGACTATGTCTCGATTTGGGACGGCACCCGGTGATTCTACACATCCTCAAGATAGTGGTTCCGGTGAATCCAACGCTAGGAGAACTTGATAAATAATCTGGAAACCACGTTTTCGACTGCCGTGGAACGAACTGGGGATGACGGGCATGACCCTTGCCATGAGGGTGTTGCAGAGGGACGCAACGTCCCAAATGATGACGCTCCAACGGGTCGCAGGCGATGCGCGATATCGATCAATCAGAGGTCCTGGACGGCGAGTTCACAGATACTGCCGGGGCGACCGGCACGGCTCTGGTGCCGCTGGCCGCGACCACCCATTGGGCGCCCAAGATCCCGCTGGCGCATGCCGATCCGTCGTTTGTGGCCCATCTGATCGCCACCGCCGCCCACGAGCCGCAGACCTGCTGGCTGCGGCGTGGGTCATTGGCTGACGCGCAGAGCGCCTACGGCCCGCATCTCGACGAACGCCGCAGCGTCGCGCGGCGCACCAGGCAAATCATCTAGAAGGTCAAACGCCGCACTGCGATCAATGCGCCTTGACGGGCCGGTTGCCGTGGCTGTCCTGCGGCACGCCGCGGCGCAGCGACATGTGGGAATGGATTCCGAGCCAGCGCCCGTCGGCCTGACGCGCGAGAATGATCGTCGCCCGTCCCGGCCGGTCGAAGCGGCTGCCGTCCGCATGGAAGCCGGTGCTCGTCCACGGCGTGATCACCGTCGCCATGCCGCCGTCGGCGCTGATCAGCACCTGCGTATGCGCGAGATCGAAGGCGAAATCCGCGGTGCGGGGCCAGACATTGTCCCATTGCATCTCGGTCCAGCGCGCACGGCCGTGGATGAGCTCCTGATAGGTGCCGAACGAGATGATGTCCGAATGCCAGAACGGACGGGCGGCAGCATAGTCGACCGCCCTGACGCAGGCGGCGAACCGTTCGAGCCAGTCGAAGATCGATTGAGTGGTCGTTGAATCGGCGATCGGAAGGGCCGTTTCTCCGCTCATGATCGTCCTCGAAAAGGGTCTAGCGCTGCGGCGTGTCCGACGGTGGCTGGCCGCCGGGCTGCAAATCCGGCAAATTGACCGTGGGCTTTGGCGCGGACTGATCGAGCAGCACAGATTCCGCAACTGACGTCGCTGGCGGGACCGGCGCGGCGGGCGCCGGTGTGACGACGGGTGCAGGCTCCGGCCGCGGCAGCACAGGCGCCACCGCGGGCGAGGGTCGTGGCGTCTCGACCGTGGCGGGCTGCGACTTGCTGACCGGCGCCGGTGCTGCGGGCGCGACCACCGCGCGGCGGCGGGTGCGCAGCGCAATTCCGGAAATGAAATCGACCAGCGCCAGCAGCGTCAGCAGGCAATAGGTCGAGTTGCCGAATTTCGGCCAGAGCACGAATTCGGCGGCCGCCGCGCCGAACACGATCAGCGACAGGAGATGGTCGGTGAGATATTTCGCGCCGGGGCGCGCGCCCTTGATGACCTCGAGCAGCAACAACAGCACACCGGCGGCAAGCAGCATGTCACTGAGCGTGATCTGCCACTGCTCGCCCGACAGCAATGTCAGCCTGATCAGCGGGTCCGTGAACGACACGCCGGGCATCAGGAAGGCGATGATGTTGTAGACCGCGAGCGGAACGAGCAGCAGCGGAAAACCGACCATCGGGGCTTGCGCCTTATTCAGGGAGAACCAGCAATGCGGCGATGCTCATTGGCCTCGCCGCCGACGCGCCCGTCTTGGCCGCACTCGTTGGCCGAATTCAGGCGCAGCGCCGTCTTGATTGGAGGATGATTTCCGCGCAAACGCCTTTGGCGTTTGTCGCGAGGGAAAACCGCTACGCACTTTTCCGGATCATGCTCCCGCCTGCGGCGCGAAAGCCGAAGGTCCGATCAGGACTCTTTCTTGGCCTTCAGGACCTGGCGGCCCTTGTACATGCCGGTCTTCAGGTCGAGGTGGTGCGGACGGCGCAGTTCGCCGGAGTCCTTGTCCTCGACATAGGTCGGGGTCTTGATCGCATCGGCCGAACGGCGCATGCCACGGCGCGACGGCGAGGTTTTTCTTCTGGGAACGGCCATGACGGTGTCCTCTAGGGTGTTGCGGAGGCATCGTCCGAAATGCGGACGGGCTCAGCGCTTCGAAGCGCAAGCTGCGATGCCGGTAAGGCCGCGCTTATAGAGGAAGGGACCGCGTAAATCTAGGCCCGGAGACAGCAAAATCCGCCCGAAATCGCGCTCAAGAGCCGCGATTTTCGCGCCAGCAGCGCGTCACGGTGTTGGCCCGGGCCATGTAGGTGCCGGACAGCCTGCGGACCCCCGGACCCGGGTTCCGGGCACTCCTTTTGACCGGATTCGGCAGGATCGCCGCCAAAAGCGCCGCCTCCCGGGGTGACAGCTCTGCCGCCGACCGGCCAAAGGCATATTGGGCACCGGCCTCGGCCCCGAACTGCCCGGACGGCCCCATTTCCGCGATGTTGAGGTAGATTTCCAGAATCCGCTGTTTCGGCAGCACGAAATCGATCCACAGCGCCAGCGGCAGTTCCAGTCCCTTGCGGATCACGCTGCGGCCGGGCCACAGGAACAGGTTCTTGGCCACCTGCTGGGTGATGGTCGAGCCGCCGCGGGCCGCCTCACCATCCCCGGCGTCGTCGATCACCTCGCGCAGCGCGCCCCAATCGACGCCCCGATGCTTGCAGAAATGGGCGTCCTCCGAGCCGACCACGGACCGCGGCAGCGACGGCGACATGGCGCCGAAATCGATCCAATGCCGTGAGACCGGCGCCCCTCGCAGGGTCCGCCACGCCATCAGGGCCGAAACTGGCTGACCGGTGCGGTAGAACGGCGTCACCAGATAGGGCAGCAACAGCAGGGCCAGCAAAAGCAGCAATAAAATCCGGACAATGCGCAAAGCTGGGGTTTCCGGGGAGGACCTTTCCAGGGAGGATTTGGGACCCGCCAGCCAGAACACGGCCGGCGCCGTCAGACGTCTGCGGGATAATTCACGGTTTTCCAGCACTTTTAAGGCGCAATCCGTCGCAGGCCGGGAATTGACGAAGCCGATCCCATCAACGATTGTCCGGCCGAAAATCGATCTGGAGCAATTCTTAATGACGACCGGTACTGCAGAGTTTTCCAAGCGGCTGGACCAGACCGCGGAGGATACCGAAGCCCTGCTCGCCAAACTGCTGTCCGATGCGACCGAGAGCGACGAGATCGTGCGCCCGAAGCGGCTGATCGAGGCCATGCGCTATTCGAGCCTCGGCGGCGGCAAGCGGCTGCGGCCGTTCCTCGCGGTCGAGAGCGCCGCGGTGTTCGGCATCCCGCGCGAACCCGCCCTGCTGGTGGGCGCAGCGCTCGAATGCATCCACTGCTACTCGCTGATCCACGACGATCTGCCCGCGATGGACAATTCCGATCTGCGCCGCGGCCGCCCGACCCTGCACAAGGCCTATGACGACGCCACCGCGATCCTCGCCGGCGACGCGCTGCTGACGATCGCCTTCGACATCATCACCCGCGATGCGATCCACAAGGACGCCCAGGTGCGCCTGCTCTTGACCCGCGCGCTGGCGCGCGCCTCCGGCGTCGGCGGCATGGCCGGCGGCCAGATCCTCGACCTCGCCGGCGAAGGCCGCTTCGGCGACCGCGAACCGGTCGACGTCGCGCGCCTGCAGCAGATGAAGACCGGCGCGCTGCTCCGCTTCGGCTGCATCGCCGGCGCGATCCTCGGCCAGTCCTCGCAGAAGGAATACCAGGCGCTCGACGATTACGGCAAAGCGCTCGGCGAAGCCTTCCAGATCGCCGACGATCTGCTCGACGTCGAGGGCGACGCCGCCGCGCTCGGCAAGCCGGCAGGCGCGGACGCGGCGCTCGGCAAGACCACATTCGTCACCCAGCTCGGCATCGACGGCGCCAAGCAGCGCGTGAGCGACCTGCTGGCCCGCGCCGACGCCGCGCTGTCGGTGTTCGGCAACCGGGGCGACGTGCTGCGCGCGGCCGCCCGCTTCGTTGCCGAGCGCAAGAACTAGCCGAAAGCAAAGCGCGAAATGAGCGAGGAGTTCGACGATCGCCTTGTTCGTTTCCGCAAGCTGCCGCTGCCGGTCCGCGTGGTGGTGGGCCGGCCGCGCACCTTCGTCTCGGTCGCGGTCGGAATCGCCGTCGCGCTGCTGATCCCCGGATCGACGCGCCTCGTCACCCGCATGCTCGCCGGCTGGGACGCCTTCGCCGCGCTCTATCTCGTGCTCGCCTATGTGATGATGCTGCGCTGTGGCGTCGCCCACATCAAGCGCAGCGCCATATTGCAGGACGATGGCCGTTTCCTGATCCTGCTGCTGACCGCGTTCGGCGCGCTGGCGAGCCTGCTGGCCATCGTATTCGAACTCGGCGCATCCAAGGGCAACCCGGCCGGACTGGCGGTGGCAATCGTCACCATCACGCTGTCATGGACGGCGGTCCACACCGCGTTCGCGCTGCACTACGCCCACGAGTTCTACCGCGGCAAGACGCCCGGCGGATTGCAGTTTCCGAGCGGCGATGCGCATACCGACGCCGATTACTGGGATTTCGTCTATTTCTCGTTCGTGATCGGCATGACCGCGCAGGTCTCCGACGTCGGCATCACCGACAAGATCATCCGCCGCACCGCGACCGTGCACGGCATCATTTCGTTCATGTTCAATACCGCGCTGCTGGCCCTGATGGTGAATATCGCAGCGAGCGCGATCTAGCCGCTGAGAGCTAGTTGCAGACCTCGACATTGCCGACGTTGCCGCCGGGACCGCCGCCGCCGCGATACTCGAGATGACAGCCATGCCTGACCGGACGGCACAGATAGGCATCGCACATGATCTGACCGCTGCCGCCGCCTTCCGCCCTGGCGCGGCCCTGCGGGCGCGGAATGTCTGCGGACGGGATCTGTGGCTCGCGCTGGGGACGGAAGGCGCGTTCGCGGTCACGGCGCGACGGTCGCTCGTCGCTGTCGCGCTTGGCGACAGGCTTCCGCTCACGCCGCTTCTCGCATTCATTGTCGTCGTTGAGGAACGAGCCCTCGGCGCACACGATCCTGCTGCAGCGATCGCCGTCAGCCTTGTAGCCGCGCTCGCAGACCAGCGGACAGACCCGGGACTGCCTCAGCTTGACGGCATCGAGGGTGTCGACGCTCGCGGTCTTGATGTCGAGCTTGGTGCCGGCATAGCGGTTGAACAACGTCAGCGAGCGCTGCGAGGCTGCGTTCCAGTCGCCATCGACGGTACCGGTCAGGCAGCCGACGCGGCGCAATTCGGTCTGCACCGATTTGACCACGTCCACCTCGGGTGACCCGGTGGCCAATGCGGCCACGGTCGTAGTCTTCTCGGGAGCAGCCGGCGGTGCGACCGCGGCCTGCGTTGCCGCTTGATCGGGAACCGCCTTGTCCGTCGCGGCACGATCGGCCAGCGCAACATCCGCCTGCCGCTTCTGCTCGGCGGCCGCGGCCTGTTCCTGAGCGACCTGCTTGGCCCGTTCCGCGGCAACACGCGCCGCTTCGGCAGCCTTTGCGTCGGCCTCGGCCTTGGCCTGCTGCGCCTTCTGTGCGCCCTCGGCGGCGAGCCGGGCGCGCTCCTGCGCGGCCAGACGCGCCTTCTCGGTGGCGGCCACGCGCGCATCCTCGGCGGTAAACTTCTCCAGCTGCAGCCTGGCGAGACTGGCGTAATAGCCGCTCGGATATTGGGCGAGGAAGGCGTTCATCGCGCTCTTATTGCCGATCTGCAGCGCCAGCTCGTAATCGCGACGGGCCTCCGACTGCGGTGTCGGTGCCGGCGCTGTGGGCGCGGCAGCAGCAGCGGCGGGTGCCGGCTTGGCCGGTGCCGGCACCAGCGGCACGTCCTCGCCGCCGAGCGAGCCATAGACGAACGGCTCCTGGCGGTTGTTCGTGGTCTTCAGCACCTCGTCGCGGACATAGCCGAAGGCGCGGCGGACATCGAGACCGGGGGTCGGCAGGAACTTCGACAGCGCGATCGTGAACGGGCTGTTCTTGCCGTCGCCGTCGGCCGCGGTCGAGCCGGCCTTCGCAGAATAGGCGATCAGCACGTTCGGGCTGGTCGGCTCGACCTTGGCGAGCCCCTGCCCGATCGCCCGGGTCGCCAGCGTCCGCTTCATGGTCTTGGCAAACGGATTGTCGCGGCAGGCATCGAGGATCACCAGCCGCAGTCGCCTAGCCGGTTCGATCGCGACCAGGATGCGGTCGAGCGAGAACGCCTCGTCATAGACGTCGGTATCGCGCTCCAGCCGCGCGTCGACCGGGATCAGATAATTGGCGCCGTCCACCTCGATGCCGTGGCCGGCGTAATAGACCAGCGCGATATCGGCATCGCGGGCGAGGTCGGCGAATTCGCGCAGCGCGCGGCGGGTTTCGACGGCCGGGAGGTCCTTGCGGAAGTCGACCACGTCGAAGCCGGCATTCTTCAACGTCGCGGCCATCACCGAGGCGTCGTTGACCGGGTTGGCCAGCGGCGCCGTGTTCCGATAGGCCGAATTGCCAAGCACCAGCGCCACGCGCTTCTCGGCGAAGGCGGGCTGGCAGGCGATCAGCAGCAAGGCCGCCACAGCGAGCAGCAACCGATTCAAGCTCAAGAACCCAGACCCGTTCATGGCGACACTCTGGCCGTTTTCTAGCATGCAGGTCCGTTTACCAGAAGCAGCCGGGGTGCTTTGTGAGGCGCCTCACGATCCGCGACGGCGTGGACCATGCCATCCTGACTGTTAGTCGGCGAAACAGACCGGCGGTTCGGATTTGGCCGGTCGCGCGATTTCGTGCACGATCGCGGCAACAAGAACAGAAGCACGGAGGACATGATGCAGGGCACAAGCGTGGCGGTTCCAGCCGCCAGAGCCGGCAAGGTCCGCAGCACGGCACGAGCCCTCCTCGCCCTCGCGCTGTTGGCCGGCTGCGCCGCGGGCTGCGGCCTGGTCGATGCCGTATTCGACGGCTTCAAGCACGCCAGGGCCGTGGAGCAGGATCTCCTTGCAACGATCGGGGTCAAACCGGCGGTTGGCTTCAACTGGCACAATGGCCGGCTCACGTCTGTGACCGTCACCTTCCCTGGCCTGCTGCAGGACAAGCCGTTGCAGGAACTTGCCGACGCCGCGCGCAGCGCGGTTGGGAAGGAATTCAAGCAACGCGCCGACAACGTCGTGCTCGCCTTCGCGTTGGGACCATCCGCGACCGTTGCCGCGCAAGCGGACCAAGCCCAAGACAAGAATTGACGTCACGCGGATTTATTCCCCGCCTTGCGTGACGTGCTCCTGATATTGCGGCAGGTCGTCCAGTATCTCGTACCAGGGCGCCTTGGAGCCGACGAAGATATGCGCGGTCGGCCGGATCGTCGGCGCATCGCGCAGCGTACCCATCGTGACATGGACATAGCCGCCGTTACGGACGCGCGAATAGAGCAGCGACCCGCAACGGCCGCAATGCGCGTCGTGGGTGAGCTCGTCGCCGTAGATCAAAAGACCCTCGGCGCCGCCGGTGACGGTAAATTTTTCGCGCACGATTCCCGCGAACGGCTTGAACGCCGAGCCCGTGGTGCGCCGGCAGTTCGAGCAGTGACAATTCAGCGCATAGGTGAACGCGTCGGCGACTTCGTAGCGCACGTCGCGGCAGAAGCATTCGCCGGTCAGAATAGTTTCGCTCGAACTTGCGTTCGAATTTGCAGATGCGGTCACAACTCACTCCTCACGCGGAATTTTATCACCGACCATGGCGCAATCCGGCGGTTCATGGCTAAATCCTAAGCCCTTTCTGTTCCGATTGAATCGGAACGGGGGCTCTTGATTCTTGTTTGACGCGTTTTCTTCACGCGAACCGGTACCCGCTTCGCTCGAAAGCGCTCTAGTCAACCAAAACCCTGCCGGGAGGACCACCCAATGAACCAAGAACGATCCAGCGTCGAGAGCGTCGTGCAAACCTATTTCGACGGCCTCTACGAGAGCAATGCCGACAAGCTCGCGACGGCCTTTCATCCCAGTGCCGACCTGCGCTGGGTGGACAAGGGCGAGCTGAAGGTCCTCAGCGTGCCGGACTGGCTCGCTTTGGTGCGCAAGCGGCCATCGGCGAAGGCCGAAGGCAAGCCGCGCGAGGACTTCATCGTCACCATCGACCGCTCCGACGACAACACCGCCTTCATCAAGGTGCGCTGCCAGCTGCCGCCGCGCTATTTCACCGACTATCTGGTGGCCATGAAGCTCACCGATGGCTGGCAGATCGTCTCGAAGTCCTACCGCTACGATCAGCGGGACTGACCGGCGGCCCCACCGCATCCCTGCGACGGCTTTGTGACACGCCCCAACGGTCCGGCTCCGGCCGGACCGCATTGACTGGCGCGGGTTTCCGGGCGAATTGAGCCCATTATGGAAGCCAAGTTTCAGATCTTTCTCACTTTGCTCGGCGTGCTGGCGGGAACCGCCCTGGCGGCGCGGCGGACCGACATCGCGCCGGCGATCCTGCTCCTGCTGGTCGGCATCGTGCTCGCCTTCGTGCCGGGCATGCCGTCGCTGGAACTGCCGCCCGAGCTCGTGCTTCTGGTGGTGCTGCCGCCACTGATCTATTCGGCAAGCGTCGCGATGAGCTGGCGCGAGTTCAAGGCCAATCTGCGGCCGATCATCCTGCTCTCGGTCGGCTGCGTGATCTTCACCGCCTTCATGGTGGCGGCCGCGACCCACTATCTGATCGGGCTGCCCTGGAGCATCGGCTTCCTGCTCGGGGCGATCGTCGCGCCGCCGGACGTGGTCGCACCGCTCGCAATCGCGCGCAAGCTCGGCATGCCCCGCCGCATCCTGGTCGTGCTCGAGGGCGAAGGCCTCGCCAATGACGCGACCGCGCTGATCCTCTACCGCTTCGCGCTGGCCGCCATCACCACCGGGCTGTTCTCGCTGCCGAAGGCGACCGGCACGTTCCTCGTCATCGTTGCCGGCGAGATCGCGTTCGGCACCGCGGTCGGCTGGCTCAGCCTGCGCGCCCGCCGCCGCGCCAGGGATCCCCAGGTCGAGATCACGCTGTCGCTGATCACGCCCTATCTCGCCTACTGGATCCCCGAGCATTTCGGCGGCAGCGGCGTGATCTCAACCGTCGCCTGCGGCCTCTATATGAGCTGGAACGGACCGCTGCTGATCTCGGCCGCGACGCGCCTGCAGGGCATCTTCTTCTGGGACTTGATCATCTATCTGATCGAGGGCCTGCTGTTCCTCTTGACCGGCTTCCAGATGCGCTCGCTGTACGAGAAGTCGAAGGCGTTCCCGCTGCACGACATCCTGACCGCGACCGCGCTGGTCGCCGTCATTGTGATCGTCGCGCGCTTCCTCTGGGTGTTCCCCGGCACCTATCTGCCGCGCTGGATCAGCGCCCGCGTGCGCGAGCGCGATCCGCTGCCGTCGTGGCGGGCGGTGTTCGTGGTCGCCTTCACCGGCGTGCGCGGCGCGGTCTCGCTCGCCGCGGCACTTGCGCTGCCGCTGACATTGCCCGGTGGCGAGGCCTTCCCGTATCGCGACCTGATCCTGTTCGTCGCCTTCGGCGTGATCTTCGTAACCCTGGTCGGCCTCGGCCTCGGATTGCCGCCGGTGGTGCGCGTGCTCGGCCTCGCCAAGGACGGGCGCAGCGAGCATATCGCCGAGCACGAGCAGGAAATCGAGGCGCGGCGCGAGGCGCTGAACGCCGCGCTGAAATCGCTCGACGCCATCACCGACGACCGCGAGCTCTCCGACGAGGTGATCAAACTGCTGCGCTCGCGCCACGAAATCCGCATCAACCAGCTGCCTGATACGCTCGATCCCGACAAGCACGACGTCTCCGCCGCCGGCACCGCGCTGACGCGGGAGCTGATCGCCTCCGAGCGCAAGTTCATCCACATGCTGCTGCGCGACGGCAAGATCACCGACGAGACAAGGCGGCGCATCGAACGCGACCTCGACCTGGAGGAGGCGAGCCTCTCCAACCGCGAGTACCGCAGGATTCCGCTGTAGCGAACTCGACCCCACGTCGTCCCGGCGAAGGCCGGACCCCCATAACCACCGTTGCAGGTTTGGCGAAGGTTGGGCCCACAGCGCGCTTCGACAATTCGCGCTGGTGGTTGATGGTGTGGACGGCCCCCTACGGCATCAGTGTGCCAGAATGAGGTTGTTGTAAATCTCAGACAAGGAGACCGTCCGTGAGAGAGATTATCCGTATTGGGATGGATACGTCGAAGCATATTTTTGTGCTGCATGGAGTTGACGCGGCGGAACAGCCGGTGTTGCGCAAGAAGCTGTCGCGCAAGCAGGTGCTTGAGTTTTTTGCCAAGCTTCCGCCGACCGTGATCGGGATGGAGGCCTGCGGGGCGGCTCATTACTGGGGGCGCGAGCTTGGCAAGCTTGGCCATGAGGTGAAGCTGATAGCGCCGCAGTTGGTGAAGCCTTATGTGCTGCGGAACAAGAACGACGGGCGAGATGCGGATGGGGTGTGCGAAGCGATGGGCCGACCGCGGATGCGGTTTGTGCCGGTGAAGAGCGCCGAACAGCAGGCCGCGCTGATGCTTGCAGGTGTCCGCGATGGGCTGATCGGCCGCCGTACCCAGCTCAGCAATGCGATCCGCGGCTACGCGGCGGAGTTTGGCCTGATCGCGCCGAAGGGGTTGGACAAGATCGAGCCGCTGTTGGCCCGGATCACGCAGGACGAGAGCGTTCCCGCTATGGCGCGCGAGCTGTTCGCCATGCAGGGCCGTGACTATGCGCAGTTGCAGGGTGAGCTGAAGGCGGTCGAGGCCAGGCTGCTGGCCTGGCACCAGGCCAACGCCACAAGCCGTCGTCTGGCCCAGATCCCCTCGGTCGGTCCGATCATCGCGACCTCGCTTGTGATGAAGACGCCGGACCCGCACGCCTTCCGCTCCGGCCGCTTGTTCGCGGCCTGGCTCGGCCTGACGCCCAAGGACCATTCCACCGCCGGCAAAACCAGGCTCGGCAAGATCACCCGCGCTGGCGACGAGACCCTGCGTCGCCTGCTCGTGGCCGGGGCGACCGCGGTGATCCGGCAGGCAAGGCTCGGGCGCGGCCACCCCTCGCGCTGGCTCGTGGCGTTGCTCAGGCGCAAGCCGCCGAAGCTTGCGGCCGTGGCGCTCGCCAACAAGGTGGCCCGCATCGCCTGGAAGCTGATGGCGACCGGCGAGAGCTATGATGCCGCACGCATGAACGCTGTCACCTAACAGGTCGGCCGGCCGGACGTAGCGCTCGCCGGACGAACCGGAGCTGCAAGAGCAGATGGAATGATCGATCGATCCAGAACGCGAGACAAGCCGCGGGACCCATTGGCCTTCACAAGGTCGCCAGGTTGTTTGGCACTCGCGTCGCGGAAACCATCTTGGCCCAGCGATCAACACGATCGCATCAAACAGGCCGGACATATGGATGACAGCGATCCGACCAATCCCAGAAAGCTCTTGTGCCACGAGGGCCGTCCACATATGGGTCCCTGCTTTCGCAGGGACGACAGTGTCCCTACTCCGCCGCCGCGTTCTGCCCGGGACCGCCGACGAAGCCCGCCGGATCGCCGAACCGCTCGATCATCACGGCCGTGAGATCCTTGGTCTTGCTGGTGACACAGGCGCCGGAGCGCACCGTGTAGCGATCCTGGTGCGTCGCGTGCGGCGGCGCCTCGCCCTTTTGCAGCGCGCGGGCCGCCTCCATCACCAGCTTGCGGAAGTGCATGATGCCGAGATCGGTCGGGCCGAGATGCTCGCGGGTGCGGTCGGCGATCGGGCCCTGGCTGTCCTGCACCGCGGCGTCCTGCTCGGAGACGCCCTTGATCCCGGTGTAGCTCTTGGTCCGCTGCAGTTGGCGATCGATCAGATAGTCGTTTGCCTTGTTGCGCAGCGGCACATAGTTCTCGTCGACGACAGCCATCACGCCGTTGCCATTGGCATAGCCGTCGCGTTCGGCATCGGTCAGCGGCCGGTGCGGATTCCAGGCGTAGGTGTAGATCCAGCAATTGGTGTCGCTGACCGGCACGAAGGTCTGGCCGAACATGTTCTCGCCCGGCATCGAGCTCGGCGCATAGCTGTGGAACGGCATCAGGAACTGGGCGATGCGCCAGTAGATGTTGTCGCTGCCGGTCAGCCGTCCGCCCGCGACCGTCAGGCCGGCCTCATGCGGATTGATCTTGATCACCGGCCGCGGATCCTCGGCGATCCAGCGCATGTGGTCGGTCGCGACCCGCGTCAGCGGGTTGACGAAATGCTTCTTGATGTCGAGGATCTCGTTCTCCTCCTTCTCGAAGGAGAGATGCGCGAAGGTGAAATGTGCGGTGTCGATCGAGCCTTCCACCGCCTGCACCCAGTTGCAGTCCTGCCACTTCTTGGTGACGAAGCGATGCGAGGCCGGCAGCAGCGCCATCTCCAGAGCCGGCAATTCGGGCATCACCTCGGCGGGGCCCATATAGGCCCAGATCATCTCGCCCCATTCGCGCACGGGATAGGACTTGATGCGGATCAGGTCCTTGGCGTTGAGGTCCGGATAGGAGGTCGGCATGTCGACGCAGCGGCCGTCGGTGTCGAACTTCCAGCCGTGATAGACGCAGCGGATGCCGCATTCCTCGTTGCGGCCGAGCCAGAGATTGGCGCCGCGGTGCGGGCAATACTGATCGATGACGCCGACCACGCCCCTCGAGTCGCGGAAGGCGAGCAGCTCCTCGCCCATGACCACGATCTTCTTCGGGTCGCCGTCCGGCTCCGGCAGCTCTTCCGACAGCAGCACCGGAATCCAGAACCGGCGCAGCAATTCGCCCATTCCCGTTCCAGCACCGGATTCGGTGAGGAATTTGTTGTCTTCGGCGCGGAGCATGGCGTTTCCCCGGGAGTTGTTCTTGATTTTCCCGGAGCTTGGCGTAGCCGATGCGCGGCGTCAATGCGATTGGCTGCGCGGCCGGCAGCCCTGTCCCGCGCGCTGATGGATTTACACCCATTCTCTACGCCGGCCGGTCCGCGCCCGCGCAAAGGGGTTCAAGGCAAGCTGGCCCTCGAGCTCACGGCTTCACGTAGGCCCATCCCTTCTCCTGCAGTTCCATCACGCGCACGACGCCGGACTTCACGACTTCCGCCTGCTTGATGATCGGGATCGACTTGTTCTCGGCCTTCTGCATCTTCTCCTGGGTGTTGCCGCAGGCCTTGAACGACACCTCGGGTGAACTGAGGGCCATTTCCTCGATGCGAGCCTTCACCGGCGACGTATCCTCGCGGAGCATGTGCAGGCCCGGGCCGAACGTGACCACCTCGATCTTCACCTTTTCGCCAAGGCCCTTGTAATACTCGGCCACGTTCGTTGCGTTGTTGAGCGTGAGATTCATGGCGGCAGGATCATTGCTGTTCACCTGCAGCACCAGATGATGCTCCTTCCCTTTCGGCGCCGCCGGATCGTGCATGCGCGCAAGTGCCGCGCGCTTGCGCATTTCGGCGGCGGATCGCGGCGTTTCAGATTTCCGGGCGTTGCTCGCCGGGGCAGTCGTGGACTGCGCAGTCGGCACCCAGTACTTCCCACTTTGCTCGGCCACCGCCAAGGACGTGGAAGCCAGCATAGCGATGGCAGCCATCGCAACAAATTTCGCAACAGACTCAAGATTGCACATTAGGGATCTCCATCTCGAAAAAACGGCGAACACACTTTTTCAATTGCCGGGCCTTGCGACAGCGAGCGGCCATTTGCAGGTCGCAGCCATCCTCGCTCGTATCGCGTCCAGCCCCGCGAGCGAGAATGTTGCATCATGGGCAGCCCCGGCACCGGGTGAGAGGTGGACAGCAAGGACCGCGTTGTCGGGAAGCGATTGCAACAAGCGAACGGCATCGCCCGCGACGGCGACGCCGGAACCAGCCGCCGGCACGGTGGCAGCGACCTGCACAGGCCGACCGTCGTTGATGCGGTAGGAGATCACATAGCCGTCGCCCCGGCCGGAGATCGCAGGCCCCACAAAGGACAATTCGGTCCGCCCGCCGCGACACCGGATCGACAGCTTCATGGACGAATCGACCGAATCGGACGTCGTTGCAGTGGCGATCGGTGAATAATCGACCGGAGACGTCGTCTCGCTGACCGTCCAGTTGTCCGCTCTCGACGCTTCGCGGCGGGCCGGCGCAGTGGCGCGCGACAGCTTGTCGAGGCACTCCAGACGCGCTTCACGTTGCAGCTGAGAACAGGCCCGAAGCTGTGCCATGGGATCTTCCACCCCTTGCGCCAGGGCAACGCCGTTGACGACGGCGATTGCCGCAAGAAGCGGGGCGGTGATCCTGGTCATCGCGATGCCCGTGCCGTCGCCGACTGACGGTCGAGCCACGCCTGCGCGGCAGGGAAGCGCGCGAGACCGGGCACGGTCGCTCCGAGATTGATCGATTTCCACTTCGGGTCGAAGCCGGGTCCCTGCAGCTTGTCGATACGCGAGAACAGATGATCGACGAAACGCGCAACACGCTCAAACCGGTTGGTGTTGGCCGGCCAATTGAAGGCGACGAGAGCGGTCGGCACGGCGATCGTGGCCACACGATCACCCGGCTTGATCAGATTTGGGTAATCGGCGGCATCGAGCGCTGCCGGCAGATAATAGTCCTCGAACTTGCTGTCATACGGGACCGGCAGGAACTTGAACCCCGTTTCGAATCGGCCTTTCACAAAGGCATCGACCGGCTTCGAGGTAATGAAGACGACGGCCGCCATTTCGCCCTTCCGCATCTGCTCGAGCGCGATCTGGTGCGGAATGAACGTTTTCTCGATCTCGATGCCGAGGCGACTGAAAATCAGCGGACCCGAATAGGCCGCGGCGGTACCCTGGCTGTTGAAGTTCACCTTCTTGCCGGCGAGGTCGGCCAGACTCTGAATCTCCGGCCGCACGAAGATATGCAGCTCGGACGGAAACAGATTCAGGACGTAGGTAATCCGTCGCTGGATGTCCGGCACCTGGCTCTTGTATTCCTCCAGTGCGTCGGAATTGATGATCGCCGCGTCGATGCCGCGCAGATACAGCAGCGAGTTCAGATTCTCCACGGGCCCTCGCGTCACGACGGGCAGAACGTGCAGATTGTCGCCGTCATCGACCACGCGGGCCATCTCCGCGGCCAGGCGTATCGGCGCGCCCTCGAGCAGGCCGCCGGCGAGGCCCACGGTCCAGGCATTCACGGCCAGTACCTCGGGCCTGGGTTGGGGCGGTTCGGCTCGGATCAGGCGAGCCTTGTGGGGCTGACCATGTTGCGGCCGCGCATCCGCCGCGGGCGGCTGCGGCACCACGAGCAACGACACCAGGGTCGCAAGCAGGAACAGCGGACGCAATCCGGTAGATCTATTCATCGAGCAACTCCTTTGCACGACATCCCGTCAGCACGATCGTCCTTGCTGCAAGGATCGTTCGATCAATGCAGCGCCTCGAATCGCGCCCTTGCCTCCTTGATTCCACTCGGCCTCAGCCTTCGCGTAGGGATCGCAGGCCTTGGTCGCATGGCCGCGCGTTCCATACGTTCCCCGGGTCGAGAGCTGCAGCAATTCAATATCTCGCCGCGCCGTCGCGAGTTCGCGGACGAGCGCGTCCGCGCTTGGCGCTTGTTTGGCTGGAGCAGCGTTAACCGCAGCGCTCGTCTTGCCTTGTGCCGGTTGCAGGCAATTGCCGGCGCTGCCATGGGACTGCGCGTGCGCGACGCCGCCGGAACCCGGCACATCCGAAAGACATGTCAGCGCGAGGGTTGCAGCGAACCATAGCGGCGCCACCCGGCGCATCGTCCTCGGAGCAAATGGCGCTCGATCCGATCTGACACGCGAGCCGGCACGTTCACAAGCTGAGTTCCCATCGGCGCGAATGACGATGCTCTCATGTCTGCGCGCATCCAGTATCACCTGCCGCATGGTGATATCGCCCATTCTGATGCGGCATCATAGGGCTCACCGGCTCACGGATACTATGACCCGCAAGGATTACCCCTGTTAACCTCACCGCCTTGGGCCAGGCTGAAGCATCGAGCTCAGCCGCGGCCGGCGCGACGGCGCAAGGCCGGCGCTGTCCTCACACCGGCCGCTCGCCCTTCACGGTCACGCGGGTGCCGGAGCGGGTGTGCGGCCAGTAGTCCCACATCGCGCGGTGCTGGGCGCAGCGATTGTCCCAGAACGCGATCGCGTTCTCGGTCCAGCGGAAACGGCACTGGAACAGCGGGTTCTCCGCATGCTGGTAGAGATAGGCCAGCATGGCATCGCTCTCGTCGCGTGGGATGCCGACAATGAAGCGGGTGAAGCCGCGATTGACGTAGAGCGACTTCTTTCCCGTTACCGGATGGGTGCGGACCACCGGATGCTCGGCGCGGGGATATTCCCGTTTGTCGGCGACGCCGTAATTGGCGTACAGGCCACGGTAAGTCTGCTCGCCGTCATGCAGCGCGGTCAGCCCGTCGAGATAGGCCTTCATGCGGTCCGACAGCGCCTCATAGGCCGCGTACATGTTGGCGAACAGCGTGTCGCCGCCGCGCGGCGGGCATTGCTTGATGTAGAGGATCGAGCCCATCGGCGGCTCGAGGTCGCAGGACACGTCGGTGTGCCAGCCTTCGCCATTGGCGCGCGGGGAATCCTTGTCGGCATAGATCTTCATCAGCGCCGGATCGCCCTCGTTCGGCGCCGCCGGATGCACATGCAGCTCGCCGAACTTGCGGCCGAAGGCGAGGTGCTGGTCGGGACTGATGTGCTGATCGCGGAAGAAGATGACGAGATTTTCGGCGAGCGCGCGATGGATCTCGTCCATCTGCCGGTTGGAGCGCGCATCGTCGCCAACCAGTCTGCCAATATCGACGCCGGAGATTTCCGCGCCGATGATCGGCGTCAGCTTCTCGACGCCGATGGTCTCATAGGGCTCGGATTGGTCGGCGAGGTGGCGGTAGCGCGGACCCTGCTTGCCGGACAGCGAGCTCATGGGCGTTCTCCCGATGTTCTTGATTGGGAGCATCGTAGCCCGGATGGAGCGAAGCGCAATCCGCGCCGCAAGCATATCCGTCGTCCCGGACAAGCGCAGCGAAGCGGAGCGCAGATCCGGGACCCGTAACCACAGGATCGGGTTTTGCGAAAACTGCAACCCGCATCTCGCGCCATAACCACCGCCTGTGGTTGATGGTGTGGACGGCCCCCTACGGCATCAGTGTGCCAGAATGAGGTTGTTGTAAATCTCAGACAAGGAGACCGTCCGTGAGAGAGATTATCCGTATTGGGATGGATACGTCGAAGCATATTTTTGTGCTGCATGGAGTTGACGCGGCGGAACAGCCGGTGTTGCGCAAGAAGCTGTCGCGCAAGCAGGTGCTTGAGTTTTTTGCCAAGCTTCCGCCGACCGTGATCGGGATGGAGGCCTGCGGGGCGGCTCATTACTGGGGGCGCGAGCTTGGCAAGCTTGGCCATGAGGTGAAGCTGATAGCGCCGCAGTTGGTGAAGCCTTATGTGCTGCGGAACAAGAACGACGGGCGAGATGCGGATGGGGTGTGCGAAGCGATGGGCCGACCGCGGATGCGGTTTGTGCCGGTGAAGAGCGCCGAACAGCAGGCCGCGCTGATGCTTGCAGGTGTCCGCGATGGGCTGATCGGCCGCCGTACCCAGCTCAGCAATGCGATCCGCGGCTACGCGGCGGAGTTTGGCCTGATCGCGCCGAAGGGGTTGGACAAGATCGAGCCGCTGTTGGCCCGGATCACGCAGGACGAGAGCGTTCCCGCTATGGCGCGCGAGCTGTTCGCCATGCAGGGCCGTGACTATGCGCAGTTGCAGGGTGAGCTGAAGGCGGTCGAGGCCAGGCTGCTGGCCTGGCACCAGGCCAACGCCACAAGCCGTCGTCTGGCCCAGATCCCCTCGGTCGGTCCGATCATCGCGACCTCGCTTGTGATGAAGACGCCGGACCCGCACGCCTTCCGCTCCGGCCGCTTGTTCGCGGCCTGGCTCGGCCTGACGCCCAAGGACCATTCCACCGCCGGCAAAACCAGGCTCGGCAAGATCACCCGCGCTGGCGACGAGACCCTGCGTCGCCTGCTCGTGGCCGGGGCGACCGCGGTGATCCGGCAGGCAAGGCTCGGGCGCGGCCACCCCTCGCGCTGGCTCGTGGCGTTGCTCAGGCGCAAGCCGCCGAAGCTTGCGGCCGTGGCGCTCGCCAACAAGGTGGCCCGCATCGCCTGGAAGCTGATGGCGACCGGCGAGAGCTATGATGCCGCACGCATGAACGCTGTCACCTAACAGGTCGGCCGGCCGGACGTAGCGCTCGCCGGACGAACCGGAGCTGCAAGAGCAGATGGAATGATCGATCGATCCAGAACGCGAGACAAGCCGCGGGACCCATTGGCCTTCACAAGGTCGCCAGGTTGTTTGGCACTCGCGTCGCGGAAACCATCTTGGCCCAGCGATCAACACGATCGCATCAAACAGGCCGGACATATGGATGACAGCGATCCGACCAATCCCAGAAAGCTCTTGTGCCACGAGGGCCGTCCACATATGGGTCCCTGCTCCCGTGCGCAATTGCGCACTAGGCAGGGACGACAATTGCGCGTGGGTCACGCGCGCGGAGTGAAACTACTCCGCGGCGCCGGCCGGCTCCGGCAGCTTGGCGCCGCTGCCGTAACGCTGATCGATATAGTCGATCACCAGCGCCTTGAAGTCGGCGGCGATGCCCGGACCGCGCAGGGTGCGGAACTTCTTGCCGTCGACGAAGACAGGCGCCGCGGGCGCTTCGCCGGTGCCGGGCAACGAAATGCCGATATTGGCGTGCTTGGATTCGCCGGGGCCGTTCACGATGCAGCCCATCACAGCGACGTTGAGCTCTTCGACGCCCGGATATTTGGTCTTCCAGGCCGGCATCTCGTCGCGGATGAAATCCTGGATCGAGCGCGCCAGCTCCTGGAACGTGGTCGAGGTGGTGCGGCCGCACCCCGGGCAGGCCGCAACCAGCGGCACGAAGGTGCGGAAGCCCATGGTCTGCAGCAGTTCCTGCGCGACCTGCACTTCCAGCGTGCGATCGCCGCCGGGCTCCGGCGTCAGCGAGATGCGGATGGTGTCGCCGATACCCTGCTGCAGCAGGATGCCGAGCGCGGCCGAGGAGGCGACAATGCCCTTCGAGCCCATGCCGGCCTCGGTGAGGCCGAGATGGATCGCGTAATCCGAGCGGCGCACGACTTCCTGATAGACCGCGATCAGATCCTGCACGGCCGACACCTTCGCCGACAGGATGATCCTGTTCTTGGGCATGCCGAGCTCTTGGGCGCGCGCCGCCGACAGCAACGCCGACTGCACCATCGCCTCGCGGGTCACCGCGCGGGCATCGCGCGGATTGGCCGAGGCCGTGTTCTCGTCCATCAGCTTGGTCAGCAGCTCCTGGTCGAGCGAGCCCCAATTGGCGCCGATACGCACCGGCTTGTTGTTCTTGTTGGCGATCTCGATGATGTCGGCGAACTGGGTGTCGCGCTTGTTCTTGAAGCCGACATTGCCGGGATTGATGCGGTACTTGTCGAGCGCCTCGGCGCAGGCCGGATACTCGGCGAGCAGCTTGTGGCCGATATAGTGGAAGTCGCCGATCAGGGGCGTGGTGATGCCGCGCTTGCGCAGGCCGTCACGGATGTGCGGCACGGCGGCGGCGGCTTCCTCGCGGTCGACGGTGATGCGCACCATCTCGGAGCCGGCGCGGGACAGCGCGGCGACCTGGGCGATGGTGCCCTCGATGTCGGCGGTGTCGGTGTTGGTCATCGACTGCACGACGATCGGCGCGCCGCCGCCGACGGCGACGTTGCCGACCATGACCTGCGTGGTGTGGTGCCGCGGTGCGGGACCGGCGATGTCGTCTTGCGGCAAAATCTCGGGCTTGTTCATGGCGTCTCGAATATCAGGTTTCGGTGACATTCACCAAGGGGGCGATGGGCCGCGCGCAGGGCGGGCCAAACGGTCATGTTTCGGAGTGAATTCAACAGCTTATGGCGCCGATTGAGGCCAAAGGCAAGCCATGCAGCGGCGTCCTGCATGGACAGCTATATTGGGCCGAATTGGGGTGAATCAAAGGGCAAAGTGACGGCTTTTCATATGACCTGGCGGACTCCTTCCGGTTTGAGCATGATCTTTCCGAAAAACCGGTACCCACTTTTTCGGATCATGCTCTAGCATCCCCTTAAGATCATTCTGGGAGAGCGCGACATGGCCGGCCATAGCGAGCTGATCACCACGGCGGAACTCGCCGACATCCTGACCCGCCCCGAACTGCGCCTGTTCGACTGCACGACCTATCTGGAGCCGGCCCCGGCCGGCAGCAGCGTTCCCTATATTGTCGTCTCGGGCCGCCAGACGTTCGAAGCCGGCCACATCCCGGGCGCGAATTTCCTCGATTTGCAGGCCGAGTTCTCCGACCCCCGCGCCGAGCTGCGCTTCATGATGCCGCCGACGGCCCAGCTCGAGGCCGCCTTCGGCCGGCATGGGATCTCGGCCGGCAGCCGCGTGGTGCTCTATTCGATCGGCACGGCGATGTGGGCGACGCGGTTCTGGTGGATGCTGCATTCGCTCGGCTTTGACGGCGCCGCGGTGCTCGACGGCGGCATCGACAAATGGACCGCCGAGGGACGCGACATCGAGACCGGGCTTGCCGGCGGCTATCCGCAGGCCACATTCTCGGCGCGGCCGAAGGACGGAATGTTCGTCGGCAAGCATGACGTGCTCGCCGCGACCACGGAGCGCGATACCGTGATCGTCAATGCGCTCGGCCCGCAATTCTACAAGGGGCTCGAGCCAAGCCGTTACGGCAGGCCGGGCCGCATCCCCGGCAGCGTCAGCGTGCCGGCGGCAACCTTGATCGATCCCAAGGGCAAGACGTTCGTGCCGCTTGCGGAGGCGGAGGCAACCTTCGCCGCGCAGGGTATCAGCAAGGATAAGCGCGTGATCGCCTATTGCGGCGGCGGCATCTCCGCGACCATCGACCTGTTCCAGCTGCATCGGCTCGGCTACGACAATCTCACGCTCTATGACGGCTCGATGGGCGAATGGGCGAAGGATCCGGCGCTGCCGATCGAGACGGGGTAGCGAACGAGGCGCAGTGCCTCCCTCCTTCGTCGTCCTGGCTTTCGCCAGGACGACACTGAATGTCGGGCGCGCTGACGAGGCACACATCCCCGAGCAAACCCTCACGCCGGAACGTTCGGATCCGGCGTCACACCTTGGGGTCGGGCTTGTTGACGAGATAGAGGCCGGCGATCACCAGCAGCGCGGCGACGCCGAACACCGGCGTCAACGTGTCGTGCATGATGAAATAGGCCGCGACCACGCCGAACAGCGGCGTGACGAAAGTGAAGGCGGAGAGCTTGCTGGCCGAATAAGTCTTCACCATCGCAAACCAAATGACAAAAGTGCAGCCCACCACCCAGACCGCCTGATAGGCGAGCAGCGAGATCGAGAGCGCGCTCGGCACGTGCTCGATCCGCTCGCCGGCGATCCAGGCGGCGAACGCGAGAATCGGGATCGAGATCGCGACCTGGTAGCCGAGCGCCTTTTCCGGCGCGGCCTTGCGCAGCTGCGTGCCCTTGGCGACCAGCGTGGTCGCCGCCCAGAGCGCGCCGCCGCCGACCACCATGAGGTCGCCGAGCAGCACCTTGGCATCGACATTCGGCTGCGGCACGCCGATCGCGAGCGCGACGCCGGCAAAGCTCAGCGCCAGCCCGCTCCACTGCACGGTCGAGAGACGCTCGCCGAGAAACTGATGCGAGCCGAGCGCGACGAAGAACGGCGCGGTGTAGAGGAAGACCGAGGCGCGCGAGGCCGAGGTGAAGACCAGCCCGGTGAAGATCAGCACGAACTCGCAGCCGAACATCAGCCCGGCGATCACGCCCGGCAGCAGCGTGCCGTCGCGCTCGAAGAATTTGACGCCGCGCAGCCGGCCGACGATCAGCATGACCGGCAGCGCGCCGGAGGAACGGATCAGCGCCTGCAGCATCGGCGGCACATCGGGCAGCGCGAGCTTCACCGCGAGCTGGTTGAAGCCCCAGCTCACGCACAGCATCAGCATCAATGCGATGGCGCCGGGCGGCAGCCCGTGGCCGACGCTGACGGGCCTCGTGACGCTGGCGGAGATCGCTTGGGTCGACATGTTTCCTCGCGGGCCGGCCTATCGGCCTGTTGTTGTTAGTATTCGCGTGTCGCTTGGATCGTCATTGCGAGCGGAGCGAAGCAATCCATTTCGCCACTTGCCGAGGCATGGATTGCTTCGTCGCTTCGCTCCTCGCAATGACGGGAGAAGGGTCTCGGACAAGAACAATCATTTCTGGCAATGCGCGCAGGTGCCGGCGATCTCGACCACGGAGAGCTTTGGGATGAAGCCCGAGGCCCGCGCCGCGGCGGTCAGGCTTTGCGCGACCGGGGCGGCCGGGATTTCGCCGACCGAGCCGCAATGGTCGCAGATCAGGAACGCCACCATCGAGGTCTCGTCATGATCGTGCGCACAGGCGAGGAAGGCGTTGCGGCTTTCGATGCGGTGAACGAGGCCGTTCTCCATCAGGAAATCGAGCGCGCGATAGACGGTAATCGGTGCCGGCCGCGGCATCGTCTTGGCCAGTTCGTCGATCACCTCATAGGCGCCGAGCGGCCGATGGCTCGACAGCAGCGCCTGCAGCACCTGACGCCGGATCGGGGTGAATTTCTGGCCGCGGCGCGCGCAGACCTGCTCGGCATGCGCCATCGCGTCCGCGGCGCAGCGGCCGTGATCGTGGTCGGGGGCAGGAAACGTCGGCTTGGCGAGGCTCATTGCCCAGATATGTAGCATTTCCGCTCTCGTTCCCATAGCCCGGCCCAGGCCCAATCATCGAAGCCCAATACCCAAGCCCGGTACCGAAGCCAGTCTCTCACGGCCTTGCAGCCATGTGCGCCATGCGGGGCAGCCTCCCGTTAACCTCGCATGCAGAATTCATAAGCAAGCTTATTATATTGCAAGCTTATGGAGATAGCATTGATGCGCAGTTCCGTGGACGCGAACTTCATGTTTACGCTGGGCGAATTGTTCCGGCTGATCCGCGTCTACGCCGACAAGGAGGCGGCGCGCTACGGCATCACCCGTGCACAATGGGCCGTGCTGTCGAAGGTGGAGCGCCAGGAAGGGCTGAAGCAGACCGAGCTCGCCGAGTTGCTCGAGATGCAGCCGATCACCCTGACGCGGCTGATCGACAAGCTCTGCGACAATGACTGGATCGAGCGCCGCAGTGACGAGAACGATCGCCGCGTCAACCGCCTCTATTTGAAGAAGGCCGCGCGCCCGCTGCTCGGGAAGCTGGCCGGTCTGCGCTCCGAACTCACCGCGACCGCGCTCGAGGGCATCAGCCCCGCTGACGCGCACCGCCTGCTCACTCAATTGGAATCGATCAAGGAAAACGTTCGCAATGCCATCCAAAACCCAGCCGGCGAGCCCCCCCGAAAGGAACAACGCTATGGCTGAACCCGTCCTCAAGCTGGCCCCTGAACAGAAGAGCAATCCGGGCGTATCAGCGCCGTCGGGCAAGGCGAGCCGTGCGCCGCGCCGCCGCCTGATGGCGGGCCTGCGGCGCTATCGCCGGGTGCTGCTGCTCGTCGTGCTGCCGATCGTGGCGGTGATCGGCGGCGGCGTGTTCTATCTCAATGGCGGCCGCTATGTCGGCACCGACGACGCCTATGTCGGCGCGCAGAAGGTGCTGATCACGCCGGAAATCTCCGGCAAGATCGACAAGATCGTCGTGAAGGAAGGCCAGCACGTCAGGAAGGGCGACGAGCTGTTCGAGATCGACCCGGTGCCGTTCCGCCTCGCGGTCGACCAGGCCAAGGCGGCGCTCGACCAGACCAGGACCACCTATGACAATCTGGTCGAGAACATCAAGATCAACACCAGGATGCTGGAATTCGCCCAGCAGAGCATCGAATTGAAGAGGAAGGACGTCGATCGCAAATCGACGCTCGCCAAGCAGAATTTCGGCTCACAGCTCGACCTCGACAACGCGGCGAATGCGCAGGTCACGGCCGAGAGCCTGGCGCAATACATCAGGCAGCAGATCTCCAACGCCAAGACGCAGCTGCTCGGCGATGTCGATTTGCCGATCGAGCGATTCCCGCCCTACGCCCAGGCCAAGGCCAAGCTCGACGACGCCCAGCGCAATCTCGATCACACCGTGCTGCGCGCGCCGATGGACGGCGTGGCGACCCAAGTCGACCAGATCCAGCTCGGCCGCTTCGTCGCCGCAGGCGCGCCGGTGTTCTCGGTGATCGATGTCGACCATCCCTGGGTCGACGCCAATCCGAAGGAAAGCGACTTCACCTATGTCGCGGTCGGCCAGCCGGTGACGCTCGACGTCGACGCGTTCCCGAACCACGAATTCAAGGGCAAGATCGGCTCGCTGTCGCCCGGCACCGGCGCGCAATTCGCGATCCTGCCGCCGCAGAACGCCACCGGCAACTTCGTCAAGGTGGTGCAGCGGGTGCCGGTGCGGATCTACTTCGACGAGAATGATCCGTTCGTGAAGAAGCTGAAGGCCGGCATGAGCGTCTACGCGACGATCGACACCAACCACCGCCGCACGCTGGCCGGCCTGCTCGGGCTGCGCTCAGCCTCCGCGCACCCGGACCACGAGTAGCATGAAATGCGGTCGATAATCGACCGCAGAGACAGTGCGCCCCCTCTCCCGCTTGCGGGGGAGGGCTGGGGTGGGGGCTCTCTCCACGAGTCACATTGCGGAGAGAGCCCCCACCCGGCGCTACGCGCCGACCTCCCCCGCAAGCGGGAGAGGTGACCCCCGACACATTCGACAAAGCGAGACCGACCTGAATGAATGCACCGTCACCATCCGCCGTGCCCGGCATGCGCCGGAACATGGTGACGATCTGCGCGATGACCGCGACGATCATGCAGGCGCTCGACACCACGATCGCCAACGTCGCGCTGCCCTATATGCAGGGCTCGCTGTCGGCCTCGCAGGACCAGATCAACTGGGTGCTGACCTCCTACATCGTCGCGGCCGCGATCATGACCGCGCCGGTGGGCTGGATCGCCAACCGCTTCGGCCGCAAGCGCATCTTCATCATCTGCTCGGCCGGCTTCACCGTCGCCTCGGTGTTCTGCGGCCTGGCGCAGGACATCAACCAGATGGTGCTGTTCCGCCTGTTGCAGGGCGTGTTCGGCGCGGCGCTGGTGCCGCTGTCGCAGGCGGTGATGCTCGATTCCTACGCGCTGCATGAGCGTGCCAAGGCGATGTCGATCTGGGGCATGGGCGTGATGATGGGTCCGATCATGGGCCCCTCGCTCGGTGCCTGGCTGACCGAGACCTATTCCTGGCACTGGGTGTTCTTCGTCAATCTGCCGTTCGGCGCCTTCACCGTGCTCGGCCTCGCGGTGTTCATGGACGAGACCAGGCAGGACCGCGCGCTGCGCTTCGACTGGTTCGGCTTCGGCGCGCTCGCAGTCGCGATCGGCGCGCTGCAGCTCGCGCTCGACCGCGGCGAGCAGCTCGGCTGGCTGGAATCCAACGAGATCGTGATCGAGTTCATTGTGGCGGCGGTCGGCGCCTACTTCTTCTTCGCCCATTCGCTGACCACCGACAGGCCGTTCATCCAGTTCGCGATCTTCAAGGACCGCAATTTCCTCGGCGGCGTCGTGTTCATGACGGTGATGGGCCTCGTGCTGTATTCGACCATGGCGCTGTCCTCGCCGTATCTGCAGAACGTGGTCGGCTATCCGATCATCACCGCCGGCCTGTTGCTGGCGACCCGCGGCGCCGGCACCTTCGTCGCGATGATGCTGGTCGGCCGCCTGATGCGCTACATCGAGGCGCGCACGCTGATCATCTCCGGCCTGGCACTGACCGCGGCGTCGCTATTCCAGATGACCGGCTGGACCGACATGACGCAGGCGAGCGAGATCATCGTCGTCAGCGTGATCCAGGGCTTTGGCTTCGGCCTCGTGTTCGTGCCGCTGTCGACGGTGGCGTTCCTGACGCTGCCCAACCAGCTGCGTACCGACGGCACCTCGATGCTGACGCTGTTCCGCAACGTCGCAAGCTCGATCGGCATCTCGATCGTGATCGCACAGCTCACCGAAGGCGGGCGGCGGATCTACGCAAAGCTGTCGGAGCAGATCAATCCGTTCAACCACGCGCTGCAGATGCCCGATGTCGCCGGCATGATCAACCTCAACACCGATGCCGGCCGCGCGATGGCCGACAGGATGGTGGCGGCGCAGTCGCAGATCATCGCATTCTCGCACGACTACCAGCTGGTGATGCTGTTCATCCTGGTCTCGATCCCGCTCGCGCTGATGATTGGCTCGACCAAGGCCACGCTGCGCGCGCAGTCGGCGCCGCCGGATCATGCCGCGGTGATGGAGTAGGTCCTCGCGTCCCTGCGCTTCGATCGCACTCGCTAACCGCGCGATTGAGGTCATCGCCCGGCTTGACCGGGCGATCCAGTACGCCGCGGCTTATCGGCTCAAGCACTGCAGCCTCTGGAATACTGGGTCGCCCGGTCAAGCCGGGCGACGACAGTTTTCAATGCGGCGGCCCCCTCCGAAAGCGCAAGACACCGCAGCCGCAAGCGCGTTGACTTTCCGACCTCGCCTCCCAATACTCGCTAGAAAACAAGCAATACCGTCACAGCAATGACGGTTTCAGGGGAGGACGCGATGCCGACTTCACGCAGGACGCTGCTGAAGACTTCAGCGGCTGCCGCCGCTGCTTTCAGCTTCGATTGGACACGCGCCCAGGCGCAGGCCGAAACGGTCCGGATCGGCGTGATCTACGACCTGACCGGTCCGTTTGCCGCCGGCGGCTCGGTCGCCTCCTCGATCGGCACGCAGATCGCGATCGATCTCGTCAATGAGAAGGGTGGCGTCGGCGGCAAGTACAAGATCGCGCCGGTCAACGTCGATTCTCAAAGCAAGCCTGATGTCGCGATCAACGAGGCCAATCGCCTGATCGACCAGGAGAAGGTCGATATCCTCAACGGCGTGTTCGCGAGCTCGCACGCGGTGCCGCTCGCCGCCAAGGTCGAGCAGCAGAAGCGGATCCTCTGGATCACGACCGCGGTCTCGACCGCCGTGTTCAAGGACAAGAACCTGCACTACGTGTTTCGCGCCCAGATCCATTCCGACCAGTACGGCCAGGCCTTCGGCGGCTTCCTCGCCGAACACGCCAAGGCCAGGCTCGGCATGGAGCCGAAAGACGTCAAGGTCGCGCTGATCCATGAGGACGGTCCCTACGGCGTCGGCGTCGCCGCCGCCGACGAAACCTTCGCGAAGGAAGCCGGGCTGCAGGTCGTGCTCAAGGAAGGCTATTCGGCCTCCGCCCCCGATCTCTCCGTGCTGGTGACCAAATTGAAGCGCGCCAAGGCCGACATCATCTCGCATGCCGGCTACAACCCCGACATCACGCTGTTCCTGCGCCAGGCGCGCGAGAGCGGACTGAAATTCAAGATGCTGTTCGGCGCCGGCGCCGGCTATAGCCAGCTCGACAAGCTGCGCACGACGTTCGGCGCCGACATCGACAATTTCTGCAACATCGATCCCGTTCCGGCGCAGCTGCTCGATCCCGCCAAGCTGGCGCCGGGGGTCGGCGACCTCACCAAGGTGATGGTTGCGCGCTATCGCGAGAAGACCAGCGCCACCGAAGTGCCGCCGCACTGCTCGATGGGCTTCAACCAGACTTGGGTGCTGCTCAACAATGTGCTGCCGGTCGCCAAGGAAAAATATGGCGGCTTCGATCCCGAGGCGATCCGCAAGGCCGCGCTCGATGTCGACATCCCGCCGGGCGGCACCATCCAGGGCTATGGCGTAAAATTCTATCCGCCGGGCACGCCGATGTCGGGCCAGAACGAGCGCTCGACGCCAGTCGTGATGCAGAACGCCGGTGAGCGCATCACCGTGGTGTGGCCGACCAACATCAGGACGCAGGATCCGGTGTTTCCGCTGCCGAAGGGATCCGTGTACGGGGCGTAGGGCCGCGGCGCAGCCCGGCCTTCTTACCTCGCCCCGGTTGCGGGGAGAGGTCGGATTGCATCGTCAGATGCAATCCGGGTGAGGGGGTACAGGTCCATCGGCCATCAATACTCGCGGAGAGAGCCCCTCACCCCACCCCTCTCCCCGCAAGAGCGGGGCGAGGGAGCAGAGTCCCGATGCGGTGACGTCCGGCGCGCTTACGCTCGCCACCTTCTCCCACAAGGGAAGGGAAACGCACCGCGCGCACCTACAGCACCACCCGCTTGCCCTCATCCGCGGCCCAATAGCCGGCGTAGTTCACCTTCGTCGTCTCATACGCCAACGCGAGGTCGGCGAGCGGCGCGCGGCCGGTTGCGACGCACTCCATGAAATCCTGGATCTCCTGCAGGTAGCCGCGGGTCCATTCCTCCTCGAGGCAGACATATTGCCAGCCGGTTTTGCGATCGACCTTCTCGGTGATGTAGACGGAGGCAAGCTTCTCCTCCGAGGTCTGGTAGCTCACGAGATGCGTGTTCGGCGTGATGTTGGCGAACAGCGAGCCGCCCGAGGTGTAGGTCTCGATCAGATTGCGCACGCCGCCCATGATCATGTCGCCGGAGAACACCGTGGCCTTGGTGCCGTCGGAGAAGGTCGCGGTCAGCGTGCCCCAATCCTCGACGTCGACCGGATTGGCCTTGATGTAGGTGCGCTCCCCCGGCTTGAGACCGGCGGTGACATTGCCGACATCGCAGGTGACGCTGGCAACGTGTATCGCCTCGCCGCGCGCTTTCGCCTCGACCTGCTTGAGATAGAGCACGGCCGACAACGGATGGCAGCCCATCCGGATCAGCGAGCCGCCGCCGGTCATCGCCCACTCTGCGGCGTGCGCGGCATGCGAGCCGGAATGGCTCTCCTCGCCCTTCATGAACAGGATCTTGTCGCCTGTCGCGCGGATGATCTCGGCGGTCTTGGTCACCGCCGGTGCGTAGACCCAGTCCTCGGCATACATGAACAGTTTTCCGCTGCGCTCGATCGCGGCGCGGGTCTGTTCCATCTCCTCCATCACGCGCTGGTACATCAGCGCCTTCGGGACATGCTTGCCGATCGGCGCCTTGTCGCCGTCGCGGCCGAAATAGCCGCTGAACGGCTTCTCACAGATCACGTGCTTGCCGGCCTGTATGGCATCGACGATCATCGCGGCATGAAGGTTCGGCGGCGTGCAGATGTCGATGACGTCGATATCAGCGTCGGCGACCAACTCGGCGAAGCTGCGATAGGCGTTCGGAATCTGATGCTTGCGCGCGAAATCGACCACGTGAGCGCCGCGCGCCGCCACTGCCCTCACCTCGACATCGACGCCATAGACCCGCCGGTAGGCATACATATGCAGCTCCGACACGAAGCCGCAGCCGGCCAGACCGATCTTGATTTTTTTCATTTCATGCCTCCGCCCTTCAGGCGGGCGGAGAGTAGCGTGCAGCCATCACGGCGTCGAACGCATTTCCCATCGCCGCATGCGACGGCGCCAGTCCCGTGAACAGTTTGAATGCATCGGCCGAGGCGTTGATCGCGAGGTCCCGTCCGGTCAGGACGCTTGCGCCCCTGGCTTTGGCCGCTGTCAGCAGCGGCGTCCAGAGCGGCGTGTAGACCGCATCGGCGACCCACATCGACGGATGCAGCAGCGCATCCGGCACCGGCGCCTCGCGGCTCGGCAGCATGCCGACCGGCGTTGCATTGACGAGACCGGCGGCGCCGTCCACCGCGGTCGCGACGCTGGTGGCGTGGACGGCATGGCGATCCCGCAACTGGCCCGCAAGCTGCGCGGCCTTGGCGGCATCGGCGTCGAAGATCCTGATCCCGGCGACGCCGAGGCCGGCGAGCGCGAAGGCGATCGCCTTGCCGACGCCGCCGGCACCGATCAGCGCGATCGGACCGCGCGGCGCTGACCCAAGCAGCGGCTCGATCGCACGCACAAAGCCGGTCGCATCGGTGTTGTGCCCAACCAGACGCACGCCATCGACGACGATGGTGTTGACTGCGCCGATCGCGCGCGCGTCCGGCGCGAGGTCATCGAGCAGATCGACGACCGCCTCCTTGTAGGGAAAGGTGACGTTGACGCCGGCAAAGCCGAGCCGCCTGACGCCCTCCAACATCGCACGCAAATCGTCGCGCCCGGCGCCCTTCACTTCGATGAGCTGATAGTGACAGTGAATGCCGAGCACTGCTGCGGCCTGCTCGTGCATCGCAGGCGCCGCCGAATGCGCGATCGGATACCCGATCAGACCGGTCAGGAAGCGATCGCGCATTGTCCCTCACGTTGGCAGTGCTCAGCTCATGCGGTCGAGCCGAGCATAGCTGTCTTCCATGCCGTGCTCCATGCCGGTCGCGAGCATCGCCGCGCGCGTCTCGGCATCCGGCAAGGTCATCCGCATGGTCATCACGGTGCCGCTGCCGTCAGGCGCAAACCGCGTCTCGACATGATTGTCCGGCGTCGGGTCCGGCAGATGCATGCGCTCGACATGCACGATGCGGCTGAACGGTTCGAGCGCGACATACTCGCCGGTGAGGTGAAAGCCGCCGCCCCTGCCGTCGGTCCATTCGTAGCGGATCTTGCCGCCGGGCCTGAGCTCGCTGACGCAGACCGGCATGGTCCAGCCTTCCGGGCCGAGCAGCCCCTTCTGCAGCAGCTCCGGCTCGGTGTGCGCGCGATACACCGCCTCGGGCGGGGCGACGAAGCGCCTGGTGACAACGATGTAGCGGTCGCCTTCGGTCTTCAGCGTCAACTTGCTCATGGGATACCCATCACTTCTCAGGCTTCATGGCGGCCAGCACTCCGTCCAGCCGGTCATAATTGGTTTCCAGCGCCCGCCTGAGCATGCCGAGCCATTGATCGATCTCGGCGACCGCCGTCGGCGCCAGCCGGCACGGCCGCTTGGTGCCTTCAACGCGCCGCACGATCAGGCCCGCGCCTTCGAGCACCTTGAGATGGCGGGAGATCGCGGGCTGGGTCATCTCGAACGGCTCGACCAGCTCCATCACCGTCGCCTCGCCCAGCGCGAGACGTGCCAGGATCGCCCGGCGGGTCGGGTCGGCGAGCGCAGAGAAAGCGGCGTCGAGGTTGGGCATGCTTGATCTCGCCTCAGTTATATAACTAACTTGCTATATAACTTATTGCGTATATTCAAGCGAAATCCGCTGCGGCGAGGGCGCGCAGCGGATTGGGGTCGTCCCTTCAATGCTGGAGTTGCGCGCCGCCGGCGCGGTCAGCGGCTAAAGCATGATCCGGAAAAGCGCGAAGCGGTTTTCCGAAAAGATCATGCTCAAACAAAGAGCTAATGCGCGATGACGATTCAACCTAATCTCATCGCGCATTAGACGTCGAAAAACACTGTCTCGTTGTCGCCCTGCAGATGGACGTCGAAGGTGTAGGTGTTGCCCGCACCGGCCTTGCGCTTCGCAATCAGCGTAGCGCGGCGATCGGCCGGCACCAATGCGAGCACAGGATCGCCGGCGTTGCCGGCTTCGTCGTCGAAATAGATCCGGGTGTAGAGATGCAGCAGCATGCCGCGCGCGAACACCGCGAGCACGATGTGCGGCGCCTGCGGCTTGCCGTCAGCGTCAGGCACCACGCCTGGCTTGATGGTGTCGAACGCGTAGCCACCGCTCTTGTCGGTGCCACAGCGGCCAAAACCCTTGAAGGAGGAGTTCGGCAGCGCGCGCGCATCCTGCGGATCGGAGAAGCGGCCCTGGCTGTCGGCCTGCCAGATCTCCAGCATGCAGTCCGGGATCACGGCGCCGTCGCCATCATAGACGGTGCCTTCGACGCGGATGCGCTCGCCCGAGACGTCAGGCGTCAGCAGATTGTTGCTGAAGGCGTCGTTCCACGCATATTCGCCGTTCGGCGTCAGGCCGTACTTGAAGTAGGGACCGACGGTCTGCGAGGGCGTGATTCCATCAGGACGCTGGTTCGACACGTTACTTGGTCTCCATCGGTGTGGCGTTGCGCCCGCGCAGCACGATATCGAAGCGGTAGCACAGCGCCCATTCCGGCTTGGTGTTCTCGAGATCGAACGACGAGATCATCCGCGCTCGCGCCTTCTCATCCGTCACCGAGTTGAAGATCGGGTCGAACGGAAACAGCGGATCGCCGGGGAAATACATCTGCGTCACCAGACGCGAGATAAAGGAGTGGCCGAACACCGAGAAGTGGATATGCGCGGGCCGCCAGGCATTGTGGTGATTGCCCCAGGGATAGGCGCCGGGCTTGATGGTGATGAACTTGTAATAACCCTTGTCATCGCTCTGGGTGCGGCCGGCGCCGGTGAAATTGGGATCGAGCGGCGCCGGATGCTGGTCGACGACATGGATGTAGCGGCCGCAGGCATTGGCCTGCCACAGTTCGACCAGCGTGTTGGGCACGCCGCGGCCGTCCTCGTCGCGCACATGACCGTGCACGATGATGCGCTCGCCGAGCGGCTCACCCTTGGCCTGGATGGTGAGATCGTTGTCGTGCGCGCGCACCGTCTCATGGCCATAGACCGGCCCGGTCAGCTCCGAGAGCGTGTGCCGCATCGGGATCAACGGCTTTTGCGGCGAGCGCTTCACGGTGGAGCGGTAGTCCGGCGACAGCCGCGCCGGATGGGCCGCAAGCGATTGCAGCGGATACAACAGGGTCATGGCGAATTCCTCCGCGGCCCACGCGCCCGGTGAGCTCACATCAGATCATTATAATGCATAACCAAATTGGGGAAGGGCTGTTTTCAGCCCTTCCAAGCTATTGGATTAGTTCAGCTTTTCGATCGCGACCGCGACGCCCTGGCCGACGCCGACGCACATAGTTGCCAAGGCAAGCTTCCCGCCCCGCTTCTCCATGCCGTGCACGGCGGTCAAAACCAGCCGCGCGCCGCTCATGCCGAGCGGATGGCCGAGCGCGATCGCGCCGCCATGCGGATTGACGAAATCGGCATCTTCCTTGACGCCGAGCTGGCGCAGGCAGGCGATGCCCTGCGAGGCGAAGGCCTCGTTGAGCTCGATCAGATCGAAGTCCGACACCTTGATGCCGAGACGCTCGACCAGCTTCCTGGTCGCGGGCACCGGGCCGATGCCCATGATGCGCGGCGGCACCGCGGCCGAGGCGAGACCGAGGATCTTTGCGCGCGGGGTCAGGCCGTGCTTCTTCACCGCGGCCTCAGACGCGAGAATCATCGCGGCGGCACCGTCATTGACACCCGACGCGTTGCCCGCGGTCACCGTGCCCGGATTGCGCACGATTGGCTTCAGCTTGGCGAGACCTTCGAGCGTCGTCTCCGGCCGCGGATGCTCGTCCTTGTCGACCGTGATCGGACCGGCCTTGCCGCCGGGCACCTGGATCGGCACGATCTCCTCGGCGAAATAGCCCGACGCGATCGCGGCACCGGCGCGCTGCTGCGAGCGGATCGCCATCGCGTCCTGATCGGCGCGCGAGACCTGGAATTCCTCGGCGACGTTCTCGCCGGTCTCCGGCATCGCATCGACGCCGTACTGCGCCTTCATCAAGGGATTGATGAAGCGCCAGCCGATCGTGGTGTCGTAGATCTCGGACGAGCGCGAGAAGGCTTCCGCGGCCTTGCCCATCACGAACGGCGCGCGCGTCATCGACTCGACGCCGCCAGCGATCGCGAAATCGATTTCGCCGGCGCGGATCGCGCGGCCCGCGGCACCGACCGCGTCGAGACCGGAGGCGCAAAGCCGGTTCAGGGTCTGGCCGGGAACCGACTCCGGCATGCCGGCGAGCAGCAGTGCCATACGCGCGACGTTGCGGTTGTCCTCGCCGGCCTGGTTGGCGCAGCCGAAAAAGACCTCGTCGACCTGATTCCAGTCGAGCGTCGGGTGCTTGGCCATCAGCGCCTTGATCGGGGCCGCCGCGAGATCGTCGGCGCGCACCTTGGCGAGCGAGCCGCCGAAACGGCCGATCGGAGTCCGGACGGCATCGCAAATATAGACATCACGCATTGAATCTCTCCCTGAATGCCGCGACTTAGGCGCTGGATCGGCTGGAACTTGAGGTGAGTTTTAGGAGTGTGCCCGCGGCAGGTCAATTGACGTGGCTGGGTGGCATCAGCGCGTTCCCGTGAGGCCTCGTCATATTTCGAGCCGTGGAGAGGGTGGAAAACCCCATCCTCTTGGATAGGACCGCGCGACGAAATTTTGTAGTTTCCGCTCCCTCATGACCATTCAGCAGCCCATCCCCGTTCCGCCCGAAGCCACAGCCGCCGAGGCGCCGTCGCGCGTCACGCCGATGATGGAACAGTATCTGGAGATCAAGGCGGCCCATCCCGGCCTGTTGCTGTTCTACCGGATGGGCGATTTCTACGAGCTGTTCTTCGAGGACGCCGAGATCGCCTCGAAGACGCTCGGCATCGTGCTGACCAAGCGCGGCAAGCATCAGGGCGTGGACATCCCGATGTGCGGCGTTCCGGTCGAGCGCTCCGAGGACTACCTGCATCGCCTGATCGGCGCCGGGCACCGCGTCGCGGTGTGCGAGCAGACCGAAAATCCCGCGGAGGCAAAGGCCCGCGGCAACAAGAGCGTGGTCCGCCGCGGCGTGGTGCGGCTGGTGACGCCGGGCACGCTGACCGAAGACACGCTGCTCGACGCCCGCACCAACAATTACCTGATCGCGATCGCGCGCGCCCGTGGCTCGGCCGGCGCGGATCGTCTCGGCCTCGCCTGGATCGACATCTCGACCTCCGAATTCATGGTAACGGAGTGCGCGACATCAGAGCTTGCGGCAACACTGGCGCGGATCAATCCGAACGAGGCCATCGTCACCGACGCGCTCTATAGCGACAACGAACTCGCGCCGACCCTGCGCGAGCTGCCCTCGGTGACGCCGCTGACCCGCGACGTGTTCGACAGCGCCACCGCGGAGCGGCGGCTGTGCGACTATTTCGCGGTCGCGACCATGGACGGCCTCTCCGCGATGTCGCGGCTGGAGGCGACTGCCGCGGCCGCGGCCGTCACCTATATCGACCGCACCCAGGTCGGCAAACGTCCGCCGCTGTCGCCGCCGGCGCGCGAGGCTGCCGGCACCACGATGGCGATCGACCCGGCGACCCGGGCCAATCTCGAACTGACGCGCACGCTGGCCGGCGAGCGCCGCGGCTCGCTGCTCGATGCGATCGACTGCACCGTCACTGCGGCGGGCTCGCGCCTCCTCGCGCAGCGCCTTGCCGCGCCGCTCACCGATGTTGCCGTGATCGCGCGGCGGCTCGATGCCGTCTCCGCCTTCGTCGCGGATTCCGCGGCGCGCGAGGACATCAGAACCGTGCTGCGCGCGGCACCCGATATATCGCGCGCGTTGGCGCGGCTCTCGGTCGGCCGCGGCGGGCCGCGCGACCTTGCCAGCCTGCGTGACGGCATCCTCGCCGCCGACCAGGCGCTGGAGCTGCTGGCGCAGCTCGCTAGTCCCCCGGCCGAAATCTCGACCGTGATGGCGGCGCTACAGCGTCCGTCACGCGATCTGGCGCAGGAATTCTCCCGCGCACTCTCCGAGCAATTGCCGCTGATCAAGCGCGACGGCGGCTTCGTCCGCGAAGGTTATGAGGCCGCGCTCGACGAGAGCCGGAATTTGCGCGATGCCTCGCGCCTCGTCGTCGCCGCGATGCAGGCGCGCTATGCCGAGGACACCGGCATCAAGACGCTGAAGATTCGGCACAACAATGTGCTGGGCTATTTCGTCGAGGTCACCGCACAGCACGGCGACAAGCTGTTCGCACCACCGCTCAATGCGACCTTCATCCATCGCCAGACGCTGGCCGGACAGGTTCGCTTCACCACTTCGGAACTCGGCGAGACCGAGGCCAAGATCGCCAATGCCGGCGAGCGCGCGCTCAATCTCGAGCTCGAGATCTTCGAGCGGCTGAGCGCGCTGGCGCTCGCCGCCAGCGACGATCTGCGCAACGCCGCGCATGCCTTTGCGATGCTCGACGTCGCGACCTCGCTGGCGAAGCTTGCGATCGACGACAATTACGTGCGGCCCGACGTCGACGGCTCGCTCGGCTTTGCGATCGAGGGCGGCCGCCATCCGGTGGTCGAGCAGGCGCTGAAGCGCGACGGCCAGCCGTTCATTGCCAATGCCTGCGATCTGTCGCCCGCGCCCGGACAGAAATCCGGCCAGCTCTGGCTGATCACCGGTCCGAACATGGCCGGCAAATCGACCTTCCTGCGCCAGAATGCGCTGATCGCGCTGCTGGCGCAGATCGGCTCTTATGTGCCGGCGTCGCGGGCGCGGCTCGGCATCGTCGACCGGCTGTTCTCGCGCGTCGGCGCCGCCGACGATCTGGCGCGGGGACGCTCCACCTTCATGGTCGAGATGGTCGAGACCGCCGTGATCCTGAACCAGGCGAGCGAGCGGTCGCTGGTGATCCTCGACGAGATCGGCCGTGGAACGGCGACCTTCGACGGCCTGTCGATCGCCTGGGCCGCGATCGAGCATCTGCATGAGAGCAACCGCTGCCGCACGCTCTTTGCCACCCACTATCATGAGCTGACGGCGCTCTCGGCCAAGCTGCCGCGGATGTTCAACGCCACGGTGCGGGTCAAGGAGTGGCAGGGCGACGTCGTGTTCCTGCACGAGGTGCTGCCGGGCTCCGCCGACCGCTCCTACGGCATCCAGGTCGCAAAACTCGCCGGCCTGCCGCCCGCGGTGATCACGCGCGCCAAATCAGTGCTGGCGAAACTCGAGGCCCAGGATCGCGGCCAGACCGCCCGCGCGCTGGCCGATGACCTGCCGCTGTTCGCCGTGCCCTCCCGCGCCGCAAGTGAGGACAAGCCGCCGAGCGAGGCGGATTTGCTGGTCGAGGCGGTGAAGGCGCTGCATCCCGACGAGATGTCACCGCGCGAAGCGCTGGATGCGCTGTATGCATTGCGGGCGAAACTGCCGAAGGGGTAGCGCTCTCCATCGTCATTGCGAGCGAAGCGAAGCAATCCATCGTTCCACATACGCGGAGAGATGGATTGCTTCGTCGCTGCGCTCCTCGCAATGACGTGGCTACGCTTTCCCGCTCTTCCTTCGCCCGATCTGCCACAGCGCCAGGTTCCACGCGACACAGGTGGCGAGCGCGCAGCAGAGGCCGATGGGCGAGCCGAATTGCAGCACCGCGACGTGCAGCACGGCGATGCCGAGACCGAAGCCGAGCAGACCCCAAGCGCTGTTGGCGAGCACGGCGGCGGTCGCGGGGCCGCCGATCCGCGGATGCAGGATCAGCATCATCGAGGAGAATACGATCGGAAATAGCGCGATCACGCCGGTAACGCGCGGACCGACCCAGGTCGACGCAGTGACGACCGTGCCGACCAGGCTTGCGACCAGCGCAGCGCGCAGCGGGATGTCGTACCAGCGCCGCGCGATGAGCGGCATCTTTGCGACGTGCCGATAAGGCCTCAGCAGCGGAATGCAGATCGCAAACGCTATGGCATTAAGGATCAGCCCGCCGGCGAGTGTCCACGCGAACTGGCGGATGATGGTGCCGAGCACGAGCCACAATGCGATCGCGCTTCCCGCGCTGATCCACATGCTGAAGCGCTGCGCCAGCACGACATAAGTGAGGCCCATGAAGATCGTCGCCGCATTGACCGGCAGGCTCGACAGCGCGCCCTCGGCGATGAAGGCGGCGTCATGGTCGAGCGCAAGGAAGGTGTAGGACGGCCCGGCCGAGATCGGCAGGGTTGCGATCAGCGCGCCGATCACCGGCCCCGAACGTTCCGTGATGATGGACGCGCTGACCACGAAGGCGGCGGCAACCGCCATGCGCAGCACGAGGAGCAGGACGAAATGGAGTTCGGAGGACATCGAGCGTCGTCCCGGCGAAGGCCGGGACCCATAACCACGACAGCTAGTGGGGAACGAAAGCCGTCGAACAGCAGGATTTCAACGATGGGACACGGCGTATGGGTCCCGGCTCCCGTGCGCAATTGCGCACTAGGCCGGGACGACGCGCTAAACCCGCTGCATCGTCACCGACACTTTCGGGCCGTTCTTGATGGTCTGGTAGACCACGCAATAACGCTCGGTGAGCTTCAGCAGCAGATCGAGCTTGTCCTGCGGCGCGTCGGTGCCGACGTCGAAGCGCAAGCGGATCTCGCGGAAGCCGACCGGGGCCTCCTTGTCGACGCCGAGCGTGCCGCGGAAATCGAGATCGCCTTCGGCGAAGACGTTGCCGACCTTCAGCGGCACCTCGACGGCAGTCGCGACCGATTTCAGCGTGACGCCGGCGCAGGCGACCAGCGCCTCCAGCAGCATGTCGCCGGAGCAGAGCTCGAGCCCGGAGCCGCCGGTGGCGGGATGCAGGCCGGCGACCGCGAGCGCGCGGCCGGTTTCGACCTTGCAGGAAAGACTTTCGCTGTCGATCGTGGCCTTGGCCTTCAGCGTGATCACGGCGGCCGAGGGGTCGGCCTTGTAGCGCTCCTTGATCGGAGCCTGCATTGCGCGGAGTTCGGCGGAGTCCATGGACTTGTCTCCCGGCTATTCTTCTTGGTCTTCGGATGTAAGACCTTCAAGAGCGGATGTCACCACCACATCGCCTCGCCGGCGCTGGATTTAGCGGTGAGATCGCGCAAGCGGTCCGGTCGAGCCGAGATCGATCACACCGGCGTCGAGGAATTCGAGCGCCTTTGTTGGAGCTGGCCGGCTGCACCGAGATGATGCCGTCGTTGAGCTTCAGGCGCGCCGGGAAATTTCTGCATCAGCAGATCGGCTCGCCACCAATCAAGAAACAATCATTTAATTCAATGAGTTAGACTTGCGATCATCGGGAAAATCTCTACCCTTCACCAGATGGCGCGGAAGTGGTCTTGCGCGAAGCGCCGCCACGAGAGCATGGAGCGGCTGTCCATATACTTTGGTCAGTGACAGCAACAGCTCCGTCCGATATCGGATGAACGTATGGACAGCGTCGTAGCCGAAGTCCGCCCTGAAGCGGATGGTCGTTTCGAGACCGAGCGGATCACCGCGGCGGTCAATGCACTCGCCGAACAGCATGCCGGCCGCGAGGACCAGTTCCGCGCCGCGATGGCGCAGCTGCTCAAGACCGAGCTGATCGCGGCGCGCGCCACGGCGCAGGAGCTGCTGCTGAAGGACCGCCACGGCCGCCGCTGCGCCGAACGGCTGTGCTTCGTGCAGGACGAGATCATCCGCATCCTCTACGCCGCGGCGACCCGGCATCTCTATCACTCGCCGATCCCCTCGGGCGCCGAACGCATGGCGGTGGTCGCGACCGGCGGCTATGGCCGCGGGTTGATGGCGCCGGAATCCGACATCGATCTCTTGTTCATCCTGCCCTACAAGCAGACCGCCTGGGGCGAGCAGGTCGCCGAAGCCATCCTCTATTGCCTCTGGGACATGGGGCTGAAGGTCGGCCACGCCACGCGCTCGGTCGATGAATCGATCCGCCAGGCGCGCGGCGACATGACGATCCGCACCGCGATCCTGGAGACCCGCTTCCTGACCGGCGACCAGCCGCTCTATGACGAGCTGGTCGAACGCTTCGACAAGGAAGTGGTGCAGGGCACCGCTGCGGAATTCGTCACCGCCAAGCTCGCCGAGCGCGAGGAGCGGCATCGCCGCGCCGGCCAGTCGCGCTATCTGGTCGAGCCCAACGTCAAGGACGGCAAGGGCGGCCTGCGCGACCTGCATACGCTGTTCTGGATCGCGAAATACGTCTACCGCGTGCGCGAGACCGACGAGCTCTTGGAACGCGGCGTGTTCGACGCGCAGGAGTACCGCACCTTCCGCCGCTGCGCCGACTTCCTGTGGTCGGTGCGCTGCAATCTGCACTTCTTCGCCGGACGCGCCGAGGAGCGGCTGTCGTTCGACATGCAGCGCGAGATCGCGGTGCGCCTCGGCTACACCTCGCATCCCGGCATGCAGGACGTCGAGCGCTTCATGAAGCACTACTTCCTGATCGCAAAAGACGTCGGCGATCTCACCGCGATCCTGTGCGCCAAGCTCGAGGAGGAGCACAACAAGCCGGCGCCGGTGCTGAGCCGGATGGTGGCGCGGCTGCGGCCCGGCACCAAGCGGCGGCGGGTGGCCGGCAGCGACGACTTCATCGTCGACAACAACCGCATCAACCTCGCCGCCCCTGATGTGTTCAAGCACGATCCGGTCAACCTGATCCGGATCTTCCGCCTCGCGCAGCAGAACAACCTCGCCTTCCATCCCGATGCGATGCGTACGGTGACGCGCTCGCTGAAGCTGATCAACACCCAGCTCCGCGACAACGAGGAAGCCAACCGCCTGTTCATGGAGATCCTGACCTCGAACGACGCGGAGACCGTGCTGCGGCGGATGAACGAGACCGGCGTGCTCGGCCATTTCATCCGCGCCTTCGGCAAGATCGTGTCGATGATGCAGTTCAACATGTATCACCACTATACGGTGGACGAGCATCTGCTCCGCTGCATCGGCTTCCTGCAGGACATCGAGCGCGGCGGCAACGAGGAGTTCACGGTCGCCAGCGACCTGTTCCGCAAGATCAGGCCTGAGCACCGCCCGGTGATCTATATCGCGACCCTGCTGCACGACATCGCCAAGGGCAGGCCGGAAGATCACTCGATCGCCGGCGCCAAGGTGGCGCGGCGGCTATGCCCGCGGCTCGGCTTCTCTGCCGCCGATACCGAGCTGGTGGCGTGGCTGATCGAGGAACATCTGACGATGTCGACGGTGGCGCAATCGCGCGATCTGTCGGACCGCAAGACCATCGAGAATTTCGCCGCCGTGGTGCAGTCGGTCGAGCAGATGAAGCTGCTCACGATCCTGACCACCGCCGACATCCGCGGCGTCGGCCCCGGCGTCTGGAACGGTTGGAAGGCGCAGCTCCTGCGCACGCTGTACTATGAAACAGAGCCGGTGCTGACCGGTGGCTTCTCCGAGGTCAACCGCGCCCAGCGCATCGCGGTGGCGCAGGCCGAGTTCCGCCGCGCCTTCACCGAATGGCCGGAGGTCGAGCTCAACGCCTATATCGGCCGGCACTACCCGGCGTACTGGCTCAAGGTCGAGCTGCAACGCAAGATCCGCCAGGCGCGCTTCATCCGCGCCAGCGAGCAGGCCGGCCACAAGCTCGCGATCAATGTCGGCTTCGACGAGGTCCGTGCCGTCACCGAGCTCACGATTCTGGCGACCGACCATCCCTGGCTGCTGTCGATCATCGCCGGCGCCTGCGCGTCCGCCGGTGCCAACATCGTCGACGCGCAGATCTACACCACGACCGACGGCCGCGCGCTCGACACCATCTCGATCTCGCGCGAATACGATCGCGACGATGACGAAGGCCGCCGCGCGACGCGGATCGGCGAGATGATCGAGCAGGTGCTGGAAGGCAAGCTCAGGCTGCCCGAGGCGGTGGCGAAGCGCGCGGTGCGCAGCAAGGCGCGGCCATTCGTCGTCGAGCCCGAAGTGACCATCAACAACCAGTGGTCCGACCGCTACACCGTGATCGAGGTCTCCGGCCTCGACCGCCCCGGCCTGCTCTACCAGCTGACCACCGCGATCTCGAAGCTCAACCTCAACATCGCCTCGGCGCATGTCGCGACCTTCGGCGAGCGCGCCCGCGACGTGTTCTATGTCACCGACCTGCTCGGCGCCCAGATCACCGCGCCGACCCGGCAGGCCGCGATCAAGAGCGCGCTGCTGCATCTGTTGTCGACCGAGGACCAGGCGGCGAAGCCGGCAGCGTAGGCCGAATCGTAGAGGCGCATAGGCCTGTCCCGTCATCCTGAGGAGGCCGCGGAGCGGCCGTCTCGAAGGATCGACGGCCCGGCTATTCGAACGAGTCGGAGTACGCGGAAGCGTCCGGGCCGTTCACCCTTCGAGACGCGCGTTCCGCGCTCCTCAGGATGACGGAATGGAAAGCGCTCGCGGAAGGAGCAACACCGCGAAGCCCGATCGCAGCACTTCAACCGAACAGCCGCATCAGCAGGGCCTTGCCGACCGGCGCTGCGCGGACACTGCGGAAGGCGCGGACATATTCGCCGGCATAGAATGCGCGCACGACATTGATCCGCGTCGCAACCGCGTCCTCGAAACGGACGCCGAAGCCATCGCGGGTGCGGCGGACCACGAGCGCGGCCACGTTCTGTCCGTAGACATTGCACTTGATCGAGGCGCCGATTGCGGGAGGGGCGCGATCGATGAAGCGCGCGCCCGAGATCGAAATGTCGACCATCCGGACCAGCCGCGGCTCCGTACCTTCGTGAATCAGGATCGGCTCGTCACGTTCGAAGCGCTCGGCCTTGCGACGCCGCGGCTGCTCGATGCAAATGAAGCACACGATCGCGAGCACGACGCAATTATAGAGGCTCCAGGCCAGCGCCAGCCCGCCATAGGCGATGCTGTCGCCGCGCAGATGCAGGATGAATGCGTAGGCGATCGCCAGCAGCGTGATGAGCAAGGCGCTGCCATAGAGCCGCAGCAGCGGCCACTCGATGAAGCGGCGATTGCGGTCGCCGCCCTTGGCCGTCACCTTGAACTTGTGGCCTTGCGGCTTGGCGAGGCCGGTCACGACCGCCTTCAGGACCGCGGGGGCTGCGATGTATTGCGACACGTCGGTCATGATCGCGAGCGAGCGACCGCGCGAGATCCAGGCCATGGTGAAGGCGTGCCAGACATAGAACGGCATGAAGTACTTCAGAAGCTCGAACAGATCGGCGTGAACCGCCTTGATGCCGAACAGCAGATAGAGCCACGGCACGACGAGGCCGAAAACCTTGGTGCCATAGACCGCCGCCCAGCTCATGAAAGCGTCGACCAGCGACAGCCGGTCCATGAAGGCGAGCTTCGATTGCCGCGAGAACGGCCCGCTGCGGCCCCTGAAGATCTGCATGAAGCCGAGACACCAGCGCCCGCGCTGCGTGATGTATTCCTTCAATCCCTCCGGCGCGAGGCCGATGGTCAGGCGCTCGTTGAGATAGACCGTGCGCAATCCCCCTTCCTTCAGGCGCAGCGTGACGAGATAATCCTCCGTCACCGAATCGGTCGGAAAGCCGCCGATCTGCATCAGTCCGGAGTAACGGATCAGCGATGAGGTGCCGCAGCAGAACGCGGTGCCCCAGGCGTCCTTGGCCGGCATCAAGATGTCGAAGAAGAAACGCTGTTCGTCGGGCCAGACGTCGGTTGCGGCGAGATTGGTCTGGATCGGATCCGGATTGATGAAGTGCTGCGGCGTCTGCACGACGCCGACGGTGCCGTCCTGCATCAGGCTCATCGCCCGCGTCAGGAAGTCCGGCATCGGGACAAAATCCGCATCGAGGATCGAGACGAACTCCGGCCGGTCCGGCAGCCCGGAAACGTGCTGGAGCGCATGATTGATGTTGCCGGCCTTGGCATGGCGGTTGTCCGGACGGGTCAGATAGTTGCAGCCGAGCTCCTGGGCGAGCCGGCGCAGCCAGAGCCGCCGTCCGTCGTCGAGCACCCAGACGCGGTAGTTGGGATAGTTCAGCCCGGTGGCGCCGATGATGGTGCGCTCGAGGATCGCCTTCTCTTCATTGTAGGTGCAGATGAAGACGTCGACGCGCGGCGCATTCGTCGACGTCCTGGATCGGCGCAGGATGGCATTGACCGCGGGCGAACGGTCGATGGTGCGGCTGAGGAACAGCAACGACAGGCACACCGCGATCATCGAGGCCGCCTCGGCCGCCACGAAGGGATAGCCGACCACCGCGTCGGCGGTGAGCCCCAACGGCGGCAAGGTCTGGGTCACCCGCCAGACGAAGTAGTGCAACAGCAGCAGGAACGATATGCCGGTCATCATGACGCGCCCCAGCGTCTGCTCGTGCCGGAGCAGCGGCAGGATCGCAAGACAGGCGCCGAAGGCAACCAGCCCGGGCGCGAATGCCGCCATCATGACTTTGCCGCGTCCGTGTTGAACACCACCCGCCCGGTGCGGCCGACTGCGCATTCCTTGCCCGTGGTATCGAGCTCCGGCATCGAGACCGTCACCCGGTACGGTTCCTTGTTCAGCGCATCCGGATTGATCGCAAGGTTCGCGGGCGCCCCCGATGCACCGGTGAGGTTGACGATCTCACCCTTGATCGAAGCGCTGCCGTCGTTCGGCTCAAAGCTCGCCTGCTCACCAAGCCTGAGGCGGTTATAGACGCCTTCGGTGACATTGGCGGTGACCACCGCACCGCTGCAATCAAGCAGCTTGAGCAGGGGCTGCCCGGCCCTGACGTCCTCGCCCGGCGACGTCATCATCTCCCAGATGCGTCCGCCGACCGGCGCCTTGATGTCGGCTTCCGCCCGGTTAACGTAGTGCAATTGCTCCGAGGCAATCTCGTGGGTGAGCCAGTCGATCTCCGCATCGGAATGCACCAGATCGGCGCGCAGATCGCTGACGCGCTGGCGCATCTCCTCTTCGCGTTGCACGGAACTCGGCCGGTCATTGTAGCTGTCGCCAAGATAGGTGCCGTTCCTTGCCGCGGTGAGTTCGACCTTGGCGGCGTCGAGCCGGCGCTGCGCGCCTATCTCGGTCTGATGGGCGATCGCCTGCTCGCGCGTCAGCCGGGCCATTTCGACCGTCGAGACGCTGCCCGACTTGATCAGCGACGAGGCGCGTTCAACCGCCGCCGTCGCTTCTTCCCGTCGCGCGGCCGCGGCCTCGATCGCGGTCTGAATTTCGGCGATGCGCGCCTCGAGCTGGAGGATGCGGCCGTCGCGGAACTGGGCCGCCTGGCGCGCGAGGTCCTGTTGCGACGTCTCGGCGGCCGCAAGCTTTGCGGCGAGACTCGGGCGCTCATTCTCCATCCGGGACATCTGCCGCCGGAGATCGTCGAGCCGCACCCGATCGCCGCGCGCGTTGACGACATGAAGGATCGTATCGCCTTCGTGGACCACACTGAGCTGCGTGGAGCTCTGCGGCTTCGCACTCACGGTGCCGTCGATCGGCGAGCGCAGGGTCACGATCCTGGCATTGACCACAGCCTCGACGCTCGAGGTCTGCAGCACGGCCTTCAGCGGCAGCCATCCGAAGATCGCGACGAGGGCGAGGCCAATGCCGACCTTGAGCAGGCGTCGAACCCACCGGCCCGAGCCTGCAGGCGCTTCGGGATGGGGGGCGCTATCATTGACAGGCTCGCTGACCGGCTCGTCGTCCGCCGGCTGCAATCGGTCCTGCAAGTCGCGCTGCAATCCCCGCGCGCCCGCTTCCTCGTCCTTGATGACGGAAATATCGCCTTCGGGAAGCGGCTTCTGCGGCTGTGCCTGATTCATGATGACCGGCCCCTGAACTGTCAGTGCGCAAACCAACGCACAACTCGGCGGAGCGATGTTGTGGCCCGACAGATCCAATAATCAGGTGCTTCAGAGGCGGCTAAAGCGAACCGGCCATCTTTCGGAAAAACTGCTGCAATTTGTCACGTTCAGGAGCTCGGTGCACCTGCAGGGACTGAGCCCGGAATCCATCAGGGCCAGGGCTAGACGGGGAGTGGATTCCGGGCTCTCACGGAGGCTGTTGTCGGACCCGCTTTGCGCGACCCAGGCGTGAGCAGCCAGCGCGTCGGTCCCGGCAGCCTGCCGGACTTAGATCCAGAGCGGGCTACGACCCTGGATCCGGCACGTTCAATTGCGGCTGCAGCGCCGCGAGGCTTGCCCCCAGCAAGGCCAGGTAGCTCGCCTGACAGAGCACAACGCTCAAATCGAAGACGTCGAGCAGATCGATCCACGAATTGTCAGCCTGCACGGTCGCTGCTTGCTTGCCGCCGTCGATCACGGAGGGCTGAAAGCTGCGGTTACGTCTCTGAGGCGTCGTCTCGCGCGCGACGTCGTCGGAGCAAAGGATCAGATGCAGGCGCGTGTTGGGCATTTCAATCTCCCGTCTCTGATTGGCGATTGTTGAACCCCGAAAGGCATCTACTGTCATCGAGTTACCCAATAAGCGTAGCCACCGGGAGGAAACGGGCCATTGAACGGAGGTTGATCCGGCCGTTACATTCGGATGGGGACGACATACCTTGGTTTAGCCGCAACCTGGGCCTGAGTTCGTCCGGCGATTGCGCTTTCCGCGCGATCTCACGCCACGCGAGTGGATCGCTAAAATCGCCCCCACGATCCCGTTCGGACGTCGAGAAAGCTGCTAGTATGCAGTTTGTTAGGAGGGCGACGTTGTCGCCGCTGATGGTAGCGGTCACCTAGCGACGCAGCGCGGCCCATGATGGCCAAGTGCTGAACGGCCAAGTGCTGGTGCTGCCAATGATGCGCATCCCGACCACGAAGTCCTGGTCGGCCGAGCAATGGCTGCTCGGCGGCATGGTGCTGGCTTTGGCCGCAACCTGCATCGGGCTGCTGCTTGGTCCGCAGCCTGCAGCTTCCGCCCATCTGATTGCCCTGGCGCTGCTGATCGCGTCGCTTGCCGCCGCGTTGCTGATGATGGGCGTGGTGGCGCGCACCCACAGGCAGATGGAAGCCATGTTGCGTGGCCGGGCCAGCGGCGAAGAGCGCGCGGTAGAGGCCCTGCGGAACAGCGAAGCGCAATGGAAGGAGGTGTTCGAGCACAACCCGGTCATGTACTTCATGGTCGACGCCACGGGTCTCGTGCTGTCGGTCAACACGTTCGGCGCGGCACAACTCGGCTACACCGCCGACGAATTGCTTGGACAATCCGTGCTGCGGGTCTTCGCCGCCGAAGACCATCAGACGGTCCAGCGCAACGTCGCGGCGTGCCTCGACAACATCGGCCAAACCCACAATTGGGAAATCCGGAAGGTCCGCAAGGACGGCTCAAGACTTTGGGTTCGTGAAAATGCCAAGGCCGTGCGGCGGCAGGACGATCGATTGATCGTCCTGATCGCATGCGAGGATATCACCGAGCGCAAACAAGCCGAAAACGCGCTGCAGCAGAGCGAGATGTACCTGAGCGAAGCCCAGCGGTTGAGCCACACCGGCAGCTTTGGCTGGCACGTCGCCAGCGGTGAGGTGATCTGGTCGGAAGAGACGTTCAGGATCTTCGGATTCGACAGGGCTCCTTCCATCAAGCATGCCACGGTCCTTCAGCGCATCCATCCGGATGATCGCACCCGCGTGCAACGGACCGTCGACCGTGCCTCGCTCGACGGCAAGGACTTCGAGCACGGCTACCGATTGCTGATGCCGGACGGCGCGATCAAATATGTTCACGCCAGGGCGCATGCGGTGACCGCCCCTTCGGGCGACACCGAATTCATCGGAGCGGTGACCGACGTGACCGCCCGCAAGCGAGCCGAGGCGGAGTTGCATGAAGCACAGACCAACCTCGCGCACGTCACGCGCGTGACGGCACTCGGCGAGCTCGCCGCATCGATCGCCCATGAAGTGAACCAGCCGCTTGCCGCCGTGGTCGCCAACGCCGCGGCATGCCTGCGCTGGCTCGACCGGGCGGCTCCCGATCTGAATGAAGCGCGCGGGGCGGTCAGGTCGATTATCAGCGACGGCAACCGGGCCGGCGAGGTCATCCAGCGCGTCCGCGCCCTGATGAACAAGACAACCGGTCAGATGGCGCCGCTCGACATCAATGAAGCCATCAACGAGGTGATCGGCCTGGTGCAGCATGAACTGCAGAGCCACCTTGTATCCCTGCAGCTGGACCTCGCTGCCGCGCTCCCGCCCGTCGTCGCCGACCGCATCCAGCTGCAGCAAGTCATCCTCAACCTCGTCGTCAATGGCATCGAGGCAATGCAGCCGGTCACGGACAGGCCACGGGAGCTCGTGATCCGGACCCGCCATGACGATGCCGGGCAGATCCTGGTCACGGTCACCGACTGCGGTGTCGGGGTTGCGACGGAGAATGCCGAGCGGCTGTTTGACGCCTTCTACACCACCAAAGCCAGCGGCATGGGAATGGGGTTGTCGATCTGCCGCTCGATCGTCGAAGCCCACCGAGGGCGCCTGTCCGTGTGCAGAAATATCGGCCCCGGCACGACGTTCCAGTTCACCCTGCCGCTGCGTCAGGAGGATCATGCATGGTGATTGGACGCGCGGCATCGCCCTCCGCCCTCGCGAACGTCGAGGATCCGATCGTGTTCATCGTCGACGACGATTTGTCGGTGCGAGACTCGCTGAGCAATCTTTTCCGGTCGGTCGGCCTGCGGACCACAGCGTTCGGGTCGGCCCATGAATTTCTGCAGCAGACGCTCCCCGATGTTCCGAGCTGCCTGATCCTGGACATCAGGCTGCCTCGGCTGAGCGGCCTCGACTTCCAGGCGGAGCTGGCCCGGGCCGACATTCATATTCCGATCATCTTCATGACCGGCCATGGCGATATCCCGATGACGGTCAGAGCCATGAAGGCCGGAGCCGTCGACTTCCTGACCAAGCCGTTCCGCGATCAGGACATGCTGGATGCCGTCACGACTGCGATCGAACGCGACAGAACGCGCCGCAATGAGGCCAGGGCGCTCGCGAACCTGCGTGCAGCCTTCGCGACCCTGACCCCTCGCGAGCGCCAGATCATGAGCCTCGTCACCGCGGGGCTCATGAACAAGCAGGTCGCCGCCGAGATCGGCGTAGCCGAGATCACAGTCAAGATACACCGCGGGCACATTATGCGGAAAATGGCGGCGAAGTCGTTGCCCGATCTGGTCAGGATGGCGCAGATCCTCGGGATCAAGCAGGCATCCGGCGGCGCGCAAACCTAAGTATGATTCTCCGGCTGCGGCCGACGACGCACTGTGGCTCCGTGATCGCATACACCAGAGGCCCCTCTGGCCGTTCCAGGAAAGCCCTTCTTGTCCAACCCGGTGATATCAATCGTCGACGATGACATGTCGGTCCGCACCGCGACCGACAATCTGGTCAGGTCGCTTGGCTACGCGGTCCAGACCTACGCGTCGGCCGAAGAATTCCTGCATTCGCCGCAACTGAACGACACCTCCTGCGTGATAGCCGATGTCAGGATGCCGGCCATGAGCGGGCTCGACCTGCAGGCGCGCCTGATTGCCGACGGCCGGCGCCTTCCGTTCATTTTCATCACGGCCTTCTCCGTGGAAGCCGATCGGGCTCGAGCCATGGAGGCGGGCGCGATCTGCTTTCTGATCAAGCCGTTCGACGGAGATGCGCTGGTCGAATGCCTCGATGCCGCTCTCGCACAGCATGGCACAGCGACGCGCGGGTGAGTTCAAATCGAGTATACGCAAGGATGATGCCGAGAAACATCTGGACAAGTTGCACATCGACGGTGGCAGCGCGAGATTTCGCGGCGCCGTCCCTCAAGAAGGCCGACGGTGACGACAGCATCAGACATTTTTGATTGGCAAATGGCAGTTCCTCGGAGGGAAGTCGCCATGCGTACGGAACCGCGCTGCGCCCAGTGTGACAGCGAAGATGCCAAGATCATCTGCTTGCGAAATCCGGCGGGTGAACGCTACTGCGGACGGCTCTGTCTTCACAAGGGTCAGGAGAACTTCATTCGCTGGCTTTGGCGAGCGAATGCGGAGGCAGCATCGTGACAGGCCGTTGCGGGAATCCAGGATGCCGGCGGCCCTTCGGACTGATCCGGCACAGCTGGTACTTCGAGCAGTTCTGCTCGACGAAGTGCCGCGAGATCTACAAGCGGCAGCTGGAGCGCAACAAGGTCTATTGGAAGTGGCTCTATCCCCTCCGACAACCGGCGGCCCATCGAAAAAGCTGATCTGAGGGAGAAGGCCAGATTTTGTTTGACGCGTTTTCTTCACGCGAACCGGCGGCCACCTCGTTCGAAAATGCGCGAACAACGCTCCAGGGAGCTCCGATGACGACGGTCGATGCGATGCTGGTAGGAGCGATCCTCGCGTGGGTGCCTTCGTTCGTTGTATTCCTCTACATCGTGCGTGATCTGCGCAACATGCCTCGCGAGGATCTCGATTGATCGTCTCACTGCGGCCGAGGTCGGACGCTATATCTCGACACCCTCGTGGCGCAGCAGCCAGCGCTTGCGCTCCAGTCCGCCGCCATATTTGACCAGCGAGCCGTTGGCGCCGATCAGGCGGTGACAGGGCACGACGACGCTGATCGGGTTGGAGCCGTTGGCGTGGCCGACCGCGCGCATCGCATTCGGCACTTTCAGCCTCATAGCCAGCGCGCCGTAACTCATGGTGGTGCCCGGCGGAATTTTCGGCAACGCGTGCCAGACCTTCTGCTGGAACGGCGTGCCGGCGACGCGCCATTCGACATCGGTCAGGCGATCGAGATCACCGTTGAAGTAATCGCCGAGCGCCTTGCGCATCGCCGCCGGTGCGCGGCCGTCCCGCAGCGTCACGGCGCCATAGTGCAACCGCAGCAGGTCGAGCATTCGCCCCTCATAGTCGTCCCAGTCGAGCGCGCGCAGCACGCCATCGTCATCGGCCACCAGCAGCGCGGTGCCGATCGGCGTCTTGAGGCGGTCGAGGTTGAACGTCTGTGCGGTCTTACGGTCGGCCATATCAGTCACTCTGGAACGTCATTGCTCTCGAAACAGGTCGCTCGGCATACAATTCACCGTGCGCGTGCTAGCGTCCACCCGAATTCCGGTTAAAGCGTTTTCGAGCGAAGTGGACACCGGTTCGCGTAAAGAAAACGCGTCAAAATAAGAATCTTGAGCTTCGGTTCTGATTCAATCAGAACCGAAGCTCTGGGGGGCCGCAATATGCTTTTGCTTGCCAATGCTCTGGTCGCGGTGGTGGCCACGCTGCACATCTATTTCCTTGTGCTCGAGATGTTTCTCTGGACCAAGCCGCTCGGACTGAAGACCTTCCGCAACTCGATCGAGAAGGCCACCGATTCGGCGGTGCTCGCCGCCAATCAGGGGCTCTATAACGGCTTCCTCGCCGTCGGGCTGATCTGGGGCCTGGTGCACGGCAATGCCGGCTTCGCATTCCAGATCAAGACATTCTTCCTGCTCTGCGTGATCGTCGCCGGCGCCTACGGCGCCGCCACCGTCAGCCGGCGCATCCTTTATGTGCAGGCGGCACCCGCGGCGCTCGCACTGATCCTGCTCTGGCTCGCCTGACGCGACATCGCGCGCAGGAGCATCGCCTTGCAATGCCCGCGCCCTTCCTCCATCATCCCTGATAACGGTGACATCCGCCGGCCAATGCTTGCGGACAAGATCACCGGCAACATGGGAGGTCACGGACATGAGGAGCGTGCAATTGCTCGCTGCGACAGCGCTTGCCATCGCGTTGTCGGTTACATCGGCCACCGCGCAGAAGAAATACGACATCGGTGCGACCGACACCGAGATCAAGATCGGCCAGACCGTGCCGTTCTCGGGCCCCGCATCCGCCTATGCCGGCATCGGCAAGACCCAAGCGGCCTACATCAAGATGATCAACGATCGGGGCGGCATCAACGGCCGCAAGCTGAACCTGATCCAGTATGACGACGCCTATTCACCGCCGAAGGCGGTCGAGCAGGTGCGCAAGCTGGTCGAGGGCGACGAGGTGCTGTTCACCTTCCAGATCATCGGCACGCCCTCAAATGCCGCCGTGCAGAAATACCTGAATGCCAGGAAGGTGCCGCAGCTGCTCGCCTCCACCGGCGCCTCGCGCTTCTCCGATCCGCAGAACGCACCCTGGACGATCGCCTTCAACCCGAACTACCAGTCCGAGGGACGCATTTACGCCAAATACATCCTGGCCAATCACCCCAACGCCAAGATCGGCATCTTCTACCAGAACGACGATCTCGGCCGCGACTACATCACCGGCCTGAAGAGCGGGCTCGGCGACAAGGCAGCGAGCATGATCGTCGCCGAGGTGTCCTACGAGCTGACCGACCCGACCGTCGATTCCCAGATCGTCAAGCTGAAGGCCGCCGGCGTCGACCTGCTCTATAACGCGTCGACGCCGAAATTCGCTGCTCAAGCGATCCGCAAGGTCGCGGACCTTGACTGGCACCCGGTGCACATCCTCGACATCAATGCGAGCCCGGTGTCGGCAACGCTGAAGCCGGCCGGCCTCGACATCTCCAAGGGCATCATCTCGACCAATTACGGCAAGGACCCGGCCGATCCGCAGTGGAAGGACGATCCCGGCGTGAAGGCCTATTTCGCCTTCATGGACAAGTATTACCCGGAGGGCGACAAGCTCAACACCGTCAACACCTACGGCTATTCGACGGCCGAGCTCCTGATCCAGGTGCTCAAGCAGTGCGGCGACGACCTCACCCGCGAGAACCTGATGAAGCAGGTGACCAGCCTGAAGAAGTTCGTGCCGAGTCTGGCGCTGCCAGGCATGTCGATCACGACGGGACCGAACGACTATCGCATCAACAAGCAGATGCAGATGATGAAGTTCAACGGCGAGCGCTGGGAGCTGTTCGGCCCGATCATCGAGGACACCGGGCCGGCGGGTTAGGTCGCGGACGCGAAGAAGCTGCTCCCCCTCTCCCGCTTGCGGGGACGGTTGGGGTGGGGGTCTATCCAAGAGTCATGTTGCGGAAGGAGCCCCCACCCGGATTGCATCTGCGATGCAATCCGACCTCCCCCGCAAGCGGGAGAGGTGAAGCAAGAGACAGCACTGGAGCCGGCGCAGCGCATCCCCGCTGCGCCGGTTCTTTTTGCGCCGCCTCCTACTTTCGTTGACTGAAATTGCTCGCCTTTTCGGCATCCGTCGTCTTGCGTCGCAGCAACGGTTCCTCCAGTATCCCGGCCCAGCGATGGCGACCGCGGGACCTTGAACCCGCGGACAAGATCATCGGCCAACCATCAGTCACGTGAGGGAAACAGCATTATGAGGAATGGGATTTTCCACCTGGTCACGGGAACGGCGCTCGCGATCGCGCTGTCTGCAACGTCGGCCTCTGCGCAAAAGAAGTACGATCCCGGCGCGAGCGATACCGAGATCAAGATCGGCCAGACCGTCCCCTTCTCCGGACCGGCTTCCGCCTATGCCTCGATCGGCAAGACCCAGGCGGCCTATTTCAAGATGATCAACGATCAGGGCGGCATCAACGGCCGCAAGATCAACCTGATCCAGTATGACGACGCCTATTCGCCGCCCAAGGCCGTCGAGCAGGTGCGCAAGCTCGTCGAGAGCGACGAAGTGCTCTTGACCTTTCAGATCGTCGGCACGCCGTCGAACGCCGCCGTGCAGAAGTATCTCAATGCCAAGAAGGTGCCGCAGCTGTTCGCCGCCACCGGCGCCTCGAAGTTCACCGATCCGAAGAACTTCCCCTGGACGCTCGGCTTCAATCCGAACTACTTCGTCGAAGGCCGCATCTACGGCCAGTACATCCTGAAGGAGCATCCGAACGCCAAGATCGGCGTGCTCTATCAGAACGACGACCTCGGCAAGGATTATCTGAACGGCATCAAGGCCGGCCTCGGCGACAAGGCGGCCAAGATGATCGTGGCCGAAGCCTCCTATGAGGTCTCCGACCCGACGATCGATTCCCAGGTGATCAAGATCAAGGACGCCGGCGCCGACCTGTTCTTCTCGGCCTCGACGCCGAAGCAGGCAGCGCAGGCGATCAAGAAGATTGCCGAGCTCGGCTGGCATCCGGTCCACATCGTCGACATCAACGCCACCTCGGTCGGCGCCGTGCTGCAGCCGGCGGGCTTGGAGGCCTCCAAGGGCCTGATCTCGACCAACTACGGCAAGGATCCGGCCGATCCGCAGTGGAAGGACGATCCGGGCATGAAGCGCTATTTCGACTTCATGGCCAAGTACTATCCCGACGGCGACAAGAACTCGAACTTCAACACCTACGGCTACTCGACCGCCCAGCTGATGGTGCATGTGCTGAAGCAGTGCGGCGACGAGCTGACGCGCGAGAACGTGCTGAAGCAGGCCACCAACCTGAAGAACGTCGACCTCGACATGGCGCTGCCCGGCATCAAGGGCAACACCACGCCGAACGACTATCGCGTCAACAAGCAGCTGCAGATGATGAAGTTCAACGGCGAGCGCTGGGAGCTGTTCGGCCCGATCCTCGAGGATGCCGGCCCGGCGGGCTAGTCGTTCGTGCAGGTTTGAAATGCAATCGGCGGCCTCCGGGCCGCCGATTTGTTTTTGGGCTTCGCCCGACCACTCCATCACCGTCACCCTGAGGAGGCCGCGCAGCGGCCGTCTCGAAGGGTCGACGGCCACCAGCCGGGCCGTGCATCCTTCGAGACGCCGCTTCGCGGCTCCTCAGGATGACGGGATAGAAATCTCGCTTCGTGCGCTCACTCCGGAATCTCGCCAAAATTCTTCCCGACCGGCAGCACGGCGTGTCGGATCAACCGCGAATCCTCCACGCCGGCCTGGCGATGCTTCACCGCCTCGCGATAGACGGGATCCCGGATCATTTCGACGAAAGCGGCAACGCTTGGATACTCGGCGATGAAACAGTGATCCCAGCGCTCCTCTTGCGGACCGATCAGCATCAGCTCGAAGCGGCCCTGCCAGACGATGCGGCCGCCGAGGCGTTCGAACACCGGCCCGCTCTCGCGGCCGTAGGCGGCATAGGCCTCCGCGCCGGTCGCCTTGCGGCCGTCGGGATAGGCGGCCCATTCGCGTAAGCGCACCAGATTGAGCATGTGGATCGGGCCCGTCCGGTTGTTGTCCCGGAATTGCGCAAACACGTCCTTGGTCGGATCGATATGGCCCATGCGGTGCTCCTTTGTTTTGTTGTTCCATCTCTATTTAGCACGCACCGCCTCACCTCCTAATCCCCCGTTAAGCTTTGCGTAACCGCCCCTTAAACCGGGAACGCTAGCGTGCGCCCCTGTCAGGGTGTGAGCGTTGCGGATGGCGTGGGGACGTAAAAAAGGCGGTGCGCGCAAGGAGCCGCTGTTCGGGCTTCCGGCTGCGCTTGCCGACCTCAGACTGTCGCCCTCCGATCGCGTTCCAGGCGGCGGCGACGATACGCCCGCCAAATCCAAACCCAAGAGCAGCGATTCCGGCAGCGAGAAACCGCGCCCGTCGCGCAGCGGCAGCAAGCGGCGCAGCAAGTCGCGCGGCTTTGGGATCGGCCGGCTGTTCTATTGGACCGCGGTGCTCGGCCTGTGGGCGGGCATCGCCGTGATCGGTGTCGTGGTGTGGGTCGGCGCGCATCTACCGCCGATCCAGTCCCTGGAAATTCCCAAACGTCCGCCGACGATCCAGATCGTCGGGATCGACGGCAGCGTACTGGCGCAGCGCGGCGAAATGGCCGGCGCCAACATCGCGTTGAAGGACCTGCCACCCTATCTGCCGAAGGCGTTCATCGCCATTGAAGACCGCCGCTTCTATTCGCATTTCGGCGTCGACCCGCTCGGCATTCTACGCGCAGCAGTGACCAATGTGCTGCATCGCGGCGTCTCGCAGGGCGGCTCGACCTTGACCCAGCAGCTCGCCAAGAACCTGTTCCTGACTCAGGAACGCACCATGCAACGCAAGCTGCAGGAGGCCGAGCTCGCGTTGTGGCTGGAACGCAAGCATTCCAAGAACGAGATCCTCGAGCTCTATCTCAACCGCGTCTATTTCGGTTCCGGCGCCTACGGCGTCGAGGCCGCCGCCCAGCGCTATTTCGGCAAGTCGGCGAAGAACGTGACCTTGCCGGAAGCTGCGATGCTCGCGGGCCTCGTCAAGTCGCCGTCGCGGCTGGCGCCAAACCGCAACCCCGAGGGCGCCGAGCAGCGCGCGCAGGTCGTGCTCGCGGCGATGGCCGACGCCAAGTTCATCACCGAAGCGCAAGCAAAGGCCTCGATCGGCCAACCCTCGATTGCGGTGAAGCCGGCCGGCGCCGGCACCGTGAACTATGTCGCCGACTGGATCGGTGAAGTGCTCGACGATCTGGTCGGTCAGATCGACCAGGACATCGTGGTGCAGACCACGATCGATCCGAAGCTGCAGAACGTCGCCGAAGCCGCCGTGATCGACGAGCTCGCCGCCAAGAGCGTGAAGTTCAATGTCAGCCAGGGCGCGCTGGTGGCGATGACGCCCGACGGCGCGGTGCGCGCCATGGTCGGCGGCCGGAACTATGCCGAGAGCCAGTACAATCGCGCGGTCACCGCGAAGCGGCAGCCGGGCTCGTCGTTCAAGCCGTTCGTCTATCTCACCGCGGTCGAATCCGGGCTGACGCCGGACACGATCCGCACCGACGCGCCGCTCGACATCAAGGGCTGGAAGCCGGAGAACTACACCCACGAATATTTCGGCTCGGTGACCTTGACCCAGGCGCTGGCGATGTCGCTGAACACGGTTGCGGTGCGGCTCGGCGTCGAGGTCGGCGCCAAGAATGTGGTGCGCACCGCGCACCGGCTCGGCATCTCCTCCAAGCTCGAACCGAACGTCTCGATCGCGCTCGGCACGTCGGAAGTATCCGTGATTGAGCTGGTCGGCGCCTATGCGCCGTTCGCCAATGGCGGCTACGCCGTGTCGCCGCATGTGGTGACCAGAATCAAGACCAGCTCCGGCAAGCTGCTCTATGACCGCCCGACGGAGCCGCCCAACCAGGTGATCGAGCCGCGCTATGATGCGATGATGAACAGCATGATGCGCGAGACGCTGATCTCGGGCACCGCGCGCAAGGCGGAGATCCCCGGCTGGACCGCCGCCGGCAAGACCGGCACCAGCCAGGATTATCGCGACGCCTGGTTCATCGGCTACACCGCCAAGCTCGTCACCGGCGTCTGGCTCGGCAATGACGACAATTCGCCCACCAAGAAGGCGACGGGTGGCGGACTGCCGGTGGAAGTGTGGACCCGCTTCATGAAGGCCGCGCATCAGGGCGTGCCGGTCGCGGCGATCCCGAACTCGCAGGGCAGCTGGGCGCCGGCGAACCTGATGCAGATCTCGTCGCAGATATCAGCGCCTTCAGCACCGGCGGCGCCAATGCAGATTCAACCGCCGATGCAGGCGCCACCGCCCGCGCCGGTCCCGCCCGGCGGCGGCTATTATCGCCAGCCACCGCCGACGCCGGCCCGCGCCTCGGCGCCACCCAACCCGAACGCGCGGCCCGAAGCGGCGGCGGGGCTGGACGGCTGGCTTGCGGATAGGTTGTTTCGGTAGGCCGATATAGGCTTTAGCCGAGCCCAATTTCGGCTGTCGTCCCCGCGAACGCGGGGAGATGGAGTCACGTTTGAAGTGCAACGATTGATTTGAGTTTGGAGAATGCCTCGGCGGATCCAGTACGCCGCGGCTTTTCGGCTCAGTTACAATTGCCTCTGGAATACTGGATCGCCCGCTTTCGCGGGCGATGACAGCAATAACCGGGGCGAAGAGTTGGCTTACTCCTGAATCCCGTAGCGATGCAGGTCGTTGCCGTAGGTGTCGAGCCAGTTCTTGGCGCGCGTGACCGACGCGCAGACCTTGTCGACCACCCGCCAGAACCGCGCCGAGTGATTCATCTCGACGAGATGCGCGACCTCATGCGCGGCGAGGTAGTCGAGCACGAAGGGCGGCGCCAGGATCAACCGCCACGAGAACGACAGCGAACCGGCCGAGGTGCACGAGCCCCAGCGGCTCGACTGGTCGCGGATCGAGATCCGCCGGACCCGCACCCCGAGCTCCGCGGCGTGCAGCTGCGCCGCCTTCTGCAGATCCTTGCGCGCCTCGCGCTTGAGGAAGTCATGCACCCGGCGATCCATGTGCTCCACGCCGCCGGCGACGCAGAGGATCTTCTCGCCGCTGTCGCGCGTCTCGGTCCAGACCGTGCCGCGCTCTCCCGAGCGATGCACCAGACGATGCGGCACACCGCGCAACGGCACCACGGTGCCGGGCTGGAACGGCGCGGCCTTCGGCAAACGGCCAAGACGGGCGGCGATCCAGCCGCCATGGATATTGGCGAACTCCTTCGCCTCCACGATCGTGCCGCGCGGCGGCATGGTCAGGATCGCTTCGCGATCGGTTGGATGAATCCTGAGCGTATAGCGGCGCGCGCGCCTATGCCGGCGCAGCCTGACGGTGAAGAACTGGGAGCCGTGTCTGACCAATACGGTCGCGGGTTCGGCAGGCCGCCGATAGAGGAGCGCGCGAGTAGCCATTTCTGAGAGTCCGGGGAGCAGGAGTTCGCCCGAACTTTGCCATATCCGCCGCCAGGGAAAGCGCTCGGCGCAAAAACAAATCATTTGCCCAATATACAGGGGTTGGCCGTTAATTGACCTCTACCGGCAGGGGGCGGAACCCGATTTTTTCTGATGAATCGGAGTCACGAAAAAGGCCCAAGAGATGAAATTAAATTCATCACTTGAGCCTTGGCTGATTTGAGATTCTTTTAGTTAAATCAGCGACTTGCGCGACCGCGATAAACGCGGCCGGGGCGATACCTATTCGGCCGCGGCGACCAGGGAAAGCCACGTATTGGCCGCCGAAACCATGAAATCGGAGATCCGCGGCACGATTTCGGAGCGGAACCGCGAGCCGTTGAAGACGCCGTAGTGCCCGACGCCCTTCTGCACGTAGTGCACGCGGCGATGGTTCGGAATCGCGGTGCAGAGCGCGTGCGTTGCCTCGGTCTGGCCGAGGCCGGAGATGTCGTCCTTCTCGCCTTCCACCGTCATCAGCGCGACGCGGCGGATCTTCGACGGATCGACCGGCTTGCCGCGATGGGTCATCTCGCCCTTCGGCAGCGCGTGCTTGACGAAGACGAGGTCGACGGTCTGCAGATAATACTCGGCGGTGAGGTCCATCACCGCGAGATATTCGTCATAGAATTCACGGTGCTTGTCGACGAGATCGCCGTCACCCTTCACCAGATTGGCGAACAACGCCTTGTGCGCGTCCATGTGCCGATCCAGGTTCATGCTGATGAAGCCGTTGAGCTGCAGGAAACCCGGATAGACGTCGCGCATCACGCCCGGATGCGGGAACGGCACCTTGGTGATGACATTGTTGCGGAACCATTCGATGCCGCGCTCTCCCGCGAGGTTGTTGACCGCGGTCGGGTTGCGCCGCGTGTCGATCGGGCCGCCCATCAGCGTCATCGACAGCGGCACGAACGGGTCGTGGTTGGCTTCCATGACGGAGACGGCCGCAACCACCGGAACCGAGGGCTGGCACACCGCGACGACGTGCATGTTGCCGCCGAGCGCGTGCAGCATCTCGATCACGTAGTCGACATAGTCGTCGAGATCGAACCGGCCCTCCGCGAGCGGCACCATGCGCGCATCGGCCCAGTCGGTGATGTAGACTTCATGCGTCGGCAAGAACGCCTCGACCGTGCCACGCAGCAGCGTCGCATAATGGCCCGACATCGGCGCCACGATCAGCACGCGCGGCTGCGGCGAGCGCAGCGGACGCGTCAGCTTGCGATCGAAATGCAGCAGACGGCAGAACGGCTTTTCCCAGACGGTGCGAACCTCGACCGCCGTGCGGATGCCATTGACCTCGGTCGTCGGCAGGTTCCAATCCGGCTTGCCGTAGCGGCGCGTGGTGCGCTCGAACAACTCGCAGCCGGCGGCGACCGATTTGCCGAACTCGGTGTGCGTCCACGGATTGAGCGGATTCTGAAACAGGATCTTGGTGGCGTCGGTCACGGCCCGTACCGGATTGAGCGACGCATGCGCCATCTCGTACATCCAGTACAGCGGCGTCGTGAGTGCCGGGCTGCCTTCCGCCGCTAGTGGCGGGGCACCGCCAAATTCACCGATGGGCATAGTATTTTCAGACCCCTGTTTTGCGCCGCAGCATACTGACCAATGCGTAACAATGCGTCAATGCGCCGCGAGCCGAATATGGGGTCGATATCGGGCTAAAACACCGAGAATCCACGGGAAAGTGACATTTATTCACCACCCCCGAGCAGCGATCCGTTGCGCTTGGCGCTCTGCAAAAGGGCAAGGAAGACCGCAAAAGAGGCAACGAACAGGATGGCGTTGATGACCAGCGCCCAGGCCATCAGGTCGGCACGGAAGACGTGATCGATCAGGAGCGACCGCATGCCTTCGAACACATAGGTCGGCGGCAACGTCCAGGCGACATACTGTAGCCAGACCGGCAGCACGTCGACCGGATAGTAGATGCAGGCGAGCGGCATCACCGCGAACATCAGCGTCCAGACGATGCTCTCCGCGCCGAGCCCGTTGCGCAGCACGAGCCCCGAGGCGAACACGCCGACCGACCAGCTCGTGAAGATCAGATTGCAGAAGAACGCGATCAGCGGCAGCCCGATGGCGTAGAAATTGAAGCCGAAAAAGAACAGCGCCAGCAGCGTCATCGGGATCACGCCGATGGCGAGCCGGATCAGGCTCATGATCATCAGCGAGAGCAGGAATTCGATCGGCTTCAGCGGGCTCATCATCAGGTTGCCGAGATTGCGCGCCCACATCTCTTCCAGGAACGAGATGGAGAAGCCGAGCTGGCCGCGAAACAGAATGTCCCACAGGATCACGGCACCGATCAGCGTGCCGCCCGCCTTGGCGAAGAAGCCGGATGCCTGCGAGATGTAGTTCTGCAGGAAGCCCCAGGTGATGATCTGCAAGGCCGGCCAGTAGACCAGTTCCAGCAGCCGCGGCCATGACGACATCAAGAGATACCAATAGCGCAGCACCATCGCGTTGATGCGTTGCAGTGAAATGCCGCGCCGCTGATGGCTGACGATCTCGCTCATGGTGTGCCCTCTGGCGCGCCCTCCCGGAGGCGGCCGCGCGCCACGTCGAGAAACACCTCTTCCAGCGTGTCACGGTTGTAGCGCGCCATGATCCCCTCGGGACTGTCGTCATCCTCGATCTTGCCGCGCTTCATGATGATGACGCGGTCACAAAGGCGCTCCACCTCCAGCATGTTGTGCGAGGCCAGCAGGATGGTCGCGTTATGGGTCTTGCGTTAGGTCTCGAGATGCTGCCGCACCCAGTCGGCGGTATCCGGGTCGAGCGATGCGGTCGGCTCGTCGAGCAGCAGCAGGTCCGGCTCGTTGATTAGCGCCTTCGCCAGCGCGACGCGGGTCTTCTGCCCAGCGGAGAGCTTGCCGTTGGAACGGTCGAGGAATTCCTTCAGATCGAGATCGGCGGCGAGCTGCTCGATCCGCTCGCGCAGATGCTTCACGGCATAGAGGCGGCCGAAGATGGTCAGGTTCTGCCGCACCGTGAGCCGCATCGGCATGTCGACATAGGGGCTCTCGAAATTCATCCGGCCGAGCACGTCATAGCGCTGGTCGGGAATTTTCGCGCCGAGCACCGTGACGCTGCCCGAGGTCGGCAGCACCAGCCCCATGATCATCGCGATTGTCGTGGTCTTGCCGGCGCCGTTGCCGCCGAGCAGGCCGGTGATGCTGCCGCGCGCGATCCGGAAGGAGATATCGTCGACCGCGCGGGTGGCCTTGTAGACCTTGACCAGATGCGCAACGTCGATCGCGGCCGATCCGTCCTGATCGGCCGCGGGCGCCTGGTTGGCCGCAGGCGCTTGCGCCTGACCTGTCCCGCGCTGTTGCATATGGCCGTCATTGAGCCATTGCGACAATAAGCGCAAGGCTTGCCCGGCGCGCTTGCGCTAAGTCGCGAATTTGTGCGCCGCCCACGGCACAGCTAAAGTCCCTGATATGACCGACTTCGCTTCGGATTTCCGCCAACCTCGCCGCTATGTCCGCCTGGATACGATCCTGCGGCTGCGCTGGCTCGCCGCGCTGGGCCAGCTCGTCGCGATCTTCATCGTGGCCCAGGGACTGGAATTCGACGTTCCGATCGTCCCCTGCGTCATCATTGTGACCTTCTCGGCGCTGCTCAACCTGGCGCTGCAGGTCGCGTTCAACCCGATGCAGCGGCTGGAGCCGGTCTATGCCGCGGCCCTGCTCGCCTTCAACATCGTCGAGCTCGGCGGTCTGCTGTACTTCACCGGGGGCTTGCAGAACCCATTCTCGTTCCTGTTCCTGGCGCCGGTCCTGATCTCGGCCACCGTGTTGCCGATCCGCCTGACGATCGCGCTCGGCTGCCTTGCGGTCGCCTGCGCCTCGGCGCTGTTCTTCTACCATCTGCCGCTGCCTTGGGATGGTGACGACCCGCTGGTGCTGCCGCCGATCTATCTGATCGGCGTCTGGCTCTCGATCCTGCTCGCGATCGGCGTCACCAGCCTTTACGCATTCCAGGTGACGGAGGAGGCCCGCCAGCTCTCCGACGCGCTTGCCGCGACCGAGCTGATCCTGACGCGCGAGCAGCATCTGACCCAGCTCGACGGTCTCGCCGCCGCCGCCGCGCATGAACTCGGCACGCCACTGTCGACGATCTTCCTGATCTCGCGCGAGCTCGAGAAGACGGTGCACGACCCGGCGATCGCCGACGACCTCAAGACCCTGCGCGAGCAGGCGCAGCGCTGCCGCGACATCCTGAGCAAGATCGCGCAATTGTCATCAAGCGGCGCGCCGTTCGACACCATGAAGCTGTCGACCCTGATCGAGGAGGCGGTGGCGCCGCATCGCGATTTCGGCATCAACATCAAGGTGCGGCTTGCTGTCGCAGCAACGCGCGAACCGGTCGCCGCGCGCAATCCCGCGATCCTTTATGGCGTCGGAAACATTCTCGAAAATGCGGTCGATTTCGCGCACCAGACCGTCGAGGTGAACGCGTGGTGGAACGCCGAAACCATCGAGATCGTCGTTTCCGACGACGGCCCGGGCATCGCACCCGACATGCTGAAACGGATCGGCGAGCCGTATTTGTCGCGCCGCCGGGGCGCAGACGAGGCCCAAAACGCGCGTGGCGGCCTGGGCTTGGGCGTTTTCATCGCAAGAACGCTGCTGGAACGCACCGGAGCCAAGGTGTCGTTTACCAATCGCACCTTCCCCGATCACGGCGCCGTGGTGCAGATCGTCTGGCCCCGAGAGCGTTTCGAAGAAGCCACGCCGGCCGACGAAAACGAAGCCTAAGAACGATTCTTAGTCGCAACTCTGGCATACCGGATGCATCGCTCTTTCCAGAGCTGCACGCGACTTTCGGCTGCCTTGGCAGCGCCGCAGTAGGACCCCATATAATAGGTGCCTGCCACAGGGAAAAATGGATCGTGAACGCCATCACTGAACTGAATGACCATGCCGACCGCTCGCTCCTCATCGTCGAGGACGACAAGCCGTTCCTGGAACGCCTGTCGCGCGCGATGGAGACGCGGGGTTTCGCGGTGAAGTCATGCGACACGGTGTCCGATGGTCTCGCTGAGATCGGCCGCGCCGCGCCCGCTTTTGCGGTCGTTGACCTCCGCCTTGGCGACGGCAACGGCCTCGACGTCGTCTCCGCGTTGAAGCGCAAGCGCCCCGAGGCGCGCGCGATCGTGCTGACCGGCTACGGCAACATCGCGACCGCCGTGACCGCGGTGAAGATGGGCGCCGTCGACTATCTCTCGAAGCCCGCCGACGCCGATGACGTCGTCGCTGCGCTGCTCGCCACCGGCACCGAGAAGTCCGAACTGCCGGCCAATCCGATGTCGGCGGACCGCGTGCGCTGGGAGCACATCCAGCGCATCTACGAGATGTGCAACCGCAACGTCTCGGAGACCGCGCGCCGCCTCAACATGCACCGCCGGACCCTGCAGCGCATCCTCGCCAAGCGTGCGCCGCGCTAAGCGATCGCTTCATATTGTTTTGCGATGGCCGGGCTCGCCCCGGCCATTTGCTTTTGTCCTTTCGTAGGGTGGGTAGAGCGAAGCGAAACCCACGCCTTCGTGCCGTGGCGACAAGCGATGGGTTTCGCTTTGCTCTACCCATCCGACAGATCGTCAAAGCTTATCACCGTCATCCTTGTAAGTCTCGAATCGCCGGATCGGCTAGAATGTCCGGCGCGGTGACGGACGGGAGACCGCTTCATCCCAGGGCATCGAAGCCCGAACCTCAGCGCGGCGCCCCGTCCGTTGTTCCATTGAACCCGAACAGTCGCGAGGGCCGCCTGGCGAGCCCGATTGCGCAAGGAGGGGTGCAGATGGAAGCGATCTATGTTGGCATTGATGTGTCGAAGGACCGGTTGGACGTGCATGTCCGTCCGGGCGAGGAAGCCTTTGCCGTGGCGCGTGACGGCAAAGGCTTGGAAGAGCTCGTTGCGCGCTTGCAGGCGATCTCGCCGGTGCTGATTGCGGTAGAGGCAACTGGCGGCTTCGAGACGATCGTTGCTGCTGCGCTGGCCGGCGCCCAGCTGCCGCTGGTGGTGGTCAACCCGGCCCAAATCCGGCACTTCGCGCAGGCGGTTGGTCAGCGTGCCAAGACGGACCCGATCGATGCGGCGGTGATCGCGCGGTTTGTCGAGGCCGTGAAGCCGGAGCCACGTGCCATGCCGGATCAGGAAGCTCGGCTGCTGGCTGAGCTGGTCAGCCGCCGACGGCAGATCATCGAGATGATCGTTGCCGAGCGTCAGCGCGAGAAGCGCGCCGAGAACGTCCGCGTCCGCAAGAGCCTTGCCCGCCATATCAAGGTCCTCGAGAAGGAGCTGCCGGAGATCGACAACGACATCGACACGCTGGTGCGCGGCTCGCCAGTCTGGCGCGCCAAGGAGGAGCTGCTGGTCAGCTTTCCTGGTGTGAGCAACACCCTCGCGCGGACCTTCCTTGCCGAGGTGCCGGAGCTCGGCACGCTCAATCGGCGCCAGATTGCGAGCCTCGCCGGTCTTGCCCCGTTCACCCGCCAGTCGGGCCGCTGGAAGGGCAAGAGCATGATCGGCGGCGGAAGAGCCAAGCTGCGTGCCGGGCTCTACATGGCCGCTCTGTCGGCCAGCCGATACCATCCGCAGCTCAAGGTCTTCTACCGGCGCCTGGTGACCGCTGGAAAGCCCAAGATGGTCGCCCTCATCGCCGTTGCGCGCAAAGTCCTTACAACCCTCAACGCCATGCTCAGGGACCAAAAACCATGGCAACCCGCTTGACCAAGAACACAGTCGCTGAGGTGCGAGCGCAGCGAGCCTCGAAGGATGAATGGCCCGGCTCGTGGCCGTGCATCCTTCGAGACGCGCGTTCCGCGCTCCTCAGGATGACGGATTACGATAGCGCTTGATGTTAGAGTTCATACCCCTGCGGATCGACCAGGCGATTGATCCGCTGCGCTGCCGCCATCGCAAAGCGCACCGTGATCGCCTTGCGGGTTGCTGCCGACAGCCGATGCTCCGGCGCCTCGCAGTGCAGATGCGCACCGTAGGCGTCGGCGATGATCAGGCCGGTGCCGGCCGGGAAGATTTCGCACGGCAGATCCTGCGTGAAGGCGAAGAACAACCGGTCGCAATGCATCCGGTAGTCCTGCCATTTCTGGTCGGCGCGCAGATCCTCGAGAGATGACTTGATCTCGACGATCCAGATCTCGCCGCGTTCATTCAGCGCGACCAGATCGGCCCGGCGGCCGGACGGCAGCGGCAATTCACTGATGCAGGAAAATCCCAGCGACCTCAGAAGCCGCGCCGTCCCGCGCGCGATCGCCAGCGCGGTCTCCGACTGGCGTCGGTCGGGCGAGGGCACAAGCGCGATCTGGCGGGCGGGCGATTCCATCGCTCAAGAATAGCCGATTCCACGAGAGCATGATCCGGAAAAGTGGAACGGCGCTCCGGGCAGGAACCCACCGCCGCCTCGCCGCTTATCCCACGGCCGCCACCATGGGCGGACCGATGAGGGCTGCCTGGTGATCGACGACCTCTGGTACAAGAACGGCGTGATCTACTGCCTCTCCGTCGGCACCTACATGGATGCCAATGGCGACGGCATCGGCGATTTCAGGGGTCTGCTGCGCCGTCTGGATTATCTGCATGGGCTCGGCATCACTGCGATCTGGCTGATGCCGTTTCAGCCTTCGCCTTGCAAGGACGACGGCTACGACATTGCAGACTATTACGGCGTCGACCCGCGCTACGGCACGCTGGGCGATTTCGTCGAATTCACCCATGGCTGCCGGCAACGCGGCATCCGCGTGATCATTGATCTCGTCGTCAATCACACCTCGGACCAACACGCCTGGTTTCGATCAGCGCGCAGCCCAAAGGACTCGCCTTACCGCGACTGGTATGTCTGGTCGGACAAGAAGCCCGCTAATGCCAACACGGGCATGGTGTTTCCGGGGGTGCAGAAATCGACCTGGACGCGCGACAAGCAGGCAGGAGCCTGGTACTTCCATCGCTTCTACGATTTCCAGCCGGACCTCAACACGTCGAACCCGCACGTACAGGCCGAGATCCTCAAGATCATGGGGTTCTGGATCCAGCTCGGCGTCTCCGGCTTCCGCATGGACGCCGTGCCCTTCGTGATCGCAACCAAGGGCGCCTCCGTGCGCAAGCCGGTCGAGCAATACGACATGCTGCGATCGTTCCGCGAATTCCTGCAATGGCGCCAGGGTAACGCGATCATCCTCGCCGAAGCCAATGTCTTGCCCGAAACGGACATGGAGTATTTCGGGCGCGACGGCGACCGCATGCAGATGATGTTCAATTTCCACGTCAATCAGCATCTGTTCTACGCGCTGGCGTCAGCGGATTCGAAGCCATTGGCGAAAGCCTTGACGGCGACCAAGCCACGGCCCGCGACCGCACAATGGGGCCTGTTCCTGCGCAATCACGATGAACTCGATCTCGGCCGCCTCACCAAGGCCCAGCGCGAGACGGTGTTCAAGGCATTCGGTCCCGACAAGAGCATGCAGCTCTACGACCGCGGCATTCGTCGGCGCCTTGCGCCCATGCTGGGCGGCGATCGGCGGCGCCTGGAGCTCGCCTATAGCTTGATGTGCACGCTTCCCGGCACGCCCGTGATCCGCTACGGCGACGAACTCGGCATGGGCGATAATCTCGACCTGCCCGAGCGCACTTGCGCGCGCACACCGATGCAATGGTCGACCGAGCCGCATGGCGGCTTTACCGAGAGCGATCGGCCATGTGTGCCCGTGATCGACGAAGGCCCCTACGGCTATGAACACGTCAACGCCGCCAAGCAGCGACGTGACCCGAATTCGATGCTGAACTGGACCGAACGCATCATCCGCATGCGCAAGGAAGTCCCCGAGATCGGCTGGGGAGACTTCAAGGTTATCAGCAGCCGAAATCCTGCCGTCCTGGTCATTCGTTACGACTGGCGCAACAACTCGGTGCTGTTCGTGCACAATTTCGCGGAAAAGCCACTCGAGATATCGTTCGACGTTGGGCTGCCCGATGACGCCGGCAATCACCTCGTCAACCTTCTGACCGAGGATCACAGCCGCGCCGACGATAGCGGCCGTCACAAGCTTCTGATCGAAGCCTACGGCTATCGCTGGTACAGGGTCGGTGGGCTCGATTACCTGCTCAAGCGTAGCGATATCGACACCAAGGAGCCCCGTACGTCGCGTTAGGCATGATCCGGAAAAGTGTGAAGCGGTTTTCCGAAAGGATCATGCCCAAACACGAAGCTAAAGCGTGACGATGATTCAACCTGATCTCATCGCGCTTTAGTCGTCCTGATGCGGCCCGAGGATCACGCCCTCATTGCCGCGCAGATCGAGCACGCCTTCGACCTTCTCGCCCTGCCGGTCCATGAAGGTCGAGAGCAGAACCTCGTTGCTGAAGCCGATCGCGCTGGAGGAGACCGATGCGGGGGCCGCGCCGAAGTTCAGCGCGATCACGGCCACGCCCTCGGCGCTGCGCCGCCGGTAGAGTAGGACATCGCCGTGCGCCGTCACCGGCTCATAGCTGCCATGGACGAGCTGCGGCAGCTTTCGCCGCAACGAGATCAGCGCCTTGTAAAGGTTGAGGATCGACGCTCGCTCCGCCTCCAGGCTTGCGACATTGTCGCTTGCGAAATCCTGCGCAAGCGGCAGCCACGGCCTGGCGGTCGAGAAACCTGCATAGCGCTCGGCGCTCCATTGCATCGGGGTGCGGCAGCCGTCGCGGCCGACGCCGATATCAGGCACGTTCTTCTCGAAGGGATCACGCACCTCGTCCGGCGCAATCGCAACCTGGTGCATGCCGATCTCGTCGCCGTAATACAGCGTCGGCGTGCCGCGCAGCGTCAGCAGCAGCATCGCGGCGACCGGTGCCTGTGCAGGCCCCACCCGGCTCGCCACCCGCGGCCGGTCGTGATTGCCGAGCACCCAGTTCGGCCATGCGCCCGGCGGCAGCGCCTTTTCGTAATCGGCAATGATCTGCTCGACCGAGCGCGCGCTCCACAAGGTCGACAGCAGCGCGAAATTGAACGGCATCTGCGCACCGCGCAGATCGTTGCCGTAATAGGCGACCAGCCGGTGCAGCGGCAGATAGACCTCGCCGATCAGCACGCGGTTGTCGAACTCCTCGGTGACGCGGCGCATCTCGGTGATGACCTCATGCACTTCGAGTTGATCGGTCGAATATTGCGTCAGCACCTTCTCATGCGGCGGCCGGCCCTCGCGATAATGCGGATTCGGCGGATTGTTGCGGAATTCGGCATCCTTGATCAGGTGCCAGATCACGTCGACACGAAAACCGTCGACGCCCTTGCGCAGCCAGAAGCGCATCACATCGTAGATCGCATCTCTTACCTCGCGATTGCGCCAGTTCAGATCGGGCTGCTGGGTCAGGAACGCGTGATAGTAGTACTGGCCGGAGGCCTCGTCATACGTCCAGGCGCTGCCGCCGAACTCCGACAGCCAGTTGGTCGGTGGACCGCCATCCGGCGCCGGATCGCGCCAGATGTACCAGTCGCGTTTCGGGTTATCGCGCGAGCTCTTCGCTTCGATGAACCACGGATGCTGATCGGATGTATGGTTCGGCACCAGGTCGAGGATCAGCTTGAGGCCGGAATCGTGCGCAGCCGCGACCAGCGCGTCGAAATCCTCCATCGTCCCGAACAGCGGGTCGATGCCGGTGTAATCCGAGATGTCGTAACCGAAATCGGCCATTGGCGAGGGGAAGATCGGCGACAGCCAGACGGCGTCGACGCCAAGCCGCGTCAGATAGGGCAGTCGCGCGATGATCCCCCTGAGATCGCCGACGCCGTCGCCATCGCTATCCCCGAAAGAGCGCGGATAGACCTGATAGAAGATGCCACGCCGCCACCAGTCCCTGCCGTCCTGATCCATCCCGTCCCCCCAAGCTCGCAGCCCGGTCCAGGCCGCCCCGCGCCCCGGGGCGGCCTGTCGGTTCAGGGATGACGCATAATTCGGGACGGAAAAATGGCTGCAATGCGTCAGTGGCGGGCGATCGCTAGCTGATAGATCGTGATCAGCACCTCGAACAGGATCAGGAAGACGATGATCAGCTCCAGCCGCAGCGAGCGGCTGGTGTCGATGATATCGGTCAGCACCTGCGCGGTTTCAGCCACGACTGCGAGTTTGCGGTTCAGCGATTCCGCACGCTCCTTCAATTCGTACTCGTCCTCGAGCCGGGCATAGAGCCGCTCGAGATGCGGCTTGTCCCAGAGGATGTCGGGCTTCTCCGACACTTCGACCGGTCCGGCCACGCGATGCCGCACCAACAGCGCGTTGCCGATGTGCTTGAGGATCGCGACGCGGCCGCCATGGACCTGGCCGCCCTTCGCAAGCTCGCGCGCCAAAGGCTCGGTCGTGTCGAAGACGGCCCGGACCTCACGCTCATGCCGCGCCAGCACCACGCTCTTGGCCAGCGCCTCGCCGACCAGGATCAGCCGCTCCGGCGACAGGCTTTGCAGATAGATCGGGCCGCCCGGCGGAATCTGGTCCTCCTTCTCGGCCGCGAGCTCGATGATCGCGATCTCCTCCTCGCGCCGCGTGAATAATCCGGTCATGCGCGACTGCAGGCTGCGCAGGAATTCATCCTCCTCCAGCGCGTTGAGACCGATCAGAACGACGACGCCATAGCGGAACAGGATCGCCACACCATTGTCATTGACACGAAACGCCAGCGGCGTCGTGGCCAGCACGTCGCCGCGCTCGAGGCCGGACGTGTTGATGCGGTCCGCGACGAAGAAGGCGCGGGCGGTGGTCCGGGGTCCGCCGAGCGGTGAATTGGGGGCTTGGGTCATGAAGTTCCGGACTGCGAGGACTTAGATCGTGATCAAGAGCAACCGCGTACCGGCCTGCTCACGAACATGTTCTGCTGGAGGCGACCTTATCACGGTCCGTTTTGGGATCACACGCCGGGGCCGACGCATTTCCCGAGCGTGTTGACGGCATTTTCCGGTAGCCTATGGTGCCCCCATGAACGAGACAACCGATACCAAACCGAAGGCCGGAGCGATCATCGTGCCGGTGACGCTGTTCGAGCAGAACTGCACCATCATCTGGCACGAGCCGACCAAGAAGGCCGTGGTGATCGACCCTGGCGGCGACGTGCCGAAGATCCAGGCCGCGATCGAGCAGACCGGCGTGACGGTCGAGAAGATCTGGCTGACCCACGGCCATATCGACCATGTCGGCGGCGCCGCCGAATTGCGCGACGCGCTGCAGGTCAAGATCGAAGGCCCGCATATTGCGGACAAATATCTGCTCGACAACGTCGTCTCGAGCGGCGAGCGCTTCGGCATGACCGGGGTGCGCAATTTCGGGCCGGATCGCTGGCTCGACGAGGGCGATCAGGTCTCGATCGGCGACCTCACCTTCGACATCCTGCACTGCCCCGGCCATTCGCCGGGCAGCGTGGTTTTCTTCAACAAGGAGCTGCGCTTCGCCCATGTCGGCGACGTGCTGTTTGCCGGCTCGGTCGGGCGCACCGACCTGCCGGGCGGCAGCCATCCGACGCTGATTCAATCGATCAAGCAGAAGCTGCTGCCGCTCGGCGACGATGTCGGCTTCATCTGCGGCCACGGCGCGGGATCGAGCATCGGCCAGGAGCGGATGACGAACCCGTTCCTGACCGGCGAGATGTAACTACTTCATCAACCGTTACTTCATCAGGCCTGCGGCGGTCAGCGCCCGCGTGATGACGGCGCCGACGTCGACACCCTTGCTCCGTCGCTTGCGCGGCCGGTCGCTCTTGCGGCCGGATACTGCCTCGGGCTCGGCCGCAGGCACCGGGATCGTCATCGAGATCGTGTCAGCGCGCTCGCGCGGGATTCCGGTCGGAGCAATATGCGGCTGACGGACCTTGTCGGTCAGGCCGAAGAAGCTCGCGATGTGATACGACGAGGAGATCCCGGCCTCGATCAGGAACGCGCCCTCCACGCCATAGCGCTCGTCATTGTCGGCCAACCCGAGCGGCGTGCCATGCGCCATGTCGGTGATGCTGAAGGATTCGACCAGCGTTTCGCCATCGACATTCCACCAGACCTCGCGCGGATGGCCGTCGACATCCGCCTTCGACATTGCCGCCAGCGGCAGGCCGTGAACGTCGAGCCACTGCCGGACGATCGCATCGGCATTGCCGGGATGTACGGTGCGGTCGGCGCTGCCATGCCACACCGAAAGCCTCGGCCATGCGCCGTCATGCGTGGACGCGTTGCGGACGAAACCGCCGAGTTCGGGCGCGGACAGTGCGCTCGCATGCATCATCGCATGCAGCGCTTCGCGCAGATCGGTGGCGACGCCGAACGGCAGGCCGGCAATGATGGCGCCGGCCGCGAACACATCCGGATAGGTCGCGAGCATGACCGAGGCCATCGCGCCGCCGGCGGACAGTCCCGTCACATAGATGCGGCGCGGATCGATCTGATGCGCGCCGGCCATGTGCGCGATCATCTGCCGGATCGAACAGGCTTCACCCTGCCCGCGCGCGATGTCCTGCGGATTGAACCAGTTGAAGCAGGTGTTGCCGTTGTTGACGGCCTGCTGCTCAGGCATCAGCAACGCAAAGCCGTAATGCTTCGCCAATGTCGACCAGCCGGCGCCGAGATCATAGGACGCAGCCGTCTGGCCGCAGCCATGCAGCACCACGACGAGCGCGGGCGACCGCGCAAGCTGCGGGGGCACGAACGAGAACATCTTCAGATCGCCGGGGTTGACGCCGAATTCGGTCGTCTCGACGAGCGGCGTCGGCACGGCCGGCGCAAGCGCGCCGAGACCGCTAAACGCGTTCATCTTGGGCAGATGACGCAAAAATTCGACGTTGTTGACCAGGGACAACAGCAACTCCTGAGGTGATTTATTCTTCTGTGTCACCCGATCAGATAATTGCTGCACTGCAAAATGAAAAGGCCGTGTGCTGTCTTTGCCTGCGGAAATGTGAGAATCGGCGTTAACGCGTGATCGCGCCGAGGACCGATCGAAATAGTTGCCGTAGCACCTTGTTCGAACGTGAACTTTTCGAAAATCGGCGCCAGATCCCTACGGATTCATGCGCTCGCGCGGCGCATCCATGACAGAAATGCGGCTGAAATAATGATCGACAGCCCGAACAATGCGCATGCCGCAAACAGCGCCAGATGTGCTGATTTCGCGCTCTCCACGGCGAAGAACACCGCGCCGATCGCGGCGACGCCGGCCGCGTTACCGATCTGCGTGGTCGTGCCGTACATGCCGGAGCCGGCGCCTGCACTCGCAGGCTTCACGCTCGACAGCACCGCATTCGACAGCGGCGCCATCACCAGGCCCTGACCATAGCCGAAGATGACAAGCACCAGCGCGAGCAACAGCGCCGATGGTGATGCGATCGCCTGGACCGTCGCGACCAGCACACCGAGGCCAACGATCTGCAGCGCGCAGCCCTCGATCAGCACCAGCGTGCCGCGGTGCCTGGCGCGCATGCCGCTGTGGCGCGAGGCAATCACGAAGGTCAGCGCCAGCGGCACGAACACCAGCCCCGCCTGCAACGGCGGGATCTGCAAGCCCTGCTGCATGAACATGGTCATGACCAGGTAGAAGGACAGGTTCGCAAAGAAGAAGAAAAACACCGCGACCAGGCCGCGCATGAAGGCGCGATCCGACAGCAGCGACAGGTCGATCAGGGGCATGCCGCCACGGCGCGCGACGCTGTGTTCGAGACGCACGAAGGCCGCGATGATCGCAACACCAGCGGCCATCGCCAGCCACACCCACGCCGTCCAGTTGAGATCGTGACCGAACAGCAGCGGCCCGATCAGGCACAGCAAGCCCGCAAACAGCACGACCGCGCCCGGGATATCGAGCCGCGTGCCGGCGCGGCGCGGCACCGTCGGCATGATCTTCAGCGCGGCTGCGATGATGATGACGCCGAACGGCACGTTGACGAAGAACACCGCGCGCCATCCGAGGCCGGCGAGATCGAGCGTCACCAGCACGCCGCCGAGCAGGAAGCCGGCCGCGCCGGCCAGCCCCAGCACGATGCCGTAGATGCCGAACGCCCGTGCACGGGCGGCATCGGAGAACAGCAGATGCAGCGTCGCCAGCACCTGCGGCACCATCAGCGCCGCCGTCGCGCCCTGTGCCAGCCGTGCGACGATCAGCTCGGGTCCGGATTGCGCGAGACCGCACCACAGCGAGGTCACCGAGAAGCCCGCGACGCCGGCGATGAACACGTTCCTGGTGCCATGGATATCGCCGAGCCGGCCGCCGGTGACCACCAGAGTGGCATAGGCGATCAGGTAGATCGCGATCACGGCCTCGATCTGGGCGGGCGTCGCGTGCAGCTCCGCCGCGATCGTCGGGATCGCGACGTTGACGATGAAGGCATCGACGCCGAACATGAACTGCGCGGCGACGACGATCGCAAGCACCCACCAGCGGCGGGAGGTCTCCGCGCGCGTCGATACGATCTGGTGCATGCCCTGTCCTGCCCGAAATGACGTTGCGGCCGACATCAGCAGATTCCGGTCATCGCTTCGATTACCCGCGAGGTAGGTAGAGGATCACAGACGCTCGACCCGGCTCCAATTTGCGTTGACGCGCTGGGAAACATTCCGGAGGGCGGCAATCGCCGCCGATTTGCGCAACAACCATGCGGGCGCCGCAGCCCCGGAGCATTGCCTTGCCTCGGGCCACCCCGTAGGTTGGCGGAAAGCCCCCGACAACAATAAGCCGGAGAGAACGACCCATGGCGCGCCTCAAGTTCGGAGCCTTCCTCGCCCCGCATCACCCGATCGGCGAGCATCCGATGCTGCAATTCCGCCGCGACCTCGATTTCGTCGAACAGCTCGACGCGCTCGGTTATGACGAATTCTGGTGCGGCGAGCACCATTCCTCGGGCTGGGAGACGATCGCCTCGCCGGAAATGTTCCTGGCCGCCGCCGGCGAGCGCACCAAGCGCATCAAGCTCGGCACCGGCGTGATCTCGCTGCCCTATCACCATCCCTTCAACGTCGCGCAGCGCATGGTGCAGCTCGACCACATGACCGGCGGCCGTGCCATCTTCGGCTCCGGCCCGGGCGCGCTCGCCTCCGACGCGCATACGCTCGGCATCGACCCGATGACCCAACGCGACCGCCAGGACGAGGCGATCGCGGTGATCCGCCGCCTGTTCAACGGCGAGCGCGTCACCGCGAAGACCGACTGGTTCGAGATGCACGACGCCGCGCTGCAGATCCTGCCGCTGCAGGAGGACATGCCGTTCGTGGTGGCCTCGCAGATCTCGCCGTCCGGCATGACGCTCGCGGGCAAATACGGCATCGGCATCATTTCGCTGGGCTCGATGTCGACCCAGGGCCTGATGGCACTGCCGCAGCAGTGGCAATTCGCCGAGGACGCCGCCAAGAAGGCCGGCACCACGGTGAGCCGTTCCAACTGGCGCGTGCTGCTGTCCTGGCACATCGCCGAGACGCGCGAGCAGGCGCGGCGCGAGGCCGGCGCCGGGCTGCTGCGCTGGCACAACGAATATAACGTCGGCACCTTGATGCGGCCGGGCCTGACCGCGTTCGCCTCGCCGGACGAAGCCGTCGACAAGACCGCCTTCGTCGAAGGTGCTGCCTCCACCATCGGCACGCCGGATGATCTGATCAAAATGATCAAGAACCTGGTCGACGTCTCCGGCGGCGTCGGATCGATCATCGGCTTCGCCCATGACTGGGCCAATCCAGAAAACACCCGCCGCAGCTGGGACATGGTCGCGCGCTACGTCGTGCCCGAGATCAACGGCTATATCGACGGCCTGCGCAAGTCGCGCCAGTTCGTGATCGACAACCGCGCCGTGTTCGAACGCGCCGGCCAGGCTGTCATGGCCAAGATCATGCAGAACGACAAGGCCGCCGCCGCGCTTCAGCATACCGGCACCGGCCGCGTCGCGATCCCGGCCGTGAATGCGCCCGACCTCGCGAAGGAAGCGGCGAAGCAGAAGGTGTGATTTGCTACCCTCGCCCCGAGGGGCGAAGGTAACGCACGTCGCGCTACACCCACACCCTCGTCCTGGCGAAAGCCAGGACCCATATCCACTGCACTCGGTGATGAACGGGATCGCGGCCCCAGCATCGCGCAACAATTGAGATTTGGGGTAATGGGTCCTGGCCTTCGCCAGGACGACGTCGAATTTGTTGCGCGGCCGGTGAGTCATACTTCCGCGTTCTCGCGACATGATCTGTCCGAGCTTTGCATTTCGTTCCGCCCTCTCATGAATAGAGGGCGCAGGGAAAGCCGGGTGCCGATCGCACCCATGGGCCCCGTGCAAAAGGTAGAAAGCACGGGGGTAGGACCACAGGTGTAACCGGAAACACTCCGGCTTTCCCTGCGCGATGGGTTACGGCTTACTTCGTGCTCTCCCCGGCGAGACTGGGCTTGTTTGTCACCGTCTTCACAACGCGCATCGCGCAATGCGAAAAGACACCTGCCACTAGGGCGTCAGGACCACACGACTTCACCGTCCGCTTCAGTCACACTCGTCAGCCGTGACATCCGCGTCCACCGCATCCCACACCGCGTTCGTGACGATCGCGATCCGCCCCTCGATCGGGTGAGACAGACATATTGAACATCTGAGTTGGGTGAAACGCGAAACGAAAATTTGCCCGTCGGGTTAATTTGTCGCAGCCTCGTGCTCCGACGACGATGGCTTATGTCGCCTTGTGGGCCCGAAGCGGCCGCCAACAGGTCCGTGCTTTATACCATCAGATCGGGATGATCTTTATAGATACTCTCCAGAAGCATAGTGTCTACCCGAGCGATGATATCGCCGATCGATGTCCTCAATCTCAGAAGCTCATCTGTTGGAGAGCCTTCTTTGGCGAGCGTGAGCGCCAAGGACAACTCCTCAATGACGCGCTCTGCGTGCTGCTTAAATCTTGCGGCTGATTTCGCGTCCATGAGGCGATCTCATTTTCTCGCGGGAACACTTTGCCGAAGCCAATCTGCTTCGGGAATTTGGCGCTTCTTCGACCTGCCTCCGTTTGCCCGAAGCAGACATGCACTCATATCGAAACTCGACGTGAACACACGCCCCATCACAAGCCGCATCGAGACAACGCCTCCCCCCTCCGCTTGCGAGATAGATGAACAGTTACGCCACCGCCCCGATCCCCACCACATCGATGCCATCCACACGGCCACGGATCGGAAGCTGGCCGAGATCGCTGACCGGAAATGGCGGCGGCGCGGCGAAGCGCGCCATTGCCGCGCGCGAGGCGAGGAAGCCGCCGTCGACCTTGCGGCTCAGCTCCTCCAGCCGCGCCGCGGTGTTCATGACGTCGCCGTTGAACACGATGGCCGGCTTGATGTCGCCGATCTCGCCAACGATCACCGGCCCGAAATGCAGGCTGCCCCGGATCTGCGGCGCCGCGCCGAACTCGCGCTCGAATTGCGACGCCGCCTTCCGCAGCGCTGCGCGCATCGCCACGAAGCACCGCAGCGGCCGGCAGTCAATCGCCCCATGGTGTTCCGGCCAGGTCACAATGATTTCGTCGCCGACATAGTTCAGCACCTCGCCGCGATAATCCACGACAGATTCCGTGAGCAGACGAAAGGTACGATCGAGAAAGCGGTGAATGCCGATGCCGCCGAGCCGTTCGGCAAGCCCGGTCGACCCTGCGATATCGACGAACAGCACGAAGCGGTTCTCCTCGACCGGGGAGTGATAGCGGCCGGAGACGAAGTTCATGAAGACGCGCGGGCCGATCAGGTTGGCGATGCTGAAACCCAGGTTCAGCAGCACCGAGACCGCGGCGGAATAGGCGATGCTGACACCGAAATCCGCGATCGAGGTTTGCAGTGGAAACCCGGCAACCCGTTCGCCGACCTGGAGCAATTGTATGACGATGATGATGACAGCGTAGATCGTGCTGCGCACAGCGAGAAGCCCGACGAAGGACAGGCGATTGAGCCGTTCCATCATCGGGCCCTGAAGGATGAAGAGTTCGACCCCTCCGATCGCCACACAGGTGACGAAGGCATAAGCGAATCCCGCAACCAGCGGCCCAAGCGTATGACGGCCTTGCACGAGATTGATTCCGATGCTCGCCACCACGCCCGCGACAATGACGGCGACCAGATAGCGCAGCCGGCGTTCAAGCTTCGCGTTCATGCTCCCGCCCCGGTGACAGCGTCACCCCGCCCCCTGATCGAACGCCTTGCGCAGCGCGACGTAGCCCGCCTGCTGCTGGCTCCAGTTGCGGCCGCCGGTCATGGCGCCGTCGACGACGAGGTCGTGGCCGTTGATGAAGCTCGATTCGTCGCTCGCCAGAAACACCGCGGCATGCGCGATGTCGTCGGGCAGGCCCGCGCGCGGGATCGGCTGCGCCGCCTTGTAGACATCGCGCATCACGGCCGAAGTCTTCTCGGCGGCTTCGGTCGGCAACCCCAGCGCCTTGCCGAAAATGCCGGTGGCGATCGCGCCGGGCGAGATCGAGTTGACGCGGATGCCGGACTCGCCGAGCTCCATCGCCACGCATTTGGTGAAATGAATCACCGCGGCCTTCGCGGCGCCGTAGACCATCGACGACGAGAAGCCGGCGAGCCGGCCGGCGATGCTGCCATTGTTGATGATGCTGCCGGAACCCTGTTGGCGCATGATGGGCGCAACATGCTTCATGCCGAGCATGACGCTGCGTACCAGGGTTGCCATCGCAGCGTCGAACCGCTCGACGTCGAGGCCCTCGATGCCCCCGGTCTGCGCCGGGCCGCCGGCATTGTTGAACAGGCAGTCGATCCGGCCGAACTTCTCCACCGCAAGCGCGATCAGCGCCTGCATCTGCTGCTCGACCGTGACGTCGGTCTGGCGAAAGATGCAGTTGCCGGCGAGCCGGCGGGCCAGTGCCTCGCCCTCCGCCGCGCGGCGTCCGGCGATCACGATCCTCGCGCCCTCCGCGACAAAGATCTCGGCCGTGCGTAACCCGATGCCGCTGGTCGCCCCAGTGATCACCGCGACCTTGCCGTCCAGCCGTCCCATGCCGATCCCCCAACTTACGTATGATGTTGCGGATATTCCCCAGCCGCTCCTGACAACGCAAGCGCAGGTGCGGTTAACGGCCGGCGAGGTCCGCCTGTGGCCAGAAGGCCACAACTGCGGTTTTTCGGTCGCAGCGGCCTTATTTTGGATCGCCTGTTCACGTGAACTGGAACGACCGATGGTGAAGTGGATCGACGATTTCAGGGCGAGTTGGCGGGGCGATGCGCCGCCATCGCTGCTGCTTGCGGTCAGCTTCGCCGTGCTCTGTCTCGTTTTGGCCACGGCCGCCCGGTTCGGGCTGGCCCAGATCAGACCGGACGTGTTCTTCACGCCCTATTTCCCGGCGGTGTTCTTCGCGACCGCCCTTGGCGGCTTCCGGATCGGGATCGCAACCGCGCTGGCCAGCGGCCTGCTCGGCGTCGTGCTCAATTTCAGCAGCGCGCACGCCGACCCGGCGCGCTTTGCACTGCTGATGATCTTCTGGGTGGTGTGCGGCATCGCGATCTGGGGGGTGGAGCACTACCGTTCCCTGGTCGCGCAGCAGCGCGAGGTTTCCAAGCGGCTGATCGAGGAGGAGCAGTACCGCAAGATCGTGGTCGATGAATTACAGCACCGGCTGAAGAACAAGTCCTCGACCATTCATGCGGTGCTGCATCAAGCGCTGCAGGACCGGCCCGATGTCTGGCAGCGCATCGACCATCGTATCCGCGCGCTCGCGGCGACCGACGATCTGATCGCGCGGGTCGACGGCTATGGTTGCGATATCAAGGATTTGCTGCGCTCGGAGCTCGGGCCCTACGGCCACGTGCGGTTCAATCTCAATGGCGAGCAATTGTTCCTGCCCGCCAAGCTCGCCGTCTCGCTAGCGCTGATCTTCCATGAGCTCGCAACCAACGCCGGAAAATACGGCGCCTTCTCCTCGCCGCGCGGATTTCTGCAGGTGTCATGGACGGTGGACGATGGGCGTCTCAACGTGATCTGGGACGAAACCGAGGGACCGGTGGTCGAGGTCGTCGGCGAAGCCGGCTTCGGCACCAAACTCTTGAAGTCGGCGCTGCGGCCGTTCGACGGCAAGACCGAGATCAGTTACCTGAAGACCGGTGTTCACTGCACCATGCAGTGCAATCTCCCCAGCTGTTGATAAGTCTGCTTTTCGGCACACGCGCTTTGTTTGCGCGTGCCGATGCAACCGCGCGCGCCGCAATCGCTTTCACCGGCGGCCGATGCCGACATTGATACTCTGTTAATGACGATTGCCGCGACGGCTTGCGAAAGCAGCCCGGGTCTCTTTCTGTCACGGCCTTTCGTAAGTCCGCTTAACCAAAACTACAACGGACTTTGCCAAGGTCGGCACATGCATAGTTTCACCAAAAACGATTTTCAGGCGGGCACGGCAGCGACCGGGCAGGACGACATTTCCAGCAATGAATTGCGCATCTTGCGCGATCTTCTCCAGCTGTTGCCGGCCGGCGTGACCGTCCAGGACGAGCAGGGCCAGTTCATCCTGGTGAACGAAGCGGCAGCGAGCCAGTTGCAGCTGGCCGCGGGCGCCAGCCAGCCATCGCCGGTCGACGAGCGCCACGCCGCCAATTTGGACCTGTTGCGCAGCGGCCGTCCGGTGGTGCTCGAGGAAGTCCTCGCCTGCGGCGCATCCAAATACGTGTTTCTCACCGCGCACCGGCCGGTCCAGATCGCCGGGCGCAATCTCCTGATTTCGACCTCGACCGACATCAGCGAGCAGAAGGCGTTCGAGGATCAGCTGTTCCGCTCGGCCTATTACGATGAACTGACCGGCCTGCCGACCCGGCGGGTGATCGAGCATCGCGTCAACGGCCTGATCCGCGACTCCGCGCAGAGCCATTTCGCGCTCGCCTTCCTCGACGTCGACAACTTCAAGCACATCAACGACTATTACGGCCACGCGATCGGCGATGCGCTGCTGGTCGAGCTGTCCAAGCGGCTCGGCCACGCGCTGCGCGAGACCGATATCCTGTCGCGGATCTCCGGTGACGAGTTCCTGCTGCTGCTGAACCCGATCAGCGGCAACGACGAGGTCGCCGAATTCATCCACCTCATGCAGGAACGGCTGAAGGCGCCGTTCTTCATCGAGGACTCCGAGATCTTCGCCTCGACCTCGATCGGCGTCAGCCTCCACCCCATGCATGGCAGGAGCTACGAGGCGCTGCGCCAGAACGCCGACATCGCGATGTACCGCGTCAAGAACAACGGCAAGGGTGCGACCGCGTTCTTCGACAACAGCATGGAGCGCGAGGCGCTGGCGCGGATGAAGATCGAGCAGTCGCTGCGGCTGGCGATCCTGGAAAAGCGCTTCTGCTGCGCATTCCAGCCCAAGGTCGATATCCGCACCCAGGAGATCAAGGGCATCGAGGCGCTGGTGCGGCTGCGCGACGACGAGGGCGTGATCCAGGCGCCGGGCACCTTCATCAACCTCGCCGTGGAGCTCGGCCTGATCGACGAGCTGACGTTTCTGGTGCTGGCGGAGATCGTCAAGTCAATCGACCTGATCAACGACACGTTCGGCCCCACGGCGACGATCAGCATCAATATCGCCGCCAAGCAGGCCTCCAACGTCGAGTTCATGCGCCGCTTCGCGCGCGCGATCGAGGAGACCGGCTTCCCGAAGCGATTCATGATCGAGGTGACAGAGGACGCGTTCGTGACCCGGTCGCATTTCCAGGATCAGATCCTGCCGATCCTCCGCGGCATCGGCGTCGGCATCTCGATCGACGATTTCGGGATCGGCTACTCGTCGCTGTCGGCGCTCGCCGACATCACCGCCGACGAGATCAAGATCGATCGCTCCTTCATCACCGACATCCATCAGCGGCCGCGCAGCCAGGGCATCCTGCGCGCGATCGAATCGCTGAGCGAGGCGCTCGGCATGACCGTGATCGCCGAGGGCATCGAATCCTACGAGGAGCTCACCTATCTGCAGGCGGCGACCAAGATCCGCTACGCCCAGGGCTATTACTTCGCCAAGCCGATCTTCCTCGAGGACCTGAAGCCCGCGACGCCGGTGGCCAGCGAGACGCGCGCCAGCATGGCGGCGCGCCCGGCCCAGGAAGGCCGCCAGAGCTACTCGCGCGCCAGCGGCTTTCGGCGATAAAAGACCGCTTCGTTTCGAACAAGCAGACGCTGCTTGCCACCTCGCCCCGCTCGCGGGGAGAGGTCGGATCGCATCGTCAGATGCGATCCGGGTGAGGGGGAGTCACCGCGAATCCATCTGCCACCGAATCTGTGGAGGGAACCCCTCACCCCACCCCTCTCCCCGCAAGAGCGGGGCGAGGGAGCGCGGTCCCGGCGCGTCTAAGGTTCGACAAACTTACAGCCCTACTTCTCCAGCACCTGCAACGGCGGTACGCTGTCATTGGCGGAGCCGGCCTGCATCGTGATTAGCGTCATCGAGACCAGGTCGTAATAGCCCATGATGCCGATGATATCCATGATGCCGCGCTCGCCGAACTTCTCCAGCGCGGCCTTGTAGATGGCGTCGCTGACCTTCCGATCGCGATAAAGCGCGATGCCGAGATCGTAGAGCGCGGCCTCGTCGTCCTTCATGCCGTCGGGCCGCGTGCCCTTGGCGATGCCGTCTGCGATCTTCGGATCGAGCCCGCCCTTCATCGCCAGCGGATAGTGCGCGTACCATTCGTATTGCGCGGTCCAGTGCCGCGCCGTGATCAGGATCGCCATTTCGCTCAGCCGCGCCGGCAGCGAGGTATTCCAGCGCAGATAATCCGACAGGTTCGACAGCTTCGGCGCCAGATCGGGGTTGCGGATATAGGCGCGGTAGGGCGGCACGGTGAACTTGGCGTTGCGCGGCGACGCGCTGATCAGGTCGGCCCAGGCCTTTTGCGGCGGCGACAGTTCCTCGGCCTTGAGCGGCGCGAACCGCACAGCGTCCTCGCTGCGCGCGGCCGCGCGGCCAACGCCAGGACCGCCAGAACGCCCGCCCCAAGTAATTTTCTCATTGTTGCTCTCCCTTTTCGATGCAGGCTTCTTGTGTCCTGCACGACCGCGCGAGCTTAGAGCGTTTTCGAGCGAAGTGGACCCGGTTCGCGTGAAGAAAACGCGTCAAAACAAGAATCTAGAGCTTCGGTTCAATCAGAACCGAAAATGCTCTAGTCGCGATCGAGGAAGATGCAACGAGGTCGGCGCGCGTTTGGCCGCACCTACCGCCACGTCCGACATCAACCTATATTGAGGGCGTCCGAAGCGGCGCGAAGGTGTCAACCATGCAGCCTGTGTCTATCCTCCTCAACATCCTCTGGATCCTGATCGGCGGCGCCTGGATGGCGTTCGGCTGGCTGATCGCCGCTGTCATCATGGCCGTAACCATCATCGGGCTGCCCTGGGCGCGCGCCGCCTTCAACATCGCGGTCTACACGCTCTTGCCGTTCGGCTCACGTGCGGTGCGCCGCGACGAAGTCACCGGCATGTCCGATATCGGAACCGGACCGCTCGGCGTGATCGGCAATCTGATCTGGTTCATCCTGGCCGGCTGGTGGCTTGCGATCGGCCATCTGATCACGGCGATCCTGCTGGCGGTGACCATCATCGGCATCCCCTTCGCCTGGGCGCATCTCAAGCTCGCCGGCATCGCGCTGTGGCCGATCGGCAAGGTGATCGTGCCGGCGTAGCGTCTCCGGCGTCAGTTCGCCAGCGCGTCGACCTGCGCTTCGAGCGCCTCGATCACCATCGTCAACGAGGCCGCCTTGCCCATCGTCCGCGAGATGATCGGCGCGCCGGACTGAAAGCCCGTCAGCCCCGCAATCATCATCACGGCGCGGACGCGCGCCTGCGCCGCCGTCAATCGCTCTTTGGAAGCTGCAATGATCAGTTGGGCGACGAGCTCGATGCCCGGCCGCCACAGCCCGGCATAGAGAACCTCGAACGCGCGCCCGGGATCCGCCAGCTCGCGTTGAACGAACAGACGGTTCTGCTCGCTCGCCGACGTCAGCAGGAAGCGTGCCAGCGCCGTCAGCAGAAGCTTCAACTGCGCGCGGGCGGCGTCCGGATCGGGCGGCCCCTCGAGCGAGGCCAGGGCGGCCTCGCCGACCGCTGCCATGCTCTCGCGATAGCGCGCCAGGATTTCATGCGCGCAGGCGAGATACAGGCCCTCCTTGTTGCCGAAATAATAGTTGAGGGCAGGCAGGTTGATGCCGGCGTCCTCGGCGATCCGGCGGGTCGTCACCCCTGCGAAGCCGCTGTCGCCGAACGCCGCGAGGGCGGCATTGAGGATGCGGTCGCGGGTCTCGTCACCCTTCTTGTAAGGCGTCGTGGCCGATCGCGTCGGCGGCGGCAGGGGGCTGTTTCGTGCGCTCATCAAAAAATCATATCACACGATATTATTTATTGCATTTCCTATCGCTTGATATAAATTGAAGTCCAACGAAGATCAGGGAGAGCCGCTCATGCAGGCCGGAACGCTGGACAAGCTGCGCAGCAATGTTGCCGCGCAAAGGGAGAGAAATCCCGGGATCTACGGCAAGGTCGATTTCGCCATCGTCCCGGAGCGATTTGCGGAAGATGCCGGCACGCCGAGCGTGCTTCCCGAAAAATTCGCAGCCGCCCGCGCGGCGCTGCTGGCCGATCCCGACCGCATGGCGTTCATCCGCAGCTATACGATGATGGGCGATCCGCCGGCCGACGCCTATGCGGCGCTGATGCGCGAATACGGCTTCCGCAGGCTGGTCACCATGCTGGTTCAGGCCTGCGATGCGGGCGTCGAGGCGGTGGAGGATGCGCCGGGCGAACTGATCGCGCTGATCCGCGACATGGAGCGAACGCCCGCTTGGCTCGACATGAAACTGGTCGAGGAAGGCGCGCGGATCGATCGCAATGCGGCCGCCAATCTGAGCCCCTTCATCATCCGCGGCGCGTTCCTTGCGACCTTCATGAACAAGTACGCGGCGCTGCCGATGGCGATCACCAACGCATTGTCGAGCGGCACGTCGGCACGTCGCGTCAAGGAAACTGCAACGTTTTTTGCCACCTCAGTGCTTCCCGGTGCGCTCGGGCGGTTCGGGCCGGGCTTCAAGGCGGCGGCGATGGTGCGGCTGATGCATTCGATGGTGCGCGCCAACGTGATGCGGCGCGCCGACAATTGGGACATTGCGGTCTACGGCATCCCGATTCCGCAAGTCGACCAGATGCCTGCCGGACTGATCCCGATCTTCCTGCTGGCGCAGAAAGTGCTGGCCGACGGCCGCACGGAGTTCACGCCGGAGGAACGGGCCCGCGTCGAGCTTGCGCGCTACCGCTGCTTCCTGCTCGGCCTGCCGGAGGACCTGCTCGCCGACACGCCGAAGGGAATTGTCGACCTCATGCTGTTGCGCTCCGCGACGCTGCGGGCCGGCTATGACGACAAGACCTGCGGCGAACTGGTCCGGGCCACGATGGCGGCAACCTTGCGCTCCGACGAATCCATTGGCGGCCGTCTGTTCGAATTCTTCGAGCGCAGCTTCGCGAAGACGTTCTTCCTGAACAGCTTCCTCAACGGCGATCGGGCCAGAGCCGCATCGATCGGCGTGCCGATCACGGCCAGGGATCGCACCGTGACGGCCGTGGTCGGGATTTTCCTGTTCACCCGGCTTGCGCTCTACCGGCTGGCATCCCGCATTCCCGGCCTGCGCGCGGCAGCGGACCGGCGGCTGGTCAAGCGAATCGAAAATCTCTTGAAGGACTACGGCCACGCCGAGTTCACGACGGACGCCACGGCCTATCGACCCGCCCACCCCTCGCCGGCGAAATCCTAGTGCACTTCCGGCGCGGGCTCAGCGCGCCGCCTCGCAGCCGGGGATGTCGAACACCGCGGTCAGGCCGCAAGGCGAGTTGAGCATCTTGCCGCCCTCGTGGCCTACGCCGGCCACATCCCACACGCTGTGGTTCGTCGCGCCGTGGTCGCGCGCCTGCATCGCGGCGACATAGGAATGCCCGCGCGCGTAGCGATACGGCCCTTCGGCTTCCGCCATGCATGATTTGTCGAGCGCGGGATGATTGGGATTGGTGTCGAGCGTTCCGAGCAGATAGATCACGCGGCGCGCGACATAGGCCTGCTCCAGCGCGGCCGGCGTCGGCTCGGCGAGATAGGGCGGACGGTCGTCCATGCCGAACTTCCAGCTGTTGTAGCCTTCGCACTTCGCGGCGATCGCGGGCTGCGGCCGCTCCTTGGTGAAATAGGCGTAGGAGGACGGATTGGCGACGACGTAGCGTACGCCGATGCCCTCGCGCAGCAGCACCTGGTCGCCTTTCACCGCGATCGCATAGCGCTGCACCACCTGGCCGCCGCCGGAATGGCCGAACACGACGACCTGCTTCAGGTTCGGAAACAGCTTGCGGTCGCCGAGCTTCGCCAGGATCGCATCGAGCGCCTCGAACGAGCTCACCGGACCCGGCGCGAGCGCGGGCTCGCCGCCCTGCCAGCCATAGAGGCTCCAGCGCAGCGTTTCCGCCGGCAGCTTGAACGCCTCGACGTCGGGCTCGATCAAAAATTGCGGCGCGATCATCAGCGTGCTCTTGCCGGTATCGCCGGCCGCAGCCTGCGCGCTTAGCGCCGCGCGGAAATAGTCGTCGGCATTGCGCAGCACCCCGTGCAGCACCAGCACCGCGCGGGTGACGTCCGGCAACGGATTGGACCAGTCGGCCGAGAGATAGACCGGAAAGGTCGCGCTGCCGACGGCAACGCGACCGCTGGCGACCTCCTTGACCGGCTTCCGGTCACGCTCGATCCGCGTCTGCGTTGCCGACGCGATCGGCGCGTGAGCCGCCGTCATGGCGAGCAGCGCCAGTGCCGCAAGCCAGGCTTGACGATGCATGGTTCAAACTCCGTTAGCGCAGCCAGGCGCGATGCGATGAAGCTGGGTCATGTCGCGTCAGGCGCCGATTCACCCATGAATTTTGGGAAAGCTTCCGGACCGCATCTCAGGCGGCGAACCGCCCGCGATTGTTCGCGGCAAGGATCGGGCGGATCAGGCGGCCGAACCGCTCGGCCTCCTCGTCATGCAGATAGCCGGACAGGCAGAACGAGTGGCAGCCGGCGTCGATGAACTGCTGCAAGGTCGCGGCGCATTGTGCGGGATTACCGACCACAGCGATGCCGGCGCCGGGCCGCACCTTGGTGATCCCGGTCCACAGATGCGGCATCACGAGGTCGCCATAGTCGCGCGCGAGCTGCTGCACGCGCTGGTTGGCCTCGGACCTGACATAGAGCGTCCTTATCTCCTGCTTCTGCCGCTCGGTGGCGTGGCGCACCAGCTGGTCGGCCGCCTCCCAGGCATCCGCCTCGTTCTCGCGGCAGATAATCTGCAGCCGCATGCCGAAGCCGATCGCGTCCTCGCGGTCATGCGCCCGCGCCATCCGCCGGATCTCGGCGATATTCTCCGCGATGCGCTCCGGCAGATCGCCCCAGAACAGATGAACGTCGGAATGCTTCGCCGAGACCTCCCAGGCCTGCCGCGAGCCGCCGCCGAGATAGAATCTTGGAAATGGCTGCTGCAGCGGACGCGGCCGGATATGCGCGCCCGAGATGGTGTGAAACTTGCCCTGGAAGTTGACCGGGCCGCGCGTCGTCCACAGCGCTTTCAGGATCGAGACCTCCTCCTCCATCAACGCGTAGCGTTCCTCCTTGGCGTAGCGTACGCCTTCGGCCTCGACCTCGCTCTCGTTCTGCCCGGCGATCAGGTTGATGCAGATCCGCCCGCCCGACATCTGGTCGAAAGTCGAGATCATCTTGGCCATCAGCACCGGGTTGATGTAGCCCGGCCTTGCTGCAATCAGCGGCTTGATCCGCGCCGAGCGTGCCGCCATGAACGCGCCGGATATCCAGGCCTCCCAGCACACCGAGCCGACCGGAATCAGGAGATATTCGAACCCGGCATCCTCGGCCGCCTTGACCACGCGGTCGCAGAGTTCCGGCGAGCCGGCGACCTGCGCCTCTATCAGCCCATAGGCCGTGGTGTCGCCATGCGTGGGCAGATACCAGCCGAATTCCAGCGGACGCATGGGCAAACTCCCTCGAAAGACAGCCTTTTTCCGCAAGGCCTGTCATATTGGCGCAGGCAGTTTACAGCCCTTAACCGGCCGGACAACGCCGTTGCCGACCCGGAGCCAATCAGCTAAATGGTGGCCTGCACGCACCCGTAGCTCAGCTGGATAGAGCGTTGCCCTCCGAAGGCAAAGGTCACACGTTCGAATCGTGTCGGGTGCGCCACTTCGATTTTTTGTCCGCTTCGATGTCCGGCCATAGTGCCGGCCGATCTGCCGGTTTCCGGCAGACCGGCCTCGCCTCAATGATGAGCCGACACGCCCTTCATGTATTGGGACATCAGATCGGCACCGGCAAAGTGGCCTATATCCCCCAGGCTGACCATGCCGACCATCCGTTTGCTCTTGTTGATGACAGGCAGCCTGCGGATCTTCAGCGTCTCCATGTGATGCACCGCTTTCGCCAGATCGTCGTCTTCCCGGCAGCAGTGGATGCCTTCGGTCATCACATCGCGCGCTGTCGTGCGCGTAGAGTTGAAGTCCTTGCTCGCAAGACCTTTGCAGACGAGGTCGCGATCCGTCACCATCCCGATCAGACGATCGTCTTGCCCGACCGGAATGCACCCGACGTCGTGCCCTTGCATCAATTTCGCGATTTCAGTGATCGGGGTATCGGGGCTGACCCAATCGACGCCCTTGTGCATCACATCCTTGACCTTCATGGAGGACCTCCCTTGCAAGGCAGCAGCCCCCTCGCTTGCAACTATACAGCAGATCGGGCGTGATCGCATGCGTGCGTGCTGCGCCTTGGTCAAGGCGCAGCGACAGGTGGTCCGGCTATCATGCCCTCAGTCGTGCGTACTGAAGCGGCCGTGCAGGGAACCGGCGGTCAAGCGCGCGAATTGCGCACGACCGAGATGAAGCAACGTCTCATGATCGCCGGCTTCGATATAGATCTCGGGCTGCATCTGGATGCTGTCATCAACAATGACGTCGAGCCCGTAGCAGATGCCGGCGGCGGGAACCGCCCCATGCGCACAGTCCGCGAACAGCCGATCGATTTCGCTTTCAGCGGCCATGGCGATATCGTCGCCGAAGCTCGCCCTCAGATCCGCCAGCCTGAGGTGATGCGATGCCGGCAGCACGGCGAGCAGGTAGCCGCCATTGCGGCGCAACACAATGGCCTTGGCCAGGCGATCACCCGGGACGTGACATGCTTGGGCGGTCAGGGCCGACGACAGCGTCAGCACATGCGGGATCTCGTCGTACGCGATGTTTTCGGCGGCGAGATACTTGTGCAGTGTGGGAGAAATGGTCATGGCGTCACCTCCGGTGCGACATGCAACCATCCACCGTGGTCCCTGCCTGCCGCACGATGAGCGGCTGCGTGGTTCTCAACGCAAAATATAAGCCCTGCTGCAGGACACTGCAATTCGATCGCTAGTTTGGGCGCCGCGCCAGGTCCAAGTTCCGGGCCTTGTCCAGATTGCGGGCCTCGGCCAGCGCGGTCGCACCCGGCAAGAGGGCCGACGCAAGGTCGGTCTCGGTGAAATCGGCGCCGGCGAGATTGGCTCCAGATAGATCGGCTCCCGCCAGGTCAGCCTTGTTGAGGTTGCAGTTCGCCAAATTGGCATTCTGCAACTGCGCGAATTCGAGATCGGCGCGCGCAAGATTGGCGCCGCTCAGATCCGCATTCCGGAGATCGGCGGATTTGAGCACGCCACGCATCAGGCCCATCGATTGGTTGCGCATATCAGCGCTCAAATCCGCGCCGCCAAGCTTGGCGCGCTGCATCTGCGTGCCGAGCAGCGATGCCTTGACGAGGGACGCCTCCGTCAGATCTGCGTCGATGAGCCAAGCCTGGTTCAGTATGGCCCGATCGAAGCGCGCGGCTTTCAGATTGGTTCGGTTGAGCTTAACGAGATGAAGGTTGCCGCCGGAGAAGTCGAGGCCCGAGAGATCGAGGTGCGACAGCCGCTTTCCCTCCAAATCTAAAGTGCGTCGGTCCCCTTGAGGCGCGGCCTTGAGGAGCGCGTCGACCTCGGCGCGCGTCATCTCCGACGTCGTCATCTCGGGACTGTCGAGGTCGACGCTGCGCAACATGTCCTGCGACATGGCGGCAATCGGATCAACGAGCAGCGCCGCCATCGATACAAGGGCAAATGCGAGATGAGACCGCATCGCCGTCTTTCCGCTTTTGAGATATCGCCTCTCGCATCTTTGCACCGGCCGCGCCGTGGAGATGCGCTTCCAGCTTCAGAGTATGAGACCGGATCACGATCCTGGCAATGCTCGTGACCGTTTCGTGCGAAGGAACGGGGCCTCGGGAGGTCGTGCTTTCACGACATCGGAGATTCGCGTCAGGGGTCCGCTCCGCCGCGAAACCGACAGTTTTGGCAGCGAGACAACGGGTCGACGCGAACCGGCCGCGCTTCTCAGCCTCGGCTCAGCAGTTGCCAGGTCGACGTGGCATGCGCGATCGTCTCGCCGGACGCGGCGGATGCCTGGGATTGCAGGAAGAAGGTCTTCCGGCCGCGCTTCAGGAAGGTCGCGTGACAGGTCACGCGCCCTTCGCGCACCGCGGCGAGATACTGCACCTTCATCTCGAGCGTGGTGCCGGCACCCGCGACGTGGTTGACCAGATGCCCCATCGAGATGTCGAGCGCGGTCGCGAGAACCCCGCCGTGCAGCGTGCCTTGCGGGTTGTACAGCGGCGTCACGACATCGAAGGAGACGATGCACGCCTCGCCCTGGTAGGCGATCTCCAGGCCGAGGAAACGCGACAGGAAGAACGACCCGAATTCCTGCCGCTCGTCTGCGACGGCGCGACGCATCATTTGTTCGGCGATATCTCTCATGACGACACTCACTTGATTGCGATCCTCACCTGGGCGATCGCACGAAGCTCCGTCCAAAGTCTCCGAACGCGCCTTCGAGGGCGAATCTCTCGAGCCGATCGTCGGTCCAGCCGCGCCATTCCGCAAGCACCTCGCTTGTGTTTTCGCCGAGCATCGGCGGCGGCGTGGAAGGTGCCGGCGGTTCGTCGCCGAACCGCGTCGGCCTCGCGATGAACCTCACATCTCCTGCGGCTGGATGGTGGACGGTCTGGACCATTCCGCGCTGCGTGAGTTGCGGCGTCTCGCAGACCTCGCCGACCGACTTGATCGCGCCGCAGGGGATGCCGGCCACGCCCAGCGCCTGTAGCCAATCGGCGCGACTCCTGCCGGCGAAGATGGGGGCGAGGATCGCAACGAGCTCGTTCCGGCTCGCCGCGCGCTTCGGGGCGGTCACGAAGCGGCTATCTTCGCGCAGGTCCGGCTGGCTGATGACGTCGCAAAAGGCCGCCCAGAACTTGTCGTTTGCGACCCCGACATTGATCCAGCCGTCGCTCGCCTCGAACGGCTCGTACGGGCTGATGGTCGGATGGACGTTGCCACGGCGCCTCGGGCTTTCTCCCGTGGCGAAGTACATGCCGGCGTTGAACGTCAGCAGCGATGCCATGGCGTCGAGCATGGCGACGTCGACCCGGCCGCCCTCGCCCGTCCGGCTCTTCCGCATCAGGGCGGCGAGCACCGAATGCGACGCATACAGGCCGGTGACAAGATCGGCGATCGAGGTGCCGACCTTGGTCGGCGGCCCAATCGGATCGCCGGTGATGTCCATCACGCCGGATTCGCCCTGCAGGATCAGGTCGTAGCCGGGGCGCCCGGCGTCCGCGCCGGTGCGGCCAAACCCCGAGATGCTGCACAGGATGATGTCGGGCCTGCGGGCGCGCAGCGCGTCGAAGCCGAGGCCCCATTTGTCGAGGGTACCCGGGCGAAAATTCTCGATCACGACGTCGGCGGCGGATGCAAGATCGAGCACCGCGTCGCGCCCCGCCGGCGACTTCAAATCGATGGCGCAACTACGCTTGTTGCGGTTCACCGACAGGAAGTATGCGCTCTCGCCGCCGACGAAGGGCGGTCCGTAGCGCCGGCTTTCATCGCCCTGCCGCGGATCCTCGATCTTGACGATGTCGGCGCCGAGATCGCCGAGCTGCATCGTGGCAAAGGGGCCGGAGACTACCCGGCAGAGGTCGAGAACCCTGATGCCCGACAGCGGTTCGCGATCAGACGATCGCATCAGCGAGGTCCTTCATCGACGGCACCAGGATATCGGGCTGGTGCGGCGTGATGCCGAACGGGCGGCTGCGCCGGTCGATGAAGGCCGTCCGCATGCCGGCGGATTTGGCGCCGATGCAGTCGAAGGCATGATTGGCGACGAACAGCACCTCGGTGGGCTTCACGCCCATGATCTCGGCCGCTTTCGTATAGGTCGCGACATGCGGCTTGAACGAATTGGCCTCGGCCACCGAGATCACGCGATCGAACGGGACCTTGTGATACTGCTTCGCGGTCTCGAGCATGTCGGGATCGCCGTTCGAGAGCACCACCAGCTTGTACTTGGCTTGCAACCGTGTGAGCGCTTCCGGCACTTCCGGAAACGGCACCAGTTTCTCGATCTCGCCGACGAGATAACGCACGTCATCCATCGTGTAGTCGATCTTGGCGCGGTCCATCACGTGCGACACCGCGCGATGCCCGATCTCGCGATAGGGCGTGTGCTCGCGATGCAGCAGCGCATCGATCATCGAGTTCTCGAAATGCGTGCGGCGCCACCATGTGACGAAGGAATTCGGATCGCCCTTCCAGCCCTTCCTTGCGAGGAACGGCGCCGCGATCCTGGTCAGGCCGCCCTGCATGTCGACGACGGTGCCGTACTGATCGAACATGCAGATCTTCACTTCGCGTTTGATGGTCTCAAAGCTCATTGATGCCTCCTTGGTTCAGATCGATTGGATACGCGCCGCACTGCCATAGATGAAATGGATTTGTGCTCTCTCACTATTCACGATATGAATGACGGCATGAACCTCCGATCCATCGACCTCAATTTGCTCGTCGCGTTGGACGCACTGTTGACCGAGCGTCATGTCACCAAGGCGGCCGACCGCGTCGGCCTCAGTCAACCGGCCATGAGCAACGCGCTCAACCGGCTGCGCGCGATGTTCGAGGACGAACTCCTGGTGCGGACGACGAGCGGGATGAAGCCCACGCCCCGCGCCACCGAACTGGCGGAGCCGCTGCGTCAGGTGCTGCGCCAGGTAGAACGCGTGATGGCGAGCGACACCGGCTTCGATCCAGGCCGGACCGAACGCACCTTCACGATCCGAATGTCGGACATTCTCGCGTGCCTGCTGTTGCCGAGACTCGCCGCAGCGCGGCCGCCTGAGTCGCGGATCTCCTACAACACGATCCATCTGCCGCCCGCCTTGACGATCGATGCGCTGGAGCGGGACGAGATCGACGTCGCGGTCAGCATGGGCCTCGAGCATTCCGCGTCGATCCGTTCGGAGACGCTGCTGCGCGACCGCATGGTCTGCCTGATGCGGAGCGGTCACCAGGTCAAGCGCGGACGGCTGACCTTCGACGGCTTCATCGCGCAGGAGCACATGAAGGTCTCGATGAGCCCGACCGACCTTCGCTTCGTCGACGACGTGCTCGCCGAACGCGGCCATCGAAGACGCATCGCGCTGAACGTGCCGCATTGGCTGGTCGTGCCTCATGTTCTCAAGCAGACCGACCTGCTCGCGGTGATGCCGCGGCACCTCGCCGCGGTGCTGATGGACGACGGCCTGCGGATGGAGGAACTGCCGTTCGAGTCCGCGCCGTTCGACTGGATGTTGTACTGGCATCGCAGATACGATCAGAGCAATGCCAACGGCTGGCTCCGCGATCGGCTCAGGGCTGCGTGCTCCGATCTGAGCTAGGCGCCGATGTCCGCCGGCCTCCGCGCGATGGACGGCTCGCTTCCTGCCTCGGCTTCCGTGACGGCCGACGCGTCCTCCAGCGAGCGTCCCTTGGTCTCGAATCCGAACACGAGAAACACCACAGCCTGGAACACGAGGATGCCGGCCAGGGTCGTCAGCACGCCGGTCAACCCTTGCCAGGCGAAGATCGCGACCACGACGTACTGCACCAGCGCGGTCGCGATCCGCCCGGACGTGGCGCAGATTGCCGTGCCGCGAAGCCGGTAGCGCGTCGGGAACAGTTCGGGGACGTGCATCGCGAACCCGGTCGCCAGCATGACGTAGATCGCGGTGACCAGCAGGAAGCCGACGCCCGCGAGCGCGACACCATCCGCCATGTACGGATAGGCGATGCCGAGCACTGCCGCCGCAATCGACGAGCAGACGATCGAGAGCCTGCGTCCGAGCCGGTCCGCCAGCACGAGCCCGATCAGCGATCCGACCGGCCCGCCCAACGCCATCACGGTGGTGTAGCCCAGCGAAGAGACCACGCTGTGGCCGCCCTTGACCATGAAGGTCGGCAGCCAGCCGATGAACCCGTAGAGACTGAAGCCGACGACGATGTGCAGCAGGCTGCCGAGCAGCGTGCGCGCGAGATATGGCGGCTGGAACAGGCGCCAGACCGCGCCGGGCGATTCCTGCGCCGGCGCGCTCGCAGCGATGGGAGCCAGTGCTCCCTTGCGCGCGGCCTCCGCTTCGATCGCGGATAGAATTTTCTCGGCTTCATCGGCGCGGCCGTTGGTGGCCAGCCAGCGCGGCGATTCCGGCATCGACTTGCGCAAGAACCAGACGATCATCGCCAGGAGGCCTACGAGGGCGAACATGTAGCGCCAACCAAGCGTCGGGATCACCCACAGGCCGATCATGGATGACGCGAACAGCGAGAAGTTGGTGATCACGGCCAGAAGCCCGATCCAGCGTCCTCGCGAAGCAGCCGGCACGAACTCCGTCAAGGTCGCGTAGCCGACCACGATCTCCGCGCCGAGGCCAATGCCGATGATGAAACGGAGACCGATCAGAACCGTCATGCTGGGCGCGAAAGCAGCCGCGATCGACGCGAGGCCGAAGATCGCGAGGTTCATCTGGTAGGAGAAGCGGCGACCGAAGCGGTCGCCGAGGATGCCGGAGAACCACGCCCCGATCGTCATGCCGACAAAGGTCGCGGAGACGAATGCCGCGTTGAGCTCGAGCGTCGACCAGCCTTCCTTGAGCACCGCGCCCAGCACGCCGCCGGCGAGATAGATGTCGAATGCATCGAGGAACATGCCGGCGCCGATCAGGGCCAGGATGCGCCAGTGGAATCCGCAGATCGGCAGCCTGTCCAGACGCGCGCCCGCGTTGATGTCGATGTCGGCGGATCGCGCCATTCCAAACCTCCCTGCCCGGCCTTGTGCGAGCCGGATGCTCCGATCACCGATTGATGACGCGCAGGGGGGCGTCGTCCAATTCAAAACAAAAATTCGACTATTTGGCGCAGTGATGAAGCCGCCGAAACCGCACGGATCGCGTTCCATCCTGACACCGAGCTGACGCGCACTCGCTGTCGTTAACGCTTCCATCGAAGCGCGATCGCGAAATCACGATGTCAGCACAAACATTCACAGCGGGTTCATGTCGGCGCCACTATTCAACTCCAACGCTGGGGGAAGAAGATTGGAGTATGCGCCATGCGCCGCATCGCCGGACTGCCTTTCGCCTTAGCTCTCAGCCTCTGCTGTCTCTCACCACCGCACGCTGCGCGCGCCCAGCTCGCCATCGGCATCAGCATCGATGCAGCACCGCCGCCACTGCCCGTCTACGAACAGCCGCCGATCCCAGGCGACGGCTACATCTGGACGCCCGGCTATTGGGCGTGGAGCGACGATATCGGTTACTACTGGGTTCCCGGCACTTGGGTGCTTCCGCCCGCGCCTGCATTGCTCTGGACGCCCGGCTATTGGGGCTGGAACGATGGCGTCTACGCGTTCCACGCCGGTTATTGGGGAGCGACCGTCGGTTTCTACGGCGGCATCTCTTATGGCTTCGGCTACACCGGCATCGGCTATGAGGGCGGCTATTGGCGCGGCGGCAACTTCTTCTACAACAGCTCCGTCAACAACATCTCGAATGTCTCGGTCACCAACGTCTACAACAAGACCGTCATCAACAACACGACCAACGTCAGCTACAACGGTGGCACCGGCGGCACCACGGTGAGACCGACGCCGCAGCAGCTCGCCGTCGCGAACGAGCGCCATGTGGCTGCGACCGCCGAGCAAACGCGGCACGCGGAAGCAGCGATGAAGGATCCGGCGCTGACGCTCGCCAACAACCACGGTCATCCGGCGATCGCCGCGACCGCGCACGCGGCACGGTTCAGCGGCGCCGGCGTGATCGCCGCGCACCCGGGCAAGCCAATCGCTGCGCCGCCGCCTCATCATGCGCAGGCCACCGCAGGCCACGCTCTGCCGACAGGAAATGCTCTGCCGCCGGGACACGCTCTGCCGAGCGGAAACGCTCTGCCGGCTGCACACGCATCGCCGACGGGGCATGCCCTGCCGGCCGGAAACGCGCTGCCGCCGGCACAGGCAACGACGACAGGACACGCCTTGCCCACCGGAAACGCGCTACCGCCGGCACATGCGTCGACAACGGGACACGCCTTGCCTGCGGCAAGCGCTTCGCCGGCTGCACACGCGCTGCCGACGGGACACGCTCCGCCTGTCGCCGTCAACCATCCCGCTCCGGCACCGCACGTCGCAGCGCCAGCCGTGCACGCGCCGAGACCGCAGATCGCACAGCACGCACCAGCGGCGCCACGCCCGGCCGCGCATCCGCCGGCGCCGCGCGTCGCGCAAGCGGCTGTGCACCGGCCGCCGCCCCGGCCCGCAGCACCGCATGTGTCGCGGCCGGCTCCGCGGCCTCATCCCGCGCCACGGCCGCAGCATCCCGCTGCGAGGCCGGCGCCACACAGGCACGCGTGATCCAGCCCATCGGCGTGCCCGCAACGGCACGCCGATTTCACATGGGAACCCATCGCGCGCAGAACGGCACGCGATGCAAATCGTCAGTCACGGGATTTCAGGCGCGCAAGCGTACCGTCAGGCCAGCTCGTCAGCTGCATCCGCGATCGCGGCATAAATCTCAACGAGATCAGCCTCCGTCACGCAGTAGGGCGGCATGACGTAGACCGTGTTGCCGAGTGGGCGCAGCAGCAGGTTTCGACGCGTGAAGAAGGCCTGAAGTTTTGGGCCGATGCCTGCGAGATAGCCGGCATCGCTTGCCTTCAGGTCAAGCGCCGTGATGGTCCCGGTGCGGCGGACGTTTTCAAATCGTGTGTCGGTGCGGAATGGTGCGATCAGTCGCTCCTGCATCGCGGCGAGCGAGGCTGTGCGCTCGCCCGCGCCGCGTTGCCAGAGTTCGAGGTTTGCCCTTGCGGCGGCGCAGGCGACCGGGTTCGCCGTGTAGGAACTCGAATGGAAGAAGGTTCGCGAACGATCGCTGGAATAATGCGCGTCGTAGATGTCGGCGCGGCAGAGCGTCACTGCGAGCGGCAGCGATCCGCCGGTGAGGCCCTTCGAATAGCAGGCAATGTCCGGCGTAACGTCGGCCTGCTCGCACGCGAACAATGTGCCGGTGCGGCCCCAGCCGGTCATCACCTCATCAGCAATGAACAACACACCGGAGGCCTCGCAGATGCGCTTCATTTCCTTCAGCACCGAGGGCGGATACATCAGCATCCCGCCCGCGCCCAGGATCAGCGGCTCGACGATGAATGCGGCCGCAGTTTCCGTCTTGCACGCGGCTTCGAGCGCATCGAGTGTCGCCTGCTCGTGGCCGGCGGCCGGAAACGGGATCGACACGACGTCGAACAGCAGCGACTCATAAGCTTTGTTGAAGACGCCGCGCGCGCCGACCGACATCGTCCCCACGGTGTCGCCGTGGTAGGAGTGCTGCATCACGATGATCCGCGTGCGCGGCACGCCGATATTGTGCCAGTAGCCGAGCGCCATCTTCAGCGCCACTTCAACGCTGGTCGATCCAGAGTCGGAGAAGAACACATACTCCAAGCCACGCGGCGCCAGCTTCAGGAGCTGCGCGGCAACGTCTTCGGCCGGATCGTGGGTATGGCCGGCAAAGATGATCTGGTTGAGCTGTTCCGCCTGGTTCTGGATCGCGCGTACGATATGCGGATGGCAATGGCCGTGGGTCACCACCCACCAAGATGCGATCGCATCGATGATCCGGCGTCCCTCCGCGGTGTAGAGATAGGCACCCTCCCCGCGCACGATCCTGGTCATCTGATCGTGCAGCGCGTGCTGGGTGAACGGGTGCCAGATCGGCGATCTCTGCGCTGATATCATGAGTTGAAATCGTCGCGCCGGAACGAGGCGTGGAAAGCCGTTTGCAGCGTGTCTGCCGCGAGCGGAGACAGCCAGGGCAACCGGCCCAGCCGGCGCACTTGCCCGATCTCGCAGATGGCGCGCTCGCTCTCGGGATTGCTCTCGCCGATAAAGGCGATCCCGAGAACATCGATGTTGCGCTTGCGCAGCGCCTCGACCGATAACAGCGAGTGATTGATGGTGCCGAGCGCGGTGCGGGCGCAGAGCACGACCGGAAGCCGCCACCGCTCGAACATGTCGATAAAGAGCGTGTCGTCATTCAGCGGCACCATTAGTCCGCCGGCGCCCTCGATCACCAGCGGCCGGTCCCCCGTGTCGGGCAGATCGAGCGCGGCGGGATCGATGCGCACGCCGTCGATCGCCGCGGACTGATGCGGCGACGCCGGCGTGTGAAGCCGGTAACGCTCCGGCACGATGCGATCGGCCGCAAGACCTGCAAGCCGCGTCACCAGTTGCGCGTCGGTCTCTTCCTCAAGGCCGGACTGAACCGGCTTCCAGTAGCTCGCGCCGAGAAAGCCGACGAGGCCCGCGGAGAAGATCGTCTTCCCGATTCCGGTGTCGGTGCCGGTCACCACGATCCAGCTGATCATCGCGACCAGCCTTTCGTCTCCTCGACAAGCGCATCGAGCAGCGCGCGCACGTCGTCCTCGTCGACATTGAGTGTCAACGCAATCCGCAGCCGCGCGGTGCCCGCCGGCACGGTCGGCGGGCGGATGCCTCTAATGTCGAAGCCGCGCGCCTGCAACGCCGAGGCAAGCTGCATCGCGCGCGCATTGTCGCCGACGATATAAGGCACGATCTGCGAGCGCGACGGACTGCGCCGGCCGCGCCGATCGAGCTCGCGATGCGTGAACGCGACCAGTTCTGCGAGGCGCTGCTGGCGCTCGGGCTCCTCTCGCAGGATCAGCAGTGCTTCACGCACGGCGACGGCCACAAGCGGTGACGGCGCGGTGGCGAAGATGAACGGGCGGCAGCGATTGACCATGAAGTCGCGCAGCACGGTCGAGGCCGTGACCAATGCGCCGGCGGCGCCCAGCGCCTTGCCGCAGGTATGCACGATCACGAGATTCTCGCGCCCTTCATAGGGCGCCGTCAGCCCTCGCCCCTGCTCGCCGTAGACGCCGGTGCCGTGCGCCTCGTCCACCATCAGGAACGCGTCGTGCCGCTCGGCGATGGCGACGAGGTCGTCGAGCGGCGCGACATCGCCGTCCATGCTGTAGACGCTTTCGACCACGATCCAGACCCGGCCCGTTCCGCCATCGGCGCGCCAGTCGCGAATGGTGTCCTCGACCGACCCGGGGTCGTTGTGCGCGCTGAACCGGAACGCGGCCCGGCCTGCCCGCGCGCCTTCGTGGATGCTGGCGTGCACCAGCGAATCGAGAACGAGCAGATCGCCGCGCTGCGGCAGCGTCGTCAGCACGGCAAAGTTGGCGACATAACCACCGCCGAAGAACAGCGCGGTCTCGGCGCGGAAGAACGCGGCGGCCTCGGCCTCCAGCCTTTCGTGCTCCTCGCAATTGCCGCGCAACAGCCGCGACCCGCCGGCGCCGATCGGCGTGCCTGCCTCGAGCGCGGCCGACACGGCCTGCTTGATGCGTGGCGCGCTCGCGAGTGCCAGATAGTCGTTCGACACGAAATCGATGCCCGCACGCGGCTTCAGACCGCGCAGCCGATCGTCCTTGCTCAGGGCGCGCAAGGCCGCGGCGTAATCAGCGGCCTTGGCCGCATGGATTGCGCTCATGCTTTACTCTCAGGATGGTGGTTGGTCGCGCGGCGAATGACGCCGCGCGCGTGCCGGAGGGTACAGTCAGGCGAGACGGGATGTGATGCCGAGCCGGTCGAGCAGATCGGCGTCGCGATCGCGCTGCGGGTTCTTGGTGGTCAGCAGTACATCGCCGATGAAGATCGAGTTCGCGCCGGCGAGGAAGCACATCGCCTGCAGTTCATCGGTCATGTATTGCCGTCCGGCCGACAACCGCACCACGCTCTTCGGCATCATGATCCGCGCGGTCGCAACCAGCCGCACCAGCGCGATCGGATCGGGCCGCTCGGCGGTGTCGTTGACCGGCACGCCCTTGACCTCGTTCCACAGATTGATCGGCACGCTTTCGGGATGGCTGGGGAGATTGGCGAGCAGCATCAGCATGCCGAGCCGGTCCTCGACCTGCTCGCCCATGCCGATAATGCCGCCGCAGCAGACCTTGATGCCGGCGTCGCGCACATGCGCGAGCGTATCGATGCGATCCTGCAAGGTGCGGGTGGTGATGATCTTGTCGTAGAACTCGGGCGAGGTATCGACGTTGTGGTTGTAGAAATCGAGTCCGGCGTCGGAGAGGCGTTCGGCCTGGTCCGGCGTCAGCATGCCGAGCGTGACGCAGGTTTCCATGCCGAGCCCCTTCACCGCGCTGACCATGTCGCAGACCTGATCGAGATCGCGGTCCTTGGGACTGCGCCAGGCCGCGGCCATGCAGAAACGGGTTGCGCCGGCGTCCTTGGCGCGCTGCGCGACCGCGACCACCTCGTCCCGCGGCATCAGGCGGGTGGCCTTCAGGCCGGTGTCGTAATGCGCGCTTTGCGAGCAGTAGCCGCAGTCTTCCGGACAGCCGCCGGTCTTGATGCTGAGCAGGCTCGCGGTTTCGACGTGGTTCGGATTGAAATTGGCGCGGTGGATGCCCTGCGCCTGGAACATCAGGTCCGCGAACGGCAGGTTGTAGAGCGCCTCGGCTTCGGCACGCTCCCAGTGCTTGTGGAGCGGTGCGTTGCTGCTTCTGTCGGTCCGTTCGATCTCAACGACATCAACCATAGGCTTGCCTTCTCGATTGTTGCAGATCATAGATAATACGGTGTATTATCTATGATTATGGACTTGGAATGATGCTAACCGAGCCCGCGCGGAAGCGCACCCGTTTTTGTGATAGATAATCTATGACTGACGTTGGCGAGAACACGACGACGGCGGGACGCATCGCCGAGGCGATCGGCGAGCGCATCATCAGCGGCGCGTTGCCGCCGGACGCCCCGCTCCGCCAGGATCATGTCGCGCGGGAATTCCATTCCAGCCACGTCCCGGTGCGCGAGGCGTTCAGACAATTGGAGGCGCAGCATCTCGTCGTTGCTGTGCCACGGCGCGGGGTGCGGGTTGCGCCGCTCGACACCAAGTCGGTGAAGGAGATCGCCGAGATGCGCGCCGCGCTCGAGGTGGTCGCGCTGCGCAATGCGGCGCCGAAATTCACGCCGGCCCATCTGGCGCGGATCGAGGTCGCGTTGATCGAAGGCGACAATGCCGAGACGGTGCAGGATTTCGAGTTGGCCAATCGCGCCTTCCATCACGCGCTGGTGGCGCCCTGCGCGATGCCGCGTCTGCTCGCCAGCCTCGACGGCCTGCAACTTGCCAACTCACGACTGGTGTTCGCGATGGCGCGCAATGCCGGCTGGCGGCCGCGGCCCAGCCAGGATCATCGCGTGATCCTGCAGGCGCTGCGCGCCCGCAACGTCGAGCAAGCCTGCAGCCTGCTCGCGCGGCATATTCAGACGATCGAGCGGCTTGCCCTGCCGGCGGCGTGATCGGGATCTGCGATCCGCTAGGCGATCGCCACGATCTCCAGCTCCTGGGCGCCCGACCCAACGACGTCGCCCACGGCTTTGCCCATCAGCGACCTCGCCACCGGCGAGACGAAAGAGATCGAGCCGGCCTTTGGATCGGCTTCGTCCTCGCCGACAATGCGATAAGTCTGCACGCGGCCATCGGCGCGGCTGAAGGTCACGGTGCTGCCGAAGGCAACGGTTTCGGCCGAGGCAGGGTCGGGCACGACCTGCGCGGTGCGGAGCCGTTCCGTGAGATAGCGTGTGTCGCGCAACGGAACCGCCGACTGCCGTCGCCGTTCGTTGACGTCGTCCAGCTGCTGCGCCGCCTCATAGGCCTCGCGTGCCTCCTGGAGCTGGCGCTCCAGCGCTCTGCGTCCTGCTTCGGTCACCAGATTGGGATGCGGCGAAATGGGGCGGTCCGGCAACAGCGTTTCGGACGCGGTCTCGGCACTTTCTTCCTTGGTGAAGGCGACGCTCAATCCGGAACTCCATCGATGGGGCAGGTAGTATAGCCCCGCCGCACCCGCGCCGCTAATGCGCGATGGGATTAGGCTGGATCGTCATCGCAGATTAGCTCGTTGTTTACGCATGATCCTTCCGGATCATGCGCTAATGCGACGCCGGCTGTTCCGCCTTGCCCCGACGACCAAACCGGTTCTTTACACCCTCGCGCCACCCCTGGAATGTGACGAACAGCATCGGCACCAGGAAGATGCCGATCGAGCTCGCGGCCAGCATGCCGCCGAACACCGCGGTGCCGACCGCACGGCGGCTGATTTCCGCGGCGCCGGTCGCGACCACCAGCGGCACCAGGCCGAGGATGAAGGCGATCGATGTCATCATCACGGCGCGGAAGCGCATTTGCGCGCCCATCGTCGCGGCCTCCGCGATCGGCCGGCCGGCCTCGCGCTGCTCCTTGGCGAATTCGACGATCAGTATTCCGTTCTTGGCGGCGAGCGCGATCAACACCACGAGGCCGATCTGGCCGTAGAGATCGAGATTGAGGCCTGCGAGCTTGATGCCGAGATAGGAGCCCAGCACGCCGACCGTGACCGATAGCAGCACCGGAATCGGGATCGTCCAGCTCTCATACAGCGCCACCAGAAACAGATAGGCAAACAGCACCGCGAGCGCGAGGATAATACCGGTCTGGCCGGACGCCGCCTGCTCCTGATAGGCCGTGCCGGTCCATTCATAGGAATAGCCTGAAGGCAGAGTCGTCTTGGACAGGTCGGCCATCGTCGCAATCGCGGTGCCCGAGGACACGCCCGCCGCCGGGCTGCCGTTCACGGTGACCGAGCGATAATTGTTGTAGCGCGTGATCACCTGCGGGCCGGTGACGATCCGCAAGCTTGCGATCGAGCGGATCGGCACCATCTCGCCGCCGGTGTTGCGCACATAGATCTGCCAGATGTCGGGGATGTCACCGCGGTCGGCCGCGTCGCCCTGCACGTTGACCTGCCAGGTACGGCCAAACAGGTTGAAATTGTTGACATAGATGCCGCCGAGCGTGGCCTGCAGCGCAGTGAACACGTCGGCCATGTTGAGACCGAGCGCCTGCGCCTTGGCGCGGTCGATATCGAGATAGACCGATGGGTTGGTCGCGGTGAAGGTCGAGAACACGCGGGTCAGATTTGGATTGCGGTTTGCAGTACCGATCAACCCGCCCATCACGCTGCTGAGGGCAGCCGGATCCTGCCCTTCCAGCGCCTCGAGCTGATATTCGAAGCCACCGGAGGTCGAGAGCCCGATGATCGGCGGCAGGTTGAACGGCAGCACCGAGGCCGAACGGATCTGCGATCCCGCGATGAAGGTCTGCCGGATCGCGGCCTGCACCGAGTCGGTGACAGCCTTGCGATCGGCGAACGGCTTCATGCGTGCCACCATGAATGTCGAGTTGGGCTCGCTGGCGCCGTCGAGCAGCGAGAAGCCGATGATCGACAGCACGTGGTCGACCGCCGGGTTCTTCTTCAGGATCGCTTCGACCTGCTTGGTGACCTCGCTGGTGCGCGCCACCGACGCGCCGTCAGGCAGTTGCACCGCGATGAAGAAGGCGCCCTGGTCCTCCTCGGGCAGGAAGCCGGTCGGCGTGATCTTCGACACGCCGAACACCGCGCCGGCAAACACCAGCACTGCGACCAATGACAGCACCGCCACGCGGAGCAGCCGCTGCACGATGCCAGCATAGCGGTCGCGGATCCAGTCGATGCCGCCCAGCACCCGTCCCATGATGCCGCGGCGCGGCCCGCCGTGACGCAGGAACACGGCGCACAACGCCGGCGACAATGTCAGCGCGTTCAGCGCCGAGATCACCATCGCGGCGCTGATCGTCACCGCGAACTGGCGGAACAGCGTACCTGAGATGCCGGGAATGAACGCAATCGGCACGAACACCGAGAGCAGCACCAGCGAGATCGCGATGATCGGCGCCGTGATCTGCTCCATCGCCTTCTTGGTGGCATCGGCCGGTGACAGCTCCGGCTCCTCCTCCATGACGCGTTCGACGTTCTCGACCACGACGATGGCGTCGTCGACGACGATGCCGATCGCCAGCAGCGAGACCGTGTTGGCGGAATAGCCGAGCGCCAGCAGCACCGCGAAGGCGCCGATCAGGCTGACCGGAACCGCGACCGCGGGGATCACGGTGGCGCGCAGATTGCCGAGGAACAGGAACACCACGATCACGACGAGCACGAAGGCTTCGCCGAGCGTCTTCATGACTTCCTTGATCGTATCTGAGACGAAGGTCGTGGAGTCGTACTGCACGAGGTAGGTCAGCCCCGGCGGGAACCGCTCCGACAACTTCGCAAGCGTCGCCTGCACGGCCTTGGCCGTGGTCACGGCGTTGGCGCCGGGTGCGAGATAGATGCCCATCGGCACACCGGGATTGCCGTCGATCCGCGATTCCGAATCCATGTTCTGCGCGCCGATTTCGACGCGGGCGACATCCCTGATCCGCAGCACCGATCCGTCCGGATTGGCCCGTAGCACGATGTCGCCGAACTGCTTGGATGTCGTCAGGCGGCCCTGGGTCTGCACGTTGAACTGGAATTGCTGGTCGTTGCTGATCGGACGCGCGCCGATGCGGCCGACCGGCGCCTGCACGCTCTGGGCACGGATCGCGGCGATCACGTCCGACGGCGCCAGATTGAGGCTGGTCAGGCGCTGGGTATCGAACCAGATCCGCATCGAATAGTTCAGCTTGGCGAACAGCGAGGCCTGTCCGACGCCGGGCGTGCGCGAGATTGCGTCCAGCACGTTGATGATGGCGTAATTAGTGATGAACAGCGGGTCCTGCTCGCCGCTCTTGCTGTACAGCACGATGAACTGCAGCACCGCCGAGGATTTCTTCTGCACGGTCAGGCCCTGCGCCTGCACCTCGGTCGGCAATTGCGCGAGCGCGCTCTGCACCCGGTTATTGACGTTGACGGTGTTGATATCGGGGTTGGTGCCGAGCGCGAACGAGACCGTCAGCGTGTAGCTGCCGTCATTGCCGCTGGTCGACTTCATGTAGAGCATCTTGTCGACGCCGACGACCTGCGCTTCCAGCGGCTGGGCGACGCTCGATTCTACCACTTCGGCCGAAGCACCAGGGAATACGGCCGAGACCGTGACCTGCGGCGGCACGATGTCCGGGAACTGGGCGACCGGGATTTGCATCAGCGCCAGCGCGCCCGCGATCGTGATCACGAACGCGATGACGATCGCAAGCCGCGGACGATCGACGAAGACAGCGGAGATCATGGGTTATTGCCCGTCGATTTCGGCGTGCTGGTGGCGCCGCCGTCCGCAGAAACCTTCATGCTCGACTGGATCAGCGCGCTGGCGGGCCCCGGCGCGACCGCCTCGCCCGGCCTGACCTTCTGCAACCCCTCGACGATCACCTTGTCGCCGAGCGCGATGCCGTTCGTCACCGCGGCAATCGTCGATGTCGATTGCCCAAGCTGGATCCGCTTTTGCTCGGCCTTGTTGTCCGCGCCGACGACGTAGACATATTCACCCTGCTGGTCCGACAGCACCGCCGAGCGCGGGATCGCCAGCACCTCGACCGGCTGCACGCCTTCCAGCAGCACGGTCACGAACTCATTGTCGGTCAGCTCGCGGACCGCACCGCCGGCTGCGACGGATGTGTACGTCGACGGGTTAGGGATGGTGCCGCGCAAGGAGATAGTGTCGGTGTTCTGCGCGATGGTGTTGTTGACGAAGTTCAGCTCGCCGACCTTGTCGTAGAGCCGGCCGTCGGGCAGGCGCAGCCGGATGACCACGGCCTTGAAGCCGCCGCGCGTCGCATAGCGTTCGCGCAGATCGAGCGCCTCGCGCACCGGCACCGGGAACGTGACATACATCGGGTCCTGACTGACGATGGTCGTCAGGGTTCCCGAGCTCGGCGTCACGACGTTGCCCTCGGTGACTGCGGTGCGTCCGATCCTGCCGTCAATCGGTGAATGGATCTCGGTGTAGTCGAGATTGATCTGGGACAGGTCGACCTGCGCCTGCGCGGCCTGCACCTGTGCCTCGAGGCTCTGCTGGTTGGCGACTGCGGCGTCGACGCTCGATTGCTGGCCGGCCGGTCCGCCGAGCAGCGATTTGGCGCGGTCGGTGGTCAGCTTGGCGTTGACCAGCGTCGCCTGCAACTGCGCGACCTGGGCCTTCTTCGATGCCAGGTCGGCCTCGAACGGACCGCGCTCGAGTTGATACAGCAGGTCACCGGCCTTGACTTCGGAGCCCTCGACGAAGTTCCGCTTCTCAAGAAACGCCGTGACGCGCGCCACCACGTTGACGCGGTTGGGAGCCTCGATGCGTCCGAGGAATTCATTGGATTGGGTAATCGGCCGCTTCACCGCCTCGAACACGCCCACGGCAGGAGGCCCGGGCGGACCCGCCTGGGCATGGGCCGCCGAAATCCCGAGTGCCGCCAATCCCGCCGATACCAGAAGCCCTGCCAATCCACCGAGCATTCGTTCCGTACCACTCATGCTGTCCAACCCTTCGGCTACCAACAAGCTCTACGAGACGGATATGACGTCGAGTTCCCTCAGACCGAAGAAGGTCAGGATGGGCTAGGTGCATGACAGGAGATCATAACGCGGCCAATCCGACAATCCTGTAGCCCGATCGCCCTGTTTCGCTGATCCCGGCAACAGGCGCTTCGAGCTATGTATGGTCGAAGTCAGACGTGGCGCCTGTATGCCGGCGTCTTGAAAGCAGACACAACGGCGCGTGCCGCTCACAACGCGATGGCGTTCTTCAAGCGCGACGTCTCTTGGTAGGCGGGCGACGCCAGATGGCCGTATAGCCATGGCCTTGCGCGCCTGCCGTTGGCCTCGTGCGCGCCGTCGAAGACATCCATGTCGATCAAATGCGGATGGGTCGACGACGTATAGACGGATCGCATCTCCGCGAACTTCTCATCCCGCCCGAGATCGATCGCGTTTGCAGTATCGCGGCTGCCAATCTCGACGAACAGCGGACACGGACAGAGCAGATACGCGAGCTCCGCGCCGGTGTATTTGGCGCGGCTGTTGGCGAAATGAATGTAGGCCGCAAGTTCGATGCCGAGGTTCTTGCTGATGGCGGACGACGTCAGAAACTTCTTCTCGTCACGCATATAACCGGAGGCGACGGTCGGCCGCATCCGCCCGGTGGCGGCTTCCAGATGCAGCGCGAGAAAGGCGCCCGAGGACACCCCGTAGACGCCGACATTCAGACCGGACGCTCCGGTCAGCTTCCGGCAGACGGTTTCGCCGGCGTCGATCGATGCACACGACACGTTGTGCGCGGAGATGCCATGGGATGCCAGCATCGCGGCGATGTTGTTCTGGCTCTCCTGATTTCCGATCTGGACGATGTAGGGGCACCACACGACATAGCCGTCCTGGCAAAGCTGCTTGCCGAGCGCGTTCATGTAATCCTTGTCGGCATCATCGAAGCACCGCTCCGGCGTGCTCGCCATGCCATGGCCGAGCAGGATCAATCCCTTGAACGCGCCGTCGGGAATCCCGAGACATCCGCGCACCGGCACGCCGCATTCCAGATCGAACTCGACCCTCACGACCGAGAATCCATCCGCGGTGCCGCGCCAGAGAATCCGGATCTCGTCGCGCGACGGCCGATACAGCCGCCGCCCCCGAAACAGCGACCGCATCTCCCTTCGGATGTCGGGGCCGGTGGCGACTGCGCGCAGCTTTCCTCGCGTCGCGATATCGAAGAACGACCGGCAGAACGTATCGTAGCCCAGCGCCGGCAGATCGACATTCGCGCATGATCCCTGGCAATGACTCAGCGTCAGCGTGTTGCCGGTGACCGACGAGGGACCGACCAGTGTCATCAACAATCCGGAAAGCGCCCTGCGGCTGATCATCGGCCCTCCCCCGAGCCGGCGATGGCTCGACTGCATGTCGCCGCTTAGCAGGCGCGACAAGTCGTGCGGATACAAATTAAAGGATGTTCATGGTTGAAGGATCGCGCGCAGCGTTGCAAACGTGTGACGCTGACGGGCCTCGCGCCGCAGCGATTCATGCTGAATACGTTTCGAGACGCTTCGAAAGTATTTCTGACTGTCACGCGGGATCAATTTCGCCACACGCGGCGGCGATCGTCAGGTCCCGATCATCAGGCCTTGACCATCAACTCTTGATCTTCACGTCTTGGGCTTGACCTCGGTGACCTTTGCGTCGGCGGCCTTCGGCGCGTCGCCGAAATCGAGCTTCTTCTGGAAGCCGATCTGCACGTTCAGCGCCCAGGGCTGAACCTCGTCGGGCCGCCGGACCTGCCGGATGGAGGCGCCGGCCGTGCCGATATATCCGTCGCCGAAATCATACGCGAAAATCCCGAACGAGCCCCGGCGAACGCCGCAATTCCCCTTGATGCGCGCTGACGCGCACCGGGAAAGCCCGGACTCGTGGCTTGGGCTGAATTGCTCTACGCAATACTTACGCGGTCGAGGGGTTAATCTGTTGGGCAGCAATATTTCCTGGAATGACCGATGGCGAACGACCTGCACGAGCATCTGATTGACCTGGCCTACGAGGCCGCGGTCATCCCCGAGTTGTGGCCGAACCTGCTGCATCAGGTCGGCGCGATCGCGCGGGCGCGCGGTATCGTGCTGCTGACGGCAGCCCCGCACGATGTCCGCTGGGTCGCATCCCCCGACATGCACGACGACACGGTTGCCTATGTCGAAGGCTGCTGGCACGAGCGCAACGGGCGGTTGCCACGCCTGCTCGCGGCCAATCATGCCGGCTTCCTGCGCGACATCGACGTGTTCGATACGCCCGAGGAAGTGCAGCAGGATTTCCAGATCCGCGAGTTCTTCCGCCCACGCGGGCTCGGATGGGGCGCCGGTACCGCGATCCCGGTGCCGAGCGGCGACGTGCTGATCTATAGCGTCGAGCGCGAATACCAGCACGGACCGATCGAGCGGGAAGCGATCGAGCAGCTCGACGCGCTGCGCCCGCATCTGGCGCGGGCGGCGCTGCTGTCGGCCCGGCTTGGAATGGAGCGCGCCAGGGCGGCAACCGAGTCGCTGGCGATGCTTGGACTGCCCGCGGCGGTGCTGCGGCGCGGCGGCCGTCTGATGACGGCCAACACGCTGTTCGACCGCCTGGTGCCCGACGTGATGCAGGATCGCACCGATCGCCTGACGCTGGCGGCAGCTACCGCCGACGCGCTGTTCGCGCAGGCAGTGGCGGCGCTCGATCAGGGGCTCATCGGCGTCGAGGTCCGCTCGGTGCCGATCGCCGCACAGGACGATCGGCCGCCGCTGATCGTGCACCTGGTCCCGATCCAGGGCGCCGCGCGCGATCTGTTCGACCGCGCGCTGGCGATCGTGATCGTGACGCCGGTGGTGCCATCGGAGGTGCCGACCGCGGAAGTGCTGCAAGGCCTGTTCGACCTGACGCCGGCCGAGGCGCGCGTCGCGCGCGGCATCGGCGAAGGACGAACCGTCGAGGCCATCGCCGTCGCATTCGGGATCTCTCGCGAAACGGTGCGCAACCAGCTCAAGGCCGTGCTGGCGAAGACCGGGCTCGGCCGACAGGTGGAATTGGCCGGACTGCTCGCCGGCGCCAAGGTGCCGCCGGGTTCGTCTGCCGACTGAGACTCAAGCTGCGTTCAGACGGGCCTGGAAGAAATCGCCAACACGGTTAACTGCATCGGCAGTCATTGGATCATTGTCGGCGAAGTCGAAGCCGTGCGCCTTGCCCGGATATCGGACGATCTCCGCCGCGGCGCCGACCGACTCGCCCAGCCTGACCAGCGCCTCACCGCTGGCAAGCGGCACGTTGCGGTCGGCCTCGCCGTGCAACTCGGTCATCGGCGGTAGATGTTTCACCTGCGGCGCGATCTTGTCGGGCATGCCGCCGTACAGCACGGCGAGCGCAGACACCCGCTCGTCACGGGCCGCCGCGGCCGCAGCAACGTAGCCGCCAAGCGAAAACCCGAGCAGTCCGATCCGGCCGGAACTGTACGCGCCCGACAGCACCGCCGATAGTACCGCCGAGACCCGCGCGGCCCAGGCCTCGAAACGCCCGGTCTCGTAGGCCTCGCGGGTTTCGCGCGTGTTCAGCGTCCCGAATGCCTTCTCGTCGGCCGGGGTGTAGTAACGAACGAAATAAGCGTCGATGCCGTCTGCCGTCAGCGCTTTGACATAGCGCTGATAGGCCTGCGGCCTGAGATCGAAGCCGCGCGAGCCGTGCAGGACAAGCACGGCCGGCCGCTTGCCGCTGCGCTCCGAGGCAAACCGGCTGACCGTGACGCGGCCTTCGCCGGCATCGACGGTCAGCTGCTCGGCCGCCGCTGCAAGCGAAGACGCCGTCGCCAGCAGGGCAATGCCGCCAAGCAGGCTCCTTCGGCTGATCGCTTGCATCGAAACCTCGCCTGGACTGCGCGGCCGCCGGCCGGGCCGCGCCGCTATATCATGCCGAACCGCACGCCCGATAGAGCGTGCAACCATCCGCCGGGCCACGCCCCTCGGGGCATCGAAGGATCGCATGTTCAAACGGCGCGGGTTGCGCTAGTGATACCTCCCCCTCCTCCCACCGCGCGCCCACCCTGGCGCACGTCCAGTCAATGAGTGTATCTGAATGGCCGAAGCCGACCTCGACGCCGTCATCCGGCAAACCGCAAGAGCGCAGACCAAGGCCGTGATGGCGGCTGCCAAGAAGCGCCAGGCCGTCTGGGTCGCGCGCGCCGCCAAGGCCAAGGACAAGGAGACCAAGGCGCGCTTCCGCTTCCTGGCCAAGAGCACGATCCTGAACGCGACCGCGACCGCCAAGCGGTTGCAGAACTCGGCAGAGAACGCCGCCGACGCCTATGCCCGCGCCATGAAGAAGGCGATGGAAGAGCCGCCGCCGGCCAGCAAGCCTGCGAAGAAGAAAGCGGACGCCTAGTTAAGGAGCGCGCATGCTCATCGTTCACCATCTCGGCAAGTCGCAATCGGAACGGATCGTCTGGCTGTGCGAGGAGCTGGAAATCCCCTACGAGCTGAAGCACACCACGCGCGATCCGGTCACGATGCTGGCGCCGGCCGACTACAAGGCGCTGCACCCGATCGGCGCCGCGCCCGTCATCACCGACGGCGCCCTGGTGCTGGCCGAATCCGGTGCGGTCGTCGAGTATATCGTCGCAAGATACGGCAATGGACGGCTGACGCTGACATCAGACCATCCCGACTTCGCGCAGTTCCTGTACTGGTTTCACTTCGCCAACGGCACGCTGCAGGCGCAGATGGGCCGCAGCATGATCCTGAACCGGCTCAACCTCGCGGCCGACAATCCGATGCTGATAGCGACCAAAGCGCGGGTCGACCGCTCGTTCGATCTGATCGAGGCACGCGTCCGCGACGCCGAATATCTCGCGGGCGAGGCGTTCACGACGGCCGATATCATGATCGGCTTTTCGCTGACGACGATGCGCTATTTCCTGCCCTACGACCTCGGCCGCTGCCCCAACATCAGGAATTATCTCGGCCGCATCGCCGCACGCCCGGCCTATCAGCGCGCGATGCAGAAGGGCGATCCGGGCATGGCGCTGCTGCTGACGTGAGGCCGTGATGCCGCGTTCTGTCGCCTTGCTGCGCGCGGTCAATGTCGGCGGCACCGGCAAGCTGCCGATGACCGAGTTGATGGCGATGTGCGTCGACGAGGGATTTACCGACGTGCAGACTTACATCGCCAGCGGCAATGTCGTGTTCTCCTCGAAGCTCGGCGCGCCTAAGGTCAAGGCCGCGCTGGAGAAGCGACTGCACGCCTATGCCGGCAAGCCGGTTGGCGTCGCAGTGCGGAGCGCGGACGAGATCGCCGCGGTGCTGAAAGCCAATCCGTTTCCGAAAGCGCCGCCGAACACGACCGTCGCGATCTTCCTCGACGAGCCGCCACCCAAAGACGCCCTGAAGGACGTCAAGGGCCAACAGGACGAGCAAATGCGCCTCGGCAAGCGCGAGATCTATGTCGCCTATGGCAGCGGCATGGGCCGCTCGAAGCTGAAGATTCCCGCCGCCGCCAACGGCACCGCGCGCAACCTCAACACGATCGCGAAGCTCGCCGAGCTCGCGGCCCAGGACCCGTCATCCTTGTAAGTCTCGAATCGCCGGATCGGCTAGAATGTCCGGCGCGGTGACGGACGGGAGACCGCTTCATCCCAGGGCATCGAAGCCCGAACCTCAGCGCGGCGCCCCGTCCGTTGTTCCATTGAACCCGAACAGTCGCGAGGGCCGCCTGGCGAGCCCGATTGCGCAAGGAGGGGTGCAGATGGAAGCGATCTATGTTGGCATTGATGTGTCGAAGGACCGGTTGGACGTGCATGTCCGTCCGGGCGAGGAAGCCTTTGCCGTGGCGCGTGACGGCAAAGGCTTGGAAGAGCTCGTTGCGCGCTTGCAGGCGATCTCGCCGGTGCTGATTGCGGTAGAGGCAACTGGCGGCTTCGAGACGATCGTTGCTGCTGCGCTGGCCGGCGCCCAGCTGCCGCTGGTGGTGGTCAACCCGGCCCAAATCCGGCACTTCGCGCAGGCGGTTGGTCAGCGTGCCAAGACGGACCCGATCGATGCGGCGGTGATCGCGCGGTTTGTCGAGGCCGTGAAGCCGGAGCCACGTGCCATGCCGGATCAGGAAGCTCGGCTGCTGGCTGAGCTGGTCAGCCGCCGACGGCAGATCATCGAGATGATCGTTGCCGAGCGTCAGCGCGAGAAGCGCGCCGAGAACGTCCGCGTCCGCAAGAGCCTTGCCCGCCATATCAAGGTCCTCGAGAAGGAGCTGCCGGAGATCGACAACGACATCGACACGCTGGTGCGCGGCTCGCCAGTCTGGCGCGCCAAGGAGGAGCTGCTGGTCAGCTTTCCTGGTGTGAGCAACACCCTCGCGCGGACCTTCCTTGCCGAGGTGCCGGAGCTCGGCACGCTCAATCGGCGCCAGATTGCGAGCCTCGCCGGTCTTGCCCCGTTCACCCGCCAGTCGGGCCGCTGGAAGGGCAAGAGCATGATCGGCGGCGGAAGAGCCAAGCTGCGTGCCGGGCTCTACATGGCCGCTCTGTCGGCCAGCCGATACCATCCGCAGCTCAAGGTCTTCTACCGGCGCCTGGTGACCGCTGGAAAGCCCAAGATGGTCGCCCTCATCGCCGTTGCGCGCAAAGTCCTTACAACCCTCAACGCCATGCTCAGGGACCAAAAACCATGGCAACCCGCTTGACCAAGAACACAGTCGCTGAGGTGCGAGCGCAGCGAGCCTCGAAGGATGAATGGCCACCAGCCGGGCCGTGCATCCTTCGAGGCTCGCTCCGCTCGTGCCTCAGGATGACGGGTTAGGTGCTTCGACTCGCGGATAGGAGCAGCGTCGCTAGCTCTCCCGCACCGCGAATCCTTCGGCGCCGAGCGTCGCCAGCACCTCTTCCAGATGGGCGCGGTCGCGGGTTTCGATTACGAGTTCGAGCAGCGTCGCCTTCGCCGGCAGGTCGGAGAAGGTGCGCTGATGCGAAACCTCGATGATGTTCGCGCCGGCGTCCGCAAGCAGGATCGACACCGCCGCGAGCTGGCCGGGCCGATCGACGATGTCGAGCGCCAGTTGCGTCAGCCGCCCCTCGCGCGCCAGCTCGCGGGTCAGGACCGAAGCGATCAGCCTGGTGTCGATATTGCCGCCGGTGAGCACGAGGCCGACATTGCGGCCGGCAAAGCGGCCGGGTGCCGCGAGCACTGCCGCGAGGCCGGCGGCGCCGGCGCCCTCGACCACCGTCTTCTCGATCGAGATCAGGGTCGCGACCGCGCGCTCGATCTGGTCCTCGCTGACCAGCACGATGTCGTCGACGAGATCGCGGACGATTCTGGTGGTGATCTGCCCGGGCGCCTTGACCGCGATGCCCTCGGCAAGCGTGTCGCCGCGCATCGGCAGCTGCTCGCCTTTGACGGCATTGTACATCGACGGATAGAGCTGGGCCTGCACGCCGACGATCTGCACCGACGGCTTGATCGCCTTGGCGGCGGTGGCGATGCCTGAGATCAGCCCGCCGCCGCCGATCGGCACCACCAGGATATCGAGCTCCGGCACCGCCGCGAGCATTTCGAGCCCGATCGTGCCCTGTCCGGCAATGATCAGCGGATCGTCATAGGGATGGATCAGGATCAGGCCGCGCTCGGCGGCATACGCGCTGACGAACGCGAAGCATTCTTCCAGCGTCTGCCCGGTGATGATGACCTCGGCGCCGTGCCGCCTGGTGTTTTCGATCTTCACCATCGGCGTGCCAATTGGCATCACGATGGTGGCGGGGATGCCGAGCCGCTTGGCGTGATAGGCGACGCCCTGGGCGTGATTGCCGGCCGACATCGCGATCACCCCGCGCTTGCGCTCTTCGGGGGACAGCGCCTGCAGCCTGTTCAGCGCACCGCGCTCCTTGAAGGTCGAGGTGAATTGCAGGTTCTCGAATTTGAGGAACAGGCGGCAGCCGCAGATCTCGCCCAGCGTGCGGCTCTCGTTGCACGCCGTGACCATGACCGAATCCCGGATCACGTCGGCGGCACGGCGCACGTCAGCAAGAGTGACGTCAGCAGGAGTTACGGCGGTAGTATCGGAAGGATGCGGCATCGGGTTTCGCTTTGGACCGTTTCGTCGGACGGAACCTAGCGTGTTTCGGCGCCGAAAACGACCGCGCTATCGCTCGGTCAATGCCTCTTCCTCCGGCTTGGCCGGCCCGGCCAGCTCGATCTCATCGCATTTGGGGCAAACCAGCGCGGTCCGGAAATGCTTGTCGAGCACAATGGTGCGCGTCCTGCCGCACCGGCAGCGCATCGGCTTGTCCATGGAAGATCGACCCGGGTTCGAGATGCAAGGAAAGCGTGCGCTTAGCTATCCCGGTCCGGTTAATCCAATATGACGTGCCGCTGGAAAAATCAGAAGAAGCCCGCGCTGAGATCGAGACCGTAGCTCGCCCTGAGCACCGCGACGAACAGGACCGCGAAGCCGAACAGCAGGACATGCCGGGCGATGCTGCTCCGAAGCGAATTGGCCGGAAACACGCGTGCGATCGATTGAGCCAAAGCAGTCATTTGCGACCTCCAGAGCCACGTCCCGAAGTTAGGTCGCGCGCAGAGCTATGAGGTTCAACGCGGCTCGCGGAACGGCCGGCGGCGCACCGATGCGCTCGGCTCCGGGTTACGCTGTGGCCGTGCCCTGTTCCTGAAGCGGTGACCGACCACGATCAGCTTGCCTTCTTCGCGGATCGCGGCCTCGGCCAATGGCTCAAGCGGTAGATTGTCCTGGGTGACGGCCTCCAGCGCGCGCAGGAACTCACGACCGGCCGCTGTGATCTCCCAGCCTTCGGCGTCACGCAGCACGTAGCCATTGCTAAAGATGTCGAGTTCGGGAACCCGCGACGCGAGGCGCTTGATCCGCGCATGCCAATCCTCGCCGCTCGACGAGAGGATAGCGAGGTCGTGCTTGAGTGAATCGAGCGTGGCTCTGCCGCTGACGTGACTGGCCAATATTTTTAAGATCGCAACCTGTATGCTCAACTCGACGCCTCGACCGCCACGGTTCTTTTTGTTCTGCGCAGCCGATCTGGAAATTATCGCGCTGATGACTCAGGCGTCCAGTCATCAGCGCCAGTTATCCAGAGACGGCATGACGGTATCGATTTACGCTGCGCGTGATGCGCCGACGCGGCGCTCGGGCCGCTGCGACGACATCGACTCCTCTTCCATATCCTGGGGCGCGCCCCAAAATTCCCGCACCGTCGGCCCGTGCTTCAATCTGCGGGCGCGCAGGAAGCCGAGAATCTCGTGCGGCCAGACCCGGCGTCCCATCTGCGTGTACCAGCGCATCGCATGACGAAGTCCGGCGTCGCGATGCAGCAGCACGCGGAGCAAGGCCTTCGGGCGGCACTGCAGCACCATCTCGGTGAACTTGAACCAGAGCAGCACCCGCCACGGCGGCATGTGCCGTGTCGCCAGCACCTGATGCTTGTAGTCCCAGAGCCTGCGATCGGTCTGGATGACGCGCCGTTCTGCCGCGAGACGGAAATACGGCGTCCAGCGATGCGGCGTGACGTAGAGCATCTGGATCTGATCGGGATCGTAGGACAACAGCTGGCGCAAACCGCGCCAGTGATCGCGATCGGTCTCCTCCTCGAAGCCGACCACCCAGGTCGCCATCGACAGGATGCCGTGCTGGCGCATCAGGCGGATCGCCTCGCGATCGATCGTGGTGGTCGCACCCTTGCGGATCAGCTGCAGCGTCCTTTCGTCGGTGTTCTCCATGCCGAGCAGGAAGCGCTGCCAGCCCGCCTTCTTGTAGAGATGCAGGATGTCGGCATCGCGGACGATGTCGTCGGCGCGGGTGGAGCCGACCAGGATCAAATCGACATTCTCCGCGATCAGGGCCTCGAGGAAAGCCCGCCAGACCTTCTTCGAGACGGTGGGATTCTCGTCGGCGAAATTGATCACCTTGACGCCGTGCTCGCGATGGAGCCGTGCCAATTCCCTGGCGAAACGCGCGGGATCGCGGTGCCGCCATCGCGTCCAGAAGCCGCGCTGGCCGCAATAATTGCAGAGATGCGGACAGCCACGCGAGAACTGCACCACGACGGCGCGCAGCCCGCCCCAGTAGCTGTAGCGCGCGTGATCGATCAATTCCCAGCCGACGCGATAGGCATCGAGATCGCGGATGACCGGCGCGGGCCGCGTGGCGCGCGGCCCCCCATCGTCGCGGAATGCGATGCCGTCGATGCTGCCGAGATCGCCGCCATATTCCAGCGCCCGCATCAGGCGGCGCGCGATCTCCTCGCCCTCGCCGCGCACGATCGCGGTGACGTAGGGCTCCTCGCGCAGAATCTCGCGCCAGTGATAGGTCGGGAACACACCGCCGTAGACGATCAGCGTCCCGGGCACAGCCCTGACGACCGCCTGCGCCACCTCGGCGATGACGGGATGGCCCGAGGTCGAGCCGGAGTGGCCGAACAACACTGCATCCGGCGAAAACCGCGATGCCTCCGCCAGGATGGTAGTCAGCGGCATCGGCCCGAACTCGGCATCGAGAAGACGGACTTCATGTCCGTCGTCGATCAGGGGACCGCCGATCGACAGCAGGCCGAACGGCGGCAAATGATCGTCGGGGATCCGGCTGCCGATCGCCGGATGAGGCACGTTGATGAGAAGAATGCGCATGGATGATCGCTCCCGCTTTGGTTGGCGTGATCGTTCGTCCCCGCATCTTGTGTAAGGAGAGCCCAACCCCCCGGCCGGGCTTTGAGAAGAGAGCAGCTTGCGCCGCTTGACGCGCTAGAGGTTCGGCACCTCCGCCGGCGCGATCGCGGTCAGGCCGCCGAAACGGCGCTCGCGGCGATGGAACGAAGAGAGCGCGTCGGCGAGATCGTCGGCATCGAATTCGGGCCACATCCGCTCGGTGAAATGCAGTTCGGCATAGGCGCCTTCCCAGAGCAGGAAGTCCGACAGCCGCTTCTCGCCCGAGGTGCGGATGATCAGGTCGACATCGCGCAGGCCGGCCTCGCCGGTGATCAGATCGGCAAAAGCCTCGCGGCTCAGCTGGCCTGCGCCGGCGACGCGCGCGGCGGCGTTCAGGATGGCGTCGCGCGCCGAATAGTCGATCGCGATGCGCAGATGCAGCGTGGTGCCGTCGGCGGTCTCGGCCTCGGCGCGAGTGATCGCGGCGGCGATGCCGTCGGGCAACCGATCACGGCGGCCGATCACGGTGAGGCGAACGCCGTTGCGCACGAGGGCTGCGATCTCGTTGGCGAGATAGAACCGCAGCAGCCCCATCAGCGCCGTGACTTCGGCCTTCGGGCGGCGCCAATTGTCGCTCGAGAACGCGTAGAGCGTCAGCGTGCCGACGCCCTGGTCCGGTGCGGTCTCGACGATACGGCGGATCGCCTCGACGCCAGCCTCATGGCCGCGCAGGCGCGACAGGCCGCGCCGTGTCGCCCAGCGGCCGTTGCCGTCCATGATGATGCCGACGTGGAGCCGTCCGGCTACCTCCGGCTTGAGCGCGACGTTACTTTGCATCACAAAGTCTCCGGACAAAAATGGGATGATCAAATCGGCTGGATACCAAGGCGGCGAGACCTGCCTTCGTCTTTGCCGGCGGCGCTGGCCGCGTCGCGCACCAGCTGCTCGAGCACGGCGAGATAGTCGAGGAAGCGGCGGCGGCCGCTCTTGGTCAAACGGCAGGTGGTGTGCGGGCGATTGCCTTCATAGCCCTTGATGACGTCGACGAGGCCGGCCTCCTGCAGCACCTGCAGATGCCGGCTGAGATTGCCGTCGGTCAGGCCGCAGAGCTGCTTGAGATCGGCGAAGGCGAGGCCCTTCGGATGCGCCATCAGCGAGGTCAACAGGCCGAGCCGTGCCTTCTCGTGGATGACGCGGTCGAGGCCATCATAGGCGAATGGCGCGGTGGTCAGGTCAGTCTTCGGCATCATTGCCTCCGGAAGCGAAATACAACAGTGCCGCGAGCAGCAACTGGCCGATCGCGAACGGCAGTCCCATGGTCCAGGGCGACAGCGCGTGACTCTGGCTTGCGATCAACAACACCGTGAAGCCCGACAGGAAGTACCAGGCGCCGCCGAGCGCGATCGTGCGCGGCAGCAGGCGGACCGAGGCGAACACGCCGAGGCTGACCAGCACCTGCCACAGGCCGGGCAGCATCCACAGCGTCTCGGGCGCGAATTTCCATTGCAGGATCGCGAGCAGCACGCCGGCGATCACAGCGGGAACGAACTGCTCGATCGCCTGCTGGACCATCGCATCCGCAAGGCCCGAATGATGCCGCCGCGAGCGCGCCTGCATCTCGATCCAGATCAGCAACGCGGACAGCAACGCGGCGGCCGCCCAGCCCGCGAGAAACACAATTGGATGGCCGGTGGGATTGTCGAGCCAGAGATATTGCGCAAGCGCCGTGACCAGCGCGATGCCACTGGTGGCGGCGACCGTCGCCGGACCGTAGCCGCGGAACGCGGTTCCGGCCGCAATCTGGCTGCGGATCGCGAGAATATCGGCCAACGCCTTGTCGAGGTCGCGCATGTTTTGCCCGCACTTTGTAATGCAAAGTATACGGGATCGCCAAGTAAACGCAAGCGGCATCGCGCGGCGTGCCGGTCGTGACGTTTAACAGCTGGTTGCTGCGCAGATTGCGGCGAAACCGTGCCGGCTCAGACCTTCACCAGACTCGCAAAGCCGCCATAGATCATGCGCTTGACGTCGAACGGCACGTCGCCCGTGCCCATCGACGCCAGCCGAGGATCGGCCATCACCTTGGCGTTGATCCTGTCGCGCTGGGCGCGTGACTTGTAGGTGATCCAGGCAAACACGACGGTTTCGCCGGCCTTCAATTTCACGCTCTGCGGAAACGAGGTCAGCTTGCCCGGCTTGACGTCGTCGGCGACCCATTCGCGATAATCCAGCGCGCCATGCTCGCGCCAGACCTTGCCGGCCTTTTTCGAGAGCTGCGCATAGGCTTTGAGTTTCTTCTTCGGCACGGCGACGACGAAACCATCGACGTAAGGCATGGGCGTTTCCTGCTGTTTGGTTTCGCCGTCATTGCGAGGAGCAAAGCGACGAAGCAATCCATCTCGACGCTTGCGGCGCGATGGATTGCTTCGCTTCGCTCGCAATGACGATCAGGAGTGACAACAGGATGCCTGAACCGGCGCCGGTTGGTACTGGTCACGTAGCCGCACCCAATCCATCGGATAGGGCAATCCCTCCTCGTGACGGCCGAGCGGCGTCAGATCGAGATAGTGATAGGCCGCATTCATCATGTCGAGGCCGCGCGCGAAGGTCGAGTAAGTGTGGAACACGATCCCCTTGTCGTCGCGGAAGAACACGCTGATGCCAGGCAGCTCGGGACCATAGAGCGGGGTGGTTCCGTAATTGTATTTCGCGTCCCCCGCATCGATCTGCCCTTGGGTGAACGACACACCGTAATCGTAATTGAAGTCATTGGTGCCCGACGACACCCAGTCGAAGGTCCAACCCATCCGCTGCTTGAAGGCCTCGAGCTTGGCCAGCGGCGCCCGCGAGACCGCGACCATCGTGGTGTCGCGCGCGGCGAGATGCGGAACCATGCGCTCGAAGCCGTCGACCCAGAACGAGCAGCTCTTGCAGGCTGCATCCCACTCCGGCGCAAACATCACGTGCTGCACCACAAGCTGCGGCCTGCCCTTGAAGAGATCGCCGAGCGTCACCTTGCCGTCAGGCCCGTCGAACACATAGTCCTTGTCGACCTTCACCCAGGGCAGTTCACGGCGCTGCCGGCTCAGCGCCTCGCGGGCCTGAGTGAGCTCCTTCTCGCCGGCCATCAATGCCTTGCGGGCTGCGATCCATTCTTCGCGCGAGACGATCTTGTGCTGTTGCATGAGATGCTCCTTTGCGGTTCAGGCGTCGACATACTGTGCCAGATTGCCGAGGAATTCGGTCCAGCCGCGCTGGTGGTTGTCGCGCGCGGTCTCGTCGACGAACTGCGCGTGATGGAAGGTGAGCAATGTGCCGCCGGCATCGGGCTTGATCGACACGGTCACCTCGGATTCGCGTTCCGGCGTCGAATGCCAGGCCCAGCTGAACACCAGTCTCTCGTTCGGCACCACCTCGCGATAGACGCCGCCGACCTCGTGATATTCGCCGTTGGTGCCGGTGAACTTGATCCGGTAGCGGCCGCCGACACGGACATCAAGCTCGGCCTGCGTCGTGCCGGGCTTGACTTGGCCCGGGCCGAACCACTGCACTAGGTTTTCCGGCTCGGTCCACGCGGCGTAGACTTTTTCCGGCCGGGCGCGGAGGCGCCGCGTGAGGGTGAGGCTTGGACGCGCGGCAAGGCCGGCGTCGGCTGCGACTGCGGATTTAACTGCCATGGGTCTTCCTCCACAAAAGCGGCAAGGCGGTCGAGATTGTCGGACCAGAATTGCGCATAGCGATTGAGCCAGTTCATCGCCTGCTCCATCGGCCTCGCGGTGAGCCGGCACGCCACCGTGCGGCCGGTCTTTTCGCGGGCGACCAGGCCGGCATCCGTGAGCACGTCGAGATGCTTCATGATCGCCGGCAACGACATCGCGAATGGCTGCGCCAGCTCGCTCACCGACAGGCTTTCCCGCTCGCCGAGCCGCGCCAGAAGCGCGCGGCGGGTGGGATCGGAAAGCGCAGCAAAGGTCCGGTCCAGCGTCTCGTCTTGATACTTAACCATACGGTTTAGTATAGGCGTAATCGGCAGGACGTCAAGCGCCCGGCTTCACGATCACGTCAATGCCGGGACACCACGACGCCGGATGGTTGGGACGATCGCGGGCGGAGAGCAGAAGCGCCCTCCCAGCCGGCGGCTACTGCCGATGGTGCCGATGCCGATGACGGTGCGGCCGAGGCTGCTCGGGCTGGAGCTGCTCGCGAAACAGGACGCGCGGATTTTCTCCGCAAGCAAGAAAGCGTCCGGACACGCTCGCAAGGCACTGATCGTAGGTCTGGTAGGCGCATTCGCCGGGATAGCCGAGGCTCGGGCCCTGTGCGCACCAGGGGTAATCATAGGGATCAGCGGACGCGCGATCGATGCTCGCCGCACCGGCAAGCGTCATCGTTCCCAACACAAGCACTGCCAATCGCGATGTGCGCATGATCCCACCCGTTCCGACTCTCAAGATGCCGCAATCAATCAACCGCGACATATCGGGTCAAGTTCCTGAACGCCATCTTATTCGGCGTCAGGGCCGGTCAATTCTTAGAGTCCCGGTCTTGGAGCCCGGCCGCAAGACAAGTCCGCCCCTTGCGGCCGGACCTGTCCCGCATTTGCAGCCCGAAGACTACTCGACCTTGAGGCCGGCGAACTCGACCACCTTCTTCCACTTGTCGGTCTCGGCCTTGATGTCGTTGCCGAAGGCCTCCGGCGTCTGGATCAGCGAGTCGCCGCCGAGCTCGACCAGGCGCTTCCTCATGTCGGGTTCGGCGAGAACGGCGTTGATCTCGGTGTTGAGCTTGGCGGTCAGCTCCTTCGGCGTGTTCTTCGGCGCACCCATGCCGAACAGCGCGCTTGCTTCATAGCCCTTCACGGTCTCGGCGATCGCCGGCACGTCCGGCAATTGCGAGGAGCGCTCCGTCGTGGTCACGCCGAGCGCGCGCAGCGAACCGGAGCGGATGTGCTGGATGATCGAAGGCATGTTGTCGAAGATCACCTGCACCTGGCCACCGAGCATGTCGGTGATCGCAGGCGCGGCGCCGCGATACGGCACGTGCTGCATCTTGCAGCCGGTCATCGACATGAACATCTCGCCGGAGAGGTGCACCGAGGTGCCGTTGCCGGAAGAGGCCATGTTCACCTTGCCGGGACTGGCCTTCACATACTCGATGAACTCGGCGACGTTCTTCGCCGGCACGTCCTTGTTGACGGTCATCACGTTCGGCACGCGGTTGAAGGAAGCAACCGGCGCGACATCGCGCACGAAATTGAACTTCAAATTGGCGTAGAGCGAGGCGTTGATGTAGTTCGCGGGATTGACCAGCAGCACGGTGTAGCCGTCCGGCTCGGCGTTGATCGCAGCTTCGGTGCCGATATTGTTGCCGGCGCCCGGCTTGTTCTCGATCACGAACTGCTGGCCGAGCTTCTCCGACAGCCGCTGCCCGATCAGGCGCGCGATGATGTCGGTGGCGCCGCCCGGCGGATAGCCAACAATCCAGCGCACCGGTCGCGCCGGATAGTCAGCAGCCGAAGCGCGGCCGATCGCGAATGTCGAAATCCCCGACCCGATCAGGCCCAGCGCGGCGCGGCGTGAAATCATGAAGTCTCTCCCAATCCCGCAGGGTTTGACCCCTGCCCGTTTCTGTTGCGTTGCGTGCGGCGCGGTTTTAACAAACAATGTCTGAAGCGGCCAGTGCGACACGTGCGACACCGACCGCGACGAAAGGCTAAGCCTCGGCCCTGCATCAGGCCGAAGCGTTGAATTCTTGTCTAAGACTCTGGACCGAAGAGGATCGATCATGTCCGTCAAGGTGAATGGGCTCGACCATCTCGTGATCAACGTCACCGATGTGGTGCGCTCGGTTGCCTGGTACAGCAGGATCCTCGGCATGGAGGTGAAGGTGTTCGACCCCGGCCAGGGCAAGACACCGCGCACCTCGCTGGTGTTCGGCAACCAGAAGATCAATGTGCGGCCGCGCGACGCCGACAAGGTGGAGTGGTTCACCGCCGATCATGAAGCGGCCGGCAGCGACGATCTCTGCTTTCTCACCTCGAGCACGCCTGAGGCGGTTGTCGCGCATCTGAAGGCCCATGGCGTCAAGATCGAGGAAGGCCCGGTGGCCAAGCAGGGCGCGCGCGGCACGCTGCGCTCGGTCTATTGCCGCGACCCCGATGGCAGCCTGATCGAGATCTCGTCGTATGAGAGGGATCCAGGCTAGCCATCGTTCGTCATTGCGAGCCAACTGTTCGCGCGAATGCGCGCCCGACGACAGGCCGCGCGAATAGATCCATCCGTTCCGTGCGGCGGAACGGAATTGCTTCGTCGCGCCAGCGCAAGATGACTTTGCAAATGCCGATTTGCTCTCGGCGCACGCCGATGGCAGAACTGGTCCCAACCAAGATCAATGGCGGCCGGCAAGGCTGCGCGGGAGGACATATGACGACTTCACAGCCAGTGCCGGGCATCGTCGGACCGTTTGCGGGGCTCGACGTGCCATGGCTGCTCAGGATGCGCGCCGAGGTGCGCCGCGATCATCCGTTCCTGATCTGGGCGCCGTTCGATGCGCCGGCGCGGCGCTGGAGCTACGGCGAATTCCATGAGCGCGTCGGCGCGCTCGCGGCGGGCCTCGCCAAGCGCGGCATCAAGCAGGGCGACTATGTCCTGATCCATCTCGACAACTGCGTCGAGGCGATCATGTCGTGGTTCGCCTGTGTCGAGCTTGGCGCCATTGCCGTCACCACCAACACCCGCTCGGCTGCGGCCGAGATCGACTACTTTGTCGGCCATTGCGGCGCGGTCGCCGCGATCACCCAGCCGGCCTATGCCGAACTGCTATCGGCCAACTGCAAGGGGCTGCGCTGGATCGCGGTGACCTCGCACGATGCGGGCCAGCCGCCGGCACAGGCGCCCGCGCGCGGCGACAGCTTTGACGCGCTGTTCGCCGACAGCGCCGACCGGCCGAAGCGCCCGATCGATCCGCTCGCACCGTGCAGCGTGCAATACACCTCGGGGACCACGTCGCGGCCGAAGGCGGTGCTCTGGACGCATGCCAACGCGCTATGGGGCGCCAAGATCAACGCCGCGCATCAGGATCTGCACGCCTTTGATGTGCACCAGACCTATCTGCCGCTGTTCCACACCAACGCGCTGGCCTATTCGATGCTGGCAAGCCTGTGGGTGGGCGCGACCTGCGTGATCCAGCCGCGCTTCTCGGCGAGCCGCTTCTGGCCGGTGGCGCTCGAGCACGGCTCGACCTGGACCTCGACGATCCCGTTCTGCATGAAGGCGCTGCTGGAGCACGAGGTTCCGAAGAACCACACGTTCAGGCTCTGGGGCACGGCCGTGAACGAGCCGCCGGCATTCGCCGTGTTCGGCATCAAGATCATCGGCTGGTGGGGCATGACCGAAACCATCACCCACGGCATCATCGGCGAGGTCGACCAGCCGAACCCGCCGATGTCGATCGGCCGCGCCGCGCCCGAATACGAAATCCGCATCACCAACGATGATGGTACGCCGACCGGCGTCGGCGAGACCGGCAATCTCCTGATCAAGGGCATCCCCGGCCTGTCGCTGTTCGCCGAATATCTGTATAACGAGAAGGCGACGCGCGAGAGCTTTGACGAACACGGCTACTTCATCACCGGCGACCGCGTCACGATGCTGGAACGCGGCTATGTCAGGTTTGGCGATCGCTCCAAGGACATGCTCAAGGTCGGCGGCGAGAATGTCGCGGCCTCCGAGATCGAGCAGGTGATCGCGGTGGTGCCGGGCGTGCGCGAGGCCGCCGTCGTGGCGAAGAAGCATCCGATGCTGGACGAGGTGCCGGTCGTCTTCATCATCCCGCAAACCGGCGTCGCGGCGCTGCCCGCCGACCTGCACGACAAGGTCATGACTGCCTGCCGCTCTGCGCTCGCCGACTTCAAGGTGCCGCGGGAAATCCGCTTCGTCGACGAGATGCCGCGTTCGACGCTGGAGAAGGTTGCGAAGGCGGAGCTGCGGAAGATGCTGGAATAGACCCTTATCGTCATTGCGAGCGAAGCGAAGCAATCCATGGTTCAGCGCATGCGGGACAATGGATTGCTTCGTCGCTTCGCTCCTCGCAATGACGCTCAATTCACCTCAAACCGGATCGGCAGCTTCTTCGGGCCACTGACAAAATAGGCCTGCGTCATCTTCACCTCGCCGGCGAGGCTGAGTGATTTCAGGTGCGGCAGCAGCTCCTCGAACAAGATGCGCATCTCGAGCTTGGCCAGATACTGGCCGAGGCAGAGATGCGCGCCATAGCCGAACGCGACGTGGCGATTGGGCTTGCGGTCGCTGCGGAAGCGATCGGGATCCTCGAACACGTCCTCGTCGCGATTGCCCGAGGCGTAGCACAGCATCAGCCAGTCGCCTTTCGCGATTCTGCGGCCGCCGAGCTCGGTATCCGCGGTGGCCGAGCGCATGAAATGCTTGACCGGCGTCATCCAGCGGATCGCCTCGTCAACCAGGCCCGGGATCAATTCCGGGTTGGCCTTCACCTTGGCGAATTCCGCGGGGTCCCTGGCCAGCGCCCAGATCGCGCCCGCGGTGGAGGATGAGGTGGTGTCGTGGCCCGCGGTCGCGACGATCATGTAATAGCTGGTCTGATCGTGCTCGGGCATGTAGTCGCTGCCGATCTTTGCGTTGGCGATGACCGTGGCGAGATCGTCGCGCGGGTTCCGGCGGCGATCCTCGGTGATCTTGCGGAAGTACGCGGAGAAGTCGGCGACGATCGCCTGCAACATCGCCGAGACCTGTTCCGCGCTCAACGCCTCACGGACGCGCGCGGTGTCGGGATCTTGGGGGCCGAACAGCTCCTGCGTCAGCTTGAGCATGCGCGGCTCGTCCGCTTCGGGCACGCCGAGGATCTCCATGATGACGTGCAGGGGATAGCCGAGCGCGACGTCCTCGACGAAATCGCAGGCGCCGCCGCGGTCGAGCATGCGCTGCACTGTGGCACGCGCGATCTCGCGGACGCGGCCCTCGAACTTGCCGAGATTGGCCGGCATGAACCAGCCCTGCGTCAGCGCGCGGTATTTCGGATGGTCGGGCGCGTCCATCTGCACCAGAGAGCGCACCAGATTGGGCCCGCCGGTGATCTTGCGCACCCGCTCCTCGAGCGCCTGCGTCGTCAGCGTGGTCGGGCGGTCGGCATTGTGGAACAGCTCGTTCTGCCGGCTGATCGCCTGGATATGGGCGTGCTTGGTCACCACCCAGAACGGGTCGAAGCGGTCGGGCCGCGCGATGCCGAGCGGGTTGTTGGCGCGCAGCCAGCGATAGCTGTCGTGGATGCGGTCGTCGGCATAGGCGACGGGATCGACGAGGGTTTCCGCGATGTTGGCGGGGATGTCGAGATCCCCGGTCGTTGTCGTGTCCATGATCGTCCTCACCTGCCCAAGCACCGGTCGCGCCGATGATCGCCGAAATCTAGGCGGAGGTAAGGAGGACGACTTGCGTTGATTGGCTAGACGCCGCGCCGCACACGCTATTGCGCGGCGTGGCGGAGCAATGACGGCGGGTTCAATAATGCCCGAACGCCACCGGGCGGAACGCCTGCAGCAACTGCTGGTCGAGCTTGCCGCCCATCTCCTCCATCATGGAGAAAGCCTTGGCGTGGGTGAATTGCAGCCGGTAGGCGCGCTTCTCGACCAAAGCGGCATAGACATCGACAATCGTGGTGACGCGGACGATGTCGCTGATCTGGTTGCCGCTGAGGCCGTTCGGATAGCCGGTGCCGTCGAGGAATTCGTGATGATGCAGGATCACGTCGAGCATTTCCGGCGGGAAGCCGCCCTGCGCCGACAGCGCCTCGTAGCCGCGGCGCGGATGTTCGCGCATCTCGGCCATTTCCTCGACCGTGAATGCGCCGGGCTTGTCGAGCAGCGCGACCGGAACGAAGGCCTTGCCGACATCGTGCAGCAGCGCAGCGCGGGCGAGCCGGCGCTGGTCGTCGTCGCGCATACCGAGATGCTGCGCGAACGCGACCGCAAAGCCGGTCACGAACAGACAGTGGCGGTAGGTCTCCTGGTGATGGCAGCCGACCGTGGTCAGCCATTCACGCAGCGAGTTGTGCTTGATCGCCTTCAGGATCTTGTTTTCGGCGGCGACGATGTCCTCGAACTTCAGCGGCTCGCCGGCGCGCATCCGCTCGAACATCTTGACCATCACGCCGTGCGCGGCCTCGACGCCGCGGTTGAGCGCCTTGCCGCGGTCGGTCTCGTCATAGCCGCTGTTATCGGGAAACGCGGCGCGGATGCGCTGCAGGATGCCGCGCGCGTCGAACGGCCGCGAGATCGTGTCGGTGGCGCCGAGCGCCCAGGCCTGCATCGAGGCGTGATGCAGCGCATCCGCCAGCACGAACAGCCGCGGCATCTCGCGATAAGCGTCGGTCTGCAGCTTGGCGCGGACCATTTGCACGGCTTCGGGCGAGCGCAGATTGATGTCGACCACGATGCCGGAGAGATCGCGGGCCGGGTGCTCGGGAATGTCCGAAGTCGGAACGGTATCGACCTCGCCCACCGAGCGCAGGATGCTGGCGAGTTCGTTGCTCTGATCGGTTCGATCTGAGGCCAGCAAGAGGCGGCGCTTCGAAGTCTGGTTGTTGGCCAAGGCAGTCATGGAATCCCCGTCGCGGTAACGACCGACGGTGGACGCTACCTGACGATGCGTTCCCTCCGGCTTAATGGGGATGCTGAACGACGGTTAAGCGCAATGGATACAATTTGAGGGACCGTCAAATCCGCCAGCAAAATCAGGCCGGCCGAAATCCGACGCCGCCGGAGGCAGCGCTGGCAAATCATGAATTCTTGCGGCGTCAAAGATGGTGATGCCGTCACCAGCCGACCGACACCCGGCGCAAAGAAAAACGCCGGAGAGCTTGTGCTCTCCGGCGTCTTCTTGGTTCAGGCCGTTATGCCTTCATCGCAGCCTTGACGGCCTCCGCGGTGATCGGCAGGCCGCGGACGCGGGCGCCGACCGCGTTGAAGACAGCGTTGCCGATCGCCGGCGCCACCACCGTCACCGCAGGCTCGCCGACGCCGGTCGCCTTCTCGCCATTGGCGATGACGTTGACCGCGACTTCCGGCAGCTGGCTCATCCGAAGCGGCGTGTAGGTGTCGAAATTGGTCTGCTCGATGCCGCCGTCCTTCAACGTCGCCTTCTCGAACAGCGCCAGTGACATGCCCCACAGCGCCGCGCCCTCGACCTGGGCCCGGATGCCGTCGGGATTCACCTGCGTACCAACGTCGGTCGCAACCGTCAGCTTCTTCACCGTCACCTCGCCCGAGGGGGCGACTGCGACGTGGGCGACGCAAGCGGTCCAGCTCGCCGTGGCGCGCTCCTGCGACGACACACAGGCAACGCCCATGCCTTCGCCCTTGGGCAGCTTCTTGGTGCCGTAGCCGGCGAGACCCATCGCCGCGAGCAAGGTGTTACGGAGACGCTGTGCGCCGCCGTCGTTCTTGCCCTTGCCGTCGAGCAGCTCGACGCGAAGCAGGGCCGGATCCTTGCCGGTCGCATGCGCGATCTCGTCGACCATGCTTTCGACCGCCCAGAACGTCCAGCCCGGCGCCACCGAACGGAGCTGACCGGACGGGGTGGCGTTGTGCGCCATCTCGTTCTTGATCGCCCGCACATAGTGGTTGGGGACAGTGTAGAAGAAGTCCGAACCGTTCACCGTGAAAGCATCGAGCGGTCCCTTCTTGTCGACCGAGGGCGACAGGAAGTCGGGGATGCCCCAACGCTGGGTCGGCCAGGCAGAGACGACATCGTGGCTCAATGCGACGAGCTTGCCGTCGCCGTCCACGCCAGCCTTTACTTTCTGGTAGGTCAGCGGACGCGAGAAATCCATCGTCATGTCGTTCTCGCGCGTGTAGATGACCTTGACCGGCTTGCCGACGGCCTTGGCCGCCTGCACCGCGGGCACCATCATGTCGGCGTCGAGACGCCGGCCGAAGCCGCCGCCCAGCCACATCTGGTGCATCACCACGAACTTCGGATCGATCCCGGCGGCGCCGGCTGCGATCGCGCCGGAGCGCGTCGCGAACTGGTTGCCGGAATAGATGTGCAGGATGTCGCCCTTGAACTCCGCGGTGGCGTTCATCGGCTCCATCGGCGCGTGGATATTGATGTTGGTGGTGTATTCCGCCTCCAACACCTTGGCCGCCGTGCCGAAGGCTGCATTCGGATCGCCGTCCTTGACGAAGAACTCACCGGAATCGCTGAGTCCCTGCAGTCGCTTGGCCTCGGCGAACAGCGATTCGCTCGACAGTTTGGCGTTCGGGCCGCCATCATAGCTGATCTTCAGCGCTTCGGCCGCCTTCTTCGCCTGCGCATAGGTGTTGGCAACCGCGACGACCCAGCCGGTCGTGGTTGTGGTCTTGTCGTCCAGGGTGACGGCCTTGATGAAGCCCGGCACCTTCTTGGCCGCGCTATCGTCCACCGACTTCACGGTGGCGCCGTAGCGGATCGGCGGGGTGACCAGCGCGCCGTAGACCATGCCCGGCAGCATCACGTCGATGCCGTACTTGGCGGTGCCGTTGACCTTCAACGGAATGTCGAGCTGCGGCACCGAGACGCCGATCATGGTGTACTGATCGGCAGACTTCAGCTTGATCGCCTTCAGGTCATCCGCCGTGAAGGTCTTGGTCGCCTTGCCGCTCTTCACCACTTCGGCAAACGACATCGACTTCTTCGACTTCGGATGGCTGATCGTCGACGCGCGCACCACCAGCTCGCTGGCCGGCACGCCCATCGAGGCCGCCGCCGCCTCGGTCAATGCGATGCGACCGGCGGCGCCGGCGCGGCTCATGGCGTCGAAGTTCATCATCGTCGACCAGCTGCCGCCGGTGATCTGCGCGCCCAGCACGGGATCGTTGAACTTCGGATCGTTGGAGGCGAGCTGGACCCGCATGTCCTTCCAGTTCGCGCCGAGCTCTTCGGCCACGATCTGCGCCATCGTCGAGGCGACGTGCTGGCCCATGTCGGCCTTGCCGCAGGTCACGGTGACGAGACCATCGGGCGCGATCGAATACCAGACGCTCGGCTCGAAGTTGGCGGGTGCGGGCGCCGCGAGCGCCTCATCGATGCCGGACGCGGCGTAGCCGAGCACGAGGCCGGTCGCAGCGGTGCCGACCAGGAAGGATCGGCGGCTGAGATCGGTCGTCTCGGGAGCGAGGTTTTTCACGTGCTTGTTCATGTGGCCCTCCGCTCGGATCCGGTGGCCGATGCGGTGCGCATGTCGGACGCAGCGCGCATGATCGCCTTCTGGATTCGTGAATAGGTCATGCAACGGCAGAGGTTGCCGTCCATATGCGCGACCACTTCTTCCTTCGTCGGATTGGTGTTCTTCGACAGCAGCGCTGCCGCCTGCATGATCTGGCCGGACTGGCAGTAGCCGCATTGCGGCACCTGCTCGGCGACCCAGGCCTTCTGCAAGGGATGCTCGCCCTTGGCGGAGAGGCCTTCGATGGTGGTGATCTTCTTGCCGACGGCGTCGGCGAGCGAGGTCTGGCAGGACCGCACCGCTTCGCCATTGACGTGAACCGTGCAGGCGCCACAGAGACCGGCGCCGCAACCGAATTTGGTGCCCGTCATCTGCAATTGCTCGCGGATGACCCAAAGCAGCGGCGTGTCATTGGCCGCCTCGACGGACATATTCCGTCCGTTGATATTGAGATTTGGCATCTCTCTCCCCTTCCGGTGTAGGAAGCCGCTTACGGCGGCAACTCACTGTTGGGTCATGGCTGGCGCCCACCGGGTAAGCGACAGTTGCCGAAACAATGATCCGGTTCCTGGCTGGAGGCAATCCAATTTGGAATTGCTCGAAAGGAATAAATTTCGGAAACTACCTGTTGTGCGATGCGGCAACGGCATGAAGCTTTTGAAATGCCAGTATTGATGCCGTATCGATCACTCCTACCAAGGTCGGTAGCGCTGCCGGACCTGACATCGACAACAGGAAGGAGCCCGTCAATGGCCAAGCTCAACCGCAGCGGCGTCGATATCTACTACGAGATTCACGGCAGCGGCCCGTCCCTGATCCTCACCCACGGCTATTCGTCGACGTCGGCGATGTGGCACGGCCAGATCGAGGCGCTGTCGAGGCGGCACAAGCTCATTCTCTGGGACATGCGCGGGCACGGCCAGTCCGACTATCCCGACAATCCGGATGCTTACAGTGAAGCGGCGACGGTCGGCGACATCGCCGCCCTGCTCGATGTTGCCGGCGCCGACAAGGCGATCGTCGGCGGCCTGTCGCTCGGCGGCTACATGTCGCTCGCCTTCCACCGCGCCCATCCGGAGCGGGTGCGCGCGCTATTGATCATCGACACCGGCCCGGGATTCAAGAAGGACGACGCCCGCGAGGTCTGGAACACGCGCGCCCGCGACACCGGCGACCGCTTCGACCGCGAAGGGCTCGAGGTGCTGAAATCCCTGAGCGCCGAGCGCGCGTCGGTCACGCATCGCAACGCCAGGGGCCTGGCGCTCGCCGCGCGCGGCATGCTGGCGCAGCGCGATGCGCGGGTGATCGAGTCATTACCCGGGATCAATGTCCCGTCGCTGGTCGTGGTCGGGGCCGACGACACGCCGTTCCTGGCGGCGTCCGACTACATGGCGGCGAAGATTCCGGGTGCGCAGAAAGCGGTGATTCCGAACGCCGGCCATGCCGTCAACATCGACCAGCCGCAGGCCTTCATCGCCGCCGTGCTGCCGTTCCTGGATCGCCTCGAAACCGGCGCAGCGTGAAAGGCCAAATGAAGGATCAGGCCATGAAGACGATCGCCGTCGCCCTGCTGCTGACTGGGGCCGCCACGGCCGCCAGCGCGGAGAAGCTTCCGCCGTTCGGCGGACCCGCATCGGCCTTCACCGCGACGCTGTCGAACAACACACCGCTGGTGTTCGGCATGGATGTCGCGGCCGCGCAGCGCGCGCTGGGCACCCCCTTCACCCATGTCAGCGGACGGCCTGGCAACGAGATATTCCTGACCTTCCGCGACCTCGGCGGCAGCGGGCTGTTTCCGCACCATGACCGCCTCTTCCTGCAATTTCGCAAGCACCGGCTGACTGGCTGGAAGGCTGACTGGGGCGAGAACTGGATGTGGCGCTAAACCTCATCGATGAGCTTCATGCAACCCCCAACATGACAAGGATGGACCATGGGACAAGACATCAAACTGAAGGCTTCAGATGGATTTGAACTCGGCGCCTATCGCGCCGATCCCGCTGGCGCGCCGAAGGGCGCGATCGTGGTGATCCAGGAGATCTTTGGCGTCAACCACCACATCCGCTCGGTTTGCGACCGGCTGGCGAAGGAAGGCTATGTCGCGGTTGCGCCGTCGATCTTCGACCGCATCACGCCGAACTTCCAGAGCGGCTACTCCCCCGATGAGGTGGCCGAAGCGCGCAAGTTCGTCGCCAATCCGGACTTTGCCGCGATGCTGCGCGACAGCCAGGCAGCGATCGACGCGGTGAGGTCGGTCGGGCCGGTCGGCATCATCGGCTTCTGCCTCGGTGGCAGCATCGCCTATGCGGCCGCCACCAAGCTGACCGGGCTCTCGGCCGCGATCGGCTATTACGGCGGCGCCGTGATCCGCTTCGCCGACGACAAGCCGACCGTGCCGACGCAACTGCATTTCGGCGAGAAGGATGCCGGCATTCCCTTGAGCGATGTCGAGACCATCAAGTCGAAGCGGCCCGAGGTGGAGGTCTTCATCTATCCCGGCGCGCAGCACGGCTTCCATTGCGACGAGCGCGCAAGCTACGACAAGGCGAGCGCCGACATCGCCTGGCCGCGCAGCATGGAATTTTTCGGAAAGCATTTGAAGAGATAGGGCGCCGCCTTCTCCAACTCGTCATTCCGGGGCGCGCAAAGCGCGGGCTGCAGGTGCGCAATTGCGTAGTGGGGAATCTCGAGATTCCGGGTTCGATGCTGCGCATCGCCCCCGGAATGACGAAGGAGGTTGTCCTTCGTCAAAACCAGCGCTCGCCGACGAACACCGTATCGCCTGGGCTCATCGGCGTGCCCAGCGGCACCACGAAGCGGCCGGAGCCGGACGCATCGGTATGGGTGAGGGTGACCTGGTCGCGCTTGGCGCGCGGCGAGAAGCCGCCGGCGATCGCGACCGCGCTCTCGACGGTCATGTTCGGCACGTAGGGATACTGGCCGGGAGCCTGGACCTCGCCGAGGATGAAGAACGGCCGGTAGGACTCGATCTCGACCGCCACCGAAGGATCGCGGATGAAGCCGTTGCGCAGCCGTGCCGAGATTTCACCGGCGAGCCCGGCCGGCGTGCGGCCGCGCGCCGGCACTGAGCCGATCAGCGGCATGGTGATCGAGCCGGCGGCGTCGATCGCATAGGAGTTGGTCAGGCCTTCCTGACCGTACACCACGACGCGGAGCTTGTCGCCCGGGCCGAGATGATAGGAGTTGTCGTAACCGGCGGGCCCACCCGGTGCGGCGGCATAAACCACCGGGGCGGTCCCCGGCGCGGCATAGCCATAACCAGGAGAAGTACTGGCAAAGGCGGAACGCAGCGCGCTGATCGCACCACCACCGCCGGCATCGGCAACCGGGCCGGATGCGTAATCCGGTCCATAGGTGACGGCATCGACACCTTGCGGGCCGACAGCAACCGGACCCGACGTGCTCATGCAGCCAGACAGCGCGAGCGCAGCCACAACGGCAGTGATCGGCAATCGTAACGCGCGTGCAACCGGCACCGGACCTATCCCTCAACGGCGAGACAAGCCCAGTCTTGCACCGCTTATGGTTAATAAAGGGTTTTCGAGGACCGAATGGGGAGCCGGAAAGCCGACCTCCCCCCTCGATTTGGAGCATGATCCGGAAAAGTGGGAACCGGTTTTCCCTCGCGACAAACGCGAAAGCGTTTGCGCGGAGATCATACTCAACAGAAGCAGCGATCAGGCGGTAACGCCGACGCCGATCGGGCAGGACACGCCGGTGCCGCCAAGCCCGCAATAACCCGCCGGATTCTTGGCGAGGTATTGCTGATGGTAGTCCTCCGCGAAGTAGAACTCGCCGGCCGGTGCCACTTCCGTCGTAATCGCGCCGAGGCCCTTGGCGGCGAGCGCCTTCTGATACATCGCCTGCGACGCATCGGCGGCTTTGTGCTGCGCGTCGCTGAACGTGTAGATCGCGGAACGATACTGCGTGCCGATGTCGTTGCCCTGGCGCATGCCCTGCGTCGGGTTGTGGTTCTCCCAGAATGTCTTCAGCAGCTTCTCGTAGGAGACCTTCTTCGGGTCGAACACGACCAGCACGACCTCGGTGTGGCCGGTGCGTCCCGAGCACACCTCTTCATAGGTCGGGTTCGGCGTGTGGCCGCCGGCATAGCCGACCGCCGTGGTGTAGATACCGTCGCCGAGTTCCCAGAACTTCCGTTCCGCGCCCCAGAAGCAGCCGAGCCCGAACACGGCCTGCTCGAGGCCTTGCGGATAGGGCGGCGTCAATTTGCTGCCATTGACGAAATGCGTGGTCGCGGTCGGGATCGGCGTCGCGCGGCCTGGCAGCGCCTCGGCGGCGCTTGGCAACGCGGTGGTCTTGCGCATGAACAACATGGATACCTCCGGGCGGGACATCGGCCGACGCGGCAACGGCCTGCGGGCCGGCTTTCACCTATATATGTCCTTACGCGGATGATGGCAGCCCCGTTACTGACGGCCGCGGCCAACAGGGTTGCAGCCAACTCAGTCGCGTGCGTAGCCGATCAGCGGCTTGCGCGGCCGGAACAGGATCATCAGCAGGATGCCGGCAATGCCGAGCACCGCGAACACCGGCTGCTCCAGAAGCACGCGGATCACGCCGTTCCAGAGCCAGGGCGCGAAGCGATCCACCCAGGCATGGAACGCTTGCTGGCTCGACTGATGGATATCATTCCAGAACTGGCCGAATTGGGTAAAGCGCAGGCTCTGGTCGGCGACGTAGCGGGCCCCGTCATAGACCATGAAGATGAAACTGCCGGCCAGCAGCAAAAGGCCGATCAGGCGGAAAAAGCCGCGGATCATGCGTCACCCTAACTCCCTGTCACGCCCCACGCGTCGACAGGCCTTACCGGGCGCCCCCGGAAATTCAACCTCTTCAGCGGCTTATCCGGCCCTTGCGAGGCCGATTTCGGGCCCTTTTTCGGTCCCGAAAGCGTTGACGGTTACGCCTGCGCCATCTATAAGACCGGCCGATGGCGGCGGGCGCAATCCTGCCGCCGCTGTTCTTTGGACAGTGCCGCATGCGGGGGCAGCATTATGCGCCTTGGCATGGCCGCCTCAAGGACACCCGAGAAAACCACCTTGGACAAATACATCAGAGTTGAGATTTGAACCGGCCGGTGCGCGCAAGCCCGACCACCGAGCGATCACCGCCGAAGGACAGTTAGAGAACCATGGCCAACACCACCTCCGCCAAGAAGGCGACCCGCAAGATTGCCCGCCGCACCATCGTCAACAAGTCGCGCCGCACGCAGATGCGTGGCGCGGTGCGCACCGTCGAGGAAGCAATCAAGAGCGGCGACCGCGAGGCGGCACTCAAGGCGATGAGCCACGCCGAGCCCGAACTGATGAAGGCAGCGCAGCGCAACATCATTCACAAGAACCATGCGAGCCGTAAGGTGTCGCGCCTCACGCAGAGCATCGCCAAGCTCGCCAAGTAAGCTCAGCGAGTACAGCTCGCCGCGTGAGCTGACCGAAGAACACATTCGTCACGAAGCCCGGCTCGCGCCGGGCTTTTTGTTTTGGTCTCGCATTTTGTCGTGGAAGTCTCATAGCGCGAGAAGAGTCGGCGTTGCCGCGCAACGAACTGCGTGTCATGTTTCGTCGCGTCCGTAGTTCTACCGGCTCATTATGCTTAATGCGCCGCACTCGCGCACAGATTGTTCTGCGCTAAGCTGGATAGATGGAATAGTGCGCGAATATCTCGCGTTGAAAATTGTGCAGCGGGGTTACCCTGCAAAAGTAATCGCGAAAAATGACGTCTCGCGAATTACTTATGCACATAGCGCTGAACAGCGATTGGAAAAATGACCGGCGCGAGACCAAATGTAAATTTTCTATGAAAAAATTTTGGTATTGCACCGTCGTTTGTGACACGCGTGAATCTGTGCGCTGATTCAAAACCTTGCTTTCGCAACTCAGCGTCGGCAACACCGCAACAGTCGCGAAGAGTCTCGATCCCCGTCGAATCCACGGATTGTCAGAAAATGCGCTTGGTGTATTTATTTCTTGTTCGCGACGCTCACGGATCTCCAGATCAGCGCGGTTTGAGACCCAAGGGCGGACGTGCAAATCGGCGGCGGTGTGCGCGTTAGCGACGCTTTCCAAGCGAAGCTAGATTGACGGCTCATAGCGATATGAGGACGGTCGACCTGTGTCAAAATATCTCCGGCGGTGTCCCCGACAATTTGGGGGATCGAACAAGAGAGACCAGGGCGTCAGTCGGAATCTGGCAACGGGAACGCGGCGCGAGCGAACGGGTTGACGACGACACGCGGCGGCGAAGCGCCGGGCATCTCGGTGTTCGGTAGCGGCAGTTCGATTTTGAAGACACGAGCAAGCTGGCAACTTGCCGCGATACGTCGCGGCGGGAGGGGGAGGACTTATGCCTTACGGTATCATCACTGCAGTCGAACCAACGACGGCCGAAGTGCAAATTTCCTGTGGTGCCGTAATCAACCCCTCGGACGCTGGCTCTTACCCGCAGAGACCGTCGAGTACGCGCTGACCTCGCGGGACGCATCTTCTCCAAACAGCTGACCTGTCGCGTGGCGCATGGCCGCCACACGGGAGAGCTTTGTCCGGAGCAGACCGCGCCCGCTAGAGGTCGCGTCGTGGCAGGACCCCTGCACGGCGCTTTCGCAATCATCATCTCTCAGTTTTGGAAAAGTACGAAGGCAATGACGAACACGGAACAGGATCGCTGGTCGCGGGTAAAGGGACGTTTGCGGACGAGCGTTGGCGAGGACGTCTACACGAGCTGGTTCGCGCGGATGGATCTCGAGAGCGTGCACGATGAGAGCGTGCATCTGTCGGTTCCGACCCGGTTCCTCAAGAGCTGGATCCAGGCGCATTACGCCGAACGCGTGCTGTCCTGCTGGCAGGCCGAGATGCCCGAAGTACATCGCATCGACCTCACCGTGCGCTCGGCGATCCGCGCGATGGCCCCAGTAAAGGAAGCGGCTGCGCCGGTCGAAGTGCGCCGTGTCGAGCGCAATGACGGCCGTTCTGCGCCTGAACTGCGCTCGTTCGCGACGGCGCCGGTGTCCGCCAGCCATGACGCGCTTGGCGGCTCGCCGCTCGATCCGCGCCTGACCTTTGCAAGCTTCGTCGTCGGCCGTTCGAACACGCTGGCCCATGCGGCTGCGCGCCAGGTCGCGGAGGGTCGCCGCGGCGATCCCGTGATGTTCAACCCGCTCTACATCCATGCCGGCGTCGGCCTCGGCAAGACGCACCTGCTGCAAGCCGTGACCTGGGCCGGCAATTCCGGCGGCGAGCGCAAGGTGCTGTATCTCACCGCCGAGAAGTTCATGTACGGCTTCGTCGCGGCGCTGAAGACGCAGACGGCGCTGGCGTTCAAGGAGGCGCTGCGCGGCATCGACGTGCTGGTCATCGACGATCTGCAGTTCCTGCAAGGCAAGTCGACGCAGGCCGAGTTCTGCCACACGCTGAACGCGCTGATCGACGCCGGCCGCCAGGTCGTGATCGCCGCCGACCGTCCGCCGTCCGATCTCGAAAGCCTCGACGACCGCGTGCGCTCGCGGCTCGCCGGTGGCCTGGTGGTCGAGATGGGTTCGCTCGGCGAGGAACTGCGGCTTGGCATCCTGAAGTCGCGCGTCGCCGCGGCCCGCGCCCACCATGCGACCTTCGACGTGCCGGAGGAAGTGCTGGACTATCTGGCGCGCACCATCACTCACAACGGCCGCGACCTCGAAGGCGCGATCAACCGCCTCTTGGCGCACTCCAAGCTCAACAACCAGCCGGTGACGCTGGAGATGGCCGAGCGCGAGGTGCGCGACCTGATCCGCCCGCAGGAGCCGAAGCGGATCAAGATCGAGGACATCCAGCGCGTGGTCGCCCGGCAGTACAATGTCAGCCGCTCCGACCTCTTGTCGTCCCGCCGCACCGCCAACGTGGTGCGTCCGCGCCAGGTTGCGATGTATCTGGCCAAGACGCTGACCCTGCGTTCGCTGCCGGAGATCGGCCGGCGCTTCGGCGGCCGCGACCACACCACGGTGTTGCACGCGGTGCGCAAGATTGAGGCACTGGTCGCCAAGGACACGACGCTGTCAGAGGAAGTCGAATCGCTGAAGCGTCAGCTGCAGGAATAAGACCGCCTCATTTGGCTGGCTCGTTCCATAGCCCTCCCCTTTATCAAGAGGGGAGGGCTAAACTTTTTTCCGGCCCAAAACGTGGGGAACGGGGCCCGTTTCGCGCCGGTATCCCTTGCACCGGTCGCCCATCCGCGCCACCTTGCGGTCCCCCCGTGGGTTTGATCAAATCCGGTATTGATCCGGCTTATCGGGTTTCCAATGCCGCGGTGCTGCCCTGAACGGCCGCCCGGCTTTTCCATCTGAGGGATCTGGCGGGTATTGCAATGAAGGTCACCGTCGAGCGCGCGCAACTCCTGAAATCGCTGGGTCACGTTCACCGCGTGGTCGAGCGCCGCAACACCATCCCGATCCTCGGCAACGTGTTGATCCGCGCCGAGGGCGCCAAATTGTCGCTGAAGGCAACCGACCTCGATCTCGAGGTGACGGAGACCTTGGCCGCCGAGACCGGAACCGCCGGCTCGACCACGGTGCCCGCGCACATGTTCTATGACATCGTCCGCAAGCTGCCCGACGGCTCGCAGATCGTGCTGGAGGCCGACGGCGACCGCTCGGTGCTCGCGGTGCGCGCCGGCCGCTCGCGCTTCACGCTGCAGACGCTGCCCGAAAGCGATTTCCCGGGCCTTGCCGCCGGCGACATGACGCATTCGTTCTCGCTGCCGGCCTCCGACATCAAGCGGCTGATCGACCGCACCCAGTTTGCGATCTCGACCGAAGAGACCCGCTATTACCTCAACGGCATCTATCTGCACGCCGCCGGCAGCGCCAAGGCTGCGACCTTGCGCGGGGTTGCGACCGACGGCCATCGTCTGGCGCAGATCGACCTCGCGCTGCCCAAGGGCGCGACCGGCATGCCCGGCGTGATCGTCCCGCGCAAGACGGTCGGCGAGGTGCAGCGGCTGATCGAGGGCGACGACGCCGAGATCTCGATCGAGCTGTCGGATGGCAAGATCCGCTTCACGCTCGGCAATGTGGTGCTGACCTCGAAGCTGATCGACGGCACCTTCCCGGACTATGGCCGCGTCATTCCGCAGAACAACGACAAGGAACTGGTGGTCGACAAGAAGGATTTCGAGGCCGCCGTCGATCGCGTCTCGACCATTTCCAGCGAACGCGGCCGCGCGGTGAAGCTGGCATTGTCCCCCGGCAAGCTGGTGCTCTCGGTCACCAACCCGGATTCCGGCAGCGCCACCGAAGAGCTCGAGGTCGAATACGCCTCCGACGCGCTCGATATCGGTTTCAACTCGCGCTATCTGCTCGACATTGCTGCCCAGATCGAGGGCGAGGTCGCGGTGCTGAAGCTTGCCGATCCCGGCTCCCCGACCCTGGTGCAGGACCGCGACAGCAAGGGCGCGCTCTACGTGCTGATGCCGATGCGAGTGTGACTTCTCCTCTCGTCATGGCCGGGCTTGACCCGGCCATCCATCGAACAAGAGATGAACTATTGGGTATACATCCTCGCGAGCAAGCCCGGTGGAACTCTCTACGTTGGCGTGACCAATAATCTGGTCCGGCGAGTTTATGAGCATCGCGAGGGTCTGGCCGAAGGCTTTACCAAGCGGTACGGCATCAAGACCCTCGTCTACTTTGAGGCGCATGAGACAATCGCCGCGGCGCTTCAGCGCGAGAAAAACATCAAGCACTGGTCGCGTGAGTGGAAGATTGATCTGATCGTTGCCGGCAATCCCGACTGGCGAGACTTATATGATGAAATTGTCGGCTAGCGCGGACGATGGATTGCCGGGTCAAGCCCGGCAATGACAAGGTAACATGACCCCGTCCCGCATTCATCGCCTGTCGCTGACGCATTTCCGCAATTACCGGGCGGCGACGCTGCAGGTCGCGGGCGACATGGTGGTGCTGGTCGGGCCGAACGGCGCCGGCAAGACCAATTGCATGGAGGCGGTCTCGTTCCTGTCGCCGGGCCGCGGGCTGCGCCGCGCGACCTTGGAGGACGTCGCCGACAATCAGGGCGACGGCTCCTGGGCGGTCTCGGCCGAAGTCGAGGGCGCGCTCGGCCTCGCCACGCTCGGCACCGGCATCGATCCCCCGACCGGCGAGGCGAGCAACAGCCGGCGCTGCCGCATCGATCGCGAACCGGTGGGGTCCGCGACCGCCTTCGGCGACCATCTGCGCATCGTGTGGCTGACGCCGGCGATGGACGGCCTGTTCATGGGCGCCGCCTCCGAGCGGCGGCGCTTCTTCGACCGCCTGGTGCTGGCGATCGATTCCGAGCATTCCAGCCGGGTCTCGGCGCTGGAGCGCTCGCTACGCTCGCGCAACCGGCTGCTCGAGGTGCGCAACTACGACGACCATTGGTGTGATGCGATCGAGCGCGAGACCGCGGAGCTTGCGGTCGCGGTCGCAGCATCGCGCGGCCAGACCGCCGCCAAGCTCGCCGCGATGCTGCACGAGCGCGGCGCCGCCTCGGCCTTCCCGTCCGCCGAGATCATGCTCGACGGCTGGATGGAGAACGCGCTGCTGCAGGAGCCTGCGACCGCGGTGGAGGACCGCTACCGCGAGATCCTGCGCGCCAGCCGTCCGCGCGACGCCGCCGCCGGGCGCACGCTCGACGGACCGCATCTGACCGATCTGCAGGTGGTCTACGCGCCGAAGAACATACCGGCGCGCGATGCCTCGACCGGCGAGCAGAAAGCGCTCTTGATCGGGCTGGTGCTGGCGCATGCCACGATGGTCGCGGAGATGACCGGCATCGTGCCGCTGCTGCTGCTCGACGAGGTCGTCGCCCATCTCGATCCCAATAGGCGCAAGGCGCTGTTCGACGAACTCGCCAAGCTCGGCGCACAGGTTTGGATGACCGGCGCCGATCCTGCCGCCTTCCTCGATATCGGCCCGACGGGAGAGATTTTCGACGTTGAATCCGGCCGCGCCACACGGCGCGGCTAAGCGCGCGGAATCGCCTCCGAAAGGGGGGCGAATCTGCCTTCGAATCGGGCTTTTCAGAGCCTCCGGAATCGGCCTTTGAGAGCCTTGAAACAGGCCGAAAAAATCCTATTTATTCAATAGTTTGTAGACGGAGACTTTGCGCTAGGCGCAACTGCTCTTTCATGGCACAAATAGCGGAATCAGCGCCTCATTTTGTGCAGCTGATTCGGGACATCCTCGAAGGCCTCACATGACTGAACCTGCCCGGCAGACACCTGCCGAATCTGAGCATCCCATTCCGGCTGAATATGGTGCGGAATCGATCCGGGTGCTGAAGGGCCTCGACGCCGTCCGCAAGCGGCCCGGCATGTATATCGGCGACACCGACGACGGTTCCGGCCTGCACCACATGGTCTACGAGGTCGTCGACAACGCGATCGACGAGGCGCTGGCGGGCCATGCAAGCCGCGTCCTGGTCACCCTCAACGCCGACAATTCCGTCACCGTGTACGACGACGGCCGCGGCATTCCGGTCGGCATCCACAAGGGCGAAGGCGTCTCCGCGGCCGAGGTCATCATGACCCAGCTCCACGCCGGCGGAAAGTTCGACCAGAACTCCTACAAGGTTTCCGGCGGTCTGCACGGCGTCGGCGTCTCCGTCGTCAACGCGCTGTCCAGCAAGCTCGGGCTGCGGATCTGGCGCGACGACAAGGAGCACTACATCGAATTCGCGCACGGCGATGCCGTGGCGCCGCTCAGGGTGGTCGGCGATGCCCCGGGCAAACGCGGCACCGAGGTCACCTTCCTCGCCTCGCCCGAGACCTTCAAGAACATCGAATATGATTTCGCGACGCTCGAGCACCGGCTGCGCGAGCTCGCCTTCCTCAATTCCGGCGTCCACATCGTGCTCTCCGACATGCGCCACGCGGTCGAGAAGCGCGAGGAGATGCACTATTCCGGCGGCGTCGAGGAATTCGTCAAATATCTCGACCGCAACAAGAAGGCGATCGTGCCGGCGCCGATCATGGTGCGCGCGGAAGCCAACGGCATCGGCGTCGAAGCCGCGCTGTGGTGGAACGACAGCTACCACGAGAACGTGCTGTGCTTTACCAACAACATCCCGCAGCGCGACGGCGGCACCCATCTGGCCGGCTTCCGCGGCGCGCTGACGCGCCAGGTCAACGGCTATGCCGAGGCCAATGCGAAGAAGGAAAAGATCGCGCTGACCGGCGACGATTGCCGCGAAGGTCTCACCGCGGTGCTGTCGGTGAAGGTGCCCGATCCGAAATTCTCGTCGCAAACCAAGGACAAGCTGGTGTCCTCGGAGGTTCGACCGGTGGTCGAGAACGTCCTGAATGAGGCGCTGGCGGCCTGGTTCGAGGAGAATCCGAAGGAAGCCAAGGAAATCGTCGGCAAGGTGATCCAGGCCGCCGCAGCCCGCGAGGCTGCGCGCAAGGCGCGCGAGCTGACCCGCAAGAATCCGCTCAGCGTCTCCTCGCTGCCCGGCAAGCTCGCCGACTGCCAGGAGAAGGATCCGGCGAAGTCCGAACTGTTCATCGTCGAGGGCGACTCGGCAGGCGGCAGCGCCAAGCAGGGCCGCAACCGCGAATTCCAGGCGGTGCTGCCGCTACGCGGCAAGATCCTCAATGTCGAGCGCGTGCGCCCCGACAAGATGCTGTCGTCGGAGCAGATCGGCACGCTGATCACCGCGCTCGGCACCGGCATCAGCGACGACTTCTCGGTCGACAAGCTGCGCTACCACAAGATCATCGTGATGACCGACGCCGACGTCGACGGCGCCCATATCCGCACGCTGCTGTTGACCTTCTTCTATCGCCAGATGCGCTCGATCATCGATGGCGGCTTTCTCTATATCGCCCAGCCGCCGCTCTATAAGGTCTCGCGCGGCAAGTCCGAGCAATATCTGAAGGACGAACGCGCGCTCGAGGATTACCTGATCTCGACCGGGCTCGACGAATGCGTCTTCAAGCCGGCCTCCGGCGAAGACCGCTCGGGCCGTGACTTGCTGTCGCTGGTCGAAGACGCCCGGACGATCCGCTCCGTGCTGCGCAACCTTCACAGCCGCTACAATCGCGCGGTGATCGAGCAGGCCGCGATCGCCGGCGTGCTGACCCCGAGAATCACCAGCGATATCGCGACCGCCAACTCCGCGGCTGATTACATCGCCAAGCGGCTGGACGCAGTTGCCGACGAAGTGGAGCGCGGCTGGATCGGCACCTTCACGGAAGGCCAGGGCTTCCAGTTCGAGCGCACCGTGCGCGGCGTCAAGGAAGTGGCCGTGATCGACGACGCGTTTCTCGGCTCGGCCGATGCACGCAAGCTCGACGAGTATGCGACCAGGCTGCAGGAGATCTACGTGCGGGCGGGCAAGCTCCGGCGCAAGGATGCCGAGCAGACCATTCACGGCCCGATCGACCTGTTCGAGGCCGTGACCGATGCCGCCCGCAAGGGCGTCTCGCTGCAGCGCTACAAAGGTCTCGGCGAGATGAACCCCGAGCAGCTGTGGGAGACCACGCTGGACACCGAGGCGCGCTCGCTGCTCCAGGTGAAGATCAAGGAGGTCGACGAGGCCGACGATATCTTCACCAAGCTGATGGGCGATGTGGTCGAACCGCGCCGCGATTTCATCCAGGAAAACTCGCTCAGCGCCACCATCGACATCTAGGGACCTGCTCCCTGCGGCCAGGCGGACATGCGCTTTCCGACGCGACGGCTCGGCCAAGATGACGTGTCCGTGACCGCGCGCTCCGCACCGTCGCGCGGCTACCTTTCGTGTGGAAGCTGCGCCGGGAGTCGTGTTACGGTGCCGGACAGCCATTGATTCCGCTACGGAATTTCGCGTGGCCCAATTCGAATCCAAGTCTGGATGATGCGTTAGGGGACATTCCGCGTGCCGCCGATCCAATACATCGTCGAAGGCGGCCGCCGCCTTTCGGGCACCATCGAGCCGTCGGGCAACAAGAACTCCGCGCTGCCGATCATCGCAGCTGCCCTGCTCACCGAGCATCCGGTCACGCTGACCAACGTGCCGCGCATTCGCGACACCGAAACGCTGGTCGAGCTGTGCCGCTCGGTCGGCGCCAGCGCCGAATGGACCAAGCGCAACACGCTGCAGATCCATGCCAAGGAGATCCGCGCCGCCGATCTCGATCCGGCTCTGTGCGCGCGGATCCGCGCCTCGATCCTGCTGGCAGGTCCGCTGCTCGCCCGCTGCGGCGAGGTCGCGTTGCCGCCGCCCGGCGGCGACGTGATCGGCCGCCGCCGGCTCGACACGCATTTTCTGGCCTTCGAGCAGCTCGGCGCCACGGTCACCGCGACGCACCGGCTGGAATTCCGCGCCGCGCGCCTGAAGGGCGCCGATGTGTTCCTCGACGAGCCCAGCGTCACCGCGACGGAGAACGCGCTGGTCGCCGCCGTCGCCGCCCGCGGCACCACCTATCTGCGCAACGCAGCCTCCGAGCCGCATGTGCAGGATCTCGCCAATTTCCTGGTCGCGCTTGGCGCAAAGATCGAAGGCATCGGTACCAACACCATCACCGTGCACGGCCAGGCGACGCTCGGCGGCACGACCTATGCGATCCAGCCCGACCATATCGAGGTCGGATCGCTGATCGGCCTTGCGGCGGTGACCCGCTCGCCGCTGCGCATCGCGCGCGCCGGCGTCGAGCATCTGCGCTCGATCCGGATGGGCTTTGAGCGGCTCGGCATCGTCTGCGGCGTCGAGGGCGACGACCTCGTCGTGCCGTCGAACCAGACCATGAAGATCCAGGACGATTTCGGCGGCCACGTGCCGAAGCTCGAGGACCAGCCCTGGCCCGCCTTCCCGGCGGACCTGATGTCGATTGCGATCGTCACCGCGACGCAGTGCGACGGCGTCATCCTGATGCACGAGAAGATGTTCGAGTCGCGGATGTTCTTCGTCGACAACCTGATCGCGATGGGTGGCCGGATCGTGCTGTGCGACCCGCACCGCGCGATCGTGGCCGGTCCGAGCCGGCTGCGCGGCGCGCCGATGAACTCGCCCGACATCCGCGCCGGTATGGCGATGCTGCTGGCCGCGGTGTGCGCCAACGGCACCTCCACCATCAACAATGCCGACCAGATCGAGCGCGGCTATGAGCGGATCGACGAACGGCTCAACGCGCTCGGCGCCAAGATCAAGCGGATACCAGCGCGATCGTGATCCGGGCGTGATCCGGAAAAACGTGAAGCTTTTTTTCGGTCGGACCATGCTCAGACGACAATCTGGGAGGCGATGATCTCTGCGTGAGATCGTCGCGTTTGGGCAGTTTGGCCATCCTTCCGGCCGGTTTGCCGTGCAAAGCGTGCCGTCATGACCTGCATCGACAAGATCGATCCGGCCGCGTCGCACGCGGCCGTCGTCCCCTCTCGCAAGCTGCTCACGGCCGAGCTCGCCGAAACGCTGAAGCTCGCGGTGCCGCTTGCGCTGACGCAGCTCGGACAGATCGCGATGATGACGACCGATCTCGCCTTCATCGGCCGGCTCGGCAGCGAGAACGTGGCTGCGGCGGCGCTGGCGCATACCGAGTATTTCGTCAGCTTCACCATCGGCATGGGCATGATGGCGGCGGTCTCGCCGTTGGCCGCGCAGGCGTTCGGCGCCCGCAACCCGCGCGTGATGCGGCGTTCGCTGCGCGTCGGGTTGTGGGCCGCCTTCTTCATGGTGCTGCCGCTGATGGCGCTGCCGTTCCAGGGCGAGCGCGTCCTGCTCGCGCTCGGCCAGAGCCAGGCCACCGCGCATCTGGCGCAGCAATATCTGTTCGGGCTCGCCTGGGGCATCCTGCCGGCGCTGTGGTTCATTGCGATCCGTGGCTTCATGAGCGCGGTGAACCGGCCGGAGCCGGTGCTGTGGATCACGCTCGCGGCGATCCCGGCCAATGCGCTGATGGTCTACCTGTTGCTCTACGGCAAATGGGGCATGCCCGAACTCGGCATGTTCGGCGCCGGGCTTGCGACCACGATCGTCAATCTCGGCACCTTCCTCGCCGGGGTGTGGTTCGCGGCGCGGCGCCGCCCGTTCCGCAAGTACCATGTCTTCAGCCGCGTGTGGCGCATCGACTGGCCGTTGATGGGCAAGCTTGTCGCCATCGGCGCGCCGATCTCGATCGCCTTCCTCCTGGAATACGGCCTGTTCGGCGCGGCCGGCCTGCTGATGGGGCTGATCAGCACCACGGCGCTGGCGGCGCACCAGATCGCGCTGCAGATCGCGGCGATCCTGTTCATGGTGCCGTTCGGCGTCAGCATGGCCGCCACCGTGCGGGTCGGCCAGGCGGTCGGCCGCCGTGACACCGACGCGGTGCAGCGTGCCGGCTTTGTCGCGGTCGCGCTCTCCGGCGTGTTCATGAGCATCATGACGCTCGCGGTAATCCTGGCGCGCTTCGAGATCGCGGCACTGTTCCTCGGCGAAGCTTCTGACGCCACCGCGCAGCTCACCGCGATGCTGCTCCTGATCGGCGCGACGTTCTTCATCGCCGATGGCGTGCAGACCACCACCGCCGGCGCGCTGCGCGGCATGCACGACACCCGGGTGCCGCTGCTGTTCGCGACCATCAGCTACTGGCTGATCGGGTTCGCGTCCGCCTACGCGCTCGCCTTCTGGGCCGGGCTCCAGGCGCCCGGCGTCTGGATCGGGCTGTCACTCGGGACTGCGGTTTATGCGACCCTCCTGATCTTGCGTTTCCGCCTGCTGGCACGCAGACTGATTGGATGAAGGTTGCCGAGGTCGCACCGAACGGAGGCTAGCGCATGACCTTGGCGGTCGACCTGTTCTTCTCGTTCCGCAGTCCGTACAGTTACCTGGCGCTGCCGAAGACGCTGAAGATGGTCGCCGACTACGACGTCGCGGTGAATTTGCGGCCGGTCTATCCGCTCGCGGTGCGCGTGCCCGGCTTCTTCAAGAAGACCAATCCGCAATTCGCCCGCTATGTCGTGCTCGATTCCGGCCGCGTCGCCAAGCACGAGAACATCCCGTTCCGCTTTCCGCGCCCGGACCCGATCGTGCAGGACATGACGACGCTCGACGTCGCCGAACACCAGCCCTACATCCACCGCCTGACCCGGCTCGGCGCTGCCGTCCAGCTTGAGGGGCAGTCGCTTGCCTTCACCTCCGCGATCAGCCGCGTGCTGTGGGACGGCTCGGTGAAAGGCTGGAACGAGGGCGATCATCTGGCACGAGCAGCCGATGCCGCCGGTTTCGATCTCGCTGCGATGGATGCGGCGATCGCCGCCGACCCCGATCGCTATGAAGCGGTCATCAAGGGCAACGAGGAGGCGCATGCGGCCTCCGGCCATTGGGGCGTGCCGACCTTCGTGTTCGCCAACGAACCGTTCTTCGGTCAGGACCGTATCGACCTCCTGATCTGGCGCATGGAGAGCAAGGGCCTGACGCGCCGCACGGCATAGCCAAAGGTCATGCCGCGCTCTTCTCCGAAGTTTCCGCAACGATCTTCTCGGAACCATCTTCGTTCGTGCACCAATTGCCGTGGCAGCGCTTGAGGTCGTTCAGGTTCTGCCGCATCTGGTCGAGCGAAAATCCAAGCGCGAAGAACCGCTCCATGGCATCGACCGGAAGGCCCCGGGTCAGGCCCTCGCTGCGCACCGCGGCAACCTCCTCGCTGTAGGCATGCAGCGCGGCATCGACCGGCGCCATGTCGGCCGGGCCGCTGCCGGCGCGCAGGGCCGTCGCGACCGCCACCATATAGGTCACGATGGCATTGCTGACGTCGGCCAATGGCCGCGCCAGCCTGGCCTGGATATCGGCCGGCAGCGGCACGACGCAGGCGCGCCCGATCATCACGACGTCGTGCCGCAGCCGCTGGATCGTCCGCAGCAGCGGACCGGTGTCCGGCCCGGATGACAGATGCATGGTGCGTTCACGCTCGGCCTCGAGGCCGGTTGCGTGCAGATTGGTCACCGCGCTGCCGATGCCATCCTGGATCCGGTGCAATGCGTCGTTGTCGAGCCCGCGCGTCAGGCCGGCGAGCAATTCGGCGAATGCCGCCGCGAGCAGTTCCAGCAGCTTCGACGCATTGACCCTGATCTGGCTGACCGCGCGCGACGGCAGCACCAGGAACGAGATCACAAGGCCAGTCAGCGCACCGACCGTGACCTCGAGCACGCGGTCGATGGCGGAGTCCAGCGGATTGGAATGATGCATCGTCGGCAGCAGCAGCACGATCACCGCCGTCACCGTCGCCGAGTTCAGGCTGGGATTGAGCGCGGCGATGAACGCCAGCGGCACGATAGCCAAGACCAGCAGCGCCAGCAGGCTGCCCTCGCCGGAATGCGGGATCAGCACCGCAATCGCGCCGCCATAGATGGCGCCGCCGATGGTGCCGAGCATGTAGTCGCGGGTTGCCTTCAGCGAGCGGCCGACGCTCATCTGGGTCACGATCAGCGAGGTCAACACCGCCCACAGCGGCAGCAGCAGGTGCAGCGCCAGCGCTATGGCATAGGCCGCCACGCCGGCGGACGCGATCCGGACCGCGAGCGCCAGCTGCGTCTTGCGGGTCCAGAGCTGCTCGAACATGCGTTTTGCGAAGGTCCTCATGCACCCTGATCCGCAATCAATGGAAAGGCCCGTGTTACATGACTTGACGTCCAGCGACCGGAAGCATGGCTGCTGCCCGCGGCGGCAAGGTGGCTTGAAAGGCCAAACCCGCCCGCCTACCCTGCGCCGCAAAATTGAGGAAACACGATGGCCCACGAAACCGCAACGCTCGCCGCCTACGTCGCCGACCTGAAATATTCCGATATCCCACCGCAGGTGCTGGAGCGCGCCAAGGTTTTGACGCTGGATTTCCTGGGCAGCACCATCCGCGCCCGCCGCGATGCGGAATCGACCCCGTCGCTGATGAAGATGCTGGAGGCGCTGGCGCTGGACGGCAAGGGCGAGGCCACGGTGTTCGGCGACACCAAGACCTGGACGCCGGCGGTCGCGGCGCTGCTCAACGGCGCGCTCGGCCATTCGCTCGACTTCGACGACACCCATGCCGATTCCTCGCTGCATCCGAGCGCACCCGTGGTGCCTGCCGCGTTCGCGGTCGGCGAGATGGTCGGCGCCTCCGGCCGCGACGTGCTGACCGCGATCGTCGCCGGCTATGAAGTGTGCTGCCGGCTCGGCAACGCCCTCGATCCGACCTCGCATTACGCCCGCGGCTTCCACCCGACTGCGACGGCCGGCACCTATGGCGCGGCGGCGGCGGCGGCCAAGCTGTTCGCCCTGTCGAAGCAGCAGATCGTCTCCGCGTTCGGCGTCTCCGGCAGCCAGGCTGCCGGCTCGCTGCAATTCCTGGTCAACGGCGCCTGGAACAAGCGCTACCAGGTCGGCGCCGCCGCGATGAACGGCGTGATCGCAGCGACCCTGGCGCGCAACGACTTCATCGGTTCGAGCGAATCGGTCGAGGGCAAGCACGGCCTGCTGGTCGGCTATACCGATGACGCGCATCCGGACAAGGCAGTGGCCGGACTTGGCAGCACCTATGAGACGCTGAAGATCGGCGTGAAGCCGTATCCGAGCTGCCGCTATACCCATGCCGCGATCGACGCGCTGATCGCGATGCGGCGCGAGCACAATCTGACGCCGGACCAGATCAGGAAGGTCGAGATCGGCCTGCACCGCAACGGCATCACGCTGACCGGCGATGCCGCCACCAAGCGCCACCCGACCTCGGTGGTCGGCGGCCAGTTCTCGATGTTCTTCACCGGCGCAATCGCGCTCGACCAGGGCCATTTCGGCTGGGACGATTACGATCGGCTCGGTGATGCGGCGATCGACGCGCTCGCCGACAAGTTCGACGTGGTGCAGGACGACCGCCTCGAGGTCGGCCGCACCCATCCGTTCGGCGCTCGCGTCTCGATCACCACCGATGACGGCACCCACGAGCGCCTCTATGCCGATCCATCCGGCGAGCCGACCTCGTTCCCCGATGCGCAGGCGATGCAGCAGAAGTTCTTGACGCTGGCCCGCCCGGTGCTCGACAAGCGCGCCGACCAGCTCGCGGACGCGATCCTGACGCTGGAGCGGTTCGACCGCGTGGAGAAGGCGACGCAGCTGGGAAGGCAGTAAGCCGGGCCGTCGTCGAGGCGCAGGCTGCACGCCGCATCTACCACTGTCGTCCCGGCGAAGGCCGGGACCCATATGTGGACGGCCCCCGTGGCACAAGAGCTTTCTGGGATTGGTCGGATCGCTGTCATCCATATGTCCGGCCTGTTTGATGCGATCGTGTTGATCGCTGGGCCAAGATGGTTTCCGCGACGCGAGTGCCAAACAACCTGGCGACCTTGTGAAGGCCAATGGGTCCCGCGGCTTGTCTCGCGTTCTGGATCGATCGATCATTCCATCTGCTCTTGCAGCTCCGGTTCGTCCGGCGAGCGCTACGTCCGGCCGGCCGACCTGTTAGGTGACAGCGTTCATGCGTGCGGCATCATAGCTCTCGCCGGTCGCCATCAGCTTCCAGGCGATGCGGGCCACCTTGTTGGCGAGCGCCACGGCCGCAAGCTTCGGCGGCTTGCGCCTGAGCAACGCCACGAGCCAGCGCGAGGGGTGGCCGCGCCCGAGCCTTGCCTGCCGGATCACCGCGGTCGCCCCGGCCACGAGCAGGCGACGCAGGGTCTCGTCGCCAGCGCGGGTGATCTTGCCGAGCCTGGTTTTGCCGGCGGTGGAATGGTCCTTGGGCGTCAGGCCGAGCCAGGCCGCGAACAAGCGGCCGGAGCGGAAGGCGTGCGGGTCCGGCGTCTTCATCACAAGCGAGGTCGCGATGATCGGACCGACCGAGGGGATCTGGGCCAGACGACGGCTTGTGGCGTTGGCCTGGTGCCAGGCCAGCAGCCTGGCCTCGACCGCCTTCAGCTCACCCTGCAACTGCGCATAGTCACGGCCCTGCATGGCGAACAGCTCGCGCGCCATAGCGGGAACGCTCTCGTCCTGCGTGATCCGGGCCAACAGCGGCTCGATCTTGTCCAACCCCTTCGGCGCGATCAGGCCAAACTCCGCCGCGTAGCCGCGGATCGCATTGCTGAGCTGGGTACGGCGGCCGATCAGCCCATCGCGGACACCTGCAAGCATCAGCGCGGCCTGCTGTTCGGCGCTCTTCACCGGCACAAACCGCATCCGCGGTCGGCCCATCGCTTCGCACACCCCATCCGCATCTCGCCCGTCGTTCTTGTTCCGCAGCACATAAGGCTTCACCAACTGCGGCGCTATCAGCTTCACCTCATGGCCAAGCTTGCCAAGCTCGCGCCCCCAGTAATGAGCCGCCCCGCAGGCCTCCATCCCGATCACGGTCGGCGGAAGCTTGGCAAAAAACTCAAGCACCTGCTTGCGCGACAGCTTCTTGCGCAACACCGGCTGTTCCGCCGCGTCAACTCCATGCAGCACAAAAATATGCTTCGACGTATCCATCCCAATACGGATAATCTCTCTCACGGACGGTCTCCTTGTCTGAGATTTACAACAACCTCATTCTGGCACACTGATGCCGTAGGGGGCCGTCCACACCATCAACCACAGGGTTGCGTTGTGAGAGTGAGCTGCGGCCCCAGCTTCGCGCAACAATGCGCATTCGGGGTAATGGGTCCTGGCATTCGCCAGGACGACGATGAGGATGGGTCGCGCAATTCAAGGCGTCAAACAGCTTGTTCGGTGTCATCACCCGCGCATGCGGGTGATCCAGTATTCCAGAGACAGCTGTGCTTGAGCCGAGAGGCCGCAGCGTACTGGCTCGCCCGGTCAAGCCGGGCGATGACAGGTGTGGTTGACGACGCAGCTTCGCATTTTCACGACATGATTCGTCCGAACCTCACTGTCATTCCGGGGCTCGCGAAGCATGAGCCCGGAATCCATCAAGCCGCATCACGCGTGGCAAAATGGATTCCGGGCTCATGCTTCGCATGCCCCGGAATGACGGAGACCTACTCCGCTCCATCAATGATCACAAAATCCCCGTCCGAGTATTTCTGCCGGATCGCTTTCGCGGCCTGATAGTCGGGGCAGGTGTAGCATTCCATCGCGGTGGCGCGATCCTTGAACTCGATGACGAAGTTGCGCTCACGCGTTGCGCCTTCCATCACCTCATAGGGGCCGTTGCGCACGATGAAATTGGCGCCGTATCTGGCGAATACCGGCATCGCGGCGGCGAGATATTCGGGATAATGCGCTTCGTCGTGAACCGTGACGTGCACGATCCAGTAGGCTTTCGGCATGATGGTCTCCGGCTGAGGCGTGTTTCAAGAAGCTGTGGCGCATCTCCTGCGAGATGCGCCACAGCATCAGAAAATTCCGGAGGCCGAGATTCAATTCACGATCGCGCGGGTGTTGTGTGACGTAGCAGTCAATTGCCGCCCGCGAGCCGCGCGCCTGTGGTGGTTGCTGTCACCACATCGCGAACCAGATCGAACACGCCGTCCGCCTGGGGCGGCATGTTCGGCGAGCGGCCGAGCCGCACGATGACGAGCCGCTGTGACGGCACGATGATCACATACTGCCCGATCGTGCCCTTGGCGAAGAAGGCATCGCGCGGCCAGCCATGCGCGATGCGATGGTTGGCGCCGAAGCTGTTGCCGAGATTGGTCCAGAAGCCCGCGCCGTAGCCGACCCAGGCATTCGGCGTGGCCGAAGCCGAATAGGCCGCCCAGCCTTCGGGCAGAATGCGCTTGTCGCCGGCCATCCCGTCATTGAGGTAGAGCTGGCCGAGACGCGCCCAGTCGCGTGCGCTCGCCATCATCGCGCCCGATCCTTCCGGCGTACCCGCAGCATCGAACTGCATCACGACATTGCGCATGCCGAGCGGACCGAAGAGCTTCTCACGCGCGAAGCGGATGACGTCCGCCGCCTGCCCGCCGGCGGCGTTGCGGATCAGATGCGAGAGGATGAGGTAGTTGCCGTCATGATAATTCCAGACCTGGCCAGGCACGCTCTCCAGCGGAGCGCTCTCGGCGAAGGCGGCCATATCGGATTCCATGAACTTCATGCGGTTGACCGGCTCGAGCACGGACGCCAGCGACGCCTGCAGCGAGCTGCCGAGCGCAAGCCCTGCGGTGTGGCGCAGCAGCTCGTCGACCGTGATCGCGTGGCGCGGATCGTCTGGATTCCGCCAGGCAGCGATCGGGACCGGCTGGTCGCGCGTCAGCCTGCCTTCGCGGACGAGGATTCCGATCAGGGCCGAGACCGCCGACTTGCTCATGGAGAAGCCGAGTAGCGGCGTCTCGATGCCGATGCCGTCGGCGTAGCGTTCAGCGACGATGCGACCGTCCTTCATCACGACAACAGCGCGGGTGTGGCGGAACGGCGGCTCCGCCGGCTCGGCAAAGGCACGGTCGAGCGCGGCCCCAAGCTGCGGGCTTTGTGGCGCGACGAGCGCAGGACCTGCGATCTCGGGCAGCGATGCGGCTTGCGGTTTCGAGGGCGGAGGCGCGGTATCGGCGAGCACCACGCCGTGGTCGAGCGTGCAGCCGAACCCCTCGCGATAGACCGCGTGGCTGCGGCCAAGCCCGAACAGCGTCACGGTGACGTCTTTCCGACCAAGGTCGACCTCGGTGTCCATCGCCCAGATGATCAGGCCGGCCCCCGGCATCGCATCTGTGGTCTCGGCCAGGTTTCGCTTCGGATCGAGCCCGCTGACGAAGGTCTCCGAGCAGACGACGTTGGCGACAAAGCCGGTCGCAACCTTGGGCACATCGCGGGCCCGGGCGGCAGACAGCGCCAGCGCACCGAAAGCGGTGGTGGCAATGAGAATGAAGGCGAGCTTTCGACGGGTCACGGGATCCTCCGGCATGGCGCGTGGGGCGCGTGGCCGGGATCAGGCCGGAGCGGACGCGCAAGCGCTCGCCGGATTTGGAATCGCGCTGGCCGAGGACTCGGTGCGACTCGCCGATTCTGGAATTGTACAATGATTACAAAGGGTGCAACCGCGGACTCGTGTCACCTCTCCCGCTTGCGGGGGAGGTCGGATCGCATCGAACGATGCGATCCGGGTGGGGATTCTCTCCTCAGAATGACAGCGCGTACCTCGCGGAGGCACCCCACCCCGGCCCTCCCCCGCAAGCGGGAGAGGGAGAAGAGTCACACCGCGCTCGCTTTCCGCTTCCGATACTCCGTCGGCGTCACACCGGTCGTCGCCTTGAAGGCGCGGTTGAAGGGGCCGAGCGATTGGAAGCCGGCGTCCATCGCGATGGTGATGACGGGAACTGCGGACTGCGAGGGATCGGCGAGCGCGGCCTTGGCCTCCTCGATCCGGTGATTGTTGAGGAAGACATTGAAATTGCGGTAGCCGAGCCGCTGGTTGATCAGCCGCCGGAGACGATATTCGGGGATCTTCAGCCGGGTTGCCAGCGTGCCGATCGTGACGTTGTCGTGGCGATAGATGCGCTCGTCCGCCATCAGCCGCATCAGGGCATCGACCAGTCTCTGGTCCGCCGCCTCCTCGACCGCAGCCGGCTTCGTCAGCACGACGGCCTCCGCCGGCACCGTGAACAGGTCGGCACCGTCGACGCGCATCATCGCCCAGGTGATTGCGGCCACGATGGCGGTGAGCACGGCCGCGTTCAGCAAATTGGCCCATTCCACGGTCACGCGGCTGCCGGCATAGGCGATCTGAAGCAGCGCGTTCATGCCGCCGTACAGCGCAGATGCGGCGACGATGAAGACGCGGACACGGCGGCGGCGCTCGACCAGATCCGCCGACCACGATCCGATGGTTTGCGCCACCGCGAGCGCAACGAAGGCGAGCGTGAGCGAATTGACCATGATGATCGCGATCCGCGCGTGACCGGCGGGTGCGATCCACATGCAATTGACGAAGCTGTAGGCCACGACCGCAGCCCAGATCAGGCCGTGCCACCAGCGCAGCTGAAACGCGTCATCGAACAGCGCGCGCGTGAACAGCCAGAACACCACGATATCGCCGGTCGCGAGCGCGATCAGTGGCGCATGCCAGTCCGAGACCGGCGGCCCGGCACCCATCGACGCGGTCACCGCATGCGCGGCCGAGCCGAGCGCGAAGGCGATCGCGAGCCGCCCGGCCAGCACCTTGCGGAAATCTGCGAACATCGAGGCCGCAAGCACCATCAGCAGCGTCACGGTGGCGGCGCGCAGACACAGTTCGGTCGCGGCAAAGGTCATCGGTCGGTTTGCTTCGGGCTCGAAACGGCAACGGCTCGAACATCGGCCGTCACGCCGGCTTTTTCAAGAACCATCGCGCGGCCAGCGGCTGCGCTGCGTGACCCAGATATCGACGACATCACCCTCGAGCTTGCCCAGGCCCTCATTCACCGCACCCAGCCGCCGCGCCACGGCCTGCGAGGCGACGTTGGCGGGATCGATGCAATGGATGATGCGGTCAACCGTGAAATTGGCAAACACAAAGTCGATCGCGGCACGCGCCGCCTCCACCGCATAACCCTTGCCGCGACACTCCTTGGCGATGCCCCAGCCGACTTCGAGGCCCGGCCATTCAGGCGGACAATACGGCCCGACGCGGCCGATGTAGCGGGCGGAAGACTTCTCCTCGACCGCGAACATGCCGAAGCCGTGCAGCGCCCAATGGCCGGAGATGACCGCCGCATTGCGCCAGCCCTTCAGCTCCGACGCGACCGGCTGATGATCCGGCGTGATGAAGCGTGCCGTCTCGGGATCGGACAGCATCCGCGTGTTGTCAGCGATGTCGGACGCGCGCCACGGCCGCAGGATGAGACGCGCGGTCTCGATCACGGGCCCATCGACCTGCAACAGCTTTGCGCCCGGCTTGATCAGAGAAACCATGGTTGGCTCCGGTTTCCAAATTTATGCTGTTATCACGCGCGTGCACACGCCAGAAGTACTTCGTCGTCCCTGCGAAAGAGCAGGGAGCATAGCCACCGATATCAGTTGGTGCGGAGGGCTGCGGCCACAGCCTTCGCAACGTAAGCATTCGTGGTTATGAGTCCGGCTCGCGCGGAGCCTGTCATCGGGCGGCGCTTCGCGCCGACCCGTTGGCTTGGCCGGGACGACAGATAGAGAGTATGATCCGGCAAAACTGCAAGGAGTCCGACATGAGCTGGCAGCCTTCAACCGATCCCGAACTCGGCGATCCCAAGACCTGCGACGCGCTGGACCTGATCATCGTGCCGCGCACTCGCGATCTCGGCGATGGTTTTGCCGTGCGTCGCGCACTGCCGCATGGCAAGCGGCAGATGGTCGGGCCCTTCATCTTCTTCGATCATTTCGGTCCGGTGCAATACCTCGCCGGCAAGGGCATGGATGTGCGGCCGCATCCGCATATCGGGCTCGCCACCGTCACTTATCTATTCGACGGCAGCATCATGCACCGCGACAGCGAGGGCAACATCCAGGAGATTCAGCCCGGCGCGATGAATTTGATGACCGCGGGCCGCGGCATCGCGCATTCCGAGCGCACGCCCGACGTGCAGCGCCGCGACGGCCAGAAGATGCTCGGGCTACAGAGCTGGATCGCGCTGCCGGCCGGCAAGGAGGAGATCGCGCCTTCGTTCCAGCACTATGGCGCGGGCGACCTGCCGATGATCTCGGAGCGCGATTTTACCGCGCGCGTCATCGCAGGTTCAGCGTTCGGCATCAGCTCGCCGGTCAGCATGGTCTCGCCGTGGTTCTACACTGAAGTGACCGCGCAGGCCGGCACCTCGGTGCCGCTCGACCCCGATCACGAGGAGCGCGCGATCTATCTCGTCGAGGGCGAGGTCGAGATCGCGGGCGACCGCCACGAGGGCCCGCGGCTCCTGATCTTCCGGCCCGGCGACCGCATCACCGTGAAGACGCTGCGGCCGACCCGCATGATGTTCCTAGGCGGCGACGCCTTGGAAGGGCCGCGCCACATCTGGTGGAATTTCGTCTCGTCGTCGAAGGAGCGGATCGAGCAGGCCAAACAGGACTGGAAAACCGGGCGTTTCTCGCAGGTTCCGCACGAACACGAGTTCATTCCGCTGCCGGAGTGAGCTATTTCCCGTGTTAGTCTTCGGCGCCCGCACGCCTCGTGCGGGCGCACGTCTTTGAACACTGCGTCTTTGAGAAACGAGCCCGGAAAGACCCCGCCCATGACCGCGATGCTCTCCAGCGATTTGCCCCTGCCCCGGATCGGCCGCGGCAAGGTGCGCGATATCTACGCCGTCGGCGACGACCGTGTGCTGCTGCTCACCACCGACCGCATCTCGGCATTCGACGTGGTGATGGCGGAAACCATTCCGATGAAGGGCGCGGTGCTGACCCAGATCAGCGCCTGGTGGTTCCGGCAGCTCGAAGGCACCGTGCCGCACCACATGATCAGCGCCGATGCCGACGAGATCATCCGCGCAGTGCCTGCATTGAAGGATCATCGCGCCGACATCCTCGGACGCGCGATGCTGTGCAAGCGCACCACCGTATTCCCAATCGAATGCGTGATCCGCGGCTACATCTCCGGCTCGGCCTGGAAGGAATACGCCGCTGAAGGCACGCTCGCCGGTGAGAAGCTGGCAGCAGGCCTGGTCGAGAGCCAAAAGCTCGAGCCCGCGATCTTCAGCCCGGCGACCAAGGCCGAGGCCGGCCATGACGAGAACATCACGGTTAAGCGGGTGCGCGAGATCGTCGGCGCGGACATTGCCGCGACACTCGAGAAGATGGCGCGCGATGTCTACGCTTACGGCGAACAAACCAGCCGCGCCCGCGGCATCATCATCGCCGACACCAAGTTCGAATTCGGCCGCGACAAAGACGGCCGCATCATCCTGATCGACGAGGTGATGACGCCGGATTCGTCGCGGTTCTGGGCGGTCGATGCCTACAAGCCCGGCCAGCCGCAGCCGAGCTTCGACAAGCAGCCGCTGCGCGACTATCTCGACGTCGAACGCCACGCCGGCCGCTGGAACGGCGACGCCCCGCCGCCGCCGCTGCCCGCCAGCGTGGTGGATGCGACCAGCAAGCGGTATCTCGAAGCGTATCGCCGCGTGACGGGCAGCGAGCTGAAGATCTAGCTTCCGTCAGCAGCGCCGTATTCTTCCTCCGTCATTGCGAGCGAAGCGAAGCAATCCACCTCGCCACGTGTGGAAGGATGGATTGCTTCGTCGCTTCCGCTCCTCGCAATGACGAGCAGAGCGGGCTGAAGTGAATCCAATTCACCCCGGTTGAAGACATACCTTTTGTCGTCGCGTCAGCCTCCCTGCACTCTCCGCCTAAACGGAGAGTGCACGATGCGGCAATTGACTTATATCGGCGGCAACAAGGTCGAATGGTGGGACGTTCCCCCACCCAAGCTCCAGGATGACCGCGACGCGCTGGTGCAGCCGCTTGCCGTGACGCGCTGCGATCTCGATCTTGCGATCGTGCATGGCCGATCGGGCCTCGCCGGTCCGTTTGCACTCGGACACGAGACCGCGGGCCGCATCGTCGACATCGGCGGCGCGGTGAAGAATTTCGCGCCCGGTGATCTCGTCATCGTTCCGTTCCAGATCAGTTGCGGCACTTGCGACCGCTGCCGGCGCGGCCACACCAATGCCTGCATGGCGGTGCCGTTTCGTTCGTCCTACGGGCTGAAGCCGGTCTGCGGCGTGGAATATGGCGGCGGCCTCTCCGACCTCATCCGCGTACCGTTTGCCGATCACATGCTGGTCCGCCAGCCGAACGGTCATGCCCTGTCGCAAACCGCAGGACTGGCCGATGGCGCGACCGACGGGTTCAGCGCGGTGGCGCGCTGGCTCGCGCAACGGCCCGGCGCCGACGTGCTCGTGATCGGCGGCTTCGCGCAGTCGCTCGCACTGTTCGCGGTGCAGGCGGCGGTGGCGCGCGGCGCGGGCCGCGTCGTCTATCTCGACGACCACGCGCCGCGCCTCGCCAAGGCGAAGTCGCTCGGGGCCGACATCATCGAAGCGCCAGTCGGCCTGTCGATGGAGCCGCCCGGCCTGTTCCCGATCGTGATCGATGCGGCCGCGACCGACACCAGCATCCTGCTGGCATTCCGCGCGACGGAACCCAACGGCATCTGCCAGCGCATGTATGGCGCCTTCGCCGAGACCACGCCGGTGCCGCTGCGGCATATGTATGGAGTCGGGATCACGTTGAAGGTCAGCCGCGTCAATGTGCGCGCCGAGCTGCCCGACTGCGTCGCGCATGTGACGGCAGGACATTACCATCCAGAACATGTCATCACCCGCCGCGTCCGTTTCGAGGATGCGCATGAGGCGATCGGGGACCCGACCATCCGCGTCGCCTTCGTTCGTGATGGCATTGCCTGACCGGGACCATTAGGTTGGCTCCAACTAACAAGCCCAGGGAGCGACCCATGTCCGATGCCGATACCGTGCTCGTCGAGCGCGATGGTCCTGTCACCATCATCTCCATCAACCGTCCGCACAACCGCAACGCCGTCGATGGCGCCACCGCGCGAAAACTGTATGACGCGTTTCTGGCCTTCGACGCCGACGCGAGTGCATCGGTCGCGGTGTTCACCGGCACCGGCGGCTATTTCTGCGCCGGCGCCGACCTGAAGGCGGTGGCAGCGGGCGATCCCGAGAAGAAGCGCGAGGTTCGCGGACACAACACGATCGCGCCGATGGGGCCAAGCCGGCTGCGGCTGTCGAAGCCGGTGATCGCCGCGATCGAGGGCTTTGCGGTCGCCGGCGGCATGGAGCTCGCGCTGTGGGCCGACATGCGCGTCGTCGCCGAGGACGCCACCTTCGGCGTGTTCTGCCGCCGCTTTGGCGTGCCGCTGATCGACCTCGGCACCATCCGCCTGCCGCGGCTGATCGGCCATTCCCAGGCGATTGATCTGATCCTCACAGGACGTCCGGTCGCAGGCCCCGAGGCGCTTCGCATGGGGCTCGCGAACCGCTTGGTGCCGAAGGGCGAGACGCGCGCGCACGCCATTGTGCTCGCCAAGGACATCGCGAAATTCCCGCAGAACTGCCTGCGCGCCGATCGGCTGTCGGCGTTGCGGCAATGGGACCTCGACGAGGAAGAGGCGATCCGGAACGAGATGCGCGGCGGGCTCGAGGTGATCGCTTCAGGCGAGACGCTATCCGGCGCGGCGCGCTTCGCCTCGGGTATCGGCCGCCACGGCGCGTTCGGCAATGAGGGCGGCAATGGGTAGTCCCACAGCGCCAGCCTTTGCGCTCCTGCTGCCGACGTGCTGAGCTGTCGCACCATTCCGAAAGCAAAACCATGCCCGCACAATCGATCGCAACCGAGCTGGAGAACTTCACGACATCCGATTTCCGCCTGGAGAACGGCAGCGTGCTGGGCGAAGTCACCGTCGCGTACCGCACCGTCGGCACGCTGGCGCCCAACCGCGACAATGTCGTGCTGATCACCCACGGCAACACCAGCGGGCCGCAGATGATCGATCCCGGCGGATCGACCGGCGAAGGCAGCTGGAACGAGATCGTCGGCCCCGGCAAGGCTGTCGACACCAACTGCTACTTCGCGATCTGCCCGAACATGCTGGGCTCGTCCTACGGCTCGACCAATGCGGCGAGTATCGACCCGCGGACCGGCCGGCGTTACGGGCCGCGCTTCCCGGACATCACCGTCAGCGACATCGTCGCCACCCAGCGCGCGATGCTCGATGATCTCGGGATCGACAAGCTCGTTGCGATCGTCGGTCCGTCCTATGGCGGTTTCCAGGCGCTGCAATGGGCGGTGAACTATCCCGACGCCATGCGCGGCATCGCCGCTGTCGTCACCGCGCCGCTGGTGCCGCGCGAGCGCGCCGAAGGCAATGTCGCGCGCCTGATGGCGGTGCTGTCGCAGGATCCGAACTGGAACGGCGGCGACTATTACGATCACGGCGGCGTGCTCGAAAGCATGATCCAGATCCGCACCGCGACGCTGAAGAGCTACGGCATCGAGACGCGGCTGCGCGACACGATGACCGACCCGGCGGAGATCGAGACCGCGATCCGCGCCGAGGCGGCGGAATGGGCCAGGGGGTTCGACGCCAATTCGCTGCTGACTCTGGCCAAGGCGCTGCGCGGCTTCGACGTCACGGCGCAGTTCGGACAGATCAAGGCCAAGGTGCTCTATGTCCTGTCGCGGACCGACAAGCTGTTCCCGCCGGAGCTTGCACCGCAGGTGATGCCGGCGCTGAAGGCCGCCGGCGTCGACGCCGATTATTTTCTGCTCGACAGCGACTACGGCCATTCGGCATCGGGCCGCGACGCGCACAAATGGGCGCCGCAGCTGCGCGCGTTCATGGAGAGCCTCGGCTAGAGCGTTTTCGAGCGAAGTGGACACCGGTTCGCGTGAAGAAAACGCGTCAAACAAGAGTCTAGAGCTTCGGTTCTGATTCAATCAGAACCGAAATTGCTCTAGAGCAAGCCGCTCGCGGTCGCTTCGAGCTGATCCATCAGCGCCTTGTCGTCATAGCGCGCCAGCGAAAGGCTGCGGGCGAATGCGGGTGTGGGCGCGCCGACCACGGCGCGGGCGCAGAGATCGCCGGTGGCGCAGGCACCCATCGTGCCGTAACCCGACAGCGCGGTGGCGAGGAAGACGCCCGGCGTCTTCGCCGCGCCGATCAACGGCCAGTTTTCCTTCGTCATCGGGTAGTAGCCACCGTAATGCACGCGGTCGCGCGGCAGCGCGCCGAGATACTGCGCGAGCCGCGGCTGCAGCCGGCTCGCCGCGCGCAGCACGACTTCGGGGAAATATGGATTGAGCTCCGGCTCGCGCACCGGCGCCGTGGTCTGCTCGGCATTGAAGGCCCAGCCGAGCTTGATCCATTCGCCATGGTCGCCGCCATCAGGCCGGCAATGAATGCTCCCCGGCATCGGCGCCAGCAGGCGCGCGAATTCAGGCGCCGCGGACAGCGCCTCGCGCTCGTCATCGGACCAGGCCAGCGTCTGGTCGTCGAGATCGATCGCAAACGGCATTTTACGATCGACCGCGCGGTTGCGATCGGCGAACGCGATCTTCTGCTGCAGCACGTTGACGATCGGAAGCGCTTCGCCATGCATCGCCGCGACATGCGCGGCGAACGGGCCCGCGGCATTGACGATGATGTCCGCCTTGATGGTCTGCCTCGCGCCATCGGCCAGCACGTCGACGGCGAAGCGATCGGTCTCCGCGATGCCGACCACCTTGGCTTGCTGGAATTGCGCGCCCAGCGGCCGCATCGTCTCCAGCATGTACTGGCCGAGCTGCTGACCACTGATGTCGCCTGCCCTGCGGATATGCAGCGCAGCCGAAACCTTCTTGTCGAAGGTCGGGTAATGCGCCGCAATCAGATCGCGGCCGAGCAGAACGTCGACGCCGTCAGGCGCGCTCTGCCAGTCCGACGAATGCGGCGGCACATAGCCGCGGCCCGATCCTTCATGCAGGCGGATCAACGTTGCAGCTTGCTCGCCGTAGCCGGCGTAGAGCTGCTGGAGCAATTCCTCAGGTTTCTCCTCGCGCGTGACCAGCAGATATCCGCGCCGCGTCATGTGGATGCGGTTGTCGCTGCGGCGCGCGATCTCCTCCATCAGGTCGGTGGAATGATCGGTGAAATCGGCCATCGTCGGATGCGGCCACCAGTTGCGGTAGTTCTCGCCCGACTGCGCCGAGGTCAGTGCCATCGGCTGGCCTTCATCGACGATCAAAAGGCGCGAACGCTTGTGCTGGACGGCGAGGTAGTAGGCTGTGGCGATGCCGACGATGCCCGCACCGATCACCAGGATTTCGACGTCATTGGTCTTCACGCGGTGTCTCCCAAAGGCCCGCAGTGGGGCCTGCGATGATTTGAATTGTCCCAGCGATCAGATCGGACGTTCCGGGCCCGCATCGCGCAACGCCTGGCGTTGCGCCGAGCGCAGCGTCTTCTGCGTCTCCTCGATGTGATCGCGCAGCAGGCGGACGGCCTTCTTGACCTCGCCGTCGCGGCAGAGTTCGAGCAGCCGGTAGTGCTCGCGTTGCGGACGCTCCTTGCCGGTCGCCTGTGACACCAGCGCCCGCGTGAAGCGGCCAACGTGGCCGTAGTTCGCCTCGATCATGCTGAGCAGGCGCGGACGATTGCACGGCGCGTAGAGCGTGGCGTGGAATTTCCAGTTGAAGGCGCCCCATTGCGCCGGATCAGGTTCGGCGTCGTAGGCACGGAGGATTTTCGTTGCCGCCTCGAGATCGATCTCGCCCATCGCGGGGATTGCCAATCGCAACGCGTGGCATTCGAGTGCGATGCGGATCTCAAGCAGCTCGATCACCTCATCGATCGATAGGTCGGAGACGACAGCGCCGCGGTTGGGCAGGAAGGTCACAAAACCCTCGGCCTCGAGCTGGCGCAGCGCCTCGCGCACCGGGATGCGGCTGGTGCCGAACCGGGCAGCGAGCTCGTCCTGACGGAGCTGCAGTCCGGGCGCGAGCTCGCCGGAACTGATCGCGGCCCGCAGTGCCTCGCGCACGGCGTCCGGAGCGGAACCGTGAGGTCCGGCCCCTCGATGGCTGGCGGCGGTCGCAGGTTCCATCCGGCTTCTCTCTCTCGCTGGTGAGCCAAGCCAAGATATCCGACTTGGTCATGATTGTATAAAATTAGATTGCTGATTATGCAATCCAATGTATAAAATCTTGAGCCATCGTATCCAATTCTGCCGGCGTCCGCGAGAACCCTCATGAACAAAGCATTCAAGCGATTGATCTACCTAACCTTTCTTGCGACGATGGCATCCGTCCCGGCGCAGGCCCAATCGCCCGGCGGGACACTGGCCAAGATCCGCGATACCGGCGAAATCCGGCTCGGGCACCGCGACGTCTCGGTCCCGTTCTCCTATCTCGACGACAACCAGAAGCCGGTCGGCTTCGCGATGGACCTCTGCGCGCGGATCGTCGAGGCGGTGAAGAGCGAGCTCAAGCTGCCGGCGTTGCAGGCCAGGCTGCAGCCGATCCAGCTCTCCACCCAGATACCGCTGATCGAGAACGGCACCATCGACATTGTCTGTGGTCCCGCCACCAACACGCTGGAGCGGCAGAAAGTCGTCGCCTTCAGCACCACGATCTTCGTGTCGAGCATCCGCGCGGTGGTGCAGAAGGACGCCCCGATCAAGACCTTCGAGGACCTCGGCGGCAGGCCGGTCTCGCTGACTTCGGGATCAACTTCGATCGGCCTGTTGAGCGCGCGCGCCCAGGCGAAGAACTTTCAGACCAAGAACATCCTGACCCCGGATCATGCCGCGTCGTTCCTCGCGCTGACCACCGGGCGCAGCGACGCCTTCGTGATGGACGACATCCTGCTCGCGAGCCTGATCGCGGGCAGCCCCAATCCGTCCGATTGGCGCATCATCGACGACAGCCTGCGCACCGAGCCCTACGGGCTGATCATCCGCAAGGGCGATCCGGAATTCAAGGCGCTGGTCGACCGGACGCTGGCTGCCATGATGAAGAGCAACGAATTCCAGGAGCTCTACGCGAAATGGTTCACGCGGCCGATTCCGCCGAAGAATGTGAACCTGAATTTCCCGATGACGGCGCCGCTGAAGGACGCGGTCGCCAATCCGAACGACAAGGGCGTCTGACAGGCGCGGCGGTTCGGGTCGGCCCGCAGCGACGACGGCCACTCGGCATCCGGCCCGACGCGGACATGGTAGCCGCGGCCGCGGCAGCTTCATGGGGCCAGCCTCGGCCAGAGCCCGTTATGATAATTTCGAAACGTTCCGAAATCGATTCCCTTGCGCTGGATCAACGCGAGGCCACCTCGGCTGACGCATGCTTGTTTGAGAAACATGAGGTGTTCGTGGGCGTCGTGATCGCCCCGCCCTTCGAAGTCTGGAACGCGCATGAAAGCAATGCCATTTGCGGCCGTGCTGGTCGCCATGTCGGTCGCGGCGACGATCCCGACCAGTTGGGCCGAGTCGCTCCCCGCTGCGAGCAACTCCGAGCGATATGTCCCGCAGCTCGCCAACATCATGACCGCCGCGCAACTTCAGCATCTCAAGCTGTGGTCCGCCGGAACGGCCCGAAACTGGCCGCTTGCGGCCTATGAGCTGCAACAAATCAAGGAAAGCCTCGTCGAGGCAGCGCTGCTTTACAGGGGGATTCCAGTCTCCAACATCACAACGCTCGCCTCGACCATCTCCGTTATCTCGGAGGCCATCGACCGCAAGGACCCGGACAGGTTCGTGAAGGAGTTCGGCGAGCTGACCAAGGGCTGCAACAGCTGTCACCAATCGATGGACCGCGCCTTCATCGTGCTGCGCACACCTGCCGAGCAGCCGTTTTCGAACCAGGCGTTCCAGCCGAAGGGCAAGCCTTAGCCATCGGCGAACGTGTGATTGCGGAGAACTACATCAAATCTCACGCGACCAGCGTGAAAGACATCATGACGCGCGACGTGGTGACGGCGTTTCCGGACACGCCCTTGCATGATATCGCGGGAATGTTCGAAGAGAGCCACATCAACCGCGTCCCGATCGTCAGCGAGGGTGGCGATCTGGTCGGCATCGTTACCCGCGCCAACATCATCCAGGCAATCGCAGGCGCGCGGCCAAGACTCGAGGTCAGCGTCCCGGATGCCACGATCCGCACCCGGCTGCTCGACGAGTTGAAGAAACAGCCGTGGGCGCACGCTCACAGGCTGAACGTGGCCGTAAGCCACGGCGTCGTCGATCTCTGGGGCTTTGCCGAACCGGATACCGCCCGGCGAGCCATCAGGGTCGCAGCCGGCGTGACCACCGTCAATGATCACATGATGGTGGAGGTCACCGTTTACTGATGGCGAGTTCGGCTGTGAGGTGAGCACCCGCCATCCGGCAACCGCCGGATGGCGGGGCGGGCCCGCTCGCGGCCATCATCACGTATTTAATCTCGACATACTCATCCATGCCGTGGCGCGAACCTTCGCGGCCGAGGCCGCTTTCCTTGACGCCGCCGAACGGTGCGACCTCGGTCGTGATCAGGCCGGAGTTGACGCCGACCATGCCCGACTCCAGCGCTTCGGCGACACGCCAGACGCGGCCGATGTCACGCGAATAGAAGTAGGAGGCGAGACCGAACGGCGAGGCGTTGCACATCGCGATCACATCGGCCTCGTCCTTGAAGCGGATCACCGGCGCCAGCGGGCCGAAGGTCTCCTCCTGCGCGACGAGCGCGTCGGGTCTCACGTCCGACAGCACGGTCGGCTCGAAGAAGCTGCGGCCCAGCGCCGAGCGCTTGCCACCGGTCACGACCTTGGCACCGCCCTTCACCGCATCCGCAATGTGCCGCTCGACCTTTTCGATCGCCTTCATGTTGATCAGCGGTCCCTGGGTCACGCCGGCCTCCGTGCCGTCGCCGATCTTCATCTCGGCGACCTTCTTCGACAGCTTCTCGACGAACTGGTCGTAGATCTTGTCCTGCGCGTAGAGACGGTTGGCGCAGACGCAGGTCTGGCCCATGTTGCGGTACTTGGAGACGATAGCGCCTTCGACCGCGGCGTCGATGTCGGCATCGTCGAACACCACGAACGGCGCATTGCCGCCGAGCTCGAGGCCGAGCTTCTTCACGCCGACCGATGCTTGCCGGTACAGGATCTTGCCGACATTGGTCGAACCCGTGAAGCCGACGAACCGCACCGCCGGATGCTCGCACAGCACCTTGCCGATCGGCGGCGCATCACCGGTGACGATGTTGAGCACGCCCTTCGGCACGCCAGCCTTTTCGGCCAGCACAGCCAGCGCGAGCGCGGACAGCGGCGTCTCGTTGGCGGGCTTCAGCACGACGGTGCAGCCGGCGGCCAGCGCCGGCGACACTTTTCGCGTGATCATCGAGTTCGGGAAATTCCACGGCGTGATGGCGCCGCAGACGCCGATCGGCTGCCGGATCGCGAGCAGGCGGGCATCCGGACGCTGGGTCGGGATCGTCTCGCCGTAGACGCGGCGCGCTTCCTCCGCGAAGAACTCGACATAGGCCGCGCCGATATCGACTTCGCCGAGCGCCTCCGCCAGCGGCTTGCCCTGCTCGGAGGTCAGGATCAGCGCGAGATCCTCGCGGTTGGCGATGATCAGGTCGAACCATTTGCGTAAGGTATTGGAGCGCTGCTTGGCGGTCAGCTTGGCCCAGGCCGGGAACGCGCGCTGGGCGGCTTCGACGGCCCTGGTCGCATCGTCTGCGCCGAGCTGCGGAATCCTGATCAGCTCGATGCCGGTCGCGGGATTGTTGACGGCGAACTCCGGCGTGCCGACCCAGGCGCCGTCGATGTAGCAGCGGTCGCGCAGCAGCGAGGGGTCCTTCAGGCGGCTTTGCAGGGAGGATGCTGCGGATTGCGTAGCGCGTGCGGCAACGGGCGGGGTCATGGCGTTACTCCTGGAATTTCTTTGGGGGTATTCGCGGCCTATATAAGCGGAAAGCCGCTGCGATGCACCGGCGCCGGGCGCGACCCTGCTTCAAGCAATATTGAGGGCTGGCGCGCCGTTCCTAGATACGCCGGCGCTTAGAGCGCGCCGCCCGACATATAGGTTTCGCGGCGGCCGATCATGCGCTCGGCCGCAGCCTTGGCATCCGCCTTGGTCGAGGTCGCGCAGGTCCGGTATTCGAGGTCGGCTTGCGCCCGCGCATCGCGGCGGCCGAACCAGGATTTTGTGCCCGTCTGCAGCAGCGCCAGCGCCTGCGCGACATTGTCGACCGCCTCGAACGAGTGCAGGGCACCGGTACCCGTGTAACGAACTTCGTAGAGACCCGGGCTGATCGGCGCTTCGATATTCTCGCCGCGGCCCGGCCGCGGATAGCGCTTCCATTCACTCCATGTCGAAATCATTGCTGCGTCCCCGCAACCCCAAATATGACGATGGTTTTCGTCAAATCATCCGTTTGTGCCGCACCGATTGTGCAGCGATCTGAATGCGTTATTGCAAATAAACAGGTACGAAAATCAATCTGTCGATCACGTTACCGTGGCCCTCCCTGCCGGTCACCCGGACTTGCCCAAAGTCCACCGCAAAATCTGGGCGCGTGGTGAACGCCCGCTAAGCGAGACCGTTCCTGCCACCCCGGCTTTCACGACATCGCGACATCATCGCATCGCGCCTGCCTTGCGGGAGCGGGAAAGCGGGAGGATGATCCGCCCACTTCAAAACAATAAACCCCACCGGAGGAAGCCCCCAATGCAAAGCAAGGCTCAGATCGATCAGGTATTGCGGCAGAAGAGCGAGGCAAAGGAGATTCCCGGCGTGGTCGCCATCGCGGCCACCGGCAAGGACGTGATCTACGAGGGCGCGTTCGGCAAGCGCGACCTTTCCAAGAGCGATCCCATGACGGCGGACAGCGTGTTCTGGATCGCCTCGATGACCAAGGCGGTGACCTCCGCGGGCGCGATGCAGCTCGTCGAGCAGGGCAAGCTCTCGCTCGATGAGCCGATCGGCAAGCTGCTGCCCGATCTCGCCGCCGTACAGGTGCTCGACGGCTTCGATGCCAAGGGCGAGCCGAAGCTGCGGCCGGCGAAAAAGCCGATCACGCTGCGTCAGCTGATGACCCACACCGCCGGCTTCGCCTACGACATGTGGGACGCCAATCTCGGGAAATATCTGGAGAAGACCGGCACGCCCGGCATCATCACCTGCCTGAATGCCGCGCTGAAGACGCCGATCATGACCGACCCCGGCACGCGCTGGGAATACGGCACCAATATCGATTTCGTCGGCAAGGCGGTGGAAGCCGCATCCGGCAAGAAGCTCGATGCCTATCTGCGCGAGCACATATTCGCGCCGCTCGGCATGAGCGACACCGCCTTCAAGATCACCGACAACATGCGCAAGCGGCTGGTCGGCATGCATGCCCGCGGCGAGGACGGCACGCTGGCCGCGATCCCGTTCGAGCTCGAGCAGAACCCCGAATTCCACATGGGTGGCGGCGGCCTTTATTCGACCGCGGCCGACTACATCAAGTTCTGCCAGATGATCCTCAACAAGGGCAAAGGCAACGGCAACCAGGTGCTGAAGGCCGAGACCGTAGCTTTGATGGGACAGAACCACATCGGCGAGCTCACCGTCGACAAGATGACGACGGCGGCGCCGATGTACACCAACGACGTCGATCTCTATCCGGACCAGGTGAAGAAGTGGGGGCTGAGCTTCCTGATCAACACCGCCAAGACGCCGGAAGGCCGCAGCCCTGGCAGCCTCGCCTGGGCGGGGCTCGCCAATACCTATTACTGGATCGATCCGTCGCGCGACGTCTGCGGCGTGATCCTGACCCAGCTGTTGCCGTTCGCGGACAAGCACAGCCTGGAGGCCTTCGCAGGCTTCGAGAAGGGCATCTATGCCGGCCTCGATGCCGGCAGCGGGCAGCGGGCGGCCTGAAGTTCCGGTCTAGCAACAAGAAATCCCTCCCCTCACAGGGAGGGATTTTTCATACCCGCCATAGGTCGGGCCTGTCCTGTCGGCGCCAAACGACTAAGATCGCGCAAAAAAGCGTGACGACACAAATACGACCAGGAGGAGGACCAGCTTGGCACCCACACCCAAGGCAGACAGCTATGTCTGCGGCATTTCCGATACGCCGCTGCTCGGTGAAACCATCGGCCGCAGCCTCGACCGCGCACGCGCGCGCTGGGGCGAGCGCGAGGCACTGGTCTCGCCCAGCCACAATGTGCGCTGGACCTGGAACGAATTCGCCGAGCGCGTCGAAGCGCTGGCGGCGGGCTTCCTTGCACTCGGGCTGCAACGCGGCGAGCGGATCGGCATCTGGTCGCTGAACCGGCCGGAATGGACGCTGACGCAATTCGCCGCCGCGAAGGCCGGCCTGATCCTCGTCACCATCAATCCGGCCTACCGGCTGAGCGAGCTCGAATTCGCACTCGGCAAGGTCGGCTGCGCCGCGATCGTGACCGCGACCGCGTTCAAGACCTCGGCCTATATGGAGATGCTGAACACGCTGCTGCCCGAGCTTGCAAGCTCCGAGCCCGGCCATCTGCGCTCGGCGCGGCTGCCGCAACTGCGCGCCGTGATCCAGATCGGCGGACCGGCAGCACCAGGCACGATTCCATTCGAGCAGGTGTCGAAGATGGGCGGTGCGCGCCATCGCGAGCAGCTCGCGGCGCTCGGCGACAGCCTGCAATTCGACGATCCGGTCAACATCCAGTTCACCAGCGGCACCACCGGCTCGCCGAAGGGCGTGACGCTGACCCATCACAACATCCTCAACAACGGCTACTTCACCGGCCGCGCCATGCGCTTGACCGAACAGGACCGCATCTGCATTCCGGTGCCGCTCTATCACTGCTTCGGCATGGTGATGGGCAACCTCGCATCGGTCACGCTGGGCACCACCATGGTCTATCCCGGCGAAGGCTTCGACCCGCTGGCGACGCTTGCGACGGTCGCGCAGGAGAAATGCACGACGCTGTACGGCGTGCCGACCATGTTCATCGCCGAGCTCGACCATCCCGAGTTCAAGCGCTTCGATCTGTCGTCGCTGCGCACCGGCATCATGGCCGGCGCGCCCTGCCCGATCGAGGTGATGAAGCGCGTCAATACCGAGATGAACATGCGCGAGGTGACGATCGCCTACGGCATGACCGAGACCAGCCCGGTGAGTTTCCAGAGCGCGACCGACGATCCCCTGGAGCGTCGCGTCTCGACCGTCGGCCGCATCCATCCGCATGTCGAGGTCAAGGTCGTCGATCTCGACGGCAAGGTGGTGCCGCGCGGCGAACGCGGCGAGCTCTGCACCCGCGGCTACAGCGTGATGCTCGGCTATTGGGACGAGAAGGAAAAGACGGGCGAGGTGCTCGACGCCAATGGCTGGATGCACACCGGCGATCTCGCCGTGATCGACGACGAAGGCTATTGCAACATCGTCGGCCGCATCAAGGACCTGGTGATCCGCGGCGGCGAGAACCTCTATCCAAGGGAGATCGAGGAATTCCTCTACCGCCATCCCAAGATCCAGGACGTGCAGATCTTCGGCGTCGCCGATCCGCGCTATGGCGAGGAGCTCTGCGCCTGGGTCAGGGTCAGGGCCGGCGAGACGCTGACCGCAGACGAAGTCCGCGCCTTCTGCCAGGGCCAGATCGCCCACAACAAGATCCCGCGCTATGTCGAGTTCGTCGAGGAATTCCCGATGACGGTGACGGGGAAGATCCAGAAATTCGTGATGCGCGACGCGGTCGAGCAGCGGCTGGGATTGAAGGCTGCGAAGACGGCGTGACTCTTCTCCCTCTCCCGCTTGCGGGGGAGGGTCGGGGTGGGGGCTCTCTCAGCGAGTCACATCGTGGAGAGAGCCCCACCCAGCGCTACGCGCCGACCTCCCCCGCAAGCGGGAGAGGTGAAGAACCCGCCGCCCTTACACCAGCAACCCCTTCTGCTTCGCCAGATCCTTCAGCGAGACCAGCGGCCGGGCGCCGATGTGCTGGATCACTTCGGCGGCGGCGAGCGCGCCGAGGCGGCCGGCGTTCTCATGGCCGACATTGCGCACGAGACCAATCAGGAAGCCTGCGGCGAACAGATCGCCGGCACCGGTGGTATCGACGAGCTTGTCGATCGGGGAGGCGGGCGCCGATACGACGCCATCACCTGAGATCACGACGCAGCCCTTCGCGCTGCGGGTGACGACGCCGAGTTTTGTATCCTTGCCGAACTGCTTCAGCGCGGTGTCGAAATCCGAGGTCTGATACAGCGAATGCAGCTCGGACTCGTTGGCGAACACCAGATCCACCGTGCCCTTGCGCATCAGACCGAGGAATTCGTCGCGGTAGCGATCGACGCAGAACGAATCCGACAGCGTCAGCGCGACCTGGCGGCCCGCGCTATGCGCGATCTCAGCCGCCTTCACGAAGGCGTCCTTGGCGTTCTTCGGATCCCAGAGATAGCCCTCGAGATAGATGATGCCGGCGGCTGCGATCTGGGCCGGATCGATGTCGTCGGGCGTCAGGTCCTGCGCGGCGCCGAGATAGGTGTTCATGGTGCGCTCGCCATCCGGCGTCACCAGGATGTAGGAGCAGCCGGTGGCCGCGCCGGTCTTGGCCGGCGCGGTGTCGAAGGTGACGCCGGCCGCGCGGATGTCGTGAACGTAAAGCTTGCCGATCTGGTCGTCCTTGACCTTGCCGACATAGGCGGCGCGGGCGCCGAGATTGCCGACGCCGACGATGGTGTTGGCGGCCGAGCCGCCCGACATCTCGGTCGCCACGCCCATGTCGCTGTAGATCGCGGTGGCACGCGCTTCGTCGATCAGCTGCATCGAGCCCTTGGTCATGCCGTGACGGGCAAGGAATGCCTCGTCGGTCTGCACCAGCACGTCGAAGATCGCGTTGCCGATCCCGAGAACGTCGTATTTTGCGTCAGCCATAGACCTGCCCTGTGTTAACGCCACCCAACAAGAGCCGCGACCTATCACGTTAGGCCTCGGGGCAGCAAGGGAAGCTGAAGCTGTCTGTTCCGTCATCCTGAGGCGCGAGCGGAGCGAGCCTCGAAGGATGCACGGCCACAGTCCGGGCCGATTCATCCTTCGAGGCTCGCCGAAGAGGCTCGCACCTCAGGATGACGGGTTTAGTACAGTGACGCTGGCAGCAAAGCGCGCGGCTGCTATACAGGCCCCATGTTCCGCTCCTTCCTCACGGTCTCCTCGGGAACGCTGGCTTCGCGACTGCTCGGCTTCGTGCGCGATTCCGTGATCGCGGCGCTGCTCGGCGCGGGGCCGGTGGCGGATGCCTTTCTGGCCGCATTCCAGCTTGTGAATGTCGTGCGGCGGCTGCTCGCCGAGGGTGGATTGAATGCCGCCCTGGTGCCGGCATGGCTGAAGACGCGCGACGCCGACGGCGCGGCCGCGGCGACCGCGTTTGCCGGCCGCGTGCTCGGCACCGTCAGCGCCGCTGTCATCGCGGCGGCGCTCGTGATCGGCGTGCTGATGCCGCTGGTGATCGCGGCGATCGCGCCGGGGTTTGTCGGCCGCGACACGCTGCATTTCGCCGTCGACGACGCAAGGCTGATGCTGCCCTATCTCGCCTTCGCCGGCCCTGTCACTGTGATGATGGCGCTGCTCAATGCGCAGGGACGCTTCGCGCTGACGGCGTTCTCGCCACTGCTGTTCAACATTGCGCTGATCGCGGTGATGGCCGCGCTGCTGGCGCGGCAGCAGCAGCCGGTGCAGGCTGCGCTGGTGATGGCCGCGACGATCGGCGTCGCCGGCTTGCTACAACTCTCGATGCTGGCGCTGCGCGGCGCAAAACTCGCCGCGCCGCTCCGCGTCTCCTTCGACCCCGAGATGCGCGGCTTTCTTGGCCGCGCGGTCCCCGGCATGGTCGCGAGCAGCGCGCCGCAATGGCTGATAGTGGCGGGCGCGGTGATCGCATCGACCTCGCCATCGGCGGTGTCCTGGCTCTATTTCGCCAACCGCCTGCTCGAGCTGCCGCTCGGCATCGTCGGCGTTGCCATGGGCACGGTGCTGATCCCGGAGATGACGCGCGCGGTAGGCAGCGGCGAGCCCGCCGCGATCGCGCATGCGGAATCGCGCGGGCTCGAACTCGCGGTCGGGCTCGCTTTGCCCGCAACGCTCGGCCTGATGGTGCTGAGCGAGCCGATCGTGCGGATGCTGTTCGAGCATGGCGCATTCACCGGGCAAGATACCGCGGCCACCGCGCAGGCCTTGATCTGGCTGACGCTCGCTTTGCCGGCGCATGTGCTGGTGAAGGCGTTGTCGCCGGCGTTCTTTGCGCGCGAGGACACGCTGACGCCGCTATTTGCGATGCTGAAGGCCGTTGTGGTCGCGATCGCGGCGGCCTTCCTGCTCGGCCATATGTTCGGCGCGAGCGGAATCGCGGCGGGCGTTGCGCTCGGCGCCTGGAGCAATGCGCTGGCGCTGATCCGCAAAGGTGCCGCGACCTTCGGCTTTTCGATCGATGCCGAGGCGCGCCGCCGGCTGCCACGCATCCTGGCCGCAGCGCTCGCGATGGGCGCCCTGCTCTGGCTCGCGGCAGGCGCGCTGCCGGCCGCCGGCAGCCACGGTTTCGTGCAGGCGGCCTCCCTCCTCGTGCTGATCGCGGCCGGGATCGCCAGTTACGGGCTCCTCTTGCAGCTTTTCGGCGTCACAGGCTGGCGTGAGGCGGTTAACGCCGTCAGGCAAAGACGCCCGGCCTGACTTGCGCACGCGGGGCTTAAGTGGCAAACGACGCCGCCAAAGCCGCAATTTCCGGGAATTAGACCATGGCGTTCATTGAACGGGTTTTCTCAGGCGTCCAGCCGACGGGCAATCTGCACCTCGGCAACTACCTCGGCGCCATCGTCAACTTCGTGAAGATGCAGCAGACCCACAACTGCATCTATTGCGTCGTCGACATGCATGCGATCACGCAAGGCGTCGAGGTCTGGGGCGGCCCGGCCGAGCTCGCGCGCAACACCCGCGAGGTGACCGCGGCCTTCATCGCCTCCGGCATCGATGCCAAGAAGCACATCGTGTTCAACCAGAGCCAGATCGCCGGCCATGCCGAGCTGACCTGGATCTTCAACTGCGTCGCGCGCATCGGCTGGCTGAACCGCATGACGCAGTTCAAGGAGAAGGCCGGCAAGGACCGCGAGAACGCCTCCGTCGGCCTCTATGACTATCCGGTGCTGATGGCTGCCGACATCCTGCTGTATCGCGCGACCCATGTGCCGGTCGGCGAGGACCAGAAGCAGCATCTGGAGCTGTCCCGCGACATCGCGCAGAAGTTCAACAACGATTTCGGCGATTCGATCCGTGGCCATGGCTTTGCCGACGGCCTGTTCTTCCCGCAGCCGGAGCCGCTGATCACGGGACCCGCGACGCGGGTGATGAGCCTGCGCGACGGCACCAAGAAGATGTCGAAGTCGGATGCATCGGACAATTCGCGCATCAACCTCACCGACGACGCCGACACCATCGCGCAGAAGATCCGCAAGGCGAAGACCGATCCGGAGCCGCTGCCGTCGGAGGAAAAGGGTCTCGAGACCCGCCCCGAGGCCGACAATCTGGTCGGCATCTACGCGGCGCTCGCCGGCGTCTCCAAGCAGGAGGTGCTGACCCAGTTCGGCGGGGGGCAGTTCTCGAGCTTCAAGAACGCGCTGGTCGATGTTTGCGTCGCAAAACTGGCGCCGATCGCCTCCGAGATGAAGAAGCTGGTCGCCGATCCCGGCCATGTCGATTCGATCCTGGTCGACGGCGCCAACCGCGCCCGCGGCATCGCCGACGAGACCATGCGCCTCACCAAGGACATCGTCGGCTTCATCCGCCCACGCTGACATCGCCGGCAGAACTGCGCGCGCCCTCTCCCCAACAGGGAGGGAGTGTGGCAGCATGGGTCTCATTTGAGCATGATCTTTTCGGAAAACCGCTGCGCACTTTTCCGGATCATGCTTGTTGGTTCAGCACCGGGACATGCATGACCGCCCAGCGACGAAGCTACGAGACAGGTCACAAGCCGAAATGCCTCGTCATCGTTGACGACACCGCGGAATGGGACCGCGCGGTCTACTACGCCAGCCGGTGGGCCATCCGGGTCGGCGGCGGCGTTCTGATGCTGCGGGTGATCGAGACGGAGGACCAGAACCAGCAATGGCTGGGGGTCGCCGACATCATGCGCGCGGAGGCCGAGGAAGCCGCCAACGAGGCGCTCGATCGCGCCGCCGGCCGCGCCAACGGCATCGCCGCGATTACGCCGGAGCGGGTGATTCGGGAGGGTGACCCGACCGAGCAGATCCTCGACGTGATCGACAAGGACGTCGATATCGCGATGCTGGTGCTGGCCGCCAACCCGGGCGCCGAGGGGCCCGGACCGATCATCACAACCATGGCCAAGACCATGGGGGCATTCCCGATCCCGGTAACCATTGTGCCCGGCGGCCTGACCGACGCCGAGATCGACGCCCTGTCCTAGCGTTATCGGCCTCGAAGCCGCTCCAGAGCATGGATTGGGGCCTGGAACCGCGGTTTTGCAGCTTGATCGCGGGCTTTTTAATTGCCATCTGACTCCTTGATTTGACGCGTTTTCTTCACGCGACCCGGTGTCGTTTCGCTCGAAAACGCTATAATGGAACCCAACGCGCCGGCCTTGAACCGGCGACGCCGGAGACAGCAAATGTTCATTCAGACCGAAGCCACGCCCAATCCCGCCACCCTGAAATTCATCCCGGGCCGTACGGTGCTCGACAGCGGCACCATGGAATTCTCCTCGCCCGAATCCGCCGCGCGCTCGCCGCTCGCCGAACGGCTGTTCGCCGTGTCCGGCGTCACCGGCGTGTTCTACGGCGCCGACTTCGTCACCGTGACCAAAGCGGACGGCGACTGGCAGCACCTCAAGCCCGCGATCCTCGGCGCCATCATGGAGCATTACATGTCCGGCGCGCCGCTGCTCGCCGACGGCACCGCTGGCAGCGACGACGCACGCGACGAAGAAGACGAGTTCTTCGACGAGGCCGACGCCGAGACGGTCGAGCAGATCAAGGACCTGATCGAGACCCGCGTGCGTCCGGCGGTTGCCAATGACGGCGGCGACATCACCTTCCGCGGCTTCAAGGACGGCATCGTCTATCTCAACATGAAGGGCTCCTGCGCCGGCTGCCCGTCATCGACCGCGACCCTGCAACACGGCATCCAGAACCTGCTGCGGCACTTCGTGCCTGACGTGCAGGAAGTCCGGCCGATGTGATGGAGCGGCGAATGGCGCATGGCGGATCGCGAATAGCGTTCTCCTCGAATTCCCTGTTCGCCACTTCGTATTCGCCATTCGCCCTCCCATGATGATTCTCGCGATCGATACGGCGCTCGACGCCTGCTCCGCGGCGGTGCTCGACACCACGTCCGGCAATACCATCGCCATCGAATCACAGGCGATGCAGCGTGGCCATGCCGAGGCGCTGATGCCGTTGATCGCGCGGGTGATGAAGGAGAGCGGCATCGGCTTTGCCGGGCTTGACCGCATCGCCGTCACCACCGGCCCCGGCAGTTTCACCGGCCTCCGCGTTGGCCTGTCGGCAGCGCGCGGCCTCGCACTCTCTGCGGAAAAGCCGGTCGTCGGGCTATCGACGCTCGCCGCCTACGCCGCGCCCGTGGTTGCCGAGAATGGCGCGCACGCGATCCTGTCGGCGATCGATGCGCGGCACGATCACGTCTATTTCCAACTCGTGGGCGGCGACGGCAGCTTGATGCTCAAGCCGAAGGTTGCGCCGATCGCGGAAGCGCTCGAGGCCGCACAGTTCGGCCCGCTGCATCTGGTCGGCAACGCCGCCAATATCCTCGCCGAGCGATGGCCTGCGGACGCTGCTCCGCCGGTCAAGGTCGACAGGCAGCCCGCACCCGACATTACCTGGGTCGCGTGGGTCGGCGCCGCCGTGGATCCCGACACTGCGCCGCCGCGACCGTTCTATCTGCGCGCACCCGACGCGAAGCCGCCGAAGGATCGCCTGGTCATCAGCGCGCCGCCATCGACATGATCGGCTGGCTGTCGCGATGGTGGGGCGGCGGTCCGGCCGCGGTCGAGCCCGCATCGCTGCGTGATGCGGCGCGGCTCGCCCAATTGCACGGCGCCTCGTTTCATCGCGGCTGGGGCGAAGGCGAATTCGAGGCGATGCTGACCGAGCGCAACACGCTGGTGCACCGGCTGCGCCAGGGCCGCAGGGTGATCGGCTTCGCCGTCTCGCGGATGGCGGCGGATGAGGCGGAAATCCTGTCGATCGCGATCGATTCCAATCAGCGCGGGCGCGGCCTGTCGCGCGAGCTGCTGCTGACCCATCTCGGCCACCTTGCCGGCCGCGGCATCCGCACCATCTTCCTCGAGGTAGAAGAGAACAATCAGCCGGCGCGACGGCTCTATGAAAGGGCCGGATTCGGCGTGATCGGCCGCCGCGAACGCTATTACAAGCAGCCCGGCGGGGAACATTTGAACGCGCTTCTGATGCGCCGCGACTTGTCGTAACATCGGCGCGATGGCAGAACACCCTCCGCTCTGCCACCCAAGGTTTGAAGAATACGGCCCGAAACCCATGACCACGGTGAAAATCCCGCCTGCGCATAAAAATACCGGCATCGAGGCGCGATGCGCCGCGACAGGCATGCGCATGACCGAACAGCGCCGCGTGATCGCGCGGGTGCTGGCGGAGGCGATGGATCATCCCGATGTCGAGGAGCTTTATCGCCGCTGCGTGGCGGTCGACGACAAGATCTCGATCTCGACGGTGTATCGCACCGTCAAGCTGTTCGAGGATGCCGGCATCATCGAACGTCACGACTTCCGCGAGGGCCGCGCGCGCTACGAGCAGATGCCCGAGAGCCATCACGACCATCTGATCAATCTGCGCGACGGCAAGGTGATCGAGTTCACTTCCGAGGAAATCGAGAAGCTGCAGGCCGAGATCGCGCGCAAGCTCGGCTACAAGCTGGTCGATCACCGTCTCGAGCTCTATTGCGTCCCGCTCGATGACGACAGCAAGTCGTAAACCGGGTGAGCTTCGATCTCGTCATCTTCGATTGCGACGGCGTGCTGGTTGACAGCGAGGTGATCTCCTGTCGCGCGCATGCCGACACGCTGACGCGGCACGGCTTTCCGATCACGCCCGACGGCGTGCTGAAGCGTTTCCTCGGCGTATCCGACCGCGAGGCGCGGCGGATCGTCGAAAGCGAGATCGGCCGCCCGCTGCCCGACAGCTTCGAGGCCGAGGTCAAGCATGCGACGCTCAGTCTATATGCCGACGATCTCAGCGCGATCGCGCATGTCGGTGAGGCGATCGCCGCGCTCGATCTGCCGAAATGCGTGGCGTCGAGCGGCACGCCGGAGAAGATCCATCACGGCCTGACCTGCGCCGGGCTCTACGACCAGCTCGCGCCGCATATCTTCTCCGCCACCCAGGTCAAGCGCGGCAAGCCGGCGCCCGATCTGTTCCTGTTGGCGGCCACCCAGATGGGCGCCAACCCTGCGCGCTGTATCGTAATCGAGGACAGCGTGGCCGGCATTACCGGCGCCCGCGCCGCCGGGATGACCGTGCTCGGCTTTTACGGCGGCAGCCATTGCACGGCGGAACTTGAGGACATGCTGCGCCAGGCCGGCGCGGCCATAACCTTCGCAGATATGCGCCAATTGCCCGATTTGATCGCCCAAGCTGGCGCTGACCTCCAGATCGCCGACTGAGCCACTCCGTCATTCCGGGGCGCTACCGAAGGGAGCGAACCCGGAATCTCGAGATTCCGGGTCTGGTCCTTCGGACCATCCCGGAATGACGGTTGAGACGCTGGATTTTCCCCGGTTTAAGCCTTATTTGAGCAACGGCGCCCTGATGGCGCCGTTTCCATTTTCGCATTCAGGGTTCCATGACGCCGCCGCGCAAGCTGCACATCAAGTCCTATGGCTGCCAGATGAACGTCTACGATGCGCAACGCATGGTGGACACGCTGGCCGGCGAGGGCTTTGTCGAGACCGCGAGCGCCGAAGACGCCGATCTCGTGATCCTCAACACCTGCCACATCCGCGAGAAGGCGTCGGAAAAGGTCTACTCCGAACTCGGGCGGCTCCGCGTCGCCAAGGATGAAGCCGCGCGCCAGGGCCGCGAGATGAAGATCGCAGTCGCCGGCTGCGTCGCGCAGGCGGAAGGCGCCGAGATCATCCACCGCGCGCCGACCGTCGACATCGTGGTCGGGCCGCAGAGCTATCATCATCTGCCTGCGCTGCTGAAGCGCGCCAAGGAAAACGGCCGCGCGCTCGAGACCGAATTTCCGGTCGAGGACAAGTTTAGCTTCCTGCCGCAGCCGAAGCCCGATGCGATCCGCGCCCGCGGCATCTCCGCCTTCGTGACGGTGCAGGAAGGTTGCGACAAGTTCTGCACCTTCTGCGTGGTGCCCTATACGCGTGGCGCGGAAGTCTCGCGGACGGTCGCGAAGATCATCGACGACGTCAAGCAACTCGCCGACAACGGCGTGCGCGAATTCACGCTGATCGGACAGAACGTCAACGCCTATCACGGCGAAGGGCCCGATGGCCGCGCCTGGCCGCTCGGCAAATTGCTGCAGCGGCTCGCCGAAATGCCCGGCGTCACGCGGCTGCGCTATTCCACCAGCCATCCGCGCGACGTCGACGACGACCTGATCGCGGCGCATCGCGATTTGCCCCAGTTGATGCCGTTCGTGCACCTGCCGGTGCAATCGGGGGCGGACCGGATCCTGGCCGCCATGAACCGCAAGCATACCGCCGATGACTACCGGCGCGTCATCGACCGGTTCCGGGCGGCGCGGCAAGACATTGCTTTTTCATCAGATTTTATCGTGGGCTTCCCCGGCGAGACCGCGGAAGAATTTTCCGCCACTCTCGCGCTTGTCACGCAAATCGGCTACGCTGCGGCGTATTCATTCAAGTATTCGCCTCGGCCAGGCACGCCGGCGGCGGAGATGCGGGAGACGGTGTCAGCAGCCGAGATGGACGAGCGCTTGGGGCGGCTTCAGGAATTGATCGACAGCCAGCAATCGGCCTTCAACCGGGCTGCGATTGGCACAACGGTCGATGTGCTGTTCGAGCGCGCCGCGCGCAATCCGGGCCAGATCGTTGGCCGGACCGCCTATCTGCAGCCCGCCCATGTGATGGCATCGCCTGACATCATCGGCCAGATCCTCCCGGTGAGGATCGACAGCCTCGAGCGCTACAGCCTGATCGGCGAGCTCGCGACCCGATCCGCACCCGGCCTCATTTCGCAGACCATTGGAGCCTGAAATCCTTGCCCAAAAGCGCATCGGATTCATCTTCGTTAGCTCCCAGCCGCAAACCTGACCGCGACATGCAAGTGCCACCTGAGACCCAGGTCGTCATCGATTTCGACGACAATCGTGCCGCATCCGCGCTGGTCGGCCCTTACGGACAGAATCTGGCGCTGATCGAGCGGCGGCTCGGCGTCGTGGTCGATTCCCGCGGCAATCATCTCACCATCGCGGGCTCCCGCGACGGCTGCGACGCGGCGCGGCGCGTGCTTGAGACCCTGTATGCACAGGCCGTCGAGGGGCACGACCTCGATCAGGGCGAAGTCGAAGGCGCGATCCGCGCCGTGATCGCGCAGGGCTCGCTGTTCGAGTTCGACAACAAGACCGCCAAGCCGACGTTTGAAACGATCAATCTTCGCAAGCGTCCGGTGCGCGCCCGCACCGCGGCGCAGGATTCCTACATCCGCGCGCTGAAGCGGCATGAGCTGGTGTTCGGCATCGGCCCGGCCGGCACCGGCAAGACGTGGCTCGCGGTCGCCCACGCAGCGCAACTGTTCGAGCGCAAGGAAGTCGATCGCATCATCCTGACGCGGCCCGCGGTCGAGGCCGGCGAGCGGCTCGGCTTCCTGCCCGGCGACCTCAAGGAGAAGGTCGATCCGTATCTGCGCCCGATCTACGATGCGCTGTACGATCTGATGGATGCCCGCGTCGTCGAGCGCGCGCTGCAGGGCAACGAGATCGAGATCGCGCCGCTCGCCTTCATGCGCGGTCGCACCCTGACCAATGCCGCCATCATTCTCGACGAGGCGCAGAACACCACGACGATGCAGATGAAGATGTTCCTGACGCGTCTCGGCGAAAACAGCCGGATGATCGTCACCGGCGATCCGTCGCAGGTCGACCTGCCGAACGGCCAGGCTTCAGGGCTCACGGAAGCCGTGAAGCTGCTCGGCGGCGTCGAGGGCATCGCGCAGGTGCATTTCAAGGCCGAGGACGTCATCCGCCATGAATTGGTGGCGCGCATTGTGGCCGCCTATGAGGGATTGCCGCAAAAGCCGGCAAACGCCAGATCTTGAGACCAATAGCTTCGGCCGCGAGCCCGCGCGATGCGGGTTCCGGCCCTAACGCAGATTTTGAAACCAACGTGTCTGCTTTTCCTGCAACCGAGGTTCTCGTCACCGCCGAATGCTGGCAGGCCGAGCCCGATGCCGACGCGGTGATTCACCGCGCCATCGAGGCCGCCGCCGCAATCGCCGACGCCGATGTCGCGGATGCCGAGCTTGCGGTGATGCTGACCGACGACGCCGGGATCCGCACCCTGAACGCCAACTGGCGCAGCATCGACAAGCCGACCAACGTGCTGTCGTTTCCGGCGCTGCAGCCGGAAGGCGCCGGCGGCCCCGACGATGCCCCGCGCATGCTCGGCGATATCGCGATCGCCTATCAGACGACGCGGCGGGAAGCCGATGAAGAACAGAAACCGTTCGACCATCATTTGAGCCATCTCGCGGTGCATGGCTTCCTGCATCTGATCGGTTACGACCACGAGAACGACGACGATGCCGAGGACATGGAGGCGCTCGAGCGCGAGATCCTCTCCTCCCTCGGCATTCCCGACCCCTATGCGGATCGGATCGCCTGACATGCCGGATTCCGACCCGACCCATGACAATCCGCGCAACGTGAGCAACCTGCCTGCCGTCGTGCACGACGGCGAGGTGCAGCGCCCGGCCGCCGAAGGCTGGCTGGTGCGCGCGATCCGCACGCTGTTCGGCTGGAAGGCCGGCTCGGTGCGCGACGATTTGCAGGTGGTGCTCGACGCCTCGACGCCCGACGATGTCGGCTTCTCGGCGATCGAGCGCACCATGCTGCGCAACATCCTGTCGCTGAACGAGCGGCGGATCGCCGACGTCATGATCCATCGCGCCGACATCGTCGCGGTCAAGCGTGACATCCCGCTCGGCGAATTGATGAGCCTGTTCGAGAGCGCCGCGCATTCGCGGCTCGTCGTCTACAACGAAACCCTCGACGACCCCGAGGGCATGGTGCACATCCGCGACCTGCTCGCCTTCATGACCGCGAAGGCGCGCGTCACCGACGCGACCAAGACGAAGCGCAAGAAACCGTTCCCGGCCGGACTCGATCTGCGCAGCGTCGATCTCGCGCTGCCGCTGGCCGACGCTCATATCATCCGCAAGCTGCTCTACATCCCGCCGTCGATGCGCGCGATCGACCTGTTGGCGCAGATGCAGGCCTCGCGCATCCATCTCGCGCTGGTGGTCGACGAATATGGCGGCACCGACGGGCTGGTGTCGATCGAGGATATCGTCGAGCAGATCGTCGGCGAGATCGACGACGAGCATGATTCCGACGAGCCGCCGTCCATTGTCCGCCAGCCGGACAACTCCTTTATCGCCGACGCGCGCGCCAGCCTCGACGATGTCCGTTCGGTGATCGGCGAGGACTTCGTCACCGGCGAGGCCGGCGAGGAGGTCGAGACGCTGGGCGGCTATCTCGTGTCGTTCGTCGGCCGCCTGCCGGTGCGCGGCGAGGTGATTTCCGGTCCGGGCAATTACGAGGTCGAGGTGCTCGACGCCGATCCGCGTCGGGTCAAGCGTGTGCGAATCACGACGCGCAAGGAACGGCCGGCGCCGCGCAAGGAGCGCGAGCGGCGCCGCGAGCAGGCACCGGACTCCGGCAATCCGCAGGCGAATGACAACATGCCGCCGCCCGGCGAGGGAGCCGGTCCGCAGTGAGGCTTTCCGACAAGCTCCGATCGATCGGTCTCGCCGTCATCCTGACATGGGGATGGAAGCGCGTCGTGCTCGCGCTCGCGGCCGGCGCCTTGTCCTCGCTGGCGATGGCGCCGTTCAACGCCTGGCCGGTGCTGTTTCTGACGTTTTCGATCGCGGTCTGGCTGATCGATGGTAGCGCTGCGGGACGCTGGCGCGGCGTACCCGCCGCAGCGCTGTCCGGCTTCTGGTTCGGCCTCGGCTATTTCGTGCCGGGACTGTACTGGATCGGCTACGCCTTCTTCGTCGATGCAGACACCTTCGCCTGGCTGACGCCGTTCGCGGTGCTCGGCCTGCCCGCCTATCTCGCGCTGTTCACCGCCTTCGGCTTCGCGCTCGCACGGCTGACCTGGCCGCGCGACGCTTCGCGCGTGCTGGCGCTGGCGATCGGGCTTACGATTTCGGAATGGCTGCGCGGCCATCTCCTCAGCGGCTTTCCATGGAATGCGTTCGGCTACGCACTGACCGAACCCCTGGCGCTGGCCCAGACCGCATCGCTGATCGGGCTGTGGGGCATGACATTCCTGGCAGTCGCGATCTTCGCAAGTCCCGCCGTGCTGATCGACGGCGCCTCGCGCGGCCGCAAGCCGTGGCGCGCGCCAGTGGCCGCGGTGCTGGTTCTCGCCGCGATGCTGGCGTTCGGTGCGGTGCGCCTCTCGCGAGAGCCGACCAGCATGGTCAGCGGCGTCAAGCTGCGCATCATGCAGCCCGATCTGCAGCAGGACGCCAAGTTCAACTACTCCGCCAAGGCGGCGGTGATGCAGAAATATCTCACTCTGTCGGATCGTGCGTCCGGGCCACACTCGACCGGCGTGAGCGACTCCACCATCTTGATCTGGCCGGAATCCGCGTTTCCGTTCTTCCTGACCAAGGAAGCCGACGCGATGGCGCAGATCGCCGACTTGCTGCCGAAGGGTACCGTGCTGATCACCGGTTCGGTGCGCGCGCCCGATCTGCCGCCCGGCGTCCGCGTCACGCGCGCGTATAATTCGATCTACGTCATCGACCATGACGGCAGCGTGCTTGCGGTCTACGACAAGCTGCACCTTGTCCCATTCGGAGAGTATCTGCCGTTCCAGGACTGGATGGAGAAGCTCGGCTTCGTGCAGCTCACCAAGGTGCAGGGCGGCTTCATTCCCGGCACGATCCGCCGGACGCTCAATATTCCGAACGCGCCGCGCGCGCTGCCCTTGATCTGCTACGAGGCGATCTTTCCCGGCAATGTCGTGAGCCGCGACGACCGTCCCGGCTGGATCATCAACGTCACCAATGACGGCTGGTTCGGAATCTCGACCGGTCCCTATCAGCATCTGCAGCAGGCCCGGCTGCGCTCGATCGAGGAAGGCCTGCCGATGGTGCGCGCCGCGAATACGGGCATATCGGCCATCATCGACCCGCTCGGGCGGATTGTCGCCCGACTCGGGCTCGGCATCGAAGGCGTGCTCGATGCCGGCCTGCCGGCGGCCATCGCGCCGACGATCTATGCGCGTGTCGGAAACATCCCCGCCGCTGTGATTGTGTTAGTTGCCCTCGCAATCGTATTGCGGAGGCGTTTTGTCAGGCGAAAGGCCTGACGGCGCTTATCGCCGGTTGTCACACGAACCCGAAAAAGTGTCGAAATTTACCTCAGCGTGATTCCACCTGTTGACAGATCGACCGTGCACTTCGCATTGTACGGGTCCACGCGAAATCACAAGCCAAGTCAGCCCCTTTGCGCAAATTGTCCGCATTTCGTCCCGATCCTCCTTGCAGGATTTGACGGCACCGGCGCCTGAGGCATACTCCACGTCCAACTTGCCTCACCCCCCGGGCGCGCAATCCCTTAGGAGAGTTGGAGATGTCCACCAAAGCGCCCAATCCTGTTGACAAATATGTCGGCAGCCGCGTCCGTATGCGACGCATCATGCTCGGCATGAGCCAGGAAAAGCTGGGCGAGGCGTTAGGCCTGACGTTCCAGCAGGTGCAGAAATACGAGAAGGGCACCAACCGTGTCGGCGCCAGCCGACTGCAGCAGATCTCCGAAATCCTGCAGGTGCCGGTCTCTTTCCTGTTCGATGGCGGCCCGAGCGGGGTCAAGACCGCTGACGGCTTCAGCGAGGGCTCCTCGCCGGCCTATGTGTCCGATTTTCTGGCAACCGCCGAAGGCCTGGCCCTGACCCGCGCGTTCACGCGGATCGCGGACGTCAAGCTCCGTCGCAGCATCGTCGAACTGGTCGAGCAGATCGCGGCGCGCGAGGCGGCCGAGCAGGTCTGATCCGGCCATATCCGTTTGAGAGATCGTCAAATCTGGAATATGTCATTCCGGCGCAGTGTTAAAGCGTGACGAGTTCCGATGGAATCTCGTCGCGCTCTAGCTCCTTGATCGAGCATGATCTTTCGGAAAACCGCGTCACACTTTTCCGGATCATGCTTTGGCGCGTGCGCTGAATGACAAAGCGAATTCACAGGCGACGATAACAACATGGCCAGCAACCCGTTCGAAACCGCTGATATCCTCGACGGAATTCGCCGCTGGGTCGAGATCGAATCTCCGACGGAGCGGCCGGATCAGGTCAACAAGCTGGCTGATCTCGTCGCGTCTGAATATCGCGACCTGCCGGCCACCGTCGACCGCGTTGCGGGACGCGACGGCTGCGGCGATCACCTGGTGACGCGCTCGTCCTGGGGGCAGGACGCACCGGGCATTCTGGTGTTGAGCCATCTCGACACAGTTCATCCGATGGGATTCATCGAACGGTTACCATTCAAGATCGAAGGCGACAGTGCGTTCGGCCCGGGCATCTACGACATGAAGGGCGGCGCCTATCTCGCCTATCATGCGTTCCGGCAGATCTGCGCCGCTGACGTGCGCCCGCCGCTCGGCATCACCCAGCTCTACGTATCGGACGAGGAGATCGGCAGCCCGACCTCGCGGGCGCTGATCGAGGCCGAGGGACGCAAGGCCAAATACGTGCTGGTGACCGAGCCGGCGCGCGACGGCGGCAAGATCGTCACCGGGCGCAAGGGCGTCGCGCGCTTCGACGTGCATATCAAGGGCGCGCCGGCACATGCCGGCACGCGCCCCGAGGATGGCCGCAGCGCGATCCGGGAACTCGGCCATGTGATCCTGGCGCTGGAGGCGATGAACGATCTCAAGCGCGGCGTCACCGTCAATGTCGGCGTGGTCCGCGGCGGCACCAAGCCGAATGTGATCGCCGAAGAGGCCTACGCCGAAGTCGACATGCGCGTGCCGACCATGGCCGACGCCGACGAGCTGGTGCCGAAGATCCTCGGCATCACCTCGCGCACCGACGGCGTTACCGTGAAGGTGACCGGGGAATTGAACCGTCCGCCCTATGAGAAGAGCAATGCCGGCGCCGCGCTCTACGAACACGCCAGGGAGCTTGCAGGCGAACTCGGCTTCGAGCTGATCGATGTGTTCACCGGTGGCGGCTCCGACGGCAATTTCACCGCACCGCATACTGCAACGCTCGACGGACTCGGCGTCGACGGCAAGGGCGCGCATACCCATTACGAGCAGCTCTACATCTCGTCGATCGAGCCCCGCGCGCGCCTGCTCCACCGTCTCTACCAGACGCTGCGATGACACCGGCTCCGAACGACAGCGGCGGTCGCGGTTCTTCCGACGATGGCGCGACGGCCCATTCGCGCGGCTCGTTCTTCGGGCGGCGCAAGGGCCACAAGCTGCGCGCGCACCAGGCCGATCTGATCGACAATCTGCTGCCGCATCTTTCGCTCGACATCTCGGCGCCCGCGCCCGAGGCGCTGACCGAACTGTTCGATGAGGGCATCGACAATGTCAGGCTCGAGATCGGCTTCGGCGGCGGCGAGCATCTGATCGCGGAGGCACAGGCATTTCCGGCGACCGGCTTCATCGGCTGCGAGCCCTATGTCAACGGGATGGCCAAGATCCTGACCCAGATCGAGGCGCACAATATCGGCAACATCCGCCTGTTCGCCGGCGACGCCGCCGAGCTGCTGGCCTGGGCGCCGCCGCGCTCGCTGGCGCGCATCGACCTGATCCATCCCGATCCCTGGCCGAAGCGGCGGCACTGGAAGCGGCGCTTCGTTCAGGATGCAACGGTCGCGGCGATGACCCGGCTGCTGCCGCCGGGCGGCGAATTCCGCTTCGTCAGCGATATCGACGATTACTGCGCCTGGACGCTCGCGCATCTGCTGCGCTCGCCCGACTTCGCCTGGCTCGCCGAGCGCGCGATCGACTGGCAGCAGCCGTGGCCGGACTACACCATGACGCGCTACGGCGCCAAGGCCGAGCGCGAGGGGCGCAAGGCTGCGTATCTGAGGTTTCGGCGATTGGCCTAAGTCGTCATTCCGGGGCGTGCGAAGCACGAACCCGGATCGACGAGATGCTATCCCTGCCCCGCCATCCGCGCCTTCCTGACGTCGGTGGCCTCCCAGACCATGCGCTTGCCGCGTTCGCGACCGAGCAGCTCGATCGGATCGTGATTGTCGATGTGGCCGAACTGGCCCTTGTAGACGCTGTAACCGCACAATTCCTGCAGGCGGCGCGGAAAGCGGGCCGCGGTCTCGCGCGGAATGCCGAGCTGCAGATTCTCCTGCTGGCGCATCCAGCCCCAGCAATAGGCGCAGGAAAAGGCAAAGCGCCTGGCGTCGCTGGTGTTGGCGCCGCCGCCATGCCACAGCGCGCTGTCGAACAGCATCACGCTGCCCGTCGGCATGGTCGCGGTGACGGCGTCGTAGTCCTTGCCGTATTCCGGCGACGAATCGAACTTGTGGCTGCGCGGAATGATCCGCGTCGCGCCGTTGTCGTCGCGGAAATCGGACAGCGCCCAGATCGCATTGATCGTGATCGGAATGTGCGGCCGCGGCAGCGGGATCAATTGAGTGTCTTCGTGGATCGGCTGCGCCTCCTGGCCGGGGCCAAGCACTAGCGAGCAGAACGACGACAGCAGGCATTCTTTGTCCAGCACGCGCTCGACCACCGGCAGCACGTTCTCATGCAGCGGCACCTCCCAGAACAGATCGTCAAAGGTCAGGAGGTTGTTGATGCGCAGCGTCTTGAAACCCTCGAACGATGTCCTGGCAGGTGCGAGATTGTGCTCGCTCTCGATTCTCAGCACCGCGTCCTTCAATCCCTCGATCAGGTCCGGCGAGGCGGCGCGCTCGATCACGGTGTATCCGTCGTCGCGGATCCGCTCGGCGTGGGATTGGATGTCGGCGTCCGTCAGCATGGCGATCTCCCCGTTGGCGCTGTGTCGCGCCTTGCGGAAAGCATAGCGGGCCGTTTCAGTTTTTGGGAAGGAATTTTCGACACTGCCGCTTAGCCTCGTCATTGCGAGCGAAGCGAAGCAATCCATTCTACCGTTTGTTGTGGCGGATTGCTTCGTCGCTTCACTCCTCGCAATGACAGGGAGAGAGTTAGCCCGCCCCTCGAACTAGCGCGACTTCCAGAAATCCACGACGCGCTGCGCGGTCGACGGCATCAGGCGGACGAAGTTCACCCGCGCACCTTCGATATCGGCCGGCGACGGCACGCGGTTCGGCCCGAGCCGCATCAGGATCAGGGCGCGCACGGTCGGCCATTCGAAACCGATGGTCTTGCTGGCGATCAGGATCGGATCGTAGCGATCGCCGGAGATCAGGCGATCGAGCGTGACGATCTTCACGCTGGTCATCGCCGCCAGCGCCGCCACGCATTCCTCGTATTTGAAGGCCTTGGCTAAGCCTGCCACCGCGGCCTCGTTCAATTCGCCGGCGCGATGCAATGCCAGGATCGCGCGCTGCGCGGCAGCGAAATCGCGGCCCTCGACCTGCGCGACGACGCCTTCGATCTCGTTCAGCGCCAGCTTGATCTCGGCCTGCCGTTCCGGCTTGGCGACGACCTGCAATCGGCGGCGGATCACGTCGATCGAGCCGGCCAGCAGGCTCTTCAGATGCACGGGCGGGAGATCGTCGCGGCGGCCGATCCGCAGCGTCAGCACGCCATCTTGACCGGCGCGCCGCACCAGCGTCGTGAAGGACGCGTCCGAGAATGCCGCGCCCGCATTGCCGGCTGCGCATCGGATGACGTCGCGATCGCCGCGACGGACGATGACATCGGTCACCGCGGTCGAGAGCTTGGACCGCTCGGCCATCGCCAGCAGATGGCCCTGGCCCTTGGCATTGGCGATCTCGACCAGCACCTTTTCGTCAATCACCGGCGATTGGCGCAGCACCGGCCCCGCGATCGCGACCTCGTCCTCGCGGGCGAGTTGCCCGACCAGATGCCGCGGCGCGTTGGCGAGCGGCGCAAGCCGTTCGGCGAGATCGATCCGTGCAGCAAGGTCGGCATGCGGGACCAGACTGGTCAGCACCCCGTCGAACAGGTCGATATGGTCGGGGCGAAAGCTCGCGGCGCCCTGCAGGAACAGCTCGCCGAGCCGCCGCGCGGCTTCGGCGCGGCGCTTGGGGTCGCCGCGGCGAACGATGTCGTCGAGTTCCGGGATCAGCGCGGGGGCTGTCGTCATGAGCCTTGTCCAACCGGCGACTTCTGCCGATTTTCGGCAATCTATGGCCCCGTTCGTAAACGGAGGGTTAGGTCAAACCTGCACCCCGGAGCCCGCAAAATCGCCCTCCGCCGGGCCGGGAGGCCTTGCCGGACCCCGGCGAAAGGGCTATATCCACCGCAACTTATGGTATCTCATACGATCGCGTAGGAGAGTGGGCCCCCCGGGACCCGCTCTTTTTTATTACCTGACGGGACCCAGCGAGGCCGGGTCCAGTTTAGGTAGCGTTAGCGGCCCCTTAAGGCCACCTGAACAACACAACAGACCTCAGACAACCTCTAGACCTTAGACAGCCTTTGACACTGGATATGACCGATCCGACCGCCACGTCCGTGGACACCGAACTGCTCGCCGAGCCGCGGCTTGTCGTCGAGCCCGGGGTCGCGGCGCGCGTCGCCGCCGTCGCGGTCCCGGTGCTGCAGGGCATGGGCTATCGCCTGGTCCGCATCAAGGTCTCGGGCGACGCCGGCTGCACCGTGCAGATCATGGCGGAGCGTCCCGACGGCTCGATGCAGCTCGAGGATTGCGAGGCGATCTCGCGCGCGCTGTCGCCGGTGCTCGATGTCGCCGACCCGATCGAGCGCGCCTACCGGCTGGAAATCTCGTCGCCCGGAATTGACCGGCCGCTGGTGCGCCGCTCCGACTTCGAGCGCTACACCGGGCATCTGGTGAAGATCGAAATGGCGGTGGCGCATCAGGGCCGCAAGCGGTTCCGCGGCCTGCTCGCCGGCGTCGAAGGCAATGCGGTGCGCATCAAGCGCGACGATTCACGTCCCACCGAGGACGCTGAAGTTCTCCTGGTGATGGAAGACATTTCGGACGCGCGGCTGGTGCTGACCGACGAGCTGATCGAGGAATCGATGCGCCGCGGCAAGGCCGCCGAGCGCGAGCTGCGCCGCGAGTTCGGCCTCGCGCCGCCGCAGCCGGCCCACGCCAGGAAGGGCGATCCTGCGAAGAGTCAGAAGCCGAAACCCAAGCCTGCTCACAAGCCCGGCACCAAGCCGGCCCCGACCAACACCAAAAAGCACCGCCTGGCCGCCGAACGCGCGCGCCGTGGCGAGATCGATCCATTCGAAGGAGACTAAGCCATGGCAGTCAGCGCCAACAAACTCGAACTGCTGCAGATCGCAGACGCAGTTGCGCGCGAAAAGTCGATCGACCGCTCCATCGTGATCGCGGCGATGGAAGACGCCATCGCCAAGGCCGCGCGTGCCCGCTACGGCAGCGAGACCGACGTCCATGCCGAGATCGACGCCAAGAAGGGCGAACTGCGGTTGACCCGCCACATGCTGGTGGTCGATGTCGTCGAGAACTCGTCGAACCAGATTTCGCTGCACGATGCGCAGCGCGCCAATCCGGGCGCCCAGGTCGGCGACACCATCGCCGACACGCTGCCGCCGCTGGAATATGGCCGTATCGCCGCGCAGTCCGCCAAGCAGGTGATCGTGCAGAAGGTGCGCGAAGCCGAGCGCGACCGGCAGTACCAGGAATTCAAGGACCGCATCGGCGACATCGTCAACGGCATCGTCAAGCGCGTCGAATATGGCAGCGTGATCGTCGACCTCGGCCGTGGCGAAGCGATCGTGCGCCGCGACGAGATGCTGCCGCGCGAAGTGTTCCGCAACGGCGACCGCGTCCGCGCCTACATCTTCGACGTCCGCCGCGAGACCCGCGGTCCGCAGATCTTCCTGTCGCGCACCCATCCGCAGTTCATGGCGAAGCTGTTCGCGCAGGAAGTGCCCGAAATCTACGACGGCATCGTCGAGATCAAGGCGGTCGCCCGCGATCCCGGCTCGCGCGCCAAGATCGGTGTGATCTCGCGCGATTCCTCGGTCGATCCGGTCGGCGCCTGCGTCGGTATGCGCGGATCGCGCGTGCAGGCCGTGGTGAACGAGCTGCAGGGCGAGAAGATCGACATCATTCCGTGGTCGCCCGACATCGCGACCTTTGTCGTCAACGCGCTGGCGCCGGCTGAAGTCGCCAAGGTCGTGATCGACGAAGACCGCGAGCGCATCGAGGTCGTGGTTCCCGACACCAACAACCAGCTCTCTCTGGCGATCGGCCGCCGCGGCCAGAACGTTCGTCTCGCCTCGCAGCTGACCGGCTGGGACATCGACATCCTGACCGAGCAGGAAGAGTCGGAGCGCCGCCAGGCCGACTTCGAGAACTCGACCCGCGTGTTCATGGAAGCGCTCAATGTCGACGAGGTGGTCGGCCAGCTGCTCGCCTCCGAAGGCTTCACCTCGGTCGAGGAACTCGCGCTGGTCGACGTCAAGGAACTCGCCGGTATCGAAGGTTTCGACGAGGAGACCGCTACCGAGCTGCAGACCCGCGCCCGTGAATATCTGGAACAGCTTGAGGCTGAACTCGAGGTCAAGCGCAAGGAACTCGGCGTCGAGGACGCCATGAAGGACGTGCCCGGCGTCACCGGCAAGATGCTGGTGAAGCTCGGCGAGAACGACGTGAAGACCGTTGAGGATCTGGCCGGCTGTGCCACCGACGACCTGGTCGGCTGGACCGAGCGCAAAGAAGGCGGCGAGCCGACCAAGCATGCCGGGTTCCTCGATGGCATCGAGGTCTCGCGCGACGAGGCCGAGGCCCTGATCATGCAGGCCCGTCTGAAGGCCGGCTGGATCACCGAGGCCGACCTTGCCAAGCCTGCTGAGGAGGCCGAGGCCGCCGAAGCAGAAACGGCGTCGTAAGGAGATGCCCCACGGATGCTCGCTCAGGCTGACCCCGATCTCGACGATGGGCCGCGGATGCAGAAGTCCGCGACCACGCGGATGTGCGCGGTCAGCCGCGAGGTGCGTCCGATCGACGAACTGATCCGGTTCGTCATCGCGCCCACGGGCGAGGTGATCCCGGATCTCAAGCGCAAGCTGCCGGGCCGCGGAATGTGGGTTTCCGCATCGCGGCGCAGCGTTGCGGAAGCGGTCCGTCGTCACCAATTTAGCAAGGGATTCAAGCGCGATGTCCGCGTCGCGCCGACCCTTCCCGCCGACACCGACGCCCTCCTGGTCCGCGGCGTCACCGAGGCCCTGGCGATGGCCGCCAAGGCCGGTCAGGTCGTCGCGGGCTTCGGCAAGGTCGAGGACGCCCTCAACCGGAGCGAAACTGCAGCCCTGATCCACGCTTCGGACGGCGCGGCGGACGGAATCCGCAAATTGGGCGCGATCGTCAGGCAAAGGGGCGAAAAACGTGGTGAATCGCCGGTAATCGCCGTCGTCAATGTTTTGACGTCGGAAGAATTGGATTTGGCACTTGGGCGGTCAAATGTGATACATGCTGCGCTGCTCGCGGGCCCGGCGAGCAAGACGTTCCTGTCGCGCTGCCAGATGCTGGTCCGATACCGGATGGCCGACGACGACAAGACCGCCGAAGCGGCCAGAAATTCCAGAGCCTGATCCAGGAAGGCGGATGCCGTCTTTCCGACCGGATCATGCTCAGCAAACGACGACAGTTGAAGGATTTGTGCGGCATACGCACAGCGAAACGAGATTAGGACTGCTGAATGGTTGATACCAAGACCCCTGGCGACAAGACTCTGAGTGTCCCGAGCAAGACGTTGTCGCTGAAGCCGCGCGTCGAGACGGGCACCGTGCGCCAGAGCTTCAGCCACGGCCGGACCAAGCAGGTCGTGGTCGAGAAACGCGGCAAGCGTCGCGTCGGTGGCGATGGCCCCGGCGAGGCGCATGCGCCGGAACCCGTGGTTGCAAAGCCGGCGGCGCCCGCCCCCAGGCCGCCGCAGGGCCGCCCCGGAGGCCCGTCGTCGGGCCAGCAACAGCGCAACACCCGCTCCGGCGTGGTGCTGCCGACCCTAACTGAGGACGAGCGTTCCGCGCGTGCCAGCGCGCTTGCCGACGCGCGTCAGCGCGACATCGAGGAGCGTCGTCAGGCCGAAGAGGAAGCCAAGCGCCGCGCTGTCCGCGAGGCTGCCGAGAAGGTCGAGCGTGAAGCCGCCGAGGCCCGCCGCAAGGCGGAAGAGGAACGCCACCGCCACGAGGAAGAGGCCAAGCGCAAGGCCGAAGTCGAGGCCAAGCGCCGCTTCGGCGAGGGCGAAGCCAAGCCCGGCGCAGCGCCTGCCGCTGCACCGGCCAGGCCTGCCACAGCCGCACCCGCGTCTGCTCCGGCAGCCCGGGCGCCGGCAGCCCGCACCACGACCGCGACGCCTGCGCGCACACCGGTCGTCGCGCCGAGGCCCCCGGGGGTTGCCGCAGAGGCGGCGGACGAAGACGAAGGTCCGCGCTTGGTGCGCCGTCCCGGCGGCGCCGTGCGTCCCGTCGCGGCCCCGAAGACCACCCAGAAGCCCGGCCCGCAGAAGCAGCGCGGACGCCTCACCGTCGTCACGGCGCTCAACGCCGACGACGTGCGCGAGCGCTCGATCGCCTCGTTCCGCCGCCGTACCCAGCGTCTGAAGGGTCACGCCGCGAACGAGCAGAAGGAAAAGCTGATTCGCGAAGTGGTCATTCCGGAAGCGATCACGATCCAGGAACTCGCGAACCGCATGTCGGAGCGCGCGGTCGATGTCATCCGCATGCTGATGAAGCAGGGCGCGATGCACAAGATCACCGACGTGATCGATGCCGACACCGCGCAACTGATCGCCGAAGAACTCGGCCATAGCGTCAAGCGCGTCGCCGCATCCGACGTTGAGGAAGGCCTGTTCGACGTCGTCGACAATTCCACCGACACCGAGCCGCGTTCGCCCGTGGTCACCGTCATGGGTCACGTCGACCACGGCAAGACCTCGCTGCTCGACGCGCTGCGCCACGCCAACGTGGTGTCGGGCGAAGCCGGCGGCATCACCCAGCACATCGGTGCCTATCAGGTGACTTCGCCGGAAAGCGGCAAGAAGATCACCTTCATCGATACGCCGGGCCACGCCGCGTTCACCGCAATGCGCGCCCGCGGCGCCAAGGTCACCGACATCGTCGTGCTGGTGGTCGCGGCCGATGACGGCGTGATGCCGCAGACGATCGAGGCGATCAACCACGCCAAGGCGGCCAAGGTGCCGATGATCGTGGCGATCAACAAGATCGACAAGCCCGATGCGCGGCCGGAGCGCGTGCGCACCGAATTGCTGCAGTACGAGGTGCAGGTCGAATCGCTCGGCGGCGACGTCGTCGACGTCGAGGTCTCGGCCAAGAACAAGACCAATCTCGACCGGCTGCTCGAGATGATCGCGCTGCAGGCCGAAATCCTCGACCTGAAGACCAATTCGCAGCGTCCGGCGGAAGGCACCGTGATCGAAGCCAAGCTCGATCGCGGCCGCGGTCCGGTCGCGACCGTGCTGGTCCAGCGCGGCACGCTGCGGATCGGCGACATCATCGTGGCCGGCGCCGAGATGGGCCGCGTCCGCGCCTTGATCTCCGACCAGGGCGAGAATCTCGACGAGGCCGGCCCGTCCGTTCCGGTCGAGGTGCTCGGCTTCAACGGTCCGCCGGAAGCCGGTGACCGTCTCGCTGTCGTTGAGAACGAAGCCCGCGCCCGCCAGGTCACGAGCTACCGCGCGCACCAGAAGCGCGAGAACGCGGCTGCCTCGATCTCCGGCATGCGCGGCTCGCTCGAGCAGATGATGTCGCAGCTCAAGACCGCAGGCCGCAAGGAGTTCCCGCTGATCGTCAAGGCCGACGTGCAGGGCTCGCTGGAAGCGATCCTGGGCTCGCTCGAGAAGCTCGGCACCGACGAAGTCGCCGCCCGCATCCTGCATGCCGGCGTCGGCGGCATCTCGGAGTCCGACGTCACGCTGGCGGAAGGCTTCAACGCCGCGATCATCGGCTTCTCGGTCCGAGCCAACAAGGAAGCCGCGGCCGCAGCCAAGCGCAACGGCATCGAGATCCGCTACTACAACATCATCTACGACCTCGTGGATGACATCAAAAAGGCGATGTCCGGCCTGCTCGCGCCCACGCTGCGCGAAACCATGCTGGGCAACGCGCAGATCCTGGAAGTGTTCAACATTTCCAAGGTCGGCAAGGTCGCGGGTTGCCGCGTCACCGACGGCACCGTGGAACGCGGCGCCAATGTTCGCCTGATCCGCGACAACGTCGTGGTGCACGAAGGCAAGCTGTCGACGCTGAAGCGCTTCAAGGACGAAGTGAAGGAAGTGGTCGCCGGCCAGGAGTGTGGCATGGCATTCGAGAACTATGGCGACATGCGTGTCGGCGACGTGATCGAATGTTACCGCATCGAGACGATCCAGCGCTCGCTGTAAGTCCAAATCTTACGAAGCGCAGATCTTACTAAGCGTTGGGTCCATTTAACTGAGAATGCGACGACGTGGCCGGACTTTTAGTCCGGCCACCGGCGCATCGTCCGATTGAAAGCAAAGCTAGACATTGATGCCCGCGGCCAAGGCCGGCGGGCGCGACGGTTTTGGAAGAAGGTCATGCCCCGTCAAAAGAAGAGTTCCAGCCCCGGCGGATCGCAACGTCAGCTACGCGTCGGCGAAACGGTTCGCCATGCAGTTGCCGAGATTCTGTCGCAGGGTGAGGTCCACGATCCCGATCTGGAAGGCCACATCATCACCGTTCCCGAGGTGCATATGTCGCCGGACCTGAAGCTCGCCACGGTTTACGTGATGCCGCTCGGCGGACGCGACACCGACGCGGTGATCGCCGCGCTCGAGCGCAACAAGAAGTTCCTTCGCGGCGAGGTCGCGCATCGCGTCAACCTGAAATTTGCACCCGACATTCGCTTCCGCGTCGATGAGCGATTCGACGAGGCGGAGCGCATCGAGAAACTACTGCGGACACCTGCGGTGCAGCGAGACCTTGCACCCGATTCGGACGACGAGTGATGACTGTGATGACGACCAACAGCGTGATCGACGCGAAGGATGCCGACGCGCGCGACGCTGAGCGGGATGCTTTTGCCGGGCCGCGCACCGACGATGCGCGCCGCACCAACAACGACCCGCGCCAGAAGCAGGGCAAGCAGAACCAGCAGCCGCGCCGCGACAAGCGCGACGTCCATGGCTGGGTGGTGCTCGACAAGCCGATCGGAATGACCTCGACGCAGGCCGTGGCCGTGCTCAAGCGCCTGTTCCAGGCCAAGCGCGCCGGCCATGCCGGCACGCTCGATCCGCTCGCCTCCGGCGGCCTGCCGATCGCGCTGGGCGAGGCCACCAAGACGGTGCCGTTCGTGATGGGCGGCCGCAAGCGCTACCGCTTCACGGTCAGCTGGGGCGAGGAGCGCGACACCGACGACACCGAGGGACGGCCGGTCAGAACCAGCGAGAGCCGGCCGACCGCCGATTCGATCCGCCAACTGCTGCCGCGCTTCACCGGGGTGATCGAGCAGGTCCCGCCGCAATATTCGGCGATCAAGGTGCAGGGCGAGCGAGCCTATGATCTGGCACGCGACGGCGAGACCGTGGAGCTGAAGCCCCGCCCGGTCGAGATTCACGAATTAACCCTTGTGGAACATAGAGATAACGGACAATCCGTGTTCGAGGCCGAGTGCGGCAAGGGAACCTATGTCCGGGCCTTGGCCCGCGATATGGGCCGGATTCTGGGCTGTTTCGGCCATATCTGCGCCCTGCGGCGGACCCTGGTCGGTCCGTTTACCGAGCGGGACATGATTCCGCTGGAACAGTTGGAGGCTTTATGCAATAGAGCCGCGTCTGGCGAGGGCAGCCTCGCCGACGCGCTTTTGCCCGTTGAGACCGCGCTGGACGACATCCCGGCACTGGCCGTCACACGGGCTGATGCGGCAAGGCTCCACCGGGGCCAGGCCGTTTTGTTGCGCGGACGGGATGCGCCCAATACCAGCGGCACAGTCTATGTCACGGTGGCAGGCCGACTTCTCGCGCTTGCCGAAATTGGCAATGGCGAACTCATCCCCAAGCGCGTGTTCAACCTGAACGGACTGACTGCCGGTCCGGCTCGCAACAATGAAAGTAACTGACGATGTCGATTACCGCCGAACGCAAAGCGGAAGTCATCAAGACGAATGCCAACAAAGCCGGCGACACCGGCTCGCCCGAGGTTCAGGTCGCGATCCTGTCGGAACGCATCAATAACCTCACCGAGCACTTCAAGAGCCATGTGAAGGACAACCATTCACGCCGTGGCCTCCTGAAGCTCGTGTCGACGCGTCGCTCCCTGCTTGACTACATCAAGCGCAAGGACGAGGCGCGGTACAAGGCGCTGCTCGAGAAGCACAACATCCGTCGTTGATTTGAGAAGCACGCGCGCGAGGTTCGCGCGCGTTTTCGTATGGTCGTCCGTGAACTCGGGCTTTCGAATTGTCGAAAGATGATCATGCGCAACAGCATGGCCATCGCGCCATGCACACTAGCGTCCAGCAGCAATCCGGCCGCTGGACCGGGCAAGATGCCCAGATGACCGAAAGGATGGACGCCATCCGAAATCCAGGGACCATGGCAGGATCGCCGGATGCTGACCGCGCAGCAGCGCATCAGTGTCTCGCCGTCTTGGCATGGTCTTTGTGTTTCGGGGCGCCGTGCTTTCGTGAAACCATGAAAGAAAACCGAAATGTTCAATTCGCATTCCGTCGAGATCGACTGGGGTGGACGTCCCCTCAAACTTGAAACCGGCAAGATCGCCCGCCAGGCCGATGGTGCCGTGGTGGCCACCTACGGCGAGACCGTGGTGCTTGCCACCGTCGTCGCGGCGAAGACGCCGCGCGAAGGCGTCGACTTCCTGCCGCTCACCGTCGACTACCAGGAGAAGACCTACGCCGCGGGCCGCATTCCCGGCGGCTATTTCAAGCGCGAAGGCCGTCCGACCGAGAAGGAGACGCTGGTCTCCCGTCTGATCGACCGCCCGATCCGTCCGCTGTTCGTCGACGGCTGGCGCAACGAGACCCAGGTGATCGTCACCGTCCTGTCGCACGACATGGAGAACGATCCGGACATCGTGTCGCTGGTCGCCGCCTCCGCCGCCCTGACGCTGTCGGGCGCGCCGTTCAAGGGCCCGATCGGCGCCGCGCGCGTCGGCTTCGCCAATGACGAATACGTGCTCAACCCGACGCTCGACGAGATGACCGAGACCCAGCTCGATCTCGTCGTCGCCGGCACCGCCGACGCCGTGCTGATGGTCGAATCGGAAGCCAAGGAGCTCAACGAAGACGTGATGCTCGGCGCGGTCATGTTCGGCCACCGCCACTTCCAGCCGGTCATCAACGCGATCATCGAGCTCGCCGAGAAGGCCGCCAAGGAGCCGCGCGAAGTCACCACGATCGACAATTCCGAGATCGAGAAGGAGATGCTTGGCATTGCCGAGCAGGATCTCCGCAAGGCCTACGCGATCCCGGTCAAGCAGGAACGCTATGCCGCGGTCGGCGCCGTCAAGGAGAAGGTGCTGGCGCACTTCTTCCCGGAAGGCCAGGAGCCGAAATACGACAAGCTCCGCGTCGCCGGCGTGTTCAAGGAACTGGAAGCCAAGATCGTTCGCTGGAACATCCTCGACACCGGCAAGCGCATCGACGGCCGTGACGCCAAGACCGTGCGCAACATCATCGCCGAGGCCGGCGTGCTGCCGCGCGCCCACGGCTCGGCGCTGTTCACCCGTGGTGAGACCCAGGCGATGGTGGTGACCACGCTCGGCACCGGCGAGGACGAGCAGTACATCGACGCGCTGTCGGGGACGTACAAGGAAACGTTCCTGCTGCACTACAACTTCCCGCCCTACTCGGTCGGTGAAACCGGTCGCCTCGGCGGCACCAAGCGCCGCGAGATCGGCCACGGCAAGCTCGCCTGGCGCGCGATCCACCCGGTGCTGCCGCCGCATCACGAGTTCCCGTACACGATCCGCGTGGTCTCCGAGATCACCGAGTCGAACGGCTCGTCCTCGATGGCCTCGGTCTGCGGCGCCTCGCTGTCGCTGATGGATGCCGGCGTGCCGCTGAAGCGGCCGACCGCCGGTATCGCCATGGGCCTGATCCTCGAAGGTCAGCGCTTCGCGGTGCTGTCGGACATCCTCGGCGACGAGGATCATCTCGGCGACATGGACTTCAAGGTCGCCGGCACCGACCAGGGCATCACCTCGCTCCAGATGGACATCAAGATCGAGGGCATCACCGAGGAGATCATGAAGGTGGCGCTCGGCCAGGCCAAGGAAGGACGCATCCACATCCTGGGTGAAATGTCCAAGGCCCTGACCGCGGCGCGCGCCGAGCTCGGCGAATACGCGCCGCGCATCGAGACCTTCAAGATCGCCACCGACAAGATCCGCGAAGTGATCGGCACCGGCGGCAAGGTGATCCGCGAGATCGTCGAGAAGACCGGCGCCAAGGTCAACATCGAGGACGACGGCACCGTGAAGGTCGCCTCCAACGATGGCGAGGCGATGAAGGCTGCGATCAAGTGGATCAAGTCGATCGCCTCCGACCCGGAGGTCGGCCAGATCTACGAGGGCACCGTCGTCAAGGTGATGGAGTTCGGCGCGTTCGTGAACTTCTTCGGCGCCAAGGACGGCCTTGTCCACATCAGCCAGCTCGCGGCCAGCCGCGTGCAGAAGACCTCCGACGTCGTCAAGGAAGGCGACAAGGTCAAGGTCAAGCTGCTCGGCTTCGACGATCGCGGCAAGACCCGCCTGTCGATGAAGGCGGTCGACCAGGAGACCGGCGAGGACCTCGAGGCCAAGCAGAAGACCGACGCCCCGGCCCCGCGCGAAGCTGCCGGCGAGTAAGCCTGTCTGGAATGAAACAACGAAGGGCGGCCGAAAGGCCGCCCTTTTTGTTTGGTGCGATGCCTGAGCGCCGGGCGCGATACCGAGCAGGGCTCGCTGGTGGCAACTCGAAAACGCTCCAGGAGTCCAATCTGTCGCAGCCAACCTAATTGACCAACATCTCGACCTGAGGTCACGCGATTTGCCCATCCGTCGTGCGTTGCCAATTCGTGGCGGACGCGCGATGTAACGGACGCCGTTCGTCCATGCCAAAGAAGGGACCGCACCATGATCAAGCTGTACTGGTCGCCGCGCTCGCGCTCATTCTCCGCCATCTGGCTGTTGGAAGAATCCGGCCTGGCTTACGAACGGGTGCTGACCGATATCAGCACCGGCGCGCAGAAGTCGCCGGAGTTCCTCAAGATCAACCCGATGGGCAAGGTGCCGGCGTTGACCGACGGCGACGCCCAGTTCGCCGAGGCCGCCGCGATCTGCGCCTATGTCGCTGACCGCTATCCGGAGACGAAGCTCGCGCCGGCCACCAACGATCCGAAGCGCGCACGCTATCTGCAATGGCTGTTCTTCTCGCCGAGCTGCATCGAGCCGGCGCTGATCCAGCTCTTCACCAAGCTCGAGGTGCCGACCAGCACCGCGGCATGGGGCAGCGCGGCGCAGGTGTTCGACGTGCTCGATGCCGAGTTGCAGAAGGGGCCATGGATCCTCGGCGATCAGTTCTCCGCCGCCGACATCGCGATCGGCGCGGGACTGAACTTTGCGGTGCACGTGTTCAAGATGGTGCCGCCGCGGCCGTCATTTGAGGCCTATATCGACCGCTGCGTGGCGCGGCCCGCGTTCCAGCGCGCAGAGAAGATCGCGGCGGGGTAACGCAGCGACGTAGCCCGGATGCAGCGAAGCGAAATCCGGGAAACTATCTCCACGTCAACCTCTGTCCCGGATTGCGCTTCGCTGCATCCGGGCTACGGAGCGGTGGTTCCGGCCCTAGCCCGGGACGACACGCGGATCGACGTCCTTCGTGTAGTCGACGCCGTCGATGCCGAAGCCGAACAGGCGGAGGAACTGGCTCTTGTATTCGCCGAGATCCGCCAACTCGCCGAGCGTCTCGGTGGTGAGCAGCGGCCAGCGCCGCGACACTTCCGTCTGCACTTCGGGCGAAAGCTCCCAATCGTCGACCCGAATGCGCTGCGCATCGTCGAGCTCGACGCCCTTGCCAAGGCGGGTGCGGAACAGGCGGTCGATCTGCTCGATGCAGCCCTCATGGAGCCCGAGCTGCTTCATCACCTTGAACAGCACCGTGCCATAGAGCGGCACCACCGGAATCGCCGAGCTCGCCTGGGTAACCACGGCCTTCAGCGCGACGACGCGGGCGGCGTCCGGACCGAGCCGGACCCGGATCGCTTCCGCCTTGCTGTCGAGATCGACCTTGGCGCGGCCGAGCGTGCCGTTCCAGTAGATCGGCCAGGTCAGCTCGCTGCCGATATAGGTGTAGTTGAGCGTCCGGAAGCCCGGCGCCAGCACGCCGACATCAGCGAGCTGGTCGATCCAGCGCTTCCAGTCATCGCCGCCCATCACCGCAACCGTGGCCGCGGTTTGATCCTCGTTCGCAGGCTCGAGGGTGGTCTGGAACACCTCGCCGGTCTCGGTGTCGAGCGTCTTGATCTCGACCGGCGCGCCCAGCGGCTTGATGACCGAGCGATAGGTCTTGCCGGTGTCGGGGTCGGTCCGGACCGGCGCCGCCATGCTGTAGACCAGCAAGTCGAGCTGTCCGAATTTTTCGCGCACACGCTCGATGAAGTCTTTCTTCATCTCGTCGGAGAAGGCATCGCCCTCCAGCGTGAGCGGCGAGCGTCCGATCTTCTCGGCCTCGATCTCGAAGGCGCGGTTGTTGTACCAGCCGGCGCTGGCGCTCCTCTTTTCCGACGGTTCGCGCTCCAGCGATACGCCGATCGTATCAGCGCCGCCGGCGAAGGTCGCCACGATGCGGCTCGCGAGGCCGTAGCCCGTCGAGCAGCCCAGCACGGCGACCCGCTTCGGACAGTCAGCGACCGGACCCTGCTTGAGAACGTAGGCGATCTGTTCGCGGACATTCGTGGCGCAGCCGACGGGATGTGCCGTCGTGCAGATGAAGCCTCGCACGCGCGGTTCAATAATCATTCCCACCCCATTCCGGATCGTTGCAATATCCCATTCGCTGCCTGCGGACCTCCCTCAGCAAGCGAGGAGAGGCGAAATCAGGCATCAAGCCGCCTGAATACCAGCGTGGCGTTGGTGCCGCCGAAGCCGAACGAGTTCGACAACACGGTATTGAGCTTGGCGTTGTCGATGCGCTTGCGCACGATCGGCATGTCGGCGAACACCGGATCGAGCTCGGTGATATGCGCGCTTTCGCAGATGAAGCCGTTGTTCAGCATCAGCAGCGAGTAGATCGCTTCCTGGACGCCGGTGGCGCCGAGCGAGTGGCCGGTCAGCGCCTTGGTCGCCGAGATCGGCGGGCACTTGTCGCCGGTACCGAACACCTTGCGGATCGCTTCGATCTCCGGCGGATCGCCGGCCGGCGTCGAGGTGGCGTGCGGATTGATGTAGTCGACCGGCGTGTCCACCGTCGACATCGCCATGCGCATGCACCGCTCGGCGCCCTCGCCCGACGGCGCCACCATGTCGTATCCGTCGGAGGTTGCGCCGTAGCCGACGACCTCACCGTAGATCCGCGCGCCGCGTGCCTTGGCGTGCTCGAGCTCTTCGAGCACCACGACACCCGCGCCGCCGGCGATCACGAAACCGTCGCGGCTGATGTCGTAGGGACGCGAGGCGGTCGCCGGCGTGTCGTTGTACTTCGACGACATGGCGCCCATGGCGTCGAACAGCACCGACAGCGTCCAGTCGAGTTCCTCGCAGCCGCCGGCGAAAATGATGTCCTGCTTGCCGATCTGGATCGTCTCGTAGGCATTGCCGATGCAATGGTTCGACGTCGCGCAGGCCGAGGAGATCGAGTAGTTCACACCCTTGATCTTGAACCAGGTCGCGAGCGTCGCCGACGCGGTCGAGGACATTCCCTTCGGCACAGCGAACGGACCAACGCGCTTCGGGCCCTTGGCGCGCGCGATATCGGCGGCCTCCACCAGCGTGCGCGTCGACGGTCCGCCGGATCCCATGATGATGCCGGTGCGGATGTTGGAGACCTCGTTCTCCTCGAGGCCGGAGTCGCGGATCGCCTGCTCCATGGCGACGTGATTCCACGCGGCACCTTCGGCGAGGAACCGCATCGCGCGGCGATCGATCACCTCGGCGGGATTGAGTGTCGGCGCACCGTGCACCTGCGAACGGAAGCCGAGCTCGGCAGCCTTCTCCGCACGCGAAATGCCCGACCTTGCCTCGTAGAGGCTCGCAAGCACTTCCTGGGTGTTGTTACCGATGGACGAGACAATCCCCATCCCCGTGATGACAACCCGCCTCATGTTCGCCTCGCCCTGCCTTTATGTTGCCGCATGATGATCCTGCTCAAGATGGCGCCGTGCCCTGCTTGAACAATCCGACCTTCAAATCCTTGGCGCGATAAATAATCTCGTCGTCCATGGAAAGCCACCCGTCGGCAATTCCAAGCACGAGCTTTGACCGCATCACGCGCTTGATATCGATGTTGTACACAACCTTGCGCGCGTGCGGCAGCACCTGTCCGGAGAACTTCAGCTCGCCGAGGCCGAGCGCGCGGCCACGACCTTCGCCACCGATCCAGCCGAGGTAAAAGCCGACCATTTGCCACATGGCATCGAGGCCGAGACAGCCCGGCATCACCGGATCGTTCTTGAAATGGCAGCCGAAGAACCAGAGATCCGGCTTCACTTCGAGTTCGGCGCGCACCAGCCCCTTGCCGTACTCGCCGCCGGTTTGCGAGATCTCACTGATCCGATCGAACATCAGCATCGGTGGCAGCGGCAACTGGGCGTTGCCGGGACCAAAGAGCTCGCCCCGCCCGCAAGCCAGCAAATCCTCGTATTCGTAACCGCCGCGCCGATCCAGCATCCTCATTCCACCTCTGATGTCCCGATGAAGCGCTTTGCTTGGTCGGACCTTAATCTACCCACGGGAACCGGAATAACCCGTCCCGCATCTCGGCGCTACCTGGGTACGCTGCCGACCTGTTATCTCTGCCGAAAGCGCATATGTGGTCCGCGCGCTCTCTAACATAGGGCCAATCGGGCGGCAAAGCGGCATTCCGATGATAAATTACCGTTTCTCCTTAGGTTTCTACCGCAGCTTGGATTTGTTCTAGTTGCGAAAAACTTGCATCTGATGGGCATCCTTTTTATATTTATGAGGAATATTGCATGAGTTGGGTGCATAGAGTGGATATGAACGACGAAGTACCGGCTGTGAACGATGATGCCGTGCACCCGGCTGCCCGGGGCGCTGGGCACCACCCTGCCCTGACCGGCTGTCCGTGGCATGACGTCAACGAGATGCTGCAGTCTGCCGGTCTCCGGCCGACCCGTCAGCGCATGGCGCTGGGTTGGCTGCTGTTCGGCAAGGGCGCCCGCCACCTGACCGCTGAAATGCTGTACGAGGAAGCCACGCTGGCCAAGGTTCCGGTGTCGCTGGCGACCGTCTACAACACGCTCAACCAGCTGACCGATGCCGGCCTGCTGCGCCAGGTCAGCGTCGACGGCACCAAGACCTATTTCGACACCAACGTGTCGACGCATCACCACTTCTATCTTGAGCACAATCACGAGCTGGTCGACATTCCCGACCCGAACCTCGTGCTGTCGAGGATGCCCAACGTGCCTGATGGCTACGAGATTTCCCGCGTCGACATGGTCGTGCGGCTGCGCAAGAAGCGCTGATCCGGCCTTGACGGCGATTTGACTTGTGATGGCCGGGCTCGTCCCGGCCATTGTCGTTTGCGACGAAGAAACTCAGTCCACCTTCTCGTCGGCGTAGACGCCCCACAGGCGCTGCTGCTCGATCCAGCCGTCGAAGCCGTTGCCGGTGACCCGGCACCAGTTGTTGGCGCATTTCTTGACCTGTGCGACGACGCCGGCCTGCAGGCGCGCGGCGATGGCGCTGGTGGCGTCGGGACGATCGTACAGCGAGGCCAGGTCGTCCTTGTTCTTCATCGTGACGACCGCGGTGCGGCGACCGGACAGCAGCGAGTGATAGACCCAGCCTTCGGCGCCTTCGGAATCGCGCACCCGGCGCCAATTCTCGAACTCGGCGGTGATTTCGACCGGCAGCCCCGACCGCGTGTAGACCCAGGCGACGTCATTGTCCTTGGTCGGGCCGGCCCGGACGTTCACATGATCGGATTTCAGGCTGACATAGCGCGGAATCGGCAGGCCGCTGGTGGTGGGGCTCAAATCCTTGGCGGAATGTCCGGGGATGACCGACGCGCTCAGCATGCTCCCGACCAGAGCCACCAATGAACCGAAACGCCAGACCATCAACTCGTCTCCTGCCGAGATGCCCAACCCGCATTCGGCGAGCTGCAACCCAAACCCAAATTCAAACCCGTGCCCGAGGGCCCCTGCGCCGGCGCTATTCGTTCCCTGACCGCACGGATCCGAGGGGTTCTTGTCTTGGCCCGGCCTTCTGCTAGAGAGGACGGAGCGCCTGAGAGCCAGAACACCCGAATTTCCCGTTGCCTCCCCTTGGCGACAGCCGGGGCAAGTATCGGGGAACCCTAGGAAACGCGAAGGAAACGCCGGGACAGCGCGGCTATCAGCAGTGTCGAACAACCGGGTTAATGAGGCCTCAACGGCTCGGTTTTTGACGGGCCGCGCGCCTCATGAAAGCAGGACATGTCGGTGAAGAAAAAGCCTCTCGTCGTCGTCACCCGCAAGCTGCCGGACTCGATCGAGACCCGGATGCGCGAGCTGTTCGATGCCAGACTGAATCTCGACGACGCGCCGATGACGCCGGAGCAGATCGCCGAAGCGGCGAGGACCGCGGACGTGCTGGTGCCGACCGTGACCGACATGATCCGCGAGGACGTGATCAATCAGCCCGACTGCAAGCTGAAGATGATCGCCAATTTCGGCAACGGCGTCGACAATATCGACGTCACCGCCGCGCATGCCCGCGGCATCACGGTGACCAATACGCCGAAGGTGCTGACCGAGGACACCGCCGACATGACGATGGCGCTGATCCTTGCCGTGCCGCGCCGCATGATCGAAGGCGCCGCGATCCTGACCGAAGGCAAGCAACACTGGGCCGGCTGGTCGCCGACCTGGATGCTGGGCCACCGCATCGGGGGCAAGCGGCTCGGCATCATCGGCATGGGCCGCATCGGCCAGGCCGTGGCGCGCCGTGCCCGCGCCTTCGGCCTGCAGATCCACTATCACAACCGCCGTCCGGTGGCGCCCATGATCGCCGATGAATTGGGGGCGACCTATTGGGAAAGCCTCGACCAGATGTTGGCGCGGATGGACATCATCTCGGTGAACTGCCCGCACACGCCGGCCACCTATCACCTGCTCTCGGCGCGGCGGCTCAAGCTGATCCGGAAAGAAGCCTATATCGTCAACACCGCGCGCGGCGAGGTGATCGACGAGGACACGCTGATCAAGCTGATCGAAGCCGGCGATGTCGGCGGCGCGGGTCTCGACGTCTACGAGCACGAGCCCGCGGTGAACCCGAAACTGGTGCGGCTTGCCAGGGCCGGCAAGGTGACGCTGCTGCCGCATATGGGCTCGGCCACCATCGAAGGCCGCGTCGAAATGGGCGAGAAGGTGATCATCAACATCCGAACCTTCCTCGACGCCCACAAGCCGCCGGATCGCGTGCTGCCGAGCATGCTGTAGGAATTCCGTAGCCCGGATGGAGCCAACGGGTCGCGCGAACGCGCGCCCGATGACAGGCTCCGCGAAATCCGGGACAGCATCGCCGCGTCAAGACCGCCCCGGATTACGCTTCGCTTCATCCGGGCTACGACACCGCCAAAATATCGAAAACAACCCCATGCAAAGTAGCCGGTGCGGCCGGAGCTCGACCACGCAACTTGAAACCAACACTCGCTGTCGTCCCGGCGCAGGCCGGGACCCATATGTGGACGGCCCCCGTGGCACAAGAGCTTTCTGGGATTGGTCGGATCGCTGTCATCCATATGTCCGGCCTGTTTGATGCGATCGTGTTGATCGCTGGGCCAAGATGGTTTCCGCGACGCGAGTGCCAAACAACCTGGCGACCTTGTGAAGGCCAATGGGTCCCGCGGCTTGTCTCGCGTTCTGGATCGATCGATCATTCCATCTGCTCTTGCAGCTCCGGTTCGTCCGGCGAGCGCTACGTCCGGCCGGCCGACTTGTTAGGTGACAGCGTTCATGCGTGCGGCATCATAGCTCTCGCCGGTCGCCATCAGCTTCCAGGCGATGCGGGCCACCTTGTTGGCGAGCGCCACGGCCGCAAGCTTCGGCGGCTTGCGCCTGAGCAACGCCACGAGCCAGCGCGAGGGGTGGCCGCGCCCGAGCCTTGCCTGCCGGATCACCGCGGTCGCCCCGGCCACGAGCAGGCGACGCAGGGTCTCGTCGCCAGCGCGGGTGATCTTGCCGAGCCTGGTTTTGCCGGCGGTGGAATGGTCCTTGGGCGTCAGGCCGAGCCAGGCCGCGAACAAGCGGCCGGAGCGGAAGGCGTGCGGGTCCGGCGTCTTCATCACAAGCGAGGTCGCGATGATCGGACCGACCGAGGGGATCTGGGCCAGACGACGGCTTGTGGCGTTGGCCTGGTGCCAGGCCAGCAGCCTGGCCTCGACCGCCTTCAGCTCACCCTGCAACTGCGCATAGTCACGGCCCTGCATGGCGAACAGCTCGCGCGCCATAGCGGGAACGCTCTCGTCCTGCGTGATCCGGGCCAACAGCGGCTCGATCTTGTCCAACCCCTTCGGCGCGATCAGGCCAAACTCCGCCGCGTAGCCGCGGATCGCATTGCTGAGCTGGGTACGGCGGCCGATCAGCCCATCGCGGACACCTGCAAGCATCAGCGCGGCCTGCTGTTCGGCGCTCTTCACCGGCACAAACCGCATCCGCGGTCGGCCCATCGCTTCGCACACCCCATCCGCATCTCGCCCGTCGTTCTTGTTCCGCAGCACATAAGGCTTCACCAACTGCGGCGCTATCAGCTTCACCTCATGGCCAAGCTTGCCAAGCTCGCGCCCCCAGTAATGAGCCGCCCCGCAGGCCTCCATCCCGATCACGGTCGGCGGAAGCTTGGCAAAAAACTCAAGCACCTGCTTGCGCGACAGCTTCTTGCGCAACACCGGCTGTTCCGCCGCGTCAACTCCATGCAGCACAAAAATATGCTTCGACGTATCCATCCCAATACGGATAATCTCTCTCACGGACGGTCTCCTTGTCTGAGATTTACAACAACCTCATTCTGGCACACTGATGCCGTAGGGGGCCGTCCACACCATCAACCACCGATAGTCATTGCTCCACCGTGCTGGAACGACGAGTCCCGCTCCCAACTTCCGCTGCGGAGTATGGGTCCCTTGGGTTCACGACACAAGTGCAACACCTGCTAGGGTGTTGTGGCGATGGGACAATGTTATGGCCAGCTCAGCCTTGAAGAGCGCGTTGAGATTTACCGCCTGCATGTAGGCGGTAAATCTCAAAACGATATTGCGTCTGCGCTTGACCGCGCGACGTCGACGATAAGTCGGGAGCTGAAGCGCAACTCGCGGCCTACCAAGGTCTGGAAGGGCGGTTACGAACCGGTCCGGGCTCAACAATTGGCCGAACGTCGGCGACGGCAGGATGGCCGCTTCAAGCTGGCGCGCCAGCCGGCCCTGCGGGACTGCGTCGGCAAAAGCCTTGCGATGGGACATTCGCCGGAGCAGATCGCTGGTCGACTGGCGCGAGAACATGGTCGCGTCATGATCAGCCACGAGTCAATCTATCGTTTCATCTATCATCGTACCGCCCAGAAGGATTACTGGCACCGCCTGCTGCCGCGCCATAAACTCAGACGAGGGCGCCGGCGACGCCCAGGCGGCAGCCCTGCCAGCTTCATTAAACAACGGCGCTCGATCGATGAACGACCCTCCGAGGTCGAAGGTCGCGGGACGCCGGGTCATTGGGAAGCCGACTTCATGCTGTTCGCGCGATATGGCCAAGGATTGCTGGTTCTCCACGAGCGCCAAACTCGCTTCAGCATCGTGCTGCACCCACGCGATCGGAAAGCTGTCCTCACCGCTCGGACCATCGCCCGTCAACTCGGCAAGCTTCCACAGGCGATCCGTAAAACCATCAGCTTCGACAACGGAACCGAGTTCGCCGAGCATCACAGGCTTCACAACGCCCTCGGCGTCCAAACCTTCTTCTGCGATCCCCATAGTCCCTGGCAAAAAGGCGGCGTGGAAAACTCCATCGGGCGCTTACGACGCTCTCTGCCACGCAAAACTGACCTCAGGTTCATCACGGCAGCCGTCCTCAGGCGCCTCGCTCAGCGCCTCAACGATACCCCACGCAAATGCCTCGACTTCAAGACCCCCGCCGAGGCATTCTCCAAACTCAAATCAATCGTTGCACTTCAAACGTGACTCCATCTCCCGGCTTTCGCCGGGACGACGATGTGGTGACGGCCCGCCCTATTTCGTCTTCCGCCGCGCCTGCTTGCGCCAGTCGGCGACGAACGACACGAACGCGGCGAGCGCCGGTGGCGGCTGGCGGCGGCTTGGGTAATACAGGAACGGCCCGTCAAACGGCGGACACCAGTCGTCGAGCACGCTGACCAGCGCGCCGGATTTGACGCCATAACGCACATAACCCTCGAACGTCGCCCAATAGCCGACGCCGTCATGGACCGCACGCAACGCGAGGCCGAGATAGGTCGCGATCAGCCTGGCCGGTGGCGAAACCTTCACCACGCGACCGTTCTTCTCGAACTCCCAATCGAAGATCGCACCGCTGCCGAAGCGGGTGCGGATGCAGGCGTGCTTCAGCAGGTCCTTCGGGTGCATCGGCCGGCCGTGCTTCGCGACATGATCGCTCGACGCCACCACCGCGTAACGCTGCGGCGCGCCGAGCGGGACCGCCACCATGTCCTGCGCCAGATGCTCGCCATAGCGCACGCCGGCGTCGAAGCCTTGCGCGACGATATCCACGAACGCACTTTCGGCGACGATATCGAGATCGACCTGCGGATATCTGGCGAGGAACGGTGCGACCATCGGCGCCAGCACGAGATCGACCGCGGGCGGCGGCGCGTTGATGCGCAGGCGCCCCGACGGCTCGGCGCGCAGGCCGCGCACCTCGGTGATCGCGTCGGCGACGTTGACCATTGCCGGTGCGACGCGGGCGAGCAGCAGTTCGCCGGCTTCGGTCAGCGCAACGCTGCGGGTGGTGCGGTTCATCAGGCGGACGCCGAGCCGCTCCTCCATGTCGCGCAGGCGCTGGCTGAGGCTTGAGACCGAGACGCGCTGTTCGAGAGCCGCACGCCGGAAGTTGCGGGTGCGCGCCACCGCCACGAAGGCATCGAGGTCGCGAAGGTCGAAATCCTGCATTGTTCGATATAGTGAACAACCCATTCGGGATTGTCCAGCTTATCCCGAAGACCGAACCGGCCCATATCAGCCGCGTCATTTGGCGGCGGATCATCCGCTGCAACGTTTTGGGAACACCACCATGGACACACGCAAACTCGGCTCCACCGGCCCGACGGTTTCGCTGATCGGCCTCGGCTGCATGGGCATGTCCGACTTCTACGGTCCCACCGACCGCAGCGAGAGCATCGCCACCATCCATGCCGCGCTCGATGCCGGCATCACGCTGCTCGACACCGGCGACTTCTACGGCATGGGCCACAACGAGATGCTGATCGGCGAGGCCCTGAAGAGCCGCAGCCGCGACAATCTGCAGATCAGCGTCAAGTTCGGCGCGCTGCGCGATCGCAACTATGGCTTCCTCGGTTATGACAGCCGTCCCGTTGCCGTGAAGAATTTCGTCGCCTATTCGCTGCAGCGGCTCGGCGTCGATCACATCGATATCTATCGCCCGGCGCGGCTCGATCCCAACGTGCCGATCGAGGACACGGTCGGCGCGATGGCCGACATGATCAAGGCCGGCTGGATCAGGCATATCGGCCTGTCGGAGGTCGGTTCCGACACCATCCGCCGCGCCCACAAGGTGCATCCGATCGCCGATTTGCAGATCGAGTATTCGCTCATCTCGCGCGGCATCGAGACCGACATCCTGAAGACCTGCCGCGAGCTCGGCATCGGCATATCAGCCTATGGCGTGCTGGCACGCGGGCTGATCAGCGGGCACTGGTCGAAGGATCGCGCAGGTGCAAAAGACTTTCGCCTGCTGAGCCCGCGCTTCCAGGCCGGCAATATCGACACCAACCTCGCGCTCGCCGATCGGCTACGCATCATCGCCGGCGAGATCGGCGCCTCTCCGGCGCAGGTCGCGATTGCCTGGGTCGCGGCGCAAGGCAAGGACATCGTGCCGCTGGTCGGCGCGCGGCGGCGCGAGCGGCTGACCGAGGCCCTCGGCGCGCTCGATGTGAAGCTGACCGCAGCGCATCTCGCCGCGCTCGCCGAAGCATTTCCGCCCGGCGCAGCCGCCGGCGGACGCTATCCGGAGGAGCACCTCCGGCACATGGACAGCGAGAAGCCCGCGACCTGAACGCCGAGGCGCGAGGAGGTCAGCATCTTCCCGCGCCCCAGAGCAGGATGAGATCAAGTTGAATTGGAGCAGCGTCGAAGGTCACCTCTCCCTTGGGAGAGGTCGGCGCGCAGCGCCGGGTGAGGGGTTACGGTCTCGCGTTGGAGCTGCGGCCCCTCACCCGATTTGCTCCGCAAATCGACCTCTCCCCGCTGGGGAGAGGTGAGCCGAACCCGAGGCCAAACTGATTCAACCTCACGTCATCCTGCCATAGCTTCTTCTTGAAGATGATCTTTCCGGAACCGCTCTTACACTTTTCCGGATCATGCTGTGACGAACTACCGATGCCCGCTCAGATCGGTGATGCCGGGTGTATCACCGTTGAGCGGGTTCTGCGGATCGCGCGCGTAGCGCAAGGTTTCGAACCGCATCGCGCGCGCATCCACCATCAGGAGGCGGCCGACCAGGCCCTCGCCGAAGCCGACGATCTCGCGGATCGCTTCCAGCGCCATCATCGATCCCAGCACGCCCGCGAGCGCGCCCATCACGCCGGCCTCGGCGCAGGCCGGCACCGTCCCCGGCGGCGGCGCCTCCGGGAACAGGCAGCGATAGGTCGGGTTGAACACGCCGTCCGCGTTCTTCTCATGCGCGCGGATCGTGGTCAGCGAACCGTCGAACTGCCCCAGCGCCGCGGTGATCAGCGGCCTTTTCGCGAGGAAGCAGGCGTCGGCGACAAGATAGCGGGTCTCGAAATTATCGGAGCCGTCGAGCACGAGATCGTAATTTCCGATCAGCGCCATCGCATTGTCGGCGGTGAGCCGCGTTGGATGCGCCTCGAACGTCACATGCGGGTTGAGTGCGTGAATCTGCGTTGCCGCGCTGTCGACCTTGCGCTTGCCGATATCAGACGTCGTATGGATGATCTGGCGCTGCAGGTTGGAGAGCGAGACGATGTCGTCATCGATCACGCCGAGCCGGCCGACGCCGGCGGCGGCCAGATACATCAGCACCGGCGCGCCAAGACCGCCCGCGCCGATCACCAGCACCGACGCCTTTTTCAGTGCATTCTGGCCGGGGCCGCCCACCTCGCGCAGCACGATGTGGCGGGCATAGCGTTCAAGTTCGTCGGCACTCAGCATCTTGATGTCCTGCGCGCTGTTCCCTGAACCGGAGCGCGGTTGTTGCCGACCAAGCAGATGTGCTTAATTGCGTGGACGTCAATGGTATCAGTCATTTCCCCCGGATTTGTCATGAGATTGGTGCTTTCGGCAACATCGATGGTCGCGGCCATGATGGTCGCAGGTATGGGCGCCGCGCACGCCCAGTTGACGCCGCCGACGACGGCCGGGGCCAAGCCGAAGACCGTGACGACGGTGCCGGTCCGCCCCGCTCTGCAGAAGCCGGAAGATACCGCGAGCGCGATGGCGCAGGCCGAGCGGCTGGCGCTGCAATCGGATCTCGCCTGGGTCGGCGAATATAATGGCGCAATCACCGGCGACGTCAGCGAGCGCATGGTCAATGCGATCAAGGAATTCCAGAAGAACCGCGGCGGCAAGCCGACCGGCGTGCTGAACCCGCAGGAGCGCGGCGTGCTCGCCGACACCGCGCGGCGGAAGCAGGAGAGCGTCGGCTGGAGGGTCGTCACCGAGCCTGCCACCGGGGCGCGGCTCGGCATTCCCACCAAACTGGTGCCGCAGCTCACCAGCGACGCCTCCGGCGCCAAATGGACCTCGCCAACCGGCACCGTCCAGGTGCTGCTGACCCGGCGCAAGGAGGCGAGCCCGACCACCGCAAAGCTCGCCGAGCAGGAAAAGAAGGAGCCGGCCGGCCGCACCATCGACTACACCGTGGTGAAGCCGGATTTCTTCGTGCTGTCGGGCATGCAGGGGCTGAAGAAGTTCTATCTGCGCGGCACCTTGAAGGGTGACGAGGTGCGCATCCTGACTATTCTCTATGACCAGGCGATGCAGACCACCGTCGAGCCGGTGTTGATCGCGATGTCGAGCGCCTTCAACGCATTTCCGTCCGGCGTGCAGGCCGGCCCGCCGCCGCGCAAGACCGTCGAATATGCCACCGGCGTCGTGGTCAGCGACGATGGCGCTGTCGTCACCGACCGCGTGGCGACCGACGACTGCATCGCGCTGACGATCCCGGGCTACGGCAGTGCCGATCGGGTCGCGGTGGACAAGGAGCACGATCTCGCCTTGCTGCGCATCTATGGCGCGCGCGGGCTGAAGCCGCTCAACATCGCAGGCCAGGCGACGCAGACCGCGCTCGACATCACCGGCATCGCCGATCCGCAGAACCAGGGCGGCGGTGCAGCTGCGAGCAGCGTCAAGGCGTCGGTGGCGCAACTCGGCGGCGGCGATCAGGCGCTGTCGCCGCCGCCGGCGATCGGGTTCTCCGGCGCGGCAGCACTCGACGGCGGCGGCAAGTTTGCCGGCATCGCGATGCTGAAGCCTGTCATCGTTGCAGGCCCGGCCAATGCGGCACCGCCGGCGCAAGCCGCGCTGGTGCCGGCCGACACGGTGCGCAACTTCCTGAAGGCGCACGGCGTCAACGCGTCGGGCGAATCGGCGGACGCCAAGGCCGCCGTGGTCCGCGTGATCTGCGTGCGGAAATAATTCAGGCCGTCATCACCGTGATTCAGCCACGGCTCTTCCCACGCGTCGTCCTGGCGAAAGCCAGGACCCATAACCACCGCATTCAGCGATGAAGCCAGATCGCGGCGCCGGCGTCGCACAACAATGAGATTTGGGGTAATGGGTCCTGGCTTTCGCCAGGACGACGATGGGGATGGTGCTCGGTTCAACCTGCCAAAAGGCGTAGTTGCGCTCACCTCAACGCAAACCGCACCCCGGCGCGGGCCAGACCGCCGGCGATGCCGACCGGGGTGCCGTCGGCGCGCCAGCAGGCCGCGCCCGACATGGTGCCGTCAGCGTGGAACTGGATCGCGTTCATGCCGCCGGCGACCGTCGGCACGACCTGCACCTTGTGGCCTTTCGCCGACAGCGCGGCGCGGATGCTCTCCGGTATCGCCTGCTCGACCTCCAGCGCATTGCCCTCGGTCCACACCCGCGGCGCCTCGACCGCCTCCTGCAGGTCCATGCCGTGGTCGATCAGGTTGATCAGCGCCTGCATCGCGCTCGGGAAGATGCGCTTTCCGCCGGGCAGGCCGAGCGCGTAGACCAGTCTGCCGTCGCGCAGCGCCATCATCGGCGACATCGAGGTGGTGACGCGCTTGCCCGCGGCGAGCGACAGCGCGTGCCCCGGCCGCGGATCGAGCAGGTTCATGTAATTGTTCGGCACGGTGCCGAGGCCCGGGATCAGGATCTTGGCGCCGAACAGATTGTTGATGGTCTGCGTGGTCGCGACCACGTTGCCCATCGCATCCGCAGCGGTCATGTGCGTGGTGTGCGCGCTTTCGAGCTGGCTGACGCCGGCGCTCCAGGCCTGCGCGTGGTCGGGATCGATGGCGCGGCGCCGCTCCTCGGCGTAGGCCTTCGAGGTCAGCCGCTCCACCGGAACGTTGATGTAGGCGGGATCGCCGCTCGCGGCCGCGCGGTCGGCAAAGGCGATCTTCAGCACCTCGGCGAGATAGTGGATCGCATCAGTCGTGCCGAAGCCGAGGCGCGCGATGTCGTAGCCTTCGAGGATGTTGAGCATCTCTGTGATGTGCACGCCTGACGCCGCGGGCGGCGGGGGCCCGAGGATTTCCCAGCCGCGGTAGTCGCAACGGATCGGCTGCCGCTCGACGGTTTTGTAAGCCGCGAGATCCTCCTGCGCGATGAAGCCGCCGTTCTTTTTCATGTAGTCGACAAGGATGTCGCCGAGCGGCCCCTGGTAAAGCGCGTTGTCGCCATGGTCGGCGATGTATTTCAGCGTCTCGGCATATTCGGCCTGCACGACGCGCTCGCCCGGCTTCAGCGGCGTGCCGTCGGGCAGATAGATCGCCGAGATCGGCTTGTCCTTCAGCATCTCCTCGGCACCATCGGTGATGCATTCGTGCAGATAGGGCGTTGCCGCGTAGCCGCGTGCGGCATGGTTGATCGCGGGCTGCATCACGTCGGCCAGGCTCATGGTGCCGAAACGGCGCAGCGTTTCGCACCAGGCCTTCAAGGAGCCCGGCACCGCGACCGCCTTCGGCCCGTTCAGATTCTCGTTGCCGACGGTGTCGAACACGTCATGCGCCGAACCGGGTTTCGAGGTGTAGGTGTCCGGCCGCACCGCCTTCGGCACTGTGCTCTGGCCGTCGATGAAGCGATGGCTGCCGTCGGCGAGCCGGATATGCGCCATGCCGCCGCCGATGATGCCGACCATCATCGGCTCGACCACAGTCAGCGTGAACAGGGTCGCGATCGCTGCATCGATCGCATTGCCGCCGGCAGCTAACATCTCGGCGCCCGCGCTCGACGCCAGCGGATGATTGCTCACCACCATGCCGCGGCTGCTGGTGGCCGGTTGCTTCTCGCACTGAAAGATTGTCGCGGCGCGATCGCGCCAGTTGCCGTTGATCGCCATTGTGTTCTCGTTTTTGAAGGAGCGATGGCGCCCATGTTCGCCAGCCGCGCACGCGCGGTCAAGCCGTACCGAATTCCCTCACGGCGGCATTCGCGATGAGGTCACGTCGTTGGGCGATCGCGCAGCCAGGTTTCGCGCGTGACCTTCCACTTCTCCGCTCGGGATTCGCCATTGTGGTGCGGAAGCTCGACGAAGCCGACGAACTCGGCTCCGGTCTTCTGCTTGACCCGGCGCGAGGCGACGTTGGACTGCGCGTTGCAGACATGGAAGTGATCGAGGCCGAGCGTCAGGAAGGCGAAATCATTCACCGCGGCGATCGCCTCGGTCATCAGGCCACGATTCCAGTAAGGCTCGGCCAGCCAGAACCCGCGATTGCCCTTGCGGCCGTCGGCGCGCGGCCGGAAATTGACGTTGCCGATCGCCTCGCCATCGCCGGTGCGCAACACCAGCACCCATTGATAGCTCTCCTCGCCGGCCGCGATCTTGTCGAGCTCCCGCTTGATGAAGCTTTCCGCACCGTCCTCGGGATAGGGCCACGGCACCACCGTGGCGAGAGTCTTGATCACGTTCCAATTGTTGAAGTGACGCTGGATCGCAGCGGCATCCGACAGCGCCAGCGGCCGCAGGATCAGGCGTCGCGTCTCGATGCGTGGCGTCTCGACCATGTTACTTCTGGCACTTCGGGCACCAGAACGTCGAACGGCCGTTCTGGGTGAAGCGCCTGACGATGCCTTCACAGCTCGAGGTGCGGCATGTCTCGCCTTCACGATCGTAGACCTGGAACGAATGCTGGAAATAGCCGAGATCGCCGTTGGTCAATCGATGGTCGCTGATCGAGGAGCCGCCGGCCTTGATCGCCTGGTTGAGCACCGAATGGATTGCGTCGACCAGCCGTTTGGCGTGGTCGGTGGGCTCGGCCTTCTTGGTTGCGAGCGTCGCGGCCAACCGCCGCGGCGACAGATGCGACCGAAACAGCGCCTCGCAGACATAGATGTTGCCAAGTCCCGCCACCACGCGCTGATCGAGCAGCGCGGCCTTCAGGCTGGTCTTCTTGTTGTGGCAGGAGCGCGCCAGCATCGCCGCGTCGAATTCGTTGCCGAGCGGCTCGGGTCCGAGCCCCTTCAGCAGCGGTTCATCCTCGATCGCGTTGCGGGCAATGATCTTCATGTAGCCGAAGCGTCGCGGATCGTTGAAGACGACCGCAGCCCCCGACGACATGTGGAACACGACATGATCGTGCGCGCGATCCTCGCTGCGCGGATGGTGGAATTGCCCCGGCGCCGCCGCGCCCTCCTGCTTCAGCACGCGGAACGAGCCCGACATGCCCAGATGCATCAGCAGCACGTCGCCGGAGTTCAGGTCCGCCATCAGATATTTGGCACGGCGGCCGAGCCCGGTGATGGTCTGGCCCTCGAGCCGGGCGATAAAGTCCTTTTGAAACGGAAACCGCAAATCCTTGCGGCGGGCCTCGGCCTTGAGGATTTTCGACCCCTCCATGGCCGGTTGCAGGCCGCGGCGGACGGTCTCGACTTCGGGTAATTCCGGCATGGCAGGCATTCACCTTTTGGAAGTGACGTGATAGCGCCATTGCGGCCGCCGCGCTATGGTCCGGCTGGAGCGTTTTCGAGCGAAGTGGGCACCGGTTCGCGTGAAGAAAACGCGACCAAAAAGGTGAGAGTATGAGTTGATGGATCGGCCGGATCAAACCACCCATTTCGGCTTCAGGGACGTGCCCCTGGGCGAGAAGCAGACGCTGGTGAACGAGGTGTTTCACAGCGTGGCGTCGCGCTACGACCTGATGAACGATCTGATGTCGGTGGGCCTGCACCGGGCCTGGAAGGACGTCATGATCACCACGCTCGACCCGCCGAAGGGCGACCGGCCGTTCGCGCTGCTCGACGTCGCCGGCGGTACCGGCGACATCGCGTTCCGGGCGGCCAAGACTGCGGGCACCGGCTTCCATGCCACGGTCTGCGACATCAATACCGACATGCTCGCCGTCGGCCGCGAGCGCGCCACGAGGCAGCACCTCGATGACCGCGTGTCGTTTGTCGAGGGCAATGCCGAGGCGTTGGGCTTCGCCGATCGTTCGTTCGACGCCTACACCATCGCGTTCGGCATCCGCAACGTGCCGCAGATCGACCTCGCGCTGCGCGAGGCCTACCGGGTGCTCAAGCCCGGCAGCCGCTTCCTGTGCCTGGAATTCTCCACCGTCGATGTGCCCGGCCTCGACCGGATCTACGACCTGTTCTCCTTCAAGGTGATCCCGCCGCTCGGCCGCGCCGTCACCGGCGACGCCGAGTCCTATCAATATCTCGTCGAGTCGATCCGCAAATTCCCGCGGCCGAACGCGTTCGCCGAAATGATCGGCGCCGCCGGCTTTGCGCGCGTGAAGTGGCAGAGCCTCTCCGGCGGCATCGTGGCGCTGCATTCGGGCTGGCGTTTGTGATCTCTGCACTGACCCACATCGCGCGCCTTGCCCGCGCCGGTTTCGTGTTTGCGCGCGAGGGCGTGTTCGGCGTCGTCGATCCCTCGCTGGTGCCGCCGCCCGGGCAGCTTGCGTTGAAGCTGGCGCGGCTGATCGAGCGCCGCTCCGCCAAATCCGGTCCGCGGCTGTCGCGCGCGCTGACCCGGCTCGGGCCCGCCTATCTCAAGCTCGGGCAATTCCTCGCCACCCGGCCCGACGTCGTCGGCGTGGCGATGGCGCGCGATCTCGAAGCCCTGCAGGACCGGCTGCCGCCATTCGCGCAGGAAGAGGCCGAAGCTGTCCTCACGCAATCGCTGGAGCGGCCGCTGTCGCAGGCCTTTGTGAATCTGGGTCCGGCGGTTGCCGCAGCCTCGATCGCGCAGGTGCATCGCGCCGAGGTCGAGCGCGACGGTGTCCGGCATCAGGTTGCGGTCAAGGTGCTCCGGCCCAATGTCGCCGCGCGCTTCCGCCGCGACCTCGGCGACTTCTTCTTTGTCGCGCACAAGGCGGAAGCGCATTCCGCCGAGGCGCGGCGTCTGCGGCTGATCGAGGTCATCAACACGATGTCGCGCTCGGTCGCGATGGAGATGGACCTGCGGCTCGAGGCGGCCGCGCTGTCCGAGATGGCCGAGAACACCCGCGACGATCCGGACTTCCGGGTGCCGGCGGTGGATTGGGATCGCACCGCCCACAGCGTGCTGACGATGGAATGGATCGACGGCATCGCGTTGAACGATCACGCCCGATTGGCGCAGGCCGAGGTCGACCTGCCGGACCTCGGCCGCAAGGTGATCCAGAGCTTCCTGCGGCATGCGCTGCGCGACGGCTTCTTCCATGCCGACATGCATCCGGGCAACCTGTTCCTCGACGAGGCCGGCCGGCTGGTCGCGGTCGATTTCGGCATCATGGGGCGGCTTGGGCTGAAAGAGCGGCGCTTCCTTGCCGAGATCCTGCTCGGCTTCATCACCCGCGACTATCGCCGCGTCGCCGAGGTGCATTTCGAGGCCGGCTACGTGCCGGGCCACCATTCGGTGGAGAATTTCGCGCAGGCGATCCGCGCCATCGGCGAGCCGATCCACAACCGCACCGCCGAGGAAATCTCGATGGCGAAGCTCTTGACGCTTCTGCTCGAGGTCACCGGGCTGTTCGACATGCAGACGCGGCCCGAACTGATCCTGCTGCAGAAAACCATGGTGGTGGTCGAGGGCGTCGCGCGCGGCTTCGACCCCAAGCTCGACATCTGGAAGATCGCAGACCCCGTGGTGCGCGAATGGATCACGCACAATCTCGGCCCGGCCGGACGCATCCAGGGCGCGCTATCGGGCGCGGGCGAACTCGGCCGCATCGTCGCCAACCTGCCGTCGATTGCCAACCGCGCCGTGACTGTGCTCGAGCAGCTGGAGACCATGACGCGGGAGGGCCACATGCTGTCGTCCGATTCGATCGACGAAATGGCCCGCGCGGAGGCCCGCAAGGCGCGGGTGCAGACCATCGGCCTCTGGGTCATTGCCGCTGCCCTGATCGCAATCTTTTTCGCCATCCGCGCGCACTGATTGCAATGCATGCACTATGTGATAGCATCGCTATCATATTTGAGCATGATGCTGGGGGCACGCCATGGCCAGCCTGACCATCCGCAAACTCGACGACACTCTGAAGGCCTATCTGCGGCTTCGCTCCGCCAGGAACGGGCGCTCGGTCGAGGAGGAGATCCGGGTGATCCTCCGGGAGCTCGCAGAGGGCGGTACGGAGCCCGCAGAGACGCCCCGCGCGGGTTCCCCGACGGCTGCAGACCCTGCTCCACGGGTCACCAGCGCGACCGGCGAGCCCAAGGTGACCCTGATCATCGGTGGCGGGATCGCGGCCTACAAGGCGCTGGATTTGATCCGGCGGCTCAAGGAGCGGCACATCCAGGTCCGCTGCGTGCTGACCAAGGCGGCCCAGCAATTCGTCACCCCGCTGGCCGCCAGCGCGCTGTCACATGAGCGCGTCTACACCGACCTGTTCGACGCCGAGAGCGAGTTCGACGCCGGTCATATCCGCCTGGCGCGGGACTGCGATCTGATCGTGGTGGCACCGGCGACCGCCGACCTGATGGCCAAGATGGCGCAGGGCCATGCCGACGATCTGGCTACCGCCACGCTGCTGGCGGCCAACCGGCCGATCCTGCTGGCACCGGCGATGAACCCGCTGATGTGGAACAACCCGGCCACCCGCCGCAACGTGCTGCAGCTGCGCCGCGACGGCGTCCATACCGTCGGTCCGAATGCCGGCGAGATGGCGGAGGCCGGCGAAGCCGGCGTCGGGCGAATGGCCGAGCCGACCGAGATCGCCGCCGCCGCCGACCGCATGCTGCGGCCGCCGCAGCCGCGTCCGCTGGCCGGCAAGCGCGTGCTGATCACCGCCGGCCCGACCCATGAGGCGATCGATCCAGTTCGCTACATCGCCAATCGCTCGTCCGGCAAACAGGGCTTTGCCATTGCCGCCGCCGCGCGTGCCGCCGGCGCCGAGGTCGTGCTGGTGACCGGCCCGGTCGAGCTCGGCGATCCCCAGGGCATCTCCGTCATGCGGGTAGAGTCCGCGCGCGACATGCTGCACCGGGTCGAGGCGGCGCTGCCGGTCGACGTCGCGATCTTCGCCGCCGCGGTCGCCGACTGGCGCGTCGCCATCGAAGGCAGCCAGAAACTGAAAAAGACCCCGGCCGGGATGCCGCCGCTGCAGCTCGTCGAGAACCCCGACATCCTTGCGACAATCTCCAAGCTGAAGGAGAAGCGGCCGCCGCTGGTGATCGGGTTTGCGGCCGAGACCGAGCATCTGATCGAGAACGCCAAGGCGAAGTTCGCGCGCAAGGGCTGCGACTGGATCGTCGCCAACGACGTCTCGCCGGCAACCGGCGTGATGGGCGGCGACCGCAACACCATTCATCTGCTCTCGCGCGAGGGCAAGGATGTCACCGTCGACTCCTGGCCTGTGATGACCAAGGAAGAAGTCGCGAGCGCGCTGGTATCGCGCATCGCAAGAGCCGTAGGAACCGCATCGTGAGCGCCACCATCAAGGTCGAAGTCCACCAATTGCCGCATGGCGCGGATCTTCTGCTGCCGATCTATCAGACCGCCGACGCCGCCGGGCTCGACCTGCTGGCCGCGGTGCCGCGGTCGGCGCCGCTGCTGCTGCTGCCGGGCCGCTACGAGATGGTTCCGACCGGGCTGACGATCGCGCTGCCGCCGGGCTATGAGGCGCAGGTGCGGCCGCGTTCCGGCCTCGCCGCCAAATACGGCGTCACGGTGCTGAACTCGCCCGGCACGATCGACGCCGACTATCGCGGCGAGATCAATGTGCTCCTGATCAATCACGGCCAGGAGGTGTTTTCGATCCGGCGCGGCGAGCGCATCGCGCAAATGGTGATCGCGCCGGTCACCCGGGCCGAGCTGGTTCCGGTCGACGTGCTGTCGTCGACCGATCGCGGCAGCGGCGGCTTCGGCTCGACCGGACGCTAGAACGCGACCAGAGAAGTGTGCGGCCGTCTCCGGGAGATCACGCTTCGGGCGCGCTCTCCGCGCGAATACGGAGTCAATTCGCGTAAAATCCACATCAGCCGCCGCATTTTTTCACAGCGGATTCTGCGTTCACGGTCTGGACTCTTACTCGCCGAGTCCGGTTGGGACTATTCTGGATTGATTCGAGCGCGACGGGGGTCTTCGTCGGGCTGTTGGGTCCTGCTTGGGCATGGTCCCCGGACAAACGTTATACGTTTGCCATGGGGGAATACCGGTCTCCTGTTTTCCGGATCATGCCTTAAGGTTTGTGCGTTCTGGGGCAACATATGTCGGGCGTAGTCGCGGCAATGCGTCGAACCCTGCTGTCATGCACCTCACTGGCGCGCGACGGCATGCTTGGGCTCGCCATCACCGCATTGCTGCCGGCCCGCACGTCCTTTGCCGCTGAAAGCCTGGTCGCCCAGGCGATGTCGGATCATTTCGGCTTCAATCATCAGGAGATCGCGGTTCTCGCGACGTCGTTCGCGCTGGTCGGCTTTTCCGCCGTCGCCGCGATCCTTTTGATGCGCACTCGCCTGCGCGCCACCCGGAACGAGGAGCAGCTGCAGTCCGAGATCACGGACCTGCAGGCGCAATCGGACCGGCTGCGCGCGCTGCTGTTCGTCGAACCGCAGGTCCTGATCTCCTGGGCCGCGGGCGACAACCGGCCGCAGATCTCGGGCGACGTCTCGCTGGTGATGTCGCAGGAAAGCGCGCCGCAACGCATCCTTGCCTTCGGAACCTGGCTGCCGCCCGAGCCGGCGCTGCAGATGGACCACGCGGTCGACGCGCTGCGCGAGAAGGGCGAAGCGTTTCTGCTCAACCTCTCGACCTCGGCCGGCCGCGCCATCGAGGCGATGGGCCGCGCGATCGGCGGCCAGGCCATCGTGCGGATCCGCGAGCTCGGCGGCCTGCGCCGCGAACTTGCCGAATCCAACCTGCGCTACAAGACGCTGCAGGAGGAGACCGAGCTGCTGCGCGATTTCGCCGCCGCCGCGCCATGGCCGATCTGGGCCAAGAGCCTCGAGGGCAATCTGCGCTATGCCAACGCGGCCTATGTCCGCGCCACCGAGGGCAAGAGCGTGTCGGACGCGCTCCAGCGCAACCTCGAACTGCTCGAAAGCGACCAGCGGACCGAACTGACCCGCGCGCTGAACGACAATGCCAATTACGCGGCACGGCTGCCGATCGTGGTCAGCGGCGAGCGGCGGATCTACGACGTGCAGGCGCTCAAGCTAAACGGCGGCAGCGCCGGTATCGCAATCGACGCTAGCGAAGCCGCCGCGTTGCGTGCGGCGATCGCGCGGATGGTCGAAGCGCACCGGCGCACCCTCGATCAGCTATCCTCGGGCGTCGCCGTGTTCGATGCCGACCGGCGGCTCACCTTCTACAATGAGTCGTATCGGCGGCTGTGGGGCCTCGACCAGGCCTTCCTCGACAGCAATCCCGATGATTCCAGCGTGCTGGACCGGCTGCGCGCCAACCGCAAGCTGCCCGAGCAGCCGGACTTCCGCGCCTGGAAGGCCAAGCTGCACGAGGCCTATCGCGCGGTCGAATCCGAGACCTATACCTGGTTCCTGCCCGACGGCCGCGCCATCAGCGTCGTCACCACGCCGAACCTCGAGGGCGGCGTCACCTATCTGTTCGACAACGTCACCGAGAGCCTCGACCTCGCACGCCGCTATGACCGCCTGACCCGGGTGCAGCGCGAGACTCTGGACAATCTCGGCGAAGCGGTCGCGGTGTTCGGCAGCAACGGCCGCGCCGAGCTGTTCAACCCGCCCTTCGCCAAGATGTGGAAGCTGCCGGCCGATGCGCTGCAGGGCGAACCGCATATCGAGGCGGTGGAAGCGCTGTGCCGGCCGCTGCTCGACGACGCGCTGACCTGGCGGACGCTGCGCGAGCAGATCACCGCGATCGAGAACCGCGCCCAGGTCGCGCTCAAGCTCGAGCGCAAGGACGGCAGCGTGCTGAATTGCATGACCATCCCGCTGCCCGACGGCAAGACCTTGCTGGCCTTCCAGGACATCACCGACACCGAGAATGTCGAGCGGGCGCTGCGCGAGCGCAACGAGGCGCTGGAAGCCGCCGACCAGATGAAGGTGGATTTCGTCCACCACGTCTCCTACGAGCTGCGCGCGCCGCTCACCACCATCATCGGCTTCGCGCATTTCCTCAGCGATCCCTCGACCGGACCGCTGACGCCGAAGCAGGCCGAATATCTCGACTACGTCACCAAATCGACCAACGCGCTGCTGGCGCTGACCAACAACATTCTCGATCTCGCCACCATCGACGCCGGCGCGATGAAGCTCGAGCTCGGCCCGGTCAATATCGGCCAGGCGATTGAGGCCGCCGCCGAAGGCATCCAGGATCGTCTCGCGACCGACCGCATCACGCTCAAGGTCGATATCGAGCCCAACATCGGCGCCTTCGTCGGCGACGAGCGGCGCGTGGTGCAGGTGCTCTACAATCTGCTCGCCAACGCGGTCGGCTTCTCGCCGCATGATGCCGTCGTCACGATCAGCGCGCACCGCACCGAGCACAGCGTGGTGTTTTCGGTGACCGACGCCGGTCCCGGCATTCCGGCCGAGATGCGCGACAAGGTGTTCGAGTGGTTCGAGAGCCATTCGCACGGCTCGCGGCATCGCGGCGCGGGGCTCGGCCTGTCGCTGGTCCGTTCTTTTGTCGAACTGCACGGCGGACGGGTGCGCGTCGATTCGATCGTAGGCCGCGGCACGACCGTGACCTGCGACTTCCCGATCGACCAGACCGCACATCGCAACGCCGCCGAATGACGGCGACCTCGACATTCTCGATGGCACTCGCGAACGAAACCGCGACGGCCGAGCTGATGGCCGACCTCGCGCTCTTGATCGGCGCCGGCGACGTCATCACGCTGTCGGGCGACCTCGGCGCCGGCAAGACCGCGGCCGCACGCGCGCTGATCCGCTACCTCGCCGCCGACGAAACGCTGGAAGTGCCGAGCCCGACCTTCACGCTGGCGCAGAGCTACGAGCTGCCGTCGTTTCCGCTGGTTCATGCCGACCTCTATCGCGTCAACGATGCCAGCGAACTCGAGGAGATCGGGCTGTCGCCGTTGCCCGACGATATCGTGGCGCTGATCGAATGGCCGGAACGCGCGCCGGACGCCATGCCCACTGATCGCATCGACATCGCGTTCAGCCACCGCCCGGCGCTCGGATCGGCCGCACGCGCGGCCGAGATCACCGGCCATGGCAAGGGCGCGGCGAAGGTTGCGCGGCTCAACGAGCTGCGCCAGTTCCTCGAGCGCGGCGGCTTCCTCAACGCCCGGCGCGAGCGCATGCCGGGCGATGCCTCGACGCGCTCCTATGCGCGGCTGCGCAACGACGACGGCAGCGTCATCCTGATGAACTCGCCGCGCCGTCCCGACGGCCCGGCGATCTACAACGGCCGGTCCTACAGTGCAGCGGTGCATCTCGCCGAAGATGTCAGGCCGTTCGTCGCCATCGGAAACGGCCTGCGCAAGCACGGCTTCTCCGCACCCGCGATCCGCCACATCGATCTCGAATCCGGCTTCCTGATCACCGAGGATCTCGGCGCCGAAGGCGTGATCGAAGGCGATCCGCCGCGGCCGATCGTCGAACGTTACGAGGCCGCCGTGGACATGCTGGCGGCGCTGCATCGCGAGGTGCTGCCCGACACGCTGCCGGTGACGTCAGACGAGAGCTACGACATTCCGGTGTTCGATATCGACGCCTGGCTGATCGAGATCGGGCTGATGCTGGAATGGTACTTGCCCGACCGCGGCATGCAGCCGGACGAGGAGCTCCGCACCGAATTCCTCGGGATGTGGCGCGGGCTTCTGCAGAAGCCCGCCGCGGCGCCGCAGACCTGGGTAATCCGCGACTTCCATTCGCCGAACATCATCTGGCTTGCCGAGCGCACCGGCATCCTGCGCGTCGGAATCATCGACTTCCAGGACGCGCTGCTCGGGCCTGCGGCCTATGACGTGGTGTCGCTGCTGCAGGATGCGCGGATCGACGTGCCCGAGCAGCTCGAGCTGTCGCTCTTGACGCGCTACATCAAGGCCCGGCGCGCGACCGACGAGAGCTTCGATCCCGCAGGGTTCGCCGAGCCCTATGCGATCATGTCGGCGCAGCGGAACACCCGTCTGCTCGGCACCTTTGCGCGGCTCAACCGCCGCGACGGCAAGCCGCAGTATCTGAAGCACCAGCCGCGGATCTGGACCTACCTGGAACGGTCACTGGCCCATCCGGCATTGGCCACCTTCCGCATCTGGTACACAGCCAACGTCCCTCCCCCAGTACCTTAGTTTACGGGTTATTAGCCTTGGGTCTCCTAAAGTTGCGAAGGCCGCATTTCATCCAGAACGCGGCCGGATCGGGAGCAGGACCACACGATGGGGACGGAACGACGCAGGGGCGATCGTGTCACGTTTGAGCGCGGCATAGCCGCGCACATGATGGGCATTGACGGCACCTGGCGGCGCGACTGCACCATGGAAGACGTGTCGGAGACGGGCGCCAAGCTCTCCGTCGACGGCTCGGTCGAGGGCCTGAACCTGAAGGAGTTCTTTCTGCTGCTGTCGTCCACAGGATTGGCCTATCGCCGCTGCGAGCTGGCATGGGTCAATGGCGACCAGATCGGCGTCAACTTCCTCAAACAAGGCGACAAGAAGAAGAAAACTGCCAAACGCGGCGCGCAAGCTGCCGACGTCTAGGCCCGTTGCCGTCTTACGGCCGTCATGTCCCGTGACTATGGCGTCTGATCGATGCGCTTGCCGAATCGCCGTGATATGATCGGCGCCGAGAGATGATGACCGAGAATATCAGGAAAATGCCCGTCACTCCCCACAAGGCTATGGTGCTCGCTGCGGGCCTCGGCGTGCGCATGCGCCCCCTGACCGACACGATGCCGAAGCCGCTGGTGAGCGTCGCCGGCCAGCCGCTGCTCGACCATGTGCTCGACAAGCTTGCCGGCGCCGGCGTCACCGAAGCGGTCGTGAACGTGCATTACCTGCCCGACCAGATCATCGAGCACGTCAAGACCCGCAGCCGCCCGCGCGTGATCATCTCCGACGAGCGCGACCAGGTGCTCGGCACCGGCGGCGCGGTGGTGAAGGCGCTGCCGCTGCTCGGTGATGCGCCGTTCTTCCATCTCAATGCCGACACGATGTGGATCGACGGCGTGCGTTCCAATCTGGCGCGGCTGGCGGAAGCCTTCGATCCCGCGCGGATGGACATTCTGCTGCTGATGGCGCCGACCGCCTCGAGCATCGGCTATAGCGGCCGCGGCGACTATTCGATGTTGCCCGACGGCGCGCTGCGCAAGCGGCGGGAGAACCAGGTGGTGCCGTTCGTCTATGCCGGCGCAGCGATCATGTCGCCTGCGCTGTTCGCCGACGCCCCCACCGGCGAATTCTCGCTGACCAAGATGTTCGACCGCGCCAACGAGCAGGAGCGGCTGTTCGGCTTGCGCCTCGACGGCGTCTGGATGCATGTCGGGACCCCCGACGCGATCCTGGCCGCGGAAGAAGCTTTCCTCGAAAGCGTCGCTTAGAGCCTGATGAGACTGGCTTGAGCTAGAACGGCGTCGCAAGTTCACCTCTCCCTTGGGAGAGGTCGATTTGCGCAGCAAATCGGGTGAGGGGTTACGGTCTATCGAGAGAGCAAGGGCCCTCACCCGGATTGCACTGGACGATGCTTCGCATCGCCAGGCGCAATCCGACCTCTCCCCAATGGGGAGAGGTGAACCGAGACCGCGCCAAGCCGATTCGACCAAAACTCGTCCCGCTTTAGGCAAAGCTTTCTTAGCCATCGCTGTCGATGGCGAGCACTGCAAAACTCGCGAGCCAGTGTTCGCCCATATAGTCGCTGGCGATATGCGGCAGGCCGGCGTCGAGATGGCCTCGCGCAGCATCCTGCAGGATCGGGCGCCGCGCATCGCCCTCCGGCAACGCGCCGGCCAGCGCGCGCCAGCACCATGCCCGGCTGAGATTGAGCCCATCGAGATGCGCCAGCTTGCCATCCGACCGATCGGTGACCGTTGCGGGCCGGAACAGAGTTGCGGGCGCGCGTTGCGCGAGCCGCGGCAGGAAGCGGTCGAACCAGGGCAGGAAGTCGCCCGGCGCCAGCAGCCGGCGCATGCACTCCGCTTCAATCAGTGCAGACGACTGGAAATCATCACCGCTCGGCTCACCCCAGGCGGGACAATCCTGATCGGCGCCGTACCAGCGCAACGCGGTCTCACGCAACAGCGCGTCGAACGCATCGTCCTGCGTCGCCGCGGCGTAGTCGGCGGCCATGCGAAGCCCGAACGCGGTGTTGAAATGCGTGCCGACCCGCACCGGATAGGTGGCGAGCGGCAGGAAATCGCGGAAGCGCTGCGCGAAGATTGCGGCAAGTGGCGCGATCCGCTCCCGCCATCGCGTCTCATCGAGCAACGAGAGTTCTGTTGCGAGCTTCAACAGCCAGCCCCAGCCGTAAGGCCGCTTGAAGCCGCGCGCCGTCGGGGCCGAGAGATAGGCGCATTCGGCCGCGACCTTCTCCGTGACGAACTGCGCGTCGAACAGGGTGCGGATATCGTCCGCCGCTTCTGACGCCGGATAGCGGTTAAGCAGCCGGGCGAGCATCCAGTAGCTATGGACGCAGGAGTGCCAATCGTAGCTGCCGAAGAACACCGGATGCAGCTCGCGCGGCGTGCGTGCGTCCTGCGGCCCTGCCAGCACATGATCCGGCTTGTTCGGATATTCGCGGCCGACATGGCCGAGCGCGATGCGGGCGAAACGGACGGCGAGGTCTTCGGTCAGGATCGTCTCGCTCATGATGAGGCTTTCTCCTTGCGCTCGCGCCGGACCAGCAGCTCGATCAGGCGCGGCATCATATAGATCGGAAACTGCGTGGCGGCGAAGAACAGCGCCGTCATCGGCGACACCGCCGCGCCCATCGCCGACCAGACCAGTCCGACGTTGCGGTTGCTCAGAATGAGGCCCGTGGTCAACCGCTCGGCCAGCGGGCCCAGCGTGAGCACCGCGCCAAGCGCTTGCAGCGCGAGATTGCAGGCGAAGGCAAGGCCGGCCAAGGCCAGCGCGGTGGCCGGCTGCGCTGCGACCTGCGCACGCACCCCGGCCATGGTGGCAATGGCGAACAGCAACAGTGAGGCGACCACAAGCGCGTCGATGGTGCGCGAATGCCGCGCCAATTGTGCAGCGGCCTGACGGCGCAGCAGCAACGCCAGCGCGCCGGCGCCGACGACCAGCAGCGCCAGCCGCGCGGCGAGCGCCAGCGGATCGAGCGCAAGATCGGCAAATCCCGCTGCGATCAGCGGAACCGTGATCGGGGCCAGCGCCATCGACAGCAGCGTCACGGCCAATGGAACGGTCGCGTCGAAGCCGAGCATGCGCGCGACTGCCGCCGTGCCGGTCGATGGCGGCGCGCACACCGACAGCACCAATGCAACGATCAACTCCGGCCGAAATCCGGCGCCGCGCGCCGCGAAGCCGACCGCAAGCGGACAAGCCAGCATCGCCAGCGCCGGCAACAGCAGCGAGACCAGCGGACGCCCCAGCGCACGCCGGAACGCCGCGCCGTCGACCTGGAGAAAGGTCCCGAGAACCAGGACGAAGATCGCTGCCGCCATCAGCGGGCGCACGCTGTCCGCCAGGGCCGGGAAAGCCAGCCCGGCCAGCACGCCGATGATCAGCAAGGTCGGCCCGCGCGGCATCAGCTTCGCGAATGATCGTCCCAAGTCTGAACGTCTCAAGTCTTCCCGCCTCATCGTCGTGTCAGTCGCAATCGTAGGCTTGTGCAAATCATTGTTGAAATCGATTATTGGTATAAGCATTATTGCTGTGATGAATTTAGCCGCCGTCGATCTCAACCTGCTGGTCGCCTTCGAGGCGCTGATGGAGGAGCGCCACGTCACCCGTGCGGCCGAGCGCATTGGCCTCGCCCAGCCGTCGATGAGCAGCGCGTTGCGCAGGCTGCGCGCGCTGTTTGCGGACGAACTGTTCCTGCGCGCCGGCGCGGGCATGCAGCCGACCGAGAAGGCCCTGGCGCTGGCCGGGCCTATCGGAGAGGCGTTGCGGCACATCCGGGGCGCGCTGGCGCCCGATCGGAGCTTCGATCCGGCCACCGCGCGCAGGCGCTTCACCATCGCAGCGACCGACTACGGCGACCTCGTTCTGGTGCCGGAATTGAGCCGCCTGTTGCGCATGGAAGCGCCGGGCATCGACCTTGCCGTGCGTCCGCTAACTGACACGACGGCGGCCCTGGCCAAGCTCGAGCGCGCCGAACTCGATGCGCTGATCGGCGGCCATCTGCCGGACTCGCCACGCTGCGTCCGACACCGGCTTTTCGAGGAACGCTTCGTCTGCATCCGCGATGCGGCGCGCGCGAGCCGATCCGAGGCTCTCAGCCTGGAAGATTACGTGACCCTGCCGCACGCGCTGTTCTCCGCGGCCGGCGGCGATGGGCTGCCGAGCGTGATCGACGCGCTGCTGGCGCGCCATCGGCTGAAACGACGGGTGGCCGTGACGCTGGCGCATGTGGTGGCCGTTCCCTTCGCCGTGGCCGGCACCGATCTCATCGCCACGATGGCCGAACGCGTCGCCCGCCGTTTCACGCATCTCGCCGAAATTGCCGTCGTGATGCCGCCGATCGACATCCCGGCCTTCGCAATCGACCTGATCCATACAGTCCGCGCGGCTGAAGATCCGGCGCTGCGCTGGTTCCTGGATGCCGTCGATCGCTGCGCCACCCGGCTACGATAATCAGCGGTGATGGCTGACCCGCAGGGGTGGCTAACGACGGCCGCCGCTCCCTATATTGGCGCCTGATTCGAACCAGGCAGCCCATGCGCGTTTTCAGCGTTCCCGTCTCTGCGCCGTTCCTGCGCACCGTCATTTCGGCGCTGGTCGATGGCCGGCTGGTCGCGGGATTCGAGGCGCAGAGCGATCCGGCAAGGCTCGCCGGCGCCACGCTCTATCTGCCGACCCGCCGCGCCGGACGGCTGGCGCGCGAGATCTTCCTCGATGTGCTCGATTCCGACGCCGCGGTGCTGCCGCGCATCGTCGCGCTCGGCGAGATCGATGAGGACGAGCTCGCTTTCGCCGACCAGGGCGACGATGTCGGCGGCACTGCGCCGCTGGAGATCCCGCCGAGACTCGGCGAACTCGAGCGCCGGTTGACGCTGGCGCATCTGGTCGCGGCCTGGGCGAAGACGCCGGTGTCGGCGCCGCTGGTGGTCGGCGGCCCGGCCTCGACGCTGCAGCTCGCCGGCGACCTGGCGCGGCTGATGGACGACATGGTGACGCGCGGCGTCGACTGGCGCGCGCTCGACCGCCTGGTGCCGGACCAGCTCGACAAATACTGGCAGCATTCGCTCGACTTCCTGCGCATCGCGCGCGACGCCTGGCCGAACCACCTCAAGGAGATCGGCCGGATCGAGCCCGCGGCGCGCCGCGATCAGCTGATCGAGGCGGAAGCGGCGCGGCTGACCGCGCATCACGCCGGCCCGGTGATCGCGGCCGGTTCGACCGGCTCGATGCCGGCCACCGCAAAATTCCTCCACGCGGTGGCGAAGCTTCCGAACGGCGCCGTGGTGCTGCCTGGGCTCGATACCGATCTCGACGAAGATTCCTGGGACACGATCGGCGGCGAGCGCGGCGACGATGGCAGGTTCGCCACGCCGCCCTCGTCGAACCACCCGCAATTCGCGATGCACGCGTTGCTCGACCGCTTCGGCATCAAGCGCCGCGACGTCGAGAGCCTTGCTGAGCCTGCGCCGCTCGGCCGCGAGGTGCTGGTGTCGGAGACGATGCGGCCGTCGACCGCGACCGCGCAATGGCACGACCGGCTGGAACGGCCCGAGATCGTGGCGCGGATTTCCGCCGGGATGACCAATCTCACGGTGGTCGAAGCCCCCAATCCGGAAATGGAAGCGCTGGCGATCGCGGTTGCGATGCGCGAGGCGCGGCATCTCGGCAAATCGGCTGCGCTGGTGACGCCGGATCGCGCGCTGGCACGCCGCGTGATGGCCTCGCTGACGCGCTGGAAGCTGGAGTTCGACGATTCCGGCGGCGATGCGCTGATGGAAACGCCGGCCGGTGTGTTCGCCCGCCTCACCGCGGAGGCCGCGGCCAAGGGGCTTGAGCCGCCGACCTTGCTCGCGCTGCTCAAGCATCCGCTGTTCCGGCTCGGCGGCGCCCATGGCGCGCTGAAGCGTGCGATCGAGGTGCTGGAGATCGCGTTGCTCCGCGGCACGCGGCCGCAAGCTGCGACCAGCGGCCTCGCGCGCGACTTCGCCCGCTTCCGCGCCGAGCTCGTCAAACTCAATAGCGGCGAAACTTCCTCGCTGCATCGACAGGAGCAACGCGCACGGTTGCGGGACCGCGAACTCGATCAGGCACAGGCCCTGATAGATAAGCTTCAAACGGCGCTGGCGCCGCTGGAAGGCATGGCCTCGTCAAAGCCCCATGATTTCGCCGAGCTGGCGGCGCGTCACCGCGAGGCGCTGATCGCGCTGTCGGCCGACCAGAACGGCGTCGCAATCGTGTTCGAGGAGCGCACCGGGGCTTCGCTCGCGTCCGCCTTCGACGAGCTGCTCGCCAAGCAGCAGCCGAGCGGGCTGATGACGCCGCTGTCAGATTATCCCGAGGTGTTCCAGACCGCGTTCGCCGACCGCATGGTGCGGCGGCCGGAATCGGCGCGCGCGCAGCTCAACATTTTCGGCCAGCTCGAAGCACGTCTGACCGAGTCGGATCGCGTCATCCTCGGCGGTCTGGTCGAGGGCGTCTGGCCGCCGGCGCCGCGGATCGATCCGTGGCTGAGCCGGCCGATGCGGCACGAGCTCGGGCTTGATCTCCCCGAACGGCGCATCGGCCTCTCCGCGCACGACTTTGCGCAGCTGCTCGGCCATGACGAGGTGATCCTCACCCACGCCGCCAAGGTCGGCGGCGCGCCGGCGGTCGCCTCGCGCTTCCTGCATCGGCTCGAAGCCGTTGCGGGCGAAGCGCGCTGGAAGGCGGCGACATCGGCCGGCGAAGCTTACGTGCAATATGCCGCCGAGCTCGACCGGCCCGACTCAGTTCAGCCGATCCCGCAACCGGAGCCGCGGCCGCCGCGCGAGGCGCGGCCGCTGAAAATGTCGGTCACCGCGATCGAGGACTGGCTGCGCGATCCCTACACGATCTATGCGCGCTATATCCTGAAGCTCGACCCGCTCGATCCCGTCGACATGCCGCTGTCGGCGGCCGATCGCGGCTCGGCGATCCATGAGGCGCTCGGCGAGTTCACGCAGGTCTATGCCGACGCGCTGCCTGACGACATCAAGAGCGCGCTGCGCGACATCGGGGCCAAGCATTTTGCGCCACTGATGGAGCGGCCCGAAGCGCGCGCGCTGTGGTGGCCACGCTTCCAGCGTATCGCGGCGTGGTTTGCCGAATGGGAACAGGCCCGGCGCGGCAGTATCGACGCGATCAAGGCCGAGATCCGCGGCGAGATCGGCATCCCCCTCGACGATGCCAGGACATTCGTGCTCTCGGCGCGCGCCGACCGCATCGAACGGCATGCTGACGGCAGCTTTGCGATCCTCGATTACAAGACCGGCCAGCCGCCGACCGGCAAGCAGGTGCGCATGGGCCTGTCGCCGCAGCTCACGCTGGAAGCCGCGATCCTGCGCGAGGGCGGCTTTGCCGGCATCCCGGCGGGCTCCTCGGTCGGCGACCTCGTCTATGTCAGGCTGAGCGGCAACAACCCGCCGGGCGAGCAGCGTTCGCTGGAGCTGAAGATCAAGACCAACGACACGCCGCAGCCGCCCGATGAAGCCGCCGACAGCGCACGGCGCAAGCTGGAAGCCTTGATCCGCGCATTCGACGACGAGCAGCAGGCCTACACCTCGCTGAACCTCTCGATGTGGGCGAACCGTTACGGCGCCTATGACGATCTTGCGCGCATCAAGGAATGGTCCGCGGCCGGCGGCCTGGGGATCGAGGAATGGTGAAGGCTATCAGACCCATCCCGCCGGCGGTGCGCGACGCGCAGGCGCGCGCGTCCGATCCGAAGGCGTCGACCTTCGTGTCGGCCAATGCCGGCTCGGGCAAGACCCACGTGCTGGTGCAGCGCGTGATCCGCCTGCTGCTGTCCGGCGTGCCGCCGGAGAAGATCCTCTGCATCACCTTCACCAAGGCTGCCGCGGCCAACATGGCCGAGCGCGTGTTCACAACGCTCGGCCAATGGGTGACGCTCGATGACGCCGCGCTCGATACCGCGATCCGCGAGGCCGGCATCGCGCATCCCAGCGCCACACTGCGGCGCGAGGCGCGCAAGCTGTTTGCCTGCGCGCTGGAAACGCCCGGCGGGTTGAAGGTGCAGACCATCCACGCGCTGTGCACCCGTCTGCTGCAACAGTTTCCGTTCGAGGCCAACGTGCCGGCGCGCTTCGCTGTGCTGGACGACCGCGACCAGAACGAGATGATGGAACGCGCCAATCTGGCGGTGTTCCTCGAGGCGTCGCGGATTCCCGACAGTCCCATCGGCCGCGCGCTGCGGACGGCGATGGCGAATGCTGCCGACGTCACTTTCAAGGAGGTGGTCCGCGAGGCCTGTCTCAGCCGCGACCATTTCATGGCCTGGACCGATGCCGCCGGCAATGCCGCGGCCGCGGCCGCGCAGATGTCCGCCGCGCTCGGCGTCTCCGCCGATATCCGTATCGAGGATGTCGAGCGCGAGATCGTCGACGGTCCGAACCTGCCGCGGTCGAGCTGGAAGGAGATGGCGACGCTGCTCGACACCAGCAGCAAGGCGGATCAGAAGCAGGCCGAACGGCTGCGGGCGGCGCTGACCTTCACCGGCGCAGCCCAGGTCGATGAATATCTCGGCGTCTTCCTGACCGATGACCGCGCGCCGCGCGCGTCTGTCGTCACCAACAGCTTCATCAAGAAGAATTCCGTCGCAGGCCACCGGTTCGAGGCGGAGGTCGACCGTCTCGCCCCCTTGATCGAGCGCCGCCGCGCCGTGGTCGCGCGCGACCGCACCGAGGCGCTGATCCATATCGCGACCGCCGCGGCCGCGCACTACCGGCGCGAAAAGCTGGAACGCGGCCTGCTCGATTATGACGATCTGATCGACAAGACGCTGGCGATGCTCGACCGCGTCTCCTCGGGCTGGGTGCACTACAAGCTCGACCGCGGCGTCGATCACGTGCTGATCGACGAGGCGCAGGATACGAGCCCACGGCAATGGGACATCGTCGCGCACATCATCTCGGAATTCACCTCCGGCGCCGGCGCGCGCGACTGCCTGGTGCGCACCGTGTTCGCGGTCGGTGACGAGAAGCAGTCGATCTTCTCGTTCCAGGGCGCAGCACCGCGCGAATTCGACCTACGGCGGCGCGAGCTGAAGCGGCGCTTCGAGGAAGCCGGGCTGAAATTCGACCCGGTGTCGTTCACCTATTCGTTCCGCTCGGGACCGGTGATCCTGCATTCGGTCGACCATGTGTTTCGTGAGCAGGAGATCTTCCGCAGCATTCATGCGGTCGAGAACGGTTATCCGATTCACAATGCGATGGCCGATGCCGGCCCCAGCCTGATCGAGCTGTGGGATCTCGCGGTCGCGGACGACCGCCAGGACATCGAGGGCTGGCGCGCGCCGTTCGACGGCGTCGCGGTGACCAGCCCCGAGGTAAAACTCGCGCGGCGCATCCAGACCGAGATCAAGCACCTCGTCAGCAGCGGCACCATGACCGGCAGCGTCGGCGGGCGGCGGCCATTGCGTTACGGCGATATGCTGATCCTGGTGCGGCGGCGCGGCAACGCGTTCGACGCGGTGATCCAGGCGCTGAAGCACGCCAACATTCCGGTCGCCGGCGCCGACCGGCTGAAGCTGACCGAGCACATCGCAATCATCGACCTGATGAACCTCGCCGACGCGCTGCTGCTGCCGCAGGACGACCTCGCGCTCGCGGTGGCGCTGAAGAGCCCGCTGTTCGGCCTCACCGACGACGATCTGTTCAAGCTGGCGTATCAGCGCCGCGGCACGCTGCGCGAGGCGCTGGCCACGCAGGCGCCGACCGATGAACGCTTTTCAGCCGCGCTGCGCCGCCTCGAACAATGCGAGCGCCGCTTCACCCAGGAGACGCCGTTCGCATTCTACGCCTGGCTGCTCGGCGGCGACGGCGGGCGGGCGCGCATCCTGCGTCGGCTCGGCCACGAGGCCAATGACGCGCTGGACGAATTCCTCGAGCTCGCGCTGAGCTATGAGCGCAAGGCGCCGGCCTCGCTGCAGGGCTTCGTCGCCTGGCTGCGCGCCGCCGACACCGAGGTGAAGCGCGACATGGAGATTTCGCGCGACGAGGTTCGCGTCATGACCGTGCACGGCGCCAAGGGCCTCGAGGCATCGGTGGTGTTCCTGGTCGACACCACGACCTCGCCGTCCGACACGCAGCGGCTGCGGCTGATCCATCTGCCGCAGGGCAACGCCGCGCCGAACGCGCCCGGCGTCGTGGTGTGGGCCGGCAAGAAGGCCGAGGATCCCCCTAATGTCGCCGATGCGCGCAAGGCGATGCTCGGCGACACCGAGGACGAATATCGCCGCCTGCTCTATGTCGCGATGACCCGTGCGGCCGACCGGCTGATCGTCGGCGGCTGCATGCCCGGCAACATGAACACGGTACGGAAATCCTCCTGGTACGATCTGATTACCAAGGGGCTCGCCAATGCCGGGCTCAAGCTCGAGGAGATCGAGACGCCGGCCGGCAAGGTGATGCGCTATTCGCGGCCGGATGACGTCGCCGATCTCACCGGCGCTGCTGCATCAACGGCCGCAGAGCGGATCGCGCTGCCGTCCTGGCTGCGGACGGCGGCTGCACCTGAAGCGTCCGCAACGGGCGTGCTGCGCCCGTCCGATCCGGCCGATGGCGACAGCCATCCGATACGAACCGGCGAATCGGTGCTGCTGCGCGCCCGTGCTCTGCAACGCGGCACGCTGGTGCATCGTCTGCTGCAATCGTTGCCCGAAATTGCCGCCGAGCGGCGGCGCACCGCCGCGCTCGGCTACCTCGCGCGCAACGCCGACGGCTGGAGCGCAGAGGAGCAAGCCACGCTCGCAGACCAGGTGCTGGACTTGATTGCCGATCCGCGTTTCGCCGCCGTGTTCGCGCCCGGCAGCCGCGCGGAGGTCTCGATCGTCGGACGGCTGGAGCGACCGGGCCAGCCGAAGGCGCTGGTCTCGGGCCAGATCGACCGGCTGGTGGTGACGCCAACCGACGTCCTGATCGTCGATTTCAAGACCAACCACGCCCCGCCCAAGACCGTTGCCGAGGCGCCGCAGGGCTATGTCCGGCAGCTCGCGCTTTATCGGGCCGTGCTGGCGAAGCTTTATCCCCAACTGCCCGTCCGGGCGGCGCTGCTTTGGACCGAAACACCTGAAATCATGGAGATTTCGGCCTCCGCGCTGGACGCCGGGCTGGCATAAGATCATGTCAATGTGACCGAGCTTGACCCGGCAAGGGGGCGTTCATAGGTTTGACCCATGCTCCCCGGGCGCGATTCTCCGCCGCGCCCTTTTGTCTCAACCGAACGAGGTACTCGCATGGCCGTTGGCAAGGTTTCTGACGCCGATTTCGAAGCCGAAGTGCTCAAGGCGACCGGGCCGGTGGTCGTCGACTTCTGGGCCGAGTGGTGCGGACCCTGCCGCATGATCGCGCCCGCTCTCGATGAAATTTCCGGCGCGATGGGCGACAAGGTCAAGATCGTGAAGCTCAACGTCGACGAGAGCCCGAAGACCGCGTCGAAATATGGCGTGATGTCGATCCCGACCCTGATGATCTTCAAGGGCGGCGAGATGGCGTCCCGTCAGGTCGGCGCCGCGCCGAAGGCCAAGCTGCAGCAGTGGATCACCGCTGCGGTCTGATCTGTTTCGCATTAGCTGATTTGTGCAAACGGCCGGCGAGAAGCCGGCCGTTTTGTTTTACCTGATCCATCCCGTCGCCAGCGCCGAGGCGAGCTCGGCTTGACCATTGCGCCGCGCCAGCGCTGCCATCGCCGCGTGATCGTAGGGGATGTGGCGGAAGGTCACGTCCCAGCCGCCATCAACCTTTTCAAGAACCGCGTAGCGCGCATCGGGCGAGCCGGCCTCGACGACATGCGGATGCGGCTTGCCGGCGCGATAGCCGGGTGAGCCGATGCTGCCGGGATTGACGATCAGCCGCCCATCGCGAAGCCGCACGGCTCGCGCGGTATGGGTGTGCGCGCAAAGGATCAGCGATTGCGTCAGGCCGGCCGCCCGCGCCTCGATCGATTCCAGCGTGGACATGCAGACTTCGCCGCCCGGCAGCACGGTGTCGAGCCAGTAGGTCTCGTCATCCTGGGGCGTCGCGTGACAGAGGAAAACCGCGTCGCGATAGACCGCATTCGCCGGCAGGGTGCGCAGCCAGTCGAGATGCTGCGGCTCGAGCTGCGTATAGGTCAGCCGCTCCCATGAGCCCATTTTCTCGTGCGGACGGTCGATGAGATAGCGGTCGTGATTGCCGAGCAGATGGACGGCATCGAGCTGCATCAGCACGTCGATGGTCGGCCGGGCGTCGAGCGGCCCGCTCACCATGTCGCCGAGGTCGACGATGTCAGAAATTCCCTGCGCCCGGATATCCGACAGCACCGCTTCAAGTGCGAGATGGTTGCCGTGGATGTCGGCGATTGCAGCAAAGCGCATGACGTCTCGTCCCCCCTGAAGCGTTTTCGAGCGAAGTGGGTACCGGTTCGCGTGAAGAAAACGCGTCAAACGAAAATCCAGAGTCCTTTCCGTTCCGATTCAATCGGAACGGAAAGGACTCTGGTGCGCACCGCATCCGGGACGCGGGACCACTTATGCAGGAGGCGTGCCGTTGGCGGCAAGCACTGGACCCGCCAGGTACAACGAGCCGGTGATCAGGATGCGCGGCGGCACCTCGTAGGCCAGCGTGGCAAGCCGTTGCAACGCGGCGTCGACACCGGATGCGATCTCGACCCGCATGCCGAGCGCACGGGCTGCATCGGCGAGCTTGTCCGGCGCCATGCCGTTGTCGCGGCCGGGCACCGGGACCGCGATGATGTGGCGGGTCAGTCCGGCGAAATTGGCGAGGAAGGCATTGGCATCCTTGTTGGCCATCATGCCTGTGATCACGACCAGCGGCCGCGACACCCGCTCCTCGAGATCGCCGAGTGCAGCGGCTGCAACGCGGCCGCCTTCGGCATTGTGCCCGCCGTCGAGCCAGACCTCGGAGCCCTGCGGTCCCTGGCAGACGAGGCTGCCTGAGACCAGCCGCTGCATCCGCGCCGGCCATTCCGCATTGACGATGCCGGCCTCATAGGCCGCGATGTTGAGCTTGAACGTGTCGATCGCGCGCAAAGTCGCGATCGCAAGCCCCGCATTATCGAACTGGTGCCGGCCGAACAGTCTTGGCGCAGCGAGATCCATCAGTCCGCGCTCGTCCTGATAGACCAGCCGGCCGCGCTCGACGCCGACATGCCATTGCTGTCCGGCGGCATGCAGCGGCGCGCGCATGCGCCTCGCCTCCGCCTCGATCACGGCCATCGCGTCCGGCGCCTGCTCGGCAGAGACCACCGGCACCTTGCGCTTGATGATCGCGGCCTTCTCGCCGGCGATCAAAGTCAGCGTATCGCCGAGGAATTCCATGTGATCCATGCTGACCGGCGTAATCACCGAGGCCAGCGGCGTCTCGACCACATTGGTCGAATCCAGCCGGCCACCGAGGCCGACCTCGAGCAGCGCGACATCGGCCGGATGCTTCGCGAACAGGCAGAACGCGACTGCGGTTTCCATCTCGAAGATGGTGATGGGGTTGCCGGCGTTGATGCGCTCGCAATGCTCGAACGTCGTGCGCAGCTCGTCGTCACCGACGAGCTTGCCGCCGCCCGTGGCACCCAGCCGGTAGCATTCGTTGAGCCGCACCAGATAGGGCGAGGTGAAGGCGTGCACGCGCAGACCGGCGGCTTCGAGGATCGCGCGCAGATAGGCGATCGTCGAGCCCTTGCCGTTGGTGCCCGCGACATGGATCACCGGCGGCAGCTTGCGCTCGGGATGATCGAGCCGCTCCATCAGGCTGCGCATGCGATCGAGGCTGAGATCGATGCGCTTCGGATGCAGCGCCGATATCCGTGCGATCAACGCCTCGAACGAGGGTTGCGATGGGGCGGCGCTTGCCGTCACGCGTGCGGCGCGGCCGGCACCGTCTCCGGGGCCGTGACGATCTGGGCCGGCTCGGTGACGGCGACCGTGGGCTTGGACGCGGTTTCAAGCGCCGGTGCCCTGGTCAGCAGGCGGCACAGCCGCGCCAGCGTGGCCTTCATCTCATGGCGATGCACGACCATGTCGACCATGCCGTGCTCGCGCAGATATTCGGCGCGCTGAAAACCTTCCGGCAGCTTCTCGCGGATGGTCTGCTCGATCACGCGCGCGCCGGCAAAGCCGATCAGCGCGCCGGGTTCGGCAATCTGGACGTCGCCGAGCATCGCATAAGAGGCTGTCACGCCGCCGGTGGTCGGATTGGTCAGCACCACGATATAGGGCTGCTTCGCCTCGCGCAGCATCTGCACGCCGACCGTGGTGCGCGGCATCTGCATCAGTGACAGGATGCCTTCCTGCATCCGTGCACCGCCGGACGCGGCGAACACGATGAAGGGCGACTTCTTCTCGACCGCGAGCTCGAGCCCGCGCACGATCGCCTCACCCGCGGCCATGCCGAGCGAGCCGCCCATGAAATCGAAATCCTGCACCGCGACCACGACGCCGGTGCCTTCGAGCTTGCCGTAGCCGACCTTGACCGCGTCGTTCAGGCCGGTCTTGGCCCGCGCATCCCTGATCTTGTCGACATATTTGCGCTCGTCGCGGAATTTCAGCGGATCCGCCGTTACCTCGGGCAGCGCGACATCGAACCAGGTCTCGTTGTCGAAGATCGACTTCAGCCTCGCCACCGCGCCCATGCGCATGTGGTAGTTCGAGCCGGGGATCACGAACTGGTTGGCCTCGACGTCCTTGTAGAACACCAGCTGCCCGGAATCCGGGCACTTGATCCAGAGGTTTTCCGGCGTCTCGCGCCGCAGGATGTTGCGGATCTTCGGCCGGACGACGTTGGTGAGCCAGTTCATGGTTCGCTCCGAAATGCGGGTCGGTCCCGCACCAGCTGGATATATGGCGGGCCGGGCGAACCCGGCAAGCCGCCGTCTGCGGCCTTGTTGCCGCAAAATGTGGCTTATTCAGCGGCCTGCTTGGCGCCCCGGACCCCCTGCGCCAGCGCGGACACCAGGTCCGCGACCGCGCTCACGGTCTTCGGCGTCGCGCGGCCCTCGGCATCGAGATTGGCGCGCACCACGTCGACGATCGCGGTGCCGACCACGGCGCCATTGGCGTTCTCGGCGATCGCGCGCGCCGTTTCCGGGGTGCGGATGCCGAAGCCAACACAGACCGGCAGCTTGGTATGCCGCTTGATGCGGGCGACGGCTTCCGCAACCGCGTTCGAATCGGCCGTCGCAGCGCCGGTGATGCCGGTGATCGAGACGTAATAGACAAAGCCCGAGGTGTTCGCGAGCACCGCCGGCAGACGCTTGTCGTCGGTGGTCGGCGTCGCGAGGCGAATGAAGTTCAGCCCGGCCTTCATCGCAGGGATGCAGAGCTCGGTATCTTCCTCCGGCGGCAGGTCGACGATGATCAACCCATCGACGCCGGCGGTCTTGGCATCGGCCAGGAAGCTCTCGACGCCGTAGATGTAGATCGGATTGTAGTAGCCCATCAGCACGATCGGCGTCGTGTTGTCGTCCTTGCGGAAGTCGCGGACCATCGCCAGCGTCTTGCGCAACGTCATGCCGCCCTTGAGCGCGCGCAGACCGGCGGCCTGGATCGACGGGCCATCGGCCATCGGATCGGTGAAGGGCATGCCGATCTCGATGACGTCGGCGCCGGCCTTCGGCAGCGCCTTGAGGATGTCGAGCGAGGTTTTTGCGTCGGGGTCGCCGGCCATCACGAAGGTGACAAAAGCGGAGCGGCCCTGCTGCTTCAGCTCGGCGAAACGTGCGTCGATACGGGTGCTCACTTCTGCCTCGCCTTCAAGATGTCGCCGACCTGCGGCACGTCCTTGTCGCCACGGCCCGAGAGGTTGACCACCATCAGGTGATCCTTCGGTCGCTGCGGCGCGAGTTCGGACAGTTTCGCGATCGCGTGCGCGGATTCCAGCGCGGGGATGATGCCCTCGAGCCGCGACAGCAGCTGGAACGCGGCCAACGCTTCCTCGTCGGTCGCCGAGAGATATTTCACGCGGCCGGTCTCGTGCAGCCAGGCGTGCTCGGGGCCGATGCCGGGATAGTCGAGGCCGGCGGAGATCGAATGCGCTTCCTCGATCTGGCCGTCGGCGTCCATCAGAAGATAGGTGCGGTTGCCGTGCAGCACGCCGGGACGCCCGCCGGCAAGCGAGGCGGCATGCAGCTGCGTCAGCCCGTGACCGGCTGCCTCGACGCCAAAGATCTCGACCGAGGGATCGTCGAGGAACGGATGGAACAGGCCCATGGCATTGGAGCCGCCACCGATGCAGGCAATCAGCGAGTCCGGCAGGCGGCCTTCGGCCTCCTGCATCTGCTTGCGCGTCTCGTGGCCGATGATCGACTGGAAATCGCGCACCATCATCGGGTAGGGGTGCGGTCCCGCCACCGTGCCGATGCAATAGAAGGTGTTGTGCACGTTGGTGACCCAGTCGCGCAGCGCGTCGTTCATCGCGTCCTTCAGCGTGCGCGCGCCCGACTGCACCGGGACGACCTTGGCACCCAGCATCTCCATGCGGATCACGTTGGGCTGTTGCCGCTCGACGTCGACCGCGCCCATATAGACGACGCATTCGAGCCCGAACCGCGCGCACAGCGTCGCCGTCGCCACGCCGTGCTGGCCGGCGCCGGTCTCGGCGATGATGCGCTTCTTGCCCATGCGGCGCGCGACCATGATCTGGCCCAGCACGTTGTTGACCTTGTGCGAACCGGTGTGGTTGAGTTCCTCGCGCTTCAGATAGATCTTCGCGCCGCCGAGATGCTCGGTAAGCCGTTCGGCGAAATAGAGCGGCGAGGGCCGGCCGACATAGTCCTTCAGGTAGACGTTCATCTCGGCCTGGAATGCCGGATCGGCCTTGGCGTCGGCATAGGCCTTTTCCAGATCGAGGATCAGCGGCATCAGCGTTTCCGCGACGAAGCGTCCGCCGAAAATGCCGAAATGCCCGCGCTCGTCGGGGCCGCTGCGGAAGGAATTGGGCAGGTTTTGATTCATCGAACCATCAGTTCTTGGGTTGCGCGTGCGGCGCGGATGAAGGCGCGGATCAGCTCGGGATCCTTGACGCCCGGCGTGCGCTCGACGCCCGACGACACGTCGACCCCGCCGGCGCGGGTGACGCGGACAGCTTCAGCGACGTTGTCGGCATTGAGCCCACCGGAGACCATGTAGGGCAGCGCGAGATCGAGATTTTCGAGCAGGTGCCAATCGAACGGCGCGCCGAGACCGCCCGGCCGCGTGGCATCCTTCGGCGCGCGGGCATCGAACAGGATGCGGTCGGCGACGCCGGCATAGCCCGGCAGCGGGGCGAGGTCGGCAGCGGTCTCGACCGGCAGCGCCTTCATCAGCGGCAGGCCGAACTTCTGCTTGATGTCGCGCAGCCGCGCGGTGGTTTCCTTGCCGTGCAGTTGCAGGATATCCGGCCGCAGCGTCTCGACGATGTTTTCCAAGGTGGCGTCGTCGGCATCGACGGTCAGCGCGACCTTGACGGCGCGGCCCTTGGCGCGGCTGCCGAGCTCGCGCGCGGTCTCGAGGCTGATATGGCGCGGCGACGGGGAGAAGAACACGAACCCCACCATGTCGGCACCGCCATCAAGCGCGACGTCGAGCGTCTCGCGCGTGGACAGGCCGCAGATTTTGACGAGCAGGGGCATGGTCTCGAAACGGGTCTCAAAAACGGGTTTTCGGGCGGCCGGAACAGGGGCTGGCCCCCGGTCCGACGCGGCGGGTTCTACAACGTCGCGCCCTGCTTGTCTCGCCCATTGGGCCCGTAAAAGCCCAGCGGGGCCGGGGCCGAACGACGCTGCGCGTCGTCCCGGGAGGCCGTGGCCCTGAGGTCGGCGAGCTCGGCGCGGACGTGGCGGGCGTCGGCCTCGTGCTGGCGGGCGGCACGGCGCCAGCGCCCTTGCTTGAACCAGGTTCCGATGCCACCGGCGATCACGCCGAGAATGGCGGACGCGATGATGACGACGAACAGCGGCAGTGTGACCGCAACCGTCGGCGTCACAGAGTTGAAGGGATCAAACGACACCGTCACCCAGTGACGGTTGGCGACGGCAAAGATGATGAAGATCAGCCCGAGCGGAACGACGATCACTGCCGTGAAGAACTTTCGCATGACCATCTCTCGCCGCGATGGAGAAAGTGCGGGCCCATCGCCCGCGGCAACGGCGGGCGTCGCGCCAAGCGTCAGCCTTAAGCGTCAGCCTTGGGCGCGTCGATCTTGGAGGCTCCAGCCTCGGCTTCGTCGCGATTGAGGCGCTCGCGCATTTCCTTGCCGGTCTTGAAGAACGGCACGCTCTTCTGGTCGACCGGCACATGCTCACCGGTACGCGGATTGCGGCCGGCACGGGCCGGGCGATGCTTCACCGAGAAAGCGCCAAAACCGCGCAGCTCGACGCGGTCGCCACGCGCCAGCGCCGCGACGATTTCATCGAGAATCGCATTCACAATGTTCTCGACGTCCCGCTGGTAGAGGTGCGGGTTGTGCTCGGCGATACGCTGAACAAGTTCGGATTTGATCATCGAAAATGGGATCCGGGCTCTTGCGGAAACCCATTTCCGTGAAAATGCCGTGCACTGTCAAGACGCTAAATCAATTTAGAGCGCCGTGAAATCGCGTGACAAATAGCCCAATTGGGGCATGCGGCGATTCCCGCAGAGCGGGAATACCCCGATCAGTACGCCTTTCGCGCTCGGCTAGTCGGTTCCTCCGGGAGTCCACAGCGCCAGCATGCCGTCGAGCCCGAACCGGTCGACCGCCTGGGCTACGCCACCCTGCTCGACCCGCCGCGCGATGCCGCCAAGACCGAACGCATCGAGCGTCATCGACGCCGCGGTGCGCAGGAAGGTCAGGTCGCTGAATCGCGGATTGAGCTTGTAATTGCGCACCGGCAGGTCGCTTTTAACCTTCTTCTCCGCAACCAGCCAGGCGATCGCGGTCTTTTCATCCCCGAGTTGATCGATCAGCTTGAGATCGACCGCCTGCCGGCCGGTGAAGACGCGTCCATCCGCGACCTTCTCCAGCAGGGCGTCGTCCATGCCGCGCCGTTCCTTCACCAATCCACGGAACCATGCATAGGAATCCTTGACCAGACCCTCGATCGCGGCGCGGGCTTCCGGACTGGTCGGCTCCATGCCGTTGGGCGCCGCCTTCAGCGGGGAAGATTTGATTTCCTCCATCTTCACGCCGACGGTCTTGAGCAATTCGGAAACGTTGGGGAACTGGAACAGCACGCCGATCGAGCCGACCAGCGAGGTCTGCTGGGCGACGATGTGGTCGGAGGCGATCGCCGTGATGTAGCCGCCCGAGGCCGCCAATCCCTCGACCACGACGACGAGCGGCTTCTTCGCCTTCAACTGCACCAGCGAATCGTAAAGCTGCTCGGAGCCCGCGGTGGTGCCGCCGGGCGAATTGATGTGCACGACAACAGCCGCGTAGCTCGACTTACCGAGCCGCTCCAGCGCCTCGACGCGCTCCTGGTCGCTGCGGATCAGCCCGTCGATATTGATCCGCGCGATCGTGTTCGACGTCGAGAAGGCGCCGCGTCCACCGGCAGCGATCACGCCCACGCCGACGATGGCCGCGATCGCAATGACGGCAGCGGCGACGCGCCAGAATGTCAGCTTGCGCCTGATACGGCGGCGGTCGACGATCACGTCTGAATCCAGCGACATCCGATCTCTCCAGAAATAGTCAGCGCGCAATCCGCGCGTTTTGCCGTCGCAGCGTCACTATCAGCTTAGCCAAATACATCAATTGCGACGCAATATGAAGAAAACAAGGCCCGCGACATCGCCGACATTGGTAGCCTGGATGAAGCGCAGCGTAATCCGGGGCCTGCATCTACGGCAGAGGCGCTCCCGGATTTCGCTGCGCTTCATCCGGGCTACGGGCATTCCCAAAGCAAAAGGGCCCCGGCTTGCGCCGGGGCCCCAATGTTCGCCTGAACTCAAGCGAACGCTTACTTGTCGGTGCCGCGATTCTTCAGCGCGGTGCCGAGGATGTCGCCAAGCGTCGCTCCCGAATCGGAGGAGCCATACTGCGCGATGGCTTCCTTCTCTTCGGCAACTTCCAGCGCCTTGATCGAGACCTGCACCTTGCGGGCCTTCTTGTCGAACTGGATGACGCGGGCATCGACCTTCTCGCCGACAGCAAAGCGTTCGGCGCGCTGGTCGTTGCGATCGCGGGCCAGCTCGGACCGCTTGATGAAGGTGGTGAACTCGGTGCCCGAAATCCGGACCTCGATGCCGCTCTCCTTCACTTCGAGCACTTCGCAGGTCACGACCGCGCCCTTCTTGACGTCGCCCGGCTCGGCGAAGGGGTCGCCTTCGAGCTGCTTGACGCCGAGCGAGATGCGCTCCTTCTCGACATCGACATCGAGCACCACGGCCTTGACCATGTCGCCCTTCTTGAAGTTGTCGATGACCTGCTCGCCAGGAAGCTTCCAGTCGAGGTCGGAGAGGTGGACCATGCCGTCGACATCGCCCTCGAGACCGAGGAACAGACCGAACTCGGTCTTGTTCTTGACCTCGCCCTCGACCACCGAACCGACCGGGAACTTCTCGACGAAGACTTCCCAGGGATTGCGCATGGTCTGCTTGAGACCGAGCGAGATGCGGCGCTTGACCGAATCCACTTCGAGCACCTGCACTTCGACTTCCTGCGAGGTCGAAACGATCTTGCCGGGGTGCATGTTCTTCTTGGTCCACGACATCTCGGAGACGTGGATCAGGCCTTCGATGCCGGGCTCGAGCTCGACGAACGCGCCGTAGTCGGTGATGTTGGTGACGCGGCCGGTGAAGCGGGCACCCAGCGGGTACTTGGCTTCGATGCCCTGCCACGGATCATCCAGCAGCTGCTTCATGCCCAGCGAGATGCGGTGCGTCTCGTGGTTGATCTTGATGATCTTGACCTTGACCGTCTGGCCGATGGTCAGCACCTCGGTCGGGTGGTTGACGCGGCGCCAGGCGATATCGGTCACATGGAGCAGGCCGTCGATGCCGCCGAGATCAACGAACGCACCGTAATCGGTGATGTTCTTGACCACACCGTCGATCACCTGACCCTCTTCGAGGTTCTGCACCAGTTCCTGGCGCTGCTCGGCGCGGGTCTCTTCGAGAACCGTGCGGCGCGACACCACGATGTTGCCGCGGCGGCGGTCCATCTTGAGGATCTGGAACGGCTGCGAGTTGTTCATCAGCGGCGCAACGTCGCGGATCGGACGAATGTCGACCTGCGAGCGCGGCAGGAAGGCCACCGCACCGTCGAGGTCGACCGTGAAGCCGCCCTTGACCTGGTTGAAGATGACGCCGTTGACCTTTTCGTTGTTCTGGAACGCCTTCTCGAGCTTGCCCCAGCTTTCCTCGCGGCGCGCCTTGTCGCGCGACAGCACGGCTTCGCCGAGCGCATTCTCGATCCGGTCGAGGAACACCTCGACTTCGTCGCCGACCTTCAGATCGCTTTCACGGCCGGGGCCGGCGAATTCGCGCAGCGCAACGCGGCCTTCGGTCTTCAGGCCGACGTCGATGACGGCCATGTCCTTCTCAATTGCAACCACCTTGCCCTTGATGACCGAGCTTTCCTGCAAATTGCCGCCGGCAAAGGATTCATCAAGCATCGCCGCGAAGTCGTCGCGGGTCGGGGAATAGGAAGACACAGTATTCGAAGCCATTTGTTCTCCAAATGCGGGATCTTGCCGGCCGTTCGGGTTGATGGGCGCACCGCGCGTGAAGTGTCAGGGTTCCGCAAACCCTGACGACCGCATATTGCAGGAGGTGCAACAGCGGGCCGGCAGCAAAACTGCACGTTCGGTACGTTTGAATTGTCGGGAGCCTGAAACGAAAATATCGACTTCAAGACCTGGGAGCGGGCGTTCCTCCATATGCGGCGAGGGCTCAAACCCGGCGCCGGCCCGCTCAGACACGGCCTCGACACCGTCGATGCTGCTCCGAACGGCGCTGATATAGCTCCGGGGCCCATTTTGGGCAAGCCGGAAATGCCCGATTTACGGGCGCTTAAGGCTAATCTCGCCCCGGCGGCGCTCCAGATCCGCTGTCTCAACGCGCTGTTGACCGCGTCGCGCGAAAGGCCCCCGCAAGAGAACGCCGCGGAACCCGCCCTTAAGCAGCACCCCACACAATAGCACCGTTCAAAACAGGGGGATTACCAATGAAAAGCTTTGTGGTGCTGGCGGCGATCGCCGTCCTGACGATCGGAAATGCGATTGCCGGGATGCCCGGCGCTGCTCCGGCCGCGCACGGCACGTCTGCCGCGGCGGCGCAGCCGCTGCTCAGCATGGCCGAGCAGGAATTGCCGTTTGACCGCTACTGGTCGAAGAACTGATCCAACGGGTCCAAAAAGCAGACGGCCTGAAGTGCGCTTGGCGCGATGACCTCGTCATCGCGCTTTTTCTTGTCCGGGGCCTGACCGGTCAGCGCCGGGCGCGCGCCGCCTCGACGATGGCGATGGCGGCGCGGACGCCGGCCTCGATGTCGAGATTGGAATTGTCCAGCGTGTGGGCATCCGCCGCCGGCCGCAACGGCGCGACGGCGCGGTTCTTGTCCCGCTCGTCACGCTTGAGGATGTCGGCCAGCACCGCCTCCTCGTCAGCGTCCTCGCCGCGGGCGCGGGCCTCCAGGGTGCGCCGCCGCGCCCGCACGCGGGGGTCGGCGACCACGAAGATCTTCACGTCGGCATCCGGGCAGATCACGGTGCCGATATCGCGTCCATCCAGCACCGCGCCAGGCGGATCAGCGGCGAACTGGCGCTGGAAGTTGACCAGCGCCTCGCGGACCTTGGGAAAGGCCGAGACGACAGATGCGCCCTCGCCGACCTTCTGGGTCTTCAGGATCGGATTGCCGAATTTCTCGGGATCGAGCTCGAGCGCGACGGCCACCGCCAGCGCCTCGTCGTTGAGGTCGGCGCCCTGCGCCATCATCGCATAGGCCACAGCGCGGTAGATCACGCCGGTGTCGAGATGGCGGTAGCCGTAGTGGTGGGCGAGCCGCTTGCCGAGCGTGCCCTTGCCGGAGGCGGCGGGTCCATCGATGGCAATGATCATGCGAAGTCAGCTCCGAGCGCGCGCATCATCGGAATGAAATCCGGGAAACTGGTGGCGATGAAGGCGGTGTCATCAATCTTCACCGGCCGATCCGAAGCACAGCCCATCACCAGCGCCGACATCGCGATGCGATGATCCATATGGGTGGCAACAAGGCCGCCGCCTGGAACGTGGCCGCGGCCCGCGACGATCAGATCATCGCCGGAAACCTTGACCTTGACGCCGTTGACGCGCAGCATGTCGGCGGTGGCTTCGAGACGATCGGACTCCTTGACGCGCAGCTCCTGCAGGCCGCGCATGATCGTGGTGCCCTCGGCAAACGCCGCCGCAACCGCCAGCACCAGATATTCGTCGATCATCGACGGCGCGCGCTCCGGCGGCACCTCGACGCCCTTCAGCTTCGAGGCGCGTACGCGCAATTGCGCCATCGGCTCGCCGGCATCGCCGCGCAGATCGCTCTCCTCGATCGAGGCGCCCATTTCACGCAACGTGGTGAACAGGCCGGTGCGCAGGGGATTGGTCATCACGTCGGAGAACACGACGTCGGACCCTTCGACAATCAGCGCCGCGACGATCGGGAACGACGCCGAGGACGGATCGGCGGGCACCACGACCTGGGCGCCATGCAGCTCGGGCTCGCCGTTCAGCGAGATCCTGCGGCCGTGACTGCCTTCCTTCTCCGTGGAGATCTCGGCGCCGAAATGCTTCAGCATCAGTTCGGTGTGGTCGCGGCTCGCCTCCTGCTCGATGACCGTGGTGATGCCGGGCGCGGACAGGCCCGCCAGCAGCACCGCGGACTTGATCTGGGCCGAGGCGACCGGGGTCTTGTAGACGATCGGCACCGGATAGCGGGCGCCGTGCAGGGTGAGCGGCAGCCGGCCGCCCTCCCTGATGTCGCTGGTCCGGGCGCCCATCAGCTCCAGCGGATCGAGAATCCGGCGCATCGGGCGCGAGCGCAGCGAGGCGTCGCCGTCGAAAATGGCCGCGATCGGGCAGCCGGCCACCGCGCCCATCACCAGCCGGCAGCCGGTGCCGGAATTGCCGAAATCGAGCGGGGCCGCGGGCTGGGCGAAGCCGCCGACGCCGACGCCCGAGACCGACCAGGTAAAGGGCGCCGTCCGCTCCACCTTGGCGCCCAGCGCGCGCATGGATTTGGCGGTATTGAGGACGTCCTCGCCCTCCAGAAGGCCGGAAATGCGGGTTTCGCCGACCGAAAGCGCCCCGAGGATCAGGGCGCGGTGGGAAATCGATTTGTCGCCGGGAACGCGGACCTTGCCGGCCAGGGGGCCGCAAACGCGCGATTCCAGCGGGGTCGGGGTGTCGGAATGAGCCAAGATTGTGTCCTCTCGCGCCGCGGCAGGTATCACATAGGCAACACCGCGTCACGCGCCCGTCACTTGCGCGCAAACCGCTATTGACAGCGGCTCCTCAACTAGCCAAGTGAAGCACCGTTTTTCAGCAAAATTCTGGGATGACCACGTTGGCCAAGTCCGAGCTCGGAACCAAGCGCATTTGCCCGACCACGGGCAAGAAGTTCTACGACCTCAACAAGAATCCGGTGATTTCGCCCTACACCGGTGAGGTCGTGCCGATCGCGCCTGTCACCCCGCCGCGGGGTCGTGGCGCCACCGTCAGTTCGCCCGCGACCGCCGCCGAGATGCCCGAGGCGGCCGAGACCGAAGAGTTGGTCTCGCTCGAGGAGGCCGATGCCGAGGAGAACACCGGCAAGGTCAAGGCCGTGGTTCCCGAATCCGAGGACGATATCGAGGTCGATGAGACCATCGACGACGATGACGACGACGATTCGACCTTCATCGCCGACGAGGAAGAGGGCGATGAGGACGTGACCGATATTATTGGTGACGTCGGCGGTGACGAAGAGACTTGAGATCGGCGCCGATCTATGATCAACGGTGCTGCCGCGCGAGTCATCCAGGCCGCGCGGGCCGGGATCGATCCCCCAGGATCATCCCCACTGGATAAGGGGCCATAGCTCAGCTGGGAGAGCGCTTGCATGGCATGCAAGAGGTCGGCGGTTCGATCCCGCCTGGCTCCACCACGCTTCGCCCTTCGGGCCACGCGTGGCGCAGCCACGAGTTGCCTGAGGGGCGAAGCGTGGTGTCCGGCGTAGGGCGAAGACGGACGGTCCGGTACTCCGGCTAGCCATGGGTGCAAATGTGGTACGTCTACATCATCCGCAGCATCAACTTCCCTGACCAGGAATATGTTGGCGCCACCGAGGACCTGAAACGACGGGTCCCCGAGCACAATGCCGGCAAATCCGCGCACACCTCAAAATTCAAGCCGTGGCAGCTCATCTGGTACTGCGCATTTCCCGACAAGTACAAAGCCCTGGCGTTCGAGAAATACCTCAAGTCGCATCCGGCCGCGCCTTCGCCAAGAAGCGCCTCTGACCACCCACCCTTCCCAGCCATCGCGCAGCACGACGATCTTATCCCTCGTGCGAACAGTTCGCCGATCCACGGGATCCGCCCCGCATTTTGATTCAGAACAAAGTTCGAGCGTCTATCGCTTGCTACCCCATCTGGCGCCAACGGATGCCAAGCCATGCGCAATTCCACCTGGACGGAATTCTTGCGGTGCCCAAGGTGCCCGCGCACGGGCTATGCCCGGCTCTCGGAAATCACCCCCTTCAGAAACCGGATCGATAGGGTCCCGGAGGGCTTTGAGATTCTTCACGACGAGCGCGGCAGCGATTTCCAGTGCACGACTTGTCGAGTGCCGGTGCTGCCATAACAGGCGCACCTCGTTCCACGCCCCCTACTCCCCCAGCACCGCATTCAGCCGGTCGCGCAGCGCGACGATCTCATCCTTCATCGCCATCAGCTCACCAACCGTGCAGTCCGAGGCCGCGAGGATCGACTGCGGAACGGCCTTGGCCTTTTCACGCAGCGCGTGGCCCTGCGGCGTCAGCGCGATCAGCACGACCCGCTCGTCTTCGGTGCTGCGGGTCCGCCGGATCAGTTCCGCCGCTTCGAGCCGTTTCAGCAGCGGTGTCAGCGTGCCGGAATCCAGGAACAGCCGCTCGCCAAGGTCTTTCACCGGCACGTCGTCGCGCTCCCACAGCGCCAGCATCACGAGATACTGCGGATAGGTCAGCCCGAGCCGGTCGAGCAGCGGCTTGTAGACGCGGTTGAAGGCGTGCGCGGTCGAATAGACCGCAAAGCAGATCTGGTTATCGAGCCGCAGCGCCTGATCCGCCGCCGTTTGTTTCCTGACCATGATTCCCATCGAATCCATCTCGTTTGCGGGTCATTCTGGGCTCACAGGACCGCGGATTCAATTGCGAACAATTAAATGTGAGGCCGCATAATTTATATTGTACACAATCTAATTGGATGCAATACATTCGACGTTGAATCCAAACTTCAGTCCAAACCCAAGGGAGACCACGATGTCTGTGAACGTGCTCTACAAGACCAGCGCCAAGGCGACCGGCGGCCGCGACGGCCATGCGGCAACGCTCGACGGCGCGCTCGACGTCAAGCTCACGACCCCGAAGGAGCTCGGTGGCGGCGGTGGCGCCGGCAACAATCCGGAGCAGCTGTTCGCAGCCGGCTATGCCGCCTGCTTCATCGGCGCCATGAAGTTCGTGGCCTCCCAGGGTGGCCCCAAGGTTCCCGCCGACGCCTCCGTGACCTCGACGGTCGGGATTGGCCCGCGCTCGGAAGGCGGCTTCGGCCTCGCCGTAGATCTCGCCGTCTCGCTGCCCGGCCTCTCACGCGCCGACGCCGAAGCGCTGGTCGAGAAGGCCCATCAAGTGTGCCCCTATTCCAACGCGACCCGCGGCAATGTCGACGTCAAGCTGAGCGTCGTCTAGTTCACCGACTGCCAATTGTCCGCCACGTCCCGCGTGGCGGACTATTGCTTTTCAAGAGAGTATTGCATCTCGGATGCCAGTTCGCTTGGCGAACGCGCGCGCTGCCTGCTGCATGGGCCTGCGCCGACGGAAGCATTGCTGCCTCGCCTGAAGACCGTTAGCTCTGGGACCCTCGTTTTCCGATCCCAACTGAGCGAAGGTTGTTTCCATGAATACCCCAGCGGCTACGGGCGCGATGACCGGACTGCGCGTGATCGATCTGACGCGCGTGCTCGGCGGCCCGTATTGCACCCAGATCCTTGCCGACCACGGCGCCGATGTGATCAAGGTCGAGCCGCCCGCCGGCGACGAGGTGCGCGACTGGGGCCCTCCCTTCCATGAAGATGACGCGGCCTATTTCGTCGGCATCAACCGCAACAAGCGCTCGATCGGCCTCGACCTCGCCTCCGAGGGGGGACGTGCGGTGCTGATGAAGATGCTCGAGACGGCCGACGTGCTGATCGAGAACTTCAAGCCCGGCACACTCGACAAATGGGGCATCGGCAACGACGTGCTGCGCGCGAAATTTCCGCGCCTCGTGCATTGCCGGATCTCCGGCTTCGGCGCCGACGGCCCGCGCGGCGGCAATCCCGGCTATGACGCGATCATCCAGGCGATGACCGGCATGATCGCGGCGACCGGCTCGCCGGAGAGCGGCCCGATGCGCATCGGCGTGCCGCTGGTCGACATCACGACCGGCCTCTACGCGGCGATCGGCATCCTGATGGCGCTGTCGGAGCGGCAGCGCTCGGGGCTCGGCCAGTTCATCGAGACCACGCTGTACGAGACCGGGCTTGCGATCATGCATCCGCACACCGCGAACTATTTCATGCATGGCAAGCCACCGTCGCTCACCGGCAACGAGCATCCCAACCTCGTGCCTTACGCGATCTTCCCGACCAAGACCGACAATATCTTCATCGGCGTCGGCAATGACGGCACCTTCCGCAAGCTCGCCAAGGAGATCGGCAAGCCGGAGCTCGGCACCGATCCGCGCTTTGCCCGCAACAAGGACCGCATCGCCAACCGCGATGCGCTGCGGGCCGAGCTTGCCGCGGTGTTCAGCCAGCACGAGGCCGAGCCGCTGTGCAACCGGCTGCTCGCCGCCGGCCTGCCGGCCGGCCCCGTGCAGAAGATCGACCAGGCGCTGACCAACCCGCACACGATCCATCGCGGCGACGTCATCGAGAAGGATTGGTACAAGGGCGTCGCCTCGCCGATCCGGCTCGAACGGACCAAGCCGAGCCTGCGCCGCACGCCACCGAAGTTCAGCCAGCACGCTGCGGAAGTACTCGGCGAGTTCGGCTACTCCAAGGACGAGATCAACGGCCTGGTCGACAAGGGCGTGGTCTGCGGTCCCCAGCGCAAGCGCTAACAGCGTATTCGAAGCAAAGCCCGTCCCGCACGTGATGCGGGATGGGCACCGTTCACATCAAGCCAACACATCGCCCCTGCGGTGCAACGTCGCGTCCGGCGTTGCACCGCACGCACGCGGGCGGCGTTCTCCGCCTTTTTTAGCGCTTCCCTTCGCTTCGGCTTCCCCCGTACCATGGCTTTCGTTTATACGGTCATTTGAACGTCATCCGGCGCTGATAACGCGCCCAACGAAAGATGGTGTTCCAACCGGAGGGGCTTTTGATGGTTTTCAGACGACTCGGCGCTGCTGCGGCAGCTGCTGCCACGCTTGTATTCGCGTCGCCTGCGTTCGCGGTGACGGAGATTCAGTGGTGGCACGCGATGACCGGCGCCAACAACGACGTCATCGTCAAGCTGGCCAACGACTTCAACGCCTCGCAATCCGACTACAAGGTGATCCCGACTTACAAGGGCGGCTACGCCGACACCATGAACGCCGGCATCGCCGCATTCCGCGCCGGCAACGCGCCGCACATCATGCAGGTGTTCGAGGTCGGCACCGCAACGATGATGGCCGCCACCGGCGCCGTCAAACCGGTCTACAAGCTGATGGCCGATGCCGGCGAGAAGTTCGATCCGAGCGTCTATCTGCCCGCGATCACCGGCTACTACTCGACCTCGAAGGGTGAGATGCTGTCGTTCCCCTTCAACTCGTCGTCGACCGTGATGTGGGTCAATCTCGACGCGCTGAAGAAGGCCAACATCGCGGAGATTCCGAAGACCTGGCCGCAAGTGTTCGAGGACGCCAAGAAACTGAAGGCGGCCGGCTACACCACCTGCGGCTTCTCCGGCTCGTGGGTCACCTGGGTCAATCTCGAGCAGCTCTCGGCCTGGCACAACGTGCCGCTCGCCAGCAAGGCCAACGGCTTCGACGGCTTCGACACCGTGCTCGAATTCAACGGCCCGCTGCAGGTCAAGCATCTCGAGAACTTGGTCGAGTTACAGAAGGACAAGACCTACGACTATGCCGGCCGCACCAACACCGGTGAAGGCCGCTTCACCGCGGGTGAATGCCCGATCTACCTGACCTCGTCGGCCTTCTTCGGCAACGTCAAGGCGCAGGCCAAGTTCAACTTCACCGCCGCGCCGATGCCCTATTATCCCGACGCCAAGGGCGCACCGCAGAACTCGATCATCGGCGGCGCCTCGCTCTGGGTGATGGGCGGCAAGTCGGCCGAGGAATACAAGGGCGTGGCCAAGTTCCTGACCTTCCTCTCGGACACTGACCGCCAGATCTGGATCCACAAGGCCTCGGGCTATCTGCCGATCACCAAGGCAGCCTACGCCAAGGCCAAGGAAGAGGGCTTCTACAAGGACCAGCCCTATCTGGAGACCCCGCTGCTCGAACTCACTAACAAGGAGCCGACCGAGAATTCCCGCGGTCTGCGCCTCGGCAACATGGTGCAGCTCCGCGACATGTGGTCGGAGGAGATCGAGCAGGCGCTGGCCGGCAAGAAGACCGCCAAGCAGGCGCTGGACTCGGCCGTCGAACGCGGCAACCAGATGCTGCGGCAGTTTGAAAAGACCGCCGTCCACTGACATGATGCCTTGAGGCCATCAACCGGCAGGCCGCAAACGCGGCCTGCCATTTTGCCGAGATCATGCAAAAGCAAGCGATTTTCCAGTCAAAGCTGTTGCCTTACGCGCTGGTTGCCCCGCAACTCGCGATTGTCCTGATCTTTTTCTACTGGCCGGCCGCGCAGGCGGTGATCCAATCCTTCCTGCTGCAGGACGCCTTCGGCCTTTCGACCGCCTTCGTGTGGTTCGAGAACTATCTCGAATTGTTCAAGGACCCGGCCTATTTCGCGGCGATCGTCCGAACCTTCGCGTTCTCGTTCGCGATCGCGGTCTCCTCGCTGTCGTTCGCGCTGCTGCTCGCGGTCATGGCCGACAAGCCGCTGCGCGGCTCGACGCTGTACCGCACGCTGCTGATCTGGCCCTACGCGGTCGCCCCGCCGGTGGTCGGCGTGCTCTGGGTGTTCATGCTGCACCCCTCGCTCGGCGTGCTGTCGCGCTATCTGCGCGCGATGGGCGTTGACTGGAATCCGCTGCTCGACGGCGACCAGGCGGCGGCCCTGATCATCCTCGCCGCGGCCTGGAAGCAGATCTCCTACAATTTCCTGTTCTTCCTCGCCGGGCTGCAGAGCATCCCGAAGAGCGTGATCGAGGCCGCCGCGATCGACGGCGCCCGCCCGATGCGGCGGTTCTGGACCGTGATCTTCCCGCTGCTGTCGCCGACCATCTTCTTCCTCCTGGTGATCAACATCGTCTACGCCTTCTTCGACACCTTCGGCATCATCGACACGATGACCCGCGGCGGCCCGGGCAAGGCGACCGAAACGCTGGTCTACAAGGTCTATACGGATGGCCTGCTCGGCGGCAATCTCGGCTCCTCCGCGGCACAGTCGGTCATCCTGATGGTCATCGTCGTCGTGCTGACGGGAATCCAGTTCCGCTTCGTCGAACGCAAGGTGACCTACTGATGGTCGAGGAGGAAGGCTTCCAGCGCTATCTGGCTCACGCCATCCTGTGGATCGGGATCGCGATCGTCGCCTTCCCGGTCTATCTGGCGATCGTCGCCTCGACCCAGGACAATGCCGTCATCGCCAACGGCCAGATGTCGCTGTTGCCCGGCGGCCATTTCCTCGAGACCTACTACCAGACGCTGTTTGTCGGCACGAGCGGCTCGACCCGCGAACCGGTGCTCAACATGATGCTGAACTCGCTGATCATGGCGCTCTTGATCGCGGTCGGCAAAATTGCGATCTCGATCATCTCGGCCTACGCGATCGTCTATTTCCGATTTCCGTTCCGGATGGCGATCTTCTGGATCATCTTCATCACCTTGATGCTGCCGGTCGAGGTGCGCATCTATCCGACCTACAAGATCGTCGCCGATCTGCATCTGCTCGACAGCTATGCCGGCCTGTCGCTGCCGCTGATCGCCTCGGCCACCGCGACATTGCTGTTCCGGCAGTTCTTCATGACCGTGCCGGATGAATTGCTGGAGGCCTCGCGCATCGACGGCGCGGGCCCGTTCCGCTTTTTCTGGGATACGCTGCTGCCGCTGTCGCGCACCAACATGGCCGCGCTGTTCGTGATCCTGTTCATCCTCGGCTGGAATCAGTATCTCTGGCCGCTTTTGATCACCACGCGCGACGACATGCAGACCATCCAGGTCGGCATCCGCAAGATGATCACCACGACCGACGCACTGACCGAATGGCCCGTCGTGATGGCGACCGCGCTGCTCGCGATGCTGCCGCCGGTGTTCGTCGTCGTCGTGATGCAGAAACTGTTCGTGCGCGGATTGGTGGAGACGGAAAAGTAATGGCTAACGTCACGCTGCGCAGCGTCCGCAAGACCTATCCCGGCGGCTTCGAGGCCATCAAGGGCGTCGATGTCGACGTCGGCGACGGCCAGTTCTGCGTGCTGGTCGGCCCAAGCGGCTGCGGCAAGTCCACGCTGCTCCGCATGGTCGCGGGGCTCGAGACCATCACCGGCGGCGAGATCGACATCGGCGGCCGCGTCGTCAACCAGATCGAGCCCGCCGATCGCGACATCGCGATGGTGTTCCAGAACTACGCGCTCTATCCGCATATGAGCGTCTATAACAACATGGCCTACGGCCTGCGCAACCGCGGCATGGCCGAAGCCGAAGTCAAGACCCGCGTCGAGGAAGCCGCGCGCGTCCTCGAGCTCTCGCCGATGCTGGAGCGCAAGCCGCGGCAGCTCTCCGGCGGCCAGCGCCAGCGCGTCGCGATGGGCCGCGCGATCGTGCGCCAGCCGAAAGTCTTCCTGTTCGACGAGCCGCTGTCGAACCTCGACGCCAAGCTGCGCATCGCGATGCGGGTCGAGATCCGCAAGCTGCAGCGCCGGCTCAACACCACCTCGATCTACGTCACCCACGACCAGCTCGAGGCGATGACGCTCGCCGACATCCTTGTGGTCATGAATGGCGGCCAGGTCGAGCAGATCGGCAATCCGCTGGAGATCTATCAGAAGCCGGCGACCACCTTCGTCGCCTCCTTCATCGGCGCGCCGCCGATGAACCTGATGCCGCTGCGCTCGGACGAGCTGACGTCCCAGATCGCGGGCGCCGATGGTGCCGGCATCGTCGGCATCCGGCCGGAAGATTTCGTGATCACCAGCGAGACCGCATCCGGCGGCGTCGCGCTTGGCCTGACGGTCGAGGCGATCGAGCATGTCGGCGCCGAGACCTTCGTCTATGGCAGCCGCCAGCGCGAGGAACGGGCCATCGCCGCCAATCCGGGCGAGCTGCCGCCCGGCGAAGTGATCGTCCGGATTCCCGGCGCCACTGGGCCTGCGATCGGCGAGCAGATCCGGGCGGTCGCGCCGCGCGACAAACTGCATCTTTTTACCGCTGACGGCCGCAAGCGCGTCGGCCCGTAACCGATCCGGAACGATTGGGGGCCATGCTGGCGCGTTTTCGAGCGAAGTGGACACCGGTTCGCGTGAAGAAAACGCGCCCGAAACAAAAAGTGGAGCATATCGGTCCTGATTTGATCAGAACCGATTTGCTCCAGGCGGCATTTACGCTGGTTTCAGAGGCGCTTGAACGCTATCCAGATCACTCCCATATTGGCTGGTGACCGACGGGCAAGCGGCCCGCCGGTTGCATGGGGTGCCGCAAGGGCCCCTCAAAGTCGCTTCGAGAGGACTTTGTAATGTCTCGTGTTCCATCGTTGTCCAGTCCGTTCCTTCTGGGATTCGACGAGATCGAGCGTGCGCTCGACCGCGTCGTGAAGGGCGCTGACGGCTATCCTCCGTACAATATCGAGCGGTGCGACCGTACCAACGGGCAGCCCGAGCGGTTGCGCATCACGTTGGCGGTAGCGGGCTTCACCCGCGACCAACTCGATGTAACTATTGAGGAAAATCAGCTCGTCATCCGCGGCCGCCAGCAGGACGACAAGGCTCGGCAATACATCCATCGCGGCATCGCCGCGCGCCACTTCCAGCGCACCTTCGTGCTGGCGGAGGGGATGCAGGTGCTCGGCGCGGATCTGAAGAACGGGTTGTTGTCGATTGACCTGGCCAGGCCGGAACCTGAACGGGTCGTTAAGACAATCGCTATCAATGAACACGAATAATAGAAACAACGAGCGGACTCGACCGCTTATCTGACTGAGGAGTCGAGACCATGAGTGAAGCGAATATCATCTTCCAATCCGAGAGCGTCACGCCGGAAGCGCTGGCCCATCTGGGCGAGGGCCATATCGCCTATGTGAAGCAAGTCCGTTCCGAGGACGTGCCGGATCTCTTTCCGCAGGCGCCGAAGATCGCGCCGGGCCTCAAGCTGTTCGCACTGCATGCCGCCGACGGCACGCCGATCATGCTGACCGACAGCCGCGAAGCCGCGATCGCGAACGCCTGGAGCAACGAGCTGCAGGCCGTCAGCGTGCACTAGCGCGGCTAATTCAGCATCCGCGAGTTCAATGCGCGGGCATGCCTCGACACCGATCGAGGCGGCCCGCGCATTTTTTTGCAGACCTCGTTTGGATCATTCGATCAAGGCCTGTCGTGCTCCTCGGAAATGTCCTTGTTGGTGTAGTCGGGCATCATGGCGGTCGCGACAATGCTGACGACCGCGAGAACAGAATGTAGAGCGCGATCACGTAGCCCGAGCCGGTGGCGGCCAGCAGTGCGGTGGCGATCAACGGTGCCGGCCCGCCTGAAATGACCGAGGAGAGCTGGTAGCCGATCGAGCAACCGCTGTACCGCAGCCGCGGGGTGAAGCACTCGGCTATGAGCGCCGCCTGCGGGCCATATGTCAGAGCATGCGGTATGAATGACAGCACGATGGCGATGAAGATCAACGCCGGAGCTGCCGTGTTCAGCAGCGCGAAATACGCAAAGCCGAACAGCCCGGTCAGAACCGCACCGATCAGGTACAGGCGCTTGCGCCCGATCCGATCCGACAGGTGCCCCGCCAGCGGGATGGTGAAGAGCTCAAGGGTGCCGGCGCAGATCAGACAGATGAGCAGGAAGTCGCGATCCTGATGGATGACCTGGGTGCCGTAAGCGAAGACAAAGGCCAGGTAGATGTAGGCCGGCGCCTGTTCGACCATCCGCGCCAGCGCCGAGAGAATGATCGACCGCGGCTGACGCTTGATCACCTCGATCACCGGGACGCGCGCGACACGGTTCTCGGCCACGATCCGCCGGAATGTCGGCGTCTCCATGATGCCGAGCCGGATGTAGAGCCCGATGGCGATCATCACGAGGCTCAGCAGGAACGGGATGCGCCAGCCCCAAACCAGGAACTGGTCGCCGGAAATGCGGCTGAACACCAGCACCGCGATGTTTGCCAGCAGCAATCCCGCGGGACCGCCGAGCTGCGGCCAGGACGTGATGAAGCCGCGGTGCTTGTTGGTCCGCGCCCACTCCATCGACAGCAGCACCGAGCCGCCCCATTCGCCGCCGACCCCGACGCCCTGAATGAAGCGGATGACGGTCAGGATGACGGCACCCCAGATGCCGATGCTGTCATAGGTCGGGACGAGGCCGACCGCCGTCGTGGCAAGCCCGGTCAGCAGCAACGTGGCGATCAGCGTTGCCTTGCGGCCGATGCGGTCGCCATAGTGGCCGAAGATCGCGGCGCCGATGGGCCGCGCGATGAAGCCGACCGTGTAGATGGCGAAGGCCTCCAGCACGCCAACCAGGGGATCGGACTTGGGAAAGAACAGCTTGCCGAAGACCAGGCCGGTCACCGTGCTGTAGAGCAGAAAGTCGTACCATTCGATGGTGGTGCCTACCGTGCTGGCAATCAATGCGCGCCGCAATTGCGCCTGATGCTCGGCTTCCGGGAGCGGGGCGACTGCAATGTCCAATGTCGTCATTGTACATCTCCCTGGCCCGACATGTTCGGGCCATCTGGAATGCGTTTCGTCCCCCGTCCACGGCGGTGGACGGGGGTATCGATGCCCGGTTATTTGTTTGGTTGGGGCAGGGCCGCAAATGCGCGGGGCGTGCCCATGCAGGCCTTGAGGAAGCCGGTCCTGGATCGCGCGCGGCCTAACCGATCGCCATCGCGGGAGTACGACATCCCTTCATGACACGGTCTTGCAATCCGAAATCTAGTCCTTCGGTCCGCCCGGTAAATTCGACCTTGGTCTGTGGGAATGGTCGTCGAACATGCTCGTCTGCCACTGCTGCAGCGCGGTGGCGGTCCGCGCCTTTATGGCGATGCGGTCGATGCGGCGAGCATCGGGCCCATGCAGTGCTGCACTTCGCCGGGCACATTGTAGGTGCGCATGATCGCGCGGCTGTCGCGCATGCCGCAAGCTTCCCGCTGCACCACGAACATCCAGAGCGCGTGGCCGGCTTCCCGCACCAGGATGCGCCGTGCCTGTTGGGCGGATGCCGGTGCTTCAGCGCGCGGATGGGCAGCATCGAACTCGCGCAGCCTGGCGAGAGCCTGTTCCAGCGCGCGGCCCATCCGTCCGAGTGCCGAAGCTTTCTCCTCGGCGAGTTCGTAGGCGAGAACGTCGACGGGAGTGCGATGGAAGCGAAAGTCGAGGGACATCGGTTATCCCATGGGGTCGCATGCACGACGATGCGCCCTGAGTCTTCTGGCGCGATGGGACGGTTGTCAATAGGCGCTCACGCCGTGGCTTCGGGCCGCGGACCATGGCAGCGGCCCCATTTCGCTCCGCGCCATTCCATGCTGTAATTCGTTCCCGTGACCGACGGTCCGCGCAGTCCTGAGCCTCGGAGAAGGCAACGCGATAAAGAGGAATTTCCAGCAAGAGATTATCCGCCGCCAAATCGATTGAGGGAGATGCGACCATGCGGAAGAGCTCGCTGATCAATCTCGTTGCTTCGGTGTCGATTTCCATCCTCGCGACCGGTGTCGCGATTTCCGCGCAGGACAAATACAGTCTGCAAGTGCCTGGTGGGCTCGCATTCTCCGAGTTCAGGGGATACGAGGACTGGCCGGTGATCGCGATCAGCGAGAACGAAGGCGTCATCGCCGTGATCCTGGGCAATCCGGCGATGATCGGCGCTTACCGCGAGGGCGTGCCCGGCAATGGCAAGACGTTCCCGGACGGCGCCAGGATGGCGAAGATCCATTGGATCCCGAAAAAGCAGGAAGCGTATCCCGGTCAGCCGACGGTGCCGGGCGCCCAACACGACGTCGACTTCATGCTGAAGGACAGCAAGCGGTTCGCGGATAGCGGCGGATGGGGATACGGCGCGTTCGAGTATGACGCGGCGTCGGATGTGTTCAGGCCGGCCACCACGGCGGACAATCCGCCACAGGAGAACGACGCGAAGTGTGGCTATGCCTGCCACACCGTGGTACAAAACCGCGATTACGTTTTCACCGAATACGGCAAGAGGTGAACGCCGATCGCGCGAGCCGGCGTTCCGTTAGCCGCGCCGGTTTCCGGCTTCAGTCCCTTGCTGAAACGGAGGCCTCCGCGCTGATGGCGCGATCCAGAGCCTCGACCAACGCCTGAACCTCGACGAACTTGCTGCGGGCCCGCTCCGCCTTGTCACGATCGAACGGAGCGGCCAGCACTTTCGCATGCGCGTCCCTGTCCTCGATCATGCGATCGCGGGCCTTCTTCAGTGTTTCGAGTCGCTCGCTCATCCGGGTCCTCCCTTACGTAGCTTTCGCAACCGGGCCTTAGCCGAACACCGCCGGAAGATCGCCCTTCCGGAAGAAGACCATCGGCTCATCATCATAGTCACCCATTTCGGGATCGCCGGTGGACGAGAATGCAACGACGGCGAGCTTGCTCAACGCCAGGCGCTCTGCCGTTCGCAGTGCGCCATTTGCCGTCTTGCAGACGATCGGAGGGTCCGGCTTGAGATGCCCGCCCTTGCCGGCGTTGAACGCCTGCACGACGTAGGTTGTTTCGCTTGCCATCAAGGCTCCCTCCGCCGGCCACCGGACGCGGTGACGCCAAGGACGAAGCGATGCGCTCGTCGCCGGCCACTCGCGTATCTCGTCGCAAATCTCAACAACCGCGACAAATGTTCTTCAGCTTCGCCGCAAGGCGGGCCTCTTCCGCGATCAACGGGTCCTTGTATTCGGATCGCGGCGCGTTGCTATCGATGGCCGGAGGCTTCTTGACCGTCGGAGGGAACGCGGCATCGTAGCAGGCGAGACGACCGACCGTGCCTTCGATCTTGTGGCAGGCCGGTTCGGCGGCGAACGCGCCTTGTGCAAGCAGGCCGGCCGCCACCGCGGCGAATAGAAGCGTTTTCATACAGGTGCCTTTCCGGGCGACTCACACCGAGCGTTTGATGATTTTGGTTGTGCGCCGACTGCGCGCTTGCGCGTTGCCGGTCGCATCGGGCGTCCGCCTGGCGTGGCCAAACGCCGGCGCTGCCGAATTCATCGTTGCGTCGCCTTATCCATGCAGGACGGCGGCAGCGGCCACCAGGAGCAGAAGAAACAGGGGAACGATCACCGGCGGCACGATCCAATCGGCCAGACGAAATCCAGACACGTATGCTCCTCATCTTTTGGCGGGAGCCCTACGTTACCCTCAGTCACCGGTGGATGCCGTGGATGGGCGGTGATGACGCGACTCTACGCTCAAGGTCGGCGAATAGCGAGCGTTTAAAACCCGGTGCGGCAGCAGCGTCAGGTCCACAGCGTCACCATCAAGCGCCGCCCTAGCTGCCTGAACGCTCGGTCAAGCGCGCGCGGATGTCCGGCTTCAGCACCTTGCCGACCTTGGAACGCGGAAGATCGTCCCAGACCTCGATCTGCTTCGGCGTCTTGATGCTGCCGACCCGCTGCTTGACGAACGCGGCCAGCGCCGTCGTATCGACGGTTTGGCCGGCGCGCGGCTGCACCACCGCGACGATGCGCTCGCCCCATTTGTCGTCGGGCAGTCCGATCACCGCGCAATCCTGCACCGCCTCATGGGCACGCAACGCGTTCTCGACCTCGATCGAGTAGACGTTGAAGCCGCCGGTGATGATCATGTCCTTGGCGCGGTCGACGATGTAGAGGTAGCCGTCGCCGTCGATGTAGCCGATATCGCCGGTGTGGTGCCAACCGTGCGCCGAGGCCTCACGCGTGGCCTCCGGGTTCTTGTAGTAGCCTTCCATGACCAGCGAACCGCGCACCACGATCTCGCCGCGCGATCCCGCGGGCAACAGCCTGCCGGCGCCATCCATGATGCCGGCCTGCACCAGCGGACCGATCCGCCCGGCGGAGGCAAGGCGCTCCATCGCGATCGTGCCGTCTGGATTGTAGTGATCGGCGGGCGCCATCATCGAGATCATCATTGGCGCCTCGGTCTGGCCGAACAGCTGCGCCATCGGCCCGATCCGCTTCAGGGCCTCGGCGAGCCGCGTCGCCGAGATCGGCGCCGCGCCGTACCAGAAGCATTGCAGCGAGGTGAGATCAGCTGCATCGAGCCCGGGATGATCGAGCAGCATGTAGATCACAGTCGGCGGCAGGAACGTATGCGTGACGCGATAGCGTTCGATCAGCGCGAGGTATTCGCCGATGTCAGGGTGGTGCATGATCACGACGCGGCCGCCGAGCGTCATGATCGGGAAACAAAGCACCCCGGCGGCATGCGTCAGCGGCGCCAGCGCCAGATAGATCGGACGGCCCTTGAACGGGTAGCCCATCAGGGTCAGCGCCGTCATCGCCTCGATGTTGCGGCCGGAGAGCATTACACCCTTCGGCTTTCCGGTGGTGCCGCCGGTGCCCGGGATCATCGCGAGATCGTCGATCGTCTCGCGCTGATAGACATCATCGGCGACACCGCTGAGCCAGCGGTCGAATCACGGCGCAAATGGCAGCTCGGTATCAAGGCAGACCAGCGCGCGCAGCTTGGGCAGATCCTGCCTCACCGCTTCGACCATTGGCGCGAAGCTCGAATGAAACAGCAGCAGGCTGCAATCGAACTGGTCGAGGATGAACTTGTTCTCGGTCGCCTCGTTGCGCGGATTGATCGGACACCACACGGCGGCCGCGCGCGAGATGCCGAACACGCAGGCGAAGGCGAGCGGATCGTTGCCGGACAGGATCGCGACCTTCTCGCCGGGCGCGATGCCCGATTGCTCGAGCCCGCGCGCGATCCGGTAGCTCAGCCGCTGTACCTCGCCATAGCTGAGATCGCGGCCATCCATCGTGAGGCACGGCGCGTCGGCGCCGAGCGAGGCACCCTTGTCGAGATAATCGATGAAGCGCATGGCAGGTCTCGCGCAAGAGGCGGGTGACGCGCTACTGCGTCACCCGCGGAAGCAGCGTTTTCGAGCAAATTGGATACCGGTCCGCTTGACGAAAACGCTTCAGGGAACGGAGTGTTGGGCCCCGAGCCAATCGGGGCCCAAGCTCAATCGTGCACGGTCAGGACCGGCTTGCCGACCAGGCCGAAGCTGCGCAATTGCCCGAGCAACTCGTGATGGCCGAACGCCTGGCAGCCGGAGGCGAAGCCCACGCGCTTGGGCGGCTGCTGCAGCAGGTACGCCGCGGCAAAGGCCTGCAGCATGCCGGTCTGCTTGTAGTTGCTGTTGCCGTAGATGACGCAGTGCGCGCGCCCCAGCGGGCCGGAGGCATACACCGAATCCATCGACTTGTTGACGCGCGGGTTCTCGCGCGGCGGCATGGTGTTCATCACGCCGGCAGCGGTCTGCGCCAGCGCGGCGTAGCGCTCGTCGGGCTTCATGTCCTTGGTCGCTTCCAGCGCGGCGGCAACGATCTGCGGCACGCCCAGCATCAGCGCACGGTTGAACACCCCGCCCAGCACCTTCACGTTGGCCACGCGCGGATCGCGCTTGAACCACACCGGGTGCGAGGTGCCGCCCCAGCGCCAGCTCGTGCTGGCCGGGGATGGCGAGGTTGTAGAGGCCGGCATCGGGCTGATGCTCGACGTACTTGTTCTGCTCAAGGTAGTAAGCCTTGGCCATCGCGGCGTTGACCAGGATGGTCTGCGTCGAGGCGATGGTCGGGCTGCCGCCCCAGAACACGGCGATATCAAGCGTGTCCAGGCCGGGCGTCTCCAGGCACAGCTGCGCGGCGATCTCGCCGGTGGTGTACATCTGCGCGATGCCCGGCGCGAGCAGCAGGCCGGCATTGGCGAACTTGGTGCCAAACTCCTGCTCGAGCGTGATCAGCCAGTCCTGCTCGCCTGTCGTGTCGGTGTAGTGGCACTTGGCAGCCAGGCAGGCCTGCACCACCTCGTTGCCGAACTTGGCGAACGGACCCACGGTGTTGAGCACCACCGAGGCGCCCTTGAACAATTCGGTCAGCGCCGCCACGGTGTGCTGCACCGTCACCACCTCGTGGTCGGCGGTCTCGATGCCGGCCACGTTCGACTTCATCGCCGCGTTGAGCTTCTCGCCGCTGCGACCGGCGGCGATGAAGGGGATGTTGTACTCGCGCAGATATTCGCAGACCAGCCGGCCGGTGTAGCCGGAAGCGCCATAGACGATGACGGGCTTCTTCTCGCTCATTGCGATCCTCCGAAATGCTTGTTGTCGGCTTTGTTACTACATGCCCATTCCGCCATCGACCGGCAGGCCGATGCCGGTGATGAAGCGGGCCTCGTTCGAGCACAGGAACACCGCGGCGTCGGCGATGTCGGAGACCTCGGCGAGCTTGCCGAGCGGCGTCTGCTCCACCACCGAGCCGACGGCGGCGTTGACGTCGGGCGCAAGTCCGATCTTCACGATGTCATTGGCGAGCTGCAGGCCCATGTCGGTCGGGATCAGGCCGGGATAGATGCAATTCACCCGCACCCCATAGCCGAGCTTGCCGGCTTCCATCGCGCCGACCCGCGTCATGCGATCGACGGCGGATTTGGTGCCGGAGTAGACGGCGATGCTCGGAAAGGCGATCGTCGCCGCGACCGAGGCGATGTTGACGACTGCGCCGCCCTTGCCCGCGGCTCCGCCCGGCCGCATCGCGCGGAAGGCGTGCTTCATGCCGAGCACGGTGCCGACGATGTTGACGTCGCACATGCGGCGCGCGTCCTCGGCCTTGATCTCGGCGACCAGCGAGGTGATCTCGATGCCGGCATTGTTGATCAGGATGTCGTAGCCGCCGAGGGTTTCGACCGTTGCGGCGACGGCCCGCTCCCATTGCGCGTCGTCGGTGACGTCGAGCTTGACGAAGCCGGTTTTCACCCCGGCCTTGGCGATCTCGGCGGCGCTGGCCTTGCCGGCATCGTCGAGGATATCACCGATCATGACCGCGGCGCCGGACTGCGCCAGCGCCTGCGCGATTGCTGCGCCAATCCCCCGGGCGCCGCCGGTGACCAGGGCTTTCCTGCCTTCAAGGCTCTTCCCACTCATGACGTAGTCCTCCCTTTGCTTGGTGATTGATCGGTGCTTTGGCGATCGACAGCACGCTCGGCGGCCTTGCGCATTCTGAGCGCATTGGTGGTCACGGCCGGCGTCGGCGGGGGCGCAGCGTTGGCGCGCCCCGCAGTGCATTTCCTCCTTGATGTCGTTAGGTCAGCCGTCTTGACGGTTGTCCAAATTATTGCGCCAACCCTCGTCCAGGAACTTGACACTTGTCAAGCCTGAATTTGACAAGTGTCCAAGAGGATGATTTTGAAGAGATGGAGCGCGCTGCGGTCCGCGCGGTATAAGTTGCTGCAGGGAAGAGACAGGAAAGGCACGAGATGGCGCGGCAAGCGACAGGAGCGGCCCAACGCGTGGCGGTGGCGGCCGAGACGCTGCGCGACGAGAAGTTCAACGCACGCCGCATCGAGCTTGCGGAGGCCGCGCTGGAAACGCTCGGCGAACTCGGCTTCGCGCGCACCAGCCTGCGCGAGATCGCGCAGAACTCCGCGTTCACGCACGGTGTGTTTCACTACTACTTCAGCGACAAGCTCGATCTGATCTGCTGCTGCGTCCGTCACTACAAGGCGAAATGCGTGACGCGCTACGACGAGGTGGTGACGACGGCACGAAGCCGCGACGAATTGACCGAAGGCTTCCTCGCCAAGCTCGCGGCGACGTTGCAGGACGAAGCCCGCATGCACCGGCTCTGGTACGACCTGCGCTCGCAAGCGATGTTCGAGCCCGCGTTTCGCAAGGACGTGCTCGAGATCGACAAGAGCCTGGAAGCGATGATCTGGCGCATCGCCACGCGCTACGCGGAGTTGGGCAACAGGAAGCCGGCATCATCTCCGGCTGCGCTCTACGCGCTATTCGACGGCCTGTTCCAGAGCGCGCTGCTCAGGCACCTCGCCAGCGACGAGAAGGCCATCCCCGATCTGCTCGACGAAGTCCGCCGTCTGCTGCCGACGATCTGTTGATAGAGTTGCGAACGAAGCGCAACGAAATTCGGGATTTGCGCGGCTTGCGAGATTTTCCCCGGATTGCGCTTCGCTTCATCCGGGCTACGGCGATCGAAATGATCGCGCAGTGTCGCGCGCCATCGCGTGACGAACGAACTATGGCTTGATGACAGTTGCGCGAACGAATTCGCGAATGCGGATGATTAGGCCGCGCTCGCCGGCGGCAGCGCGAGCACCGAGTAGATCGCCTGCGCGTCGCGCGAGGCACGCAGCTTCTTGGCGACGTCCTGGTCGCGCAGTAGGCGGGCAATGCGCGCCAGCGCCTTGAGGTGATCGGCACCGGCGCCTTCCGGCGCGAGCAGCAGGAAGATCAGATCGACCGGCTGGCCGTCCATCGCCTCGAAATCGATCGGGCGCTCGAGGCGGGCGAAGAAGCCGAACAGCTTCTCCAGCTTGGGCAGCTTGCCGTGCGGAATGGCGACGCCATAACCGACCGCCGTGGTGCCGAGCTTCTCGCGCTGCAGCAGCACTTCGAACACCGCGCGTTCGTTCTGCCCGGTCAGCGCGGACGCGCGCGCCGCGAGTTCCTGCAGCGCCTGCTTCTTGCTGATGACTTTCAAAGCCGGGAGAATCGCCTCGGGTGCGACCAAATCGGTAATCGGCATTGGGACGTTCCGAGGTGAATGAACCGTCAGGTTGCGAAATAGGCTTTACAGCGGCGGCGTCAAGAAGTTGAGGTGGGATGCGGGCTTAGCCCGGGTCCAGCTGGCAGGGCTTCTACTCCAACGTATCGGCGGTGCCAACACCTGCGAACCCTGTTCCGCCCCCTTATTCCTGGAGGCGGCGGACCATAAGCAGGGCTAGCTTCGGACGTCAATGCCATGGGCCAACTATCCTCAGGGGCTCACCGCCGGCGGATCGACCCAGCCGACATTGCCGTCCGTACGGCGGTATATGATGTTCAACCGGCCACTGCCGCCATGCTGGAATACCAGGCAGGAGGCGCCGGTCAGATCGAGCTCCATGACGGCTTCGCTGACCGACAGCCGCTTCAGCGCGGTGGTTGCCTCGGCAATGATTACCGGGCTGTATTCGGTGACCTCGTCCTCGTTCTCGGGCGCCTCGATCACGTAGCTCGGCGCGTCGAGCCCGACGCCGTTCAATTCGGCAAACGCAGCGTTCGCGGTGTAGGTCTTACGGGCCGAGCGGTCCTTGAGCCGGCTCTTGTAGCGGCGCAGGCGCTTCTCGATCATCAAGAGCGCGGCATCCGCGCTGGCATAGGCATCGGCGGCGTTGGATTCGGCTTCCAGCGTGATGCCGGAATCCAGATGCAGCGAGCAGTCGGTTCGGAAGCCGAAGCCATCCTTGCTCAGCGTGATGTGACCGGAATAGTTGCCATCAAAATACTTTCGCAGGACCTCGTCGGTGCGCTCGCTGACGCGCGCGCGAAGCGCCTCGCCGATGCTGATGCTCTTTCCCGAGATTCGAAGGGTCATTTGATGCCTCAATTGCTGGATGCCTCGATCACTCTTGCAGGAGCATGATGTTTGCTGGGCTTCCGGTCACCTCCCTTGCTGGACGACGCTTCGCCAGGAAAGATTGAGACTATCGCGATTTGACGCGAACGCAACGAGGGCATGATCCTGCCCGTACTCGGACGGGGTCGTACTCAAGAAGTAACCTAAACGGGGGCTGTATCGCGCGAGCGGTCGGGCGAGGAGGCAGGAGCCGATAGGGCATTACCGAGCATGCTCTGTTTGTCACGGCGACGCTGCACCGAGGATGGTATCCGCATCGCCTCGCGGTACTTCGCGACGGTGCGGCGGGCGATATCAATGCCTGAAGCGCGCAAACGTTCCACGATCGTGTCGTCGGACAGGATCGCCGACGCCGCCTCGCCGTCGATCAATTGCTTGATGTGGTGACGCACCGCTTCGGCCGAATGCGCCTCGCCGCCGTCGGCGGAGGCGATCGACGCGGTGAAAAAATACTTCAATTCAAAACTGCCGCGATTGGTCGCCATGTATTTGTTGGCGGTGACGCGCGACACCGTCGATTCATGCATTTGGATCGCATCCGCCACCGCCTTCAGATTGAGCGGCCTTAGGTGCGCGACGCCATAGGTGAAGAATCCGTCCTGCTGGCGGACGATTTCGGTTGCGACCTTCAGGATGGTGCGGGCGCGCTGATCGAGCGCGCGGACCAGCCAGGTCGCGTTCTGCAGGCAGTCGGTGAAGTACGACTTGTCACCGTCCTTGCGGATCGTCTTCGACAACTCAGAGTAATAGGTCTGGTTGACCAGGACGCGCGGCAGAGTGTCGCTGTTGAGCTCGACATGCCAGCCGCCGTCGGGGCCCGGACGCACATAGACGTCGGGCACCATGGTCTGCGTCCGGGCGGTGCCGAACTTCAGCCCCGGCTTCGGATCGAGCCGGCGGATCTCCGCGATCATGTCGGTGATGTCTTCGTCGTCGACGCCGCACAGCTTTCGCAAGGCCGCGATGTCGCGCTTGGCGAGCAGATCGAGATGCTCGACCAGCGCCTGCATCGCCGGATCGTAGCGATCGAGCTCGCGCAGCTGGATCGCCAGGCACTCGCTCAGGTTTCGCGCGCACACGCCCGGCGGATCGAACTTCTGCAGCACCGCGACGACTTCGTCGACCGCCTGCTGCGGCGCTCCGAGCCGCTCGGCGGCCTGGCCGAGATCGGCCGGCAGGTAGCCGGCGTCGTCGACCAGGTCGATCAGATACTGCCCGATCATACGCTGCGCCGGCGCCGAGAATGCCACGGCGAGCTGTTCGGCGAGGTGATCGGCGAGCGTCAGCTCGGCGGCCACGAAGGCTTCGAGATTGTATTCGTCGTCGCTGGAGGCGCCACCACCCCATTCGGTATAGACCGACGGCGGCGCGTCCTGCGCGGCGCGCGCGGCGGCTTCGGCCGGCTCTTCGGAGAACACGTTGTCGAGCCCGGTATCGAGCGTCTGCTCGATCTCGGCGCGGGTGCCGAGGTCGCGGTTCAGCCATTCCTCCTGGCCGGGCTCAAAGGCGGCCTCGCCGCCCGAGCCTGCGGTCATGTCGGACGCCTCGCCCTCGTCTCCGTAGCTCGAGGAACCATCGGAATCGCCGTAGTCCGGCCGCTCCATCGCCGGCTCGCCTGCCACCGGCGGTTCCGGCCCGTCGGCGGCCCGCTCGAGCAGCGGGTTGCGCTCCAGCTCTTCCTCGACAAAGGCCGACAAATCCAGGTTCGACAGTTGCAGCAGCTTGATCGCCTGCATCAGCTGCGGCGTCATCACCAGCGACTGCGACTGGCGGAACTCTAGTCTTTGCGTCAGCGCCATGGAGGCAAGAACGATCCCAAAAATTGGCTCGATTCTTGCTTATCTTAGTCCGCTTGGGATGTACACGGCTTGACGGATGCAAAATTTGGGCTACAGGCGGAATTCCTCGCCAAGGTAAAGCCTGCGTACATCCGGGTCGTTAACGATCTCCTCCGGGCTGCCCTCAGTCAAGATCTCACCGGCATAGACGATATAGGCACGGTCGGTCAGGCCGAGCGTCTCGCGGACGTTGTGGTCGGTGATGAGCACGCCGATGCCGCGGTTGGTGAGATGGCGCACGAGGTCCTGGATGTCGCCGACCGCGATCGGGTCGATGCCGGCGAACGGCTCGTCGAGCAGCATGTAGTTCGGACGCGTCGCCAGCGCGCGCGCAATTTCGACGCGGCGGCGCTCGCCGCCGGACAGCGCGATCGACGGGCTCTTGCGCAGCCGCGTGATGTTGAATTCGTCGAGCAGCGAATCCAGCTCGTGCTCGCGCTTCTTCTTCGAGGGCTCGACGACCTCGAGCACCGCGCGGATGTTCTGCTCGACCGACAGGCCGCGGAAGATCGAGGCTTCCTGCGGCAGATAGCCGATGCCGAGCCGCGCGCGCTGATACATCGGCAGCTTGGTGACGTCGTGACCATCGAGCTCGATCGCGCCGCGATCGGCCTTGATCAGGCCGGTGATCATGTAGAACACCGTGGTCTTGCCGGCGCCGTTGGGCCCGAGCAGGCCGACCGCCTCGCCGCGGCGCACATAGATGCTGACGCCGCGCACGACCTGGCGGCTGCCAAAACTCTTTTCCACGCTATGCACAGCCAGATAGCCCGGCCGCTTGATGAGCTGCGGCGCAGAAGCGGCGTTGTTCTTAGCCGGATTCCTGGCCGGCCTCGCCCGCGCCGGGGCGGGTGCTGCTGCGGGCTGGGATCGCGGCAGCTCGACGGCGGGAACCGGAGCGGCGCGCGCCATCGGCGGCGCGTCGCGCACCGGTGACGTCAGCATCTCGCCGAACTGGTCGCCGAGCGCCGTGATGTCGTCATGCGCGCGCGCAAATCCGGAACTGCGTTTCGCAGGGCGCCGCCGGAACATGCCGAGAAAATCCACCATCCCCGCTTCGCTTCAGCCTTTCACGGTGATCCCGCAACCTTGCCTGCGCACCAATCGATTCGCACGGCGAAGCGCGATCACCCGCGCCTTGAATGAATGGATGCCCCTGTCCCGGCCAACATAACTCCCCCTCAAAGGCACATCGTCCGGCCGGGCCGCTGCAGTAGATACAGTCTCGCCCCGCGCGCTTCAACCTCGCGGTCGCAAAATATTATCTAACTTATTGATTCTACTTCACCTTACGCGAAGCTTACTTTGTGAAGCCTATTTCGACTTGCTACCCGGAAACAGTTGGAGCGGCGACGGGGCCGCGCCGGGGGCAGCCGGCGCGCCGCAGCCGCCCTTGCCGTTCTGTCCGCCCTGCGACTGGATGAACAGGCCCTGCACCTTGCCGCTGTCGGATTCCACCCGCGAGACGCCGGTGGTCATGTCGACCAGCAGACGGTCGCCGCGCAGCACGTTCTGGCACTGGGTCAGCACCACCTGGCCGCCGCCACCGCCAAGCATGGTGATCAGGTTGGTCTTGGTGTCGAAGATCGCGGTCTCGCCGGTAACCACCTGATCCTTCTGGGTGACGACGACATTGCCCTTCGCCTCCAGGCGCTTGATCGAGGACGCGCCGCCGGGGCCGGGCGTTGCCGACTGTATCGGCGCAGCGCCCTTGGTGGCCCCGCCTTTGCTGCCGGCCGGAGCAGGCGCCGGCGTCTGGGTCGACTTATCCTCGTAGAACACGACCAGGACCTTCGAGGTCATGGTGGTGTCGCCCTGCACGACCTTCACATTGCCGGCGAAGGTCGCCTCCTTCTTCTTGTCGCGCATTTCGAGCGAGGCGGCCTCGATCTGGATCGGCTGGTCGCGGTTCTGCGAAAAGCCCTGCATGGCGTTGGGAACGCCACTCATCGAGCCCTGCGCGGACGCAGCGCCGGCTGCGAACAGCGTGAGCAGAAAGGCCGCAATTGCGATGCCGTGCGGAAAACGTCTCATCATCAAATTCATTTCGGGTTGGCGGACTTGCGCGGCTTCGGTGGCGGCGGAGGTGGCGCGGGCTCGGCGGGCGGGCTCGGGTTGTTGTCGCCGAGCTTGTCCAGGTTCATCACGACATTGCCTTCGAACCGCACGAGCTCGCCGCTGTTGTAGATCCTGAGGCGGTCGGCGGTCAGCGTGCCTTCGAGCAGCTTGACGTCGACATGCTCGTCCGACGACACGTTGCCCTTGTTGATGTCGACAAAGGCCTGCGTCAGCTTGGCCTCATAGCCGGTGGACGACTGCAGGAAGATATCCTCGCGCAGGTCGAGCAGCTGCTTCTTGTTGTCGAAGAACCCGGTGCGTGCATCCATCGTCACCGTCGACTGATCCTGCTGCGCCACCTTGGCGCGGATCGTCTTCAGCTCGACATGGTCGGGATCGGTGACGTCCTGGATCGCCGCCTTGGCCCACATTTCATAGGGCCGGCCGTCGGCCGAGAAGCCGGCGATATGCGGCGATTCCATCGTGATCTTGGTGCCGGACACGACGAGGTTGTCCATCTCGACCGGCAGCTTGGGGATCAGCTCGCGGAATGGATTGTAGAGCGAGATGAAGATGATCGAGGCCATCGACAGCCCGACCACCGCAGGCACCGCGATGCGCAGGATCCGCACCATGCGGCTGTGCCGCGCGGCGGCGGCAAAGCGCGCCTCGAGGCCCGTGACATAGGCTGGATTCTGAACCGAATTCACCTGAGCTCCAGAGGCGCGGAATTGCCCCTATTCTAGCCGGAGCCGCCCCAATATGCAGCCCGGACCTCGCGTCGCGCGCCCCAAGCCGACTTCAAGGCGGACCACGCGTGAACAGTTTGGCCGAAACGGGGCGGAACCGGCCCGGCTGCGACGAATTCGGCGCCCACCATGAACGGGCGAAATCACGAATGGGCGAAGATGTCCTCAGCCTCCCAGCCGTCAAGATCGAGCCTGGCGCGCGTCGGCAGGAAATCAAAGCACGCCTGGGCGAGATCAGTCCGTCCCTCGCGCGCCAGCATCACATTCAACTTGTCGCGCAGCGCATGCAAATGCAGTACGTCGGACGCGGCATAGGCGAGCTGGGCCTCGCTGAGGCTTTGCGCACCCCAGTCGCTCGACTGCTGCTGCTTCGACAATTCGACGTTCAGCACCTCGCGCACCAGATCCTTCAGGCCATGGCGGTCGGTATAGGTGCGCGCCAGGCGCGAGGCGATCTTGGTGCAATAGACCGGCGCCGGCATCACGCCGAACGTGTTGTAGAGCACCGCGACGTCGAACCGCGCGAAATGGAAGATCTTGGTGATCGCAGGATTCGCGAGCAGCGCCTTCAGGTTCGGCGAGTCCGTGTGCCCCTTCGGAATCTGGATCACGTCGGCGGTGCCGTCACCGTTCGACATCTGCACCACGCAGAGCCGGTCACGGTGCGGATGCAGTCCCATGGTCTCGGTGTCGATTGCCACGGAATCGGTGTAGCGGGACAGATCAGGCAGGTCGCCGCGATGCAGGCGGATGGTCATGAAAAAGGGCCTCGGGTCTCGGATCGATTCGACGGGCGACACTAGCGCTCAAACGCCCGGGATGCGAGCGGATAGGACGTCTCGGGCCCCTCAGCCAAGGGTTTCCGCCCAGCTTTGCCATATCCCGACACGGCGGCCCAGTCGCGCGACTGCTGTTGCATTTGGATCACGCTGCAATTCAAACGATCAGAGGTGGGATGATCGGAGGCGGCACAATTCCCATATGGAAGCATGGGAAATTTCGCGGCCCTCGATCACGCTTCCGCGCATTTTTTGCATTTCGGCGCCGATGAAATCCGCGAACGGGGCCCCTATCTGTGCCCAGCCGCTCGCAGCTCCACTCATCATCACGAATGAGCCTCATGTCGGAACAGACCATCGCCGCGCCGATCGACGAGCCGCAGGAACGCGGCTTTTCGCGCTATCAATCGTTCCTGATCGCGCTGCTTGCCTTCACGCAGTTCACCCTGATCCTCGACTTCATCATCATGTCGCCGCTCGGCGCCATCCTGATGCCGTCGCTCAACATCACGGCCGGGCAGTTCGGCGTCGCGGTCTCGGCCTACGCGTTCGCGGCCGGCATTTCCGGCATCCTCGCCGCCGGCTTTGCCGATCGCTTCGACCGCAAGCGGCTCTTGCTGTTCTTCTATGTCGGCTTCACGTTCGGCACCGTGCTCTGCGCCCTGGCGCAGAATTTCCATGTGCTGCTGCTCGGCCGCATCGTCACCGGCCTGTTCGGCGGGGTGATCGGCTCCGTCGTGCTCGCCATCGTCACCGACCTTTTTCCGCTGCATCTGCGCGGCCGGGTGATGGGCTTCATCCAGACTGCGTTCGCCGCGAGCCAGGTGCTCGGCGTGCCCGCCGGGCTTTTCCTCGCCAATCACTGGAACTGGCACATCTGCTTCGTGGCCATCGTCGGCCTGTCGATCGCGGCAATCGCCACCATCGCGCTGGTGATGGAGCCGGTCGACGGACATCTCAAGCTGCAGCACGACAGCAACCCGTTCCAGCATTTGATCTCAACCGTCGCGCAGCCGCGCTACACGCTGGCCTTTTTGGTCACGACGCTGCTGGCGACCGGCGGCTTCATGCTGATGCCGTTCGGCAGCGCCTTCACCGTGCACAATCTCGGCATCGACATCGTCCATCTGCCGACGATCTATCTGGTCTCCGGCCTGTTCAGCATCCTGATGGGACCGCTGGTCGGCCGCGCCAGCGATGCGTTCGGCAAATATCCGACCTTCATCTTCGGCTGCGTGGTGTCGGCCATCATGGTGCTGATCTACACCCATCTCGGCCACGTCTCGCTGCTGACCGCGATCATCGTCAATGTGCTGATGTTCGTCGGCATCTTCTCGCGCATGATCCCCTCCCAGGCGCTGATGTCGGCGATCCCCGATGCGAGCCAGCGCGGATCGTTCAGCGCGATCAGCGCGTCGGTGCAGCAGTTGTCGGGCGGGTTGGGCTCGGTGGCTGCAGCCGCGATCGTCGCCGAGAATCCGGACGGCTCGCTGCTGCATTTCGACCGGATCGGCTATGTCGTGGTAGCGAGCTCGATGATCTCAATGATCGCGATGTACTTTGTGCAGCGGCCGATCGCAAAGCGCGCGGGGCGGCGGGTGGTGTGACGGGCGGTCGCGGATCTGGAGGTATGGCGGCCGGGACGAGCTTGAATCGGCCAGCGCGGACCAATTGGTGGCGCGGGCTGGCCGTCTCGTCCGATTGGTCTTGTCGATACTGGGTTGATCTCGTTAGGCAGCGACGCAACGATCCGCCTACTTCTAAGATCAGTGCTGCTTGAAGCCCAAACGCCCTCGTCGGTGGCGGGTTACGGCTTCGCCTAACCCGCCCCACGAACGTTAGCGATTTCAATCGCTTGAAAAGGGGGTGGTGCCCAGGAAAGGATTGTCTCCCAAGACGCTTAAAGCAAGCAAAACCAATTACTTAACGCCACCTCGGATGCCGGCTTTGTACCAAGCAAATGTGCCGATGTCGATAGCAGAATTCGTCTTCCCCAATGCTCTGCCTACTTAGCTTGCTATTATCTCTGCCGCTCTGCTTCAGGCGCGCTCACGCATTTGACGGAGGGCTGTACATAATTGGGACGTATGAACGATCAACGCTATAACGCCTTTTGCCTTTGAAATGTTGGTAACGTTGTAACGTTCGCGCGGAGTCGCGAAGGACCGACCCATTAGTCCGAAGTTTGCGGCGGCGATACGCAGAAAACCGAATCTCTTGAATCACTTGAGGCAAAATTCGCTTGCCAAAAGTGTCCATGTGATTGGCCGAGCCGATGTTCACAAATCATCCCATTTGTGATTCGATTCGAAACTCCAGGGCAGCGAACTGCGTGTCCAGTAGCGAAAAAGGCGATTTTCGAGAATCGTGAGTCAGATCAGTCGGTTGGTCGGCTGCTCGACTCGGCAACGCACACTTCGGATTAGTCACAAAGCGTCACAGGGGTTGGGGCGGACCGCGGCAGCGCTCGGGCGGCAGGCTAGCCGGGCAAGGTAGGACTCACCATCGTTTGCCGAAGAGGTCACCGGTCTGAGTTTGGTCAACGCTTGTACGCTCTGTTTGTGACGGAGCTTCCGTTGGCGTCGTTCCCGCGACTATCGATTTCGCCGTAGCGAGGGCACGAAGATACAGCTCCGTTTGATCCTTCATTTCGGACTCCGTGAGCAACACAAAGTCTCCACGGTTCCAGACTTCGGCATAGCGGCCAGAGCCAGTGCCCTTCGCCCTTGGAAAGCAGATAAATTCACCTGGGGAATCTTGGAAATCGGTCAAGGAGAATACGGCATCTTCCAAAACCGTCATAAGGAGGCGTCTTTGGAATAGTGTCAGGGGCATCGTCGCCCATCCCACGATGAAGATAGGCTTCAGAACGCCTGCCTCAGAAATAACTATCAGAGGCTTCACCGGGATTCTTGTATCGCGGCTAATGCTATAAGGAGCCACGTATTGATCGTATGATGGTTTCCCCGAGTAGTTTCGAACGTCATCATAGTCATAGAAAGCGTTAACGTACTCTGCGACGTACGGCCTACTTTTTTTGTGACCATTGTTGAGCGCCGCCTTTAGCGCGGTATCGCGATCTAACTTAAGGGCGATCCTGTCTCGAATAATTGGTTGCCCCGCTGCATAAGAGATTTGGGGCGTCCCCGTCATAAAAGAAACGATCGACTTTACAGTCGAAAGTTCGGTGGGATGGTTGAAGCGTACCCAATTATGGACAAACGGCGGACGATCGATCTTCTTAGTGTCCGACCGAAAAATAAGTTGAGTGATATCAGCGAGTTCTGATTCCATTGGTGTTGCGAAGCATCAAAGGGATCGAGAATGTGGACTGATATCACCCGGGCACAGTTTGCCCGAGAGGAGCTGCGTTTGCCAAGCGACTTGACGGATGCGGAATGGGGCGTGCTGGAGAGGTTGCTTCCTGTGCGGGCCAAGCGCGGGCGGCGCCCGAAATGGAGCTATCGCGACATCGTCGAGGCAGTGCTCTATCTGCTGCGCGGCGGGTTGCCGTGGCGCATGCTGCCGCCCACTCTGTTTCCACCAATGACCACGGTGCAGTACTATTTCTACCAATGGCGCGACAGCGGATTGTGGCAATCGATCAACCACGCACTCCTGATGTTGGCGCGCGAGGCGATCGGCCGGGAGGCCTCGCCGACGGTCGGCGTGATCGACAGCCAATCGGTCAAGACCACGGAAAGTGGCGGCCCTCGCGGCTACGACGCGGGAAAGAAGATCAAGGGTCGAAAGCGTCACATCGTCACCGACACCCAAGGGCTCCTGGTCGGAGCGATTGTTCACGCTGCCGACGTCCAGGATCGCGATGGCGCGCCAGATGTCCTGTGCAGCATTCGCTATCGCTTCCCCTGGCTGCGCCATATTTTCGCCGATGGCGGCTATGCCGGCGAAAAGCTCAAGGCGGTGCTGGAAAAGATCGGCCGGTGGACTGTCGAGATCATCAAGCGCTCCGATGCTGCACGGGGCTTCCAGGTGCTTCCGCGGCGCTGGGTCGTCGAACGAACCTTCGCCTGGCTCGGCCGCAATCGCAGATTAGCCAAGGACTTCGAGCGAACCATCGAAAGCGCAACTGCCTGGCTCTTCCTCGCCTCTGTCCAACTCATGACAAGGCGCATCGCAGCGATAAAAACAGCAATGCAATTTTGAGTCAGGCTCTTAGACATTTTGAGCCTCAGTCAGTGCCTTGTTTGGGACTCGAAATGTCGGCGTAAAATTTCATCAGAAATTCGCATCCCGGGATTCGATTCGCCAGAATGATTATATACCTGATCCCACGGTCCGTCCGGGGTGTGGGAAAGTTCTATTAAGGAGCTCGAAGACATTCCAAGGTAGCGAATCAGCAACGGTCGAAGAAATTCCCAGTCCGTTGGATCGACATCCGACGGGCATTCTTCTTCCTGCGCAGTTAAGGGGTTTCTTCTGGTCGCCCTAGCCGAAATCTTGCTTGCGCCGAAACGCTTAAATTGTGTGTACAACTCTCGAAAAACTGGCCCGTAGTGCCAAGCCTCAATCTTCGCCGTTACGAGCGGCTTGCCTGTTTTTGCGACGTACCACGCATGCAAGAAGTAGACGATCTTGTTGATCGCAATATTCGTAACGGTAATATCTAACCGCTCAGCCGTTTGAAGGACCAAGTTTGCGATGGCTCTAACATCATAGGGCATAGTTCAACTTCGGCATAAATCGCAGCTTCTTCAGCCCGATAGTCGGACGGGCAGTGCCGTTGGAAGTTTTGGCGCTCAGCGCGATCGACGATTAGGCGGTACAAATATCTTCGCCGCCTTGACCCGTTCCAGTGCCTGCCTGCGGACCGCCAACGTCCCTGAGTCGACAAAGTTTCGCACATCGGAAATATCTCCCGAATGCCCACGCAGCTCGTTCTTCTTGCAAAAATCGAGCGACAATTGCTGTGGAGAACTATGGGGCGCGTCTTGCTTTGACATATCAAATATCTGCGCCTGATTCGCTAACGAATAGTATCTTCTTTCGCGGACAGATCCGCAATGATCTTGGCCTCGTATTCAACAGGCGAGTCCAGCGGTACCTGAAATATCGGAACCGCATTTTTGGATTCCTGCCGCGCGAACTTTCCATCCTGCTTACGGGGTGTCGTTTGCCGAAATAACTTCAGATGAAGATGGGGTCCGACCCCATCGTATTGTTGAAAGATGACTTTTGTTCGGTCTTCCGGATCTTCAGTAATTGCGTCGCTGTGTAAGGCAATGGCTAGGCTCTTTCGATAAGGCTCGATGTATATCACCTTTGCAATACCTGCTGCGACTATATGCCTTGCGCAATTATGGCATGGATAAGTGGTTGTAAACATCGTTGCCCCAACAAGGGAATGCCGGCCTTCCCGTGCGACGGCAAGAATGGACTCCATCTCAGCATGAATGGAGCGCGAGAACTCTGTCAGGTCATCTACTTCAGTGCCGTCTATTATCTTACGTATCTGCTCAAGCTTTGAGCCTGCCTTGAGCAGCCCAGAATCTAGCACAAGCTTTGCGATGCGATCACCGATTTTGGTTCGACGCACTTCGTTGTGACAAATTTTGCTACCCCACTTGAAACAACGATGATCCTTGTCTTCAAGACCGCGCTTTGCTTGATCCCAAACATTCTGATCGTCTTCGGTATACAATCCACCACGAAACTTTGGAACATCATTCCAACCTACCGAAATCAATTCACCGGTTGCCGAGATAATGGCTGCTCCGACTTGCCGTGACATGCACGCTGATCCCGCCATCGCGGCAGTCGCTTCATACATCGCCGACTCAAATTTGGTTGGTGTGTGAATATTCGTGTCGAAAATGATCTCTAAATATCGATTGAGACGACGTTTCAATTCATCTTCTTTTTTATCGTTACAAATGAAAAAGTCGGAGAGCACAAATATCTTTCGGGTCATTTGACCGAACGTCGCTACTTCGCCCTGATCCCGATCCACGACTGTCTGCACGTCCTTCTCATCTGCGCCCTTGTCCACCAAGCGTTTCTTTCGAATCTCGTCCGGCGCAAATACTCCAAACAGCAAGAGGGTCTCGCGATAAATTTGGCGCAATAGTGCGAGTTCTTCCGCATTTTTCAGTGAGTCTATAATGTAAGCTCGGCGTCCGGGCATTAGGCTGCCGTCCGCCGTAGTGCCACCTCGCTCACCCCGAAACTTAGCGATTCTTTCGACAGCTTTCTCCGCCAAATAATTGTTTCCGAACTTCGACCGAAGCTCATTCCCCGCATTCTGCATCACGTTGATGTAGTTGTTAATCGGAATAGCGACAGGCGGCGTTATGCTAACGCGACGCGCCTCAGCGCGAATAATATCGCTCATGCCGATTATTGGGGCAACGTCATACCCGAACTGTTGGATCAATATCTCCGCGATGTATCTGGCCGAAGTTGAAACGCCTGATCCTACTGGACCAACAAGCGCGATGACGAGCTCTTGCGAGAGTCTTTCGGAGATTTCATTGGCTAGTTTTTGCTGCTCTTCGACCGCTCTCGGTCGCAAGACGATTGGCTCAACCACAGCTTCCTCCCGGTTTTGTTGATAACCTTCCCAGTAAGATCACGGGTTGCCTTTGAAATATTGGTGACGTTCGCGCGCCGAGTTCTCTCGCGGAGGCGAACAGGATTAGCTGAAAATCAGCCATCTACAACCCCCGCCAGGCAGAAGGTGAGTTTGCTACCCAATGCCGGATTGACGTGTTGGGCGACGAAAGGGAACCTCGGCTGCGACCGCCCTCACACTCGAAAAAATAGGTAATCTTGACCGGGTAAGGCGCCCAAGGGCTTGACTCGATTGGTTGCCCGGTAACACTCTGTCATCCATTGCGTGTATTGCAGAATAAACAAAGCATTGCGAGGGGCAGGATGGCGCGCAGCTCGAGGGGTATATCAACCCCATACAGAGGAAGCCCATCTCTTTCAAAGAGGGTTACTAGCTCAACGGTGAAAGAGTGCGTTCGAGCGGCAATCGACGAACCGCACATTGATCTGAATATTGCTATTTCACGGGTGTATGGCGGGAACGACCCAGCTGAGCAGATGTGGGATGACGTCTGCCAATACAGAACGTTTATAGATGATGGCCTCAGTAACAAGCAGACCGGCTTAAAGCTTTCGGCTGTTGAAGGGACCGTTACTCTTCTCGATTTCGAGAAGAAGATTGAAGCTTGGTACAAGTCGCGAGGTTGGACGGTAATTCAAGACTGAAACAGTTGCTGGCAGGGCGGGGGCAAATGAGCAAGCGACTTTCATTGGTGGCAATTGTTGCCGTGACTACATGCGGCATAGCCCATGCTGAACCAAACTCATCTGCAAAAGAGGTATTGTCTCGTATATGTCATCGCGCGGCACTCACCGACGACAACCAAACATTGCGGGATTGCGGTGCATTTTTTGCTACAAAGCGGAGTAACCGCGCTACTGAAATCAAAGCGGCCCAGAGCAAGTTGAGCAATCTCGGACCCGAAAGTGCGCGGGCAGAACTTCCGCCAACTCTAAACAACCAAACTCCGCCCAGAGATGCTGAACCGAAGCGCTTGTTTGTACGAGCCGATGCCATCGATAATTTCTGGTATTCATTGGCTCCTCCGGGCGCCGGGCTAACGGGTGTCCAAGGCGCTTCCGTGAGCTACACAAATGATCGGTTGGCCGACACACAGTCAGCGACCATAAACGGCCGAGTCAGTTACCTTTTAGTTCCTCCGAGTGTTTCCGACCTGGACAAGGGATACGAATACGCCTTCGCGGGGTGGATTTCAGGCAACGGGACTTGGAAGCAGCCGCTAAAGAGACCCGAGAACACTGCGCTCAAGATTGGTGCAGACAGCCAGCTCAGAATTATAAGTGACGACCTCTTTGCTTCAGGACGCCATTGGGACAACTATTTTGGCTTCGATCCTTATGTTCTAACCGATTTTCGTGGTTTGGAACGAACGGGGGGACTCAATTTCAGTTGGGAGCCGGTCATTCCCGAGCTTCATTTGGGAGCTGGGAAGACAACGGGATATGTTCAGGTTTTTTGGAATTTTAGGCCAGAGTTCGATCTGCGCGATGTTTCTGATCCTGGCGTTACCAATCAGCGGAAGGGTTTTTATGAATGGCTCGGTTATGCTGCGCGAGGGACGGTGCTATTTTTGCCTCTTCCTACCGGGAATGCATGGATCGATACATGGCTCGTAAATAGGTTCACGCTGATTGGCACCGCTCAATATTATTGGGATGCTCGTTCCTCGATGGACGTTCGCTCCTACTCTGCACAACTTCAATATAATCTTGGTCTCTGCAGCTTTGACGCGCCTGTCGTTGGAGTCTATCCAGATTGCGCAATAACCGGCGGGTCTACTATTTCGTTAGAGTACGATCACGGGACCGACAGAGATACTCTGGTCAAGAGCGATCAATACTTGGTCAAGCTCGGATACAAATATTAAGCGTAACCAACACAACTTAGACCGGCAGCGATTAAGATCTACCGTATGCATACGACGAAGACCGCCGGATTGACGCATGCGCGCGGGGACGGCGAGCGCTATGATGGCGTTGCGTGAAGTTCAGGCGGCCTGCTGACCGGCGGGCTTGTCGGCTTGGCGCAGGAGCTTCCATTCCCAGGGCAGCAGTTCGTGCAACAATCGGGGGAAAGGCGGACGTGGCGCGGACAGCCCCTTTCGTGAGCGAATGACGGCGCAGTCCGGCAAGCAAGTCGCGTGATTAAGCAGGAATGTACGTCAACCTAATCACATCCTCGCCAATCCGATCATTAGCCATAAGGCGGAGCGGCGGCCGGGGTCGGGCGAAATATGGCTTGCCGTGACCGAGCACGACGGGGTGCAGGTAGATTCGATATTCATCGATCAGGCCAAATTCGGTGAGGCTTTGCGCCAAGTCCGGCCCAGCAACTTCGATCTCCCCGTCGCGCTCGGCCTTCAGCTGTGAATAAGCCCAAGAGTGACCCCTCCACCGCAAAAATGAATCAATGGCTTAGCGTGCCGATCGGCATCGGGACCCCACGCCGATTCACACTTTGTGAAACGCGGGGGCGTCTGGCAACATCGTGCCGAGTCCTCAATATTTCCATGCATTGTCGAGAGTTCGCACACTTTTTTCGTCTTCGCCCGCTTTGGCTATTGGTCATTCACGCGTAGCTGCTTCAAAGTAAGCGCGATTTTCTTCGCACGCCGGCGGTTTTGATGGATTGCCCTGGTATCGGGCGATACCGAGCCGTTCAGGCAGTGGCGGCTTTGTGGAAGTTGAAGGGCAGCAGGTCTGTAATATCGGCGTCGCCGGCGCGCTGAGGCAATTCGGTGAGGACGTGGCGCAACCACGCTAACGGCTCGACACGTGAGGCGCGGCAGGTCAGCATCAGGCTATAGACGACGGCACTGGCCTTGGCTCCGTCCACGGTATCGCTGAACAACCAACTCTTCCTGCCAGTTGCAAAAACCCTGATGTCGCGCTCCAGAAGATTGTTGTCAATCGGCATGCTGCCGTCCCCGGTGTAGCGCGTCAGATATTCCCATTGGTTTCGGGTGTAGGATACGGCGTCGCCGAGCTTGCTGTCAGGCAAGACCTTCGGGGCCATGTCATCGAGCCATACTTTGAGAGCATTGAGGATGGGGACACTATGTTGCTGGCGGAAGCGGCGAATGCAGTAGGCCTGTGTTTCACCCTTCTCCGGTATTCCGTCCCACGCCCGCCTTTCAACCCGGTAGAGCTGTTCAAAGAACCGCAGCGCTTGCTCGGGCGGACCGCCGCCCTTCTTCCTGGCTTTGAGGGCATCGACAAAGCGCCGCCGGGAGTGGGCCATGCATCCAATGTGGGTGGCCCCTTCCAGCGTGCGCCATGCGGTATAGCCGTCACTCATTACAATGCCACGGTAATCGCCGAGGAAGGCTTGCGGGTGGATTTGGCCGCGGCCCGGCTGATAATCCAGAAGAACGATCGGCTCGTGGCTGCCCTTGCCGCTGCGATAAGCCCACATGTACGATGTGCTGGTGGCCCGTTTGTCCTTCTCCTTGAGGACCTGAACCGTTGTCTCGTCGCCATGGATGAGAGGTTGTGATCTGAGCCGCAGCTTCAGGGCGTCGTAGATGCGATGCAGATGCTTCTCGCTCGAGCCAATCACCCAGTGGCCCAAAGCGCCGCGGCTGACAGGAACACCTGCACGTTCGAAGGCCTGCGCCAGGCGGTAGAGCGGCGTGCCATCGACATATTTGTGAACCAGCGCGAACGCCAGCGTCGAGGGCGTGGCAACGCTGCCCGGCAATGGTTGCGGCGGCATCGGCGCGGTCACGACAGGGGCGTGGATCCCGGTGCGATCGCAATGGCGGCACGCATATTTGAAGCGCACATTCTGTAAAACCTTCGCCTTCACCTCGATATGAAGTTGCTCGGTGACAGCCTCGCCCATGCGATGCATCTGGCCACGGCAGCAAGGACACGCCTTCTGATCGTCGGACAGGTCATACTCGACGCGCTCACGAGGCAGGTTCCCCGGCAGCGGCTTGCGGCCGCGCTTCTTTCCCATTGTGTTTTCGACGGGTGGCAAGCCCGTGTCCGGAAGTTCGGCGATATTGTTCGTTTCACTGCCGGCGTCCTCCTCATCGGAGGCCTGCTCGGCTTCATTGAAGAGACGATCAACATGCTTTTCGCTGCGCGGCGCAAAACGATGCAGGCGTGCCAGCGCCAGTTCTTCCTCGAGCTTGGCGACGCGGTCGGCGAGTTGATGGTTCTCCGCCTGCAGCGCAGCAATGCGTGCCAACAGCACTTCAACACTCGGATCGCCGGTTCGATTCATCGAATTCTTGAATCTGAACCGTACCGACGCGTCAACCGCTCAACTCGAGAGCTCAGCCGGCAACCTGATATTGCCGCACCGGATGGCGGACCATCGCATCGATATCGATGCCGTCAAGGATCCAGTGCAATTGCTCCGTCGTCAGCGTGACGATCGCCTCCTGGCGGCGCGGCCATCGGAACCTGTCTTCGGTCAGCCGCTTCAGGACCAGTACAAAGCCGGACCGATCGAAGAACAGAAGCTTCATCCGGTCGCAACGGCGATTGCAGAACGCAAAAACCGCCGGAGTGAATGGATCGAGCGCCATCGTCTCCTGGACCAGGACCGCAAGGCTGTTGATGCCAGCCCGGAAGTCGATCGGCTCACGGTGCAGATAGACCTGCAGGTCATCGCCCAGTCTAAACATCGCCCAGCGCTCCGATGATCGCCGTCAATGCATCCACATCGCCGCATTCCAGCGCGAGCTTCACGCCATTCGGCAGCGACACGCTCACTTTGGCCGGAGAACAAAAAGCTGGAGTCCCTTTGGGTTCCGAACCACGCACTTCATCGTAAGCCGGCAAATCAACCGTCGCCACGCTGTCTTTTCGCGACAGGTCCCGCTCGGACTTCCCCTCAAGCTGAACCGGGATGAACGCCGGGCGTGAGGACGGCGGCAGCGACCTGGTCGCGCTGTGCTTCTTGATCCACTTCCGAAGGAGGTTCGCGTTGACCCCATGTTCGAGTGCAAGCCTCGATACCGAAACCCCAGGCTCAAGGCAGGCCGCGACAAGACGCTCTTTCGATGCCGCCTCGTAGCGCCGGCGACCGTTCCGGCCGACAAGCCTGACCCGCAGTTTCTGATCATCGTCGCTCATCACAAGGTGTCCACCTATTTTGGTGGACACCTCATGCATCAGGACTCTCAAAAGCAAAAGGTGCGGAGAAATTCGCGCTTACGCTTCAAATCGCTCGCGCGTTGATGCAGCGAGCCTTCCCAAGCCGAAGTGCTCCTGCATCCCGCGAATGATCTCCTCTTCTTCCTCCAGACCTTCGGCCCGCAGGATTTCGGCAAGGCCAGCGAGTTCCGGGAGTGGAATGTCGCCATGGTCACGGCCGCCGGCGCCACGATAAGAAGTCTTGGAGACCACTTCGGCGTCCACAGGCCAGATAAGATGACGGTCGCCATCCCGGCTGCTCGGGAAGCGTCCCTTGCCCAGCGCTGCCCAAACTGTCTTCTGTACGACCTCACCGGAGCGCTGGAAACCGTGAGCTCGAGCGATGCGCTCTACGAGTACGTCGAAATAGATCGGAGCTTCCTGCGAGATCACATGATCAACCATGCGGCGTAGGTGGCCGCGGTAGGACGGCTCATAGAAACTTTCGCGATCGGGGCGAGCTACATCTTCAGGATTGGCTTTCACATATGTACCTGGCGGCACTTCGCGGCTTGGATCGCTTGTTTCGGGCCCGCGGGCGTATCTCCGGAGCTCGACCTCGTCGCGGTCGTTAGCCGGCTGCGGCAGCGGTTGCGCCCGATCGTCAGCTACGGTCGGCGGCGCGGCTAGGACCGACGACACGGCGGGGCCATCATCCACATCATCGTTCGTTGGCACGGCGATCTCAGTGTCCGGTGCTGCGGTTGCTGTGGACGCCATCGCGCGAGATGCTCGGTCAGCTTCCAGGTCGGCAGTCAGGCGGGCGTGGAGCTTTTCCATCGCAGTGGCTGCATCCATCCACCACTCGGTGCTCCAGATACGCCTGATCCGCCAGCCAAGGTCGGTCAACACCATCTCGCGCAGTCGGTCGCGATCGCGCGCCGTCGCCGAGCGGTGATAGGTGGCGCCGTCACATTCGACACCCGCGAGGTAACGCCCCGGGAAGTCCGGATGCACCACCCCAAGGTCGATACGAAAGAAAGAGACGCCGACCTGGGAATGAACTACCCAACCCTGCTCCTGGAGTGCTCGCATCACAGCATCTTCGAAGGGTGACTCGGTTCCGCGCCCTGTCGGTGAGAATGCTTCGGCGATGGCGCGCGCGCCGCTTTCGGCAAATTCCAGGAAGTGCTTAAAATCGACAACACCTTTCGCATTGGTGCGCCCAAGGTCGATCTGCTCCGGCCGCAGGGTCGCGAATACGAGAAGCTCGCGCCGTGCGCGGGTCACTGCGACGTTTAGCCGGCGATGCCCGCCCTCACCGTTGAGCGACGAGATCTGGGCCGTGATACGTCCCGTCTTGTCGGGTCCAACCGCTACCGAGAAGATGATGATGTCGCGCTCGTCGCCTTGGATGTTCTCAATGTTCTTGACGAGAATCGGCTCCCTGGTCTGGTTCCGGTCGAAGTGCGGTTCGAGGGATGGATCGCTGCGGCGCTCTTGGTCGAGCATGTTCTCGATCAATCGCTGCTGTTCTGAGTTGAAAGTGACAACGCCAATCGAGTCCGAGGAGCTTTTTGCGCGCCTGACGATCTCTGCTACGACGGCGGCGGCCTCCTTGCGATTGACCTTGGCGCCGCCGCGTTCGTAAACACCATCTGCCACGTGGATGTAGCGCACAGCGGTGTCGCGAGTTACCGGCGACGGAAAAGTCATCAGCTCGCCGCGGTAGTATTTTGCATTAGAGAACGCAATGAGGCTCTCGTGACGGCTACGATAATGCCAACTCAACCGCATGCTCGGTAGATTAGAAGCGAGGCACTCGTCGAGGATGCTCTGCTGGCTCTGGATAGTTGACCCGTCGTCGTCTTCGTCGTCGACGCCGCGCTGGCCAACGCTGGTCGGCGGCAACTGTTCGGGGTCACCCACGATGACGACCTGACTGCCACGGGCGATGGCGCCAATCGCATCCCAAACTGGGATCTGCGAAGCCTCGTCGAAGATCACGACATCGAAGGGATTGGCGTCCGCCGGCAGGTACTGCGCGATCGACAGCGGGCTCATCATCACGCAAGGCGCAAGCTTAGTCAGAACGTTCGGAATACGTCCAAATAACTGGCGAAGAGGTATGTGCTTTGCCTTCTTATTGATTTCGCGTGCGAGCGTGCCCCATTCCGGATCCGCGCCAAAGTTCGTCTGGGTCGGCAGCGCAGTTCCGATACGCGCCTTAACGATTTGGCGAGCAAGATCGCCAATCTTTTTGTCGGCCGCGACGAACCCCTCGATCGTGGCCTCGTGCTTCTGGGCAAGGAAGCTACTTAAGGTCTCGTCCTCGTTGACGATCGCTTCCGCGGTCCATCGCGCATAGGAGTATTCGAATGCACGGGTTATTTCCTGTCCCGCAATCCGCCCCTGCTCGACGGCATCGATCAGCGGAGAGAGGCCTGCCCCGCGCGCTCCCTGCGCAGCCGCCTGCCAGGTCGCCCATTGCGGGGCCTTGATGACGTTTGCCTTCCAACGCGCAGTCCGCTCGAGGAGCTTATCTATCCACCCCGTTTCGACGCTGATAATGCTCTCTGGTTCTTCAAGGCCGACGCAGGCACCAAGCGCACGAGCTGCCTCGCGCATCGCGGGGAAAGCCCTAGTCATAGCTTCGAATGCACGTCTCGCTTGTCCGCCGGGCCTAAACCTGGCCACGTCGCGATTCAGTTGGTCCGCGACGTAGGCGAGCAGGCGTTCGGGGGCCACATCGTCAAGCTTAACAGCGTCCACAACGTCACGCATGCTGTCCGCCCACAAAATCAAGCTGTCAAACCGAGCGACATCGGTCGCCGTCCCCCGCCAAAGACGCTCGATACCCGCGAATCGCGGTCTGATCATTGCGATCTCGCGCAGCAATATCGCGAGGTCCTGCATCACCACGATATCTCGACCGATGTCATCCGGGACACCGCCGCTACAATAGGGTTCAAGTACAAGCCGGACTTTTTTCTTGCGGCTTCCGCGCATGACCATGTTGGAAGCGCAAGCCTCGAACCAATCGCGTTGCAATTCCTCCAGGTCGAGATGAGTAGCCTTGAGATCGTACTCGGCCGAAAGCTCCGCCCTCTTGGCCTCCAATCTACGTACCGCGTCAGCTAGGTCCGACAGCGCGCGAACGTGTTCGAGGGCATCATCGGTCAAGAGTAATACGCCGTCGGCCGCATCGGCGTGCAGCATCACAGAGGCTAGCTTCACCAGCTGAGGCAACAATCCGTCGGTAATGACCTGCTCGAGCCCAACCGATATGGCGAGGCCTTCGGCAGCCGTCTTTACTTCGATTAAAGCTGCCTGAAGGCGATCGACGTGTTGCTGCAGCGCCTGGACCCAAGCTGGATTCCATTTCGTTTGTTCGATACCCTGAAGCGGATGCGTGGCCGGATCGCCGACCGCTTGAAGCGCGGTTCGGATATCGGCGCATGTGTCTCGCATCCGTGCGAGCTCCGCCGGTGAATGCACCGTTCCAACCGGCCAGCTCAGTTCGATATCTGGAAGACGGCCTCGATCGGCTACCACCCGGCCGAAGGCCTCATAGGCTGTCATGCCGTTTGCGCGCCGCCGGTGGAGCGCGGATACTAGCTTGTTCAGCTGGTCGCGCTTTGCCTTCAGATCGCCGGCGGCAGACGACCAATGTTCCTCCGTCACCTCGTCACGCTCGCGCCATGCGCTCGCCAGTTGCTCCAGAACGCTCGATTTTTGAGCCTTTGTGGAATGGACCTCGAGGCAGTAGCTGCCTAGCCCGATGGAATTCATGCGCTGCCGGACAACCTCTAGGGCGGCGGTCTTCTGAGAAACAAACAGGACTGTCTTTTGGTGGGCCAGACAGTTGGTGATCATGTTTGCAATCGTCTGGCTCTTGCCGGTTCCCGGCGGGCCAAACAGCACAAAATCCCCGCCGCGCTGGGCGGCAACGACGGCTGCGATCTGCGACGAATCGGCCGACAACGGCGTGAACAGGTCGGCTGGGTCGATGATTTGGTCTATCGTGTTGGCCACGATAAAGGAGCTTCCCGAGCCCCCCGCATAAGTGTGCGTGGGCGTGTCTATCAGATGGCGAACCACCGGATTCCGCTTAAGGATGTCGGTGCGATCGATCAGATCCTTCCACATCAGGTATTTCGTGAAGGAGAGGGTCGCGAGCACAACTTGCTCGGTCACCTCCCAGCCCTTGATGTTTTTTACGTGCCGGCGGACGGACCGCCATATCTCCGCGACGTCTATGCCCGAGCCGTCTTCTGGCAATTCATTTTCGAACTCCGGCATCGCCAGATCGAAGTCCTGTTTGAGCATTTGCAGCAGCGTCGGATTGAAGCGCGTTTCGTCTTCGTGCAGCGTCAACCTGAAGCCGGAGCGCACGCTCTTGCGTTCGAGCTGGACGGGGACGAGCACCACCGGTGCTCGATATGGCCCGGCTCCCTCGGAGGGAGTCCATTTGAGGAACCCCAGACAAAGGTAGAGGACGTTCGCGCCTCCTTCCTCGAAGGCAAGTTTCGAACCCCGATAAAGGTCGGTCAGGCGGCCATCGACTTCGGTTTCGAGAACGCTGGTGTGCAGGTCGCCGCGCCCCATTGCGTCCAGAAGGAAGTCCTTGCGGACGTCGTCGTCCCGCCGTTCCCCCAACAGCGTACTATCGCGGCCATCGCTGCCATCGAGAATGCCCGTCCTGCCGAGCAGCTTAAATTTAGCTCCGCTGGCGAGTTGGTCCTCGAGCCTTGAGGCGTCGGGACACTCGATGGCGATAGTCGACTTCGTGTCCTTGAAATTGAGTAGCTTATTCCGCAAGGAGAGGTCGAGGAGGTTTCTTTTCCAAGTCTCGAGTCGATCAAGCGGTTTACCCGGAGTGGCCTCGCGTCGCTTGTCCAGCTCCTCCTCAAACAGCGGCGTTTCGCCGACCTCCTGAGCGACTGGCGCTGCTGTCGCAGGCGTGATCGCTGGCTCGTTGGAGTCCGAAAGGTCGAGCGACCGAATCTTGGCGCTCCTCGCCCGACGCACGTCGATCGCGAGTTCGAAGGCCACGGCGGCTTCCTCGGCAACCAGCTTCTTACCTGCTTCGACCGCTTGCTTGAACCGCCCTGGGGTAGCGCCCGTCAGAAGTGTCGTCTCGACTAAGACCATCTCATCGAGCTGAACTCGCTTTCGCAGCAGCTGCGGATCGTCGATCACGAAAGTCGAGAAATCCTCATCGACTAACCAGACACCCACGAACGCGTGTCCCTCTGTCAATACTAGGATGGGGTTGAGGCCAGCCTGTTCGAGGCAAGAGGCGTAAAGCAGCGTCAGATCGAGACAGGTGCCGACCTTTCGTGAAAGGATGTCGCTTGGGCCACGGACTTGCTGCCCAGAACGCTCAAAGCTCATGGGCGGCAACACATAAGCAATGCCGTGAGAAACCAGTGCCGCCCAAATGGCGTCGGCGATTTCCCAGGCGCGCGCCTTAGTCCCCTTTCGGTAACCGTCCATGGCATCGCTGCGGCCGGCCGCGGCTAGCTTTCCGGACGCCTCGCGAAGAATAACGTCCACACTCGGATCGGTCGGACGGACGAAAGCGGCAAGAAGTTCGGGCGCCGAATTGATTCCGCCCCAGTGAGATGGCGGAAGGAGATCGATGTCCAGGGTATGCTCAGCAACGGTCTCGCCCGCGGCCTGAACGCGAACGCGCAGCTCCCCCCGGCGCGAGGCGTTAATCCCGGCCAGAAACGCAGGGTCGAGCTTAAAATCGAGGCTGCGAATGTGATGTGTGGCGCTATCCGAGATGCGTTCTACACGCCACACACTCGGGGTGAGAAACGGCGGCTCAGCGGAAAGGTGAACCGAAATGTCCGTCAGGTCGCGACCTAGTCTATTTTCCAAAGCCAATTCGCGAACAATCGGGATCGCGTTCTGATAGAAGGCGATGTTGACCTGGTGCGCCGCGACGCAAGTGACCTTTAGTCCCTTGGCCGTTTCCCCTTCCGCCTCGATGGTCTCCGCCATATTCTTGTGCCCCCAGTAGTGGGCCACATTCTAGCAATAATTGATCGAAGGAGGAAAGTTCTACCCGAAACAGGCAGCCGGCGGATCCAGATCAAAGGATAGCATGCGACTTTAGGCTAGCGCTCCGAAATCCCGCCGCGTCCCCGTGATCGTCGCTTAGCCAAAGTTCTGACAGCGCGGCCCATAGCTCGTGAAATGACATTCCCCGCTCTGCTGATCGAGCGGTGATTTTGGAGACAAGCTCCGAGATCGGGTCACCTTCCAAGTGCATCAGGGCCGGATGTCGCGTCTCCCCGCCTGAATGGACATAGTAGATTTCGTTCAGAACCGACCGAACACGATAAGCCGCTTCGCTGGGAGGCACTCCCACCGGGGGCTAAGCTCCCTTTCGTTCGGCTCGTGTGTGTTTCGGCATGGAATAAGGACCCCCGTTTCGGGGTGATCGGCATCCAATCGGGACCCCGGGATAAGGGTCCACAGTGGCTTCCATCGAGTCATGGAAGCCGAGGTTGGGATGCTGGTGGTGGAGACGATTGGTAAGATCCGTCGCGCCTACTTTGTTGATGGTCGTCCGATCAAGGCGATCTGCCGAGAACTTGGCGTATCGCGGAAGGTGGTTCGCAAGGTCATTCGTTCTCAAGCGACGGAGTTCCGGTACGAGCGCGAGACGCAGCCGCTCCCGAAGATGGGTGCCTGGAGTGCCGAGCTTGATCGGTTGCTGGCAGGGAATGAGAGCAAGGCGGCGCGGGAACGGCTGACGCTGATCCGGCTATTCGAGGAACTCCGCGGCCTGGGTTATGCCGGCGGCTATGATGCGGTTCGTCGATACGCCCGACGGTGGACCAAGGAACGCGGCACCTCGACAGCGTCGGCTTATGTGCCGCTGAGCTTTGCACCAGGCGAAGCCTACCAGTTCGACTGGAGCCACGAGGTGGTCCTGCTGAGCGGCACCACGGTGATGGTGAAGGCTGCTCATGTTCGGCTCTGTCACAGTCGCATGCTGTTCGTGCGGGCCTATCCGCGGGAGACGCAGGAGATGGTGTTCGACGCCCACGACCGGGCATTCGCCCTGTTCAAAGGCACCTGCACCCGCGGCATCTACGACAACATGAAGACCGCGGTGGAGACGATCTTTGTCGGTAAAGGCCGTCTCTACAATCGCCGCTTCCTGCAGATGTGCAGCCACTATCTGGTCGATCCGGTCGCCTGTACGCCAGCGTCGGGCTGGGAGAAGGGGCAGGTCGAGAACCAGGTCGGGCTGGTCCGGGAGCGCTTCTTCACGCCGCGGCTGCGGTTCAAAAACCTCGACGAGTTAAACGCCTGGCTGCTCGACAAGTGCATCGCCTACGCCAAGGCTCATCGCCATCCGGAGCTGGTCGATCAGACGATCTGGGACGTGTTCGAAGCCGAACGCCCCAAACTCGTTCCCTATGCCGGCCGCTTCGACGGCTTCCATGCGGTGACAGCATCGGTCTCGAAGACCTGCCTGGTGCGCTTCGACAACAACAAGTACTCGGTCGCAGCCAGTGCAGTCGGACGACCGGTCGAGGTTCAAGCCTATGCCGATCGCATCGTGATCCGTCAGGATGGACGTATCGTTGCCGAGCACCCGCGATCCTTTGGCCGCGGCGATACCGTCTACGACCCCTGGCATTATGTGCCGGTGCTCGCCCGCAAACCCGGCGCCTTGCGCAACGGTGCTCCCTTCAAAGACTGGGTGCTGCCGGCCGCGATCGAGCGGATCCGGCGCAAGCTGGCCAGCACCGACGATGGCAATCGGCAGATGGTCGACATCCTCACCGCGGTGCTGACTGACGGTCTGTCCGCGGTGGAAGCGGCTTGTGCCGAAGCGCTCAGTCACAGCGTCCATTCCGCCGATGTCGTTCTCAATATCCTGGCCCGTCAACGTGAACCCGCCCCACCGGCCAACATCATGACGCCGGCCGCACTGACGCTCCGTCATGCACCGATCGCCGATTGTGCCCGCTACGACAACCTCCGGAGGACCATCTGATGGAACGAACCCAAATCTTCGACCTCATGGGCGAACTTAAGCTCTACGGCATGAAGGCTGCCTTCGACGAGATCATGGCAACTGCCGTCAAGCGCCAGCACGAGCCTCAACGCATTGTCGGCGACCTGCTCAACGCCGAGATCAACGAGAAGCAAGCCAGGTCGATCAAATACCAGCTCACCATTGCCAAGCTGCCGCTCGCCAAGGACATCGCCGACTTCCAGTTCGACGGCACGCCGATCAATCAGACTCTCGTCAATGATCTCGCTGGCGGCGGCTTCATCGCCCAACAACGCAACGTCGTGCTGGTTGGCGGCACCGGTACAGGCAAAACCCACCTGGCCATTGCCATCGCCAGAAGTTGCATCCGCGATGGCGCCAGAGGACGCTTCTACAACGTAGTCGACCTCGTCAACCGGCTCGAGACCGAGACCCGCAACGGTCGGCAGGGACGGCTCGCCGAGCATCTGACCCGCATGGACTTCATCGTTCTCGACGAGCTGGGCTATCTGCCGTTCGCGCAATCCGGCGGTCAGCTCCTGTTCCATCTCATCAGCCGGCTCTACGAGCGCACCTCCATCATTGTCACCACCAATCTTGCGTTCGGCGAATGGCCCAGTGTGTTCGGTGATGCCAAAATGACCACCGCGCTACTCGACCGATTGACCCATCACTGCGACATCGTCGAGACCGGCAACGACAGCTGGCGATTCAAAAGCCGCGACGATGTTCAAACAACCCGCGCTCGCGCCGTCTCCGCAACCCCGACCAGCTCCGACGACCCGAGCGCTACCAGCAGAGCACGCCGATCAAAGGGGTCCCTTTTGGATGCCGATAGGGGGTCCCAGTCGAACGCCGATTGACAGGCTCGTGCTGCGCAAGGAGCAGACGCCAAAAAGATATTGCTGCCCCCGCCCAGCCTAGCCCTAATGCACTTCGCACTTCGTCGAGTGTTGTTGATTGCGTGCTCGCGACGCGGTAACACAATTCCTGCAACCGACGCGGCAATCCGCCAGATTCGGCCACTATCACATCAAGCACTTGGCTATCGTATGAACGTGCGGCGGGCCCTAAAAAACTCTCTGCGAGTCGCCTGCTTTCTGGTGGAGTAAGTGCGGCGAGGCGATACATCTCGGATCGGGATTGTCCGGCGCCGCTAAGCCCCCTTACATCGGTGACGGTGAATATGAAGCTGTTTACCGCCGAGGATTTTTCGAGCGTCTTGAGGCAGATTTCAACGAGCTGTGGATTGCTATCTGGGTTCGTGACCATTACGGCGCGGCGGCCCGACATCGAGGCAAACCTCAGGTTATTTAGCAGTTCCTCCTGCACATATTGCACCGCAGACGGAGATCCAGCATCAAATTCGATAAAGTCAAACGGACTTCCTGTTTCAAACTCCTTGCAGGTTGGGCATTTTCCGCAGGGCGATCCACTCACGTTAAGCGCACCCTCGCATAGCAGCCTGTTTGCGTAAATGCGTCCAAGCGTTCTCTTACCGACACCCTCAGGCCCGCAAAGAACTAGCGGTGTGCTATGCCGATCCGAGCTGATGCGTTGCTGCAGTCCTTGGACAGCAACCTGATGACCGATGACGTCGACAAACGACTGCGGCTGAAGTTTCGAAACTGGCCGCGGCGAGCTCGATTCATCGGATTGCCGCTTGCTTGTGACGGCATTCGCATCGTTCGTCAGGAGCTCAAGCAGGCGTGCAACCCACGGCCTTTCCGCCACCGCCGATTCAGTCAAAAAGGAAACGAGATCTCGCACACCTTTGCCGAGGCTCGTATCGGTCTCCTCCCTACTGGCGCGCGCGAGTGATATCGAGGTCCGTAGCTCTGCCCAGAGTCCAACCAGCGGATCGTCCGCCATGGCCGGCGCCGTTCGATCCAAAAAATCGCGCCCCAGCTCGTCGACCAAGACAAGGGTTTGATCAACCCTGAACCTGGAAGTGTGCCGCTGGGCATCGATTTCGGAGAATCGATACGCAAATATTAAGACAATACAAGCCCAAACCAACGCCCTACTTTTGCGATCTTCGGGCTTACCTGACCACGCAGAGTTACCCGATGCGCCCCTCTGCCGATCGCTCGAGGGATTTAGCTTCAGGAGAGTCTGTGTGTGCCGAGCCAGTTCATCGGCTAGCTCTCCCCCTCGTCGTCCGCTTGGGAACCGAACCGCCAGCCCGCGCAGTAATTCGGGAAGCTGTACCGAATCCCGCCGCTCGACCATCGCGCGCAATGGCCGCATGACGATGCTGCGGCTACGTTGCTGCTCTCGGCTAGCACTTTCACCGGAGAACAGACCGGTATCGGGATCAACGAACAGCAAGACAACGCGATCAAATGCCCCCCTAAGCTCAGGTAAGTTCATCGGATCTTGACCGACGATATTTTCAAAATAGTTCAGAAATTCACGCTGGCTTAGAAGGCCGCGCCGCGGGACAAGAACACTTCGCGACTCGAGATACGTTAATATCGGCAGCAGAGTAGCAGGACTCACGACAGGCTCGTGAATCACGTCGCACGCTTCCTCCACCTTTGACCACAGCGGATGCTCTAGAAGCGCGCTCTCGTTGGAAACGAATAGGACCACCGGCTGCCCGTCCGGGCGGCAAATTGCTTCCAATGTCGCGGCAATCTGGTCGGCGGTGACGTCGAGCCCATCCTCTGGCCAGTCACAGATGCCTATTCCTTGAAATAGACCGCCACCGACACTCGAGGAGCACAATTCGTCAAAGGAGCAGTCAAGGACTAGATTTCCATCGCGCTCCGCAATTTGGGAAAGAGCCTCTATTAGCCCCGAACGCAGCATCCCGGTTCGGTAGCGATAGACCAGCGTTCGCTCAAGGCGAACCGGGGGCTTCAGAAGATATTCGACGTCCAGCACGTTACGCGACCTCTAAGCAACCCACCAGCCGCGCCAACTCCGGTTACGATTCTGCGGATCGCTCGGCCACCCCTTCGTGAGGTTCTCCGCCTCGGCGACTTGCCGACCGCGGTCAGCGGCCCAGATCCTCTGAACTCTGGCTAGCTCATCTTGCCGTCTTTTGATCTCCTCTTGCCGGTCGACGTACTCCTTGCGTTCCCAGCCCCGTCGGATCCATGACCATTCCAGCGCATCGAACGCGGACAAAGGCGTCATGTTGTTCACACAGGATTTCTCGATGGCCTCCGTAGTTAGAGCGCCCGACAACTCAAGCACCGGGCTCCGTATCGGTCCCGATTGTCGTCTGATTTTTCGAGGTATCCGTAGATAATCGAGAAGCGAGTACGGACTACGAAATACCTCGTCGTCGTCTAACGAGGCGCAAAGCGCCAAGACGCGGTCCCAATGGAACGTCAGGGATCTCGGATCGTTGGGGCCGGGATTTTGATCGCAATTAACAAGAAGCCCACCGCTATCGTCTTCGTCGAAGCCATTGCACCAGTCCGCAAGGACGGCTGCGTATTTTGGTTTCCGAATAAGCTGCGGAACGTGAGCTACTACATGTCCGAAAATGCCATCTAGGTCACGTTCATAGACTGTCATGCTTGCATGCGCCTCTCCCGCATCCGAGCAAAGACAATCCAGTTTTTCCCGAAATTGCCTGATGGCTTCAATTGCCGTGCGTTCGGACGACCGGGCCCGCCAAGAGGGATAGACGGTGAACGCTGCATTCATCATTCGATCGTGATGCTGGATGAAAAATGAGGCACGGTTTATGATTTCGCGGACGTCAGCGCGGCTCAGATATTGATCACACTTATCGTCGACCTCTGTAAGGGGTTCGAAGACGAGCCCGGCAGCAATGTTCGGACCCCACGTCTCCTGTGGAGCCGGTGGGCTTTCGGCAAAAGGAACAATAGTCGCCATCAACCCGACTTCAGGTGTCAGACCTCGGTTCACCAGATTCTCAAATAGTGAGAGGCAAAGCCCCAGGCTGGTTTCATCCTTTGATTGACGACCAGCCCAAAACCTCAGCATTTTCTCCCAGAAGCGCTCAAGCTTCCGCGGGCTGTCAACATTGAGGCGCGTGCAGAAACGGGAGACGATCCCCACCCGCTCACTGGTTAGCGAATCTACGAAAGCGTCGATCAGGACCTTCTGGCCGAGGATTTCATTATAAAAAATCGATGTGAGAAGCGCTTGCACGCCTTGGACCTTTGCGGAAATCGGATCATGCCATCTCCGCATCGCCGATATCTGGCCTTCAGGATCTCCTGCGGCAAGCGCCTGGAAATACTCGACCAGCAATTCGAGATGGTGGACGGAAAAAATCGATTTTACATTCTCGGCGCTCACGTGGCCGAAGGAGCCAGCAACATGCTCAAGGCCACCGAGTAAATCGCGGACGTGCCCCTGCTTGACCGAGGCGAGTAGGATTAGCCCCTCTCTGTCGTAAGAGATACCTTCACGTCGGGCGATGGACTCCAAGAAATCGACCGCATCAGCCACATCGAGCGGACGAACTTCAATATCCAACAACCGAGACCGCAATGCCGCTGTCAATTGCCACGGGTCGGTCGTGGCAAAGGCGAAAGCGATTCCACGCTTAGAGTCCTCGACGTCCTTGAGGAGGCTGGTCATCGCAGCCGGTGTCAAGGCGTGCGCTTCGTCTAGAAACAGAATGCGCCAACCGTCACGAACTTCGCGGTGGTGCGCATCAACCCACGCTCGGACTTTGTCCTTTTCACCACCACTGGCAGGAACGTCGTATTCGACAAGATAACTATGTTCTTGGCCGAGGCAGAACCGACATTCATGACAGGGGGAGCCGTCCTTGTCGGGGCGCTCACAATTGAGAGCCTTGGCAAAGAGTCTGACCAGCGAGGTCTTCCCAGACCCATAGGCGCCGCTGAGCAGCAAAGGTTTACCTCGACGCAGCTGGGCCAACCTGGACAGCAGTTTCACAGAGGTCGCCTGACCCCAAATGTCGTCGAACCGTTGAGGCCGGTATTTGTCGGCAAGCGTAAGACCCATGGTTACTCAATCCCCTCATCCGCGCTCAACACGCGTGACGGAGCTGACGAAGCTGACGGACCTAACAGAGATGCCGAACTTGGGGCCGACCGCTGAGCTAGGGGAGCCTGACGTTTTTGGTCGCGGGCGTCACTCAGAGTGCCCTTGGGACGATAGAGCCAGCCGGTCTCGATCTTGATCTTGTCGGCAAACGGCGTATCCGGCCGCAGGGCGCACCGGTTCATCTCGTCGGAAAAACGCTTAGGTGAGAGATCGATGCCGGTCTGCGCCATGAAGAGGGCGTGCAACCCTTGCGCTCGAATGCCGCGCTTCGTGGTCAAGTTCCGGACCGGCTCCGAGTCTAGATCAAGGCCGCGCACCCATTCAAGAACGCCACCTTTGTTGCTACCGGCACCCTGATGATCTCGGAGCTTCTCCAGGTGCGGCAGAAGAGGGCTAGGCGCGAAGGCGTCAACCGCTCGCCACAACATTTCGTAGTCCGTTGAATTCACGATTTGCCATATATCGGCATCACCGCCTTTGGCGATGGCACCATTGCGGAACGGCAGCATGACGAAGCGTCGGTGGCCGGTGCCATCTTCAACCAACTCGTGGACCATCTGGTTTGAGGTACCGATGGGAACGCTGCATTGCCGGATGCCGTCGGACAAGGATGTCCCAAGCCGTCGCCGCCGAAGTCTGTCAGAGGTTAGAACAGATTTAAGCACCGGCACCATTGAGGATGGAATCTGCTCCATATCATCCAGCAGAATGACCGGAAATCGGAAGATGTCTCCGCTTCGGCGATCCGCTAGGTCACTGAAGAGCGCGGAGTCGGTTGCGAGCTCGCGCAACGGCGAAAGGAATTTCTTCGCGAAGACGGTCTTGCCGGTGCCCTGCTCGGCGCTGAAGATGATCGGCATGCAATGATGCACGACTGGACGACCAAGCTGCTTTTGCTTCACGCTCCAGCAGAAATGCTGCAGGACAGCAACAGCGAGTTTGCGGTCCATATCGAATAGGGTACCAAGCCGGTCCCACTGCTCCTCTGCCTGCGCGCGCGACGAGACGTCGCCCGAAATCAGCGGACCCATGATGGCCTGATACCGGCGCCGCTTTTCTGAGCGCAGTAGTTGACGTAATGCGGCGGAAAGCTCGACCTTTTTGGCGCGAAAGCCGCTGTTCTTGGCGAAGAAGTAAAGTTCATCGAGCAAATCCGACACGCTCGGCGCATCGACGGCAAGAACAGCGTCGACCTCGTCGGGCATCGTCGCCTGCAACGGCCGTCCTCGAAGGAACAGCGTGCCGTCGAAAAGAATCTCGATTTGTTGAGTGTTGATGTAGTCTCTGACGAACTCGATCGTTGCGTCGACGTCGGCAACATCATTGGCCGTTCGCGATCGGGCGTGATGCGGTACAGATTCCTGAAGCGGAATCAGATCAACGCAGTGCTGCGACACGCTGCCGGGCGCAGCTGTCGGGGCGAGCGTCACGGTCGAACTGCTATTTTCTTGGATTTCTTGCATGGAAGCTCACCGCCACCGCCGCGGTAACCGCGGCGGCTGCGTTTGTGTCAGTCGTTAGATCATTCCAGAAGCGCGAAGCATGCAGGAATGAAGGCCGCTGCGGGAGGCAGTGCTGCGAAAGGCAGCGTTGATGCGAGGGTGGGCGTTCGGATCAAGGCCGGACATCCGCAAAAAATGGGCCTTCTCCTCCCGGTCGTAGATCATGTCTACGTCGCGCATTTCAGGGTGATTTTCGTAGAATGCTTCATTGTCGACCTCGTCAGTATCGTCGCCTTCAACCTTCGAGACGCTGTCATCAGCTTCGATAGAAACGTCATACGGCAAGCACGCCGACGACGAGCCGAGGGCCGGGATCGAGCTAGTCTCAGGCATTTCGTCATCTGAAGAAGAGGACAGATCATCTGTATCAATAAACGGCAGTCCGTCGCGCTCAGCGATGAGTTTGAGCAAGTCCTTCCAGCTACGCAATTCGAGCTTCTTAACCTGCGGTATTCCGCCGTGAACGCGGACATTCGAATCTGAGGTAAGCGTCAGCTCTTCACGCGTGTAAATGGACACAAATTCTACTTTTGGTGAGGACAGTGTTTTTGAAGCCACTGGGCTTTGCGCGCGCAAAGCGTGATCCCGGTTCGAGCCGGGTTTACTATCGATAGTCATGGTTGGGAGATTCCTAGTTAGTTAGAAATGAGAGAACGCATTGGTCTCTCGGTTTGGTGGACGTGCCGAAAGGCGACGCATGCTAGAAACCCGGATGTATCGTCTTTGGTTGCCACTTAAAGCCCTAAGCTTTTTCCTAACTATGCTCCCCGCTAGATATTGTATATTCAACTCCAATACCCGCAAAATACAGCGGACGAACGCGTTCTTTTCGTCGTGCTGTAAGCGCGAACCGACCCCGCCGCAGAAGCACGTACATTGTCGGCGCGAACTACGCATTGAAGCGCTAGCTGCTCCGGCAGAGCGTCGATTACTGATGTCCGGCCATCTTTTATGGACGACGTTTGTGTGACGCCTCGCATCCGAGAGCGGGGCGTACTCATTTTGTTTAGGAAGTTTCTGCGCGCGGGCGCGCCGCCTTACAGGCTAACGATCCTGACGAACCTGACGAACCTGATCAGGCTGCTGAACATGATGAAAGCCGAACATCTCTTTCGATGACTTAGGGGGCCGCGCCCGAATCCGAATGCCTGGGCGGGCGTCCGAGAAGCTGACCGGTGTGGGTCCGCCCCCCCCTCTGGACGTCCAACCGCATTTTTTAGTCGGAGCCGACTCGACATTTGTTCTTGTTATGTTCTAATCGCTGTATGAGTGACCGACCCGCCACCTGGCGCATTCCGACCCCAAAAGAGATGGAAAAGCTGGCTTCGACCGGCGGAAACAACCCTGCGACCCGGACTTTCGGGCCGCGCGACGAGATGCCGGCCGAATACTGGGAGTCGGTCGCCAACGATCCCCGCCTCGATGCCGAAGCACCCGGCCGTTCGAACCGGACGCTGCGGCTTTCCGAAATCTCGCGGCACCTGTTGCGGGTCTCCTGCGGTCGCTGCGGTCGCATCGTCGAGATTCAGAAGGTCGACGCCGCCCGCTTCTACGGTCCGGACGCGGTGTGGAAGGACGTCGGGCAACGGTTGCTCGACAACACCTGCCAGCAGCGCACGGGTCGCTACGAAGAGGACGGCTGCTGGCCGAGATTCGAGTAACTCATCCTGCCGCGTTCGGATGTTCCGATGGCGCCGAAATACCACCCCACGCCCCTGAGCGGAGGCAACAGGAAAGCATTGAAGAACGAGCTCGACCGAGCCCGCGCCATGACGACCGTGCTCGCGCGACAGTCGCACGAACTTAGGGGCAAAGGCGAAGCTTTGATCCGGGAAGCCAACCGGTTGCTCTGCGAATCATGGAATGAACGAATGTGGGCCGATCGAGGTCCGTCGATCCGTCGCCGACAATCGACCAGGCGGTCAACGGCGGGTAGACCATCAGCGAAGAACCGACGATGAGCATGGCGGCAGCTTGTTCCATGGCTGCTTGGGCTGCAGCGACATCGTGCGCGGCACGCTTTCACCTAAGAAAACAACGTCGGGCTTAAGGATACGCCGCAAGAGCCGCAAGGCGGAACGGTGAAGCCGGAAAAATCAAGACGATCGATGTCGGCGTCGCCATCGGGCAACGCCACGGCGTCCAGACGGATCCAGTCGGTGTTGAGATTGGCCAGCACCTTCTGAAAGTCCGCTCGGGATGTTGTTGCCGAGCAAGCCATGCATCGCACGTGGTCAAGCCGTCCGTGCAGATCGACGACCTTCCTGCTTCCGGCGGCCTGGTGCAACCGATCGACGTTCTGCGTGAGGAGAAGCTGACATCCCCCGTTGGCCTCGAGCCTGGCCAAGGCATGGTGCGCATCGTTGGGCCGGGCCTGCCCGAACCGCCGCCAGCCGACCATGCTGCGCGCCCAATACCGACGGCGCGTCATCTCCTCAGCGAGGAATTCCTGGATGCGGACCGGCTGCGCGCGCTTCCAATTCCCGTTGCGATCGCGATAATCGGGAATGCCGGAGTTCGTGCTGCAGCCGGCTCCGGTCAGGACCGCCGATGTCTTTCAACGAAGGATTTGATCGACGCATTTGCCATTGCGATACGCGCGGCCGACACTAGTTCCGCTTAGGAGCGGCGGAAAAAGCACCCATTCTCATTGAAGAACCTTCGGCATGTTCATAATGCTTGAACGCGCCTTTGATCTTCTCAACGATTGAATCTGACACCACTTCGCTCTCCCCGGGCCTGGCTCCATCTTGATAACGACGTGGAGATAGTCAACCTGCTGATTAGGCCGGTGTCGCCCCCACAGTCGAGCGGACTTGCGGGCTTTCGGCGAGACCACCGCCGCACAAAGCAATCACTTGAGCTGCCAATCGCTCTCTCCGCATCGCTGTACACATGGCGAACAATCGCCTCTGGTCAGCTGAGCTGCCCCGCTGTCGCGCTCTATATGATTTTGGAGAGCCAGCGATCCTCCGACTGATGGTCCAACGATAAGACTCTCAACTCTATCCACTCGCCGATCGATCCAGCTGCCAAGAGACTTCCCTTCCGCGCTTTGCGCCGAGAACCATTTAACGAAGGAGACTATCCGTGAACCATCGCGACAATAGTGATGAAATGAATTCCGCTATCAAGCGGCTCACTGCCTTGGGCATTCGTCACCAGCAAACTTCCCCGTTCCAAATCAAGGTCGGCCCCTACAATTTCTATCCGAACAAGGGGACGATCTACCTGGACGGCGCGAAAACGGCACTTACCGAGCGCGGCCTCGAGAAATTCCTGACTATTCTGAACAACGTCCGCACCCTGAATAAAAGCGATTCAAAGAGAGCATCTTCCAACAAATTCGCTCTGCACGAGGAGGAGCGACCCAAAGAGTTCGATATCAGATCGGCTATTGAAGATGACGATGAGAAAATCCGTTTCACAATTCGAAGCGCCCCGTAAGCGCCTGCCTTCCCGGTAACAAAGTCGGACTGAGCTCGAATGTTCATAAAATATAGCCACAAACGCCTCGAGACCCGCATCAATGATGTGCTCCTCAGCGGATACGCTAAGGAGTCCGAGGCCACCTTTCTTTATAGCATCTCCATGCAGATCGACAAATTCGGTATGCGCACCCATCTGTCCGAGCGACAAACGGATTGTCTTTTCGACATCCTCAGTCGGATCGAACGGCGAATTTCGCTCCGAAATGACGAATGCGCGTCTACAAGGTGAGGAACATTCGTCCTGTCGGACTGGACTTAATTTTTGTCCGATCATCAATTCCATCGGCGGTCGCTCGAATCCCTCTTGCCACAACGGCGAAACAAGAGAGAGAGAGACACCTTGAGCAACACCGAAGCAACGACACCGGCCTCCGCTTCATCAAGCACCCGGAAAAGAAAGCCTAAATTCACGCAACTCGGCCGCGTCCCCTGGGTGCCAGAGCGGCTTCTTCAGGAATACGGCGGCATATGCGATATTGATAGCCGGTTCCGGCGCGCCCAGCGACTTCTGAGTGTCTTTTGGATGCGGGACCACGAGATTCCAACAGGTAGCGCCGATGGCGATCGCTTCTCGCATCTCGCCTCGCATCTCAGCGCCGATGCGGCAGAAGCAGGGCTCAACTTCCACTCCCCAGAACTTCATCTGCTTGCGCTGAGGGAGCTCCTACTTATGCGCGAGGAGGATGCCGCCGTTGACGAGGACCGATTGCTTTCGAACCCGTTGAGTTCGATGCCGCTGGCCGTGAACCTCTTCGGTCCATTGGCCCTCGACACTAAATTCGGCTCCAAGGTCCTTCGTCAATTGCTCCCAGATTTCGTCCATTCGGTCCAGCGTGTTGCCTGGGAGCACAGCCCGGGGCGCAAAGATCCACGCTACCTCTCCGACCGTACAGCGTTCGATCTAGCCATTCATGTCGCTACGCCCCAAGGCGAACCAGGCATCGTCTATGTCGAAGTCAAGCTGAGCGAGGACTTGCTTGGCCCAGTGGCACGGTGGCGCGATCGTTACTCTGAGGCACTTCATGAGGTTAAGCTTTACAAAAACCCGGACAGTCCCATCCTCCGCTCGGCGCCAATAGAGCAGCTTTTCCGAGAACACGCGATCGCGCAGCTCTCCGTAGACAACGGCATCGTCCCACGCGCGATGTTCATTGCCATCGGGCCGCGCCTCAACCGACGAGTCCAAGCCGCCTTCCGTGTCTATGCCAACGAGCTTCTGCCGGTCGACGGGACCGATCCAACCCGCGTCGCCTTCCAGCACTTTACGCTCGAAGCCTTCATTGACGCCATTGACGTCGCGGGCGACCGAGAGACGGCAGATCGATTGTGGCAGCGATACTGTAACTTCCAGCGGATCTACGACGCCGCGCTCAACGTCCTCGCGCCCAAGGCAGGTCTGAGTGGCTCGCCGCGTTCGCCGAAAATGGTGAATGAATCAGGCAATGCCTCTCGGAAGCAAGATCGACAGCGGTCCGCGGAGCAACCGCGCACCTCTGAACCTCAATCCGGGGAGAAAAAGGAAGATCAGCATGCTTGACGACGATCTTCTTGGAGTGGACGATCGGGTCAGGTTGTTGATTAACGCCTTGGCTAACGAACGTGATCCATATCCGGTTGTAAAAATCTTTACACCGGATGCGAACGCAACCTGGCTGATCTCGGAATGTGACCCTGACGAACCGGATCGGCTGTTCGGCTTGTGCGACCTCGGTCTTAATTTTCCTGAACTCGGTTGGGTCAACCTATCGGAAATCAAGGAAGTCAGAGGCCGCCTGGGGCTCCCGGTCGAACGCGACGCCAATTTCGTCGCCAACAAGCCGCTGTCGTCTTACGCCGAGGAAGCCCGCGCCAAAGGCCGCATCATTACTTAACATCATCAAGGGCGGTGGATAGAACCGCCGCCCTTGGTTGAAACCACTATCGATCGGGAGACCACCGTAACAACACTAGACCCCTTGCACGAATCGGGCGCCAGCCTCAGATACATCGGCGTAATTTACGGAAGCGCAGTGCCGTTATGATTCTTACGTATGCCATCGGCGACATCCATGGCTGCATGGTCAAGCTCGAAGAACTTATCCGTCGCTGTGACAATGACGCCGCCGGCCGGCCAATGCGATATGTGTTCCTAGGCGACTATGTCGACCGGGGGCCCGATAGTCGGAGCGTCGTACCGTTTCTGATGGAACTCCAGCGAGCCCACACTGGCCGGGATATCTTCCTCAAGGGAAATCACGAGGATCTTCTGGTCGCGGCCGCAGACAGCGACTTCTTCGAGGATCGCTGGCTGGACAATGGCGGAGTTGAGACGCTCGAAAGCTACGGGGTAACAAGCGCCGCCGAACTCCCCGAGGACCACGTTCATTGGCTTCGAAAGCTCCCGTTGTTTTTCGACGATAGCCGGCGCTTTTTCGTGCACGCCGGTGTCCACCCGGACCGCCCTCTCGACCGGCAAGATGAAGACGATCTACTCTGGATCAGAAAGCGATTTCTTTTATCGGAAAGGGAATACGGGCGTCTTATCGTTCATGGTCACACACCGCTGGCTAGTTGGCGACCGGACCTCCGTGCCAATCGCCTGAACTTGGATACCGGGGCAGTCTTCGGTGGCCCACTGACTGCAGCTGTCTTCGAGGCGGACGAAACCGGTCCGAAGGGTTTCATTGCGGCCGATTAGTTAGACCTGGCGGTCGTCTTCGTGAAGGTCAGCAAGCGTACCGCCGCGCTACTCAGTCGTGTGAAACGCTCTACCCATTGCGCGATATTTCACTTAGCGGCGTAGGCTTGGCCCTTTCTCAGCGCTATATTAATTAAGAGGTCAGTTCCTATCCATCTGTCTGTCTATCCACCTATCCACCGACCCGTCACCCACCCCCGACCTACCCGCCATCCATCAGACGGGAAATAAAATCCCGTCTGCGCTTTGCCGAGAAAACCATTATTTGGGACGTTGCCACGCGTTCGTCTGCCGGCGGTCAATGCGAAATTCGGACTAATCCCTCTTTCGATCCGGTCGTACGAGATCGATCACCGATACATCGAGGGCCCGGGCGAATTCATACAGCGTTAGAACGGTTGGGTTGCGCACCCCCGCTCCAGGCCGCTGAGATGCTTCGGAATGAGCCCCGACCGCGCCTCCTCCCCTTCCTGAGTCAGCCCCTTCGCCGACGCAGCCGTTGGCCAGCGGCAGGTAACATCGAAACCTTATTTCTGAATCCAAAGAGGCGAAGCTGCTGGGTGGACTCCCTTCGGCTTGAAGCGCCCTCGCCACATTGACGTAACAGGAAAGCGAAATGCGTCTGATCTCAGCGATACTGCTCCTCGCTCTTTACGCTTGCAGCGCAGGCGCCGAGGAAATCTCCTTTTATCAACGGGAGACGGACAGCTGGTGGTCGGTGTTTGGCGGAGCCGACGCCGAGACAGGGCAAGCCACCTGCTACGGCCGCGCGAATAAAAAGGACGGATCATTCATTCAAATTCATCGTTCCCTGGTTGACGGTGAAATCTGGGCCATCATCCACAACACCGCGTGGGAGATCGAGGGGCAGGACCGTGGTCAGCTTCGTTGGAACTTCTTCGGTGCCAAAGGCGCTCTCGTCAACGGCGCGGACTTCGAGTTCGTCGTCAAGGACAAGAATACGATTCTAGTCTTGCAGATCGAGCCCAAGCGCTTCTCAGACGCTATTTGGAATACCCGATACTTCACTCTGGTAATGCCGGGCAACCTCCAGAATCTCTCTGCCAGCTTCGAAAGCAAGGGAAGCACGATGCTCGCCCCGCTGGCAGAGTGCGTCAAACAGAACGAGAGGAAATACAAGAACTTCAAGCCGTCCCTCGAAAAGGTCCCGGACGCAATCAAAAAGCAGCTTTAGGCGCGACGCCGGCGAGATTGCAAAACGGAGATCGCATGAAAAGCGCCGAGATCAACAGACCCCGCGCCTGGAATGGCAACAAACTAGCCGGCGACTGGTTAGTGAGCCTCAAGATTGATGGCGTCCGTGCTATTTGGCACGACGAGCAAGGCTGGCTAAGCCGAGCCAAAAAACCGCTCTACAACCTTCCACCATGCCGGCAAGGCCGCCCCCGCGATTGCGAGGTTTTCGTCGGAACGTTTCGCGACACTATCAAAGCGACGCGCACCAAATTCGTAAACGGCAACACGCCCGCCATTCTACCAACGCACATGTACGGCCTCGAACCGCTCGATCCGCGCCTCCGTTGGGGCACGCTAACCAATCCGACCCCCGACGACATCCTCGCCCAGCTTCAACGCGCCAACGACTGCGCGTTCCAGACGATCGTGATCACCGTTTCCAGGGGATCGTGATCACCAATTCCACAGGATCGTGATCGCTATTTCCAGCGGATCATGATCGGGGACAGCGAGCCGGACACCACTGACAGTCTGCAACCCAGGTAGCTTGATCTTTTGCCCGACAGCAGAGGATCGAGATGCCGACAGAGAGACTGTCCATGCGCCACATTCGCGAAGTTTTACGCCTGCACTACAGCGTCGGCATGTCGCAGCGCGCGGTTGCCCGCAGCCTCGGCCTGGCCCAGGGCACGGTCAACAAGTACCTCAACCTAGCGCGCCGGGCCGGCCTGACCTGGCCGTTGCCGCCGGAGCTCGATGACGATGTCCGGCTCGAGAACCGGCTGTTTCCGCCACCGTCCGATTTGCCCAGCGACGAGCGGCCGCAGCCGGATTGGGCGCTCGTGCATCGCGAGCTGCGGCGGAGGAACGTCACGCTGATGTTGTTGTGGGAGGAGTATTGCGGCTCCCACTCCGACAGTTTCAGCTATTCGTGGTTCTGCGAACGCTACAGGGAGTGGGCCAGCCGCCTCAAGCCGACCCTGCGCCAGGTTCATGTCGCCGGCGAGAAGCTGTTCGTCGACTATTCTGGCCACACCATGGAGGTGGTTGACGGGCTCACCGGCGAGGTGCGCAGCGCGCAGATCTTCGTCGCCGTGCTCGGTGCCTCGAACTACACCTACGCCGAGGCCAGCCTCAGCCAGAGCCTGCCGGACTGGATCGGCTCGCACGTCCGCGCCTTTGCCTATTTCGGCGGCACCGCCCGGCAGACGGTGAGCGACAATCTGAAGGCCGGCATCACCCGGGCCTGCTTTCACGAGCCGATGGTGAACCGGACCTATGCCGATCTCGCCCGCCATTACCGCACCGCCATTGTGCCGGCGCGGCCGTATCGTCCGCGCGACAAGGCCAAGGTCGAAGTCGGGGTCCAGATCGTCGGGCGATGGATTCTGGCGCGCCTGCGCAACCGCCGCTTCTTCTCGCTCGCCGCCCTCAACGAGGCAATTTACGCACTCCTTGTCGAGCTGAACGATCGACCTCTCCGGAGCTGGGGACGAAGCCGGCGCGACCTGTTCGAGGAGCTCGATCGCCCGGCGCTGACCCCCTTGCCGGATGAGCCCTACGAGTATGCCGAGTGGAAGCGCTGCCGGGTCAATCTCGACTATCATATCGAGATTGCCAAACATTATTACAGCGTGCCTCACCACCTCGTGCATCAGGAGGTCGAGGCACGGATCACCCTCAAAACCGTCGAGATTTTCCTGCGCGGCAAGCGTGTCGCCTCGCATCTGCGCAGCACCCTGCCGCATCGTCCGACGACGATCCCCGAGCATATGCCAAGCTCGCATCGCCGCTACCGCGACTGGACCCACGAGCGCATCCGCTCCGAAGCCGCCAAGGTGGGGCCCGACGCCGAGACCCTGATCGACGTCATCCTGCGCTCGCGGCCGCATCCGGAGCAGGGCTTCCGCTCGGCCATCGGCATTCTCGGGCTGGTCAAACGCTATGGCCAGGAGCGCGTCGACGCCGCCTGCGCCCGTGCCCTTTTGCTCAATGCCCGTTCCTACAAATCGGTCGCTGCCATCCTCAAGAACGGCACCGACAAAACCGCGCCTCCGACCCAGGACGCACCCATCCTCTTCCACGCCAACATCCGCGGCCGCGGTTACTACAACTGATCAGGAGATCATCGTGCTCATCCATCCGACCGTCGAACGCCTGCGCGCACTCGGCCTCACTGCCATGGCCGATACCGTCATCGAACTGCAGAACAATCCCGAGGCCGCCGAGATGCCGCACCCCGATTGGCTCGGCCTCCTCGTCGATCGCGAGGTGACCGCCCGCGACAACCGTCGCCTCACGCGCCGCTTGAGCAATGCCAAGCTCCGCCAGGCCGCCACCATCGAGAACGTCGACTATCGCACCGCGCGCGGTCTCGACCGTTCGCTCTTCCAGACCCTCGCCTCCGGCCAATGGATCCGCGATCACAACCATCTGGTGATTGTCGGCCCGACCGGCACCGGTAAGTCCTGGCTGGCTTGCGCGCTCGGCAACAGAGCATGCCGCGATGGTTTCTCCGTCCTCTACAAGCGCGTGCCCCGCTTGTTCGCCGATCTCGCCCAGGCGCGTGGCGAAGGCCGTCTCGCCCGTCTGATCGCGGCGCTGGAGCGCGTCAATCTACTCATCCTTGACGACTGGGGACCCGAACCGCTCACCGCCGACCAGCGTCGTGATCTACTCGAGATCGTCGATGATCGCTACGACAAGGGATCATTGTTGATCACAAGTCAGCTCCCCGTGTCGCAATGGCATGACGTGATTGCCGATCCCACGCTTGGCGATGCCATCTTGGATCGCATCATTCACAATGCACACCGCATCGAGCTCAAGGGCGACAGCCTGCGTCGGCGGGCCGACGATAGGACAAACGCGTGACCACCGCACGCCCGATCGCCCCACCGGCCCACAGGTCCCTCCCATGGACCGCCGGACCGATCTCCAAACCCTCCCGTCTGTCTTGACCAGGAAGACCATTTCCAGCACACATTAAGCACGTCAGTCGTGTTCGCCTCCGCAAGTGATCACCATCGTCTGGAATCCGTGATCACGATCGCCTGCAATCGCTGATCACCATCCGTGGAATACGCAAACGACCTCGGCCACGAAGGTTTGGTCCTTCGTCAACGCAATCACTGGATTAAGGTCAAGCCAGAAGAAACGCACGACGTCACGATCACCGGCTTCTTCGAAGGCCGCGGCAAGCATAGCGGCCGGCTGGGTTACGTCACTACAGCTAAGGGTGGCGTGGGCAGCGGCTTCTCGGACACCGAGCGCGAACTCTTATGGGCCGAAGCGAAGGCTGGTAGACTGGTCGGACAAATGATCGAAGTTAGTTGCCTCGAGATCACGCTAGACGGTCAATTCCGGCACCCCTTCTTCGTCCGCATGCGTCCGGATAAAACTGTCACATAACCAGCTCAGTCCAATGTCCGCGAGTCTTGTATAACATACAACGGGATGACTTTGCCGTCCTCGCCGTTATGATCCATGCTGTTTTATCATCGCCTCAAGCAAGCTAGAAAGTAGTCATGCCGGAAAAACGAAAGACCAAAACGAAATTAAGGATTTCCGCTATTGAAGCCTTGGCTTTAACGGCTCGGATCGACATTGCCGCAAAAGAAGGGAATATGCTCAGTTTGATGATGCCAAACGGCAAACCGCTGGGAGATTGCACGCGCAAGGACCTCACTGAGATCGCACGAGCAATTGAGGACGCCGGGCCTGAGCTTGATCGACTTAAAGCATTCTTCTCAGCGCAGCGACCATCCTAAGGTATCCTCGGAGTGGCGCAGGTTTCCACAACTGCACTCCGGGCATGGCGATCGGCATCTTCGCGACGCTTCCATCATGCAGATCCTTGGCGGAGAGAGTGTCCAAAACAGGCTATATCGCCCTCATTCGTCGGTGGTCGCCGGCATCCAAGAAAAGCGCGCGCCATAGGCGTAAGCTGTGCGCTCGGCACCACACGCAGTCGCACCTATTCGCCTGCAATTTCCGCACAAATATGGGCTGGGGTATGGGCAAAAATGTTCGACGGAAGGTTGGGGTCGGTTGGTGAGTAAGTCCGCATTCCGTGGCTGGGCGCCGGATGCTGTCAGTCGCACCAAATGATCTTGCCCGATCGTACCCAAAAATGCGACTTGCACCCTTCGCGCTGCCAGACGGAGGGATGCAACGATATGTGGCCACGAGAATCGACAGAAACATCCCACCGCGGCTTCACCTCCCTCAGCAGCATCATTTCCAAACGCTCGCCGCAGCCGCAGGGGCACCGCATGCCGACTGACCAATCCTCGCCGTCGTCGCGGGCGATGACAAGAGTCCACAACGGCAGCTTTTCCGGGAGCATGTCGCCATCGACGATTTTGAGCTTGCGGCGAGGCGCGAGGGCGGCAACGAGCCGACGCCACCAAAGCGGCTTCTTTTTCATGCGACCCTCCGCTGCACCGCGAGTGCAGGCAGACCAAGGAGCGGCTCGGCCGCGCCTTGGGCCACCGGAAAGCGGCACCCATACTTGAACTGGCTTTCGGCAAACACGTCTTCGTCCCCTTCAGCGAGCATAAAGATCGTGCGCGCTCTCCTTTCGTTTGAGGACTCACGGAATGGAAACAGCCGCGCGATAAATTCGACGACGCAGGCCGATGCCGCGCGCATGTTGAGAGTGATGACGCCCGGCGCTTCCTCCGCCATTCCGCGTAGATAGCCGTCCTCGATCTTCCTGGCGAGCGCGTGGGGCGCCGAGCGCGCGAGATACTCTGTTTCGAGAAGCGCCGCATCGTAGACGCCGCGATCCATCAGGCTTGAGCCGCCGGGATAGACATAGTCAACGCGACCGTAGACCTCCGCGATGCGGTGCCCACCGCATGGCAACGTCTCGGTCGGGATCGCAACGCCGACATCGAATAACGGCATCGCGAAACTGGCGGTTAGCCGGTCTGCGATATGGCGACCTTCCGCGGAATCGACGCAGGAAAAGAGAATATCGGCCTGGCTCGCTGCCAGGACAGCTTCGCGCGTTGCGACGGAGTGCGGCACGCCGACCACCTCGACATCGGACCGGTAGCGCCGGATGGCGTCGGCAAACATTTCGACTTTGAGGGAGCCGATGTCAGCGTGCGTCGCGTTGAGGATGCGGTTGAGGTTACGCTCCTCGATCTTGTCGAAATCGATGAGAATAATTTCGCCGACACCGAGGCGGGCGAGCTGCTCGGCAACAATCGATCCGGTCCCTGACACGCCAATCACGCAGACGCTGAGACGGTTGAGCGACGCCCGCATTTCGCCGGTGAAAGCCATCGCCGGCTTCAACGGGCCTGAGGCCGTCGCCCCGGTGTGCCACCAGGTTTCGATGTCAGCTCCGGCTTTCATAACGAGGTCGATCGGTGTGGCGCGGTCGTCATCATAGAGACGCGCCCGCATCGCTCCGCTCGGTATCATGATCGCCGAGCCCGCTGCGCAGTCGGTGCCGGCCCGTATGGCAGGCATCAGCATGCGGTCGCTTTCGTTGTCGGTACCAGAGAACGAAAAGAGCCCACCCGGATGCGCATGGACAGCGATCACCGCGTCACCGCGCGCCGACGCTCGGTCGATCGCCGCCTCCACATATTCGCCTGGCCAGGTGATGAAATCGGGCCGGCGCGTGCAGTGCGCGTGAGGAACGCAAATAACTTCCCGACCGAGCCATTTTTGGCGCCGTGCGCCTGTCACTGTGCAGAGCAAGAGCGCGGCCGCTTCGAGACCATCACCGGGAAAGAGATGGGCCCTAAGTTCGTCGGCCAGCTTCGCGGTCAGCACCAAGGTATGACCGCGCTTCATTGCCCTACCTCGCGGTGCAAAGATTCATCGACGAGAGCGAGGTGGGTCGCCAGCGTGTCGCGCGCCGAGTCCCACTGGCGGTGGCGCGACCACCGCTGAAACGGCAAGCCGATGACCGTCTCGATCTGCTGCGTCTGCGGGATTGCCGCGCCCGAGGAAAGCGCGAGCGGCGGATGGCAGTAGAACATATCGAGCTGGGCGCCCGGATAGCTGACCGGCACCTCGATGCCGATCGTCGCCGTCGCAACCCGATACCCCGGCGGAAGCGGATAGTTGCGGATGATCAGCCAGCGGCGGCCAGCATCGACCACGGTTTCCCATACGAAGCCAAGGCGGTCGAGAAGCGCCTCGTCCTGCGGCAGCATCGCAAAAGCAATGCGGCGCTGCCCGCAAATCTCCCCGTTGTTGATCTGCCGCGGGGTGAGGCGGAGTTTCTCGATGCCCTTGTGGCGCAGGTCGATAACAAAGGAGAGAGCCACCTCCCGCTTCGGCTCGCCCGCCACCTTGAGCACGATGATCCACGGCATATCGGGGTTGAAGCCGGCTTGCTGGATCGCCTCCCGCACGACAATCTCGGGCTTCCGCGACTCGATGATGACGCCTTGAACATTCAGTTTCCACACCTCATGATGCGAATGATGATGCTCATGCGCGCCATGGTGGTGGTGACCGGCTTGGCCACCCTCGTGGTGACGATGAGGCTCTTCGCCCTCACCGTTCGGAGGGGATTCGTTCTCGTTGCTCATTCTAGTCTCCGTATCTATCTGTTTTGACGTCGTTTTCCGGTCGATGTGACCGCGAGCCTGTACTTTGCTACCTTGCTGCGTCAGATTTGGACGTACACGCGATGCGTTATGATAAAACCCGAAACATCCTGGAATTGGCACGGGCCCTGGCTAGCAGCGCCGAGGGTCTGACGCTGGACGAGATGTGCGAGGTGACGGGATGCGAGCGACGCACTGTTGAGCGCATGCGGGACACCATCCGCACGGTGTTCCCACAGATGGAAGAAGTTCCGGATCACCCGAAGAAGCGGTTCCATATTCCGAGGGGGCTCGACGGCTTCTTCCAGGACCCGACGACCGAAGAGCTGAGCGATCTTGGCGTCGTTGTTGCCGAGCTCAGCGAGTCCGGAGCAACCGCGCGCGCTACGTCGCTCGGCGGGCTTGAGAAGAAAATCCGCGCAGCCATGCGGCACGGGCGCCGCCGCGCCACCGAGACGGATGTTGAGGCTTTGCTGCGCGCCGAACGCATCGCGATGCAGGCGGGACCGCGGCCGACGGAGGACCCGGCCGTTCTCATGATCCTTCGCCGTGCGCTTCTGGAGATGAAAATGTTGCGCTTCATCTATCATGGCGGCTCAAGGCCGGGGGCTTCGCGCGACGTCGCCCCTTACGGCATCATCTTCGGCCGAATGAATTATCTGATCGGCGCCGATGCCGGCACGGCCAAGCCGAAGCACTGGCGGCTCGACCGGATCGAACAGCTCGAATGCCTGGACGAGACTGCGTCGCCTCCGGCGGACTTTAACCTCGCGGTGTTCGCCAACACGGCTTTCGCCTATTTCGAGGGCGAACAGGAAGACGTAGTCTTGCATATCCTCCCGAGCGGCCTGGAGGATTTCAAAAACCATCGGTTTCATTCAACCCAGACCGTCGATGCGCACCCCGATGGCGGCCTCATCGTGCGCTTCCGCGCCAGTGGCATGCTGGAGCTGGCGTGGCATCTCTTCACCTGGGGCAACAAGGTCGAGATCGTCGAGCCGCTTTCCCTGCGCCAGCAGATCACCACCGAATTGCGCGCCGCACTGGCGCATCACGAAGAACCCCTGCGTTTCGCCTACGTCGCTGACCCGAAGAAAGCATCCTAGCCGGACGGCTACGTCCAATTCTGTCGCACCCAACTTCCATTTTCCCGCATCATGCCTTCGCTTTCCGCCTCACGCCTCAATGATTATCTCGGCTGCCCACACCAGGCCGCGCTTTGGCTTGCCGGCATCAAGCCGGCCGAGGACGCGGACGCGACCTTGCAACTCATCCGCGACAAGGGCTTCGAACATGAGGCCGCCGTGCTGGCGCGGCTCGAAGAGCGCTTCGGTCCTGCCGAGCACATCCCTTCGGATGCCAGTCTCGCCGACCGCACTCGCCTGACGCGAGAAGCCATCACGCGCGGTGCGAAGTTGATATATCAGGGCGCGCTTATCAAGGATGCGTGGCTCGGCTATCCCGACTTCCTGGTGCGAAACGGAGATGACGGCGCGACCACCTTCGAGCCCGAGGACGCGAAGCTCGCGCGGTCGGCCAAAGGGGAATATGTCCTGCAACTTGGGATCTATGCCGAATTGCTGGAAGAGCTGTTCGGCATCCCCGTGCAGGGCGGCGTCATCCACGTCGCAGCCGGCGAACCGGTGCCCTTCGATCTGCGGCGCACACGCTTTATTCTCCGGCGGCTGATGCGCAGCTTCGAGCGCTTCGTCGCCAAAGAGAAACGCGCCACCAAGCCGCGACCCTGCGCCGCCTGCCCCCAATGCGACTACAAGGCGCGCTGCGAATCCGAATGGCGCGAAGCCGACAGTCCATTTTTCGTGGCAGGCGTCAGCGGGGCACAGGTCACAAAACTCGCGGCGGCCGGCGTCACCACGCTCGCGCAGTTGGCGGCTCTGCCGGCGAACGCCAAAGTCGATGGCATGGGTACAGAAACGCTGGAGAAGCTGTCGGCGCAAGCCCGCCTTCAGGGCGCGGCCCGCGCGAGCGGCCAGCACGGCTTCGAACTGCTACCTTACGCACGCGGGCGCGGCTTTGCGATGCTTCCCGTCCCCGACGGCGGCGATCTCTACTTCGATATGGAGGGCGATCCTCTGGCAGGCGAAGGGCTCGAATACCTGTTCGGCATCTACGGTCGCTTGAACGGCTCGCACGAGCCGGCCTTCCAGCCCATCTGGGCGCATAATCCCGCCGATGAGAAGGTGGCGTTTGAAAAGCTGATGCGCCTTCTCATCGAACAGGTGCGGCGCCATCCGAACGCGCACATCTATCATTACGCCGCCTACGAGACGACCGCCCTCAAGCGCCTTGCCATGCGTTACGCGACGATGGAAGCGGAGCTCGATCAACTCTTGCGCGAGCGCCGTTTCGTCGATCTCTACCGGGCCGTCGTACAGGCGATGCGCGCATCGACCGAGAGCTATTCGATCAAGGACCTCGAAGCTCTTTATTGGCGCGCGCGTAGCGGCGAGGTACGCACGGCTTCCGACAGCATCGTCGAATACGAGCGTTGGTGCCTGACCAAAGACAACGCCATCCTCGATTCGATTGCCGCCTACAACAAGGACGACTGTGTTTCGACGGCACAGCTGCACGCCTGGCTTGAGAAGCTGCGTCCGCCCGGCATCAATCTTGAGATTGTCGACGATACTGCCGGCGAGAAACGCGAGCAGTCGGCCGAGCGCGCCCAGCTTGAGGTCCGCAAGCAGGCTCTTGCGGTGGCCGTGCGGACCTGTCCCCATGGCGACGCGCGCATGCGCGACCTTATCGCCGAGCTGTTGTGGTTCCACCAGCGCTCGCAGAAGCCAGGCTGGTGGGCTCTCTTCGAGCGGCAGGCCTGGTCGGAAGATGAGCTGGTTGACGACGCCGAAAGCCTCGGCGGCCTTCAACGCGACACCTCGAAAGCGCCTGTGCCGGTCAAACGGTCATTTGACACGGCATTCGTCTTTCCGCCGCAGGACACCAAGCTCAAAGTTGGCGACATGCCGCGCATTGCCGAAACGATCGGCAGTGCCGGCACGATCATCGAGATTTCAGCGGAAGATGGCCGTGTCGTGCTTCGACGCGGCGCGAAGGCTCCAGTCATGCCGGACCGTTTCAGCCTGGTTCCGGCACCGATCAATTTGCAAGGCGTCCCGGAGGCCGTTCTGGACTTCGCCAATCGCTTCGTCAGTGGAGCGAGCCAGGAAGATCAGGCACTGCTCGATATTCTGATGCGCAGCACCCCGCGCTTGAAGGGCCGAACGACCGGATTGCCGATACGCCAGCCGGACGAGCCATTGACCGACGCTGTGATCCGCGCCGTCGCCGATCTCGACCATAGCTATCTCTTCATCCAAGGACCGCCCGGAACGGGCAAGACCTATACGGCCGCGCTGGCGATCGTCACGCTGCTCAAGGCCGGCAAGCGCGTCGGTGTTTCCTCGAACTCGCACAAGGCGATCAACAAGCTGCTTGCCGAGGTTGATGCGCGCGCCGCCGAGGCGCAATTCCGCTTTAAGGGCGCCAAGAAGGGCAACGACGGCAAACCCGAGACTGAATACGACAGCACCAACATCGTGACGGTCGTTAAATCGGAGGATGTGATGCCGCAGCACAGCCTCGTCGGTGGGACTGTGTTTCATTTCTGCCGCGACGATCAGCGCAACGAGTATGACTATCTGTTTATCGACGAGGCCGGACAGGTGTCGCTTGGCAATCTCGTCGCGATGGGGGCCGCCGCGGCCAATATCGTGCTGGTGGGCGATCAAATGCAGCTTCCCCAGCCGGTCCAGGGCGTGCATCCGGGCGAGACCGGCCTCTCAAGCCTTGAGTACCTTCTGGAGGACCGCGCCACAGTGCCGGAGGACCGCGGCATCCTTCTGAACGAGAGCCGCCGCCTGCATCCGGCACTCTGCCGATTTATTTCCAATGCGATTTATGATGGACGCCTCGGCTCGCATCCATCGACGGAGGCCCGATACCTGCGCCTTCGGCCCGATGCTCCTGGTGCGCTTCGGCCGGCTGGATTGTCCTTTGTCCCGGTCGGGCATGATGGCTGCACTCAGTCAAGCCGCGCCGAGGCCGAGGCGATTGCCGAGCTCGTGCAGGCGCTGTTGGCGCAAGAGGTCATTAGGGATGGCAGCGCGTCGCCCCTCACCCTCGACGATATTCTGGTCGTCGCTCCCTATAACTTGCAAGTGAACCTTCTAAAGCAGCTCTTGCCGTCGGGCTCTCACGTGGGCACGGTGGACAAGTTTCAGGGGCAGGAAGCCGCGGTCGTGATCGTCTCGATGACGACATCCAAAGGTGTCGAGGCGCCGCGCGGCACCGAATTCCTGTTCAATCCAAACCGCTTCAACGTTGCCGTAAGCCGTGCGCAATGCTTGGCTCTTGTCGTTCATGGCGCCCAGCTGCTCGAAGGCGCGTGGACGAAGATCGACGACCTTCGCCGCCTGAATCTATTTGCTCACGCCGAATCAATCGCGCTGAACCGACCGTGAGCGCACCTGTTTTTGAGTAGAAAGTTATGTTGAGAGCGCCGTTCAGTTCCGAGTTTGATCCTTCCGAGGAAGCCGAAGGCAGTACCGATCCGTTGGGACTGCTGCCCAGCTACGAACGTCTCGCCGACCGCTTGTTGCCAGCCGTTACCGTACGGATGGGCCATCCACGCTTCGTAACGGCCATAGCGGTCGGCGCCCGCCTATTGGACGATTGGGACGACGATGCGGTTGCCGCAGACGGCATAACGCCGCCATGGCTCGTGTGGGAATGGTTTGTCGTCGAGGCGTTCGTGCGCTCGCAGAACTCCCCCTCAGCGAGGTCCGGCGTTCCCGGCATCCAGAAAGTTAGGCGGGCACTCCGCGACCAACGGCCTGTCTGTGCGACGGCCTATCTCAAAACTCCGAATGCGTTTGGCTTTACCGGCGTGTTTCGGCGCCTTGCCTATCGAGTCGGGATCATCACTGACGATGGCGCGCTCGACGACGGCGGCTATGAACTAGTTTCCGCATGGGCAACGGATCAAGGGCTCGACGGCTTCCTCGACGGGTCCGGGGGCGCCGGGCACGCCTTTCGTGAGCGGCTTCGGCGTGCGGTTGCTCAAGGCATGGACAAGGGACACACCACATACCAGTCTGGGGAGTTCTGGCGAGAGCTCGCGAGCCGCCTCGATCCGACAGCACCGGGCCGCCGCGAAAAAACAATCCTGACTGAGCGCATTTTATCACGTGCCGGCGACGCCGAAATGATCGCGCACCTCAAAGACGCCCTGGTTGGGCAAGGTGGCGTCAGCGGGCGGGACCATGAAGCATCCTTTCTCCGAAAACTTGCTCGCAAGGCTCCCGCCGAGCTTCAACAACTGCTCACCGCGATCGATGCGTATGAAATGTTTGGGCGCGTGATCACCGACGCGTTCGATGGCTTGCGCTATTGCGCATCGAGTAACGGTGGCGCGCCGGTAGGCGCCCAGATTTTCTCTGCGACAAAGTCTGCCCAGTCCGCGCTCGCACTCTTGGCCCCCAGCCTCGCGCGTGTTCGCTCCCATCCAACACTGCTGGAATGGGAACACGACGAGAAAGGCATTGCACAAGCCGTCGACCGGTTCGACGAGGTTCGAACCACCGCCGACCTCTTTGATGCAATCCTCCATCATCACGATCAAGTTCAGAGCAAGAAGCCCCCACATGGGAAACGCGCTTGGTTCGAGCGTGGCCCGCACGGGCGGGTGGTTTTGCGCGCCGGCTATACCCTGCCCGAACCGCCTTCCGGCAAGGGCGGCTATGTTCACGAATATCGCATTCCAACTTTTTCCGGTTTTCTCTCCGACTTGGGAGTCCTTCAATGAGCGCTCGGCGTTCGTCGGCTTCCGAGCAACCGCGGGCGCGCCTGCTCGACCTTTGGACCCGCGAGGAAGCTTTTGGTCGCCCGCTCGGCTGCGTGGCAACAAGCTTTACGTTCGACGCCGAGCATTTTGAAGAGCAGTGCCTGGCGCGGTTCTTGTCGATCCAAAGCAATCCCAACGAAACCGCGAAAGCCTACCTCATCGAACGTGAAGAAAAGCTTGCTCAATGCTTCGCCTGTGTCCTTGTCGATGCCACGCATACCGCCGCCAACCGCAGCTTGCGTTGGCATATGTTGCCGGTCCGATTGCCGGGCGGCGGCATATTGCACGCTAAGCTCACCCTGCTTGTGTGGGAGAATTTTATTCGGGTTCTGATCGGGTCCGCCAATCTGACGGAACCTGCTTACCGCCGAAATCAAGAGGTCATGGCCACGCTCGATTTCGGTCCCGAGAGCAATGCTGCACCCGAACTGCTGCGCGCGTGTATTGCCTTCCTCCATCGCGTGCGAGGGTACGCCCCTGGCATCGATCGTACCGGCAGCGGACCACAAGTCGCTCTAGCGGACTTTTTATCATCCGTGGATCGACGGGCTCGCTCATTGCCGCCCGCGGATCGTGACGATGCCGAATGCGCGTTGATACCCCTCGTCCCCGACGGGGATACGGTCATTCAGCAACTCGCCGCACGGTGGGTTGGACCACGGCCGGACCGTGCATGGGTGCTGAGCCCGTTTTTCGACGAGGAGACCCGTGCCGGCGCCACAGCAGAAGCTTTTGCAGCCCTTCTCACGGTGCGCGGTAAACGTTGGCTAAGCTTTGCCGGGCCCGGACGGACCCTGCCGGACGGAACGGTGCAGATTGATGCACCAGCAACGCTCAAGAAATCTTCGCATCCATCACTCCAGCATACGTTTGCAGTCGTCGAACAGCGCATCGAGATCGAAAGAAAACAGGAAGATCGGCCGCTTCACGCGAAATCCGTCTGGCTGGAGCGCGGCGACCGCGCTCTCTACATGCTTGGATCGAGCAATTTCACGGCTGCGGGGCTTGGCCTCCACCCCCGGCACAATATCGAATTGAACCTCGCCTACATCATCCGTGATCGCGCGTCGCGTTTCGGAAAGCTCTGCGCGCAGTCGTGGCCACACGAGAATGAACTCGAGGACATCGAGAGTGTCCAGTTTCTCGGCGGATCACCTGACTCGGCCGACAACTTGGATGCTCCACCCTTGCCGGCCGCTTTCGGCCTGGCGCTATTCTGCCTGGACAAACATGGCGCGCGCCTTGAACTTGAGATCGGCACCGACGCGCCGCTGGTCTTTGAGATCCTGTCCAATGAGCACGGATCACTCCTAGACAATCAGGGCTGGGCAAGCAGCGGAAGTCCGCATGCCGTCGTTCTTCCCTGGGACACGAAGCGACCTCCCAGCTCGCTCGAAGTTCGCTGGCATGACGCTGCGAAGCACGAATGGAGCGCGCCATGGATCGTGAATGTTGCCGATACGTCGGCCCTGCCGCCACCCGATGAGCTCGGAAGCCTTTCGCTCGCGGAACTTATTGAGATTCTTACGTCCGCGCGCCCGCTGCACGAGGTTGTTCTTCGTATCCTTCAGCGCCGGGAAAGCCAGAAACAGCCTGGAACGGCTATCGAGGTTGATCCGCACAAAAGAGTCGACACAAGCCAATTCCTGCTGCGTCGCATGCGGCGCGTTGCCCAGGCGCTGGAGGGTATGCGTGAACGCATGCAACAGCCGGTGAGCTCCCTCGACGCTCTTCGCTGGCGCCTGCGCGGGCCGATCGGACCCGTTGCCCTGGCCAAGCGGCTCTCGGCCGAAGATTCGGAAGGTGCAGCGTTCATGATCGCCGAGGTCGCCGCCACACTGCGCAGCGTCGTGTGGAGGCCTTTGGGCACGCTCGACAAGCATGCCATTGGCCTCGAAGTCAGCGAGATCACCCGGTCATTGCAGGAGCTTGCCCACGCGGCACCCGCCCCGTCCGGTCTTGCCGCCTATGTCGCGACCTCTTTTGAGGAGCTGCTATCGTGACTTGGCCCGTTGATACCGGCGATCTCGGCGAGCGTCTCGATCTCAGAAACGATCGCGTCAGCAGCGAGGATGCGTTACGGCAACAGCGAACGATCGCGGAGATTCTGCGCCGGCTCGGCAATCAGCCAGGCATCGTGCTGGCCGATGAAGTTGGCATGGGTAAAACATTTGTCGCGCTTGGCGTTGCGATGAAGGCGGCCCTCTCCGACCGCGGGAAGCGGCCCGTCGTCATCATGGTGCCCGCTTCACTACACGAGAAATGGCCTCGCGATTTTAAGGTATTCGTCGATCGCGCGATCCAGCGCTCCGATGACAAGGCGCTTCGCGCCAAACCTGTTGCGTCAGCGCTCGAATTTTTCCGACTCATCGATAGCGAAGCCAGGAACCGTCCGCAGATCATTTTTCTCAAGCATGGAGCTTTCCATGTGCAGAACATTGATCAGTGGGTACGTCTCGCACTGATCAAGCGCGCGATCAGCGGCATACATCTCGGCGAAAAGCGAAATGCGTTGCCCAGGTTTGCCGCCGACTTGCTGCGAACCAAGTCCTCCTACAATGACCCGGAGCTCTTCGCCAAGCTGCTGCGTATCCCCAATCGAGAATGGCGGCTCGTCATCAACGAACACTATCGGGCCCGCCCCGATCTTCAACTCCATGACACGCCCATTCCCGAGGCGATTCAGAAAGTGCTCGATTCGAGCGACATCGATGTCGCCGAATTGCGCGACTGCTTGCGCGAATTGCCTGCCAGGGAGTCGGCTTTCATCAACGAGCGACTGGAGCGCGCACGCCGCGCGATTAACGATGCGCTGCGAACGATGTGGCCATCGACCCTCGCGAAAGCCCGGTTTCGCTCTCCCCTTCTGATCATGGACGAAGCCCATCATCTGAAAAATCCGGCGACCCGCTTGGCGTCCCTCTTTGTGACCGATGAAGCGCGGGAGGATGCCGGCACCATCACGGGCGCGTTGGAGGGGTCGTTCGAGCGGATGATGTTCTTGACGGCCACGCCATTTCAGCTCGGGCATCATGAACTGCTAAACGTGATCGACCGATTCCGCGGCGTGGCCTGGAAAACGATGCCCCACTACACAAAGGAGCAGTTTGAAGCGGAACTGGAGGCGCTCGGTAAGACACTGGACTGCGCACAACACCGCGCGGCCGAACTCGACAAGCGATGGGCTTCCCTCCGTGAAGGCGATCTCGTCGATAAAAGCGGCCGGGAGGTGTCTATCGACGATTGGTGGCAAAGTGCCGCCGCTGATTCCAAGGATCGCCCGGAACGCATTCAAATGGTCATGCGATCCTTCCATCAGGCCCAGGCCGCGATGAAAGAAGCCGAGGCGCCGCTGCGCAAATGGGTTGTCCGCCACCTGCGCGATCCAATGCTTCCGGGCACCAACGTGCCGCGGCGTTCGCGACATTCCGGCCGGGCGCTTTCTTTGTCGCTCGAAGGCGATGGCGGTCTGCCTGTGGGCGACGAGGCTTTGCTTCCGTTCTTACTCGCCGCTCGTGCCCAGGCTGTGGTTGTGCGCGAAGGCATAAAGGCCGGACGGGCGACATTTGCGGAAGGGCTAGCGTCGAGTTACGAAGCTTTCCTTGAGACGCGACGCAACGGATCGTCCCACGAGGACGAGGAACAGGAACTCAAGGCGGCGCTGCCCGGCCAGCTCGTTAACCGTTACGTTGAGAAGCTGACGACGGCGCTTCCCGATGAAGCTGCTTATGCCCAGCATCCGAAGATTGCCCCGCTGATTGCGCGGGTTCTCGATCTTTGGCGGCACCGCGAGAAAGTGGTGGTCTTCTGTCATTACCGTGAGACCGGGCGAGCCATCGTAAGGCACCTGTCGGCGGCGCTGGAACGACAGCTTTGGAGCGACGCTGCACAAAGATTTGGGCTTGAGCAAGAAGCCGTCCGAAAAGCCGTTGCCGATTTTGGGGCACGCTTCGACACGAATGGGGGCATGCGTCAGCCCTTGCACGAGGAATTGGCTCGGCGCCTCGCGCCTTACGTTGAATTGAGTAGCGAGGAGCGAAATCACATACAGGATGTCGTTCGGCGCTTCGTCCGAACGCCGCTGTTTGTCGCCCGCCACTTCGACATCGACGCGCGCTCAGGCGAATCCACATTGCGGGAGGCGTTCGGCACGCGCGACTTGTCCGGCATCTCCCTGGGCGAGAAGATCGATTCGTTCTTGAAATTCATCGCTAGGCGATGCTCGCATCCTGAGCGAAAGGATTACCTCGAAGCCCTGAGCCGAATGCAGCCGGGGATTCGCGGGGAAACCCTGCGCGAGAATGACGATGATTTGAGCCAGATGAAAGGGATTAGCGTGATGCCCAACATCCGGCTCGCCAACGGGCTGGTGAAGCAAGAGACGCGCCAACGGCTGATGCTAGCTTTTAATACCCCGTTTTTTCCGGAGGTCCTTGTCGCCTCAAGCGTGCTTGCCGAGGGCGTCGATCTCCACCTCAGCTGCCGGCATGTGATCCATCATGATTTAAGCTGGAATCCAAGCACCCTTGAGCAGCGAACGGGCCGTGTCGATAGAATCGGCGCCATAGCCGAAACGGTCCGAAAACCGATCGAGGTTTTCCTTCCGTATGTGGGTGGGACACAGGATGAGAAACAATTTCGTGTCGTCATGGACCGGGAGCGCTGGTTCCAAGTACTGATGGGCGCCGACTATCGAACCGATGAGCACTTTACCGAAAAGGCGGCGGAGCGGATTCCCCTGCCCGTCGCCGCTGCGAGGGCGCTCGCGTTCGACTTATCGGTCAAGTCTGCCTGCGATGCCCGGAAACATGAAGAGTCGCCAATTGGTGCGCGACAGACAACCTAGAGGTCAGGCGCTAACGCATAGAAAATCGCGACGGATCAGTAGTTGAGCGATGGTCTACTTTAATAAATACTTCAATAGCTTGCTAGCTCGACTTTCCAAGCCCATCACTATGCACTTCCAAGTTCGAACGAGCCTGGGCAGGAGCGGGTGAGACGTCTGAGTGACGAGGCTGACCAGTCAGGTGGTCGGCCGCGAAGGCGGTGACGCAACCAGGGGGTACTACGTCTCCTTGATCTGGATTCCGAGAAACGAGCCGCTAATATCTGCAAACATCAGCGCAACCCCCGACGCAAATGACGCCGGTGGCGCTCAACAAATGTAGGCGTCACCTCTCGATGTCAAAACAACGCAGCGAAGTCCTGATCCGAGTTACCGACGACGCCCTCATCGTGGCGAACGACGGCCGACCTGTTTCTCGCCTCGGTGTTCTTGCGCTCTGCGCGTCCGATCTCTCTGAGAAGAGTGGACGCGAAGACGAGAAACCTGAGGATTATCCCCATACGCCCGACAAAGAGCTGCTCCAAGCCATCGCAAACAGCGCCATCGGCGTGTATCGGGCCGACCCAAACCGTCCGAAGCGCGATTGTGTTTCGGCATGGAATAAGGACCCCCGTTTCGGGGTGATCGGCATCCAATCGGGACCCCGGGATAAGGGTCCACAGTGGCTTCCATCGAGTCATGGAAGCCGAGGTTGGGATGCTGGTGGTGGAGACGATTGGTAAGATCCGTCGCGCCTACTTTGTTGATGGTCGTCCGATCAAGGCGATCTGCCGAGAACTTGGCGTATCGCGGAAGGTGGTTCGCAAGGTCATTCGTTCTCAAGCGACGGAGTTCCGGTACGAGCGCGAGACGCAGCCGCTCCCGAAGATGGGTGCCTGGAGTGCCGAGCTTGATCGGTTGCTGGCAGGGAATGAGAGCAAGGCGGCGCGGGAACGGCTGACGCTGATCCGGCTATTCGAGGAACTCCGCGGCCTGGGTTATGCCGGCGGCTATGATGCGGTTCGTCGATACGCCCGACGGTGGACCAAGGAACGCGGCACCTCGACAGCGTCGGCTTATGTGCCGCTGAGCTTTGCACCAGGCGAAGCCTACCAGTTCGACTGGAGCCACGAGGTGGTCCTGCTGAGCGGCACCACGGTGATGGTGAAGGCTGCTCATGTTCGGCTCTGTCACAGTCGCATGCTGTTCGTGCGGGCCTATCCGCGGGAGACGCAGGAGATGGTGTTCGACGCCCACGACCGGGCATTCGCCCTGTTCAAAGGCACCTGCACCCGCGGCATCTACGACAACATGAAGACCGCGGTGGAGACGATCTTTGTCGGTAAAGGCCGTCTCTACAATCGCCGCTTCCTGCAGATGTGCAGCCACTATCTGGTCGATCCGGTCGCCTGTACGCCAGCGTCGGGCTGGGAGAAGGGGCAGGTCGAGAACCAGGTCGGGCTGGTCCGGGAGCGCTTCTTCACGCCGCGGCTGCGGTTCAAAAACCTCGACGAGTTAAACGCCTGGCTGCTCGACAAGTGCATCGCCTACGCCAAGGCTCATCGCCATCCGGAGCTGGTCGATCAGACGATCTGGGACGTGTTCGAAGCCGAACGCCCCAAACTCGTTCCCTATGCCGGCCGCTTCGACGGCTTCCATGCGGTGACAGCATCGGTCTCGAAGACCTGCCTGGTGCGCTTCGACAACAACAAGTACTCGGTCGCAGCCAGTGCAGTCGGACGACCGGTCGAGGTTCAAGCCTATGCCGATCGCATCGTGATCCGTCAGGATGGACGTATCGTTGCCGAGCACCCGCGATCCTTTGGCCGCGGCGATACCGTCTACGACCCCTGGCATTATGTGCCGGTGCTCGCCCGCAAACCCGGCGCCTTGCGCAACGGTGCTCCCTTCAAAGACTGGGTGCTGCCGGCCGCGATCGAGCGGATCCGGCGCAAGCTGGCCAGCACCGACGATGGCAATCGGCAGATGGTCGACATCCTCACCGCGGTGCTGACTGACGGTCTGTCCGCGGTGGAAGCGGCTTGTGCCGAAGCGCTCAGTCACAGCGTCCATTCCGCCGATGTCGTTCTCAATATCCTGGCCCGTCAACGTGAACCCGCCCCACCGGCCAACATCATGACGCCGGCCGCACTGACGCTCCGTCATGCACCGATCGCCGATTGTGCCCGCTACGACAACCTCCGGAGGACCATCTGATGGAACGAACCCAAATCTTCGACCTCATGGGCGAACTTAAGCTCTACGGCATGAAGGCTGCCTTCGACGAGATCATGGCAACTGCCGTCAAGCGCCAGCACGAGCCTCAACGCATTGTCGGCGACCTGCTCAACGCCGAGATCAACGAGAAGCAAGCCAGGTCGATCAAATACCAGCTCACCATTGCCAAGCTGCCGCTCGCCAAGGACATCGCCGACTTCCAGTTCGACGGCACGCCGATCAATCAGACTCTCGTCAATGATCTCGCTGGCGGCGGCTTCATCGCCCAACAACGCAACGTCGTGCTGGTTGGCGGCACCGGTACAGGCAAAACCCACCTGGCCATTGCCATCGCCAGAAGTTGCATCCGCGATGGCGCCAGAGGACGCTTCTACAACGTAGTCGACCTCGTCAACCGGCTCGAGACCGAGACCCGCAACGGTCGGCAGGGACGGCTCGCCGAGCATCTGACCCGCATGGACTTCATCGTTCTCGACGAGCTGGGCTATCTGCCGTTCGCGCAATCCGGCGGTCAGCTCCTGTTCCATCTCATCAGCCGGCTCTACGAGCGCACCTCCATCATTGTCACCACCAATCTTGCGTTCGGCGAATGGCCCAGTGTGTTCGGTGATGCCAAAATGACCACCGCGCTACTCGACCGATTGACCCATCACTGCGACATCGTCGAGACCGGCAACGACAGCTGGCGATTCAAAAGCCGCGACGATGTTCAAACAACCCGCGCTCGCGCCGTCTCCGCAACCCCGACCAGCTCCGACGACCCGAGCGCTACCAGCAGAGCACGCCGATCAAAGGGGTCCCTTTTGGATGCCGATAGGGGGTCCCAGTCGAACGCCGATTGACACGCGATCTCCGGCACGAAAGAGGCGTGACGGCCGATTACAGGGGCCGATATCTTTGGGAACTCCTTCAAAACGCAGACGACGCGCTCGCCGACGATTCCGCAGAAGCGGCCGAACTGATTGGCACGAAAGGGTTGGGGTTCATCTCGGTCCTGGAAATAACGGATCGGCCGGAAATCTTCTCTCGGCCGTTCGCCTTCTACTTCAGCAAGGCGGACACGGAGGCGCTGCTGCAATCAAGCCTAGGCAAAAAGGTCCGTGCTCCGACTTTCGAGATTCCGCATGCTGCCGACGAAACTCTCGAGATCACGGAAGTGCTGCAGCAGGGGTACGCCACGGCGATACGTCTTCCATTCCGAAACGCCGAGATCGCCGCGAAGGTGCGCGATGATGTACAACGTCTCGACCACAGGTTTCTCCTTCTGTTGCAGCATGTCGAACGGCTGCAGATCGAGGTATCCGGACGGCTCCGCAAGATCGGCGTCAGTCGGTCATCCGTCACTTCGGGCAGGGAGGAGATCGCTCTTTCTACGCGGGCCTTGGGCGCGAAGACGAACGTCGAACGTTGGACCAAATGGTTCCATCAATGGAATCACGAAGGCGAAGACAAGCGCTTGAGCGTGGCCGTGTGCCTGCCGCGAGGCGAGGCGAAGGCGGCCGAGCCCCGCGCCCTCGCGGAGGACGACAAGCCTCCGGTGCACGTCTTTTTCCCAACCGACGAAACGATCGGTGCGAGGGCGATCGTTCATGCGTCTCTGGATGTCACAGAAAACCGAAAGCATTTCCGTATCAGCGAACGGAACGCGCTCGTTTATCCACGGATGCGCGAGCTCGTCGCCAAGATCATCGCCGCGGTCCCGGCGGAAGTCGTTCTCGACGTGTTTGGCTCCGTCGATCCCAAGGCCGCGAGCGGCGCGGCGCGCGGTCTAGCTTCGGCGATATTGGACGCGGTCAAGGAGACATGCTTCGTTCCTACCATAGGCGGCGAAAAAGTGCGGCCGCGCGACGTGGTGGTCTGGACCGGGAAGTTCGGGACGGTTCTTCGGCACGATGCGGCCGAACTGAAGGACTACCGCCTTCTGCATCCTTCCGTGAGCGATCGCAACGCGGTGCTGCAGGCGTTACAGGCCAAATCGATCGATGCACACGACTTCTTCGGTGCGATGCGTTACTGCAGGAACGGCTCGCCGGCGGAGTGCGAAAGCGCTGTGGACGTGCTGCTGCACGAAGGCGCGCCGATACTCGGTTGGAACCCGTACTACGGTTGGCTGGAGCAGGTGCCGTGCTGGTGGACGGAAGCCGGATCGGCGCGATCGATCGCCGGCGGCATCCTGCTTTACTCCCGACCGCGGAATTGGCCGAAGTCCGTGCCGGCCGATGCGCTCTCGACGGAAGCCCGTCGTCATTTGACCGCCATTGAAACGGAGTTCTCCGCCGACGCTGCGGCGAAGCGCAAGCACGCGGCCTGGGATTGGGTCGTCAGGCGGTTCGTTCATAAGGGCGAATATCTCGAAAGGGCACTTCTGCCCTCGATGGAAGAGATGACCCCGCAGGAATGGGACGAGAGCGGGTGGCACGTTCTGCGCTGGTACCGCGAATGGTCGCCCGAACGGAAATTCGAGGACGTTTCAGGACTTCCGATCGTCCAAGACCGCGAGCTTGAGGGGGTAGATGTCTTTCGGCGTCGGCTGTCGCGGGCACTTCACCTGCCGACGGATAAGGGCTGGCGGGCGGCGGAGCAGTGCTACGCCGGTCTAACGTGGGGAGCACCCAAGTCGTTCAGAGCCTACTTCAAAGACGTAGAGAATCGCGCGGTAGTGCGGCCGCTCCGCGGTTGGCAGGAGCCGCTGCGGGGGCAGACCGACCTCGACGCCTGGAAGGGCCTTTTGCGCTTCGCGGGCGTGGCTTGGGAGCCGAAGCTCGTCGCGGCCCATTGGGGCGAACTCACTCGCGAATACGTCGACAGACATCTTGCGGAGTTCAACAGGAGCGAATTCGATCTTCAGATCGAGCACTTTCCGCAATGTCTTGCCACGGAGAACAGGCTTCTTCCGTTGCTCGAGGCGGGCAGAACGCTGCTGGCGACCACGCTCAGATATCCCGCGAAATATATCGCGCCGTCCAAGCAGAAGTATCAGACGTTGAAGACCAACTTCTCGCGTCAACAACTCGAAGCGGCCGAGTGGCTTCCCCACAGGAAGTCCCTGCTTTTTCCGAAAGGAGCGGTGGCAGCTGCCGATGCCTACCTGGCGGGAAAAGGAATAGAGGGACTTCTTCCCGAGATCGCCCTGCCCGACGTCGAGCCCAGGCGGAAGAACGAACTGTTGCGTTTCCTCAGGGCGATCGGCATCAAGGATTCCCTCCCGAAGGATGGATCCGCATGGATCGATTGGATGCAACGTCTGGCCGACGCATCTCGACACGCGCCGGCGGACAAGTCGATCCTATTCGAGGTTGCAAAGACACTCTATCGCCGGCTGTTCAACGCTGCCATCGACGATATCTACGCATTTCCCGGACTGCGCGTGCCCTGCTTCGCCGGAGGAGAGGATCAGGAGCATTTGGCGTTCGTCCGGGCGCACGAAGCGAAATGGCTCGACCAGGCGATCTTCGAGGCGCCGGATATACGGCATGCACTTTTGGCGCACGGCTATCGCATCTTCATCCTTTTCCTGAACCAAGCCGATGAAGCGGACAAGCTTCTCGGCATCGGTCGCCTTTCGGACGCGGTGTCGCTGACGCCGGTTTCCGGCGGGATCGACGAGGAAGGCACAGCCGTCTCCGGTGCACTCTATCTGTCGAGGATACGTGCTTTGCGCGCCGTGGTCCCCGAGTCCCAGCGAGCGTTGCTGAAGGAGGAACTACGGATCGAAGCGACGTCCCGCCTATCCATCTCGATGCTTTCCGGAGACGGAAGGGAAATCGCTGCCGCGGAAGTGCGGGCTTTCCGCAACCGGCACAGTACGCTGATGATCGCGGGCGACGGCGCCTACTGTCGCGCACTCGGATTGGGCCTCGCCCATTACGTGATCGGCAATCCCAGACATACCGCGATATTCGAGAACATTCTTTCGGCGGCGGATGAGGAGGAAGTGATCGAGCGACTCAGGGATCAGGGCGTTCCTGCTCAAGAGCTCGAGGCCGTTCATGCGGAGATGTCGAAGGAAAGAGCTGGCTCAAAGTTTGCGTCGAGCGATATCTCGACGCACGACGAAGCGAAAGTGAGCGAGACGGGTATGCCGGCGACGACGCAGCCGGCCGTAACGCGATCACACCCCGCTCCCGGAAACCCAATCGCGCCCGGAGCGTCTCCGACGATCTCCTCGACGGCCGGCCGATGGGAGAGGACGAGAGCCCAGATAGGGACGACCGGCCAGCCAGCTGTGCATGTGCAGCGCCTAGGAACGCAACCGTGGACGTCACGCGGTGATGGACGCGGGGATCCGGCAGCTGCTTCCGAAGCCGGACGGCACGCGGAAGACTGGCTCTACGCCAAGCTGACCGCGGCGTTTCCCGGGCGTCCGATCGCCAGAAACGAGCGTGACGTTTTGAACCGCGAAAGCGACTTCGTGATTCGGCTCGACGGGCGAGCGATCCACATCGAAGTCAAACGCCTTGGTAGCATGCCGGGACTCATCTACTGGTCGGATCTCGAGTTCGCAAAATGCGGCGCGATCGGCGATGAGTATTGCCTCGCAGTATTGCTTCCTCTGCAATTGCAGGACGACTACGAGGTTGCATGGATCTGGCGACCGGCCGTCGAACTCGCGAATGCCGAGCGGTTCGTCGATTGGATCTGGGAGGGACGAAGAAGCGACCAATTGCCCGATGGCGATTGGCAACCGACCTCACCGCCTTCGATGCCGCCGCGCAGCTTCACATACCGCGTAGCGTTGACGGCGGCGCTGGTGAACTCTTTGCCCCGGGACGCCTCCGATCTGGCTCTACTTAAGCACCGGATCGTCGATTTGCCGGCAACGCAACCGGCGAAAGCGGCGAGCTGCCTATAAACGGCAGCGGCGTTCCCCAGATATGCTTGGGTGCCCTGTTGTCGCTACGGCCTTTCTTACCAAAGGTCCGATTGAGGCCGATCTGGATGCAACCACCAATGTTCGTGCCTAGTGGTTTACGTTGAAGCCATCGGAGTCGAGGCTATCCGCTGCATCATTTTGCCAATGTAGGTTTCCTTGTCCTCCTCCTGGAAAAGGATGTTCCGTGCCTCCATTGCTGGCTTGTCGACCGCCCATAACAGTCGCATCACGTGCGAAGGCGTGTTTGAAACAATGAAGCTGCTCAGGGTCACCGACGGCTCATTGAGGCGTCGCTCGATGTCCTTGATGGTTTGGAAGAATTGAATCTTTGGTGTGTTTCGGCATGGAATAAGGACCCCCGTTTCGGGGTGATCGGCATCCAATCGGGACCCCGGGATAAGGGTCCACAGTGGCTTCCATCGAGTCATGGAAGCCGAGGTTGGGATGCTGGTGGTGGAGACGATTGGTAAGATCCGTCGCGCCTACTTTGTTGATGGTCGTCCGATCAAGGCGATCTGCCGAGAACTTGGCGTATCGCGGAAGGTGGTTCGCAAGGTCATTCGTTCTCAAGCGACGGAGTTCCGGTACGAGCGCGAGACGCAGCCGCTCCCGAAGATGGGTGCCTGGAGTGCCGAGCTTGATCGGTTGCTGGCAGGGAATGAGAGCAAGGCGGCGCGGGAACGGCTGACGCTGATCCGGCTATTCGAGGAACTCCGCGGCCTGGGTTATGCCGGCGGCTATGATGCGGTTCGTCGATACGCCCGACGGTGGACCAAGGAACGCGGCACCTCGACAGCGTCGGCTTATGTGCCGCTGAGCTTTGCACCAGGCGAAGCCTACCAGTTCGACTGGAGCCACGAGGTGGTCCTGCTGAGCGGCACCACGGTGATGGTGAAGGCTGCTCATGTTCGGCTCTGTCACAGTCGCATGCTGTTCGTGCGGGCCTATCCGCGGGAGACGCAGGAGATGGTGTTCGACGCCCACGACCGGGCATTCGCCCTGTTCAAAGGCACCTGCACCCGCGGCATCTACGACAACATGAAGACCGCGGTGGAGACGATCTTTGTCGGTAAAGGCCGTCTCTACAATCGCCGCTTCCTGCAGATGTGCAGCCACTATCTGGTCGATCCGGTCGCCTGTACGCCAGCGTCGGGCTGGGAGAAGGGGCAGGTCGAGAACCAGGTCGGGCTGGTCCGGGAGCGCCTCTTCACGCCGCGGCTGCGGTTCAAAAACCTCGACGAGTTAAACGCCTGGCTGCTCGACAAGTGCATCGCCTACGCCAAGGCTCATCGCCATCCGGAGCTGGTCGATCAGACGATCTGGGACGTGTTCGAAGCCGAACGCCCCAAACTCGTTCCCTATGCCGGCCGCTTCGACGGCTTCCATGCGGTGACAGCATCGGTCTCGAAGACCTGCCTGGTGCGCTTCGACAACAACAAGTACTCGGTCGCAGCCAGTGCAGTCGGACGACCGGTCGAGGTTCAAGCCTATGCCGATCGCATCGTGATCCGTCAGGATGGACGTATCGTTGCCGAGCACCCGCGATCCTTTGGCCGCGGCGATACCGTCTACGACCCCTGGCATTATGTGCCGGTGCTCGCCCGCAAACCCGGCGCCTTGCGCAACGGTGCTCCCTTCAAAGACTGGGTGCTGCCGGCCGCGATCGAGCGGATCCGGCGCAAGCTGGCCAGCACCGACGATGGCAATCGGCAGATGGTCGACATCCTCACCGCGGTGCTGACTGACGGTCTGTCCGCGGTGGAAGCGGCTTGTGCCGAAGCGCTCAGTCACAGCGTCCATTCCGCCGATGTCGTTCTCAATATCCTGGCCCGTCAACGTGAACCCGCCCCACCGGCCAACATCATGACGCCGGCCGCACTGACGCTCCGTCATGCACCGATCGCCGATTGTGCCCGCTACGACAACCTCCGGAGGACCATCTGATGGAACGAACCCAAATCTTCGACCTCATGGGCGAACTTAAGCTCTACGGCATGAAGGCTGCCTTCGACGAGATCATGGCAACTGCCGTCAAGCGCCAGCACGAGCCTCAACGCATTGTCGGCGACCTGCTCAACGCCGAGATCAACGAGAAGCAAGCCAGGTCGATCAAATACCAGCTCACCATTGCAAAGCTGCCGCTCGCCAAGGACATCGCCGACTTCCAGTTCGACGGCACGCCGATCAATCAGACTCTCGTCAATGATCTCGCTGGCGGCGGCTTCATCGCCCAACAACGCAACGTCGTGCTGGTTGGCGGCACCGGTACAGGCAAAACCCACCTGGCCATTGCCATCGCCAGAAGTTGCATCCGCGATGGCGCCAGAGGACGCTTCTACAACGTAGTCGACCTCGTCAACCGGCTCGAGACCGAGACCCGCAACGGTCGGCAGGGACGGCTCGCCGAGCATCTGACCCGCATGGACTTCATCGTTCTCGACGAGCTGGGCTATCTGCCGTTCGCGCAATCCGGCGGTCAGCTCCTGTTCCATCTCATCAGCCGGCTCTACGAGCGCACCTCCATCATTGTCACCACCAATCTTGCGTTCGGCGAATGGCCCAGTGTGTTCGGTGAGCCGATGACTTCATGATGCCTCCTTCTTCGAACGCTTGGTGCGTCGTACCCGATTGCGAAGCTGACGGATTTGGTCGTCTGAGAGCTCGATCTGCCATGGCTGGCCTTTGGCTAACTGACGACCTGCCAGCAATTCCCGCGCGAGATAATCGAACACCGTCTGCGGGGTCACTCCAAGCTCAGCCGCTGCGCCCTGAATTGAGAAGCTTCCATCGGGCCAGCGCATCGGATTCTTGTCCACGCCGTTGATTTTGACGGTGGGAATGCCCCAGCGGGTACGCAACAGCCAGACATTCTCGCCTTTGAAGGCGCAGCCTCGAGCCGCGACGAAGCCTTCCTGATTGAGTATTGCCGCGATCTCGGCATCCATTTTGTGTTCAGCATTCAACTCGACGATCCGTTGCCGCAACCGATCAATGTCGATGTAATCACGGTATGTCTGAACGCGCCGTTGCACGTGATGCTCGCTGGTTGCACCGGTCTGCCAGACGATCTTGAGCCACACCTGACCTCGGGTCCGCTTCTGATCAAGAACGACTTCGCGGATCACAAATCGCAGAATGCGCTTGCGATCGGCTGCCGACGTGGTGGCCGCGTTCCAAATCCGCGGCAGGTTCTCGCCGAGCGCTTGTAGCCCTGCGCATTCCGCCGGGCCAATCAGAAGCGGCTCTTGCCCGCGCCAACGCGCATGCTCCTGCTCGACCGCCTCTGCGACACGCAGCCTCTCTTCCCAAGCCCGCTCAAGTGAGCGCGCCACAAGACGGTTCTCGGGCTCTACGGCGTCATACTGGCGCCGAGCGCGCTCGGCCTCGTAGCGGGCGCGCTCCACGCGAAGCGCCCACTGGCGCTCGAGCTGACGGCTCTCCTGCTCCAGTTGGCCCGCGGCTGCGAGTGCGATCTCAATCTGATCCGGCACCAGGGCGTCGAGGACTATCCGCTCGACCAGCGCGTCAACCGCCAAGGCCCGGACTTCCTGGCACATTGCACTGCCTTGCTGGTCCCGATCCGAGCGGCAGCAATAGACCGGATAGTCGGCATTCGGGCCCGTGTAGCGCATGCTCATGCGCCGTCCACAACGACCGCAGACCGCAATTCCTTGTAACAGGGCTGCCCCCTTGCGCGGTACGCCAGAGTGACCTGCCTCATAGCGGCAGACGTTATCTGCCAATCGCCCCTGGTTGGCCATGAACTCCTCCCAGCTGATATAGCCTGGGTGAGCGGCGTGGAGGCAAACCGCCCAATCCGCGATCGCTACCTTGACCGTTCCCGTCAGCGATCCCCGCCGGCATCGGCTCGGGTCCTTTTGCCGGCGGCCATAAACATACGCCCCAGCATAGGCCGGATTCTGAAGGATATTAAGGACGCGTGTGCTATCTGGCGCACGCCAGACGATCTCGTGTGGAGAAGGTCCAAGCAGCGGCCGAACCGGCAAGGACAATCCATTCCTGTCCAAGTAGCGCATCACACGGCGCGCACTTTGCAGTTCCCGGAATTTAGCAAACACGAGATGAAGACGGGCGCGCACCTCCTCATCCGGATTGAGAACAATTGTGCCCGCTCGATCGTAGGCGAGCCCGGCCGGCAGCGGCAGCCGCAGTTCGCCCCGCGCCGCCTTCTGCCGTTCCCCTTGGTGAAGGCGCATCCGAAGCTGATGCAGCTCCGCCTCGCTCATGATGCCGGACAGGCCCAACAGCAGGCGGTCGTGATAGGCGCGCGGATCGTAAAGCCGCTCGCCATCCGCAATCAGCACGCCAAATACCGAGCACAGTTCGAGAAGCTGATGCCAGTCCCGGTTATTGCGGGCCAAGCGCGAAGCGTCGAGACTCACCACGAGACCGGCGTTGCCAAGGCCGATCTCGGCAATGAGCTTCTGGAAACCATGACGGTCCACGCCGCCAGCACCGGATTTGCCCAGATCCTCGTCAATCACCTGGACGCGCTCGGGCGGCCAGCCCAGACCGATGGCGCGATCGACAAGGCGGTACTGCAGCTCGGTGCTCTCCTGATGCTGGCGCACCTGGTTCACGGATGACTGCCGCACGTAGACATAGGCCAACTTGGCTCGGTGAGCCGTCGTGAGCCGCTCGTCAGCGACGGTCGAGCTGATCAGCACGACCCAGTCCCCTTCCGGGCGTGCCGGGGATCGCTTGCATTCGCCGCATCAGCGCGGCGATCGTTTGAGCAATCTGGGTTTGCGTCGCGGTCGACAGATTCGGCCAGAGGCGCGGAATATCGGCCATCGGACGGCCGGATGGATTTGCCAACGTTGGCAGGGGTCGATACGCAACGCGACCTGGGAGCGGTCGGTGGGTCATCGCGAATCACCTTCTCGTCGAGAAGGCTCAGACTCGCGCTCAAATGTTGCATCAATGGGATCAGCGTCCGTACACTGATGCGCGGCAGGTCGGCCGCGTTCGGGCGGAAAGCGATCGACGTCTCGGTAAGATCCGTCGACGCGATCCGAACCCCCCGCCGCCGTCCGTCCGGCAGCGCGACAACAACGTAGGCGGGACCGCGTCCCGACCGCTCCTTCAGCACCTCAAGCCGGTGCCCAAATAGGAAATGATGCGGGTCAGTGATCGTGACGTGAGACACGACCCGTTCAAGAATAGGGGTACTCTGCCGTGTTCGGCGATGCCAAAATGACCACCGCGCTACTCGACCGATTGACCCATCACTGCGACATCGTCGAGACCGGCAACGACAGCTGGCGATTCAAAAGCCGCGACGATGTTCAAACAACCCGCGCTCGCGCCGTCTCCGCAACCCCGACCAGCTCCGACGACCCGAGCGCTACCAGCAGAGCACGCCGATCAAAGGGGTCCCTTTTGGATGCCGATAGGGGGTCCCAGTCGAACGCCGATTGACACAGACGATCGGCGCTTCGCCGCGCGTAATGCGGCGCTCGTTCAAGCGCTGGGTGTGCTTGACGATGTTCTGGTCGTATTCCAGCAGAAGCTCGGTTGGAAGTTTGGTCAGGTTGAACAGCTGTGCCGTCAGCGCGTGATGGAAATGGTGGACGTTGTTCTCGTCCATCCCTTCCAGCTTCTCGTTACGCAGATGCTCGGCCAATTGCTCGAACCGCTTCACGTCGAACAGCGAGAGCAGCCACTGGTTCAGAACCAGCTTGTGAACGAAGGGAACCTGCGGTCGGCCATTGGCGCGCCGGCGCGCGGTCGTTGTCGCGCCGCGTGCCATCACAGGCCCTCCGTGTCGAACATCAGCCGGTGAAAGTCCTCTTCGATGAGGCGGACCTTCCATGTGTCATCGGCCGCTTTCAGGTTCTCCAGATTGTTGTCGCCGTTGACGTAGATGAGCCCGAATTCGCTGTCCTTGGCGGAATAGCCGGCGCGCGTGAACCACGTGTCGAGCACGAGATTGTCCTGCTCGGCGTTGCCGGTGAGCTTGCGCCAAATGATGAGCGCGCGGCGCCCATCCGGGGTGGTGCCGGTCACGGTGCGGAACCACCAAGGGCCGCCCGCATCCAGGCGCAACCGCCCCTTAAGGACGAGCCGTCCCTCGCTGTCCCGCTCAAACTCGGCGGCGAAGGTCTGCGGTGCGGCGATGCCCTGAACGGTGAGGCCGACCAGCCAGTTGAAGGTCTCCAGCAGGTCGACATTCACCTCCCGGCTTTCGTCCGATCCCGGGCGCTTCACCTTGAGCTGGTAGGCGGTCGGGTCCGTGAAAGCCTTGACGTTCAGAAGCGACTGACTGCCGCGCGTCTCCACGTCGAGCATGTACCGGAGCATGTACTGCTCTTTGAAGCGATCGGCGCCCTGCGCTTCAGCCGAAGTCAGGAGATCCTCCTGCCGCGCGGTGCGCACCGGCACGAGGTTGTTAAGTGCATCCTCGTACGATTCGAGACGAACGATCTTGATGACGGCGCTTCCTCCGTCATGTGAGCGCGGCGCGCCGCCTTTCCAATCGCTAGCGTAAAGCGCTTTGAGAATGCGCGGCTTGGTGAGCGTGTCGAAATAGTGGCCCATTTCAACAGTCAGAAACTTCCTTTGCCCGCCGTCTTCCCGGTTGGCCTGAATGATGGCGTGGGCCGAACTCCCGCTTCCGCCAAAGAAGTCCGAAAACCAGCTGTCCGCCTTGGTTGACTGGAGCACGAACTTCTTGACGAACTTCGAACTTTTCGGAGACAGGAACAGCCCAGACTCTCCGAACAAATTGCCGAGTTCGGCCTCGCCATCGTTGTACTCATAGAAGACGCTGGTGCCGATGTTTGTCTCTACTTCGTGGAGGAACCCTTTTGTCCTTGGAACCTTATTTTCGTCGTCTCCCCAAGCAATCCGCTTGTCCGCTTCCAGAGATTCGAAAGACCGGCGATCAGCATTGTTGTTGTCCGGCTTCGCCGGGAATTTCCATCCACTTTGCGGATGCGGACACGGCTTGCCGGTCACCGGGTGAACAGGCTTGTAATATCGGTAGTTGGGGTGGTTGGGGTCCTTGGTGGTTGGCGACTGCTTGGATGCGGGCGCGCCGGTGGGGATTTCACTCCATACCCAGAGCTTCGCCTGGCGTTGCCTGGCCTCCTCTTCCGGAACATACGTCCCTCCTGCGTCGCGATACTCAGCACGATTGTAGGGATAGAGCCCACGCCAGGGGTCCTGCCGCTTCGCGTCCGCGTCCCATTCCTGCCCAGTCCCTTCAACCTCGGCTCGATACTCCTCTTTGTGTTTTTCGAAGAGCGTCTGCAGTGCTTTCGACACGTCGCTGAGCGGCGGATAGTCGGCGTCCAATGTCGCGACCAGTTCCATGACTTCGGAAAAGCCGGGCTTGGGCTCACGGAACATGGCCTTGTCAGCTTCCACGGAAGCACGATTGCTCGCGTAGACCTCCACGTATTCGTGGTTGGTGGAATAGTTCGGCAGCTGGCTGTTGGCGGTCGCCTGCGTCCAGATCAGTTCCTCGATGTGGTTCTCTGCTCCGAAAACTTCATCGAGAGCGTGCTCCAGAATGGTTCGCTCCGTCTTGTCGATGCTCACGAAGATCGCCCCATCCTGTCTTAAGAGAGGATGGCAGGCGGCAATTCGATCTCTCATCAGAGTCGCAAAAGAGGAATGCTTGTAGTTGTTCTTATAGGGAATCGAGCTGCTGTCCGTATTGTAGGGAGGGTCGATGTAGATGGATTTTATAACATCGCTAAAGCGCCGGCGGGCTAGCGTGAGAGCGTGGAAGTTATCCGAGTGAACCATGATGCCACTCAGCGCCTCGCCCAATTGATCTTGCGAAGAAAGGACGCTCTCCAAAAACTGCACATCGAATAGGGTTGTATCTAGAACCAGTGATTGGTTCTGGCTCAGAAACTCAACGGATAGCGGAGCCGAGTATCCTTCCTTCTCTTTGATCGAAAAGAGCTTCACCCATTCCGCGCGCTGCGCATCGTTTGCGGCGATCTTCGGGTAAAGCTCTTCGGGAATCCGATCCAGCGTGATGCAATACTGCGTCTCGACGACGAACTTTTTCTTCAACCACAGCTTTTTCTGGAAATCCTCAAGCTGTGCAAGAAAGTCGATGATCTTGCCGGCAATCCGTCGGATCACCTTGATCTTCGAGAGATATTGTTCGACGCGCGGCGCGGTGTCCCTCTCGATATCGTCGAGATGCATCACCTCGTTTTTGACGTAGAAATCGAGCTCTCGGCGCAGGAAGCCGCCCAGGTCTTTGTGAATGAAATAGTCGAAGGTGTTGCGGGCGGTGTAGCGCCTTAAATGCCCTTCGAGGCGGGAATGGCCGGGCGTTTCGCCGTTCAGGTTCACATGCGGCTTGGCGAGTTCGGCAATCCACGACGTGAAGGCTGCATCAGTGACCGCCAGAATGCGACTGACAGCGGACGCCGTGAGGTCCTTCTGAGCAGGCGGCTTCTTTTTCCCTTCCCGCTCACTCTCCGGCCAGTCGGTCAACGTCGCTGGGCGATAGGCAAAGCGCAGAACCAGATCGCCATCTTCCTCGGCGATGAAATCCTCGCCCGCCAGGATGAAGACGCGATCCTTGCCCTCAGTCGCCTTGACGTTGCCGTGCTCACCCTCGGTAGCATCTACCGAGCCGGAAGTAAACACGCATGGGATTAGGGGCATCGTCCGGCTTCAGCCGGAAAGCGTAATCCCGCAGGTACTCGCTGGTCTTGATGTAATACTGGTCGCGATTGGCCCAGTGAAGTTTGACTTCCTCGCCCTCATAGGGGATCGCGTAGACGCCCGGCCTATAGACTCGCTTGGCAAGAAAATCGCCCTCCGAATAGTAGCGGCGGAAGAAACTGAACAGATGGTCGTAGACCTCGTTCTCAAGCCCGCCGATATCGACCGCGTCGTTGGCGAGCTTGGCGCGCAGGTCCTTGACCTTCGGCAATGTCTCGGGATCGGCGCCAAGGCTTTGAGCCTGCTGGATCGCCTTGGCGAGTTCCTTTTCCAGTTCCGCCTTGTCGGAAGTCTTATAGAGGCCGAACGCCTGCTTCACCTGCGGCAGCAGATCCTTGTCGAGGAACTGCGTCACCTCGGCGCTCTTGGCGTGCATGATCCGATAGAGGCCGAAATCCAAATCGGGCTGGTCGAGTTGGAACAACTCCTTGAGCAGGGTCTTCAGCTTCTCGAATTTCTGGCTCATTATGCGTCTCGTTTCTTGTTTAAATTGCATTCGCAGCGGATCAAACGACCCGCCAGCGGATGGTGAAGAGGGTCTCTGTTTCCGTCCGCTGCGCGAGGCGCTGCTCCAGCTGGTCGATGAGAGAATCCCGCTTCCCCATGATCTCGTCCTCGACCGTAAAAATCTCCTGCCGCTGACGGCGCTGCTGGCGTTCCAGCTTCTGGATTCTTTCCTGGATGCCGTGTTGCTCTTCAAGAGTCACGGCTTGCCGCGCCTGACGACGCAACACCTTGATCTGCTCTTTCGTGTCGGCCAGCGCCTTCTCGGCGGAAAGCACCATGTCATCGGCCCACTTCTCAAGCTTCTCGCGGGCCTGGTTAAAATGAGCGCTGTTTTGCTCCAACGACAGACTGATCGTTGCCTTGGCGTGACGCCGGGCTTCCGCGTCGAGCCTCTTGCCGATCGCATCCGGAATCTGGGTGTTGTCGTCGACCCGGCCAGAACATCCGAACAACTTCTCCATCGTCTCCTGATCGAGCGATGCACCCTCATCGTCAAAGGCGGAGAACAAAAGATATTCCTCACGCTCATAGGACTCGATCTGCAGGCGCGTCAGAATTAGGTAACCAGCCTTACCGCGAAGCGCCTCGACAACATGTACGCGGGGGGCATGGTTCGTGACATCGAACATCAGGCCGGCGGACGGTGTGACCAGCGTCTTACCGCTTTGGACAACGTTTTCACCCAGCGGATGCGACAAGCGGTACAGGAAGCGGCCCTGTTCGTCACTTCGGTCCAATCCGGATTCCGGCTGCGACTTGGAGATAAGATGATAGCGACCAATGCTAATGTCCGGGATCGGTGGCCGCGTGAGATCAAAAGCCAGCGCATCGTCGTCGAATCGCGCGCGCTCACCCAGGATGAAACGCGTCAACGACCAGAACCGCTGTCCGACACGATCGAGCTGAGCTTTCGCGTCGGCGAGTTTGATCCTGAGCCGTTGATGAACGTCCTCGTCGAACCGTTCGAACAGCTTGCGCCGCGTGTCATCCATCCGGGCGCGGATGCTCTCATCCATTTCTTCTTGAAGTTTTTGGAAGGCGGCTTCGATCTCTTCAGATGTCCTGCACTCCTGATAAATCGCAAGGATGCGCTTCTCGAAATCGACACCTGACTCGATGCTGCCGAGAACATCATCCGATGCGCCAAACACGCCGTCGAACAGACTGAACTTCTCGCCGAGCAACTCAAGAACGCGCCGATCGGCCTCGTTGCGCTCGTTCAGAAAATTGATGACGACCACGTCGTGCTTCTGGCCGTAACGATGGCATCGTCCAATGCGCTGCTCGATCCGCTGTGGGTTCCACGGCAGATCGTAGTTGACTACAAGCGAGCAGAATTGGAGGTTCACACCCTCAGCAGCCGCCTCCGTCGCCAGAAAGATCGTCGCCTGATCGCGGAAGTGCTCGACCAAAGCGGCGCGAACATCAATCGCGCGCGACCCCGATGATCGCCCGGTATCTCGGTTGTTCGCAAGCCAGTTTTCGTAGATAGTCGTCGCCTCCGGGCCTCCGTTAGTCCCGTTGAACAGCACGACCTGCCCCTTGTAGCCGTGGGCCTCCAGAAAACTCTTCAGATAGTCCTGCGTCCGGCGGGACTCCGTAAAGATCAGCGCCTTTCGCGCCGCGCCAGTTTCGGCCATCTGCGCGAAGCCGATATCGAGCGCCTTGAGCAGGGTCTCAGTTTTGGTATCGACCGGAATCCCTCGTGCCCGGGTCGCGAGGCGCTGCAGAAGGTCGATCTCTTCTTTGAGCCGTTGCCGATCGATGGCGAGAGGGCGCTCTTCTGCATTCTGCCATGGCGTTTCCTCCGCGAGAATGTCGTCAAGCAGCTCGTCCTCGATATCCTCCGATTCAACGAGACGTTCGGCGAACTCGGGATCATCTGCGATTTGTTCGTCACGCAGCGTTTCCAGACGTAGCCGCAGGGTATCCAGCGTGCCGGCTATCGCTTGGGATGATGACGCCAGCAGTTTCCGTAGGATAAGTGCTGTCAGGTGACGCTGGCGCTGAGGCAGCGCATAGCTGTTGGGACGCTGTAAAAACGCTGACACGGCCTCGTAGAGGGAATGCTCTGCGTCATTCGGGGTGAAGGGACGAGTAATCGCCCGCCGGTCCGTATACCTGACGTACTCGGTAACCTGGTTGCGAAGCGTACGCTTGCAAAATGTTGCCAGCCGCTGCCGAAGGTCGGTGAGGCTGCTCCCGGCGCTGGCATAGCGCGCCCTGAACGCATTGATGTCGCCAAACAGATAATCATCGATGAGTGTTGAAAGCCCGTAGAGTTCGATAAGTGAGTTTTGCAAAGGCGTCGCCGTTAACAACAACTTACGGCAGTCTTCGGTTGCCCAGCGTATGCCTTGACCAACCTTGTTGCTCGGACGATATGCGTTCCGCAACTTATGCGCTTCGTCGATGACAATTAGGTCCCATGCAATCGCCTTGATGTCTTCACGCAAAGCATTTGCATAATTAAATGAAACAATAAGGATTGATCTTTCGTTTAGCGGAGCTCGGCCGAGGCGTTGTTCGTCTTTAAAGGCTTTTGCATCCAGCACCCGCGTCGGAAGATTAAATTTTTCCGAAAGTTCAAGAGCCCACTGCTTTCTGATTGAAGCCGGACAGATTACGATGAGGCGGCGCTTGCGCTCGGCCCATAGCTGGCAAAGCACAATGCCTGCCTCGATGGTTTTCCCGAGTCCGACTTCATCGGCAAGTAGGACGCCTTTAGAAAGTGGTGATTCGAGCGCGAATAAAGCGGCCTCAATCTGATGTGGATTGAGGTCTACCGCGGCATCAAATAAGGACATGGAGAGGCGATCAAGCCCGGTCGCTGCTTTGCGGGTTAGGTCGTACGCATAGTATTTGGCGTGATAGGCCGTAACGTTCATTTGTGGTCTTTAGGCCTCTTACGCTCTGCCTGCGATGGAACTTGCAGCGTAGAATGTCGATATTCTTCACCGGCGCTGACACCATCGTTCGGACTTCGCAGTCTTTCGATCACCAAGGATTTGGACGCAGCGAAGCCGGCCCATCCGAAGCTGTCTTCGGCAGCGTTTATGGATGTACGGCGCAAGTATACCCCCCCCCCGAGAGTTGCAACCACTTTAGACCTGTTCGGCGTTAAATCCCATCCTTGGCAATACCATTCGTCACGTGTTTGGCGCCCTTTTAGTTCGGAGCCGATGGACACGCTAGCAGATCGGCAATCAGCGCAGCACGCAAATTTGGCAGGTAAGAGCGAGATTCAAGGCTCACGACGTCGCATACTCTCGGAAGCCAACGGAAGCCACCTACTCGCAATGAAGAAAGCTCGTCCTGCTAAGCCTTAGGCTCGCTCAACCAAGCTGCGCTGCGGCGTCTTCGATGCTGCGGACTTGAGCTCGATCATTCCACCTGCCAACGCGGCAGCTCTGATCATCGCTTAGCCGCTTCATCTACATCACGGTCGCCTTAGGAGGTTGCTCAAGATCGATGCGCCGCTTTTCGGCATCCTTCTTTCGTTTGTTGACGTCAATACGATATTGGTCAATCACATCAAGATCGCTCTTCATATCGGCCGGTGTCGGAATCGGAATGGCCTTACCGGCCGCCATGTCATGTCCCGAGCGTTCGGACACCCGTTTCATGGCCCAAAAGACCTTTTTGTGGTCTTCGTCCTCGACCACGACACCCTTCAGGCTCTGCGTTTTGACATCGCTGTTAAACCGCTCAACGACTTTGCCAAGCAGGACTTCCTCGACGAGCCTTTCCCAAGTCTCTCGAAGGTCGGTGTAGAAGTCCTTCGCAGACCTTCGCCACGCGTCATTTGTGAAATCCGCGGCGCCGTCCAAATCCTTCAGGCGCGCCCTGAGAGTGTCGATGCGCTTCGTAACAGACTGCGCTATCCACGGCTCATCAGTTTCGCTGATCAGGCCAAAGCCAGCAGATTCCGACTTGTTGATATAATTTCGGACGAGGGGAATCGCCGGACTGGCTTGGGCTGCTGCATCGATCACCTCATTGAAGAACAGAAGATTATGCGTGAAGATGATGATCTGACGCCCGGTCGCGGCTTCTTTCACGAGCCTTGCGGCAACCCGCCTGATCCGGACATGGTCGAGAGACGATACGGGATCGTCGATGATCATGCCCTGGCGCGATGTGTCTCCTCCGACTTCGGCAAGGAAACAGGCCAGTGCAAGCGCGCGCTGTTCTCCTTCACTCAGCACCTTGCTGTTTGTGATGGCTTTCGCCGCGTTGAGGCCAACCTCGAAATAGCTCTGCCCATCCTGGCTACGATCATTAACGGCGAAAGGAATGTGCGTTAGCGCCAGAGTCTCGATCTCGGCGACTATGCGCTTTTCGAGACTCTCCATGACAAGGCTACGCCGAAGCGATGTCATCTGCCGGGAGACCGAACCTGTCTCGACGGCGTCGCAGCATGCGAGAAGTTTGCGTCGCTCTTCCAAATCCGCCAGACGCGCCAGAATTACGGCGAGATCGTCAGACAGCTTCTTTCGATCCTTGAGCGCGTCGCGCCGCGTCCGATCGGTAGCGCGATTGCCGTCGTTGGCCGCGGCCTCGTCATCCGCCAGCGCCTCGGCTTCCAGTTCTTCCACCTCCGTTCGCACCTTCGCTGCGATAGGGTCCGCAAGCAGAGGGAGTGCGGCGAAGTCGGCCAGCGTGGCGACGGCGGCAATTGCATCCCGCCTCTTACCGGCGTTGCCGCAATAAGTCGCGATCAACGGCACCATCTCCTTGCGCTTGGCCGATAGATCGCCGAATTCGCCGAGCGCTGTCTCGACGACATCTTCGCTGGCGATAACAAGTTCCTTTATTCTGCGCAGAGCCTCGCCATGGGCCACGGACGCGGTTTGGGCTGCCTTGTTTGCTGCACCCGTCACGAAGTCGTTGAACGCCCGCACGCGCTCGGCAGCATCCGCCGTCATGGGCTCCTGGCACAGCATGCAACGATCGCCTTCCTGATCCGGTAAATGCTGATGATCGATACCGGTGACGCTCGCCGCATAAGCGCGGGCATGGTCAAACATGAGCCTCCAGGGAGAAAGCCCGACGCCGGTCAGCGGCATCGTCGCGAAGGCGCCTGACGCAGCGAGCTTTGCGGCCTGGGCTGCCGACTCGGCTGTTGCATAAAGATCGCGATAGGTCTCGACAGCCGCCACTGAGAGCGCCTCGTCGATCTGTTCAGATGCTGTCAGGAGTTTTTCCAAGGCCGCCTTGCAGCGCCGACGCCTTGCCGCCATTGTTGAAGGGTCACTTGCCAGAGCCTGCTCGAGACCAGCGAGCTCAGCCATCTCCTGTTCTGACACCGCCGCGAGATTCTTGATCTCGTCGATGGACGGCACCGCTTCCTTGGACTTGATTTCGAGACGGGCCAGCAGCTTTGCGACCGCGCCGGCAGCAGTGTATCCGCCGGGCGGTGGTGTCTTCAGTTTCTTCTCGATCGCTTTAATTTCTTCCCGAAATTCTGCCTCGAGCTCGCCGCGATGAAGGCCATGACGTTCGAGAAGCGCGATGGCTGCCGGCAGAAACCCGATCCGGTTATGCTTGTCGACGTAAAGGCGTGCGTTTGCGGAATCGAAAACAGAAATCCGGGCAATTGTCGCAGGCGGTTGCGTTCCGTCCTTCCAGGTGATGGGAGTCGGTTCAGTGGCGCCCTCTTCGAGAAACCGGACAAGCACCTCGGCCGGCGGTTTGGCACCGATCTCGAACACATTGCCGAGAAGATCATCCGCCGTCAGGCTGCGGCAGAGCTTCTTAGCGATCCGGCAATAGCCGCTTTTTCCGCTTCCATTGTCTCCGTAGATAATGGTGACGCCATCGGTAGCGAACCGTAACTGTTGTTCTTCCGCAAGGCGGTTCAAATGCTTGACGGGGCCGAGCGAGCAAAGCACCGCACGCGGCTCGTCCGAACTACTGGCCTTCAAATGCTCCGCCGCGAGCGGAGAACATTCCGGCGGCTCATCCAACGCAAATCCACCGACGTGGCGGACCCGAGCGGCTATACCGGCCCTGTCCTCCTCCTCGAGGATAAAGCCGGGTCGCGCGGCATGCCTTCTTAAAGCGTCTCTGATCCAGTCATGCTGCTTGTCTGCCCATTCCAGGAGTCCAACTTCGGCCATTCCCGCCCCCAAAACTTATCGTCATTATTCTTGTTGATCTGTTCCGATCCTGTGTAATCGCGCGTCCGGACAGACTTTCTTCGCGATGTCGCACAGGTGCTGATGATGGGTCAGATAAATGACCTGCCCTACCCCGGCCATGTCAGCGAACAGACGGAACGCCTCTTCGGCTCGAAAATCGTCAAACGTCTCCATGATGTCGTCAGCGATGAACGGCACGGGGCAGCGCGCTCGAACGAATTCGTGGTAGCCGGCCACGCGCAGGGCCAGATAGAGTTGAAACCGCGTGCCTTTCGATAGTTCGTTGGCGGACTTTGAGCCGCCGCCCTCCGACAGGGCAATCAAGGTTTCGCCGTCCTTGCCGGGCTGGGCTGCGAGCCCGCTGTAGGCGCCGCGGCTGACAGTCCGAAATGCAGCGGAGGCGCGCGTCATCATCGAGCTGCGATGGCGCTCGCGATAGGCGCGCAGCGCCTGCTCCATGGCGACCGTACCGGCACGCAGTTGCAGGTAGCGTTCCGCGCCGTCCTGGATTTCAAGCAGCGTTGTGCGGCGGCGCTCCTCGATTTCGGCGACCTTCGAATCCCCTCCGATCGCCTCCACTTGATCAATCGCTTGGCTGCGCGTGGCGAAAAGTTCGTGACAGCGCCTGTCCTGGTCATCGAAACGCGCCTTGAGCTCGATAAGCTCCGCTTCCAGCGCGGGCCGATCGGCGGTATCGAGGATGCGTCCGGCTTCAGTGATATCGGAGAGTCGCATCGCTTCGAGGATCTCATGCTCGGCATCTTCGACGTGCTGCCGTAACTCACGTCGTTTCGCGACATCCAGAAGCTTCCCAGCTACCTCGGCCAGCGACCCGACGCTGAAGAACGACGTCATCGTCTGTTTCTGCTGTTCGTGAACCGCCAGGGTTTCGGCAAGCAACCGGTTCCTCTTCCGCGCTTCTTCGAGACTATCTGTCGTTTTGGTGCGGCGCGCGCGTTCGGCGACCGCGTCACGAACACGATCGCCGACGCGCTGCGCCAGATCGAGAACCGCGTTTGAACCGACCGGAATCGCCATATCGCCGCAGATGGCCGCAACTTCGTCCCGGAACGAGACTTGGTCCTTCTCCATCTTTTCGATACGGTCGACCAAGCCGACCTTCTTCTCGAGAGCAGGCCCGAGATCGCCGGCGGCCGATAGAATCTCGCGCACTGTCGCAAGCGTCGGAATTTCGGCCTGATCGCCGAGCCAGCAAGCCTTGCACGCTGTAGTCCAGGATGCGGTCCAGGCCTGCTCATCTGCGTTCGCCTGCTCCGCCGCGCGTTCGCGTAGTAGCAGCTCGCGTTTTCGCTCCTCCGTCGCAACGCGCAGCGCCCGGGTCTCGCCTTCGCGGTCGAGGACGACTTGAGCCGCCGTGAGAAGACCGTCGAATCCGGATTCAGCGTCATAGGATAGGCCGGCGCCATCGAGCGCGGCCTTCAATCGGTCGTGAGCCTCCTGCGCGTCGGCCTTGGCTTCGCGTAGGTCCTGCTCGGCCGCGAGAATAGCCTCTCGTGCTTCCAGTGCCTTGTCGCGGCGCGCGAGCCAGTCTTCGACGTCTGTCAGCGTGACATCGTCGGCAAACGACGTCGCCATCGTCCGAACGGCAGTAGCAATCTTTTCGCGGATTGACTGCACGGCCGCGGCAGCCGCATCTTTGAGTTCAGTCACCAGCGTCAATTCAGCTGCGGCGATGGCGAGAGACTGTCCGGTCTGATGGAGTTTCGCCAAGTCTGACATATGCGCTTGGCGGCTCGACGTGACGATGTCGTCGTGCCGCAGCGCACTCTCGAACGCATCGGCGGATGTGGCCTCGAGATGACGGCGGTGCGCTGACCAGGCCTGCTCACGATGTGTCCGGATGGCGGCAGCCTCCTGGTCGGAGACGATGCCTGTCATGCCGGCGATGGCGTCGCGTTCCGCCTCTAGTCGGCGGATCTCGCTTGTCAGCCGATCGACATCGTTGACATGTTGGCGGAGCTCTCGCTGCGCATTATCAAGCGCTGTCTTCCACTGCTGGATCGCATCCCCACTAAGGCATCGCATACCGACAAGATCCTCGACCTCGCCTCGCCAAGGATGCAGCGTACGGAGACGGTCGGTCAGGGTCGTGATTGCGGTCTCACGGGCTCTCTCCGCCAATCGGCGCCGCGCAACATGGTCGGTGTTGCGCGAAGCGGCCATGGCGGCCGTCAGTCGGGCTATCGCGCCGTCCCTGCCTCGCTCGGTTTTCGGATCGTCTCCGGCCTCACGCAGCAAGGCCTCGGCATCGGTCAGACGACGACGGGCGTCAGTAAGTTCCGTTGCCGCGGTGCGGATGGCGCTGTCAATGCCCGAACGGGATTCGACCAGTTCGCGCAGGCGGCCGACCGTCGAGGCGCCGAGTAAGAGTCGGCGGGGGTCCGCCTCCCCTTCCCGTTCCATCCGCGTCAAGATGCCTGACACGGCTAATTCCGCCGCTTGCAGTTGCAACCGCCTCTCCGGGATATCTTTCTCGGCTGTCACGTGACGGGCTCGAAGGTCGGCGAGTTGCTCCACTTTGCTGAGCAGACGCAACGCGGGCTCGTCGATGACGATCGAGTCGATTTCGGCGCCGAGCCGCTCGATCTCGTCGGCGACCGCACGCGTTTGTACGCCGAGCTCTATCTCCTCCTTCTGGAGCTTGGGCAATTCCTCGCTCCAGACTGGCGGCGGAGCAGGCAACTCGGCGAGCGGTTGGAGACGTTCGCGGATCGCTCGGAGCGCAGCGAGACGCGGCAGAGCAGCGAGATGACGCTGGATTTCATCGACCCGCGCCTGGATGCGCGTCCGTTCACCGATCGCTTCGTCATATTGTGACGAAGCCCGGTCGCGAATGTCGATGAGCCGCGCGTAGTCAGACGCCTGCGTATCGAACCGCTCCCGTTCGGCCTTCAATTCGGCGAGACGCGTTTTGAGTTCGGCAAGAATCCCGCTACGCGCACGATATTTGTAGAAGCCCTCGGCCCCCGCCCTCAGGTCGAGCAGCCTGCGGCTGAGATCGGCAAGGCCCGCGCTGGCCGAAAAAAGCAGTTCTCCAAGATCGCCCTTGCTGGCTAGAATGCTCTCGCCGCCTTTCTCCAGGGTCTCGTCATCAAGTGAAAACATGGTGCGATATGACTCGCGATCGACCCCGCCGAGTTCACCGCGGATGACGTTTTCGGCAATGGGTCGATCGTCGGCATCAAGCAGGCTGTTCTGCGGCCGCTTGATGCGAACCAGCTCCCGGGCTTCAGCGCCGACCTCGATGAGGCCGCCCACCCGCATGGTCGGATAGGGGTGAAGGAAGCCGAATGGACTCTGCGTTCCGATCCCGAACAACAGATCGAGGAAGGCCGCGAGAGCCGTCGACTTGCCCGCCTCGTTCGGACCATAGACGATGTGCAGGTCAGGCAGGCCTTGTTGCTTCTCACCGAACTCGATGCTGCGACCGGTGAAATTCCCGTAGCGGGTGAGATCGAGGCGCTTGAGACGCATGAGCTATGCGCCTTTTTCGGATGCATGGAGCTTCGCAAGAATATCTTCAGCGCCCTCTCGCGCGAGAAGCCCGAGGCCAGCCTTGAAGGCTGTCTCGTCGGCCCCGAGACTGTCGCGACACTCCTGCGGAAGCTGCGCTCTCAATTCCTCGGCGACCGTTAAGAGATCCGTCTGAAACGTCTCCGACTGAAGCACCTCCTCCTCTATGAGGCGGCGTAATTCAACGAGCGGGTCGGCGGAGGAATCGACGATCTCGTCCGAGGCGCGGGTTGCCACTTCCAGCTTTTCGATCCAGCACGCACCAATTCGAGTGCCACGATCATCCGCCTCGGCCTTAAGGAGATCGAGGTCGCGCCGAATGCGCCAGGACAATGGCGTGGCCCCGGTCACGCGCAGCCGGGCGACGAGGTGTTCGGAGACGACGGACTCACGCGCCTGCTCCAGCGCGCGCGTCACTGCAGTGATAAGATCACGCCAGTCATCAAGGCCGGCGGCGTCGACTGAGACCCGTTCGAACTGCGCGATACTGGTGGCGCGCTCTTCGATGTGGATCGAACGATCATCCCGGATGGTAACAAGCGTCACCGATTTGGCGCCGGCTTCATTAATGTCGCGTCCTTGCGGCATGCCCGGCATCACGATCGCGCAGGCGCCTTGCACGATCGACCGCTTATGCACGTGACCCAGGGCCCAATACTGAAAGCCGGTGGCGTGCAGGTCAGCGATACTGCATGGCGCATAAGGATCGTGACCAGGAGCGCCCGCGAGGCTCGTGTGCATGATGCCAATGTTCACCGCGCCCGCGACAACAGGTTTGTACTTTGCAATCAGGCTTTCGGGCGCGTGCGGTTGAGCGAAACTCAGGCCATGGATTGCAACTGAAAAATCGCCTGCGTCCCGGCCGACCGCCACCGCTTCGGCGCGACCGCCGAAGACCTTCACCGAGCCAGGAAAGATCAGCTCCTTGGTGATCCGTGAGAGCGCGTCGTGATTGCCGCGAATGACGAAGACCTGAATCCCGGCCTGATGAAGTCGGCGGATCTGCTCGGCCAGAAAACGGGCCGTTTTCATCGACGTCTGGTCGCCATCATAAAGATCGCCTGCCAACATGAGCGCGTCGACACGCTCTTCCAAGCACAGATCGATGATACGCACGAAAGCCCGCCGCGTCGCGTTCCCAATCAGATCGGCAAGATCGGGGTTGCGCAGGGCAAGCGAAAGCAGCGGAGAATCGAGATGGATATCGGCGGCATGGACGAAGCGATACGATGCGATGTTCCCCTCCTTCGTAACTAGATTGGGCGTCACCCCGCCCGCCTAGCTGTCAACGCCATTTGCATTTACGGCGCTATGGTCGCCACAGATCTTTCCTCTTGTTGCCTCTGAACGCAACTCAACCCCATTGCTAGGACGATGAGTTGTCGCGGTAGAACTACCGCATGCAACGGCCAAATTACTAAGACAGCCTCGCAAAAACCCGCAGCCATCCGGTTGTAACCGCAACCGTACGTGATTCGATACCCGGTTAGGATGTGCAGATGGTCGGCATTAGGTAGCAAACTCACCAAGGTCAAAACATGAAGAAATCAGGCGGAAAGGCGGGGCCTAATATTGGCCATCCGCTGGTTCTGATTGAGTGGACGGACGCTAGCCGCTTAGCGGTAGGCTGGATGGATTACGGCGATATTCCCGACCCGTACCTGCATCGCGGTATCAGCGTTGGCTTCCTGATCTCGGAAAACAAAAACGGCAAAATAATTGTGCCGACCATCGCGGATTTTGAGCATCCGGACAATCGGCACGCGTATGGGGGAATGCTGATTCCTAAGTCCGCCATCCTTTCGGAAAGGCGGCTCAAGTGAGATCATTTTCCCGGCGGACGCTTTACACCTTGGCGCTTGGCGACAGACAGGTCGGCCATAACTCGCGCCGAGACCGGATTACCCTTTTTCAGGCCGCCACTGGCCTGACTGCCCGCCGATTTCTTCGGCGGGATAATTTGCTCTTTCTTCGCCATCAAATCTCTCCCTGCGACTCACTGAATCACAGATGGATAATATCAAAATCCACAACCAGAACGAGTCCTTTGCGTGACGAGCGGGACCATTTTTGCCAGCCGCAAGCTTTCAATCCGCGACTACTTGCTTGCCATCGCGATTTTCGTCAACGGCGCGAAGGGCCATAGCGCCCTGCAACTGAGCCGGGACCTGGATTGCCAGTACAAGACGGCGTTTGTCATGGCGCACAAAATCCGGGAAAGGCTGGCGTCCGAAGCGAACGGCGCGACCGTTTCCGGCGAGGTCGAGGTGGACGGCGCGTATTTTGGCGGGCATGTGCGCCAGGCCAACAACAAGATCAATCGCCGCGATCGCCGTCCTGCCGAACATCAAACGGGCAAGCGCCGCGTTGTTGTCATCATGCGCGAGCGCGGCGGCCGGACGCTGCCTTTCGTGTTCAGGTCTGAGGACGCTTCGGTCGTCACGATTGCCCGCACCGTTGCCCCCGGCAGTGTCGTCTATGCCGACGAAGCCGGTCATTGGGACGCGCTTCATGCGCGCTTCCTGACGAAGCGGATCAATCACTCTGAGGCGTATTCAACGGACGAAGCCAATACCAATCAGGCTGAGTCGTTTTTCTCCCGCTTGCGCCGCGCCGAAATCGGCATCCACCATCATGTGGCCGGACCGTACCTATCAGCCTATGCCAGCGAAATGGCTTGGCGCGAAAACAACCGCCGCGTCAGCAATGGCGAACAGTATTTGATGACGACTAGCGCAGCGCTCGCGCATCCTGTTTCGCGCCAGTGGAAGGGCTATTGGCAACGCGTGGCGCGCCGGTAACTGCGATCCTTAATCGCCAGTCGGGACAGCCTGCGCGTCGTGATATTTTTCAGCAATCATTTGTTCAATGCGCTGGGTGAGGACGTATCGCGCTATGTCCCCCTCAGACGCGCCCAGAGCCGTTTTTCGTTTAAGCAGCCGGAGGTAAGCATACACATTCCGCGATACGGTTAGCCGTATCAGGATCGTATCTTCCTTTTGTGGAGCCCCCGCCATACTCAACTCGGCGCATTTTATTGCCAAAAATCGACATTAAATTGCTTGCTAGAAAGAGTCGACTCTGGCATTCTCACTGCGGTAAAGAAAAAGGCCCCCTCTTTCGAGGGAGCCTTATCTTCAGGATGGTGGTACCGGGTGTCGGAATCGAACCGAGCGTCTCAAGTTTAACAGACCAGCGCTTGCACCAATAAGCTACCCCGGCCCACGCAGCGAAAGCTGGTGACACAGCTTCCGTAGAACGCCCCTTCCGAAAGGTTGGGGCGTTTCGTTGACGGGACCGCGAATCCGCGGCCCGAACACCCGTAACGGTAAGGCGACTCTATCTGGGGCGTCAACGATTAGTACGAGTTCCTGAATCAAATACTAAATATGGTGGAAAGAGGGGGAAACCGGGATGTCCCGTAACCCCAAATTACCTATAAGTATCAGTGATTCCTCAGGGATTCCCAAGCGAAAAATTGTCGGCCAATGGCCTACACCATGCCGATATTCTGTTGTTCACGGGGCAATTATTTATTGTGGCCGAGGGCTTGCCCCGGAAGGACTCACGTGAAGCTACGGGCTTGTCCGCCCTGCTATCGGGCAATCTCCCAAAGCATGTATTGCCCCGGCCCCTGATCGCACCGGACAACGCCGTTTTCACGTTGACCCGCAGCGCGACTCCGACCCGCTTTGTCATGAGCCATCGATCGCCGTTAACCGCGCCGCCACCACATTGTTGTTGCCGACGATCCCGACCGAGTTGCTCCAAGCCTCCTCGATGAAAGGAAATAAATCCCCTCGTTGCCATTCGTCTGGACGCGGGTCGCGCAAGGTTGTTGGACATCAGAGTTGCTCCGGCGGCTCTTTGCCGTTCGCGAGATCATCAAATGTGTATTACCGCCCTCATCCGCAGGTCGTCGCGGCCGAACAATGGCTTAAGAGAATTGGGAATGGGTCTGCGGAACTGGTAAACGCCGTTCCTTTTAGCAACGTACATTTTGAACCCTGCGTGTGACAGGGGCCTGTGACAGATTTCGTGATTATTTCGGACGTTGTTCTAGTAAAATCAGTCGCTTAGGAAGGGCGGAGCCGGAGGGATTCGAAAACGTCCTACAGTTCAAGTTTCGGGATCTTAGAGATTTCCCTATAGAGGGCCTCAACCGGAAACTCCCCATACGAGTCCGCAACCGACCTGGACCCGTGGCCGGTGATGGCATCCAAAATATCCTGAGCCAGCCCATGCTTCCGCCCCGACGTTTTGATTCGGTGCCGCCAGGAATGGCTGGGGGAAAGTCGGGTGTCGGTTAAACCCAGCTGACGAACGAATCGCCCGATCACCTTCGTGCCGTTTCCACCGCGCTTACCGAATTTATCGGGCGCAAGAGCCGCAAATATTGGCCCCGCCTTTATCTTCGCCACGAACTTCAAAAATCCTGCCTCGATGAGAGCTGGATGAAGAGGAATGATCCTTTCGGATCCACTGGTTTTCAGTGAACCCGCTTCCGGGTCAAATTTCATGCACCAGATCTCTTCGATCTTGATGATGTCTTCCGAGCGCAGCTGGCAAATTTCAGAAACTCTCGCCCCGGAATAGGCCCCAATCCAAGGCACCCACCGTCGAACCGGGTCCTTTTCTGCCAGTGCCGCACGAAGGATTATCTTTGCCTCCTCATCCGAAAAACTGCGTTTTTTCTCGCCCTGCTTACTTCTGGCATCGAGAGAAATGCCCTCGGCGGGATTTGAGGCAATGTGCTTATTATGAACGCCCCATTGCAAAATGGCCCTCATCGGCGCCAATTTGGCGTCTTGGATCGTTTTGGGTCGCAGACCGCCCTCGACCATCGATTGCTTCCAACCAATTAAATCTTCACCGGTTAGTCGCCGGGCGTCGCTGTGGCCTAAGTAATCTCCCAACTGACGCACCACACGCGACCACTCATAGAGCGTCTTGGCGGCGGGCCGACGTTCAGCTGCCCAACCCTTTACAAGATCGGTCAGAGGAAGAGGCTGTTGGGACGCTGCGAATGGCACCACCGCGCTTTGTACCGGCAAGAACCCACTTGCGGGTACTTCTCCCATCGCTAGCCGCGCCAGCGTCAGGCTTGCCCGTTGCACTGCTGCCGCGATGGCTTTGGCGAGGAGGCGTCGACTTTGGTCGTCCACCACCATCCCACGGGTCGCCAAGCATTCGTCAGCCCCCTCCAGGCACCATCTCTCCATTTGAAGGATTTGCACGCCGTTTGGGTCGTCAAAGTCAGGATCCAAAATATTATACGACCTCAGTCTCCGAGGAGGCGCGAACAGGCGATCGGCGAGATCAACGTTCCAGGCGGTCTGTTGGCTCGGATTGTCCGCGTGCTGCTGCAACCACCGGTCATGAACGACCGCAGCCAACTGGTGGGCCTCTCGCTCGGTAAGCGCCTTTGGGCCCGCGCGTAGATTGGCCCAGCGTTCCTCGATTTCAGCGAGGGCTTCGGCATGCCGACGCTTGGCCTCGACGGGGTCGCGCGTCTGCAGACTCCGCTTCTCCTCCCGCTTGCCGACAAGCGCGCGCAGGTCCTCCGGCACACCTTTCCGGAGCCAGTAGACACCACTATTCGGATGTTTCCAGGGACGTGACATTGCAAGGGGCATTGTACCAGCCTTTTGTACCAGGCGGGTAGCGTCAAGCCATTGATCTTGCTTATTTCCTTCCAAAACAATTGCTTAGAAGGAGTGTGGTGCCCAGGAAAGGACTCGAACCTTCACGGCCGTTAAGCCACTGGCACCTGAAGCCAGCGCGTCTACCAATTCCGCCACCTGGGCATGTGGAGCGGCTTAGTAAGGATCGGTTACGCGCTTGTCAAATTCGCGATTGGAAATTCAAATAGCCTGTACAGGATTGGGCTGATGGCGTATCGCGAGAGGCTCTAAATACGCCCAATCGCTCTCGAATCCGGCAGGAATGGACCTCATGGCATCGAACCTGGAAACGCTCGTCACGGTCTTCGGCGGATCCGGTTTTCTGGGGCGGAACGTGGTCCGGGCGCTCTGCAAGCGCGATTACCGCATCCGCGTTGCGGTGCGGCGGCCTGAACTGGCCGGCCATCTGCAGCCGCTCGGCCGCGTCGGGCAGATTCACGCCGTCCAGGCCAATGTGCGCTACCCGGCCTCGGTCGAGGCCGCGATGCGTGATTCGCATATCGCCATCAACCTGGTCGGCATCCTGGCCGAGGGCGGCGGGCAGAGCTTTGACGCCGTGCAGGTGAAGGGCGCCGAGACCATCGCCAAGGCGGCAGCCGCCGTGGGCGGGCGGATGGTCCATGTCTCGGCGATCGGCGCCGATAAGGATTCGCTGTCGGGTTATTACCGCGCCAAGGCGGAAGGCGAGCAGGCGGTGCAGGCCGCCCTGCCGCAGGCCACCATCATGCGGCCGTCGCTACTGTTCGGGCCCGAGGATCAGTTCACCAACCGCTTTGCGGCGCTGGCGCGGATGTCGCCGGTGCTGCCGCTGGTCGGCGGTGGCGTCAACAGACTGCAGCCGGCCTATGTCGCCGACGTCGCGGACGCCGTGGCCGATGCCGTCGACGGCAAGGCGAAGCCGGGCGCGACGTACGAGCTCGGCGGCCCGGAAGTGCTGACCATGCGCGAGGTGATGCAGATCATCCTTCAGATCACCCAGCGCGACCGCCTGCTGGCGCCGCTGCCGTTCGGCCTCGCCAAGCTGCAGTCGTATGTCCTGCAATTCGCGCCGGGGCCGTTCACGCTGACCCCGGATCAGGTCGCGATGCTGCGCTCGGACAATGTGGTGTCCGACGCCGCCAAGGCCGCCGGCCTGACCTTCGCCGGCCTCGGCATCACGCCCGATTCGATGGAAGCGATCGCCCCGCAATATCTCTGGCGCTTCCGCGCGACGGGGCAGTTCCAGAAGAAGAGCGCGTAAGCACTCTCCACCCGTCGTCCCGGCGAAGGCCGGGACCCATAGCCACAAATGTCCGCTTTGTGCGGAGCTGTGGCCCCATCTCGCGTAACCAACAAAGACTTGGGTTGATGGTGTGGACGGCCCCCTACGGCATCAGTGTGCCAGAATGAGGTTGTTGTAAATCTCAGACAAGGAGACCGTCCGTGAGAGAGATTATCCGTATTGGGATGGATACGTCGAAGCATATTTTTGTGCTGCATGGAGTTGACGCGGCGGAACAGCCGGTGTTGCGCAAGAAGCTGTCGCGCAAGCAGGTGCTTGAGTTTTTTGCCAAGCTTCCGCCGACCGTGATCGGGATGGAGGCCTGCGGGGCGGCTCATTACTGGGGGCGCGAGCTTGGCAAGCTTGGCCATGAGGTGAAGCTGATAGCGCCGCAGTTGGTGAAGCCTTATGTGCTGCGGAACAAGAACGACGGGCGAGATGCGGATGGGGTGTGCGAAGCGATGGGCCGACCGCGGATGCGGTTTGTGCCGGTGAAGAGCGCCGAACAGCAGGCCGCGCTGATGCTTGCAGGTGTCCGCGATGGGCTGATCGGCCGCCGTACCCAGCTCAGCAATGCGATCCGCGGCTACGCGGCGGAGTTTGGCCTGATCGCGCCGAAGGGGTTGGACAAGATCGAGCCGCTGTTGGCCCGGATCACGCAGGACGAGAGCGTTCCCGCTATGGCGCGCGAGCTGTTCGCCATGCAGGGCCGTGACTATGCGCAGTTGCAGGGTGAGCTGAAGGCGGTCGAGGCCAGGCTGCTGGCCTGGCACCAGGCCAACGCCACAAGCCGTCGTCTGGCCCAGATCCCCTCGGTCGGTCCGATCATCGCGACCTCGCTTGTGATGAAGACGCCGGACCCGCACGCCTTCCGCTCCGGCCGCTTGTTCGCGGCCTGGCTCGGCCTGACGCCCAAGGACCATTCCACCGCCGGCAAAACCAGGCTCGGCAAGATCACCCGCGCTGGCGACGAGACCCTGCGTCGCCTGCTCGTGGCCGGGGCGACCGCGGTGATCCGGCAGGCAAGGCTCGGGCGCGGCCACCCCTCGCGCTGGCTCGTGGCGTTGCTCAGGCGCAAGCCGCCGAAGCTTGCGGCCGTGGCGCTCGCCAACAAGGTGGCCCGCATCGCCTGGAAGCTGATGGCGACCGGCGAGAGCTATGATGCCGCACGCATGAACGCTGTCACCTAACAGGTCGGCCGGCCGGACGTAGCGCTCGCCGGACGAACCGGAGCTGCAAGAGCAGATGGAATGATCGATCGATCCAGAACGCGAGACAAGCCGCGGGACCCATTGGCCTTCACAAGGTCGCCAGGTTGTTTGGCACTCGCGTCGCGGAAACCATCTTGGCCCAGCGATCAACACGATCGCATCAAACAGGCCGGACATATGGATGACAGCGATCCGACCAATCCCAGAAAGCTCTTGTGCCACGGGGGCCGTCCACATATGGGTCCCGGCCTTCGCCGGGACGACGAGCTAGGCCTTACCTTCCCATCGCCAGCGCGATCAGGCCGAGCGTGCCGACGATCACGCGCCACCAGGCGAAGAACGTGAAGCCGTGGCGGGTGACGTAGTTGAGGAACGTCTTCACCACGACCATTGCAACGATGAAGGAGACCACGAAGCCGACCGCGATGACGCTGAGATTGTCGGACGAGAAGTCGGCGCGGTTCTTGTAGAAATCATAGGCGAACGCGCCGACCATGGTCGGGATCGCGAGGAAGAACGAGAACTCCGCCGCCGAGCGCTTGTCGGCGCCGAGCAGCATCGCAGCCACGATGCTGGCGCCGGAGCGCGACACGCCGGGGATCATCGCCAGGCACTGCGCGACGCCGATCCAGAAATACATCAGCAGCGGGAACCGGGTCGCGTCGTCCTCGTACACTTTGAGATCGAGCTGATCGACCCAGAGCAGGACGGCGCCGCCGACGATCAGCGTGAAGCAGACCACCCACGGATTGAACAGGAATTCCTTGATGTATTTGCCGGCGATCAGGCCGATCACGACGGCGGGCAGAAACGCCACCAGCACGCCGATGACGAAGCGGCGGTCGTCGGGATTGGAGAACATGCCGAGCGCGACGCGCCACAATCTGGTGAAGTAGAGTGCGAGGATCGCAAGGATCGCACCGAGCTGAATCAGGATCGCGAAGCTTTTCCAGAAATTGCCTTCGCCGAGATTGAAGAAACGTTCCGCGAGCAGCAGGTGGCCTGTCGAAGAGACCGGCAGGAACTCCGTGACGCCCTCGACGATGCCGAGAATCACCGCCCGCAGCATATCCGTCATCATGATCTGATCTGCCCTGTGTGGAAAACCGAATTCTTCTCGCTTATTCGCACATAGGCCGCAATCGCAAAGAATCGTCAAACAATGGGTTACCCGGCCGATTTGCTGGGCTATAGCGTTTTTGTGACCCGCACCATCTGCGGGGGTGGCTACCGGTTTGCGTGCCGACGCGACATAGAGACGAGCGGAACTGGTCTGGCCAAATCACAGGTTCAGGTCACACAGGTTGATGGTTTCTTAAGCGCCACGACACTACCAAGGGCTTCATGTATACGCTGTATCACCATCCGTTCTGTCCGCATTCGCGCTTCATTCGCCTCGTGCTCGGCGAGTATGGCCTCGATCTGCGCCTGGTGGAAGAACGGGTCTGGGAGCGGCGCGAGGCGTACCTCGCGCTCAATCCGGCGGCCAACACGCCGGTGCTGATCGCCGAGGGCTTTCCGCCGATTCCGGGGGCGCCCGTGATCGCCGAATATGTCGACGAGACGCATGGTCTCGATGCCGGCGAGCGTCGGCTGCTGCCGACGTCTTCGGCCGAGCGCGTCGAGGTGCGCCGGCTGATGGCGTGGTTCAACGAGAAATTCTTCGAAGAAGCCTCCAACCCGCTGGTGACCGAGCGGATCTACAAGCGCTTCATGAGCGAGGACAATGGCGGCGGCCCGCCGGCCCCCGACATCATGCGCGCCGCCAAGGTCAATGTGCGCTATCATTTGAACTATATCGGCTGGCTGGCGAAGACGCGGAACTATCTCGCCGGCGACCGCCTGACCTACGCGGATCTCGCCGCCGCGGCGCACCTCTCGGCGATCGACTATCTGGGCGACGTGCCATGGAGCGAGGACGACGCGGCAAAGTCGTGGTACGCGCGGGTGAAATCCCGCCCGTCGTTCCGCCCGCTGCTCAGCGAATGGCTGGCGGGGGTGCCGGCGTCGCGCACCTATGTGGACCTCGACTTCTGAACCGGGCGGTCAGGCTCTCTCCGTCCGATCTCAAGGAAGCGCTTGGGCGCGAGGCGCGCGCGCTCGGCTTCGATGCCATCGGCTTTACCGATCCGGATGCGACGCGCGCGGCCGGACAATATTTTTTTGAATTCCTCGGCTCCGGCGGCCATGGCGAGATGGACTGGCTCGCGGCCAATCCGGAGCGGCGCACGGACCCACGCGTGCTGTGGGGTGCCGTGCGCTCGATCATCATGCTCGGCGTCAATTACGGGCCCGACGACGATCCGCTCAACATTCTCGCGCGCCGATCGCATGGCGCGATCTCGGTCTATGCGCAGGGCGACGACTATCACGACGTGATCAAAAAGCGGCTGAAGATTCTGGCGCGCTGGCTCGCCGCGATGACGGGCGACGAGGTGAAGGTGTTCGTCGACACCGCCGCTGTGATGGAGAAGCCGCTGGCGCAAGCCGCGGGCATCGGCTGGCAGGGCAAGCACACCAATCTGGTGTCGCGCGACTTCGGCTCGTGGCTGTTTCTCGGCGCGATCTATTCCGCCACCGAGCTGCCGCGCGATGAGGACGAAGCCGATCATTGCGGCAGCTGCCGCGCCTGCCAGGACATCTGCCCGACCGCGGCGTTTCCCGCCCCCTACAAGCTCGATGCGCGGCGCTGCATCTCGTATCTGACGATCGAGAACAAGGGTCCGATCCCGCACGAATTCCGCAAGGCCATCGGCAACCGCATCTATGGCTGCGACGACTGCCTCGCGGTGTGTCCGTGGAACAAGTTCGCTATGGCGGGACGCGAGCAGAAGCTTGCGGCGCGCGACGCGTTGCGCGCGCCCGCGCTCGCCGATCTCGCACGCCTCGACGATGCCGCGTTTCGCGCGCTTTTCACGAAATCGCCGGTCAAGCGCATCGGCCGCGACCGCTTCATCCGCAATGTGCTGATCGCGATCGGCAATTCCGGCGATGCAAGCCTCGCCGGTGAGGCGCAGCGTTTGCTCGACGATGCAAGCCCGCTGGTGCGCGGCGCAGCGGTGTGGGCGCTGTCGCAACTGATCGCCCGCGATGCGTTCGCGGCGCTGGCGTCACGGGCCGGTGGCGAGCCTGATATCAGCGTGCAGCAGGAGTGGCGCGCGGCAGCCGCCTCTTGATTTCATCGCGCCGTTCCCGTCATGGTCGACAACCATGACAAACCCGCCCTTCTTCACCAGACATGGCGACGGCTTCATGCCGACGTCAGTTGCGAACGGACCGTGGAGCCCGGAATCGATGCACGGCCGCGTCGTGATCGGCCTGCTCGGCTTCGTCATCGAGGAGCGCCACGGCTCCGACGATTTCGTCCCGGCACGGCTCACGGTCGACATGTTCCGGCTGCCCAACATCACGACGCCGGTCGAGGTGACGACGAAGCTCGTGCGCGATGGGCTCCGCATCAAGGTGATCGAGGCCGAGTTCGTCTCCGGCGGCACCAGCATGGCGCGCGCCTCCTGCCAATTGTTGCGCAGGACGGAAAATGCACCCGGCAATGTGTGGTCGCCGCCCAACTGGCAGGTGCCGGCGCCCGCGGAGATCCCGAAGCCGACCGATCCGAGGCTCGGCATGAATGGCAAGTGGGAGACGCGGCCGATCATCGGCCACATGGGCTCGCTCGGCGAGCGCAGGCTCTGGATGAGCGAAGTCCGCGAGCTCGTCGCGGGCGTGAAGATGACGCCGTTCGTCCATGTCGCAACCGGCGCGGATTTCGCCAGCCCCTTCGCCAATGCCGGCGACCAGGGCCTCGGCTACATCAACAGCGACGTCACGATCTATCTGCACCGTTTGCCGGTGAGCAACTGGATCGGCTTCGAGGTCGTCAACCATCACGCCACCGACGGCGTAGCGATCGGCGAATGCTGGCTCTATGACGAGAAGGGCGCGATCGGCACGTCCACCGTGGCGGCGCTCGCCCAGCGCAAGCCGATGAGCAATCCGCCGCCGCCGTAGGCTCTCTACCTTCGTCATTGCGAGCGAAGCGAAGCAATCCATGGCTCCGCTTGCTGAGGCATGGATTGCTTCGTCGCTTCGCTCCTCGCAATGACGGCGAACTACTCTGCCAAATGCCGCTTCATCTCCGGCCGGGCCCTCAGCGCGGCGCCCTGCTTGCCGACGATCCTGGCGATCCGCTCCGGCGCGAAGTTCAGATCGACGAAGGCCGGCGCGGTGTTGGCGACCTCGTGGTACTCCGTGATCTTGCCGTCGCGCAGCCGCATGATCGCGACGCCCTCGAACATCGCACGCGCTCCCTTGGCTTCCGGCAACGTCGAGCGGTAGCTGAACGTGTAGCGCGCGTAGAGCGTCGCGCCGTCGGAGACGGGATCGTGCATCACCCAGCGGAAATCGGTCGCGGTCCGGTAGAACCAGTCGTCGATCATCTCGGCGATTCTGGCGCGCCCTTCGAACGCGCCGTAGAACACGTCGTGGTAGACGCCGTCCTCGGTGAAGAGGCTTGCGAAGGCCTTGCCGTCGCGCTGTTCGACCGCGTCGCAGAACGCGCGCAGCATCGTTGTCGTATCCATCGGCTTCTCCCTGTGCAGGGAGCTTAGCCGATCTCCGCCACCGCGGCGATGATCCGCGCGATGTCCTGCGAACGCGACAGGCGGTGATCGCCGTCCTGGATCATGGTCAGCACCACGTCCTCGGCCGGCAGCCGGTGCACCAGCGCGAACGCATGCTTCCACGGCACGTCGGGATCCTGCGCGCCCTGCAGAATGCGTACCGGACAGCCGACGTCGATCTTGCTGCCGAGCAAGAGGTGGTTGCGGCCCTCCTCGATCAGATTGCGGGTGATCGGATAGGGCGAGCCGTCGCCATATTCGGATGGCCTGAGCCAGACGCCCTTGGCCTCGATCTCGGCGCGGATCTCCGGCGAGAAGCCCTTCCACATCAATTCCTCGGTGAAGTCGGGCGCCGGTGCGATCAGCACCAGACCGGCGAGTTGCGCCTTCGCGTTCCCGCGACGCATGATCTCGCGCGCCAGCAGCAGCGCCATCCAGCCGCCCATCGAGGACCCGATCACGACCTGCGGCCCGCGGCAGAACTGCGAGAACACCGCGACGCTCTCCTCGAGCCAGCGGCCGATCGTGCCGTCGGCGAACTCGCCACCGGATTCGCCATGGCCGGAATAGTCGAACCTGACGCAGCTGCGGCCATGCTCGGCGGCCCATGCATCGAGCGCGATCGCCTTGGTGCCAGTCATGTCGGACTTGAAGCCGCCGAGCCAGACCAGGCCGGGATTGCTGCCAGCCCGGGCGCGCGCCGCGATCCGGCGTGCCGAACTGCCCTCGCCGACCTCGATGAACGCGGGTTCCTGCTCGGATGTGGCGGTTTGGCTCATGGTTTGGTCACTCGCGTGTCAGATGTCCGCTTTTCAATCGTCGCGCGGCAGCGGTCAACGGCAGCAGGCCCGCCTTGCAGAGCAGGCGCGCCCGCTATATGTGCCGGGCGTGGCCAAAATGCCTCGCAATTGACGGTTTTGCCGCGTAAAAGAGCAAGTTCGCTTGCCCGTCGCAGCGTCTTGCTTCAAAATATCCGCCTTCCCTTTCACAACTTTGGAGAGTTACCCATTCGCCGTCCCAATAGAGCCCCGCCCACAGTCGCAAAAGACGGGCCGCGCACCAATGATGAGATTCGCAACGCGCAGATCCAGCTGATTGATTCAGATGGTGTCAACCAGGGCACCGTCGAAACCATGGTGGCCATCAAGATGGCCATGGAAGCCGGCATGGATCTCGTCGAGATTTCGCCGAACGTCAGTCCCCCGGTCTGCAAGATCATGGACTACGGCAAGTACAAATATTCCGCGCAGAAGAAGGCCGCCGAAGCTCGCAAGAAGCAGAAGGTCGTCGAGATCAAGGAGATCAAGCTCCGCCCGATGATCGACGATCACGACTATGACGTGAAGATGCGCGCGATGCAGCGCTTCTTCGAGGAAGGCGACAAGGTCAAGATCACCTTGCGCTACCGCGGTCGTGAGATGGCGCACCAGGAGATCGGCACCAAGCTCTTGGACAAGGTGAAGGCCGACGTTGCCGAGTTCGCCAAGGTCGAGCAGGACGCGAGGTTCGAAGGCCGCCAGGTCGTGATGGTGCTGGCGCCGCGCTAATTCGAGTTTGTCGCTTTGCTGAAAATGGAGCAGCCCGTCAGACCCTCTGGCGGGCCGTTTCGTGTCTGGGGGGCTTCATCCGGGCTACGGTTCCGTAGTTTAGCTACCTGAAACGTTGCAAAACCGCCGATCCTCTGTCATAAGCCGGGCCTTCGCCGCCCGGCTGATCAAGGGCTGCCGTGGCGACGTTCAGTGCAGGTTCTTTCAATTCGGAAAAAACCATAGCACTTTCAACGCTCTAACGAGCATTTTAGCCGGCCGAACGCCTCTTTGGGCGATATTCGTGTTGGGCGACAGGAGAGCTAAATGCCCAAGTTGAAGACCAAGTCGGGCGCTAAAAAGCGCTTCAAGGTGACTGCCACTGGCAAAGTCATGCACGCCCAGCGCGGCAAGCGCCACGGCATGATCAAGCGGACGAAGAAGCAGATCCGTCAGCTCCGCGGCACCCGCGTGCTGTTCAAGACCGACGGCGACAACGTCAAGAAGTACTTCTTGCCGAACGCCTGATCGCGCTCCTCCGCTTGAACCCGGCCGCCTGAAGCGCGGCGCCCCGTCACTTCTTCTAGATCTCAAGGATATCAGTCATGTCTCGCGTCAAACGCGGTGTGACCTCTCACGCCAAGCACAAGAAAGTCTTCAAGGCCGCCAAGGGCTATTACGGCCGCCGCAAGAACACCATCCGCACTGCCAAGCAGGCCGTCGAAAAGGCCGGCCAGTACGCCTTCCGCGACCGCAAGCGCAAGAAGCGCACCTTCCGCGCGCTCTGGATCCAGCGCATCAACGCCGCGGTCCGTCCGTTCGGCATGACCTACAGCGTGTTCATCAACGGCCTCTCCAAGTCGGGCGTCGTGGTCGACCGCAAGGTGCTGTCGGATCTCGCGATCCACGAGCCGGTTGCGTTCCAGGCGATCGCCGAGAAGGCCAAGGCCGCGCTGGCTGCCTGATCCTAGCGGGCTTTCGGGCCCGCTTTCAGCGCCTTCTGCGAATAGCGCTGGGCGACCTGCGCCCGGCAGAACGCCGTAAACGAGATGTACATGGTGCCGGATTCATTCCGGTACTTGCGGTCGCAGACCTGCATCTCGTGCTGATACGCCCGCTTCGGCGCGCCCTTGAGGCCGGACCGGAAGTCCGCCTCGCATTTCTTCTCGACCACGGCACCGAACTGGACGTCTCCGCTGGCGCCGTATTCGCACGCCTCGAAGATCTTCATCGCGCGGTTGCAGCTCGGCGCCTTCTCCAGCACCGCGATGATGTCGTCCATCTGGGTCGATTTGGCGGGACATTCCTCGGTCGCGGCATACGCCGTGCCGAGCATGAACAGGACCGCTGGCACGGCCAGGCAAGATCGCAGCAACATCGCGTGGGTCTCCTTGAACTCCCCTTGGGTAGCCCGACCTCCGCGCGGGGTTCAATGCCGCCGGCCACAAGCCCGAAATGACCGGCTTTTTGCTTGACGTTACGGCCTTCGGGCGGCGACAACCCAGCCGAATTTTGGCGCATGGTTCGGAAGATGGCTCTTCCCGCCGGATCATGCTCAGCGCAGGAATTGACCGTGTCCGACCTCGCAACGCTCGAAACATCCATCCTCGACCAGATCGCCTCGGCCGCTGACGAGACCGCCCTCGAGGCGGTGCGCGTCTCGGCGCTCGGCAAGAAGGGCTCGATCTCGGCCCTGCTTGCCACCCTCGGCAAGATGTCGCCAGAGGAGCGCAAGACCGAGGGCGCCAGGATCAACCTCGCCAAGGACGCGGTGACGCAGGCGCTCGCGGCCAGGCGCGATGTGCTGAAAGCGGCCGCGCTCGATGCACGCCTTGCCGCCGAGACCATCGACGTCACGCTGCCGCTGCGCGAGACGCCGGCGGAGACCGGCCGCATCCATCCGCTGAGCCAGGTGTGGGACGAGCTCACCACGATCTTCGCCGACATGGGCTTTGCGGTCGCCGAAGGTCCCGACATCGAGACCGACGACTACAACTTCACCAAGCTGAACTTCCCGATCGGCCATCCGGCCCGCGAGATGCACGACACCTTCTTCTTCAATCCGAAGGAGGACGGCTCGCGCATGCTGCTGCGGACCCACACCTCGCCGGTGCAGGTGCGCACCATGCTGACCCAGAAGCCGCCGATCCGCGTGATCTGCCCGGGCCGCACCTATCGCATCGACTCGGACGCGACCCACACGCCGCAATTCCACCAGGTCGAGGGCCTCGTGATCGACAAGGGCTCGCATCTTGGCCACCTCAAATGGATCCTGCACGAGTTCTGCAAGGCGTTCTTCGAGGTCGACCACATCAACATGCGGTTCCGGCCGTCGTTCTTCCCGTTCACCGAGCCGTCGCTCGAGGTCGACATCCAGTGCCGCCGCGACAAGGGCGAGATCCGCTTCGGCGAGGGCGAGGACTGGATGGAGATCCTCGGCTGCGGCATGGTGCATCCGAACGTGCTGCGCGCCTGCGGCATCGATCCCGACGTCTACCAGGGTTTCGCCTGGGGCATGGGCATCGATCGCATCGCGATGCTGAAATACGGCATCGCCGATCTCAGGCAGCTGTTCGAGAACGACATCCGCTGGCTCAACCACTACGGCTTCAAGCCGCTCGACATCCCGACGATCGCGGGAGGATTGAGTACGTGAGCTTGGACTTCGTTCCCACCGTGGAGAAAGCCCCAACCCTAACCCTCCCCCGCAAGCGGGGGAGGGAATGGATAGGACTTGTTCAAGTGGATACGAAGACTCCATCGCCGCGGATGGTCGGACTCCCTCTCCCGCTTGCGGGGGAGGGCTGGGGTGGGGGTCTCTCCACAATGGGGCTGCCGATGGTCGATCCCGAGCATCCGGATTGGAAGGTGTCCGGTACACTCCGGTCCAACGCCCGCGCACTTCGCAAGAACTCGACCGATGTGGAGCGAATGCTCTGGTCGGAACTGCGCGGCAAGCGTCTGAACGGCGCAACCTTCCGCCGACAGGTGCCGATCGACAACTACATCGCAGATTTCGTCTGCCATGCCGCAAAGCTGGTGATCGAACTCGACGGCGGCCAGCATTCTTCAGACCAGGGCGAACGCGCCGATGCCGCGCGCTCGGCCGTCATCGAAGCGAGAGGCGTCAAAGTGCTTCGCTTCAGCAATCTCGACGTCATGACAAACCGAGCAGGCGTCCTTGAAACAATCGCCGCTGCCATTGCGGAGAGAGCCCCCACCCTGACCCTCCCCCGCAAGCGGGAGAGGGGACCGGAGAAGTCATCGTCATGAAGTTCACCCTCTCCTGGCTGAAGGAACATCTCGAGACCGACGAGCCGCTCGACAAGCTCGCCGACAAGCTCACCATGATCGGGCTCGAGGTCGAGAACATCGAGGACAAGGCGAAGGCGCTCGCGCCGTTCACCATCGCGCGCGTGATCTCGGCCGAGCAGCACCCGAATGCCGACCGGCTGCGCGTCTGCATGGTCGACACCGGCGACGGCGGCGCGCCGGTGCAGGTGGTGTGCGGTGCGCCGAATGCGCGCGCCGGGCTGGTCAGCGTGTTCTCGCCGCCCGGCACCTACATCCCGGGCAAGGACATCACGCTCGGCGTCGGCACCATCCGCGGCGTCGAGAGCCGCGGCATGTTGTGCTCGGCGGCCGAATTGCAGATCTCCGAAGACCACGACGGCATCATGGAATTGCCGGCGGACGCGCCGCTCGGCAAGGGCTATGCCGACTGGGCCGGGCTCGGCGATCCCGTCATCGAGATCAATTTGACGCCGAACCGGCAGGACTGCACCGGCGTGCACGGCATCGCGCGCGATCTGTCCGCCGCCGACATGGGCAAGTTCAGGGACCCGGGCATCAGGCCGATCAAGGGCGAATTCCCCTGCCCGGTTCAGGTGAAGGTGGAAGACGCCGCGCTGTGTCCGGGCTTCGCGCTGCGGCTGGTGCGCGGCGTGAAGAACGGTCCGTCGCCGGAATGGCTGCAGCAGCGGCTGACCTCGATCGGCCTGCGCCCGATCAACGCGCTGGTCGACATCACCAACTTCATGACCTACGACCGCGCGCGTCCGCTGCACGTGTTCGACGCCAAGAAGGTTAAGGGCAACCTCACCGTACGCCGCGCGAAAGACGGCGAGACCCTGCTCGCGCTCGACGGCCGCACCTACACGCTCGACAGCAATGTCTGCGTGATCGCGGATGAGCACGGCGTCGAGTCGCTCGCCGGCATCATGGGCGGCGAGGCCTCGGGCTGCGACGACAACACCACCGATGTGCTGATCGAATCGGCGCTGTGGAACGAGATCAACATCGCGCAGACCGGCCGCAAGCTCGGCATCAATTCGGACGCACGCTACCGCTTCGAGCGCGGCGTCGATCCGGCCTTCATGGTTCCCGGGCTCGAGCTCGCGACCAAGCTGGTGCTGGAGCTGTGCGGCGGCACGCCGTCCGAGAACGTCGTGGTCGGCAAGCAGTTCGGCGAGGATCGCATCATCGATTTTCCGCTCAGCGAGGTGAAGCGCCTCGCCGGCATCGAGGTCCCGCTGGTCGAAGTGAAGCTGATCCTGACCCGGCTCGGCTTCATGCTGGCCGGCAACGGCCCTGTCGTGAAGATCGCGATCCCGTCCTGGCGCACCGACGTGCAGGGCAAGGCCGACATCGTCGAGGAGATCGTGCGCATCGTCGGCGTCGACAAGGTGCCGATGACGCCGTTCGAGCGTGGCGAGGAGCCGCGCAAGCCGGTGCTGACGTCGATGCAGCTGCGCACCCGCCGCGCCAAGCGCGCGCTCGGCGTCCGCGGCATGGTGGAGGCCGTGACCTGGTCGTTCATCACCAACGACGCGGCAAAACTGTTCGGCGGCGGCCAGAGCGAGCTGGTGCTTGCCAACCCGATCGCGGCCGATCTCTCCGACATGCGGCCGAGCCTGCTGCCCGGCCTCGTCGCGGCGGCTCAGGCCAACATCAACCGCGGCTATCCCGATGTCGCGCTGTTCGAGGTCGGCCAGGTGTTCCGCGGCGACAGACCCGAGGACCAGCTCGTGGCTGCCTCCGGCGTACGCCATGGCTACGCCTCGTCGAAGGGCATCGGGCGGCATTGGACCGGCTCGGCCACGGCGGACGCGATGGATGCCAAGGCCGATGCCTTCGCCCTGCTGGCGGCCGCCGGCGCGCCGATGCAGGCGCTGCAGATTGTCCCGGGCGGTCCCGCCTGGCTGCATCCGGGGCGCTCCGGCACCATCCAGATCGGCCCGCAGAACGTGCTCGGCACCTTCGGCGAATTGCATCCGCGTGCGGCCGAGGCGCTCGGCGCCGACGGCCCGATGATCGTGTTCGAGGTGATCCTTGATCGCGTCCGGCAAGGCAAGCAGCGGGCGACGCGCGCCAAGCCGGTGCTGGAGCTCTCGGCGTTCCAGCCGGTGTCACGCGACTTCGCCTTCATCGTCGATCGCAGCGTCAAGGCGGGCGACATTGTCCGCGCGGCGCAGAATGTCGACAAGAAGCTGATCACCGACGTCACCGTGTTCGACGTCTATGAAGGCAAGGGCATCGATCCCGACAAAAAGTCGATCGCAATCGCGGTGACGATCCAGCCGCGCGAGAAGACGATGACCGACCAGGAGATCGACACGATCGCCGCCAAGGTCGTCGCCGAGGTGACGAAGAAGACCGGCGGCACGCTGCGGGCGTGATGTCGACGCAGACGATGGATTGCTCCCTCGCCCCGTTCTTACGGGGAGAGGGTTGGGGTGACGGGCTTTCTCCACGTGTACGGTGATAGTTGCTTGCGGAGACTCCCCCTCACCCGAAATTCAAGCTGTGCTTGAATTTCGACCTCTCCCCGCAAGCGGGGCGAGGTAAGTGACGCCTCCCATGACCTCCCTCACCCTCCTCCCCTCCGACATCTCGACCAGCATCGCACTTGCGATCTGCGCGATTGCGTTCGTGTCGGGCACGGCGCGCGGCTTCTCGGGCTTCGGCTCAGCACTGATCTTCATGCCGCTCGCAAGCAGCGTGGCGGCGCCGAGGCTGGTGGCGGCGCTGCTGCTGATCATCGACTTCGTGGCGGCGGCGCCGCTGCTGCCGAACGCCTGGACCCATGCCGACCGCAAGGCGACCGCGGTCATGGTCGCCGGCGCGCTGGTCGGCGTTCCCGTCGGCACCTATTTACTGACGGTGCTCGAGCCGGTGACGACGCGCTGGATCATCTCCTGCTTCGTCGCGGCGCTGCTCGCGCTGCTGCTGTCGGGCTGGCGCTATCACGGCAAGGATCACGCCGCGCTCTCGATCGGCGTCGGCGGCCTCTCCGGCTTCTGCAGCGGCCTTGCGCAGACCGGCGGCCCGCCGATCGTCGCCTACTGGCTGGGACGCCCGATCTCGTCGGTGATCTCGCGCGCCAACATCGTGCTGTTTTTCGGCGCCTCGGATTTCTTCTCGCTGGTCAGCTACTGGTTCACCGGATTGATCACGATCGAATCGGTCAAGTTCTCGCTGATCGTCGGCCCGATCTACGGCATCGGCGTCTGGTTCGGCGCTTCGCTGTTCGGCAAGGCCAGCGAGCAGGTATTTCGCGCGATCTGCTACGAGCTGATCGCGGCGGCCGTCATCGTCGGCCTGCCGGCGCTTGATGGCATTTTGCGCGGCGGGTAGGGTCCAGAAAATAATCAGGGAGAGAACCGATGATCGACCGCCGCAATGCATTGAAACTGGCGCTCGGCAGCGCTGCTATGCTCGCGGCACCGGCGGTGCGCGCGCAGGGCACAAGAGCGCGCACGCGAATCGTGTTCCTCGGCACCAAGGGCGGACCGCGGGTCGGCATCGGCGCTTCCAATCCGGCCAATCTCGTCGTCGTCAACGACACGCCGTTCGTGATCGATTGCGGCATGGGAGTCAGCCGGCAGCTGGTCAACGCCGGCGTGCCGATCCCCTCCGTGAAGTACATCTTCATCAGCCACCACCATTCCGATCACAATCTGGAATACGGCAATTTGTTCTACAACGCCTGGGCGGCCGGCCTCTCGACGCCGATCCATTCGTTCGGTCCCAAGGGCATCGAGGCGATGACCAAGGAATATTGGGAGCTGAACAAGATCGACGTCGAGACGCGGATCGCGGACGAAGGCCGGCCCGATCCACGCAAGCTGCTGATCGCCAAAGACATCACCAACGACGGCGTGGTGCTGAAGACGCCTGACGTCACCGTCACGGCGTTCCGCACGCCGCATCCGCCCATCGTCGACAACTTCGCCTACAAGTTCGAGACGCCGGACGGCACGATCGTGTTCTCCAGCGACACCGCCTACAATCCGAAGCTTGCCGAGTTCGCTGAGGGTGCCGACGTGCTGGTGCATGAATGCCTCTACATTCCCGCGGTCGATCGGCTGGTGGCAAAGACCAAGAACGGCGCGACGCTGAAGAAGCATCTGCTCGACAGCCACACCTCGACCGAAGACGTCGGCCGCATCGCAGCCGCCGCCGGCGTAAAGACACTGGTGCTGAGCCACTTCGTCCCCGGCGACGACCCTGATGTCACCGACGACGACTGGACCAGGGACGTGAAGACGAATTTCAAGGGCCGGATCGTGGTGGCCAAGGATCTGATGGAGCTGAAGCTGCCGGTGTGAGCCGGCGAAACTCTCTGCGCTCGTCATTCCAGGGCTCGCGAAGCGAGGAATCCATCCATCGGGGCGCACATTCGATATGGATTCCGGGCTCGTGCTTCGCACACCCGGAATGAAGGGAGAGAGAGAGAGAGAGTCACCGCCCCCCAATTACTGAGTTGCCCGACGGCGCAAGCCCCCGCAGCAAGAATATTTCGGTTTACCGGAGGCCAAATCATGTCGCGAGAATGCGGATGTATGACTCTCGGGTCGTGAAACAAATTCCGCGTCGTCCCGGGCAAGCCAACGGGTCGGCGCGAAGCGCCGCCCGATGACAGGCTCCGCGCGACCCGGGACCCATAAACACCAATGGTCATTGCGACGCCACGCTGGGGCTCCAGCTCACTTCGATAACATGGTTCGGTGGTTAGGGGTCCCGGCTTTCGCCGGGACGACACCTGTTGCTCGGCGGCCTCGTTCTGCCAGCCTGTCAGATCGCGATGCCTGATCTCACACAGCCATCAATTCATCGGCCCGGCGGAGCGAGGCGCGCGGCGCTTGTGTTTTGCGGCTGGCGCTGCGGGCTCCGGCGTCGCATCCTTCACCCCGCCGATCCTGCGCAGCGCGGCATCGGCTGCGCGCTCGCCGCTTTCCCAGGCGCCGTCGACCGTGCCCCACAGCGTCTCGTGCGTGGCCTCGCCCGCGAGATACATCGCGCCGATCGGCTCGGACAGGATCCTGCGGGAGAATTGCGCGCCGGGGGCTGCCGACGACATCGCGCCGAGGATGAAGGGCTGTGCATTCCAGCGCGTCGCGCTGGTCTTCTTCACGGCAGCGCCGACCTCGCTGCCGTAGAGCTTGGTCAGCCATTCCACCGCGAAAGCAGTCATCGCCTTCTCGCCCTGCGCGGACAGGTCGCGGCCGAACGAGCCTGCGACGTCGATCGTGCACAGCGAGGAGCCCGCGATATTGCCGTAGAGCAGCGCCGTCCTGGTCGAATTGCTTTGCTCGATGATGACGTCGTCGCGCGACAGCCCGAGCAGATTGCCGGGGATCTGCAACGCGATGCGATCGTAGCTGCCGAGGCCGAGCTTGGCGGCGGCATCGAGCGCGCGCTTCGGGATATCGGGCGCGAACTTGATATTGCCGCTCGCGAGCACGTTGCTCGACACCGTAACGATGGCCGCGCGCGCGGTGATTTTGCCGACAGGCGTCTCGACCATCACGTCGCGATTGCTCCACAGGATGCGCTGCGCAGGTGTCGAGAGCGCCAGCGGAAGCTGCTCGCCGAGCTTCGCGATCAGCGCGCCGAGCCCCTGCCGGCAGGCGATCGCGGTGTTGCGATCCTGCGCGCGCACCTTGTCGACGGCCGAAAGGTCCTTCAGATCCTTGCCGCTGAAATTGGCGCCGAGCAGGAATTCCGCAGTGCCAGCCCAATCGCCGAGATCCTTCGGCATTGCCGCGGCGCAGGCGATATCGGCCTTGCGCGAGGCGTCGTCGATGGCGCGATTGGCGCGCACCAGCGCCGCCAGAAACTCCTCGGTCTCGCCGGGGCGGGCGTAGCGCCGGCCGATGCGAATCTTCTGGCCTGCGGGCGCGGTGACGATGTCGAAGCCCGCGGAGCGCGCCAGCCGGATCATCGGATTGGTTTCGGGATTGTGCATCCAGCGCGCACCGCGGTCGAACGGCACGTCGAAGGTCGATGCATCGGTCTGGCAGCGCCCGCCGACCTGGCCGGACGCCTCCACCACAATCACCTTGCGGTTCGCGGCAACAATCCGTCGCGCCGCGGCAATGCCCGCGGCCCCCGCGCCGATCACCACGATGTCGGCCTCGCGCGGCAGCGGCGCAGCGACAACCCGGCCGCCCAGCACGGGCGCCAGCGCCAGAGCTGCGGACGCCGACAGGAAATCGCGGCGGGTCACTGTCATGACATAGCTTCTGGCATGGTTTCCGGGGACTTGCGGAGAATGGGAACGCTTCGCGAACTGTGCCGCATCTCACCGACCGCAGCAACCATCATGGTAAATCAATCATGATTGATCCGCCGATGGCATGAACTAAATTGCAACGGCTTGCGACCATGATTAAGTGAACGGAAGCGGTCGTAGAACCGCTGGGGGGAATCCATGGGCGTAATGCTCGATACCGTCGGTAAATGGATCGCGGGGTACCTGCAGAAGGAGGTCCCCGGTTACGAGCCGTTCACGCCGAGTGACCCGGACCATCTGCGGAGCATCATGCAGCCCGGCGATGTGCTGCTGGTCGAGGGCAACAACCGGATCTCCGGTATCATCAAATACCTCACGCAATCGACCTGGTCGCATGCCGCGCTTTTCGTTGGACCGATCGACGGCGCGTTCGAGCCTGACGGCGAACAGCATGTGCTGATCGAGGCCAATATCGGCGACGGCGTGACCTCCGCGCCGCTTTCGAAATACCTGTCCTATCACACCCGCCTCTGCCGGCCGGTCGGGCTGTCCTTCGAGGACCGCACCACGGTGTGCCGCTACGCCATCAACCGCATCGGCTTCGGCTACGACACCAAGAACATCGTCGATCTCGCGCGCTATCTGTTTCCGCTGCCGATCCCGCAGCGCTGGCGGCGCCGGATGATCGCATTTGGCTCCGGCGATCCGACCAAGATCATCTGTTCGGCGCTGATCGCGCAGGCATTCGACGCCGTGCGCTATCCGATCCTGCCCAAGATCACGCGTGCTGCCAGCCGCAAGGCGCGCCGCGAGATCCTGCACATCCGCGATTCCTCGCTCTACATGCCGCGCGATTTCGACATCTCGCCCTATTTCGAGATCGTCAAACCCACCATCGTGCACGGTTTCGACTACACGGCCCTGCACTGGGCCGACAAGCAGAAGCCGCTCCAGGAGGTAGCGGGCGAATTCAGTGTGTTTCCAGAGTACAAGTCGCCGCCGCTTGCTCCTGAAGCGATTGACGAAGAGGCGGCGCTTCCGGCTGCGGAAGTGACCGCGCCGGAAACCGCACCGGTGTGACGGCCGCAGGCGTCAGGCTCGACATGTCGAGCGCTGGCAGCGTCGAGCCCGATCTGGAATTCGTCTCGTCATCCGGCTTCGTCGTTGAGTTCTCGCTCTCGCATCACTAGGGTGGGCGCGCTTCAAGCCTGCTTTCATTCGGTAGTTTTACGGTGCTTTCGTTCATCAGTTTCTCGGCGATGGCTGCCGCGTCGGAGCAGGACCCGGCGCGCTGGCGCCGTCCATTGATCAAATGGCTGGAGGGAATCGAGACCGGGTGGTCGATCCCGATTCTGCTCGTCCTCTTTGTCGCGATCTGGACTGCGTATCTGGTCATCGCCTATCTCGGCGCCGGCCTGCACCCCGATGTGCTCGAGACCTGGACGCTCGGCAGGCACCTCGCATGGGGATATCCCAAGCATCCGCCGTTGATGGGCTGGATCACGCGGGGATGGACGGCGATCTTCCCCCTGACCGACTGGTCGCTGCAACTGATGGCGATGGTCAACGCAGCGGTGGCGCTGTGGGCGGTTGACCTGATTGCCCGCCGCTTTGTCCGCGGCGAGAAGCGGGCGATCGTGCTGCTGCTGTTGATGCTGCTGCCGGTCTATCAATTCCACGCCCAGCGCTTCAATGCGAACACGGTGCTGCTGGCAGCCTGGCCGCTGGCAACTTACTGCTTCCTGCGTGCGTTCGAGGCGCTCAGGCAGCTCGGCTGGGCGATCGCGGCGGGTGCGGCGTGCGCACTGGCGATGCTCGGCAAATATTATTCGATCTTCCTGGTCGCGAGCTTCGTCTTCGCAGCCGTGCTGCATCCGGATCGCCGCCGCTATCTGCTGTCGGCCTCGCCCTGGATCTCGGCGTTGGCCGGCATGCTCGTGCTTGGCCCGCATCTGCACTGGCTCGCCACCACAGGGGCAACGCCGTTCGATTATGCGCTCGCGCATGCCGGCGCCGATCATGTCGCCGCGCTATGGGAAGTCACCTACTTCATCACGGGCCTGATCGCGGCGCTCGCGATCCCGGCGGTGACCTGGGTGTTCATTGCCGGCTCGCGGCTGGCGCGGCTGCCGGCCGATTTCCGCGCGATGAACCCCGGACTCCGTCTGCTGCTGCTGGTCGCAATCGGGACCATCCTGTTTCCGGTGATCGTCTCGCTCGCGATCGGCACCGACCTGCCGTCGCTCTGGGCGGTGCAGGGTCTCTTCCTGTTCGTGGTTCTGATCGTGTGCGCAACAAGCTACCCGATCGAGCGCTTCTACGCGGTCAACCTGGCCGTCATGGTGGCCGGGATCGCCATTCTCGCCGTCACCGTCGGCGCTCCGATCCATGCCCTCTATCGCAATGCTTACGGCTATGAAGAAGGCCGCGACTTCTATCACGCCGCCGCGGCGGAGCTCACCGCGCGATGGCGCGATGCGGCCGGGACACCGCTCGCCGCCGTCAGCGGCGACGACGCGCTCGCTTTCGCTGCCGCCTTCTACAGTCCGGACCATCCGCACTATGCCCGACCGTTCGCCTATCAGTACACTTGGGGCTTGCCGCGCAAGACCACGCTCGATCGCGGCTGGGCCGCATTGTGCTTCGCCGACCAGACGGATTGCCTGAGCTGGATGGAGCGGACGACGTTGCGCGCGACCGACGTCTTTCGCTCCGAGTTTGATGCCCAGGCGACGCTGCTGGGCAGGCGCGGCCGGACACGGCGGGTCGTGATGCTGATCGTACCGCCTTATCGCGAGACACCCCCTGCGCAGCCCGATGTCGAGGATTTCAGCTCGAGCCGCCGCGCGCGCGACTGATCAGAACGTCGCCGCCAGCGTCAGACGCACGGCAAGCGGCTCGGCGGGAAGCTCATGACGATCGGCGACGCCGTCGATCGGTTCGCCCGGCAGCCGCGACAGATAGTCATATTCGATCTGGTTGGTTTGCGCGTTGAAGAGATTGAGGAACGCATCACCATCACCATCGAGGACGATCTGCTCGCGGAGATCGACGCCGCTGCCGAGGCGCGCGGCTATCAGAACCGCTCCGAGATCATCCGCGGCCTCGCGCGCGCCGGTCTGCAGCAAAGCGCGGAAGACGCGCCGTCAGGGCAATGCGTCGCGGCGCTGGTCTATGTCTACGATCACGCCGCGCGCGACCTGTCGAAGCGGCTGGTGCCGAATTTCCACGGCCGTCACGACCTGTCGCTGGCGACGCTGCACGTCCATCTCGACGACGACAGCTGCATGGAGGTGACCGCGCTGAAGGGCGCCAGCTGCGAGGTCCGCCATTTCGCCGACCACATCATCGCCGAGCGCGGGGTGCGTTACGGCCGCGTCGTGATGATCCCGACGGCCGCGAACAAGAAGCCGCGCAAGCGGGGGCACGGGGACAGGCATGATTGAGCTTGCGCTGCTGCGTAGCCCGGATGGAGCGCAGCGCAATCCGGGCTACGCAGATAAATTCGCTACGCCGCCTTCGCCTTGGCGCCGCGCGGCAGGCCGGCCCGGGCGAGGCCGCCATAGAGCTGCTCGTTCGGCATCTCGGATTTCAGGATCGCGCGCACCTCGATGAGGCGGTCGAGATCGATGCCGGTCGGAAATCCCTTGCTCTCGCAGAGGAAGACGAGATCCTCGAACACGACATTGCCGGTGGCACCCGGCGCGAACGGGCAGCCGCCGAGGCCACCGAGCGAGCCGTCGAGCACGCGGGCGCCCTCGTCGAGCGCCGCGGAGGCATTGGCGATGCCCATGCCGCGGGTGTCGTGCAGATGGACGCAGACCGGCTTGGAACCGGCGATCTTCACCGCGCCGCGCGTCAGTTCGCCGACCTGCTTCGGCCCGGCATAGCCGACGGTATCGGCGATCGCGACCATGTCGACGCCAACCTCATAGAGCTTCTCGGTGAGGCGCAGCACCTCCTTCGGATCGACCGCACCCACGATCGAGCAACCGAGCCCCATCGAGATCGCCGCATTGACGAGCGGCTTGTGCGCGCTGGCGTCGCGCAATTCACAGAGGCGCTTGATCTTCTCGATCGCCGACTCGCGCGAGCGGTTGGCATTGGCCTGGCTGTGCTCCTCGGTCGCCGACACCACCGAGGCGATCTCGGCGACACCCGAGGCCAGCGCTTCGTTGACGCCGCGCTCGTTCAGCGCCAGCGCGACACCGTGCGCGCCGGGCAGCGCGGCAATGGTTGCGATGACATCGCGCACATCGACGAATTGCGGGAAAGTCTTGGCCGGCAGGAACGAGCCGACCTCGAAATGCCTGACGCCGGCGGCATATTCGTCGCGCACCCAGCGCTGCTTCGCGGCGGTCGACGGGAATGTCTTCACGAGCTGCAGGCCGTCGCGCAGGCCGACCTCGCGCAGGCTCACCTTGTCGTTGGGATAGATATCGTGGATGCGGGTCATATCAGCCTCACGCAGCGTTTCCGGTTGATGAAATCTTCTGTTGTGCGAGTTCGGCGCGGACCGCATCGGTATCGGCGCCCAGCACCGGCACTTTCAGGCCTTCGCCGATATGGCTGCCGTTCCATTCGACCGGCAGCGCCGGAACGCGGAACGGCTTGCCGTCGGCGTTGACATTGTTGACGAGCCCACCCGGCCGCAGCACATGCGGATCCTGCAGCAGATCCTCCGGCCGGTTGATCGGCGAGAAGCAGATGTTGAGCGCGTCGAGCCTGGCCGAGAGGTCGGCGACGTTCCAGCCTTTGATCACCTCGGCGACGCGCGGAATGATCCGGTCGCGCGCCATGATACGGTCCGTGGTCGAGCGCAGCGTCGGATCGTCGGCGAATTCCGTCAGGCCGAACTCGCGGCAGAAGCTCTGCCAATGGCCTTCGGTGACGACGCCGATGAAGATGCGGTCGCCGCCGGCGGCATCGAAGATGTCGTAGATCGGCCAGGCATGCTCGCGCTCCGGCATCGAGCGCGGCTTGCGCCCGGTCATCTCGTACTCGACCATGTGCTGGGCGACCAAGAACAGGCAGTTCTCGAACAGGCCGATGCGGATGTCGGCGCCATTCCGGTTGCCGCCACGCTTCTGATAGAGCGCGGCGAGGATCGAGATCACGCCGAACATGCCGCCCATGATGTCGTTGGCGGAAGAGCCGACGCGCTGCGGCTTGTCGCGCGTGCCGGTCATCGCCGCAAGCCCCGACATCATCTGCACGACCTCGTCGAGTGCCGGGCGATGATCGTAGGGGCCGGAGAGAAAGCCCTTGTGGCCGGCGATGATCAGATGCGGATATTTCGTGCGCAGCTCGTCTGCGCCAAGCCCCTGCTTGTCGAGCTGGCCATCACGAAAATTCTCCAGGAACACGTCGGCGCCGGCGAGCAGCCGATGCATGGTGTCGCGGTCCTCGGGCTTGGCGAAATCGAGCACGACGCTGCGCTTGCCGCGATTGAACAGCGGGAAGAACGAGACGCCCATGCCGCCGAGCGAGCGGGTCTTGTCGCCGGCGGGCGGTTCAACCTTGATCACCTCGGCGCCGAGTTGCGCCAGGATCATTCCGCAGGTCGGCCCCATCACCATGTGGGTCATCTCGACGACCCTCACGCCTTCCAGCGGCAGTCCGCTCCCGGTCATCGGTTTCTCCGTGCTCGTTGCACTCTTGTTCAGACGCGTTTTCTTCACGCGAACCGGTACCCACTTCGCTCGAAAACGCTTTGTGATCGGCGCAGGTTAGGCTTCCGCACGCGATCTGAAAAATATAATCTGTCGAATAGTGCATTCGTCGTTCTAGAACGCAGAACCCCAATGGATTCGCGCCAGCTTCGCTATTTCATCGCGGTTTACGAGCAACGCAACCTGTCGCGGGCGGCGGATCAGGCCAATGTCGCGCAATCAGCGCTCAGCCACCACATCGCCAATCTCGAGGCGGAATTCGCCACGCCGCTGTTCGAGCGCAAGCCGCGCGGCATGGAACCGACCGCGGCGGGCGAGCGCGAGATCAAGGAAGGCGGCAGCGCAATTGCCGGCGAGATCTCGATCGGCATGGCCAATTCCGGCATGAAGGCGATCGGCGTGCCGCTGATGCGGACCGTGCTGGCGAAGTATCCGAACCTGAAGCTGTCGCTGACCGAGAGTCTCTCCGGCGCGACGCTGCTGCATTTGATGAGCTCCGATGTCGACCTCGCGCTGGTCTACAATCCGCCGTCGGAAAAGGACCTGATCGCCGAGCCGGTGCTGGAGGAGCAGATGTTCTGCGTCGGCACCGAGAAGCTGATCGGCAAGAAGGGGCCGATCACGTTCGAGCAGGTGGCCCAACTGCCGCTGATCCTGCTGCGGCACGGCCTGTCGGCCCGCGCCCTGCTGGACGACCCCGTGCCGCTGAAGCGGCTGGAGGCCAATGCAATCCTGCACCTCAATTCAACCAGCGGGATGATCGGTGCCTTGACCGCGGGCCTCGGCTGCACGATCGCGACGACGCATTTCGTCAGCGAGCCATTGAAAGCGCGCTTGCTGGTCGCACGCGAGGTGATCGAACCCAGGCTGAGCCGCACGCTCTATCTCTGCCGCTTGCGCAACCGGCCGATGACCTATGTGATGGAGGAGATGTGCCGGCTGATCCGCTCCCTGATCGCTGAACAGGTCGGGCGTGGCGCGTGGGAGGCGACGCTGCTGATCTAAGGCGCTTTCAAGCGCATCAGAAACAGCGCTATCGAAAATATCGAACGATTCCTTCGATATGTTCGTCTGGATTTCTGGCACCCGGCTGCCAAACATGCGCAACCGGCACGCCTTCGCAAGAAAGGCGGCCATTGGACCATTCGGGGAGGACCATCATGAGCGCCGTCGAACTCGGCTCGGTTGCCGATCTTGCCAACACGACAAGCGGACCGGACGAGATCTCGCGGCGGCTCGAGGCGCTGCCCACCTCCGGCTACGTCTGGCGGCTGGTGATCCTGCTCTCGCTCGGCGGCTGCTTCGAAATCTACGATCTGTTCTTCACCGGCTATATCGCGCCGGGCCTCGCCCGTAGCGGGCTGATGACCACGACGACGCAGGCCTTCTTCGGCTTCTCCGGGATCGGCGCCTTCGTCGCGGCAACTTTCGCCGGCCTGTTCATCGGCACCTTCTGCCTCGGCTTCCTCGCCGATCGCTACGGGCGCAAGGCCGTCTTCACCTATTCACTGCTGTTCTACAGCGCGGCGTCGGTGATTATGGCGTGCCAGACCACGCCTGGCGGCGTGCTGCTGTGGCGCTTCATCGCCGGAATCGGGATCGGCATCGAGGTCATCACCATCGACGCCTACATCACCGAGCTGGTGCCGAGCTGGATGCGCGGCCGGGCCTTTGCAATCAACCAGGCGGTGATGCTGTCGGCGGTGCCGATCGTCGCCGCGCTGTCGTGGTGGCTGGTGCCGCTCTCGCCTTACGGCATCGATGGCTGGCGCTGGGTGGTGCTGATCGGCGCCGCCGCCAGCATGATCATCTGGGTGCTGCGGCTCTACGTGCCGGAGAGCCCGCTCTGGCTGGCCCGGCATGGCCGCCTTGCCGAGGCCGAGAAGATCATGCGGACGCTCGAGACCTCATCGCCTGCGGCCGCGCCACGTCCTGCCGTTAAAGCCGCGATGGCGCCGGCACGTGCGCCGGTCGAGACCGGCTATGCCGATTTGTTCCGGCCGCCCTACGCCTCGCTCGTCGTGCTCTTCATGATCTTCAATCTGTGCCAGGCGTTCGGCGTCTACGGCTTCTCCAACTGGGTTCCGGCGCTGCTGGTCGAGAAGGGCATCAACATCACAAAGAGCCTGCAATACTCCTTCATTATCGCCTTCGCCTATCCGCTCGCGCCGCTGCTGGCCGCAACCTTCGCCGACCGCTTCGAGCGCAAATGGATCATTTGCGGCGCGGCCGCCGCGATCTCGGTGTTCGGCCTCGCCTTCGCGCAGCTCACCGAGCCGATGCTCCTGATCGCCAGCGGCGTGCTGGTGACCGGCGCCAACATGACGCTGTCCTATGCCTATCACGCCTATCAGACCGAGGTGTTCCCGACCGCGATCCGGGCGCGCGCGGCGGGCCTCGTCTATTCGATGAGCCGGCTCAGCGCGACCTTCTCCGGCTTCATCGTGGCGTTCATGTTGAAGGAGGCCGGCGTCAGCGGGGTGTTCGGCCTGATCACCGCGGCGATGGTGATCGTAATTATTACGATCGGTGTCTGGGGGCCCAACGTCCGCGGCAAGCCGCTCGACGCCTAAAGCGTTTCTTGACGCGAACCGGAGTCCACCCCGCATCGAGTGCGGGCGGACTTCGCTCGAAAAGGCTGTGACCGCGACACAAGCGGCACTTGCCGAAGCCATATTGGGTGGCTACCTCTCGCTCGTCATTTTGCAGAGGTAACCCAGTCATGTTCGACGCCGCCGTCAAGGCGCTTTCGCAAATCCTGTCGCCGCCGATGCGCACGATCCTTTGGCGTTCGATCGGGCTTGCACTGGTGCTGATCATCGTGCTCGCAATCGGATTGCAGCGGCTGCTGGGTTGGTTTGCCGACACCGGCGAGGTCTGGGCCGAAGGCATGCTCGGCCCCAACTTCCATTCCACCCTGCACGTGCTGTCCTGGATCATCTCGATCTCGGCGGGCCTCGGCGTCGTGCTCGGCGGCATCTTCCTGATGCCCGCGATCACCTCGCTGGTGGCCAGCCTGTTTGTCGACGACGTCGCCGACCATGTCGAGCGCGAGCACTATCCGGCCGACCATCCCGGCACGGCGTTGCCGGTGACGCTCGCGACCATCGAGGGCGTCAAGACCGCGCTGCTGACGATCCTGGTCTACCTGGTCGCACTGCCGTTCGTGCTGTTCGCGGGCGCGGGCTTCATCATCTTCTTCATCGCGACCGCCTGGCTGCTCGGCCGCGAATATTTCGAGCTCGCCGCGATGCGCTTCCGCTCGCCAGAGGACGCCAAGGCGATGCGCAAGGAGAATGCGGCGACCGTGTTCACCGCCGGCCTGTTCATCGCCGCCTTTGTGTCGATCCCGATCGTCAATCTGGCGACGCCGCTGTTCGGGATGGCGTTCATGGTGCACATGTACAAGCGCCTGTCAGGCCCGCGGCGCGAGCTGATCGAGCCGGCGCGGCGAAGCAACGTATCCTCGATCTAGGCCGCGTCCCGAGGCACCGGCAGTGGTGCAGGCGTCCGATCGCGCGCGAATAACACCAGCAGAAGCCCGACGATCGCCACGCAGGCGAGCATCGCCCATGCCTCGTTGACGCTGAGTGCGAGCGATGCTCGCTCGACCAGCGGCCGGATAAACGCCACCGTCGCGTCGTCCGGCGGACCCGGCGGACGGTTGATCAGCAACATTGGATCGAGGCCGATCGCCTGTGCCGCGTTGAGATCACCTGCCAGCAGGCGTGCACGAAAATCCTCACCATAAATTGGGCTTCGGCCGTAGAGGATGGTGTCGATCAAGGCGATCCCGATCGCGCCACCCAGATTGCGCATCAGGTTGAACAACCCGCTGGCGTCGGCAACCTCCGCCTCCGGCAGAGTGCCCAGCGCAATGCGTGTCGGCGGCAGCAGGCAGAACATGATCGCGACACCGCGCACGATCTGCGGCCACAACATCTCGCCGAAATCCGCGGTGCGCGGCTGAAAGGCGCTCAAGCCGAGACCGAGCGCGAACAAGGCGAAGCCTGTAGCAGTCAACAAAAGCGCGCCGACGCGGCTTTCGAGGATTGCCGCCAATGGCGCGGCGATCAGCTGCGCAACCCCCGTGACCAGCATGATGGAGCCGATCTCGAAGGCATCATGGCGGCGGACGAAGCCGAGGAAGACCGGCATCAGATAGGTCGATCCATACAGGCCGATGCCGAGGCAGAAGCTCAGGGCGCAACCGATCGCGAACGAACGCCGCCTGAACAGGGTCAATCGCGCGATCGGATCCGCCGCGCGGATCGTGCGCCGGATCAGCAGCGCCATTCCGGCCATGCTTCCGATCAGCAGGCTCAGGCACGGCATCGAGACCCAGCCACGCTGCGGCGCTTCCTTCAAACCGATCATGAGGCTTGCGAGCGCCGCTGCCAGCAGGACCAGCGACGATTTATCCAGTCTGGCGAACCCGCGGAGATTCACGCCCTGCTTCGGCAGCAGCAACGGCGTGACCGTGGCCGCAATCGTTCCCGGAACCAGGTTGATCAGGAACAGCCAAGGCCACGACCAGGTCTGCGTGATCCAGCCGCCGACGACCGGTCCAACGGTCGGTGCGAGCACGGCGACGACGCCGCCGATCGTGGTGGCTACCGCATGGAGCCGCGCCGGAAACAGCGTGAACACGGCAGAGAACACCGCAGGGATCACGACGCCGCCGGAAAATCCCTGCAGCACGCGAAACACCAACAGCACGGCAAAGCCGCCACTGAAGGCGCAACCGACCGAGGCGATGGTGAACAGGCTCACGGCGATCGCGAACAGCCATCGCAACGACAGCGCATGGGTGAACAATCCGGGCAGCGGGATCGCGATCACCTCCGCGATCAGATAGGCGGTCTGGATCCAGCTCATCGCGGAAGGCGAGATCGCGAGCGCGCGCTGGATCGTCGGCAGCGACGTCGCGACGACCTGGATGTCGAGGATCGCCATGAACATGCCGAAGCACATCAGGAGGAAGCCTGCCCAGGTCGCCGCCGATGGGCTGTCGGTGCGATGCTCCGCCCGGCCGCTCATGGCGTGCTGACGCGCGGCCAATCCGCAACCGAGAAAGCACGGCTCTCGGCGCGAATTCGGATCGCAAGCACCGCGAGATTGAGCACGGTGAAGATCAGCGCTGGCACCGGCAGATGCAGTGCAAGCGGCAGCAGCGCGATCTCACCGACGACGACGGCATAGTTTGGATGCGGGAAATGCCGGTACGGCCCGGATGCGACCAGCGGCGTGCCCGGCAAGACGATGATCCGCGTGGTCCATCGCGGTCCGAGTGTGGCGAGGATCCACAGCCGCAAGCCTTGCAGCAGGAGAAAGGCCGCGAGCGCGGCCAGGTTGACATCCTGGTTGCGGCCCCAGATCCACAGCGCGGTCAGCCAGCCGGCGTGAACCAGCACAATGAGCGGGTAATGCCTGGCGCCGACCTCGATCGCGCCGCGCGCCAGCAGCCGCTCCGTGTTGCGCCGCGCCAGCACGAGCTCGCCGAGACGCTGCAGCGTCACCAGCGCAAGGATGACCGAAGCGAAGCTCATGCCGCGTGCCTGAGCGCGACGCAGCTAAGCGTGAAGCCGGGCCCGAGCGCCGTGAGCAGCGAGCGCGCCGGCAAGCCGCTGGCACGGGCGCGTTCGAGGACAAAGAGAACGGTCGGGGCCGACATGTTGCCGCAAGCCGCGATGACGTCGCGTTCGTGATCGAGCGTGCCCTGATCGAGCGCGAGCGCCCGCTCCAGGGCGGCGATGACCTTGGAGCCGCCGGGATGGCAGAGGAAGCGATCGATGTCATCGGCCGTCAGCTCCATCCGCGCCAGAATTTCGGCAACGGCCGGTCCAACATGGTCGCGGACGAAATCCGGAATGGTGCGCTGAAAGACGACGCCGAATCCTTCCGGATCGACCGTCCAGCCCATGATGCCGAGCGTATCCGGCCACAGCTTTTCGCCGGCCGCCTCGATCCGCGTCGCGCCGCCGTCTCCGGCGCGCAGCACGATCGCGGCGGCGCCATCGCCGAACAGGCTGGCCGCGACGATATTCGCCTTGGTGAGCTCATCATGGCGGACTGCGAGCGTGCAGAGTTCGAGCGCAACCAGCAGCACATTCGCGCCTGGCTCCGCCTGTGCCAGCCGCGCCGCGATCGACAGGCCCGACACGCCGCCCGCGCAGCCGAGGCCAAACACCGGCACGCGCGACACATCGGTCCGCAAGCCGAGCTTGCCGGCGACGCGCGCCTCCAGCGTCGGCGTGGCGATGCCTGTCGAGCACACCGTGACCACGATATCGATGTCGCTGCCGGTCAGGTCGGCACGGGTCAACGCCTTGCGGGCGACATCGACGAACAGCGCCTCCGCGCCTTCCAGGAAGGCCTGCGTTCGCTCCGGCCAGCCGCGCCGTTCGAGATACCACTCGATCGGCTTCACGCCGTAGCGATGCTGGATGCCGGTGTTGGCGAACAGGCTGGAGAGCGTGTCGAACTCCGGATAGCGGTCGGCGAGAAGGTCGCGCGCGGCCTGCAGGACTTGTCCCTGATGGAATAGATGCGATGGAACCGCCGTCGCCATGGAAACAAGCGCGGCGGTCTGCTTGGTCTCGATCATCGTGGCTCCCGTTCTCCCGCTTGTGGAACCACGCGGCATGCAAAATATTTCAGACGCCCGCGAGATAGCTGGCGCGCCGCATTCACTATAAATTGACATCGGCAGCGGCAAGCCGCGGGAGATATCCGAGCCGCGCCGCTCGCAAATCAGGAAGCGGCGGCGCCCAGCCTGCGCAGCACGTTCTTCACGAAGCCAAGCGGCACCGGCGACAGCGGACCCTGCGGCGCGCGCGTGATCAGGGCGACCAGCAACAGCGCCAGGATCGCGATCCAGAAGCACAGCCAGAAGCCGTCAATGTAGGCGAGCGTGTTGGCCTCGCGCTGCACCAGGGCCGCGAGCGTGCCGACGGCACGCCCCGTCGCCGTCCCGATGCCGTGGCCGGAAAATTCACCGGCCAACCGCTTCAGCAGGTTCACGACGTCGACGTCGCCGCTCTGGACGTGCTGGCCGAGATAATTCGAATGGATCTGCTCGCGGACGCGCAGCCAGGTCCCCATCAGGGCGATGCCGATCTCGGCGCCGCCGAGCCGCATGATCTGGATATAGGCCGCGAACGCGGTCGCCCGCGACGGATCGGAATTGGACAGCGCCATGATGATGATCGGCAGCAGCGTGAACGCCTGCCCGACCGACGTGAGCAGGACGATGCCGACGAAGTCCTCCCGCACCCAGACATGGCTCAGCTGCGTGCCCCAGAGATTGGCGGCTGCGAATGCCGAGAATCCGAGCACCACGACGATACGCGGATCGAGGTGACGCAACAGGACAATCGAGATCGGCACCAGCACGAACATCGGCAGCGCGCCGTAGGTGAACAGCAGCACGCCCGACTGCTCCGGCCGCAGCGCGCCGATGGTACCGAGGAAATTCGGCACCAGCGACGAGTTCGACAGGCTGGTCAGCGTGTAGAGCAGGATGACGATCAGCGAGAGCCCGATATTGCGCGAGAACAGCACGTTGAAATGCGCCCAGGGCCGGCGCGCGACCGTCTCGTTGATCATGAAGGCGATGATCAACAGCCCGCCGCCGATCAGGAGCGCCATCACGGTGCCCGACGACAGCCAGTCCAGCCGGTTGCCCTGATCGAGCCCGGCATAAACCATCCCCAGGCCGGCGCCGAGCAGCAGCATGCCACCCCAATCGGCATGGTGCAGCAGGTCGCGATTGAGCGGCTCATTCGGCGTGCCGAGATACACCATCAGCCCCATCAGCGGCGCGATCACGACACCCTGCCAGTACAGCCACTGCCAGCCGAGATGCTCGACATAGAATCCGACCAGCGAGCTCGACGAGTCCAGCGCGAAGCCGACGCGGATCGAATACATCGCGATCGCCGGCAGCCACCAGCGGATCGGCAGGTTGCGCAGGATGATCATCAGCGTCGCGGGCACGAAGGTGCCGAGCAGCATGCCGTGGGCGATGCTGAGCACGATCAGCGTCGTGTAGTCATGCACGAACGGGATGATCAGCGAGGCCACGGCATAGACCAGGCTCGGAATCCCGAGCACGCGGCGCAGACCGAACGCGGTGGCGAGCCAGGCCACCGCGGGCGCGATGAAGATCTGCGAGCCGATGGCGGCGGTCGAGAGCCAGGCCCCCTCGTCGAAGGTGAGCGAGAACGCGCCCCGCAGGTCGGGCAGGCCGACCGAGGTCAGGCGGCTGTCGAAATTCGCGAGGAACGCGCCGAGCAGCACGGCGACGACGGCAAACACCGGATAGCGCGCGACGTCGCCCCGCGAGACCGGACCGCGCTCGCGCTCGTCATTTTCCGGCATTGGCGACCGCCTCGCCGGTGTTGATCCGCGTGACGACCGACATGCCCGGCAGCAGACGCTCGAGCAACGGCTGGCCCTTGTCGAATTGGATACGCACCGGAATGCGCTGCACCACCTTGGTGAAATTGCCGGTGGCGTTGTCGGGCGGCAGCAGCGCGAATTGCGAGCCGCTCGCCGGCGCGATGCGCTCGACGACGCCGCGCAGCGTCTGGCCGGAGAATGTGTCGACGGTGACCTCGACCGGCTGGCCCGGTCTGACGTTGGTCAGCTGGGTTTCCTTGTAGTTGGCGATCACGTAAACGTTCGGCAGCGGCACGACATTGATCAGATTGGTGCCGATGTTGACGTAGTCGCCCGGCTGCACCTGGCGCTCGCCGGTCACGCCGTCGAACGGCGCGGCGATCCTGGTGTATCCAAGCTTGAGCTTGGCCGATGCCAGCAGCGCCTTGGCGGCGTCGAGGTCGGCGGCACGCTGCTTCTTGGTGCCTTGCAGGACCTCGAGCTGATGGCGTTGCGCTGCGATCACCGCGCGGCTGGCGCGCACATCGGCTTCCGCCTTGGCGCTGGCCGCGGTGGCCTGCTCGAGCCGCTGCCGCGTGCCGGCGTCGGTTTGCGACAGTGACTGCTGACGCTCTTCCTCCTGGCGCGCCAGGGTCTGCTGCGCCTCCGCAGACAACCGCGAGGCCTCGGCCTGCGCGATGGTCGCATATTGCAGCTCGACCTGGTTGTTGAGGTTATCGAGCGCGGCCTGCGCACCGACCACCCCCGCCTCGGCCTGCGCGACCTGTGCCTGATAGTCGGCAGGATCGATCTGCACCAGGAGATCGCCGGCCTTGACGCGCTGGAAATCGGAGACGGCGACGGTGAGCACTTCGCCGGACACGCGGCTGCTGAGCTGGGTCAACTCGGCGCGCACATAGGCATCATTGGTGCTCTGGATGGTGGCACTGCCGACCCAGGCGTCCCAATGCGTGGTCGCCACCGCGACGAACACAAGCGCGGCCAGCACCGCAAACAGCGGAATGGCGAAACGGCTCCCGAAGCCGCTCCCCGCAGGCTGCGGCTTGGCTGGTGTTGCCACTGGTGCGGGCGCGGTCGGGCTGACTTGTGACGGACCTCTTGAACCTGCTCTGCCACACCACACTCCCCTCAATCACACGCGCCGAACGCCGGGCGCGTCACTTAGCACATGACGATCATGGCTCAGATGGTCTTCTCCGGCCACCGGCAAAGATCATTGATCAGGCACACGTCGCAACGCGGACCGCGGGCGAGGCAAGTATAGCGGCCATGCAGGATCAGCCAGTGATGGGCGTGCAGCATGAACTCCGTCGGGATCACCTTTTCCAATCCCAGCTCGACCTCGAGCGGCGTCTTGCCGGGCGCGAGACCGGTGCGATTGCCGACGCGAAACACATGGGTGTCGACCGCCATCGTATGTTCGCCGAATGCCATGTTGAGCACGACATTCGCAGTCTTGCGGCCGGCGCCGGGCAATGATTCGATTTCGGCGCGGGTGCGCGGCACCTCACCGCCGAATTCGGCGATCAGCTTCTCGGAGAGTGCGATGACGTTTCTGGCCTTGTTGCGATAGAGCCCGATGGTCTTGATGTACTCGCGTACTCTGTCTTCGCCGAGCTCAAGCATCTTCTCCGGCGTGTCGGCGATTGCAAACAGCGGCCGCGTCGCCTTGTTGACGCCGGCATCGGTTGCCTGCGCCGACAACACCACCGCAACCAGCAGCGTGTAGGGGTTGAGGTGCTCGAGCTCGCCCTTCGGCTCGGGATTGGCTTTGCGGAACCGGTCGAAGGCCTCGTAGACCTCCGCCGCCGTCCATGGTTTTGGCTTTGCAACCTTCTTGGCGGCCTTGGTCGCCGGCTTCTTTGCCGCGCCTTTGGGCAGCGGCTTTGCCGCTTTAGCGGCTTTCTTCTTCGGCGCGGACCGAACGCTTGAGGTGCTGGCGTGTTGAGAGCGGATGATTTTGGCCATGAACGGGATATACTGATACGTCATGACCGCAGGCAACGACTTTGATCCGGGCGAAGACCCCAGGGCCAATGACCTCGACGTCGATGCGCCCGAAGCGGAGCCGAAACTGTTCTCGGCGCTGCTGACGCCGCACCGCTCGCTGAATCGCACCGGCTTCATCGTGCTGATGTCGTTCGTCACCGTGGTCAGCTTCATCGCCGGCGCGGTGTTCTGGTGGCTGGGCGCCTGGCCGATCTTCGGTTTCTTCGGCCTCGACGTGCTGGTGATCTACTGGGCGTTCAAGGTCAATTTCCGCACCGCCAAGGCGAGCGAAGAGATCACCGTCACGCCGTCGGAACTGCGGGTGCGCCGGATCAGTCACCGCGGCCATGTGGCCGAATGGGTGCTCAACCCGCTCTGGGTGCGGTTCGAGCAGATCTCGCATGAGGAATTCGGCATCGAACGGCTTTACCTGGTGTCCCGGGGCCGCCGGGTCAGCGTCGGCAGCTTCCTGAACCCGGACGAAAAGGCAAGTTTTTCCAAAGCCTTGACTGCCGCGCAGAATGCCGCGAAACGCGGCCCGACTTACAATCCCATCGCTTGATCGAGTTTGTTTTTGAGCATGATCTCGTCGGAAAACCGGTCCCCACTTTTCCGGATCATGCTTGTCGGAAATCGGGTGGTTTGGACGCGCCATGGCTCCTAGATCAGACACTATGATGACACTCGCCATACACGACCAGCGCCTGGCCAAGCCGGGCCTTCAGAGCGCCGCGCTGCGCGACTATGACTCGGTGCGGCGCGCCATCGCGTTCATTTCGGAGCACTGGCGCGCGCAGCCGACCATCGAAGCGATGGCCGATGCCGCCGCCGTGACGCCGGATGAACTGCACCATCTGTTCCGCCGCTGGGCCGGGTTGACGCCGAAGGCCTTCATGCAGGCGTTGACCCTCGACCACGCCAAGAACCTGCTGCGCGATTCCGCCAGCGTGCTCGACGCCGCACTCGACTCAGGTCTCTCGGGACCGGGACGGCTGCACGATCTGTTCGTGACGCATGAGGCGATGTCTCCAGGCGAATGGAAGACCGGCGGCGGCGGCATGACGCTGCGCTTCGGCTTCCACCCCTCGCCGTTCGGCACCGCGATCGTGATCGCAACCGACCGCGGGCTCGCGGGGCTTGCCTTCGCCGACCCCGGAGACGAGCAGACCGCGTTTGCCGACATGAAGCGCCGCTGGCCGAACGCGACCTTTGTCGAGGACACCGACGGCACCACCGCACTGGCGCAGCGCGTGTTCGATACACGGTTGTGGCGGGCAGACCAGCCGCTGCGCGTCGTCTTGATCGGCACCGACTTCGAGGTGCGGGTGTGGGAAACGCTGCTCAAGGTCCCGATGGGCCGCGCCGTGAGCTATTCCGACATCGCCAACAAGATCAGCAGCCCGAAGGCCTCGCGCGCCGTGGGCGCCGCGGTCGGCCGCAATCCGGTGTCGTTCGTGGTGCCCTGCCATCGCGCACTCGGCAAGAGCGGTGCGCTGACCGGCTATCACTGGGGCATCACCCGCAAGCAGGCGATGCTGGGCTGGGAAGCCGGCCAGGTGGGATTGCACTAAAGCGAACGCGCTGCTGCACCGTCACCCTGAGGTGCTCGCGCAAGCGAGCCTCGAAGGGTCGACGGCCACCAGCGGGGCCGTGCATCCTTCGAGACGCGCTTCGCGCTCCTCAGGATGACGGGTCGACGATCCAAACCGATTTGCCTAGCCCGCCAAATCGACCTTGGAGGCAACGGTGGAGTCGGCGTTGAGCCGATAGACCACCGGCGCGCCGGTCGCGAGTTCGCGCTTGAGGATCTGCTCCGGCGAAAGCTTCTCCAGCACCATGATCAGCGCGCGCAGCGAATTGCCGTGGGCGGCGATCAGCGTGCGCTGGCCGCGCAGCACGCCGGGCAGGATCTCCTGCACGTAATAGGGCAGCGTGCGCGCCAGCGTATCCTTCAGGCTTTCGCCGCCGGGCGGCGGCACGTCGTAGGAGCGGCGCCAGACCAGGACCTGGTCCTCGCCCCACTTCTTGCGGGCGTCGTCCTTGTTGAGGCCCGAGAGATCGCCGTAGTCGCGCTCATTGAGCGCGAGATTCTTCGTCGTCGGCAGTCCGGTCTGGCCGATCTCGGCGAGCATCAGCTTCAGCGTGTGCTGCGCGCGCGTCAGGTCCGACGTAAAGGCGACGTCGAACAACAGGCCCTGCGCCTTCAGCTTGCGGCCGGCGTCCTTGGCTTCGGCGATGCCCTGCTCGGTGAGATCGGGATCCTTCCACCCGGTGAACAGGTTCTTCAGATTCCATTCGCTCTGACCGTGACGAACGAGCACAAGAAGACGATCACTCATTTCAGATTCCGTTTTCGCTTGGCTGGATTTTATTTTGTCGCCCGATCTCAGTCGTTCAACCCGAGAACGTCGGTCATCGAATACATGCCGGGCTTCTTGCCGTGCGCCCACAGCGCCGCCTTCAGCGCGCCCTGCGCGAACAGCGCGCGGTCCTCGGCATGATGCGACAGCGTGATGCGCTCGGAGGGACCGGCAAAGATCACGCTGTGATCGCCGGCCGCGGTGCCGCCGCGCAGCGATGCAAAGCCGATATCGCCGGCGCGCCGTGCGCCGGTCAGGCCGTCGCGGCCGCGCGCCGAATGCTGCTCCAGCGCGATCTTGCGTCCGGCAGCAGCGGCTTCGCCGAGCATCAAGGCGGTGCCCGACGGCGCATCGATCTTGGACTTGTGGTGCATCTCGAGAATTTCGATATCGAAGCTCTCGTCGAGTGATTGCGCAACGCGCTTGACCAGCGCGGCGAGCAGATTGACGCCGAGGCTCATATTGCCTGATTTCACCACGATGGCGCGGTTGGTCACACTCCGGATCACCGCGTCGTCGGATTGCGACAGGCCGGTGGTGCCGATGACGTGAACAAGGCCGCGCTCGGCCGCGATCGCAACATTGGCGATGGTCGCGGCCGGCACCGTGAAATCCAGGATGCCGTCGGCCGCCGCCGACATCGACCACAGATCGGCCGACAGCTTGACGTCGTTGGCGGGAAGGCCGGCGAGCACGCCGGCATCCTTGCCGAGCAGTTCCGAGCCCGGCGCTTCCAGCGCGCCGACCAGCACTGCCCCCGGGGTTTCGGAAATCACCCGCGTCAGCGTGCGGCCCATCCGGCCGCCGGCTCCCGCAACAATCAGACGCATGTCTGCCATGGCTCACCTCTCACCGCCGTATAAAGCATGATCCGGCAAAGTGGAAACCGGTTTTCCGGAGCAACAACATGCCTGAACGACGGCCATCGGAGCCTTGTTCCGAGCAGCCGAACCGGCGTCCGGGCTACGGGCTGTCGTGCCCCTCGATGATAATCAGGTCGGCGATCGAATGCGGCTGCCGCACCTTGATATTGGCCTGGTATTCCGGCGATTGGTAGCAAGCGAGCGCGGTCGCGTAATCGGGGAATTCGATCACGACGTTGCGCGAGCGGCTCTGGCCCTCCACGCCGGTGAACTTGCCGCCGCGAACGATGAACTTGCCGCCGAATTTCTGGAAGATTGCGGGGTTGGCCGCCATATAGGGCTTGTAGCCCTCCTCATTGTGAACGTCGACGCGTCCAATCCAGTATCCCTTCGCCATCTCTGTTCTCCCCTGTTGTTGGCTCAGGCGAGTGCCTGGGCGATCTCGGCATGAATGGCTTCGGCCGCGGCCTTCGGATCGGCGGCTTCCATCACCGGACGTCCGACCACCAGATAGTCGGCGCCGGCGGCAATGGCGCGGGCCGGCGTCATGATGCGCTTCTGGTCGCCGGTCGCCGAGCCCGCGGGGCGGATGCCCGGTGTCACCAGGTTCATCCGATCGCCCACGATCTTGCGCAGGGCGGCGGCTTCCTCGGGCGAGCTGACGAGGCCGTCGACACCGAGCGCCTGCGCCTGCCTGGCGCGCGCCTCGACGAGATCGGAGACGTTGAGGCGATAGCCCGCCGCGTGCAGGTCGCTGTCGTCGTAGGAGGTCAGCACCGTCACCGCGAGTATCTTCAGGCCGGAGCCGGTACGCGCCTCGACCGCCGCCTTCATGGTCTGCGGGTAGGCATGCACGGTGAGAAAGGTCGCGCCGAGAGCGACGACGCTTTCCACCCCGCGCGCCACCGTGTTGCCGATGTCGTGCAGCTTGAGATCGAGGAAGACCTTCTTGCCGCTGCCTGCAAGCTGCTTCGCCAGCGCGAGGCCACCGGCGTAACCGAGCTGATAGCCGATCTTGTAGAAGGTGACGCTGTCGCCGAGCCTGTCGATCATCGCCTCGGCGCTCGCGACCGACGGCAAATCGAGCGCCACAATCAACCGGTCTCTTGGAGCGATCTTGGCTGGCTGCATGTCACCTCACATCATGCGTTGGGAATGGTCGATCAGCTGCCGCACCAGCGCCCGCATCGTGTCGATGTCGGCCTGATGCTTCAGGCGATCCATGTCGTCATAGGCCTGTTCTGCGAATGACAGCGCGAGCTGGTTCGGGATCACGGTGGCGTAGCACGCGGTCAGGATCAGGCGCAGCGCCGCCAGCGCGCGCGTGCCGCCGAGCCGGTTGCCGGATGCCGCCGCGATCGCGAAGGCGCGGCCATGGAAAACCTGGCCACGGGTCTCGTGCGGATCCTGCACGCGGCTCACCCAGTCGATCGTGTTCTTCACCAGCGCCGGCACCGAGGAATTGTATTCCGGCGTCACGATCAGAACACCATGATGGGCGCCGATCATCCGCTTCAGATTGACGGCATGCTGCGGCACGCCCGATTTGGCCTGCAAATCGCCGTCATAGATCGGCAGCGGAAAATCGCCGAGGGAGATACGGGTGACGTCGGCCCCTGATTGCGCGAGCTCCTGCGCCAGCACAGCGGCGAGCTTCGCGTTGAGCGAGCCTGATCGCAGCGATCCGGGGATCACAAGGATTTTCAGCGCGGACATTTCGAAATCGCGGTTAGGGCACGCGCCCGGCGCGACCACGCAGGGCGAGCATTTTCTTTGAAAATGCTCTTAGCTAATGTTCTGCGCGTATTCCATGCGCAAAACCGGTACCCGCTTTTGCGGAATACGCGTCAGCCCTTGCGATACACCCAGACCCGCGCGGGCGGAAGGTTCATCCAGATCCGCTCGGACGCCTCGGTGGACACGCCGGGCAGCGACTTCGGAATCGGGGGCGCCACCGAATAGGTGAACTGTACGAACGGCGCACCGGGCGCGAGGGCCAGGAAGGCGTCGCGGACCAGCTTCAGGCGGGTCAGCATCGGCTTGGTGACCAGCGGCAGGCCGGAGACCACGGCCGAGGCCGGAGACTTCATGACGTCCCACAACGTATCGCGAAGCCTGTAGGCGTCGCCCTGGACCACCTTGGCCTGCGGATAGCGTTCGCGCAGCAACGCACAGAAGCCGGGATTGTATTCAACCAGGACGAGACGCTTTTGATCGACGCCGTGCTCGATCAGCGCATTGGTGATCGCACCGGTGCCGGGTCCGAGCTCGACAACCGGTCCTTCGGCTTCGGGATCGACATATTGCGCCATGGTGCGCGCGAGCAGCCGCCCGGACGGCATCACCGCGCCCATATGCAGCGGCTTCTCGATCCATGAACGGAGAAAACGAACCTCGTCGTCAAGACGCAGGGGCTTCTTCGACGCACGCACGGACGATTGCAGAGGCATGTCGCTACCAGGCGGGACCGCGCACAATCGAGCGGTTGTCAGAAAACAGTCATAAACACGTATAGATCGAAGTCGTTACGGTCAAGCATAACGACTGCGGCTAGACGGAGCGGCTTCCGAAGAAGTCCTTGACCTTAGAGAAGAAACCCGCTGCCTCCGGTTGCGTTGCCCCGGACGAGAGTTTTTCGAACTCCATCAGCAATTCTTGCTGCTTCTTGGTCAGATTCTGCGGCGTTTCAACCACAACCTGGACATACATGTCGCCGGTCTGGCGCGAGCGGAGCACCGGCATACCCTTTGATGCGATGCGGAATCGGCGGCTGGACTGGGTCCCGGCCGGCACCTTCACCTTGGTCTGGCCCTTGTCGATCGTCGGCACCTCGAACTCGCCGCCGAGGGCTGCGGTCACCATCGAGATCGGCACGCGGCAGTGCAGGTCGGCGCCGTCGCGCTGGAAGAACTGGTGCGTGGTCAGCGACAGGAAGATGTAGAGGTCGCCGGGCGGCCCGCCGCGGACACCGGCCTCGCCTTCGCCGGCGAGACGAATACGGGTGCCATCCTCGACACCCGGAGGAATGTTGACCGACAGCGTGCGCTCGCGCGTCACCCGGCCGGAACCGGCACAGGAGGCGCAGGCGTCCTCGATCATCTGCCCGCGGCCCTGACAGCCGGGGCAGGTCCGCTCCAGCGTGAAGAAGCCCTGGGCCTGCCGGATACGGCCGGCGCCGCCGCAATGCGAGCAGGTCTTCGGCTTGGTGCCGGCCTTGGCGCCGGTGCCGGAGCAGGATTCGCAGGTCACCGAGACCGGGATCTCGATCTGCGCGGTCTTGCCCTGGAAGGCCTCCTCGAGCGTGATCTCCATGTTGTAGCGCAGGTCGGCACCGCGTTCGCGGCCGCCACCGCCGCGGCGCTGCCCGGCCATGCCGAACAGGTCCTCGAAGATGTCGGAGAAGGAGGAGGCGAAGCCGGCGCCGAAGCCGGGACCGCCACCGCCCATGCCCTGCTCGAAAGCGGCATGGCCGAAGCGGTCATAGGCGGCGCGCTTGTCGCCGTCCTTCAGCACCTCATAGGCTTCGTTGATTTCCTTGAACCGGACCTCGCTGGTGGCGTCGCCCGGATTCTTGTCCGGATGCCATTTCATCGCGAGTTTGCGGAAAGCCGATTTCAGCTTGGTCTCGTCCGCGTTCCGCTCGACCTCGAGGGTCTCGTAATAGCAGCGCTTGGTGGACATCCTTCAATTCCGTCCGAAGTTCATCGCGATCGCCAAAGATTGCGCTGAGGATTGCGTCAAGGATTGCGCCTGTCTGGAAGATGCAGCGATCGCCTTAAAGAAAAATGACCCCCACTCCTCCGAGACGCGTCGCGTGCTCTTTGGTGTGAGGGCCATGATCGCAAGCCCGCTTAGGCAGACTTCTTGTTGTTCTTGTCGTCGTCGACCTCGGTGAACTCCGCGTCGACAACGTCATCCTTTGCAGCGTCCTTTGCCGCATCGGCCTCGGCCTGCTGCTTGTACATGGCCTCGCCGAGCTTCATCGAAGCCTGCGCCAGCGTGTTGGTCTTGGCCTTGATCGCCTCGGCGTCGTCGCCCTTCAGCGCTTCCTTGAGGTCGCTGACGGCATCTTCGATTGCGCGACGGTCCGTCTCCGGGATCTTCGAACCGTGCTCGGCCAAAGCCTTCTCGGTCGAATGAACCAGGCCATCGGCATGGTTCTTGGCGTCGACCGCTTCGCGGCGCTTCTTGTCCTCGGCCGCATTGGCCTCGGCGTCCTTGACCATCTTGTCGATGTCGGCCTCGGACAGACCGCCGGATGCCTGGATCCGGATCTGCTGTTCCTTGCCGGTCGCCTTGTCCTTGGCCGAGACGTTGACGATGCCGTTGGCGTCGATGTCGAAGGTCACCTCGATCTGCGGCATGCCGCGCGGAGCCGGCGGAATACCCATCAGATCGAACTGGCCGAGCATCTTGTTGTCGGCCGCCATTTCACGCTCGCCCTGGAAGACGCGGATGGTGACGGCGCCCTGATTGTCTTCGGCCGTCGAGAACACCTGGCTCTTCTTGGTCGGGATCGTGGTGTTGCGGTCGATGATGCGGGTGAACACGCCGCCCAGCGTCTCGATGCCCAGCGACAGCGGGGTCACGTCGAGCAGCAGCACGTCCTTGACGTCGCCCTGCAGCACGCCGGCCTGGATCGCAGCGCCGATCGCGACGACTTCGTCGGGATTGACGCCCTTGTGCGGCTCCTTGCCGAAGAACTGCTTCACCACTTCCTGGATCTTCGGCATGCGGGTCATGCCGCCGACCAGCACCACTTCGCCGATCTCGCCGGCGGTCAGGCCGGCATCCTTCAGCGCCTTGCGGCACGGCTCGATGGTCTTCTCGACGAGGTCGGCCACCAACGCCTCGAACTTGGCGCGGGTCAGCTTCATCGTCAGATGCTTCGGACCGGTCTGGTCGGCCGTGATGAACGGCAGGTTGATTTCGGTCTGCGTGGTCGACGACAGCTCGATCTTGGCCTTCTCAGCGGCTTCCTTGAGGCGCTGCAAAGCGAGCTTGTCGTTGCGCAGGTTGATGCCCTGCTCCTTCTGGAACTCGTCGGCGAGATAGCCGACCAGGCGCATGTCGAAGTCTTCACCACCGAGGAAGGTGTCGCCATTGGTCGACTTCACCTCGAACACGCCGTCGCCGATCTCGAGGATCGAGACGTCGAAGGTGCCGCCGCCGAGATCGTACACGGCGATCGTGCCGGCCTTCGTCTTGTCGAGACCGTAAGCGAGCGCGGCAGCCGTCGGCTCGTTGATGATGCGCAGCACTTCGAGGCCGGCGATCTTGCCGGCATCCTTGGTGGCCTGACGCTGCGCGTCGTTGAAATAGGCAGGAACCGTGATGACGGCCTGATCGACCTTCTGGCCGAGATGCGCCTCAGCGGTCTCCTTCATCTTCTGCAGAATGAAGGCCGAGACCTGCGAGGGCGAATAGGTCTTGCCGTCGGCTTCGACCCAGGCATCGCCGTTCGATGCTTTGACGATCTTGTAGGGAACGAGCTTCTTGTCCTTCTCGACCATCGGGTCGTCATAGCGGCGGCCAATGAGGCGCTTCACCGCAAAGAACGTACGCTCGGGATTGGTCACCGCCTGGCGTTTCGCCGGCTGTCCGACAAGGCGCTCGCCATCGTCGGTGAAAGCAACGATCGACGGCGTCGTTCGCATGCCCTCGGCATTCTCGATCACCTTGGCGTTCTTGCCATCCATCACGGCGACGCACGAATTCGTGGTGCCGAGGTCGATCCCAATGACCTTACCCATGGTTTTGATATCCTCTTTGCTACGGCAGGTTGGTTGGGCCCTGACGGCGCTCCGTACCGAACCCCCAGACGTTCACATACTCGCGATATTGCGACGGTGAGCCTGATATAGGAGAGAGGGTCCTGCCCGCAAGGACTGGACGCAACGTTGAGGCCTGAAAAGACTGACGTTTGAAAGATTGTGTCAGCCCGGCCGCGGCACCGGTTCAAGCCCAGACCAAGTTAACAAATCGGCAAGAATGCCGTCCACCGCGACGTCAGCGCTGTTGAGTGAACGCTCACAAACGTCGTATGCGAGAGCGGCGCACGAGTCGAGGGCGCGCTGTTTGGCCGCTGGCGGCCGCAGGCGGTCGTTCCTGGAAACCTCGGGAAACTGGAAAGTGCCTGCCAGTCAAGGCGAAAAGCCCATGGAATCGAACCGGCTGGCCTGGAGCGGAGATTTGGCGGCCTGTTGCAGGGCCATCAAAACCGCTAAAAGCGGTCCGACTGAAGAGGCCATCCAGCCCTGCACCGGCCCCGTTGCGCGGCCACCAAGCAAAACCGGTAGATCCCCCATGACGCCTTTTCGAGTTCTCGTTGCGGTTGCCTTGCTGATTGCTGCCACCTGTCGTGGCTTTGCCGCCGACGTGGTGTTTCCGCCGGGCGCGCATGTCGGGATGAAACCGCTGGTGGGCCTCGTCCGCGCCAAATCCTTCGTCGGCTTCGAGACCGAGGACCAGGGCGTCAAGGTCCTGATCGCCGACCTGCCCGCGGACGCCTACAACGAGGTCGTGACTGCCTTCAAGGCCAACCCGGCCGGTACCGGAAACATCAAGCCCGAGAGCCTCGAGACGCCGGCCGGCCTCGCCTACTACACCGTGGAGAGCGCCCGCGACGGCGCCAGCAATGTGCGGCGCTATTCCATGATCCTGCCGGGGCCGACCTTCTCCGGCTATGTCGCGGTGCAGGTGCCGGAGAACGCGAGCAAAATCTACACCGACGACGCCGTCCGGCAGATGTTCGCCTCCGCCGAAATCCGCAAGGAGGTGCCGGTCGACGAGCAGCTCGCCATGATGCCGTTCAAGGTCACCGAGCTCAGCAGCTTCAAGAACATCCGCATGCTGGCGCCGGGCGCAGCGCTGCTGATGGCCGACGGCGACGACAAGGGCCTGGAGACCAAGCCCTTCATGCTGCTCGGCGTGATCGCTTCGGCGCCGGCCACGCCCGATGATCGCGGCCGCTTTGCCCAGCAGATCGCCACCACGATCCCCGGCGTGCGCGATGGGCGGATCACCATGTCCGAACCGATCCGGATCGACGGCCAGCCCGGCTTCGAGACCCGGATCGACGCCGTCAGCGGCAAGGACAACACCCCGGTGACCATCGTGCAGTGGCTGCGGTTCGGCGGGCAGACATCGCTGCGGATCATCGGCAGCTCGCCGCGCACCGATTGGGAGACCGCCTTCCCGCGCTTCCGCGCGGTCCGCGACGGCATCCAGCCGCGCGGCTGATCGGCCGTTCGCAAGGCCGGTTGGAAAAATCCCACTTTCGTCGTTCGCCGAACGGAACTAGCCTCCTCGCGCGGTATCAAAGCGAGGAGGGGCGCGATGTTGGATCGACGACAGATAGTTGCAGGCCTCGGCACGTTGGCGCTTGCGACCCTGGTTCCCAGGAATCTCTGGGCCGCTGCGATCAAGCCCGACGAGGGCTCCGCGCTGCTCGTGATCGACGTCCAGAACTGCTTCCTGCCCGGCGGCAGCCTCGCGGTGAAGGACGGCGAGCAGGTGGTGCCTGTCATCAACAAGATCGCCAAGAGCTTTGCCAATGTGGTGATGACGCAGGACTGGCATACGCCCGGACACGTCTCGTTTGCCTCGGTCCATGCCGGCAAGAAGCCGTTCGAGACCATCGACCTCGCCTACGGCAAGCAGGTGCTGTGGCCCGACCACTGCGTGCAGGGCACCGACGGCGCCTCGCTGTCGAAGGATCTCGCGATCCCGCAGGCCGAGCTGATCATCCGCAAGGGTTTTCACAAGGACGTCGACAGCTACTCCGCCTTCACCGAAGCCGACGGCAAGACCACCACCGGGCTTGCCGCCTATCTGAAGGCGCGCAATGTCGAGCGGGTTTTCGTGGCCGGGCTCGCCACCGATTTCTGCGTGGCATGGACCGCGCTCGATGCGCGCAAGGCCGGCTTCGAAACCTATGTCGTAGAGGACGCCTGCCGCGGCATCGACACCCAGGGGTCGCTGGCCAAGGCCTGGACCGACATGGACAAGGCCGGTGTCAAGCGGATCCAGTCGTCCGATATCGGGTAAGTCGCGGCCTCGCGCGAGATTCGCATGGCCGAGTTTGAGGCCCCCGTCGCATTCGACTTCGCGCGACGCCCGCCGTCGCCGCGCATGGCAGGCCTGATTGTCGGAATTACAGGTTACCGCGAGACGGCGGCAGGCCACTTCTTCCACCGTCAGACCGCACCGCTGATCGTGCCGTTGATCATCAGCTTCGGCTCGCCCTATCTAATCGCGCTCGCGCGTCGGCCTGGACCATCCGACCGTCAGCTGAGCTTCACGGCCGGACTGCACGCCGGACCCGTCAACATCGAGTCCGACGGCTGCGCCGAATCCGTGCAGGTGGATTTCACGCCGCTTGGCGCCTATCGCTTCTTCGGCGGCGCCATTGCCGAGCTCACCGGGCGCATGGTCGATCTTGGTGATGTGCTGGGCCGCGATGGGCGGCGGCTGCGCGAGCAAATCGGCGCTGTACCGTGCTGGCGGCGCCGCTTCGACCTGATTGAGGATTTCGTACTTCGCCGCCTCGGCCGCGGGCCGTCCGAGGAAGTCGCGTTCGCTTATCGAATGTTGGCGCGATCGGGCGGCACCGCCCGGATCACGGCGATCGCTTCGGAGATCGGTTGGAGCCGTAAACACCTCGCTGGCCGGTTTCGATCCGAGCTCGGCCTCGCGCCCAAGCCGGTGGCGCGCATGATGCGCTTTCATCAGGCTTGCCGGCTTGCGCAGTCTGGCGCAGCCGACGGCTGGGCCACAATCGCTGCCGAGAGCGGCTACGCCGATCAAGCCCATCTCGCTCGCGAGTTCGTCGAGTTTGCCGGGGAACCACCGACCGCCTGGGCACGCCGCCTGACGCAGTCCGACAGCCGGCTCTCCCATTCCGGCGAGCTGCTGTCGGACTGGTAACAAACCTTCAAGCCGAAGCCGGATTGCCTCGTGCAGAGTGGCGCCATCAGCCAAGGAGATGAGCCCCCATGACGCACGACATCGAACCGCCCCGCATCTACCCGACCCTGCGCTGCAAGGACGCCGAGGCGATGATCGGCTGGCTCAAGACAGTGATCGGATTCACCGAGCACGTGGTCTACCGCGACGGCGGCGTGATCCACCATGCCGAGCTTGCCTACGGTTCCTCGATGCTGATGCTGGGGCAGAGCCGCGACGATGCCTATGGCAGGCTGGTCGGCGATGTCACCGGCCGCCGCACCGATTCAATCTACATCGCCGTCGACGATCCCGACGCCCTGCATGCGAAGGCCAGGGCGGCGGGTGCAAAGATCGAAATGGAACTGCGTGATACCGACTACGGCAGCCGCGATTTCGCCTGCCGTGACCCGGAAGGAAATCTCTGGAGCTTCGGCACCTATTGGCCGAAGGCTCATGAGAAGCCGCTGGCGTGACACGACAGCAGCAAGCTCACAGCTTCAGGCCCGGCGTCGAAGCAATCAGACCGTGATGTCGGCGCTCGGAGCGGCCTTGGCGCCGCCCTTGGAGACGCCGACCAGCGCCGGACGCAGGATGCGATCGCCGATCATGTAGCCGGCCTGCACGACCTGCACCACCGTGCCCGACGGCACCGAGGTGTCAGGCACCTCAAACATCGCCTGCTGGAAGTTCGGATCGAACTTCTCGCCGATCGGATCGAACTTCTTCACGCCGTTCTTCTCCAGCGCGTTGAGCAGCGACCGCTCGGTCAGCTCGACGCCTTCGATCAGCGCCTTCAGGCCGGGATCGGCGGCTTCCTTGGTCTCGGCCGGCACCGCGTCGAGCGCGCGCTGCAGATTGTCGGCGATATCGAGCACGTCGCGGGCGAAGCCGGTGATGCCGTAGGTCTTGGCGTCGGCAACCTCGCGGCGGGTGCGCTGACGGAGGTTCTCCATCTCGGCCAGCGTGCGCAGCGTGCGGTCCTTCGCCTCGGCGAGTTCCTTGGCCAGCGCCTCGGCCGATCCCACCTCGGGATCGTCGGGCATGATGTAGGGCTTCGAAACCACGGGCTCACCCGTCGGCGCCGAATTCTCGGTGTTGTCATTGGCCCGGTTCGGATCGGTCATGGCTTGCCTTCTCGAAAACTCGCGTCGGTTCAAATCTTGGGGATTGCTTGCCGGGATATCGTGCTTTGGGCGGCGAAAATCAAGCGTAACATACCGGCTCCGGGAACAGGCACCTCCGGCTTGGGCAACGAAAACCCGTCAAATGAAAGCGAAATCCGCTCCGGTCAGCCGCCCAGCATCTTGCTGACGATGCGCGCGGCATAATCCACGGTCGGAATCACCCGCGCATAGTTCAGCCGCGTCGGCCCGATCACGCCGAGCACGCCGACGATCCGGCCCTGGGCGTCGCCGTAGGGCGCGATGATGGTGGAGGAACCCGACAGCGAGAACAGCTTGTTCTCCGAGCCGATAAAGATCCGCACGCCCTCGCCGCGCTCGGCACGGCCGAGCAGATCGATCACGCCGCGCTTGGTCTCGAGATCGTCGAACAGCGACTTGATGCGCTCAAGATCGTCCAGCGCATGCAGATCCTCGAGCAGATTGGCGTGGCCGCGCACGATCAGCTGGCGGTCCTCGTTCGCGCCGCCGGACCAGCTCGCGATGCCGGCCGCGACGACCTTTTGCGTGAGCTGATCAAGCTCGGCGCGGTTTTGCGTCAATGCCGTCTCGAGCTCGAGCCGCGCTTCGGCCAGCGTCCGGCCGCGGATCCGCGCATTGAGGAAATTGGTCGCTTCGGTCAGGGCCGAGGACGGCACGCCCGGCGGCAGCGCCAGCACCCGGTTTTCGACCTGGCCGTCTTCGCCGACCAGCACGACCAGCGCCTTCTCCGGCTCCAGCCGCACGAATTCAATGTGCTTCAACCGCGCATTCGACTTCTGCGTCAGCACCACAGCCGCGGCACGGGTCAGCCCCGACAGCCGCGTCAGCGCTTCGCCAAGCGCCGCCTCGACCGACTGCGCGCGATCGACGGCCGCCAGCTGGGTCTGGATCGATTGCCGTTCGGCCTCGGTGAGGTCGCCGACCTGCATCAGGGCGTCGACGAAGAAACGCAGGCCGAGTTCGGTCGGCAACCGGCCCGCCGAGGTGTGCGGCGCATAGATCAGGCCGAGCTGCTCGAGGTCCGACATCACATTGCGGACCGAGGCCGGCGACAGCGGTAATGCGATCAGGCGCGAGATATTGCGCGAGCCGACCGGCTCGCCGGTCGCGAGATAGCTTTCGACGATTTGACGAAAAATGTCGCGCGACCGCTCATTGAGCTGGGCGAGCCCGGCATGCGGCGCGATCAGGCCGATCGGATCGTGATGAGTCACACTCCAGTCCCTCACAATTGCTGTCTAATTTGTCGATCCGGGAGGCCGGTGACAAGCATGCATTCACCCCCTTGATACCGGGACGTTACCGGGGCCGAAAACCCTTGCCGCTGCCCCTTCCCCCTCCTACAAGCACGGCCAACTCATTTTCTCGGAATTCTGGAGGATTTCCAATGCGGCCAAGCCGCCGTGCGCCCGATGAACTGCGTCCCGTGTCGCTGGAACGCGGCGTCGTCAAATATGCCGAGGGTTCCTGCATGGTGAAGTTCGGCGACACCCATGTGCTGGTGACCGCCACGCTGGAAGAGCGGTTGCCGCCGTGGCTGAAGGGCCAGGGCCGCGGCTGGGTTACCGCCGAATACGGCATGCTGCCGCGCGCCACCCTGGAACGCACGCGCCGCGAGGCCTCCGCCGGCAAGCAGGGCGGCCGCACGGTCGAGATCCAGCGGCTGATCGGCCGCTCGCTGCGCGCGGCCGTCGACCTCGAGGCGCTCGGCGAGCGCCAGATCACGGTCGATTGCGACGTTATCCAGGCCGATGGCGGCACCCGCACCGCCTCGATCACCGGTGCCTGGGTGGCGCTGGCCGACTGCATCAACTGGATGAAGACCCGCAACATGCTGAAGAGCAACGTGTTGCGCGACAACGTGGCGGCGATCTCCTGCGGCATCTACCAGGGCACGCCGGTGCTCGATCTCGACTATGCCGAGGACTCCGAGGCGGACACCGACGCCAATTTCGTCATGACCGGCGACGGCCGCATCATCGAGGTGCAGGGCACCGCCGAGAAGACACCGTTCTCGGAAGGTGAATTCCTGGCGCTGATGGCACTGGCGCGCAAAGGTGTCGCGCGTCTGGTCGACTTGCAAAAGATCGCGGTGGCGTAGTCAGATTGGCCATGCATCGCCGAATCACCGGAAGGCTCGTCATCGCCACCCATAATCCCGGCAAGCTTGCCGAGATGCGGGAACTGCTGGCGCCGCACGGCGTGGAGGCGGTGTCGGCCGGCGAGCTCGGGCTCGCCGAGCCCGACGAGACCGGCGACAACTTTCGCGCCAATGCGGCGATCAAGGCCATCGCGGCCGCGAAGGCCTCTGGACTGCCGGCCTTCGCCGACGATTCCGGCCTCGTGGTCGACGCGCTCGACGGCGCACCCGGGATCTACTCGGCGCGCTGGGCCGGCGAGGGCAAGGACTTCAAGGCGGCGATGACGCGGATCGAGCGCTTGCTGCAGGAGCGCGGCGCCATCGCGCCGGACCAGCGCAGGGCGCACTTCGTCTCCGCGCTGTGCGTGGCCTGGCCCGACGATCACCTCGAAGAGGTCGAGGCCCGTGCCGATGGAACCCTGGTCTGGCCGCCGCGCGGCACCGCCGGATTCGGCTATGATCCGGCTTTCCTGCCCGACGGCTACACGCGGACCTTTGGCGAGATGAGCAGCATCGAGAAGCACGGCCTGCCGCCGCTCGGGCTCGGCCTGTCGCATCGCGCCCGCGCCTTCGTGAAGCTCGCGGAGATCTGCCTTGAGCCACGCTGAACGAGAAGCTTTCGGCGTCTACGTGCACTGGCCGTTCTGCCTGTCGAAATGCCCGTATTGCGATTTCAACAGCCACGTCCGGCACGCGCCGGTCGACGAGGCGCGCTTCGTGCGCGCGTTCGCCCGCGAGATCGAGACCACGGCCGCGCGGGTGCCGGGACGCGAAGTGTCGTCGATCTTCCTCGGCGGCGGCACGCCTTCGCTGATGCAGCCGCAGACCGTCGGCGCCGTGCTCGATGCGATCGGCAAGCACTGGCAGGTCTCGCGCGATGTCGAGGTAACGCTCGAGGCCAATCCGACCAGCGTCGAGGCGACGCGCTTTCGCGGCTATCGTGCAGCCGGCGTCAACCGCGTCTCGCTCGGCGTACAGGCACTGGACGATGTTTCGCTGAAGGCATTGGGCCGCCTGCATACCGCGCGCGAGGCGCTCGACGCGGTTGCGATCGCGCGCTCCGCGTTCGACCGCTACTCGTTCGATCTGATTTATGCGCGGCCCGACCAGACGCCGCAAATGTGGGCGGATGAATTGAAGCAGGCGATCTCGGAAGCGGCCGAGCATCTGTCGCTCTATCAGCTCACGATCGAGGAAGGCACGCCGTTCTTCGGGCTGCATGCCGCCGGCAAATTGCAGACCCCGGACGAAGCGACCGCGCGCGCGCTCTACGACGTGACGCAGGAGGTCTGCACCCGCGAGGGATTGCCGGCCTACGAGATCTCCAACCACGCCCGCACCGGCGCCGAGTGCAAGCACAACCTCGTCTATTGGCGCGGCGAGCAATATGCCGGTATCGGCCCCGGCGCGCATGGAAGGCTCGACATCGACGGCGTCAGGCACGCGACCGCGACCGAGCGGCGCCCCGAGGCCTGGCTGTTGAACGTCGAGGAGCGCGGTCATGGCGTCGTCACCGATGACAGCCTCAACAGCGAAGAACGCGCCGACGAATTCCTCTTGATGGGGCTGCGGCTCGCCGAGGGCATCGATCCCCAGCGCTATGCGAAGCTCTCCGGCCGAAAGCTCGATCCGCACCGGATCGCGATGCTGCGCGAGGAAGGCGCGATCGCCGTCGATGCCGACGGAAGGCTGCGCGTGACGAAGTCGGGATTTCCGGTGCTAGACGCCGTCGTCGCGGATCTCGCGGCCTAGAGCAGATTCTGATCAGACACGGTCATAACCGGCTGCGGCGAAGAAGTTCAGGCACTCTTGGGCGGTGAAGGCGGTCAGGGCGGTGGCAATAGCGTTGTCCAAAGCCTCGATTGATCTGGCGGCGGCCTTTCGAAGTGCGGCTTTGAGCTTGGCGAAGGCCATTTCGATCGGATTGAGGTCGGGCGAATAAGGCGGCAAATAGAGGAGCTGGGCGCCCACGGCATCGATTGCGATGCCGACCTCGGCGCGCTTGTGTGCTGCGAGATTGTCCATCACCACGATGTCGCCGGGCCTGAGTGTCGGCACGAGGACTTGCGTCACGTAAGCCTCGAACGCCAGACCATCCATGGGACCGTCAAGGACCATCGGCGCAGTCATGCCGGTCGCTCTGAGCGCGCCGACGAAGGTCGTCGTCTTCCAATGACCATGCGGGAGCGCTGCGACACAGCGCTGGCCGTACGGCGAGCGGCCATAGCGCCGCGCCATCTTGGTCGAGGCTCCCGTCTCGTCGATAAACACCAACCGATGGATGCCGATCTCAGGCTGAGATGCCTTCCACGCCGCGCGTTCAGCGGCCACGTCCGGCCGATCCTGCTCGCTGGCGTGCGATGTTTTTTTTGAACGTGATGTTGCGGCGATCGAAGAATCGCCAGACCACGCTCGGCACGAAACGCTCGCCGTGGACTTTGAGGAGATGGTCAGCGATCTCGGCCAGCGTCATGTCAGGCGTAGCCTTGACCAGGGAGAGGATCTCCGCAGCATGACCCTCGATCCGAGCTGAACGTCTGTCTCCGCCCTGCGCTCCCGCCTCACAAGCGCCGGTGCTGCGCCATTCGTTGACCAGTTCGATCGCTGTCGATGGCGCTACGCCGAACCGGCCGGCGGCGCCCCGACAGCTCATGCCTTCCTCTTCCACAGCCCGAATAATGCGAAGGCGAAGGTCCGGCGAGAGCGGCTTAGCCATGGGGGCTGGCCTCCATCACCAGCCCTCAGGGTGAATCACGATTTGCCTCACAAGGGAATCTGGAGGGTTCTGTGAGGTCGCGCTCACGCGAGGGCGCGGCAGGCGCTTATGACGCGACCTCATTGAAGCCGGATTGAACGAAGGCGCGGGAGGCTATTCGCGGTTTTGCAGCTATGGGGATTGTTCGAGATCGCCATGCCCGATCTGCTGGCTCGGCGCGTGAGGCAGAGACACAGGAGTGCGCATCCTGGAAGAGTTGAGATCAGACGCGCTTCGCCTGAGATCGCGATAGGCCTTTTGCTGCATCGGACGGTTGTTGTCGCGCAGTGTGACAGCACGGATTCGACATCGTCCGCGATGATCGAGACGCTGGGAGCGAAATGACGAATGATGATCGTCGTGCACGACATGACTTGGCTCACGATGTGTCGCATCGGAACGGTGATGTTCGAGGGCTGGGGCGTCTGAAGCTATGTCGAAAGCGCTCAATGATGCGCATGACGCCACCACAATCGGGACAGGCAGGAACCTCGGCCCAGGTTTGAGCCTCCGAATCCACAGGCGACGGCTGGCCATCGTTTGGGGCTGTTCGCTCATGATCGAGAAGTTCGCGGCAAAGGGCGAGCTTGGCAGCGCGATGGCGGTTGGCCATGAAGCCGAAGTGGCGGATGCGGTGGAAGCCGTCAGGCAGCGTATGAAGCAGGAAACGGCGAATGAACTCATCGGGCTTGAGATTCATGATCTTTGTCGCGCTGTTTTGGCGATAGTCCTTCCATGAGAAGGCGACATGATCGTCGTCGAGTGCGACGAGCCGGCTGTTGGCGATCGCGACGCGATGGGTGTAGCGGCCGAGATAGGCCAGGACCTGTGCGGGTCCGCCGAAGGGCCGCTTGGCGTAAACAACCCAGTTGATGCGTCGCATGGCGTCGAGGTGGGCCGCAAAGGCAGCCGGCTCGGCCAGAGCTCCGAGATCGCCGAAGAAACGCAAGGCACCGGAGTTGAAGGCTGCCGACAGACGTTTGAGAAAAAGTGTGCGAAATAGTCTGGACAACGGTTTGACGGCCAGGAAGAAGTTCGGTCGGCAAGCGGTCCAGCGCGCGCCATCGGGCGAGAGGCCGCCACCCGGAACGACGCAATGGACGTGGGGATGATGCATCAGCGTCTGTCCCCAGGTGTGGAGGACGGCGACGCCGCCGATCGCACCGCCGAGCCGGCGTGGATTGGCGGCGAGCGTCGTCATCGCCTCGGCGGCAGCCTTGAACAGGATGGCATAGACGACGGCCTTGTTCTGGAAAGCGATCGCGGCGATCGGTGCGGGAAGTGTAAAGACGACGTGGAAATAGGGAACCGGAAGCAGGTCGGCTTGACGCGCGGCGAGCCACGCGGCTCGGGCTCTCCCCTGACACTTCGGACAGTGCCGATTGCGGCAGGAATTATAGGCAACGCGTGTCGTGCCGCAGTCGTCGCAAGCCTGCATGTGGCCGCCGAGCGCCTCGGTCCGGCACGCAACGATCGCGCTCATTACGCGCCGCTCGACCCGCCCCAGATGACCGGCATGTACACGGCGATAGGCGTCGCCATGCCGGCGCAGAATATCGGCAATCTCGATGGCGGGCCTGTTGGAGCGGATGTCGGAGCGGGTCATGACCCGCATCCCGCTGCGGGTCATCCAGGTGGCGTCACCTCCAGCGACAGGCGATCGAGCGGGCTCTGCGTCGCTCGGATCGTATCGGTGGCGACCTGCGTGTAGCGCGCTGTCGACGACAAATTATTGTGCCCGAGCAAGACCTGGATGATCCGGATATCGGTTCCGTTCTCGAGAAGATGTGTCGCGAAGCTGTGGCGCAGCGTGTGCAGCGTGACGCGCTTGGTCAGGCCCGCAGCCTTCACCGCCGACCGGCAGGCGGCATGCAGCACGGTCTGATCGATCGGATGATCTTCGTCACGACCAGGGAACAGATAAAGCCGCGGCCGGGCGAGCCGCCAGTAGGTGCGCAGGATGCCCAGCAGCTGGGGCGACAGCATCACGTTGCGATCCTTCGCGCCCTTGCCGTGGCGCACCTGGATGACGCCGCGGGCGCTGTCGATGTCTTCGATCCGCAGTCCCGCAACCTCCGAGGCCCTGAGCCCGGCCGCATAGGCGGTGGTGAGCGCGGCGCGGCTCTTCAGGCTCGATACCGCTTCAAGAAACTGAACCACTTCGTCGGCGCTGAGAACGACCGGCAGCTTGCGCGGTTCTCGCGCATAGGGAATGCGCTCTGGGATGAGCGCCTCGCCGAGCGTGACGCCGTAGAAAAACCGTAGCGCACAGACGATCTGGTTCAGCGCCGGCCATGAGATGCCGGTCGAGACCAAATGCACCTGGAAGGCGCGGACGTCTTCCAGCTCTAACCGGTCAGGCGATCGGCCAAAATAGCGGCTGAACTTCGAAACCGCGCTGATGTAGGATCTTTGCGTCGCCGGCGACAGATTGCGGACGGTCATGTCTTCGATCAGGCGGCGGCGAAGAGGGCTCAAATCGGCCATCTCGATACTCCTGTCTGAGGGGGTGGGCTCCAACACCCACATCCTCTCAGCCAGGAGGCGATCTATGCCACCTTGCCCCCTACGCCGCGGCAGCGGCTTAGTTCAATCCCTTCCGATTCCGCCAGGTCAGAAAATGCTCTAGAGCCTATCCCGTTCGGATTGAATCGGAACGGGGCTCCAGATTCTTGTTTTGACGCGTTTTCTTCACGCGAACCGGTATCCACTTCGCTCGAAAACGCTCTAGGCGCTGCCAAAATATCGAAAACAACCCCATGCAAAGTAGCTGGCGGGTTCCGGCGCTCGACAAGGCAGCTTGACCGCCTGACGAAAATTAAGCGCCAAAGCTCTTCGGCGAGCCGGCGACCGGCGTGCCGCCGCCGGACGCCACCTTCATGACGGCAAGGCCGCGTTCATTGGTGCCGTCGGAGCGGAAACGGAACAGACCGTCGATCCCGGCAAAGCCGGATGGATTGGTCAGCGTCTCCGGTGCAAAACGCTGCGCACCCTGGGTACGCGCCAGCGCCGCCATCAGCGCGACGGCGTCATAGGCAAGCGTTGCGGTGCGCACCGGCTCGCCGCCGTATTTGGCGCGATAACGGCCGGCGAAGCTGCGGAAACCCGACGGATCGGGCGCGGCGTAGAGGCCGCCCTGCAGGACGGGGCTCGCGAACACCCGCGGATTGTCCCACAGCCCGGTGCCGAGCAGTTGGATGTTGCGCAGATTGGCCCCCGCTGTGGTGAGTGCGTCGGCGGTCGCGACCACCGAATCGCCGTCGTCGGCGAGCAGCAGCGCATCGGCCTGGCCGAGCGCCTGGGCAACGGTCCGCGCCGGCGTTGCGCGATCGGCGCCATATTTCTCGAATGCGACGACGCGGCCGTTCTTGCGGCCGACCGCCTGCTTGAATGCGGCCTCGACCACGTTGCCATAGGCGTTGTCCGGCACCATCGCGGCGAACGAGCGCTTTCCGATCCCGGCGGAGTAGTCGACGATCCGATTGATGTCGGATTCCGGCAGGAAGCTCAGCAGATAGACGCCGCGTCCGGCCACGCTCGAATCGGTGGAGAACGCGATCACCGAGGTGCCGCGCGGCCGTGTCAGTTGCGCGACCGCCGGCACGGAGCCTGCGAACAGCGGTCCCAGAATGATCTCGGCGCCTTCGGACAGCGCCTGCTGCGCACCCTGTGCCGCGCCCTGTGCGCTGCCGCCATCGTCCTTGATCAGGAGCTGGATATTCGGGTTCTGGAATTCGGCCAGCGCCATTTCGGCGGCGTTACGCATCGACTGCGCGGCGAGGCCGGCATTGCCGGACGCCGACAGCGGCAGGATCAGCCCGATCTTGACCTGCCCGGTGCCGACCGCCTGCGGCTGTTGCGGCGGGCCGGCCGGACCGGCTTCCTGGTTGCCGCCGAACGGACTGGAAAACTGGCTCAAGCTCTGCTGGACGCCGGAACAGGCGCTCAGCAACGGCGCGCCCACGAGCAGACCAAGCGCGGTTCGCCGGGTCGTGCCCGACGGTGGGGACGTGCGGTGATGCGGACCTGCCATCGTCTCTCTTCTCTTGACCGACCAGGATCGGCCAGGACTCCATCCGGCTCTGATGAGGCGGGTGGATTCAGGCATATTGTCGGCGATTAGTTAACTAAAACAAAAGGATTATGGCCTCGCGGCGCCGTTGCCGCGGCTCCCGTTTCCCTCAGCAACCGCCTACCGTCATCGCGGTTTCCGGATGTGGCGCAAGTGCTGCCATCCCTCTAGATTGGCATTATGCGCGCAAAAGCCAGTTCCCTCCACCATTCCGATGCCACGACAGGCACTGCGGCCAGGACCTTTTCGATCGGCGGCCAGCAGCTGGCGGCGCCAAAGGCCGCGCCCGGGCTCCATCTGGTGGCGACCCCGATCGGCAATCTCGCCGACATCACCCTGCGCGCGCTGGAGACGCTGGCGGGCGTCGACGTCATCGCCTGCGAGGACACCAGGATTACGCGCCGGCTGACCGAACGTTACGCAATCACCGCCGAGCTGGCGCTCTATCACGAGCACAACGCGGCCCAGGCCCGGCCCAAGATCCTCGAGCGATTGGCGCAGGGCGCCTCGATCGCACTGGTCTCCGACGCCGGCACGCCGCTGATCTCCGATCCCGGCTTCAAGCTGGTGCGCGAGGTCTGCGCCGCCGGACATGCCGTCATCGCGGTGCCGGGGCCATCGTCGGTGCTATCAGCGCTGTCGGTTGCGGCGCTGCCGACCGACCGGTTCTTCTTCGAAGGATTTTTGCCGGCGAAGGAGCACGCGCGCCGCGCGCGGCTTACCGAGCTCGCCCGGATCGATGCGACGCTCGTGATGTTCGAATCGGGCAATCGGGTGCAGGACACGCTGCGCGATCTCGCCGCGATCATGGCTGGGCGCGATGCGGCGATCTGTCGCGAGCTGACCAAACTGCACGAGGAGGTCAAGCGCGCGCCGGTCGCCGAGCTTGCGGCAGACGCGGACGCGCTGGAGACGCGCGGCGAGTTCGTGCTCGTGATTGGACCGCCGGCCGATGATGCCGGGGTGATGGGCCAGGATGCGCTCGACGATCTCCTGCGCGCGCAGCTTGGCCGCGGCAGCGTCAAGGATGCGGTGGCCCACGCGGTCGAACTGTCGGGCCGGCCGCGCCGCGAAGTTTACGCCCGCGCCCTCGAGCTCGCGAAGACCATCGGGGACGGCGATGGCGAAGACTGACAGCGCCTCGCCCGAACGCGTCGCCGCGTTCCGCACCGGCATCTCGGCCGAGAGCCGCGCCGCGGCCCTTCTGATCGCCAAGGGCTATCGCATCCTGGCAAGGCGCTTCCGCACCCCTTATGGCGAGATCGACCTGGTGGCGCGGCGGCGCAATCTCGTCGCCTTCGTCGAGGTCAAGGCCCGTGCCAGCCTCGACGACGCCGCCTATGCGGTGACGCCGCGCCAGCAGCAGCGCATCGTCAACGCCGCCCAGGCCTGGCTGATGGCGCATCCCGAACATGCCGAATTTGATCTCAGATTCGACGCCGTGCTGATTGCGCCGAAGAGCCTGCCGCGCCATCTGTTAGCGGCATTCGACGCAAGCCCTTAAAGTTACCCTCAGACCTCGCGGGACACACTTATGAATTTGAAGATCGCCGTCCAGATGGATCCCATCGCGCGCATCAACATCCGCGGCGATTCGACCTTTGCGCTGCTGCTCGAGGCGCAGAAGCGCGGCCACGGCATTTCCTACTACACGCCCGACAAGCTGTCGCTGCGCGGCGAGGAGCTGGTGGCGCCGGTGCAGCCTCTCACCGTGCGCGACGAGGTCGGCGATCACTTCACGCTGGGCGAGCCGAAGCGGGAGCCGCTCAACGGCTTCGACGTCGTGCTGCTGCGGCAGGACCCGCCGTTCGATCTCGCCTACATCACCTCGACCCATTTCCTCGAGCGCATCCATCCGAAGACCCTGGTCGTCAACAATCCGGCCAGCGTGCGCAACGCGCCGGAAAAGGTGTTCGTGATGAATTTCCCGCAGCTGATGCCGCCGACCCTGATCTCGCGCGACCTCGACGAGATCAACGCCTTCCGCGACCAGCACGGCGCCGTCGTCATGAAACCGTTGCACGGCCATGGCGGCGCCGCGGTGTTCCGCGTGATGCCGCAGGACATGAACTTCGGCTCGCTGTTCGACATGTTCTCGGTCACCTTCAGGGAGGCCTGGGTGATCCAGCGCTTCCTCCCCGAGGTGAAGCATGGCGACAAGCGCATCATCCTGGTCGACGGCGAATTCGCCGGCGCCGTCAACCGCGTGCCGGCGGCGGACGATCTGCGCTCCAACATGGTGCGGGGCGGTGCCGCCAAGGCGACCGAGCTCTCGGATCGCGAGCGCGAAATCTGCGCCACGCTCGGACCTGCGCTGCGCGAACGCGGCCTGGTGTTCGTCGGCATCGACGTGATCGACGGCAATCTGACCGAGATCAACGTCACCTCGCCGACCGGCATCCGCGCAATTCAGCGGCTCAACGGCCCGGATGTCGCAGCCATGATCTGGGATACCATCGAGAAGAAGCGCGCCGCGAAATAATCCTCTTCCCTTGTGCGCTGCACATGCAGGTTGAGCTCCAGCCAGAGTTCGACCGCGCTGCCGTTCGCCTTATTCTTCTTGCCAGCTTGCGCAGGCGAAGGCAGCATCCTCTTGCCTGCGTCAGGTCAAGCGGCGGCCAACGCGGGCGACAACGCGAAAATCTCATAAAAAATGTGGAGGAAGACGTTATGACGCTCAATGTCTCACGACGATCCTTGCTCGCGCTCGGTGCCGGTCTCGGCGCCAGCACACTCCTCGGCGGCACCGCACAGGCGCGCGCGCCGAAGCTCGGCACGCAGACACCCTATTGGCACCGCTTCGTTCTCGGCGATGCCGAAGTGACCGTCGTCTCCGACGGCCCGCTTCCGCTCGGCGACCCCTCCGGCACCTTCACCGGCGTGCCGAAGGAAGAAGTGAAGAAGATGCTCTCCGACAATTTCCTCTCGCCCGACAATGTCGTGCTCGAGCAGAACTCGCCGATCGTCAACATGGGCGACAGGCTGATCCTGTTCGATACCGGCATGGGCACCTCGAAGGCCTTCGGTCCGACCACCGGCCGGCAGCAGAAGAGCATGCAGGAAGCCGGCATCAAGCCGGAGGACATCGACGCCGTCGTGCTGTCGCACGCGCACATCGATCATATCGGCGGCATCGTCGGCGCCGACGACAAGCCGCTGTTCCCGAATGCGCAGTACTACATCGCGCAAAGCGATCTCGATTTCTGGACCGACGAAGGCAAGATGGGCAGTCCGTTGAAGGACTTTGTGGTGCACGCTCGCAAGAACCTGCTGCCGGTGCGCGACCGGATCGTGTTCTTCAAGGATGGCCAGGAATTCCTGCCCGGTGTGCAGGCGATCGCGGCGCCCGGCCACACCGTGGGCCACACCATCTTCCTGGTCAGTTCGGGCGGCAAGTCCTTTGCCTTCCTCGGCGACCTCTCGCATCACGCGGTGCTGCTGCTGGAGCGGCCGCGGATGGAGTTCTCCTACGACACCGATCCGAAGCAGGCGGCGAACTCACGGGTCAAGCTCCTCGATATGCTGGCCGCGAACAAGACGCCGGTGATGTCCTATCACTTCGCCTGGCCGGGCTACGGCCACGTTGCCAAGGCCGGCGAAGGCTTCCACTACTATCCGGAACCGATGCAAATGACGCTCTGACGGCGGCGCATCCGGGGGCGGCGCGCGTCGCCCCCGGATGATCCCTTAATGTTCTTGCGCTGGGCAGGTAATGCCCCAGTTTGAAATTTACTTTGGCGGATTGGCGGGCAGCGAATCGTAAATGGCCATCGCAGCCTTCCCGACATCTTGCAGGGGATGTTCGTCACAGTAGTTGTGAAGCAAGCTTTTGCGGGCTTGAAGCGAGCCCAAATTTTTGGATCGTTCGCCCTTCCTTAGAGCGTAGACGTTCAATCCGGAAAGAAAGCCATCAAGCCATCCGATAAAGTGCTTCTCGGTTTCTTCTGAGTTCGCCTTGTATAAAGTGCTGTACTGTCCGCACGTTGCTGTGCCCACGCCCACTGCCGCAACGGAGCCAGACATGGCCGGGGTACTTATCTGTAACGTGAGGAAGATCACTAAAGCTGAAACTCGCGTTCTCACCTCTTCCCCCTTTGTGAAGCTTAAGCGGCCGAAATTGCACGCTTCTTATATGGCCCGCGCTTCTTCGGCTCGCCCTCGCGCTTGTCGATCAGCGCCACGATATCGCTCATTTCAAGTGGCGACGAGACCAGACCGGCGGCCATTGCGGGCGTCAGGCCCTTAAGTGACTTGTGCGACTTGATGAAATTGTACCAGACGAAATAGAGCGATAGCGCGTGGTAGTGGTTCTCGACCTTCTTAGAGAAAGCGTTAGTAAGGCGCGTGAACCGGCGCATTGACATACGCATGGTGAGGTTCTGGCGCTCTACAAACGACGTTGAGACGTGCTTGATATCGGGCGAACCGAGAACCAGGTCGCGGTCAATGCCGATCAGTTTCGGCGGACTGTAGCGCTTCGCACCTTCCGACTCTTTGCCATACAGCTTTTGCAGAATGCCGTAGTCGATGCCGTCCGGGCCGAACGCATTGCTAATCGCCGTCAGGTAGGGGCGATGGCCGTCAGTGGTGAGTCGGACGCGATTGGCGAGCCGATCTTTCAAATCGTTGATGAATATGGTCGCGGCGTGGGTGTCGCGATCACCGACAAGCCAAGACAGGATCAGCTTGGTATCGGCATCAATCGCGGTCCACGTCCACACATCGCCAGAACCAAGGGGCGCGGCCTTCGCGCTCGGGAGGTTCTTTGCCTTAGGGTAGGCGAAGCTCCAGATTTCGTCGCACTGAACGCGCTGGGAATTGACGTTGCGGACGGTCGCATCATGGAAGGCGCTGCACGCGATGCCGGCATCCACCAGCAGCTTAGTCACGGTGTTCAGAGAGACGTCGGCAACCCGGGAGATGGAGCGCATGGAGGAACCCTCGCAGAGCATCTGGAGGATTTGGGCGCGCTTCTCGACCGGGAGTCTATTCATGCACGTATCATGAACAAACTCCCTACAGATGTCAAGCATTTAGTTCAGTTTGGATTCCAAATGGTAACCAGTTCCATGTAAGCATTTGGATTCGTAGGGATTTCTTGTTGCGTTGGGGCAAATTTTCCCCATTATAGGCGTGCACCGGGCTGGGCTCGAACCAGCGACCCCCCGTTTAGCAGACAGGCGCTCTATCCAGCTGAGCTACCGGTGCACGCAAGGCAAAGAAAGTCCGGCGGGGCGCTACTCCCGCCGGTAGTCGCGATCAGAACTAGCTGGTGTCGTAGCGGTGCCTACTCATCGCCTTCACCTCCTTTCTCAGAGCCCCGGCGTTCCAGCGCTGGGGTTCTTTGCTTCCATGCCCGCCTCGGACAAGAACCAGGTCTGGCCCTGCCTCCGGACGAGCGGTGGTGTCTCTTTAGAGAGCCTGTAAAGGCTCATCCCCACGGTTTTGTAGTGGATTTGACGATTCAGGAAGGTTTCTATGCGGCGACGCAGAACGGCCGCCTTTTCGCCCGCGGCACCGGCAATGCGCAAATAATGGAGGATCAAGTCGCGGACTGACGGCTCCGATCCTGCTGGCAACGTAGTGGATGCCACAGTCGGCGCTGGTCTGCTCTGTGTGAGATCGCCTGCCGTGATCTTGGGCGTAGCTGGTTGAGAGAAAAAGGCGGATGGTACTTTCGGGAAAAGGGTTGCTTGACTGGGTGCCCGAGCTTGCAAGCGCGGTGGAATGATCACCCCCGGGCGCACATCTTCTGGCAGCTCGATATCGACGCCAAAGAGCCGACCGGCCGCCCTGCAATCATACAAGGCGCGGTCAAATCCGCGAATCTCGCGCTCAACCTCGCCGCGTCGACGCACTGCATCGGCGCGCTGTTCCATCAAGTCCCGGAACTTCTCGACTACTGCGCCCGCAGCTGCTTTACGAACCTCGTCGTCCATCTACGTCCACCCGATTCTACCGGATGGGTTCCGTGTAGGCCTTCTACGTAACTTCTACAAGGCACAAGATTAAGATTCCCACCTTTTTTGCGCAGCTTTCTTGCTGATCTCGCGCCTTCGCGCCGGGGAAAGGCTATCAGCCCGTGATTCGCCGCCGATCTTGCCGCCCTTGGCCCGATTCGGGGCCTTGCTGGGCACGTCCTCGACTTCGCCGGTCGCGATGCGGCCGATCAGCATGGCGTTCTGCACGGTGTCAGCGTGGCGCTTCTCGCCCTTGGGGCCTTTAGGCATCGGTATCTTTCCGTTCTTCCCAGACGCGATAATAAGCTGTTCCGGGCGGTCGTCTCAGGCAGATTAGGGCAACGCGCGCAAACTTTTCAGCCTCTGCCGCAGACGCAAATGCGTCCGGCAGGACGTGAAGTGGCGCTTCGTTATCGTCGGGGCCGTATTGATCGACCAATACAACTTCTGCTCGGAACATCGGCAAAATATGGCGGCCCGTAGGCGGAATCGCCAGACCGATCAAGTTGCCAAGATTTCAAACTGAGGCATTACCGCTGGGTAGCCTGCTCCGCTACCTTGGGTGGCGGAAGATAGGGGCAGCATGGTCCAGCGGGTTTCCACCGTCGCATTCGAGGGGATCGAGGCTCGCGCGGTCGACGTACAGGTCCAGGTCGCGCCGGGTCTGCCAGCGTTTGCAAATGCTGACTGTCAATGACAAAACATCAGCGTATTTCTACGGGTCCCCTATCGTTCACCGGACCCTATTTGGCCACCCGCCCGTCCCCGGCTTCACTCAGATCGGCTTCAAGGGGTCGGCCGCCGCCTTACTCACGGCTGGTTTTTGTTTTGCCCGCAGCTACATTTCGGTCCCCTGGCAGGCGCGGCTTCACGTCAGCTTCACCGACGACCCCGGCCTTGCCACCGTCCGGGTCCGGATCGCCGACAGCGCCGAGGCCGCCGACTTCACGGTGATCGACGACATCGACGAGGCCGAGGCCGGCGCCTGCGAAGGCAACGCCGCGCCGCAGCTGATCGGGATTTCCAGCGCGCCGACCGCAACCGGCCCGATCATCTATCTTTCCCATGACGGCCCGTTCGATTACCGCGTCTACGTGCAGTCGAAGACGTTCTCGGCGCGCGATGCCGCTGCCCTGATCGTCAGCGCCCGCGGCGGACACCGCCGTCTCGAAGCGGCATCGCTGGCGCCGTACGCACGCTTGCGCGACCAGACAATGGCGGAGTTAACCCCCCGCTAACCCTGTTCCGAGGGTGGCGCGAAACGGCCACCAACCTCAAGCACTTTTCAAGGTGGCCGACGCATCGTCGTCACCAGATCGGGCACTCTCAGGACCACCATTGATGGGGCGTTTCTTCCGGATCAAGTTGCGCCTTCGCCGCTTCCTGCGACGCCATTCCTGGGTCGCGACGATCGTCCGTTCCTTCACGATCTTCTCCGTCGCATTCGGCGGCGCCTTCGGGTTCATTTCAGGCGCGCTCTCGCAACACAGCGGCTACGATCCCAATACATTCGCGATCGGTGTCAGCTTCCTGTTCGCGCTCGCCTGTCTCTGGATCGTGACGCTCGGCATCCGGCTGCGGCTGATGCGCAGAAGGTTGCGCACCATCGTCATGCACAATGAGGCGATGGCCGACCGCAACTGGGAACTGCAGGAGGCCGAACAGCGCGCCTCCGCCCTGTTCGAGGCGCAGGACGATTTGATCGTGCTGCGCGACCTCGACGGCCTCATCACCTACGCCAACGACGCCTATTGCGCGCTGGCCCAAATCCCCCGCGGCGAATTGATCGGCAGTACCGCTACCCTCAAGGTGCTCGAGCAGGGCGACACCGCGCTCGAATCCAACGGCACGCGAGTCTACGACCAGAAGATCGAGGGACCGCTCGGGCCGCGCTGGATCGCCTGGCGCGAGGGCCTCGTGCGCAACGATGCCGGCGCGCCGGCCGAGATGCAGAGCGTCGGCCGGGACGTCACCGACCGCACCGAAAGCGAGCGCGCGCTGGCCGAAGCCCGCGATCAGGCCGACGCCGCCAACCGCGCCAAGTCGCGCTTCCTTGCGATGGCAAGCCACGAGATCCGCACCCCGCTGAACGGCATCATCGGCATGAGCGGACTGCTGATGGACACCCAGCTGACGCCAGAGCAGACGACCTACGTCAAGGCGGTCAAGACCTCCGGCGACGCGCTGCTCGCGCTGATCGAGGAGCTGCTCGACTATTCCAAGATCGAGGCCGGCAAGATCGATCTCGAACACCGCGCCTTCGCGCTGTCCGGCTTGATCGAGGACACCACCGAATTGCTGGCGCCGCGCGCGCAGGCCAAGGGCATCGAGATCGCCGCCTATGTCGACGAGCGGTTGCCGATGCAGGTAACCGGCGACGCCGCACGACTGCGCCAGGTGCTGCTCAATCTCGCCGGCAACGCCATCAAGTTCACCGCGACCGGCGGCGTCGCGCTGATCGTCGAGCCCGGCATCTGGCCGAACGAGATCAGCTTCCTGGTTCGCGATACCGGCATCGGCATCGCACCGGACGCGCAGCAGCGCATCTTCCGGGAGTTCGAGCAGGCCGACGACCGCATCGCGCGCAGCTATGGCGGCACCGGCCTCGGCCTCTCGATCAGCGACCGCATCGTCAAGCGAATGGGTGGCCGGATCTCGCTTGCAAGCACGCCGGGCGCGGGCTCGACCTTCGAGGTCTCGATCCCGCTCGCCGCCGCCGACACCGGCGAGGCCAATGGCTTCACAGCGCCCGACCTCGCCGGCCAATCCATCATGCTGGTCGCACCGCACAGCATCGAGGCTTCGCTGGCCTCGCGGCGGCTGCAGCGCTGGGGCGCGCAGACGTGCATCGTGTCGGATACCAATGTCGCCGAGGCATTGCTGCCGGAGCGGAGCTGGCACACCGTCCTGATCGATCACACGCTCGGCCCGCAGGCGATCGAGGCGTTCGCCAACGCTGCTCGCATCCACGCAACCCATCGCATCGTGATGGTCACGCCGGCGACGCGGCACGACCTCTCGGCCTCCGATGCAACCGTGTTCACGGGCTATCTGGTCAAGCCGCTGCGTGCGTCGTCGCTCGCCGCACGCCTGACCGCGTCACCCGAAATCGCCGCGCCAAGCCTTGCAATCGAGACGGTCGCCGAGTCCGCGCCCACTGCGCCGGCGGCCGCGCCACCGGGGCTCTCGATCCTGGTTGCGGAAGACAATGAGATCAACGCGCTCCTGATGCGCTCGCTGCTCGCCCGGCTCGGCCACACCGTGGTCATCACCACCAATGGCGAGCAGGCCATGGAATCCTGGCTCTCGGCGAGGTCGGCCGGCACGCCTTACGATCTCGTGCTGATGGACATCCAGATGCCGCGCCTCAACGGCATCGAGACCACCAAGCAGATCCGCGCCCACGAGTCCGGCGGGCTGTCCGGCCAGTCCGGACGCCGGACGCCGATCCTGGCGCTGACCGCCAACACGCTGGTGGAGGATCGCTACGCCTGCTTCGAAGCCGGCATGGATGGCTTTCTGATCAAGCCGCTCGACCGCGAGAAGCTCGAAGAAGCGCTGGCGACCCTTGCCGCCGCGCGGCATATCGCGGCGTAGCAGGCAAAACCTCTCCAGTGTCGTCCCTGCAGGGACGACGGCTGTGATTTGGAAACGCTACAGCCGGCGCAGCGCGACCGACTGCACCACATGGTCGGCGCCCTTCTTCAGGATCAGCGTCGCGCGCGGCCGGGTCGGCAGGATGTTGTCCTCGAGATTGGCGAGGTTGGTGCGCTCCCAGATCGCGATCGCGGTTGCGGTCGCTTCCTCGTCCGACAGCAGCGCATAGCGGTGGAAGTAGGACCTCGGATCGGTGAACGCGGTGTCGCGCAGCGCCAGGAAGCGCGTGATGTACCACTGCCGCAGCGCGGACTCGTCGGCGTCGATATAGACCGAGAAATCGAAGAAGTCGGAAACGAACGGCACGGCCTTGCCGTCGCGCGGCAGCCGCCCGGTCTGCAGCACGTTGACGCCCTCGACGATCAGGATGTCGGGCTGGTCGATCTCAACCCATTTGTTCGGCACGATGTCATAAGTCAGATGCGAATAGACCGGCGCGCGCACGCGGCGCCGTCCAGCCTTGATGTCGCTGAGGAACGACAGCAGGGTCGGCAGGTCGTAGCTCTCAGGAAAGCCCTTCTTCTGCATGATGCCCTGCCGCTCGAGCACGGCATTCGGAAACAGGAAACCGTCGGTCGTGATCAGGTCGACCTTCGGCCGCGGCGACCAACGTGCCAACAGCGCCTGCAGCACGCGGGCGGTGGTCGACTTGCCGACGGCCACCGAACCGGCGACGCCGACGATATAGGGCATCTTGCGGTCGCGGATGTTGAGGAACTGGCGCTGCGAATAATACAGCCGCTGGGTCGCATCGACATAAATGGAGAGCAGTCGCGACAACGGCAGGTAGATGTCCTCGACCTCCTGCAAATCGAGGCGGTCGTGCATCGAACGCAGGCGGTCGAACTCGCCCGGCTCGAGCGTCATCGGCGTATCGTCGCGCAGATGCGACCATTGCTGGCGCGTGAAGGTGCGGTAGGGGTTGTACTGCTGATCTGGTGCCCGGATGTCCATGAGGCCGCCCCTCTCATCAATGCGCTCGATCATGTGCGCTAGTCGCGCTTGCGCGACGCCTTCTCTTCCAGTCCCGACATCGAGGTGCGCTTCTCCAGCGCGGCCTCGACATCCTCCAGCTTCACGCCGCGTGATTTCAACAGAACCAGCAGGTGAAACACCAGATCGGCACTTTCCGCGATGAGATGATCGCGGTCATTCCCGACCGCGGCAATCACGGTCTCGACCGCTTCCTCGCCCAATTTCTTGGCGCAATGCTCCGCGCCCTTGTCGAGCAGCTTGCGGGTATAGGACGCCTCGCCGCCCGTTGCAGCGCGGGCGTCGATGGTGGCAGCCAGATCGTGGACCGTGAAACGCGACATCAACTCAACTCAAGCATGCGCACCGGCACCGCTTTGGTGCCATCCCTAGGTGGGGGCTTAGCATTTTTGTGACACGGAGTCCCCAACCACTCGGTTTGAGCGTGGTCTTTTCGGAAAACCGGTCTCCACTTTGCGCTAACGCGGCCGTACCGGTCCGGACCACGCACGCTAGGGATCGAGGCGCATCGGCAGGCCGGCGCGCACCATGTGATCCTTGGCCTGGCGGATGGTAAATTCCCCGAAGTGGAAGATCGAGGCGGCCAGCACGCCGGTGGCATGACCCTCGCGGACGCCATCGACCAAATGATCGAGATTGCCGACGCCACCGGACGCGATGACCGGTACGGGAACACTGTCCGCGATCGCCCGGGTCAGCGGCAGGTCAAAGCCCTGCCTCGTGCCGTCCCGGTCCATCGAGGTCAGCAGGATTTCACCGGCGCCGAGCGCGACGACCTCCTGGGCATATTCGATGGCATCGATCCCGGTGGCATTACGCCCACCATGGGTAAAGATCTCCCAGCGCTCCGAGCCGCCGGCGCGCTTGACCCGCTTGGCGTCGATCGCGACCACGATGCATTGCTCGCCGTACTTCTCGGCTGCTTCCTTGACGAACTCACGGCGGCTGACGGCCGCTGAATTGATCGAGACCTTGTCGGCGCCGGACCGCAGCAGGATCTTGATGTCGTCGACGGTGCGGACGCCGCCGCCCACGGTCAGCGGCATGAAGCAGGCTTCCGCCGTCCGCCGCACCACATCCAGCATGATGCCGCGGTTCTCATGCGTGGCGGTGATGTCGAGGAAGGTGAGCTCGTCGGCGCCGGCGGCGTCATAGGCGATCGCGGCCTCGACCGGGTCGCCGGCGTCGCGCAAATCGACGAAGTTGACGCCCTTGACCACGCGCCCGTCCTTGACGTCGAGACAGGGGATCACACGAACCTTGAACATGTATGCCTCCTACGCCGCGCTGCGGATCAGCTTGAGCGCGGCGGCCGGATCAAGCCGTCCGTCGTAGAGCGCGCGGCCGACGATCGCGCCGGCGAGCTTTTTGGCCCGCGGCTCCAGCAGCGCCTTGACGTCGTCGATCGAGGCAAAGCCGCCGGAGGCGATCACCGGAATGGAGATGCGGTCGGCGAGGGCGATCGTGGCGTCGAGGTTGAGGCCCTTGAGCAGGCCGTCGCGGGCGATGTCGGTGAAGATGATCGCGGCCACGCCGGCATCCTCGAAGCGCTGCGCGATCTCGAGCGCCGTCACATGCGAGGTCTCGGCCCAGCCCTCGACCGCGACCTTGCCGTCGCGCGCATCGAGACCCACCGCGACGCGGCCGGGGAATTTCTTTGCCGCGCCCTTCACCAATTCGGGATCGCGCACCGCCGCGGTGCCGATGATGACGCGCGCAATGCCCTTGTCGAGCCAGGCTTCGATGGTCTTGAGGTCGCGGATGCCGCCGCCGAGCTGCACCGGCATGGTGACGGCCTTCAGCATCGCCTCTACCGCATGCGCATTCATCGGCTTGCCGGCGAAGGCACCGTCGAGATCGACGACATGGAGATATTCGAAGCCCTGCGCGGCGAAGCTCGCCGCCTGCGCCGCCGGATCGAGATTGAACACGGTGGCGCGCGCCATGTCGCCCTGCTCCAGGCGCACGCACTGGCCGTTTTTCAGATCAACCGCTGGAAAAAGAATCACGGCTTCCACTTCAAGAAATTGGAGATCAGAGCGAGGCCGAAACGCTGGCTCTTCTCGGGGTGAAACTGGGTGCCAACAGCGGTGTCCTTGCCGACGATCGCGGTCACCGGCCCGCCATAGTCGGCGCGGGCCAGCACGTCCGCCTCGTTGGCGGCGTTGAGGTGATAGGAGTGCACGAAATAGGCGTGGCGCCCCTTCGGCCCGAGCGGCAGCCGCTCCAGCACCGGATGCTCGCGCACCATGTCGAGCGTATTCCAGCCCATGTGCGGGACCTTCAGGCTCTCGTCGCGCGGCTCGATCTTCACGACATCGCCGCCGATCCAGTTGAAGCCCTCGGTGATCACGTGCTCCTTGCCGCGCGTCGCCATCAGCTGCATGCCGACGCAGATGCCGAAGAACGGCCGCGCCTTGACCCGCACCGCCTCGGTGAGCGCTTCCAGCATGCCGTCGACCGCATCGACGCCGCGGCGGCAATCGGCGAACGCGCCGACGCCAGGCAGCACGATCCGATCGGCGCGATACACCGCATCGGGATCGCGCGTCACCTTGATGGCTTGCGGATCCTGCATGCTGCGCGCGGCGCGCTCGAAGGCCTTTGCCGCCGAATGCAGATTGCCGGAGCCGTAATCGATGATTGCAACGGTCATCGCGATCCTCCCGGCTCTGGAAACAATCCGATGATGCCGCCCTGCGGCATCGGCGGGGGTTTTGAGAATGATTGACCGGGCACGTCCCGGGTCGGAGGCGGTCCGCCGCGATCGACAGACCGCTGGTCGTTGACAGCGCCGCGATGCCGCGCGGTCCAGCGCTCGAAGAAGCGGCGCTCGGCCGCGTCCATGTTGTCGGCCACGACGACGTCGAGCTGGCGCCACTTGCGCCGCGACAGCGTCCAGCGTTGCAACGTCGCAGCCTCCAGCCCGATCAGCACCATCAACACCAGGTCGACGAGCAAGATCGCGCCGCGGCCGATCCCGAGCTTGGCCAGCGCAAAATCGATCGCGAAGGTCAGCACCAGCCAGCCGATCAGCGCCAGCCAGAGCCTGTTCCAGGCCAGCCAGACCGCGCCGGCGACCGCGGCCCAGAAATGGAAGCCGTCGCGCACGAAGACGAACTTGTCGGCCGCCGCGAGATCGGCGCCGTTGGCCACGGGGGCATGCACTGTATAGACCGGCATCGAACGCTCCGCCGAGGATGGACTCTTACTTACCGCATGATCTCCGGGAAAACCGGTGCCACCGTGTCCGGATCATGCTCCCGGGGTCAGCCGCCGAGCTGGCCCTTTGTCGAGGGCACTTCGCCCTGGGCACGCGGATCGATCGCAACCGCCGTCCGGAGCGCCCTCGCCAAACCCTTGAAACAAGATTCGGAGATATGATGGCTGTTCTCGCCATATAGGGTCTCGACGTGGAGAGTCACGCCGGCGTTCATCGCGAAGGCGTTGAACCATTCGCGCACCAGCTCGGTGTCGAACTCGCCGATCTTGTCGCGCGGGAACTCGACCTTGAACACCAGCACCGGGCGGCCCGAAATGTCGATCACGATGCGCGACAGCGTCTCGTCCATCGGCATGTGGATCGAGGCGTAGCGGGTGATGCCGGCCATGTTGCCGAGCGCCTGCTTCACGGCCTGCCCGAGCGCGATTCCGACGTCTTCGGTGGTGTGGTGGTAATCGACATGGAGATCGCCATCCGCCTTCACCGTGATGTCGATGCGCGAATGCCGGGCCAGGAGGTCGAGCATATGGTCGAAGAAGCCGATCCCGGTCGAAACCGTGGATACGCCCGCTCCGTCAAGGTTGACCGTCACCTCGATGTCGGTCTCCTTGGTCTTGCGCTTGATGGTTGCCGTGCGCATGAAGATTGAGCTTTCCCGTGCCGAAAACGCCGGTCTTTTAACAGGCTGATGTCACCTTCGCTACTGCGGGATGATCCCGAAACGCCCTAACTTCGGGCCATGGTGACCCAAATTCCTTGCTAAATCGCCCGATTGTAACCCCCTGCCCGACCGCCTAAATCTGCCCGGAAGAGAGGTAACCTATGCAAGCATCCCAAAATGAGCTGCCGGTCTGGCATGGCACCACGATCTGCACGGTCCGCAAGGGCGGCAAGGTGGTGATCGGCGGCGACGGGCAGGTCTCGATTGGCCAGACCGTGATCAAGGCCAATGCCAAGAAGGTCCGGCGGATCGGCAAGGGCGACGTGATCGGCGGCTTTGCCGGCGCCACCGCCGACGCCTTCACCCTGTTCGAGCGGCTGGAGAGCAAGCTGGAGCAATATCCGGGGCAACTGACCCGGGCGGCCGTCGAACTCGCCAAGGACTGGCGGACCGACCGTTATCTGCGCCGGCTGGAGGCCATGATGATCGTGGCCGACAAGGACGTCTCCCTGGTGCTGACCGGCACCGGCGACGTGCTGGAGCCCGATTCCGGGGTCATGGCGATCGGCTCCGGCGGCAATTATGCCCTCGCCGCGGCCCGCGCGCTGGTCGATACCGACAAGGACGCCGAGACCATCGTGCGCCGCGCGCTGGATATCGCCGCAGATATCTGCGTCTACACCAACCGGAACGTGACGATCGAGACGATCGGCGGCTGAGCATGGCCAGCCCCTATCACTTCCGTCCGATGACGACGGCCGACCTGCCGCTAATCAAGCAGTGGCTGGCACAGCCGCATGTCCGGGAGTGGTGGGGCGATCCGGCCGAGCAATATGCGCTGGTCAGCGGCGACCTCGACGAGCCGGCGATGGACCAGTTCATCGTTGCCTCCGAGGACAACGATTTCGGTTACATCCAGTGCTACGACCTGACGACGTGGAATTGCGGCTTCGGCAAGCAGCCGGAGGGCACCCGCGGCATCGACCTCTTCATCGGTGAGCCCGACATGGTGGCAGGTGGCCACGGCTCGGCGCTGATCCACGCCTTTGTCGACGACCGGCTGGCGCAAGGCGCGCCACGCATCGTCACCGATCCCGATCCGGCCAATGCGCGGGCCGTACGCGCCTATGCGAAAGCGGGTTTTCAGGAGGCCGGAATAGTCGATACGCCCGACGGGCCTGCGCTATTGATGGTCCGCGACAAATGACACTCGCGCCGAAGTCCGACACCGGCGTTTCAGCCTGGCACTGGCTCGCAATCGCCGCCGCACTGCTCGCACTGCAGGCCGCGCTGCTTTATGCGATGGGCCGCCTGCCGATCTGCGCCTGCGGCTATGTCAAACTCTGGCATGGTGCAGTCCAGAGCTCGGAGAATTCGCAGCACATCACCGACTGGTACACGCTATCGCATGTGCTGCATGGCCTGATGTTCTACGGCCTGACCTTCCTGGCGCTGCCTCGCCGCGCCTGGCCGGGACGGCTGATTGTCGCGATGCTGATCGAGGGAAGCTGGGAGCTCGTCGAAAACTCGAACTGGATCATCGAGCGCTACCGCGCCGGCACGATCTCGCTGGATTATTACGGAGACACCATCGTCAATTCGGTGTCGGACACGTTGGCGATGGTCTTCGGTTTCCTGCTCGCGCGCAAGCTGCCAATCGTTGCAACGGTCGCGCTCGGCGTTGCCTTCGAAACCGTGATGCTGCTCCACATTCGCGACAATCTGACGCTTAACATCATCATGCTGATCCACCCGTTCGAGGCGATCAGGCAGTGGCAGGCCGGACCGCCGATCCTTTAGGCGGTCATGCCTTGGAACGCAGCCGCTTGCCGAGACCACGATTTCAACCTAGCTAGAGCCAATGACCGACTTCTCCCCCCGCGAAATTGTTTCTGAACTTGACCGTTTCATCGTCGGCCAGGCCGATGCCAAGCGCGCGGTGTCGATCGCGCTGCGCAACCGCTGGCGGCGGCTGCAACTTGCCGGTTCCCTGCGCGAGGAGGTTCTGCCCAAGAACATCCTGATGATCGGGCCGACCGGCGTCGGCAAGACCGAGATCGCGCGGCGGCTGGCCAAGCTTGCAGGCGCGCCGTTCCTCAAGGTCGAAGCCACCAAGTTCACCGAGGTCGGCTATGTCGGCCGCGACGTCGAGCAGATCGTCCGCGACCTCGTCGAGGTGGCGATTTCGCAGACCCGCGAGCGCAAGCGCAAGGACGTCCAGGCGCGTGCCCAGCTCGCCGCCGAGGAGCGCGTGCTGGATGCGCTGGTCGGCCCCGGAGCAAGCCCGGCGACGCGGGAGTCGTTCCGCAAGAAGCTGCGCGCCGGCGAGCTCAACGACAAGGAAATCGAGGTCGAGACGCAGTCGTCCGGCAGCGGCATGCCGATGTTCGAAATCCCCGGCATGCCCGGCGCCCAGATGGGCGCGATCTCGCTCGGCGACATCTTCGGCAAGATGGGCGGACGCAGCAAGACGCGCCGCCTGACCGTGGAAGGCTCGCACGAGATCCTCGTCAACGAGGAGTCCGACAAGCTGCTCGACACCGACCAGCTGGTGCAGGAGGCGATCAGCGCCGTCGAGAACAACGGCATCGTCTTCCTTGACGAGATCGACAAGATCTGCGTGCGCGAGAACCGCGCCGGCGGCGACGTCTCCCGCGAAGGCGTGCAGCGCGACCTGCTGCCGCTGATCGAAGGCACCACGGTCTCGACCAAGCACGGCGCGGTCAAGACCGACCACATCCTGTTCATCGCCTCGGGCGCCTTCCATATCGCCAAGCCGTCGGACCTCCTGCCCGAACTGCAAGGCCGCCTGCCGATCCGCGTCGAGTTGCAGGCACTGTCCCGCGACGACATGCGCCGGATCCTGACCGAGCCGGAGGCGTCGCTGATCAAGCAATATGTCGCGCTGCTGAAGACCGAGGGCGTCACGCTCGACATCACCGACGGCGCGATCGACGCGCTGGCCGACGTCGCGGTCGCGGTCAATTCTACGGTCGAGAATATCGGCGCGCGCCGGCTGCAGACCGTGATGGAGCGGGTGCTGGACGAGATCTCCTTCACCGCGCCTGATCGCCACGGCGAGACGATCCAGGTCGACGCCGACTACGTCACCAAGCATGTCGGCGACCTCGCCAAGAACGCCGATCTGAGCCGGTTTATTTTGTAGGCGGGACAGCTATCGTCGCCCCGGCGAAGGCCGGGGCCCATAACCCCCGCAGCCCGCAGTAACCAAGACTCGGGCCGACATTCCTTCTAAAAACTGCCTTCGGTGGTTATGGGTCCCGGGTCGCGCTTCGCTTGCCCGGGACGACGAGAGTGGGCGATCGATGAATCTGCGAGTCTGGGAAAACCCCTGGCGCTTGATGCTGGCCGTCAATGCGGCGGTGCTGGTCGGGGTGTTCCTGCACAAGATCGCGCTGCCGCCCTTCGTCCCCTACATCCATCTCCTGGTCGACTATCACTACGGCTTCACCAAGCGCGCACTGATCGGCGCGATCGTGTCGCTGTTCACCGACAAGGTGCCGGTGTGGCTGGTGTTCGCGCTGGCCGGCGCGGTCTGGCTGGTGACGCTCGCCCTGTTCGTCAAACTGTTCCAGCGGACATTCGGCTTCGACGATGCGCATTGGCCGCTGTTCATTTTCATCGCGGGATCGCCGTTCTTCCTGAAGAATTTCATGCACACGCTCGGCCATTTCGACATCTATGGCTGTGCGCTGACGATCGTGCTGCTGCTGATTCCGGCGCGCTCGGTCCTCTATGTGCTGATCGCGGCGCTGTTCTCGATCCTGCTGATCCTGGTCCATCACATCTTCGTCCTGATGTATGTTCCGACCATCGCGGCGATCGTGGTGCTGCGCTTCTATCTGATGCAACGCGTGATGCCGCGGAACATCGCCGTCGGCCTTATCGCGCTCGCGGCGGTCGGCATCCTGTTCCTGGTCGCGCAGTTCGCGGGCACGGTCGAGGTGCCTTATGACGAATTCATCCGTCATCTGCAGAGCCGGATGGCCGATCCGTCGCGAACCGACCTGCTTCAGTTCGGCTACATCTGGTACCAGCCGCTGTCGAAGGAGTTCGCCGACACCTGGGCGCGGATGCCCTCGAACATCCTGGGCGTCCCGGTGTTTGCGCTGCTGATCTGGCTGCACGCGCCGCTGTGGCGCTATTTCACGCGGCTGATCGGCGCGCTCGCGAATGAGCTGCATCGGCGGATCGTGTTCGCCGCACTCATCATGATCAGCGCCGGCTATTTCGTGATGTTCGTGACCGTGTTCGACTATTCGCGCTGGATCTCGAACTGGGCGGTCTGCACGTTCCTGATGCTGCACGCCACCAAGATGCTGCCAGCGTCGAAGGACGTGCCGCCGATCCCGTCAGACGATCGCAAGACGACGATCTTCGGCTGGATCGTTACGCTGATCCCGCGCGTCGGGATCGTGCGGCCGTTCTAATCTCAGGCTCGCGCGCGCCGGACGCGCACATAGAGCGCGCCCTCGCCGCCATGGCCGATATGCGCTTCCTCGAAGCCGACCACCAGCGAACGGAATTCCGGCAGGCTGAGCCATTCCGGCACCTGCCGGCGCAGCACGCCGCGTTCGGAATCCGCCCCGCCGACCTTGCCCTTGCCGGTGATGACGAGCACGAAGGTGAGCCCGTCGCTGTGCGCGCGTTGCAGGAAGGTGAACAGCACGCGATGCGCGCGGATCTGCGTCATGCCGTGCAGATCAAGCCGCGCATCGATCTCCTGCCGGCCGCGCGAAAGCTTTGCACGTTCGCGGCGGCCGATCGGCGCCAGCGGCGGCACCTGCGGACGCGACGCCGGCGCCGCCTTGACCGACGTCACCGGCTTGACCGGGATGGGCTTGGCCGCGGCGTGATGCGTGGCCGGGTCAGAGGCTGCGGCGTGGGCTTTCGGTGCGGCCGGCCTCTTGCGCAGCGGCTTGACCTGCTTGGCCACGCTTTCCCAGAGCGCACGCTCTTCCTCGCTCAGCGCGCGTTTGCGCCGCGACGGAGCGGACAGATCGGGGATCGGCACGGGTCGTTTCATTGATCGCGGTGATGACGATAGCGCCGAGTGCGCCGCTTCTCCGGTTGCGGAATGTCGGGCCGGGCGACCGGCAACGGCACCGGTTCTGCCACAGGCGCCGACTGTGCAACAGAGGTCATTGCAGCCGGTGCTGCGGGCGCGACATCCTTCGCGGCCGGGCCCTTGGCGGCGCCATTTGCCGCGTCCTTGCTCCCAGCCTTGGCGACGGTCGCAGTCGGTACATCCGCCGGCTTGTCCTTTAGCGGATCGGTCTGCGGAAACAGTTTTGCGATCCTGGCCGACGGCCGCTCGTCAGGGATAGGCAGCTTGTGGCCGCGCGCGACGGGATCGAGCCCCTTCGGCACCAGCATCACGAACTGCATGTTGTGCCGCAGCCGGCCCGAGACCTTGCCGGCATCCGCGCCGGCGCCGAAATAGAGATCGGCGCGCGCCGGGCCGACGATCGCCGATCCAGTATCCTGCGCGATCATCAGGCGATGGAACGGCGTCTTGGATTGCTCGGATTCGATCGGCAGCTCGCCGGCAATGAAGAACGGCGTGCCGTAGACATGCAGCGCCTTGTCGACCGCGATCGAGCGGCCGGGCGTCAGCGGCACGCCCTGCGCGCCGACCGCCTCGTCCTTGTCGGACAGCGGAACCTCGCGGAAGAACACGTAGGCGCGGTTCTGCCGCCGCAACTCCTTGGCGCCGTCGGGATTTTGCTCCATCCACTCCCTGATCTTCTGCATCGACATCTGGTCCTTCGGGATGATGCCGCGGTCGATCAGGACGCGTCCGACCGGCGTATAGGGATAGCCATTATGCGCGTCGTAATTGATGCGCAGGGTGGTGCCGTCCTCGAACTTGATCCGCGCCGAGCCCTGGATCTGCGCGAACAAGAGATCAGTCTGGCTCTTCAGCCAAGCGATCTCGAGCCCACGGCCGGCGATCGCGCCGTCCTCGATCTGGCCGCGGTCGTAATAGGGCACGAGCTTGCGCCGGCCGATCTTGCGATACACAGGACCGCTGTTGGGCAGGCCGACAGAAGCTTGCGTCTTGCCCCGCACGAACAGGTTGGACGGCCGGCGATAGACCGGAACATTGTAGACGTCGGTCTGGGTCCGCGAGCCATCGAGCACCGGCTCGTAATAGCCCGTGACGAAGCCGGCATCCTCGCCGAGGCGCGAGATGCGCAGCGGGACAAAATTCTGCTCGAAGAATTCCTTCGCTTTCGCGCCACTGGCGAGATCGAGCCCCTTGGCGATCCCGCAGGGATCGCGCAGCGAGCTGCCGAGCGCCTTCGAATCCGCGGGCGCGCCCTGCTGGGCCGTGATCGGCTTGCAGCTGGTGCGAAACGCCCTGTAGGCCGCGAGATGATCGTCGTCGCTCCAGCCGGAGACGTTGGCCCAGGCGAGCGGCTCATACTGGCTGCCGCTGACCTGCAACGGCAATTCCAGATTGGGATAGGGGATCGGGTGGCTATGCTCGTGTCGCGGCGCAGCGTGCCGGCTCGACCTGTAGCGCGCGGCTATCGCCGCGGTGGAGCACACAACCGCGAGCGCGCAGCACGCGATCGCGAGGCGCCCGTAGCTGAGATGTTTAGTGAGCGCTTCCAGTTCCAACCAGCTTCCAATTCGGATCGCGGGAAGTCGAGTCGCGGGCAAATGTCCAGATGTCGGTAATGTCGGCGACCTTGTCCGGGCTGCCGTCGACGATCGTTCCCGCCTTGTCGCGCGTGACCGAGATCATCTGCGACACAAAGCGGACGGTCAGCTGGGTCGAGCGATCGCGCGTCTCCGCGCTGACGATCTCGGCCTTGTCGATCGACACGAACCGCGTCTCGGTCTTCTGCTCGTGCTTCTCGCGATCCTTGATCGCGGCCTCGAAGCTTTCATAGACCTCGGCCGACAGCAGGTCGCGCAACGCGCGGCGATCGCCGTTGGCGAAGGCCAGCACGATCATTTCATAGGCCGAGCGGGCGCCCGAGAGGAAATGCCGCGGATCGAACGAGGAATCCTGGGCCACAACCGCGTCGAGACCCTGCGCCAGCGGCGTGCCGGGCTCGGCGATGCCCTTCCAGCGCTCCGTGGGCTCGACCGGTTCGGCGGGCGCGGCCGGGGCCGGCTGATCGATCACCGATCCCGGGATCGGCACGACGTTGTTATCCTGGCCGCGCTGCAGGACGTTGGGTGCTGCACGATCATACGGCGGCCGCTCGCTTCCTGTGCGCTGGCCGAGAACGCTGCGCAGGCGCAGGAAGATAAATACGGCCAGCGCCAGGAAGATGATGGTGTAGATATCCACGTCGAATTCGCTTTCTGGTCTCTGCCGGCAACGGGCCGGGCATCAAAGCGTTCCCGGTCGGGAACGGCAGAGATTACATCACCGATTGAGTCCGCAGCATGTAGGCACGAAACTATGCCCGGCCAATGGCGCTTTTTGGCACGGGCAAGTGTAGCGCGTTTTGACCCCGGGGGAAACCCGTTCCTTCCCGGAAATCGCGTATCTTCAATAATTTAGGAAGCCGTTAAGGGATTGGGCGGAGTTGCGCTCACTGCCCCGTTGCCGGCGATTTGGCCGCAGGCCCGCCGGGGTGCACGCGCTCGTCGTCCTTGTGGACCGAGCCGGGGCTATGATAGCCACTCGCCGGCATCGGCATTCCCAAACCTTAACGCGTGCCGTCGGACATCTAATCCCGAGCGCCGCTCCAGGAGACATTTTCATGACCAATGGCAACGGCGCCCCCGTCGAACAGCCCACTCCCCAGCTCAACGTACTGGCGCAGTACACCAAGGACCTGTCGTTCGAGAACCCGAATGCGCCGACCTCGCTCGGCCAGCAGCAACAGCAGCCGGCGATCAACATCCAGATCAACGTCTCCGCCAACAACCTGTCGGAGAATGAGTATGAGGTGATCCTCTCGATCGAGGGCAAGGCCGAGTCGGCCGGCAAGGTGATGTTCAGCTTCGACCTCGCCTATGCCGGCGTCTTCCGGATCGTGAACGTGCCGAAGGAGAACCTTCATCCGCTGGTCATGATCGAGTGCCCGCGGCTGCTGTTCCCGTTCGCGCGCGAGATCGTCGCGACCTCGGTCCGCGACGGCGGCTTCCCGCCCCTGCTGCTCGACCCCGTCGATTTCGTCGGTCTCTACCGTCAGAACATGGAGCGGCAGGCAGCCGCCCAGGCCGCCTCCGGCGTCAAACCGAGCTGATCCCTACGCTCGAGAAAGTAACACTCGGGGAAGTGCAATCCGTCATCCTGAGGAGCCCGCGCTTGCGGGCGTCTCGAAGGATCGACGGCCCCGCCGGTGGCCGTGCATCCTTCGAGGCTCGCTCCGCTCGCGCCTCCAGCGACAAAGGCGAAGCCTTTGCGCGGGGATGACGGGGATATAGAGATCAAGCCGCCGGTGCTGCAGCGGGCGCTGGCGGCGGCAAGTAATCGTTCCAGATCGGCTTGTCGCCGAGCGTCGCGACGAACGCCCGGTGGGCCTCGCGATCCGCGTCGCTGACCCGCGCAACCAGCGCCGTCTCGCGCTGCCGCCGCGGCGTATCGCCGTAGCTTCCGCTGCGCGCATTCGAATTTTCCGACGCCAGGATGAGTTGCGACTGCCGCGCTCCGATCAGGTCGATATAGACCTCGGCCAGCAGCTCGGCGTCGAGCAAGGCGCCGTGCTTGGTGCGGCGGGAATTGTCGATCTGATAGCGCGAGCAGAGGTCGTCGAGCCGGTTCGACACGCCGGGATGCTTGCGTCGCGCCAATAACAGCGTGTCGACCAATCGGTCTTTCGGAATGGCCTTCCGCTTGATGCGGTCGAGCTCGGCATTGATGAAGCTGATGTCGAACGACGCGTTGTGGATCACCAGCGGCGTATCGCCGATGAAGGCCAGGAACTCGTCGACCACCTCGTTGAACAGCGGCTTGGAGGCCAGGAATTCGGTCGACAGCCCATGCACGGCGAACGCTTCCGCCGGCATGTCGCGTTCGGGATTGATGTAGACGTGGTAGGTCTGCCCCGTCGGCATGCGGTTGAAGATCTCGACGCAGCCGATCTCGACCAGCCGGTCGCCGCGCAGCGGGTCGAGGCCAGTAGTTTCGGTATCGAGAACGATTTCGCGCATGACGTGAGGGAATCCGGAAAAGCGCGGCGAATCAGGTTCGCCGCTCCGGCATCTTAACAACCTCGGCCAGAATGTCGCGGATGCGCGCCCGCACCGGATCAAGTCCGTGCGAGGTATCCACGATGAAATCCGCGCGTTTGCGCTTCTCGGCGTCCGGCATCTGCTTGGCGATGATGGCGTCGAGCTTGGCGGCATCCATGGTGCCCCGCGCCAGCACGCGCTCGCGCTGCAGTTCCGGCGAGGTGGTGACGACGACGACCGCATCGACGCGCTTCTCGCCGCCGGTCTCATACAGCAGCGGCACGTCGACGACGACGATCGGCGCGCCGGCGGCTTCCGCGTCGGCAAAGAATTTCTGCCGCGAGGCGCCAAGCATCGGATGCACGATCTGCTCGAGCTGCCGCATCGCCGCAGGGTCGTGCACCACGCGTGCCGAGAGTTTTGCGCGGTCGACCTTGCCGTTCGCAGTGGTGCCGGGAAAGGCTGCCTCGATCGCAGGTGCGGCTTCGCCTTCATAGAGCTGATGCACGGCCGCATCGGCGTCGTACACCGGCACGCCAGCCTCCATGAAGAGTTTGGCCGTGGTGGATTTTCCCATCCCGATCGAGCCGGTGAGTCCCAAAATCAACATCGGATCAGCATCTCTCCGTCGCCATGTCTCGGCACCTCACACCGCGAGAAGTTTCTCGCGGCGCAGGAATGCGAGCAGCGACAATAGCGGCAGGCCGAGGATGGTGAAATGGTCGCCTTCGATCCGCTCGAACAGATGCACGCCGAGGCCCTCGAGCTGGTAGGCACCGACGCTGGTCGTCACCGCCTCCCCGGCCTGGTCGAGATAGGCTTCGATCTCGTCGGCAGCAAGCCGCCGCATCGTCATCCGGGCCACGCTCACATCGTCGAACAGGACTTTCCCATCGCGCGCGACCGAGACGGCTGAGTGCAGCGCGTGCGTCTGTCCGGCGAGCAGGCCGAGCTGCTCGGCAGCCTGGGCACGGCCGGCAGGCTTGCTGAACATCCGCTCCCCCAGCGCCAGGGTCTGGTCGGCGCCGACGACATATTGACCCGGCCTCTGCCTCGATATGAACAGCGCCTTCTCGCGCGCCAGGAGCGATGCGATCTCGCCCGGCGCCGAAAGGCCGGAATTTTTCTGCACCGCGCGCTCATCGATATCGGCCGGCAGCGCCTCGAATTCGAGGCTGGCGCTTTCAAGCAGCATCCTTCGCGCACGGCTTTGCGATGCAAGGATCAGCTTCTGCGGGCCGCGCCAGATGCTCATGATTTGGCGGTTACTCCGACGGTCGCGCGCGCTGGCGGTCGTTATAGAGCTTCATGATCGCAGCCGCCGTCTCCTCGATCGAGCGACGCGTCACGTCGAGCAATGCCCAGTTGAATTTCGCGCTCAGGCGCCGTGCAAACGCGACTTCGTCGGCCACCGCCTGCTTGTCGATGTAGGTGTCGTTGTCGCGGTCGCCCATCGTGAGCAGGCGGTTCTGCCGGACCTGGATCAAGCGCTCCGGCGTCGCATGCAGGCTGACCACCAACGGTTTCTTCAGGGTCTCGAGCTGGTGCGGCAGCGGGATGCCCGGAACCAGCGGCACATTCGCGGTGCGGATGCCGCGGTTGGCGAGATAGATCGAGGTCGGCGTCTTCGATGTGCGGGACACGCCGACCAGGACGACGTCGGCCTCCTCGAGGCCTTCGACATGCTGACCGTCGTCATGGATCATCGTGTAATTCAGCGCGTCGATCCGGCTGAAATATTCCGCGTTCAGCACATGCTGCGCACCGACGCGTCCGGTCGTCGCGGCACCCAGATACGCCTCGAACAACTGCATCACCGGCCCGATGATCGACAGGCTCGGCACGTTGATCTGCTTGCACTTGCCCTCGAGCCGGCCGACCAGATCCTTCTCAAGCAGCGTGAACAGGACAATGCCCGGCGATTCCTCGATCTCGTCGAGCACGCGATCGAGCTGCTTCTGGCTGCGCACCAAAGGATAGACATGCTCGACCGCGGTCACGTTGGCGTATTGCGCGGCGACCGCGCGCGCCACGGTGATCAGCGTCTCGCCGGTCGAATCAGACACCAGATGCAGGTGGAAATAATTAGAGGTCGTCGGCACCGGGGCCCCTGTCTATCCTGTGAATCCCTGTGGAGGTCGAGGAGAAGAATCCGGGTCCGCCGCCAGGTCCCTGTATATCTCGTCCCCTTCTTCACAGCACCGCCGAAAAGGATAAGTCGACGTCATCGGACGGATGATAGTGAACCGGTGTGGATTTGTCTCTTCATAAGCTGGCCACAGAGGTACGCAACCGATTGAGTTGAGCGACAGATTCCGGATGTCCGGTCCCGCCGGCCGAAATGTTGAGGGATGTGAACAAGCCCGCAAGAACGGCTGGATTGTTTTGCATGAGTCCAATTCACCGTCACTTAGACTCAAACCTTAGATTCTAAACTTAATTAAGTTTAGGAGAGCCGTGTGAGCGGATATGTATCGGTCCCTCGCAAGCAGGGCTTGGCTCGCAACGCTGAGACCGCCCGAGCTGTTCCCTGAAAGGCATCGCCGCGATGTTGTATGACTGGATCAAGGCCCTGCACATCGTTGCCGTGATCTCCTGGATGGCGGGCATGCTCTATCTGCCGCGGCTGTTCGTCTATCATTGCGAGGCCGAGACGGGCTCGAAGCAGTCCGAGATCTTCAAGGTCATGGAGCGGCGACTTTTGAAGGCGATCATCAACCCCGCGATGATCGTGACCTGGCTCGCCGGGCTTTATCTGGCCTGGGCCGGACACTGGTACCTATCGGGCTGGTTTCACGTCAAATTTACGCTGGTCCTCATCATGTCGGGTATCCACGGCTTTTTGTCCCGCTGCGTCAAGGATTTCGCCGCCGACCGGAATCAACGCACCCAGAAATTCTATCGCATTATCAACGAGGTGCCGACGCTTCTGATGATCCTGATCGTGATCATGGTGGTCGTGAAGCCGTTCTAGACATCGCGATGCTCAAGACGCATGCTTCAGTCCTTCTTGCGAAGAACGAATCGATTTTCTATATAGGGCTTATCCCACCCCACGCAGGCGGATGTGGTCGCGTTTCGGTTCTTTTCGGGCCGGCGCCGCATCAGGTTTGAAAGCCCAAACGGCACTTTCCTGGCTGAGACCTGCGGACCTTCCTTTGGCGTCCGCTTTTTCCAAGCCACCTCGCACCCCTTCCCTACTTACTTCCTCACAGGACGACCCCGATGCGGGAAATCAAACTCCAGGACCTCAAATCGAAAACGCCGGCCGAGCTCGTCTCGTTCGCGGAAGAGAACGGGGTCGAGAATGCCAGCACCATGCGCAAGCAGGAGCTGATGTTCGCCATTCTCAAAAACCTCGCCGCCGCCGAGACCGACATTGTCGGCGAGGGCGTCGTGGAGGTGCTGTCCGACGGATTCGGCTTCCTTCGATCGCCCGATGCGAACTACCTGCCTGGTCCCGACGACATCTACGTCTCGCCCTCGCAAATCCGCCGCTTCGGCCTGCGCACAGGCGACACCATCGAAGGGCACATCCGCAGCCCGAAGGAAGGCGAACGCTACTTCGCGCTGCTGAAGGTCAATACGCTCAACTTCGAGGATCCCGAGAAGGCCAAGCACAAGGTCAATTTCGACAACCTCACGCCGCTGTTTCCCAATCAGCGTTTCCGCATGGAGCTTGAGGATTCCACCAAGAAGGATCTCTCTGCCCGCGTGATCGATATCGTCGCGCCGATCGGCAAGGGCCAGCGCGCGCTGATCGTGGCGCCGCCGCGCACCGGCAAGACGGTGCTGATGCAGAACATCGCGCACTCCATCACCGCCAATCATCCCGACTGCTATCTGATCGTGCTTCTGATCGACGAGCGTCCGGAAGAAGTCACGGACATGCAGCGCTCGGTGAAGGGCGAGGTGGTGTCGTCGACTTTCGACGAACCCGCCGTGCGTCACGTTCAGGTCGCCGAGATGGTGATCGAGAAGGCCAAGCGTCTCGTCGAGCACGGCCGCGATGTCGTGATCCTGCTCGACTCGATCACACGCCTCGGCCGGGCCTACAACACCGTGGTGCCGTCATCCGGCAAGGTGCTGACCGGCGGTGTCGACGCCAACGCCCTGCAGCGCCCGAAGCGCTTCTTCGGTGCCGCGCGCAACATCGAGGAGGGCGGTTCGCTGACCATCATCGCGACCGCGCTGGTCGACACCGGCAGCCGTATGGACGAAGTCATCTTCGAAGAGTTCAAGGGCACCGGTAACTCCGAACTGATCCTCGACCGCAAGGTCTCGGACAAGCGGACCTTCCCGGCGATCGATATTGCCCGCTCCGGCACCCGTAAGGAGGAGCTCATCACCGATCCGCAGGTGCTGAAGAAGATGTACGTCCTGCGCCGCATCCTCAATCCGATGGGCACCATGGACGCGATCGACTTCCTGCTCGACAAGCTCCGGAACACGAAGAGCAACTCGGAATTCTTCGATTCCATGAACACCTGAGGCCACGGCCGAACCGAATAGGGCGCTCCGCACAAACGGGGCGCCTTTTTTATGCTGCGGATTTGCTGCAGTAGGGCGCAGCATGGTTTGGGCTGGTTCGGCTCACCGAATATTCACATAAATATCTGATATAATTCATCTTTATTCCTTATAGACTATGGTCTGGTCAGCGGTAGTGCAGCAAAGATTGCCGCGCGCTTGTCGCAACCAGATGGGCTCTGTTGCATTGCAGTATATTTGCGGCATGGCACGCGAAATGGAAGCGGCATTGCCTTTGCCGATTTGCTGGAAGAAATAGGCGATGCATCCGCGCGACCAGACCATCTTCGCATTGTCCTCCGGGCGGCCACCGAGTGCGATCGCCATAGTCAGGTTGTCTGGCCCAATGGCCGAGTCGGTCATTGCAGGACTGGTGGGCAAGACGCCGGTCCCGCGAATGGCGACCCGCGCGTTGCTCCGCGATTCGAACCATCAACCGATCGATGATGCGGTCGTGTTGTGGTTCCCGGGTCCGGCGAGTGCGACCGGCGAGGACGTGGCCGAATTTCATGTCCATGGCGGACGCGCGGTGTTGGCCGCGCTGTTCGATGCCATCGCGGCGTTCGAGAATGTGCGGCCGGCCGAGCCGGGCGAGTTCACCCGGCGGGCATTCGAGAACGGCAAGCTCGACCTGACCGAGGCCGAGGGCCTTGACGATCTGATCCATGCCGATACCGATCGCCAACGGCGCCAGGCGCTGCGCCAGCTGAAAGGGTTGCTCGGCGATCGCGCGCGCGACTGGCGCGAGCGGATCATCGCGGCATCCGCGCTGATCGAGGCCGGCATCGATTTCTCCGATGAAGGCGATATCCCGGCGGAGCTGATCGCGCCGGCGCTCGAGAAGATCCGGGCGCTGTATGATGAGATCAAACAGGTGCTTGCGGGGCAGGGCCAAAGCGAGCGGCTGCGCGACGGCCTGGTGGTCGCGATCGCAGGTCCGCCGAATGTCGGCAAATCGACCCTGATCAATCAGCTTGCCAAGCGCGAGGTCGCGATCGTCTCGCCGCATGCCGGCACCACCCGCGACGTGATCGAAGTGCAGCTCGATCTCGATGGCTATCCTGTCACGGTCATCGACACCGCCGGGATCCGCGAGACCGACGACCCGGTGGAGCAGGAGGGTGTCCGCCGCGCCCGGACCCGCGCCGCGGAAGCCGATCTCGTGCTGTGGCTGGCCGACAGCCGCGGCCACAAGGTGGGGCATGGCGGAACGACGCCAACCTGGCTGGTGCGGAACAAGATCGACCTCGTCAGGGCCCCGTCGGGTGAAGACAGCAGTTACGCCGAGTTCCGGATCTCGGCGGCCCGCGGCGACGGCCTCTCCGAACTGATCGCCGCACTGGTCGGTTTCGCTCACGACTATTTCGCGACCAGCGAGGGCGGTCTGATCAGCCGCACGCGGCAGCGCAGAATGCTTGAGGAGACCGTCGAATCTCTCCGGCGCAGCATCGATGTGGTCGGGCAGGGCGAGGAACTCGCCGCCGAGGAACTTCGCAGGGCCGCTTATTCGCTCGGACATCTGCTCGGTCGGGTGGATGTCGAGGACATCCTGGACGTCATCTTCCGCGAGTTCTGTGTCGGGAAGTAGCGGGCGCCCATCTGTTTCACGTGAAACATGGTTTAGATCTGGTTAAGGACACTTCCTCCTGTTTCACGTGAAACAAATGTCGCGGTATGAGCGGACCTGTTTCACGTGAAACAGGTCCGCTCCCGTCAGTGCGAACGAAGCGACTTGTCCCCGAAGGCGGAATCAATCCATATCTCGACCCAGGATTGGTTCTCGGGCCCGCGACCCAACTTCGTTCTTCCGGCTTTCATCACTCCGCGATAGAAGTCCGCCATGACTTCCAGGGCAGACACATTTGACGTCATCGTCATCGGCGGCGGCCATGCCGGCTGCGAGGCCGCGAGTGCGGCCGCCCGGATGGGTGCGAAGACAGCCTTGGTGACCCATCGTTTTACGACCATCGGCGCGATGTCCTGCAATCCCGCGATCGGCGGCCTCGGTAAGGGCCATCTGGTCCGCGAAGTCGACGCACTCGACGGTCTGATGGGCCGGGTCGCCGACGCCGGCGGCATCCAGTTCCGCATGCTCAATCGCCGGAAGGGTCCGGCGGTCCGTGGGCCCCGGGCCCAAGCCGACCGCAAGCTCTATGCGGCCGCGATGCAGGCGGCGATCACAGAGATTGCGAACCTGACCGTCATCGAAGGCGAGGCGGACGAGCTGATTGTCATTGATGGGCGCGTGACCGGCATTCGCCTGGGTGATGGCCGTCAGCTTTCAGCGGATGCCGTTGTTATCACGACCGGCACCTTCTTGCGCGGTCTGATTCATCTCGGCGAGAAGAATTGGCCGGCCGGCCGGGTCGGCGAGGCGCCGGCGATGGGTCTGTCTGCCTCGTTCGAACGGGCAGGTTTCGTGCTCGGCCGGCTCAAGACCGGGACGCCTCCGCGCCTCGACGGCACCACGATCGACTGGTCCGCGGTCGAAATGCAGCCCGGAGACGAGCCTCCGGAGCCGTTTTCGGTCATGACGGACCGGATTACGACCCCGCAGATCCAGTGCGGCATCACCCGCACCATGCCGGCGACCCATGAGGTGATCCGGGCCAATGTGCATCGCTCGCCGATGTATTCCGGCCAAATCAAGAGCTCCGGGCCCCGCTATTGCCCCTCGATCGAGGACAAGATCGTCCGCTTTGGCGATCGCGACGGCCACCAGATCTTCCTGGAGCCGGAAGGGCTCGACGACAGCACGGTCTATCCCAACGGCATCTCGACCTCGCTGCCGGAAGAGGTCCAGCTCGCGATCCTCGCCAGCATTCCTGGCCTCGAACGAGTGAGGATGGTCCGACCGGGTTATGCGATCGAATACGACCACGTCGATCCCCGCGAGCTCGATCCGACCTTGCAGACCAAGCGTCTGCGCGGACTTTTCCTGGCTGGCCAGATCAATGGCACCACGGGATACGAAGAGGCGGCGGGGCAGGGCATTGTTGCCGGGCTCAATGCTGCGCTGGCCGCCGGCGGGACCGATCCGATCGTGTTCGACCGCGCCGACGGCTATCTCGGGGTGATGATCGACGACCTCGTGACCCGCGGGATCACCGAACCCTATCGGATGTTCACCTCGCGGGCCGAATACCGGCTGACGCTGCGTGCCGACAATGCCGACCAGCGGCTGACCGACAAGGGCAACGCGCTCGGATGCGTCGGAACGGCGCGCGCGGAACGTCACCGGACCAAGATGGCGGCGCTGGGCGCGGCCAAGGCGTTGGCGAAGTCGCTTGCGATCACACCGAATGAGGCCGCCAAGCATGGGTTGGCGCTCAATCGCGACGGTCATCGTCGGTCCGCCTTCGAGCTGCTGGCCTACCCGGAGATCGAGTGGCCCGCAGTTCAGGCGATCTGGCCGGAGCTGTCGGCCATTGACCCTGCGATCGCGGTGCATCTCGAGATCGATGCCAAATACGATGTCTATCTGAAGCGCCAGACCGCCGACGTTGACGCCTTCCGGCGTGACGAGAGCCTCGTCCTGACCGATGTCGACTATGCCGACGTGCCGGGTCTCTCGAATGAGGCCCGCGCCAAGCTGCAGAAGGCGCAGCCGCGGACGGTCGGGCAGGCGGGCCGGATTGACGGCGTGACGCCGGCGGCGCTGGGTATCCTGGCGGCCTATCTGCGGCGCGAGGCACGACGGAAATCGGCCAAGGCGACCGCCTGACGTTTCACGTGAAACACGAAGGGTGAGCGCCTATCTTTTGTGAAGGCGAATCGACCCGAATCGACCCACGTGCCGCTTGTCGGCGTCGCACCCGGCTTTCACCACGTCAGACAAACGGCCTGCACCAAGAATGGCTCCAGCCCCGCAATCCGCCGAACTCAGCGCCTCCGCCAAGGACAAGGCCGCAGCGCTCGCGCTCACGCCTGTTTCACGTGAAACAGAGGCGCGGCTCGATCGCTACGTCGCCCTCCTTCTGGAGTGGCAGGCCAAGACCAATCTCGTCGCGCCCTCCACGCTGCCGAATCTCTGGACGCGGCATGTCTCCGATTCGCTGCAGCTTCTGAACCTCGCACCCTCGGCAAAATCCTGGGTCGATCTCGGCAGCGGCGGCGGCTTTCCGGGCGTCGTGCTCGCCTGTGCGTTGGCCGAGACACCCGGCGCACGGATCCATCTGGTTGAACGAATCGCCAAGAAGGCCGCATTCTTGCGCGAGGCGATACGGGTCACGGCGTCACCGGGGACGGTGCATGTGGCTGATATCGGGGATACTGTGGATAGAATCGCAGGTCCCATCGATTGCGTCACCGCGCGGGCGCTGGCTCCGTTACATCAACTCATCGGCTTTGCAGAGCCGTGGGTCAAAAAGGGCGCGAAGGCGCTGTTTTTGAAGGGTCAAGATGTAGAGGCCGAATTGACCGAGGCCACTAAATATTGGAATATTGAGGCAAAGCTACACTCCAGCCGGACCGGCGGACAGGGCTGGATCGTCGAACTCGGGTCAATCGAGCGGCGCTAGGGGACTCCGCAAGAGCAAATGGTATTTTGGTATGACTGTGATGGACGAGGTTTATCAAGAGGATAAGGCGTCCCATCCGCCTGGCCATCCGCGCATCCTGTCGCTCGCCAACCAGAAGGGCGGCGTCGGCAAGACCACCACAGCGATCAATCTTGGTACCGCACTCGCTGCGATTGGCGAGCGAGTCCTGATTGTCGATCTCGATCCGCAGGGCAACGCCTCGACCGGGCTCGGCATCGATCGCCGCAGCCGCAACTGCTCGACCTACGACGTGCTGATCGGCGAGGCGCCGCTGCGCGATGCCGTGGTCGCGACCGCCGTGCCGCGACTGCATATCGCGGCCTCCACCATGGATCTGTCCGGCCTCGAGCTCGAGCTCGGCACCACGCCGGGCCGTGCGTTCCGGCTGCGCGATGCGATTGCCGGGCTGAACAACAACGTCTCGCCGGAAGCCGACTACACCTATGTGCTGATCGACTGCCCGCCCTCGCTCAATTTGCTCACCGTCAATGCGATGGCAGCGTCGGACGCGATCCTGGTGCCGCTGCAATGCGAGTTCTTCGCGCTCGAAGGTCTGTCGCAATTGCTGCAGACCGTGGAGCAGGTGCGCTCGACGCTCAATCCGACCCTGTCGATCCACGGCATCGTGCTGACGATGTTCGACTCGCGCAACAACCTCTCCAACCAGGTGGTTGCCGACGTGCGCCAGTTCATGGGCAACAAGGTGTACGACACCATGATCCCGCGCAACGTGCGCATCTCGGAAGCGCCGTCCTACGGCAAGCCGGTCTTGGTCTACGACCTCAAATGCGCCGGCAGCGATGCGTATCTCAAGCTCGCCACCGAAGTGATCCAGCGCGAGCGCGAGCTGCGCGCGCACTGACGATGCCGATGATGGGCGCAGTGAAGCGAACCCCATCCTGGCACGCAACGAGAGCGATGGGTTTCGCGGCGCGCCGCCCATCCGACGATTCTGAAATTCAAGTCTGGAGTACTGCGTGTGAATCCAAGGGAGCTCGCAACAATGGCCGATGAAGCGCGTTCGCGACTGGGGCGCGGGCTGGCAAGCCTGATCGGAGATGTCGGCGGCGAGGCGGCCGCGCATGTCGAGCGGCCGCGCACGCAGCGCAAGGTGCCGATCGAATTCCTCAAGGCCAATCCGCGCAATCCGCGGCGCAGCTTCGCCGACACCGAGCTCGGCGAGCTCGCCGATTCGATCAAGGCGCGCGGCGTGATCCAGCCGATCGTGGTGCGCGCGATCAAGGGCGTGCAGGACCGCTACGAGATCATCGCCGGCGAACGCCGCTGGCGCGCCTCCCAACTCGCCGGCCTGCATGAAGTGCCGATCGTGCCGGTCGAGGTCAGCGATGCAGACGCGCTCGAGATCATGATCATCGAGAACGTCCAGCGCGAAGACCTCAACGCGATGGAAGAGGCGCTGGGCTATCACGCGCTCGCCGACGAGTTCAAACGCAGCCAGGAAGACATCGCCAAGATCGTCGGCAAAAGCCGCAGCCATGTCGCCAACATGATGCGGCTGACCAAGCTCCCCGCCGAGGTGCAGGCGCTGATCTCGAAGGGCGATCTCTCCGCCGGCCACGCCCGCGCGCTGATCGGCGTGCCGGATCCGCTCGCTGCCGCGAAGCGCATCGTCGCCGAGGGCCTCAACGTCCGCCAGGCCGAGGCGCTGGCGCATGAGGAGGGCGTGCCGGAGCGCAAGCCGCAGAAGCCGCGGAGCAGCGCCGCGAAGGTCGACAAGGACGCCGACACGCTGGCGCTGGAGAAGCGCGTCAGCGATGCGCTCGGCCTTGCCGTCACCGTCAGCCATCGCGATCCCGGCGGCACCGTCCAGATCAGCTACCGTAACCTCGAGCAGCTCGACGAGGTGGTGCGGCGGCTGGAGGGCGGCTAGCCCGCCGACATCCGTCTCCGTCATTGCGAGGAGCGACAGCGACGAAGCAATCCATCTTTCCGAGCATGCGGGAAGATGGATTGCTTCGCTTCGCTTGCAATGACGTCACTCCAATATCGTGTCTCATCCCCGCCGCTTCGCATTCGCCGCGATCGACAGCAGCGCGCGCTGTGCAATGACGGCGGCGAGCGCGGCCTGCTTGCGCATGTCGAGCGCCGCAGTCGCGAGCTGGTCGATCACGTTCACCAGCCGCGGCGGCGTGAAATTGCGCAGCGCGATCTCGACCGCCGGTTTGCGTGAGAAATGCAGCCGCGGGAAGCCGCCCTCGAGTACGGTTGACGCCGGCGTGCCGTCCGCGATCGCGAGTGCCGATTTGTGCAGCCACGCCGCCTGGCGCTGCGCGGCCGAGATGATCACGCCGGGATAGGTGCCGGCGACCATCGCCTTGGTGAACTCGCTCTCGACCAGCGCGGCGTTGCCGGCGAACGCGCCGTCGACGATCGGATCGAGCTTCAGCTCGGAGGCGTCGGAGACCACGGTCATCACGTCGTCGAGCGTGATCTCATCCTTGCCATGCGCGAACAGCGTGAGCTTGCGCAGCTCGTTGCGCGAGGCCATGCGGTCGCCGCCGAGCAGCGACATCAGCACCGCGCGCGCATCTTGCGCGAGCCGCAGGTCGGAGACGCGCAGCTCGTCCTCGATCAGCTTCGCCAGATCGCGTTCGGTGTCGGGATAGCAGCCGATGGCGACCGCAGTCTTGGCGCGCTCGCAGATCTTGCGCAGCGGCGATTCCGGCCTGAGCTCGCCGGCCTCGATCACGATGCGGCAATCCCTGAGCGCGGTGGTCTCGGTCAGCGTCTCGACGCCGCTTGCGAAATTGCGCGAGCCGGCGCGGACGCGGATGGCGCGGCGGCCGCCGAACAGCGGCACCGTCATGGCCTCGTCGACCAGCCGCGATGGTTCGGCGGCGAGCTCGTCGCCATCGAGCCGCACCAGCGAGAATGGATCGTTGGGATCGTCGACGGCGGAGGCCATCAGCGCGTCGGCGCGCTCGCGCACCAGGCCGAGGTCCGGACCGTAAAGCAGGATGATCGGGCGACCGGCGTCAGGCCGGGCGAGGAAGCTGTCGATCTCTTTTCCGCGAAGCGCGACCAATGCGGCGATCAGGTCCCGGCTGAGAAGAAGGAGGCGAGGCGGGTCTGGATGTTGTCGGCGATCTCCTGCGCGGCGCGGTCCTCGGCGTCGCGGAGGGCGCGGTTGCGGGCGAAGCGCTGGTAGGAGCCGGGCATGTCATAGGACACGCGCGAGAACGTGGTGCCGGTCATGACCGACTTGTTCGACGCGATCTCGATCAGGTTAAACTGGGCATCGATACCGTAGTTCTCGCTGGTCGGCAGCGCAGTGGTCGGGTCGATCATCAGCGAGGAGCGGCTGGTATAGAAGCGCAGCACCAGCCGGTGCGTCGGCGGCGCGCCGGTGGCGGTGCCGTAGAGCTTGAAGGCCAGGGCGTTGCGGACTTCGACGCCGACCCGGGCCTCGCGGGACGCGTTCGCCTTGTCGACCGGCGGAACCTCGACGCCCATCAGCTTTTCGCGCAAGGCGGACGACTGACCGTCGAGGGTGCGCTCGGCATACATCGGCTGGAAGCAACCAGCCGTCAGCGCGGCCAAGGCTGCCACGGCCACGAGCCGGGCGGCGATCCTGATCCTAGCCGACAACATTGACGATCCTCATGGGCACCACGATCACCTTGCGGACGGGTTTGCCGCCCAGTGCGGCTTTTACCGCATCGAGCGCCAAAACGGCAGCCTCTATATCCGCATTTTGCGCCGCCCGTGGCACGGTAACATCACCTCGTTTTTTACCGTTGACCTGGACGACCAGGGTCACGCTGTCTTCGACCAGCAAATCGCGTTCGATTTGCGGCCAATCGGCCTCGGAAACCAGCCCGGACTGGCCCAGAACCACCCAGCACTCTTCGGCCAGATGCGGCATCATCGGCGAGAACAGCTGGACCAGAATGGTCGCGGCTTCCTTGACCGCCCAGGCGACGTCCGGCCCCGGCTTGTCGCCTTTGGCCAGGACCTCGGACAGCGCATTGGCGAATTCGCGGATATGGGCGAGGCAGACGTTGAAATGCAGCCGCTCGATCCCGGACGACACCTTGTCGAGCGCGCCATGGGCCGCCTTGCGCAACGCCAACGCCTCGGACCCAAACGTGCCCGGCCGGACCGCCGGCGCCGCCTTCGCGATCTCCGCCGATTCGTTCACCAGCCGCCACAGCCGCTGCACGAAACGCGAGGCGCCCTGTACGCGTTCGTCGCTCCAGATCACGTCGCGATCCGGCGGCGAGTCCGACAGCATGAACCAGCGCGCGACGTCGGCGCCGTAGCTTGCGATGATGTCGTCGGGGTCGACGGTGTTCTTCTTCGACTTCGACATCTTCTCGATCGGGCCGATTGCGATGTCCTCGCCGGTCGCCATCAGCACCGCGCGGCGGCCGTTGCCGCCGACCTCGATCTTGACCTCGGCCGGGGTGACCCAGCTGCCATCGGCCTTCTGATAGGTCTCGTGCACCACCATGCCCTGGGTGAACATGCCGGCGAACGGCTCACTCATGTCGATGTGGCCGGTGGCCTTCATCGCACGGGTGAAGAAGCGGCTGTAGAGCAGATGCAGGATCGCATGCTCGACGCCGCCGATATACTGGTCGACCGGCATCATCCGGTTGGCGACCGCGGGCGTGGTCGGCGCTGTCTCGTTCCACGGGTCGGTGAAGCGCGCGAAGTACCACGACGAGTCCACGAAGGTGTCCATCGTGTCGGTCTCGCGCACCGCCTTGCCGCCGCACTTCGGGCAAGTGACGTGCTTCCAGGTCGGATGATGGTCGAGCGCGTTGCCCGGCCTGTCGAAGCTGACATCCTCCGGCAGCGTCACCGGCAACTGGTCGTCTGGCACCGGCACCACGTCGCAGGTCGGGCAATGGATCACCGGGATCGGGCAGCCCCAGTAGCGCTGGCGCGAAATGCCCCAGTCGCGCAGGCGGAAATTCACCTGCCGCTCGCCGACCGGCGCGTTGCCGCGCAGCTCGCTCTCAAGGCGTTTCGCAACCTCTTCCTTGGCCTCGTCGATCGTCATGCCGTCGAGGAAACGCGAATTGATCATGCGGCCGTCACCGTCATAGGCGGTATCGGTGATGAAAAACGTCTTCGGGTCCTGGCCCTCGGGGCAGACCACCGGCACGTTGCCGAGGCCGTATTTGTTGACGAAGTCGAGGTCGCGCTGGTCGTGCGCCGGGCAGCCGAAGATGGCGCCGGTGCCGTATTCCATCAGCACGAAGTTCGCGACATAGACCGGCAGCTTCCAGCTCGGATCGAACGGATGCACCGCCTTGATGCCGGTGTCGAAACCCTGCTTCTCGGCGGTATCGATGATCGACTGCGCGGTGCCGATCTTCTTGATGTCGGCGATGAACTCGGCGAGCTTCGGGTTCTTCGCGGCGGCCGCCTGCGCCAGCGGATGATCCGCCGAGATCGCCATGAATTTGGCGCCGAACAGCGTGTCCGGCCGCGTGGTGAAGATCTTCAGCTCGTTCTCGCCGGCCGGCGTCGTCGCCGGATCCAGCGCGAAGCGGATCAACAGGCCCTCGGAGCGGCCGATCCAGTTGCGCTGCATCAACCGCACCTTGTCGGGCCAGCGGTCGAGACCGTCGAGCGCCTCCAGCAGCTCCTGCGCGTACTTCGTGATCTTGAAGACCCACTGGCTCATTTCGCGCTGCTCGACGACGGCGCCGGAACGCCAGCCACGGCCGTCGATCACCTGCTCGTTGGCGAGCACGGTCATGTCGACCGGATCCCAGTTGAGCTTGCGCTTCTCGCGCTCGGCGAGGCCGGCGCGCAAAAAGTCCAAAAACATCTTCTGCTGGTGCTTGTAGTAGCTGGGGTCGCAGGTCGCGAACTCGCGGGACCAGTCGAGCGACAGCCCGATCGACTTGAGCTGCTTCTTCATCGCGGCGATGTTGTCGTAGGTCCAGGCCTTCGGCGCCACCTTGCGCTCGATCGCGGCGTTCTCCGCCGGCAGGCCGAACGCGTCCCAGCCCATCGGATGCAGCACGTTGAAGCCCTTGGCGCGCATGAACCGCGCCAGCACGTCGCCGAGCGTATAGTTGCGGACATGCCCGATATGGATGCGCCCGGACGGATAGGGGAACATCTCGAGCACGTAGTATTTCGGCCGCGGATCGTCGTTTTTGGAGGCGAAGATCGCCTTGTCGTCCCAGGCGGCTTGCCAGCGGGGCTCGGATTCACGGGCGTTGTAGCGTTCGGAGGTCATGAAATCGCAGGGATTCTGGGTGGCTTTGGGTGATTTTCGGGTCCCATCCGGGGACGGCGGACTAGGCCATAAAATCGCCCATGGGGTCAACGGCTTGGGGGCTCCAAACTCCCGATCCCGTCGCGCAGCCGCCCTGCGCCGTCGCAGGGGGCGTCGCCCTCAGCCTCCCCGTCGTCCTGGCGAAGGCCAGGACCCATAACCACAGGGTTCTGTTGGGATAACGGACCGCGGCCACAGCTCCGCGCAACCAGCGGGCGAAATGGGTTCTGGCCTTCGCCAGGACGACACCGAAGGTGCGGCGTCACCGGTGGTCATGGTTCCGCGTCCTCGCGACGCCGCTCAACTCGCCAGCGCCATCCCCGCTTCATCCAGCGTCTGCAAGAACCCGTGCTCGATCACGGCATTCCTGCCACGGCGTTTGGCGGCGTAGAGGGCGGCATCGGCGGCTTCGATCAGGTCGCCGGGGCGCTGGGTCTCGTTCGGCTTTGTCGTCGCGACGCCGACGCTGACGGTAACGACGCAATGGCTCGAGGGTGCGTGCGGCACGGCGAGGCCGAGGATTGCGGTGCGCACGGTCTCGCCGATCGCGAGTGCGTGCGCGGCGTCGGTGTTCGGCAGCAACAGACAAAATTCCTCGCCGCCATAGCGGCCGGCGAAGCCCATGGTGTCGGCGGCGATCCCGGCCAGCGTCTCGCCGATCCGGGTCAGGCAGACGTCGCCTTCGGGATGGCCGTAGGTGTCGTTGTAGAGCTTGAAATGATCGACATCGATCATCATCAGCGACAGCTCGCATTCATACTGCTGCGCCCGCATCCACTCGAAATCGAGCCGGCTCTGGAAGCCGCGGCGGTTGGCGAGGCCGGACAGCGCATCGATCGAGGCCATCACGGTGAGACGATCGTTGGACGCCACGAGTTCGCGCTCGCGCTGGCTGAGCTGCGCCGCCATCGCGTTGAAGGCGCGCGCCAGCGGCACGAATTCCGACGGCAGTCTGTGCTTGGCGACGCGCGCCGACCAGTCGCCCTCGCCGAAGCGGCGCGCCATGCTGGTCATCAGCTCGATCGGATGGATGACGAGCCGCTCCGCGCCGACGAGGGCACCCAACAAAACGAAGAGGCAGACGAAGCCGAGCTGCAGATAGGCGGTGCGGATCTCGCGGCTGATCGCCGCCGTCACCTTGGCCTCATCCATGCTCACGATCAGGCGGGATTGCGTTCCGGCGATGCGGGCGAAGCTCAGCGTGCGCTGCGCGCCGTCGGACGCCGTGAACGACACCGAGCCTGACGGTTCGTCGTAGCTCAGCGCCTTCTCCGCAATCGCCGACATCAAGGGGATGGTGTCGAGCGAGCGGCCGATCAGGCTCGCATGATCCGCGGGGGCTGCGACCACGACGCCGGTCGAGTCGACCAGAACCGCCGACATGCCGGGCTGGCCGCCGAGATTGGCCATGATCTGCGACAGCCAGTCGATATTGATGCCGGCGACGACGATGGAGTCGAGCTCCGGATTGATCGCGGCCACCGGATAGGCGGCCATCATCATCGGGCGGCCATTGGTCCTGCCGCGCAGATAGTCGCTGAACACGAAGCCGCGGTTGTCCTGCGCCTTCTTGAAATATTCGCGGTCGCCGAGATTGAGCCCGACCTGGCTGTTGAGCGTCGAACACTGTACCAGCCCGTCTCTCGAGACGAACATGATGCTGCGGATCCATGGCAGCACCGTCGGCAGGCTGGCGCGCAGCACCTCGCAGCTCTGCCCGATGCCGCCGGAAGCGCGGATATAGGCGGCCGATTTCAGCATGGTCTCGACCGAGGAGACCACCTCGCGCTGGGTTTCGGCGGCGTGCGCGGTGAGGTTGGCATAGCCTGCCGCGGCCTGCGCGATCTGCGTTGAGCGGAAATTCTCCAGCGTGCGGACGCGATCGAGCATCAAGGGCGCGACCAGCATCACCGCAAGCAAGGCGAGCCGGGCACGAATGCCCAGAACCTTCTTGAGTTTGACCCGGTTGCGGTTGAAAGTGACGCCCGACATTCTGGTCCCTTGCCCGGGCGCAAGGTAGAGTGAAGGGCTTCAAAAAGCCTTTCCCGAATTTGGTAAAATTCGAGCCAACCCCCCGCGCCTGTCAGAGAACGGCACAAGCATGACACAAAGCCCGACTGCGCCGTTATCGGCTGATTCACCACACGGCCTCGCCGCCGTGGAGCAGGAGATCGCACACGCCTGCAAGGAAGCGCGTCGCGAGCGCGCGTCGGTGACCTTGATCGCGGTGTCGAAGACGTTCGCGGCCGACGCAATTTTTCCGATTATTCGCGCCGGACAGCGCGTATTTGGCGAAAACCGCGTGCAGGAGGCCAAGGGCAAGTGGCCGGAATTGATCCAGGCTCATCCGGGACTGCAGCTGCATCTGATCGGGCCGTTGCAGTCGAACAAGGCCAAGGAAGCGGTCGCGCTGTTCGATGCGATCCATTCGGTCGACCGCGCCAGCATTTGCGAAGCGTTAGCCAAGGAAATCAAAAATCAAGGGAAGCATCCGGAGCTGTTCGTCCAGATCAATACCGGCGAGGAGCCGCAGAAGGCCGGCGTCGCGCCGCAGGACGCGGATGCCTTCATCGCGGCATGCCGCGACAAATATGGCCTGAAGATTTCAGGACTGATGTGCATCCCGCCGGTCGACCAGGCCCCGGCGCCGCATTTCGCGCTGTGCGCCAAGATCGCCGCGCGCAACGGGCTGAAGAATCTCTCGATGGGCATGAGCGCGGATTTCGCGGTGGCGATCCAGATGGGCGCCACCCATGTGAGGGTGGGCTCGGCGATCTTCGGGACGCGGACGGTGGCGCATCCCTGACTGTTGTCCTGGCGAAAGCCAGGACCCATACGCCGCGGCCATCGCAAAGGGCACGCGGCGAGACATTCATCTTGCAAGCGACAGCGGTGGTATTGGGTCCTGGCTTTCGCCAGGACGACGGCGGTGTGTGCGTTGAGCGCGCGCCGCCTACGCAAACTTCACCGACACGTTTCCGATCGCGCCGAAGTCCGCCGCGAACACGTCGCCGGCCTGAATCGGCAGCGGCGGATGGCAGGTGCCTGTGGTGACGACCTCTCCTGCCCGCAACGTCAGGCCAAGCGCGCGCAGCTCGTTGGCGCACCAGGCGAGTGCCACACGGGGATCGCCGAGCACGTTCTTGCCATGACCGGTGTAGCGCTCGCCGCGCAGCGTGATGGTCGGGCGTTGTTCGATCAGATCGATCGCGCGCCAGTCGGCCGACGTTGCAGGTCCGAGCACGAACAGATGCGCGCAGGCATTGTCGGCGATCAGCTGCGCCTCGCCGGCGGATGCGAAATCAGCGAAGCGTGAATCCGGAATCTCGATCGCGGGATGCAGCGTGCCGACCGCGTCGAGTACCTCCTGCACACTGTACGGTGTGGTGCGCGGACCGAGATCGCGCGCCATGCGGAAGGCGTATTCCGGCTCGCCGACGCGCATCTCGTTGCCCGTCATCGATGCGGTGCCGCCATCGGGGATCAATGTTTCGGCGAGGATGCGCCCGGCTAGTGTCCCGAGTCACAAGTTCGCAATCGTAGATTCGCAGTAGGTTCGCGTCGCTGTGCCAAGGCTGGAGGCAGCAGCAGTGACGGAGGATCTGATGGCGGTCCGGCAACTTGCCTCCCTGACATTGAGTGATGAAGAGCGCGCCGAACTGAAGGCGCTGACGACGCGGCGGAAGACGGCGCAGGCGCTGGCTCTGAGAGCCCGGATCGTGCTGACCTGCGCGGAAGGCGGTCAAAACAAGGAAGTGGCGGCCAAGCTGGGCTTGGGCCGGTCAACGGTAGGCAAGTGGCGGCGGCGCTTTGTGGAGCGGCGCGTGGACGGGCTGCATGACGAGGCCCGCTCCGGGGCGCCACGTACGGTTGACGATGCCCGCATCGAAGCCCTGATCGTAAGGACGTTGGAGAGTTGCCCCGAGAACGCCACCCATTGGAGTTCCCGCGGCATGGCGAAGGCCAGCGGCCTGTCGGTGTCGACGGTGCAACGCATCTGGCGGGCCTTCGGGCTCCAGCCGCACCGGCTGGAGACGTTCAAGCTCTCGACCGATCCAAACTTCGTGGCCAAAGTGCGCGACGTCGTGGGACTTTACGTCTCCCCGCCGGAGCACGCCATCGTTCTCTGTGTGGATGAGAAATCCCAAATCCAGGCACTGGACCGCAGTCAGCCGATGCTGCCGATGCGTCCCGGCCAACCGGCCCGAAGAAGCCATGACTACACAAGGCACGGCACCACATCGCTGTTCGCCGCCCTCGACATTGCCAGTGGACGGGTGATCGGCAAGTGCTACGGACGCCACCGTGCTGTCGAGTTCCGCAAGTTCCTCGACGAGATCGAGGCTGCCGTGCCGCGCGACCTCGACGTCCATTTGATCATGGACAATTACGCCACGCACAAGACGCCATTGATCCGAAGATGGCTCGCCAAGCGGCCCCGGTGGCACGTGCACCTGACCCCGACCAGTTCGTCATGGCTCAACCAGGTCGAGCGCTTCTTCGCACTCCTGACCGACAAGAAGATCAGACGCGGCATCTATCGGAGCGTTGCCGCCCTCCGGGCAGACATCGCTTCCTTCATCGACCGGCACAACGCCGATCCCAAGCCGTTCCGCTGGACTAAGTCCGCCGATGACATCCTGGCATCCATCGAACGCTTCTGCCGGTACAACGCTCCGCCAAATCCAGATTCGATATCGCGAACTTCTGGTCCACCACACTAGCGGCCCTGCGACATTGATATGCTTCTGGCCGGCCTCGCTGGTCGCCGCGATCTTCCAGCCGAACAGTTTTTCGCGCGATGTCTTTTCCAGCTGAGCCTGCACCGCGTAACCCTCGACGCGGTCGCGCGGCCGCATGGCGCCTTCGAGCGCGCCGAGTTTCGTTCCTGCGTGCCAGTGATCGTGCAGGACTTTTGCAGCGGCGGCGATCTGGTTGTTGTCGAGCATGGTTTTCGCTTCCCCCGTGAATCATTCTTGGGAATGTTTTTCTGCTGCGCGCAATCTCAGCACAAACGCGTCGCGCTTGTCGCGTGGGAAAACCGATGCTCAGCAATTCGAGAATTTTACCCGATGATGATTTTGGTCTGCGGCGACATCCGCCGCAGCAGCCGCAGCATCGACGCCTTGGTCATCGAGACGCAGCCCGCTGTCGGGGCGAAATTCGGCCGCGCCAGATGCAGGAACACGGCGCTGCCGCGGCCGGCGATGCGCGGCGCGGCGTTGTGGTCGATCTCGACAATGAAGTCGTAGAGGTGATCCTCGCGCGTCAGGCGGTCGCCGCCCTGCTCCCGGTCGAGCCGGATCGGCTGGTTGTAATGGCGATCGGCGGGGTCCTCGCACCAGGCGTCCTCGCGACGGATCGGCCGCGCCGGCAGGAAGGTCACCGGACGCCGGTGCCGGTCGGCGCGCCACCAAAGTTGCCGCGGATGGAAGATGCCGCGCGGCGTGCCGCCGTCGCCCTCGCGCTTGTTGGCGAGGATTCCGCCGCGTCCGAGCGCCACGGGAACGGTCCAGCCATCGGCCGTCAGCCAACCCCGGCGCCGATCGCCGGCGGCGCTGCGGACCTCGATGGCGGAGAGCGGGCGATCACGTTTCGCTGTCATATAAGTGATTGAAATAGCTGGTCTTCCCTTAAGAATCGTTCAAAACTGAACTTGCCTTGGACGGTTCGATCATTCTATCTCCCGGCATTACAGGACATTCACGTCCTGCCCCGCCGGATTTGAGGTAGACTACGCTGCCTTGTGAATCGGTAACGACGGCCTACCTGAGCACGTATCTAGCCGATGCTACGGCCATAAGCGCCCTCCGCTTCTGACCGCCCCGCCCCCGAAGGATTGTACCTATGGCCAATGCCCGCAAGATCTTGATCGTGGATGACGATACCGATCTGCGCGATACGCTGGTCGAGCAGCTGTCCCTGCACGAGGAATTCGAAGCCTCCGCAGTCGATACCGGCGCCAAGGGCGCCACTGCCGCCAAAGCCAATTCTCCCGATCTGGTCTTGATGGATGTCGGCCTGCCCGACACCGACGGCCGCGAAGTGGTGCGCAGCCTGCGCAAGGGCGGCTTCAAGGCCCCGATCATCATGCTGACCGGCCACGACACCGATTCCGACACCATCCTCGGCCTGGAAAGCGGCGCCAACGACTATGTGGCGAAGCCGTTCCGCTTCGCGGTGCTGCTGGCCCGGATCCGGGCGCAGCTGCGCCAGCACGAGGCCAGCGAGGACGCCGTGTTCTCGGTCGGCCCCTACTCGTTCCGGCCCGGCTCCAAGATGCTCACCGGCGCCAATGCCCGCAAGGTGCGGCTGACCGAGAAGGAAACCGCGATCCTGCGCTTCCTCTACCGCGCTGGCCAGATGCCGGTGTCGCGCGAGACCCTGCTCCAGGAAGTCTGGGGCTACAATTCGGGCGTCACCACCCACACGCTGGAAACCCACATCTACCGCCTGCGCCAGAAGATCGAGAAGGACGCCGCCAACCCGGAAATCCTGGTGACGGAAGCCGGTGGCTACAAGCTGGTGCCGTGATACGCTTCGCGCTCAACGATTCGTGAAATCGAGGCGCACCGCGATTACCGGCCCTGAATGTCGATCGATGATGACGTAGCCCTGCTTGAGCAGGTCCCGACGATGCGTCTGTTGGGCGACAGCTCCTTGCGCATGCTGGCGATCGGCTCCGAGCAACGCGATTTCAACGCAGGCGAGGTGCTGTTCAAGACCGGGGACACGGCTGATGCCGGCTATGTCGTGCAGCGCGGCACGTTCCGGGTCGAGGAAGGCGGCGCCGAGATCATCGCCGGTCCCGGCGCGCTGATCGGCGAGCTCGCGCTGATCGTCGCGATGAAACGGCCCTCGACCGCGACCGCGCTGGAGCGAGGCTCGGTGATCCGCGTCGCGCGCAGCCTGTTCCAGCGCGTGCTGGAAAGCGATCCGGCCGCTGCCCGCCGGCTACGCGACGAACTCGCGCTGCGCACCAGCCAGCTCGCGAGCGATATCCTGATAGCGGGCGGGAAGTTGAGCACGTAATTCCTCGTCGTCCGGGACAAGCGAGCATCGCGAGCGCGAACCGGTACCCCACTTCGCTTGAAAACGCTCTAGGCAGGGACGACAGCGAGACTAAACCTCCATCACCGCCGTGACCGGCACATGATCCGACGGGCGCTCCCAGCTGCGGGCGTCGCGGGTGATCTTGAAATCGCTAACCTGATCCTTCAGCGCACGCGAGACCCAGATATGGTCGAGCCTGCGGCCGCGGTCGCCGACGGTCCAGTCCGCGGCGCGATAGCTCCACCAGGTGTAGACCTTTTCCGACATCGGGATCCGCTCGCGCGCGATGTCGAACCATTCGCCATGGGCCTGGGCTGCGAGCAGCTTCTCGGTCTCGACCGGCGTATGCGAGACCACCTTCAACAGCTGCTTGTGCGACCACACGTCGTTCTCATGCGGCGCGACGTTGAGGTCGCCGACCAGGATGTGACGGTCGTCGCCGCGCGGATGCAGCGGCTCGCAGGCCTTCATCTCGTCGAGGAATTGCAGCTTGTGCTCGAACTTCGGATTGAGCGCGGGATCGGGAATGTCGCCGCCGGCCGGCACGTAGAAATTATGCAGCACCAGCGGTTTTGAAAGCTGCGCTTTCTCGCCAAAGGAAACCGAGATGTGCCGCGAGTCGATCTTGTCGCAGAACGTCCGGATGTCGGTCGTCTCGAACGGCAGGCGCGAGACGATGGCGACGCCGTGATAGCCCTTCTGCCCGTTCAGCGCGACGTGCTCATAGCCGAGCCGTTTGAAGCGCTTTAGCGGAAATGCATCGTCGATGCACTTGGTCTCCTGCAGGCACAGCACATCCGGCCGCGCGCTCTTCAGGAATTTGGCGACGATGTCGATGCGCAGGCGCACCGAGTTGATGTTCCAGGTGGTGACGGAGAACCGCATGAGAGGTGCGTCTTAGCACGGTTCTCGCTGCGGGTTGGCGCTTTGTCCACAAGCAAGCGCCGTAGGATGGGTAGAGCGAAGCGAAACCCATCATCTCAATTCACGGCACGAAGGTGATGGGTTTCGCTGCGCTCTACCCATCCTACGCAAGATGGCTAACCCGGCGATGAACCCGGATACGTCGTGAAGTCGATCTTGAACAACCCCGGATCGGGCTTCTGCGTCGCGTCGAGATTGTAGACTGCAACTGTGGTGTCGTAGCCCTGCGGATCGGTGACGGTCCACTGCTTGAGCTTGCCGTCCTTGGCGCCGATCATCAGCAGGAAGCGGCTGGTGCCGACCAGCGCCTGCTTCTCCTCGATCGTGATGCTGACGAACACGTCGTCGGCGGTGACGCTGACGACGTTGGTGTCCTTCATCAGGTCGATGCGGTCCGACAGCAGATAGCGCAGCGGGGTCTGCGACAGCGGATAGATGTCCTGGGTGGCGAGCCTGCGATCGCGCACCGCGACCGACGAGCCGTCGGCGATCACCTCGATGGTGCTCGGATTGTCATATTCGAAGCGCAGCTTGCCGGGCTTCTGGATGTAGAAATCGCCCTTGGTCTTGGTGCCGTCGGGACCGACCTGGACGAAATTTCCGACCAGCGTCTGCAGCGACGACAGATAGGCCGAGACCTTGGCGGCCTGCGCCTTCTGGTTGGCGTCGAAGGTCTGGAAGATGTTGGCGGGCACGTTGCGGCGCGGATCGGGAATCACCGGGTCCGGCGGCGCCTGCGTGGCGCCCGTGGTGGCCGGGCCCTTGTCCGCGTTGCTCTGCGCGCCGGCGTCCTTGGCTTTCGGTGCAGCCTTAGGTCCCGCGTTGGCCACGGATTTCGGCGTCGCCGGCGCATTCTGCGCAGTCGCGCCGCCGGCGATCGCGGCGGTGACGAGAAGAGCCAGCGCAGTGCGCGTGCCGCGGTCAATGAGATGTTTTGCCATCAGATATGTCAGGTCTCTGTTCGACGCTCGTCCCGCTTTGCCGGATTTTATCCCGCCTCTTCCGAGGGAGATATGGTTTTTCCGTGATGATCGCCCCCGATCAGAACTGGCCTTCTTCCTCCTCGACCAGGATTTCGCGCTTTCCGGCGTGATTCGCCGGGCCGACGATGCCCTCAAGTTCCATCCGCTCCATCAGTGAGGCGGCGCGGTTGTAGCCGATCTGCAGCCGGCGCTGGATGTAGGAGGTCGACGCCTTGCGGTCGCGCTTGACGATCGCAACCGCCTGCGTGAACAGATCGCCGCCGCCGTCGCCACCCATGCCGGTGGCATCGAACACGGCGCCGTCCTCGTCGGTCGGCTCCTCCGCGGTGACGGCTTCGAGATATTCCGGCTGGCCCTGCGTCTTGAGGTGGCGCACCACCTTCTCGACTTCCTCGTCGGATGCGAACGGGCCGTGCACGCGGCTGATGCGGCCGCCGCCCGCCATGTAGAGCATGTCGCCCTGGCCGAGCAGCTGCTCGGCGCCCATCTCGCCAAGGATGGTGCGGCTGTCGATCTTCGACGTCACCTGGAAGGCGATGCGGGTCGGGAAGTTCGCCTTGATCGTGCCGGTGATGACGTCGACCGACGGACGCTGTGTGGCGAGGATCACGTGCAGGCCGGCGGCTCGCGCCATCTGCGCGAGGCGCTGCACCGCGCCTTCGATGTCCTTGCCGGCGACCATCATCAGGTCGGCCATTTCGTCGACGATGATGACGATGTAGGGCAGCGGCTCGAGGTCGAGCTTCTCTTCCTCGTAGATCGCCTTGCCGCTCTCCTTGTCGAAGCCCGTGTGCACGGTGCGCGTCAGCTCTTCGCCCTTGGCCTTCGCTTCGACGAGGCGCGCATTGTAGCCGTCGATGTTGCGCACGCCGAGCTTGGCCATCCGCTTGTAGCGCTCTTCCATCTCGCGCACGGCCCATTTCAGCGCGACCACGGCCTTCTTCGGGTCGGTGACGACGGGCGTGAGCAGATGCGGGATGCCGTCATAGACGGAGAGTTCGAGCATCTTCGGATCGACCATGATCAGGCGGCACTGATCCGGCCGCAGCCGGTACACCAGGCTCAGGATCATGGTGTTGATCGCGACCGATTTGCCGGAGCCGGTGGTGCCGGCGATCAGCATATGCGGCGTGCGCGCAAGATCGATGATCACGGGATCGCCGCCGATCGTCTTGCCGAGGCACAGCGGCAGCTTCGCAACCGAATCGACGCTTTCCTTGGCGACCAGGAGCTCGCGCAGGTAGACCTTTTCGCGATGCGCGTTCGGCAGTTCGATGCCGATCGCATTGCGGCCGGCAACCACGGCGACGCGGGCCGACAGCGCGCTCATCGAACGCGCGATGTCGTCGGACAGTCCGATCACGCGCGACGACTTGATGCCGGGCGCGGGCTCCAGTTCGTACAGCGTGACCACCGGGCCCGGATTGGCCTTGACGATCTCGCCACGCACGCCGAAATCCTGCAGCACGCCTTCGAGCGCGCGCGAATTGGTTTCGAGCTCGGCCTTGCTCAGCGGCTGGCGATCGCTCGCCTTCGGCGCGCTGAGCACGGAGACCGACGGCAGCTCGAACTTGTCGGAGTTCTTCTTCTTCGGCTTCGGCTCGGCCTTCTTGCGCGGGGCGCGGGCGACGGGAGCTTCCTCCTCGTCATCCTCTGCTTCTTCGTCGTCGAAAGCCTCGGTCTCGTCTTCGTTCTCGTCATGGGCGGGCGCGATCGAGGGCGCCGATCGGCCGCCGCCGATATTGGGCTCCTGGCGCTCGAACGCGGCGCTGCGGCCCTGCGCTCCGCTCGAGACCAGCGATTTGTAGGCGGTCGAGAACAGCCAGCCGAGCCGTGCTTTCGCACTCATCAGCGCGTGGAACAGCCAGCCCAGCGAGACCGAGCTGCGGTCGCTGTCTTCGTCCTCGACGAACGGCTCGTCGTCGTCCGAGATCGGCGTCAGTTCTTCGTCCTGCTCCTTGGCGCCCCAACCGCAGGCGAACAGGAAGCTAGCTGCCATCGCGACAAACAGGATCAGGCCGAGCACGACGCGATAGAGGAAGCCGGGCGGCCCGAACACGACGGCCGGCGTGCGCACCAGCGCGTCGCCGACCACGCCGCCGAGCCCGGTCGGCAGCGGCCATGCGGTGTTGTGCGGCCAGCAGCTGGCGAAGCCCGCCGCGATCACCATGCACAGGATCCAGCAGCCGAGCCGCAGCGCCTCGCGGTCGAACGGACGATGCGTCAGCATCCGCCAGCCCCACACCGCGACCGGCAGCAGCAGCATGATGGCGCCGAGGCCGAGAATCTGCATCAAGAGGTCGGCGCCGATCGCGCCGGGATAGCCGAGCACGTTGCGGATCGCGCGCGAGGTGGCGTGGCTCAGTGACGGATCCTGCACCGACCAGGTCATCAGCGCAGCGGTGACGGCGCCCGACAACGCGATCAGGCCGAGCCCGGTGAGTTCGCGCAGCCGCCGCGCCAGCGCCTCGCGCAACGAGAGCGGCAGGTGGCCGACCAGGGGGATGACACGTTCGATCGCTGGCATACTCAATCTTCGCGCTTCGCGATTAACCCAGGGTTTCGACCAGGCGATGCATCGCCTCGGCCGTCGATTCACTGTCGGAGACCAGCGCAAGGCGGATATAGCCCGCGCCCGGATTGGAACCGTCGTTCTGCTCGCGCGCCAGATAGCTGCCGGGAATCACGCGAACGCCGGCGTCGCGATAGAGCCTGACGGTCACCGCCTCGTCGCTGCCGCGATCGGAGACGTCGAGCCAGACGCAGAAGCCGCCGGCCGGGCGCTTGTAGCCGTAGCGGTTGCCGAGGATCTGGTCGGCGAAATCGAACTTGATGCGATAGAGCCTGCGATTTTCCTCGACGTGCGCCTCGTCGCTATAGGCGGCGACCGCGACATGCTGCAGCGGCACCGGCACCTGCGGTGCGGCGACATTGCGCAGCTCGTGGAATGCAGCGAGGAACTTTCTGTCGCCCGCGGCGAAGCCGACCCGCATGCCCGGCAGGTTGGAGCGTTTCGACAGCGACTGGAACGCGACCACATTGCTGAAGTCGGGACCGGCGCATTCGAGAACGCTGCCCGGCGCCTCGCGGGTGTAGATCTCCGAATAGCACTCGTCTGAGAGAATCATGAAGCCGAACCGGTCGGCGAGCTCTTTCAGCCGCGCAAAATAAGCGCGCGAGGCGACCGAGCCTTGCGGATTGGCAGGCGAGGCGATGAAGAAAGCCACGGTGCGGGCCCATGTCGCCTCGTCGATCGCATCGAGATCGGGCAGAAAACCGTTGGCGAGCGTGGTCGGCAGATGGATCTGCTCGCAGCCGGCCGCGCGGGCGCCGGCGCCATAGGCCGGATAGAACGGATTCGGCATCAGGATCGCCGGCCGGCCCTTGCGCGCGGCGACATATCGCGACGCGGTGATGGCGGCAAAGAACAGCCCCTCGCGGCTGCCGTTCAACACCATCACCTCGCTCTCGGGATCGACCGGCCGCGGCAATTGGAACCGGCTCGATAGCCAGGTCGCGACCGCGCGGCGAAACGGCTCGATGCCCTTGGCGATCGGGTAACGGCCAAACTCGGCGGTATGCTTTGCCAGCACCGGCCCGACGAATTCGGGCACGGGGTGCTGCGGTTCGCCTAACGACAGCGTAATCAAAGACTTGGCTGGCTGATAGGGCGCCAGCAGCTCGGTTGTACGCAAGAACGGGGAACGCTCGGCCTGGCCGGCGGATGCGACATCGCCGGCGCCCTGCGCCAAGCCGGATGAGGCGGTCATTGCCATGGTTGAAATGCCAGCACTTTCACTGCGGTCGGGGGTGAGGGGAGCCGACCGTAAACCGATCAAATCACCATAGATAGGGCGAGGTTAAGACGCGATTAACCATCGGCGGCGCGGCACGTTTGGCCGGCGCGTGATATCAGCGCTCCCCTGAGAAACCCGCATTGAAAAGCCGCAGCAAAAAATTGCACCAAGACATGATCCATCGCCGCGCCGTCAGGGCGCTCATCATCACGGGTGAACGCGACGTTCTGCTGATGCGGATTCACCCGCCGCACGGTGGCAACTGTTTCTGGATCGCGCCCGGCGGCGGCATCGAGGCCGGCGAGACGCCGGAAGCGGCGTTGCAGCGGGAGTTGGCCGAGGAATTGGGGCTAATCGATTTCGAGCCCGGTCCCGCCGTCTGGCGGCGTCATCACATCTTCAACTGGGGCGGCCGGCGAATCTCCCAGAGGGAAGAATACCGGATCGTCCACTCGGATCGCTTCGCGCCCGTGATGGCCGACAAGGCCGAGGCGAAGGTGCTCGATTGCTTCCGCTGGTGGCCGATCGCCGATCTATCCCGCGCGGAGGAGCGCCTCACGCCGCTGTCGCTGGCCGGCATCCTTGAAAGCTATCTGCGCGACGGCGCGCCAAGCGAACTGCCGGACGAGGAAGTCCTGATCGACTGAAAGGGCCTGGCGCACGCACGCTGTCACGCATTCGAGTGATCCGCTTTACCCGCCATTAACGCCAGCGTCCCGCAGCACGAATCCCTTCAGCAATTCGCAACACAGCACGACCGAATGATCCCGTGTATTGCGAGGACGTGCAGACGGACATGGCCATCAGGATCGAGACACGCGGCGACGTTCTGCGCCGTACCGGCAAGGTGATGGTGATTGCCGCCAGCATGACCGCGGTGATGTCCTTCACCATCGGCATGCTGGTGTTCGGCCGCGATCTGGCCGCGCCGATCACGGTCGGGCAGATGCAGCTGTTCGGGCTCACCGCCGGCGTCTTTATCTCAATCGCGCTCAGCGGCGCGATGTCCTATCGCGCCGGCCTCTTGATGCTGGAGCTCGCGCATACCCGCCGCGAGCTCGCCCAGATCTCGCAGACCGACCAGCTGACCGGTCTGTTGAACCGCCGTGGCTTCGACACTGAGGCCGCCGCGGCGCTCGACCAGGCGCAGGCGGATGGCGCGTCGGTGGCGGTCCTGATGTGCGACATCGATCATTTCAAGTCGATCAACGACCGCTACGGACATGAGATCGGCGACAGAGTGCTGGTCGAGATCGCCGACGTGTTGCGCCAGTTCGCGATCCGGCACGGCGCGCTGGTCGCCCGCTACGGCGGCGAGGAATTCGCAGCTGTGGTGACCGGCCTGAGCCACGAGCAGACGGCGCACGGCGCCGAGGAAATCCGCCGCGATTGCGCGGCGCGCACGATCCTCGACGGCGTGACTCAGCTGCCGGTGACGATCAGCATCGGCTTCACCTTGAAGAACTCCGGCTTCGATCTCGGCAATTTGATGCGAACCGCCGACCAGGCGCTCTACGCCGCCAAGCGCCATGGCCGCGACCGCGTCGAGCACGCGCGCGACGCGGCGTGACTTGTCGGCCTATGCGCGGTCGCTCGCGCCGGCGCGCCGCGGTCTTTATCCTCTCCTTCCCCCTGAAAGGGGGAAGGTCGGGATGGGGGTCAGCCGCGGGCAACGGTGCATGTGGAGAGAGCAGATCTCCACCCGCTTTGCTCTGATGAGCAAAGCGACCTCCCCTTTTCAAGGGGAGGTTTGAGCCGCACGGTATGAAGTCTACCGCGCCGGCAGCTTCTCGAACGACGGCTTGCCGTCGGGGACATGGTGGAAGGTCTGCTTGTCGCAGGTGTAGATCGTCATCTGCGGGGTGAACACACTGGGGTCGTCGAACGTGCCGACCTTCAGGATCGTGGCGGGCAGGCCAGGCACCTTGGTCACGAGATGGGTGCCGCATTCCGGGCAGAATTCGCGCGTCACGGCGCGCTCGAGGTCTTTCCGGGTGAACTGCTTGGGTTGGCCGGCGGTGTATTTGAAGCCGGTGGTCGGCATCGCCATGAACATGTTCGGTCCGCCGCCGGTGATGTACTGGCATTCGCGGCACAGGCATTGCGCCGCCATCATCGGTTCGCCTTCGGCCTCATAGCGCACGTTGCCGCAATAGCACCTGCCTTGCACCTTCATGACGTCCTCCCGTTTTCTTGTCTGTAGCCTGTTATTCCACGATAGCAGGCAATTCCGACAATATTTTCTCAAGCCGCAGAAAAAAGAAAGGGGCTCCAACTTGCGCTGGAGCCCCTCAACGGTCCGGACATTGCCGGGTATGTGCCCGGACCGTAGTTCTGGGAACGACCGCTTGGGGAGGTCGCGCCCCGGGAGAACTCACATGTTGTAGGCGCGCTCCGTGTGCTCGGTGATGTCGAGGCCTTCACGCTCGGTCTCGACGTTGGCACGCAGGCCGACGATCACGTCCACGATCTTGTAGAGGATCGCCGAGCCGACGCCCGACCACACCAGCGTGGTGCAGACGCCCCAGACCTGCGAGGTCATCTGCGCCACGAAGTCGTAATCGGCAACCTTCGGCGGGATCGCGGTGTAGTCGATGATGCCGGCACCGCCGAGCGCCGGGTTGACCAGGATGCCGGTGCCGAGCGCACCGATGATGCCGCCGACGCAGTGGACGCCGAACACATCGAGCGAGTCGTCATAGCCGAGCGCGTTCTTCACGACCGTGCAGAAGAACAGGCAGACCACGCCAACCACGAGGCCGAGCACGATGGCGCCCATCGGACCGGCGTAACCGGCCGCTGGCGTCACCGCGACGAGGCCCGCGACCGCGCCCGAGAGCGCGCCGAGCAGCGAGGGATGGCCCTTGATGATCCATTCCGCGAACATCCAGGCCAGCGCCGCCGCGGCCGTGGCCACGAAGGAGTTGGTCATGGCGAGCGCAGCGCCGCCATTGGCTTCGAGGTTCGAACCAGCGTTGAAGCCGAACCAGCCGACCCAGAGCAGCGAGGCGCCGATCATGGTCATGGTCAGCGAGTGCGGAGCCATCAGCTCCTTGCCGTAGCCGGTGCGCTTGCCGATCAGGAGCGCGCCGACCAGGCCGGCGATGCCGGCGTTGATGTGCACGACGGTGCCACCGGCGAAGTCGATCGCACCCTTCTTGAAGATCCAGCCGGCGTCGGCGTTGATCGCGTCGAGGGCGGCCTGCGCCTTCGTCTTGGCATCGCCGTCAGCCGCGGCGGCGAGCGCCTTGGCAGCATCCTGGATCGCGTCCGGGCCCGGCCAATACCAGACCATGTGCGCGATCGGGAAGTAGATCACGGTCACCCAGATCGGGATGAACAGCGCGATCGCAGCGAACTTCATCCGCTCGGCAAAGGCGCCGACGATGAGGGCCGGCGTGATCGCCGCGAAGGTCATCTGGAAGCACATATAGACGAGCTCCGAGATGTTGGCGTCGACCGAGAAGGTCGCGGCCTTGGAGTCCGGTGTGACGCCCATCAGGAAGGCTTTGGAGAAGCCGCCGATGAAGTCGGAGCCGCCGGTGAAGGCGAGGCTGTAGCCGTAGAGGGCCCAGAGCACGGTGACGATGCAGACGGTGTAGAACACCTGCGCCAGCACCGAGAGCATGTTCTTGGAGCGGACGAGACCGCCATAGAACAGCGCGAGGCCCGGGATGGTCATCAACAGCACCAGCACCGTCGATGTCAGCATCCAGGCGTTGTCGCCCTTGTTGACGGTTGGCTCGGCGTAGGCGGCGGTTGCGGCAAAGAGGCCGACTGCGAGGGCCGCCAGTCCCGCGCCATAGGGACGCTTGAACGTCATGTTATTTCACTCCTGAGGTCTTAAAGGTTGAGCGCGAAATCAGAGGGCCGCGGCATCGGCCTCGCCGGTGCGGATGCGCACGGCGTGCTCGAGGCTGATGACGAAGATCTTGCCGTCGCCGATCTGTCCGGTCTTGGCGGCGGAGGTGATGGCGTCGATGGTCTTGTCGACCTGGTCGGAGGCGACTGCGACCTCGATCTTGATCTTGGGCAGGAAGCTCACCGCATATTCGGCGCCGCGATAGATTTCCGTGTGGCCCTTCTGACGGCCGTACCCCTTGACTTCCGTCACCGTGAGACCGTGAACGCCAATGGCGGTCAGGGCGTCACGGACCTCTTCCAGCTTGAATGGCTTAATGATCGCCATAACAATTTTCATGAGTCCTATCCCCGCTTGGGCCCGGTGCGAACGAACACCGGGAGTTTCGACTGAGGTTCACCACGCGGAAGACATCCACTACGCGGGCACAGCCGGGACCCTTAGAATCAAATGCCGTGCCAAACGGCTCGGGTTCGCTAATGGATTATGAATCCGGACCTTTTCCCGCATTGCGGGAGCAAGCTGCCGCTGCGCTATTCCGTCGCGCCTAAAATCTAATCAGATTGGCCTAATTCGTGAGCAAGCCAGGGTCCGGACACAATTCTGCTCAGCCGCGGTGCAGGCGCCGGTATCCAGATAAAGCAATGCCGGGCCATTAGGCGGCGTCGCGTGCTGCAAAAACCCTGTCGATCAATCCCCATTCGAGCGCCTGCTCCGCTGACATGAAGTGATCGCGGTCCAGTGTCCGTTCCACCTCCGCCTCGGTGCGCCGGCAATGCTGCGCATAAAGCCGGATGATGCGCCGCTTGGTCGCCTGCATCTCGGCGGCATGGATCTGGATGTCGGACGCCTGGCCCTGGAAGCCGCCCAGCGGCTGGTGCACGTGCAGGCTGGCATTGGGAAGCGCAGCGCGATGACCGGGTTCGCCGGCCATCAACAGGAACGATCCCATCGAGCGCGCGGTGCCCATGCACAGCGTGTGCACCGGCGCCTTGATGAACTGCATGGTGTCGTACATCGCAAGCCCGCTGGTGACCACGCCGCCATAGGAGTTGATGTAGAGGTTGATCGGCTTGTTCGGGTTGTCAGCCTCGAGGAACAGAAGCTGCGCGCAGACCAGTCCGGACATCGCATCATTGACCTCGCCGTTGAGGAAGATGATGCGTTCGCGCAGCAGCCTGGAATAGATGTCGAAGGACCGCTCGCCGCGGGACGACTGCTCGACGACCATCGGGACGAGTTGCATCATGTCGCGCATCGGCGACCTCCCATTTCAGCAGGTGATGAAGTTTCAGCGGACGATGAAGTCTGCGATCAGGCCGCGCGCATCAGCACGCGGCTGTTGCTGTTGGCCGCTTGCGGCTGGTTTGCGCGCTGGTCGCAGGCTTCCTGGATGATGCGAAACCGGGTGCCCCCGGCCTCGTTCGGCTCGATCCGGAAGGTGACGTGACTCTCGCGAAACGGCGGCTCGGAATCGCGGAGCCGGTAACGCACCTCTTCGCCTGCGACGGATGATAAGGGTTCAGCGCCCGCGAGATCGCGATCCGGTAGCCAGCGCTCGCGCAGGGCTGGAATGGTGACGGCGCGCCATACTTTTTCAGGCGGTGCGTCGAGGTCGTATTCGATCACCAAGGCTGCGTCGGCGTCAGGCTCAACCGTGTCGCTCATTGATCCATGTCCTTCAAGAGGTCGGAGAGCGCTTCGATGCGCTTCGGCCAATAGGCGCGGTAGCGGGCGAGCCAGGTCCCGATGCTGGCGATCCCGTCCGGGTCGACTTCATAATTCACGAAGCGGCCCTGCCGCTGCTCGCGCACCAGTCCAGCCGCGCGCAGCACGGCCAGATGCTGCGACATCGCCGGCTGGCTGATTTCCAATCCGTCGCGCAAGGCGCTGGCATTCAGGCTGCCGCCGGCCAGCTTCTCGAAGACCTTGCGGCGGGTCGGATCGGCCAGCGCCTTGAAGATATCGGTATCGACCATGCCGACACATAGGCATACACTTATGTGTCGTGCAAGCGTGAACTCTACGCGCGCCGTGCGGGGTGAGATCGCGCCCGGTCCCTTTGCATGGGGTTGTTTTGCGAGATTGCCCTCGCGGCGCCCCCATGACCTCGGCCGCTACTGCAGCGCCTCGCCGTGCTGCGAGATGTCGAGGCCCTCCAGCTCCTGCTGCATCGAGACCCGCAAGGGGACGAAGGCGCTGACCAGCTTGAGCAGCACGAAGGTGACGCCGCCGCACCAGACCAGCGTGACCACGACGCCGTAGAGCTGGATCAGCAGCTGCCCCGGATTGCCCTCCAGAAGGCCGGAGGTGCCGCCGATCGCCGCGGTGGCGAAAACGCCCGCGAGCAGCGTGCCGGTCAGGCCGCCGATGCCGTGCACGCCGAACACGTCGAGCGAGTCGTCATACTGGAAACGGTGCTTCAGCCAGGTACAGGCCCAGAAGCAGACCAGGCCGGCAATGATGCCGATGATGATGCCGTGCCACGGCGCGACGAAACCGGATGCCGGGGTGATGGTGCCGAGCCCTGCGACCGCGCCCGAGATCATGCCGAGCACCGACGGCTTGCGGCGCGCGTCGCCCATTCGATCGCGCCCCAGGTCAGCGCGCCGGCGCAGGCCGCAAGATGGGTGGCGGTGATCGCCATCACCGCGCGCGAATTGGCCGCCAGCGCCGAGCCGCCGTTGAAGCCGAACCAGCCGACCCAGAGCAGGCCGGTGCCGACCACGGCGAGCGACAGGTCGAACGGCGACAGATTGTCATGGCCATAGCCGTGCCGGTTGCCCATCACCTTGGCCGCGACCAGGCCGCTGATGCCGGCGGACAGATGCACGACGAGGCCACCGGCGAAATCCATCACGCCCATCGAGGCGAGGAAGCCGCCGCCCCACACCCAATGCGCCAGCGGCACATAAGCGAAGATGAACCAGCCGATCGAGAACAGCACATAGGCGGAGAACCGCATGCGGTCGGCGACCGAGCCGGCAACCAGCGCCACCGTGATGATCGCAAACGTCATCTGGTACAGCATGAACAGCGCTTCCGGGATGGTCTTTGCCGCCGGATTGACGCTGTCCATCGTGATGCCGGCGAGGAACCAGCTGTCGAGCGAGCCGAGCCAGGGACCGTTGCCGACGAAGGTCAGCGAATAGCCGAAGATGACCCAGAGGATCGAAATGATCGCAACGGCCGTGAGGCTCTGCGCCATCGTCGCCAGCACGTTCTTCTTGCGCACCATGCCGGAGTAGAACAGCGCAAGCCCCGGAATCGTCATCATCAGCACCAGCGCGGTGGCGACCATCATCCAGGCGGTGTCGGCGGCGTTGATACCGGTGGCGCTGGAGTCTTGCGCTGACGCCGGCGTACCCCACGAGAGCAGGATTGCAGCAGTGATCGGCGCAGCTGATATCGCTGCACGAAGAGCTCGTGCCCCCATCATCATTCCCCGGCGTGTCGTCGTTTCTCGGTGTGGATTTCGGCGTGCACCGGCGTCGTTGCCGGCGATGATCTCGAACGTTTCTTGAGCATGATCTTTTCGGAGAACCGGCTTCCACTTTTCCGGATCATGCTCCAGGAGCCATACTTCAAGGCTCAGAGCGCGTCGTTGTCGGTCTCGCCGGTGCGGATGCGCAGCGCGTGGTCGATCGGCGTCACGAATATCTTGCCGTCGCCGATCTGGCCGGTGCGGGCGTGCTCGGTGATGACGCTGACCGCCTTTTCGGCGAGCGCGGTGTCGACGGCGATCTCGATCCTGAGCTTGGGCAGGAAATTCACGACATACTCGGCGCCGCGATAGATCTCGGTGTGGCCCTTCTGGCGGCCGTAGCCCTTCACCTCGGTCACCGTCATGCCGTGAACGCCGATCGCGGTCAGGGCCTGGCGTACCTCATCGAGCTTGAACGGTTTGATGATCGCGACGACGAGTTTCATGGTTCAGGCCTTCATTTCCTTGAGGTTTTCCGTGTGCGTCCATCCCCGGAGCGGCACTTGCCATCTCCGAGCCTGCACGTCCCGCCAGCGGAGCGGCAATTTGCCGTCCGCCAAATCTGGCAGCTTTCTGGGCAAATGGCATAAAAAAGTTGCAGGTTGAAGGGGAAAACGTGCGCAGCGCGTGAACTCCGTCACTATACGGGACGACAACCGTCGGCCAGAATATGGCTTTCCCGCCCCGGCCAGCGCTCCCGCTGGCTCATTCTCGCCACAGCGCGTGCACCCGCGCCCCGAGGAACAATAAAATGTCGAATCGAAACTGGTTTTATGCATCTGAAGGCCAGCAAAAAGGCCCCCTGCCTGAAGCTCAGCTCCGCGACCTGATCACCCGTGGCATGGTGGGCGCCGATACCTTGGTGTGGACCGAGGGCATGGCCGGCTGGCAGAAGGCTGGGGAGATTCCTGGCCTTGTTCCGAGCGCCGGTGCGCCGCCGGCGTTTCCGCAGGCCGGCGGACCCCCGGCGGTGGCCGCATCGGCAAGCTATAGCGGCGGCGCGCTGTCCGCCGACTTCCCGATCTGGGGCCTGTTCGGACGCAGCTTGCTGATGTTCATCGGCCAGATTTTCGTCATCCCCGCGCCGTGGACTGCGACCGGCCTATACCGCTTCGCGATTCCCTATATCCGCGTGCCGGGGCGGCCGCATCTCGGCTTCACCGGGCAGCCGCTCGACATCTGGTACGTCTTCATCGTGCTCGGTCTTCTGACCTATGCCGGAGCGGCCAACAGCAACATCGTCACGCTGCTCTCGCTGCTGCTCCAGGGCTTCTTGAGCTGGATGATCGTCCGCTGGATCTTCAGCCGTCTCAGCTCGAGCGGTCAGGAGCTGCCGATCTCGTTCAACGGCAGCCCGGCGGTCTATGTCGGCTGGTACGTGCTGATGGTGATCGCAGCCGTCACCATCATCGGCTGGGCCTGGGTGATGACGGCATGGCTGCGCTGGATCTGCCGCAACGTCGAGGGCACGCGCCGCGAGGTCACCTTCAATGCCTCCGGCCTCGAGGTGCTGTGGCGAACCATCGTGTTCACCATCGGCTGCGGGTTCCTGATCCCGATTCCGTGGGTGCTGCGCTGGTACGCCAACTGGTTCATCTCGCAATTCGCGCTGACCGAGCGCGGCGCCTACGCCAACGGCTAAAGCGATTACGCCTTGCGTTCGCGCACCGAACCTTCTTGCGCGACGGATGCCACTAGCGTGCCGTCGGGCTTGAAGATCAGGCCGCGGGTCAGGCCGCGGCCGGACTGCGCGCTCGGCGAATCCTGCGCGTAGAGCAGCCATTCGTCGGCGCGGAACGGGCGATGAAACCACATCGCGTGATCGAGGCTCGCCGGCATCATGCGCCGGTCGAACAGCGTGCGGCCGTAGCGCGCCATGACCGCATCGAGCAGCGAGAAATCCGATGCATAGGCGAGTGCGCACAGATGCAGCGCCGGATCGTCGGGCAATTTCGCCGCGGTACGGATCCAGACATGGATGCGGCCATCCTCGATCTGCTGACCGAAATAGCGGCCGAGCTCGACCGGGCGCAGCTCGATCGGCCGGTCGCTCTCATAGTAGCGGCGGATGAATTCCGGCATTTCCTTGAACATCGGCTGCTTCGACACTTCCTCCGCGGTCAGCTTCTCCGGCGGCGGCACGTCGGGCATCTTCTCCTGATGATTGAAGTTGCTCTCTTCCTCGGCGTGGAACGAGACCATGATGGAGAAGATCGCGTTGCCGTGCTGGATCGCGGTGACGCGTCGGGTGGTGTAGCTCTTGCCGTCGCGCAGCCGCTCGACCTGGTAGATGATCGGGATCTGCGGATCGCCCGGCAGGATGAAATAGCAATGGATCGAATGCGGCAGCCGGCCCTCGACGGTGCGGCAGGCCGCGACCATCGCCTGGCCTATCACCTGGCCGCCGAACACGCGCTGCCAGCTCGTCTTCGGACTGTTGCCGCGGAACAAATTCACCTCGAGCTGCTCGAGATCGAGGATGGACAACAGGTCGATCAGGCTCTTGGACATGAGGGGTGCGTCCTGAATGGGTTAAATGCCGTCATTCCGGGGCTCGCGAAGCGAGAGCCCGGAATCCATTCATCCACGGAAGATGCGGCCTGATGGATTCCGGGTTCGCGCGTTGCGCGCCCCGGAATGACGACGGGGCTGATTAGCCGCTCTTGTTTCTGTCCCCTGTTTCGCCCAGCTATTATCAGGTAGCAAGCACAGTCTGAGAGCGCAGGGCGCGTAAAGGAACGGCATGCCGGCACAGCGAAGTATTGTCATCTGCGGGGGCGCTTTTGCGGGTCTGGCGCTGGCCGTGGCGTTGCGCCAGGGGCTGGGGCCGGACATTCCGGTCATCGTGGCCGATCCGGCGCTGAGCCAGCGCCCGAGCCGCGATCCGCGCGCGACCGCGATCGTGGCGGCCTGCCGGCGGCTGTTCGAGACCCTCGGCGTCTGGGGGCAGGTGGCGCCGACGGCGCAGCCGATCACCGACATGGTCGTGACCGATTCCAAGCTCGAGGACGCCACGCGTCCGGTGTTCCTGACCTTCGCCGGCAATGTCGAGCCGGGCGAGCCGTTCGCCCATATGGTCGAGAACCGCTATCTGATCGATGCGCTCGCAACCCGCGCCGAGGCCGAGGGGGTCGAGCTGCGCGCCACCCCGGTGTCGAGTTTCGACTCGCGGCCCGACGGCGTCAGCGTGCGGCTGGCCGACGGCACCGAGATCGATGCGAGCCTGCTGGTCGCCGCCGACGGCGCGCGATCGAAGCTGCGCGAGCGCGCTGGGATCGCGACCCATGGCTGGGACTATGACCAATCCGGCATCGTGGTCACCGTCGGACACGAGCGCGAACATCACGGCCGCGCCGAGGAGCATTTCCTGCCCGCGGGTCCATTCGCGATACTGCCGCTGACCGGCAATCGCTCGTCGCTGGTGTGGACCGAGACGCGCAAGGATGCCGCGCGCATCACGGCGCTGAGCGAGGCGGAATTCCACGCCGAGCTCGAACAGCGGTTCGGCCTGCATCTCGGCGAGATCAAGGCGCTCGACAAGCCGCGGGCGTTTCCGCTCGGCTATTTCGTTGCGCGTTCCTTCATCGCCGAACGGCTGGCGCTGATCGGCGACGCCGCGCATGTGATCCATCCGATCGCGGGACAGGGGCTCAACATGGGCCTGAAGGATGTCGCCGCACTTGCCGAGGTCGTCGTCGATGCGGCGCGGCTCGGCATGGATCTCGGACAAGCCGACGTACTCGAGCGCTATCAGCGCTGGCGGCGCTTCGATACGATGGCGATGGGCGTTGCCACCAACTCGCTCAACTTCCTGTTCTCCAACGAATCGACGCTGCTGCGCACTGTGCGTGACATCGGATTGGGCCTCGTCGATCGCGCGCCGCCGCTGAAGAGCATGTTCATCCGCCAGGCAGCGGGATTGTCAGGCGAAGTGCCGCGGCTGCTGAAGGGCGAGGCGCTGTAGGCTTGCTCGGTGCCGTAAGCCCGGATGCAGCGAAGCGAAATCCGGGAGCAGTCTCTCCTCAGGTGGATCGGCCTCGGATTGCGCTGCGCTTCGTCCGGGTGACGGCCTTCGCATCCACTATTTCTGTGAAATGAAGCCAGCCACTGCGTCGATCAGGTCGGGGTCGAGCGACCGCTCCGGCTCGTTGTAGCTCGCCATGTCGTCCGCCGCGTCGGTGACGTCGACCAGCAGGTGATTCATGTCCGGCTGCCACAATGATTTGGCCGCGAAGTCGGCGGTGGTGAGTGCGAGGAAGTCGAGCCGCGCCAGCTGATGGTCGCGGCCGCCCGCGACGATCAGGACAAGCCCGGTAATCTTCTTCATCGGATCGATCGGATCCTCGGTGAAGGCAGATGCGATGGCGGGCTGCATCGCTGGCGCGATCGCCAGTCCCGCCGGCGGTGGGTTGACGATCTGCCCGGCCATGATGTCGTCGATGGCCTTTCCGATCGGCGCGAATTTGTCCGGCGGCAGCTGCTTTTCGAGCTGCGCCTTCAACAGGTCGCCCTGCTTGCGCGCCGCCGTTGCCAGCAGCACCAGCCGGTCGATCGGCACGCGCTGTGCGGCGAGGATCGCGACCAGGCCGCCTTCGCTGTGCCCGACCACCGCAACATGAGCGAACTTGCCGCTGCCGCGCAGATACTCGATCAGTGCCGTCGCGTCGCCGACATAGTCCTTGAAGCGAAAGTCCTCCGGACGACCGAACTCCTTCTTCCATTCGCCGGCGCCGCGCTTGTCGTAGCGCAGCGTCGCGATGCCGCGTGCGACCAGCTGCTCGGAGAGTTTCTTCAACGTTGCCGGCTTGAGCTGCGGCCCGTTGCCGTCATGATCGGTCGAGCCGGAGCCGGCGATCAGCAGCGCCACCGGCGGCTTTGCGATGTCGGACGGCACGGTCAGCACCGCGTCAATGGCGCCGATGCGCAGCCTGCTCTCGTGGGCCGTCGCGCTCGCCACCGAGACGAGCAGCAGCAGCCATGTGACGAGGGCGCGCATGTGGTCCTCTTATTGGAGCATGATCTCAGCGCAAACGCTTGCGTTTGTCGCGGGAAAACCGCCTCACACTTTTCCGGATCATGTTTTAGTCGATCTTGCGCGCCTCTTCCGGCAACATGATCGGGATGCCGTCGCGGATCGGATAGGCGAGCTTTGCGGAGCGCGAGATCAGCTCCTGCCGCGCGGCGTCGAACTCCAATGGTCCCTTGGTGATCGGGCACACCAGGATTTCGAGCAGTTTTGGGTCGGCGGTGCTCTCGAGATGGTCGGTCGTCGAATTCATTGATGTCTCCGACTGGAGCGTTTTCGAGCGAAGTGGGCAGCGGTTCGCGTGAAGAAAACGCGTCAGAACAAACTGGCCGTCGTGTAGCACATTCTCGTGTCAACTGTCAGCGCTTGGTCATCCGCAACAGCTCGTCGATTGCGGCCTGCTGACGCGGCTTCGGCAGCGTTTGCTCGGACAGCGCATAGCCGATGAACGCCCAATAGAAGATCTGCGCCCGGCCGCGCGCCACGTCGTCGGGGAATCCGGCGTGGCGGAGCAGGGTTTCGATATAGCCGATGCGGCGCTGGTCGACTTCGAGCACGGCGGCGCGCGCCGCGGCATCGGCGGTCGCCCAGCTGCGCACCGCGCGCTCCAGCGCCAGCCGCGCCGAGAAGGTCCGGCGCAGCAGCAGCGCCAGCGCGTCGCCGCCTTCCGGAACGGTCTCGAGCTCGGCGATCACCTGCTCGGCGGCAACCTCGCGCCAATGGTAGAGGATCGCGGTGCGATAGGCGCCGATGTCGGCGAAATGCCAGTAGAAGCTGCCGCGCGAGACCCCGATGGCCTTGGCCAGCGGCTCGGCCTTGAGCGCCGTGAAGCCGTGCTTCGCCAGCGTCTTCAGGCCCTGATCGAGCCAGTCCTTGACCGAGAGCTGTTCCGTCATGGTTCCCTGTCCGCGTCCGGACCATACACAAGTGTATTGACAGGCGCCAGCCGGCGGTGTCCTATCCATACAGCACTGTATGGAGACGTCGCGATGCGTGATCTTTTGCTGCAAGGCGCCGGAATCATCGCCATCCTGGTCAGCCTGATCCATGGCGTTCTCGGCGAGACCAAAGTGTTCGCACGCGCCACCGTCGAGCCGCCGCGGCTGCGTCTCTTGCTTCGTCTGGTCTATCAGGCCGGCACGGTCGCCTGGATCGGGGGCGGCGTGCTGCTGGTCGCCGCGCCGGCGATGGCCTCCGATGCCGCGCGGCACTGGATCGTGGCGACGCTCGCCATCGTGTTCGGCAGCGCCGCGCTCGCCAATGGGGTCGCGACCCGCGGCCGGCATTTCGGCTGGATGGCGATGAGCGCCGTCGTGGCGCTCGCCGCCGCCGGCTACTAGCGGGCGCGTGACGACCGATCGCATCGGCCTGCGCATGTTTCGCGGAGAACGCGCAGGGCGAGGCGTCGCTGGTCACAACCGGCGAAACCGTCCTGGTTCCGCTCGAGGGCTGAAGACGTGCGATCGCAGGTCATGTGGAATATTTATGGAGCCATCAATTTCCGTGCGGAATCGGCTTACGCGCGGATAACCATGCCACTGAAAGTTGTAGAAAATTATCGAGAAGACAATTCAATCGGCCTAGCTTGTCGGCGCGGACAACCAGGACCGACGCATGTTTCGTGTTCTTACGTGTCTTTCAGGTGAGCATGACTGGCGGCTCGTTCTGCTGGCCGGCCTGGTCTGCTTCGTTGCCAGCATTGTCGCCGTCAACATCTTCCATCGCGCGATCGCTTCGCAGGCGAGGACGCGGCTGATCTGGATCGCGATCGCGGGAGCTGCGATCGGCTACGGCATCTGGGCAACACATTTCATCGCCATGCTCGCCTACGAGCCGGGCGTGCCGACCGGCTACGGCATCGTCCTCACGGCGCTGTCGCTCGCCGTCGCGATGATGCTGACGTCCGGCGGACTCGGCCTTGCCGCCAGCGACCCCGGCTCCTGGCGTGCGCCGGTCGGTGGCGCGGTGATCGGAGCCGGCATCGCCAGCATGCATTATCTCGGAATGTGGGCGCTGGAAGTGCCGGGCCACGTGGTGTGGTCGATGGATCTCGTGGCGGCCTCCATCGTGCTCGGCATGCTGTTCGGTTACGCCGCGCTGTCGGTCGCGGTCCGCTATCAGGATCGCTGGATGTCGCTGGTCGCGGCGCTGTTGCTGACGCTTGCGATCGTGTCGCATCATTTCACCGCGATGGGCGCGGTCGAGATCGTTCCGGACCCGCTGCAAGCTCCGCAAGCCCTGTCGCTCTCTCCCGCCTTCCTCGCCATCGTGATCGCGGGCGTGGCGCTGTCCGTGCTCGGGATGAGCCTGGTCGGCGTGCTTGCCGACCGGCGCCTCGCGCTTCGCACCCGTCGCTTCGAGGAAATCATCAGCCAGCTCTCGCTGGCGCGGCAGCAGGTCGAGGCCTCGCAGAAGGAGCTGGAGGAACACCGGCTCCGGCTGGATACGGCGATCAACCACATGGGTGAAGGCCTCTGCATGTTCGATGCGGAGAAGCGCCTCGTGGTGTGCAACGATCGCTACGCCAAGATGTACCGGCTGCCGCCCGAATTGCTGCTGCCCGGCACCGCTCATCGCGAGATCATCACGCATCGGATCGCCAACGGCCTTCTCAAGGGCGAGACCAGCGACAGCGCCGCGACCCAGGTGCTCGCAACACTGAACGCGCTGCCGGCCGGCGAGATCAGCAGCCGGGTCGACGAGCTTGCCGACGGCCGGCTGATCTGCGTGACGCGACAGCCGATGCCCGGCGGTGGCTGGGTGGCGACGCATCGCGACGTCACCGAGCAGCGGCGCTCCGAGGCTAAGATCACCCATATGGCGCAACACGACGCGCTGACCGATTTGCCGAATCGCGTGCTCCTCAAGGAGTGGATGGAGCAGGCGCTCTCCGGCGCGAGATGTGGCGGGCCGAGCCTCGCGGTGCTGATGCTCGATCTCGACCGCTTCAAGGACGTCAACGACACGCTTGGACACCCGGCGGGCGATGCGTTGCTGAAGTCGGTGGCCGCACGGTTGCGCCGGTGCGTCAGCGACACTACGCTGGTCGCGCGGCTCGGCGGCGACGAATTCGCGGTGATCGACCACGTCAGCGATCCGGTCGCGGAAGCCGGTTTGCTCGCGGAGAAGATCAAAAAGGCGCTCAGCGAGCCGATCGATCTCGGCGATCATCGGGTGACCACCACGAGCAGCATCGGGATTGCGATCGCACCGCGCGACGGCAGCCATTCCGACGAGGTGCTGCGCAGCGCCGATCTTGCGCTCTACTCGGCCAAGAGCGGCGGACGCGGCTCGTTCCGTTTTTTCGAGCCGGAGCTCGATCGGCAGCTGCAGACCCGGCGCAGCCTCGAGCGCGACATGCGCAGCGCGCTCGCCAACGGTGAGTTCGAGCTGTACTATCAGCCGTTCATCAATGTCGCGAGCGGGGAGACCTGTGGCTTCGAGGCGCTGTTGCGATGGCATCATCCGCAACGCGGCATGGTCTCACCGGCGCAGTTCATTCCGCTGGCGGAAGAGACCGGCCTGATCGTGCCGCTCGGCGAATGGGTGCTGCGCACCGCGTGTGCGGAAGCCGCCAAATGGCCCGATGATCTCAAGATCGCTATCAATCTGTCGCCGGTGCAGTTCAGGAGCCCGGAGCTGGTCCCGGTGATCGTGCACGCGTTAGCGAGCTCGGGCGTTTCGCCTGACAGGCTCGAGCTCGAAGTCACCGAAACGGCGATCATCCAGGACAGCGAGGCGGTGTTCGCGGCGCTCAGTCAGCTGCATGATCTCGGGGTGCGGATCGCGCTCGACGATTTTGGTACCGGCTATTCGTCGCTGAGCTTCCTGCAGAAGTTTCCGTTCGACAAGGTCAAGATCGACCGCAGCTTCGTGTCCGAACTCTCGGGCGCAACCGACGAGTCGCGCCGGATTGCGCGCGCGATCGTTCGCTTCGCCGTCAGTCTCGGCAAGACGACGACGGCCGAAGGCGTCGAGACCAGGGAGCAGCTCGACATCCTGCGCGCCGACGCCTGCGTGGAAGTGCAGGGCTTCCACTTCAGCCCCGCGGTCCAGAGCGAGAAGGTCGCACAGATGATCAGTGGGCGGATGCCCGTAACGACCGAACGCCCCGCGGTTCGTCTGGCAATGGCGGGTGCCGCGTCCTGACTGAAAGGCCGCGCCGGCAGACCCATGAGGCGCCGCAGCAAGCGGTCAAAACGAAATTGCGCGTGGAGCGCAAAGCGGTTTTCGCAGCCGTTAGAATTTCTCTAAAGCGTGCCGCGTCCGCGCTTCCTTGACTTGGCAATCACCTCGGCATTGTTCACGCATGTGCTCAGCGCGATGGCGTTGTGGGCATGATCGTCAACGGAGGGGAGATGCGCGTGAGAGTAATGATGAGCGCTGCGCTTGCAGCGGGCGTTCTGGGGCATTTGGGTTCGGCGGCGTTCGCCGACGGCTACAAGACTTGCACCAAGCTCGACAAGGCGTCGTGGAAGCCGGCAACCGATGCCGAAGCCAAGGCCAAGGCTGCCGGCTACGAGGTGCGCCGCTCGAAGATCGAGGGCTCCTGCTACGAAGTGTACGGCGTCAAGGAAGGCAAGCTCTACGAGCTGTTCTACAGCCCGGAAGATCTCAGCCTGAAGCACACGATCGCGAAGTGAAGCAGGCGCGATGACGAAGGCGGCGCCCGGCGGCCGCGGCGCCACCACCGTGCAGGTCTGGGACCTGCCGCTGCGGTTCTGGCACTGGGCGCTCGCCATTCTCGTCCTGGTCGCCTGGGTGACGCCCAACGTCTATGACCGGCTGCACCGGCTGGCGGGTTATGCCGTGATCGGGCTATTGGCGTTCCGGCTGATCTGGGGCTTTGCCGGCACGCGCTATGCGCGCTTCGGCAAGCTCGGCGTCCGATTGCGCGCCGCGCCGCGCTATATCTGGAATCTCCGCCGCGGCATCACCGGTCGCTATATCGGGCTCAATCCCGCGGGCACCGTGATGCTGGTGGCACTGCTGCTCACGCTCGCGGTCTCCGCGATTACGGGTGCAATGGAGGTCACCGTCACCTTCTTCGGCGTCTGGTGGGTCGAGGACACCCACGCCTATGCCTCGGATGCGGCGATCGTCCTGGTCGGGCTGCACGTGCTCGGCGTCGTCGTGGTCGGATTGCTGCAGCGTCAGAACCTGGTGCGCGCGATGTTCACCGGACGGAAGGTTTTCCGCAGTCCTCGGTAAGCGCCTTCGAGCCGTCAGGCCCGGTCGCGTCTTTGGTTCGGAAGCCCATGCGCAAATCCGCCTCCGGCGTTGGATGATCCCGACCAACAGTTGAAGCTTATTCTTATTCCAATTCCAAACTTGAGCGATTCTAATCGCCGAGCTGCCACTCGGATGACGGAAACTTTCCGAAATCATTCTTAGTGGTGTTAGGTGCGCCCTTATGTCGCGGGCTTTTCGTTTCCGCAGGGCAGGGGGGCACATGTCATCGCATCGTTGCGTGGGGTTAGGTGCATCGATACTCGATCTTGGCTTTAATTCCAGGGGCGCGGCGCTGCTCGCGGCGACCGCGCTGTCGATCATCAGCAGCGGCAGCGCTTTTGGAGCTGAAGATGGCGCGAACGAGGCGTTGCTGAAAAAGCTCGACAAGATGGAGCGGCGTATCCAGGCGCTCGAGGCCGAGTTGAAGCAGAAGGACAGCCGCACACCCGCGCCGCAGGCGGCGTCGATCCGGAGCGCCAATGCCGCGGCTTCGTCGGTCGAGCCGAAAGAGGCAGCAGACACCAAGGACCCGAAGGACGCCAAGAGCAAGCCCGCGGCTCAATCAGCGCAGACGCCGGCCAAGCCGATGTTGCAGTTGCCCCCGCTTCCAGCGGTGGGTGACAAGCCCATTCTCGGGCTGACGGACTCGCCCGTGGCCGGTCTCAGCATCGGCGCCTATGGCGAGATCAAGTTCGGCGCCATGCAAAACCCTGCCGCCAACGGCCAGTGGCAGAAGGGCTTCGATGCTGCACGATTCGTCTTGTTGCCGACCTATGCGATCACACCGAACATCATCTTCAACGCCGAGATCGAGTTCGAGCACGCAGGGTCCGGTTTTGACAATGACGACAAGCTGCACGGCACCGCGGAGATCGAGCAGCTCTGGATCGATTTCAAGATCCTCGACCAGTTCAACTGGCGCGCGCCCGGCATCGATCTCGTGCCGATAGGCTACATCAACCAGCATCACGAGCCGACGCAGTTCTACAGTGTGAACCGGCCCGAATTGTACAACGGCCTTATTCCATCGACCTGGAAGGTGCCGTCGAGCAGCGTCTACGGCACCATCAGCGAAGATCTGAAGTATCAGGTGATGGTCAGCACCAGCAACGAGGACTTCGGCGATACCTTCGACAATCGCACCGCAGCGAAGACCGTGCCGCTTCCCGGAACGCCCTACGCCGCGGGCATCGATGGCCTGAATGGGCTCGGGTTCTCCAGGCCCCCGCTCGGCGACTTCCAGCAGCTCAACAATGCCGTCGCCGTCTCCGGACGGCTCGACGTCACGCCGACATTCCTGCCCGGGTTCGCGGGAAGTGTGAGCGCCTACTTCTCGCCGAACACGACGCCACGGGGGGCGCACGATGATCTCGGCAATTTCCTGGGCCACTCCAGTCTGGCGATGTTCGACGCCGAGTTCCGCTACCGCGTCCCGGAAACGGGCCTCGAGCTTCGCGGCGAGTATGTTCACGCCGAATTCAGCCATCCGGAGAACCTGCGCGCGAACAACGATTCAGATCCCACCAACAATGTCGGTAAGGCGATGTACGGCTATTCCGGCGAGATCGCCTATCACGTGCCGCTCGGCACCATCCTGAACAGCGAGTGGGAGGCGGTGCCCTTCTATCGCTACACCTACCAGAATTTGCAGAGCGGCGGCTTTGCCGGCACGGATGCCAATATGCCGACCGGCGCCGGCCAACGCCAGTTCCACACCGCCGGCTTCGCGCTCTTCCCGTCACCGAAGATCGCGCTGAAGGCGACCTATCAGCACGTCATCGACAAGAGCATCACCGGCGCGATGTCGGATTCGTTCCTCGGTGGCGTCGGATTCTTCTTCTGAGATCAGCACGGCCGCGTCGGAGCAAACGCTCCGCGCGCATGACGAAAACGATTGGAGCCAGGTGAGAGATGACGTGGGTTCGATATACACTGCCTGCAGCGGCGATCGTGTCGGTTGCTTCGCCGGCCTATGCCGTTCAGTATCTGTCGATCGAGGAGGCGCAGAAGCAGGCGTTTCCGTCGGCGACGCATTTCACCGAAGTCCAGGCAGGCCGGGTCTGGAAGGCCGAAGCCGGAGGCAAGGTCGCGGGCTTCTTCGTCTTCGACCGGGTGATCGGCAAGCACCTGTTCATCGACTATGCTGTGGCGCTGACGCCGGGCGGCGCAGTGCATAAGGTCGAAATCCTGCAATATCGGGAGTCCTATGGCGGCGAGATCCGGAGTCCGAGCTGGCTGGCGCAATTCGTCGGCAAGACCGGCGGCAGCGCGTTGAAGATCAACGGCGACATCCGGAATATTTCTGGCGCGACACTGTCGTCGACGCATGTCACGGAGGGCGTTAAGAGGATATTGGCCGCCTATGCCAGTCGTCTCCGATAGTCTTCGTCGCGCCCGGCCGCTGCTCGGCACCTTCGTCGAGATCGAGGTCGCGGCTGCCGCCGGACCCGAAACGAATGCCGCCATTAACGCCGCATTCGATGCCGTTGCGCGGGTTCATCGGCTGATGAGCTTTCACGAGCACGACAGCGACGTCAGCCGCGTCAACCGGGATGCCGGCGTCCGGCCGACGCGCGTTCATGCCTGGACGTTCGAGGTCCTGGAGGCGGCGCTCGAGATGCGTCGCCGCTCCAAGGGGGCCTTCGATGTCACCGTTGCGCCGGTGTTGCAAGCCATGGGCCTGCTGCCCGGACCGGGCGGCGGTCGCGTCATCGGGCCGGAACAGAGCCTCGACAATGCGATCGAGCTGCTGCCCGAATTAGCAGTGCGCCTTCGATCACCGTGCATCACGATCGATCTCGGAGGGATCGCCAAGGGCTTTGCCGTCGACCGCGCAGTCGAGGTGTTGCGCGGCTTCGATATTCCGGGCGGGGTAGTAAATGCCGGCGGCGATCTTCGGGTGTTCGGACAGGAACAGCACACGGTCCATCTGCGCGACCCCCGCGACCCGCTCCACTTGCTCGCTCGTATCAAGCTGACTGATCAGGCGCTGGCATCGACCGCACTTCGTTTTGATTTGGTCGACGGAGCGCCTCCGGGCACTTCGGCAATCATCGATCCCGCCACGGGCAATCCGACCAACGTCGCGATCGGCGCTACGGTCTGCGCGCCCTCATGCATGATCGCCGATGCGCTGACGAAGGCTGTCATGATCTCGGGGACCGATGCCGGCGACCTGCTTGAGCATTACAAGGCAAGTGCCTTGCTGATCTCGACCGACGGCGACGTTCGGATCACTTCCGACTGGCCTCAGGCGGTGCATCTTGCGGCTTAAACGTTCATTTCGCTATTCGATGTACGCGACGTTCGGAGCGTTGTTATTGACGGGCGCCGGTTGGCTGGTGGCGGATTGGCAAAAGAACGTTGCCGGCGACGAGATATGGCAGCAGGCCGCCGCCAATTTATTGATGGTTCATGGCGGGGTCGCCATGCTGGCGCTGTTAACGCTGGGCGCCCTCATCCCCGTGCATCTGCTGCGCGCGTGGCGGAGCCGGAAGAATCGCATTTCGGGATCGATCATGGCGGCGTTCAATGCGGTCCTGATCGTGACCGCCTTCGGGCTCTATTATCTTGGATCCGAGGAGGTGCGGCCCTGGATGAGTTGGATCCACCTCACAGCGGGATTTGCCCTCTCCCTGATGTTTCCGCTTCACATCTGGCTGGGCCGACGAGAGTTGCGGTGAAGCGCCTCATTGCACCGGCGGGTCGCCGGAGGTGCGCTTCTTGGCGAGGTCCATCTCGGTGACGGCGATCAGGATCTCGGCGCGGGTCTTCAGGTCGGGCGCCTCGAGCATCGCCTGCTTCTCGGCCGGACCATAGGGCGACATCATCGCCAGCGCATTGACCAGCGCCTCGTTCGGCGCGGATTCGATGCCTTCCCAGTCGACCTTCAGATTGTTGGCTTCCAGGAAATCCGCCAGCACCTCGAGCAGCGCCTTGCGATCGACGGCGTCCTCGCCCTTGCGCGCGGTGAAGTCGCCGGCGAAGGAGAAGAAGTCGACCTTGCACTGCCGGTACGGCGTCTGCACTGTCAGCTCCTCGACCACCTTGAAGCGCGCGACGCCGGTCAGTTCGAGGATGTAGCGGCCGTCCCCGGATTCGGCGAGCTGGGTGATGCGGCCGACGCAGCCGACGCGGAACAGCGCCGGCTTCGCCTCCTTCTGCGAATGCGCCACGTCGGGCTGGATCATGCCGATCAGGCGGTGACCGTCGCGCAGCGCGTCGTCGATCATCGCGAGATAACGCGGCTCGAAGATGTTGAGCGGCATCTGGCCGCGCGGCAACAGCAGCGCGCCCGGCAGCGGGAACACCGGGATCACCTCGGGGAGCTCGCCGGGCCCGCGATATTCGGCATTGATCGGCATCTGCGGTCCCGCTGCTGTGACGGGGCGTGCGTTACGAGAATAGAATCGTCGACAACCGCCTGCGCCCCTCGACGGTTGCCTCATCGGTGCCGCCCCACGCCTCGAAGAACTGCACCAGCTGCTTGCGCGCGCCGTCGTCGTTCCACTTGCGGTCACGCTTGACGATCGCGAGCAGCTGCTCGGTCGCCTCCGTGCGCTTGTTCATGGCATTGAGCGCGGTCGCGAGATCGAATCGGGCCTGATGGTCGAGCGGGTTTGCCGCGACTTTCTGTTCCAGCTCCGCGATCGGGCCGACCGACTGGGCCTGTTCGGCAAGATCGATCGCCGCCTGCACCGCCTTCACCGCGGCATCATTGCGCTTGGATTCCGGCACCATCGCGAGCGTCTGCTTGGCCTGTTCGACCGCGCCCGACGTGACGTAGCACTTGGCGAGGCCGGCCAGCGCCGCGATGTTGGTGGCGTCGTGCGCAAGCACCTCGGCATAGGTCTGCGCCGCACCCTCGACGTCGCCCTCGGCCAGCACGGCGTCGGCCTCGGCCAGGATCTCCGCAAGATTGGGCTCGCCGGCGGCGGGCACGCCCTTGGTGATCTTCTCGATGAAGGCGTTGATCTGGCTCTCCGGCACCGCGCCCATGAAGCCATCGGCGGGCTGGCCGCCCACGAAGGCGATCACGGCCGGGATCGACTGGATGCCCATCTGGCCGGGGATCTGCGGATGCTCGTCGATGTTCATCTTGACCAGCTTGACCCGGCCCTTGGCGTTGCGAACCGCCTTTTCCAGCATTGGGGTGAGTTGGCGGCACGGACCGCACCACGGCGCCCAGAAGTCGATCATGACCGGCTGGCGGCGCGATTCCTCGATGACGTCCTTGACGAAGGTCTGGGTCGTCGTCTCCTTGATCAGATCGGGCGCTGCCTCGGGCGTGGGGCCGCCCTGCTCCATTATCGTCACGTTGTCCTCGCCTTGGTCTTCTGAGGTCGGAAAAATACGGGGGCGTTCTAGCACGCTCCGGACGGCGTGTTCAGCCGTTCTGTCAGCCTAGAGCATGATCCCGGAACATGCTCCGTAGATGGCGGTTGGCCGGCAAAATTCAATCGCTCGCCGCCCGGCCTGTTCCATCGGAGATCGGGTGGGTTTGAGGTCCGGAACGGCCGACGATGGCGCTCCTTCATGGCAACAGGGGATCGCCCATGGCAAAGGCCTATTACAGCACCGTGTACGAGCAGCCGGCCGGCGAGGTCTGGAAAATCATCCGCGATTTCAACAATTACCCGGTCTGGGTCCACGGTGCGGGCACCAGCGAGATCGAGGACGGCAAGTCCGGCGACACGATCGGCGCCGTGCGCAACGTCCTGTACCGGGAACGGCGGATCCGGCAGCGGCTGCTCGCACAGTCCGACGTCGAGCGCTTTCAGACCTACGAATTTGCCGGTCCGCCTACCCTTCCGATGACGGACTTCAGCGCGACCCTGCGGGTGACCCCGGTGGTCGACGGTGACCGGGCCTTTATCGAATGGTGGGCAGTGTTCGATTGCGACGCGGACCGCCGCGTCGAGCTGGTGCAGAAGCTGACCGGCTGGTTCGAGACCTGGCTCGAATCGCTCCGGGATGAGATGGCTCTGAGGCTGGTTCCGGCCGAAACATAAAAAGAAATCGTCGCGACGACCGGTTTCGGCCGATTCGGGGTCAATTTTTAAGGAAACCGTGCGATTTCGTGAAGTTCGGACCGCGCTCTTGTGTTGCATTCACAGACAGCATTTGGCATAGGTCTGCCGTTGCCGGCGAGTGATCGCCGCCATTTCGGATGCGGGTGTAGCTCAGTGGTAGAGCACGACCTTGCCAAGGTCGGGGTCGAGGGTTCGAGCCCCTTCGCCCGCTCCAAAATATCTCGCTGACCGAGCTGACAGTCTGATGAAGGCCCGCCCGTTGGTGCGGGCTTTTTGCTGTTCGGACGGTTTTGCAGTTCAGGCAGCGCCGTGATCTCGCGGTCAAGATGCCGCGGCCCGCGACGGCCGCTTCTTCCCGCTGCCGCGCGTGAATGCGGCGGCGGATGTCGGGACCTGCGAGGCGGTCTGCCCCGCCGCCGAGGTGAAGCTGCATTCCGGCTCCGATATCGACAGCGCCGGAACCGAAGCGGGCGAGACCGACAAGACGCGCGCAAATGCATTCCGATTCCAGCGCGAGATCGTGCCGCAATGCGCGTGCAGCGCCGGCGCGTCCACCGGACTGTCACCGATTGCGATCGAGGACGACATGATGCTGCGGACCGGCGACATCATCGCCGCCGATGACGGCTTCAGGATCGCAGCAATCTCCAGCGGGCAGAAACGCAGCGTGTTGTTCAGGCCGCTGTCGAAAGCCGAGGCGCAGGCGCTTGGCCTTTCGCGCCTCTCGTCGCGATAGACGCGATCGCGAGCGTTAGCTTCGTTTGAATATCACGCTGCGGTGCAGAATGCCTTGTTATCAGGCAGTCAGCGCAGGAAAATTTCGTCTCAAATTTCGTCTCAACTTGTTTTGACGCAGCGCACACCCGAGCATGCGCTTTTCAGCGTCGATGGATGTGCTACCATTTTGCCGTCTGACCTACCTCACAGACCGCCACCATCATCTCTCAAGGCGTTCAAAATCAATAACAGGCAAGCTGCAACGGCTTGCGTAGGGGAGTGACGCGATGAAATCGGCTTTCAATCGATCCATACTTGCGTTCGCGGCGATCGCGCTGCTGGCGGGGACAACCTTCGCCAATGCGCAGCAACAAACCGACAAGAACCGGGCGCTGAAGAAGTACGAATCCGGTACCAAGGAATTCTGGACCCATCCGCCGGATGACTGGTTCCTCGGCGACGAGACCGAAGCGCAGAAGGGTCTTGCCCCGCCGTCCGGTCCGCCGACCGGCGCATCCGACGCCGAACTCGCCACCATGATGAAGAAGATCAAGCTGCCGCCGGGCTTCAAGATCGAGGTCTATGCCTCGAACGTGCTCGCGGCGCGGCAGATGGCCTGGGGCGACAAGGGCACGCTGTTCGTCGGCTCGTTCGGCCTCGGCAACGTCTATGCGATCAAGGACAACAACGGCAAGAAAGAGGTCAAGACCATCCTGAAGGGCCTCAACATGCCGACCGGCCTCGCGTTCCGCGATGGCGCGCTGTACGTCATCGCGGTCGACAAGCTGATCAAGTACGACAATGCCGAAGCCAATCTCGACAATCTCGGCAGCGGCAAGGTGGTGTATGACGACATGCCGTCGTATGCGGCGCATGGCTGGAAATACATCGCCGTCGACAAGGACGGCTGGTTCTACATTCCATTCGGACCTCCCTTCAACATCGGCATCCCGCCGACCTCGGTGTCGCAGATCCGCCGCGTCGACCCCAAGACCGGCAATGCGGAGATCTGGGCGCTCGGCGTGCGCAACTCGGTCGGCGGCGACGTCGATCCGCGCACCGGCAAGTACTGGTTCACCGAAAACGCCCGCGACTGGATCAGCGACGATCTGCCGAGCGACAAGCTCAACATGATCTCGAAGATCGGCGAGCATTTCGGCTATCCCTATTGTCACCAGGGCAACCTGCCGGACACCAAATTCGCGATGGGTCACAAGTGCTCGGAGTTCACCCCGCCGGTCTACAATCTCGGCGCCCACGTGGCTCCGCTCGGCATGAAGTTCTATACCGGCAGCCAATTCCCGGCCGAATACAAGAACAGCATCCTGATCGCCGAGCACGGCTCCTGGAACCGGCACAAGTATCAGGGCGGCCGCATCGTGAAGATCACCGCGAGCCCCGACGGCAAGAATGCCAAGCAGGAGATCTTCGCTTCCGGCTGGATCGAGGGTGACCAGGGCTATCTCGGCCGTCCCGCCGACATCCTGCTCGACAAGGATGGCTCCATCCTCGTTGCCGACGACTGGGCCGGTGCGATCTATCGCATCAGCTACAGCAAGAAGTAACGGTTGAAGGCCAAGAGGCTGCGGTGGCCACGAGGCGGCCGCAGCCTCTGTTGTGATCGGCCGCGGAACCACCTCGTCATGCCCGGACTTGATCCGGGCATCCATCCAAACCAAGAAACCCTTCTTCAAGCCAGATGGATTGCCGGGTCGAGCCCGGCAATGACACGCGGAGAAAACTGGCAATGCGCCTTTTGTCATTCGGAATGCTGTTCGCGTCAGCGATCGCGATGACTTCCCTTGCCCAGGCCGCCGACGTCGCCGCCGGCAAGGCGAAGGCCGAAATCTGCGCCGGGTGTCATGGCGACAACGGCATCTCGCAGACCGAGAATATTCCCTCGCTGGCCGGCCAGCTCGACCAGTTCATTCAATGGCAGCTGGTGTTCTTCCGCGCCGGTGCGCGCAAGAACGAGCAGATGCAGCCGATCGTCGAGCAGCTCAACAATGACGACATCCGCAATCTCGGCGCCTATTTCGCCTCGCTGACGCCGTTCAAGGGCGGCAAGGACGACAATCCGGAATTGTCCGAAAAGGGCAAACAGGCCGCGGCCGGCCGCCGCTGCGCCTCATGCCACACCGATACCTTTGTCGGTACCAAGGCGGTCGCGCGCATCGCCGGCCAGCGCGAGGAATATCTCGTCAAGGCGCTGCATGACTACAAATCGGGCGTACGCTCCGGCGGAGCGCAGGCGGCGATGGCCGATGTGGCGTATCCGCTGAGCGACGAGGAGATCACCGCGCTCGCGCATTATCTGGCGCATTTGTGAGAGGGCGCTCGCGCTTTCTTATCCTCCCCTGGAGGGGGAGGATCGGCGCGAATGAAATGAGCGACGAGGTGGGGTGACGGTCTCTCCACTCGAACAGTGCCCGTGTTGAGAGATCACCCCACCCCGTCTCACATTCCGCTTCGCTTCATGTGAGCCGACCCTCCCCCTCCAGGGGAGGGTGAAGGCTAGCCAACCCGCTGCTTCTCATACGCCTTGAGATGCGTATAGGCCGTGCGCAGCTTCGGCACGGGGATCTTGGCGGCATCGGCGCGGACGATCAGGTCGCCGATCACGTGATCGGCTTCGACCGGCAGCCCCGCCTTGATGTCGCGGAACATCGATGCGGTCATCGGCGAGCCTTCGGTGGTCAAGAGCCCGCGGGTGCGCTGGAAGAACGGGCCGCCCGGCGCGTGGCCGGCATCGGCCGCGATCGCGCTGCATTCGTCGAGGATGCCGAGCAGGAAATCCTGGCCGCCGGGCGCGGCCAGGATGTTGCCGACCGAGGTCCGCATCAGGCTGGTGGAAGCGGCGAGCGACGCCAGGAACACCCACTTCTCCCACATATCCTGCATCACGTGCTCGCTGGCGGCCGCACCGTTGATCGCGGAGAAGGTCTCGGCGATCGCGCGCACCCGGTCCGACAGGCCGCCGGCGCGTTCGCCGAAGCCGAGCGACTGCATCGGCTGCAGCTGCACCACTTCGCGCTTCTCGTTCAGCGTCGCCGCGATCGCGCAGAGACCGCCGAGCACATGCTGAGCGCCGAATTTCTTGTCGAGCGCATCGAGATGCAGCATGCCGTTAAGCAGCGGGATGATTGCGGTCTTGTCGCCGACACCAGGCGCAAACGACTTGATCGCATCCTCGAGATCGAACGCCTTGCAGCTCAAGAGCACGACGTCGAATTTGTCCGAGAGCTTGTCGGCCTGCACGGTCGGCGGATTGTTCAAGGTGACATCGCCGTTCGGGCTCTTGATCACGAGCCCGGCGGAGGCGAGCTCGGAGGCGCGGCGGGGCCGGACGAGAAATGTGACGTCGCGGCCGGCCTGAAGCATCCGGCCGCCGAAATAACCGCCGATCGCACCGGCGCCGACCACGAGAACACGCATGGGAATTTGTCCTTCTTTGTTGTTGCCCGGGAAGCGAGCGAAGTGCGAATGGGTAATGGCGACTAGATAGGAATGCTGTTCGACTATTCGCTACCCGCTATTGGCCAACTGCTCATCTCACTTTCCCGACACCAGTTCCTCGACTTCGCGCAGCTGCTCCTTGCCGAAGAAGATCTCGTTGCCGACGAAGAAGGTCGGCGAGCCGAATGCGCCGCGCTCCACGGCGGCCTGGGTGTTCGCGATCAGCTTGGCTTTCACGTCGGCGTCCTGGGCGCGGGCGAACAGTTTGGCGGCGTCGAGGCCGGAGGCGGCGATGGCTTTGCCGGCTACTTCGGGATCATCCATCTTCTTCGGCTCGACCCACATGTGGTGGAAAGCCGCCTCGATGTATTTCTCGAACACGCCTTCGAACTGGGCGGCGACCGCCGCGCGCATCAGGTTCAGCGTATTGACCGGGAAGAACGGGTTCCAGACGTAGGGCCTGACGTTGAAGCGCTTGAGGAAGCGCTCGGTCTCGATCTTCATGAACTCGGGCTTGTTCTTGACGCCCGCCAGCGTCTCGGCCGGCGACTTGTTGTTGGTGGCCTTGAAGATGCCGCCGAGCAGGATCGGGACATATTCGAACTTGACGCCGGTGCGTTGCTCGATCGCCGGGATCGCCTCGTGGCTGAGGAAGGCGTTGGGGCTGCCGAAATCGAACAGGAATTGCGGATTCTGGCTCACGGCGGTCTCTCCCTCGGCCTGTCTGGTTTGGGCTTGTTTGGCTTTTCTCGAGCATGGGCCTGCTGCCGCAGGCGCCATCAGGAGAATATGATACTCATCATGTGAGCCGCGGCGCGCGATGTCAAATCAGCCGCTTGATGGTCTGCTTGCGCCATACCAGGGCGTAATAGGCCATCTGCAGCACGAACATGGTTGCGAAGGTGGCGGGATAGGCGATCCAGATGCCGCTGATGCCGACCGCCCGGCTGAGCAGGATCGCGACCGGCACCTCGACCAGCGTCATGGCCAGGATCGAGATGAACAGCGGCATCCACACCGTGCCGCCGGCACGCATCGCGCCCGAGAACACCGTCGCCATGCCGAACAGCACCATGCTCCACAGCACGATGTAAAGAAGCTGCTGCGCCAGCGCGAGCACGGCGCCGTCGACGATGAAGAAACCCATCAGCGGCCGCGCAAAGAGATAGCCGAGCACCACCAGTCCGCCGGTCAGTGCGAGGTTCATCTCGATCCCGGTCCGGACGATGGCGCCGACCCGGTCGGAATCGCCGCGGCCGATCGCCTGTGCGCCGAAGATCGACACGGATATGGCGATCGAGATCGCCGGAAACTGCACATAGCCGATCACCTGGTTGACCGCGCCATAGGCGGCGGTGGCCTCCGAGCCGAACCCGTTGACGAGGCCGAGCAGCACCAGTTCGGCGAGCGAGACCACCACCATGCCGATCGCGGTCGGAATGCCGAGCCGCAGCACGATGCGCAGAAGGGCGCCGTTCGGCCGCATCGCGCGCAGGAACGCGGCGTCGAAGGCCAGCGGATGCTTGCGCCGCAGCATGTGGATATGCAGCCACAGCAGCGTCACCACGCCCGAGATCGCGGAAGCAACGGCGGCACTGGCCACGCCCAGCATCGGCAGGCCGAGCCAGCCGCGGATCAATGCGGGCGTCACCACGAGGCCGACGACGGTCGAGACCGTCAGCGCCACCAGCGGCGTCACGGTGTCGCCGACGCCGCGCATCATCGCGGCGAGCAGTAGGAATGCGAAGGTTACCGGCATCGTGATCATCATGATCCGGGCATAGGACACCGCGGCGTCGAGGACGTCTGGTGGCGTGGCGAGCGCGATCAAGAGCGGGCGGGCGAACAGGCCGCCTGATATCGCAATCGCGAGCGCCAGCAGCAGCGTCACGGTCATGGTCGTGCCGGCAACCGCCTTGACGCGGTCGGGCTCGCCGGCGCCCCAGGCCTGGCCGATCATGACCGAGGCGCCCGCGCTCAGGCCGATCACGAAGGAGATGAAGAAGAACATCACCGGAAAGAACACCGACGCAGCGGCGAGCGCGTCGACGCCGATCATCTGGCCGAGATAGATGCCATTGATGGTGCCGAACAGCGACTGCAGTACATTGCTCAGCAGCATCGGCGCCAGGAACGACAGGAAGGCTTTGCGTAAGGAGGGAGGATTGGACACGTTCAACTTCCAAAAATCGAGACCGTCAGGACGGCGGCGGGCTGGGTCTGCGGTTCTGCTCTGAACGCCGAACCACCGATCCGCGACCGCCACCTCTTTCGCGCGAAAGCGCGTCAGTCCGCCTGATCGCTATAGGCGAGCCGGATCGCGTGATCTCGGATATCGGCCGGCCAGTCCGCGATCAGGGTTGCAAAGCGCCGCCGGTCATGCGCGAACAGGGCACGGATCGCGTCCTCGTAGTTTGGCCGGTTGCCGGCCATCGTTGTCATGAAGCGATAGGCGGCATCCTGGGCGCGGCGCGTGCGGTCCTTGTCGCCGCTCGCGCGCCGCGCCTCGTCGATCAGCTTGCGGATCGCAACCGATGCGCCGCCCTTCTGCTGGGCGAGCCAGTCCCAATGACGCGGCAAGAGCGTGATCTCGCGCGCGACGACGCCAAGCTTCGGCCGTCCCGGACCGCGCGGCGCGGTTGGCGTTGCCGGTTCCTCGTCGCGCGGAGGCGCGAGCTTCGGCAGCCGCGCCAGCACGTCGTCGACCGAGCCGCGGAAATCGATATCGACCAGCGCCGAGGTGCGGCCGTTGAACACCAGGACCGCGGCATCCTTGCGCCGGTCAAGCAGCTGCTTGGCGGCGCGTGCAACCTCCGGGAGGTCACCGGCTCCGATGCGATGCTCGCCTTCGAAGGCGACATAGGCAGGATTCATGGTAGACCTCATCGATTGCGCGACGTATTGCCCGGGTCATTTCCAGCAAGCACGGCGCGTGGATCTCGACTTTCCCGTTCCCGGCTGGCACCACACGCCGCCCGATTGCGCCGACATTTCAGAGGACGCCCATGCTGACGGTTCATCATCTCAACAATTCCCGCTCGCAGCGCGTGCTGTGGCTGCTCGAGGAATTAGGCGTGCCCTACGAGATCGTGCGCTACCAGCGGCAGCCCGACATGCGGGCGCCGAAGGAGCTGCGCGCGATCCATCCGCTCGGCAAGTCGCCTGTCGTCACCGACAATGGCAACACGATCGCGGAATCCGGCGCGATCCTCGAATACATCATCGCGACCTACGGCAACGGCCGCCTGATCCCGCAGGCCGATACGCCGGAGCGGCTGCGCTACACCTATTGGCTGCACTATGCCGAAGGCTCGGCGATGACGCCGCTGCTCTTGAAGCTGCTGTTCACGCTGATGCCGAAGCGCGCGCCGGCGCTGCTGCGGCCGCTGGTGCGCAAGGTGTCGAATCAGGCGCTTTCCACGCTGGTCAATCCGCAGCTCAAGCAGCACATGGCCTATTGGGAAGGCGAGCTCGGCAAGAGCGAGTGGTTCGCCGGCAACGAATTCTCCGGCGCCGACATCCAGATGAGCTTTCCACTGGAGGCGGCCGCTGCGCGTGGCGGGCTCGCGGACGGCCACCCGAAATGTGTTGCCTTCCTCGAGCGCATCCACGCGCGCCCGGCCTACGCGCGGGCGCTCGAGAAGGGCGGGCCGTACGAGGTTGGCCGCTAGCATCTCGGTCATCGCGGCAACTCGACCAGCGGCAGCAGCCGTGAATCGGCCAGCGCCGCCGTGCGGTGTCCGATGCCGGCGAGGTAGGCTTCCGCCACCGCGAAGGCGAGGAACGCGCCGCGGCCCTTCTGCCGGATCAGCATCGCGCGATCCCAGCGCTCGCCCTCGGGCCCGATCAGGAACGAGCCGCCTTCACCCATGAACAGGATGTCGCCGCCGCTCTTCCGCAGATGCGACAGCGTGTGCGCGACATAGCGGTCGTAGGCTTCCGCACCCGTGACCGGGTGCGGCGGGGCCAGCTCCGGGCTTTGCGAATAGTCGGCGATGTCGCGGAAGCGCAGCAGGTTGAGCATCACCAGCTCGCCGGTGATCTCGCGCTGGGCAAAGTCGCGCCCGGCATTCCACGTCGGCTCCAGATGGCAGGTGGTGTCCATGTCAGCTCGTCCTATTCGCGTTCGATGCGATGTTTTATCCGGGTGTAATTGCCTTGTCAATAATACCCGGATATAATTGGTGCCGATACGACAGGAGCCGCCATGAAGACCGAAGACCGCAAGCTGGCCATTGCCGACTACAAGAAGCGCGCTGCTGTGGCCGGCGTGTTCGCGATCCGCTGCCGCGCGACCGGGGAGGTCTGGGTCGGGCAGGCGCTCGATCTGGAGAAAATCCAGAACCGCATCTGGTTCACGCTGCGGATGGGCAGCCATGGCAATGCCGAGCTGCAGCGCGCCTGGTCGGCGCATGGCGCGGACAATCTCTCGCTCGAAACGCTGGAGCGGATCGAGGACGAGGAGCTTGCCTATGTCCGCGATACGCTGCTCAAGGAGCGCGTGCAGCATTGGCGCGCGCAGCTCAACGCGTCGGCCGTCTAGATTAACGCGACGTCTGCGCACCGCCCGCCGACGGCAACGGCTGCACGGTGACGCCGGGCGGCGGCACGTCGTCGTCGGGCACGAAGAAATCCGACATCAACGGCACCGAGGGATCGACGCGATAGCGCTCGAAGTCGCGCACGCCGTTGGCGTAGAGCACCTTGTCGTCGATGCAGAAATTGCCGGTGAACTCGCGCGATGGCCGCGTGACGATCGCATAGGCCGCATCGCCCATGATCTCCGGCGTGCGGCTGGCGCGCATCATGGCATCGCCGCCGAGCAGATTGCCGACCGCGGCGGTTGCGATCGTGGTGCGCGGCCACAATGCGTTGACCGCAATGCCGGCGGATTTTTGCTCACCGGCCAGTCCGAGCACGCACATGCTCATGCCGAACTTCGCCATCGTATAAGCGGTCGAATGCTCGAACCACTTGGTCTTCATGTCGAGCGGTGGCGACAGCATCAGGATGTGCGGATTCTCCGCCTTCTTCAAATGCGGGATGCAGTATTTCGACACCATGAAGGTGCCGCGGGTGTTGATCCCCATCATCAGATCGTAGCGCTTCATGTCGGTTGCCTGCGAATTGGTCAGGCTGATGGCGCTGGCATTGTTGACGCAGACGTCGATGCCGCCGAATTCGGCGACGGTGGCTTCGATCGCCGCCATCACCTGCGCCTCGTCCCTGATGTCGCAGATCACCGGCAGCGCCTTGCCGCCGGCGGCGCGGACCTCGTCGGCGGCGGTGTAGATCGTGCCCTTCAGCTTCGGATGCGGCTCGGCGGTCTTCGCCGCGATCGCGACATTGGCGCCGTCACGCGCGGCGCGCAGCGCGATCGCAAGCCCGATGCCGCGGCTCGCACCCGAGATGAACAGCGTCTTGCCTTTGAGCGATGTCATCTGTTGGCTCCTCCACAGTTAGGGATGCACCATGTCAGGCTCCCTCTCCCCTTGTGGGAGAGGGTTGGGGGTGAGGGGTATCCCTCCACACGACAAACCGTGTGGATGGACCGCGACCCCTCACCCGGATTGCATCTTCCGATGCAATCCGGCCTCTCCCACAAGGGGAGAGGCAAAACTGAGCAAGCTGAGGGTTCGCGCTCAATGTTACCCACCCGCATGCAGCACGCGCCCGCGCGTTTCCGGCAGCGCGTAGGCGGCGATGAAGAACACGGCGTAGGCCGCCACCGCAAAGATCGCGATCGCGTTAGCCAGCGTGGTCGTGGTCGAGAGCGCGCCGACCAGGAACGGAAACAGCGCGCCGACGCCGCGGCCGAAATTGTAGCAGAAGCCCTGGCCGGAGCCGCGCAGCCGGGTCGGGTAGAGCTCGGTCAGGAACGCGCCCATGCCGGAGAAATAGCCTGAGGCAAAGAAGCCGAGCGGGAAGCCCAGCACCCACAGCACCTCGTTGGACAGCGGCAATTGGGTATAGAGCAGCACGATCGCGATGGCGCCGAGCGAGAAGATCAGGAACAGATTGCGCCGGCCGATCCGGTCGGCGAGCCAGGCGCCGACCAGATAGCCGATGAAGGAGCCGATGATCAGCGTCGCGAGATAGCCGGTCGAGCCGACCACCGAGAGCTTGCGCTCGGTGGTGAGGAAGCGCGGCACCCAGAAGGTGACGGCGTAATAGCCGCCCTGCATGCCGGTGCCGACCAGCGAGGCCAGCAGCGTGGTCTTCAGGATCGGTCCCTGGAAAATCTCCCACAATGCGGCGGGCCCGCTGCCGGATGCCTGCTGCTGCGCCATCGTCGCGGCGGAGATCTCCGGCTCGGTGACATAGCGGCGCAGGTAGAACACCAGCAGCGCCGGCAGCGCGCCGATCACGAACATCCAGCGCCAGGCGTTCTCTGGCGGCAGGATCGAGAACAGGATCGCCTGCGCCAGCACCGCAAGGCCCCAGCCGATCGCCCAGCCCGATTGCACCGAGCCGACCGCGCGTCCGCGATATTGCGGCCGGATCGCTTCGCCGATCAGCACCGCGCCTGCCGCCCATTCGCCGCCGAAGCCCAAGCCGAGCAGCGCGCGGGCGATCAGGAGCTGGTCGAAATTCTGCACCACGGCGCAGACCAGCGAGAAGAACGAGAACCAGATGATGGTGAGCTGCAGCGTCTTGACCCGCCCGATCCGGTCGGAGAGATAGCCGCCGAGCCAGCCGCCGACGGCGGAAGCCAGCAGCGTCACGGTGCCGGCGAGGCCGGCAGTGCCGGCATCGACCTTCCACAGCGTGATGATGGTGCCGATCACCAGCGGATAGATCATGAAATCCATGCCGTCGAGCGTCCAGCCCGAGGCGCAGGCCCAGAACGTGCGCCGCTCCGGCAGGTTCATGTCGCGATAGAAGGCGAGGAGACTGGTGTCCTCGATCTCTGCGACTTCGATCGTTTTGGATTCGGCCGTGCTCATGCGCGTTCCCCGGAGAAATCTTTCACCGGCTGTTTGCGATCCGCGGCCGGAGTTGCGCGGACCGCCAATCTATCGCGATGTTGCAGGCCGGGCAAAGCCGCGTTTGCCCATCTAGGTCTTTAGTTTGAGCATGATCTTTTCGGAAAACCGCTTCGCACTTTTCCGGATCAAGCTCTAGTATCCGGCCGCTTCCGAGCCGCGTGTCCGTGGATCGGGCGCACCGAGCAGACCACTGGTCGTGACGACGATCGAGTTCGCGGAGGAGTAGCCGAGCGGCTCGACCGGTTTGTGGCCCTTGGCGCGCAGCTCGGCGAGCACCTCGTCGGGAAAGCCGCGCTCGATCCGCACCTCGTCGGGCAGCCATTGATGATGCATGCGGGGCGCGGCGACCGCGGCCGCGATGTCCATCTTGTAGTCGATGACGTCGACGATGATCTGCGTCACCGCGGAGATGATGCGGCTGCCGCCCGGCGATCCCGTCACCAGCACGGGCTTGCCGTCCTTCAGCACGATGGTCGGCGACATCGACGACAGCGGGCGCTTGCCCGGCCCCGGCAGATTGGCCTCGAAGCCGACCAGGCCGAAAGCGTTGGAGGCGCCGGGCGCGGCGGTGAAATCGTCGAGCTCATTGTTGAGCAGCACGCCGGTGCCGTCGGCGACGAGGCCGACGCCGTAGGGGAAGTTCAGCGTGTAGGTGTTGCTGACGGTGTTGCCGTTGGCGTCGACGACCGAATAATGCGTGGTGTTGTCGCCCTCGTGCGGCTGCTTGGCGTTGCGGACATCGGTCCAGGGCGTGGCGCGGGCAAGGTCGATGGTCGCGCGCTGCCTGGCGGCATAGTCCTTGTCGATCAGCAATTGCGTCGGCGCGTCGACGAAGGCGGGATCACCAAGATAGCGGGCGCGATCGGCATAGGCCCGCTTCATCGCCTCGATCATGACATGCAGCGAGGCGGCCGAGCCCTGCTTCATGTCCGACATCGGAAAGCCTTCGAGGATGTTGAGGATCTCCAGCAGCACGACGCCGCCGGAGGACGGCTGCGGCATCGAGACGATGTCGAAGCCGCGATAGGTACCGCGGATCGGCGTACGGATCACCGGCTGATAGGCTCTCAGATCCGCGAGCGTAAAGATGCCGCCGGCATTCCTGATCCCGCTGACAAGCTTTTCGGCGACCGCGCCCTCGTAGAAGCCACGCGGTCCCTGCTCGGCAATTGCCGTCAGTACGCCAGCGAGATCGCCCTGGATCAGGCGGTCGCCCTCATGCAGCGGCGTGCCGTCGGCATGCGAGAACGTCTTGGCCGAGTTCGGCCAGCGCGACATGCGGCGATACATGTCCGACAGCGTGTCCGACGTGTCGTCGGTGACGATGAAGCCGTCGCGGGCCAGATCGATCGCGGGCTTGACGATCTGCGCCAGCGTGAACTTGCCGGAGCCGTATTTCTCCAGCGCCAGCGCAAGGCCCGCGACCGTGCCGGGAACGCCGATCGCGAGCGCGGAATTGCGGGACTTGTCCGGGTCCGGCTTGCCGTCGGCGTTCAGGAACATGTCGCGCGACGCGGCCTGCGGCGCGGTTTCGCGATAATCGATTGCGACATCTTCGTTGCGGCCGGCGAGATGGATCACCATGAAACCGCCGCCGCCGATATTGCCGGCGCGCGGATAGGTCACCGCCATTGCAAAGCCGGTCGCGACCGCGGCGTCGACGGCGTTGCCACCTTGCCGCAGGATGTCGGTGCCAACCCGCGCCGCCAGCTTCTCCTGCGCCACCACCATGCCGTTTTCGGCGCGAATGCTTTGAATCGTACTGGTGGCTGAGGGCTCGTAAGCGCGCCGCTGCACCTGACCGAGGGCGGGAGTCGCGATGCCGATCACGAGGAGAGCGGCAAACAGCCGTCGCGACATCGTTGGCGCCATCGAAATGTCCTGCCCTGTTCATCGCCGTATCAGCAAAATCGGCCCATGCTATATGGGAACGGATTGAAGCGGCGAAAGCCTGCCTGCGGTTCGAGTTGGGGAATATCTTTCGCGATGACGGCAACAATGCAGACGGGCACTGAACATGCGAAGGCCTGCACCAACGTCTATCCTGGCCGCGCAGCCGTCGTCAGCTGGATCTTCTTCGACTGGGCCGCGCAGCCCTATTTCACGCTGATCACGACCTTCGTGTTCGCGCCATATTTCGCGAGCTTCGTTGCGCCCGATGCCGCGAGCGGGCAGGCGCTGTGGGGCTTTGCCACCGCAGCCGCGGGACTGGCGATCGCGCTGTTGTCGCCGGTGCTGGGTGCGATCGCCGATGCCAGCGGCCGGCGCAAGCCGTGGATCGCTGTTTTCGGCGCGCTGCTGGTGATCGGCTCGAGCGCGATGTGGATCGGCAAGCCCGGCAATCCCGACATCATCCCGGCGCTGCTGCTGGCCTATGCGATCGCGAGCGTCGGCGTCGAGTTCGCGACCGTGTTCAACAATGCGATGATGCCGACGCTGGTGCCGCCGGACCGGATCGGGCGGCTCTCCGGCACCGGCTGGGCTACCGGCTATGTCGGCGGCATCCTGAGCCTCGTGCTGGTGCTCGGCTTCCTCGCCGCCAACGCCGAGACGGGCCGCACGCTGTTCGGCTTCACGCCGCTGTTCGGTCTCGATCCGGTCATGCATGAAGGCGACCGCATCACCGGGCCGCTGACCGGGCTGTGGTTCATCATCTTCGTGACGCCGATGTTCCTGTTCACGCCGGACTATCCGGCGAAGCGCCCGATGCGCGCGGCGCTCGGCGAAGGCCTGCGCGAGCTCAGGGAATCACTGGTGAGCCTGCCGAAGCAGAAATCGCTGGCGCGGTTCCTGCTGGCCAACATGATCTACACCGACGGGCTGGTCTCGCTGTTCACGTTCGGCGGCATCTATGCCGCCGGCACGTTCGGCTGGGACACGATCCGGATCGGCACCTTCGGCATCATCCTGGCAGTGGCGGGGGCGTTCGGTGGCTGGCTCGGCGGCAAGCTCGATGATGCGTTCGGGCCGAAACGCGTGATCACCGGCAGCCTCGTGATCCTGCTGTTTGCGATCGTCGTGATCCTCACGGTGAACAAGGATTCCATCCTGTTCATCCAGGTCGCGCCGCCGGTGCCTGGCGCTCCGCTGTTCGCGGGCGCCGCCGAGCGCGCCTATATCGTGCTGGGTTGCCTGATCGGCGCCACCGGCGCGCCGCTCCAGGCAGCCTCGCGCTCGCTCCTGATCCGGCTCGCGCCGAAGGATCGCATCGCGCAGTATTTCGGACTGTTCGCGCTCACCGGAAAGGTGACGTCGTTCATCGGCCCGCTGTTGATCGGCGCGATCACGGCAGCGACCGCGAGCCAGAAATACGGCATGGCGGTGCTGGTGGGGTTCTTCGTGGTGGGGCTGGCGCTGTTGGCGAAGGTGCGCGGATAACTCGCCGCCGTCGTCCCGGCTTTCGCCGGGACGACCGTGCTGAGAGTTTAGTGCCTAAAATGCCGCACGCCGGTGAACACCATGGCGATGCCGTGCTCGTCGGCGGCCTTGATCACCTCGTCGTCGCGCATCGAGCCGCCGGGCTGGATCACCGCCGTCGCGCCGGCCTCGATGCAGGCGAGCATGCCGTCGGCGAACGGGAAGAACGCGTCGGAGGCGACCACCGACCCCTTGGTCAGGGGTTCTGCGAGCTTCAGCTCGGCTGCCGCATCGAGCGCCTTGCGCGCGGCGATGCGTGCGGAATCGACCCGGCTCATCTGGCCGGCGCCGATGCCGACGGTGGCGAGATCCTTGGCATAGATGATGGTGTTCGACTTGACGTGCTTGGCGACACGGAAGGCGAATTTGAGATCGCGCAGCTCGGCATCGGTCGGCGCGCGCTTGGTCGCAACCTTCAAATTCATGTCCTCGACGACCGCATTGTCGCGGCTCTGCACCAAGAGGCCGCCGGCAACGGTCTTGGCGGTGAGCCCGATCGCGCGCGCGTTCGGCAGCCCGCCTGCAAGCAGCAGGCGCAGGTTGCGCCGGCCTGCGATGATCGAGATCGCCTCTTCGGTCGCATCGGGTGCGATGATCACCTCGGTGAAGATGCCGATGATGGCGCGCGCAGCATCTGTATCGAGCTTGCGGTTGACCGCGATGATGCCGCCATAGGCCGAGGTGGAATCACAGGCGAGCGCGCGGGCATAGGCGGTCGCAAGATCCGGACCCTCGGCGACGCCGCAGGGGTTGGCATGCTTGACGATCACGCAGGCCGCGGTGCGCTGCGGATCGAACTCGCCGACGCACTCATAGGCCGCGTCGGTGTCGTTGATATTGTTGTAGGACAGTTCCTTGCCCCGCAGCTGGCGTGCGGTCGCAACGCCCGGCCGCTTCTCCGGCGTGGCATAGAATGCCGCGGTCTGGTGCGGGTTCTCGCCATAGCGCAGCGACTGGATCAGCTTGCCGCCGAAGGCGCGGAAGTCCGGTGCCTTGGTGTCGAGCTGCACGGCGAACCAGTTCGAGATCGCGGCGTCATAGGCCGCGGTGCGGGCATAGGCCTTGGCCGCGAGCCGCCGGCGCAGGCCGAGCGAGGTCGCGCCCTTGTGCGCGGCGAGCTCGTCGAGCACGGCCTGATAATCCTGCGCCTCGACCACCACGGCGACGTCGTCATGGTTCTTCGCCGCGGCGCGGATCATCGCGGGGCCGCCGATGTCGATATTCTCGATGCACTCCTCGAAGCCGGCGCCTTTGTCGACGGTGGCCTCGAACGGATAGAGGTTGACCACCAAGAGGTCGATCGGCGCGATGCCATGCGAGGCCATCGCCGCGGCATGTTCCTTGTTGTCGCGGATCGCGAGCAGGCCGCCATGCACCTTCGGATGCAGTGTCTTGACCCGGCCGTCCATCATCTCCGGGAAACCGGTGAGCTCGGAGACGTCCTTGACCTTGAGCCCGGCCGCCGCGATCGCCTTGGCGGTGCCCCCGGTCGAGACCAGCTCGACGCCATGGTCGGAAAGCGCCTTGGCGAAATCGATCAGTCCGGTCTTGTCGGAAACGGACAACAGAGCGCGGGTCACGCGGCGAAGCTGTTCGGTCATTGAGGAAATCCCTGGCTGTTAAGGCAGCCGGGTAGCATGGTTTTGTGCCATACGAAACCGGTCCGTGGGACCGAATCCCCGCAAATTGACCCCGTCATCCTGAGGTGCGAGCCCTTGCGAGCCTCGAAGGATGCGCGGCCCGGCTGGCGGCCGTCGACCCTTCGAGACGCGCGCCAGTGCGCGCTCCTCAGGGTGACGGTCCGGCGGCGGACGGTCAGGCTACAGCGGCAGTTCCGGCTCGCGGCGGGCGTTGCGGCGGGCGTTGGTGGCGGTGGCCGAGGTCGAGGAGCGCACGAAGCTCCAGCGGATGGTAGCGGCCTGCCTTGCGTTCTGCCGGATCACGATCTGCGAGGTGCGGCGCGGGCCGTCATTGCCGGCCAGGAAGACGCTGTCCTCGAGGTCGACCTTGTCGTCCATCGCCTCGAAGGTCCAGACGTCGCGGTTGGGCAGCACCAGCATGACGCCGCGGGCATCCGACAGCCGGCTCGCCTTCACCGAGGGGTGCAAATGGAAGCGCAGCGCGAATTCGGCCTCGCTGCCCTTGATGCGGCCGCCGGGTGCCGGCGACAGCGAGTCTTCGCCCTCCATCCGGGTGCCGTCCTGGGCGATCATCAGCACGCGGCGGTGGATGACGCCGAAGCGGGAGAGATAGCCGTCATGCGAGGCGGTCAGCACGTCGCCGTCGGGGATGGCTTCGCGGTAGCTCTCGACATTGCCGGGCCCGCTGGTGACCGGCGCGCCGCGCAACAGCCGCTTCATCGCCGACAGCTCGACGAACTGGCACGACGAGGTGTCGCGATAGGTCAGCGTCGAATGCGCCGCGGTGGAGCGCGCGAACGGCCGCCAATTGTCGCGCCCGGTGTTCGGCATGCCGCAATTGACGACGATGCGGCTGACCCCGGAGGAGAGCTCGAACGACAGGCAGCCGGCGTGCGCATCCTGGCTGACGCTTGCCGGTGGCGGTGGACCGGTGTCGATGATCAGGGTCATGTTGCCGGCATCGAGGCGCTGGAAGCCGGTGTGCGGCATGCTCGCCATCGGCACGCCGCGGGTGTCGTCATAGGCGAGCAGCGTCGCGACGAGATCGGAGGGCGCGGTGCTCATGCCGTTGAACAGCGCGAAGCTGCCGTCGCCGTGCCGGAAGAAGCGCAGCATCGGCATCATGCGGTCGATCGCGTTGAGCAGTGCCGGCGGCGGCGCGATATTCCGTGCAGCAAAGGTCTGCCGCAGCGGCAAGAGATCGCTGAGCAGCTCGACCAGCGCGCCGGGATTGCGCGAGATGTGGCCGCCATCGGGCAGGATCTGGCGCTGCAATTCGTCCGACAGCCTGCGCGTGGCCGATTTGATGTTGCGCGCCTGGTTGGCGAGGCAGAGCGAGGCGTAGCACAGCGCGATCAAGACCTGCAGGCGCGGAACGCCGTCATTCTCGTGCGTGGAGTGGCGCAGATAGCGGATCTCGCGCGCCAGCCCGCGCAGATACTTGCGGTAGAATTTTCCGTCGGTGTCGCCGAGCACCAATGGCGCCTGCGACAACAGCGAGATCACGCGCCGCGCGCGCACGTCGGCGCGCCGCTCCAGCGGCCGCTTGCGGGCCTGGTTGGAAATCCAGTCGTCGACCAGCGAGCGGGCATTGGCGCGGGTCAGCGCGGTGTCGGCGGCGCGCAGATGACGCAGCCAGCCGAAGCCGAGCAGGGCGGCTTCCCAATCCTCCGATGGCGGTTCGAGATCGAAGATCGAGCGGCCGTGGCAGGTGACGATCTTGCCGGCGAACACGAATCGCCCGGCATAGATCTCGGCCGCGCGGGTGGCGTCGGCGGTCCGGAGGTCGTGCGGCGCGATGATCAGCCGGTCGGTGCGGCCGGGCCAGAGCCGCGACAGCGCCACCGTGCTCCCGCTGGCGCGTGCGAGCATGCTGCGGGCAAACCGGCCAGCAATCAGCGTCGAGATGCGTCTGCTTTGAGCGACCGACACGCCTAACCTTGCGGGGAGGGAATTTTCAACGAATCCTTATTTAATCCGGAAACGCGCCCAAGACACCTTCTTGATAAACAAGACACCCTCTTGATACCGCACGAATCACTTCGAGCTTAGAAGACTGAAGTTTAAAATCAGGATTTAACCAGCCGGGCGGCGTAAAAGCCGTCCAGCCCGCCCAGCCGCGGGTCGGCGTTGGGCAAATGGCTGGGCAAGGTACGCAAATCGCCGTCGGCGGTGATGATGTCGTCGAGGCCGGCGACCTCGCTTGTCTCGACCGGCGCACGGCGCAGGCCTGATTCGCTCGCCAGCAGCGCGGCGATCGCGTGCTCGCCTTCCTCCGGCTCCAGCGAGCAGGTGCAGTAGACCAGGGTGCCGCCCGGCTTCAGCAGATTGGCGGCCTTATGCAGGAGCCGCTTCTGCAGGGCCGTCAGCGCGGCGATGTCGCCTTCCTGGCGCAGCCAGGCGACGTCGGGATGGCGGCGGATGGTTCCCGTCGAGGTGCAGGGCGCATCGACCAGGATAGCATCGAAGCTCGCGGCTTCCGCCGGCCATTCGGCGGCGTCGGCGACGACAGTTTCCGCCTGCAACGCCAGCCGTGTGAGATTGTCGCGCAGCCGCGCGACCCGCGCCGGCGAGCGGTCGACCGCGGTGACCTGTGCGCCGGCCAGCGCGAGCTGGGCCGTCTTGCCGCCGGGCGCCGCGCAGAGGTCCGCGACCCGCTTGTCCTTGATGTCGCCGAACAGCCGCACCGGCAGCGCGGCGGCGGCGTCCTGCACCCACCATTGGCCTTCGGCAAAGCCCGGCAGCATGGTCACGGAACCCTGCAGCAGCGTGCGCACGGTTCCCGTCGGCAATATCTCGCCATGCAGGCGGCTCGCCCATTGCGGCGCGTCGGACTTCACCGTGAGATCGAGCGACGGCTCATGGCCGAGCGCCAGCGCCATGTCGCGCGCGGTGGCTTCACCGTAATGCGCATTCCAGCGCGCCAGCATCCATTGCGGCAGATCCAGCGTCTGCGGGCTGATCTCGTCGATCAGGCCCTGGCCCTCGCGCGCGCAGCGGCGCAGCACGGCGTTGACCAGCCCGGCATATTTCGCCGCGCGCCGGTCCGACTGCACCAGCCGCACCGAGAGATCGACCGCGGCATGGTCAGGCACGTCCATCCAGAGGATCTGCGCGGCGCCGATCAGGAGCGCGCTCTGCGCGCGCGGCGCATCGGTCGGGACGCCGCGGTCGAGCAGGCGCGACAGCACATGGCCGAGCGTGCCGAGCTTGCGCAGGATGGTCGACACCAGCCGGCGCATCAATGCGCGGTCGCGATCGGCCAGCGATTTCAGGCCGGGATGCGCGCCGGCGCCGTCGAGCTGATCGTCGAGCGTGCGGTGCTTATGCAGCACGCCGTCGAGGATGTCGGCCGCGATACGGCGCGCCGCGAGACCGGGGACTTCGGCAGGAACTGCAAATCTTGAAGGAGGCATGGAGCGGAAATATCTCGAAGGTGCTGAGTTACATTCGGCTCATGCCATCAACTCGAAAACACCACTGGCATGCGAATATGCCAAATGTAAGAATCGTCTTGCGGGATTTCTCGTGATGCCGTCACTGAGCCAACACCAAGATAAGAAACTCGCAGGCAGAAAGTTTTGCCAAGAAGGCCCCAATGTCTGAGAAATCGCCATCGCCATTGCCGCCGGAACCCGCACCGCGCAAGCCGCTGACGCCGGCCGCGCAGCGCGCGCTCGCCGAGGCTGCGGCGCGGCGCAAGGCTGCCGAGGAGGTCGCTGCGAAGGAGGCGGCCGCGCGGCCGAAGGAATTCCAGGGCCCGAAGGGACCGGAACCGACGCGTTACGGTGATTGGGAGACCAAGGGCATCGCCTCGGATTTTTGAGCGTCTTGCCTGACGATCCGACTCAGACCAGTCTGGGAATATGTCCCCATACGAGAGAATAAATCCTTATCGTGGGACGGGACGTCCGCCCTTTCGCCGCTCACCCTGGGGCCGCCGCGTCTCGGCAGCGCTGCCGTGGGTGTTCGTGCTCGGCATTGCCGTCGGCAGCACGCTGCCGATCCGCCGATGGGCGCCTCAATGGATACCCTTGCCGCCGCACTGGTCGTTGAGCCGGTCGCGCGATGCCGAAATGATCTGGCAGCGGGCCGGCGCGCCCGACGCTCGCCATTCTGTCGATGTCATCAGGACGATCGATGGCGACACGTTCGAGGCGCGGGTGCATCTCGCGCCGGGACCCGATCTGTACACGCGGGTCCGGCTGCGCGGCATCGATGCGCCGGAGCTGAAGGCGTCGTGCGCGCGCGAACTGCAAATGGCGCAAGCAGCCACGGTGGCGCTGCGCCATCTGCTCGGCCAGGGCGATGTCGCGATCTACAATATCGGGCCCGACAAATATCAGGGTCGCGTCGTCGCCGACGTCGCGACGAAGAAGACCGACAACGTCTCCGCCGCGCTGCTCGCGGCCGGGCATGCCCGCGCCTACAATGGCGGCCATCGCTTCGGCTGGTGCGGAAATTTTGCCCGCTAAGTGTTATCGGCGCGATAACGCAGGACAGCCAAACAAAAGCCGCGCAGTGGCGTGGCTTTTCTTTCGGCGAAGCGCCTTGCGCGCGATCAGCGGGTGACGACCACCGTCGTGCCGACCGAGACGCGCGAATAGAGATCAGTGATGTCGGGATTCAGCATGCGGATGCAGCCGTAGGAGACGAAGCCGCCGACCGAGCCCGGCACGTTGGTGCCGTGGATCGCGTATTCGCCGCCGGCCAGCGTCATCGCGGCGACGCCCATCGGGTTCGCGGGCGAACCGCCTGCGATCACGTTCGGAATGCTCGGCTTGTCGCGCTTGACCTCGGCGGGCGGCGACCAGGCCGGGTTGCGGTACTTGCCGTCGATCCGGGTCGTGCCGGCCCACTGCTTGCCCGACTTGCCGACGCCGACCGGATAACGCATCGCGTGGCCGGAATCGAGAATGAGGTAGAGCCGCCGTTCGTTGGTCTTCACCACGATGGTGCCCGGCTCATAATTGTCGGCGTGTATTCCGACCATTTCCGGCCGCGCTTCGGCCGTCTGCGACATCACAATAACAGCACCAAGGGTGGCAGCCAGCGCCACCGCAAACTTCATCGACATCAACCTCTCCACTTCCCAACAGCTCCTGTGAGGGAGCCAAAAACGAAGGTGCAGAGCCCTGAAAAACCGGGCCCGCCGGTCTCGCGCACATAATATTAACCGCGTGTCTTAACCGGCTGGTTTCACACCGGCCGCGAGACACGTCCTGATGGCGGTGAGAAAAGGAAAAGTTCGGATTAAAGTAAATGACCTGAAAACAACACTTGGCCACAAACGCGCCGCAATGGCGCCTCGCCTCTGACAATCCCGTGAAATGGTCGAAATGGTGCGGGTCGGCGTTGGACACAGCGTGCCGGGCCCGGCCGGATAAGCCGGCCGCTCGCATCGACAAGATAACCTACTTTATCCCGGTCAGGGCTGAGAGGGCCTTCGTTGCAGGCGTGCCGGGGTGATTTGTGATGTACTCTGTGACGGTCTGCTTCACGAACGGATGCTGGCGCGAATTGGCCGCAATCGCCCAAAGCGCTGTCGCAGCATAGATCAGCTGCATGGCGCCGGCATCGCCGTATTTTCCCTTGAGGCTCGCAATGGTGCCTTTGGGGCCGCCCGTCATTTCAATGGTCGTCTTGGCAATGTCGATCGCAACGAGCTCGGACGCGTTCGCGGCGGCGGCGAAATAGTCGATGATCGGTGTGACGTAGCGGCCGTCGCCGGCGGCGAACGACGCGCCCCACAAAATATCCAGATGTGTAGGTCGCGTGATTCGCAGGTCTTCGAAGCGTGTTGGGATGCCTGCGAACTCGGAGTTCAGCGTTTGATCGAAACCAAGGCTGGCGAATTTGGCGCGCAGCAGTTCGGCCTTCGCCGGTTGGCCGGACAACCGCGCCGCGGTGATCACGGCATAGGAAGCTTTGACGTCGGTGACGATCGGGACAAGCCTATCGATGTGCTCCGGGTGAGATTTGAAATCGGCGGCCAGCAGGCCTGTCAGCGGAGGATAGACATTCCAACTTGTTGCCGCGCTTTGCACGTGAGCAAAAATGTCGGTCAGATGCTCCGGTGTTGGATCGCGGTAGAAGTAAGTGAAATTGTCCGGGGAAGGTGCCGGCGTCTGCGCGGGCGCCGACAAGCTGCCGAACAGCACGATCGCGCAGGCCAGCAGGACTGCGCGATCGACCAAATGCCGGAACAAAGCCAAGTCTCGTGGCCTCTAACCCGGCGCGCCCTTCTTGTTCTGCCGGTTCTGCACGAGGTCGTCGACCACGGCCGGATCGGCCAAGGTCGAGGTGTCGCCGAGGCTCGACGGCTCGTTCTCGGCGATCTTGCGCAGGATACGGCGCATGATCTTGCCGGAGCGCGTCTTCGGCAGGCCGGGCGCGAACTGAATGAGATCCGGCGAAGCAATCGGGCCGATGTCCTTGCGGACCCAGGCGACGAGCTCCTTGCGCAAGGCCTCGGTCGGCTCGGTGCCCTTCATCAGCGTGACATAGGCGTAGATGCCCTGGCCCTTGATGTCGTGCGGGTAGCCGACAACGGCGGCTTCCGACACCGCCTCATGCGCGACCAGCGAGCTCTCGACCTCGGCGGTGCCCATGCGGTGGCCGGAGACGTTGATGACGTCGTCGACGCGGCCGGTGATCCAGTAATAGCCGTCGGCATCGCGCCGGCAGCCGTCGCCGGTGAAGTACTTGTTCTTGTAGGTCGAGAAATAGGTCTGCTCGAACCGCGCATGGTCGCCATAAACCGTGCGCATCTGGCCCGGCCATGACTTGGCCAGGCAGAGATTGCCCGAGGTCTCGCCCTCCAGCGTCTTGCCGTCGGCATCGACGATTTCAGGCACCACGCCGAAGAACGGCCGCGTCGCCGAACCCGGCTTGAGCTTGGTCGCGCCGGGCAGCGGCGTGATCAGGATGCCGCCGGTCTCGGTCTGCCACCAGGTGTCGACGATCGGGCAGCGGTCGTCGCCGACCACGCGGTAGTACCACTCCCAGGCTTCGGGATTGATCGGCTCGCCGACCGAGCCGAGCAGGCGCAGCGATTTGCGCGAGGTCTTCTTCACCGGCCCGTCGCCGCCCTGCATCAGCGCGCGGATCGCGGTCGGCGCGGTGTAGAAGATGTTGACCTTGTGCTTGTCGACCACGTTCCAGAAGCGCGAATTGTCCGGGTAGTTCGGCACGCCCTCGAACATCAGCGTGGTCGCGCCGTTACAGAGCGGCCCATAGAGGATGTAGCTGTGGCCGGTGACCCAGCCGACGTCGGCGGTGCACCAGTAGACGTCGCCGTCGTGATAGTCGAACACGTATTGATGCGTCATCGACGCGAACACGAGATAGCCGCCCGAGGTGTGCAGCACGCCCTTCGGCGTGCCGGTCGACCCCGAGGTGTAGAGGATGAACAGCGGGTCTTCGGCATGCATGTGCTCGGCCGGGCATTCCGTCGTCACCATCTCGGCGGCCTCGTGATACCAGAGGTCGCGCGTCGGGTTCATGTCGATCGCACCACCGGTGCGCTTCACCACCACGACCCAATCGACGCCGCCGGTTTTGGCGATCGCGGCATCGACATTGGCCTTCAGCGGCACCTTCTTGCCGCCGCGCAGGCCTTCATCGGCGGTAATGACCAGCTTCGAGTCGCAGTCCTTGATGCGCTGGGCGAGGCTGTCCGGCGAGAAGCCGCCGAACACCACCGAGTGGATCGCGCCGATCCGCGCGCAGGCCAGCATGGCGTAAGCCGCTTCCGGAATCATCGGCAGATAGATCGTGACGCGATCGCCTTTCTTGACGTTCCGCGTGCGCAGGATGTTGGCCATCTTGCAGACTTCGTCGTGCAGCTGGCGGTAGGTGATGTGCTTGGATTCGGAGGGATCGTCGCCCTCCCAGATGATCGCGGTCTGGTCTCCGCGTTTCTCGAGATGGCGGTCGATGCAATTCCAGGCGACGTTCAGCACGCCATCCTCGAACCATTTGATCGAGATGTTGCCCGGCGCGAAGGAGACGTTCTCGACCTTGGTGAAGGGCTTGATCCAGTCGATCCGCTTGCCGTGCTCGCCCCAGAAGCCGTTCGGGTCCTTGACCGAATGCGCGTACATCTCGCGATATTTGGCGTCGTTGACATAAGCGCGCTTGGCCCAGTCGGCCGGCACGTCATAAACCTTCTCGGACATCATTTTCCTCCACTTATTGCCGATCGCACACAACGCGCCGACAAGCCGCCTTGATCATTGCCGCGATTATGCGTTGCCGCATTCCGGCCGGGCAAGGAAAAAGGCTGTCACTTTCGTCGCGTGGAAGCCGCCGGACATCCCATAGGCTTCCGCATCTGATTGGGCGGTTTACCGCGCTTCGTTGATGAGAGAAACCTATGCTCTATCGCCTGCTCCGGGTCACTGGTCTCTTGGTCGTAGTGATGTCGCTCTCCGCACCGCGCCGTCACCGCAACAATGCCGCGCGCGACAGGATACGCAGACGCCAATTTTGACGGACCGCTTCAACCGCCATTGAACGAATTGCCGGACGTCGCCGCGATGATCTACGTCAACAATTGCTCGGTTGGAGATCTGGATGGCTTTGGTCGGGCCAGCCAGAAATCTGTCGCAAGGACGCCCGTTCGCGCCGCGCAGTCCCTGCCGGCCGGACAGGGGGGCGGCCAACCTGTAGCGTGCGGATGAGGCTGCGCGCCGCGCGTGTAAGGACATGGTCTCTGACCTGATTTGCGCCGGTCCAGCCGGCCTGATGGGGCCCCCAAAGCCGGTTCCGGGCTGCGATCTGGCCATTTTGACCGATCCCGGAGCGACCAAAATCAAGGTTAGCGGGCGAATGGCACCCATGAAAGGTAATTAGGAACCGTCGATAACTGATTCGCGACTCGCAATGTCGGCCTCGACGCCCTAAATCGCGAAACCGAGGTCGGATGGCCCACCGGAACGAAGCCCGAAGCAACGGCATTACCGGGAGAACAGCGGAACAAGGCGTCTTGGAAGTATGATGGATCAGCAGAACATCGCGGCTGTGCGGCCCCTGTCCGCCGATCCCGCTGTCGCCCTGGCGAAGGCGCTGGGCCAATGGCCCAAGCAGCCGAAGGCAAAGTTGCAAAAGTTGCAGTCGCTCCGGGCAAGGCTCAAGCTTGACGCGCCCGCTGTTATCAAGACCTCGGTGGAGGATCTGGCGCGCGATCTGGGCCTGCGGCTCGGCGACCAGAATGAGCTGACCATCCGCCGCATCAAGCGCGGCAAGAATTATTCGTTCGTTCGCGCCAACGGTTCGCGCGTCCGCGATGCGCGCACGATCCGCCGGCTGCATGCGATGGCGGTTCCTCCGGCCTATCGCCAGGTGCGCTATTCCAGCGATCCGAGCTCGCATCTGCAGGCGGTCGGCCGCGATGCCGCGGGCCGATTGCAGTACCGTTATCACGCCGACTGGGAGAAGGTCCGCGAGCAGCGCAAGGCGCATCGCCTGGCCAAGCTCGTCGCCGCGCTGCCGAAGATCCGGCGCAAGGTCTCGGCGTTCCTGTCCGGCGACGAGCCGACGCGCGAGTTCGCGCTGTCGGCTGTGATCGAGCTGATCGCGCGCACCGCGATCCGGCCCGGCAACGAATCCTACGCCCGCCTCAACGGCACCCGCGGCGCCACCACGCTTCTGAAGTCCAACGTCACGCTGGAGGACGATTCTCTGGTGCTGACCTTCAAGGCCAAGGGCGGCAAGGCCGTGCGCAAGGAATGCGATGCGGCCAAGCTGGTGCGTGCGATCGGCATTCTGCGCGGCGTCCCGGGCAAGCGCATGTTCCAGTATTACGACCGGTCCGGCATCGTCCGGGCGGCGTCGACCACGGCGGTGAATGCGTTCCTGCGCGAGCTCGCCGGCATCAAGATCTCGCTGAAGGATTTCCGCACCCTGATGGCCTCGGCCGTCGTCGTGGAATCGCTGTCGCGGATCACGCCGGCCGCCAGCCAGCGCGGCCGCAAGCGCCAGGTGCTGGACGCGATCCGCGCCGCCGCTGACCAGCTCTCCAACACGCCGGCGATCTGCCGCAAGAGCTATGTCCACGACACCATCGTCACCGCCTTCGAGGACGGCATCCTCGAACGCTTCGCCGCGACGATGGGCGGTTACCGGACCCAGTCCAAGCGCGAGCAATTGCTGGCGCAGGTGGTGATGGCGGCCGGGGCGTAAGCTCCGCATCCCCCTTCGCCGGGACGACGGTAGAGTTGGTCGGAAGGCTACAGCCCGCCCATCTTGCAGACGTATTTCCATTCCTCTGATGTCACCGGCTGCACCGAGAGCCGCGAATATTTCACCAGCGCCATGTCGACGAGCTTCTTGTCGGCCTTGATCGCGGCCATCGTCACCGGCGTCTTCAGCGGCTTGTCGGCCTTGATGTCGACGCAGACGAACTTGCCGGTCTTGTCGGTCGGATCGGGATAGGCCTCCTTGATGATCTCGGCGATGCCGACGATCTCCTTGCCCTCGTTGGAATGATAGAAGAACGCCTTGTCGCCCTTCTTCATGTTGACGAGGTTCTGTCGCGCCGTGAAGTTGCGCACGCCGGTCCAGGCTTCGCCCTTCGCGCCCTTGGCGACCTGCTGGTCCCACGACCACGTCGACGGCTCGGATTTCACCAGCCAATAATTCATTACGACTCACCCCAGTCTCGATCGTTCATCGCGCGGCAATCTACAGGCACCCGGGCGCCCGCGACAAGCGTGGGCAGCTGATCTTGACGACAGCGCTCACTGCTTCAAATATCGATCGAAGAATTTGGCAATGTCGGTGAAGGCTTCCTTCGTCTCGGGCGCATCGATGTTCATCTGGTACTGCGCGTGGGATTGTCCCTCATAGACGTTGAGGTCCGCGATCACGCCGGCGCGCCGCAGTTTGCGATGCGTGCGAACCGTGTTGCTGAGGAACAGGTCGCGCGTGCCTGATGTCAGGATGGTCGGCGGGAAACCCTTGAAGTCCCCGTAGATCGGCGAAATGTAGGGATTCTTCAGACTGGTCCCGTTGGCATAGAGCCTGGCCGCGCGGCCGAGCCATCCGTCCCAGGTCACCAGCACATTGTCGACCCACTCATTGCTCGCGTAGCTGTCGCCGATCTTGTCGATGTCGGACCATGGTGTACCCGGCGCGATGGCCGCAGGCAGCGGCAGCTTCTCGTCCCTCGCACGCAACACCATCGCAAGCGTCATCGCGCCGCCGGTCGAGGTGCCGAAGATCGCCAGCCGGTGGCGCTCGTGCGATTTCAGGACTTCCTTCCAGACCGCCATCGCGTCGTCCATCGCAGCCGGATAGGGAAAGTCCGGCGGCATCCGGTAATCGACCGAGATCACCTTGTAGCCGCCAAAGCCGGCCATCATGATGGCTTCCGGCAACGCGGCTTCGCCGGGGCCGAACACGTAGCCGCCACCATGCACGTGGATCAGCAGGCGCCGCCGGTTCTCGAGCGCGATCTTGTTCGGCGTCACGATGTAGCAGTGCACGCCGGCAATCCTGGTTTCCTCGACCTTGACGCCGAGCTTCGCCTTCATGGCCGGAATGCCCGCGATCAGGAGCTTGGCGCGGCGGTCGATCAACTCCTTCCACTCCGCTGGGGTCTTCGGATCGGCGTTGAAATGCGGCGGGTAGGGCGCGCCGATCATCGCCTGCATCTCCGGGGAGACGTCACTTGAGGGATTGCCGATCGATTTGAGCGGGGCGACCCGCTTGCCGTCCTCGGCGTTCGCCGCAGCCTCGCGCTTGGCGAGTTCGTCGTACGGTACGGCCGTTTGCGCGCGCGTGGTGGCGCAAGAGGTGGCGACGGCAAACAGAATGCTGATCGAAACGATAACGCGACGCGGTTGACGCATGTACTTTCCCCAAGTTCGGTATCTTGTTGTTGGAACGGGATCCGACGGTCGCCGCCACGCTATCACAGTGCGCATGATCTCTGCGCGGAAGTCCGCGCCGTCAAGCGCGACAGCTCAGACCCGCTATAGGTGGTTGAACCCGATCAGGGGAATCTCGCCGGCGGCGAAGTCCAGGAAGCTCCGAATGCGCGGCGCCATCAGGCGCGCGCTGGGATAGACCAGCTGGACCGGTATCGGCGCGACTTCATAATCCCTCAGCACGCGGACCAGGGACCCCGCCGCGAGTTCACCTGCAACCTGGTACGACAGCACCCGCGTCAAGCCCATGCCGTCACGCGTCAGTCCGATTGCCGTCTCGGCGCGGTTGACCTCCATGCGGCTCGATACCTTGACCTTCTGCGGACCCGCTTGTTTGTGCTGGAACGACCAGATCGCGGGGCTCGCCTGATTGACGAAGGTCACGGCGTGATGCTGCGCGAGATCGTCGGGTCTGCGCGGCCGGCCGTGTCGCTTCAAATAATCGGGGCTGGCTACGACAATGCGTCGGACTTCTCCGATGCGCCGGGCCCTCAGCGAGGAGTCCGTCAGATGGCCGATCCGCAGCGCGATGTCGATCCGCTCGTCGATCAGATCGACGAGACGATCCTCGAGCGCCAGTTGCAGCGTGATGTCGGGGTGACGTTCAAGGAATGTGCGCACCAGCGGTGCGATGTGACGGCTGCCGAACAGCGTCGGCGCCGACAGCTTGATGTTGCCGCGCAGGCTTGCGGCCTCTCCGATCGCGCCGTCGATCGCCTCGTCATAATCGGCGAGCAGGCGGCGCGCCTGCGCTGCAAGCCGCGCGCCGGAGTCGGTCAGCGACAGCTTTCGCGTGGTCCGTTGCAGCAGCCGGGTGCCGAGGCGCCGCTCGAGCTCGGCAACGATCCGCGTCGTCGAGGACGGTGAACGTGCGAATTTGCGGCCGGCGGACGCAAACTTTCCACTGTCGACGATCGCGAGAAACAGGCGGAACTCCTCGAGCCGGTCCATCGTCATCCCCTTCCAGATTGTTCTGAAACACGGAATGATCTCTGCTGAAATCGGGCGATTGTGCCAACACGCAATTGTGTGAACGCTGGCGGCACACAATGCGAGGAAACGACATGCTCCTGGATCGCCGGACGTTTACGACCCTGGCCGCGGCTTCCGTCACGGCGGCGACGGTGCTGCCCGGTCGGTCGCGCGCGGCAGGCCGCCCGCCGTTCCGGGCGGTCGCCTTCGACGGCTTCCCCGTGATCGATCCCCGTCCCGTGTCCGCCCGGCTGGACGAGATGCTCCCCGGCATGGGCGCGCAGCTGAGCGCCGTGTGGCGAACCCGGCAATTCGAATACACCTGGCTCAGGACGCTCGGCGGGCAATATGCCGACTTCTGGCGGGTCACCGAGGACGCGCTGGTGTTCGCGGCGAAGGCGATGAAGATCTCGCTCTCGCCCGAGCAGCGCGACCGCGCGATGCAGAGCTACCTGGAACTGAAGGCGTGGCCGGACGTCGTGCCGGCGCTCGTGCAACTTCGTGCCGCCGGCCTGCGCATGGCGTTTCTCTCCAACTTCACCGCACCGATGCTGGACGCGGCGATCAAGAATTCCGGGCTCGAGGGTCTGTTCGAAGATCACCTCAGCACCGACAAGGTCGCTGCCTTCAAGCCGGACGCGCGCGCCTATCAAATGGGTGTCGACGCGTTTGGACTGAAGAAGGAGGAGATCCTCTTTGCCGCATTCGCCGGATGGGACGTGGCCGGCGCAAAATGGTTCGGTTATCCGACCTTTTGGGTCAACCGCAGCAACGCGTCAGCCGAGGAGCTCGGCGTGACACCCGACGGAGCGGGGCCCGGACTGCACGACCTCGTCGCCTTCGCGACGGCGCGGTGATGAGAACGCTCTTGAACGAAGCGGTCGCCGTCTCGCGTGGAGACAACGCGTCAGTACGATCAGCTCTAGCCTTCGGCCTTGAACGGCCGCGTCAGCAGGCCTTCGATCGCGTCATCGATCGTCAGCCGGCCGCTCAGGATCGCGGCGACCGCGCTTGACACCGGCATATCGATCCTCTGCGCGGCGGCGAGCTCGCACAGCACCGGCGCGGTGAATGCGCCTTCGGCGAGCTTGCCGACCGGCGCCGCTTCACCGCGGCCGAGCGCGAGGCCGAGCGCAAAATTGCGCGACTGCGCGGTCGAGCAGCTGAGCAGGAGATCGCCCAATCCAGACAAGCCGGAGAGGGTTTCGGTGCGCGCCCCGCAGGCGCGGCCCAATCGCGCGAGTTCGCTGAAGCCGCGCGTGGTCAGCGCCGCGAGCGCGGAAGCGCCGAGATTTCTGCCAACGACAATGCCGGCGGCGATCGCCAGCACGTTCTTGGCCGCGCCGCCGATCTCGACGCCGCGCACATCGGTGGTGTGATAGGGCCGGAAGGTCGCCGAGCCGAGCGCCTGGACGAGCGCGCGTGCCAGCGCCTCGTCCTGGGTGGCCAACGTCACGGCCGTCGGCAATCCGCGCGCGACGTCGTCGGCAAAACTCGGCCCCGACAGGATCGCGGGCACGGCGCGCGGTGCTGCTTCCGCGATCACCTCGGTCATGAACTTGTGTGTGCCGTGCTCGATGCCCTTGGCGCAGGCGATGACAGGTGTATCGGGCGCAAGATGCGGCGCCAGATGGCTGACCGCGGCGCGCAAATGCTGCGCCGGAGTGACCGCGAGAATGATGTCCGCGCGCGCGGCAGCGGCGATATCCGATGTCACCGCGATGTCGGGCTGAAGCTGGACACCGGCCAGCTTCGGATTGACCCGCGTCGCCTGGATCTGCGCGGCATGCTCGGCATTGCGCGCATACAGGGTCACCTTGCGTCCGGCGCGCGCCGCGACCTCGGCCAACGCCGTGCCCCAGGCGCCGGCACCGATCACGCTGACTGACATATGCGCGGGCATCGGAACCCTCAGTTCAATATCCGGCGCGGCTGTTGGCGTGGCCGGCCGGCGCCTTGGCGTTGGCATCGAGCAGCCAGCGGGCCCGCGGCGGCGCTTCCAGCGTGTCGGTGAGGCCGAGCGCCATTCGCTCGGCACCGGCCCAGGCGATCATCGCGCCATTGTCGGTGCAGAGCGCCGGCGGCGGGATGATCAGCGTGGTCTGCGCTTTCGCGGCGACATCCTGCAGCGCGCTGCGGATGGCGTGGTTGGCGGCAACACCACCGGCTGCGACCAGCGCGCGCGGCGTGCCGAAGCGTTCCTGGAACAACCGCAGGCCGACGGTCAGCCGGTCCGCGGTCGCTTCCAGCACTGCGGCCTGGAAGCTCGCGCAGAGGTCGCTGATATCCTGCGGCTCCAATGGCTCCAGCCGGCTCGCTTCATTGCGCACCGCCGTCTTCAATCCCGACAGCGAGAAGTTCGCATCGGGACGGCCGAGCATCGGGCGCGGAAAGGCAAACCGCGTCGGGTCGCCGCCGGCGGCCGCGCGCTCGACCTGCGGTCCGCCGGGATAGGGCAGCGACAGCATCTTCGCCACCTTGTCGAACGCCTCGCCCATCGCATCGTCGACCGTGGTGCCGAGCCGGACATATTCGCCGACCCCGACCACGGCGACGATCTGGGTGTGGCCGCCCGAGGCCAGGAACAGGCAATAGGGAAACGCCAGCGCGCAGGTCAGTCGCGGCGTCAGTGCGTGCGCCTCGAGATGGTTCACCGCGATCAGCGGCGTGTCGTGCACCATCGCGATTGCCTTCGCGGTGGTGAGGCCGACGATCACGCCGCCGATCAGGCCGGGGCCGGCGGCGGCCGCCACCGCCGACAATTGTCCGTAGCCGACGCCGGCCTCCTTCATGGCGGAAGCGACAATGCCGTCGAGCAGGTCGACATGGGCGCGCGCCGCGATCTCCGGCACCACGCCGCCGAAGCGGGCGTGCTCCTCGGTCTGCGAGCGGACGACATTGGAGAGAATCCTTGCCTGTCCGTCAGCCTGGCGCTCGACCACGGCGGCTGCGGTTTCATCGCAGGTGGTCTCGATCCCCAACACCAGCATCGGTGGTTCGTGTCCCAAATTCGGCCCTTGTGCTACGAGCATGATCCGGACAGGCCGGAACCGGTTTCCGGCAAGATCATGCTCATCAAATGTCCCCTCCGGGGTAGCATTGCGAGGTCTGAAAGTGCAATCGGTCGGCAAGGTCCAATTTCCGAGGCTGGAGGCCTGACCCCGTGACCATCCTTGTCACACGACCGCATCCGGACAGTGACGCGACGCTCGCGACGCTGCGCCAGCGCGGCTACGAGGCGATCGCGGCGCCGGTGCTGCGCTTCGAGCCGCTGCCGTTCCATGACGATGATGCGGATTATGACGCGGTCATCCTGACCAGCGCCAACGCGCTGCGGGCGATCGATCTCGGCGCCAGCCGGCTGCTGCGGCTGCCGCTGTTCGCGGTGGGTGAACATACCGCCGATGCCGCGCGCGGGGCGGGCTTCGACAAGGTGATCGTCGCCAAGGGCGACGCGATCTCGCTGCGCGATCTCGTGCTCGCGCGGGTCAAGGCCGGGGAGCTGCCGGCGTCCGCCATGCTGCTTTATCTCGCCGGCGCCGACCTGTCGCGCGATCTCGCCGGCGAACTCAGCGAAGGGGGCCTGACCGTCGTCACCCACACCACCTACCGGATGGCGCCGGTGGCCGCCCTTCCAAGGGAGGTCAGCGACGCCTTCATGGCGAACCGGATCACGGCGGTGCTGCATTATTCCCGCCGCAGCGCGCAGGCCTTCCTGGACACAATCCGGGCCGACGGCCTGGAGATTTCGGCGCTAGCGCTGCCGCAGTGCTGCATCTCGGCCGCAGTCGCCGCGGTGCTCCATGACGCCGGCGCGACCAATGTGGTGGTGGCGGCGCGCCCGGACGAAAACGCCCTGCTGGAGGCGCTCGACCGCACAATGCCGCCGTGAGCGGAATAATTCTTTCGTCTGACCATGATGTTAGGCAATGCTCCGGTTTTCGGATCGTGCTCTAAGAGCCTGACGGAGCGGTCCGCGTTAAGGTAACGCGACCAAACAAATGGATGAGGGCATGATCCGATTCAATCGGGTCGGATCATGCTCTAGAATGTGCGGCCAGTAGTTTTGAGGACCCTCGCGATGGCTGAAGAAAGGCCCGACGACACAGGACCTTCGCCGGATTCCCGGCCCAAGCGTGCGCCGCCGACCATCGATCTTCAGGCGACCGAGATCTCCAGCGAGCCGTCGAAGGCCGAGGCCAGCGCGGACGCCGCCAACGACGCTGACAGGGCAGCGGAGGCAGCTGCGCCTGCGGCGGAGCCGCATCCCGATCCTGCCCCTCATGCAGAGCCGCAGCCGGAGGCCGCATCCGCCGCGCCGGATACCGAGCCGTCGCGGCCGGTGTCGCCCTGGGTGGTGGCGCCGGTGTCGGGCGCGGTCGCCGCCGCGCTGGTGATCGGGGTCGGCTGGCTGCTCGGCTGGCCCTCGGTGCCGCCGGCGTCCGCGCCGCAGCCCAGCGCCGCGACGATGGACGAACTCGGCACGCGCCTGACCGCGCTCGAAACAAAGGCGAGCCGGCCGGCCGCTGCGGTCGCCGATCCCGCGGCAACCGCAAGGCTCGAGGCACTCGACAAATCGATCGCCGCCCTGCGCACCGAGCTTGCCGCGACGCGGGCGCAATCCGACAAGCTTGCCGCTGCGGTCAATGACGCGAAGTCTGCGCCACGCGATGGCGCGGCGGCGCCTGACATTTCCGGCATCACGGCGCGCATCGACAAGGTCGAGGGCGCGGTGAAGGCGCAGGGCGCCGCGATCGCCAGACAGGACAGCAAGATCGCCGACACCAAGGCCGAGGCGAAGGCGGATGACGTGCCGCTGCGCCGCGTGGTCGCGGCGTCGCTGCTCGACGTCGCGGTGCGTCACGGCGATCCCTATGCGTCGGCGCTCGAGGCCGCCAAGGCGATCACCGACAATCCCGACATGCTGAAGCCGCTCGACGTATTCGCTGCGTCAGGCGTGCCGAACCCGAACCAGCTGTGCCGCGAGCTGATCGAGATCGTGCCGCAACTCGCACCGCCGCCGCCGGAAGCTGCGGCAGCCAGCGCCGGGCTGGTCGACCGCCTGCAGGCCGGCGCATCCAAGCTGATCCGCATCGAGCGGACCGACGGCACGGGCACCGACCGCGGCAGCATCGTCGCGCGCGTGACATCGGCCGCCGTGCATAATGATCTCGCATTGACCGAGCGCGAATTGAAGTCGTTGCCGCCGGCCGATCGCACCGCGGCGCAAGCCTGGCTCGCCAAGGTGGACGCGCGCCGCGCCGCGCTCGATGCGTCGCGGAAATTTGCCGACAACGCCATGGCGGCGCTCGCCACGGTCAACCAGTAAGTCTTTGCAATAGGTTCTCGATGATCCGGATCATTCTGTTCCTGCTGCTGATCGCGCTCGCTGCAGCGGGTGCGGCCTGGTTGGCCGATCAGCCCGGCGATCTCGTGCTGAACTGGGGCGGTCTGCGCTTCACGTCCAAGCAGCCGATGTATCTGCTCGGCCTCGTCATCGTCGTCGCGATGGTCGCCGGTGTGATCCTGCGCGGCCTATGGAAGATCCCCGGCCATGTCCGCCGCGGCAGGCGCGAGCGGCGCCACGCGCGGGGCCGTCACGCCATCACGCAAGGCCTGCTCGCGATCGGGCACGGCGATTCGTCGGCCGCGCGCGCGCATGCCGAAGTGGCGCGGCGCCACGCCGGCGGCGATCCGCTGGCGCTGTTGCTGCACGCGCAATCGGCGCAGCTCGACGGCGATCGCGACGGCGCGCAGCGCGCCTTCCGCGCCATGGCCGAGCGGGCGGACACGCGGCTGCTCGGTTTGCGCGGCCTGTTCATCGAGGCGCAGCGCGCCGACGATCCGGTTGCGGCCGTGATGATTGCCGAAGAAGCGCTGAAAATGTCGCCGTCCTCGTCTTGGGCCTCGCATGCGGTGCTCGGCTTCTGCTGCGCCAAGGGCGATTGGGCCGGTGCGCTGTCGATCATCGACAATAACCAGGCCGCCGGGTTGATCGACAAGGCGACCTATCGGCGGCAACGCGGCGTGCTGCTCACGGCCCGTGCGCTGGAGTTCGAGACCGTCGATCGCGACCTGTCGCGCGCGAGCGCGATGGAGGCGCTCAAGCTGGCGCCGACGCTGATCCCGGCCGCGGTGCTTGCCGCCAAATTCGAGAGCGAGGCGCATCAGGTGCGCCGTGCGATGCGGATCGTCGAGGCCGCGTGGCTGGCGCAGCCGCATCCCGATCTCGCCGACGCCTATTCGCATGTGCGGCTCGGTGATGCCGCGCGCCAGCGCCTGGTGCGGGTCGAGACGCTGGCAGCGAAAACGCCGGGCCATATCGAAGGCGCGCTGGCGATCGCGCGCGCCGCGATCGATGCGACCGAGTTCGCCAAAGCGCGTGCGGCGCTGGAGCCGTTCACGGCGGCGCCGACGCAGCGCGTCGCGCTGTTGATGGCGGAGATCGAGCGCACCGAGCATGGCGACAGCGGCCGGGCGCGGGCCTGGACCTTGCGTGCGGTGCGCGCGCTGCACGATCCGGTGTGGACCGCGGACGGCTATGTCTCCGACCGCTGGCGTCCGGTCTCGCCGGTCACCGGCCGTCTCGATGCCTTCCAGTGGCAGACGCCGGTGGCGGCGCTGCCGTCCGACAAGGGCAATGCGATCGAGCCCTCGCCGTTCGAGGAGGCGATGCTGGCGCCGCGCCGGGTCGAGCCCCCCAAGGACGTGGCCAGCGAGCCGGCGGACGGCAAGCCGGCCGAGCCGGTCGAGGTAAAGCCGGTCGAGACGAAGTCCTTGGAGCCGGCCACACCGCCCGTGCAGGATAATGCCCCCCTGCCGGCAGCCATCGAGGCCGACCCGGCCCCAGTTCAGGCCGACCCGCCCGCATCGGAGCCGGCTCCGCCGCCGGCCGCCGAATCGGTTCCCCCGGCGCCCGCCCCCCTGTTCCGTTCCCGGACCGACCTGCCGAAGGCGGCGCCTGCGCCCATTCCGGCCGTCATCCCGATCGTCCGGGCCCCCGACGACCCCGGGGTCGACGAGGACGGTGCCGTGGACGAATTTGCGGAACAAATCGGCCCGCCCAAGGCCCAGATCGGCGGTTGGCGCGGATTTCTGTCACGTTTGGGAAGCTAATTGGCGGTTAGATAACCGGTGTCCGGTTCAATAGCTGCGTTTTCCTTGCCAATCGGGGTCATGCCCGATATCAGGTGGCGCGCGCTGTCAGGCCGTTGCCGAACGGTTCGCCGCAATAGCTCAGTTGGTAGAGCACGTCATTCGTAATGACGGGGTCGGGGGTTCGAGTCCCTCTTGCGGCACCACCCCTCAGGAACATCTCCCGCCTCGATGTGCAGCGGAGCTTTGTTCGCCGGGATTCTCGCACCGCACAATCTGCTCATGATCGCAATCGCGGCCAGTTCCGCCTGCTGCGAGCCCGGTTGCCCGGATCCGATTGGCGACTGTGGTGGCCCCGGGGCGCGTCAGGACGCCGCACAACCCCGGCGTGAGATGCGAAAACACGAAAAAAACACCGAACGCGCGGCTCGCGTCGAGATGAACGCGGTATTCAGATGGGTGACGATGTACCTGGCGACGTAAACGCCCGAGCCGATCTGCAACACCCGGAACACATCCGCCGATAGCTCCAGCGCATGGCGAACCGCACCCATTGCGCAAGCCGACCAAATGATTGGTGAGATGATGCGCGACATGGAGCAGAATAAACGCTGCGGAATCGGTGTTCGTTGATTGTGCATTTTCGCGCGGAAGTTTAATACCTGAACTACGATTGCCGGGGAATGACGTTGGTGCAGAAGGATCGTGATAGCGACTTTCAACTACAGCTTGCTTTCCTGAGGGAGTTCCAACGCGCCCACAATCGCCCGCTGCGCGTCCTGCATATCGGCAATATCGCGAACAACGCCTACAACAATGCTTTGATCCAGCGGCGCTTTGGAATCGAAGCGGATGTCATTTGCTATAACTACTATCACGTCATGGGTTGCCCGGAATGGGAGGCCGCAAGCTTCGACGGCAACGTCGACAACATGTTCCCGGATTGGTGGGCCACCGAGTTGGGCGGTTGGCGGCGACCGGATTGGTTTGTGCAAGGCCCCGTTCTCGATTGCCTCTCGTACCTTCGTGCGAAAAACGCCGGTGACAGCGCAGCCGCAGCATTTTTCTGGACGCTGCTGCAGGCAAGATATTGGGAGATGCTTGATGGCATAGCTGCCGCAGAGAGCCGGGTCCGTCCACCGATGCCGGAGCATCTGGCAGACACAATTTCAATTGCGCGCGAGTTTCAGGATTTCCAGGCAAGCAGGGCATCCAAAATCGCGCCGCCGCCCGATCAGCCGACCATCGTCCTGCCAGGGGCGACCATAGAGCCTGAGTCTGCACTCTCTCCGATTTCGCGGGCCTCATCAAAGTCGGCCTCGCCAGATCCGCAGCCGGAGCAAAGCCGATCTCTCGCCAACGAATATCCAAATCCCGAAGTACCAAGCCGCCTCGTATCAACCTATCGCGCCTTGCTGGCGAAGCACGTGTTTGTTCATTTGCGGCGTGAGGCGGAAACCGGCGTCGCCGACGGGGCGAGTCTGGCGGTCGCAATTTGGCGAAGTCAGCGACGCAGCCGCGGCTTGCCGCGTTTTGGCTTCGAGTTTCCTGCTGATGTTTTCACGATCCCAAATCCTGACATCGCGACGCCGGCTGCAGGCGAAGGCAATGAAGACCGGACGTTCCGCGACTTGCGGTCATCAACTCCCAAAGGGCCAAGCCGGCTCGTATCAACCTATCGCTCCCTGCTAACGAAGTATGTGTTTGCTCACTTGCAGCGTGAGGCGGAAACCGGCGTTGTCGCCAGGCCAAATTTGGCGGTCGCGATCTGGCGAAGTCAGAGACGCAGCCGCGGCTTGCCGCGTTTTGGCTTCGAGTTTCCTGCTGATGTCTTCACGATCCCAAATCCTGACATCGCGACGCCGGCTGCAGGCGAAAGCGATGAAGATCGGACGTCTCGCGATTCGCGGTCACCAACTCCCGAAGGACCTGGCCGCCTTACGTCGATCTATCGCTCCCTGCTGACGAAATATGTGTTTGCTCATTTGCGGCGTGAGGCGGAAGCCGGCGTTGTCGCCAGGCCAAATTTGGCGGTCGCAATTTGGCGAAGTCAGAGACGCAGCCGCGGCTTGCCGCGCTTTGGCTTCGAGTTTCCTGCTGATGTCTTCACGATCCCAAATCCTGTCACCGCGACGCCGGTTGCAAGCGAAAGCGATGTGTTCACGATCCCAAATCTTGACACCGTGACGCCGACCACAAGCAACGGCGCGGCCGCTGACGTCGGTTCATCAGTCATTCCCGTGGTGACCCACCCGGACATCGTCGACCGCCCGGAGTTTCGCTATTTCGAAAAATACGGCAAGGGAGAGGATCGAAACGCTACGCAGCGTGCGGCACTTCTTGGTGACCTGCTGCGACAGTTCACGGATTATCCGGCAGAAGCCCTGGTCTTGGTCGAAGCCTTCGCATCCACCATTGCCAATGAATTCGCTGACGTATTGGAGCACTATGACATCATTCAGGGTTATTCGATCGACGGGTTCATTCCCTTCATCAACGGACTCAAGAATTACACATGTTACGAGCACGGCACGTTGCGGGAACTGCCTTTTGAGAAAACCTATAACGGCATTCTTTGTTCGGCGTCGTACAAGAATGCGGCTTTCTCCTTCGTGACCAACTCGGACGTGCTGCCGTCTGTGGCACGGCTGAAATTGAAGAGGGAGCGGACGGTTTATCTTCCGCATGCCTTCGATGATGAAAAGATTTCAAGGTTTCGAGCGGGCCTCAAGCTTCCGAAGCGAGACTTCAAGGTCACCACATTCTTTAGCCCGTCGCGCCATCACTGGCGCGCTGCACCTGTTTCGATGCAGAAGGGCAATGACCTTTTCTTGAGGGCGGCCGCGCAGGTTGCGCAGACGGACCGCGATTTTCGCATCATCCTGGTCGAGTGGGGTGTTGACGTTCACCGAAGCAAGGAACTGATTCAGGAGCTTCGAATCGAAGATATGGTTTCGTGGATACCGTCGTTGAACAAGGCGGAGCTTCGACAGCTGTACTGCTCGAGCGACGTCGTCGTCGATCAGTTCAGGATACCGGCGATCGGCGGCGTTACCTTTGAGGCAATGGCGCTCGGACGCCGAGTGATAACCAATCTAGATGAAACCCAATCAGCGGAGTTCTTCGGAGCGGCGCCGCCCTGCCTGGCCGCCGACAGTGTCGAGTCGTGCGCGGCCCGGATTCTCGAGGTTCTTGCTGATCCGCTGGACGGCAACGGCTGCGGCGATGCCGCGCGTCTGTGGTTTGAGAAGTGTCATTCCGCGCAGCGCGTCGTCGCGCTCCAACTGGCCGCCTATCGAACGATTTGCGCCGCCTAGAGCATTTGTTCGGTTCTGATTGAATCAGAACCGAAGCTCCAGATTTTGCTTTGATGCGTTTTCTTCACGCGAACCGGTGGCCATCCCGCATCAAGTGCGGGACAGGCTTCGCTCGAAAACGCTCTAGATCCGCGCGCCACACAGTCCGCTCATGATCGCAATTGCGATCAGCGCGCCGGCTCCGAGCCCGGTTGCCCAGATCCGGTTGGCGACCGCCGTCGCCATGCCGTGTGCGATCAGAATGCCGCGCAATCCTGAAGCGAGATGCGCGAGGACGAAGAAGACGCCGAGTGCGTAGTGCGGCACCAGGCGGATACTCCAGGCGTCGTGGATCAGGCCGGTCGGTGCGCCCGACGCCCAGTCCCAATTGGTGTCGATGTGGTGCACGGCCCGCGCCGAGACGAACGCGGAATTCAGATGGGTGACGATGAACGCCGCGAGGTAGACGCCGGAGCCGATCTGAAACACGCGGAATGCGTCGGCCGGCAGTGAGCTCCAGCGCCAGGCAAGCCGTACCCCGACGGCGACCTGGAACAGCATCAAAGCGACAAGCGCCGGCTCGACCACGGACGATCGATAGACCGTACGGCCCATCTTCATCACGGCGGCATGAACCTCGGGTCCGAGCAGGCCGAGCAGATGATTGGTGAGGTGAAACGCGACATAGAGAAGGATGACCGCCGCGGCGATGCCATGCGTGACACGCCATCTGGCAATGGACGGAACCATCGCGGCTGATGTTGCCGGCCGCTCTTGCTCGCCGGCGAGCAGCGCATAGAGACACGCGGCGAGCCAACCCGCGACCCAGACGAGCTCGTCGCTGACATGGATATGCAGCAATCCAAGACCTACGCCGGTCAACACGAACAGGGGCGGCGTACCGATGCTGAGATAGGCGAGCCGCCGGGCGCGCAGCTCGAACGACGAAGGCGCTGGCTTGGTCATCCAATAGGCGCAGGCCAGACCCAGCAAGGGCGCGGCCGTTGCAGCCAGCAGAAGGAGTGCCGCCAGCGCCAGCCGCCAAAACGATATCGGATCGTCAGCGGGCGAGACCGCGAGATGAAATCCATCGAGCAGGAACGGATAGGCGATCGCGCCGGCCGCCGGCGCCAGCCTGCGCAGCTTGTCCGCGACTGCTATCGCGAGGCGATCGTTGCCGCGCCGTATGCTGCTCTGTTCGATTGCACTCACCGATATCTCCGGAAGCTCGAGTTGAGGACGGCAAAGACCCCGGCGGTCAGTCCGTGGAACAGCGCGCCAAAGCGAACAGTTGACCGTGCTCCCATAAGTACACGCAGCTGTGTGCTGCGGCCGCCGGCACGCTCGGGCAATGTCGCTGCGCCAGGATCGGTGCCGATATGCCTGAACTAATCCCGCCGCCGCCCGGCAGACAGAGCCATTTTTCATCTATCCGATTGGGCCATCAGAGGGCTGGCACTTGGACGCCATGGAGATCGAGAAGGGTTCGAGTACGTCGATCCAGCAGCAGCTCTATGATCGCATTCGCGCGGCCATCGTCGAGGGGCGGATCCAGTCGGGAGAACGCGTGCCGTCGACGCGCAGCCTTGCGGCGCAGCTCGGCATCGCGCGCGGCACCATCGACATCACATACGCGCGACTGACGAGCGAAGGATATCTCGTCGCACGCGGCCAGCGCGGCACCATCGTCGCGCCCGAGCTGCGCTCCGGCGCGATGCCGGCCGAGCCGCTCGCGCCACCGACATCGACAAGTGGTCCGGCACCGACCGAGATGCCGCCGCCGCTCCGGCTTGGCGTGCCCGCCCTCGATCTGTTTCCGCGCAAGGTCTGGGCCCGGCTCGCCGCGCGGGAAGCGCGCAAGCTGTCCGCGGCGCGGCTTTTCCACGCCTATCCGATGGGCGTGCCCGCGCTGCGCGAGGCGATCGCGGCCTATCTCGCTGTTGCCCGCGGCATTGTCTGCCGGCCGGATCAGGTCGTCGTCACGTCAGGCTATCAGGGCGCCCTGAGCCTGGTCGCGAGCCTGCTGCTCAAGCCCGATGATCAGGTCTGGCTGGAGGACCCCGGTTACGTCTTCGCACAGCAGGCGTTCGCGCGCCTTTCGATGCGCATCGTTCCGATTCCGGTCGATGATGAGGGGCTTCGCGTGGATGACGCGCGCGCGAGCCGTCCGGATGCACGGCTCGCGGTGGTGACGCTGACCCACCAGTTTCCACTCGGCATGCCGTTGTCGCCCCGGCGTCGCGCGGCGCTGCTGGCCTGGGCCGCCGACTGCGATGCATGGGTGCTGGAGGATGATTACGATTGCGAGTTCTACTATAGCGGCCGCAAGCCTGCGGCACTGAAGACCATCGATACAGCGGATCGCGTGTTTTATGCCGGCAGCTTCAGCAAGACGCTGTATCCGAGCCTGCGGCTCGGATATCTGGTGCTGCCGGCCGCGTTCGTCGCAACGGCGGAACGCACCTGCCAGATGCTTCATCGCGGAGCGGCGGCGTTCGAACAGTCGGTCGCGGCTTCCTTCTTGTCGGAGGGCTATTTCGCGCGGCACCTGCGGCGGATGCGGACGCACTATCGCGCGCGGCGCAAGGCGCTCGTCGATGAGCTGGAGCGACAGTTCGGCGCCGACGTGTGCATTTCGCTGCAGCCCGGCGGCCTGCATATCCTGGCGCGCTTTCCGAACCATGGGCCGGATGTCCGGCTGGCCGATCGGGCGCGGCAACATGGCCTCGCGCCGGTGGCGCTATCCGAACGGTCCCTCGCGCATCATGCGGGCGAAGGCTTGCTGATGAGCTTCACCAATATCGCGGAGCAGGACGTCGCCGAGGTGGTGGCGTTGTTGCGGCGGGCGATCACAGGGAGATGAATGCGGCACGCGATGGCTGCGTGAAGCAGCTCACACAGTCGTTGGTACGACTTGGCTAGTTTTCCGGCCACCAACGGGAGAACAACAATGCGCAAACTCATCCTGATCACGGCGATGGTTTTGGCTTCCGCTTGCGCGCAGGCCGGCGAACGAAGCCTGTCGTTGGGCGCTGGACAGTCCTTGCCGGCAGCCGTGTCGAATTCGGTCACTACGGCGGACAGGGCTCCTGCTGCGCCGGCAGCGCCCGCCGTCGAGCCGCCCCCGAAGCCGCCGGAAGCGCCGAAATATGTCGAACGCGCAGCACCCGTTGCGGCGGCAGCACCGGCTCCGCAGCCGCCCGCCCAGCCCACCGTGCAGCAGGCGCCAGTGCAACAGGCCAACGTCCAGCCGCAGGCGGCGCCCGACGCCAGGCTGGCCGGCGAGCAGCGGATGACTTCGCACAGGTCGAGCCATCGCCGCCACGCGCGGCGCTGGAGCGAGAGCCGCATCATCGGCGAGCTGCATCGCCACGGGATTTACTGGTAGCCACGAGTTCAGTTTCGTCATGCCTGGGCAAGCGCGCGAGGGCGCGCCTTCAAGCAAAATGGCCCGCCCGCCAGCTACTTTGCATGGGGTTGTTTTCGATATTTTGGTGGCAGCCGCAGCCAGCGGGCGCGATGGCGCCACTCTCGAAGGCGCATTGGCGTTCAAGGTCGCCCGGTCGTGTCGGACCAGCAGAAGGCGGTTGCGATCAGAAAGCGAAAGCGCCCCCGGATCGGATCCGGGGGCGCTTTGCGTTGGGCGTATTCAATGTGCGGGCTGCGTTACTCGGCGATCGTCTGCACGACGTTGCCGATTGGCCGGCCCGTTGCGATCGGCTTCTCGGTCTTCGCCATCATCGCGTCGTATTCCGGCAGCGTTTCGATCTGGGTCTTGGCCTTCATCCAGACCACCTTGTAGCCGCCCGCCTTCAGTTTGCGCAGCAGCGTCGGCAATGCCTGGGCGGTGTGCTTCTGCAAATCGTGCATCAGGATGATGCCCTTGTGCTCCTTGTCGAGCTTGGTCATCACGTTGTTGATGACTTCGTCCGAGCTCTTCGATTTGAAGTCGTTGGAGTCGACGTCGACCGAGAACATCGCGATGTTGCGGGTGCCGAGATAGGCTGTTGTCGCCGGGGTGTGCGCCAGCGCTGGGAAGCGGAAGAACGGAGCGGGGTTCGCACCCAGCGCCAGCTTCACCGCGCTGAAACCCTTCTCGATCTCGTCCTTGGCCTGCTGCTCGGTGAGCTTCTTGCTCGCCAGATGCGCGTGCGACCAGGTGTGGGCACCGATGGTGTGGCCGGCGGCGGCGACCTGGCGGAGGATGTCCGGGTGATAGGTGGTGTGCAGACCGATCGGGAAGAACACCGCCTTGGTGCACTCGTCCGCCAGCGCCTTCAGCACGGCGGGCGTGGTCGGCCACGGACCGTCGTCGAAGGTCAGCACGACCTCATGGTCGGTCAGGAAGTCATACTGCTTGTACTGCAGGAAGCCGAAGCCCGGGCCGCCTGTGGTGTCGACCACGACGGTGCGGCTGATGCCGAGCGCATCGGGATTGGCGCATCTGGGTGCGGCGGCAACCGGGGCCGGCGCCGGGGCGGGGGCAGCGGCCGGGGCTGCCGCCTGGGTGGCATCGGCGCGCGTCGACAGCGCGGCGGTCGTCTCGACATCGTCCTTGGCAGCCTGCTTTGCCGCTGCCGCAGGGAGCGGATCGGCCTTGGCTGCGGCAGTTGTCTGCGGAGGAGCCGCGTCGGCACGCGGGGAGGAGGTCCAGAACCACACGCCGGCGATCACGATCGCCGCTACAACACTGGCCAGCATCAGGCCCAACGCACTACGCATCGCTAACACTCTCTTGGAACTCGGGATACGCCACAGCCGCAACGAGCGATTAATGCCAACAAGGTCTTAACGCGATCCCAACAAGGCGCCGGAAGGACAACAAAAAGCGGGTCTTACCCATGCGTGATGACCGTCACAGTCTTCAGACGCGCTGCCGTTCAGGATCGGATGATCGAACAACGGGCCCCGCCATTTGCGGCGCCGATGGGAGCCGATCATGACCACCGTCTTCAAAAGTCAGGTTCTAGGGCGTGCAGTTCGCAGCGTCGCGTTGGCTTTTGCGGCCACCGTTTCCGTGCTGTCGCCGACTGCGAGCTTTGCGTTCAGCGCCGAGGCACAGCAGATGTGCTCGGGCGACGCGTTCCGCCTGTGCAGCGCGGAGATCCCGAACATCCCCAGGATCACCGCCTGCATGGTCAAGAATCGCTCCCAGCTGAGCAGCGGCTGCCGCGTCGTGCTGGATCGCGATCTCGCCGCCCAGCGCAGGGCCGCCGCGGAGTGATCTTGCGCGGCATCTGATGGGGGCAAACCTGCGGCGACGAGACGCAGGCCGTCTCCGGATGGTCATCTCCGGGCGGAACCTGCCGATTCGCCCTCGGTTTCAAGCTTCTTCGCGACCCTGAAACGCTATAGAACCGGCGTTGCATTCCTTAGAGGCTTTGAGAGATGACCCGATTTCTGTTTGCCGTCGTTCCACTGGTTCTGTTGGCGTCGGCCGCCTCCGCGCAGCAGCAGGGGCGTGATGCCTGCTCGCGCGACGCCTCGCGGTTCTGCCGCGCCCATCTCAGCGAGGGCGATCAGGTCGTGCTGGCCTGCCTGAAGGAGCACCGCAGCCGCCTCAGCAAGGCCTGCCTGCAGACGCTCATCGACAACGGGCAGTAGCTCCGATCGTCGTCATTCCGGGCTCGCGCTTCGCGTGTCCCGGAACGACGATTGAGAAACTACGTGCTGCTGCCCGCCGCGGTCGCGACCACCGGGATCACTTCCTTGGCGGCGCGGTCCGGGGTCTCGTCCTTCCAGCGCACCGAGCCGAACGGACGCTCCAGCATCCGGCGCACCCGGATCGGCTCCGCGCCGATGTGGAAGCCGGCCGCCTTCTGATGCAGCTCGCGCTCGATCTGGGTGGCGCGGTTGCGCTGGCGCAGGAAGTCGAGCCAGGTCGGGCAATGATAGCGCTCGGTCCACAATTCGGGATCGGCGATATCGCGCGCGATCGACCAGCCATAGGCGCCGTTGCGCTGGCGGCTGAGCTGCACGTCCTGCATCACATTGTGGAAGGCGCGGGCATTGTCCTGCGCCACCCGGTATTCGATCTCGACCACCAGCGGGCCGCTGCGCCCGGTCAGTTGCAGCCGCACCTCGGGATCGGCCAGGGTATCGGCCGCGTCCTCGTTGCGCGCGCCGACCGGCGGCATCCTGAGCCAGATGCCGAGCACCGGCGACAGCAGCATCAGCCCGGCGGAGATCAACAGCGCCATCTCGACGCCGCCGAGGTCCGTGATGCGGCCCCAGCACCAGCTTCCGATCGCAATGCCGCCGGCGATCGAGGCCTGGAAAGCTGCAAGCGAACGGCCCGCGACCCAGCGCGGCGCCGACAGCTGCACGCCGATATTGAACAGCGCGATCGCAAGCATCCACACCGCGCCGGCAACCACCAGCGCGGCGGCGGTGAGCACCGGTTGGTTGCTCACGGCGACGATCGCGATCGCGACGCCCAACAGCAGCGCGCAGGTGCGCACCGCGGCTTCGCCGCTGAGCCGGCTGCGGATCTCGCTGATGTTGAGCGCGCCGATCACTGCGCCCATGCCGAAGGCGCCGAGCATGATGCCGTAGGTCTGCGCGCCACCATGCAGCAGGTCGCGCGCCACCAGCGGCATCAGGGCCGAGACCGAGCCGCCGATGAGGCCGGTCACCATGGTGCGGGTCAGCACGATCTTGATCGACGGCGAATTGGTGATGTAGCGCACGCCGGAAACAATGGCGCGGTTCAGCCGTTCGCGCGGCAGCCGCGACGGCTCGCTGACGCGATTCCACAGGAACAGCACGGCGAGCAGCGGCAGATACAGCACCGCATTGGCGGCGAATGCCGCCACGGCGCCTGCGGAGGCGACCACGATGCCGCCGATCGCCGGGCCGAAGCTGCGCGCGATGTTGTAGCTGATGCCGTTCAGCGCGACCGCGGCGGGCAGCGTCTCCGACGGCACTTGCTCGCTGACCGAGGATTGCCAGGCCGGGCCGAACAGCGCCATGCCACTGCCGACGACGAAGCACAGCGCAAGCAGGATGTTCGGCGTCACCAGATTGAGCCAGGCCAGCACCGTCAGCGTGGTGGCGCCGGAGAGTGCGATCGCCAGCGACACCAGTGCGACGATGCGGCGGTCATGCATGTCGGCGATGGCGCCGGCCGGCATCGCGATCAGCATCACAGGCAGCATCAGCGCGGTCTGCACCAGCGCGACCTTGTCGGCCTCCGCGGTCATCTGGGTCATCGCCCAGGCGGCGCCGACGCCCTGGATCAGGATGCCGAGATTGGAGAGCAGGCTGGCGAGCCAGATCCGCCTGAAGATTGAATGCCGCAACGGTGCAGTGATACTGTCGGGTCGATCAGGCGGTGCGGTCATATCCGGTTCCGGTTGGCCTGCTATGGCTTGTTGAATGATTCCGGCTGTAATCAACTGATGCCCGCGAAACGCGTGTCCTGTCCAGCGTTTACGGTATCCTTACGGGCTGCAGGACACAGCTAAAGCACTGAAAGACCTGAGGAAGGCTTAGGGGAAGGGGACCGATGGCGCTGTCGCGGCGAACAATTTTGCAAGGGGCCGGCGCGCTGTCCCTGCTGTCCGGCCGTCTTGCCGTCCCGGGCCTGGCTCAGGCGGCCTTGGTTCGGTCGGCCCTGGCCCAGTCGGCGCCCGCCGGCGACATCCCGCCGATCCTGTTCGTGCATGGCAATGGCGATCACGCGGCGCTCTGGTTGACGACGCTCTGGCGGATGGAATCCAACGGCGTGCCGCGCGAGCGCATGGCCGCGATCAATTTCACCGATCCCTTGGCGCGCACGGACGACAAGGTCGAGCAAGCCAACCGCTCCTCGACCGAGGATCAGCGCCGCGAGCTCGCCGAGGCGGTCAGGGAGCTGAAGCAAAAGAGCGGCGCCGCGCGCATCGCGCTGGTCGGAAATTCGCGCGGCGGCAATGCGATCCGCAACTACGTCAAGAACGGTGGTGGCGGCGACATCAGCCACGCGGTGCTGTGCGGCACGCCCAATCATGGTGTGTATGCCTCGGACGACGGGCTCGGGAACGAGTTCAACGGGCGTGGTCCGTTCCTGCGCGGGCTGAACGATGGCGACAGCGAAGTGACTGCTGGCACCGCATTCCTGACCTTGCGCAGCGATGGCCTCGACAAATATGCGCAAGCCGACGGCCGCTTCATCGGCAAGCCGGGCACGCCGACCAACGTCACGTCCGAAGGTCCGGCGTTGAAAGGCGCGACCAACCTGGTGCTCGGCGCCGTGGACCATCGCGAGACCGCGTATCATCCGCGCGCCTTTCGCGAGATCTACAAGTTCATCGCGGGGCACGAGCCGTCGCGGATCGAGATCGTGCCGGAGACGGTGGTGAGGCTGAGCGGCCTTGTCACGGGCACGCCCGGCGGCGTGCCGACCAACCGGCCGGTGCCGGGTGCCACGGTCGACATCTATCATGTGTCGGCGGAAACCGGCGAGCGCGTCGGCGGCCCGCTGCACAGCTCGCAGACCGGCGCCGACGGCCGCTGGGGTCCGGCGCAGGTCGATCCGTCCTGGCCGCTCGAATTCGTGCTGACCTCGCCTGATGCCGTGACGACGCATATCTATCGCTCGCCATTTCCGCGCTCGTCCGAGATCGTGCATTTGCGCGCGGCACGACCGCTGCTGCCTGCCGATGCCGGCGCGGGCGCCATCGTGCTGATGTCGCGGCCGCGCGGCTATTTCGGCCTGCCACGCGATATCGTGCTGTTCGACGGCAAGGAACCGGCCGACGTCAAATCCGGCGTGCCGACCGATGCGGTGACGACGTTGCGGCTCGCCGCAGCCGATGTCGGCCGTCCGGTGGTTGCCGCCTTCAATCAGGAACGCATTGTGATGCGGGCCTGGCCGGCGTCGGAGAATCGGATTGCAGTCGCCGAGCTGACTTACTAGGTCTGGTAGAGGGTCCGCGCGCCTTCATGGCGCCGGGATCGCATAGCCGGATCGGCCATTGCGTGAGGCAGGAAGCGAGGACCATGAGCATAGCCGAAGTCTGCGACATCACGGTCACGCGGCGTCCCCTGGTCCCGCCGGCGCCGCCGCGCGCGCCCGACGACATGGGTGCGTTCGAGCGGATGCGGGTGATGCGCAACTCGCCGATCGAGACCTGGGGCCAGCGCGCCTATGAGGACGACATTGTCCAGGGCCGCTTTCTCGGCCGCTCGAGCTTCATCCTCAACACGCCGGACGCGATCCGCCATGTGCTGGTCGACAATTACGAGAACTACACCCGCACGCCGGCCGGCATCCGCGTGCTGCGTCCGATGCTGGGCGAGGGACTGCTGATTGCCGAGGGCCGCGCGTGGAAGCATCAGCGCCGCACCCTGGCGCCGGCGTTCACGCCGCGCGCGGTCACGACGCTGGTGCCTTCCATGATCGCGGCGGTCGACGAGACCATCGGCAAGCTGAAGGCCGCGAGCGGCGGCCCGGTGGATCTGCGCGAGGTGATGCAGCGCATGACGCTGGAGATTGCGGGCCGCACCATGTTCTCGTTCGGCATGGATCGCCACGGCGCCGCGCTGCGCGACTTCGTGATGGAGTATGGCGACACGCTGGCGCGGCCGCATATGCTCGACCTGGTGCTGCCCTTGAGCTGGCCGACCCTGCAGGATTTCCGGCGCGCCCGCTTCCGCAAGCGCTGGACCGCGTTTGTCGGCCAGCTGATGGCCGAGCGCCGCGCCACCGGCAAGGATGACAACGCGCCGGCTCGCGACCTGTTCGACCTGATGGGTGCCGCGCGCGATCCTGAAACCGGCGAGGCTTTCACCGACGCCCAGCTCGGCGACCAGGTCGCGACGATGATCCTGGCCGGCCATGAGACGACCGCGACCGCGCTGTTCTGGGCGCTCTATCTGCTGGCGCTCGATCCCGAGACCCAGGAACAATTGGCAGCAGAAGTCAGGAGCGTGACGACGTCTGGCGCGCTCGACATCGAGCGGCTGAAATTCACCCGCGCGGTGATCGACGAAACCATGCGGCTCTATCCGCCGGCGTTCCTGATCGCGCGTGCGGCTGGTGGTCCCGACACCATCGCGGGCCGTCCGGTCAGAAAGCATGACGTAATCCTGATCGCGCCGTGGCTGTTGCACCGGCATGAAAAGTTGTGGCGCGATCCTAACGCGTTCGTGCCACAGCGTTTCATGGCGGAAACGCCGCCCGATCGCTTCGCCTATCTGCCGTTCGGGGTCGGCGCGCGGGTCTGTATCGGCGCGCATTTCGCGCTGGTCGAGGCGACGCTTGCGCTTGCGCGGATGATCGGTACGTTTCGCGTCGCGCTGGCGGACAAGGATCCGGTGCTTCCGATCGGCGTGGTGACGACACAGCCGAACCGCTCGCCGGTGTTCACGATCAGACCGCGCTGACCTTGCGCGACGGTGTCCCAATGCTCATCTTGAGCGGGATGACTCTTCGTCGAATCGTCATCCCGCTCTATCTCTTTGTTTTGAGCATGATCTTTGCGGAAAACCGCTACACACTTTTCCGGATCATGCTCTCTAGGGGCTCACCATGAGCGATACGCAAGCCCACTTCGCAGTCCTCAGGCAGACGACCGATCCGGCCGTCGTCGATGCCATGCAGCAGCTGATCGCGGACGGCCATGATCGCGAGCTCAATCGCATCAACGCCCTGGATTTCTCGCGCCGCACCGGGCTGGAAGAGGAGAAGGTGATCTCCGGCTTCCTGCATGCTTCGCGGCTCGGGCTGTTCGACATGAGCTGGAACGTGCTGTGTCCGGGCTGTGGCGGAGTGCTCGACGCCCACACCACGCTGAAGTCGCTGCGCCATGACGACTATAATTGCGCGCTGTGCGCGGCCGGCTACGAGGCCTCCGTCGACGAGCTGGTCGAGGTTGCCTTCACCGTCAGCCCGCGGGTCCGCCACATCGCCGCGCACGATCCCAACACGCTGCCGATCTGGGAATACTTCCGCCAGATGTTCTGGAGTTCCGGGATCGAGTTCGACGAGAGCGCGGTGTCGACCCTGATCAACGAGGTGACACTGGAGGGGCTCGAGCTGCCGCCCGGCGAGAAGGCGATCCTGTCGCTCAATCTGCCCAATCAGTTCGTCATCGTGTTCGAGCCGGTGACGCATTCGGCGCATTTCTTTGCCATCGAGGGCGAGCCGACCACCGAGCGTCAGCAGTTCTCGATCGCGTTCAACAAGTCTCATGCGCCGACCGGCACCTCGACGATGCGGCCGGGGCCGCTGCGGCTCTCGCTGGAGAATCATGCCGACGTTCGCGTATTGCCTTCGGTATGGATCGCGGGCGATCCGCTGCACAAATTGCTCGGAAAGCGCAAGCCGATCCTCACTGCGAAGCGGATGCTGTCGAACCAGACCTTCCGCGACGTGTTCAAGGCCGACAACCTCACCGTCGACCAGCGGCTGAAGATCACCGCGCTGACCTTCCTGTTCACCGATCTCAAAGGATCGACCGCGCTCTATGAGCGGGTCGGCGATCTCGCCGCGTTCGACCTGGTGCGCGCGCATTTCCACGCGCTGCTCGAGATCATCGCCTCCGAACACGGCGCAGTCGTGAAGACCATCGGCGATGCCGTGATGGCGACCTTCATCCGGCCCGAGCATGCATTGTCGGCGGGCCTGCGGATGCGGGCCGCGATGAAGCAGCTCAACACCGAGCGCGGCAAGGAAGATCTGATCGTCAAGATCGGCATCCATGAGGGGCCGTGCCTCGCGGTGACGCTGAACGAGCGGCAGGATTATTTCGGCCAGACCGTGAATATCGCCGCGCGGGTGCAGAGCCTGTCGACGTCACAGGAAATCCATTTGACCCAGCCGGTGATGGAAGCAGCGGAGGTCGCGGGCATCCTCGATCGCGCGGCGATCAAGCCGATCCAGAAGGAAGCGGCGCTGCGCGGCATTGCCGACAAGCTCGTGGTGTACGAGATACCGTAGTCACATTGCCGACACGTAATGCTTGCTGAAACGTAATGCCGCAGCGGGAACCCGCGCGGATTGCGCCGGTTCTGCTTCCACGCCATATAGATTTCAACAGCGCATGGTCCGGCAGTTTTCCGGACGGATGCTCAATCAAAGCTTCCAGGCTTCATCCCAGAGAGAGCGATGCTCGACGGACTCCGCCAATTCATTGCCGATATCGTCTCCCCCGATGCCCAGGCTGACCGCGCCTTCGATGACGGCGACTACCGCCTGGCGGCGACGGCGCTATTGGTGCATGTCGTCTCGCTGGATGGTGAGCCGACGCCGGCCGAGACGCGCAAGCTGCACAGCCTGATCGAGAGCCGCTTTCAGCTCGATCCCGGCACCGCCGACAAGTTGATCGCCTCCGCCATGCGCGTCGAAGGTGAGGCCGTGGATCTCTATCACTTTACCAGTGTGATCATGCGCTCGGTGAATGAGGAGGGACGGCTGCGCATCGTCGAGATGATGTGGGAGCTGGTCTATGCCGACGGCCAGGTGAGCGAGTTCGAGGACAATGTGGTCTGGCGTGCTGCCGATCTGCTCGGCATTTCCTCGCGCGACCGCATCGACCTCAAGCACCGGGTGGCCGAGAAGCAGGCGGAGCTGCCAAAGGGCCCCTGGGGCACGGCAGACGCGGCAATCTGACACGGCTGCCTGCGCAGGCGGACGCCCCCCTGCCGGCGTTGCGGATGACGAAATTTTAATGTCCGCCGCGATTGTGGGCGATCCGACTGAAAATCGGTCGTTTCGTCACGAAACCAGCGGCCCCGCCGCTATCCACAAGCCCATACGCGGCTTGCGTCACACCGCATCCCTATGCTCTCGTCGCCCCGCTGGGGACCTCACTAGAATTTGCAGTAAGAGTTTGAAACGTGACTGAGCGTGTGACGCTGATAACCGGGGCATCGGCGGGCATAGGCACCGAACTGGCGCGCGTGTTTGCATCGAATGGTCACCGCGTGGCGCTGGTGGCGCGGCGCGCCGATCGCCTGAAGACCCTCGCCGACGAGCTCGGCGCCAAGGGCGGCCCGGCGCCGATCGTGATTCCCTGCGATCTGCAGCAGACCGATGCCGGCGACAGGATCGCACAGGCCCTGACCGACGCCGGGGTCGAGGTCGAATATCTGGTCAATAATGCCGGCTTCGGCCTGTTCGGCCTCGCCGTGGAGCGCGACCGCGCCGAACAACTCGACATCATCAACGTCAATATCCGCGCGCTGACCGACCTGACGCTGCGCTTTGCCGACCAGCTGATCCGCAACCGCGGCGGCATCCTCAATCTCGGCTCGATCGCGGGATTCCTGCCGGGCCCTGGCATGGCCGTGTACTATGCCAGCAAGGCCTATGTGCTGTCGTTTTCCGAGGCGTTGCGCTGCGAATTGGCGCCGAAGGGCGTGCGCGTCACCGTGGTTTGCCCCGGTCCCGTGCCGTCCGAATTCCAGGACCGCGCCGGCTTTGCCCCCGGCTTTGATTCTGCCATCCTCGACGTTGCGCCTGCCGAGGTCGCCCGTCAGGCCTATCGCGGCCTGATGGCCAACAAGCGCGCCGTGCTGCCCGGCGCCTTCATCAAGCTGGTGCCGTTCCTGCTCCGGCTGTTTCCGCGCTCCTTCATCCTGACCGCGGTCGGCGGATTTCAGCTCCGCAAGCGCTAGCTTCACCCGTAAGACCCCCTTCCAGCGCCGCTAAGCCTGCCTCTGGCCCGCGATTTGCTTCGCACGGGTGTGCGCAAACTCACACGATGTTAACGACCACTTAGCTATGATCGTGCCTTACGTGCCGAAACTTTAAGCAGAGGCAATGTCGTTCCGGTCTGACCCAACCCGTGTCGTGGTGCCCTTCGCGAGCCGAAGGCCGGCCGCGGTCACGCCGGCAGACCGGGCGTCGCTGCGGCCGGTGCTGGTGGTCCTGCATCAGGAGACGTCGACCCCCGGCCGGATCGGCAACGCCCTGCGCGCGCTCGGCTACCCGCTCGACATCCGTCGCCCGCGCTTCGGTGACGCGCTGCCCGACACGCTCGAGGCGCATGCCGGCGCGGTGATCTTTGGCGGGCCGATGAGCGCCAACGATCCCGACGACTATGTGCGACGCGAGATCGACTGGATTTCAGTGCCGCTGCGCGAGCAGCGTCCGTTCCTGGGCATCTGCCTCGGCGCGCAGATGCTGGCGCGGCAACTCGGCGCCAAGGTCGCGCCGCATCCGCAAGGCCGCGTCGAGGTCGGTTATTACCCGGTCCGGCCGACGGAGGCTGGCCGCGCGTTGTGCCCGGACTGGCCGGCGCGGGTCTATCACTGGCATGGCGAGGGCTTTCAATTGCCCACGGGCGCGGACCTGCTCGCAGCGGGCGATGATTTCCCGGTGCAGGCGTTCCAGTTCGGCAACGCCTTCGGCCTGCAATTCCATCCCGACGTGACCTACGCGATGATGCATCGCTGGACCACGCGCGGTTGCGCGCGGATGGATTCGCCGGGCGCGCAGCCGGGTCATCTGCACTTCGCCGAGCGCGCCGTGCACGATGCCGCCGAGCGCGCCTGGCTGAAGCATTTCATCGACGGCTGGATTGCGCGCGTGCCCCGGCCGGTCGTGCTGCAGGCCGCGGAATAGCCGCCGCGCGGAATTTCGCGCGTCACACGACACGGCTATTCATTTTCGCTTCTGTGCTAAAGCGTTTTCGAGCGAAGTGGACACCGGTTCGCGTGAAGAAAACGCGTCAAACAAGAATCTAGAGATTCGGTTCTGATTCAATCAGAACCGAAAATGCTCTAGTCTCGCAACGGCTGCGCGCGGCGCCGCATGGTCGCGCGAACTCAGAACAACAAGACAAACACAGCACAGGGAGATCGCCGTGAGCTACCAACACATCCTCTATGAGGTCAGCGACAGGATCGCGACCATCACGCTGAACCGCCCCGACCGCATGAATGCGTGGACCGCGATCATGGAGCGCGACGTGCGCCATGCGATGGAGGCGGCGGCCAATGACGACAATGTTCGCGTCATCGTGCTGACCGGCGCGGGCCGCGGCTTCTGCGCCGGCGCCGACATGGAAGCGCTGAAGGGGATCGATCCCAATGAGGTCCGGCGCGGTGAAGGCGTTGCATTCGACATGAACCGTCGCGCCGACTGGCAGACGCGCTACGCCTACTACCCCGCCATCAAGAAACCCGTGATCGCGATGCTCAACGGCGCCACGGCCGGCATCGGCCTGGTCCACGCGCTGTATTGCGACCTGCGCTTCGCGGCCGACAGCGCGGTGTTCACCACCGCCTTCGCGCGGCGCGGCCTGATCGCCGAGCACGGCATCAGCTGGATGCTGCCGCGCATCGTCGGTCACGCCAACGCGCTCGATCTGTTGATGTCGGCGCGGCGCGTATCGGCTGCGGAGGCGCTGCGCATCGGCCTCGTCAACCGGCTCTCTTCGCCGGAGAAGCTGCGGGAGGAAACCTATGCCTATGCCCGCGACCTCGCCGATTTCGTCTCGCCGAGTGCGATCGCGGTGATCAAGCGTCAGGTCTACGACGTGCCGTTCCAGACGCTTGCCGAAGCCACCATCGATGCCAACCGCGAAATGCAGATCGCGCTGAAGGGCAATGATTTCAGGGAAGGCGTCGCGAGTTTCGTCGAGAAGCGCCCGCCCCGGTTTACGGGGACGTGAGGGGGAGAGGGGACGATAAGGTCCGTCTTCGCCCTTCGGGCTTCGCCGGACACCACGCTTCACCCTTCGGGCTCTGCGCGGCTGCGCCACGCGTAGCCCGAAGGGCGAAGCGTGGTGGAGCCAGGCGGGATCGAACCGCCGACCTCGTCATTGCGAACGACGCGCTCTCCCAGCTGAGCTATGGCCCCATTGCGGCCGGGTATTGCTGAGTATCCCGGCCGTCAGTCGGGCGCCATTTACAGTCCCGCCCAAGGCCAAGTCAAGAACGCTGAAACAACGGTTTTCGACCTGTCCGGCCGGGAACTTCCCTTGTTTGCGGGGGAATGAACCGATATTTAGAGCATGATCCGGACCCGGCGAGCCGCGCCAGCAAAAAGTGCGTCGCGGCTTTCTGAAAAGATCCTGCTCAAACAAGAAGCGCGCTGGCGGCCCAGTCCGGTCTCGTAGCGCTTCACCTGGTCGTCCCACCCGCGAGCCCCCATCATATGCGCGCTGTTCTCGACATCGTCATCATCGTCCTCGACCTCTATGTCTGGCTCTTGATCGCCTCCGCCATCCTGTCCTGGCTGGTCGCCTTCAATGTGGTCAACACGCGCAACCAGTTCGTCTCCGCGGTAGCCGAGTTCCTGTACCGGATCACCGAGCCGGTGCTGCGGCCGATTCGCAACGTGATGCCGAATCTGGGCGGGCTCGATATCTCGCCGATCATCGTGATTCTGATCATCATGTTCATCCAGCGGGTGATTGCCTATTACATCTATCCCAACGTGATCTGATCCCTCGCGACCCTTGCTGATGGAGCCCTGGCGATGGATCCTTGGCGCTATTCCACCGGGGGCATCAGCATCGCCTTGCGCGTGACGCCGCGCGGCGGCCGCGACGACATCGATGGGATCGAGACGTTGGCCAACGGCCGCTCGGTGGTGAAGGTGCGGGTGCGCGCGATCGCAGAAGGCGGCGAGGCCAACCGTGCGGTGACCGAGCTGCTGGCCAAGGCGCTCGGCGTGCCCAAGGCCAGGGTGAAGCTGTTGTCCGGCGCTACCTCGCGGCTGAAGCAGGTGGCGGTGGACGGCGACCCGAAAGGGCTTGGCGAAACGTTGAGGAAGCTGACCAAGCAGGAAACAAGGGACTGACATGACTGCTCGCATCATCGACGGAAAAGCCATCGCCGCCGAGCTTCGCACCCGCGTCGCCGCCGAGGCCGCCCGCGTCAAGCGCGACCATGCGCTGACGCCGGGGCTCGCCGTCGTGCTGGTCGGCCATGATCCGGCGAGCGAGGTCTATGTCCGCAGCAAGCACACCCAGACGCAGGCCGCCGGGATGGCCTCGTTCGAGCACAAGCTGCCGGAGGACGTGTCGCAGGCCGATCTGCTGGCGCTGATCGCACAGCTCAACCGCGATCCCCAGATGCATGGCATCCTGGTGCAGCTGCCGCTGCCGAAATCGCTGCACACCGAAACCGTCATCAACGCGATCGACCCGGCCAAGGACGTCGACGGCCTGCATCCGAATAATGCCGGCCGGCTCGCCGGCGGTCTTGCCGCGCTGTCGCCCTGCACGCCGCTCGGCTGCATCATCCTGACCAAGAGCGTGCACCCCTCGCTCGAGGGCATGAACGCGATCGTGGTCGGTCGCTCCAATCTGGTCGGCCGTCCGCTGGTGCAATTGCTGCTGAACGAGAACGCGACGGTGACGATCGCGCATTCGCGCTCGCGCGATCTGCCGAAGCTCTGCGCCCAGGCCGATCTGGTCTATGCCGCGGTCGGCCGTCCGGAGATGGTGCGTGGCGACTGGCTGAAGCCGGGCGCGACCGTGATCGATGTCGGCATCAACCGCATTCCGGTGCCCGGCGGCAAGCCGAAGCTGGTCGGCGATGTCGCATTCCAGGAAGCGCTTGGCGTCGCCGGCGCGATCACGCCGGTGCCTGGCGGCGTCGGGCAGATGACGGTGGCGTGCCTTTTGGTCAACACCCTGCGTGCCGCCTGCGCGATTGCCGGCCTGCCGGCGCCGGCGGTCTGATCTACTCCCTCGCCCCGCTGTTGCGGGGAGAGGGTTGGGGTGAGGGGCTCTCTCCGCAAGTGCTGACGGCTGAGGGAATCTGTACCACCTCACCCGGATCGCATCTTGCGATGCGATCTGACCTCTCCCCGCAAGCGGGGCGGGGTTAAGATTACTTCTTCTTTGCGCGCTCGATGCCTTCCAGGATCAGCTTGCGGGCTTCGTCGGCGTCGCCCCAGCGCAGCACCTTCACCCACTTGCCCTTCTCGAGGTCCTTGTAGTGCTCGAAGAAGTGCTGGATCTGCTGCAGCGTGATGTCGGGCAGGTCGTTATAGTTCTGCACCTTGTCGTAGCGCTGGGTCAGCTTCGATGACGGCACCGCGATGATCTTCTCGTCACCGCCGGCCTCGTCTTCCATCAGCAGCACGCCGACCACGCGGACGCTCATCACGGCGCCCGGCACGATCGCGCGGGTGTTGACGATCAGCACGTCGCAGGGATCGCCGTCGCCCGACAGCGTGTGCGGGATGAAGCCGTAATTGCCGGGATAACGCATCGGCGTGTAGAGGAAGCGGTCCACCACCAGCGTGCCGGCCTCCTTGTCCATTTCGTACTTAATGGGCTCGCCGCCGACGGCAACCTCGATGATGACGTTGACGTCGTGGGGCGGATTTTTTCCGATCGATATGGCGTCGATACGCATGGATTGCTCCGCGTGGCCTTTGGAAGTTGAAAAGGATGTGATTTTTTGCTTGGCGCCGCCAGGCCGCGAAACAGCTTCAGGCCCGGCCTTGGGAGCCGGGCTGGCCGTCGCGCGCAAGCGCTCAGGCTGTTTAGCCTTGCTGCAGCTGCGAGAGAAGCAGGATTTTCAGTTGGACCAGGCGAAAGCGACCTTGTCGAGCGACTTCGGCCCGAACCGCTCCGAGGAGCGCGCCACCATGCGGCCGCCCAGGGCGCGGTAAAACTCGGTCGCCGACTCGTTGTCGGAAAGCGCCCAGATCACCATGGTCTTCAGGCCGCTCTGCAGGAGGTCGCGGCGGGCTGCGGCGAACAGGCGCCGGCCGAAGCCGAGGCCCTGGAATTCCGGCCGCAGGTAGAGCTCGTAGATCTCGCCTTCGAAATGCAGGCTGCGGGCGCGGTTGCGGCCGTAATTGGCGTAGCCCGCGATCCGGTCGCCGAACACCAGCACGCTGACGCGGCTGCCCTTGCGGATGGCACTGTCCCACCACTGCGGGCCACGGCGATTGATCAGCTTTTCAAGTTCGGCGCCGGGGATGATTCCCTGATACGCCGAGCGCCAGGCTTCGTCATGGGTAGACGCCACCGAGGCTGCGTCTGCAGCTTTGGCCGGCCGGACCTCGATCAGCGTTGTGCTCATGCTTGCAATCAAAGCAAGTCGGAGGGCCGCCTTCAAGGTCCATCGTTAATTATCGGTTAACCTGTGGATTTTTTGCATCAGTGTCATGAAAACTTGTTCCGAAAAAGGACACTTGCCGGGTTCAAGCGACCAATCGCTGGTCCGGGCCTGTGCAAAGCGTGAATCGCGCGCGCAATATGACACTGCCGTCGCTTGGAAAAAGCTCATTCAAGGCTGATTCGCCGGCACGATTTGGCGAGCGATCCAGACGCGATGTGGGTACTCCCAGTGCGCCGCCGCGGTGGATTTTCGTGCACGCCCGGCCTATGGCAGCAGCGGTATCTGTGCGCGCCGAACCCGGCCCGATCGCGAGCGGACTGCAATGACGCTCTACTTCCTGATCAAATATCTGCATGTGCTCGGCGCCATCGTGATCCTCGGCACCGGGACCGGCATCGCCTTCTTCATGCTGGCGGCGCATCGCACGCATGATGCGGCTTTCATCGCGCGCACGGCGGCGACCGTCGTGATCGCGGACATGATCTTCACGCTGAGCGCCGTGCTGCTGCAGCCGGTGAGCGGCGGACTGCTGATGATGCTGTCGGCCACAAGCCTGACCGAACGCTGGCTGTTGGTTTCGCTGGCGCTCTACGCGCTGGCCGGCGTGTTCTGGGTTCCCGTCATCTTCATGCAGATGGAGATGCGCGACCTCGCGCAGGCGGCCGCCGACAAAGGTCTCCCGCTGCCGCCGCGCTACGATGCGCTGTTTCGCCGCTGGTTCCTGTTCGGGATTCCCGGCTTCGGATCGGTGATGATCATCCTGTGGCTGATGATCGCAAAGCCATTTTAGCGCATGATCCGACACCCATGAGTGACGACGCATCACACAACATCCTCGTGCTCGGCGCGTCAGGATTGATCGGGCGCTATGTCACCGACGACCTGAGAGCGCGCGGCTTTCACGTGGTCGGGATCGCGCGGCATTTCAAGTCGGCGCAAAAGATGAGCGCGGCCGACCTCGAGCTTCCGGTGATGTCGATGGAAGCGGCGGCACTGACGCAGCTGCTTCGCACCCACGAGGCGGACATCGTCGTCAATTGCCTCGGCGTGCTGCAGGACGGTCCGGGTAGCGACACCCGCGCCGTGCATCGCGATTTCGTCGCGCGGCTGTTGCAGGCTGTCAGGGGCAGCCACCGCGCCATCCGTCTCGTCCACATTTCGATTCCGGGCACGGATGGTGAGGACCGCACGGCCTTCAGCACCACCAAGCGCGAGGCCGAACGGCTGATCGCGGCGTCCGGGATCGCACACGCAATCCTGCGCCCGGGTTTTGTCATCGCGCCTGCGGCCTATGGCGGCAGCGCCATGCTGCGCGCGCTGGCGGCGCTGCCGGTCGATCTGCCGGCCGACGAGGCCGCGACGCCGTTCCAACCGGTTGTAGTCGAGGATATCGCCGCCACCATCGCGTGGCTCGCTTCGCGCGACGTCGCCGATGAAGCGGTGCGATCGGTGACATGGGATCTGATGCAGCCGCAACCCATCTCGCTCGGCGGCGTCATCGCTAAGTTTCGCTGGTCGTTCGGCACGGCGAAACATGTCCGCCTTCCGACGCCGCCGTTCCTGATCGATCTCGGCGCCCGCCTCGGCGATCTCACGAGCCGCCTCGGCTGGATGCCGCCGCTGCGCTCCAACGCGATCGCCGAATTGCGCCGCGGCGTCACCGGCAATCCCTCGGCCTGGATGGAAGCGACCGGCATCGTGCCGAAGACCATCGCGCAAGCCGTCGGCGGCCGCCCGGCGACCATCCAGGACAAATGGTTCGCCCGGCTGTTCCTGATCAAGGCGCTGATCTTTGCAAGCCTCGTGCTGTTCTGGGTCGCGTCCGGCTTCATCGCCCTGGTCATCTCCTATGACGCGGCAGCCGGCATCCTGAACGCGCACCATTTCCCGCCCGCCCTGGTCGGGCCGGTGACGGTCTTGACCAGCCTGATGGACATCAGCATCGGTGTGCTGATCGCCTTCCGCCGCACGGCGGCGTTCGGTCTTGTTGCAGGCATCATCGCTTCGCTCGGCTACATGGCCGGATCGGCGATCCTGACGCCCGATCTCTGGATCGAACCGCTCGGCGCGCTGGTGAAGACCGGGCCTGCAATCGTGCTGATGCTGGTCGCGTTGCTGATGTTGGATAACCGGTAGCGTTTTCGAGCGAAGTGGGAACCGGTTCGCGTGAAGAAAACGCGTCGAAGGAAATCAAGATGAGAAAGTGGCCGGATGACGACGTGATCCTCTACGACGGCGTCTGCATCTTCTGCTCACGCTGGGTTCGCTTCGTCATCGCCCGCGACACAACGCGCCGCTTCCGCTTCACGCCGATCCAGTCCGACTACGGCACGCGGCTGGCAAAGACTTTCGGCATCGACCCCGACGATCCCGACACCAACGCCGTGGTCCATGGCGGCATCGCCTGGATGAAGTCGGACGCGGCACTGACGGTGCTGAGCCATCTCCCCGGCTGGCGCTGGACCCGCGTGCTGTTCGCGGTGCCTAAGCCGCTGCGCGACGCAGTCTACAGTCTCATCGCACGCAATCGCTACAAGATCTTCGGGAAATACGAGACGTGTTTCGTGCCGGATGCGGATATGCGGGCGAGGGTGCTGGAGTAGCTTGTCAACGGAACAAGTGGGCCTTACTCAAACTGCGTGCCGCCATCAATGAAATGACGCCGCGAAGGAGAGCGGCTCAAGTCGAACAAGTTTTTCGATGGGAGGCTCTAGTTCGAACAATTTTGGCTTTCTGGAGAAGTCGTAAAGTCGACATATGCGGAAATTCCCTTGGCCTCTCGTTTGAAAAGGAAAGTTCGTTCCTTGTCAGATAGAACGGGGTGGTTTGAAGACCGTTGGTTGTCTTGACCTCGATCAGACGCTCTGAACCGTTGTGATCGAACGAATGGATGTCGTACCCGGCTCCATCTCCATCTCCATCTTCTTGGGAGACCCATCTAACTTTCCGCGCAAGGTCCGTGCGGTCATGTGTAATCAGACGCTGCCGCTCAAAGGCAAAGATTAGTTCTTCGCCTGCCTTTCCCAAAGACCTGTTCCGGAAGTCGCGCTCAACGGGGTCAAACTTCCTGACCAAGCGCACCAGCTCCCTATCTCTATGAGCGACAGTCTGAAGGACTGGCGGCTGTTCGACAAATAGACTCGGCGCTTCGCCAAAGCTCTTAGCCGACGGCTCTGGAATCAAATCTCCCGGATTGCGGGTCAAATAGCGCTCGATGCCTTCGATAATCGACTTTTGGAAATTTGGAAGTGGCTTGTAGCCAGAGATTGTCGGCAGCGCGAGCTCAATGAGAACCGCGGAAATGTTCTGGTGCTTGCGTTCGACCGATCCTTCCGTTCGCCCTATGCGCTCCACAAGAGAGCGGCGATGCGCAGATTTATTGTAGTCGACACCATTCAGTTCCGCGCGGAGCATCTCGAAATAATCGGCGATGATGAAGTCTACTTCATCATCGCTCCAATCCAATCCGAATCTATTCTCGTCGGCCATTTTCGTTCAACAAGGAGAAATTATTTCATCCACACGTGGCCAAACATTTGCCTCGGGTCGAGATCGTATTTGTTTCCAAACCACGACACAAAATCAAACGGAGCTTCCTTCTCTTCCCAATGGGACTTGAGAAGCTTGCGGTCGATACCCGCGTCGGCAATGCTGATCGCGTAAATATCCTTGAGCCGTCGATTGACGGCCATGCTCCACTCGGAGAAAGTCATGTCTGTCCACGCCCAGCCATCTTCAAGACTGTTCATTTTGAGGCCTTAATCTATCGCGAGTACGGCATCTATTGCGACAGAGTAGATCAGTCTAAGCGATACATCCAGCTACTGAGAGCTAGGAGCGATGGCCGCCACCACTTCCTTCGCCGCCCGCTCGCCCGAGTCCCGCGCGCCATGCGCGGTCGAGAAGAAATGCGGCGAGGTGGCCTCGCCGGCGAAGAACAGCCGGCCGTCGACCGGCGCGGCCAGCACGGCGCGCTTGTCGGCGTGGCCGGGCAGCGCGTGCGAGTAGGAGCCGCGGGCGAACGGGTCGTGCGCCCAGCGGGATTCGCTGAGCGGCCTTAGCTTGCGGCGGAAATCGTTGCCGAGGAAGGAGACGATCTCGTCGATGCTGTGGGCGGCGATGGCGCCGTCGCCGGCGTCTTCAAGCTCTCGCGCAAAGCGGCCGCCGAAGAAGCCTTCGATGCAGGGCTGGCCGAACGGGCGGATGTGATAGGTGCCCATCTCGGTGCGCATGGTGGCGCCGCGCAGATTGCCTTCCTTGGGTAGCGCCTCGGGCTCGGCGAGCGCCAGCGTCACCTTGTCGGCGAGGCCGAGCGGCAGGCCGCGCGCGGCATCGAGCTTGCCCGGCAGCGCGGGCGAAAAGCGGATCGCCTCGTCGGCGATCAGATTGGTCGGCACGGTGACGATCACCTTGTCCGCCTCAAGCACGCCGCGCGATGTCTCGATGCGCAGGCGCGGGCCTGCGTGATCGATCAGCCGGACCTCGCAGTTCCGCGCGACCGGTACTGGCTCGCCATAAGCTGCGACCAGCGCGCCATAGCCGCGCTTGACGCGCCAATTGACGTTGCTGTCCTCATAGGCGTCGAAGTCGAGGATCGAGAGCTGGTCGAGCTCGCAGCCGTTCACATAGGTCGAGATCGCATCGATCATCGGGTTCCAGCGGTTGCCGGGCTCGAGATAGCGATCGGCGGATGCGTCCTTGCCGCCGCGCGCGGCCTGCTCGATGCGGTCGTAGAACTGGTCGAGCGCAAGCATGAACGCGTCGCGGTCGGTCTGCGGGAATGCCTTGCCATAGGCGCGCTCGCGCCACGGCGGCAGGTCCTTGTTGAGCTCGAAGCCAAGCTGCTGGGCGATGCCGACAAAGCTGTTCTGGTCGGCCGAGTGCAGCCAGCCGCAGCCGACGTCGAACACCACGTCAGGTGCGGCCTGGATCGTATGGGCGCGGCCGCCGAGGCGGTCGCGGGCTTCCAGAACGATGGCGGAAAGGCCGGTGCCCTTCAGCGCATGCGCGGCGCCGAGGCCCGCAGCGCCGGCGCCGATGATGGCGACATCGATCGTGGAGGGGAGGGAACTCATAGCCCGACTCTAGCACGTCTGGAAAGACGCCTGAAGTCACCACGCGCATAACTGTCATCACCCGTGCATGCGGCGATCCAGTATTCCAGAGACGGTGATGATTGAGCGGACAGGCCGCGGCGTACTGGGTGCCCCGGAGGTGTTGGTCATCGGACGGCGCTTCGCGCCGACCCGGTGCCGGGGCATGACAGACGGGCTTAAGCTACAGCCTCTTTGGCCTTTTCGGCGCGCTTGCGGTCGTTCGGATCGAGATGCTTCTTGCGCAGCCGGATCGACTTCGGCGTCACCTCGACGAGCTCGTCGTCCTCGATATAGGCGAGTGCCTTTTCCAGGGTCATCCGGATCGGCGGCGTCAGGCGCACCGCTTCGTCCTTCGAGGTGGTGCGGATGTTGGTGAGCTGCTTGCCCTTCAGCACGTTGATCTCGAGGTCGTTGTCGCGGGTGTGCTCGCCGACGATCATGCCCTTGTAGACCTTCCAGCCCGGCTCGATCATCATCGGGCCGCGGTCTTCCAGCTTGAACATCGCATAGGCCACCGCCTCGCCCTGGTCGTTGGAGATCAGCACGCCGTTGCGGCGGCCCTGGATCTCGCCCTTGTAGGCGGCATAGCCGTGGAAGATACGGTTCATGATCGCGGTGCCGCGGGTGTCGGTCAGCAGTTCGCCCTGGTAGCCGATCAGGCCGCGGGTCGGCGCGTAGAACACCAGCCGCAGGCGGTTGCCGCCGGACGGGCGCATCTCGATCATCTCGGCCTTGCGCTCGCTCATCTTCTGCACGACGACGCCGGAATGCTCCTCGTCGACGTCGATCACGACCTCTTCGATCGGCTCCTGCCACGCGCCGGTCGCCTCGTCCTTCTGCAGCACGACGCGCGGGCGCGACACCGAGAGCTCAAAACCCTCGCGGCGCATGGTCTCGATCAGGATCGCAAGCTGCAATTCGCCGCGGCCGGAGACTTCCATTGAATCCTTGTCGGCGGCCTCGACGACGCGCAGCGCGACATTGCCCTCGGCCTCGCGCATCAGGCGGTCGCGGATCATGCGCGAGGTCACCTTGTCGCCTTCGGTGCCGGCGAGCGGCGAGTTGTTGACGATGAACGACATCGACACCGTCGGCGGATCGATCGGCTGTGCCGGCAGTGGCGTCTCGACCGTGGGGTCGCAGAAGGTGTCGGCGACGGTGCCCTTGGTGAGGCCCGCGATCGCGACGATGTCGCCGGCGTCGGCTTCCTCCAGCGGGGTGCGCTCGATGCCGCGGAAGGCGAGGATTTTGGTGATACGGCCCTGCTCAATGGTCTTGCCGTCGGCGCCAAGCACCTTCACGGCCTGGTTCGGCTTGATGGAACCCGATGAGATGCGGCCGGTGATGATGCGGCCGAGATAGGGGTTGGCTTCGAGGATGGTGCCGATCATGCGGAATGGGCCCTCTTCGACCTTCGGCGGCGCGACATGGCGCACGATCAGGTCGAACAGCGGCTGCATGCCGGCGTCATGCGAAGCTTCCGGGCTGTCGCCCATCCAGCCCTGCTTGGCCGACCCGTACAGGATCGGGAAGTCGAGCTGCTCCTCGGAGGCATCGAGTGCGGCGAACAGGTCGAACACCTCATTGATGACTTCGGTCGGGCGTGCGTCGGGGCGGTCGACCTTGTTGATCACGACGATCGGCTTCAGACCGACCTTGAGCGCTTTCGACACCACGAACTTGGTCTGCGGCAGCGGGCCCTCGGCGGCATCGACCAGCACCAGCGCGCCGTCCACCATGTTGAGGATGCGCTCGACCTCGCCGCCGAAATCGGCGTGGCCGGGGGTGTCGACGATGTTGATGCGGGTATCTTTCCACTGCACCGAGGCCGCCTTGGCCAGAATGGTGATGCCGCGCTCACGCTCCAGATCGTTGGAGTCCATGGCGCGCTCGGTGACCTTCTGGTTCTCGCGATAGGTCCCGGATTGCTGCAGCAGGCGGTCGACGAGGGTGGTCTTGCCGTGGTCGACGTGGGCGATGATGGCGACGTTACGAAGGTTCATGGCTCTTCTTCTGGTCGTGCAATGGTCAGATGCGCGATCTCGCCGGACCAGTTTGGCCGGCCGCTCGCTCACGTGGCCCAATCGGGGCCCGGATCACGCTCATACCCAAGAAATTTGACGGGGACGCATCACCCCAAAAAGGAAGCCCGGTCAGAGGACCGGGCACCTTGCGCGTTGCGGCGCAATATAGTCAGAAAACGTCAAAAAACAACGGTTTATTGGCGGTTTAAGTGCCTGATTTTCGCTCCGGAAGCCGGTTTTGAGGGGCTTTTCGGGGCCGATTCAGCCTCGCTTCTGCGCCCGCGCGAACACAATCAGCCCGAGCCCGCCAAGCGTCACAAGCACCGCAAGGCCGGTGATCGGGTCGTTGGACCCACCCAGAGTGACACTGAGGACCACACAGAGGGCGCCCGGGATCAGCAGCAGCACCCCGACGATCAGCATGAAAATCGCGCAACCACGCGGCAGGCGCGATTCCTGCCGCGGCGGTTCCGTTGGCGGGGGCGTGTCGGAATTGCTCATGAGCTTCCCTTGATCGCGGCGCGGATCAGCATCACACCGGCAAAGCAGACCGCGAGCCCGAGCAGGATCAGGAAGAGAATGGAGGGATCGGTTCTCGACTCGCTCAGGACGCCGAACCCGAACAGGAGGGCGCAGAGCCCGGGCAGAAGAAGGATCAGCCCGAACAGCACCATGAACGCAGTCGCGCAGCCGCCGCGTGGTGGCGGAAGGGGCGGGGGCAGCGAGGGCAGAGATCCATCCGGATTGATGGGGCGGTCGTCGTCGCTCATCGCGGCACCTCCTCACCTTGCCGGGCCTCCCGATAGGTTTGCCCGGCCAGGCTCGCGCGGATGCCGTCGATCTTTCCGTCGCGATAGAACAGGTTGTAGGTGTCGAACGGGATGATCGCGCCGCTCTCGGTGACGAAGTGGATGCAGCTTCGTTTGACGTTGCCGACGCAGAAGTTGAAGCGATCGAGAAACTGCACGATGGTGACGCGGAACACGTTCTCGTAAGTCAGGCCGTCCGGCACCTCGAAGCTCGGCAGGCAGCACAGCAATTCGCAGACTCGCTCGCTGGTGTTCAGCGGCCCCGACGACAGCGAGAACAAATCGACGAACTTTTCCCGGAGCACCGGATATTTCTCCGGACTGATCGTGTTGGGCATCACGGCGACGAGCTGTTCCTGCGGGATCAGCGAGGTCAGCGGCAACACCTTGTCGCCGCTGCGCAGGCCGTAGCCGATCGAGATGCTCTCGGGATTGCACGGCAGCGGGATCATGTCGTTGTCGCCGAACACCCCGGTCTCGATCACGCGCTGGCGGATCTCCGACAGCATGATGCGGTCGGTGTCCTTGTTGAAATCCTGGTTGCGGCCGGCGTCCTGCACCGGCTGCAGGGTAACGCCGCGGACGCATGTCCAGGTCAGCGCGTGGCGGACGATGTCGCCGATCTCGACGTCGTTGACGCCGCGCTTGATGGTCGCGACCAGCGTGGTCGAGACGCCGTGGCGTTCGAGATTCTCCAGCGCCTGCTGGCGGATCTTGCGCAGATCCGCGCCACGCAGATTGACCAGCGCCTCGCGCTTCAGCGAGTCGAACTGCAGGTAGACCTCCAGCCCGCGCTTGTTCTCGGCGAGCTTGGCCACAAAGTCCGGCTCGCGCGCGATTCTGAGGCCGTTGGTGTTGATCATGACGTGGCGGATCGGGCGGGCGCGCACCGCATCCAGGATGGCGAAGAAATCCGGATGCAGCGTCGGCTCGCCGCCGGAGATCTGCACGAGGTCGGGCTCGCCCTCGCTCGCTACCAGCGCATCGAGCATTTTCTCGACCTTCGCCAGCGGCGTGAAGCTGGTTCGCACCGGCGAAGACTCCGCAAAGCACACCGGGCAGGTCAGGTTGCAGTGCTCGGTGATCTCGATCAACGCCAGACAGGAGTGCTGCTCGTGGTCCGGGCACAGCCCGCAATCATAGGGACAGCCGAATTCGGTGTGGCGCTGGAAGGCCAGCGGCCGGTCGCCGGGCTTGATGAAATCCTTGCACAGCCGCCAATAGGCCTGGTCGGTCGAGACCAGCGTCGACTGCACGCCGTGCTGCTTGCAGCGCTTCTCGTACCAGACCTCGTTGCCTGATATCTGGATCTTGGTCGGCACCAGGGTCAGGCAGGTCTCGCAAAGCGATTGGGTCTGGCCCCAGAAGATGTAGGGGCGGGACTTACGCAGCGGCGCGTTCATGCTTCAAGCTCACATTCGGGGCCGTCGCCAGCATGACGGCGGCATAGACCATGACAAACAGCGACAGTAGGTGGAACAGCGAGAACGGGCCGATCAGCGCGCCATACGGCTTGATGAACTCCCACACGAAGCGCTGCAGGCCGTAGTAGAACAGCACGAGGTAGAATCCATTGGTGATGACAGCGGCGTTGCGGTTCAACACGGCCCAGACGTAGAAGGCGGCGAATGCCGCCATCGCGAGGCTTTCATAGAGCTGCACCGGATGGCGCAGGATGCCGTCGCCGAAATCATGGCCCCAGGGCAGCGTGGTCGGCGTGCCATAGGTGAAATCCTCGAGTCCGGCGAAATAGCAGCCGAGCCGGCCGACCGCGACGCCGACCGCAAGCGGCAGCGCGAACCGCGCCCCGGTGCGCAGCGAAATGCCGTGCAGCCATTTGTAGAGCTCGATCGCGACGATGCCGCCCGCCAGCGCGCCTTCGACCGAGCGGGCGATGCCGGGCACGCCGGAGAACCACAGGTTCAGCGTGCCGAAGATGTAGGCGCCGATGCCGGCGCCGAACACCAGCGCGGCGATATACGTCAGCTCGAAGGATTGCCGCGGGAATTGCAGCCCACGCAGGCGCGACAGCCACCACATCGCCACGGCTGCCGCGCACCATGCTGCGACGTCGAAAACGGCGTGAAGTTCAGCCCCACTCATGAGGCGAGTGTAGCGTGATTTTCGCGTTGGGCGATATAGGTTCTCCCTCTCCCCGTTCTTACGGCTATCAGATTCACACATTCTGAAGCCTTAGATTGGCGCCGTATTTGATGGCGTGGAACTTGGCAAGGCCGATGCGGATGACTTTGGGACCCGGCTTGCCGTAGTAGCCGGTCCAGCCGCCGAGGCGTGCGATGACCCAAGCGACAAAGGCCAGGGATCCCTTCGGGTGCGGATTGCGTTGCCGCTCGGTCTTGCCTTCGAGCCGGGCGGAGACGGCTTCGAGGATGGGTTGGTCGTCCGGCTCGAAGGCATCGCTCAGGAGCTGATCCGTGTTGCCGTCGCGGGCCTGGACGAGTTGCTTGATGGTGATGGCCGCAACGGCTGCAGCAGCGACGAAGTTGATCATGGCCTGCGGGTCGCCGATATCGGCTTCCTCTATATCGAAGCCTGCCGTCTTGAGCGTACGGAAGAACTCCTCGATCACCCAACGCGTCCGGTAGAAGCCGACCACTTGACGCGCGTCGTTCAATGTAGCGACAGCGTGGGTAGTCAAAAGCCGCCAATGCACAGGTGCGCTACCGTCTTTCGGCTCCGATACCTCGCGGACATCGACCAGCGTCAGGTGAACCGTCTCGGGCAACGTCGGATCGGCTCCATGGAGCGGCCGGCATACGGCCACCGGCGCGAAGCGCACTGCGAACTCGGTATCGCGCGCGCGCCGTCCTGGTGCGGCGGGGACCGTCATGGCAACGCGCCCTTGTTCGGCCTGGGCGTCGATGAAGGTGAACAGCAAATCCGGGTCTTCTTCGGACCCCTCGATCCGCCGATTCTGGCAGGCCCTCACAACCAATTCGACGTTTTGCGGACGCTTCACGAACAGTTCGTAAAAGTCGCTTTCGCGGTCCGATACCATCGTGACGCTGGCCGCCGCAGCCAGTACCTCACCCGCCCGTTCGCTGCTCTCGATCCATCGTTGCGATTCCTTAGCCGCCGTCGCCCGCTTGCGCCGTGGTGCCAACTCCTCTCGGTTACGGTTCCAGACCTGCATCGAGACCAGACCGAGCAACCCTTGCGTCTCGGCCTCTACCGCCAGTGCCACATGCAGCAACAAACCCGCGGCATTGCCTTTGGCGACCGGTCCGTAGCATTGTCGCGACCGCCGGCCGCCCAAGATCAATTCCGACGTGTCCTGTGCGACAACAACATGCCGACCAGCCGCTCGCTGCCCGGTGAGGTCTCCGGCATGCCGTGACATCTCTGCGGCCGTCACCGACGGATTGTGAAGAAGCCGGCGAAACTGCATCTCGCCCGCACGGTCCTCACCGAGGCGGCGGATGCACGAGCCAGGCCGGGCCACCAGCGCCGCATGCAGCCGCGCCCCCCTTTTTCCAGGCGACGATCGCCAAATCGTCCCAGTCCATATGCCACCCCGGCCATCAAAACCTCCACCGGCTTGCCTACCGATAGAGAATCCCGCTTTACCGCTAATCGCAACCCAGATGTGTGAATGCGATAGGTTCTTACGGGGAGAGGGTTGGGGTGAGGGCTGCCTCCGCGAGTTGTGACCGCGGTGAGACCCGTACCCCCTCACCCGGATTGCATCTGGCGATGCGATCCGACCTCTCCCCGCAAGCGGGGCGAGGTAAGCGTCCGGCCTGCCTAGTTCGTCGGGTTGTCCTCGCTCGGATACACGCCGCGCAGCACTTCCTCGAAGTGATCCTTCACTGCGTCGTTGCACAGGCAGGAGCGCAGCTTGAGCTTGTCGGGGTCGCGGATCACGATCGCACCGCGACGCGTGTCCAGCACGCCTTCCGCCTTGAAGTTCTGGATCACCCGGCTGGTATAGCTGCGGCCGACGCCGAGCAAGGTCGAGAGCTGCTCATGCGTCAGCGGCACCACGCCGTCGCCATTGGTGCGCTCGATCGCCGAGATGATCCATTTCGCGGCGCGCTGCTCGATCGAGTGGATCGCGTTGCAGGCGGTCGACTGGAACATCTGCGCCAGCATGCAGTCGGCATAGCGCGCGAAGATGTTGCGCACCGAGATCGACGTCAGCTTCGCGGCGTCGAGCTTGCTGATCGGCAGCCGCACGAAGGGCCCGCCGAACTTGACGGTGATGCGGGTAAAGGCCGGCAGGAATCCCTGGCTGACGATGCCGCCGACCGCGCCCTCGCGGCCGACCAGGATGGTCTCGACGTCGCGGCCGTCCTCGTTGGCCACCAGGTAGGACGCAAGGCTCGGTCCGCATGGGAAATGCACGATCTGGACATCGTCGCCGGGATTGTAGAGCAAGTCGCCGGCCGCGGCCTCGACCACCGCAAGATACGGCGCGATCAGCTCGTAATCGGCGGCGTTCAGCCGGCGCAAGAGATTGTTGAACGGCCGGTCATTCGTCCCGGCCAAATCGGTCCGTTTCGCAATCATTTGGAAAATCCTGAAAGCCCAACGCGGACCATACTGAAAAAGTTCCCGGATCTATGTTCACTAGTGAACAGACGCCGCAGCTTGCGATGTGATGGGTTTCATCCCGGGAACAGCCGGCGTGCTTCTGGGCGCCGGTCGCGGGCCATCCGGCCGGACTGATCCGGTCTGTCATCCATCATCGAAGCAATGGACACCGAGCCATGGAATCCGCCCCCAATGCCGGCATGCCCGGTGACGTTCTCGTGGTCGAGGACGATCCGATCATCTCGCTGTATTTCGAGGACACCATCCTGGGCTTCGGCGCCCGGACGGTGCGCACCGCTGCAAACGTCGCCCGCGCGCTCGAATTGATCGCCGAGCGCGCACCGGATTTCGCGCTGCTCGACGTCGGCCTCGTGAGGGGCGAGAAGACCTTCGTGATCGCCGAGCGGCTGGATGTGCTGAAGGTGCCTTTCGCGTTCGTCACGGGTTATGGCGCGGACATCAGGCTGCCGGAATCGCTCGCCCGCAAGCCGCGGCTGACCAAGCCGTGCTCGAGCGAAGCGCTCGAGGCCGCGCTGAGAAACGGACACTGACCGATTGCCGGGCTTCGGCCTCGCAGCCGGTGCGTTCGTCGTCTACTATCCGGCTTATCGGATTCGGCGACGCACAGGCATCGGGAAGTCGTCATGGCGATCAGGACATCCGCCGCTGCGCCCGCAGCGGCGCTCTCTCTCGGGCTGCTCCTCGCGCCGGTTGCGACGCATCCGATGGCCGGTGTGGCGTTGTCGTCGCTGGCCTCGGCCGTCGTCGACGGTTTCGTGTCTCCGGCCATCGCCGAGCCAGCCGCGCTCACGAGCGAGCAATCGGCCGCGCTCAAGACCTACGACAATGCCCTGAAGAACTTCGTATCGATCCTGCGCCAGCGGCGCGCGCAGATCGATTCCCGTCAGTCGCTGCCCGACTTGCCGGGCCAGGCCCTCTACCTTGCCCGTGTCGAGATGATGAGCGCCTACAAGGATCTCACCGATGCGCTTCCGTCCAGAATCGGAAGACCCAACCGATTCGGAATCCCCCCGGCCTATTTCGACGCCGACAATGAGCCGCTGCTCGATGAGTACAGGAAGCTCTTCGACCTGATGGAGGCGCCGCCCGCGAACGCGCAAAGCTCCGAGACGCCATTCAGGGACGTGGTCGAGCTGGCGACGGTGATCGCGCGCGTCAGGGGTCTGGATGCCGCTGACGCTGCGGTCGCCGGCCGGATCAGTCTCGGCCTGTTCTTTGCCGAGACAAGCGGCAAGCAAAATGCCGGAAATGCGCGGTCGAACACCTACAAGGGCAGCCTGCAGACCGGCCCGTCCGAAGATCGCAACGGTCGAAAGAAGTGGGCCGCCATCAAGCAATCGATCGCGGCCCTCGATCCTGCGCTGAGCCGTCGCGATGACATGGAAGAAGCGCGTGTCGGCAATCTCGATCACCGGTTCAATCACTGGACCGCGGTGCGCGATGCGCTCATGAACGAGCACGCGGATATTTTCCCGCAGGTCCCGGCGATCGCAAAGGCGCTGCCCAATCCGATCGATCAAATGAAGCTCTTCGAGCTCATCCAGATCATTCCCAGCCCGACCAGGTCCGCGCTGAAATCAGGCGACCTCGTCAATTACAGAATTTCCGAGCCCAGGATCATGGGATATCTGCGAAACAACAGCGTCTTCGCTTTCGGTCGCGCCGACCGGGCAAGGACATCCGCGAGCTTCCGCGAAATCCTCGATGCGATGTGGCTCTTCAGCCCCAAATTCGAACAGGCGCTGGCCAAATTCGCGGAGATCAAGGCCGGCAAACCGGGCTGAGCCGGAAGTGCCGATCGCTCGGCGGTCAGAGCGGACCGAGGAGAGCCCATCGCGGCTCGCAGAATTCCTTGACGGCAGAAGCGACGCCGCTGCTGATCGCGTTGCGGCGCTCGGGCGAGTCCATCTTGAGTTCTTCGTCCCGGTTGATGATCGATCCAGCTTCCAGCAGGACGGCGGGCATCGCGGTCCTTCGCAGCACGATGAGCTTATCGTAGCTGTAGACGCCGGTGTCCTTGTTCAGCAGGGGATGCTGGTCGTGGCCCATGATGGGCTGGCTGTATTGCTCGGCATATTGCAGCCCCTCTGCCTTCATTTCCCTGGCGACCAGCTCGGCGAACAGCAGGCTAGTTCTGAAGTCCGGATTGTTGCGGGAGACGAACACCGAGTAGCCGCTGAAGCGATCGCTGAAATGGCGCTTCTGTCCCTCGAATTCCCAGTCCTCGAGCATCTTGTTGGGTACGGAATCATGATGGACCGACAGCAGGAGATCCGCGTGCAGATTGTTGGCGGCGGCGACCCGCTTGAACAGGCTGGGCCTCGCTTTGCCTTCGGTCAGCAGCAGCCTGGTTTCGGCAAAGCCGTCGGCCTTCAGCTTTTCCTCGATCAGCCGCGCAAGGCGCAGGTTGAAGGTGAACTCGGCGACATTGCGCGCGCTGATCGCGCCTTCCGATTCAGCGGTATGTCCGACATCGAGCACGATCCGCAATGTCGAGGGATCGCATTTTGCTGCGGCCGGCTTGGAAGCGGGAGGCGGCAGGGCGACCGGCCCGAGGGCGGCAAGCCGCGTGGCGCGTTGCTTTGATGGCGCGCGGTGCCTTGCCAATCTGGTCGGCCTTGCCGATTTCACGCGCTTGGGCGCTTTGGCGTGCCTGGACGGGTTCTTGAAGAAATCAGGCAGCCAGCCGGCATCGCTGACCTCGATCGGCAGCAGCGCGAACACGGCGATCGCGACGACAAGCAAGCGGTGCGGCCGAAGCCCCACGACAGTGCCACCGAGCACGCGAATCAACTCGCAGCGCCTCATGCTCCGCCCCTCCGGGCCCCAGCATAACGGCTCTGATAGAGGTACCGGAAGAGGCCGGTGACGTCCATCCCCCGTCAATCGTGCAGCCCCTGCTTTGAGGCAAGGGCTGCAGGACAGGACGTCGGGTTCCGTGGCGGCTGCGACCTGATTACGCCGGCTTCGGATCGAGCGTGATCGCCCATAGCTCCGCGTCGACGCGGTCGCGCAGGCTCACCGTCATCTGCCCGCTCTTGCCGTCGATCTTGACGTGGCCGAAGAACTGCATGCCGGCCGACGGCGGCAGGTTCTGGTTGGCTTCGCCCGGTGCCTTGACGAACTTCACCTCGGGACCAAACGTGTTGTCGAGCTCGTTCGGACCGAATGTGCCGGCATGCAGCGGGCCGGAGACGAATTCCCAGAACGGATCGAACTCCTGGAACTGGGCCTTGTTCGGGTTGTAGTAGTGCGCAGCCGCATAGTGCACGTCGGCGGTCAGCCACACTGTATTGGCGATGCCTGCGGTCTTGATGAAGCGCAGGATGTCGGCGATCTCGAGTTCGCGGCCGCGCGCCGGGCCGTCGCCCTGCGCGAAGGCTTCCGAGCCCTTCTTGTTGGCGGCGTCGTCATAGACGATCAGCGACAGCGGCATGTCGGAGGCGATCACCTTCCAGGTGGCGCGCGAGTTGAGCAGCGCGCGCTTCAGCCAGGCCATCTGATCCGGCCCGATGAAATAGGCGTCGGGGCCGTAGGTCTCCTGCAGGTTCGCCCCGTTCGGGCCGCGATAGCTGCGCTCGTCGAGCATGAACACGTCGAGATGCGGGCCGTAGCTCAGCGTGCGATAGACGCGGCCCGGCTCTACGACGCTCTCGCGCATCGGATACATCTCGTGGAAGGCTTTCGCCGCACGCGCGGCGAGCACGTTGATGTCGCGCTCCTTGTAGGCCGCCGGCAACTGCTTGGAGAGCGACCAGTTGTTGGTCACCTCGTGGTCGTCCCACTGCACGAAGATCGGCACCTCGGCATTGAAGGCGCGCAGATTGCCGTCGAGGAAATTGTATTTGTGCGCGGCGCGGTATTCGTCGAGCGTCTCGGCGACCTTGGCCTTCTCCGGAATCGTGATGTTCTTCCAGATCTTGCCGTCGGGCTGCTTCTGCTCGGCGGTGATGACGCCGTCGGCATAGATGGTGTCGCCGGAATGCAGGAAGAAATCCGGGGCGTGCTTCTTCATCGCGGCGAAGGTGATCATGCCGCCGTCGTCGGGGTTGATGCCCCAGCCCTGGCCGGCGACGTCGCCGCCCCACACGAAGGAGACGTCGCGGCGGTCGCTCGGCGCGGTGCGGAAGCGGCCGACCACGGGCTCGCCGACAATGTCGATATGGGCGAGATCGCGGAAGCGGACGCGATAGAAGATGTCCTGGCCCGAGGGCAGGTTCTCCAGCAGCATCTTTGCGGTGAAGTCGCTCTCCGGCAACGCCGTGATCGGCGGCAGCGCGCGGGCATCCTTGAACGAATCTGATGTCGCGACCTCGACCATCATCTGCGAGGGGCGGTCCGCGCGCGCCCACACCACGCCGCCGTCGACGCCGACATCGCCGGACTGCACGCCATGGGTGATCACGGGGCGATCGGCCGCGCGCGACAGATAAGGCATCGCAATCACGCCGGCGCCGGCCGCAGCAGCCGTCGAGAGAAAACGTCGGCGGGTCAGTTTTCGCGAGAACCGGATCGTCATGGAACCTCCTCAGGTCACAGCGACAATGCGCCGCGGGCCAGCACAGACCTAGAAAAATTCTATGACGGAGAGATTACAGGGAGGCCGCGTGAGGTGAGCACGTCTGTAAGGCTCCCTCTCCCGCTTGCGGGGGAGGGTGGGGTGGGGGCTCTCTCCACGAGTCGTATCGCGGAGAGAGCCCCCACCCGCATTGCATCTGACGATGCAATGCGGCCTCCCCCGCAAGCGGGAGAGGCGAAGGTGAGCTCGTGGAGAGATGGGAGGGTAAGCCCTACGCCGTGCCCGCCGCCCTGAACTGGCTCGCAGTCCGTTGCAAATTCTGCGGCATGCTGAGCAGCAGCGCCTTGCGGTCGGCCACCGCGTTGTGGAACTGCTCGAGCGCGATGTTGAACGCGGTCAGCGTGCCTTCCTCGATGGCGCCATGCTCGAAACAGTCGAGCGTGTGGCGCAGGATGTCGTCGGCTTCCGCCTGCAGTTGGTCGAGCTCATCGGTCGAATCGCTCTGCCGCGCGGCCTTCAGCATCTCCAGCAGGCGTTCGCGCTGCGAAGTGTTGGTGTTGCGCTCGTCCTGCTTGAGATAGCCGGCGAACCATGCACCGGCCGAGCCCATCGCCGAGAACGCCATCAGGCTCCACCAGATGTAATCGCTGTAGCGGTCGAGGAAGGTCTTTTCCTCGCCGTCGACGAAGGCCGCCGCGCCGGGATGCACCGGGATGGTGGCATCCTTGTCGGTGTCGGGCGTCTCGATCTTGGCGGCGAGCGGGAAATCGTTCTTGAGCGACTGCCGGATCGCGAACAATTGCCGGGTGAATGCCGCGACCGTCGCGTCCGACAGGCCCTTTCGCGCGACGATATGGTGCGAGAAGCTGATCGTCTTCACCTCATCCTCGGGCCGGTCGGCCGAGCCGAGCGAGCCCGCGGGAATTTCCGCGGCCTCATAGGCCGGATGGTTCTGCGCAATCGCTTCGGACGCATCGATCGGCAGGAAGGTGGGCTCGCCGCCGTCTTTGGTCGACGCCGTGATCGCATCGATCGTGAGCTTGCTGTTGGCCGGACCGACGGCGAGATAGGCATCGGCCTTCAGATTCTTGATGGCCTCGACTGCTTCATTGGCCGGGAATTGCACGATCTCGACCTTCATCGGGTCGACGCCGTATTGCTGCAGGATCAGCTTCAGCAGATTGACGTTGGCCGGCGTGCGGCCGACGACGCCGATCTTGCGGCCGGCAAGCTGCGCGATCTTGGTGATCTTTGCGGCCTTGCGGCTCTTGCCCTTGGCTGCGGGCGGCACCCACATCACCACGACGTTCTTGCGCAAGGTCGCGACCGCCTGCGCATTCTTCGGTACCTCGAGATCGCCGCGGATGATGGCGAGGTCGGCCTTGCCGTCGGCCAGCGTCTGCGCGCTCGCGGTGGCGCCGTCGGTCTGCACCGGGCGCAGCTTGACCTGGGTGTGCTGCTGGTTGTTGAAGGCCTGCGCCAGCGCCTGCACGACCTTGAGGTCATCGCTGCTTGCGGGGCCGACCGCGATCCGCAGCGTCACCGGACGCACCGCGAAATAATACCCGGCGGCCATCGCGCCGACGATGGCGAGCGCGCCCGCGATCAAGACGAACATCAGCCGTCGCTTTGCCGAGCGCAGCGGCTTGGGCGATATGCTGGCGGGGCCGTCGGTCATCGATCTCGCAAACAATCGTCGGGGCTCAATCTCGCAAAACTAGCAACGCGCATGCATTGTGCATTTGTAGCAAATTCCTGGAGCCACAGATGTTACATCTCCGTCATGGTTACCAGCGGCAATAGGCCGCTCTTTCGGCCTTATTTTCGGCATGGATCCCACCCCGGAGGCCGGTTGTTAGGCTAAGGTCGGCGTCAAACGGGAGGGTTGCCATGGTCGAAAGGCTGTCAGCGGAAGCAAAGAAGGCCGCGCTTTGGGAACTGGCCGGCTGGTCGGAGCTGGCCGGACGCGAGGCGATCGCAAAGACCTTCGTGTTCAAGGACTTCAACGAGGCCTTCGGCTTCATGGCGCGCGCCGCTTTGGTCGCCGAGAAGAGCGACCATCACCCCGAATGGAAGAACGTCTACAAAACGGTCGAGGTCGTGCTGGCGACCCACGATGTCGGCGGGGTGACCAAGCGCGACATCGACCTCGCCAAGGCCATGAACGCGATCGCGAGGCAGTTCGGGGTCAACTGACCCGGCTGCGCGCAACCTTGCGCGGGTTGGCCGACATCCCCAGATTCGCATTGTCCGCCGCCGATCCGTCGCGCGGCGCCAAAGGGAACCTGGCGATGCCATCGACCGACACCGGCGTGGGATTCGGGCCTGCCGACCGGCTGGCGCAGGACCCGGAAAGCGTGCGCCGCCGCTTCTGGATCAAGTTCAAGAAAGTGGTGGCGCGGCTGCCTTTCGCCGAGGATCTGCTGGCCGCCTATTACTGTGCCTTCGACCGGCAGACGCCGCGCCATGTCCAGGCGGCGCTGCTCGGCGCGATCGCCTATTTCATCCTGCCGTTCGATTTCATCCCGGACATGCTGCCGGTGCTCGGCTTCACCGACGATGCCGCCGTGCTCGCAACTGCGATCCGCATGGTGGCAAGCCACATCACCCCGGAGCACCGCGATGCCGCGCGCGCCGCGCTGAAGCGCGGAGTGCCGGAAGAGGGAGCGTCGCAAGCGTAGCGGGAAGGAGGCTCTCGATCCGTCATCCCCCGCGCAACGGCTAAGCCGTTGTCGCTGGAGGTGCGGGCGGAGCGCGCCTCGAAGGACGCACTGCCCCGCCGGTGGCCGTCGACCCTTCGAGACGCGCGCAAGAGCGCGCTCCTCAGGGTGACGGTGATGGCAAGGAGCGCGGTCGTCTGTTCTCAGACTGTAGCCCGGATGAGGCGCAGCGTAATCCGGGGTCTTACTCACCAATCGATCGAGCGGTCCCGGATTTCGCTGCGCTCCATCCGAGCTACGCGATCTCAGCTCAACTGCCCGGATGCAGGATCACCTTGCCCATCGCCTTGCGGCCAGCGAGCACCTTCAAGGCTTCCGCGGTCTGCGACAGCGGGAAGGTGCGGTCGACATGCGAGGAGATCTTGCCTTCCGCGGTCCACTGCACGAGCTTCTCGAGGTTCTTGCGGTTCTTCTCCGGGTTCAGCCGCGCCCATGCGCCCCAGAACACGCCGCGGATGTCGCAGCCCTTCAGCAGCGCGAGGTTGAGCGGAATCTTCGGAATGTCGCCGGCGGCAAAGCCGATCACCAGGAAGCGGCCTTCCCATGCGGTCGAGCGCAGCGCGGCCTCGGCATAGGAGCCGCCGACCGGATCGAACACGATGTCGGCGCCCTTGCCGTTCGTCAGCTTGCGCAGGCCCTCCTTCAGATCTTCCTTGGCGTAGTTCAGCGTCAGCTCGGCGCCGTGCTGCTTGGCGAAGGCGAGCTTCTCGTCCGACGATGCGCAGGCGATCACCTTCAGGCCCATCAACTTGCCGAGTTCGCACGCGGCAAGGCCGGTGCCGCCGGCGGCGCCCAGCACCGCGAGCGTCTCGCCCGGCTTCGGGCTCGCGCGATCTTCGAGTGCATGCAGCGCGGTGCCGTAGATGATGATGATGCCGGCGGCGCGGTCGTAATCGAGATTGTCGGGAATCTTTACGATCGTATTCGCCGGCAGCGCGATCTTGTCGCGCGCGCCGTTGTGGCCGCATGAAGCGACGACGCGGTCGCCGACCTTCAGATCAGTGACGGCCGCGCCGACGCTCTCGATCACGCCCGCGACTTCGGCGGCCGGCGAGAACGGGAACGGCGGCTTGATCTGGTACTTGCCCTGGATCATCAGGATGTCGAAGAAATTCAGCGCCGCCGCCTTGATCGCGATCACGGCTTCGCCCGGACCGGCCACCGGATCGGGCACGTCAGCCAGCACGAGATCGTCGGGTTGACAGTATTGCGAGCAGAGGATGGCTTTCATGGACACACCTGAGTTTCGGACGCAGAAAGAGCTGCAAGATCTTGGACTACAAGCTTCATGCCGGATTTGCGGCGGAGCGACAATACAGTGCGGAGGGATCAAACTATGTTTGAAAAGGGCCTGCTAGCGAAAAAGCGCATCCTGATCACCGGCGGCGGCTCCGGTCTTGGCGCAGCGATGGGCGCCCGCTTTGCCGAACTCGGTGCCGAACTGATCATCTGCGGACGGCGCGAGGGGCTGCTGGAGGAAACCGCGGGCAAATTCCGCAGCGAGCTCGGCGCCAAGGTGTCGACCGCGCGCTGCGATATCCGCGACGGCGCCGCGGTCGAGGCGATGATGGATCAGGTCTGGCAGGACGCGCCGATCGACGTTCTCGTCAATAATGCTGCCGCAACCTTTATTGCGCAGAGCGAACATTTGTCATTCCGTGCCGCGGACGCGATCCTCGCGCCGACGCTGCATGGCACGATGTACTGCACGCTCGCTGCCGGCCGCCGCTGGATCGACGGCAAGCACAAGGGCGTGGTGCTCTCGATCCTCTCGACCTCGACCATCACGGGCCGCGCCTTCACGGTGCCGTCGTCGATGGCCAAGACCGCGGTGCTGGCGATGACCAAGAGCCTTGCCGTCGAATGGGGCCCGAAAGGCATCCGCACCGTGGCGATCGCGCCCGGCGCGTTTCCGACGCCGGGTGCGACCGGGCAGTTGCGTCCCGAAGCGCGCGGCGAGACCTGGTCGCAGCGCAATCCGCTCGGTCGCGCCGGCGAGCATTCCGAGCTCGCCAATCTCGCGAGCTTCCTGATTTCCGATCAGGCCGGTTACATCAACGGCGAGATGGTGGTGCAGGACGGCGGCGCGCATTTGCGCAGTTCCGGCGCCGAGGACCTGCTGCAATGGACCGATGCGCAATGGGAGAGCCAGCGTGCGGCGCGCGCCAAGGGTTGATCAAGCGCTGATCAAGGGCAGATGCGCGACAACAAGCGCTAAGCATGAATCGAGAATCAATGGACGCGCGCGAGGCTGGGCCGGCGCGAGGGTCCGGGCCAACTGCCTTCCCAAAAAAGCGTTTCCCGGTTATCCATCCGAGCCGGCGGAGGGGAATCGCCGAGCCATCTTCCAGTCACAATGATGGGGGAACTAGTTGGCCGTGCGGCAAATTCTGACATCACTGGCTGTTTGTGTCGTGTGCGGGATCGTCTCCCTCGCGCCGGCGCAGGCTGCACCCAAGAAAGATACGGCGAAGGAAGCGGCCAAGCCGGCGACTTCGGCCGCGGCAGCTGCAGCCGGCGGCGCGGAGCCGACGCTGATCGGCCAATTCGGCACCTGGGGCGCCTACACCGCAGCGCCCAACGGCAAGAAGGTGTGCTTTGCGCTCGCCAAGCCGTCGTCGTCGAAGACCAACCCGCCGAACCGGCCGCGCGATCCGGCCTATGCCTTCATCTCGACCCGTCCGGCCGAGAAGGTCGTCAACGAAGTCTCGATCATGATCGGCTACACCGTGAAGCCGGGCTCGGAATCGACGCTCCAGGTCGGCGGCGGGACCTATGCGATGTACACCCAGGGCGACGGCCTCTGGATCAAGAATGCAGCCGAGGAGGAGCGGATGGTGGAAGCCATGCGCAAATCGGCCGATCTGACGGTAAAAGCCGTCTCGGCGAAGGGCACCGAGACGATCGACAGCTTCTCGCTGAAGGGCCTGGCGCAGGCGCTCGACCGGCTGGGGCAGGACTGCCGGCGCTAAGATCGGCTCTGAAGGACAAAATAGAGGTATTTGGCGGCTTTCCAGCACCGGCTGGAAGGCCTATTTGAGGTTTCATGACCGACACCGTGACCACCAATGCCGCGTCCGGCGCCAGCGCGCTGGTCGAAAAGGTTCCGCTCGAGACCTATGTGCCGCCGGCCAAGCCGTCGCTGATCGGGCTGTCGCGCGCCGAGATCGCCGATCGCCTGGGCGAGATCGGCGTGCAGACTGCGCAGCGCAAGATGCGCACCCAGCAGCTCTGGAACTGGATGTATTTCCGCGGCGCCAAGAGCTTTGCCGAGATGACCAACGTCTCGAAAGACATGCGCGCCGAGCTCGAGAAGCATTTTACCGTCGACCGTCCCGAAGTGGTTGCCGAGCAGATCTCCAACGACGGCACGCGCAAATGGCTGCTGCGGCTGCCGAGCGGCGACAAGGTCGAGCGGCCGCACGAGGTCGAGTGCGTCTACATTCCCGAGACCGATCGCGGCACGCTGTGCGTTTCCTCGCAGGTCGGCTGCACGCTGAACTGCTCGTTCTGCCACACCGGCACGCAACGGCTGGTGCGCAACCTCACCGCCGGCGAGATCGTCGGCCAGGTGATGGTGGCGCGCGACCGGCTGAACGACTGGGCCGATCGCGAGGACGGCACGCGGCGCGTCACCAACATCGTGATGATGGGGATGGGCGAGCCGCTCTACAATTTCGACGCGGTGCGCGATGCGCTGCTGATCGTCGGCGACAATGAAGGCATCGGCATTTCCCGCCGCCGCATTACGCTGTCGACCTCGGGCGTGGTGCCGAACATCCAGCGTACCGGTGACGAGATCGGCGTGATGCTCGCGATCTCGCTGCATGCGGTGCGCGACGAGCTGCGCAACGAGCTGGTGCCGCTGAACCGCAAATATCCGATCAAGGAATTGCTGCAGGCCTGCCGCGATTATCCCGGCGCCTCGAACGCGCGGCGTATCACCTTCGAATATGTGATGCTCAAGGGCGTCAACGATTCGCTCGACGACGCCAAGCTGCTGGTGAAGCTGCTCAAGGGCATTCCGGCCAAGATCAACCTGATCCCGTTCAATCCGTGGCCGGGCACCGCCTACGAATGCTCGGACTGGGAGCAGATCGAAAAATTCTCCGAATACATCTTCAACGCCGGCTATTCCTCGCCGGTGCGCACGCCGCGCGGCCGCGACATCCTCGCCGCTTGCGGCCAGCTCAAGTCGGAGACCGAAAAGCTCTCCGCCCGCGAGCGCCAGGCGCTGCGCGCGATGGCGATGACGGACTAGTTTGATGGCCCTGATCGGCCGCCTGTTCGTCGTCGCCTTCGGCTTCCTGATGGCCTGCTTCGTGGCCGGGGTCATCGTGGTCGTCGCGGTGCTGTATCCCGAGATCAGCAATTTCGGCGGGCAGATCGACCAGAGTGCCGTCAACGTCGTGCTCGGCTTCGGCTTCATCTTCATTTCCGGCTTTGCGCTGCTGCCCGCGCTGATCGTGGTGTTGATCACCGAGGCCTTCTTCATCCGGAGCGTGCTGGCCTACGCGGTCGGTGGTGCGATCGTCGGCGCGGCCTGCTATCTCGGCCTGGTTCCGTTCGATCCCGACATGATGCAATTCCACGGCATCGTGCGCCGGCACATGGAGATCATGACCGGCGCCGGCATCGTCGCCGGCCTGGTCTACTGGCTGATCGCCGGCCGCACCGCCGGCGCCTGGCGCGAGCCGCCGCGTGCCCTGCCGCCGCCCCCGCCCTTGCCGTCGCAATCGCCGCAGCCGTGATGCTTCCCATGCACCGTCGCCTCGGCTAAACCGCGCGCCATGAACCGGACCGGACTCTTTATCGCGTTGGCGCTCGCGCTCATCATCGGCATCCTGTTCGGGGTCTATCCCGAGCTCGACCTGAAGCTCGCGGCCATGTTCTACGACGCCGCGCAGAAAACCTTCCCGCTGAAGCTCGACGCGGTGGCGTCGTTCGCGCGCGATGCGGCGATGTGGGTCGCCTGGGCGCTGGTGCTGCCGGCGATCGTGACCATCGTCTGGAAATTCATCCGCCCCGAACGGCCGATGCTGATGTCCGGCCGCGCCGCGGTGTTTCTGCTCACCACGATGCTGCTCTCGGCCGGCGTTCTCACCAACCTCACCTTCAAGAACTATTGGGGTCGGCCGCGGCCGGTGTTCGTGACGCAGTTCGGCGGCGATTTGCCATTCAAGCCGTGGTGGGACCCGCGCGGCGGCTGCCCGCGCAACTGCTCGTTCTTTTCCGGCGAGGGCGCCACCGCGTTCTGGACCTATGCGCCGGCGGCGCTGACGCCGCCCGCCTGGCGGCCGCTGGCCTTTGCAGGGGCGACTGTGTTCGGCATCGTCACCAGCGGGCTTCGCATGGCCTTTGGCGGGCACTTCTTCACCGATGTGGCGATCGCCGGTCTGGTGTCGTTCTTCACCGTCTGGCTGTTCTATGCGCTGATCTATCGCTGGGCCGCGACCCGGCTGACCGATGCCCAGGTCGATGCCGCGCTGACGCGGCTGGCAATGCCCGGCTACCGGCTGATGCAGCGCTGGCGCCGGGGCGGCCGGGCGGAGCCGAGCCAGCCGGAAGCCTGATTAAAGGCGTGCCCAGGCTCCGGAAATTTGATATTCGCGCAGCGTAATCATCCTGACTTCGACCGATTGGACCGTCCCATGAGTACGATTCTGAAAAGCCTGCCCACCGGCGAGAAAGTCGGCATCGCGTTCTCGGGCGGGCTGGACACCTCGGCGGCGCTGCTCTGGATGAAGCTGAAGGGCGCCAAGGTCTTTGCCTACACGGCCAATCTCGGCCAGCCCGACGAGGCCGACTACGACGCGATCCCGCGCAAGGCGATGGATTTCGGCGCCGAGAAGGCCCGCCTGGTCGATTGCCGCACCCAGCTGGTGCATGAGGGCATCGCCGCGATCCAGTCCGGCGCGTTCCACATCTCGACCGGCGGCATCACCTATTTCAACACCACGCCGCTCGGACGCGCGGTGACCGGCACGATGCTGGTCGCGGCGATGCAGGAGGACGGTGTCAACGTCTGGGGCGACGGCTCCACCTTCAAGGGCAACGACATTGAGCGCTTCTACCGCTACGGCCTGCTGACCAATCCGAGCCTGCGCATCTACAAGCCCTGGCTCGACCAGCAGTTCATCGACGAGCTCGGCGGCCGCGCCGAGATGTCGGCGTTCATGACCGCGCAGGGCTTTGCCTACAAGATGAGCGCGGAGAAGGCCTATTCGACCGACAGCAATTTGCTCGGCGCGACCCATGAGGCCAAGGATCTCGAGAGCCTTGCGAGCGGCATCACCATCGTCAATCCGATCATGGGCGTGCCGTTCTGGCGCGCCGATTGCGACGTCAAGCCCGAGAAGGTCGTGGTACGCTTCGAGGAGGGCCAGCCGGTCGCGCTCAACGGCAAGACGTTCGCCGATCCGGTCGCACTGTTCCTGGAGGCCAACGCGATCGGCGGCCGCCACGGGCTCGGCATGAGCGACCAGATCGAGAACCGGATCATCGAGGCCAAGAGCCGCGGCATCTACGAGGCGCCCGGCATGGCGCTGCTGCACATCGCCTATGAGCGTCTCGTTACCGGCATCCACAACGAGGATACCATCGAGCAATACCGCATCAGCGGCATGCGGCTCGGCCGGCTGCTGTATCAGGGCCGCTGGTTCGATTCGCAGGCCCTGATGCTGCGCGAGACCGCGCAGCGCTGGGTGGCGCGCGCCATCACCGGCGAGGTGACGCTCGAGCTACGCCGCGGCAACGACTACTCGATATCGAATACCGAGAGCCCGAACCTGACCTATGCGCCCGAGCGTCTCAGCATGGAGAAGGTCGAGGACGCCGCCTTCACGCCGGCCGACCGCATCGGCCAGCTGACGATGCGCAACTTGGACATATCAGACACCCGCGCCAAGCTCGGCCTGTACAACAAGACCGGCCTGCTCTCGAGCGGCGAAGGCTCGCAGATCTTCCGGCTCGAGAACGACAAGGATTGAGGTAACCAAAAACTCGGTGTCGTCCCGGGCTTGACCCGGGACCCATATGTGGACGGCCCCCGTGGCACAAGAGCTTTCTGGGATTGGTCGGATCGCTGTCATCCATATGTCCGGCCTGTTTGATGCGATCGTGTTGATCGCTGGGCCAAGATGGTTTCCGCGACGCGAGTGCCAAACAACCTGGCGACCTTGTGAAGGCCAATGGGTCCCGCGGCTTGTCTCGCGTTCTGGATCGATCGATCATTCCATCTGCTCTTGCAGCTCCGGTTCGTCCGGCGAGCGCTACGTCCGGCCGGCCGACCTGTTAGGTGACAGCGTTCATGCGTGCGGCATCATAGCTCTCGCCGGTCGCCATCAGCTTCCAGGCGATGCGGGCCACCTTGTTGGCGAGCGCCACGGCCGCAAGCTTCGGCGGCTTGCGCCTGAGCAACGCCACGAGCCAGCGCGAGGGGTGGCCGCGCCCGAGCCTTGCCTGCCGGATCACCGCGGTCGCCCCGGCCACGAGCAGGCGACGCAGGGTCTCGTCGCCAGCGCGGGTGATCTTGCCGAGCCTGGTTTTGCCGGCGGTGGAATGGTCCTTGGGCGTCAGGCCGAGCCAGGCCGCGAACAAGCGGCCGGAGCGGAAGGCGTGCGGGTCCGGCGTCTTCATCACAAGCGAGGTCGCGATGATCGGACCGACCGAGGGGATCTGGGCCAGACGACGGCTTGTGGCGTTGGCCTGGTGCCAGGCCAGCAGCCTGGCCTCGACCGCCTTCAGCTCACCCTGCAACTGCGCATAGTCACGGCCCTGCATGGCGAACAGCTCGCGCGCCATAGCGGGAACGCTCTCGTCCTGCGTGATCCGGGCCAACAGCGGCTCGATCTTGTCCAACCCCTTCGGCGCGATCAGGCCAAACTCCGCCGCGTAGCCGCGGATCGCATTGCTGAGCTGGGTACGGCGGCCGATCAGCCCATCGCGGACACCTGCAAGCATCAGCGCGGCCTGCTGTTCGGCGCTCTTCACCGGCACAAACCGCATCCGCGGTCGGCCCATCGCTTCGCACACCCCATCCGCATCTCGCCCGTCGTTCTTGTTCCGCAGCACATAAGGCTTCACCAACTGCGGCGCTATCAGCTTCACCTCATGGCCAAGCTTGCCAAGCTCGCGCCCCCAGTAATGAGCCGCCCCGCAGGCCTCCATCCCGATCACGGTCGGCGGAAGCTTGGCAAAAAACTCAAGCACCTGCTTGCGCGACAGCTTCTTGCGCAACACCGGCTGTTCCGCCGCGTCAACTCCATGCAGCACAAAAATATGCTTCGACGTATCCATCCCAGTACGGATAATCTCTCTCACGGACGGTCTCCTTGTCTGAGATTTACAACAACCTCATTCTGGCACACTGATGCCGTAGGGGGCCGTCCACACCATCAACCACGACCGTTAATTGTTGCACAACGCTGGAGCCCCAGCTCGCACAAACAACCACTCCCCGTGGTTATGGGGTCCCGGCCTTCGCCGGGACGACGTGGGGAGAGATGTTGGCCTACTTCACCCTGAGCGCATCGAGCAGCGATCGAAACGCGCGCGCGTAATCGGTGCCGGTCTTGGCGATGTCGGGCCCCGCGGAGACCGCAACCGCAGCCTCTGTCACCGCGCCGAGCAGCAGCCGCGCCAGCGGCTCGACCGGCTGCTTGGCGATCACGCCGGCATCCATCGCCGCCGTCAGCGCGCGCGGAAACTTGCCGCCGAAATGCTTGGCGTCGATCTCGCGCCAGCGTTCCCAGCCGAGCGCGGCCGGGCCGTCGCGCAGAATGATCTGGCCGGTCGGGCCTTTTGAACACGCCGCGAAATAGCCCTGCGTTCCGGCCGCCATCGCCGCGAGCGGATCGTTCTCGGCGCGCGAGATGCGGTCGAGATCGGCGACGAGGTCCATCGAGACCTGCTCGAACACCGCCTCGAACACCGCCTCCTTGGTCGCGAAGTGATGATAGACCGCGCCCTTGGCGACGCGCGCGCCACTGGCGATGTCGTCCATCGTCGCCGCGGCAAAGCCGCGCTCGCCAAAAATGCGCCGCGCCGCCTTGACGATCGCGGCTCTGGTCTTCTCGCGCCGTTCGGCCTGGGTTGCCATGGCGCATCTGTAGCTCAGGTTCCGGAGCGATGCCAGTTGACTTACCGACTCCCGGTTGATAAATGCCGACTATAAGTCGGTAAATGGAGAGTGCCCATGCCCTCGCTCAAGACGTTGCAAGCCTTCGCCGACACGGTCGAATCCAACGATCATGTCGGCGCAATCAGGAACTTCTATTCGGCCGATGCCCGCACCCAGGAAAACGACGGCGAATGGCGCGTCGGCCGCGAGGCGCTGGCGGCGCGCGAAGCGGCCGTGCTGGCGGCAGTCTCCGGCGTGAAGACCACGCGGCTCGGGCCGCTGCTGCTCGACGGCGATCATTCGGCGATTTGCTGGCGGTTCGAATTCACCGGCAAGGACGGCAAGGTCCGCAGCATGGAGGAGGTCGCCTGGCAGACTTGGCGCGGCGAGGAGCTGGTCGAGGAGCGCTTCTTCTACGATCCGCAGCAGATGGCACGGTGATCGGACAAAGCAGTCCGCGTCCACATCGGCGCGGCGCTCCCTCGCCCCGTTCTTCACGGGGAGAGGGGTGGGGTGAGGGGCTCTCTCCGCGGGCACGGTGATAATTAGACTTGCGGAGACTCCCCCTCACCCGGAACGCATCTGGCGATGCGTTCCGACCTCTCCCCGCAAGCGGGGCGAGGTGAAGCAAGAGGCCTCGCGTCGCGCCACAAACAAAAATGGCCGGGATCGCTCCCGGCCATTTCGTATCGTGGTGTCGCGCCGGCTCAGCGCGGCGGCGCTGCGGAGGCGGTGCCGCCGTTGAGCAGCGGGGTGATGCGGCGGACGGTGACGCGCCGGTTGATGCGGCTCGGTCCGTCGGTCTGCTCCTTCAGGTATTGCGAGCCGTAACCCTGCGAGGTCAGGTTTTCCGCCGGCACGCCGAATTGCTGCGTCAGCAGCTCGGCGGCGGACTGCGCACGGCGGTCGGACAGCGACAGATTGTCGGTGTCGTTGCCGGTCGCATCGGTGTGGCCTTCGATCAGGAACACCTCGCGCGGATTGCGCTGGATAGCCCGGTTGAGGCCGTCGGCGATCGCCTGCAGCTTCGCCGCCTGATCCGGCGGAATCTGCCAGGAGCCGGAGTCGAAGTTGATGCTGTTGACGTCGATCGACGGCATCAGCATGCGGACGTTCGGGCTGTAGCGGATCTCGTCGAGCGTATAGCGTCGGGCGATCCGGTCCACCGGCGGCGCCTCCATGGTGTCGTAGATCACGTCCGGCGCCGCGCTGTCGGACTCGACGATGTAGCGATCATAGGGGATGCGGACCACCGGCGGAGGCAGGTCGACATAGAAGCCGCCGACCGCGCCCGGATCGCGATAGCTGTTGTCGATGATGACGAGCTCACGCCCGCCCGGGTCCCTTCGGATCCGGCGCAGCATCTGGCCATCAGGACCGACTACCGTGATGATCTCGCTGCCGTCGGGACGAACCACGACGGTGCGGGTCTCGCCGCCGATCGTCTCGGTGCGGATGTCACGCGCGCCATAGCGGAAGCGATAGACGTCGTCGCCGCGCACATAGGCCTGACCGCCCGGATCGCGGATGATGATGCGATCCGGCTCGGTGTAGATGGTGCGGCCGCCTTCGACGACCTCCTGCCGCTGGTTGTGCAGGTCGGCGATGGTCCCGCCGATGATCGCACCGGCCACTACGCCCGCACCGACGGCGGCACCGATCGCGAGCGGCGAGATGTTGTCACGTCGCGGAGGCGGCGGAAGCGGCGCCGTGACCGTTGGCACGGCCCGGAACGCGGACGAGACCGTCGGCGGGGCGTATTGCGCCTTGTCGGGCGGGGGCGTTGCGGCCGCCGAGCCGGGGACGACACCCGGCGCCGAGGGGCCGGCCGGACGTGCCGATGGGGCGCCCATGGCGGCTCCTTGGGCTGGTGATACGCCGGGCGCAGCACCAGCAGCTGGCGGAGTGCCCGGGCGTCCCGGCTGACCCGGAGCCGGTGTCGCGCCGGGGGCGCCCATTGCGGCGCCTGGGGTCGCCGGTGCTCCGGGCGGTGTGGCAGGACGTCCCTGTTGACCCGGCGCCGGTGGTGTCGGCGTCGCGCCGGGCGGCGTGGCGGCGGGTGGGGTGCCGGGCGTGCCAGGCTTTGCGGGCGGCTGTCCGCCTGCTGCGGGAGGCGTTGTCGTTGTCGATGGCGTAGGCGTTGCCGGCGACGTCGCGCCGGGCGGCGTGCCCGGCGGTTGCTTGGCACCGCCAGGACGTTCGCCACCCGGACGATCACCAGGCCGGCGCTCGGCCGGCGCCGGTGTTGCAGCTCCCGGAGCTGCCGGCGTCGGCGTTGCAGCCGGCGTGCCTGGGCGCGCTGCCGGCGCGGCAGCCGGTGCTGCGGGAGTGGCACCCGGTGCTGGGGTCGGCGGCGTGTGCGCGGGTCCTGCGCCGGGCGGTGGCGTGCCCGGCCGCTGCGGTGCTGCAGCGGGCGGCGGTGGGGTCGGCGTGGGATGTGCGGGCGCTGCCGCCGGCGGTGGCGGGGTCGGCTTCGCGGGTGCAGCCGCGGGCGGCTCCGGCCGTGCAGGTGCTGGCGATGGTGCCGGCTTCGCGGCGGGTGGCTCGGGCCGCACGGGCGCGGCTGCCGGCGGAGGCGGAGCCGGGCGCGCGGCGGGCGGTTCGGGCCGTGCGGGAGCGGCCGGCGGAGCGGGGTGTGCTGGGGCGGCCGCGGGCGGCGGAGGCGCAGCGGGGCGCGGCGGCGCGGCGGCGGGCGGAGCCGGGGGCGTCGGATGCGGCGGAGCGGCGGCAGGGGGCGGAGGTGGCGGGGTCGGACGCGCGGGCGCCGCGGCCGGCGGAGGAGCCGGATGCGGCGCGGCTGCCGGAGGCGGCGCTTGCGGATGCGGTGCGGCGGCGGGCGGTGCAGCGGCGGGCGGTGCCGGATGCGCAGGTGCGCCCGGCGCGGGCCGTGGCTTCGGCTTTCCGTCAGGTCCGAGCTCTTCCTTTGGCTGCGCCTGTGCAACGACCAGCGGCGAAGTTTGTGCGTGCGACGCTGAGGTGGCGAATTGCATCACCGTCAGCGCAGTCGTGGCAAGCAGCACGAGACGAAGCTTTGTCATGGTCTTGGAGTCCCCGGCGGAAAGTCTGGGCAGGAAGGATAAGGAAGTCAGAGCCGAACAATTCGGCAGGACGATGAATTGCCAGCCGTTAGGCCGGATTGTGGCGAGCGCCGAATCATCGGCGAAGTTTATTTCGACATTATAACGGGTTGCATCCGCGCTTGTTCACCGGGTGTTCAGAAGAAACGCTCGGACACACTCGCAATCGATCTGGAACCAGGGCGCGACGGCGAATCAGGGGACGGCGGGGCGATCTGTCGCAGGCGGCGGGCCGGTTGGTCCGGGCGGTCCGCGCACCGGTGATTCGTCGGGTGTCTTGCCGGGCAGCTCGTCCGGTCGCGGCGGCTCGCCAGGTTCGCGCACCGGCGGTGGAACCTCCGGCTGCGGATTGCCGGGCGGAATTCCGGGCGGCGGTTCACTCGGCGTGCCCGGCGTCGTCGGGGGAATCTCGGGAGGCTCGATCGGCATTACGTCGAGACCGTGCCGCAGTTGCCGATGTCAGGTCCACCGATGTCAGGTCGCGTCGCGCGCATTGATCGCTCCATCGCAATTCGAAGCGATAACGGATCGCGCGCCGCGCCGTTCCTTGAAGCACCTCATCCGGGCGTGTGGCAGACCGCCTCGATGTTGTGGCCGTCGGGATCGAGCACGAACGCGCCGTAATAGTTCGGATGATAATGCGCGCGAATGCCGGGCGCGCCGTTGTCGCGGCCGCCGGCGGCCATCGCGGCCTTGTAGAAGGCGTCGACGGCGGCGCGGTCCTTGGCTGTGATCGCGATATGCACCGGCTTGTTCATCGCGCCCTCGCCGCCGATCCAGAAATCCGGCTTGCCGTCGGCGCCGAAGCCCGCCGCAGGCGCGTGCCCAGTGACTTCAGCAGGCACTTCCATGATCAGGCCATAACCGAGCGGCGCCAGCGCCGTCTGGTAGAACGTCTTCGCGCGTTCGTAGTTGGAGACCGAAAAGCCGATATGGTCGATCATCGCGAGTTTCCCTGTGTGTGCGACACTACATCCTCAGACTCGTTGCACCTCTCCCGCTTGCGCGGGGAGGTCGGGTCGCATCGAAGATGCAATCCGGGTGGGGGCTCTCTCCGCATGATGACTAGCCCCATCGCGGCGACACCCCACCCCAACCCCCCAAGCGGGAGAGGGAGCATATCTCTGACGTGGTTACATCTCATTCCCGCACAAGCAGCGTGTTGCTCCGCGTCCGGCCCTGATCGACGTAACCGCGCGTGTGCATGTCCGCAATGCAGTCGTCGGTCCATTCGTCCTTTGACAGATGCTCGATCACGACCGCGCGGGGCCATAGCTGCTCAGGCGCGTCGCGGAAGAAGCCGGTGAGCACGCGGTCCTCGAAACCCTCGACGTCGATCTTCAGCGCATCGACGCTGGTCGCGCCGGCCTCCTCGAGGATGCGTTGCAGCCGCAGCGATGGCACCTTGAACGCCTTGCCCGTGGGCGTGCCGGTGACGATGTGGCTGGCGCCGAGATTGTCGCCATCGGTCTCGATCATCAGCTCGCCGTCGGTCGGACCTGCGGCGGCCGCAACCAGCCGCACCTGCGGATAGCCGGAGGCCTGCGTGTTGAATTTGAGCCGCGGATGCGTCATCGGATGCGGCTCGATCGCGATCACCTTGCCATTGGGCCCGACATCGCGCGCCAGCGCCAGCGCATAGGTGCCGACATTGGCGCCGAGATCGACGAAGGTGCCGCCGGTGCCGACATGCCGGCGCAGGAAGGCGAGTTCTTCCAGATTGTAATCGGGATTGAACAGCGCGCCGCGCTCGGTCGCGCTCGCCTGATGATAGAAGCGGAACGATGCACCCTGATAGGTCACGTCGATCGGCCCCGAGCCGAACAGATTGACCAGCCGCGACAGCCAAGGCCGGAACGCGCCGCGCTTCAATCCGCTGCCATGCGCAAGCCGGATGATGGCAGCCTGCGCCGCATTGGGCGCCAGGGCGCCGAACGGGGCCGGCGAAATGTCGTTGCTCGGGATCACGCATTGCCTCATCAAAAGCGCGGCATGCATAACCGGTTTTGACGGGAGCGCCAACGCCCGTTATGCCGCTTTGGCTGCGGCTCGCCGTTGCCGCAGGAAGCCTCCGAGCAGCCTTCGCTTGCCCCTGCGCGGGATCAGGTCGACGTCGCTGACCAGCCTGGCGCCGCCCTTGCGGCGTTCCAGCACGATCTTGCGGCTATGGAATGCTTCGAGCTCGACGCGATGGGCGACGCTGACGATGGTCGCCTTCGGCAATTCCGTCGTCACCATCTCCATCATCCTGTCCTGGCTCTTTTCGTCGAGCGCGGAAGTCGCCTCGTCGAGCACGACGATGTCGGGGCTGTGCAGCAGCAGGCGGGCAAAGGCGAGCCGCTGCTTTTCGCCGCCGGACAGCGTCTGGTCCCACGGCGCGTCCTCCTCGATCTTCTCCTTGAGATGGTCGAGGCCGACCTTATGCAAGGCGTCGCCGATCTGCTCGAGGCTCCAGTCCTCTGCCGCGCCGGGATAGGCCGCCGCGCGCCGCAGCGTGCCCGAGGGTACGTAGGGCTTTTGCGGGAGCATGAACAGGCGGCGGTCCGCATGCAGGCTGACACTGCCTCCGCCCCAGGGCCACAAGCCGGCAATGGCGCGGACCAGCGTGCTCTTGCCGGTCCCGGATTCGCCGGCGACCAGCAACCGTTCCCCCGGCTCGATCACGACCTCGGTTTCGCCGACCACGGCGGTACCGTCGTCGAGCGTGACGGATAGGTCGTTGAGGCTCAGCATGGCTTCACCGCTGGTCTCGCCGCGCTTGATGCGGCCGAAGCCGTCGCCGGTCTCGGCGCGTTCGAGCCCGTCGAGCGACATCATCAGCGACGCGATGCGGCGTGCGCATGCGTTCCAGTCGGCGAGCCTCGGATAATTGTCGACCAGCCAGCCGAACGCGGTCTGCACGATGGTGAAGGCGGAGGCTGCCTGCATCACCTGGCCGAGCGTCATGCTGCCCTCGAGAAATTTTGGTGCGCTCAGCAGCAAGGGCACCACCGGCGCAATGAGATTCGATCCCTGCGACACCAGCGTCGTGCGCATGTGCTGTCCGGCGAGCCGCGCCCATTGCCGCAGCACATTCGAGAATGTCCTGTCGATGCCGTCGCGCTCCTCGGTCTCGCCGCCGAGCAGTGCGATGCTTTCGCCGTTCTCGCGTACGCGGGTCAGGACATAGCGGAATTCCGCCTCCGCCTGGTTCTTGTCCTCGGAAATCTGCGCGAAGCGACGGCCGATCGCCATGATCGAGCCGGACGCGATCGCGGCATAGATGATCGCGGCAATGACCAGAAAGCCCGGGATGCTGATCGACGAGCCGCCGAGCGTCAGCGTCAGGGCGCCGCCGATCGTCCAGAGCACGACGATGAATGTGACGGCGGAGAGCAGCGCCGACGTCACGCCGGCGATGAAGTCGACCGGCGAGTCGGTCGCGATCCGCAGGTCCTCGGCGATGCGGTATTCCGGGTTCTTGTGGTCACCGTCGACGAGGTTGAGCTGGTAGTAGCGGCCGCTCGCCAGCCAGCGCGAGACGACGGCGTTGGTCAGCCAGGCGCGCCAGCGCCGCTGGATGCCCATGCGACCGAATACCTGGGCGACGCCGAGCAGCACGCTGCCGATCGCGAGCGGAAAGAAGATGGCAGTCAGGTGAAAGACACCGACCGAATCCCGCTTTTCGATCGCATCGAAGATCGCGCGATTCCAGACATTGATGCCGTACTGGACGGCGACATTGGCCACAATCAACAGCAGCAGGCCGATCGTGAACAGCCACGCCAGCCGGTCGCCGTTGCGTCCCCAGTAGCCGTGCGCGGTGATCCAGAACCGCGTCAGCAAATAGTCCTTGCGCGCCTGTTCGGCCTCTTCGGGCGACAATTCGGGATCGGGCTCGAGAATTTCCGGTGGCGGCGGTTCGACATGGTCGCCGTCTTCCGCGGTGACCTCGACAAATTCCGACTTGTCGTCTTCGGTCTGCGCGGCGTCGGTATCTTCGAGGCCGGCTTGCTTCGCGCCCGCCGCCCGAGGCGAAGATGCCTTGGCGGAAGATTGCTTGCTCGAAGCTTCGGATGTTGCCGCAGCTTTGCTCATGCCACGACAACGCCAAGGCAAATCAAACGGTTCCTCGCCGTGCCCGCGATCAAATCATGTCGCGAGGATGCGAAGCCGCTCCTCCTCCACGCGGTCATCGCCCGGCTTGACCGGGCGACCCAGTACGCGGCGGCCTATCAGATTGGACTCGGCGTCTCTGGAATACCGGATCACCCGCATGCGCGGGTGACGACACCGGTGGCGAGGCAACGGAATCGAAAACCTGCCGACCATCGTCACGACGCCGGCGCCTGGTCCCGCTTCAGCCGGCGCGAGCGGGTGGCCTTGTGCAGCACCCGCGCCAGCTGCTCGGTCGAATAAGGCTTCTGCAGCAGCTCGAAGCCGCCGCTGCCCTGCTGCGAGAGCACCTGGCTGTAGCCGGAGGCAAGCACGATCGGCAGATCGAGCCGCTGCCGGCGGATCTCCTCCGCAAGCTCGATGCCGCTCATGCCGGGCATCACGACATCGGTGAACACCAGGTCGAACCTGCCGGGGTCGACGGCCAGTTCCTCCAGCGCGTGGGTGGCGTTCTCGACCAGCACGCAGGTGCAGCCGAGCTGGGTCAGCGTGTCGGCGGCGAACTTTCCGACCTCGGCATTGTCCTCAACGATGAGGACCGACGCACTGGTCGGATCGACCGAAGGTGCATCCTCCGTGAGCGGCGATTGTACGTTGTGTCTGCCGACGACACGCGGGAGATACAGCGTGAACGTCGAGCCCTTGCCGACTTCGCTGGTCACGGTGACCTCGCCGCCGGATTGCTTGGCGAAGCCGAACACCTGCGACAGGCCAAGGCCGGTGCCGTGTCCGACCTCCTTGGTGGTGTAGAACGGCTCGAAGATGCGGCCGAACAGCTCCGGCGGAATTCCGACGCCGGTATCGGCCACCGACACCGCGACATGGCCGTGCGGGCTCGGCGGCGTGATTGCCTCGGACGGCAACTTGTTCACGGCGCGGACCGCGATCGTGAGCCGGCCGACGCCGTCCATCGCGTCGCGCGCATTCACCGCCATATTGATGATGGCGGTCTCGAACTGGCCCGCATCGGCGTTGACGAGGCAGGTCTCGTCCGGCACCTGCGCCGTGATCTCGATCCGCGAGCCGATCAGGGTGGTGATCATCTCGCTCAGGGTGCGGACATTCTGGCAGACGTCGAACACCTCGGGCTTCAGGGTTTGCCGGCGCGCGAATGCAAGCAGCTGGTTGGTCAGCTTGGCGGCACGGTTCACGGTGTTGGAGATCGCATCGATGTAGCGCTGCCGCCGCGGCTCCGGGAGGTCCGGCCGCCGCAACATGTCGACCGACGCGCGGATCACGGTGAGCAGATTGTTGAAGTCATGCGCGACGCCGCCGGTGAGTTGCCCGAGTGCCTCCAGCCGCTGGCCATGCCGCAACGCGTCCTCGGCCTCGATGCGCCGGTCGGCCTCCTCCTGCAGGCGCTGGGTTCGCCGGAAGGCGAGCGCGAGCAGGCCGAACAGCAGCGCGGTGGCCGGTATGCCGAAGATCAGGTGCTGCGCCATGGTCGAGATCCAGCGCGCCTGGATCGCCGAGGTTTCGAGCCCGGCGCTGACATAGATCGGGTATTCGGCCAGCCGCTGATAGCGCATGCGCCGTTCGATACCGTCAGCTGGGGAACGGATCGTCATGCCGCCGGTCTCGGGATTGGCGACGACCTGTCGCCCCAGCGGCCCGCTCGGCTCGAACCTGGCGTCGTGGTCGATGACAGGGAAATGCGCCAGGATCGAGCCATCGGTCCGGATCAGCGCCAGGAAGCTGCCGGGCTCGCGCCCGATCTTGGCGTAGAAATTCTCGAAATATTCCGGAAGCACGGAGGCCTGGATCACGCCGCCAAAGCTGCCGTCCTCGTTGTTGCGGCGGCGGCCGACGCTGAAGAACCGCGACCCCTGATAGGGTGCGCGCGGCGTCAGCACCTCGCCGATATAGGTACCGATGTCGCGCTCCATGTGGATGCGGAAGTAATCCCGATCCGAGAAATCGATGTCGGGGGCCGGTTGCACCAGGCTGTTGACCAGCGCATGGCCGTTGGCATCGAACACCCAGATCGATTTCACCTGGGGGAGCGTGTCGGCGACCCGGCGCAGCCGCTCGTGCAGGCTCTTCTCGCGCGCGGCGATATCGGCATCGCTCATGCCGCGGATGACCTCGGTGATCTCGGCCAGGCTGCGGTCGATGGTCTCGAACACCTTGAGCGCGTGCTCATGGGCGACGTCAAGCGTGCGTTGGATTTCCTGGTCGGCGGCCTCGCTGGTCGAGATCCGGGACATCGCGGAAGCAAACAAGAACAGCGCCAGCGGAAGGGCCAGCGAGGCGGCCATCATCCATTGCAGCAGTCTCAGCGAATTGCGGTGTGCGGTCGGCACGGGCGCTCCGGCTTCTTGCGGACCTTAACGCAAACCGTCGCGCCGGAGGAAGCGAAACCCCGCCCGGGATGGCCGTGCGGATGGCGATCCGCCGCCCGCAGGCAGCGAAAGGGCGTCCAGAGCGATCGGCCGGCAGCCGGTCCGCGCGCGGGCCCGCCGCGGAGGGGCAATGCCGACCGCGCGGCCGACCCAATCGGGTCTGCCGGGCGGATGCCGCCCGGAGGGATCACGACCTCGTTAGCGAGGGCGCGGCAGTCAAGCGGAAAATCGGCCGGGATGACGATCGCGGGCGCTGTTTTTAGGAGTTCTAAAACCACCCGCGGGCAAATGCTTGACCCTGTGACTACCTGCTGAAACACAGGCCGCATGACAGGCGATCCAAACTCCTCCCAGGATAACTTACGGGACATCCGGCTCGGACATGCGGATCGCGGTTTTGTCGGAAAAATCATCAGGCTCGATGCGCTCGTGACGGGTTCATCGCTCTCTCCGCAGGAGCTCGAGCAGCGCCTGGTGGAGATGGGATTTGTCGAGGGCGCGCGCGTGGAAATCCTGCATGAAGGTACGATCCGGCGGGATCCGATCGCGGTGCGCGTCGACAACATCACGATCGCGCTGCGCCGGAGCGAAGCCATGGCCGTGATCGTCCAATGACAACTGCATCCCTGCGCCTGGCGCTGGTCGGCGCGCCGAACACCGGCAAGACGTCGCTGTTCAACCGGTTGACCGGCAGTAGCCAGAAGGTCGCCAATTATCCCGGCGTCACCGTCGAACGCAAATCCGGCGGCTTCGTCACGCCGGAGGGCCGTAGCGTGACGGTGCTCGATCTGCCCGGCACCTATTCGCTGCGCGGCCGCAGCCCGGACGAGGAAATCACCCGCGATATCGTGCTCGGCCGCTTCAACGGCGAGGCGGTGCCCGATCTCGTGCTCTGCGTCGCGGACGCCACCAATCTGCGGCTGACCTTGCGGCTGGTGCTCGAACTGAAGCGCGTCGGCCGGCCGATGATGCTGGTGCTCAACATGATCGATATCGCGAGGCGCCGCGGCGTCACGATCGATCTCGATCGCATGTCGCAGGAACTCGGCCTGCCGATCGTGACCTCGGTCGCGGTCCGCAAGGGCGGTGTCGACGAGCTCTTGAAGCGGACCGACGAATTCCTGGCGCGGTCGCATGAGGCGGCGGCCAGCGAGTGGGCGACGCCGACGATTGCCGACCTCAAGGCGGCGCAGCGCGAGGCGGACCGCATCATCGCGGCAGCCGTAACGCTGCCGACCAAGCCCGACACGCTGACCAACCGGATCGATTCCGTCGTGCTGCATCCGGTCTGGGGTCTCGTGATCCTGGCCGTGATCCTGTTCGTGATGTTCCAGGCGGTGTTCACCTGGGCGCAGCCGGCGATGGAATTGCTGTCGGACGGCTTCTCCGCGCTTGGGCAGCTGATCCACGATTTGCTGCCGGAAAGCTGGAGCCTGTTGCAGAGCTTCCTGCAGAACGGCCTGATCTCGGGCGTCGGCAGCGTCATCGTGTTCCTGCCGCAGATCATCATCATCTTCCTGTTCATCCTGCTGCTGGAAGATTTCGGCTACATGGCGCGCGCCGCATTCCTGATGGACCGCATCATGGGCGGCGCCGGGCTGCACGGCCGCGCCTTCATTCCGCTGCTGTCGAGTTTTGCCTGCGCCATCCCCGGCATCATGGCGACGCGGGTGATCGACAATCGCCGCGACCGCCTGACCACGATCCTGATCGCGCCGCTGATGACCTGCTCGGCGCGGATTCCGGTCTATACGCTGATCATCTCGGCCTTCGTTCCGGCGACCTCGCTGTGGGGCTTCGTCAATCTGCAGGGGCTCGTGATGTTCGGTCTCTATGCCGCCGGCATCACCAGCGCGCTGACGGTCTCGGCGATCGCAAAGTTCTTCCTGTGGCGCGACCATGCGCCGGCGCCGTTCATGCTGGAATTGCCCGACTACAAGGTGCCGCGGCTGCGCAGCATCGCGATCGGCGTGCTCAATCGCGCGAAGATGTTCCTGTATCGCGCCGGCACCACGATCCTCTCGATGATGGTGCTGATCTGGTTCCTGGCCTCGTTCCCGACCGCGCCGGCCGGCGCCGAGGGGCCGGCGATCAACTACAGCTTTGCGGCGATGATCGGCCACGCGCTCGAGCCGCTGCTGCGGCCGATCGGCTTCAACTGGCAGATCGCGGTGGCGCTGATCCCGGGCATGGCGGCACGCGAGGTCGCGGTCGCGGCGCTCGGCACCGTCTATTCGATCGAGGGCGGCAAGGAGGCCGCCGAGCAGATCGGCCAGGTGCTGGCGCAGAAATGGTCGCTGGCGACCGCGCTGTCGATGCTGGTCTGGTACATCTTCGCCCCGCAATGCGCCTCGACGCTCGCGGTGATCCGCCGCGAGACCGGCGGCGCGAAGTGGATGGTGGTGACGTTCCTGTACATGCTCGCGCTGGCCTATGTCGCGAGCTTCCTGACCTTCAATTTGGCGCAGGCGCTGGGGCTGCATTAGCCGGGCCGTCGCGTTCTGTCGCGGCGGCAATGGGTGCAACCGGGCGGGCGACGAAGTAGAGTTCGTTCGGGGGCGCCTCCCGCGCATCCACGGGTTTCCTGCGAGACCACGCAATGTCGACGTTCGGCCTGGAGCGGGTATTTTCGCCTCGAAGCATCGCTATTGTCGGCGGCAGCCCGCGGCCGTCGTCGCTCGGCGCGGCGGTGCTCCGAAACCTCAAGGCGAGCGGCTTCGCCGGCAGACTGGGCATCGTCAACCGGTACTATGCGGACGTTGATGGCCAGTCCACTGTTCCGGACCTGAAGTCACTCCCGTTCGTTCCGGACCTCGTCGTCATCAGCGCACCGGCGGCTGCGATCCCTGAGATCGTGGCGGAGGCAGGTCACGCCGGCGTTGCCGGCGCCGCGATCCTGTCGGCCGGTCTCGGCCATGGCACAGGCTCGCGCGCGGAGATCGTGGAGCAGACGGCGCGGCGGCACGGCATGCGCCTGGTCGGGCCGAATTGCCTCGGCGTCATGGTGCCGCGCGCGAAACTCAATGCGAGCTTCGCCTCCCATCAGCCGTCGGATGGCCATGTCGCGCTGATCTCGCAGTCCGGCGCGGTCGCGTCGGCGATGATCGAGTGGGCGGCTGAGCGGCGGCTCGGCTTCTCGGGCACCGCCTCGATCGGCGACCAGCTCGACGTCGACGTCGCCGACCTCTTGGATTATTTCGCGCTCGACGATCATACCAGCGCGATCCTGATCTACCTCGAAGCGGTCAAGGATGCGCGCAAGTTCATGTCGGCGGCGCGCGCCGCAGCGCGCATGAAGCCGGTCGTCGTCGTCAAGTCGGGGCGGATGGCGGAGGGGGCAAAGGCCGCCGCGACCCACACCGGGGCGCTGGCCGGCTCCGATGCGGTTTATGACGCCGCCTTCCGCCGCGCCGGCATGCTGCGCGTCTACGATCTTCGCCAGCTGTTTGACTGCGCCGAGCTGCTCGGCCGCGGCTTCGTGCCGCGCGGCAACCGGCTTGCGATCCTGACCAATGGCGGTGGGCTCGGCATCCTCGCGACCGATCGGCTGGCCGAGCTCGGCGGCATTCCCGCGACGCTGACGCCGCAGACCATCGCGCGGCTCGACGAGTTGCTGCCGCAGGGCTGGTCGTCAGCCAATCCCGTCGACATCGCAGGCGATGCCGATGCCGCCCGTTACGTGGTCGCGCTCAACGCGCTGCTCGATGACGCGAACAACGATGCGGTCCTGGTCGCGAACGTGGAAACCGCGGCGGCGCCGGCGGAGGGCATTGCCGAGGCGGTGGCGCAGTGCGTGCGTGACCGCAGGACCAAACGAAGTGCGGTCGCCGCATTGGTGCTTGCAGCATGGGTCGGCGCCGACGAGCGCACCGGCGCGATCTTCGAGGCGGCCCGCATTCCATACTTCCCGACCGAGGACGACGCAGTCCGCGCCTTCATGTATCTGGTGCGCTATCGCGAGGCCTCCACGGCGCTCGCCGCGACCCCGCCGGGCGTCGCATCGGTGTTCACGCCGGAGACGGCCGCGGCGCGGCATGTGGTTGTGAAGGCGTTGTCGGAAGGGCGCGCCTGGCTCGATCCCGCCGAGATCGTCGCCCTGTTCGAGGCCTATCGCATTCCGATCGTGACGACGGTCGTCGCTGACAGCGCCGAGGACGCCGCCGAGAAGGCGCTGCCGTTCCTCGCCGGGGGGCACGCGATCGTGGTCCGGGTGTTCTCGCGCGACATCAGGCACGCGTCCGAAGTCGGCGGCGTGATCCTCGACCTGCGCACCAAGGACAGCGTCGTCGAAGCGGCAAGGACGGTGCTTGAACGCGCCCGAAGCGCGCGGCCGGATGCGACGCTGCAAGGTGTGACGATCCAGCCGATGATCGTGCGGCGTGCGGCGCGCGAACTGATCCTCGGCATCGCCGACGATCCGACCTTCGGCCCGGTGATCGTATTCGGCCGCGGCGGCCCTGCGGTCGAGGTGATCAACGACAAGGCGGTGGCGCTGCCGCCGCTCGACATGAATCTCGCCCATGAGCTGGTCGGGCGGACGCGCGTCTCGCGGCTGCTCGGCGGCTATGGCGATGTGCCGGCCGTCCCGGCCGAATTGGTGCCGCTCACCCTGGTCAAGCTGGCGCAGATGGCGGCCGACATTCCTGAGGTCGCCGAGCTCGATATCAATCCGATGCTGGCGGACGAGACCGGTGTGCTCGCGCTCGATGCGCGGGTGGCGATCCGCAAGCCGGCGCGGCTGTTCGCCGGTCAAACCAGACTGGCGGTCAGGCCCTATCCGTCGCAATGGGAGGGCGAGCTTGCGCTACGCGACGGCGCGCGCGTCACGGTGCGCCCGATGCGGCCGGAGGACGAGCCGATGGTCGCCGAGTTCTTCAAGCGCGTCACCGCCGAAGACCTCAGGCTGCGCTTCTTCCACGCGATGAAGGAATTCTCGCACGCCTTCATCGCGCGCCTCACCCAGCTCGACTATGCGCGCGCGATGGCCTTTGTGGCGCTCGATTCGGGCACCGGCGAGATGATGGGGGCGGTCCGGCTGCACTCGGACTCGCTGTACCAGAACGCCGAATACGCGATCCTGCTGCAGTCCGATCTCAAGGGCAAAGGGCTTGGCTGGGCGCTGATGCAGCTCCTGATCCACTATGCGCGGTCGGAGGGATTGAAGCGTCTGTGCGGCCAGGTGCTGACCGAGAACACCACGATGATCGGGATGTGCCGCGATCTCGGCTTCACCGTCACGATGGATCCGGAGGATCACAGCATCGTCGATGTCGTGCTCGACCTCGATCGATCCACGATCGATGCGGTCGGCGCCGATATCCTGATCCGACCCGCGGCGGCTGGCCGCTGATCACAGCGCCAGCCGCGGCTGCGTCGGATCAGATCTGGCGTTCGACCATCTTGAACTTGAGCTCGGCGATCGCTTCCGAGGGATTGAGGCCCTTCGGGCACGCCTTGGCGCAGTTCATGATGGTGTGGCAGCGATAGAGGCGGAACGGATCCTCGAGATTGTCGAGCCGCTCGCCGGTCGCTTCATCGCGGGAATCGGTGACCCAGCGCGTCGCCTGCAGCAGCGCGGCGGGACCGAGGAAGCGCTCGCTGTTCCACCAGTAGCTCGGACATGAGGTCGAGCAACAGGCGCACAGGATGCACTCGTAGAGACCATCGAGCTTCTCGCGGTCCTCGTGGCTCTGCCTCCACTCCTTCTGCGGCGTCGGCGTCGTGGTCTTCAGCCACGGCTCGATCGAGGCATATTGGGCGTAGAAATTGGTGAGGTCGGGCACGAGGTCCTTGACCACCGGCTGGTGCGGCAGCGGGTTGACCTTCACTGCGCCGCCGGCGCTCACGTCGTGCATCGACTTGGTGCAGGCCAGCGTGTTCTGGCCGTCGATGTTCATCGCGCAGGAGCCGCAGACGCCTTCGCGGCAGGAGCGGCGGAAGGTCAGCGTCGGATCGATGTGGTTCTTGATCCAGATCAGGCCGTCCAGCACCATCGGACCGCAATCATGGGTGTCGACGTAGTAGGTGTCGACGCTCGGATTCTTGCCGTCGTCCGGGTTCCAGCGATACACCCGGAATTCGCGCGTCTCGGTGGCACCGGCCGGCTTCGGCCAGGTCTTGCCGCCGGAAATCTTCGAATTCTTCGGAAGTGCGAATTCAACCATGCTTGCTCGCCTTCGTTCTCAGTAGACCCGCGCCTTCGGCGGGATGTACTGCACATCATTGGTCATCGTGTAGTCGTGGACGGGACGATAATCGATCGCGGTCTTGCCGGCCGGATCGATCCAGGTCAGCGTGTGCTTCATCCAGTTCTTGTCGTCGCGGGCCGAGAAGTCTTCGCGCGCATGCGCGCCGCGGCTTTCGGTGCGGTTGGCCGCCGAATCCATCGTCACGACCGCCTGCACGATCAGATTGTCGAATTCCAGCGTCTCGATCAGGTCGGAATTCCACACCAGCGAGCGGTCGGAGACCGAAATGTCGCCGACGCCGCCATAGACCTTGTGGATCAGGTTCTGGCCTTCCTGCAGCACGTCGCCGGTGCGGAACACCGCGCAATTGTTCTGCATCACATGCTGCATGCTGTCGCGTAGCTTCGCGGTCGGCGTGCCGCCGGAGGCGTGGCGGAAGTGATCGAGCCGGCCGAGTGCGCGGTCGGCCGAATCCTTCGGCAGCTCCGGCTGCTTGGCGTTCGCCGTCAGCTTGTCGGCAAGGCGCAGCGCCGCGGCGCGCCCGAACACCACGAGGTCGATCAGCGAGTTGGAGCCGAGGCGGTTGGCGCCATGCACCGAGACGCAGGCGGCTTCGCCGATCGCCATCAGGCCCGGCACCACCGAATTGTCGTCGCCGTTGCGCTTGGTCAGCACCTCGGCGTGATAGTTGGTGGCAATGCCGCCCATGTTGTAGTGCACGGTCGGCACGATCGGGATCGGCTCGCGGGTGACGTCGACATTGGCGAAAATCTTCGCCGATTCGGAGATGCCCGGCAGCCGCTCATGCAGCACCTTTGGATCGAGGTGATCAAGGTGCAGGAAGATGTGATCCTTCTTCTTGCCGACGCCGCGGCCTTCGCGGATTTCGATCGTCATCGCACGCGAGACGACGTCGCGCGAGGCGAGGTCCTTGGCCGATGGCGCGTAGCGCTCCATGAAGCGCTCGCCCTCGGAGTTGACGAGATAGCCGCCTTCGCCGCGGGCGCCTTCCGTGACGAGACAGCCCGAGCCGTAGATGCCGGTCGGATGGAACTGGACGAACTCCATGTCCTGCAGCGGCAGCCCGGCGCGCAGCACCATGCCGCCGCCGTCGCCGGTGCAGGTGTGTGCCGAGGTGCAGGAGGCATAGGCGCGGCCATAGCCGCCGGTCGCCAGGATCGTGGTCTGGGCGCGGAAGCGATGCAGCGTGCCGTCGTCGAGCTTGAGCGCGATCACGCCGCGGCAGACGCCCTGGTCATCCATGATCAGGTCGATGGCGAAGAATTCGATGAAGAACTCGGCCGCGTGGCGCAGCGACTGGCCATACATCGTGTGCAGCATGGCGTGGCCGGTGCGATCTGCGGCGGCGCAGGTACGCTGCGCCTGGCCCTTGCCGTAGTCCAGGGTCATGCCGCCGAACGGGCGCTGATAGATCTTGCCGTCCTCGGTGCGCGAGAACGGAACGCCCCAATGCTCGAGCTCGTAGACCGCGTCGGGCGCGTTGCGCACCATGTATTCGATCGCGTCCTGGTCGCCGAGCCAGTCCGACCCCTTCACGGTGTCGTACATGTGCCAGCGCCAGTCATCGGGATGCATGTTGCCGAGCGAGGCCGAGATGCCGCCCTGCGCCGCAACGGTGTGCGAGCGGGTCGGGAACACCTTGGTGATGCAGGCGGTGCGCAGGCCCGCTTCCGAGCAGCCGACCACGGCGCGCAGGCCCGCGCCGCCGGCGCCGACCACGACGACGTCGTAGGTGTGGTCCTGGATCGGGTAGGCCTTGCCATTGGTAGCCGGGCCACTGCCGTTGGTGGCCTTGCCGTTTCCTTCACCGGCCATGGGTTATACTCCCGACGACAATTTGAGGATTGCGTAGATCGAGGCCAATGCGACCGCGACGCAGAAGAAGTTGTTCGCCATCACGCAGGCGATCTTCAGCTTCTCGTTATGGATGTAGTCCTCGAACACGACCTGCATGCCGATCTTCATGTGCCAGGTGCTGGCGACGATGAAGAGCAGCAGGATGATGGCGATCGGGATCGAGCCGAGGATCTGTGCCGCGCCGGCATGATTGCGGCCGATCAGCATGATCACCACGACGATCACGGGAACGATCAGGAGCGTCATCGCAACCGCTGTGAGGCGCTGACGCCAGAAATCGCCCGTGCCGGTATGGGCGGAGCCGAGGCCGCGGACGCGCTCCAGCGGCGTGCGCATCGAAGAGGGGCCGCTCATCGTCCACCTCCAACCGCGTAGGCAATGATCCAGACCAGCACGGTCAGCACGATGCCGGCGACCAGCGCGCCCCAGGTCAGGGCTTCGCGCTCATTGGCCTTGAAGCCGTAGCCGAGGTCCCAGACGAAATGCCGGATGCCGCTGCACAGATGGTGCATCAGCGCCCACGTGTAGCCGAACACGATCAGCTTGCCGATCGCGCTGCCGGTGAAGGCCTGGACGTTGGCGTAGGCGGTCGGACCGGAGGCGGCTGCGATCAGCCACCAGGCGAGCAGCAGGGTGCCGAAATAGAGCGCCACACCTGTGGCGCGGTGGACGATGGACAGCGCCATCGTCAGCGTCCACCGGTAGGTCTGCAAATGGGGTGAAAGCGGTCGTTCGATCCTGGCGGTCATCGGCGGGCTTTATGTTGTGAGGGACCGCGGCCGGCCCATCGGGGAACGCGGTAGAGGAGTTCTATTTACGGAGTCGGATCAGCCCGCGCAACGGCCAAATAGCCTTCGGTCGAACCGAAGTTCATTGTTAGAGTTGCCGAATTCTGATTGCTCCGCAGTGTGGTATACCAGATGCAAGGTCGAGTGAACCAAGAACTGAATCTGTAAATCCGTGGATCGACCGGCGCGTTTAACTGTGCACGGATGGGGCCCGGACGGCATCGATTTTACCCCATTGTTCCACCAGATAATCGACGAATGCCCTGATCTTAGGCGATGCGAGGCGTGACGGCTGAAGCATCAGATGCAGCGGCGTCGGGGCCGGCTCATGATCGATCAGCAGGCGTTGCAGGCGGTCGCTCGCGAGATCGGACTGCACCTGCCACGATGGCGCGCAGACGATGCCCGCGCCCTCGCGCGCCGCGCTGACCAGTGCCTCGAGGCTATTCATCCAGAGCCGACCGGATATGCGGAATTTGCGACCCGTCTTCGTGCCGTCGGCAAAGCGCCACTCCGCACTCCCTGGCGAATCGGAAAACACCAGGCAGTCATGCTCGGCAAGATCGTCCGGCGTCCGCGGCTCACCGCGCCGTGCGAGATAGTCAGGTGATGCGCACACAATCATCTGCAGATCGGTGAGCTTGCGTGCAACGAGCTGCGAATCGCGCAACCGGCCGATGCGGACCGCGAGATGGATATCCTCCTCGACCATATCGACGGCGCGGTCGATCAACAGCAGGTCGACGGCAACAGCCGGATAGCGGCGCAGAAACTCGACCAGCAACGGTGCGATCACGAGCCGCCCGATCAGGCTCGGCGAACTCAGCCGAATCCGGCCCGACGGCTGATGCGGGTCGCGCGCCAGCGCCGCCTCGATTTCCCTGACCTCGCCGAGAATCGATTTCGCGGGCTCGTAGAGAATTCGGCCGTCATCGGTCAGCGCGAGCCGGCGCGTGGTGCGCAGCAGGCGGGTGCCGAAATGCTCCTCGAGCGCGCTGATCTGGCGGCTGACCGAGGTTAGCGAGCTCGGCAGCGACCGCGCCGCCGCCGACAAGCTGCCGGTCTCGACTGCGCGGACAAAGGCCGCCATCGCCGCAAGCTGGTCCAAGCTCGATCCTTCCGCATTTCGCAAGAGAGCCTGTTCACGAGCATAGATACTCCCGAATCTCAAAAGGGGCTATTGCTGTCCGCGAACAGTCTCAAGACGGCGCTAATGCCTGCGTGCGGGCGCCAACCACTGCGCGAAGGACATGATGGCCGGCCTCGATCCCAAGGAATTGCTCGAACTCGCACTGCTGCTGATTGCGGTCGGCGCGTTGTCCGGCTTTCTCGCCGGGCTGTTCGGCATCGGCGGCGGCGCGATCCTGGTGCCGGTGTTCTACGAATGCTTTCGTCTCGCCGGCGTGCCGCTCGAAGTGCGGATGCCGCTCTGCATCGGCACCTCGCTCGCGATCATCATCCCGACCTCGCTGAGTTCGTTTCGCGCCCATTATCGCCGCGGCGCGGTCGACATGGAGATCCTGAAGCGCTGGTGGCTGCCGATCGTGATCGGCGTCGCCGCGGGCAGCGTCACGGCGCGGTTCGCGCCGGAGCGGCTGTTCAAGATCGTGTTCGTTGTGGTGGCGTGGTCGGCGGCGGCACGGCTGCTATTGGCGCGCGAGACCTGGAAGTTCGGCGACGACGTGCCGAAGGGCTTTCTGATGCGCATCTACGGCTTCTTCGTCGGCTTGCTGTCGACGCTGATGGGCATCGGCGGCGGCCTGTTCGCCAATCTCTTGATGACCTTCTACGGCCGGCCGATCCATCAGGCGGTCGCGACGTCGTCCGCGCTCGCGGTGCTGATCTCGATCCCCGGCGCGCTGGGTTACGTTTATGCCGGCTGGCCCGCCGCCGCGCGCTTTCCCGACGTCGCCGCGCTGCAACTGCCGTTCGCGCTCGGTTACGTCTCGCTGATCGGCGCGCTGTTGGTGATGCCGACCACGCTCGTCACGGCGCCGCTGGGCGTAAGGGTCGCGCACGCGCTGTCGAAGCGGGCGCTGGAGATGGCGTTCGGGGCTTATCTCTTCATCGTCGGCGGCCGATTTGTGATCAGCCTTCTCGGCGGACATTAGCCGCAGCTTAGTCCTTCAACCGGACCTCGCTGTTGCCCCAGTACCGCATGTCGCCGACCCCTTCGATACGATCCATATCGGAGAGCACCTTCAAGCGCGCCGCGGTCGCTTCATGACTGATCGCCCAGCCGAGCTCCTTGTAGCGTTCTTCTGCAATGGTCACGAACCACACGACCTTCCGCCACCGCGGCCTCAGAAGCGACAAGATGACCTCGTCGAGCTGATCTTCGGTCACTGAAGACGGAAGCTTCACCTCGCTCCATGCCAGTTCGCTGAAGAGTATGCTTGGCTTCCGCTCCTCGGTGGGTGGCAGCAAGTCCGGATATTGTTCGCAAATCGGAAGGAGAAGCTTGTCCTCGAGGTCCGCAATGACCTCTTGAACCGAATGATGGAATCGGGTCCGTTCCTGCTTGCCGAGCCCAGCGATGGCCATTTCAGCCTCGTACATTGCGTCCAAAGCGTCGAAGATTTGTAGACAAATCCTCTCGGCATACTCGCGGTTCATCGTTCCCTCGCGAAATCCCTCTTTCCTCAAGCCTTCGAATAGATATTCTTATAGGTATCCCGCAGAACGTTCTTCTGCACCTTGCCCATCGCATTGCGCGGCAATTCGTCGACCACGAAGACGCGCTTGGGCATCTTGAATTTGGCGAGCCGCCCGTCGAGCGCCTTCAGCACTGAGGCCTCGCTGATATCGGCGCCCTTACTGCAGACCAGAACGGCGGTGACGCCTTCGCCGAAATCTGCATGCGGCACGCCGATCACGGCTGACTCGATCACGCCGGGCATGGCATCGATCTCGCTCTCGATCTCCTTCGGGTAGACGTTGAAGCCGCCGGAAATCACGAGATCCTTGCCGCGGCCGAGGATGTGGACATAGCCCTTGCCGTCGATCTTGCCGAGGTCGCCGGTGATGAAGAAGCCGTCGCCGCGGAATTCGGCCTTGGTCTTCTCCGGCATCCGCCAGTAGCCCTGGAACACGTTCGGGCCCTTGACCTCGATCATGCCGATCGTCTCGCGCGGAAGCTCCTTGCCGGTCTCGGGATCCGTGACCCGCACCGAGACGCCGGGCAGCGCGAAGCCGACGGCGCCGGGCACGCGGTCGCCGTCATAGGGGTTGGAAGTGTTCATGTTGGTTTCGGTCATGCCGTAGCGCTCGAGCACGGCATGTCCGGTGCGATCAGACCATTCGCGATGGGTGTCGGCGAGCAGCGGCGCGGAGCCCGAGATGAACAGCCGCATGTGCTTGGTGGCGTCCTTGTTCAGGCCGGGGTTCTGCAACAGGCGGGTATAGAAGGTCGGCACGCCCATCATCACAGTGGCGCGGGCCATCAGCTTCAAGATCGCGTCCGGATCGAACTTCGGCAGGAAGATCATCGAGGCGCGCGAGAACAGCGTCACGTTGCTCGCCACGAACAGGCCGTGGGTGTGATAGATCGGCAGCGCGTGGATCAGCACGTCCTTGTCGGTGAAGCGCCAGTAGTCGACCAGCGAATACGAATTCGACGCCAGATTGTCGTGCGAGAGCATCGCGCCCTTGGAGCGGCCGGTGGTGCCCGACGTGTAGAGGATCGCGGCGAGGTCGTCATTGCCGCGCGGTACGGTGACGAATTCCTTCGGCACCTTGTCGGCCGCCTCGGTCAGCGAGCCCTTGCCGGTCGGGTCGAGCGTCTCGACCTTGGCGCCTACCTTGGCGGCGATCGCCTTGATGCCCTCCAGCTTGGAAGGATCGCAGACCACCAGCGCCGGCTCGGCATCGGTGATGAAGTATTCGAGCTCGTTCAGCGTATAGGCGGTGTTGAGCGGCAGATAGACGCCGCCGGCGCGCACGGTGGCGAGATAGAGCACCAGGGCCGAAACCGATTTCTCGGTCTGCGCCGCGACGCGGTCGCCCGGCTTGACCCCGCGTTCCACCAGCACGTTCGCCATCTGGCCCGCGCGCGCGATCAGGTCGCCATAGGAGATGCGGCTGCCGTCGAGCTGCTCGATCGCCAGCCGATTGGGGTCGTCGAGGCCGTCGAACAGGCGGGAAAACAGGTTGGCGTTGGTGGTCGTGTTCATGCAACATCCCCTGAGGGGCGAAAGCGCCGGTAAAGGTCCGGTTGGATTAGCAAAAACGCCCTTCGGAAAGCAACGGAGACAGTTTGCATGACAAATAATGGGAAACGCGTGGCCTGGGTCACCGGCGGCGGCACCGGAATCGGCGAATCCGGGGCGGAATTCCTGGCTGCGGACGGCTGGACGGTGGTGGTCTCCGGCCGCCGCAAGGAAGAGCTCGACCGCGTGGTGGCCAACATCACGAAGAAGGGCGGCAAGGCCGAGGCGATCCCGCTCGATGTCAGCAACAAGGCCGACGTCAACAAGGCCGCCGAGGCGATCGTCGCCAAGCACGGCCGCATCGACCTTCTGGTCAACAGCGCCGGCATCAACGTGCCGAAGCGCAGCTGGGCCGACATGGAGCTGGAAGGCTGGGACAAGCTGGTCGAGGTCAACCTCAACGGCGTGCTTTATTGCATGCGTGCGGTGCTGCCGACGATGCGCAAGCAGCAGGACGGCTGCATCATCAATGTCGCGTCCTGGGCCGGCCGCCACGTCTCGAAGATGCCCGGCCCGGCCTACACCACGACCAAGCACGCGGTGCTGGCGCTGACCCATTCCTTCAACATGGACGAATGCATTAACGGGCTGCGCGCCTGCTGCCTGTCGCCCGGCGAGGTGGCGACGCCGATCCTGAAGCAGCGGCCGGTGGTGCCGAGCGAAGCCGAGCAGGCCAGGATGCTGCAACCCGAGGACTGCGGCCGCACCATCGCCTTCGTCGCCAGCATGCCGGCGCGGGTCTGCATGAACGAGATCCTGATCAGCCCGACGCACAATCGCGGATTTATTCAGACGCCGACGAACAGGGATTAGGCGCGCCGGGTCTTCTCCTTCCCCCTGCAAGGGGGAAGGTCGGGATGGGGATCAGCCGCAGGCGATACTGTCTGCGGAGAGAGCAGATCCCCACCCGCTTTGCTCTTGGGAGCAAAGCGACCTCCCTTTTCAAGGGGAGATGGAGTCACGTTTGAAGTGCAACGATTGATTTGAGTTTGGAGAATGCCTCGGCGGGGGTCTTGAAGTCGAGGCATTTGCGTGGGGTATCGTTGAGGCGCTGAGCGAGGCGCCTGAGGGCGGCTGCCGTGATGAACCTGAGGTCAGTTTTGCGTGGCAGAGAGCGTCGTAAGCGCCCGATGGAGTTTTCCACGCCGCCTTTTTGCCAGGGACTATGGGGATCGCAGAAGAAGGTTTGGACGCCGAGGGCGTTGTGAAGCCTGTGATGCTCGGCGAACTCGGTTCCGTTGTCGAAGCTGATGGTTTTACGGATCGCCTGTGGAAGCTTGCCGAGTTGACGGGCGATGGTCCGAGCGGTGAGGACAGCTTTCCGATCGCGTGGGTGCAGCACGATGCTGAAGCGAGTTTGTCGCTCGTGGAGAACCAGCAATCCTTGGCCATATCGCGCGAACAGCATGAAGTCGGCTTCCCAATGACCCGGCGTCCCGCGGCCTTCGACCTCGGAGGGTCGTTCATCGATCGAGCGCCGTTGTTTAATGAAGCTGGCAGGGCTGCCGCCTGGGCGTCGCCGGCGCCCTCGCCTGAGTTTATGGCGCGGCAGCAGGCGGTGCCAGTAATCCTTCTGGGCCGTACAATGATAGATGAAACGATAGATTGACTCGTGGCTGATCATGACGCGACCATGTTCTCGCGCCAGTCGACCAGCGATCTGCTCCGGCGAATGTCCCATCGCAAGGCTTTTGCCGACGCAGTCCCGCAGGGCCGGCTGGCGCGCCAGCTTGAAGCGGCCATCCTGCCGTCGCCGACGTTCGGCTAATTGTTGAGCCCGGACAGGTTCGTAACCGCCCTTCCAGACCTTGGTAGGCCGCGAGTTGCGCTTCAGCTCCCGACTTATCGTCGACGTCGCGCGGTCAAGCGCAGACGCAATATCGTTTTGAGATTTACCGCCTACATGCAGGCGGTAAATCTCAACGCGCTCTTCAAGGCTGAGCTGGCCATAACATTGTCCCATCGCCACAACACCCTAGCAGGTGTTGCACTTGTGTCGTGAACCCAAGGGAGGTTGATGTGCGCAGCCCGGATGCAGCGAAGCGTAATCCGGGACAGGCCCATCTGCGATCCACGTCACTCACTGATCTCGTTCAGCTCCTTGCCGGAATGCTCCGGCACGAACAGGTACACGCCGATCGCCATCGCGATCATCAGCACGGGGATGCAGAGGAACGCCAGCGCGAACGAGCCGGTGCGCTGCTGGAGCGCGATCGAGACGAAGGGAAACAGCACGAAGCCGACGAAATAGGCGATCGCCCAGACCACGCCGTTGGCGGCGCCGCGGATCCGGGTCGGGAAGATCTCCGCCGTCAGCGTCGTGCTCGGGCCCCAGAAGCCGAGGAAGCCGAGACACCAGGCGAGCCCGAACGCCCACAGCAGGGCGCGGTCCTCGGAATAGACCCAGAGCGTCATGAAGATCGCGCCCTCGATCAGGGTCACGATGAAGGTGCGGCGGCGGCCGATCTTGTCGATCAGCCAGCCGACCAGGCACAGGCCAAGGAAGCCGCACAGGCCATAGAACACGTAGAACAGGCTGTATTCCGCGGTGGACCAATGCTTCTCGGTCGAGAGGTAAAGCGGCATCCAGGCGCCGACCGTGCCATAGATGCAGGTGCTGGCGCAGGCCACGAACAGCGCGACCAATGTTGAAGGCAGCACGTCGGGCATGAACACCTGGCGGATGCCGACCGACTGGGCCTTGCCGAACCAGGCGCTGTCGTCGTCCTTGACCGTGCCGCCGCGCGCCAGCGTCTCCGAGATGCGCCGCTTGCGATCCTGCGCGCGCACCCAATAGGGCGATTCCGGACAGGTGGAGCGGATATAGATCGCGAGCAGCGCGATCACGCCGGGCACCATCACGGCGATGCGCCAGCCGTAATTGGCAGCAACCAGCCCGGTGATCGCGCCGGCGAGCGTGGCGCCGAGGCACCAGGCCGAGCGCGTGATGCTGATGACGCGCCCGCGCAGCCGGGCCGGCCAGGTTTCCGCCACCAGCATCGAGCCGAGCGACCATTCGCCGTTGAGCGCAAAGAACAGCAGCGAACGCGCGATCACGAAGACCGTGAAGGTCGGCGACAGCGCCGCGACCGGCATCAGAAGCGAGAACAGCGCGATGTTGACCGCGAGCAGCGTGCGGCGGCCGTAGCGATCGGCGAGCCAGGGCCAGAAATAGAGGCCGGCGATGCCGACGAACAGCGCGATCTGCATGCCGGAGCGATATTCCGGCAGGCTCAGCTGGAATTCCTTGATCACCATCGGCGAGATCAGCGCGAAGATCACGCCGTCCATGCCGTCAAAGCCCCAGCCGAGCGCATTGGCGGTGGCGATGTGCCAATGGGTTTTCGTCAGCTCGGTGCTGCCGGCGACGGCGCGGTAGTTGGCGTATTGCAGGTGCTTTTGCTCGAGCGGGCCGATGTCGCTGCTGGCATCGTTCGCCGCAGGCGCGGCGCGGCCGTCAGCCGTGATGCTGCTCATGATTGCTTCTCCCCACTACCGCCCGTTGTGAAGCTGCGCCGCAATCTCAGGCTGAACCAATCAGGCAGGGGCGGCAAGCAAATTGCTCGCGGCAGCGCACCTGTCCATTCCGTTAAATGGAATGCGCGACGGCTGCGTGAAGCGCCACATGTACGAAGCGCGCGCCAACCGGTTTCAAGAATCACAAAGAGTTATTTCCGGAAACCGCCCGGAAAACCCCCCGTAGCTCAGGCCAACGACGACGCACACCAATCAACACGCGCCGTTGTTGCCCCTTCATCGCCGGCGGAGACCGAGCCGGCCGGATTACCCATCGGGAGACGAACCATGTCGAAGCGTATTGCCTATCTTGCCGCCGCCGCCTTCAGCGCGCTTGCGATCACTGCCACCGTCGTGGCGCCAGTCCGCGCCGAGGAAAAGACCGTGATGGTCGGTGGCGCCGCGATGTTCCCGTCCAAGAACATCGTCCAGAACGCCGTCAATTCGAAGGACCACACCACCCTCGTCGCCGCGGTGAAGGCCGCCGGCCTGGTCAGCACGCTGGAAGGCAAGGGCCCGTTCACGGTGTTCGCGCCGACCAACGCCGCGTTCGGCAAGCTGCCGGCCGGAACCGTCGACAATCTCGTGAAGCCAGAGAACAAGGCGACGCTGACCAAGATCCTCACCTACCATGTGGTGCCCGGCAAGCTCGAGGCCTCCGACCTCACCGACGGCAAGAAACTGAAGACCGCCGAGGGCGAGGAACTGACCGTGAAGAAGCAGGACGGCAAGGTCTGGATCGTCGATGCCAAGGGCGGCACCTCGATGGTGACGATCTCCAACGTCAACCAGTCGAACGGCGTCATCCACGTGGTCGACACCGTGCTGATGCCGGCGACTTAACACCCGGCGGGCCGATTTAGTCCCTGAACGCCTTACGAGACCGCGAGCCGGAGCCTCGCCCCGGCTCGCATTTTTGTGACCATATGAAGTGGCGTATATCGAACTGATGATGCACGCCCCGGTAACGGAACGCCGGTTCCGGGCGTATAAGCCGGTAACGACCACGAGCAGAGACATTCCATGACGAGCCTTGCCGTCAGCGACCACCAGGCAGAGACCGCGGCGCCCGCGAAGGTGATCCAGCCGGTCTGGGTGCGGATGGTGCACTGGATCAACGCATTCGCGATGATCCTGATGATCATGTCCGGCTGGCAGATCTACAACGCCTCGCCGCTGTTTGGCTTCACCTTCTCGCGGAACATCACGCTGGGCGGCTGGCTCGGCGGTGCGCTGCTCTGGCACTTCGCCGCGATGTGGCTGTTGATGGTCAACGGCCTGATCTATCTGGCGCTCGGTTTCGCCACCGGCCGCTTCCGCAAGAAGCTGCTGCCGATCACCCCCGGCGGCGTGATTGCCGATACCAAGGCGGCGCTGACCTTCAAGCTGTCGCATGACGATCTCAGCAAGTACAATTCGGTGCAGAAGCTGCTCTATACCGGCATCATCACCGTCGGCGTGGTGATCGTGCTGTCCGGCCTGTCGATGTGGAAGCCGGTGCAGTTGCATTGGCTGGTATCGCTATTCGGCGGCTACGACATCGCCCGCTATGTCCACTTCACCTGCATGGCGCTGATCGTCGCCTTCCTGGTGATCCATGTCGCGCTCGCGCTGCTGGTGCCGAAGAGCCTGCGCGCCATGATCATCGGGCGCTGAGGGAGAGTGTTATGGGCCGTCTTCGCAAGCTCCTGATCCCCGGTGTCGACAAGAAGCTGCTCGTGCGCGATGCGGTGAAGACGATGCCGGAGCTGACGCGCCGCCGCTTCATCACGGCCGGAACCAGCCTCGGTGCGCTGACGCTGCTGACCGGCTGCGACGTGGTCGATTCGTCGTCGGCGGAGGAATTGCTGAAGAAGGTCTCGAAGTTCAACGACGCGGTGCAGGCCTGGATGTTCAATCCGGATGCGCTGGCGCCGACCTTCCCCGAGAGCATGATCACCAAGCCGTTCCCGTTCAACGCCTATTACGATCTCGACGATGCGCCGGAGATTGCAGGCGCGGACTGGAAGCTCGAGGTGCGCGGGCTGGTCGAGAACAAGAAATCGTGGACGCTCGATGAATTGTACAAGCTGCCGCAGGTCAAGCAGGTGACGCGTCACATCTGCGTCGAAGGCTGGAGCGCGATCGGCAGCTGGACCGGCACGCCGCTGCGCGATTTCCTGAAGCTGGTCGGCGCCGACACGCGCGCCAAATATGTCTGGTTCCAGTGCGCCGACAAGGACGGCTATAATTCGCCGCTCGACATGCGCACGGCGCTGCATCCGCAGACCCAGATGACCTTCAAATTCGGCGACGAGATCCTGCCGCGCGCCTACGGCTTCCCGATGAAGATCCGGGTGCCGACCAAGCTCGGCTTCAAGAACCCGAAATACGTGCTCTCGATGGAAGTCACCAACGACTACAAGGGCGGTTACTGGGAAGACCAGGGCTACAACTCGTTCAGCGGGAGCTGACGCGAAGCGTCATTCTGGGATGGTCTGAAGGACCAGACCCGGAATCTCGAGATTCCGGGTTCGATGCTAACGCATCGCCCCGGAATGACTCAGGGAGTTACCTTCCTCTGAAACGCCGACAGTACCGCGCCGAGCGCGAGCATCGCGGCCGAGACGTTCAGCGCAAATGACAGGCTGCCGACGGCGTCGGTGATGGCGCCGACCACGATCGGGCCGAGCGTCTGGCCGATGCCGAAGGCGATGGTCATCGCCGCAATCGCGGTCGGCCACGCTTCCGGCGGGTAGTTGAGGCGCACGAAGGCGGTGGTTGACCCCACGACGGCGAAGAACGCGACGCCGAACACCAGCGCCGAGATCGCGAGCAGCAGCGGCGAATGCCCGAAGATCGGTAGAGCCGCGCCGAGCGCGTTGACGCCGAGGATGATGGTGGTCGCGAGCCCGCCGCAGTCGAGCGCCAGCACCCGCCGCCAGACCCATGGCGTGACGAACGCGCTGACGCCGATCAGGCTCCAGAACGCGCTCTGTGCACCCGCGCCGCCGCCACCGTCGCGGACATAGGCGATCATGAAGGTCATGTAGGCGATGTAACCGGCGCCGAACAGGAAATAGGCGGCGAGGTAGATCAGGACCGGCGTGATCGCGAACTTGGTCCGCACGATGCCGCCCGCGGCAGTATTGGCGTGGAATGGCGCAAGCATCAGCGGCACGGTCATGATCGCGGAGAGCAGCGTCATCGCCCACCACACGATCCACCATGAGCCGGCGCCAAAACCCTGCAGCACGAAGGGCGCGATCAGGCCGGATGCCAGGATGCCGACGCCCGGCCCGGCGTAGAACAGGCTGAGCAGGAAGTTGGCGCGCTCCGGCCGCGACTGCGCGATGGTTGCCGCCAGCGCGCCGCCGCCGACGAAGCCGATCGCGGCGGCGAAGCCGACCAGCAGGCGGGCGAAACTCAGCACGGCGAAATTGCCCGAGATCGCGCACAGCGCCAGCGACAGCGCACAGGCCACCGTCGACCAGCGCACCGAGGTGGCCAGCCCGAAGCGCTGGATCAGGCGCGAGGCGAACAACGCGCCGAACAGGTAGCCGGCGGCGTTGATCGTGTTCATGAAGCCGGCGGCCGAATAGGACCAGGCCAGCGAGTCGCGCATGTCGGGCAGCACCAGCGAATAGGCGAAACGGCCGATGCCGAGACCGACCGTCGGTGCGAGCGACAAAATAAGGATCAGCCGCGCGGGATGCGGGTAGGACGGGGCGGGGGCTCTCACAATTCACTCCGGCAACGCCGGCATTGTGGCAGGCCGCACCGGTCCTGCCCAGCGCCACAGGCAGCAACACTGTCTTGCGTATCGGGCAATCAGGCGATCAGGACCAGCGCGACGCCGATCACGGTCAGCAGGGTTCCGGCGACGATCCGCGCGGTGATCTCGACATGCTTGAGCATCATCGCGCTCATCGCCACGGTCACCAGCGGGTAGATCGCGGCGAGCGGCGCCACCAATGTGATGGGGCCATTGCGGACCGCGGCGAACAGGCTGAGCGCGCTGAGCCCGTTGCTGATCCCGGTCATTGCAAACCAGAACCGGCCCTCGCGCGGCGCCTGCACCATGAAGCTGCCCTTGCGGATCCGCTGCACGGTCAGCACCACCAGCGAGGACATGACATAGCCGACCAGGCAGGCCCACAGCGGGCTCGGCCAGATCGCCAGCCCGAGCTTGGCAATCGGCGGCACGATGCCGCGCACCAGCGCGCTTGCGAGCGGCAGCAGCAGCGCCCAGCTCCGCCAATGACCGAGGTCGCGGGGCCGGGTCACGGTAATGATCGCGGCGCCAGCCACCGCGACCACGAGCCCGATCAGTTGTTGCGGCGCGAGCGGCTCATGCAGCAGCACCACGGCGGCGGTGACCGCAAACAGCGGCGCCAGATTGCCCAATGTCGAGGTGATCACCGGCCCAAGCGCCTGGTTCGATGCGAAGGTCAGGAGCGTCAGCGAGGCCGGGAAGAACAGGCCGATCGCGATGAAGATCGGCAGGCCGCGCCAGACCACCGGCTCGCCATGCAGGATCAGCGGCGACAGCACCAGGAACAGCAGGGTGAAGGACGGCACGCTGATCGCGGCGCCCGACAGCGGCTCGACCGTGCGCAGGCCAAGCTGCGCCAGCACGACGCCGGCGCCGAGGAAAATGGCCGAGGCGAAGGCGTAGATAATGGCTGCGGTCATGAGGTCCGTCTTGTTGGCTTCTTTTGGGGGCGCGGCTGGCTCTTTGCGGGTCATTTTGGCCCCGTCCGAGGCGCCTTGCCAATCTGCCCGGGGCGTTTTAGCACTCCGGCCGGATTTTCCTCCGCTCGTCATGCCCGGGCTCGACCCGGGCATCCATCTACCTTGTAAGGGCTTCTTCGAAGCGGGATGGATTGCCGGGTCAAGCCCGGCAATGACGACAAACAGCTACCTAGAGGTAACGACCATGGCGACCCATAAACTGCTGCTTCTCCCCGGCGACGGCATCGGCCCCGAAGTGATGGCCGAAGTCCAGCGCGTGATCGACTGGCTGAATGCGCAGAGCATCGCGAAGTTCGAGACCGAGCAGGGCCTGGTCGGCGGCTCGGCCTATGACGCGCACAAGGTGTCGATCTCCGAGGGCGACATGGCCAAGGCCAATGCGGCCGATGCCGTGATCTTCGGCGCGGTCGGTGGTCCGAAGTGGGACAGCGTGCCCTACGAGGTGCGCCCGGAGGCCGGCCTGCTGCGGCTGCGCAAGGACCTCGGCCTGTTCGCCAATCTGCGTCCCGCGGTGTGCTACCCGGCGCTCGCGGACGCCTCGAGCCTCAAGCGCGAGGTGGTCGAGGGCCTCGACATCATGATCGTGCGCGAACTCACCGGCGGCGTCTATTTCGGCGAGCCGAAGACCATCACCGATCTCGGAAACGGCCAGAAGCGCGCGATCGACACCCAGGTCTACGACACCTTCGAGATCGAGCGCATCGGCCGCGTCGCCTTCGATCTGGCGCGCAAGCGCAAGAACAAGGTGACTTCGATGGAAAAGCGCAACGTCATGAAGTCGGGCGTGCTCTGGAACGAGGTCATGACCCAGGTCCATGCGCGCGAATACAAGGACGTCACGCTGGAGCACCAGCTCGCCGATTCCGGCGGCATGAACCTCGTCAAGACGCCGAAGCAGTTCGACGTCATCGTGACCGACAATCTGTTCGGCGACATGCTGTCCGACATCGCGGCGATGCTCACGGGGTCGCTCGGCCTGCTGCCGTCGGCTTCGCTCGGCAAGGAGGACGCCAAGACCAAGGAGCGCAAGGCATTGTATGAGCCGGTGCACGGCTCGGCGCCCGACATCGCCGGCAAGGGCCTCGCCAATCCGATCGCGATGATCGCCTCGTTCGGCATGGCGCTGCGCTATTCCTTCGGCATGGGCGATCTCGCCGACAAGGTCGATGCCGCGATCGCGGCCGTGCTCGCCGGCGGCTTGCGCACCGCCGACATCAAGTCACAGGGCACCACGCCGGTCAGCACGGCGCAGATGGGCGAGGCGATCCTGAAGGAATTGCAGCAGCTGCACGCGTAAGGCTGCATCGTCGCGCCGGGGCATGCGCCGCATCGCCCCGGAATGACAGCAAAACAAAAATGCCCCGCCGAAGCCGGGCATTTTCGAATCGGCTGTTCGCCGAAATTCTCAGTACAGCGGGAAGCTCCGCGGATAGCCGCCGAGGTCGGCCGGCGGGCTGAGCGGCTGGCGGTCGATCGGGCGGTTGTTGTTCTCGCGTGCGAACGACGGATAGCCGACATCCGGCGGATAGGCGTAGTCGTTGAACTTGCGGTCGCCGGGCAGCACTTCGGTGCCGGCGTCGAGCCACGAGCGCGTGGTGACGTAAACGCGGGTGCGCGGCCCCTGCTGATAGACCCGGTTCGGACCCTGCGCGCCGTAGTAGCGGCGGCCGTCGCGGTCATACTGCTCTTGCTGCTTGCGCTTGCTCGGGGTCTGCTGCGCGCTGGCCGCGGTTATGCCAAACGCGGTTGCGGTGACGGCAGCCGCGGCAAGCAACACCACGAGCTTGTTCGCGGCAGGGAATTTCAAGGTCATCGCATCCTCGTCATTACGGCCCCCATCGGGGGCTGGCGCATCAGCCAAAATCACTCGGAACACATTGTAGCCATGGAGGGTGGGGCGTCACTAGGTCAATTGCGCCACACCATCAGAGATAATGCGTGTCCAAGCGCAAAAGTTTCATGAAAACCAGTGCCTTGCCACGGTCTCGCCACTAAAGCGCGCCGCGCAGAAGCGGGTTCTCGCTGCCCATCACCCAGTCGGCCGACAGAGCGGGCGGGCCGGAGGTAACGCAGTCGGTGCGCCGCAGCTCGGCATGCGCGAACAGTGCGGCGAGCCGCGGGTCGTTGCCCGCCGCCAGAAGGGTCAGCCGGTTCAGCATGCAAACGATCGCGGCGCGCTGGGCCGGCAGGCTGGCGCCCTGGCAAGTCCAGCCGGACATCCGCAGGTCGGGCGCGTCAGCCTGTTTGAGGAACCCCAGGCAGGCGCGGCTGCCGTCCTGTCGCGCCGGGCGCAGCAGGGTGACGCCGCCGAACTTGCTGTCCACGATGCCGGCGGCCTCGAGCTCGCGGACGCCGCCGGGGTCGAGCCGCCCGGCAGTCTCAATGATTGCGGGTCCCATCGCCTCGCCGCCGGGGCGGTAGATTTCCAGCTCGGCCGCCGGCGCGCCATTGGCGTCGGCCCAGCGGAAGACGTCCTTGCGGCCGCCCTCGGGATGCCGGAGGATTTCGTAAGTATCTGTTTTATCTCGAAGATCGATCTTGCTGATAGCGAAAGCCGGCGCCGAGCGGCCGGCTACGCTCCAGCCTGCAGCAGGAGGTGCTGCCATCGCGGTTGCTTCCGGCAGTTGTCTCCATAGATCGGTGCCGAGCACGACGAACAGCGCGAGCACGGCGACATAGACGAACAGCCGGGAGAGCGTGGCGTACACCTCATCGACGAAACTCGTCAGGTCAGACGGATTTCTCGTATGATGGGGCGAGGCCGGATCGGCCCGAAATAAACGCATCAAAATGCTCAAAAGCTGCGCAACGTTGTCTTGACGGGGTTTCTCGCATAGAAGCGCTGCCTCTTCCCTTTCCGCAGCTTGCGGGGGAACGGGCATTTTTCGTCGGAGAGTGAACGATGGGTTACAAAGTCGCGGTGGTCGGAGCGACCGGCAATGTCGGGCGCGAAATGCTCAACATTCTCGACGAGCGCAAATTCCCCGCCGACGAGGTCGTCGTGCTGGCTTCGCGCCGCAGCGTCGGCGTCGAGGTCTCCTATGGAGACCGCACGCTCAAGGTAAAGGCGCTCGAGCACTATGACTTCTCCGATGTCGACATCTGCCTGATGTCGGCCGGCGGTTCGGTTTCCAAGGAATGGTCGCCCAGGATCGGTGCCGCCGGCGCGGTCGTGATCGACAATTCCTCGGCCTGGCGCATGGACCCCGACGTGCCGCTCATCGTGCCGGAGGTGAACGCGGATGCGGCCGCCGGCTTCACCAAGAAGAACATCATCGCCAACCCGAACTGCTCGACCGCGCAGCTCGTCGTGGCGTTGAAGCCGCTGCACGACAAGGCGACGATCACGCGCGTCGTGGTCGCGACCTATCAATCGGTGTCGGGCGCCGGCAAGGATGCGATGGACGAGCTGTTCTCGCAGACCAAGGCCGTCTACACCAATGACGAGCTGATCAATAAGAAGTTTCCGAAGCGCATCGCCTTCAACATCATTCCGCAGATCGACGTCTTTATGGAAGACGGCTACACTAAGGAAGAGTGGAAGATGATGGCGGAGACCAAGAAGATCCTTGATCCCAAGATCAAGCTGACCGCGACCTGCGTGCGCGTGCCGGTCTTCGTCAGTCACTCCGAGGCCGTGAACGTCGAGTTCGCCAACCCGATCACGGCGGACGAGGCGCGCAATATCCTGCGCAACGCGCCGGGCTGCCTCGTGATCGACAAGCACGAGCCCGGCGGCTACGTCACGCCGTATGAGGCGGCCGGCGAGGACGCGACCTATATCAGCCGCATCCGCGAGGATGCGACGGTGGAGAACGGCCTGTCGTTCTGGTGCGTGTCGGACAATCTGCGCAAGGGTGCGGCGCTGAACGCGATCCAGATCGCGGAAGTCCTGATCAACCGCAAGCTGATCACCGCGAAGAAGAAAGCGGCCTAAAGGCGGGGACCAACGCAGGGTGGCGTAACTATGTCGGAACAGCTGGCTCCCACCCCATCGAGCCCCCCGACGCCGCGCATCATGCGCGGCTTCGAATATGTGCTGTTCAACAGCCGCTGGCTGATGGCGCCGTTCTATGTCGGCCTGGTGGTGGCGCTTGCCGTGCTGCTGCTGAAATTCGCGCGCATGCTCTGGGAATTCGTCCTGCATGCGTCCGGCTACAAATCGACGGAAGTCATCCTCGATGCGCTGGCGCTGATCGACGTCACGCTGGTCGCCAACCTCATTCTGATCGTGGTCTTTTCGGGCTACGAGAACTTCGTCTCGCGCATCGACACGTCGGGCAATCCGAACTGGCCGATCTGGATCACCAAGATCGATTTTGCCGGGCTGAAGCAGAAGCTGCTGGCGTCGATCGTCGCGATCTCCGCGATCCACGTGCTGGAAGCGTTCCTGAACATCGATGCCGCCTTCGACGCCACGCGGATGACCTGGCTCGTCGCCGTGCACCTGGTGTTCGTGATCTCAGCGCTGTTGCTCGCGCTCTCGGATCGCCTGGGCGGCGATCACGGTGATGGCTAGCGGTAGCTACGCGCCGGCCTTCAGGGCATCGGCGACGCTGATGAACTCCTTCGCGACCCGGTCGAGCACGAACAGCGAGCCCTCGGCGACACCGAAATAGGCGCCGTGCAGTTGCATCTCGCCGCTCTCGACGCGCTCACGCACGAACGGGAAGGTCATCAGGTTCTCCAGCGAGCGGAACACCGCGGCCTTCTCGATGCGGGTGACGAAGTCCTGCATGCTCTCATGGTCGCGCTGCTCGACCACCTCGCCCGGCTTGATGAACATCTGCATCCATTTGCCGATGAAGTCGCCCGGCGTGAGCGGCTTGATCTTGTCGACGAAGGCGCGGATGCCGCCGCACTGGGCATGGCCCAGCACCACGATGTTCTTCACCTTCAGCACGGTCACTGCATATTCCAGCGCGGCCGAGACGCCGTGCGCGTTGCTGTCGGGCTGATAGACCGGAACCAAATTGGCGATGTTGCGGACCACGAACAACTCGCCGGGGCCGGCATCGAAGATCACTTCCGGCGAAACGCGGGAATCGCAACAGCCAATCACCATGGTCTCGGGGAACTGGCCGCGCTCGGACAGGTCCCGGTATCGCGACTGTTCGGTCGGCAACCGCTGGGTCGCGAAGGTCCGGTAGCCATCGATCAACTGCTTCGGAAAGAATTTCATGGCCTCTGGCTAACCACATGCCGGTGACGGGAACAAGACTTTCGGCGTGCATCCTGAGATGATACGGCAGCCTTGAAAGATGGTTCCACCCGATGCCCAAGCAATGGACAGTGGCGGAGCCCGAGCCCCCAGGAGAATGCCGATGACCCGTCCGCGCCGCAGCCTGTTGTTCATGCCGGGATCGAATGCACGGGCGCTGGAGAAGGCCCGGACCTTGCCGGCTGACGGCATCATCCTCGACCTGGAGGATTCCGTTGCTCCCGACGCCAAGGCCACAGCCCGCGAGCAGATCGCCAAGGCGGTCGCCGCCAGGGGCTTTGGCAAGCGCGAGGTCCTGATCCGCATCAACGCGCTCGATAGCCCCTGGTGGGTCGACGACATCGGCATGGCCGGCAAGGTGCAGCCGGACGGGATCCTGGTTCCGAAGATTTCCACCGTGGACGATCTCAACGCGGTCGCCGATCGCCTCAGCGACATCAATGCCCCTGCCTCGATCCGGGTCTGGGCGATGATCGAGACCGCAAGCGCCGTGCTCGACGCCGACAAGCTTGCCGCGGCATCGAAGGACCCCGAGGTCCGGCTCGCCGGCTTCGTGTTCGGGCCGAACGACATCGCGCGCGAAACCCGGATCCGGATGAAGCCGGGCCGCGCGGCGATGATCCCGATGATCACGCATTGCATCCTGGCGACCCGCGCGCACGGGCTGGAGATCCTCGACGGCCCCTATGGCGACATCAACAATATCGACGGCTTCGCGGAAGAATGCGCGCAGGGCCGCGATCTCGGCTTCGACGGCAAGACGCTGATCCATCCGAGCCACATCGACGCCTGCAACGCGATCTTCACGCCGCCCGAGGCCGAGGTTGCCGAGGCCCGCAGGATCATCGCCGCCTTCGAACAGCCGGAGAACGCCGCGCGCGGCGCGATCCAACTCGACGGCCGCATGGTGGAGCGCTTGCATGTCGAGATGGCGAAGCGCACCATCGCGATCGCGGATGCGATCGCCGCGATGGGGCATTGACGATCATCGGTCGTGACATGCACGCTAAAGCATGATCCGGACAACTGCGAAGCGGTTTTCCGAAGAGATCATGCGTAGACAAGAAGCTGAAGCGCGATGACGATTCAACCTGATCTCATCGCGCTTTAGTCGCGCTTCAGGCTCATAATGTAATTCGCGAGATCATCGGCCTCGCTCGGCCCGACAATGATGTTCGGCATTGTCGGGTGGCTCGTCTTCAGGAACACCTTCAGCCAAAGCGTGGTGGTGGAGGGCCGGTTGGCGATGGCGATGAAGTCCGGCGGCACTTTCTTCACGCCCGTGGCAATCGGGCCGACGACGTGGCATTCCATGCACCAGGCCTCTGCCAGCCGGTGCCCGGCGGTAATGCTCTCCGAAGGCTGCCCCGCGCCATTGGCCTGATGCAGGCGTAGCAGAAAGAGCGCAGCCATCGCGATCACGACGATCGGCAATGCACGGCGCCAGACGAGGTGCTGATTCAGCATCGACGCACCATCACGATGCCGGCTTGCGACCTGCAGCCTCACCCAGCGCATCGATCGTCGCGGCGTTCAGGCAGTATTGATGATAGTGAGCGCTGGACGTGCCGGCGGCGAGATCATGGTCGCACTGTCGCTTATGATTGCACAAGCTGCAGACCCGCTCCATGTCGCGCAGCACCAAGTACTCGGTGCGTGCCAGCTTCTCTTGATCGATTCCGAGTGCCATGAGCAGCTTGGGCAATTCGTCGGCGCTGTGCGGCCCTTTGCGCACCAACGCCGTGAGGTCGTCAGGGCTGACCCGCAGGTCGCTTGCGATCTGCTTGAAACTCGCATCGTCCAGTTCGCGCAGCTCGCCAAGCTCCCGCCGGTGCTTCAGCCAGTCGCCGAACACATCGATCAGATACTCGACGACAGGGTACATCCGAGCTTCGGTGGTCATGGGTGCCTCCAACATAGAGTGGCCGTCCCATATGAGACCTTCTACGCAGCCTGACCTTGCGGCAGATCAAATCGGCTCAAGTTCGCCCAAACCTCTCCGTCGCCCAAGCATAGAGGCTGCCGGGGATCGGCGCCTCCTTGCCGCGTCCCTTTGGCGAGATGTGCAGGCCGATGATTTCGGGATCATCAAGGTAGCGCGAAAAATCCGACGGCTCGAAGAACAGTCTTGGCTCGGCATGCACCGCGTAGAACGAGCGCTTCGGCAGTGCGTACTGCAACTCGCCTTCGCGGCGCGCGAGCGCGGTCAGTGCCGCCGGGCCGTAGATCGCGACTCTGATATCGGCAAGGCGGTTCGATTTGCCGCGCAGCCGGCGCATCGCAAAGGTCAGGCGGTGACGCAGCGCCAGCCAGTCCGGGGTGAGCTCGTCCTGTTTCATCAGCGCCTCGAAGGCGCGGACGATCGGATCGTCAGGCGGCAGGTACAGCACGGAATTGCCGAGCTGCCGCGGCCGTTCCCAGGCGAAATAGGGCTTTGCCGGATCGATCACGACCGGCTTCAGCAGCAGCACATCGGCGTCGAGCCAGAGCCCGGCGCGCTGTGTCATCAGCCGAATCCGGAAGAAGTCGCTGAATTGCAGGATGGTCCAGTCGCGCCACGAACCGTCGCGCTCGGCCGGACGCAGCTTCTCGGCAAACGCATGCGGCAGCACCGCTTCGGCCTCGGCATTGCCGACGCCGTCGGGCAGGCCGGGAATCGGATCGAAACTGTAGATGGTCACCTTGTGCCCGGCCGCCACCTGCGAGCGCAGGCAGGTCCGGCGCAGCGCGTCCATTGAGCCGTGCCAGAAGGTGACGATGTCAGGCAGCATGCGCGTCAGCTATCAGCTGGTCTGCGAAGAGGCAAAGAAAAACCCCGGCGCCTGAAGGTGCCGGGGCGCGATGATACGCCGAGCCTCATGCCCAGGCGCGCTCCTTGAGCTTGGCCTCGTAGGTGTCGATCGACGATTTCTTCTCCATCGTCAGGCCGATGTCGTCGAGGCCGTTGATCAGGCAGTGCTTGCGGAACGGATCGATCTCAAACTTCACCGTGCCGCCGTCGGGACCGCGGATCTCCTGGTTGGGGAGATCGATGGTCAGCGTCGCATTGGCGCCGCGCTCGGCATCGTCGAACAGCTTGTCGAGGTCCTCCTGCGTCACGCGGATCGGCAGGATGCCGTTCTTGAAGCAGTTGTTGTAGAAGATGTCGCCGAACGAGGTCGAGATCACGCAGCGGATGCCGAAGTCGAGCAGCGCCCACGGCGCGTGCTCGCGGCTCGAGCCGCAGCCGAAATTGTCGCCTGCGACCAGCACCTTCGCATTGCGATAGGCGGACTGGTTGAGGACGAAATCGGGGTTCGCGCTGCCGTCATCCTTGTAGCGCTGCTCGGAGAAAAGCCCCTTGCCAAGGCCGGTGCGCTTGATGGTCTTGAGGTACTGCTTCGGAATGATCATGTCGGTGTCGACGTTGATGATCTTCAGCGGTGCCGCGACGCCTTCCAGCGTGGTGAACTTGTCCATCGGTGCTCTTCCCGGGCAAAAATAGGGATAGGGGCCGGATGTTTATCGCGAATGTGACAGCGGTAAAAGGGCCATTTCTGCAAAGCTGGAGCCCTCGTTCCGATTGGATCGGCAACGGGGGCTCCAGCTTCCTTGTTTTGACGCGTTTTCTTCACGCGAACCGGGGTCCACTTCGCTCGAAAACGCTTTACCCCGCATCGGCCTCAATCGCCTCCATATCGGCGTCGGAGAGGCCGAAATGGTGCCCAATCTCGTGGATCAGCACGTGGCGGACGATGTGGCCGAGGGTCTCGTCGTGCTCCGCCCAGTAATCCAGGATCGGCCGCCGGTAGAGCCAGACCAGGTTGGGCAGCCGGGCCACATCGCCATGGCTCTGCTGCGGCAGGCCGATGCCGTGAAACAGGCCGAGCAGGTCGAACTCGCTCTCGGCGTCCATCTCGTCGAGCACCTCGTTGGTCGGGAAGTCGTCGACACGGATGATCAGGCCCTCGCAGAGGGCCCGGAACGTCGGAGGCAGGCGCTCGAAGATCTCGTGCGCCATGGCCTCCATCTCGGCGAGCGAGGGGGCTTTGGCTGTGGTCCACATGACACTCCTTTAGCGCGAGTGGCTCAGCCGGCGCCAGCGCAGTTGACCTTGGCGGTGCAATGGGGGACCGTGCGGCCCAGGATTGAGGCTCAAGAATGGGGCTTGGGTGGCGTGATGAAACGGATCGTGGCGGCAACGCTGTTGGCGGTAGCAGTCGGGCTTTCGCTTCCGGCCGGAGAGGCGCAGGCACAGAGCGCGGCGGCCGAAGCGCGCATCGGTGAGACGGCGCCGGTCGTGCGCGAGCGGGTCGTCGAGCGCCGCCGGCTGAAGCGGGTGCCGATCTACCGGTCGCGGCCCGATCATTGGGAACCGGATGTCATCCCGCGTTACAATCCCGGTCCGAACGCCGTGCGCGATTGCACCGCGACGTATGTGCAGGAGCACCGGCCGAGCGGCACCGTGATCACGCCGCGCATGAACTGCTTCTGGCGGCCGGGCTAGAGCATTTGCCGGTTCTGATTGAATCAGAACCGAAACTCCAGATGATCATTCTGACGCGTTCTCTTGACGCGAGCCGCTATCCGCTTCGCTCGAAACTCTAGTTGCGCAAACGTCGGCGCGCCGCGCCGATCAGTGCCGCGGCGGCGATCAATACCGTCGTTCCATAGACCGCGACCGCCATCGGCATTTGTGTGAGATGGCTCGCCGTTCCCGTGCCGCCGCGCAGTCCTTGCGAGGCGAGTGCGACATCGGCGTTCATGATTGAACCGCTGAATGTTGCAATTGCAGTACGAAGCAACCGCCGGTGTGTGCCTGTCTGTGTCACGGCAATCTCCTGCAACAGAGGACACGCAAGATGCGACCATAGTCTATGCCGGGTTTTGCTCATCATCGCGAAAAATCGCGCGCCGTGTCGGAACCTGCGTGCGCCAGCGGCATTCACAATCGTGGCGCAGTCATTCACATCCCATTCACGTCGTCCGCATTCTGCTTGCGATCTGCGTCGCGGCAACGGGGGGCGATTCGAACCCGAGTCGTCGTTGCAAGACGTGCATCAAGGGATCAAGGAGAAGACGCATGAAGGTGATGAAAGTTCTGGGGCTTGCGGCCGTCGGTGCCGTGCTGGTTTTGGCGGCGCCGGCCGAGCGCGCGAACGCGATGTCGCTTGCGACGCCGGGCACCGCCGCAACGGTTCAGGACAACGCGAACCAGACGACCACGCAGGTACGCTATGGTCATGGTCATGGCTGGCACCGTGGCTGGGGTCGCGGACATCACCGTGGCTGGGGCCATCGTCGCCACTGGCGCCGCTGATCGCGCGGCGTATCAGCGCAGTTGAGACACAGGCCCGTGAGCAGCGGGCCTGTTGTCGTTTCCAGCCATCAAACCGGCAGATTCGCGCGCCCGAGATGATATCAATCGCAATCTGCAGGAGTTGATCATGATGAAATGGATCGGTGTTGCCGCGGTCGCTTGTGCATTCGCATTGACGGCGCCGGCATCGGCAACCGCCGCGGCACAACAGAAGGAGGCGGGCAAGGCGACCGACTTCAGCGCGCAGCGCCATCATCGCCATTACCATCGTCACCACTATCACCACGGCTACCGGCCCCATTACCGGCCGTACTACCAGCCCTATTCCTATTACCGGCCGTACGGCTCCTATTATTACGGGCGGCCTTACTACTATCGGCCGTATCCATACGCGGTGCCGGCACCGTTCACCTTTGGGTTCGGGTTCGGCCCGTTCTGGTGATGTAGCCGGCCGCGCTGCGCGCGTCGTCGACATTCCCGCTCGGACTTTTCGTCGCACGGTTTCGCGCGTTCATGGCGCATTCACTCAGGGCTTTCTAGCGTCCTGCCGGGAGCGACTGCAATGAACGCAATGAGGCCGGCTGCCATGCAGCGCGGTTCTCAGCGCTGTTGTCAGGGAGGTTCCGAGATGAGGGAGAGCTCTTTGCGGCGTGGACTGCTGCGCCGTCTCGGTGTTGCGGCGGCTGCGGTCTTCGCACTGTCGATCGCCTCGCAGCAACGCGCCGAAGCGCTGTCGTTGGCGAGCCCAGTCACCGTACCTGCGGCAAAGTCCGCGGCCGATGCCATGACGACCCAGGTTCGGCATGGCGGTGGCGGCGGCCACGGCCACGGCGGCGGAGGTTTTCATGGCGGTGGCTTCCGCGGTGGCGGATTTCATGGCGGCGGTTTTCGTGGCTTCCATGGCGGCGGTTTCCGCGCCGCGCCGGTGTTCCACGGCGGCTATCGCTATGGCGGCTTCCATCGCCACTACGGCGGGTACCGCCGCTTCTATGGCGGCGGTTACCGCTACGGCTACCGCCGGCACTTCCATCGCCGGCGCTACTTCTACGGATCGTCCTACTATTACCCGGCCTACCACCATCACCACCGCTGCCGGGTGGTCTGGACCTATTACGGACCGCGCCGGATCTGCCGGCCGTATTGGCATCACCGCCATTACTGGCGGCCGTACGGGGTCTATTGGTAAGGGCTGAAACGACAGCGGGCGCCTCACGGCGCCCGTCTTTTTCAGCCTAGTCCCAGTTCTTAAGCTTCCAGGACTTTATCTTCCACGGCGTCAGGTTTTCCATCCGCCATTGCGTCCAGCGCTCCGGCGGCCAGTGGCTGAGGCGCGAGGTTTCCTTCACCTCGGGAAGCGGATCGATGATACGTGGCGCGGCGCGGCGTCGCTTCTGCCGCGTCGCCTCACTGATCATGTCGACGAATTCGCTCTTGTCGGCCACGTCCGGCTCCCCACGAAGCTTGTGTTCGCAAGGAGCCAGTGTGCGTGCGCCCCGTTAACGAGCCGTTTCCGAAACGGCTCGAGCTTGAGGCGAAAACCGCGCTTACCTTACCGCCAGTCGCGGACGTCGACGAAGTGACCGGCGATCGCGGCGGCCGCGGCCATCGCGGGCGACACCAGATGGGTGCGGCCCTTGAAGCCCTGGCGGCCCTCGAAGTTGCGGTTCGAGGTCGAGGCGCAGCGCTCTTCCGGCTTCAGCTTGTCCGGGTTCATCGCCAGGCACATCGAGCAGCCCGGCTCGCGCCACTCGAAGCCGGCTTTGAGGAAGATCTTGTCGAGGCCTTCGGCTTCCGCCTGCTCCTTCACGATGCCCGAGCCCGGCACGATCATCGCATTGACGTTGGCGTTGACGGTCTTGCCCTCGGCGATCTTCGCGGCGGCACGCAGGTCTTCGATGCGGCCGTTGGTGCAGGAGCCGATGAAGACGCGGTCGAGCTTGATGTCGGTGATCTTGGTGCCGGCGGTTAGGCCCATATATTTCAGCGCACGATGCTTGGAGAGCCGCTTCGCCTCATCCGCGATCTTGTCGGGATCGGGCACGAAGCCGGTCACCGAGATGACGTCCTCAGGGCTCGTGCCCCAGGTGACGATCGGCGGCAGCTTTGCGGCGTCGAGCCGGAGCTCGTGGTCGAAATGCGCGCCCTCGTCGGAGCGCAGCGTCTCCCAGTAGCGCATCGCGGCATCCCAGGCCGCGCCCTTCGGCGCCTTCGGGCGGTCGCGCAGGAAGTCGAACGCCTTCTGGTCGGGCGCAACCAGGCCGGCGCGCGCGCCGCCTTCGATCGACATGTTGCAGACCGTCATGCGGCCTTCCATCGAAAGCGCACGGATCGCCTCGCCGGCATATTCCAGCACATAGCCGGTGCCGCCGGCGGTGCCGATCTCGCCGATGATCGCCAGGATGATGTCCTTGCCGGTCACGCCGTCCGGCAACTTGCCGTCGACGATCGCGCGCATGTTCTTGGCCTTCTTCTGGATCAGCGTCTGCGTCGCCAGCACGTGCTCGACCTCGGAGGTGCCGATGCCGTGCGCGAGCGCGCCGAACGCGCCATGCGTCGAGGTGTGGCTGTCACCGCAGACGATGGTGGTGCCGGGCAGCGTAAAGCCCTGCTCCGGGCCGATGACGTGGACGATGCCCTGACGCTTGTCGAACTCGTTGTAATATTCGATGCCGAATTCCTTGGCGTTCTCCGCCATCACCCGCATCTGCTCGATGCTTTCCGGATCGGGGTTCGGCTTCGAGCGGTCGGTGGTCGGGATGTTGTGGTCGACGACGGCGAGCGTCTTCTCGGGCGCGTGCACCTTGCGGCCCGCGGCGCGCAGGCCTTCGAACGCCTGCGGCGAGGTCACCTCGTGCACCAGGTGGCGATCGATATAGAGCAGGCAGGTGCCGTCCTCGGCCTCGTGGACCAGATGGTCGTTCCAGATCTTGTCGTACAGCGTGGTCGGTTTGGACATGAGCTTCAGCTCCAGAAGAAATTCAGTAGTGAATGGCGTTAAGCGCGTCTCGGCGCGCGAGCAGGCGACAGCGTCCAGGCAGCATTACGCTGCGCGCGTAAGCTCTGATGTTGCCGACGTCGCAAAGCGTCCGAAGAAGCGGCCGGGCAGCCGCGAGCGATCGTCGATCACGACGCGCTGGCAGGGCTGGCATGCTTGATCCGGAACCATTCTAAATTTCTAACACAGCGCTTGCGCCCGCGACAATCGATCGATGCGCGGGCCTGTCCATCAGATAGGTATGCCGCAACGAAAAAGCGCGGGGCAGGCCCCGCGCTTTTGGTCACATCCCCTGAAGGGAAACGTTACTCGCCAACGGCGGTCTGGCGGTCCTGCTTCTCGACGATGCGGGCCGACTTGCCGCGCAGGTTGCGCAGGTAATAGAGCTTGGCGCGACGCACCTTGCCGCGACGCACGACCTTGATCGAGTCGATCATCGGCGACATCACCGGGAAAACGCGCTCGACGCCTTCGCCGTAGGAGATCTTGCGCACGGTGAAGCTCTCGTTGAGGCCATGGCCGGAACGGCCGATGCAGACGCCTTCATAGGCCTGCACGCGGGTGCGTTCGCCTTCGACCACCTTCACGTTGACGATGACGGTATCGCCGGGTCCGAACTCCGGGATGGTCTTGGTGGCGGCGAGCTTGTCGAACTGCTCTTTTTCGAGCTGCTGAATCAGGTTCATCGAAATCTCCATCGGCGGCGCGCCCAGCCTGTGCGGGCTGCGCAAACGTCCATCTATCCTGCGCGTGTGCGGATTAGGCCGTGCCTATAAGGCAAAGCGCAGGGTTTGTCACCCGTCTGTCGTGTTTTTTGTCCCACTCGGAGCGGCTTTTTGGCCGGCCTTCCGGGCCAAGAGATCGGGCCGCCGGGCCGCCGTCAGGGCCTCGGATTGGGCCAGCCGCCAGGCCGCCACCTTGGCGTGATCGCCGGAAATCAGGATTTCCGGGATCTGGCGGCCCTCGAACTCCTGCGGACGGGTGTATTGGGGGTATTCCAGTAGTCCTTCGGAGAAGCTCTCCTCGGTTCCCGAGGCCAGCTTCCCCATCACCCCCGGCAACAGGCGAACGCAGGCGTCGATCAGCGCCATCGCGGCGATTTCGCCGCCGGACAGCACATAATCGCCGATCGAGACCTCCTCGAGCCGGCGCGCCTCGATCACCCGCTGGTCGATGCCCTCGAAGCGGCCGCAGACGATCAGGGGCCCGGGCCCGGCCGCGAGCTCCGCGACGTGGGTCTGGGTCAATGGCCGACCCCGCGGACTCATCAGCAGGCGCGGGCGGTCGGGCGCGATGGCAGCAGCATCGATCGCCGCCGCCAGCACATCGGCCCGCAGCACCATGCCCGGGCCGCCGCCGGCCGGCGTGTCGTCGACGCTGCGGTGCTTGTCGGTCGCCGAAGCCCTGATGTCGCGCGCCTCCAGCGCCCAGAGACCCGTGGCCAGCGCCTTGCCGGCCAGGCTGACGCCGAGCGGTCCCGGAAACATGTCCGGGAACAGGGTCAGCACGGTGGCGCGCCACGGTGTCGCTTGGGATGGGGTCTCTTGCGATGTCATGGCCTCTGGTTACGGCACCACGGCCGTGAGGTCGAGGCTCTGCATCATCGCGGCCGCATCCACCACACGGCGGAAGTCGGCGAGCTTGAAGGTCGCAACATTGATCTTGCGCAGATCGAGCAGGCCTTCGGCGGCAAGGCCGGCGAGTTGGCCCGGCGCCGTTCGATCGTACATGAATTGCCCGACCACCTCCCAGTCGTTGGCCAGCATCTCGCGGAACGACAGCTCGAGCGGCACCTCGGCGCTGCCCATCAGCACCATCCGGCCGCCACGCCGAAGCGCGCGCAGGCAGGACAGCGTGGTCGAGGTGCTCTTGGCGGCGCCGAGCAGGTCGAGCGCGACATCGGCGCTGCCGCCGGCGGCGCGGCGAATGATCGAAAAATCGGCGGCGGCATCGCCGGTCACGACAGCGGGAATGACGCGCGGGCCGAATGCATCGCGCAATTGCTCGAGCGCGGCCTGCTTGCGTCCGACCGCAACGACGCGGCCGGCGCCCATCGCGACCGCGAGCATCACGCCGCCCGAACCGAAATAGCCGGTCGCGCCGTTGACGATGATGGTCTGTCCGCCGCGCAGGCCGGAGCGCTGCAATCCGCCGAACGGCACGATCAGTTTTGCCAACCCGATCAGCTCGGTCGCCGGCTTGTCGTCGAGATTGGCAAGTGGCGTGACGCAGGCGGCCGGCCAATGCGCGATCTCCGCAAACACGCCGTCGCGCCAGCGTGCCTGCAATGCGAGAGCCTCCGGCGTCGTCACCGTGGCGGTGAGGCCGATCAGGATCTGCGGCGGATCGCGATCCGGCACGTCGCCGCGCAGATGCGGGCTGAGGAACACGCGGTCGCCCTCCCGAACGTGCGTGACGTTCTCGCCGGTGGCGACGACGCGCGCGATCGCGTTGGTGCCCGGCACGAACGGCATCGGCGGCAGGCTGTAGGGCAGCGCGCCCGACAGCAGCTTGTTGGTATAGGACAGCACCATGCCGGCTTCGACCCGGACCACGACGCCATCGGGCGCGGGCCCGGGCGTTGCGACATCCTCGAAGCGGAGATCATTGTGGGCGTGCAGCCGCCAGGCCTTGTGCGTGCTTGTCATTGTTGTCCTCCGTGGCACCATTGCTTAGGTAGCCCGGATGGAGCCAAGCGCAATGAAGCGCAATCCGGGAATCACGCAAGCAATGAGAGTGGCCCCGGATTTCGCTGAGAGCGTTATGCGTCAGCCGCCGTTGTATCGTTGGCGAGATGCCGCGCGAGCGCCCCCGCAAGCGGGCAGATCGCCAGCGCCGTGAGCGCGGTCGCCGTGGTCGCGAGCGTCGGGCCGAGCGCGTCACCGAGCAAGCCGTAGAGCATCGGCGCGATCGCGCCCGATCCGATCGTCCCCGTATAGAACAGCGCGAAGGCGCGCTCGGTCTGATGCGGCGGCGTGAGTTCGGGCACCGTGCCATAGAGCACCGAGGACGTGCCGTTGAGCATCACGCCGAGCAGCGGCAGCAGCACGATGGCCGGCGCCAGCGGCAACGCCAGCACGGCCACGATCAGCGCCGCCGTGCCGCCTTCGGTGATGAGCACGGTGCGCAGCGTGCCGACGCGCGCGCCGAGCCAGCCGCAGGCGAATTTCCCGGCGGCGCCGCCGGTGAAGACCAGCGCCAGCGCGAGGCCGTTGGTCGGCAGCGAGGCGCCCTTGTCGCGCAACAGGAACGGCAGGAAGGTGAGAAAGCCCATCCTGACCGCGGTGTCGAGAATTCCGATCGCGAGCAGCCAGGGAAAGCCGCCGCCGGCGCCGTCACGGCGCGATGCGGCGGTGGCCTTGTGCTCGGCGGCCTTGCCGACCGACGGCATCCAGAGCGCGATGCTGATCGCGACAAGCAGGCCTGCAAACGCGACCACGAGCAGCGTGTGCCGCCATGACATGATCACGAGCAGGATCGAGGTCAGCGCCGGGATCGCGGCCTTGCCGAGGTCGCCGGAGAAATTGTAGATGCCGAGCGGGCCGCGCGCCGCCGCGCCATAGGCGCGCGACACTGCGGCCGATGCGATCGGGTGCTGCGTGCTCGAACCCGCACCTGAGAGTGCGAGCGCCAGGCCAAGCCCGATGACGCCGCCCGAGAATCCGGCGAACACATAGCCAAGCGCCGACAGCGCCGTGCCCGCGATCAGGATGATCTTGCCGTCGATCCGCTCTGCAATGCGTCCGACCGGAATCTGTAAGCCGGCCATGGCGCCGGCATAGAGCCCGCGCAGCAGCGCCAGCAGCCCATAGCTCAGCGCGAACTCCGCCTGCCAGACCGGCAGCAGCACGTAGATCAGGTCGGTGTAACCGTCATGGAGGGCGTGGTTGAGCCCGGTCACGGACAGCGTTCGCGTCGCCCGGGCATGACCAGGACAGGACGTGCCGGCTTCGGCGGATACGCTCATCGTTGCCATCCAGGGCAAGAAAATCTAACGATGGAGCAGTTGCGCATCGGAGGGGGGCCTTCGAAAAGAGGAGATATGTAAGTAGCTTGCTGTGTAATATGTGCCCGAACGGTCGCTGTCACAAATCAGTATTAGTCGGGCTATGCGTTAGAAAATCTGGTATTGAGAGGTCATGTTCGTCCCACGCCGCAGCCTGCCGCCGCTCAATGCGGTCCGCGCCTTCGAGGCCGCCGCACGGCTCGGCAGCTTCAAGGAAGCCGCCGCCGAGCTCAGCGTGACCCATGGCGCCGTCAGTCAGCAGATCCGGCTGCTCGAGGAGTGGCTGGGCGCGCCGGCGCTGTTCCGGCGGTCGGTGCGGCGCGTGGTGCTGACGCCGGCGGGCGCGGCGCTGTTGGCGGAATTCGCGCCGGCGCTCGACCGGATTTCCGCCGCCGTGCAGCAGCATCGCGAGCGGCGCGGCGATGCCGCCGTGGCGGTGCTGCGCGTCAATGCGCTCGCGACCTTCAGCCTGCGCTGGCTGCTGCCGCGGATGAGCCGGTTTCGCGCCGAGCATCCTGATATCGAGGTGCGCTTGAGCACATCGAACGATCCGGTGGACGCGTTGCCGGAATCATTCGACGTCGTGATCCGCGGTGGTCCCGACACGTTTCATGGCTTTTCGTCGCGCTTCCTGGTGTCGGAGCGGAGATTGCCGGTGTGCAGTCCGTCGCTGCTCGAACGACTGCCGCTGCATGAGATTGCGGATCTCTCCAGGCATACGCTGCTGCATGTCACGTCGATGCCGCGGCTATGGCGCGACTGGCTGACCGAGGCCGGGCAGTCCGCGCTTGAGCCGGCGGCCGCGCTGACCTTCGATCATTTCTATCTGACGATCCAGGCCGCGCTCGATGGTCTCGGCGTTGCGATGGGCCCGACCGCGCTGATATCGGACGATCTCGCGGCCGGGCGCCTGATGACGCCGTTCCCGGCCGTTAGCCTGCCGGCGCGGAGCTATTTCGCCTATTTTCCGGCAGGCCGCAGCAACGATCCGCACAGCGCGGTATTCTGCGACTGGCTCGAGCAGCAGGGCCGGATGACGGGTTGAGGAAAAATGTTTTGATCAGGCTGCCGACGGATCGTCGCCGTCGATTTCCTGCGGCAGGTCGATCACGACGCGGCCGCCGTCGAGATCGACTGATGGCACCACAGCGTTGGTGAAGGGCAGCAGCATGGTCGCGCCTTGCGGCGGGGCGATCTCGATGATGTCGCCGGCGCCGAAATTATGGATCGCGATCACCTTGCCGAGCGGCTGACCTGATGGCGTCACCGCGGCGAGGCCGATCAGATCGGTGTGATAGTATTCGCCGTCGTCGGTTTCCGGCAGCCGGTCGCGCGGAACGTAGAGCTCGAGCCCATTGAGCCGTTCGGCATCATCGCGGCTGGCGACGCCCTTCAGCGTCACCACCAGATGGTCCTTGGCCTCGCGCGCATGCGTGACCTCGAACTGGCGCGTGCCGTCCTTGGTCATCAGCGGGCCGTAGTCCTTCACGGCCAGCGGGTCTTCGGTGAAGGTCCATAGCCTGACGGCGCCGCGCACACCGTGCGCAGCGCCGATACGGGCGACACAGACCGGTGCAGTCACCGTGGTCGCCGTTCAGCTTATGCCTTGGCGGCGGCTTCGGCCTGCGCCTTGCGCTCCTTGCGCGGCACGGCCTTTTCCGGGTTGTTGCGCGCGGTGCGCTTGACGACGCCGGCGGCGTCGAGGAAGCGGGTCACGCGGTCCGACGGCTGCGCGCCCTTGGCGAGCCAGGCCTTGACCTTGTCCATGTCGAGCTTCAGCCGCGCCTCGTTGTCCTTCGGCAGCAGCGGGTTGAAGTGGCCGAGACGCTCGATGAAGCGGCCGTCACGAGGAAAGCGCGAGTCGGCGACGACGACGTGATAGACCGGACGCTTCTTGGTGCCTGCGCGAGCGAGGCGGATAACAACGGACATTTAGTTCTCCTTCAAAGGTCGATGTGTTCGATTGATTGGCATTCCGCGTCGCGCCGGCCGCATGTGAGCCGTCGCGACGAATTCCTCATTTCTTCTTGCCCGGGAAGCCGCCGAGGCCCGGCAGTGTCGGCTTGCCGCTGAGGCCGGTCAGGCCCGGCACATTGGGCAGGCCGCCGCGCAGCCCAACGGGTAAATCCTTCGGCAAATTGGGCAGGCCGCCGCCGGCACCGCCCTGCATCTTCTCGGCGAGCGCCTTCATCTCCTCGGCCGAGGGCGGCTTCATGCCGCCGCCAAAGCCCATCGCCTGCGCGATGCCGGCGAGCGGGCCGCGCTTGCCGCTTCCCATGGCCTTCATCATGTCGGCCATGTTCCGGTGCATCTTCAGGAGCTTGTTGACCTGCTCGACGCTCTGGCCGGCGCCTGCCGCGATGCGCTTCTTGCGGCTCGCCTTGAGGATGTCCGGATTCTTGCGCTCCTGCCGCGTCATCGAATCGATCACCGCGACCTGGCGCTTGATGATCTTGTCGTCGATACCGGCCGCCGCGATCTGGTTCTTCATCTTGGCGATGCCGGGCATCATGCCCATCAGGCCGCCGATGCCGCCCATATTCGCCATCTGCTGCAGCTGTTCGCGCATGTCGTTGAGGTCGAACTGACCCTTGCGCATCCGTTCGGCGGTGCGCGCGGCCTTCTCGGCGTCGATGTTCGCCGCAGCCTTCTCGACCAGCGAGACGACGTCGCCCATGCCGAGGATGCGGCCGGCGATGCGGTTCGGATGGAAGTCTTCCAGCGCGTCGGTCTTTTCGCCGGTACCGAGCAGCTTGATCGGCTTGCCGGTGACCGCGCGCATCGACAGCGCCGCGCCACCGCGGCCGTCGCCGTCCACCCTTGTCAGCACGATGCCGGTGAGGCCGACGCGCTCATCGAACGCGCGTGCAAGGTTGACCGCATCCTGGCCGGTGAGGGAGTCCGCGACCAGCAGCACTTCATGCGGGTTGGCGGCGGCTTTGATCTCGGCCGCCTCCTTCATCATGTCTTCGTCGAGCGTGGTGCGGCCGGCGGTGTCGAGCAGCACCACGTCGTAGCCGCCGAGCTTGCCGGCTTCGAGCGCGCGCCGTGCGATCTGCGGCGGCATCTGGCCGGCGACGATCGGCAGGGTCGGGATGTCGAGGTCGCGGCCGAGCACCGCGAGCTGCTCCATCGCCGCCGGGCGGTAGACGTCGAGCGAGGCCATCAGCACCTTGCGCTTGTCGCGCTGGACCATGCGCCGCGCGAGCTTTGCGGTGGTGGTGGTCTTGCCGGAGCCTTGCAGGCCGACCATCATGATCGGCACCGGCGGCACGGAATTGATATCGATGGTCTGGCCGTCGGAACCGAGCGTGGCGACGAGCTCGTCATGGACGATCTTCACCACCATCTGGCCCGGCGTCACCGACTTGACGACGGTGGCGCCGATCGCCTGCTCGCGGACCCGGTCGATGAAGCTGCGGACGACCTCGAGCGCGACGTCGGCTTCGAGCAGCGCGCGGCGCACCTCGCGCATCGCGGCATCGACGTCCTTTTCGGTCAGCGCACCGCGCCCCGTCAGACGATCGAGAATGCCACCAAGCCGTTCCGACAGATTGTCGAACAATGCCGTTGTCCTTCGTTGCGCCCGTGAGCGCGCTTCACTCGCTCCTCGTCATACCCCGCGAAAGCGGGGTATCCAGTACGCCGCGGCCTCCCGGTTCAGTCCGAGCTGCTCTGGAATACTGGGTCACCCGCTTTCGCGGGTGATGACCAGATAGTCTGCCTCGGCACCGTGCCAAGACGGCGTACCCGAGACGATGGTCCAAACACTTCCGCGCCCGAGGGCGCATCGCGCTGTCGGGCGTTGGCCTCTGGCCTCCAGGGCCAGTCGGCGGGTCGAAAAGACGGATCTTTCCGAGAAAGTCGCGGCGTTAAACGCTGCCGGGGGAAGAAAGTCAAGGAAAGTTTCGTCGCAATTCGCTCGGCTTAGACCCTAAGGCATTGAAATTGCGTCAATTTACCATGTTGGTTCCGAATTCGTCGCCGTCGCCCATATAAGCGGAGCCTGCCTCCTGTTTGGGAACCCGCGTGCCCATCATTACTCGCCGCCGCCTTCTTGCAACCTTGACCGGAGCCGCTGCCGCGCTCGGCGTGCCCTTGATCTGGATGTCGCTGATGAAAACCTACGACGGCCCCGTTTCCGATCATTTCGACGGCCTGCACTTCTTCGATCCGGACGGCGCGCCGCCGAAATCGCTTGGCGAGGTGTTGCGCTGGCAGTTCGGGGGCAGGCGGCAGCGCGCGGTCTGGCCGGAATGGGCGCCGAGCCCCTATGCCGATACGCCGCCGCCGCGCGTCGACGGCGACAAGGTGCGGCTCTGCTTCGTCGGCCATGCCAGCTGGCTGATCCAGACCGCAGGCCTCAACATCCTGGTCGATCCCGTCTGGTCGATGCGGGCCTCGCCGTTCGGCTTCGCAGGGCCCAAGCGGCACAACGATCCCGGCATTGCTTTCGAGAAGTTGCCCAGGATCGACGTCGTGCTGGTGTCGCACGGCCATTACGATCATCTCGATGTCGCGACGCTGTCGAAGCTGACTGCGGCGTTTGCGCCGCGCGTCATCACGCCGCTCGGCAACGACGTCACGATGCACGCCTCCGATGCCGCGATCAAAGCCGAGGCGTTCGACTGGCATCAGCGCGTCGAGCTCGGAGGCGGCGTTGCCGTGACGCTGGTGCCGACGCGGCACTGGTCGGCGCGCGGCCTGTTCGATCGCAACAAGGCGCTGTGGGCGAGCTTCGTGCTGGAGACGCCGGCCGGCAAGCTCTACATCGTGTGCGATTCCGGCTATGGCGACGGCCGGCATTTCCGCCGCGTGGCCGAGGCGCATGGTCCGTTGCGGCTCGCGATCCTGCCGATCGGCGCTTACGAGCCGCGCTGGTTCATGCAAGACCAGCACATGAACCCGGAGGATGCGGTGCAGGCGCTGGCTGATTGCGGCGCGACCCAGGCGCTGGCGCATCACCACGGCACATTCCAATTGACCGACGAGGCGATCGACGCACCGGCGATCGCGCTCGGCGAAGCGCTCGATGCGGCCAGGGTGCCGCGCGAGAAATTTGCGACGTTGAAGCCGGGTCAGGTGTTCGAGATTTAGAAGCTGTCGTCCCTGCTTTCGCAGGGACGACAATAACTGCTACTTCTCCTTGATCGCCCAGGAGACGGTCACATTGATGGTGAGCGTTTCCTCGCCCTGGGCGACCGGCGTGGGGGCGGCGAATCCAGCCGTCGCCATCTTGGCGCGGAACATCGGGACCGGCGCCGAGCCGACTTCCGCGATGTTCAAGGGCGCGCCGAGCGTGACGCCGGCGGCCTTGGCGTAGATCTCCGCCTTGCGGCGGGCGTCGGCAATCGCCCTTTCGCGTGCGTCATCGAGCAGCTTCGAGGCCTGCGACACCGAGAAATTGAGCCCGCCGATATCGTTGGCGCCGGCGCCCACCAGCACATCGATGACACCAGCGACCTTGCTCACATCGTGCAGCTTGATCGTGACGCGATTGCTCGCGTGATAGCCGACGATGCTGGGCGGGGCGTTCGGCGACGACGGCGTACGGTTGGCGAATTGCGGCTGCAGCGACAGCCGCGAGGTCTGATAATCCTTTTCCGCGAGGCCGGCGCCCTTCAGCGCGGCCAGCACCTTGCCCATCGTCACATTGTTGGCTTCGGCGGCTTCGCGTGCGGTCTTGGCATCGGTGGTGACGCCGGCATCGAGCTGCGCCTCGTCTGGCGCCGCCGATACGGTCGCCTCGCCGGTGACCGAGATCGCCGGCGGAAAGTCGCTGTCGGCGAGTGCGGGCGCAGCCAGCAGCGTGGTTGCGATGAGGGTGGCAGCGATGGGGAGGCCGAGGGGGAGGCGACGGGTCATCTGGCTCACTTCAGGGGTACGTAGACGTTGATCACAAGCTTGTCTTCGGCGGTCTTCAGCGGATCGGTGATGTATTCCTCGATAAAGGTGTCCTTGGCTTCGAGCTTCTTGTCGTCGAGGTGATTGGTGATCGCCTCATAGGTGTTGTCCATGTTGTCGTAGGACCCGCGATGGACGAATTTCAGCGCCTTGCCGTCGGGCGAATTGCCCATGCTCATGTTCTTGCCGAGGTTCTTGACGTCCTGGTCGACCGGGATTTCGGCGATGAAGGTGAAGCCGGTGTCGTCGGTCGAGGTGTAGACGATCATCGGATTGCCCGCTGCCTTGACGCCGTCCTTGTCGAGCAGCGCGGTGAGCTGCTTGAACGCTTCGATCAGCGCGTCGAAGGCCGAATCCCAGTTGGCCGTGCCCTTCAGCATCACGACCTTCTTCGGTTCCAGCGTGAACGGCTCGCCGAACGGGTCGGCGGTCTGCACCGGGGCGGCCGGCGGCGGCGCCGGGGTCTGCGATGCGGCCGGGCTGTCGGCCGGTGACTTGGTCTCGGCCGGCGGGGGCACCGGTGTTGCCGATGGCGCAGGCGCGGGCGTTGGGCTCGGGCTTGCCGCCGGAGCGGGCGAGGCTGACGGCGACTGGGCAGGCGCCGGGCTTGCCAGGGTGATCGCGGCCAAAGGGAGCAGCGCGACCAGGGCCGCGCGGAGCGTGTTGATACGGTTCATTCGGTATTTCTCCATCCCCTTCCTCAAACGGCCGCTCGATCTGTCCCGGCGCGCGCGGTCCCTGAGGTGCGATATTCCTAACACGCGAGTTCTGCATTCGTCCCATGACAGATGTGTCATAGGGCCATTCTGACTGGCCATCTGGCCACCACTCGCCATATAACCGGGCGGAATTTAGGAAAATCGATGAGCGCGCTCGCCAATCACGCATTCGCCAAGATGAACGGCATCGGCAACGAGATCGTCGTCGTCGACCTGCGCGATTCCAAAGCACAGGTTTCGGCTGATGAGGCGCGCGCCGTGGCATCGCCGGCCGGCGGCGTGCCCTATGATCAGCTGATGGTGCTGCAGCCGCCGCGGCTCGATGGCACCGAAGCGTTCATCTCGATCTACAACAATGACGGCTCGGAGGCCGGGGCCTGCGGCAACGGCATGCGCTGCGTGGTGCGGCGGATCTTCGAGAAGACCGGCCAGACATCCGCGACGTTCCAGACCCGCGCCGGCCTGCTCAATTGCTGGCAGGGGCCGGCGCCCGATCTCTACACCGTCGACATGGGCGCGCCGAAGTTTGGCTGGCACGACATTCCGCTGGCTGAGGAATTTCGCGACACCCGCTACATCGAGCTGCAGGTCGGGCCGATCGACAATCCGGTGCTGCATTCACCCTCGGTGGTCTCGATGGGCAATCCGCACGCGGTCTTCTGGGTCGATGACGTCAATGCCTACGACCTCGAACGGTTCGGGCCGCTCCTGGAAAACCATCCGATCTTCCCGGAGCGCGCCAACATCACGCTCGCTCATATCGTCGATCGCGACCACATCACGATCCGCACCTGGGAGCGCGGCGCCGGCCTCACCAGGGCGTGCGGCTCGGCGGCCTGCGCGACCGCGGTCGCGGCGGCGCGGCTGAAGCGCGCCAACCGGATGGTCGAGATTACGCTGCCCGGCGGCAAGCTCGGCATCGAGTGGCGCGAGCGCGACGACCACGTGCTGATGACCGGCACAGCCGATTTCGAATATGAGGGCCGCTTCGATCCGGCGCTGTTCGCCAACGTCGCATAGCCGGGCATGAAGGCGGTCTTGGGATCGGTTATGAGTGTCGAAATCGTCACCTTTGGCTGCCGCCTCAACGCATTCGAATCCGAGGTGATCAGGCGCGAGGCCGAGCAGGCGGGGCTCACTGAGACCATCGTCATCAACAGCTGCGCCGTCACCAATGAGGCGGTGGCGCAGGCCCGGCAGTCGATCCGCAAGTTGAAGCGCGAACGCCCCGCGGCGCGCATCGTCGTCACCGGCTGCGCGGCGCAGACGCAAGCCGACATGTTTGCAGAGATGGCCGAGGTCGATCGCGTCGTCGGCAATGACGAGAAGATGCGCGGCGACGCCTGGCAGGCGACGCGCGCAGCTTTCGACATCGGCGCAAGCGAGAAGGTCGCGGTCGCCGACATCATGGCGGTGACGGAGATGGCGCCGCATCTGCTCGACGGCTTCGAGCGCGGCCTGCCGCGGGTGTTCGTGCAGGTGCAGAACGGCTGCGATCATCGCTGCACCTTCTGCATCATCCCCTACGGCCGCGGCAATTCGCGCTCGGTGCCGATGGGCGTGGTGGTCGATCAGGTTCGCACGCTGGTCGAGCGTGGCCATGCCGAGATCGTGCTGACCGGCGTCGATCTCACGAGCTATGGCGGCGATCTCCCGGGTACGCCGAAGCTCGGCCAGTTGACCCGGCAGATCCTGCGCCATGTGCCCGAGCTGAAGCGGCTGCGCATCTCCTCGATCGATTCGATCGAGGCCGATCGCGACCTGCTCGATGTCATCGCCGACGACGCGCGGCTGATGCCGCATCTGCATCTGTCGTTGCAGTCCGGCGACGACTTGATCCTGAAGCGGATGAAACGCCGGCATTCACGCCGGGACGCGATCGATTTCTGCGCGCAGGTCCGCCGGCTGCGGCCGGACATCGCGCTCGGCGCCGACATCATCGCGGGCTTCCCGACCGAGTCTGAGGAGATGTTTGCGCGCTCGCTCGATCTGGTCGCGGAATGCGATCTCACCTTCCTGCATGTGTTTCCCTATTCGCGACGTCCGGGCACGCCGGCGGCGCGGATGCCGCAGGTCGAGGGCGGGACGATCAGGGAGCGCGCCAAGCGGCTACGCGCAGCCGGCGAAGCCGCGCTGGTGCGGCGGCTTGCTGCGGAAGTCGGCGCGACGCGCGAGGTGCTGATCGAGAGCGACAGGCAGGGCCGCACGGAGCATTTCCTGCCGGTTGCGATCGATGACGATGTGCCGGGTATGGTGCGTGCGATGTCCATCAGCGGACATGACGGCGCGCGCCTCACTGCATCGGTCGGCGACGTCCGTTGAGACGACGCCCAGCGCGTTACTTCGGGACGACGCGCCTCACCATTTTCTCGTCATTCCGGGGCGGTGCGCAGCACCGAACCCGGAGTCCATTGAGCCGCATAACTCGTGGAAGAATGGATTCCGAGGCGCGGATAGAAAGTTTGACTCCTCGCCGCGCCAACAACCACGATGTCGTCCCTGCGAAAGCAGGGACCCGTAACCACGAATGGTTGTTGTTGGGCGATGCCGGAACGACGAGTCCCGTTCACAATATCCGCTGCGGAGTACGGGTCCCTGCTTTCGCAGGGACGACATCGGGAGTAAGCCGTGGCCTCTCGGCTCGAGCACCGACGTCTCCAAAATACTGGATCACCCGCATACGCATAGGCGGGTGATGACACCGAACCAGCTGTTTGACAGGTTGAAATCAGAATCCGTCGCGCCATCGCGCATGACGCACTCAGTGCGCGCGGCCGCCGGGCTTTGGCGGCTGCGACGCGCGAACCTGCCAGAACCGCAACAGGCGGTCGGCGTCGCCGCGGGTCATTTTCGTGAACTGGTTCTTCGCATGGGCGAGCTCAACGGCGCCCATGGAGCCGGTCGCATAGCGGCATTCCATCACCGCGGCGGTGGTCGCCCAGCTCAGGCCTGCCGCCCGGCACGGCACCAAAAGGCCTTCACTGCGCAGGCTTTGCATCAGGGAGCGGATCACCTCGATGTTCGACTGCGCAAGATCCGCCAGCGCAACGACGGTTTCTTCATATCTTCGCTGCCTGGCGAAGCCGAGCAGGGCGGCCTCGCCGAGCTCGCCGCTGTCCTTCAGCTTCGCGACGCGGCGCTTGGCTGCGGTGAAATCCCGGACCTGCGACATGTCGCGCTCGACGCCGGCGGCGACCGCGGCGATCGCGTGCCGGATTTCCTCGTACAGATACGGCGGGGCGCGTTCCAGCAAACGGCCGCGAACCTCTTCCGTTGCCTGGCGCAGGAGCTTAAGACGGAGCTCCGCCGGCAGGTCGGCGCGGATGCCGGTCTCGACTGCGAGGGTCGGATCGTGCTCGGCCTGTGCGAGGATCACGGCAAATCCGCCCGGCGATACCTTGGCGCCGGGATTGGTGACGAGGCGGTGGCTCACGCTCGCAAAGCGACGAGCCAGAAGCGCGTCGGTGACGACGTCTTTCAGCCACCAGCGGCCGGCGACGGCGAGCAGGTGCTGCTCGCTCTTGGTCTGCGCGATCTCGACCAGATCCTCGGCACTGAGGCGCGAGGATTCCTGCAGCATCGGCCGCGCGATCCGGATCTCGTCGTTTTTGGCGAGGCGGCGAACGATCGCGGGCGGTGCCTGCGCGACCGGGGCGAGCTGCTCGCTGATCTCAGCAAGCGCCATCCGGGCGCTGATCTCGGCGAGCGCGCGCAGCTCGATGGTCTTGACCAGCCGTTCGAGCACATTGTCGAACAGTTCGACCTGCTCGCTGTTGAAGCTGCCGGCAGAGTGGAGGAAGAGATCAGTGACGCGCTTCGCCGTCGCTATGCATTTTTCGGCGGAGCCGGCGCGTATCGCAGCCTCGACCTCGTCGACAATTGCCTGCCCGGCAGTCAGCATTGCTCGTCCTGAGCCCGTCCCGATTGCTTGTTCTAAGCTGGCTTGCAGCTTTATCGGGCGGACCTGAACGTTCCGTAAGGATAATGATCAGTAGAATCCCGGAGGAAGCTCTACATTTTGACGCGTTTCTTTACGCGAACCGGTATCCAGTTCGCTGGAAAACGCTCTATTCGCCGTTCCAGCCGCAGGCCTTGAGCCGCTCCTGCATATGCGCCGGAGCCGGCGCGACGACATGCACCGGCTCCTTGTTCCGGGAGATCGGGATGCCGATTTCGCGGGAATGCAGATGCAGGGTCGGCTCGCCGAAGCGCGGGCCATTCCCATAGATGTTGTCGCCGACGATCGGCCAGCCCATCGCCGCCGAATGCACCCGGAGCTGATGGGTGCGGCCGGTGACCGGCTCCATCGCGAGCCAGGCAAGGCCGTCGCCGCGTCCCAGCACCTTCCAGTTGCTGATGGCCTTCTGGCCATCCGGATCCGGCTTCTGCCACCAGCCGCGCTCGGCGTTGAGCCGGCCTAGCGGCATGTCGATGGTGCCTTCGTCCTCAGTGGGGCCGCCCTCGACCACGGTCCAATAGGTCTTTGCGATCTTGCTGTGCTTGAACAACAGCCCGAGCGAGGCGGTCGCCTTGCGATGGCGTCCCAGGACGAGGCAGCCGGAGGTGTCCTTGTCCAGCCGATGCGCCAGCACCGGCGGCCGCGGCAGGCCGAACCGCAACGCGTCGAACGAGGCCTCCAGATTGGGGCCGCCCTTGGGGCCGCGATGCACCGGCAGGCCCGCCGGCTTGTCGATGACCAGCATCAGCCCGTCGCGGTGGAGCACCCGGCCTAAGATTTCTTCCGCGGTCAATTGGGGAACATCGATCAATTCGTCGAGACTTTCGTTTATGGGCCGAAACGGCTAACACGTCCGCGCCATGAACGATACCACTGCAGGAACTCCAAAACAGAGCTGGTGGCAGCGGCTGAAAGGCGGCCTCAAGCGCACCTCGGGCGCCCTCGGCACGGCCGTCGCCGATCTCGTCACCAAGCGCAAGCTCGACCGAGCCATGCTCGATGATATCGAGGACGTGCTGCTGCGCGCCGACCTCGGTACCGAGGTCTCGGTGCGGATTGCGGAGGCGGTCGGCAAGGGCCGCTACGACAAGGCGATCTCGGCCGACGAGGTCAAGGACGTGGTTGCGACCGAGGTCGAGAAGGTGCTGGCGCCGGTGGCAAAGCCGCTCGAGATCGATGCGACGCTGAAGCCGTTCGTGATCCTCGTGGTCGGCGTCAACGGCTCCGGCAAGACCACGACGATCGGCAAGCTGGCCGCGAAATTCTCCGCCGAGGACCGCAAGGTCATGCTGGCCGCAGGCGACACCTTCCGCGCCGCGGCGATCGAGCAGCTCAAGGTCTGGGGCGAGCGCACCAAGTCGCCGGTCATTGCCGGGGCCCAGGGCTCGGATTCGGCAAGCCTCGCCTTCAGCGCGCTGACCGCGGCAAGGGAGCAGGCGCGCGACGTGCTGCTGATCGACACCGCCGGCCGGCTGCAGAACAAGTCCGAGCTGATGAACGAGCTCGAAAAGGTCGTGCGCGTCATCAAGAAGGTCGATGCGTCGGCGCCGCATGCGGTGCTGCTCGTGCTCGACGCCACGGTGGGACAAAATGCGCTGTCGCAGGTCGAGGCGTTTCATCGTACGGCAGGTGTCACCGGCCTCGTGATGACCAAGCTTGACGGCACTGCACGCGGCGGCATCCTTGTCGCGCTGTCGGAGAAGCACAAGCTGCCGGTGCATTTCGTCGGCGTCGGCGAAGGCGTCGAGGACCTCGCGCCCTTCACGGCGAAGGATTTTGCCAAGGCGATTGCCGGGATCGAATAATTCATCCTTCGAGACGCGCGCTAGTGCGCGCATCCTCAGGATGGCGGCGGGATACGAAAGATCGTCATCCTGAGGAGGCGCGGAGCGCCGTCTCGAAGGATGGCCAAGACACGAGTTCAATGGACTGAATTGATGGACAAGACCCAGCCACATCCGCTGTTCAAGCTTGCGACCGAGCTCGGGCCGCTGCTCGTGTTCTTCATCGCGAACGCCAAATACCATTTATTCTTCGCGACAGGCGCGTTCATGGTCGCGATCGTAGCTGCCATGATCGCATCCTATGTGGTGACCAGGCACGTGCCGATCATGGCGCTGGTGACCGGCGCGGTCGTGCTGGTGTTCGGCACCCTGACCTTGGTGCTGCACGACGAAACCTTCATCAAGGTCAAGCCGACCATCATCTACGGCCTGTTCGCGGCCGTGCTCGGCGGCGGACTGCTGTTCGGCCGCTCCTTCATCGCCGTCATGTTCGACCAGATGTTCAATCTGACGCCGCAGGGCTGGCGCATCCTCACCATGCGCTGGGCGCTGTTCTTCGCCGGCATGGCTATTCTCAACGAGATCGTCTGGCGGACGCAGACCACGGATTTCTGGGTGAACTTCAAGGTGTTCGGCGTGACGCCGCTGACCATGGTGTTCGCCATCGCTCAGATGCCGCTGACCAAGCGCTATCATCTGGAGCCGGTCTCGCTGGAAACCAGCGAGGCGGAAGCCGGCGATCTAAGAAAGTAATCCGGACGCAGCGCGGGCGATTGCGCCGCGCTGCGTCCGACGCTTCGGAGATCAACTCTTCAGAGCTCAGCTCTTCTGCTTGGCGACGATCTTGTCCTTGATCTTGTCGTAGGTCGCCTGCGGCAGGATGTTCTTCTGCACCAGTTCATCCTTGCCCTTGTAGGGGCGGCCCTTGATGATCGCGGCCGAATAGGCCTTGCCGACACCAGGCAGCGCGTCGAGCTGGTCGGGGCTGGCGCTGTTGATGTCGAGCAGGTCGTCTTTCGCCATTCCCGTCGTCTTCAAGTCAGGGGTGGCGGCTTTCGGGGCGGGAGCCATCTTGCTCTCCGACTTCGCGGCGGGCGCAGCCGGCTGCGGAGTCTGGGCCATCGACGGCGATGCCGTGATCATGCCGAGTGTGAGCGCGGTGGCGAGAAGTGAAGCGAGCGTGGTCTTGCGCATATGTCCCCTCCTGAGGAACGTTGATGTCAACGCTGCTGAGTTGGGGTTGCGTTCGTGGCGTTGCCGTGGCCGCGAAATGAACCGCAGATAAACGTGTCGAATTATTTTGTCGCAGGTTTGCGCGCGATCTGTTCGCGCTTCGCGTGTGGGTGACGCGATTACTTGTCCGCGCGCAGCGCCTTCTCGATCTCGGCCTTGAGTACGGTGTTGACATTGTCAGGCGTCACCGGGCCGACCAGCTTGTAGACGATCTTGCCCTCGCGCCCGACCAGGAAGGTCTCGGGCACGCCGTAGACGCCCCACTCGATCGAGGCGCGGCCGTTGCCGTCGACGCCGACGATGCCGAACGGATTGCCGTAGCGGCCGAGGAAGCGCCGCGCGTTCTCGGGCGAGTCCTTGTAGTTGATGCCGATGATCTGGAAGCGCTTGTCCTTGCCGAGCTCGGTCAGCAGCGGCGCTTCGTCATGGCAGGGCACGCACCAGGACGCCCAGACGTTGACGATTGAGACCTTGCCCTTGAAGGCCGCGGGATCGAGACCGGGGACAGGCGCGCCATCCTTCACGAGGCCGTCGAGCGCGGGCAGCGCGGTCTGCGGCGCCGGCCGGCCGATCAGTGCTGACGGAATTTTGGAGGGATCGCCGCCATAGAGCCGCAGCAGGAAAAGTCCGGCAAGACCGAGGAAAACCATCAGCGGCAGCACCACCAGCAGGCGGCGGGCTTGCGGCGGGTTGTTGGTCACCTGATCACTCATCTTATATCCGCCGCGCTGCGGCCGGAGCGGCGCGTGATGCCGCTGGCCTCGATCTCCTTGAGGTGCGCCTGCTGGCGGCGATAGTCGGCAATGATCCAGACGATCAAGAGCAGCACGACCGCCGCGGCCAGCGCATAGGACGTCACGATGAAAGAGGCGTAGGGACCAAGCGACATCGTGTCACGCCGCTCCAATTTCTTGTGACGCGTTTCCGTCACGCGAACCGGTGCCCACTTCGCTCGTAAACGCGACGCGGTTCGCTTGCATCATCTGCAAGCTGCGCACGCGCCGGCGCAGGATCTCGTTGCGCATTGCAGCCAGGTGCAAGGTGATGAAGAGCAGCGAAAACGCGATCGCCATCACCAGCAGCGGCCACAGGAACGCCTTGTCGAGTGTCGATCCGCCCATCCGGAGCACCGAGGCCGGCTGATGCAACGTATTCCACCAGTCGACCGAGAACTTGATGATCGGGATGTTGATGGCGCCGACCAGGGTCAGGACCGCTGCCGCCCGCGCCGCGCGCGAAGGGTCTTCCACCGCGCGCCACAGCGTCATCAGGCCGAGATACATCAGGAACAGGATCAAGACCGAGGTCAGCCGCGCGTCCCACTCCCAATAGGTGCCCCACATCGGCCGGCCCCACAGCGAGCCGGTGACCAGCGCGAGAAACGTGAAGGCGGCGCCGATCGGAGCTGCGGCTTTCGCGGCGACGTCGGCGAGCGGATGCCGCCACACCAGGGTGCCGAGCGCGGCCGCGCTCATGACGCCCCAGACGAACATCGACAGCCACGCATTCGGCACGTGGATGAACATGATCTTGACCGTGGCGCCCTGCTGGTAATCATCGGGCGCCATTGCCGACTGGTAGAGCCCGATCGCGAGCAGGGTCGCGGTCACGCCCGCCAGCCACGGCAGGATCCGCGCGGTCAGCGCCAGGAACTTGGTCGGGTTGGCGAGGTCGGTCAGCGTCATGGCACCCTGATAGTCGTCCGATGTGTCGCAGGCAATTGGCCGAACTTCTCTCGGAGAGATTTGATCGGGCTCATATTGCCGGCCAATTTCAGTCCAGCCCGTGCCGCAGGCTCGCGGCGGCGGCAAACGGGCCGATCACGAGGCTGGCAAGTGACAGCGCGCAGAGGATCGAGAACGGTGTTCCAAAGGGCAGGGACCCCGATATCGCCGCCTGCGAGGCGGCAACGCCGAAGATCAGCACCGGGATCGACAGCGGCAGCACCAGCACGGCCAGCAGCAGCCCGCCGCGATGCAGCGTCACCGCCAGGGCCGCGCCGATCATGCCGGTGAAGGTCAACGCGGGGGTTCCCGCCAGCAAGGTCGCCGCAACCGCAAGCGTCGCCGTGCCGTCGAGATTGAGCAGCAGGCCGAGCCCGGGCGTCGCGATGATCAGCGGCAGTCCCGCGGCGATCCAATGCGCCAGCGCCTTGGCCGCGCAGGCGAGTTCCAGCGGCGTCCGGCTCATCACGATCAGGTCGAGCGAGCCGTCCTCGTGATCGGCCGTGAACAGCCGGTCGAGGGTGAGCAGGCTCGCGAGCAGTGCGCCGAGCCAGAGGATGGCGGGGCCAAGTCGCGACAGCAGCGCCAGATCGGGCCCGACCGCGAACGGCATCAGCACCGTGACGGTGAGGAAGAACAGCACGCCGATCAACGCCCCGCCGCCGACGCGCAGCGCGATCTTGATGTCGCGGCGGATCAATGCGGCCAGCGCGCTCATGCTGTGCCTCCCATCCGCAAATCGCGCGCATCGATGCCGAGCGGCAGATGGGTCGCGGCGACGATCAGGCCGCCGCTCGCGAGATGGTCGCGCATCAGGCCGACGAAGAGCGCCTGTCCGGCCGCATCGAGCGCCGATGTCGGCTCGTCCAGCAGCCACACCGGCCGCCGCACCGAGAGCAGGCGCGCGATCGACAGCCGGCGGCGCTGGCCGGCGGAGAGGTAGGCGGCCGGCAGATGCGCGGCGTGGTCGAGCGCTACGGCGGCTAGGCAGCGGTCGGCGTTCTGGGTCTCGCCGCCGAGGAATTCCCGCCAGAAGGAAAGATTCTCCGCGACGCTCAGCGCCGGCTTTAGCGCGTCGCGGTGGCCGAGATAGTGGGCCTGTTCGGGCAGGCTGAGCTCGGCGTCGCCGCCTTCGAGCACCATCGAGCCCTCGGCGGGAACCAAGAGCCCGGCGAGGACGCGCAGCAACGAGGTCTTGCCCGCGCCGTTGGGCCCGGTGACGGCAAGCGCCTCACCGGCCGTCGCCGACAGATCGAGGCTAGAGAACACCTCGCGTCCGCCGCGCACGCATTTCAGATTTCGTCCCGAGAGCCGCATGGTTCGTCTTGTCACAGCCCTCTGAAATCTTTCGCTACCGCGTGAGAATTTTTGGGTCGCGCAACGCTGTCGCACGCTTGTCGGTGTGGCGGTGCTTCTAGAAAGGTTCTATAAGCCCGGAACTTGATGCAGCACACACAATCGGCGGCCGCAAGCCATCCAGGCCATCCCCTTGGCCCGTGTCGATCGCCGGTGTTTAGTTACCCTTGCTGGGTATAACTGAAAATTGGGATTCCTCGCATGACCTCGCTCGACAGCTTCAAATGCCGCAAGACCATGAAGGTCGGCGGCAAGTCCTACGTCTATTACAGCCTGCCCCAGGCAGAGAAGAACGGACTGAAGGGTATCTCGAAGCTGCCGTATTCGATGAAGGTTCTGCTCGAGAACCTGCTGCGCAACGAGGACGGCCGCACCGTCAAGAAGGAAGACATCGTTGCGGTGTCGAAGTGGCTGAAGAAGCGCCAGCTCGAGCACGAAATCGCGTTCCGCCCGGCGCGCGTCCTGATGCAGGATTTCACCGGCGTTCCGGCCGTGGTCGATCTCGCGGCGATGCGCAACGCGATGCAGAACCTCGGCGGCGACGCCGAGAAGATCAACCCGCTGGTGCCGGTCGATCTCGTCATCGACCACTCGGTGATCGTCAACTTCTTCGGTGACAACAAGGCGTTCGCGAAGAACGTCACCGAGGAATACAAGCAGAACCAGGAGCGCTACGAGTTCCTGAAGTGGGGCCAGAAGGCGTTCTCGAACTTCTCAGTGGTGCCGCCCGGCACCGGCATCTGCCACCAGGTCAATCTCGAATACCTCGCGCAGACGGTGTGGACCAAGAAGGAGAAGATGACGGTCGGCAAGAAGACCGGCACCTTCGAGGTCGCCTATCCGGACTCGCTCGTCGGCACCGACTCGCACACCACGATGGTCAACGGCCTCGCCGTGCTTGGCTGGGGCGTCGGCGGCATCGAGGCGGAAGCCTGCATGCTCGGCCAGCCGCTGTCGATGCTGTTGCCGGAAGTGGTCGGCTTCAAGCTCAAGGGCCAGCTCAAGGAAGGCGTCACCGCGACCGACCTGGTGCTGACCGTCACCCAGATGCTGCGCAAGCTCGGCGTGGTCGGCAAGTTCGTCGAGTTCTTCGGCCCGGGTCTCGATTTCCTGTCGGTCGCGGACAAGGCGACCATCGGCAACATGGCGCCCGAATACGGCGCGACCTGCGGCTTCTTCCCGGTCGACGCCGCGACCATCGATTACCTGAAGACCTCGGGCCGCAAGGCCGATCGCGTCAAGCTGGTGCAGGCCTATGCCAAGGCGCAGGGCCTGTTCCGCACCGCCAAGTCGGCCGATCCGGTGTTCACCACCACGCTGACGCTCGACCTCGCCGACGTGGTGCCGTCGATGGCCGGACCGAAGCGCCCCGAAGGCCGCATCGCGCTGCCGGCGGTCTCGACCGGTTTCGCGACCGCGCTGGTCAACGAGTACAAGAAGCCCGATGGTGAGCAGAAGCGCTTCGCGGTCGAGGGCCGTAATTTCGACCTCGGCCATGGCGACGTCGTGATTGCCGCGATCACCTCCTGCACCAACACCTCGAACCCGAGCGTGCTGATCGGCGCCGGCCTGTTGGCGCGCAAGGCGGCCGCCAAGGGCCTGAAGGCCAAGCCGTGGGTGAAGACCTCGCTCGCGCCGGGCAGCCAGGTGGTGGCGGAATATCTCGCCAATTCCGGCCTGCAGGCCGATCTCGACAAGGTTGGCTTCAACCTGGTCGGCTTCGGCTGCACGACCTGCATCGGCAATTCCGGTCCGCTGCCGGAAGACATCTCGAAGTCGATCAACGACAACGGCATCGTTGCTGCCGCCGTGCTCTCGGGCAACCGCAACTTCGAAGGCCGCGTCTCGCCGGACGTGCAGGCGAACTACCTCGCTTCGCCGCCGCTGGTAGTCGCGCATGCGCTCGCCGGCACCGTGACCAAGGATCTCGCTGTCGAGCCGATCGGCATCGGCAAGGACGGCAAGCCGGTGTTCCTCAAGGACATCTGGCCGACCACCAAGGAGATCAACGCCTTCATGAAGAAGTACGTCACCGCGACGATCTTCAAGAAGAAGTACGCCGACGTGTTCAAGGGCGACACCAACTGGCGCAAGATCAAGACCACGGAAAGCGAGACCTATCGCTGGAACATGAGCTCGACCTATGTGCAGAACCCGCCCTATTTCGAAGGCATGAAGAAGCAGCCGGAGCCGATCGTCGACGTGGTCGACGCGCGGATCCTCGCGATGTTCGGCGACAAGATCACCACCGACCACATCTCGCCGGCCGGTTCGATCAAGCTGACTTCGCCCGCCGGCAAGTTCCTCAGCGAGCACCAGGTGCGCCCCGCCGACTTCAACCAGTACGGCACGCGGCGCGGCAACCATGAAGTGATGATGCGCGGCACCTTCGCCAACATCCGCATCAAGAACTTCATGCTCAAGGGCGCCGACGGCAATATCCCGGAAGGCGGTCTGACCAAGCACTGGCCCGACGGCGCGCAGATGTCGATCTACGACGCGGCGATGAAGTACCAGCAGGCGAACGTGCCGCTGGTGGTGTTCGCCGGCGCCGAATATGGCAACGGCTCGTCGCGCGACTGGGCCGCGAAGGGCACCCGCTTGCTCGGCGTGCGCGCGGTGATCTGCCAGAGCTTCGAGCGCATCCATCGCTCCAACCTGGTCGGCATGGGTGTGCTTCCGCTCACCTTCCAGGACGGCACGTCGTGGTCCTCGCTCGGCCTCAAGGGCGACGAGAAGGTCACGATCCGCGGGCTGCAGGGCGATTTGAAGCCGCGCCAGACGCTGACGGCCGAAATCGTCTCCGCCGACGGCGGCAAGCGGGACGTCCCGCTGCTCTGCCGCATCGATACGCTGGACGAGCTCGACTACTATCGCAACGGCGGCATCCTGCATTACGTGCTGCGCAAGCTCGCGGCCTAGGCCCTTTGTTTGAGCATGGTCTGCCCGGAAAACCGCTTCACACTTTTCCGGACCATGCTCTTGCGCGGATTTGTGATCGGTGCCTCACTGCTTAGTGAGTAGCGGCTAAAATGAAGGCGGCCTATGACAAGGCCGCCTTCTCGCGTTCTGGGGCACGCAAGTTCAAGGGACAACTTCATGCTCCGTACAAATACGGATGGAAATCATCACGACTGGTTCGCAGTATGACAGCGATGATGGCCTATAATTCTATCTCGCGATGGTCCAGCGCCCTCGGTTTCTGCGCGATCGTTGCGATCATCCGCCCCGCTCACGCCGATCCGCGTGCTGTCGTCGAACTCTTCACCTCGCAGGGATGCTCGTCCTGTCCGCCCGCGGACAAGATCATCGGAGACCTCGCGAAGGACCCCAACGTCATCGCGCTGAGCATGCCGATCGACTATTGGGACTATCTCGGCTGGAAGGACACGCTGGCCGATTCCCGTTTCAGCGCGCGCCAGAAAGCCTATTCGTATATGCGCGGCGACCGCGACGTCTACACGCCGCAGGCCGTGATCAACGGCTCCGCCCATGTGATCGGCAGCGACCGCGCCAGCATCGAGGACGCTATTAAGGACACCGAGAAGAGCGGCAGCGTGATGTCGGTGCCGGTGACGATGACGCTAACCGGCAAGCAGATCAACGTTTCAGTGGCCGCATCGAAATCGCCCGCGGTGTCGCGCGGCGAAGTCTGGATCTGCTCGATCTCGAAGTCGGTACCGATCTCGATCGCGCGCGGCGAGAACCGCGGCCGCGAGATCACCTACCACAACGTGGTGCGCAATCTCCTGAAGGTCGGTGACTGGAACGGCTCGTCCGGGAGCTGGACCGTGCCGCTCGAGAACATCACGCGCGATGGCGTCGATGCTGCGGCCGTCTACGTCCAGGACGGCAATCGCGACAAGCCGGGCCCGATGCTGGGCGCCGCATTCACCTCGCTTCACTAGAGCCTTTCGGTTCTGATTGATCAGAACCGAAGCTCTGGATTCTTGTTTGACGCGTTTTCTTCGCGCGAACCGGTGTCCACTTCGCTCGAAAACGCTCTAACGCTGCGCGGCGCTGGATTCTGCCAGTCGCGTCGTTGGGCCGCACGCATGTTGCCGTGCGGCTCCGCGCGCCGGCAAGCGTGCATCCACTGATTTGCTGAGAGGGAAGCGCCGAGGCTTTGCGGGTCTTGATCGCGCGTCATCGAGCAGGGCCCCAAAAACAAAAAGGACCAACTTTCGTTGGCCCAGTGTGTTGGGATTTGACTCCCCTGCGAACAGGCCCGATCCCGACGGCCCCGGGGGGCTGGGGGCTGAGGAATCCGGAACCGAAAGGACCGGGCCAACGCAGAATTTTCTTTTCGCAGGGCAGCGGGGCGGGCGATGGGCGGAAGTGGGGCAGCAATATGATTCCTCTAACGTTCCCGTGACTCTTCGGTTTTCCGGACAATCCGTCGCGCCTGACCGTGGTTAAGGGCTGGTTGCACTGTGAATGGCCCCTTGCAGGCTCCGTCGCTTAGCGCAATCATGTCACTCTCGTGACGATCCCGAAGTGGGGGCACCGGCCTTCGGATCCCGATCGTCACCGGGATGACAGGAGGCGCTCGATGAGTTTGATCTCGGAGGATAGTGATCCGAGTGGGAATCGTGCCGCGGCGCGTCCCGCCGCCGCGACCCTTCAGCCCAACCGCGTGACATTCAATCGACTTGAGCTCAACCGCATTCTCAATCTCTACGGCCGCATGGTCGCCGATGGCGAGTGGCGCGATTATGCGATCGACTTCCTGAAGGACCGTGCCGTGTTCTCGGTGTTCCGGCGCGCATCCGAAATGCCGATCTACCGGATCGAGAAGGATCCCCGGCTGGCGCGCAAGCAGGGCATGTACAGCGTGATTTCGGCGACCGGCCTGATCCTGCGCCGCGGCCACGAACTCGAACGGGTGCTGTTCGTGATCGATCGCAAGCTGTCGCTGGTATAGGCGCGGCAAATTCAGCAGACCGTAGCCCGGATGAAGCGAAGCGCAATCCGGCACAAGTTCATCTGCGGTTTCGGCGACCCCGGATTGTGCTGCGCCGCATCCGGGCTACGGACTGTAGCTCAGTCCGCTGGCACCGTCGCCGCGCCCTCGCCGAGCGCGCGCTGCATCATCACGGTGTCGAGCCAGCGGCCGAACTTCAGGCCGACATTCGGGTGCGTCCCGATCATCTGAAATCCGCAGCGGCGGTGCAGCCCGATCGAGCCGGCGTTGGCCGAGTCCCCGATCACCGCGATCATCTGCCGGAAGCCACGTCCGTCGCATTCGGCGATCAGGCGCTCCATCAGCCGGAGGCCGATGCCGCGGCGATGGACCGCAGGGTCCAGATAGACCGAGTTCTCGACCGTGAAGCGATAGGCCGGCCGCGGCCGGTAGGGACCGGCATAGGCATAGCCGGCGACGTGGCCGTCGAGCACGGCGACGAAATAAGGGAAGCCGCCATCGATCAGCGCGCTGTAGCGGCGGGTCATCTCGGCAAGGTCGGGCGGGATCAGCTCGAAGGTTGCGGTGCCGAAGCGTACCGCGTGCTCGTAGATCGCCGTGATCGAGGGCAGGTCCGCCTCGACGGTTAGCCTGATTTCCGGATTGGACCCCGCAGGATTGGACATGGGCGCGACAGTATTTTTGCCCTGCGCAAAAGAAAAGCCCCGGCCGCAAGGCCGGGACTTGGATTGGATCGATCGTCTCGCTCGAGGCGCTTAGTCGCGTTGGCCGAGCAGCTGCAGCAGCAGCGTGAACAGGTTGATGAAGTTCAGGTAGAGCGACAGCGCACCGGTGATTGCCGCACGCTCTGCCATCACGCCACCCTGCGAGGCGTAGCCGTAGATGTAGTCGTTCTTCAGCCGCTGGGTATCCCAGGCGGTGAGGCCCGCGAACACCAGCACGCCGACCACCGACACGATGAACTGCAGCGCCGAACTCGCCAGGAACAGGTTGACCAGGCTCGCGATGATGATGCCGATCAAGCCCATGAACAGGAACGAGCCCATGCCGCTCATGTCACGCTTGGTGGTGTAGCCGTAGAGGCTCAGCGCACCGAACGTCGCCGCGGTGATGAAGAACACGCGCACGATCGAGGTGTGCGTGTACACCAGAAAGATCGACGACAGCGACAGGCCCATCAGTGCCGAGAACACCCAGAACAGCAACTGGGCGGTCGCGGGCTGCAGGCGGTTGATGCCGGCCGAGATGACGAACACCATCGCCAGAGGGGCGAGGATGAACAGCCACTTCAGCGGGCTCACGAACATCGCGTAGCCGAACTGCGTCAGATAGGCGTTGCCAAACTTGGCGACGGCGGCGGACTGATCTGTGGTCACCGCACCCATGTAGACACCGAGCGCGGCCAAGCCGGTGATGGCCAGGCCGATGCTCATGTAGTTGTAGATGCGCAGCATGTAGGCGCGCAGACCGGCGTCGACGGCCGCAGCGTCAATGCGCCCGGCGGCCCGGCCGAAAGGAGAAGCGTAGTTGCGGTCTAGGTCCGACATGGTCGAATTCCCGTGGTTGGTCCCGGTGGAGCGCAAGGGATTTGCGGCGCCGGTTCTAAATCTATCTCAGATGGCTCGGTTTGCGGAACATTAATTGCGTGTCATTCAAACCGACTATCCGACCCGAGTGGTATGTGGGAAATTAACACATCCGACGCAAGCTTCCACGCGCGGCCGAATGTCGCTCTAGCCTAGCATTTATAGGCAAAACGGCGCTGCCGCCGCTACAAATTGTCACAAATTCCGCAACACCGAGGCCGGCTTCTGGTTCAGCGCGAGCAGCGTTCCGGCCAGCCCCAATCCGACCGTGACGACCAGTGCGGCGACGACGACCAGCGCGGCGCTGCCGGCCTGCCAGATGAAACTCAGCGTCATCAGCCGCGTCACGATCAGCCAGGCCGCGACCGAACCGGCGATCACCCCGAATATTGCGGTTGCAAAGCCGATCATCAGATACTCCAGCGCGTAGGCGCCGAGCAATCGCACCCGCGTGGCGCCGAGCGTCTTGAGGATCACGGCGTCATAGACGCGGTGGCGGTGCCCGGCGGCGAGCGCGCCGCCCAGCACCAGGATCGCCGAGATCAGCGTCACGGCGCTGGCGCCGCGGATCGCCAGCACCAGGTTGCTGACGACGGTGCCGACCGTCTCCAGCGCCTCGCGGACGCGGACGCTGGTCACCATCGGGAACGCGTCGGCGACCTGCTTGATGATGCGCGCATCATCGGTGGTGCCGGCATGGGGTTCCGTCAGGGTCGCGACGTGGCTATGCGGGGCGCCCTTGAAGGCATTCGGCGAGAACACCAACACGAAGTTGATGCCGAGGCCCTGCCAGTCGATGTTGCGCAGATTGGCGATCTTGGCCGGCACGTCGCGGCCGAGCACGTTGACCACGATCTCGTCGCCGATCTTCAAGGACAGCCCGTCGGCGATCTTCTTCTCCATCGAGACCAGCGGAGGTCCGCTGTAGTCCGGTCCCCACCATTCGCCCTCGACGATCTTCGAGCCCTTGGGAACTTCGCCGGTGTAGGTCAGGCCGCGGTCGCTTTGCAGCACCCATTCCGAATCGACTGACGGCTTGAGCTGGTCGGCCTTGACGCCGCGGGCGGCGACGATGCGCCCGCGCAGCATCGGCACGTCCTCGACGGTCGAGCCGGCAGCGATCTGCGCCAGGAAGGCGGCAAAGCGGTCGGCTTCGGTGGAGGGGATGTCGATGAAAAAGAACGACGGCGCCCGCTCCGGCAATGCGGCCAGGAATTGCCGGCGCAGATTGCCGTCGATCTGGGTGATGGTGACGAGCACCGCGAGGCCAAGGCCCAGCGACAGCACGACCGATGGCGTCAGCGCGCCCGGCCGGTGGATGTTGGCGATTGCCAGCCGCAGCATGGTCATGCGGCTGCGCGGCAGCCGCCGCGCCACCGCCATCAGGATCTCGGCGATCCCGCGCAGCAGCAGGAACACCGCGATCGACGAGGCGACGAACACCGCGGCGACCCGCTTGTCATAGGCAAGCCCGATCGCAACCCCGATCAGGAGCGCGACCACCACCGCCATCAGCGCGAGATAGCTCCAGCGCGGGCGGTGCCATTCGCTGGCGACGGTCTCGCGGAACAACGCGGCGACCGGCACGTCGTGGACCCGGCCGAGCGGCCACAGTCCGAACGCCAGCGCGGTGAGCTGGCCGTAGAGGAAGGAGAGCGCGAGCTCGTCGGGATGCAGGGCCGGCACCACCGGCAGCGGCAGCAGCTTGCCGAACAGGCCGACGATGACGAAGGGCAGCGCGGCACCGAGCACCAGCCCGATCACCGAACCGATCCCGGCCAGCACCACCACCTGCGTGCAGTAGATCGTGAAGACGTCGCGGCCGGTGGCGCCGAGCGCCTTGAACGAGGCGATGACGTCGCGGCGCCGGTCGATATGGCTCTTCACCGCGTTGGCGACGCCGACACCGCCGACCAGCAGTGCGGCGAGGCCGACCAGGGTCAGGAACTGGGTGAAGCGGTTGATGGTGCGTTCAAGCTGCGGCGAGGCGTTGTTGCGGCTGCGGACTTCCCAGCCGGCCTCCGGCGCGGCAGCCCGTGCGCCGTCGATCAAGGCGGTGGTGGCGCGATCGTCATTGGCGCCGTCGGGTAGCTTCACCCGGTAGATCCAGCGCACCAGGCTGCCCGGCTGCAAGAGGTCTGTGGCGCGCAGGCTGGCTTCGCTGATCAGGAAGCGCGGGCCGAGGCCGACGCCGCCGGCAAGCTTGTCGGGCTCGGCCGCCACCACGCTGCGGATCTGGTAGGTCGCGCTGCCGATGCTGACGCGGTCGCCGAGCTTCAGGTCGAGCCGCGCCAACAGCGTTGAATCGGCGGCCGCGCCATAGACGCCGTCGCGTTCGGCGAGCAGATCGGCGACCGGCATGTTCGGCTCGAGCGTCAGCTCGCCGAGCATCGGATATTTGTCGTCGACCGCCTTGAGCTCGACCAGCGCCAGCTTGCCGTCGCCGCTGCGGGCCATCGCGCGCAGCGTGGCTGCCACCGAAACCTCACCGCGGGTGCGCAGATACGCGACCTCGTCGGGCTTGGCCTCGCGCGAGATCAGCGAGAATGCGACGTCGCCGCCGAGCAGCGTGCGGCCCTCGCGCGACAGGCCGTCGCCGAGGCTCGCGGCGACCGAGCCGACGCCGGCAATCGCCATCACGCCGAGCGCGATGCAGGCGATGAACACGTAGAAGCCGCGCAGGCCGCCGCGCAATTCGCGCAGCGCGTAACGGAAGGCAAGCGACGACGCGCGGCCCTGCACCGCGACTTCGGACGCAATGCTCATGTGGTGGATTGTCCGTCGATGCGGCCGGAGCGCAGCCGCACGACGCGGTCGCAGCGCTGTGCGAGCGAAAGGTCGTGCGTCACCAGCACCAGCGTCATGCCGCGCTCGGTGTGCTTGGTGAAGAGCAGGTCGATGATCTGCTTTCCCGTCGTCTCGTCGAGATTTCCGGTCGGCTCGTCGGCGACCAGGATCGCAGGATCGGGCGCGAGCGCACGCGCGATCGCGACGCGCTGCTGCTCGCCGCCGGACAGCTGCGTCGGATAGTGGTGCAGCCGTTCGCCGAGTCCGACCGATTGCAGCTCCTGCGCGGCGCGCGCGGCGGCATCGGGATTACCGGCGAGCTCGAGCGGCACGGCGACGTTCTCCAGCGCCGTCATGGTCGGGATCAGATGGAACGACTGGAAGACGATGCCGACCTGGCGGCCGCGGAAGCGCGCCAGCGCATCTTCATCGAGGGCATTGAACGACGTGCCGTCGACGACCACTTCTCCGCTGTCAGGACGTTCAAGCCCCGCCATCACCATCAGCAAGGTCGACTTGCCCGAACCCGACGGGCCGATCAGGCCGATGGCCTCACCCGCTGCCACACGAAGGCTGATATCCTTGAGGATATGGACCCGTGCCGCGCCGGTGCCGAGCGAGAGATTGACGTTCCTGACGGCAATGGTGTCCGGCTCGACGTCGGTCAGTGAAGAGGATTCGATGAGACTGTCCATGGTTCGGTCATATGGCACTTCCGCTGCTGCGGTCGAGGGCCGGTTGAGAATCTTCGTGCACATACTCGTGTTGCTTATGGGCTTGATGACGGCAGCAAGCGCGCAGACGCCAGGACCGGAGAATGGCCCGGCGAAACCGATCAAGATGGTGGTTCTGGGCGATTCCCTGAGCGCCGGTTACGGCCTTCCGGCCGCGGCGGCATTCCCGGTCCGGCTGCAAAAAGCCTTGGAAACCAAGGGGGTAAAGGTCAATATGACCAATGCCGGGGTATCCGGCGACACCGCCTCAGGGGGGCGCGAGCGGCTCGACTGGTCGGTGGCTGACGGAACTGACGCCGTGATCGTCGAGCTCGGCGCCAATGATGCGCTGCGCGGCATCGATCCCGCGGTCACGCGTGCCGCGCTGTCCGACATCATCACAAAGTTGCAGGCGCGCAAGATCGCCGTGCTCTTGTGCGGCATGCTCGCGCCACCGAACTATGGCAGCGAGTATGCGGCGAAGTTCAACGCGATCTATCCGGATCTCTCGAAGTCGCTGGGCGTGCCGCTCTATCCGTTCTTCCTTGACGGCGTTGCTGCCGATGCCAAGCTCAATCAGGCTGACGGCATGCATCCGACGGCGGAAGGTGTGGACATCGTCGTGAAGAACATGCTGCCCACGGTGGAGGCATTTCTCGGCGCATTATCAGGGCAACGCAGTTGAAATGCAGGCGGCGCGCCGAGTTGTGCCCGTAGGTTTACGAGCTGTTAACGGGTCATGCTTCGCAGAGTCACATATCTCGGGTACAAATAGGCATCGGTGATTCGTCGCCGGGCTTGTTACAGGGGCGGGCTCCCAAAACCCGCGCCAAGCATCGAGGATTATTGCGATGCCGCGTCTGTTCACTGGTCTGGAAATTCCGGCCGATATCGGCCAAACCCTCTCCAGCTTGCGTGGCGGCCTTCCCGGCGCACGCTGGATCGATCCCGAAAATTATCACGTCACTCTGCGCTTCATCGGCGACATCGATGGCCTCTGGGCCAACGAGATCGCGACGATGCTGTTTCGGGTAAATCGAAAACCGTTCGAGGTCAAGCTGCAGGGCCTGTCGAGCTTCGGTGGACGCAAGCCGCGCGCGGTGGTTGCCGCCGTCGAGCCCAGTCGGCCGCTGATCGAACTGCAGGCCGAACTCGAGCGGATGATGCAGCGGATGGGGTTCGATCCCGAGGGCAGGAAATTCACGCCCCATGTCACGCTCGCGCGTTTGCATGACGCTTCGAGCCAGGACGTCGCGGATTATCTGTCGGTGCGCGGCTACTTCCCGAGCCGCAGCTTCTTGGCGGATCGCTTCGTGCTGTTCTCGTCGCGCGCGTCGACAGGCGGCGGCCCCTACGTGGTCGAGGATTCCTACGCGCTCTGCGCGTGAGGTTTCTTAGGATCGCGGCTTGAGGTGTCAGGCAGCGGCCGGTGCGGTCGGCCGTGGTATGCAAGGGCTTGCACTTGCATATCCCATTGGCGCAATTCACGGCTTGCAATTTTCCGCGCACTAGGGCCGTAAGGTGGGCTCATGCTGTCCACCTCGCCCAGTTCCTTTCTCGAGCACTACAAGTCCCTGGTCGCCTCCGGCGCGATCGAGGCCGATCCGGCGCAGGCGCAAGCCGCCGAGGCGTTCGGCGCGCTGGAGGAGCGGCTCGCGAGCTACAAGCCGCAGCGCAAGCAGAGCCTGCTCGGACGGCTGTTCGGCGGCGACAAGGACGACACGCCGCCGCGCGGCCTCTATGTCCATGGTGAGGTCGGCCGCGGCAAGACCATGCTGATGGACCTGTTCTTCCAGCAGAGCCCGGTCGAGCACAAGCGCCGCGCCCATTTCCACGAATTCATGGCCGAGGCGCATGAGCGCATCTATGGCTACCGCCAGCAGATCGCGCGCGGCGAGATCGCGGACGGCGACGTGATCGCGCTCACCGCGCAGGCGATCTTCGACGAGACCTGGCTGCTCTGCTTCGACGAATTCCACGTCACCGACATCGCGGATGCGATGATCCTCGGGCGGCTGTTCGCAAAGCTGTTTGATTTCGGCACTGTCGTGGTCGCGACCTCGAACGTCGCGCCTGATGATCTCTACAAGGGCGGTCTCAATCGCGCGCTGTTCCTGCCGTTCATCGCGCAGATTTCCGACCACATGGATGTGCTGCGGCTCGATGCACGCACCGACTTCCGGCTCGAGAAGCTCGTCGGCGTGAAGATGTGGCTCGTGCCCGCGGATGACGCGGCTCGCGATGTGCTCAATGCGGCGTGGCGCAAGATGACTGGCAACGCGCCGTGCAAGGCGCGCCTTATCGAGATCAAAAAGCGTTTGCTGACTGTGCCGTGCTCGTCGCATGGCGTCGCGCGCTTCAGCTTCGCCGATCTCTGCGAGAAGCCGCTTGCCGCGTCCGATTACCTCAGGCTCGCGCACGACTACCACACGATCCTGATCGACCATATTCCGGTGATGGATTACGCCGAGCACAACGCCGCCAAGCGCTTCATCTCGCTGATCGACACGCTCTATGACAATGCCGTGAAGCTGATGGCCTCGGCCGAGGCCGATCCGGTGTCGCTGTACCTTGCGACCGACGGCATCGAGGCGATGGAGTTCAAGCGCACGTCCTCGCGCCTGATCGAGATGAGCTCGGAATCCTATCTGGCGCTGCCGCACGGCCGCAAGGACTCCGCGGCCAGCGGCTCGTCGACCGGCCTGGTCGAGACCTGAAACTCAGTCTTGAAATTCAGGCTCGAAATTCGGTCTTGCGCGCGGTCCGGTTCGGAGCAACTTTTCGTGTCTCCCGGCGGATGTTGCTGGCATGCCTGATCGAATTCCAGGCAAGGCCTCCAATCGGACAGGCCGCGACTTGAATGGATCATTCGAAAGGGATAACCACCCTTGCAACCGACTTCCCTCCCTCCTGCACCAGTTCAAAGGACTGATTTCCCATGGCACGCGACAAGATTGCACTGATTGGCTCCGGACAGATCGGCGGAACGCTGGCGCACCTCGTTGGCCTCAAGGAACTCGGAGACGTCGTGCTGTTCGATATCGCCGAGGGTGTGCCGCAGGGCAAAGCGCTCGACATCGCGCAGTCGTCGCCGGTTGACGGCTTCGACTCCAACCTGGTCGGCGCCAACTCCTATGAAGCGCTCGACGGCGCCAAGGTCTGCATCGTCACCGCGGGCGTGCCGCGCAAGCCCGGCATGAGCCGCGACGATCTGCTGTCGATCAACCTCAAGGTCATGGAGCAGGTCGGCGCCGGCATCAAGAAGTACGCGCCCGACGCCTTCGTCATCTGCATCACCAACCCGCTGGATGCGATGGTCTGGGCGCTGCAGAAGGCCTCGGGCCTGCCGCACAAGAAGGTGGTCGGCATGGCCGGCGTGCTCGACTCCGCGCGCTTCCGCTATTTCCTGGCCGACGAGTTCAACGTCTCGGTCGAAGACGTCACTGCCTTCGTGCTCGGTGGCCACGGCGACACCATGGTGCCGCTGACCCGCTACTCGACCGTTGCCGGCATTCCGCTGCCCGACCTGGTCAAGATGGGCTGGACCTCGCAGGCCCGTATCGACGAGATCGTCGACCGCACCCGCAATGGCGGCGCCGAGATCGTCAACCTGCTCAAGACCGGCTCGGCCTTCTACGCGCCGGCGGCGTCCGCGATCCAGATGGCCGAGAGCTATCTGAGGGACAAGAAGCGCGTGCTGCCTTGCGCCGCCTATCTCAACGGCGAGTACGGCGTGAAGGACATGTATGTCGGCGTGCCGACCGTGATCGGCTCCAAGGGCGTCGAGCGCATCGTCGAGATCGAACTCGCCGGCAAGGACCGTGAGGCCTTCGACAAGTCGGTCGGCGCGGTGCAGGGCCTCGTCGACGCCTGCAAGAAGATCGCGCCCGATCTGCTCGGCAAGTAATCTCGATCGACAATGGCCCGATAGGCGATTTCAATCGCCTGTCGGGTACAAGGTGATGAAATTCCGGCGGATTTTGTAGTTGCGCGAGCTTTGGTATATGGTATGCCAGCATCAAGGCTGACTTGAGGTTCGCCGCACGAGGGTTTGGGAGCGTCTTTCCATGAATATCCACGAATACCAGGCCAAGGCTCTGCTGCACGAATTCGGCGTGCCGATCTCGCGCGGCGTGCCGGTGCTGAAGCCGGAAGATGCCGATGCGGCGGCCAAGCAGCTTCCCGGCCCGATCTGGGTGGTGAAGAGCCAGATCCATGCCGGCGGCCGCGGCAAGGGCAAGTTCAAGGAGGCATCCGCCGGCGACAAGGGCGGTGTCCGCATCGCCAAGTCGGTTGCCGAGGTCGACGAATTCGCCAAGCAGATGCTCGGCGCGACGCTGGTCACGGTGCAGACCGGCCCGCACGGCAAGCAGGTCAACCGCCTCTACATCGAGGAAGGCTCCGACATCGACAAGGAGTTCTACCTCTCGATCCTGGTCAATCGCGAGACCTCCGAGATTTCTTTCGTGGTGTCGACCGAGGGCGGCGTCAACATCGAGGACGTCGCGCATTCGACGCCGGAAAAGATCGTCTCGTTCTCGGTCGATCCCGCCACCGGCATCATGCCTCACCACGGCCGCACGGTTGCCGAGGCGCTGAAGCTGAAGGGCGATCTCGCCAAGCAGGCCGAGAAGCTGACCGGTCAGCTCTATGCAGCGTTCGCCGCCAAGGACATGGCGATGCTCGAGATCAATCCGCTCGTCGTCACCAAGCAGGGCCAGCTTCGCGTGCTCGACGCCAAGGTATCGTTCGACAGCAACGCGCTCTACCGTCACCCGGACGTGGTCGCGCTGCGCGACGAGTCCGAGGAGGACGCCAAGGAGATCGAGGCGTCGAAATATGACCTCAACTATGTCGCGCTCGACGGCACGATCGGGTGCATGGTCAACGGCGCCGGCCTCGCCATGGCGACGATGGACATCATCAAGCTCTACGGCATGGAGCCGGCGAACTTCCTCGACGTCGGCGGCGGCGCCAGCGCGGAGAAGGTTGCGGCTGCCTTCAAGATCATCACCGCTGATCCGAACGTGAGGGGCATCCTGGTCAACATCTTCGGCGGCATCATGAAGTGCGACGTGATTGCCGAGGGCGTGGTCGCCGCGGTGAAGCAGGTCGGCCTCAAGGTGCCGCTCGTGGTGCGCCTCGAAGGCACCAATGTCGAGCAGGGCAAGAAGATCATCCGCGACAGCGGCCTCAACGTCGTGCCCGCCGACAATCTCGATGACGCCGCACAGAAGATCGTGAAAGCCGTCAAGGGAGGCTAACGATGGTCGATCATCTCGACGCTCCGACCCCGCTGGACGAACACCGCAAGCTCGCGGTTTTCGCGGGCGAGTGGAGCGGCGACGAGATGGTCTATCCGTCGCGCTGGACCGCAGGCGGTCGGGCCACCTCGCATGTCGTTGCGCGCATCGCGCTCAACGGGTTCTACCTGATCCAGGACTGCGTGCAGACCCGTGACGGCAAGGAGAGCTTCGCCACCCACGGCGTCTTCACCTACGACCGCGAGGATCGGGCCTACCGATTGTTCTGGCACGATTCACTCGGCTACTACCCGCCGTCGCCGGCGTCCGGCGGCTGGGCGGGCAAGTCGCTGATCCTGGTGCGCGGCTCGCTGCGCGGCAATGCCCGTCACGTCTACGAGGTCGTCGACGACAACACCTACAACATGAAGATCCAATTCTCGCCTGACGCGGAAGGGTGGGCCGACGTGCTCACCGGCGTGTACCGGCGTATCCACTAAACCCTTCACCGACCGTCTCGCGAAAGCATCTCGAACCATGTCCATTCTGATCGACAAGAACACCAAGGTCATCTGCCAGGGCTTCACCGGCAAGAACGGCACGTTCCATTCGGAAGCGGCGATCGCTTACGGCACCAAGATGGTCGGCGGCGTGGCGCCGGGCAAAGGCGGCTCGACCCATCTCAACCTGCCGGTGTTCGACACCGTCGCGGACGCGCGCGCCAAGACCGGCGCCGACGCCAGCGTGGTCTATGTCCCGCCGCCGGGTGCGGCGGACGCGATCTGCGAGGCGATCGATGCGGAGATCCCGCTGATCGTCTGCATCACCGAGGGCATTCCGGTGCTCGACATGGTGCGCGTCAAGCGCTCGCTGTCGGGTTCGAAGTCGCGGCTGATCGGGCCGAACTGCCCCGGTGTGATGACCGCCGGCGAATGCAAGATCGGCATCATGCCGGCCAACATCTTCAAGCCCGGCTCGGTCGGCATCGTCTCCCGCTCCGGCACCCTGACTTATGAAGCGGTGTTCCAGACCACCCAGGAGGGCCTCGGCCAGACCACCGCGGTCGGCATCGGCGGCGATCCGGTCAAGGGCACCGAGTTCATCGACGTGCTGGAGATGTTCCTGGCCGACGAGAAGACCAAGTCGATCGTCATGATCGGCGAAATCGGCGGCTCCGCCGAGGAAGACGCCGCGCAGTTCCTCAAGGACGAGGCCAAGCGCGGCCGCAAGAAGCCGATGGTCGGCTTCATCGCCGGTGTCACCGCACCTCCCGGCCGCCGCATGGGTCATGCCGGCGCGATCATCTCCGGCGGCAAGGGCGATGCCGGTTCCAAGACCGCTGCGATGGAAGCCGCCGGCATCAAGGTGTCGCCGTCCCCGGCGCGGCTCGGGCACACGCTCGCGGAGATGCTCAAGTAACCTCCGTCAGGCCAAGTTCCCTTCGAGCTTTGCCGTGGTTTTGGGCGGGTTCTCATTGGAGAACCCGCCCTTTTATTGCGTTTTGCCAGTAGAATGCCGATCAATAAAATATGAAAATAAGTTCATTTCTTGGTTCTTTTAGGCAGGAATATCTGTCCTAGATAGGGTAAAGGGTATCGATCCAGCCGGCGCGCTTCCAGACCGGCACCAGCGCCGTCTCCTACGCGCGAACCGAAAAAAATCACCAGGACTGCCCCATGTCTCGCCAAGACGCGAATGCTGCTTTTGCTCTCTCATCATTCCTGCAAGGCACCAACGCCACCTACATCGACGATCTCTATGCGCGCTACGAGCAGGACCCATCGTCGGTCGACGCAGAATGGCAGGATTTCTTCAAGAGCCTGAAGGACGCCCCGGCCGACGTCCAGAAGAACGCCGAGGGTGCCTCGTGGGGCCGGGCCAACTGGCCGGTGACGCCGCGGGACGAGCTGACTTCGGCGCTCGACGGCAACTGGGCCCAGGTCGAGAAGGCGGTCGGCACCAAGCTCGCCGCCAGGGCCCAGGCCAAGGGCGCCGAGCTGTCCGACGCCGACGTGCATCAGGCCACCCGCGATTCGGTTCGCGCGCTGATGCTGATCCGCGCCTATCGCATGCGCGGCCATTTCCACGCCAAGCTCGATCCGCTCGGCATCGAGGCGCCGCGCGACCGCGAGGAGCTCGATCCGCGCTCCTACGGCTTCACCGAGGCCGATTTCGACCGCAAGATCTTCCTCGACCACGTGCTCGGCCTCGAATACGGCACGCTGCGCGAGATCGTCCAGATCTGCGAGCGCACCTACTGCCAGACGCTCGGCGTCGAGTTCATGCACATCTCCAATGCCGCGCAGAAGGCGTGGATCCAGGAGCGCATCGAAGGTCCGGACAAGGAGATCAGCTTCACGCCCGAGGGACGCCGCGCGATCCTCAACAAGCTGATCGAGGCTGACGGCTTCGAGAAGTTCTGCGACACCAAGTTCACCGGCACCAAGCGCTTCGGCCTCGACGGCGGCGAATCCCTGATCCCGGCGCTCGAACAGATCATCAAGCGCGGCGGCAATCTCGGCGTGAAGGAGATCGTGGTCGGCATGCCACATCGCGGCCGCCTCAACGTGCTGACCCAGGTGATGGGCAAGCCGCACCGCGCGCTGTTCCATGAATTCAAGGGTGGTTCGGCCAACCCGGACTCGGTCGAAGGCTCCGGCGACGTCAAGTATCATCTCGGCGCGTCATCGGACCGCGAGTTCGACGGCAACAACATCCATCTGTCGCTGACCGCAAATCCGTCGCATCTCGAGATCGTCGATCCGGTCGTGATGGGCAAGGTGCGCGCCAAGCAGGATCAGCACGGCGATCCGCCGGACATGCGCATCTCGGTCCTGCCGCTGCTGATGCACGGCGACGCGGCATTCGCGGGCCAGGGCGTGGTGGCGGAATGCTTCAGCCTGTCCGACCTGAAGGGTTACCGCACCGGCGGCTCGCTGCACTTCATCGTCAATAACCAGATCGGCTTCACCACCTATCCGCGCTACTCGCGCTCGTCGCCCTATCCGTCCGACGTCGCGAAGATGATCGACGCGCCGATCTTCCACGTCAATGGCGACGATCCGGAGGCCGTGGTGTTCGCGGCCAAGGTCGCGATCGAGTTCCGGCAGAAATTCCACAAGCCGGTCGTCATCGACATGTTCTGCTACCGGCGCCACGGCCACAACGAGGGCGACGAGCCGGCGTTCACCCAGCCGGTGATGTACAAGAAGATCGCCTCGCACCCGTCGACGCTGGAGATCTACGCCAAGCGGCTGGTCGCCGACGGCGTATTGACCGAGGGCGAGGTCGAGAAGGCCAAGGCCGACTGGCGCGCGCGGCTCGATGCCGAGCTCGAAGCCGGCTCGGGCTACAAGCCGAACAAGGCCGACTGGCTCGACGGCAAATGGGCCGGCTTCAAGTCGGCCGATCAGGAAGAAGACGCCCGCCGCGGCGTCACCGGTGTCGATGTCGCCGTGCTCAAGGAGATCGGCCGCAAGATCACCAAGGTGCCGGACGGCTTCCGCGCCCACCGCACCATTCAGCGCTTCCTCGACAATCGCGCCAAGGCGATCGACACCGGTGTCGGCATCGACTGGGCGACCGGCGAGGCGCTGGCGTTCTGCACGCTGCTGCAGGAGGGCCATCATGTGCGCCTGTCCGGCCAGGATTCCGAGCGCGGCACCTTCTCGCAGCGCCATTCGGTCCTGATCGACCAGGAGGACGAAAGCCGCTACACGCCGTTCAACCATCTCGGTGGCGAAGATACCGGCCATTACGAGGTCATCAACTCGCTGCTGTCGGAAGAGGCGGTGCTCGGCTTCGAGTACGGCTACTCGCTGGCCGAGCCGAATGCGCTGGCGCTCTGGGAAGCCCAGTTCGGCGACTTCGCCAATGGTGCGCAGGTGGTGTTCGATCAGTTCATCTCCTCGGGCGAACGCAAATGGCTGCGCATGTCGGGCCTCGTCTGCCTGCTGCCGCATGGCTATGAGGGGCAGGGACCGGAGCACTCCTCCGCACGCCTCGAGCGTTATTTGCAGATGTGCGCCGAGGACAACATGCAGGTGGTCAATCCGACCACGCCGGCAAACTACTTCCACGTGCTGCGGCGCCAGCTGCATCGCGAAATCCGCAAGCCGCTGATCCTGATGACGCCGAAGTCGCTGCTGCGTCACAAGCGCGCCGTGTCGCGGCTCGACGAGCTCGGCAAGAACGCCACATTCCATCGCATCCTGTACGATGACGCGCAGATGCTGCCGGACGAGAAGATCAAGCTGGTGCCGGACGACAAGATCCGTCGCGTCGTGCTGTGCTCCGGCAAGGTCTACTACGACCTGTACGAGGAGCGCGAGAAGCGCGGCGTTGACGACATCTATCTGATGCGCATCGAGCAGCTGTATCCGGTGCCGCTGAAGGCGCTGGTGCAGGAGCTCGGCCGCTTCAAGGGCGCCGAGGTGGTCTGGTGCCAGGAAGAGCCCCGCAACATGGGCTCCTGGCACTTCATCGAGCCCTATCTGGAATGGGTGCTCAACCAGACCAACGCAGCCAACAAGCGTCCGCGCTATGCCGGCCGTCCGGCATCGGCGGCGACCGCCACCGGTTTGATGTCGAAACATCTGGCGCAGCTCAAGGCGCTGCTCGACGACGCTCTGAACTAACGACCTTCACTGAAGCCATGTCCCGCCTTGTGCGCAATTGCGCACTGGAGCGGGGCATCCGGTATCCCGCGTCATCCAGCCTCACCGCTGTCGTCACGGAGCACCGGGTCGTCCGCTTTGGCGGACGGTGGCTGGACCAATTTTTCGACCGCAAGGTTATCGAGGAAAAGATCATGACTGAAATTCGCGTTCCAACGCTCGGCGAATCCGTAACCGAGGCCACCATCGGCCGCTGGTTCAAGAAGGCCGGTGAGGCCGTCGCGGTGGACGAGCCGTTGGTGGAACTGGAGACCGACAAGGTCACCATCGAGGTGCCCGCGCCGGTCGCCGGCACGCTCGGCGAGATCATCGCCAAGGATGGCGAGACCGTCGCCGTCGGCGCGCTGCTCGGCCAGATCAATGACGGCGCTGCCCCGGCCAAGTCCGCGGCTGCCGCAGCCCCCGCCAAGGCCGCCGCGCCTGCGCCGGCCGCTGCTCCCACACCAGCTCCTGCCGCTGCGCAGAAGGCGCCGCCGTCGGATGCGCCGCTGGCACCCTCGGTGCGCAGGCTGTCCGCCGAAAGCGGCGTCGACGCCTCCACCGTTCCGGGCTCGGGCAAGGATGGCCGCGTGACCAAGGGCGACATGCTGGCCGCGATCGAGAAGGCCGCCTCGGCGCCGACCCCGGTCAACCAGCCGGCCGCCGCCGTGCAGGTCCGTGCGCCGTCGCCGGCGGACGATGCCGCGCGCGAGGAGCGCGTGAAGATGACCCGGCTGCGCCAGACCATCGCGCGCCGCCTCAAGGACGTGCAGAACACCGCCGCGATGCTGACGACGTTCAACGAGGTCGACATGACCGAGGTGATGAAGCTGCGTGCGCTCTACAAGGATACGTTCGAGAAGAAGCACGGCTCGAAGCTCGGCTTCATGGGCTTCTTCACCAAGGCGGTGGTGCAGGGGCTGAAGGACATTCCGGCCGTCAACGCCGAGATCGACGGCTCTGACCTGATCTACAAGAACTACTACCACATCGGCGTTGCGGTCGGCACAGACCGCGGCCTGGTGGTGCCGGTGGTGCGCGACTGCGACCACAAGTCGATCGCCGAGATCGAGAAGTCGATCGCCGATTACGGCCGTCGCGCCCGCGACGGTCAGCTCAAGATCGACGAGATGCAGGGCGGCACCTTCACCATCACCAATGGCGGCATCTACGGCTCGCTGATGTCGACGCCGATCCTCAACGCGCCGCAGTCCGGCATCCTCGGCATGCACAAGATTCAGGAACGGCCGATGGTGGTCGGCGGCAAGATCGAGGTGCGCCCGATGATGTATCTGGCGCTGTCCTACGATCACCGCGTCATCGACGGCAAGGAAGCGGTCACCTTCCTGGTGCGTGTCAAGGAGAGCCTGGAAGATCCGGCCCGGCTTGTGCTGGATCTCTAAGGTCGTATCGCGCGCGGCGCCCGATCGGTTCGGGCGTCGCGTTTCGTTGGGTGCTTACGTTTGGGGATCAATGTGACGGACAAGGTCGTTGTCATCACCGGCGGCAGCCGCGGCATCGGCCGCGCCACCGCGCTTGCTGCTGCTGCACGCGGTTATCGCGTGGTGGTTGGGTATGCCTCAAACCAGGCTGCGGCCAACGAGGTCGTCGCCGCGATCGAGGCCAAGAACGGCAAGGCGATCGCGGTGAAGTGCGACGTCGGCAGCGAGCAGGATATCCTGGCGCTGTTCAAGGCGGCCGATGGGTTCGGCACGCTCGGCGCGCTGGTCAACAATGCCGGTATCGTCGGCAAGAGCGGTGTGCGCGTCGACGAGATGTCGGCCGAGCGCATCCAGCAGATGATGGCGGTCAACGTCACGGGCAGCATCCTGTGCGCGCGCGAGGCGGTGAAGCGCATGTCGACCAGGCACGGCGGCCAGGGCGGCGTCATCGTCAACCTCTCCTCGGTCGCGGCAAGGCTCGGCGCGCCCAACACCTATGTCGACTATGCCGCCTCCAAGGGGGCGATCGATTCCTTCACGGTCGGCCTCGGTTACGAAGTCGCGGGTGAAGGCATCCGCGTCGCCGGCATCCGGCCGGGCCTGATCGACACCGACATCCACGCCGCGGGCGGCGAGCCCGATCGCGCGCATCGGCTTGCCCACATGGTGCCGATGAAGCGTGTCGGCACCGCGGACGAGATCGCCAACGCCATCGTCTGGCTGATCTCGGACGAAGCCTCCTACGTCACCAGCGCGATCCTCGACGTGTCGGGCGGTCGCTAGAACACGATCAAGAAGCGGGAAGCGGCCTTCCGATCGGACCGCGCCCGCCCAACTGTCACAGAGTTTAGCTACAGGACCTCAATCATGGCTTCTTACGATCTCGTCGTCATCGGCACTGGCCCCGGCGGTTACGTCTGCGCGATCCGCGCGGCGCAGCTCGGCATGAAGGTTGCCGTCGTCGAGAAGAACGCGACGCTGGGCGGCACCTGTCTCAATGTCGGCTGCATGCCGTCGAAGGCGCTGCTGCACGCCTCCGAGATGTTCGAGGAAGCCGCGCACTCCTTCGCCAAGATGGGCGTCAGCGTCTCCGCCCCGAAGCTCGATCTGCCCGCGATGATGGACTTCAAGCAGCAGGGCATCGACGGCAACGTCAAGGGCGTCGAGTTCCTGATGAAGAAGAACAAGATCGATGTCCTCAAGGGTACCGGCAAGATCATCAGTGCCGGCAAGGTCGAGGTCTCCGGCGACGGCAAGTCCGAGACCGTCGAGACCAAGAATATCGTGATCGCCACCGGCTCCGACATCGCGCGGTTGAAGGGCATCGACATCGACGAGAAGCGCATCGTGTCGTCGACCGGCGCGCTGTCGCTGGAGAAGGTGCCGTCAAGCCTGCTGATCGTCGGCGCCGGCGTGATCGGGCTCGAGCTCGGCTCGGTTTGGCATCGTCTCGGTGCCAAGGTCACCGTGGTGGAATTCCTCGACCGCATCCTGCCCGGCATGGATGGCGAGGTGGCGAAGCAATTCCAGCGCATCCTGGAAAAGCAGGGCTTTGCCTTCAGGCTCGGCGCCAAGGTCACCGCGGTCGACACCTCGGGCAAGACGCTCCAGGTCAAGGTCGAGCCGGCCGCGGGTGGTGCTGCGGAAACCATCGAAGCCGACGTGGTGCTGGTGTGCATCGGCCGCGTGCCCTACACCGAGGGCCTCGGGCTGAAGGAAGCCGGCGTTGCGCTCGACAATCGTGGCCGCGTCGAAATCGACACGCACTTCTCGACCAATGTGAAGGGCATCTACGCGATCGGCGATGTCGTGGCCGGGCCGATGCTGGCGCACAAGGCGGAAGACGAGGGCGTTGCCTGCGCGGAGATCATCGCGGGCCAGGCCGGCCATGTGAACTACGACGTCATTCCAGGTGTTGTGTATACCACGCCGGAGGTGTCGTCGGTCGGCAAGACCGAGGAAGATCTCAAGCAAGCCGGCTTCGCTTATACCGTCGGCAAATTCCCGTTCACCGCGAACGGCCGCTCCAAGGTCAACCAGACCACCGACGGTTTCGTGAAGGTTCTCGCAGATGCGAAGACCGATCGGGTGCTCGGCGTGCACATTGTCGGCCGGGAAGCCGGCGAAATGATCCACGAAGCCTGCGTCCTGATGGAATTCGGCGGCTCGGCCGAGGATCTGGCGCGCACCTGCCACGCACATCCGACCCGTTCCGAAGCGATCAAGGAAGCCGCGCTTGCGGTGGGCAAGCGCGCCATCCATATGTGATCGAACATCCCGGCGCGAGCCGGGTAGAGATCATAGTGATGTTGCGCCGCCTGCTTCAGCCGTTCTGGGTCCTGCTTGCGATCATCTTCCTGATCGAGGCTTGGCTATGGGATCACGTCGAGCCGATCGTGGCCCGGGTGGTGGCGTGGATCCCGCTGCGCGCGCTCAAGCAATGGCTTGCCGACCGGGTCGATTCGCTGTCGCCGGCGATGACGCTGATCGTCTTCGTCGTGCCGCTGATCCCGCTGTTTCCGCTCAAGCTGGTCGGACTCTGGCTCCTGGCGAACCAATACTGGTTCAGCGCGGTCTCGCTGATCCTGTTCGCCAAGATCGTCGGCGTCGGCGTCACCGCTTTCCTGTTCGACGTGACGCGATCGAAACTGCTGGAGATGCCCTGGTTCGAGGCGCTCTATAATTTCGTGATGGCGCTGCGCGCCAAGGCCACAGAGCTGGTCGAGCCGGTCAAGCGGCGTATCCTCGAGATGATCAGTGGCGACGGTGACGGCTGGACCGCGCGCACGCTGCGCCTGATCGCGCGCTTCCGAAAAAGCGTTCACCAGACCAGCAAGGTGCTCTAGGCAACGCTGTCGCTCCCGTCATCCTGACAGGATGTGAAGCTTTGTCCTCTTCCACTGTTGTCGTCGCCCGGCTCGACCGGGCGACCCAGTACGCCGCGGCCTGTCGGCTCAAGCCCGACCGCCTCTGGAATACTGGATCACCCGCATGCGGGTGATGACACTGAGCAAGCTGAGCAGGCCAATTCCGTGACCCTGGCAGGGTGACGGAGATGAAGCGGAGCCCCGCCGCTTCAATGCAAGGGCAGCAGATGCGGCTGGAACAGGCCGAACAAGGTCATCACGACGCCGGCGAGCGTCACCAGGCCGGACACCCAGGCCAACGCGGCGATGCCGGTGATGATGGTCGCGGACGCCAGCACGATGGCGATCTGGAAGGCGGCAGAGGCAAGCTCGAAGTGATGATATTTCGCGGTGGCCTCGTCGCGCTCATGCTCGGCGTGCTTGGCGCGTTCGGAGAGTTGCTCTGACCCCTCGCCGGTCTCCGGCTCCGAGCGGTAGCGTGCCGCGGTCTTCTGCCAGTCGTCGATCTGCTTCTGCAGCGCGGCCTTGGCCGCCTCGTCGGCGGTGGTCGCAAGATTGAGCTTGCCCTGTTCGGCCGCGGTCTGCACCGCGGTGCGGCGGATGCTCTTGGCCTGGAAGAAGGCCCAGAGGTTGGAGGCTTCGACGTTCTTGCTGATCGATTCGGTCTGGGCTCCCTTGCCGAGCGTTTCCGACAGCGCCAGGCAGAGCGCGATCACGGCGATCAGGAGGGCGATCTTCTTGTTTTCGCCCGACGCATGCTCGGCATGCTCCGCTTGCTCCATACTTTCATGTGCGCTCATGATTCCCCCATCCGGATGAGACCGCGCCACGATTGCTGAATGCGGCGCACAAGGCAAGTGCCGAGCGATTTGTGGCAGCCGTATGAATATGAACGGCGCAAGATGAAACGGCGCATCGGTGCCGGCCCGGCGCCGTATTTTGAACTCAGGTCCGGGCGCTCAGCCGCGCGGGTGCGCGGAGCGATAGACTTCCAGCAGGCGCTCGCTGTCGATGCCGGTGTAGATCTGCGTGGTCGACAGCGATGCGTGGCCGAGCAATTCCTGGATCGCGCGCAGGTCGCCGCCGCGGCTGAGCAGATGGGTGGCGAAGGAGTGCCGCAGCGCATGCGGCGTTGCGCTGTCGGGCAAGCCGAGCGCGCCGCGCAGCCGCTCCATGGTAAGCTGGATGATGCGCGGGCTGAGCGGGCCGCCGCGCGCACCGACGAACATCGGCCCGGTCGGGCTGAGCTGATGCGGACAGATCGCCGCATAGTCCGCGATCAATTGCAGCACGTTGTGCAGCACCGGCACCATGCGGGTCTTGTTGCCCTTGCCGGTGACGACCAGCACGTCGCCTTCGCCCGGCTTCGGCACGTCGCGGCGCTTCAGCCCCAGCGCCTCGGAGATGCGCAGACCGGAGCCATAGAGCAGCGCCATCACGGCGGCGTCACGCACCAGGATCCAGGTCTCGCGGGTTTCGCCGGCGCGCTCGTCGGCATCGGCGAAGCGTTTCGCCGCTTCCATATGGATCGGCTTCGGCAGGCTCTTCGCCACCTTGGGGGCGCGGATCGCCGAGAGCGCACCGACCTTGCCCTTGCCTTCGCGTTCCAGGAAACGTCCGAACGAGCGCAGGCCCGCCAGCGCCCGCATCAGCGATCGGCCGCCGATCTCCTCGGCACGGCGCATCGCCATGAAGGCGCGGACATCGCTGGCCTCGAGCGCGGAAAATGCCGCAAGCGTCACGCGCGCGCCCCAGTGCCCGGCCAGGAAGGCCAGGCATTGACGCACATCGCGGGCGTAGGCCTCGAGCGTCTTCGGCGACAGCCGCCGCTCGGCGCGCAGATGCGACAGCCAGCGCGTCATCTCCTGCGTGACCGACACGTCGGCGCAGTCGAGCTCGAGCGGTTGCATGGGCTGATCGGTCCGGGCCATGTCTTGAGCGGGCACGTCCTTAAGGGCTATTGGCGCTGCTAATCTCCTGATTATATCGCACTGCCTTCGTTTACCGTTCGCTAAGACCGCGCAGCGGTGCTAGCCCGGCTCAAAGCTCTGATTCAATGGACCACACCACACGCCCCAGCCCAGCTCCCGCATCGACGACCCGCGTCGTCGACGTGCTGGTGCCTGTCGCGCTGAACCAGACCTATTCCTACCGCGTGCCGCGCGGCATGGAGCTTGCGCCCGGCGATGTGATCTGTGTTCCGCTCGGGCCGCGCGAGGTCGTCGCGGTGGTGTGGGCCGAGAATGCCAAGCCGGATCCGCGGCTGCACAACCGGCTCAAGGACGTCAGCGAGAAGCTTGATGTTCCGCCGCTCAGGGCCGAGTTGCGCCAGCTCGTCGACTGGGTCTCCACTTACACTTTGTCGGCGCGCGGCATGGTGCTGCGGATGACGCTGCGGATGGGCGAGAACCTTGGGCCGGAGCGGACGCGGCTCGGGGTGCGCCTCGTGGGCGAGCCGCCACGGCGCCTGACACCGGCGCGCCGGCGGCTGATCGAGGTGCTGTCGGATGGCTTGCTGCATGGCAAATCCGAGGCGGCGCGGGAGGCCGGCGTCAGCTCGGGCGTGGTCGACGGCCTGGTCGACGAGGGCACGCTGACGGTCGAGGCGATGCCGCCGCCTGCACCGCCACCCATTCCCGATCCCTCGTATGCGCAGCCGGATTTCTCGCGCGAGCAGCGCAGCGCGGTCGATGTGATGCGGACGCTGGCGGCGAGCGGCAGCTTTCACGTCGCACTGCTCGACGGCGTCACCGGTTCCGGCAAGACCGAGGTCTATTTCGAGGCGATCGCGGAGAATATCCGCCGCGGCAAGCAGACCCTGATCCTGATGCCCGAAATCGCGCTGACCGGCCAGTTCCTCGACCGTTTCGCGCAGCGCTTCGGTGTGCGGCCGCTGGAATGGCATTCGGAGCTCACGCCGCGCACGCGGGCGCGAAACTGGGCGGCGATCTCCGAGGGCAAGGCGCCGGTCGTGGTCGGCGCCCGCTCCGCGCTGTTCCTGCCTTACGCCGATCTCGGTCTCATCATCGTCGATGAGGAGCATGACCAGGCCTACAAGCAGGACGAGGGCGCACATTATCACGCGCGCGACATGGCGGTGGTCCGCGCCCATATCGCCAGGATCCCGATCTTGCTGGCGTCGGCGACGCCCTCGGTGGAGAGCGAAGTCAACGCGCGCAAGGGGCGCTACCAGCGCGTCGCGTTGCCGTCGCGGTTCGGCGGCCAGCACATGCCGCACATCGAGGCGATCGACATGCGCCGCGCACCGCCGCCGCGCGGGCGCTTCATTTCGCCTGTTCTGGCCGAGCAAATTCGCCATGCGATCGAGCGCCGCGAGCAGGCGCTGCTGTTCCTCAACCGTCGTGGCTATGCGCCGCTGACGCTCTGCCGTGCCTGCGGCCACCGCTTCGCCTGCACGATCTGCGACGCATGGCTGGTCGATCATCGCTTCCGGCAGCGGCTGGTCTGCCATCACTGCGGCTTCTCGATGCCGCGTCCGAACATCTGCCCGCATTGTGCGGCCGAGGAATCGCTGGCCGCCGTCGGTCCCGGCGTCGAGCGCCTGCAGGAGGAGGCCGCTCACATTTTTCCCGAGGCCCGCACCATGGTGCTTTCGAGCGATCTCATCACCTCGATCGAGACCATGCGCAGCGAGCTCAACGAGATCGCCGAGGGCCGCGTCGACATCATCATCGGCACCCAGCTGGTGGCCAAGGGGCACAACTTCCCGCGGCTCAATCTGGTCGGGGTCATCGATGCCGATCTCGGCTTGAGCAACGGCGATCCGCGCGCCGCCGAGCGGACGTTCCAGTTGCTGAACCAGGTGGTCGGCCGTGCCGGCCGCGAGCAGGGCCGTGGCGTCGGCTATCTGCAGACCCACCAGCCGGAACATCCGGTCATCAAGGCCTTGATCGCGAACGATCGCGAGGCGTTCTACGCCAGCGAGATCGATATCCGCGAGCGCACCGGCTATCCGCCGTTCGGCCGGCTGGCGAGCCTGATCGTCTCCGCCGGCGACCGACCGACAGCAGAAGGATTTGCCCGCAAGCTCGCCGCGATGGCGCCGCTCGACGAGCGGATCCAGGTGCTCGGCCCCGCCGAGGCCCCGCTTGCCGTCATCAAGGGCCGCTACCGCTTCCGCCTGCTGGTGAAGTCGCTGCGCAATGTCGACCTGTCGCAATATCTGCGCGAATGGCTCGAGGCCGGTCCGAAGACCAAGGGCAATCTGAAGCTCGAGGTCGACGTCGATCCGCAGAGTTTCTTGTAGGGATGCCTGTAAAGAAAAAGCCTGCCGTCATTCGCGACGGCAGGCCTTTTGGCGCGAGGCAGGCCTCGCGGCCGTTACGCAACGCAACGCTTACTGAAGCGCTTACGAGACGACCTCGGCGGTGACGCGGCCGACGCCGGCACCGGTCAGGCCGATGGCGCGGGCTGCGCCGGTCGAGAGGTCGAGCACGCGGCCGCGGATGAACGGGCCACGATCGTTGACGGTGACGACGACGCTGCGGCCCCCGTGGGTGACGCGGAGCCTGGTGCCGAACGGCAGCGAGCGGTGGGCGGCGGTCATGGCGTTCTGGTTGAAGCGCTGGCCGGAAGCGGTGCGGCTGCCCGACTCATTGCCGTAGAAGGAGGCCATCCCCGAGAACGTGTGGCCGCCGGAGGGCTGGATCGATGCATTGGCGTCGCGCCAGGACGAACCTTCAGCGCGGGCCTGGTGATGATGGTGGTGGCGATGATGGTGGTGCCTGGACTTCGCGGACGCCTCCGTCACGCTGCCCCCGACCAGGATAGTTGCGGCGACAAACGCGAGCGCCGTACGCGAGCGGGTTATATTGCCCGCCGCCTTCTTGATATTCAGCATTGATAAGACCCTCAGACAGTATTGCCACTAACGCGGCAAGTGGAACCCCCGTCCCTTCGTTGACCAAAGCCGTTTGGTTTCGCAATGAGGCACGAATTGGGCAGTAATTCCCGATTGTCTCGGGCTGAAATATCTTGTTACCGCTTTGGGGTATTCAATCGAGGTTCCGTAACCTTGGCCTTTAACGAATTTTTAATCAATAATATACTTTCGAATACTGATTAGTGGGCCGGCGGTAAGTTTTCGGTAAGTAATCGCCAAATGAAACGGCGGCCCGTTTTGGGTTCCCTGCGCACTCGGCCATGGGCCCCATGCAGATTTCGATGGAACAAATCCGCGCGGTGCGAATCGGGGGCCGCGCGCTGAATTTCCGCGCGCCGATTTTTTCTCATTCGAGCGCCGGCTGCGGTCGCCAAAAACCGCATGCGACAAGGCGGCTCGCACGATGCCGTCATGTTGCACCTGCGCGATTGCTATGTTAGCAAAGCCGCGATTTTAACGATCCCGGCATGTCCTGTGCCGGTCGAAAATCGAAGTCCCGCTTGAATTCCAAGGGCTTGGATCGCTAGGCGCTGCTTTGGTGGCGACGGTTTTTCCCTTGCGAATTTGACAGCAAAAAAGAGCGAGCTCGTGGCTGCTGAAGATCCGTCCGTTTCGGGAGTGTCCGGTCGTTACGCAACGGCCCTGTTCGAGTTGGCGCGCGACGATCAATCCGTCGATCAAGTCAGGGCCGATCTCGACAAGTTCGAAGCCATGCTCAACGAGAGCGCCGATCTCAAGCGCCTCGTCCGCAGCCCGGTATTTGCCGCGGACGCCCAGCTGAAGGCGCTGACCGCGGTGCTCGACAAGGCCGGTATCGCCGGCACGTCGGCGAAATTCCTCAAGGTGCTCACCGCCAATCGCCGGCTGTTTGCCGTGGCCGATGTGATCCGCGCCTATCGCGCGCTGGTGGCGAAGTTCAAGGGCGAGGCGACTGCGGAAGTCACCGTCGCCGAGCAGCTCAGTGACAAGAATCTCGACGGGCTGAAGGCCGCACTGAAATCAGTGACGGGCAAGGACGTCGCGCTCAACGTGAAGGTCGATCCCTCCATTATTGGTGGCCTGGTGGTCAAGCTCGGCAGCCGCATGGTGGATAGTTCGCTTCGCACCAAACTCAATTCGATCAAGAACGCGATGAAAGAGGCAGGCTGATGGACATCCGCGCCGCAGAAATTTCTGCGATCCTCAAGGACCAGATCAAGAATTTCGGCCAGGAAGCCGAAGTCACCGAAGTTGGCCAGGTGCTGTCGGTCGGTGACGGTATCGCTCGCGTCTACGGGCTCGACAACGTCCAGGCCGGTGAAATGGTCGAGTTCGAGAACGGCACGCGCGGCATGGCGCTCAACCTTGAAACCGATAACGTCGGTATCGTGATTTTCGGCGCCGACCGCGAGATCAAGGAAGGCCAGACCGTCAAGCGCACCCGCGCGATCGTGGACGCGCCGATCGGCAAGGGCCTGCTCGGCCGCGTCGTCGACGCGCTCGGCAACCC